>NZ_JBHJXY010000001.1:1240800-3561846 GCF_042269505.1 Microbacterium sp. NPDC055988
GAGCAGGTCCATTGGAGCACCGGTGTGCCGTCGGCCTGGCCCGAGCCGGAGACGGCCAGGCAGGCTCCGGTTGCGACGTTCTTCAGCTGGAACTTGCCGTTCGGTTTCGGGACGATGGTCCACTTGTGGGATGCGGCTCCGGTGATCGTCTGCTGCACGGCGGGAGATGCGGTGCCGGAGACCCCGACGGCCTTCCCGCTCTCTTCGGCGACGATCGTGATCGTGCCGGCGGGACGCAGTTCGAACTGGAGGTAGCTGGCCCCGGAGGTCACGCCGCAGCTCCACTGGCCGTAGCTCGCTCCGTCGGCGATGTTGCCGTCGCGGAGGGTGAGGCATTTGCCGGAGTGGCTGGTGGCGAGCTGGCTGTAGCCGTCGCCCACGTCGTTGCGGCTCCACAGGAAGTTCGGGCTGTCGGAGCAGGTCCATTGGAGCACCGGTGTGCCGTCGGCCTGGCCCGAGCCGGAGACGGCCAGGCAGGCTCCGGTTGCGACGTTCTTCAGCTGGAACTTGTTGTCCGCCTTCGGGACGACGGTCCACTGCTGGGACGCGGCTCCGGTGATCGCCTGCTGCACGGCGGGAGATGCGGTGCCGGAGACCCCGACCGCTTTCCCGCTGTCCCGTGCGACGAGTGCGACGGTTCCGGTGGGTGGTGCGACCGTGGCGACGCCGCTCGTGGCGGTGTTGCCGTTGCTGTCCCGTGCGACGACGGTGTATTGCGGCAGCGGACCCGTCGGGGCCGCCGTGTCGACGAGCGCGAGGTTCGGACGCTTCCACCAGGTCGCATCGGCGGTGGTGGTCGCCACCGGTGTCGAGGTGCCCGACCGGTAGAGCTCGTAGGCCAGAGTCAGATCGTCGCGGTCCCAGTTCGCCGGGATCGAGACGGTGACGCGGCGGGCGTCGTCCGCTGCCCGGGTGGCCGTGGCGCCCCACTTCTCTCCGGCGAGGCGGGGCTTGTCCTTGGCTCCTCCGGGAGGTGCCGTGGAGAAGCGGACGAGTCCTTCGAACTGGCCGTTGTTGACCGAGCGGAATTCGCCGCCGACGGAGATCATGTCGCCGGTGCCCGTGATCGACAGGCCGGCCTGGCCCATCCCGGTGGTGACGCCGACGGCCCAGTCGGGTGTCCAGGCGTATGCCGAGGGGGCTGGGGTTCCGGCCCAGTCCTTATAGTTCACGTTCGGCTGGTGGCCAAGCGTGCCTCGTGCGTCGGCGGTGAAGGCTTCGGAATAACGGTGCGTGCGCGGCGTCTGCTCCGGGTGGAGGCCGTTGGTCTCGCAGGCGTGGGTGTGGCTCGTGGTGTAAACGACCTTGCCCGTGGAGTAGACACCGTAATGATCGCCGATGCAGTCGGAGATCCAGCGGACCTTGCCGGTCCCGGCCTCGGCGGCGAACGTGCCTTCGAGGTTGGCCGTCTCGACCCCGGCATATGCCCAGCCGGTGCCGTACACGCCGTTCGCGTCAGCTGCGAGTCCGAAGATTCCGGACTTTCCCGCGGTGTCGCCCGTGGTCAGGCCGTTCTTGACCGTGCGAGGGAGTTCCCAGGCCGCGTCGACGAGTCCGGTCGTCTTGTCGACCGCTCCGATGCCCCGCAACTCGGTGTTGCCGCTGATCTGCGAGAAGCGTCCGCCGATGATGGTGTCTTTCCCCACCGGATCCATCACCATCGCGTCGACCTGTGCGTCGGGCTGCGGTGCCCAGGGCAGCAACGCGCCGTTGGTGGCGTCGAATGCGGCGAGATTCTTCCGCGCGGTGCCGTTGCCCTGCGTGAACAGACCGCCGGCGTAGACCGACGATCCCGATGTCGTGAGGGCGTAGACGCCGGATCCGCCGATCGACGGGATGAAGCCGGGAGCCAGTTCGCCGGTTGCGGCGTCGAGGGCCGCGATGTTCCACCGGTCCTTGCCGTTGACGGAGTTGAACGAGCCGCCGATGTAGATCCGCTTGCCGTCGGGCGAGGCGGCGACTGCTTTGATCACTCCGTTGACCTTGGGCGCGAAGGGCAGCAGCGCACCGGTCTGGATGTCGTAGGCGAGCACGTTGGACCGCGCGGTGAGCGCGGTTCCGGGTGCGGCTTTCGGCTCGCGGGCGTTGTCGAACTTGCCGACGGCGTAGACCGTGGATCCGATGGTCGTCTGCGCCCAGACGTAGCCGTTGTCGATCTGGACGGTCGGAATCGGATCCGACGTGACGACGTTCTCGTCCCGTTGCAGCAGAGGCGGCGGTGACGCCGGCTCGTCCGCCGCCACCGCCGCTCCTCCCCCGAAAGAGACCAGGCCGCTGACGACCAGGACACCGACGACGGCGCCGATGGCCGTCTTTCGGGCGCGCTTCAGCGCAAGGTAGTTCCCCATGATTTTGATTCCCCAGTGATCTGATGCCGACCTTCCGGCCGACATGACATCGCCGCGCGATCCTGACCGAGACGGCTTCCCCACGAGTCCGGACTCAGTCGGTTCGCAACGACGAACCCCCAGTCGAAGCACGATAGCTATCGACATGTAAAATAATAGCATATGGGACGCGAGTGTGTCTACGGTTCGTCCCCGACTTCGGACTAGCCCGTGGCGTTCCCGGCGATGATGCCGCTCGAGGCGGTGTTGCCATCGCCATCCTTCGCCACCACCGTGTACTCCGCCGATGTCTCGCTCGTCGCTGTCGGGTCCACAAAGGTGATCTTCGGTCGATTCCACCACGTCGCGTCGGCGGTCGTCGTGGCCACCGGCGTCGGGCTGTCGGATCGGTGGAGCTCGTACGTCAGCGTCAGGTCGTCTCGATCCCAGTTGGCGGGGAGGGTGACGGTGACGCCCTGGGTGCCTGCGGCGTTCGGCGCCACAGTTCCCGTCCAGCTGTCTCCGGAGAGGCGCGGCTTGTCCTTCGCCCCTCCCGGAGGCTGCGTGGAGAAGCGGACGATGCCTTCGAACCGGCCGTTGTTGACCGAGCGGAACTCGCCACCGATGGAGATCATGTTCCCGGCACCGGTGATCGACAGTCCCGCCTGACCCAGTCCTGAGGTCACGCCGACGGCCCAGTCCGGAGACCAGTTGTAGGCCGAGGGAGCGGGTGCGCCCACCCAGTCCTTGTAGTTGGGCGCGGCCGGCTGGTGCCCGAGCGTTCCGCGGGCGTCGGCGGTGTAGGCCTCGGAGTAGCGGTGCACGCGCTCGGTCTGCTCGGGGTGCAGGCCCATGGTGCCGCACGAGTGGGTGTGACTCGTCGTGTAGACGACCTTGCCCGTGGAGTAGACGCCGTAGTGGTCTCCGATGCAGTCGGCGACCCAGCGGATCTTGCCGGTGCCGGCCTCGGCCGCGAACGTGCCTTCGAGATTTCCGACTTCGGCGGCCGCGTAGACCCAGCCTGTGCCGTACACGCCGGTGGCATCGGCCGCGAGCGCGAAGATTCCGGCCTTGCCTGAGGCGGTGCCGCTGTTCGATCCGTTCTTGATCGAGTCGGATGCCAGCCAGGCGGTGTCCACGGCGCCGGTGGTCTTGTCCACGGCGCCGAGGCCCCGCATCGTGGTGTCGCCGCTCACCTGGGAGAAGCGTCCGCCGATGATCGTGTCCGCCCCGGCGGGATCCATCACCATCGCGTCGACCTGCAGATCAGTCGTCGGCGCCCAGGGCAGCAGAACGCCATCAGAGGCATTGAACGCGGTGAGGTTCTTCCGTGCGGTGCCGTTGGCCTGCGTGAACAGACCGCCGGCGTAGACCGACGACCCGGAGGTGGCGAGGGCGTAGACGCCGGATCCGCCGATGGAGGGAATGAAGCCGGGCACCAGCTCGCCGGTCTTCGCGTCGAGGGCGGCGATGTTCCAGCGGTCTTTGCCGTTGACGGAGTTGAAGGATCCGCCGATGTAGATCCGGCTGCCGTCCGGTGAGGCGGCGACGGCTTTGATCACCCCGTTGACCTGAGGTGCGAACGGCAGGAGAGAACCGGTCTCGATGTTGTAGGCGAGCACGTTCGAGCGCGCGGTGAGTGCCGTTCCCGGTGCGGCCTTCGGCTCGCGGGCGTTGTCGAACTTGCCGACGGCGTAGACGGTGGACCCGATGCTCGTCTGCGCCCACACATAGCCGTTGTCGATCTGGACGGTCGGAATCGGATCCGACGTGACGACGTTCTCGTCGCGTTGCAGCAACGGCGGCGGCGTCGACGAGACTTCCGCCGCCACCGCCGCTCCGCTGCCGAACGAGACCAGGCCGCTGACGACCAGGACACCGACGACGGCGCCGAAGGCCGCCTTCCGGGCGCGCCTCAGCGCAGAGTTGTTCCCCATGATTCTGATTCCCCAGTGTGTTGTTCTGCCGACCCCAGATCGGCATGTCATCGCCGTGCGCTACCGACGGAGACGGCTCCCCAGAAGCCATACTCAGTCGGTTCGCAACGACGAACCCCCAAGTCGAAGCATGATAGCCATCGACATGTAAAATAATAGCATATCGGATGCTGGTTCGCGAATCGGGCGTCCTCGGCTTCCGCGGCGGGACCAGCAGAGCCGACCTCGGGGCAGCCCGAGGTCGGCTCTCGTCCATTCCGTCGCGGATGCGCGGAGCAGGGTGCCGGGAGAACTTCGGCTAGTTCGGAGCGTTCCAGGTGATGCCGCCGCTGGTGGCGGTGTTGCCGTCGCCATCCTTCGCCACCACGGTGTACTCCCGCGGTGTCTCGCCGGTCGCCGTCGTGTCGACGAGCGTGACGCCCGGTCGATTCCACCAGGTCGCGTCGGCCGTCGTGGTCGCCACCGGAGTCGAGACGCCCGAGCGGTAGAGCTCATATGTCAGGGTCAGATCGTCGCGGTCCCAGTTGGCGGGAAGGGTGACGGTGACGCCCTCGGAGGCGACGGCGCTCGGTTCTGAACTTCCCGTCCAGTTGTCGCCGGAGAGGCGCGGGCTGTCCTTCGCCCCGCCGGGAGGGGTCGTGGAGAAGCGGACGATGCCCTCGAATTGTCCGTTGTTGACGGAGCGGAACTCGCCCCCGATGGAGATCATGTTCCCCGTTCCGGTGATCGACAGACCGGCCTGCCCCATCCCCGTGGTCTGACCGACGCCCCAGTCCGGAGTCCAGGAGTACGCCGACGGGGCCGGAGTTCCCGCCCAGTCCTTGTAGTTGGCGTTCGGCTGATGGCCCAGCGTCCCCCGTGCGTCGGCCGTGAAGGCTTCGGAGTAGCGATGCGTGGGCTGCCTCTGCTCCGGGTGCAGGCCCACCGTTTCGCACGCGTGGGTGTGACTCGTCGTGTAGACGACCGTGCCGGTGGAGTACACGCCGTAGTGGTCTCCGAGGCAGTCGGCGACCCAGCGGATCGCGCCGGTGCCGGCCTCGGCGGCGAACGCCCCTTCCAGGCTGACCGTCGCGCCCGTGCCGAAGGACCATGCGGTTCCGTAGACGCCGGTCGCGTCGGTGGCGAGGCCGAAGATGCCGGCTCGGCCCGCGGCACTCGCGGTCTGCACGTTCCTGATCGTCTCGGACGCCTGCCAGGCGGAGTCCACCGCACCGGTGGCGCCGTCGACGGCGCCGATGCCCCGCCGCGTGGCGTCGCCGCTGATCTGCGTGAATCGTCCGCCGATGATCGCGTTCGCCCCGGCGGGATCCATCACCATCGCGTCGATCTGCTGGTCGGTCTGAGGCGCCCAGGGCAGAACGGTCCCGTTGGTGGCGTCGAATGCGGCGAGGTTCTTCCGCGCGGCGCCGCTGGCCTGCGTGAACAGACCGCCGGCGTAGACCGAAGAGCCCGAGGTGGTCAGCGAATACACGCCCGATCCGCCGATGGACGGGGCGAACCCCGGCACCAGTTCGCCGGTCTTCGCGTCGAGGGCGGCGATGTTCCAGCGGTCTTTGCCGTTGACCGAGTTGAACGAGCCGCCGATGTAGATCCGGCTGCCGTCCGCTGAGGCGGCGACGGCCTTGATCACCCCGTTGACCTGAGGTGCGAACGGCAGCAGCGCCCCGGTCTCGATGTCGTAGGCGAGCACGTTCGAGCGCGCGGTGAGCGCGGTTCCCGGTGCGGCCTTCGGCTCGCGGGCGTTGTCGAACTTGCCGACGGCGTAGACCGTGGACCCGATCGTCGTCTGCGCCCACACATAGCCGTTGTCGATCTGGACCGTCGGAATCGGATCCGACGAGACGACGCTGTCGTCGCGTTGCAGCAATGGCGGCGGGGAGGCCTCGGCCGCCGCCGCTCCACCGCCGAACGAGACCAGGCCACTCACGACCAGGACACCGACGACGGCGCCCATAACCGTTTTCCGGACGCGCTTGCGCGCAAGGTTCTTCCCCATTTGTGTTTCCCCAGTGTTCGATGTCGACCCTCGAGTCGACATGACATCGCCGTGCGTCTCCGACCGAGACGGCTTCCCCAGGAGCCCCAGATCCGGTCGGTCCGCAGCGACGAACCCATGCCACGGCTGGTCAGCCGGTGGCAGGTAAGACGATACGGAACGGTGGCCGGGAGCGCCACGGATCCTGCTCCTGCATACCGGTTTCCGTGAAGCCGCACCGGTCGCGGCGGGCGCGAAACGGCCGGTGTTACCGCCCGCTGCCGCCGGGGTGCCGCTGCCGGGTCGGACGCAGGTGACGGAGTTTCGCGATCAGGGTCGTCGCGCGGGCGAGCTCGATGCCCAGGATGAGGAGGATGACCAGCGCCGCGACCCAGTAGAGCTCGGTCACGTTGCCGACCTCGCCCGACTCGGCGTAGTTGGTCGTCGTGGCCGGCGCTTCCGGCAGCGCGGGGTCGGCCTCCGCTGTTCGATGCTCGTACTCCACGCCGAGCTGATCGGCGATGGCCCCCAGGTTCGTCTCGTCGATCACCGAGAGCGCGTCGGAACCCTCGTACTGGATGTACTCGGCACCGCCCTCGGAGAGCCCACCCGAAGTGACGCGCATCGGCCCGCCCTCCGCGGTGCCGTAGCCGAACACGGCCCCTGCGTCGGTGTACTTCTCGCTCGAACTGAACGACTCGGGCTCGCTGTCGACCGTCTGCTCGCCGTCGCCGAAGTAGAACACCATCCGCGAGCGGTCGGGGGATGACTCGGCGGCCGACGCGAGGGTCTCGGTCAGCAGGGGCGCCGCGATGCCGATCGAGCTGCCGCGCGACTGACTCGTCACCTCGGGCCGCAGCACCTCCAACGACCCCATGAGTGCCGTGGTGTCGGTGGTGAGCGGCATCCGCAGCTCGGCCGCCGCATCCGAGGTGATGAGGGCGAAGCGGGCTCCCGGGTACTCCTCGACGAGCGCTCGCACGTCGTCGCGGATGCCGTCGAGCCGCGGCTCGCCGTCGCCCCAGTCCTCGGCCACGATGCTCGCGGTCGTGTCGACGACGAGCACGATGTCGGTGTCGGTCGCGAGAGTCTGGGTGGCACCTCCGGGGAGGCCGGGGCGCAGCAGCAGCGCGACGCAGGCGAGCACCAGCACCAGGCGCATCGCCCAGAGTGCACGGTGTCCCGCGACCGTGCGGGTGTCGGCGGGCGCACCTCCGGCGGATCGGGGCGGTCGCACCAGGATCCAGATCGCGAGTGCGGCTACGGGCGCGCACAGCAGCAGGATCAGCAGCGGGTTCAGCACGGGTTGGAAGATCACAGTCGTACCCTCCACAGCACCACGACCAAGCCGAGGAGGCAGACCGCGAGCACCGCGATCCAGAGGTTCGGGGCGTCCGTCCAGACCACCTGCGCCTCGCCGCGCAGCTCGGTCGCCTCCTGCTCCTGCACCTGCTCGACGATGTCGGAGACCGTCGTCGTGTCGCGCAGACCGAACGCGGCCCCGCCGGTGGACTCAGCCGCGGCAGAGAGCTCGGCGCTGACGTCGGCATCCTTCCCCTGCACCGGATTCAGCGCGAACACTCGCACTTCCTTCGAGGCCGCGTAGGCGGCGGCCTCTTCGAGCGTGACGATGGAGGCACCGTTGACCTCGTTGTCGGTCGCGAAGATCACCGACCGAGAACGGTCATCGCCCGGGCGATCGAACCCCATGGTGCAGGCGGCGAGACCGTCTCCGATCAGGGAGGCGCCGTCGCCGTTGAGGGTGCCGACCCAGTGTTCCGGGATCTCGTCGACGTAGTCGAAGCTCCGCGTCATGCTGTCCAGGTGCTCGCGGATGAAGTCGTAGTCGTCGGTCAAGGGGAAGATCTGCACGGGCGAGCTGTTGAAGATCGTCAGCCCGATCCGCTCCCCCTCGAAGTCGTCGAGCAGCTCTTCGAACACCGTCAGCACCTCGACGTCGACCTCGGACATCGAGCCGGAGACGTCGAGGCACAGCATGATGTCACGGCTCGTGTTCACGGGCTGGATGGTCTGGGCAGACATCGGCCGAGCGGCCACGACGCCCGCGACGATCGCGGTGACCGCGCCCAGGGCGAGGATGCCGGACAGGGCGAGGGCTCGCCGAGCCAGCGCCTTCCGGAACGTCGGCAGCGACCGCAGTCGTTCGGCTCGAGCGACGCGTGCCGTGTCGCCACTACGACCGCGTCCGCCCCGCCGCAGGCCGAGGATCAGGCCGATCGCGACGGCGACCACGACGACGGCGACCGCGGCGACCAGCATCCACACGTTCGCTAGTGCCACGCCCGCACCACCGTTCGTGCGGCCTCGGCGCCCGCGATCGGATCGATGGCCGGCCCGGGGCGGAAGATGCTGGGGTAGTAGTGCCGGCCCATGGCGTCGATGAGGGCAGGGTGCACACCGCGCGCCACGAGATCGTCGAGCGCGAGCACCGGAGCCTCCAGGCCGCTGTACTCGTTCACGAACGTGCGGACGACGCGGCTCAGCTCGAGGTTCGCCTGCCGGGCGCTGAGTCGGCTCTCGCGGTAGTCGTTCTCGATCTGCTGGATGCGACCCATGTACTCGGTGCGCAACTGCGACAGCACGTCGATGATCAGCGGCGGATGCCCGGTGGCCTCATCCGCGGGCAGGGTGCGGCGGGGACGGGTGAGCGCGATGAGCAGCCACGCGCCGAGGACCAGGAGGACGAGGATGCCGATCGCGAGCAGCATCCATCCCCAGCCGTACTGCGCTGGCGGGTAGAGCTCTTCAGAGCCGGGCATTCGACCTCCGGTTCAGCAGCTGCAGCAGCTGCGCGACGGCGTCGTCCTGCCCGTCGAGGGAGGAGTGGCTGATCTCGAGGCGGGTGAGGAGCTCATCGCGGCGCGCGGCGTCGGCATCGTGCTGCGCGGTCAGCTCCTGCACGATGGCACGGTCGCCCTGCACGAAATCCGGCACCTGCCAACGGCTGTCCGCATCGCTGCGGATGCGTCCGGTCGAGTGATCCAGCACGGGGTCGGCATCGCGCAGCGTGAGCCAGAGCACGTCGTGCTGCACGCGCAGGCGGCGCAGCATCCGCTCGGTCTCGCTCGTCACGGGGGCCTCGTCGGTGATGACGACCACGATCATGCGGCGGGAGATCGTGCGCGTCACGAACGAGAGCAGCGCGTCGCGGTCGCTGGGCGCCGAGCTGTCGTCGATCGCCCGGTCGATCGTGCGCAGGGCATGTTCGAGCGCACCCTCGCTGCGGCCGGGCGCGAGACGCCGCACTTTCGCCGAATCACCGTAGACGGTGCTGAAGTCGTCGCCGTGGCGCAGCGTGAGCACGCCGAGCACCCCGGTCGCGAGGATCGCCAGCTCCTTCTTCGATTGCTCGTCGGCGGCGAGGGCAGACATCGAGCGACCCGTGTCGACCACGAACAGCACGGTGTGCATACGGGTGGCGCGGGAGCGCTTGACCAAAGGAGTGCCCAGGCGCGCGGTCGCCCGCCAGTCGATGTCGCGCACCTGATCGCCGTACTCGTACTTGCGCAGATCTTCGAAGTCGAGGCTCCGCCCGTGCAGGAGCGACGCGTAGGCGCCGTCGAGCGCGTGCAGCGACTTGCGCGTCGAGTGGATGAAGAGCTTGCTCTTCACCTGCGTGATCAGGCTGGCCATCGGAGGGGTCAGGGCGTGGGGACCGACGCGAAGATCTGGTCGATGATCTCCTCGCTGCGCACGCCCTCGGCATCCGCTTCGAAGGTCAGCAGCACGCGGTGGCGGAGCACCAGGTGGCGCAGCTCGCGGATGTCTTCGGGCAGCACGTGGGAGCGACCCTTCAGCAGGGCCAGCGCGCGGGACGCCTGCAGGAACGCGATGCTCGCACGCGGGCTCGCGCCGTACTTGATGAAGCGGGCGCGCTCCTCGCCGATGTACGGCGCGGGGTTCCGGGTGACGTAGGCGATCGACACGATGTAGTTGCGGATCGCGGGGTCGACGTAGATGCGGCTCGCGACATCCTGCAGCAGGCGCACGTCGTCGAGGCTCACGGCGCTGGTCACATGCCGATCCGGGTCGAGCACGCCGGAGTCGATGCGGCTGAGCACCTCGAGCTCCTCGGCGGGACTCGGGTACTCGACGATCTCCTTGAGCAGGAAGCGGTCCATCTGCGCCTCGGGCAGCTCGTACGTGCCCTCCTGCTCGATCGGGTTCTGCGTCGCGATCACGAGGAACGGCTTCGGCAGGTGGTGGATCTCGCCGCCGATCGTGGTCTGGTGCTCCTGCATCGCCTCGAGCATCGCGCTCTGCGTCTTGGCGCTCGAGCGGTTGATCTCGTCGAGCAGCACGAAGTTCGCGTGCACCGGGCCGAGCACCGTGCGGAACGAGCCGGTCGCTGCGTCGTAGATCTGGTTGCCGGTGATGTCGCTCGGCAGCAGGTCGGGCGTGCACTGGATGCGTTTGAACTGCGCCTTAACGGTGTCGGCGAGCGTGCTGGCCGCGGTGGTCTTGGCCAGGCCCGGCACGCTCTCGAGCAGGATGTGGCCGCCGGCGATGAGCGAGACGAGCAGGCTGGTGCGCAGCCGCTCCTGGCCGACCATCTTCGCCGAGTAGGAGGTCGAGATGACGCGCAGCACCTCGGTGGCCCTGGTCATCTCGGCATCCGTCGGTGCGCCGTTCGCGGGTGTCGACGTCGCGGTCGAGGCGGCAGCGGGGGAGGGAGTGCGTGCCGGAGCGGGCGGGGGCGGAGGTGCGGCCGGATACGGGGATGCGGCGTTCACGTCATGCATGCTCTCTCCTCCTGAGGAGCGCGGCGCGACCCTCCGCCGACCAGCGTAATAGCTGCGCCTGTGGGGCGAAATTCTCCCCGTCGGGCGGAGTCGTGATCCCGAACTCTCCGCCCCGTGTCGAGATCTACGCCCCGGGGCGTACCCCCACCCGGCCCCCACCCGCCGGCGTCGACCACCGACACTGATAGCGTCGAAGGGCAGCCGCTTTCCGGGCAGGTCGAGCCTTTCGCTCCCACCGGGACAGAACTGTTCCTCGCTCGGATGCGGCCGCTGACCGATACATGACTGAAGAGTATGAGGACGATACGTGACGAGTAGAGAACGAGTAGCGATCATCGGCGCCGGCCCCTCGGGTATGGCGCAGCTGCGGGCCTTCGAGTCCGCAGCCCGTGCGGGGGCGGAGATCCCCGAACTGGTCTGCTTCGAGAAGCAGGCCGACTGGGGCGGACAGTGGAACTTCACCTGGCGCACCGGGCTCGACGAGTTCGGGGAGCCGGTGCACTCCAGCATGTACCGCAACCTGTGGTCGAACGGTCCGAAGGAAGCGCTGGAGTTCGCGGACTACAGCTTCGACGAGCACTTCGGCCGCCCCATCTCCTCCTATCCGCCGCGTCCGGTGCTGTGGGACTACATCGCCGGCCGCTTGGAGAAGAGCGACGTGCGCGACCTGATCCGCTTCCAGACCGTGGTGCGCTGGATCGAGTTCGACGAGGAGCGCGACGTGTTCACGCTCACCAGCGAGCACCTGCCCTCGGGTGAGTCGACTGTGGAGGAGTTCGACCGGATCATCGTCGCCAGCGGGCACTTCTCCTTTCCGCACATGCCGGACTTCGCCGGTATCGAGACCTTCCCGGGGTACATCAGCCACGCGCATGACTTCCGCGGAGCCGAGGCGTTCGCCGACAGGGACGTGCTGGTGATCGGCGCGAGCTACTCGGCGGAGGACATCGGTAGCCAGGCGTTCAAGATGGGCGCGCGTTCGGTGACGGCGAGCTTCCGCTCGGCGCCGATGGGCTACGCCTGGCCGGAGGGCATCGAGGAGCGCCCGGTCGTCGAGCGCTTCGAGGGCAGCACCGTATTCTTCGCCGACGGCACCTCGAAGCACGTCGACGCGGTGATCATGTGCACCGGGTACCTGCACAAGTACCCGTTCCTGCCCGACGACCTGGCTCTGTCGTCGCCGAACAACGTCTACCCCGACGGCCTGTACCGCGGTGTGGTCTGGCAGGGCAACCCGCGCCTCACCTACCTCGGCGCGCAGGACCAGTGGTTCACGTTCAACATGTTCGACGTGCAGGCCTGGTACGTGCGCGACCTGATCCTCGGCCGGATCGCGCTGCCGGATGAGGCCGAGCGCGCGGCATCCATCGCCGAGTGGCGCATGCGATTCGGGCAGATCGACTCGGCGGCGGCGGAGATCCGCTTCCAGGCCGACTACATCCGCGACCTGCTGGAGCTCACCGACTACCCGGAGTTCGACATCGACCGCGTCGTCGAGATCTTCCTCGCGTGGAAGCACGACAAGCAGGACGACATTATGGGCTACCGCGACCGCGTGTACGAGTCGGTCATGACCGGCACCCTCGCGGTCGTGCACCACACCCCGTGGCTGGAGGAACTCGACGATTCGCTCGAGCGCTACCTCGACGTGGATCCGGACGCTGTCGAACAGGCGCGCCTCGTCGCCGGGCTGCCGCGCGACGACGACCGCGAGGCGCTCGCCGCCGTCTGATCGCCCGTCCCGCTCCCTCGTCCGGGCGGCGTGGGGCGGAATCCTCCCCGTCGGGCGGAGCTTTCATCCGGAAAACTCCGCCCCACGGTGAGATCTCCGCCCCACACGTGCCGTCGAGCGCGATGTCAGAGTGCGATGTCAGAGCGCGAGGTCGGCGGGCGGCACGGTGGCATCGGCCGTCGAGTCGGACACGACGGCCCGGCGTCGGCCGACCCACACCACGAGGGCGGCGGCGGCGATGATGATCGCGGCGATGAGGAGCACATAGAGAGAAACGCCGACGAAGCCGCCGCTCACCCGAGGGTCGAGGAACGGATACGGGTACCACCAGGCGTTCCCCGTCGCCGGCGCGATGACGAGGTTCGCGCGGATGAGCGTGTAGATCACCCAGACGATCGGGAAGATCGCGGCGATGCCGACGGTGCTCCAGCCGAGAGCCCGGCGTCGCGGCGCGAAGAGCACGTCGGCCAGCATGATGATCGGGATCACGACGTGGAGAACCTCGTTCGACCAGCCGACCGTCGATCCCTGCGGCAGCTCGATGCCGCGCAGCAGCAGGTTGTAGACCACCCCGGTGACGATCATGTAGGTGCTCGCGCACATCAGCAGCACCGCCAGCCAACGTGGTTCAGCGGTCGTCGTGCTCCGGTGCGCCAGCGCCCAGAAACCGCCGCATGCGAGCGCGATCGCCGCCAGCACGTTCGCCTCGATGGTGAAGAAGCTGAAGAAGTTCGCGACGACAGTGGGCAGGTGCGCGCCCCATTCGGTCGTCGCCGCGCCGGCGATCTCGAGGGAGCGGATGAGCTGCGCCACGATCGCCGCGACAGCCAGAACGGCTGCGGCGATTCGCACATAAGGCCACCAGGTCGTCATGTTCGCCTCCGGTCGTAACTGTAGTGGCAGAAATCCATAGACCGCGGGACCGATATATCGATATCGTCGGACCGTTCACGCAGGTGCGCGCATGGCGGAGGGGCAGATGAGCGACAGCGGTAGGGACTCGGTCGACGCGGGCGTGGTGAAGAAGAAACGCCGCTTCCAGCGCGCAGGGCTCAGCATCCAGTCCAAACTCCTCATCATGCTGCTGGCGGTGAGCTTGGTGTCGTCCGTGATCGTGGGGGCCATCGGCTTCGTCAACGGACGGCAGTCGCTGCACGACTCGGCGGTGGATCAGCTCATCACCATCCGCTCGATGCGCGCGGCGGAGATCACGACGTTCATCGAGAGCGTCCGCCGTGACGCGTCACTCAACTCCCGCAACCTGAGCGCACAGAGTATGTCGACGGCCGTCAACGCGGGCTTCGCGGAACTGGCCGACATCGAGCTCGACGAGACCCAGCGGTCTGAGCTCGAGGCGTATTACACGGACGTCTTCATCCCGGAACTCGAGGAGCGTTCCGGGGAGGAGTACGGCGACACGGCCTTCATCCCCGAGTCCGGCGCCGGTCAGTACGTGCAGTCCCAGTACGTCACGGGCAACGAGGACTTCGACGCCGACTACGACGCCCAGCTCGCGCTCAACGACAGCGGCGACGGGAGCACCTATTCGGCGGCGACCGGGCGCTACGGCGACTACTTCACACGCCTCGTCCAGGAGGCGGGATACGAGGACGCCCTGCTGCTCAACCTCGACGGCGATGTGACCTACTCCGCATACAAGGGCGTCGAGCTGGGCACGAACATCCTCACCGGTCCCTATCGGGATTCCGTGCTGTCGGAGGCATACGCCGAGGCGATCGC
The DNA here is from genome assembly GCF_042269505.1 of Microbacterium sp. NPDC055988. Lineage (NCBI taxonomy): Bacteria > Bacillati > Actinomycetota > Actinomycetes > Micrococcales > Microbacteriaceae > Microbacterium > Microbacterium sp. NPDC055988. The sequence goes on from NZ_JBHJXY010000001.1 coordinate 1,255,275, forward strand.
CACGAACTCCGTCAACACGGTGGTGCTGACCGACTTCGGTCGCTGGATCCCTTCGCTGAACGTGCCGACGATGTGGGTCGTGTCCCCGGTCGGAAACGACAGCGGCATCACGGGAGCCATGGCGTTCCAGATCTCGATCGACACGATCAACGACGTGATGACCGGAAACGAGGACTGGAAGGCGCAGGGCCTCGGAGACACCGGCGAGGTCTACCTGGTCGGACGTGACGACCTCATGCGCAGCACCGCCCGACGCCTCGTCGAAGACCCGGACGACTACGTGGAGCGTCTGATCGCCGGAGGCATGGCGCCGACCATCGTCGACCGCGTCAGCGCGATCGAGGGCACGGTGCTGTTGCAGCCGGTGAACACCAGGGCAGTGCAGGAGGCGCAGGCCGGCCGCAGCGGCTCAGTCGTCGGCCGGGACTTCATCGGTGGGGAGAGCGTCACCGCGTACGCCCCGCTCAAGATCGAGGGTCTCGACTGGGTTGTCATCGCGCGGATCGACACCGCGGAGGCATTCGAGCCGGTCAACGTCTTCACCCGCAACGTCCTGCTGTCCCTGCTCGGCATCATGCTCGGCGTCTCTCTGCTGTCACTGCTGCTCGCCCAGGTCTTCACGCGTCCGATCCACCGCCTCGTCGGCGCCGTGCACCGGGTGGCCGAGGGCGACCTCGACGTGCAGGTGCCGCAGGGCTCGCGCGACGAGTTCGGCGACCTCGGCAGCGCCTTCAACGACATGGCGTCGAGTCTGCGCATCAAGCAGGAGCTGATCGAGGAGCAGCAGAAGGAGAACGAGAAGCTGCTGCATACGCTGATGCCCGCAAGCGTCGCCACCAAGTACAAGCAGGGCGACGAAGCGATCACCGAGGCGCACGAGAACGTGTCGGTCGTGTTCGCCGAACTCGTCGGATTCGACGACCTCGCGCGAGACATGAGCGCGGAGGAGGAGATCGGACTCCTGAACACGCTGATGCGCGGGTTCGACGAGGCGGCGGAGAAGGCCGGGGTCGAGAAGGTGCGCACGCTGCGCGGCGGCTACCTCGCGTCGTCGGGACTCATCGTGCCGCGCGTCGACAACATCCGCCGCACAGTCGAGTTCGCGCGGAGCCTGCTCGGGGTGCTCGAGCGTTTCAACGCGCAGAACGGCACGCAGGTCTCGCTGCGCGCCGGCGTCGACACCGGAACCGTCACGAGCGGCCTCGTCGCGCGGACGAGCCTCGCCTACGACCTCTGGGGCGATGCCGTGAACCTCGCGTATCGGGTGCGCTCGGTCAGCGGCGAGCCGGGCATCTACGTGAGCCAGACCGTGCGCGACCGCACCCAAGAGCTGGTCACCTATGTCGAGGCGGGGACGGTGGAGACGCAGGGCAGGACCGAGACCGTGTGGAAGGTGGTCTGATCATGGGCGACGTGTTCACGGGCGGCTGGGGCTGGTGGGTGCTCGCGCTCGCGGTCGGAGTCCCCGTGCTCCTGGTCTTCCTCACCGAGCTGATCGGCGCTCTGACCCGTCGCGGCAACCCGGTCGCGAAGCCGCTGCGGATGCTGCGCAACTGGGTCATCCCGGTGGGCGCACTGTTCGCGCTGCTGGTGTTCGCCATCCAGTCCCCGGCCGATCAGGTGTGGACGCGCGTGGTCGCGACGGTGTTCGGGTTCCTCGTGATCCTGCTCGTGCTGTCGGCGTTCAACGTGGCGCTGTTCGCGAACGCGAAGCCGGGTTCGTGGCGGGAGCGCATCCCGTCGATCTTCGTGGAGATCGGTCGGCTCGTCCTGGTGGGCGTCGGGCTCGCGCTGCTGTTCTCGTGGGTGTGGGACGCCGACGTGGGTGGACTGTTCACGGCGCTCGGTGTCGGCTCGATCGTGATCGGTCTCGCCCTGCAGAACGCGGTGGGAGGCGTCATCTCGGGTCTGCTGCTGCTGTTCGAGCAGCCGTTCAAGATCGGCGACTGGCTGGATGCCGCTGGCGTGCGGGGCCGGGTCGTCGAGGTGAACTGGCGCGCGGTGCACATCGACACGGGCTCAGGTATCCAGATCGTGCCGAACTCGTCCCTCTCCGGTGCATCGTTCACGAATTTGAGCGAGCCGGAGGGGCCGTACTCGGCCGAAGCGGCCGTGAAGTTCTCGACCGACGATCCGCCGCACGAGGTGATGGCGCTGTTGGTCGAGGTGGCGGACTCGCTGCCGATGCGGTTGCAGCGGCAGCGGGCGACGGTCGACTACTCGGGCGCCGGCGCCTACGCGGTGTCGATCCCTGTCGCGGGTCCGGCCGATGCGTCTCGCGCGCTGTCGATGTACCTCTCCTGGCTCTGGTACGCCGCGCGACGCCGCAGTTTCGCGCTCGACGGCGACTCGACCGATCCGCTCGCCGAGCCCCAGCGTCTGGTCGAGGCGATGCACGAGATCGCACCGACCCTGCATCTGCGCGACGACGACATCGAGGCGATCCTCTCGGAGGCTCGGCTGGAGCGCTACGGCGTCGGCGAGATCGTGCTGCCCAGCGGAGTCGTGCCCGACGAGGTTCGCGTGGTGTTGTCGGGCCGGGCGGTGCTCGCCCTCGAGGTCGACGACGGTCGGGTGGAATTCGCCGCTGCGGAGAAGGGCGATCTCATCGGGCAGACCGCCCTCACCCGCGAGCGCACGCAGGCCGTGACGGTGGCCGGCGAGATCCTGACAGTGGTCGTGCTGCCGCTCACCACGATCGACGCACTGATCCGCACGCGTCCCCGCCTCGCCGCCGAGATCGGGGAGTCGCTCGAGCTCAAGCGCACTCTGGCGGCCTCGCGGCTCGCCGAGCTCGGGCTCGCGCGCGACGTGATCACCGGACGCTGATCGGCGTCAGGATCGTCGTCCCCACCGCAGTCGGGTGATGAGCACGCCGAGCAGGCACAGCGCGCCGCCGAGGAACATCAGCGGCGTCGGCACCTCGCCGAGGATCGCCCAGGACATCAGGATCGCGATCGCCGGAACCACATAGGTGATGGCGGAGGTCTGCCCAGCTGTGCTGCGCTGCAGCACGTAGGCCCAGGTCGTGAAGGCGATCGCCGTGGGGAAGATGCCGAGATAGACGACCCACAGCGTCGCGTCCAGCGGCGCGGTCTGGAGTGAGCCGATGAGAGGGCCGATCCACGGCAGCAGTGCGATGGTGCCGACGCCCGCGCCGAGCCAGGTGAGCGTGGTCGGGTCGACGCCCGAGGTGAGCAGGTGCTTCTGCACGAGCGTGCACCCGGCGTACATGACCGCGGCGAGGAGGGCGAGGAGCAGGCCCGTGATGTCGGGGCCCGCGCTCGTGGAGGAGTTCATGCCGATGAGCACGACTCCGAGGAAGGCGATGGGAGCCCCGATCACGAGCGGCTTCGGGAAGCCCTCGCGCAGGAACAGTCCGCTGAAGACCACGACCATGAGCGGAGCGAGGTTCACGACCATGGCCGCGGTGCCGGCGTCGAGGGTGAGCTCCGCGCTGTTCAGGGCGAGGTTGTAGACGCAGAACCAGCCGACACCCCACACCGCGATGAGCAGCCAGTGGCGGCGCGCGGGCAGGCGGATGCCGTGGCGCAGCGCGATGATCGTCAGCACGACCGTGCCCACTGCCATCCGCAGCAGAGCAAGGGCGCCTGGGTCGTAGTGCGGCCCTGCGCCCCGGATGCCGATGAACGCGGACGCCCAGAGCAGCACGGTGACCAGCGCGGCGATGAGCACGAGCGGCCCCTGCGCCTTCGGCGCTCCGGCGTCGGTGCGGATACCGGGGTCGCCGGGTGTGGCTCGTGACATCCTTCGATCCTCGCAGTGGCCTCCGACATCGGTCGACCACCCGAAGTGCCAACCGCCGTCACTTTCCCGCCGCCCTCTCCTCCTTCCCTCCCGAGCTGCTCCCGTCGCACTCCCGTCGCGCTCCGGTCGCACTTCGTGCCGCCCGTCCCGGCTCCGGGCGGCAGCAACTGCGACCGGAACGCGCAGGCTGCGACCGGAACGCGCAGGCTGCGACCGGAACGCGCAGGCTGTGACCGGACCCCGCAGAAAGGGGCGCACCCGAACCCTTCGATAGGATGGGACCGCCCGAAGAGGGCCAGCTCATCGGCCGGTGCGAACCCGGCGAAAGCCAGGGGGATACCCATGCCAGGAATCGTTATCGTCGGCGTGCAGTGGGGCGACGAAGGAAAGGGCAAAGCCACCGATCTTCTCGGTGAGCGCACCGACTGGGTGGTGAAGTTCAACGGCGGCAACAACGCCGGGCACACGGTCGTCGTCGGTGACGAGAAGTACGCCCTGCACCTGCTGCCGTCCGGCATCCTCTCGCCCGGCGTGACGCCCGTGATCGGCAACGGCGTGGTGGTCGACCTCGAGGTCCTGTTCTTCGAGCTCGAGGCGCTCTCCGCCCGCGGCATCGACGTGTCGCGCCTCAAGGTCAGCGCCAACGCGCACATCATCACGCAGTACCACCGCACGCTCGACAAGGTCACCGAGCGCTTCCTCGGCAAGCGCATGATCGGCACGACCGGTCGCGGCATCGGTCCGGCATACGCCGACAAGATCAACCGCGTCGGCATCCGTGTGCAGGACCTGTTCGACGAGAACATCCTGCGTCAGAAGGTCGAGGGCGCACTCGACCAGAAGAATCACCTGCTGGTGAAGATCTTCAACCGTCGCGCCATCACCGCCGACGAGGTCGTCGAAGACCTGCTGTCCTATGCAGAGCGGCTGCGGCCGATGGTCGCCGACACCGGCTACCTGATCGCCCAGGCGCTCGAGCGCGGCGACGTCGTGGTGTTCGAGGGCGGCCAGGCCACCATGCTCGACATCGACCACGGCACCTACCCCTTCGTGACGTCGTCGTCGGCCACGGCCGGGGGCGCGGCGACCGGCGCGGGCGTCGGACCCGGTGCGCTCGACCGCATCGTCGGCATCGTCAAGGCATACACGACCCGCGTCGGCTCGGGCCCGTTCCCGACCGAGCTGTTCGATGAGCAGGGCGAGTGGCTGCGCAAGCAGGGCTTCGAGTTCGGCACCACCACCGGCCGTCCGCGCCGGGTCGGCTGGTACGACGCGCCCATCACGCGCTACGCCACGCGCATCAACGGCATCACCGACCTCGTGCTCACCAAGCTCGACATCCTCACCGGCCTCGAGCAGATCCCGGTTTGCGTGGCCTACGACGTCGACGGCGAGCGGTTCGACGAGGTGCCGGTCAACCAGACCGACTTCCACCACGCGAAGCCGATCCTGGAGTACTTCCCCGGCTGGAGCGAGGACATCTCGGTCGCACGCACCTTCGAGGACCTGCCGAAGAACGCGCAGGACTACGTGCTGGCCCTCGAGAAGATGAGCAACACCCGCATCTCGGTGATCGGGGTCGGCCCTGAGCGCGATCAGGTCGTCGTCCGCCACGGCCTGCTCGACTGACCCGACGCTCCATGACGCGATTCTGGCTCGGTGGCTACGGCGCCGACATGGATGGATCAGCCGAGGGCATCGGCCTGCTCGCGGGGGATGAGGGCCGCGAGGCCTCGACGCTCGCCTACCGCGGTGCGGTCACGCAGACACCGTCGCCGTCGTGGCTGGCGCAGCATCCGACCCTCGACGTCGTCTACGCGTCGCTCGAAGGCAACGCCGCCGTGCAGGCGTTCGTCCGCAGCGGTGAAGGGGTGCTCGCCCCGCTGGGTGCGCCTGCGGGGGTCGGCGAGAGCGTCTGTCACGTGGCCGTCTCCCCGAACGGCTCGGCGCTGGTCGCCAGCTGCTACGGCGACGGACGTGTGGTGCGGTTCGACCTCGATCCGGAGGGTCGCATCCTGCCCGCGAAGCCGGATGCTGCGGCGGCGCTCCGCGCGGCCCTGTTCGGTGACGACGTCGACCCGGATGCTCCGGCAGTGGCCCCGCCCGGAGACGGCGTCGCGGCGATCGACCCGTACGCGGTGGGTGGCGACCGTGTCTCGCATGCCCACGCCGCGGTGTTCCTCCCCGACGGCCGCATCGCCACGACCGACCTCGGTTTCGACCTGGTGCGGTTCTGGCGGCAGAGCGGCACCGGTCTGACTCTCGACCACGAGGTCGTGCTGCCCCTCGGGACCGGACCGCGGCACATGGTCCTGCACCCCAGCGGACACCTGCACGTCGTGACGGAGTACTCCTGCGAGGTGTTCACGCTCGCCCGCGCGGCGGACGGCACGTGGAGTGTCGTGTCGGTGACCCTGACGAGCCCCATCGCCGAGGTGGGCAAAGACTTCCCCGCCGAGCTCGCCCGCACCCGCGACGGGAACTTCCTGTACACGGCCCTGCGCGGCAGCAACACCATCGCGGCGCTGCGCGTGCGCGGCGGGGGCGAGGCTCTCGAGTCGGTCGCGCTCGCCGATTCGGGCGTGGACTGGCCGCGCCACCACCTGGTGCACGAGGGCAAGCTGCTCGTCGCCGGGCAGCGCTCCGACACGATCACGCTGCTCGACCTCGACGAGCGCACGGGCGCGCCCCTCGGCATCCGTCATGAGGCCCAGGTCCCGACGCCGACGCACTTCCTGCCGGTGCGCTGACCAGCCGCCGTCGCATCGCGAAACCCGCGCTTGACCTCAACTTCACTTGAGGTTCTAGCGTCGTCTTCATGACCACAGAGACCGGGCATACGCCCGCGCCCGCCGCGGCCGCACCGCGCATCCTGAACAGCCAGTACGTCTGGATCACCATCGGCGCCTGCGCCCTGGTGTTCCTCGGCGCGTTCGAATCGCTGGCCGTGACCACCGTGATGCCCACGGTGAGCGCCGACCTCGGTGGCGAGCGGCTGTATGCACTCGCGTTCGCCGGCCCCCTCGCGACCGGGGTGATCGGCATGGTGATCGCCGGGAACTGGGCCGATCGACACGGCCCGGTGGCCCCGCTCTACACGGCCGTGGCGATGTTCGTCGTCGGCCTGCTCGTCGCGGGGCTCGCGCCGAGCATGGAGATCCTCGTCGCCGGCAGGTTCGCGCAGGGCCTCGGCAGCGGCGGGCTCATGGTGGCGCTGTATGTCGTGGTCGCCCGCGTCTACCCGCAGGAGCTCCACCCGGCGATCTTCGCCGGGTTCGCAGCGGCCTGGGTCATCCCCTCCCTCATCGGCCCGACGGTCGCGGGGGCGGTGACCGAGCTCTGGAGCTGGCACTGGGTCTTCCTCGGCGTGGTGATCCTCGTGCTCGTGGCGCTGCTGATGGTGATCCCCGCGCTCCGGGGTCTCTCGAACGAGGGGGATGCGACGACGCCGTGGGCCTTCGGGCGACTCGGCTGGTCGGTGCTGGCGGCGGCGGCCGTGCTCGCGTTGAACCTGGTCGGCGACATTCCCGGTGTGGGGCCGGTGCTGGCGGCCGCAGCGGTGGTGGTCGCTCTGATCGCGGTGCGGCCGCTGGTCCCGCGCGGAACGCTTCGGGCACGCCGCGGCCTGCCGTCGGTCATCCTCGTCCGCGGAGTCGCGGCTGCCGCGTTCTTCGGGGCGCAGGTCTATCTGCCGTACCTGCTGACCGATCGCTACGAGCTCTCACCGACGCTCGCGGGCCTCTCGCTGACCGGCGGCGCGCTCGCCTGGTCCGTGGCCGCCACGGTCCAGGGCCGGATGGGTGCTCGACTATCGAGCGTGACGGCCGTGCAGGTGGGGACGATCCTCGTGCTGGCCGGCATCCTGCTGATCGTCGCGACCGCGGGTTTCGGCTGGGATGCCCTGATGGTCGCGGTCGCCTGGGTCATCGCCGGGCTCGGGATGGGGCTGATGAGCCCGCGCACCAGCGCGCTCACGCTCGCGATGTCGACGCCGGAGAGTCAGGGATTCAACAGCGGGGCGATGACGGTCGCCGACTCGTTCGGGAGTGCCCTCGCCCTCGCCGTCACGGGCACGCTGTTCACGGCGCTTGCGGCCGGGGATCCGTTCCTCGGGGTGTTCGTGCTGGCCGCGGCGGTCGCGGGTGCGGCGGCGCTCCTCGCGCCGCGGATCCGCAGCCGGGCGGCTGGGACGGAAGAGGTCGGCGGCGGGTCGAGCGCAGAGAAGACGCCGGTGGGGTGATCGCGCGCGCGGCCGCTGCCGCCGGGATTTGCGCCGGACTCACCGTACTCGTACTCTGATGAACGGTGTTCAGGTGAACACCGTTCAGGAAGGATGCGCGATGACCGCTTCGACCCCAGACGCCAGTGCCACCCTCGGACGGGTGGCCGTCTTCGCCGCCCTCATCATCGTGCTCGGGACGGTCGTCGTCCCGCTGCCGGGCGGGGTGCCGATCACGGGGCAGACGCTCGGTGTCATGCTGGCCGGACTCGTGCTCGGACCGAGGATCGCTCCGTGGTCGATCGCCCTCGTGCTTGCGCTTGCCGCAGTCGGGCTCCCCGTGCTGGCCGGAGGCCGCGGTGGTCTCGGCGTCTTCGTCGGACCGACCGTGGGCTACATGATCGGCTGGATCGCGGGGGTGATCGTGATCGGGCTCATCATGCGCACCGGACGTTTCGCCTGGTGGCGTGCGGCCGCGGCCGCCCTCGTCGGCGGTGTGCTGGTGGTGTACGCGTTCGGCATCCCGGTGCAGGCCATCGTCACCGGAGTCCCGCTCGACCTCACCGCGCTGTCGAGCCTCGTCTTCCTTCCCGGAGACCTGATCAAGGTCGCGGCCGCCACGGTGATCGTCGTCGCACTGCGGCGTGCGTATCCGCGGGCATTTGCCGATCGTCGCCCTCTCGCACCGGCCGTTTGAAGGGGCTCGACGGCGAGCGGCGAGGCGGGGGGCCACGAAGAAGAGTTTCCGAAACCCCTTGGTCGTCATGTAACGTGTTACCCGACGGACTTTGGTCCCGTGACATGATCCCCGACGAATGTGATGCGCAGGGCTTCCCATTCCGGTGGAAAAGTGCATACTGAGGACGAAGACCTCCGTCATGGCAGTTCGTTGAAGGCTGCCTCTCGGGGATCCCGCCGTCGGGGGTCGGTGTGGGGGCGGCTTTCAGGAAAAAACAACCTGAAGGTTAGCGGTCGCCAGCGTGGGTGGCCCGAGGAGGGCTCACCATGTTCGGTTCGAAGCGAGGTCTCGGCAGGGCGAGTGCGTCCGTCCTGGTCACGGCGCTGGTCGCCGCGAGCTTGTGGGCGGTCACAGCCGTTCCGGCCGCTGCAACTCCCGGCGGGACGACGGGCACCGATTTCTGGCTGCGCGCCGACCGGGGGACAGGCGCGTCCGCCACCGGGACTCCCGTGCAGACCTGGACGGATCAAGCGGTTCCCGCCAACACCATCTCCCAGACGGCTGCCGCGAATCGCCCGACGTACAACGTCGCCGGGCCCAACTTCAACCCCTCCCTCCGCTTCTTCGACGGGACCACGTCTCGATGGTTCGCGTCGAACATCGACACGTCGTACACGACCGCAGGCAAGGGGAAGTACTCGTACTGGGCCGTGGCCGTTCCCGACGCGACTCGCGGCGGCTTCATCCTCAGCTCGGACGACGGCGTCCCCGTCGGAGCGAGCTTCGATCGTTGGATGAGCTACAACAACGGTGGGGTGTTACAAGGAGCATCAGGTCAGGCCTATGCCCCGGTCGGCGGCATCACGGGAGGCACGGCCCCCGGCCCGAAGCTGATCCGCATCTACTACAACCAGGGCGTCGCGAACGGGTCGTCCGGTTGGTTGGCCGGCGTGAACGGCGGAAACTTCACCAGCACCATGGACGACACCGCCGCTCCGCTGGCGATCGGGGCACTGATCAACACCGGGGCCGCACCCTTCCGCGGCACGATCGCCGAGGTGATCGGGGTCGCCGGTGCGCCGAACGATGATGCGACCGCCAACGCGCGCATCCAGTCCTATCTCGCCGCGAAGTACGGAACGACTCTCGGCGACGTCGACAACGCGCCGGGTGGGAACACCTCGGTGACCTCCGTGAACTCCGCCGGAACGACGTATTGGAGCGCACCGGTCGCCTACCAGAACAACGTCACGGTGATCGCGCGGGACTCCGTCTCGGACTTCGACCAGCGTGTGTCGCAGGCATCCACGAGCACCACTCTGCCTCTGACCCTGGCCGCGGGCACCTACAGCTTCACGGGCACGATCACGCCCACTTCCCCGACCACCGCGCTGACCGATCTCGCGTCGGTGACGATCGGCGACGACAACGGTTCCACGGCGATCACGACCCCTGCCACGGCAGGCGTGACCGACCGGATGGCCCGTGTGTGGCGCGTGCAGACCGCGGGGAGCAGCCCGGCCCAGGTCTCGGTGCGGGTCCCCGCATCGGGGATCACGCTGCCGGCCAATGCGCGCACTCTCTACGCCGTGAGCGGAGCGAGTGCCACCTTCGGTGGACCGGTGACGACCACACCGCTCACGCTCCAGAGCGGGTACTACGTCGGGACGATCCCCACGCCGGCGAGCGGTGAGTTCCTCACCTTCGGCGTGAGGGTCGCCGATCCCGGAGACTCGACAATCGCCGCGGCGCCGCCGACGATCACGGCTGACGGCGTCACGACCTCGACCGTCACGGTCACGCTTCGTGACGCGAACGGACAACCCGTCGTCGATGGCGGGGACACGGTCACCATCGTCAAGAACGCCGGTGGAGGAACTCTCGGCGGAGTTCTCGACCACGGAGACGGCACCTATTCGGCGACCCTGACCTCTCCGACCACCGCGGGGTCGGCGACCCTCGGGTTCACCGTCAACGGGGTTCCGGGCACGGGTACCGCGACGGTGACCTTCGCACCGGGCGCGGCATCCGCCACCGGGTCGACGATAGCTGCGGCCTCACCGACTCTGACCGCGGGCGATTCCACGCTGGTCACGGTGACCGTGCGCGACGTCAACGGCAACGCCCTCGGCAGCGCCGGTGCCGGGCACGCCGTGGTGATGACGACGGACCTCGGCACGATCAGTGCGCCCGTCACGGACAACGGCGACGGCACGTACACGGCGACCCTCTCGTCCACTCTCACGGGCACAGCCACGGTCGGATTCACCCTCGACTCCGCGCCCGCGACCGACACCGACGCCGTCGTCTTCACTCCCGGCGTGCCGACCGCAGCGGACTCCACCATCGTGGCGGCCCCCACGAGTGTCACGGCCGACGGCACGAGTGTGTCGACGGTCACGGTCACGCTCCGCGATGAGTACGGCAATGCCACGGGAACGACCGGAGCCGATGTGACGATGTCGGTCACCGCGGGTGTCGGCACGCTCGGTGCCGTCACCGACGTCGGCGACGGCACGTACACGGCGCCCCTGAGTTCTCTCGTCGCGGGAACATCCACCATCGGTTTCGAGCTCGACGATACGGCGGGCGCAAGCACCGCGTCGGTCACTTTCGTCGCCGGTGCGGCGGACGTGGGCACGTCGACGATCGTGGCGTCGCCGACGTCGATCACCGCGGACGGCACGAGTACGTCGACGATCACGGTGACCTTGCTCGATGCGAACGGCAATGTCGTCGCGGATGCGGGCGAAGTGGTGGAGCTGTCGACGACGACCGGCACCCTTTCGGCCGTCACGGACAACGGCGACGGCACGTACACGGCCACGCTGACGTCGCCGACGGCGGTCGGCAGCGCGACGGTGTCGTTCACGATCGATGACGCGGATGCGGACGCGACCGCCACGGTGGCGTTCGTCGCCGGTGCCGCGGATGTGGGCACGTCGACGATCACCGCGTCGCCGACGTCGATCACGGCCGACGGTACGAGCACCTCGAGCGTGACCGTCACCCTGCTCGATGCGAACGGGAACGTCGTCGCGGATGCGGGCGATGTGGTCGATCTGGCGACCACGGCAGGAACGCTCTCGGCAGTGTCGGATAACGGCGATGGCACGTATACGGCGACGCTGACGTCGGCGACCGCGGCGGGCAGTGCGACGATCTCGTTCACGATCGACGACGCGGATGCGGATGCCACCGCATCCGTGGCGTTCGTCGCCGGTGCGGCGGATGTGGGCACGTCGACCATCGCCGCGTCTCCGACCTCGATCACCGCGGACGGCTCGACGACGTCGACGATCACGGTCACCCTGCTGGATGCCAACGGCAATGTCGTCGCGGATGCGGGCGACGTGGTGGATCTGTCCACCACGGCCGGGACGCTCTCGGGTGTGACCGACAACGGCGATGGCACCTACACGGCGCAGCTCACGTCGGCGACGGCGGTCGGGAGTGCGACGGTGTCGTTCACGATCGATGACGCGGATGCGGACGCGACCGCCGCGGTGGCATTCGTCGCCGGTCCGGCGGATGTGGGCACTTCAACCATCGCCGCCTCTCCGACGTCGATCACCGCGGACGGCACGAGTACGTCGACGATCACGGTCGCGCTGTTGGATGCCAACGGCAACGCCGTGGCGGATGCGGGCGATGTCGTCGACCTGGCGACCACGGCGGGCACGCTCTCCGGTGTGACGAACAACGGCGACGGCACGTACACGGCCACACTGACGTCGGCGACGACGGTGGGTTCCGCGACGGTCTCGTTCACGATCGACGACGCGGATGCGGACGCCACGGCGACCGTGGCGTTCGTCGCCGGTGCGGCGGACATCGCTACGTCGACGATCGCCGCGTCTCCGACCTCGATCACCGCCGACGGGACCAGCACCTCGACCGTGACCGTCACCCTGCTCGATGAGAATGGCAACGTCGTGGCGGATGCGGGCGCAGTGGTGGATCTGTCCACCACTGCGGGCACGTTGTCCGGTGTGACGGACAACGGTGATGGCACGTACACCGCCACGCTGACGTCGGCGACGACGGTCGGTTCCGCGACGGTCTCGTTCACGATCGATGACGCGGATGCGGACGCGACCGCCACGGTGGCGTTCGTCGCCGGTCCGGCCGATGTGGATACGTCGACGATCACCGCGTCTCCGACCTCGATCACTGCGGACGGCACGAGTACGTCGACGATCACGGTCACCCTGCTCGACGCGAACGGCAACGTCGTGGCGGATGCGGGCGAAGTGGTCGATCTGGCGACCACGGCGGGCACGCTGTCCGCTGTGACGGATAACGGCGATGGCACGTACACGGCCACCTTGACGTCGGCGACGACGGTCGGTTCGGCGACGGTTTCGTTCACGATCGACGATGCGGATGCGGATGCCACGGCGACCGTGGCGTTCGTCGCCGGCGCGGCGGATGTCGGCACCTCGACTATCGCCGCCTCTCCGACCTCGATCACCGCCGACGGGACCAGCACCTCGACGATCACCGTGACCCTGCTCGATGCGAACGGGAACGTGGTCGCGGATGCCGGTGGCGTCGTGGCACTGTCGACGACCGCCGGGACGCTCTCGGGTGTGACCGACAACGGCGACGGCACCTACACGGCCGTGCTGACATCGGCGACCGCGGCGGGCAGCGCGACGGTCTCGTTCACGATCGACGATGCCGATGCGGACGCGACCGCGTCGGTGGCGTTCGTCGCCGGTGCGGCGGACGTAGACACGTCGACGATCACCGCGTCGCCGACCTCGATCACCGCGAACGGCACGAGCACCTCGACCGTGACCGTCACACTGCTCGATGCGAACGGGAACGTCGTCACGGATGCGGGCGATGTCGTCGACCTGGCGACCACGGCGGGCACGCTCTCGGCCGTGACCGACAACGGCGACGGCACCTACTCGGCGGAGCTCACGTCCGCGACGACGGTCGGCAGCGCCACGATCTCGTTCACGATCGACGGCGATGATGCGACGGCGACCGCGACGGTGGCGTTCGTCGCCGGTTCCGCCGACATCGGTACCTCGACCATCGGGGCCTCCCCGGCGTCGATCACGGCCGACGGCACGAGTACTTCGACCGTGACGGTGACGCTGCGGGACGCTGAGGGCAACGTCGTCGCGGATGGTGGTGACGTCGTCGGTTTGGCGACCACCGCGGGCACGCTGTCCGCGGTGACCGACAACGGCGACGGCACGTACACCGCCACTTTGACGTCGGCGACGACGGTCGGCAGTGCCACGGTCTCGTTCACGATCGACGGCGACGATGCGGACGCCACGGCGTCGGTGGCGTTCGTCGCCGGTGCGGCGGATGTCGGCACCTCGACGATCACCGCCTCCCCGACATCCATCACCGCGAACGGCACCAGCACCTCGACCGTGACCGTCACACTGCTCGATGCGAACGGCAACGTCGTCGCGGACGCCGGTGACGTCGTCGCACTGTCCACGACCGCCGGGACGCTCTCGGGTGTGACCGACAACGGCGACGGCACTTACAGCGCCACTCTGACGTCGGCGACGACGGTCGGCTCCGCGACGGTCTCGTTCACGATCGACGAAGACGAGGCGGACGCCACCGCGACCGTCGCATTCGTCGCGGGTGCAGCGGACGTGGGTACGTCGACGATCGTCGCGTCGCCGACCTCGATCACCGCAGACGGGACCAGCACCTCGACCGTCACCGTCACACTGCTCGACGCGAACGGGAACGTCGTCGCGGATGCGGGAGATGTGGTGGATCTGGCGACCACTGCGGGCACGCTGTCCGGTGTGACGGACAACGGCGACGGGACCTACAGCGCCACCTTGACCTCGGCGACCGCGGCTGGCAGCGCGACGGTCTCGTTCACGATCGATGGCGAGGACGCCGATGCCACCGCGACCGTCGCATTCGTCGCCGGTGCGGCCGATGTCGGCACGTCGACGATCACCGCGTCGCCGACCTCGATCACCGCGAACGGCACCAGCACCTCGACCGTCACCGTCACTCTGCTCGATGCGAACGGCAACGTCGTCGCGGACGCCGGTGACGTGGTCGCACTGTCGACCACGGCCGGCACGCTGTCCGCGGTGACCGACAACGGCGACGGCACTTACACGGCCGTGTTGACATCGGCCTCCGCGGTGGGGAGCGCGACGATCTCGTTCACGATCGATGATGCCGATGCGGACGCGACCGCCACAGTGGCATTCGTCGCGGGTGCCGCGGACGTCGGTACGTCGACGATCACAGCCTCCCCGACATCCATCACGGCCGATGGTTCGACCACGTCGACGATCACGGTGTCGTTGCTGGACGCGAGCGGGAACATCGTCGCCGATGCCGGCGATGTCGTCGCGCTGTCGACGACCGCGGGAACCCTCTCGGGTGTGACCGACAACGGTGATGGCACGTACTCCGCCGTCCTGACGTCGGCGACCGCGGCTGGCAGCGCGACGGTCTCGTTCACGATCGACGGCGACGACGCCGATGCCACCGCGACCGTCGCATTCGTCGCCGGTGCGGCCGATGTCGGCACGTCGACGATCACCGCCTCTCCGACCTCGATCACCGCGGACGGCACCAGCACCTCGACCGTGACCGTCACCCTGCTCGATGCGAACGGCAACCTGGTCGCCGATGCGGGCGACGTGGTCGGTCTGTCCACCACGGCCGGTACCCTCGCAGCGGTGACCGACAACGGCGACGGGACGTACACGGCTGTGCTGACGTCGGCGACCGCGGCCGGCTCCGCGACGATCTCGTTCACCATCGCCGGGGCTCCCGCAGACGACACCGCCTCGGTGCAGTTCACCGCGGGATCGGCGAGCCCCGTGACCTCGACGATCGCCGCCGACCCGCCGTCGATCACGGCCGACGGCACGAGCACCTCGACGATCACCGTCACCGCGCGCGACGCGCAGGGCAACCCCGTCACGACCGGCGCGGACATCGCGATCACCACGAGCGCAGGAACGGTGGGGGCGACCGTCGACAACGGTGACGGCACCTGGTCCGCGACACTCACTTCCCCGACGGCCGCCGGTTCCGCAACGGTCGGTTTCACGGTCGACGGTGAGACGAGCCCGAATGTGGCGATCGTGGCGTTCACGGCAGGTGCAGCAGACGCGACGGAGTCCACCATCTCGGCCTCGCCGACGTCGATCACGGCAGACGGCACAAGCACCTCGACGATCACCGTCGTGCTGGTCGACGCCAACGGCAATGCCCTCACGGCTTCGGGGGGAACGGTCACGATGGCCACAGACGCGGGCACGCTCGGGAGCGTGACCGACAATGCGGACGGCACATACACTGCCGTTCTCACCTCGGCCACCGCGGTGGGGACCGCGGTGGTCAGCTTCACGGTCGCGGGCGATTCGAGCCCGAACACGGTGACCGTCGCCTTCACGGCCGGACCCGCTGACCCGTCGACCTCGACGATCACGGCGTCTCCGGGGATCATCCCCGCCGACGGCTCCAGCACGTCGACCGTCACCGTCACCCTTCTCGACGCGAACGGCAACCCGACCGGTACATCCGGCGGAACGGTCGCGCTCACCACCGACGTGGGCACCGTGGGTGCCGTCACCGACAACGGAGACGGCACGTACACGGCGATCTACACGTCGCCGACATCCACCACGCCGCCCGCAGCGATCATCGGGTTCTCTCTCAATGGCACGACAGGCACCCAGACGGCGACCGTCGCCTTCGTCGCCGGCGTGCCCTCGACGACGACATCGGAGATCGCGGCGAGCCCCGCCACGATCACTGCGGACGGCACCAGCACGTCCATGGTCACCGTCACCCTGCGCGACGGCAACGGCAACCCCGTACCGGACGCCGGGCCCGTCGTCGGGATGACGACCACGGCCGGTGCCCTCTCCGGAGTGACCGACAACGGCGACGGCACCTATACCGCGAGCCTGACCTCGGCCACCCTCGCCGGCACGGCGACGATCAGCTTCACGATCTCCGGTGCCGGCGCGAGCGATACGGCTGCCGTGACTTTCATTGCGGGCGCTCCGGATGCCGGAACGTCGACGATCACCGCGGCGCCGACGTCGATCACCGCTGACGGCGTCAGCACCTCCGCCGTGACGGTGACGCTCTTCGATGCCCAGGGCAATCGCGTGCCGAGCGGCGGTGCCGAGGTGGTCATCCAGACGGATGCCGGCACGGTCGGCGCACCCGTCGACAACGGCGACGGCAGCTACACGGCGACTCTGGTCTCCGCCGAGACGGTGGGAACAGCGACGCTGAGCTTCACCGTCGGCGGCACGGCCGGCGGCGCCACCGCGAGCGTCGAGTTCACCGTCGGCGCGGCCGATCCTGCCACGTCGACGATCGCCGCCGCACCGTCCACGATCGAGAACGACGGCGTCGCCGCGTCGACGATCACCGTGCAGCTCTTCGATGCGTCGGGCAACGCGCTGAGAGTCGGAGGCGACACCGTGGCCCTCACGACCACGCTCGGCACACTGAGTGCCGTCGTCGACAACGGCGACGGGACGTATTCCGCGAGCCTGACGTCGACCACGAGTGGAACGGCGACGATCGGCTTCCTCGTGAACGGCGTGACCGCGACGGCGACCGCCACTGTGACCGCCGTCGACTCCACCGCTCCCGCTGCGCCGGTCATCACCGGCCCCGCCGACGGCGGAACGGTTCCGGGTGTTCCCGTGATCTCGGGAACCGGCGAACCATCCGCGACGGTCACCGTCGCGGATGGCGACGGAAATGAGATCTGCAGTGCGGTCGTCGCAGCCGATGGGACGTGGACATGCTTCCCCTCGTCACCTTTGCCGGAGGGGGAGATCGAACTGATCGCCACCCAGACCGATCCCTCGGGAAACACCAGCCCGGAGTCGGAGCCCGTGGACATCACGGTGGACCGCACGCCCCCCGCGCCCCCGGTACTCGCTCCCACGGATGGGGAGACGATCTCGGGAACGTCCGAGCCGGGCTCGACGGTGATCATCAGCGACACCGGCGGCAACGTGCTGTGCACCGCAGTGGCGGACAGCAACGGGGACTTCTCCTGCACACCGACCACCCCGGTCCCCCCGGGAACGGTCGTGGTGGCGGTCGCGACGGACGACGCCGGCAACACGTCCGACCCCGCCTCGGTGCGCGTCGGCGGACCGAGCATCGAGTTGCAGCGCGACGTCGCCTCTCCCGGCGACACGCAGGTGGCGATCGGGCGCGGCTTCCTCCCGGGGGAGCGTGTCAGCGGGCTCCTGACATCGACGCCCGTCGATCTGGGTACGCTCACGGCCGATGAGATGGGAACCGTGACCTTCACATTCGTCCTGCCCGCCGACATCGAACCCGGAACGCACCGCGTCACGCTGACGGGGGAGCTCAGCGGTGAGGTCTGGGCGGAGTTCGAGGTACCTGCGCCGCCGGCGCCGCCTGCACCGTCGGGTCTCTCGACCACCGGCGGGCAGGCTCTCGCAGGCCCTGCGGGCTTCGCGGCGGTTCTCATGCTGGTCGGTTCGATGCTCATCCTCGGGGCGCGCCGACGCCGGTCCCGGGCACTCCGCCAGGGGGTGACGGGAACAACTCACCCGTGACTCGACGTTGCTCTTGAGCGAGACTGGGCGACGGAACCGGACGACGGAACCGGCCGACGAGAGGGTGCGACGCATGACCGCTGCGGAGAAGACCGACGAATACGACCTGATCGTTCTGGGTGGAGGGCCGGTCGGCGAGAATGTGGCCGACCGTGCCGTGCAGGGCGGCCTCACCGCGATCATCGTGGAGAGCGAGCTCGTCGGAGGCGAATGCTCCTACTGGGCGTGCATGCCGTCGAAGGCGCTGCTCCGTTCGGCGCAGGCGCTCCGGGCCGCGCAGCATGTGGCGGGCGCCTCGCAGGCGGTCACCGGCAAGCTCGACGTGCGGGCCGTGTTCGACCGCCGTGACTCGTTCACCAGCAACTGGTCCGACGACGGGCAGGTGAAGTGGCTCGATTCGGCCGGCATCGACCTGGCCCGCGGCCACGGCAGGCTCACGGGCGAGCGCGAGGTGACGGTGACGGATGCCGATGGCGCCGAGCGCGTGCTCCGGGCCCGGCACGCGGTCGCGATCAGCACCGGATCGGATGCGGTCATCCCGCCCATCGACGGACTGCGCGAGGCGTCCCCGTGGACGAGCCGCGAAGCGACCAGCGCCGAGGAGCTGCCGGAGAGCCTGGCCGTGATCGGCGGAGGCGTGGTCGCGGTCGAGATGGCGACCGCGTACGCCGCACTCGGCTCGGCCGTGACCGTGATCGCCCGCAGCGGGCTGCTCGGCGGGATGGAGCCCTTCGCGGGCGAGCGGGTGGCCGCGGGGCTGAAGGAGCTCGGCGTTGATGTGCGCACCGGGACCGGCACCACGTCGGTCCGCCGCGATGGCACCGGCGTCACCATCACCCTCGACGGCGGTGAGGAGATCACCGCGACCGAGGTGCTCGCCGCGACCGGGCGCTCACCCCGTAGCGGAGACATCGGGCTCGAGGTCGTCGGCCTCGAACCGGGTCGCTGGATCACGACGGACGAAACGCTCCGTGTGCCCGGCTCCGACTGGCTCTACGCGGTCGGCGACGTGAACGGACGCGTGCTGCTCACGCACCAGGGCAAGTACCAGGCGCGCGCTGCCGGCGATGTGATCGTCGCCCGCGCGAAGGGTGACGACGTCGACGGCGCGCCGTGGGGCCGGCACGTCGCCACTGCGGATCAGGCTGCCGTCCCGCAGGTCACGTTCTCGATCCCCGAGGTCGCCTCGGTCGGACTCACCGAGGCCGCCGCGCGCGACGCCGGGAAGGCCGTGAAGGCCGTCGATTACGACCTGGGCTGGGTCGCCGGCGCGAGCCTCTATGAAGACGGATTCGAGGGGCAGGCGCGCCTCGTGATCGACACCGAACGCGACGTCGTGCTGGGTGCGACGTTCGTCGGCCCCGAGGTGGCGGAGCTCGTGCATGCCGCGACCGTGGCGATCGTGGGCGAAGTGCCCGTCTCCCGTCTCTGGCACGCGGTGCCGTCGTACCCGACGGTGAGCGAGATCTGGTTGCGCCTGCTGGAGGGCTACGGGCGCGATTCCGCCTGATATGCACGGCGCCAATCCGATCCGGGAAGGGCGCCGAACAGCATCCGGATTGTTTCCCACATTGACGGCCCACGCGCAACCCACCAGCCCGATGTCGCCACCGTCTTATACGCTCGAACCCACATCCGAGGAGGCAGGACCATGAAGGCTGTACTCGCAGGAACCGTCATCGCCGAGGCCGACGAGAGCGAACTCGTCCGCATCGAGGGGAACTGGTACTTCCCGCCCGCATCCGTCGCGCCCGGTGCGCTCGTCGAGAGCCCCACTCCGTATACCTGCCCCTGGAAGGGCGCGGCTCAGTACTTCTCGGTGCAGACCGAGGGCGAGCTCCACACCGACTACGCGTGGTCGTATCCGCACCCGTACCCCTCGGCCTTCGACCGCGTCGGCAAGGACTTCTCCGGGTACGTGGCCTTCGACCCGCGCGTCGAGGTCGGCCCGTAACCGGCTGCCCCGCATCGATCGATCGACCGACTGGAGACCAGCCCATGATCGAGTTCCGCAACGTCACGAAGCGGTTCCCCGACGGCACCCTCGCCGTCGATGACTTCAGCCTCGTGCTGCCGTCACGCAAGACCACCGTGTTCGTCGGTTCCTCCGGCTGCGGCAAGACCACTCTCCTGCGCATGATCAACCGCATGGTCGAGCCGACCTCCGGCGACGTCGAGATCGACGGCGAGAGCGTGCTCGAGGGCGACCCGGTGGCTCTGCGCCGCCGCATCGGCTACGTCATGCAGAACTCGGGTCTCATGCCGCACTTCACGGTCATCGACAACGTGGCCACCGTGCTGCGGCTGACCGGCGTGAAGAAGGCTGCGGCGCACCAGCGGGCGCGCGAGCTGCTCGACACGGTCGGGCTCGACCAGGCGCTCGCCGAGCGCTACCCGAGCCAGCTCTCCGGTGGTCAGCAGCAGCGCGTCGGTGTCGCCCGCGGGCTCGCCGCAGACCCCAACATCCTGCTCATGGACGAGCCGTTCGGAGCCGTCGACCCGATCGTGCGAGCCGATCTGCAGCAGGAGACCCTTCGTCTTCAGCACGAGCTCGACAAGACGGTCGTGTTCGTCACGCACGACATCGACGAGGCGTTCCTGCTCGGTGACCAGGTGGTCATCCTCGACAAGGGTGCGCGCGTCGTCCAGGTGGGCAGCCCGAGCGAGATCATCGAGAACCCGGCCGACGACTTCGTCGCCGCGTTCATCGGGGCCGACCGCGGCAGCCGGGCTCTGCACCTCAAGCAGACCCCGCGCGGCACCGTGGTCGTCGACTCCGAGGGTCGCACGCAGGGCTCGATCGTCGACGTGCCGGATGCCGTGACCGACGCGCTCCTGAGCGAGGAGAGCGCGACGAAGGGCGCCCTGTGAACTGGGTCGGCGACAATCTCGGCCTCATCCTCGAGCTCGCCGGGATCCACCTGCAGCAGAGCGTGATCGCGATCGTGCTCGGCTTCATCCTGTCGCTGCCCCTGGGCTGGCTCGCCTGGCGCTACCAGCTGGTGAAGGGTCCGGTCATCGTGCTGACCGGACTGCTGTACACGATCCCCTCGCTCGCCCTGCTGATCCTCCTCCCGTCGGTCGCCGGGTACTCCGCGCGCAGCCCCGTGAACCTCGTGATCGGACTCACGATCTACGCCATCGCGATCCTGGTGCGCGCGGTCTCCGATGGCCTGGACTCGGTCGACCCGGCGATCCGGCAGTCGGCCACCGCGATGGGTTACGGCGGATTCCGACGGTTCTGGACGGTCGACTTCCCGCTGGCGGGTCCGGTGGTCCTCGCCGGGCTCCGTGTGGCGTCGGTCAGCACCATCTCCCTCGCCACGGTCGGCATCCTGGTCGGGGTGCTGAACCTCGGCTACCTGTTCACCGACGGTCTCCAGCGACGCATCCTTCCCGAGGTGTTCTCGGGCGTGGTCGCGGTCGTGGTGATCGCGCTCGCGATCGACCTGCTGCTCCTGCTGCTGGGCCGCGCTCTGATGCCTTGGACACGGGCGGCGAAGACGACGTCCGTCCGACAGCCGCTCACCCTGAGGACCGCCGCATGAACGTCTTCACGGATGCCCTTGCCTGGCTCTTCTCCCCCGACCGGTGGGAGGGTCCCTATGCGCTGCCGATCCTGTTCGGTCAGCACATGTACTTCACCGTGATCTCGGTGCTGATCGCCGCCGTCATCGCCCTCCCACTCGGCTGGCTCATCGGGCACACCGGCCGTGGCCGGGAGGTCGCCGTCGCCGTCTCCGGTGCCGCCCGTGCGATCCCCTCGTTCGGCCTCATGGTGCTGCTGGTGCTGCTGCTCGGCGTTCTCCGCGTTCCCGAAGCCGCCATCATCACCTTCGTGCTGCTCGCCATCCCGTCACTTCTCGCCGGGGCCTACACCGGTCTCGAAGCCATCGACCGGCGGGTGCTCGACTCCGCACGGGCGATGGGCATGACCGAGTGGCAGGTGTTCTGGAAGGTCGAAGTGCCCCTCGGCCTGCCCCTCCTGGTCGGCGGGATCCGCGCGGCGCTCCTCCAGGTGATCGCGACCGTCACGATCGCCGCCTACATCAACCTCGGCGGTCTCGGCCAGCCGATCATTCAGGGCATCCCGCTGCGCAAGTTCGACCAGGTGCTCGGCGGTGCGATCCTCGTGGCCGTGCTCGCGCTGGCAGTCGATCTGCTGCTCGCCATCGTCCAGCACGCCGCGGTCCCGGCCGGCGTGCGCGCCACCCCCGGGAAGCGTCGATCGCGCGCAACCCTCAAGGCCGCGGCCACGGCAGCGGCCTGACACCGACCCACAGCATCCATCCGTTGTCCCAGAGAAGAGGAAGTCCCATGTTCACAGCACGTCAGTCACGACTCGCCCTCGCCGGTGGCGTCTCGCTCGCCGCGGCGCTTGTCCTCGCCGGCTGCACCAGCAGCAACCCGCTCGACGCGCCCACCGACGACGCGGGCTCGGGCGACGAGACCATCGTCATCGGCTCGCAGGCCTACTACTCGAACGAGATCATCGCCGAGATCTACTCGCAGGCGCTCGAGGCCGCCGGATTCATCGTCGACGAGCAGTTCAGCATCGGCCAGCGCGACGCGTACATGCCCGATGTCGAGTCCGGTGCGATCGACGTCTTCCCGGAGTACACCGGCAGCCTGTTGGAGTACATCTCGGACGACGAGGTCGATGTCACCGCGCCGGACGAGGTCTACGAAGCCCTGACCGAGGCTCTGCCCGAAGGCCTGACGGCTCTCGATTTCGCCGAGGCTTCCGACCAGGACACCTACACGGTGCTCAAGAGCTTCGCCGAGGAGAACGGTGTCACCTCCATCGGCGACCTCGCCAAGGTCACGACGGAGGTGACGGTCGGGGCGGCTCCCGAGTTCGAGGAGCGGCCGTACGGCCCCGCCGCCGCGAAGGAGACCTATGGAGTCGACCTGAAGTTCTCGGCGACCGGCCCGACCACGCTCGAGTCACTGCTCGCGGGCAAGATCCAGGTCGCCGACATCTACACGGCCGACCCGGCATTCCAGACCGAAGACATCGTTGCTCTGGAAGACCCGGAGAACCTGATCATCTCGTCGAACGTGGTGCCGATCGTCTCGAGCGACGTCGCCGATGACGTCTCCGACGTGCTCAACGCGATCAGCGCCAAGCTGACTGCCGAAGAGCTCGTCGCCCTGAACGTGCAGAGCACGGTCGACCAGAAGTCGGCGTCCGACATCGCCAAGCAGTGGCTGGCGGACAACGACCTCTGAGTCGTCACCTCGACAGAAGCGCCCGGCCCCTGAGGGGACCGGGCGCTTCGTCGTCTCGGGCGGTCAGATCCGGGCGTCCTGCCGTCCTGCCGTCCTGCCGTCCTGCCGTCCTGCCCGCCTGCCGTCCTGCCGTCCTGCCCGACGCGGCACAGCTTCGGAGATCGCGCCGGACGCGCCGGATGTCCGCTGTCGGCGGCGGCGTGTCGGTCCGAATCTCCGAAGTTGTGCTCGGGCGGTCGCAGGGAGGGGCAGCGCAGGGCGGGGCGGGGTGATGGTCAGATCCGGGCGTCCTGCTTCGGCACCAGGACTTGTTTGATGATGATGAGGATGGATGCCGTGACCGGCACGGCCACGAGCGCACCGAGCAGTCCGAGCAGCGTGCCGCCCGCGAGCGCGCCGATCACGACGAGGGAGCCGGGGACCGAGACGGCGCGGTTCATCACGCGCGGGGTGATCACGTAGGCCTCGATCTGCATGTAGACGAGGTAGATCGCGGCGAAGACGAGCGCGGCGATCGGGTTGCTAAACAGGGCCAGGCAGGTGCCGAGGATCCAGAACAGCACCGAACCCACCAGGGGGATCAGAGTGACGCAGAACGCGATCGCCGCCATCAGCGGCGGGAACGGCAGGCCGAGGAAGAAGTAGAGCAGGAACGCCAGCGTCGCATTGCAGAACGCGAGGACGACCATGCCCATCACGTATCCGCCCACCGAATCGGTGATCTGGTCGGTGATGTCTCCGGCGCGAGCGCGGTCGCGGGCCGGAGCGAGACGCAGCAGCCCCTGCTTCATGGCGGGGAGGGAGGCGAGGAAGTACAGCGTCAGGACCAGGACGATGATGGCGCCGGAGATGCCGGTGGCGATCGAGGCTCCGACGGCGAGTGCGCCCCCGCCGATCGTCGCCAGGTTGCCGAAGTCGGAGAGGAAGGCCTGCACCTCGGCGACGAGGTCTTGGAACTGATCGCCGAACTGCGCTTCGAGGGTCGCGTAGAGATCGCTGCCGGTGAACTCACGGATCATGCCCGGCACGGAGCGGACGAAGCTCGCGATCTGATCGATCACGACGGGGAGGATCATCCACAGCACGAGAGCCACCACGACGATGAGACTCAGGATCACGACCACGACCGACAGCACCCGTGAGACGCCGCGTCGTTCCAGGAACCGGACGGCGGGGTCGAGGCCGAGCGCACCGAAGAGGGCGAGGGCGATGTAGATGAGCACGGTCGACAGGCTCGTGAGAGCGAGGCCGATCACGATCGCACCGAGGCCGCCGAGGGTCACCAGGAAGCCGAACACGAAGGGGCGGTCGATGCGCGTCCAGAAGGAGCGGCTCGGCGTCGTCGGCTCGATCACGACCGGGCGGGGGGCGAGGGCGGGCTCGGCTGACGCGGCCTCGGATGCCGGTGCGGGGCGGCGGCGAACCGGCGCAGAAGCCGTGGCGTCGCTCGCGACCGCGTCGTCGTCGGCAGCGGTGCCCGGTGCGGCACCGTCGAGGGGCGCGGAGACGGGCGACTCTTCGTTGCTCATGTGCTCACGATAGCGGTGCGACAGGTCGAAATCCGGGTGTTCCGCGGCTCTAGAGTAGGGGCATGACCGCCGCCGAGGACCCGAAGGCCGAACTGCTCCGCCTTCGCGCCACCATCGACAACATCGACGCCGCACTGATCTTCATGCTGGCCGAGCGCTTCCGCGCGACTCAGCAGGTCGGGCATCTGAAGGCCGAGCACGAGATGCCGGCATCCGACCCGAATCGGGAGGAGCAGCAGGTTGCGCGACTGCGGGCTCTCGCAGAAGAGGCCCATCTCGATCCGGAGTTCGCCGAGAAGTGGTTCAACTTCGTGGTGGCCGAGGTCATCCGCCACCACACCGAAGCGGCCGAGAGCCGTTGAAGGAGGTGCCGGACGGGCGACGGTGTGTGCAGCACTCGCCCGTCCGGAGATTGGGAGGTCGGAAGACCAACTAAGTTCAATGAATAAACTTAGGGAGAGACTACGGATCGGCCCACGATCTGTCAACAGCTCGCGACCGACGAGCTCGGAATCGGGAACACATGCTCAACGCGGATGACAGCCTCGACACCCAGGCGTCGGTGCGGCGTGCGAACCTGCGGCGGGCGCTGCAGCTCGTCTTCCGGAACCCCGGCACGCAGACGCGGGCGGGCATCGCGAGGTCGACCGGGCTGACCGCGGCCACTGCGTCCTCCCTGGTCGCCGAGCTCATCGAGGATCGGCTCATCGTCGAGGGGGAGCAGGCCGCGAGCACCGGCGGCAAACGCGCGACCACACTCAGTGTCGATGCGAGCCACCACCTGATCCTGGTCCTGGTGATCCAGCCGCTCCACGCGCAGATCACCCTCGTGGCGCTCGACGGCACGGAGATCGAGACGCGGCGGGTGAGCTACAGCGTCGAGGAGCGAGACCGCTCGCTCGACGAGGCGCTGGCGGGCGTCGCCCGTGAGCTCGGTGGGAGACTGCTCGCCGCCGGAGTCCAGCTGCCGGGGACGACGGATGGTCGTTCGGTGCTGGAGAGCGTGCAGTTGAAGTGGGAGGGCGTGCCCCTCGCCGATCGGTTCGAGCGGATCCTCGGCGCGCCCGTGCTGCTCATCAACGATGTCGACGCCGAGGCGATCGCCGAAGCGGGTATGGAGGCGTCGCCTTCCGGATACCGGCTCTTCCTCCACCTCGGCGGCGGTGTGGGGGCAGCCGTCACGCTGAACGGCGAGCTCGCGCCCGGCCCTCGTGACCGCGCTGGGGAGATCGGCCACGTGCAGGTGGTGTTCGGCGACGCGGCCCGCCTCTGCCGCTGCGGCCAGCGCGGCTGCCTGGAGTCTGCGGCCGCCCTGGGGGCGATGCTGGGCGACGGGTTCTCGGACGCCATGGACGCCACCGAGATCCGTGCCCTCGTCGTGCAGGCTGACCAGGACGACCTCGACGATGGTGCGCGCGCTCTCGCCAGGGCAGTCAAGCTCATCAGCGCTCTGCTCGATCCGACCGAGGTTGTGATCGGCGGTCCCGCAGTGGTCCTCGGAGACCGCTTCCTGGATCTCGTGCGCCGTGAGACGGCCTATCCCGCGCGAGGCACCGTACAGGTCCCCGTCCGCTACGCCGACCCCCGTGTGTCGCTCGCGGCCGGTGCCGCGCAGGCTGCACTGACCTCGGCGCTCGGAGTGCGCTGGAATCCGGCGCAGCTGCGCGCAGCATCCGTCCCTCGCGCCTGACCTGCCAGGGCAGCGCCGCCTCCCGCATCCGCCCTGCCAGCATCCGTCCTGCCAGCGCACGTCCTGCCAGCGCACGTCCTGCCGGCATCCGTCCTGCCAGCGCACGTCCTGCCAGCGCACGTCCTGCCAGCGCACGTTCCGAAGGAGTTCTCACGTTGTGAAGGACGGAATCGCGCATCCGGTCCTTCATTCCGCGAGATCTCCTTCGGAACGTGCGGCGGATGCGCGGGCGGGCGGTGGCTGACGGATGCTCAGCCGCCGAACTCGCCCATCAGGATCAGTGGGCTGTGGTTCGTGTTGCAGGTATCGCTGATCGGGTCGATCAGGCTCGTGTCGTGCAGCACTGCTCCGGGGGTGTAGCCGTCGCCGCGCACCCAGGCGAGCAGGGCATCGAACGACTCCGCCATGGTCGTTTCCGAGGTGTCGGCGAGCGTCGCGAGCTCGGCGGCAGCCGCATCGACACGACGCTTCCACTCCGCCTCGTCGAACGCCTGGTACTCGGTGAAGCCGATATCGGCATTCGAGAACGCGCTGTAGACCGAGGAGAAGGCCTCGCATTCGGTCGTGATCGCCTGGTCGCGGATGAACTCTGCGGTGGAGTAGTGCGGGGTCGCGGTCCACTCGACATCGTCGGGAGTCCACACGAACAGCTTCTGGGCTGTGTTCTCGGTGACCGGCCAGGTCAACGACGTGATGCCGTCGCACGTGCCGCCGAGCGCAGCCTCCCCGGTCGCCATCGGGTCGCCCACCTCGATGTGGAAGTTCGTGCCCCCCTCGCACTCGAAGTCGATCGTCACCGACCGCGCATGGTCGGGGAGCGGGAAGTCGACGCCTGGATAGGGGTCGGTCGGCCCCGTGCCCGTGATCGTCGGTCCGGTCGTGCTCACCTGCACGACGGTCTCGACCGTGGGGGTCGGCGTCGGTGCGGCCTGGGGTTCGGCCACTGTGCATCCGGCCAGAATCACCACGAGGACGGCGGATGCGGAGGCGAGGCTGACCGCCGCACGTGGATGGCGCATGGGACTCCTTCGTCGCTTTTCCCAGATGTCTACCATGCCGACCCGTGCCCGTGCCCGTGCCCGCGCCCTGCCGTGCCCCTGCCCCGGTACAGATGTCGGGAGAATGCACGGATGCAGGACGACACGCCGTGCTTCGGCCCTGCACCCGTGCATCCGTCCGACAAATGATCGGGCCGCGGGCGAGACCCGGGCCCCGCCGACGAGACCCGGGCCCTGCGGATGAGACCCGGGCCCTGCGGACGAGACCCGGGCCCCGCGGGCGAGACCCAGACGCCTACTTGACGCTGCCCGCGGTCAGACCGCCGACGAGGCGCTTCTCGATGAGCATGAACAGGATGACGACCGGGAGGATCGCGACGATCGAGACACCGAACACGTACTGCCAGCTGGTCTCGTACTGCCCGACGAACTTGGTCAGTGCGACCGACAGCGGCTGGTTCTTGTCGGTCGACAGGATCACGAGGGAGGCCGCGAACTCGTTCCAGCAGGCGACGAAGGTGAACACGATCGCGGTGACGATGCCCGGCCACACGAGCGGCAGGTTGATCTTGAACAGCACGGTGAATCGCCCGGCGCCGTCGATCTGCGCGGCCTCGTCGACCTCTTTCGGGATGCCCGCGAAGAAGGAGTGCATGATCCACACCGCGAACGACAGGTTGAAGGCGGCGTTGATGAAGATCATCGCCATCCAGGTGTCGCCGAGGCCGAGCACCGTGAACTGTCGGAACAGGCCCGAGGTGAGCACGGCGGGCTGCAGCATCTGCGTGATGATGACGAGGAAGAGGAACACCATGCGGCCGGGGAACTTGAACCGGGCCGTGTAGTACGCCGCCGGCAGCGACACCAGCAGCACGAGCAGCGTCGCGAACACCGCGATGACGATCGTCGAGATCAGGTTGTACGGCAGGGGCGTCTCGGGGGTCGACCACATCGTGATGTAGTTCTCCCAGTGCCACTCCGTGGGCAGGTACGTCGGGTCCACCGACCGGATCTGCGGCTTCGTCTTCACGGAGCCGAAGAACATGATCAGGTACGGCAGCACGAAGATCGCGAGCACCAGGAGGCCGGCCACCATGCGCAGGATCACGCGGGGAAGCGTCACCTGATCCTCGGTGTAGCGGCGCTTGCGGCCGGGGATACGGGGTGCGGCGCCGTCGCCGGCGGTGGTCACGAGGGCGGTCTCGGTCACGGTCATGATCAGACCTCCTTCATGGGCTTGACGATCTTCACGTAGGCCGCGACGATCACGATGACGATGAGGAACGCGACCACCGACAGGGCGCTCGCGACATCCACCTTCTTCTGCAGTTCGATGTACTTGAAGATGAGGGTCATGATCGTGTCGGCGCCGTAGCCGGGGATCGACCCCGTCATCACCTTCAGGATCGGGAGCGAGTTGAACACGTTGATGATGTTGATGAGCACGGCGACGGCCAGCGCGCTGCGCAGCTGCGGCAGGATGATCGACCAGTAGGTGCGGGCCGGGCCGGCGCCGTCCATCTTCGCCGCTTCGATCGCGTCGGAGGGAACCGACTGGAGTCCGGCGAGGATCGTGTACGTGGTGAACGGCAGCGACACGAAGATCGCGATCACGATCGACCAGATGAACGCGGTCGTCGGGTTCTTGGTCCAGCCATAGCCGACCGCGTCATCCGACAGGCCGATGTCGTAGAGGAACTTGTTGAAGACCCCGAAGTACGGCTCGAGGCTGTAGTAGAAGACCATCGTCGTCATGACGACGGACGCCGCCCACGGCACGATGACGGCCATGCGCACGAGCTGGCGTCCGGGGAACGCCTTGTTGAGGATCTGCGCGAGGCCGAGCGAGATGACGACCGTGAACAGCACGACCGACACGACCCACACGATCGTGCGGAAGAAGATCGGCCAGAACTCGGCGAACGTGAAGACCGTGACGAAGTTGTCGAAGCCGACCGACCCCTTGTCGAGGCCCGACAGTGAGATGTCTCGCGTCGAGTTGAAGAACATCACCCCGGCGGGGAAGAACACCACGCCGATGATGAGCAGGAGTGCGGGGGCGATCCAGGGCAGCGCCTGGAGGAGGTCCTTTCCGCCCGGCCTGCCGCGCAAGGCAGCCGGGTTCTTCCGGGGGCGGGGGCGGCCGGTGGTGGCCGCCCCCGCGAGGTTCGAGGACTCTGTCTTCTGGCTCATTCGGGTACCCGAACCTCTCCGTCAGCGGGCTCAGCCCGCGTCGACCTGCGCCTGGATCTCGGTCAGCACGTCCTGTGCCGGCTTCGTCTGGAGCTGGCCGAACAGCGACTTGAACGCACCATCGGCGGCGGACCACTTCGGGTTCGTCGACGGGTAGAACTGGGCGTCGGGCAGCACGTCGAGGAACGGCTTGAGTGCCTCTTCGCCGGCCAGGGCCTCGGACCCGGACTTGGTGACGGGCAGGAAGCCCTCGGCCTGCACCCACGGCACGTACACGTCGGCCGAGTAGTAGTAGTCGAAGAACTTGGTGATCGCGTCCTGCTTGTCGCCGTCGTTCTCGAAGGCCATCAGCTGGTCCATGACGCCGAGCGTGAAGGGCGAGCCGTCCTTCGTGGGGATCGGGACGATGGAGTAGTCCAGGTCGGGGTTGCCCTCGGCGATCTGGCCGACCGTCGGCGGGAGGCCGACCTGCATGCCGATCTTGCCCTGGATGAAGATGTCCATCAGCGGCGAACGCTGCGTCGAACCGGGGTCGGCCTGGGTCGCACCCGCGTCGATCATCTTCTTGATCTGCTCGGCGCCGACGAGGTTCTCCGGGGTGTCGATGGTGATCTCGGACTCGTCGCCGAACGATCCGCCGCCGCCCCACAGCCACACGGCTGCCTCGGCCTGCGCCTCTTCGGAGCCGAGCGGCATGCCGTAGCCGGCCACGCCGCCGCCGAGTGCCGACACCTTGGTCGCGGCATCCAGCAGCGAGTCCCAGTCGGTGGGTGCCTCGACGCCGGCCTGCTCGAGCAGCGCGTTGTTGACGAACAGGGCGCGGGCCGACGCGATCATGGGCAGCGCGTACGCGGTGCCGTCGACCTCGGCGTTCTTGAGGAACGACTCCTGGAAGTCGGAGAACGTCTCCTCGGAGACGACCTCTTCGGTCGGGTAGAGCAGCTCGTCGCCGACGAAGCCCGCGAACGGACCGCCGTTGTAGATGTCGGGAGCCTCGCCCGCCTGGATCTTGGTGGAGACGACCTTCTCCAGGTTGTCCCAGGACTGCACCTCGAGCTTGACGTCGATGTCGGGGTTGGCCTTCTCGAACCCCTTGATCACTGTCTCCCAGTTCGCCTTGGTGCCGTCCGAGTAGCTGGGGACGAGGAGGTCGAGGGTCGTCGACCCCTCTTCGCCTCCGCCGTCTCCGGACGATCCGCCGAACCCGCACGAAGCGAGCGAGAGCGTGGCGACGGCCGCAATGGCGGCGGCGCCGAACCGCAGTGACTTCTTCATGTGTATTGCATTCCTCACTGTGAGTGTCCGCCCCTCGGCGGCGGGCCGCTTCGGGAGGGGGTGTGGTGCACAGTCGCAAGCACAACTCACGCGACGGTGCGTGGTGATCGTTTCGCCGGGTGGCATCCGCGATCGTTCAAGCCGGGGCTCGGGGTTCTCGGCGACGATCGGAATCGGCGACGAGGCTTTGGAACTTCTCGATTATTTGTCAGGGGAACAAACAAATCAAGAGTAACCGGGGGTTGCTCTTCTTTGACGCCATACTATGATTGATTTTGGCTTCAAACGATCACAAGTATGCAACATATCGCAGGAAGGGCATCTCGATGACTGAATCACTTCCCGGCGCGTACATGCGCGAGGAACTCCACTCCCAGCCGAACATGTGGGCACGGGCCGCCGATCTGAAGGCCGAGCAGGGCATGCTGCCGGCCACTGGCGCGCGAGTCGCGGTCGTCGGCTGCGGCACGTCGTGGTTCATGGCGCAGTCGTACGCCGCCCTCCGCGAGTCCGCGGGACACGGCGAGACCGATGCGTTCGCGGCGTCGGAGGCGTTCATCGACCGTGGATACGACGCCGTCGTCGCGCTGACGCGATCCGGCACGACCAGCGAGGTGCTCGAACTCGTCGACCGGGTCAAGGGCCGCGTCCGCACCATCGGCGTCATCGGCGACCCGACTTCGCCGCTCGTGTCGCTCGTCGACGACGCGGTACTGCTGCCGTTCGCAGACGAGAAGTCCGTGGTGCAGACGCGGTTCGCCACGACGGCCCTCGCCCTGTTCCGTGCGTCGCTCGGCGAAGACCTGACCGCCGCCATCGCCGATGCCGAGGCTGTGCTGACGGAGCCCGGTGACGACGAGCTGCGCGATGCCGAGCAGTACACGTTCCTCGGACGCGGCTGGACGATCGGTCTCGCCCACGAAGCCGCCTTGAAGCTGCGCGAATCGTCGCAGTCGTGGACCGAGGCCTACCCGTCGATGGACTACCGTCACGGTCCGATCGCCATCGCCGCTCCCGGCCGGGTGACGTGGCAGTTCGGCGAGGCTCCGGAGGGACTCGCCGGAGAGGTGGCCGCGACCGGCGCCCGTTTCGAGCAGCGGGCGATCGACCCGCTCGCCGACCTCGTGCGCCTGCACCGTACGGCGCTCGACCGCGCGGTGGAGCGCGGGCTCGACCCGGATGAGCCGCGCAACCTCACGCGATCCGTCATCCTGGATGCATGACCCCACCCACGGCCGGAGCCGATGATGATCGACCCTGACGCGGCAGCGGCCGTCCCCGACGTCGAACGCGACGCGGCGGGAGAGAAGCTCTCCGACGTGCGCACGCTCGGCCGGGGCGCGCCGGTGCTGGCGTTCGACGTGGGCGGAACCGACATCAAGTCGGCGCTGTTCGACGCCGAGGGAACCGCGCTCGGACTCCGTCGCACACCGACGCCGGTCGTCGAGGGCGACCGCACACACGTTCTGCTCGAGCGGCTCGAGGTGCTGGCGGCCGAACTGCGTGACGCGCATCCCGACGTGGTGCCGCAGGCGGTCGGGCTCGTGGTGCCGGGCATCGTGGATGCGGATGCCGGCCTCGGCGTCTTCGCGAGCAATCTCGGCTGGCACGACTCGCCGCTGCGTGATCTCGCCTCCGCGCGGCTGGGGCTTCCCGTGGCCTTCGATCACGATGTCCGCGCGGCGAGCTGGGCGGAGCGTCGCCTGGGAGGCGCCCGCGACTACGCCGATGCCGTCGTGCTCGTGATCGGCACGGGCATCGCCGGCGCCCTGCTGGTGGGCGGTGTGCCGTACACCGCAGGCGGGTACGCGGGCGAGATCGGACACTCTCCCATCGCCGACGGGCCGATCTGCCCCTGCGGGGCGCGCGGCTGCCTGGAGGCCGTGGCATCCGCGGGGGCCATCGCGCGGCGCTACCGGGAGGCGACCGGCGTCGCACCCGACGGGGCCAAGGACGTGATCGCCCGCGCGGCGGCCGGCGACGAGGT
Source organism: Microbacterium sp. NPDC055988 (assembly GCF_042269505.1). Classification (NCBI taxonomy): domain Bacteria; kingdom Bacillati; phylum Actinomycetota; class Actinomycetes; order Micrococcales; family Microbacteriaceae; genus Microbacterium; species Microbacterium sp. NPDC055988. Next base: position 1,288,426 of record NZ_JBHJXY010000001.1, read on the forward strand.
GGCGGCAGAGATCTGGAACTCGGCGCTCGACGCCCTCACGATGTCGCTCGCGCAGCTCACCGCGGTCGTCGCACCTCAGGCCGTGGTCATCGGCGGCGGTCTGTCCCGCGCTGGAGGAGCCCTCTTCGACGAGCTGCGCGCGCGCCTCGCGGACCGGCTCAGCTTCCACCGCATCCCGGTGCTCGTCCCCGCCGAACTCTCCGGCAACGCCGGCCTGCTCGGCGCCGCCCTGCGAGCGAGGGAGCTCACGTGATCCTGACCGTCACCCCCAACCCCGCGCTCGACCTGACCTGGCACGTCGATCGGCTCCGCGAGGGCGGTACGCACCGGGCGGATGCCGGAGTCGCACGCGCCGGTGGCAAGGGCCTCAACGTCGCCCGCGTGGCATACGCGGAGGGCGCGGATGTGCTCGCGATCACCACGATGGGTGGGCGCGTCGGCGAGGAGTTCGCCTCCGAGCTCGGTGCCAGTGGCGTGCCGCACGCACTCGTGCCGGTGGCCGCCGAGACCCGGCGCAGCATCGCCGTGGTCGACGAGTCCGCCGGGGACACCACGATCATCAACGAGCGCGGTGTCAACCCGACCGACAGTGAGTGGGCGGACCTCCTCGCCGAGGTCGTCGAACGGCTGCCGACCGCGAAGGTCCTCGTCGTGTCCGGCAGTGTGCCGCCCGACGCCCCGGATTCGCTGGTCCCCATGCTCATCGCGGTGGGGAAGGATGCCGGGATCCCGGTGATCGCCGACACCTCGGGGCCCGCGCTCCTGCGCGCGGCGGATGCCGGAGCCGACGTCCTGAAGCCCAATGCGGCCGAACTCGTCGAAGCCACCGGCATCGCCGACCCCGTCGAGGGCGCCCGTTCGCTGATCGCGCGCGGCGCCGAGCTCGTGCTGCTCTCGCTGGGGGCCGACGGCATGCTCGCCGTCACCGCATCCGACCTCGTGCACGCGCGGCTCGACGAACCTCTCGCCGGCAACCCCACCGGCGCCGGAGATGCCGGGGTGGCCGCGTGTGCCGTGCTGTATGCGGCGGGAGAGCGCGACCCCGAGCAGATCCTCCGTCGGGCCACAGCCTGGTCCGCCGCCGCGGTGCTCACCCCCCTCGCCGGCGACATCTCCCCGCGCTGGCGCGCACTCGAACAGCAGCTGCTCGTCTCGCATCCCGCCCCCGAATCGTTCCGGAAGGACCCTTCGTGACCCTCGTCTCCGCTCGCGACCTCGTCTCCGCGGCATCCGCCGCCGGCACTGGGATCGGCGCGTTCAACGTAATCCACCTCGAGACCGCCGAGGGGCTGGTGCGCGCAGCCGCGCTTGCCGAGCTGCCCGTGATCCTGCAGATCTCGCAGAACTGCGCCGACTATCACGGTGGGCTCGAACCGATTGCTCTGGCCACGCTCGCGGTGGCGCGGCGCGCGCAGACGCCGGTGGCCGTGCACCTCGATCACGCCGAACGACCCGAGCTGGTCGACGAGGCCATCGAGCTGGGCTTCGGCTCCGTGATGTTCGACGGCGGGGCGCTGCCCTACGACGACAACGTGGCGCTCACGGCGGCCGTCGCGGCACGGGCGCATGCGGCCGGGGTCTACGTCGAGGGCGAGCTGGGCGAGGTGGGAGGCAAGGACGGAGCCCATGCGCCCGGTGTGCGCACCGACCCCGACGAGGCACGGGCGTTCGTCGCGGCCACGGGTGTCGACGCGCTCGCAGTGGCGGTGGGTTCCTCCCACGCGATGACCGACCGCACGGCCTCGCTCGACCTCGACCTGATCGCGCGCCTGCATGCTGCCCTGCGCGTCCCCCTTGTGCTGCACGGATCCTCGGGGGTCGCGGATGCCGTGATCGCCGACGCCGTGCGCGCGGGGATGACCAAGATCAACGTCTCCACGCACCTCAACGGGTTCTTCACGCGGGCGGTGCGCGACAAGCTGGATGCGGACGAGCGGCTCGTCGACTCGCGCAAGTACCTGGCACCCGCACGTGACGCGCTCGCTGGCGAGGCTGCCCGCATGCTCCGGTTGTTCGCCCTGCAGGGCGCCCGGCGATGAAGCGGGCGGCGCGGCTGAACGCGATCCTCGACCTCCTGGCCACGAGCGGCGAGGTCACGGTCGAAGAGCTCGTGGAGCAGTTCGGAGCCTCATCCGCGACCACGCGCCGCGACCTCGACTCGCTCGCCGAGCAGCGGCTGCTCACCCGCACGCACGGCGGTGCGGTGGCGCAGGCCGTCGCCTACGAGCTGCCGATCCGCTACAAGAGCCACCTGCGCACGCACGAGAAGGCCAGCATCGCGCAGACCGCGGCGGGCCTGGTCGCCCCCGGCATGGTGGTCGGGCTGTCGGGCGGCACGACCACCACCGCGATCGCCGCGGCCCTCGCCGCCCGCGACGACCTGTCCGGGAACGGCGGCATCACGGTGGTCACGAATGCCGTGAACATCGCGGCGCAGCTCGCCACGCGACCCGACATCAAGGTCGTCGTCACCGGCGGGGTCATCCACTCCCGGAGCTACGAACTCGTCGGGCCCTTCGTCGAACAGCTGCTGCGCGGGGTGCGGCTCGACATCGCGTTCATCGGCGTGAACGGGATGGATGCTGCCGCCGGTGCCACGACTCAGGACGAGCGTGAAGCTGCCGTCAACCGCATGATGGCCGAGCGCGCGCGGCGCGCGGTCGTGGTCACCGACGGCAGCAAGCTCGGGGTCGAGGCGTTCTCGTCGGTCGGCGGCGTCGAGCTCTTCCCGACCGTGATCACGGATGCCGGAGCGGATGCCGCGGCGCTCGCCGCACTCCGCGCCGCAGGCTACGCGGTGCTCGTGGCCTGAGGGATCCGTCCGCTCGCAGGCGCAGGCGCAGGCGCCCGGCGCCTGCCCTGCCCTGTTGACGCACAGCCTGAAGGAGTTCTCACGTTCTGAAGGACCGATTCGAGCATCCGATCCTTCATTCCGCGAGATCTCCTTCGAAACGGGTCCTCCCCGACCGCGCGCCGAGGTGCTGCAGTCCTGACCCCGGACACCCCAAGGGCCCCGACGTCCCCAGATCGTCGAGGCCCTCTGAGAGCGCCGCGGCTGCGTGCCGCGACACCCTCGAGCAGATGGTGTCCGTGTCGTACTCACGCTCCCCAGCGCGCATGATTCCCCAGATCCGACTGCGCCTCCCTCGCGCCTCAACCCTTCGAGGCCCTTCGCATGGCACCTTCCGAAGAACAGGAGCGTGCGGAACCGGTTCTGATACACCGAATGGAGGAAAAGGTCAGAATCCGTCGCCGTGGCACTGGAACGGCGCGCTGAGGCCGGTGTCGACGGTGGCTCGGGCAAGCGCTGCGGCGGGGGTCGCGCCTTCGGAGAGCCCGATGTGCACGGCGCTCAGCAGCTCCGCCGCCACCTCATCGGGCACGGCCACCGGAGCGGCGATCACGCAGTCGGCGCCCGCGTGCAGCCACACCCGCGTCATCCCGAGCGCCTCCTCGCCCCAGCGCACCGAGGAACGCCCGAGCTCGCACGCCGAGAGGATCACGGTCGCCGGGACGCGCGGGATCAGGTCGACGTCGTAGCCGAAGAGGATGCCGTCGGCGAGCTCGAATCCCGAGAACAGCGGGTTGTCCACCGCGTGCCTGCCGTGCGCGGCGATGTGCAGCACGTCGCTGTTCGAGGCGAGGTCGGTGGCCGCCGCCACCGTCGCCTCCCCGCTCTCGAGGATCCGCGTCGCCACGCCGCCGCCGCTCCAGGCATCCGCCGCCCGCCGCACCTCTTCGCCTGCGCGGGGGACGCGCGGTCCCGCGGCGAATCCGATCGTCGACGGGCGCCCACGGGCGACGGCCCCGCTGCCCAGCAGCCGCGAGACCGAGGTCGCGAGCGTGAACGGGACTCCGGCCATGCCCGGCAGCATCGCCCACGGCACCCCGCCGAGCGCTCCGGGCGCGGTGATCGCCAGACGGCGTGCCGACGGTGCCGCCGAGAGCAGAGGCGCGAGCAGCTCGGCATCCAGCAGTGCCAACCGGGCGGAGAGTGCGCGCGCGGTGACGGCACCCATCAGCCCGCCGCGGGTGAGTGCGGCCATGTCGAGGTCGGCGCGCAGACCGTCGAGTGCGGACTGCACCCGCGACCACGACAGGTCGACGACCGTGGCACCCGACGACGTCACCGCGACGGCGTGCAGCGCGGAGCCGGTGAAGACGTACGACAGGACGGCGGTGTCGGGATCGAGCAGCGCCGTCGCCTCGGCGAGCCCCAACCGCTCACGGGTGCCGCCCGAACCCGTCGCGGCCCACTGCCGCTCGCGCACCCGGTCGCGCAGGGCGCGTACGCGAGCATCCGTGGTCCAGTCGGCGCCCGCCAGCTCGGCGCGCAGCATCCGCAGCTCCGCCAGATCCATGGCCAGCGAGTCGTCGCGGGGAGGGCGCACCGGCGCGACCTGCTGGCTGAGGTGCCGGGCGCGCTCCGACCACTCGAACAGCGTCGCCGGGTCGTGCAGCCGAGCGGCGGCGGAGAGACCGGCGTACATCAGGTCGGCGCCGTGCATGGCGACCGAGGCCTGCAGGTCGAGCGCGCCGAACGACTGCTGCCAGGCGGTGAGGAGTTCGAGACCGTCGGCGGCGGCCTGCAGCGCGTCGCGATCCCGGCCCCGTGCAGCGGCGCGCGCAGCCCTGACCTCGTGGGCGCGGAGGCGGAGCGGCGTCGGAGCGCTGTCGTCGAGCGGCGGCAGGCGCCCGGCACCGTCGCGCCGTGCGGTCAGGCGGAGCCCGGTCGCCTCGGTCCGGAATCCCGCATGGTCGAGGGCTCTGGCGGTCCGGGCGAAGGCGGATGCGTCGAGGGGGCGGTGCGGCTTCGCCCGCTGTCGTGCTTCGAGCCGCACCGCTTCGGCGCGGGCGGCCCAGCTATGATTCGCGAGCGCGGTGAAGCGTCTTGCCGCGGTGCGGGCGGTGCGTTCGGCGCCAGATGGATCATGACGCAGCAGCGAGCGCGCGAGGTGGAACTCGGCTTCGCCCCTGGCCTGTCGCATGCGCTGCGCTCCGAACTCCGCGGCGACCCGACCCAGCAGGGCCTCCGCCTCGGTGGTGAGGCCGGCGTCGCGAAGAACCTCTGCGCGGTCGAGGTCGCTGATCGCAGCAGCCAGATCGCTGATCGCGGCGAGCGTCGGACGGGAGCGGGTCATCAGTGTGAGCGCAGTGACGAGGTCGCCGCCCAGCAGCGCCGCGTAACCCAGGTTGTGCCGCGCCTCGGCGAGCGGCTCCTGATCGCCGTTCGCCTCGTACACGGCCACCGCGCGCCGCAGATCTTCGACGCAGGTGTCGAGCTCCCGCTGCTGCATCCGCACGACCGAGCGGTTCATCAGGCAGTTCGCGAGCTCGGTGGTTTCGTCGCCGATCGCGGTGAACGTGTCGATGGCGCGGCTGAGCTCGACCTCTGCCTCCGCCAATGTGCCGGCGTGCATGAGGAGGACGCCGAGCTGGCCGCTGAGCACGGCGATCGTCTCGGAGCGCAGCCCGGAGCGGCCGAGCGCGTGTCGGCACAGCTGCTCGGCGGCCGCGGGCTGCCCGGTCTGAGCGAGCACGTAGGCGGAGGTGCCGTCGATGCGGGCGCGCAGATCGGGATCCTCGGTGCGGGAGGATGCCGCGTCGAGCGTACGCCGCGCCTGGGTGAACTGCCGCGCGTTCGCCGCCTCGACTCCGCGCCGGTGCAGTTCATTGGCGGACAGGGGCATCCGTCCAGAATGCCCTGCCCCGCGGCTGCGCGGAAGAGCACGGGTGCAGGCCGTGCGCCCGCGGCATCCATCGGCGAGTCCGCCGGGTGGGCGTGCGCACGGATGTCGGGGGCGGTGTGGGGATGTCGGGAGGAGGGCGGTGTGCGGATGTCGGGAGGAATCACGGATGTCGGGGGACACGCCGAGGATCGGTCCGACGGGTGTGCATCCGTCCGACAAGTGGACCGGCGGGACCGGACGGGCCGGGACGGGACGGGACGGGCCGGGGGCCACCAAGACGGACCGCCCGTATCGGTGCGGACGGTCCGTCTCGGGGGTGGTCAGGTCGGGTCGACCGGAGTCGGCAGTGATTTCAGCACGGCGGCGACGGCCTTCTTCGCGGCATCCGGGGTGGCGCCTCCGACCGGGACGGTGCCGAGCTGCGCGGCGATGCGTCCGGCGACGTACGGCGCCGCGAAGGATGTGCCGCTCCAGATCGCGAACCCGCCCCGGTAGTCGTCGGGATCGATCGTCTCGCGGCGGATGCCGTCGACGTCCGCGCGTGTGGCCGCCTGGGATCCGCCCACGAAGCCGGGCGACGTGCTCACCACGGCAGCGCCCGGCGCGTAGGTCTTCACCCACGGGCCCACGTTCGAGAAGAGGGCGACCGACTGCGCCGAGGGGTTCAGCGCGCCGACCGACACGAGCGGGGTGCCGTCGTCGTGCGGGATGCCGTTGTGCGAGTCCGGCCACGGCCACAGCGACGCCGGGAACGAGGGCCGATCGATGGCGTCGTTGCCCGCCGAGCACACGACCACGCAGCCGAGCTCGCGCGCCTTGGCCAGCAGCTGGTGCAGCGTGAGGCTGAACATGCCGTCGGTCGGCGTCTCGTGGTAGTAGCTGAGCGACAGGTTCAGCACGTCGATCGGGAAGCCCGTCGTCGGGTCCTCCCGGTGGCGGATCAGCAGCATCACGACCTGCGCGACCGTGTCGAGCAGGGTGCTCTCGTCGACCACACCGAGCGCACCCGCCACGCGGATCGAGAGGATGTCGGCATCCGGAGCCGTCTGTCGGACGAGCCCGGCGATGAACGTGCCGTGGCCGGCGACCGCATCGATCGCGCCGTCGAGCTGCCCGTACAGGTCGGGGTAGCGCTCCGGATCGGCGTCGTCGGTGAGGCCCACCGGAACCCCGTCGAGGTCGACATGACGGGTGACGATGTCGTCGGGAAGCCAGGCGTGTTCGCCGCAGCCCGTGTCGAGCACCGCGACGACGGCCCGCCGCCCGCGCTTCGGCGCCGGTCCCCGCACGGGAGCCGGTCCCAGCCAGGTCACCGGCTGTCGCGCGCCCCGTCCTGGCTCGAGGTAGTCGTCGCTGCCCGCGGCGCCCTCGCCGCGCACCGGGTTCGTGCGGGTGAACGGGTTGGTCCGCGTGAAGGGGTTGGTCCGGGTGAACGGGTTGAGTCCGACCGGGTCGATGGACAGCACGTGGTCGAGGCTGGTCCGCGGCATGGTCGAGCGCGACATGCGGCGGGCGCGCTGAAGCACCCGCCACGCGTCAGGGGAGATCGGCGACTCGCCGCGCACGGGCTCGTCCGGGGTGGTCAGCCGCAGGCGCTGGAATCCCACGACGCCCGGCACGAGCTCCCCGTCACCGATCTCGCGCGCTCCGTCCTCGGTCTCCAGCAGCCACCCGAACGTGTCGGCCGCGTCGCGCAGTGTGCGCAGCTCACGGTCGTACGCCTCCTGATCGCCGAGCGTTCGGGTGATCAGGAGTCGCTCGGGCAGATAGGCGGTGGGAAAGGCGCGGATGCCGTCCACGGGCTCCGTGCTCGGGTCGAGGGCCGTTCCCCGGCGGATCGATCCCTCCGCGCGGTCCTGCCAGGTCCATCCCTTGGGCTGCTCCATCGTCATCCTCTCGGTGCGGGTCGCCCCGCGGCTTCATCGACGGGCGGCGCCCGCGGTCACAGCTCGAACTGCGGGGTCGCGAGCGTGCGCGTCTCGTCCCCGATGGCGGTCGTCAGGCGCACGTGCGTGAGACCGGGTGGCACCTCGTCGAACGCGAAGCGTCCGGTCTCTTCCGGAGAGACGGAGATCGTCTTCTCGCCCTGGGTGAGGAAGACCTCCGCGGCGCCGGTGTCGACCCAGCCGTCGACGCGGCGGCGACCGGACGCGGTGGTCGTCACGTGCAGCAGGATGCTGGTGGTGCCGTCGCTGAACTGCAGGGTGAGCGCATCCGCCTCGCCCCGCACGGCGCCGAGCTGCCCCTCGACGAGGGTGAGCAGCGCGTACTCGCGGTTCAGCCCGTCGGCGGCGACCGCAGCGACCATTCGGTCGATCAATCCCGCGGGCACGGGGTCGACCTCGTTCCAGAGCGTGCGGAGCCGGGCGAACATCTCGGCGTCGTCGTGAGCGCTCATGCGAGTCCCCCTGCCTGGGCGGTCGGCGGTGCGTCCAGCAGTGCGCGCAGCTTGGCCAGGCAGCGGTTGCGCGTCGGACCGATGCTGCCGATCGGCATCGCGAGGTCGGCGGCGATCCTGGCGTAGTCGGGCCGGTCCTCGAAGGCGATCACGCGCAGGAGCTTCTGGCAGCGTTCGGTGAGGCGGCGCACGGCCGTCCACAGCCGGCGGTTCTCGTCACCGATCGTCGCGTGCTCTTCGGCCGAAGCCTGCTCGGGCAGGAGGGCATCGAGGTCGTCGTCCACGGTCGTGTCGACCTTGCCGTGGGCCTTGGCGACCTTCCAGGCCTCGCGCCGGGCGGTGGTCGTGAGCCAGGCCGACACGGCCCTCGGATCGCTGATGGAGCCGTGGCCGCGGACGAGCTGCAGCCAGGTGGTCTGCACCACGTCTTCGGCCAGGGTGCGTTCGAGTCCATACGCGCGCACCACGTGCCAGAGCACGGGTGTCATGAGCCGTACGAGCTCGTCCATCGCGCGGCCACCGCCCTCACGCCATGCGCCGAACAGATCCGCGGCGCGCTCCCAGCGTGCGCGCCCGTCGTCCGAGGCAGGATCGAGAGCGGCGCCGGGTGCACCGTCGATCATGAAGCCCATTGTGATCACACCTACCAGGAGCACGGCAAGAGGTTTCTGATACATGACTTCATCCAAGAATTCCGCGGCTGGTGCGCGGTCGGACGCGGTCGCGGATCTCGATAGCGTTGAGGGGTGATCGCCCTCTCCGTCCTGCTCTTCCTCAACGCTGCCTTCAATGCCCTCGTCTGGCCGCGGTTCTACAAGCGTGTGGCCGACGATCCGCGTGCCCGCGACGAGAACGGCAAGCCCACCGCGTTCCTCAAGGTGCACGCGATCCTCATCGCGATCGCCCTGGTGCTCGCGCTCGTCTCGGCGCTCGCCGGCATCGCCGCGCTGACCGGCGCCCTCTAGCGCCGCGCCGCTCCCGGATGCGGGTCAGGCCGACTCGAACTGCTTCGCGTGCGCGGCCCACTTCGACTCGACGGGGAGTGCGCGCAGCGCGCGGTTGCTCACAGCCAGAGCCACGGATGCGAGGCACAGCGCGGCGCAGAGCAGCAGCGTCCACTCGCGACCGATCCACGCGAGACCGAAACCGGCGATGAGTGGGGCGAGCGGCATCGCCCCCATGCCGAGCACGCCGGCGGCACTGTTGGCGCGGCCGAGCAGGTGCGTCGGCGTCGCGACCATGAAGTAGCCCATCATCCCTGCGTTGAGGGCGGGCACGAGGAGCACCGAGGCGCCGAGCACGACGGCGATGGCCCAGGGCGAGGTGACCGTCGTGAGCAGGATCACCCCGACCGCGGCGACCGACAGGCCCACGATCGTCAGGACCCCGGCCTTGATGCGGGGGACGAGCAGGGGTGCGCACACGGCGCCCACGAGCATCACAGCCCCGATCGATGCGCTCAGCGTGCCGATCAGGAGCTCGGAGTGGCCGTCCTGCTGGAGCGCATAGATGACGGTGGTGATCGCGGCATTGAATCCCAGGTTCACGACCGTGGTGATGAGCAGGACTCCACCGAGGTCGGGCCGGGAGAGCAGCCAGCCGAACGCCTCGCGCAGCTCCGCCCAGGCGTTCGGCTTCGTCGGCGCGGCAGCTGGGGCGCCGAAACCCAGGTCATCCGTCGTGGCGGCAGCGTGTTCAGCCACAACACGCTGCAGGTCGTCCCGGTCGTCTGTGTTTTCGTCGGCCGCTCCGGTGTCGACCACTCCCGCGCGACGTGCCTGGCGCCCCAGCATCCAGGCGGTCAGGGCGGCGATCGCGTGGCAGAGCGTCATGACGACGCCGACCGCCCAGCCGCCGATGCCCAGGAGCAGACCCCCGAGCGGGCCTCCCGCGAGCTGGAGCGCGGCATCCCGCCCCTGGTTGGCCGCCTGCGCGCGCCCCATCGCGTCGTCGGGCACGATCTCTTTGATCGCGCTCTCGCCGGCGACGTCGAACAGTCCGCTGCGTGCCGCGAGGAGCACGTCGATCACGAGGAGGGTTCCGAAGGTCATCGCGTCGCCGAGCGCGAGCAGGGTGAAGGCCCCCGCCAGCACGATGCCGATGAGAGATCCGAGCAGCATCAGGGCGATGCGGCGGTGGCGGTCTGCGAGCACTCCGCCGGCGAGGGTCATGAGCAGGCGGGCGACCATTCCCGCGGCGCCGATGATGCCGGCCTGTGCGGGGTCGTTCGTCACGATGAGCGCGAGCAGCGGGATCGCGAACCCGAACAGGGCCCCCGCGAGGCCTTTGCTCGTGTCGCTCACGAGCCAGGTGAGGTATCGCGCGTTGCGCCACAGGCGGTGCGGCTGGGTGACGGTGGTCATGAATCGAGGATAGATGCGCAAGAACAGTTGCGCAAGTTCTATTGCGCAATTTTGAGTGCGGGTAGGATCGGCACATGACGGAGGACACCGCGAAGGGCACGAGCGACGATCCCGTCTGGATGACCTCGGCCATGCTCAAGGCCTACTCCCATCCCCTGCGGCGCCAGATGATCCGCCTGTTCTCGCGGCGGGACTTCCTCCGCGCCGCCGACATCGCCGCCGAACTCGGCGTGCCGGCCAACAGCGCGAGCTTCCATCTGCGTGCGCTCGCGGATGCCGGTCTCATCGAAGAGGCGCCCGAGAAAGCCCGCGACCGGCGCGATCGCGTCTGGACCGGGCACAAGGGTCCGCTCAACGTGGGCGGTCCGGAGAGTCCGGTCGCCGATGAGGAGCTGGGCAGCGCCGTGATCGCGGCGCTGGTGGAGGACCACCAGGACCTGATGCGCCGGGTGACCGCATGGACGCCCGAGTACGTGGCCGGACGCACGACCGAGGTGCACGCCGCCTTCACCCAGCGCACGATCCGGTTGACCGAGGCCGAGTTCGACGACGCGATGGTGAAGTTCAACGATGTGCTGACTGCCGCCGAAGAGGCACACGACGACGCCGACCCCGACGGCCGCTATTGGCAGATCGACGTGATCGCCGCCGACGACACCATCTGAGGCGGTCCGAATTCACTCCGCGGTCGACGAGCCCGTTCCGCTGAGGATCAGGATGCGACGCAGGTGCATCGCGGAGAGCACTCCCGGGCCCATCGAACTGCGTTCGTCGACGGTGCGATCGTTCACGGTCTCGAGCAGGAGCCGGGTCGCACGGGCGGCCTCTGCGCGCGCACGGTGGTCCTCGCTGGACGAGGCGTCGCCGCGTGCGATGACCTCTGACACTGCGTGGCATGCCGCCGACAGTGGTCCGGGGAGAGCGGGATCGAGCGGCAGTCCGGCCGGTCGGTCCCAGATGGTGTCGGCGATCTCGTCCGAGATGTCGCGGATGAGGTGCGCGATCCGGTCGAGTGCGGCGAGCTCCTCGTGACTCTGCTGCATCCGCGGTCGATGGCCCTTTGCTCGGGGGTTGCCGCGTCGGCTCTCATCCGCTTCCGTCAGCGCCGCCCGCAGTTCGGCCGCGGTGTCGGCGAGCGAGGCGGCATCATCGGCCCACTGCTCGTGCTCCGGAGGCCATGATTCCGACACCGCCGACCCGATGTCGTCGAGATGACGGGCGAGCTGCTCCCGGAACGCCTCCACTCGGCCCGCCGCCGCCACGGTGAGCGGCGCGGGCGCGATCACGAGATTCACCAGCAGGCCGACGACCACGCCGACCGCCGTCTGCGTCAGATAGCCGAGCGAGTAGTCGTCGGCGTTCTGCCCGCCGATGATCAGCACGAACAGGGCGGCCATCGGGACATACTCGCGCCCAGCGCCGAACCAGCCCGTGCCGGAGAGCAGCACGCCGACGCCGACCACGAGTGGGATGGTCCACCACGTCGGTCCGACCGTGAGCACGACCACGGTGGCCAGGCCGATGCCGGTGGCGAGCCCGAGCAGTGTCTGGAAACTCGACTTCGCCGACCCCATCAGAGTCGGATACATGCTCAGCAGCGCACCGAGCGGGGCGTAGTAGGGGTATTCGTCGGTCACGCCGGGCATGTGCGGGGCGATCATCCACGCGAGCCCGACAGCGAGGGTCGTCTTGGCGACGAGCAGCAGGCGGGCGGGGAGGACGGCATCGTGCAGGGCGCGCGCGATGCCCGCGCGGCGTGCGCGGATTCGGGGGTGGCTCTGCGTCACGGCATCCTCTCTCTCGGCGGGGCAGGTGATTCCGCGAGCGTATGCCGCCGGGGCGCCTCCGGCGAGTGGGTTGCTTCCGCAGGCGGGGACCGGTAGCGCGCGGACGCGACGACGCCGGCCACCCGAGGAGGGGGACCGGCGTCGTCGAGGGGTGCGGCGTGCAGAGGTGCGCCTACGGGATGGTCCGCCGGAAGGCGAGGAACGAGACGCCCGTGAAGACCGCCGTGAGCAGGAGCATCCAGAGCGCCAGCCCGAGAGCACCGAGGTCGTTGATCGCCGCCCCGACGTGCCCCCACAGCTCGAGCCTGGTCGCCAGGAAAACGAGTGCGACGAGGACCAGCGCGAGACCGATGCTCACGATCAGCAGCACCAGCTGGCCCCAGCTCTTGTAGATCGTCGCGCCGGTGAAGCCGATCACGAAGAAGAAGAGCGCGAGAGTGAAGTAGACCACGAACGCGCCCAGCGGGCCCGCGTCCCACAGCCATGGGAGGTAGAACAGATAGCCGTGCACCCCGTATCCGTTCGTGGCGACCTCGATGCCGCCGCCGATCAGGAACAGGATTCCCATGAGCGCGCTGCCGAGGATCGCGGTCAGCAGGGTTCCGAGGAAGAATTCCCGACGGGTGATGCTCATTGCCTGGGAGAACGGGAACGTCAGGGTCATCGCCGACATCCCGATGGCGAAGAAGTACCAGAGGGGAGCCTGGCCACCTCCGCCGTACTTGGGTCCGTCGCCCGGGATCATCGCGTAGATGATCACGGAGATCACCACGGCGGCGCCGAGGATCATCAGGGGGTACCAGATGAAGGTCCCCTTGTTGATGAGCTGCAGGCGGATGACGTTGAATGTGCGTCGCATCAGCGCACCTCCTCTTTCGTGGCGGAGCCTCTCGTGGAGTCGGCCTCGGCCTTCTGCGTGAGTCGGACGATCAGCTGCTGCAGCGAGACCGGCGCCAGGTCCAGACCGGATGCCGTGATGGCCGCGCGCTCCTCCGCCGTCACCATCCCGAGGGTCGTGACGGATGCCACACGCCCGAGCGACTCGCGGTGCAGGACCTCGCGGCCCTGGACCCAGGCGTCGACCTTCGCGGCGTCGCCCACCACCGTCACGGCGCGGTCGCGGACCGCATCCGTGTCTTCATGCAGAAGGATCTGGCCGTTGTCGATCACGATGACCTTCTCGATGAGGTTCGAGACCTCATCGATCAGGTGCGACGACAGGATGATCGTGCGCGGGTGCTCGGCGTAGTCCTCGACCAGGCGGTCGTAGAAGATCTGGCGGGCGACCGCGTCGAGGCCCAGGTAGGGCTCGTCGAAGAAGGTGATCTCGGCGCGGGAGGCGAGTCCGATGATGACGCCGACCGCCGAGAGCTGCCCGCGGGAGAGCTTCTTGATCGTCTGCTTCATCGGCAGCTGGAACTCGGCGACGAGCTCGTCGGCGAGGGCCTGGTCCCAGTTCGGGAAGAACAGACTCGCGGCCTTGAAGGCGTGCTTGGGATACGCGTCATCCGGATACTTCTGGCTCTCGCGGACGAAGCAGATCCTGCTGAGCACGTGCGCGTTCTCGTACGGGTGCTCGCCGAACACCTTGACGGTGCCGGAGGACTCGAAGTTCTGCGCCGTGAGGATCGACATGAGTGTCGTCTTGCCGGCGCCGTTGCGACCGAGGAGGCCGTAGATCGCGCCTCCCTCGATGGCGAGCGACACGTTGTCGAGCGCTCGCTTCTCCTTGTAGCGCTTGCTGAGGTTCTGCACCTCGATGACAGCGGTCATGCGGGGGTCTTCCCTTCTGCGTCGGTGGTGAGTGCGGCGCGCTGCCGGAGCAGGGCCGCGAGGTCTTCGGCGCCGAGACCGAGCGTGCGGGCCTCGGCGAGGAGCGGGTCGATGTAGCGGTCGGCGAACAGGGCGCGGCGCTCGCCGAGCAGGACTTCCCTGGCGCCGTCGGCGACGAACATGCCGATGCCTCGGCGTTTGTAGAGCACTCCCTTTTCGGTGAGCACGGCGACTCCCTTCGCGGCGGTGGCGGGGTTGATCCGGTAGAACGCGGCGAGCTCGTTGGTCGACGGCGCCTGGGCCTCTTCGGCGAGCGATCCGTCGACGATCGAGTCCTCGATCTGCTCGGCGATCTGGAGGAAGAGCGGCTTGCCTTCTTCGATCACGAGTCCTCCGGTGGGTTGGTGGGTTGGTTACTTGACTAAGTAACCATAGAACCCGGACGCGTGTCAACCCCCGCCGCCCGCCGCCCGTAAACCCCCGTCGTCCGCCGCCCGTCGTCCCCGTCGTCCCCGCCGCCCGTCGTCCCCGCCGCCCGCCGCCCCCGCCGCCCGCCGCCCGTCGTCCCCGCCGCCCGTCGTCCCCGCCGCCCGTCGTCCCCGCCGCCCGTCGTCCCCGTCGTCCCCGCCGCCCGTCGTCCCCGCCGCCCGCCGCCCCCGCCGCCCGCCGCCCCCGAAGCGTCACAACTTCGGAGATCGCGCGCGACTCGCCGGGCTCAGGGTGGCACGGCCGGCGTGTCGGCTTCGATCTCCGAAGTTGTGCACGGGGAAGAAGTGGGCAGGGCAGGGCAGGGCAGGGCGGGCCAGGGAGGGCAGGACGGGACAGGACGGGGCAGGGCAGGGCAGGGCAGGGCAGGGGGGAGTCAGGTGGGGCGGTGGTCGCGCCACTCCTCGACGATCTGCAGCATCCGCGCCGAGAGGAACCGGAAGAACTCGGCCAGCTCGACAGCCCGGTCATGGGCACCCTGATCCTCGTCGTGCTCGGCGGCGATGTCGTCGATGTACTCCGAGAGGCGGGCGTACACCGGCATGTTCCCGACGATCGAACGGTAGAACGGGTCGTGCACGAACTCGTAGCGGTCGCGCCGGTCGCCGGGGCGGGAGCGCCGCTGGATGAAGTGCAGCTGCTGCAGGTAGCGCACCGCGCCGGAGACGGCGGCGGCCGAGACGCCGAGACGCTCGCCGAGCTGCGCAGCGGTGTATCCGCCCTCGGGTGCCGCGACCAGCGCCATCATCACGCGCGCCGGCATCCGCGGCATCCCGGCAGCGGTCATCATGGCGGCCGCCTGCTCGGCGGGTTCGATCCCCCGATGGGAGGTGGATGCTGCGCCGAGGGCATCGCCGGAGCTCGCGGCATCCACGTCCGGCGTGTTCTCGGTGCTGTCGTCGGGCATCGGGCTGCTCCTAGGCGCCGGGGGCGAGCTCGCGTCGTCGCATCAGAGCCAGGATGGCCGCGCCGCCCGCGGCCAGGGCGAGCACCAACCACCAGAGTCCGCGCACATCCACACCGCTTCCGTCCACCACGGGCGTCACCGCGAAGGGGGAGATGTTCGCCGTCCACTCCGGCAGCCCGAACAGCGGCCCGAACATCCCGAGCATCGCCGCCAGCAGCACGAGGCTCCATGCCAGGGCGGTCGTCGCCCGGGGAACGAGCACGAACGCGAGGGCGGCGAGCACGGCGAACACGGCCGCCGCGACCGCCTGGCCGAGGCCCGCCACCGCGACGATCCGGTAGAGCGAGTCGTCGCCGGCGTTCGCCCAGACGCCGACCCAGGCCGCGACCACGGCCGCGGCGATCACGATCAGCACCGCGAACAGCCCGACGATCACGTAGTCGGCGAGCCAGCGCACCCGTCCGATCGGGGTGGCGAGCACGGCCTCGGCGGTTCCGCGCGCTTCCTCCTGCCGCGCGCGCACGACAGTTTGCACCGCGCAGCAGGCGGCGAGGATGCCGAGCAGCGTGAAGAACACCGTCACGACGACTTCGTCGAGTCCGCCCGTGGCCCCTCCGATCTTCGTCAGGATCTCGGCGACGGCCGGGTTCTCGCCCGAGATCTGATCGACCAGGCCGCTCAGCGTGGTCGCCAGGATGCCGGTGATCGCACCGCCGACCGCCCAGCCGATGATGGAGCCCGAGGTGAGCCGCCACACGAGCGCGTGCGGGGAGGCGAGGGCGGGTCGGGCCGACACCCGGCCGCGACGCTCCGCCACGAAGCTCGCATCGATGTCGCGCAGGGACTGCAGCGCCACAGCGGCCCCCGCGAGCAGCACGCCGAACCCGAGGCCGAGGAGCATCGGCCAGAGGAGATCGGCATCGTACGGGCGCGTCTGCTCGGCCCAGCCGAACGGCGAGAGCCACACCGGCCAGGCGCTCGTCATGCTCGACAGGTCGTCGCTCGGGGTCCCCGCGGCATTGCCGATGCCCCGCACCAGGAAGGTCGCGACGAGCACCCAGACCGTCAGCGAGTTCGCCCCGCGCGAGGTGCGCATGAGCTGCGCCGCGACGAGTCCGATGCCGAGGAACGCGATGCCGCAGCTGCCGGCCGCCGCGCCCGCGAGCCACGACCCGGCGGCCGGGAGACCGGTCGCGATCAGGGCGAGCGAGGTCAGCAGCGCGAGGACGATGTTGGCCAGAAGACCGTGCACGATGGTGGCGAGGGTCGGCAGCCGGCGCCCGGCCGGGGTCGCCCACACGAGTTCGGCACGACCGGCCTCCTCATCGCCGCGGGTGTGGCGCACGGCGAGGAACGTGCTCATCAGGGCGGCGAGGAGGGCGAGCCACGGGAGGATCTCGAACGCCAGGAACGCGCCCTCAGAGGTGCCGGACGGCAGGCCGCGGAACATGAGGATCACCGGGTTCGCGAGCGCCGCGGCGAGGATGTTCTGCCGGTCGGCGAGCGTCGCGTACGACTGACTGACGCCGGCGTATCCCGCGAAGGCCATCAGCGCGGTACCCACGATCCACAGCGGCAGCTGCACGCGGTCGCGCCGCAGTCGCTGCTGGAGCAGCACGGCGAAGCGCGTCATCATGCACGCTCCTTCTGCATCCGGCGTTCGCGGCGGCTGCCGGTGGGCTGGTCACTCGGACCACCGTCTTCCGCCGCCTCGAGCGTCGCCAGGTCGTCGCCGTAGTGGCGCAGGAACAGCTCCTCCAAAGAGGGCGGTGCGACACGCAGATCGCTGATGCCGAGTGCGGCGAGTGCGGGCAGCACGGTGGCCGTGCGGTCGCTGTCGACCGCGAGGCGGATCCGGTCCCCGTGCTGCTCGGGGTCGTGCACGTCGGGGATGCGGGCCACCTGATCCAGGGTGGCTCCCGACGGCGTGAACGACACGTCGCTGCGGGTGAGGTGCCGGAGCTCCGCCAGCGTGCCGGTCTCGACGATGCGTCCGGCGCGGATGATCGACACCCGGTCGCACAGCTGCTCCACCTCGCTCATGATGTGGCTCGACAGCAGAACGGTCGCACCGTTCGCGTGGGCGCGGGCGACCTCGCGTTGGAAGATCACCGCCATCAGGGGATCCAGCCCGCTGGTGGGCTCGTCGAGGATGTAGAGGTCGGCGGGCACGGCGAACGCCGCGATCAGCGCCACCTTCTGCCGGTTGCCCTTCGAGTACGCGCGGCCCTTCTTGCGCGGGTCGAACTGGAACGCCTCCATGAGCCGCTTCTTCTCGTGCTGGTAGGCGGCATCCTTCGTGCGGGCGCCGCGCAGACGGGCGAGCAGGTCGACAGCCTCTCCGCCCGACAGGTTCGGCCAGACGCTGACGTCGCCCGGGACGTAGGCGATGCGTCGGTGCAGGTCGACCGCGCGCTCCCAAGGGTCTTCGCCGAACACGGTCGCGTCGCCCGAGGTGCGGCGTGCGAGGCCGAGGAGGATGCGGATCGTGGTCGACTTGCCCGCGCCGTTCGGGCCGAGGAAGCCGTGCACCTGACCGTGCTCGACGGTGAGGTCGAGGCCGTCGAGCGCGTGCACGTGGCCGTAGTGCTTGGTGAGGTTGCGGGTGGTGATGACGGTGGTCATGCGCGGGAGCGTACGCCGGATTCACAAAGTTGTGAATCGGGCGAAAACAACGCATGCGAAATCCTTACGACGCCCGTGGTGCACAACTTCGGAGATCGCATGCGGCTCGCCGGCCCCGGAGTGCTGCCTCCGGCGTGTCGTCCTCGATCTCCGAAGTTGTGCGGGGGGAAGCGCGGGTGCGGGTCGGGTGCGGGCGACCGCCGCGTACAGTGGGCTGGTGCCGGAGTTCCCCTACAGCCGCCTGCGCCGATGGCCCGACGTCGAGGCGGACAATCTTCAGGCGTACGACGCCACCGATCTGCTGCTCGTCGAGCGGGCGCTCTCTCTCGACATCCCGGGCTCCGAGACCGTCGTGATCGGTGACGAGTATGGCGCGATCACGCTCGCTCTGACGGATGCCGGGCGCCAGGGCATCCGCGTGCATCAGGACCTCGCGACCGGTCGCCGCGCCCTGCAGCGCAACGCCGAGGACCTCGGGCTCGCCGGCTTCGTCGGCCGAAACGGAGACGAGGACGATGCGGAACGGCGTGTCGAGGGGCGGCACGCCGACGGTGGGCCGGATGGTCTGGGTTTTCGCACCCCGTTCACCACGCACGAGCTCGACGCCGAACTGCTCTCCAACGCGCGGCTCGTGCTGCTGCAGCTGCCGAAGTCGCTTGCTGAGCTCGAGGAGATCGCGGATGCCGTGGCCCGCTGGGCGGCATCCGATGTGGTGGTCATCGCCGGCGGCCGCGTGAAGCACATGACCCTGGCGCAGAACGAGGTGCTCGGGCGCAGCTTCGCGCACGTGCAGCCCCAGCGTGCGGAGCGGAAGTCGCGGCTGATCGTGTCATCCGACCCGCGCACCGTGCCGGCCGAGCCTCCGTTCCCGGTGTCCGCGAAGCACGACGGTCTGACTCTGATCGCGCACGGCGGGGCGTTCGCCGGCGCCCGCCTCGACATCGGCACCCGGGTGCTGCTGGAGGTGCTCGGCCTTGATGGTGGAGCCCTTCGACAGGCTCAGGGACCCACCTCCGGTTCTGCGGGTGGGGCGTCTCGTCTCGCTTCGCTCGCTCAACGACCGACGTCCGGTGCCTCCGCCCGTTGGGTCGCTGAGCCTGTCGAAGCGTCGCGGCACGTGCTCGACCTCGGCTGCGGCACCGGTGCGCTCGCCGTCTCGTACGCCCTCGCCCACCCTGAGGCGCAGGTCATCGCAACCGACCGGTCGGCTGCGGCCGTGGCCTCCGCCCGCGCGACGGCAGCCGCGAACGGGGTCGCCGACCGTGTCACGGTCATGCACGACGACGCGGCGTCGCAGATCCCGGACGCGAGCATCGATGTCGTGCTGCTGAACCCGCCGTTCCACCTCGGCACGAGCGTGCACACGGGTGCAGCGACCCGTCTCTTCGAAGCCGCCGCACGTGTGCTCCGACCCGGCGGAGAGCTCTTCACGGTGTACAACTCATCACTCGGCTACCGGGCTGAACTCACCCGTCTGATCGGCCGGACGGAACAGGTGGAACGCACCCCGAAGTTCACCGTGACGCACAGCATCCGGAGCTCCGAAGCGCCCGATTCCTGACCCCGAACCGGTCTCGGACCGGAATATCGAACACCCGTGCAATCCCCCGGTCAGCCGCCGAAACTCGCGCAGTCCGCGAACCCAGGATTTGCCCCTGATCGGCCATTTCGTTACGTTGGAATGCGGGCCTGACGGTCCGAAGACCAGTCCGCGGTCACGTCCTTCTTTCGATGAGCTGTGCTGCGAAGAGGCGTGGGCGTACGGTCGATGCTCTATCGCGGCGGATCCGAAATCCGCCGTCTGTGCCGCCACAGCGATCATGTCGAACGGCCCCGAGAGCCTCACCCGGGCGTAACCGAAGCAGGCTCAGCCACCCGAAGGCGAGCCGCGGGGGAAACGTGTCCGAAATCGCTCTCGAAGCGCGCAATCTATACAAGGTTTTCGGTAAGAATCCGAACACCGCCGTCCGCCGCCTGAAAGCCGGTGAGAGTCGCACGGCCGTCGCCGATGCGGGTACCGCGGCGGTCATCGACGCGAGCTTCACCGTGAACCGCGGTGAGATCTTCGTCATCATGGGCCTGTCCGGATCGGGCAAGTCCACCATCATCCGCATGCTCAACGGGCTGCATGACGTCACCTCCGGCACCGTCACCGTGAACGGTGACCCGATCACCGGCATCCCCGCCTCGAGGCTCCGCGAGATCCGTCGCGACCGCATCTCGATGGTGTTCCAGCACTTCGCACTGCTGCCGCATCGCACGGTCGCCGCGAACGTCGCGTACCCGCTCGAGCTCAAGGGCACACCGAAGGCCGAGCGCCTGGCCAAGGCCGAGGAGATCCTCTCGCTGGTCGGACTCGAAGGGCAGGGCGAGAAGCTCCCGTCCGAGCTCTCCGGCGGAATGCAGCAGCGCGTCGGCATCGCCCGAGCGCTCGCCGCCGACAGCGACATCCTGCTGATGGACGAGGCGTTCAGCGCGCTCGACCCGCTCATCCGCCGCGAGATGCAGGAGCAGCTGCTCGAGCTGCAGCAGAAGCTCCAGAAGACGATCGTGTTCATCACGCACGACCTCAACGAGGCCATGTTCCTCGGCGATCGGATCGCCGTGATGCGCGACGGCCGCATCGTGCAGATCGGCACACCCGAAGACATCCTGATGGACCCGGCCAACGACTACGTCGAGCAGTTCGTGCAGGACGTCGACCGCGCCCGCGTGCTCACCGCCGCGAACGTGATGGAGCGCCCGCGCCCCGTCGTGCCGCACACCGCAGGTCCCCGCACGGCCCTGCGCCAGATGCGCGATGCGTACATGTCGGCGACCTACGTGGTCGGCCGCGACCGCCAGCTCGTGGGCGTCGTCACCGACCGCGATGCGGTCAAGCTCGTGCGCAACGGCGCGACCACCCTCGACTCGATCATCAAGCCCGTGCCGCAGAGCGTGCGTGAGGACGAGGTCCTGATGAACCTGTTCGTCCCCGCCGTCGAGTCCCCGCTGCCGCTCGCCGTGACGGATGCCGAGGGGCGTCTGACCGGCGTCATCCCGCGTGTGACGCTGCTCGCCGCGCTCGGCCCCGGACCCGGTGCGACCGAGGAGATCACCCTGCCGATGATGCCCATGCCGCAGGCCGAGATCGATGCGGTGCTCGATGACGGGTGGACCGCCGACCCGGTGCCTTCGACAAGCTCAGGGACCCAGGTCGAGACGGAGGAGGTGCGCTGATGGACGGCTTCCGCATCCCCGTGGGGACCTGGATCGAATCCGGCGTCGACTGGATCAAGGACAACCTCGACGGTCTGCTCGACGTCATCTCGTTCGTGATGAGCTTCCTCGTCGACGGGCTCACGAGCATCCTGCTCGCCCCGAGCTTCGCGGTCGTCATCGTGATCGCCGCGCTGATCGCCTGGGTCGTGCGCTCCTGGCAGCTCGCCGTCGGGACCATCGTGTCGTTCGGACTGATCGTCGGGATGGACCTCTGGGTGCCCGCTATGCAGACCCTCGCGCTCGTGCTCGTCGCCGCCGTGATCGCGGTGCTGATCGCCGTGCCGCTCGGCATCTGGTCGGCGCGCAACGCCACGGTGCGGGCTGTGCTGAAGCCCGTGCTCGACTTCATGCAGACCATGCCGGCGTTCGTCTACCTGATCCCGGCGATCGTGTTCTTCGGCATCGGCGTGGTCCCCGGCCTCGTCGCCACCGTGATCTTCGCGCTGCCTCCGGGCGTGCGACTGACCGAGCTCGGCATCCGCGGCGTCGACTCCGAGACCGTCGAAGCCGGACACGCGTTCGGCGCCAAGCCGGGGCAGATCCTGCGCGGCATCCAGCTCCCCCTCGCGATGCCGACCATCATGGCCGGCGTCAACCAGGTCATCATGCTCGCCCTGTCGATGGCGGTCATCGCCGGAATGGCGGGTGCGGACGGCCTCGGGAAGATGGTGGTCGAGGCGATCTCGACGATCAACATCCCCAAGGGTGTCGAGGCCGGTCTCGGCGTGGTGCTGATCGCCGTCTTCCTCGACCGGGTCACCGCCGCCCTCGGCGCACCCGGCGAGAACCGCTCGTCGCTGCTCGGCATGATCGAGCGTCGCCGCAAGCCGCACGGCGGTGGTGGCGGAGCAGCATCCGCCCCCGCCCCCGAGGTCATCGAGCAGCAGGATGCCGCGAGCGAAGCAGAGCGGGTCAAGGCCTCGCCGCGCCGTGCTCCCATCGGCGGCGGAGTGCACTGACCTTTCACCCCTACGAAACAACACCCATACGGAACTGAGAGAGAAAATCACATGAAGAAGAAGATCCTCGCCATCACCGCCCTCGGCGCCGCAGCAGCGCTCACCCTCGCGGGATGCAGCAGCGACGGAGCCGGTGGCACGGGCGGCGGCGACAGCAACGCCGACGACAAGGGCACGATCACCCTGGGCTTCCTGCCCTCGTGGACCGACGGCCTCAGCACGGCGTATCTGCTGCAGGACCAGCTCGAGAAGATCGGCTACACGGTCGAGATGAAGACGCTCACCGAGGCGGGCCCGCTGTACACCGGTCTCGCGCAGGGCGATGTCGACATGTACCCGTCGGCCTGGCCCGAGCTCACGCACGCCGAGTACATGGAGAAGTACGGCGACGACATCGAAGACCTCGGAAAGTACTACGAGAACGCCAAGCTCACCCTCGCGGTGCCGGAGTACTCCGAGCTCACCTCGATCGAGGACCTCAAGGGCAAGGCGGCCGACTTCGACGGCAAGATCTACGGGATCGAGCCGGGCGCGGGACTCACCGCCCAGACCCAGAAGATGATGCCCGAGTACGGACTCGACAGCGAGTACGAGCTCGTCACCTCGTCGACCGCGGCCATGCTCACCGAGCTGAAGACCGCGACCGACAAGCAGGAGGACATCGTCGTCACGCTGTGGCGTCCGTTCTGGGCCAACGACGCCTTCCCTGTGAAGGACCTCGAAGACCCCAAGGGCGCCATGGGCAAGGCTGAGGGGCTGCACTTCCTGGGCACCAAGGGCTTCGCCGAGGAGTTCCCCGAGGCCGCTGAGCTGATCGAGCAGATCAAGCTCGACGACGAGCAGTACGGTGCGCTCGAAGACCTCGTGGTCAACGAGTACGGCGAGGGCAAGGAAGCGGATGCCGTCGACGAGTGGCTGAAGCAGTACGGCGACCAGTTCGACTGGGTCGCCACCAGCTGACCTGAGTCGCTGCCTTCGCTCTCGCGCGCATCGCGACGGGCGAAGTTCTCTCCGATGGGCGGAGGATTCATCACGGATCCTCCGCCCATCGCTGTGTTGTCCGCCGAGCGCATGGCCAGGCTGGGCCGCGCAACCCCCTGATCCGGCCGCGGACCCGGGCGTAGCCTGTGCCCGTGGACGGGTTCGCGGCGGTCGACTTCGGGTTCGCGCGCGAGGTGCTGCAGCGGGGCATCGCGGCGCTGTACCTCGTCGCGTTCGTGTCGAGCCTGAACCAGTTCCGTCCGCTCCTCGGTGAACACGGGCTGCTCCCCGCGCCGGCCCTCCTCGAGTGGGTCGGGCAGAAGGCGGAGCGACGGCGGATGCTTCATCCGACACTCTTCTCGCGCATCCGCTACACCGACCGCCGTCTGGTGATCCTGTGCGTGGTGGGCATCGCGGTCGCGGCCTCGCTCGTCGCCGGGGTCCCGCAGTGGGGGCCGCCGTGGGTGCCGATGCTGTGCTTCCTGGTGCTGTGGCTCGGCTACATGTCGATCGTCAGCATCGGGCAGACGTTCTACTCCTTCGGCTGGGAGATGCTGCTGCTCGAGGCCGGGTTCCTCGCAGCTTTCCTCGGGTCGGACGAACAGCCGCCGCCCACGGTCGTGATCGTGCTGTTCTGGTGGCTGGTGTTCCGGCTGGAGTTCGGCGCCGGGATGATCAAGATCCGTGGCGGGCGCGAGTGGCGCGACCTGACGGCCCTCATGTACCACCACGAGACGCAACCGATGCCGGGTCCGCTCAGCCGGCAGGCGCATCTGCTGCCGCGCTGGTTCCACCGCGGCGAGGTGGTGGGCAATCACTTCGCGCAGCTCGTGGTGCCGTTCTTCCTCTTCGCGCCGATGCTGTCGCTGGGGGTGGATGGCCCGGTGCCGCAGATCGTCGGCGCGGTGGCGGCATCCGTCGTGATCCTGACGCAGGCCTGGCTCGTGCTGACGGGCAACTTCGCGTGGCTGAATTGGGCGACGATGGTCATCGCGTTCTCGGCGATCGGGCTGCCGGGGGTGGGATGGGCGGAGAGTGCTCCGCCGACCGGCGCACCGTGGGTCCTCTCCGGCATCCCCCTGTACTGGGTCGTGATCACCTCGGCCGTCGGGCTGCTCTACGTCGTGGTGAGCGTTCCGGCGCTGCGGAACCTGTTCGCGCGGCGGCAGCTGATGAACGCGAGCTTCAACCGGTGGCAGCTCGCCAACGCCTACGGGGCCTTCGGCACGGTCACGAAGGAGCGCATCGAGATCGTGGTCGAGGGATGTGCCGATGAGGAAGGGGCGGAGTGGCGCGAGTACGAGTTCAAGGGCAAGCCCGGTGACGTGCGACGGATGCCGCGGCAATTCGCGCCGTACCACCTGCGGCTCGACTGGCTGATGTGGTTCCTGCCGCTCGGGCACTCGTTCGACGACTGGTTCACCGCGTTCCTGGTGCGGTTGCTGGAGGCGGATGCTCCGACGCTCGCGCTGATCCGGGCCGACCCCTTCGACGGCGAGCGGCCGCGGTGGGTGCGGGCCGTTTCCTATCGCTACCGCTTCGCCACCCGCGCCGAGAAGCGCGCCGAGGGTGTGGTGTGGGTGCGGAGTCGCCGCCGCGTGGTGCTGGGCCCGTTCGGGCTGCGGTGACGGATCCCCCGGTTCAGGTCGCGTCCCCCGCTCCCGCCCTGTCCCCTCCGGCGCTCCTGCCGCTCCCGCAGTCCCGTTCCGGTCGCACTTTCTGCCGCGCCGGCGGCCTTTTGGCGACAGAAACTGCGACCGGAACGGGAGGCGGACGGGCCGGACGCCGTCAGAGCTCGGCGGTCACCAGGGGGTCGGGCTTCGCACGCGAGACCACGTCGGCAACCTCGACCTCGAACCCGTTGCGGACCCAGTACTCGTATCCGCCGAGCAGCTCCCGCACGTCGAGGCCGGCGGCGAGCAGCACGCGCGCCGTCGAGGTGGCACCGTTGCATCCCGGTCCCCACCCGTAGACGACGAGCGTGCGATCGCGCGGAAGTGTCGCGATCCCCGACGCGATCTCGGCCTTGGGCAGATGCACCGCACCGGCGATGTGACCGTGCTGCCAGGACTCCAGCCGTCGCGTGTCGACCAGCACGACCTCTCCCGCGGCCATGGCATCGTGCGCGGCGACCGCGTCGATCTCATACGCCAGACGCGCGTCGACATAGGCGAGCCGGGCAGCGAGATCGGTCATGAGCGTGGCGCCGCACCGAGGATCGCGGCGAGCTGCGGCAGCTGGGCGGGGTCTTCGAGCGCCGAGCCGACGGCGACGACGTGCGCCCCTGCGTCGAGGTACTCACCCGCATTGGCCGCGTTCATGCCACCCGTCGTCACGAAGCGCGCCTGCGGAAAGGGGCCGTTCATCGCGGTGAGCCACTGCGGACCCAGCACCGAGGCGGGGAAGGCCTTGAGCCACGTGAGCCCAGCGGAGAGGGCGGACTGCACTTCGCTCGCCGTGGCGACGCCGGGAAGGCTGAGCAGCCCTGCCTCGTGCGAAGCACGCACGACGTCGAGGTCGAGACCGGGGCTGACCGTGAAGGATGCGCCGGCGGAGACCGCCTGGGCGACATGCTCGACCGACACCACGGTGCCCGCGCCGACGACCTTGCCGCGCTCGCGTCCGGCGGCGGCCACCACTCGCAGTGCCTCGACATCGTCAGCGGTCTGGATGGGAAGTTCGACGACGTCGATTCCGAGATCCCAGGCGGTGGTCGACACGGCGAGGCTGCGCTCGGCTCCCATGCCGCGGAGGATCGCCATCAGCCGCGTGCCGCCGAAGAGCCCGTCGAATCCGGAGTTGTCCATCGTCATCCCTGTTCCCGTCATCCCTGTGTGCGTCATCGTGTTCTGGCCTCGTCGAGGTAGGAGTATGCGGTCACGCGCGAGATGCCGAGCCGCTTCGCGATCGCCTCCACGGACTTGCGCATCTGCGTGGCGCCGCGCTGATCCAACCGCTCCAGCACCGTGATCTTGTCGTCGCGGGTCATGCTCTCGAGCGGGCGGCCGATCTCGCGGATGGCCTCGGTGATCATCGAGTCCATCACCGAGACGAGGTCGGCGCCGAAGTGCTCTTTGGGAGCATCCGCGGGCACGGGCGATGGCAGCAGGGCGTCGAGCGTCTGGCGGGCGAGCAGCAGCGGGCTGAGGTCGACGTTCACGCACAGCGACGCGATGATGTCACCCGCGCGGTTGTGGAAGTAGACCGAGGAGCAGCGGAGTTCCCGTCCGTCGCTCGTGTAGCCGGTGTAGCCGAAGGCGTCGTGGTTCCCCCGCCGGTCCTTCAGCACGTCCAGGCCGAGCGAGGTCGAGGGGCCGCCGACGGCTCGTCCGGTGACGTGCCCGTTCTCGATGGCCATGATCGTGTGGCCGAGGTCGACGTCGGTGCCGTCGAGGTTGTGGAGCACGACCTCGACGGTGGGGCCTGCGGCCGTAGCGAGGGCGCGCAGCACCGGTCGATAGAGGCGGAGCACCTCCTCGGCACTCTCGTACGTCTCTCGCGCGAGGTCGTCGGCGAGGGCCGCGACCGCGTTCTCTGCTGTCGTCGATGTCGACATTCTGTGACTCCAATCCGGAGCAACGATACAGGCGTACGAAAAATACGAGAGATAGACAGATTGTCTATTTCGCTGTTAGTTTATCCACGCCCCAGACGATCCGTCGAGGCCGACTGCAACGGATGCGGTCGCGCATCCCCCGAAGAAGGAGCCCCGGATGGCCACTGTCGCCTCATCTGGCCTGACCCCGAAGCAGCGCAAGACGATCGCCGGTGGGGCGATCGGAACGCTCATCGAGTACTACGACTACTACCTGTACGGCCTCGCCGCGGCAGTCGTCTTCCCCGCGGTGTTCTTCTCCTCGAACGATCCTCTGATCGCCGAGCTCAACTCGTTCGCGACGTTCGCCGTCGGGTTCTTCCTCCGCCCGGTCGGAGGGATCATCTGGGGAATCGTCGGTGATCGCAAGGGCCGCAAGGTCGTGCTGATGAGCACGGTCATCGGCATGGGCCTCGCGACGACCGGCATCGGCCTCATCCCCTCCGACCAGGTGATCGGCATCGCCGCACCACTGCTGCTCGTGCTGTGCCGGCTCTTCCAGGGGTTCTTCGTCGGCGGCGAGATGGGCGGCGCGGCCACCATGGTCGTCGAAGCCGCACCGACCGGCAAGCGCGGACTCTACGGCGCCTTCCTCATCAGCGGTGCGGGCATCGCCAACGTGGTGTCGGGCGGCCTGATGGCAGGGCTCGGCCTCGCTCCCGAATCGTGGTTCCTGCAGTGGGGCTGGCGCATCCCGTTCGTCTTCTCGATCGTGCTCGCGATCGCCGCCGTGCTGCTGCGTCGTCAGCTCGAGGAGTCCGACGCGTTCACCGAGACCCAGACGCTGCTCCTCGCCGCCACCGGCAAGAAGCCCAACCCGCTCGTCGAAGCGTTCCGGCACCCGAAGAACGCGATCATGGGCATCCTGATCGGCCTCCCGCAGTCCATCGCCGGCTACGTGGTGCTCACCTACGGTCTCGCGTACATGCTGGCCGACAAGGACATCCCGGTGTGGTTCGGCTTCGCCGGCACCATGCTCGTGGGGTTGCTGCAGATCGTCGTCGCACCGCTATGGGGAGCGATCTCCGACCGCATCGGCCGACGCACCGTCTACATCATCGGCTGCCTCGGCTTTGCCGCCATGGTCTACCCGGCGTTCATGCTGTTCGACACGGGCAACATGTGGCTGATCTGGCTCGGACAGATCCTCGGCTTCGTGGTGTTCGGCGTGGCCATGCAGGCGACGCTCTCGACGATGCTGGTCGAGATGTTCGACCCGGAGGCGCGCACCACCGGTGTCAACATCGGGTACCAGTTCTCCAACACCTTCGGCGGCGGCCTCGCTCCGCTCATCTGCACGGCGCTGGTCGCGGCCGCGGGAGGTGCCTTCTGGCCGGTCGTCGTCTACGCCGCGGTGATCGCGGTGGTCGGTGTGATCGCCACGCTGGTCGCGTCGATCCAGCCCGACGTCGAAGGTGCGGGACGTCTGCACGAAGTGCGCTCGACCGCTCCGGTCGAGACGGGTGCCTCGCGATGACGCAGACGGATGCGGAACTCCTCACGGTTCGCGACAAGGGCCTGCCGCTGCGCGCAGCGGGTCTGACGGTGGAGGAGTTCCTCGCCACGGGACCACGACTCGATGAGTTCTGGACGCCGCTGATCGTGCTCGACGACGCCGCGATGACGGCGAACGTCGCCACGATGGCACAGTGGTGCGCCGAGCGCGGTCTCGCCCTCATGCCCCACGGCAAGACCACCATGGCGCCCGCGCTGTGGAAGCGGCAGACGGATGCCGGTGCTCTCGGGATCACGTTCGCGACCATGGGGCAGGTCCGCACCGCCCGCGACCTGGGCGTGGACGCGGTGATGCTCGCGAACGCCGCCGTTGACCGGCCCGCGCTGGCGTGGCTGGCGCAGGAGCTGGCTGATCCGGACTTCCGGTTCGTGAGCTGGGCAGACTCGATCGCGACGGTCGAGGCGATGGAAGCGGCTCTGCTCTCCACAGGCACGCCGCGTCCGGTCGATGTCTGCGTCGAGCTCGGCGGCGCGGGCGGCCGCACCGGTGCGCGGTCGATCGAGGAGGCGGTGCGTGTGGCTGAGCGCATCGCCGCATCCTCCGTGCTGCGCCTCGCCGGGGTGGCCGGATACGAGGGGAGCCTTGCGCACGATCGCTCCGCCGCAGCGCTCGCCGCCGTCCGCGCGTACCTGGAGTCGCAGCTCGAGCTGCACGCCGCGATCGCGACCCTCTACGACGACGGTGAGCTGTACGTGACTGCCGGTGGCAGCGCGTACTTCGACGTCGTCGCCGACGTCTGGGGTGCGGCCCCGCGAGACGACCGCACGCACTTCACGCTCCGCTCCGGCGCCTACATCGTGCACGACGACGGGTTCTACCGCGGTATCTCGCCGTTCGACGAGGGGGCCGCGCAGCCGGAGGCATCCCCGCGATTCGTCAACGCGATGCACGGCATCGCCCGCGTCGTGTCGGCACCCGAGCCGGGCCTTGCTCTCGTCGATGCCGGCAAGAGGGATCTGCCCTTCGATGAGGGGCTGCCGATCCCGCGCTCCTGGTCCACCGGCGTCTCCGGCCCCTGGCAGCCGCTGCAGGGCGAGGTCTCGGCGATGAACGATCAGCACTCGTACGTGCGGTCGGGGCAGGCTCTCGCGATCGGCTCGGTCGTGCGTCTCGGGCTGTCGCACCCCTGCACCGCCTTCGACAAGTGGCGCGTGCTGCCGGTCGTCGAATCCGCCGACTCGGATGTGGTCACGGGCCTCGTCCGCACCTACTTCTGAGGGGAGCAGTGATGAACCGGGTAGTGCTCCGCGGCGGCTCCGTCGTCGAGGCGACGGGCCTCGTGCGGGCAGACGTTGCGATCGAGGGGGAACTCGTCACCGAGGTCGGGCATGTCGACGCCCGCCCCGGTGACGAGGTGATCGACGTCTCCGAGCGCCTGGTGCTTCCCGGCTTCATCGACGCGCACTCCCACGCCGACGGCCTGCTCAGCGACCCGGATGTCACACTGTCGCTGCTGCGGCAGGGCGTCACGACCGTGATCGCCGGGCAGGACGGTGTGTCGTATGCGCCGGGCGACGGTTCGTACGCCTCCGAGTACTTCGCCGCGATCAACGGGACGCACCCCACCTACCGGGGCGGGGGCGTGGATGCGTACCTGGCATCCGTCGACGGAACTTCGCCGGTGAACGCGGGCTACCTCGTGCCGGCGGGCACCGTGCGCTTCGAGGTGTGCGGGCGCACGAGCGGCTCGGCATCCGACGAGGAGCGCCGCCGCATGCAGGAGCTGGTCGCGCAGGGGATGCACGACGGTGCCCTCGGCCTGTCGAGCGGGCTCGACTACACGCCCGGCATCTTCCAGGACGCTGCGGAGATCGCCGCCCTCTGCGCGCCGGTCGCTCGGGCCGGAGGCGTGTACGTGACGCACATGCGCGGAGGGTACGAGGCGAACACCGCTGCCGGCACGGGGGAGATCGCCGAGATCGCCCGGCTGGCCGCCGAGCAGGCGGGATCGCCGCTGCCCGTGCACATCTCGCACTTCCACGCCGACGCCGACATCGTGCTCGATCAGCTCGACGCGCTGGATGCCGCCGGGGTGGATGCGACATTCGACGCGTACCCCTATACCCGCGGGTGCACGCTGCTGGGCATGCCGCTGCTCCCGCCCGAAGTGTCGGCGCTGCCCGTGGCGGAGGCGGTCGCCGTGATCGCGGATCCGTCGCGCCGCGCCGAGCTGCGCGCGCTGTGCACCCTGCGGGCGGAGACGAGTGCGAGCCTCGGCCCGGAGTGGGCCGACATGATCACGCTCGCCCACCTCGCCGCCCCCGAACTGGCCTGGGCGCACGGGCTCACGCTGCGCGAGGCCGCCGCGCGCGCGGGCGTCGCCCCGATCGACTTCGCCCTCGACGCGCTCGCCGCATCCCGTCTGGAGTGCAGCGCCGTCATGGCCGTACGCAGCCCTCGCTCGGGCGTCGAGCTCGCCCGCATCTTCCACCACCCCGCGCACATGGGCGGCTCCGACGGGATCTTCATCGGCGCCCACCCGCATCCGCGTGCCGCCGGGTCGTTCTCGCTGTTCCTCCGCGAGTACGTGCGCGAGCGGGCGACGTGGACCTGGTCGGATGCCGTGCACCACCTGTCGGCCCTGCCTGCCCGGCGCTTCGGGCTCGGACGCCGAGGCACCGTCGAGGCGGGGGCGGTCGCAGACCTCGTGATCGTCGATCCGGTGACGGTCGCCGACACTGCCACCTACGAGAGCCCGCGCGGACGCGGGGCCGGTATCGACGATGTGTTCGTCGCCGGCATCCGCGTCCTCGCTGACGGTGAGCGCACCGATGCCCTGCCGGGTCGGGGCCTGCGCCGTTCACCACAGTCCTGAATCGTCAACGAAAGGAAAGAAAGATGCCGAAGACCGGATTCTACGCAGACGGGGCCCCCACGCCCGCCGGACCCTACAGCCACGGAGTGGTCGCGAACGGATTCCTGTACACCGCGGGTTTCGGCCCGCAGGACGCGGCGAACGACCACGCCGTTCCCGAGAGCGTCGGTGAGCAGACCCGCCAGGTGCTGCGGAACATCCAGAAGGTGCTCGCCGTGCACGGGCTGACCACGGACGACGTCGTGAAGTCGACCGTGCACCTGCAGGACCTCGCCGACTTCGCCGAGTTCAACGAGGCCTACGAGGAGTTCTTCACCGCGCCGTACCCCGTGCGCACCACCGTGGGCTCGCAGCTCGCGAACATCCTCGTCGAGATCGACGTCGTCGCGGCGCTGCCTCAGGCCTGACGTCGCGCCGTCGTCGCGGGTGCGACCCGCGTCGCCCCGCGTGACGTGAAGGAGATCTCGCGCTTCGAAGGAGCCTTTCCGCATCTGGCTCCTTCGGAGCGTGAGATCTCCTTCACAACGTGCGGCTGGCGATGCGCGGCTCGCGACCGCGAACCGCCGACGAGCGCGGCGAAACGCCCCGGCCGGGTCGAGTGACCCGGTCGGAGCGTCCCGTCTGGCTGGGCGAAGATCAGCTGACTTTCTTCCGGTAGGCGATGATCGCGAACACGTAGGCGACCACGAGGATGCCGACGCACCAGGCGAGGGCGACCCAGATGTTCCGCGTGAATGCCCGCGCTTGCGAGTGTCTTGGGTCGGCCCCCATCGCGGCGAGCGACGGGCTTGTGTTCGAGCCGTCCGGATGCCGTGATGAGGATGCAACTGTGCGTGGCGCGCCGCACTCTCGTGGCCTGGCGGGGGTGCTTTGTTTTGGAATCCCGATGTACGGGGACCGTTTTTCATTGATCCCAGAGCCTCCTTCCCGAGACGCTGGGTCGATTATTCAATCCCATTGAAGAAAGACGGTGTGATCGTGACTAGCGGCCGGAGAAAGCGCGCGGTGGCGCGAAAGGTGATGTCTGCTGTTATCGTCGGGGCCTTGGCAGCCGCGGCTGTTCTGAGCGGTGGGTCGAGTGCGAGTGCCACCAACACCACGAATCAATGTGCATGGGCCGTGATGATTGGAGTCCGTGGGACTTCGGCGCCTGCCGGGGCGGGAAACAGTCAAGCAGGTCATGGGTGGACCAGCGGAGGAATGGGCGAGGTCGTCGGCCAGTTCGCGGCCACCTATCTTCTTCCGAGTGATCCGTGGAACGAGTACGGTCTCTATGTTGAAAGCCTCAATTATCCGGCCTCCGATGCGGGCGGCTACGCCCAGAGCATCACCGCCGGGGTCCAGGCGTTGCAGGCGGAGCTCGAGTGGATGGCCTCTCATTGCGCCACCCCGCCCGCGGTGGTGCTGGCCGGGCATTCTCAGGGGGCACAGGTCATCCTCACCGCGCTCGCCCCGGGGTCGGAGATCAAGTTCGGCGGTGGCTTCTATCCCACATTGTCCGCTAAGGCCCGTTCCATGGTCCGTGCAGTGGTTGTCTGGGGCGATCCGACTTGGAAGGCGGGGCAGGTCTGGAACTCTCCCGACTCTGTGGCAACGGGACAGGGGATACTGGCCCGAGGCCAGGCGAGTTTGGACTATCTCTCAGCTGAGTACCGGTCCTGGGGGTGGCCGCAAGGAAGCACCAACCCCAATCCCCAATGGGTGCCAAAGATCCGTTCATACTGTTACGCCAAGGATTGGGCTTGCCAGGCCGGGGCGCCGATTGACAACCAGATCCATAGCTCCTATAAGGGCTACATGTCCGATCCGCGAGCGTTTGTCCGACACATGATGACTGACTTCTCATGACCGAGACGAGCCAATGGGGGCCGATCCAGCGCATGCCGCGGCGACGTTACGTCGCCGCGGGGCTCTGGGCGTCGGCTCAGATCGTAGTTACCTGCGGGGGCATCCTTCTCGTCTATCTCACTGCGATGCGAATGGATGGATGTGCATCTTCCTGTAGGGACGATGTCGCCAACATGGCGATCGACGGTCTGAGGGTGGCACTCATCGTCATCCTCGTCGCACACCTCGCCCTGCTCGTCATCGCACTCGTCAAGAGGAGATCGCCGCACGTGATCGGTAGTGTGGCGATCGGTCTGAGCCTCGTTGCGATCACCTTCGCCTATGTGCTCATCGTCGCCGCGTACCCGGCGCCCGCATGATGCGAAGGAGATCTCGCGCTTCGAAGGAGCCTTTCCGCAGACAGCTCCTTCAAAGCGTGAGATCTCCTTCATAACGTGCGGCTCGCACCAGGTGACACCCTCGATCCCGCGTGATCTGTCTGTCCGGGCGGAATCCTCCGCGTCGGGAGGCCTATCTCCGCGAGAGTCTCCTCCCGTCACGGAGTTCTCCGCCCGACACGCAGCGCCGAACCGCCGGCGCGCAGCGCCGAACCCCGCCGAGCGCGGCGAAACGCCCCGGCCGGGTCGAGTGACCCGGTCGGAGCGTCCCGTCTCGCTGGGTGAAGATCAGCTGACCTTCTTCCGGTAGGAGATGATCGCGAACACGTAGGCGACCACGAGGATGCCGACGCACCAGGCGAGGGCGACCCAGATGTCGTTTCCCACGGGCTCCTCGGCGAACAGCGCCTGGATGGTGTTGACGATCGAGGTGACCGGCTGGTTGTCGGCGAACCACTGCACCGGCGCCGGCATGGTGTCGGTCGGCACGAACGCCGAGCTGATGAACGGCAGGAAGATCAGCGGGTACGAGAACGCGCTCGCGCCGTCGACCGTCTTGGCGTTCAGGCCCGCGATGATCGCCAGCCAGGTGAGAGCCAGGGTGAACAGCATCAGGATGCCGATCACTCCGAGCCAGGCCCAGAAGCTCGCTCCGGTGCGGAAGCCCATCAGGAATCCGACGCCGAAGATGATCGCCAGGGTGATGGCGTTCGCCGTCAGGGAGGTGAGCACGTGGGCCCACAGCACGCTCGATCGAGCGATCGGCATGGAGTGGAATCGCTCGAAGATGCCGCTCTGCATGTCGGTGAACAGCCGGAACGCCGTGTAGGCGATGCCGGATGCGATCGCGATGAGCAGGATGCCGGGGAGCAGGTAGTTCACGTAGTTGTCGGTGCCGGTGCTCTGCTGGAGCGCGCCGCCGAAGACGTACACGAACAGGAGCATCAGCGCGATCGGGGTGACCGCCGTGGTGATGATCGTGTCGGGGCTGCGGAAGATGTGCCGCATGGAGCGGCCGGTGAGTGTCGCCGTATCGGCGGCGAAGTGCGTGCTCATGCTGCGTTCTCCTTTCCGGGCTGGGTCCCTGAGCCCGTCGAAGGGCGGGGGCCGATGAGGGTGAGGAAGATCTCCTCGAGGGTGGGCTGCTTCTCGACGTACTCGACCTTGGCGGCCGGAAGCAGGCGCTTGAGGCCTGCGAGCGTGTCGTTGGCGATGATGCGGCCTTCGTGCAGGATCGCGATGCGGTCGGCCAGCTGCTCCGCTTCGTCGAGGTACTGCGTGGTGAGCAGCACCGTGGTTCCGGTGTTCGCGAGTTCCTTGACCACGTCCCACACCTCGATGCGGGCTTCGGGGTCGAGGCCGGTGGTCGGTTCGTCGAGGTAGATGACCTCGGGGTGCCCGACCAGACTCATCGCGATGTCGAGCCGGCGACGCATGCCGCCGGAGTAGGTACCGACCTTGCGGGTACCGGCATCCGTCAGGCGGAACTTCGCCAGCAGGTCGTCGGCGACCTGCCCGGCGTCGGACAGGTGCCGCAGCTTCGCGACCAGCACGAGGTTCTCGCGTCCGGTGAGGATCTCGTCGACCGCGGCGAACTGCCCGGTGAGGCTGATGCGCTCACGGACACCGACCGGGTCGGCGGCGACGTCCACGCCCTGCACGGTCGCCGTGCCGGCGTCGGACTTCAGCAGCGTGGAGAGGATGCGCACCATGGTGGTCTTGCCGGCGCCGTTCGAGCCGAGGAGGGCGAAGATGCTGCCCTTCTCGACCTCGAAGTCGACGCCGCGCAGCACATGCAGATCTTTGTACGACTTCTCGATGCCGCGCACCGAGATGGCGGGGTTCGTCATGACTCGTTCTCCTTCTTCTTCGCGTCGTCGAACGCCTTGATGAGGCGTGCGCGCTCCTTGTCGATCCACTGGCGTCCGCCGTATGCGGCCGCGTAGTTCTCGGCGAACTCCACGGGGTCGTCGCCGACGATGGCCGAGACCGGGGTGCCGTCGAGGGCTGCGCGCTCCCACATGTCGGCGATGTCGAGGAACATCTTCACGATGGTGTCGCCGTCGGTGACTCCGCCGTAGTACATGTTGTAGCGCTGCTGCGCCTTCGCGACCTCGCGGTACGGCTCGGGCAGGGCGTTGATGCGGGCCTGAGCCTGCTTGTAGAGCTTCTTCTCTTCGAGTGATCCGGTGATTGCTTCGATCCACTTCGCGGCCATGGTCAGTTCTCCTTGTTCTGGGTGGTGCTGTTGTCTGTGTCGGTCGTGTTCAACTGTTCGATGTGCGTCTTGAGGAAGTCCCAGGTGTTCCAGAAGTCCTCGAGTTCCTGCGTGCCTGCGGCGTTGAGGGTGTACACCTTGCGGGGCGGACCCTTCTCGCTCGGAACCTTCGCGACGTCGACGAGGTTCTTCTGCTCGATGCGCACGAGGAGTGCGTAGATCGTGCCCTCGGCGATGTCGGTGAAGCCGTGGTCTCGGATGCGTGTGGTGATCTCGTACCCGTATGCCGGCTGCTCGGCGAGGAGGGCCAGAACGATGCCCTCCAGAGTGCCCTTGAGCATCTCGGTCATCTGCTTGCCCATCAGGTCCTCCTTTCGTTTCGGTTGGTACTCAGTGTTGCTGGGTACCGGTACAAAGTAACACTGAGTACCGGTACTTAGCAACACCGAATACCAAACTTTTTTCGGAGGCGGATGCCGAGACCCCGGGTACGCGTCGAGACCCCGCCCTGCGCGCGATGGCAGGGCGGGGTCTCGACGGCAGGGCGGGGTCTCGGCGAACGGCCCGCGGCGAACAGGGGCGGGCGGGGGAGGAGGGGGAGGAGGGGGCTACGGGAACATGCGACGGAGCAGAGCGAGATCCTCGTCGCTCAGCGCCTGCGTGATCACGGCCGCCGTCTCCGGGGGCATGTCCTTCTGCAGACGCTTCCACAGGAGCCGCGCGGCACCCAGGTCTGCGGTGGCGACGGCGGTCGAGAACGCCGCCACACCGTCGTAGTACGGGATGGTCGAAGACCCTGGCTCGACGTTGTACGGCGAATAGATGTCGACGAACGGCAGCGTCGGATCCGGGCCCAGGTAGAGGATGTCCCCGGGCGCGATCGTCTCACCTCCACGCACGTGGTTGTACATGCCGACGGTGACGTAGTCGACGCAGAAGCGCTCGCCGATCGCGATGAGGCTGTCGCCGGCCTGCACTTCATAGGAGAAGATCTCGCCGTCGGCATCGAGGGTCACGGGTCCGCTCGCCAGCTCAGACTCGCCCATCTCGACGAGCTCACCCAGGAGCTTGGCATGCATCGTTTCGCCGTCGTCGCTCCCGATGTTGATGAACGCGTTGGTGGTGCAGTCGCCGGGACCGCCGGCGGGAACGCTGATGCCGTCGCCGAGGGAGACGAGGTTCTCCTGGGCCGGATCCTCGGCGTCCGCGGGGCCAGAGGTGGGGGCCGTGGAGGGCTCGGCGGCGAAACGCTCCGACGCCCAGGAGGCGACGCCGAACACCGCGGGCGCGGCGCTGACCACAGCGGGGGCGGCAGCAGCGACCAGCCCGGCGACGGCCACGACGACGACGGCGGTGGTGATCTTGGTGGAGCGTTTCATCCCCGTCAGCATGGCATCGAAGCGCGTTCGAGCACCAGAGCGGATGCCGGTCAGGTGCGCAGATACGCCAACACGGCCAGCACGCGCCGGTGCCCGCTGTCGCTGGACGCGAGCCCGAGCTTGCCGAAGATGTTGCCGATGTGCTTGCTCACAGCCGTCTCGGTGACGAAGAGCCGCCCGGCGATGGTGCCGTTGTCGAGGCCCTCGGCCATGAGCCCGAGCACCTCGCGCTCCCGCGGAGTGAGCGTCTGCACCGGGTCGTCGGCGCGACGGCGGCTCATGAGCTGCGAGATGACCTCGGGGTCCATGACCGTGCCGCCGGCGGCCACACGGTTGAGGGCGTCGATGAACGATGCCACCTTGCCCACCCGCTCCTTGAGCAGGTAGCCGAGGCCGTCGGCTCCGGCCGCGAGGAGCTCACCCGCATAGCGGTCCTCGACATAGGCCGACAGCACCAGCACGGGGAAGCCAGGTCGGCGGGCACGGGCCTCGGCCGCAGCCTTGAGCCCCTCGCTCGTGAAGGTCGGCGGCATCCGCACGTCGACCACCGCGGCATCCGCCTCGTCGAGTCGATCCAGGAAGCCTTCGGCGTTGTCGACCGCGGCGACCACGTCGAAGCCCTCGCTGCGCAGCAGCAGCGCCAGGCCCTCGCGAAGGAGGGTGTCGTCTTCGGCGATCACGATCCGCATGGCAGCTCCGCTCTCAGGGTGGTGGGTCCGCCGGCGGGGCTCGACAGCTCCAGCGTCCCCTCGAAGGCCTCGATGCGACGACGGATGCCGGCGATCCCGCCGCCCGGACGCTCCACGGCTCCGCCCACACCGTCGTCCTCGACCGTGATGAGCAGCACCTCGCCCGCGCGCGCGACTTCGACGGATGCCCGCGTCGCCCCGCTGTACTTGGTGACGTTGGTGAGCGCCTCGGCCACGACGAAGTAGCTGGCCGACTCGACGGCTGCCGGCACCCGTCCGACGTCGGCGGCCTCGATCGTGCAGGGCACGACGCTGCGTCCGGCGAGCGAGGCGAGAGCGCCTTCCAACCCGAGTTCGTCGAGGATCGGCGGATAGATGTCGTGCACGGTGCGGCGGAGTCCGGCCAGCGCATCGGTCGCGGCATCCTGCGCTCGCCGCAGCGGTTCGAGCACGTCGCCCCCGGTCTCCTGCGCGCGCTCGGCGATCCCGAGCATCATCACGACGTTCACCAGACGGTTCTGCGCGCCGTCGTGCAGGTCGCGCTCGATGCGGCGGAGCTCGGCAGCATGCGCGTCGAGAGCGGCGGCACGGCTGAGGGTCAGGGCATCGACCCGGGCGGCGAGGCGCGACTTCTCGGGCGTCGCGAGCAGCTGGGCGGAGACGAAGGACACCAGGCGAGCGACGGCCGGGATGAGGAGGACGGCGAGGATCCCGTACGCCAGAGCGACGAGCGGCATGGTCGCTGCGAGCTCCCACGAGGTGACCGGATACACGGCGCTCACGGGGTCGTCGGCGGGCGCGAACTGCCAGTAGTAGGTGATGGCGAGCGCGTTGACCGCCGCGACCGGGAGCGAGATCGTCAGCAGTGTGAGGAACAGCACGGGGATCCCCTGCACCGCCAGCCACAGCAGGTCGCGACCCGTGGCACGCGAGAACGCGAAGCGCAGTCGGTCGTCGATGGTGGATGCCGGAGGGAGCACGTGGCCGATCGGCGCCAGCTCCTCGCCACGGTAGGCGCCGACGCGACGGCGGTTCAGGTCGGTCCACCCGTGCAGGCCCCGAACCGCCTCGGGCATGAGAAGCACGCCGCCGGTGATGATCATGAGCGGAAGAAGCGCGATGCCGAGGCTGAGGAACACCACGGATGCGATGGAGACACCGGCCTCGATCGCCAGGTATCCCCACGCGCGCAGCCAGCGTCGCATCCGTCCGTCCTTCACTCTCACAGTCTGCCGGAGCGGTCGCAGCGGCACGGTATAGCCAGCACCACCATCGATGCGGCAGCGGGCGGGATGGGATGCCGGATCGGCCGTCCCTAGCGTCGAATCATGACCCCCACACCACTTGCCCCCGCCGTCGAGGCGGGCACCTCCGAAGCGCTGCGCCTGCAGTCCGTCGTCAAGACCTACGGTTCCGGCGCCAGCCGCGTCACCGCCCTTCGCGGCGTGAACCTCGCCATCGCCAAGGGCACCTTCACCGCGATCATGGGCCCTTCCGGCTCGGGCAAGAGCACGCTGCTGCACAGTGCAGCCGGACTCGACCGGCCGAGCAGCGGCACCGTTCAGCTCGGCGGAACCGAGATCTCGAGTCTGAAGGCGCGTCAGCTCACGGCCTTCCGACGCGACCACGTGGGCTTCGTATTCCAGGCCTACAACCTGCTGCCGGCCCTGAACGTCGAAGACAACATCACGCTCCCCCTGCGCCTCGGCGGTCGGAGTCTCGAGGCGCGGTGGCTCGACTTCCTGCTCGACGCGGTGGGGCTCACGGAGTTCCGTCACCGGCGCCCCACCGAGCTCTCCGGAGGCCAGCAGCAGCGGGTGGCGATCGCACGCGCCCTCATCACGCGGCCGCACGTGGTGTTCGGCGACGAGCCGACCGGCGCCCTCGACTCCCGCTCGGGCAAGCAGGTGCTCGACCTGCTCGCGCACACGGCGCGTGAGCTCAACCAGACCGTCGTGGTCGTGACACACGATCCCGTGGTGGCCTCGCACGCCGATCGGGTGATCTTCCTCGCCGACGGAGCCTTCGCGGGATACCTCGACGGGGCAGACCCGGCGCAGATCAACGACCGCATGAGCGCACTGGGGGAGTGGTGATGTCGGGGCCGCTCACGCTGGGCCGCCTCGTCCGGGCGGATCTCCGTCACCACCGCGGCAGCTTCGTCGGAGTCGCGGTCGCGGTCTTCGTCGCGAGCGCGCTGGTGACGGGTCTCGGAGTGCTCGTCGAATCCGGCGTGCGCGGCGGGCTCGCGCCCGAGCGTTATGCCGCGGTCGACGTCGTCGTGGGTGCGCCGCAGCAGGTGGATGTGCCGGAGGACCTCCCCGTTCCGCTGCGCGAGCGCGCGGCGCTGCCTGCCGATGCGGCGCGTGACATCGCCGGGCTGCCGGGGGTGGACCGCGTCGTGGCCGACGTGACGGTGCCGCTCACGACGCCGAATGCAGGTGCGGATGCCGGTGCCGCCGCGTCCGCCGTCGTCGAGGCGCACCCGTGGGAGGCCACGGCGCTGACCGGTTTCGAGCTGCGCGAAGGGCGCGAGCCGACGGCCGCCGATGAGGTCGTCGTCTCCGCCGGCAGCGGGCACGCCGTGGGCGACACGGTCGTGCTTGCCCACGGTGGCGTGCCGTCGGAGTACCGCGTGGTCGGCGAGGTCGCCGCTCCCGTGGCGCCCGAGCGGAGCATGCATGCGTTCCTCACGGAGCAGCGCATCGGCCAGCTCGATCCGCACGGCGGTGCCGCTCAGGCGCTGGGCGTCTTCGTCGCCGGGGACGACCCCGAGCAGACGGCCACCGCGATCCGCGAGGCCTTCCCCGACCTGGTCGCCCGCACGGGAGATGCCCGTGGCGACGTCGAGTTCCTCGACTCGGGGGCGGCACGTTCGATGCTCGTCGCCATCGGCAGCGCCTTCGTCGGCACGTGCATCCTCGTGGCGATGTTCATCGTGGCTGGCACGTTGTCGCTGTCGGTGCAGTCGCGTCGACGTGACTATGCGCTGCTGCGCGCCGTCGGTGCGAGTCCGTCCCAGGTGCATTCGCTCGTGGCCCGCGAGGTGCTGTGGGTGGCCGCGGTCGCCGCGGTGCTGGGCATCGCACCGGGATACCTGCTGTCGACCGTGCTGCAGTCGGCGTTCGTCACCGGTGGCGTCATCCCGGGCGACTTCGCCCTCGCGTTCAGCCCGCTTCCCGCGGTCGGCGCGGTGCTGCTCGTGCTCGCCTCCGCCTGGGGTGCGGCGCGCATCGCCGCCTCTCG
This sequence comes from Microbacterium sp. NPDC055988, assembly GCF_042269505.1. Taxonomy (NCBI): domain Bacteria; kingdom Bacillati; phylum Actinomycetota; class Actinomycetes; order Micrococcales; family Microbacteriaceae; genus Microbacterium; species Microbacterium sp. NPDC055988. The sequence goes on from NZ_JBHJXY010000001.1 coordinate 1,329,339, forward strand.
GGTCGCGAAGCTCGACCCGGTCGAGGCGCTGCGCGAGTCGGCCACCGGCGCTCCGCAGATCGGTCTGACTCGCATCATCATCGGCATCGTGCTGGCCGCGGCGGGCATCTCGGTGTCGACGGTGCCGCTCGTGGTGCGCGGGCAGATCGCGGCGGGCGCCGCGGCCGGTGCGGCGATGCTGCTCATCATCGCGCTCGCCGTGCTCGGCCCATGGCTCGTGTCGCTGAGTGTCCGCCTGATCGGATCGGTGCTGCGCCGGATGTCGTCCGCGGGGTTCCTGGCCTCGGCGAACGCCACCGCGAACAGTCGGCGGCTGGCCTCGGCCATCCTGCCGATCGCTCTCGGCATCGGGCTGGGACTCGTGCAGATCGGGGCTCCGTCGATCATCGCCGCCGAGGCGGCGACGCAGGCCAGTGCCGGTGTCATCGCCGACCTGCGGGTGACGGCGCCGACCGGGCTCTCCCCCGCGGCGATCGAGGCGATCCGCGAGACCCCGGGCGTGACCGAGGCGTCGGGCATCGCGCTCAGCGCGGCGGTGGTGGATTCTCACGACTTCGAGGGGAAACTCCAGCGCGAGGAGCACGTGCTCCAGGGCATCGATCCGGAGCGAACCGGGAAGAGCCTCGACCTGCGCGTGCGCGAGGGGTCGCTCGCGGACCTCGACGGCGCCACGACGGTGGCCGTGAGCACGGATGCCGCCCAGAGCCTCGGACTCGACATCGGCGGCACGGTCACCGGCCACCTCGGCGACGGTTCGCCGTGGGAGGCGACGGTCGTCGCGGTGTACGAGCGCGGTCTCGGATTCGGTGACCTCACCATGGCCGCCGACGACGTCCGGGCGCACACCACGGCCGGCCTCGATGCGTTCGCGCTCGCGACGGTTGACGCGGGTGCCATCGACGAGGTCCGCTCGATCCTGACCGAGCGCGGCTTCATCGTGAGCGACGGGTCGGGTCAGGAGGCGGCGGGTGCAGGTGCGCAGTCGCAGCAGGGATGGGTGAACCTCATCGCGCTGCTGGTGATCCTCGGTTACATCGCGATCGCTGTGATCAACACGCTCGTGATGGCGACGGGGGAGCGCTCGCGCGAGTTCGCGCTGATGCAGCTGATCGGCTCGTCCCGCGGACAGGTGCGCTCGATGATGCGGATCGAAGCGGTGCTGGTGGCCGTGATCGGCATGGTGTTCGGTGTCGTGGTCGCGATCCCTCCGCTCATCGGGGTGAGCATGGGCATCTCGGGTCAGCCGATTCCCGTGCTGCCGGTGCTCGGCTCGCTGGCGATCATCGGGGCGATGGGTGCCCTCGCGCTCGTGGCGCTGTGGGCGGGAACCACCGCAGCCATGCGCACGCGCCCGATCGACGAGATCGGGTCGCGGCAGTAACGCCCGCCGAGACCCCGGGTTCGCGCCGAGACCCCCCGCTTCCGCCGTCAGGAGCCCGGGGTTTCGGCGGCAGCCCGGGGTCTCGGCGGCACGGCACCTCTGCGGCTTCGGGTCAGTGATCCCGCCGACGATCCCGCCGACCGAGCTGTCGCCACGGCGCGGCGAGCCGAGACCAGACGGACGGCTCCCGCTCCGCTTCCGGAGCGGCGGGCACCGCCACGGCGAACTGCACGAACTCCTCCGCACCGTGATGCACCACCCGGTACAGCGCGGTGCCGATCAGCACGCCGAGGGCGATCGACATGATCGAGGTGAGCGCGGCCGTGAAGTCGGCGAGTCCGTTGTCGGTCGCGAACGCCTCGGTGAGGCCCACGAGCCCCGCGGCACCCGGCACGAGGAGCCAGAACGCGGGGAGGAAGGTGAGCTGCGACGGAGCCCCGTGGCGCAGTCCGGCGATCCAGAACACGACCGGCGTCACAGCGACCGCCCCCACGAAGCCGCCGATCGTGGGGTCGATGAACTCGGTGCCGGCCCACTGCCCGACGTACGCGACCACCAGCGCGAGGAGCACCCATCCGAACGTCGAGGCGGGGGCGGAGAAGTGCAGGTAGTTGCCGAGCGCGAACACGAGGACGCCGAGCATGCCGACCCACCAGGGGAGGAAGGAGGAGGCGGCGAGCGGCTCGTACGACCGGGAATCGACCCCGACGACCGCGCCGGCGGCGAGGATGCCGAAGGCAAGCAGTGCGAGCTGCACGAATCCGTAGACCAGACGCGCAGCCCCGGAGATCATCTGCCCGGCGGCGAGTTCGACGGTGGCGGTGGTGAGGACGCCTCCGGGGAGGAACGTCACCAGCGGCGCGATCAGCAGCCGGATGGGGTCGCCGATCTCGATCACCTCCGCGAGGAGGAAGACCGCGCCCGCGCACACGAAGGCGGCCGCGATCGGCAGGATCAGCTGCAGCGTCGGGGAGCGGACGAGCTTGAGCAGACCGATGCCGAACCCGAGCACGAACGCGACGATCACGCCCTGCCAGGTCGGCGCCAGCAGCAGCGCGAGACCGGCGGTGAGCACGCCGTGTCCGAGGGTGCGGGTGAACCACCCCAGCCGCGGCCGCATCGCTCCGATCTCGTTCAGCCGGCGGATGCCGTCGAGCGGCGGGACCTCACCGGTCCGTGCCTCGCCGATCAGGTCGTACAGCGCCGCGATCTGATCGAAGCGGAACGAGGCGTTGGTCGCCGAGCGGATGGCGACCCGCGACTCATCCGACTCGCCGGTCTCGACGAGGATGATCGTCGGCAGCACGACGAAATCGGTGTCGTCGCCGCCGTACGCCCGAGCGACGTCGGTGAGGGTGTCGCGGATGCGGTCGACGGACTCCGCCGAGGCGTTCATCCCCTGCGCCAGTCCGAGCAGGAACTGGCGCAGCGCCGACCGGTCGACGGGGTCGGTCATGTCAGCTGATCAGGAACGAGAGGCCGACCCCGACGATGATGGCGACCCCCACGTAGACGAGGTTCGGCAGCTGGAACGAGTGGTCGAAGACGTACTTGCCCATCTTCGTCGTGCCGGTCTGGTCGAAGGCGACGGTGGCGACCTGGCTGCCGTTCGCCGGCAGGGTGTAGATGCCCATCGTCGACGGCCACAGACCCACCAGCAGCGGCGCCGGGAGTCCGATCGTGATGCCGATCGGGACGATCGCGTTGGTCGCACTCGACTGGCTGGTGGTGAGCATCGCGACCGCGAACAGTGCCATCGCGAACAGCAGCGCTCCGAGGAACGCCGAGGATCCGGAGACCACCGATCCGAGGCCGTCGACGATGAGGGTCTGGTTCGCCGCGACGAAGGTGTTGGCGAGCCACGCGATACCGAAGAGGGCGATCGCACCGACGATGCCGGCGGGGAACGTGGGCTGCTTGGGGACGTCGGCCGCCTTGACCTTGCAGAACACGAAGATCAGGGCGGCGATGATGCCCATCGTGACCTCGATGATGACCGTGACGCTGAGGCGCACCGGGTCGCCGGCGTCGTCGGTGCCGATCACGGGACGCAGACCTTCGAACAGCCCGAAGAACACGATCACGCCGACGCCGATGAGGAAGAGCGTGGCCGAGAGCACCGCGGTCTTCGGCAGCTTGTTCTCGTGCGCGTCGACCTGCGGCGGCTTGATCTGTCCCTCGGTCAGACGGCGCTGGAACTCCGGGTCGTCTTCGAGGTCCTTGCCGTGGCGCATCATGACGAGCGCGGCGACGAAGAGCCCGGCGATGGAGGCCGGCCACATGATGAGCAGCAGCTGGCCGAGGTCCACGCCCTGCGGGGCGAGCAGCACGACCATCGAGGCGGTCGCGGCCGAGACGGGCGAGCAGAGGATGCCGACCTGCGAGGCGACGGCCGAGACCGACAGTGCGCGCTCGGGGCGGATCTTCTGCTGGTAAGAGACGTCGTAGATCACGGGCAGCAGCGGGTAGAAGATGTTTCCCGTGCCGGCGCCGACCGTGAAGAGGAACGACATCGCGGGGGCGAGGAACACGACGGATTTCGGCTTGCGCCGGATCACTTTCGCCGCGACCGACACCATCCAGTCGATGCCGCCGGCCGCCTGCATGGTGGATGCCGCGGTGATGACCGTGATGACGATGAACACCGCATCCACCGGGGCGTTGCCCGGGGCTTCGCCGAACACGAAGATGAGCACGGCCACGCCGACCAGGCCCCAGACGCCGAGACCGATCCCGCTCGTGCGGGTGCCCATGTAGATCGCGCCGATGACGATGATCAGCTGCGCGATGAGGATCCACACGTTGTCGTTCATGACGACGGTCCCGCAACGATCGGGGCGTTCCCGGTGAGCACGGTCGTCGGCAGCTTCGTCTCGACGATCTTCCCGTCGATCGCTTCGACCCGGAGCGCCAGAGCATCCTCGACCGGGCTGATCGCGGTGACGAACTCGGAGTTCTCGAAGTGCAGCGACTGCAGATTGCCCACCGCGTACCCGGTCGAGAGCTCTCCGCTCAGAAGCGAGGCGTGGAAGAGGGGACGCCGCTGATCCTCGGCGTCGTAGTGCGGGCAGAAACTGCCGTGCAGGAAGCCGAGTCCTTCGGGCAGCACCTGCAGGGTCGGGCCGTAGCTGTCGGTCGTGCCACCCTCGAACCAGCAGATGCCGCCGGCGCTGCCCCCGGTGAACACGACGTTCGAGTCGGGGTCCTCCCACATCTCGCGCATGATCTCGTCGAGGCCCTGGCGCTTCCAGACGTCGAGCATGTTCGCGGTGTTGCCGCCGCCGACGTGGATCACGTCGAAGCCCTTCACGAAGCCGGCGAGGTCGTCCACCGCCCGATGGAACAGCGGGAGATGGTGCGGCGCGCACCGGTCCGAGTCGTAGGTCGAATAGAAGCTCAGGATGTACGCGGCGTCGTCGCCGGTCGCCGTGCCGACGAAGAGGACCCGGGGTCGCTCCTTGCCGGTCAGTTTCAGGATGTAGTCGTGCGTCGGGTCGTTCCGACGCTCCATCATGGCCTTCCCGGCCCCTGTTGCCACCACGTGAGACATGCCCCCACCTCTCCGACGACTGCGAATGCGCTCAACCTAGTCGTGCGCACAGCCCGGCGTCCAGAGCGATTTCACCCCGGATGGGCGACCGGCTGGACGGGTGCTCAGCCGTTGACGCGTGCGGTGGCGACGAGGCCTTCGAGGAGAGCGTGTGTGCGCGCCCGGGGCCCGTCGGGGCGGATGCCGAGCACGTTCGCGAGTTCGAGTGCCAGCGCGGCGTGGCCGACGGCGCTCGGGTGGAACGGATCGTTCATGAGCCCCCAGGGAACTCCACCGGCGCCGAGCTCGGCGAAACGGGCGTACTGGTCGACGAGGAGCACGTCCTCGCTCGCGGCGACCTCGCGCACGGCCTGGGAGAACTCGCCGATCCGCGCACGCTCCGGGGCGTTGCGGGTGTCGATCGCCGGCGGGGTCTGCAGCACCGGGATCGCTCCGAGAGCGCGCACCCGCGCTACGAACTCCCGCAGCGAGCCGGCGTAGTCGGCCGCCGAGATTACCTCGCGGGGTCCGCCGTCGGAGGCGTCGTTGGTGCCGATCATGAGGGTGACGACATCCGGCCGCCAGGACGCGACGCGGCGGTCCCAATCGTCCAGGAGGTCGACGATGCGGTTGCCGCTGATGGCCGTGTTCAGCACGATGTCGCGCACGCGCTCGAGCTCGCCGCGGATCAGCTCGTGCAGGTGCTCCGGATAGCTGCGACCGCCCTGGGTGTGCACGAGGCCGTGCGTGATCGAGTCGCCCGTGATGATCCAGTTCAGCGGAGCCGGATCGGCCAGTGCGGCGGCGAGGCGGCGAAGGTCGGCGGCGGCGGATGCGGGAGCGGGGGATTCGGCGTTCGACACGGCTCCGAGCCTATCGGCGGAGCGGCTCCCGTCGACGAATGCCGGAACGTCGATATACGTGCCCGGATTCACGCGGTCGGCGGACGCGGCGACACGTACTGTCGGTGCGGACCCACCGGCAACCACTCATCACGTCGGCCACGGGAAGCCTCCCGGGGGCCGATCGAGGTACTCATGAACAAGTGCTCGACACCATCCGCATCCGCCCACCTGCCGACATCCTCGGTGATGGTCGTGTTCGGAACCCGCCCCGAGATCGTCAAGCTCGCCCCGCTGGTCCGCAGCCTCGGCGATGCCGCATACGTCGTCCACACCGGTCAGCACTACGACCGCGACATGTCGGCCGTGTTCCTGAAATCGTGCGGAATCACGCGGGTGCACCGCCAGCTTCGGATGGGCGGGCTCCCGCGCGCTGCGCAGATCGGCCGCGGGGCCGAGCAGATCGCGGAGACGATCGCCGAGGTCGAGCCGAGCTACGTCGTCGTGCAGGGAGACACGAATGCCACGATCGCGGCCGCGCTCGCCGCGAATGCCGCCGGTGTGCGGCTCGGTCACGTCGAAGCAGGGCTCCGCGCCAACGACCGCCGGATGCCCGAGGAGCACAACAGGATCATGGTCGACCACATCGCCGACGACCTGTTCGCAGCGACCCCCGCGAACCGGGCCAATCTGCTCGCAGAGGGCATCGGCGAGGACCGCATCCTCGTCACGGGGAACCCCGTTGTCGAGGCCGTGCGGGCACAGCGGGCCGCGGCGGGCCCCGACGTCGACGAGCTGGAGCGTATCGATGTCGAGCCGGCGGAGTATGTGCTCGCGACCCTGCACCGACAGGAGAACGTCGACTCTCCGGAAAACCTCCTCGCGACGCTGCACGCATTCAACGAGATCGCCGCGTCGGGGTGGCCGGTCGTCTTCCCGGTGCACCCGCGGACGCGCGCGATGCTGACGGCGATCGGCGCGGAGCACCTGCTCGATGCGCTGATCGCCGAAGAGCCGTACACCTACGAGCGATTCCTCGCTCTCGCTTCGCACGCCGCCGTGCTGGTTTCCGATTCCGGCGGTATCCAGGAGGAGGCCACGGTGCTCGGACGACCGGTCCTCGTGGTCCGAGACTCGACCGAGCGACCGGAGGCGCTCGGTTCCTTCACCCGCCTGGTCACACCGCAGACCCTCGCGAGTGAGACCTCCGCGTTGCTCTCGACGGTGACCCGCACCCTCGCCGACCTCGACGCGCTGCCGTCGCCGTTCGGCGACGGTCATGCCACGGAGCGCATCGCGGAGCACATCCGATCCGCCGTCACCGCAGCCCGCGACGAGAGCGCATGATGCATCTTCGGTTGTCCGCTGCTCTTCGAGGTCGCGATGCTCGTCGCCGCTAGCGTTATATCGTTCATCGTCACGCTGACGTTCCTCGTCTACGTCTTCATGATCGTCGTTCCCTTCCTGCGCCGCACGCCGGACCCCGATGGTCGCGTGGACGCGTTCGCATGGCACATCTTCGTGCCCTGCCGAGACGAGGAGGTCGTCATCTCGCGAACCATCCGGATGCTCCGCTCCACGGTGCCCGAGGCACACGTCTGGGTGATCGACGACGACAGCGACGACCGCACCGCGTCGATCGTCGGAGCCGCTGCAGAGGCGGATGCGTTCGTGCACCTCGTGCAGCGTCGGCGCCCCGAGGCGAGGACCGGCAAAGGGGATGCCCTCAACGCGGCGTACTTCGCGCTGAACGCGTTCCTCCCTGCCGACACCGACCGCTCGCGCGTCGTCGTGTGCGTCGTCGATGCCGATGGCGAAGTGGCCGAGAACATCCTCCGCAAGGCCGCCTCACCCCACGCGTTCGGGGATCCCGAGGTCGGGGCGGCTCAGGTCACCGTCTACATGAAGAACCGAGACGATCGGCGCCCGGTCCCGGATGCCGGGTGGGCCCGCAACACCTTCGGACGATTCCTCATCCGGATGCAGGACCTCGAGTTCCGCGGACCGATCGCCGCGATCCAGTCCCTCCGTGGCTGGACCGAGACCGTCGGGCTCGGCGGCAACGGCCAGTTCACGCGCCTCTCGGTTCTGGACGACATCGCCGCGCGGTCGGACAGACCGTGGCACGGTTCTCTCCTGGAGGACTACGAGCTGGGGATCCACGTGCTGCTGGCGGGGCACAAGAACCGTCACCTGCACGACACGTACGTCGCCCAGGAGGCGCTGCACGACTTCCGACGGTTCACGGTCCAACGCACGCGCTGGGCGCAGGGGAACATGCAGTGCATCCGATACATCCCCGAGATCGTCCGATCTCCGATGCTCACGAACGCCGGCATTCTCGAGATCTGCTACTACCTGCTTCTCCCGGTCTTCCAGGTGGTGGCCAGCCTCGCCGCGGTGACCCTGGTCATCGGGGCGATCGTGGGAGTGGTCTCCGGGGCCTTCGCTCTCCCCTGGGGCTTCCTGCCCGTCCTCGGCATCCTCTTCCTCCTGTTCGGCATCGGGCCCTTCTTCATCTGGGGGCCGCTCTACCGGCGGTACAGCGAGCCCGATGCGGGATTCTGGACGGGGGTCCTCTGGGGATTCGGGATGTGGGTATACGACTACTACGTCTATCTGACGGGTGCCCGCGCTCTCTACCGGATCGTCCGCGGCCGGAACGGGTGGGCGAAGACCCGCCGCAACGCGGAGATCGATGTGGCCGGTCCGATCGCGAAGGACGCCTGATGCAGCGCACCGCTTCCCCGTTTCCCACCGTTCGCGTCAGGACTCCTCGCCGCTCCTCGTTCGCGATGAAGCTGCGGCTGATCGCGGGAGCGGGGTTGATCGCCGCCGCTGTCGTGCTCGTCTTCCTTCAGGCGCAGGTCATCTTTCTCGAAACGGAAGTCGCCCGCCTCTGGCTGCCTTCGGTCACCGGTGGCGCGCTCGACACCGCGTCCGAGTCCCCGGTGGCTTTCCTCGCCGCGCCGCTGTGGGTGCTCGGGGGTGTGATCCTCGCGGCGACACGCGTGAGCGGGCTACGGGTGTGCATGTCGATGGTCCTCTCCACGGTGCTGATCCTGGTGACGAACCAGCTGCGGCTCGGCGTCATCGCGGGGGGAGCGGCGGCGGGGGGATCCGCTGAGGGCTACGAGGTCGCGCTGCGTCTGGGTGGGTCCGTGCTGAGCATCCTCGGGTTCAGCGCCCCCTATCTGGTGTTCGTGATCGTGATCGCCGACCTGCCGCTGTTCGGCCGGAGGCGGACGCCGTCGGCCGGAACTCCTGCGGTACGGTAGGCGGGTGAGCCCTGAGTCGGATAGACGCTAGATCGCGGGTGTGAGCGCACGTCGTGTGCTCCCCGCATCCTCGTCGACCTCACTCACCCGCCGCACGGCGCGCCTTGGAGCGCGCGCGGCTCTGCGCGTCTGGATGCTCCATGCCTCTGCTCATCCCTGTCCTCGCTCTGGCGATCTTCGCCCAGGGCACCAGCGAGTTCATGCTCGCCGGTCTTCTGCTCCCCCTCTCCGCCGACCTCGGTGTCGACCCGTCGACCGCAGCCCTGCTGACCTCCGCGTTCGCGGTGGGCATGGTCGTGGGCGCCCCACTGATGGCCGTGTTCGCCAGCCGCTGGCGTCCGAGGCAGACCCTCGTGCTGCTCCTCGTGATCTTCATCGCCGCGCACGTGATCGGCGCGGTGGCCTCGTCGTTCCCGCTGCTCCTCCTCACCCGAGTGCTCGCTGCCCTGGCGAACGCCGGTTTCCTGGCTATCGCTCTGGCCACCGTGTGGGGAATCGTCGCACCCGCCCAGACGACCCGGGCTGTCGCCGTGCTGCTCGCGGGCACCACGCTCGCCACCATCGTGGGCGTGCCTGCGGGCGCGATGCTCGCGAACGCGTTCGGCTGGCGCTCGACGTTCTGGGCTGTGGTGCTGCTCTGCCTTCCCGCGGTCGTCGCACTCCTCCTCGACCGCACGCTCGGCGCCGTCCCGCGCTCGCCGCAGATCGACGTGCGCACCGAGGTCGCCGAGCTTCGTCGCCGCCCGGTTCTCGTGGCCGTGGTGCTCGCCGTGCTCGTGAACGCCGCGACCTTCGGGGTGTTCACGTTTCTCGCCGTCATCGGAGCGGATGCCGGGGTCGGAGCCTCGTGGATCCCGCTGCTCCTCGCGGTGTTCGGGATCGGTGCCTTCCTCGGGGTGGCGGCCACCGGGCGCTGGGCGGCGCGCCGACCGCGCACGTGGATCATCGTCGGTGCCGCGGCCACGACCGTCGTCTGGGGAGTGTTCGGCCTCGCCGCCGCGTCGATTCCGGCCATGTTCGTCGGTGCGCTGATCGGCGGGATGCTGTCATTCGCGGTCGGCTCGGCGCTGATCGCGCGCATCGTCGGCCAGGCCGAGGGTGCACCGGTGCTCGGCGGTGCCTACGCCACGGCGGCGTTGAACCTCGGCGCGGTCGGAGGGCCCGTGCTCGCCGGGATGGGGTACTCGGGCGCCGGCGCCCCGGGCGTGCTGTTCGTCGCGGCGGTGATCACGGCCGTCGGCGTGATGCTCACGCCGTTGCTGCGACGATGATCGCCCCGTAGCGCGATGGATGCGAAAGACTGGAGGCATGACTTCGCCTGTGCTCGATTCGCTCCTCGCCCGCATCGTCGAGAGCGGGCTGCTCGAAGACCCGATCGCCGAGAACGGTCTCGTCTACGGACGGGCGAGCATCGATGCGGCCGGCACCGTGGTGAACGTGAACATCGACCCCGAACTGGAAGAGCACGGCGACGACGTCGATCACGACGAGCTGATCGCGGCCGTGTCGCGCATCCTCTCGGTCGGGGAATCCCGCTGGCGGGCCGTCGTCGACGAGGTCGCCACCGACATCGATGACGCGGTCGATGACGAGCCCGTGATCGAGCAGATCGACCTGCGTGACGACCTCGAGGCCACGTCGGTCGTCGTCTTCGCGGACGCCGTGCTGCTCGCGTTCCTCGCCCCGAAGCAGTTCCCGGAGTCGCGGATCCTCGTGCAGCTCGACGAGGAGCTCGAGGTCGAGGGTGTCGAGGTGCGCGAGCTCGACGGCACCGAGACCATCGACTTCGACACCCTCGACGAGATGCTCGAAGAGATCAGCCGCGCCGACGAGAGTTGAGTTGTCGCGAGTTCAGGCCGTCCCGCCGGATCAGGCGATTGAGCCGACAATTTGCCTGATTCGGCGCGATTGCCTGACGTGCGCGGTCGCCTGAGTGGCGACAGGCCGCGGAGGGATGGGAAAGGGAACGGATGAGCAGCAGCGCGGGCTCCGTCTCGCCCCCGGAATCTCGGCGGCCGGGACGCGGGAGCATCCTGCTGTCCGCGATCGGCGCGGCGGCGGTCGGCGTCGTGGTGACCTGGTGGATCACGGTGGCGCAGCGGGTGACCGTGCAGTCCGACGCCGACCTGGCGAACGTGCGGTTCGGGTTCCCGTTGCCCTGGATCACGCAGGACCATTCGTCGAACCCGTTCGCGGTGTATCCGGCCGACGCCGCCCTGCGGCTCTCCGGTCGGACCGGCATCCCTTATCCGACCACCTACGACTGGCTGCCGTTCATCGGCGATGCGCTGATCTGGGGCGCCGCGGCCTGGGTGCTCGGGATGCTCGTTCTTCCGGCGGTGGTTCGCGCGATGCGCGCGAGGTCAGGCCGTCAGCTTCGATCCTTGAAGTAGGTGAAGAAGTGACGCTGCCGGATCGTCGCCGCCATCGTCCACGCCCCTGTGATGCAGCCTGCGAGGACTGCGACCGCGCCGTTGCCGCCTTCGGCGATCAGTGCGAGCCGATCGGCCTGTCGCCCGCTACAGTCAGCGGCGCACTCGAACACTTGGCGTAGAGGTCAGGACCGTCATCGGAGAGGAACGGGAACGCGAACTCTGGATTGTCGCGGAGGAAATTCTCCAGAGAGTACGACGGATCGAGAGCCCCTACACGGATAAGGCACTCATAGATGAGTTCGTTGGGGTCCTGATTGCTTGGATTCTGCCGCTGGCTGTGCCACAACCGGCCGAGCACCGTCTCGCCGGACTTGGTTTCGCATTCCGACATCGCCGCCTGCACCCGTTCATCTGAGAGGCCGGCACCGCGCTCGACGCCGTAGGCGCCGTCCTCTTCGTACTCCACGAGTTGGACGTCGTGCTCATCCAGGCAATCGTCGAAGCGCGTGACCACCTCCGCCCACTCCTGTTCGCTGATCGCCTCGTCACGGATCACATTCCGGATGAAGTCGATATCGGCGCGCAGCCACGTCTCTCGGTATTCATCCGCATAAGGGCCCGCATAGCGCGGAACGACTTGATCGACGACAGAGGTGCCGGCTGCTGGCGTAGCAGGGGAGCAGGCGGTGAGGGCGGCCAGGCTGAGCGCGACGCAAGCAGCAGCCATGCTCAGTCTAAGAATGCATGACGTCACGACTGCGAACCTCGCCCTGGGGTCAGTAGGAGTGCCAGCGACTCGTGGCACCCAACGAAGCTAACCCGACGTGAAAAGTTGAGCCAGTGCGCTGGGAAGTGCAATATCAGCATTCCGAAATGTGCAACAGTCCTCCTCTCGTGGCAGGCGACTGTCCGAGGTTCAGCGCGCCGTTCATCACCAGATTCGTGATGAGGAGGGCGATCAGTGTGATCGCGATACCCGCTGCCGGGAGAAGCCAGGCCAACCGGAGTCGAGATCTTGTGAAGAAGTACGCGCCTGTCGTGACGACGAAGACGATCAGGTCCGTCATCCAGAACCCGCGGGTGACGGTCTCGAGCGTCGGGTAGTCGCATTGATCGGAGCAGCCCGCGATCTCGAGGGTCCGCGCCAGAACGACCAGCGCAGACACGACCGCCACGAAGAGACTCACCCACGCCAGGTTGTCACCGATCTGCGGTCGTGCGCTGCGCTGATCGTTCATCATGCTCCTGTGCCTCGTCTTGCGAGGTTACGCGACCTCGTGAGACACATCGCTGGGCGGAGAACTCCGCGTCGGGCGGAGGAATACGCCTGAGTTCTCCGCCCGACGGCGAGTCCTCCGCCCGACGCGGCGGCGCTTACAACCACTTCTTATAGCGGAAGACCCCGTACAGCGCGACGGCGAACGCGGCCATCGCGCCGATCGCCATCGGGTAGCCGAAGGCCCAGTGCAGCTCGGGCATCACATCGAAGTTCATGCCGTAGACCGTGCCGACCAGTGTCGGCGCGAAGATGATCGCCGCCCAGGAGGAGATCTTCTTGATCTCGTCGTTCTGTGCGAGCCCGGCCTCGGTCTGACGCCGGGCGACGAGTGCGGAGTGCACGGTGAGCGCGTTCTCGAGGATCGCCCGGAAGGAGTCGACCCGCTCGTTGACGCGGATCGTGTGGTCGAGCACATCGCGCAGGGAACGCTGCAGCTCCTCGTCGATGCGGTACTTCTCCGACCCGCGACGCAGCCACTCCAGCATCCCGTTCAGCGGGTGCACGGCCCGCTGGAAGTTGATGACCTCGCGGGAGAGCTCGTAGATGCGGCGGGAGAGCGCGCTGTCGTCATCGCCGTCGCCGAAGAGCTGGTCCTCGATCTCGTCGATGTCGTTCAGCAGGCCCGCGACGATCGGCTCGTACCCGTCGACGACCTCGTCGAGGATCGCGTAGAGCACCGCCTCGGGGCCCATCGCGAGCAGCTCGGGGTTGGCCTCCATGCGCATCCGCACCGCGGCGAGGTTCGGCGACTCGGCGTGGCGGATCGTCACCACGAAGTCGGGGCCGACGAACAGGTGCAGCTCGCCGAACTCGATCGACTCCTCCTTGTCGCGGTAGCGCGCCGGACGCAGCACGGCGAAGAGCGTGTCGCCATAGCGCTCCACCTTCGAGCGCTGGTGACCGGAGAGCGCGTCCTCGACCGCGAGCGGGTGCAGGTCGAACTCACGGGCGACCGACGCGACCTCTTCGGGGCTGGGTCGATACAGGCCGATCCAGGCGATGCCGCCGGCGGCATCCAGCATCCGGTAGGTCTCGTCCAGGTTCTTGGGGGTCTCCACGCGACGTCCGTGGACGTACACGCCGTTGTCGATGAGCGCCATGATTCGGCTCCGTTCTCGCAGGTGCACGGCAGCAGAGAGCTCCGTGCGCGGATTCGTCAGGGGGCGGATGACGCCGCCGACGGCTGCGGGAAGGACGTGCGAGAGCGGACCGGAAGGTCAACGCATCAGTGCAGGGAGTCTCGACGCAGCGAGGGCGGCGTCGTAACTATCACCGGACATCGCCATCACCGCCTTTCGGGACTCTTCGGGCCGAGCGACCCAAGGGGTCAGCATACTCCTGCCGCCTGGGAGGCGGCGAAGAGCGGCGGTCGAGCCCGAGAACGAGCCCGACCGCCGGAGGGATGCGCGGCCCCCGAGGGGCCGTGATCCGGCCTAGCGGTCCGCCAGGTGGAGACGTTCCTCGCTGCGGCCGTCGAAGAGCGCGAAGAAGGCGTCGGCCTCTTCCCGCGTGCCGCGCTGCAGCGTGGTGGCCCCGGATTCCAGGGTGGTGGCGAGAACGCGCTCGGCGTCGGTGAGCACGAGTCCGGCGATCGCCTTCTTGGGCGCGGTGAGAAGCACCGAGGCATCCTCGGGAAGCGCCCTGGTCACCTCGAGCACCCCGCGTCGGACGAGCAAGCCCACCGTTTCGCCTGTGTCGGAGACGGTGATGCCGATCGCCGCGTTCGAGTCGACCGTCTTCTCCGGGTCGATCCGGAACCGCAGGCTCTCCAGCAGGGCGGAGCCGGGCATCGCCGCGATCTGATCGGGGGCGTTGATCTGGATGGCGAGGGAGTAGTCGATAGTGCCGTCGAGTTCCCGGGCCGCCGTCAGGTAGAAGTTGCGCCAGTTGGAGTTCGGGGTGCGGTATCCCAGGGCTCGGAGGGCCTCGGCCTTGAGCTGGCGTGCGGCCGCGTCGGTGGAGTCGGTGCGCACCAGGTGGCTGCTGAGTTCCGCAACCCACTGGTGGTCACCCGCGTCAGCGGCCTTCCGCGCCTCGGCGTGCACGACATCGCGACCGCCGATCAGAGCGATGTAGCGGGTGGAGGATTCGCGGATGTTGAGCGGAGCGAGGGTCGCCGGGTCGGCGTTGAACCAACCCAGTTCGCCGACATAAATCTGACGCACCGAATGGGGAACACCGCCGTAGAAGTCGCCGAGCCACTCGCTGGTGGAGAGGTGTTCGGGCAGCTGCACCTTCTCGACGAGATCGTCGGGGAGGAGGCCCTTGTTGATCCATCGCAGCGTCTGGTCGTACACATACGAGATCGCGTCGCGGTAGTCGGTGAGCACCTTCGCCACCTCGGCGCGGCCGGAGACAGGGCGCCCGTGCGAGGGGATCATGAAGTCGGCGGGCAGCGGACGCAGGTTGCGGTCGATCGACTTGAACCACGCCTGCGGGTCCCGATACCGACTTCCGCGGATGGAATGCAGGTTCGGGAACGACTCACCCTGGATCACCTCGGCGGACTGCAGGATGCCGAGGTCGGGGAACCAAGTGACGATCTCGTCGATCGCCTCGGAGGGTGCCCAGAAGATCTCCATCCGGACCCCGGCGACGGTGATCTCGAGCTTGTCGTCGACCAGGGTGTTCGGCGTCACCAGCGACATCGTCTCCATGACGAAGTCCGGGCCGAGGCCGCCGTTGACGCGCCCCTCGGGACCGACTTCGAGCAGACTGCCGAGAGAGTAGTCGGCGCGGACGGCGATGATCGGACCGTCGCCCGAGATGGAGTTCGCGATGATGTTCGTAATGAAGTCGCGGTGCGCGATGACCTTCACTTCACCGCTGTCGGCCTGCTCCTGGGTGATGAACGCCTTCACGCCGGCATTGTGATCGGTGTGCCAGTGGGAGTAGATGACCGCCTTGATCGGCTTGTCCGAGATCTTCCGGAGCTGCTCGTACTGTCGTCGACCTTTCTCCACGTCTTCCGGAGGGTCGATGAGGATGAGGCCGTCTTCGCCCTCGACCACCGTCAACGCGGACAGGGCGTATCCGAAGATCTGGAACACGCCCTTGCCGATGATCTCGAACACTCCCGCATCCATCGTGCGCGAGTGCTCGGTCATCTCGGCGGGCACCGTCTCGGCGAACTCCGTGTACGCGGTGTTCTCGCCTGCGGGAGTGAATCGGATCCCCTCGTCCGCACCCAGCCAGTACTTCGTCATGATCGTCTACCTTTCGCTGTTGCCAAGTGCCGAGTGTCGGCACGGAGCGGCGGAATCACGCACGGCCTCTTGGCCGCCGGCTGCGTCGAGCGGCGTGTGATTCTGCCTGTAGTCCGGCGCGAGAAGAATAATCACGCCGCTCCGAGTCGAGCGCAGACTCGCGCGAAGCGATCATCCGAGAACCGATATATAGGTGTCGTACCAGGAGGCGGCGATCTTCGTCGCCATATGAGCGAGGGGCACGCGGACGGGGGTGCTGAAGGTCCCTGCGGTGTTGCCGACTCCGGCGCCACCGGTGTCGTTCAGTCCCGCGAAGTAGACAGCGCCCGTATTGAGGAGGAACAGGGTCGTGTCGTTGGCCATGGCGACGTCGGTGACCACGCTGCCGGCGGGCATCGCCACCGCGGTCAACGTCGTGCCCGGCGTGGCGGAGCTGCCGATGCCCTGCGAGCTGCTGGTGTTCGCGCCGAGGGCGTAGACCGAGCCGTCGGTCATGATGACGAGCATGCGGTACTGCCGGACGATGACCTTCGCGGCGGTCTTGCCCGCAGGCAGCGCTTTCTCCACGAGGTAGAACGTGCCGCTGCCGCCGTACGCCGCCGTGCCCGCCGTGAACAGTCGGCCGTCTTCGGTGACCACAGCCGACGAGTGCCAGCCGATCCCCCCGGAGACGACCCCCGTGATCGGCGTGGCCGCCGCGGTGAGCATGATGCGCCCCGTCGCGCCGGCCGCGGCACTGACGGCACTGCCCTGTGCGGAGTATCCATAGCTGTCGGCGCCGGCGACCATGGCCTGCCCGTTCTCCAGCACCATGAGGACCGCTCCGTAGGGGTTGACCTCTGCGGTGAGGGCGCCGGACGGCATCGTGTAGTTGTCGCTCACGCGCTGCCAGTAACGGGTGTTCGTGTAGCCCGTGCCGAAGCCGCTGAGTTCGTTGTCGCCCGTGGCCCAGACTCCGCCCGACGCGTCGACGGCGGTGGAGGAGAGCTGGTCGGTGCCGGTGCCGATGTAGGTGATGCCGCCGAGCTGGGCGCCCGGTCCGGTGAGTGCCGCGACGACGGTCGACCGACTCGTGGTGGTGCCGTCGCCGATGATGCCGGAGGCGTTGTAGCCACGCCCCCACAGGTTTCCGTTCTGGTCGGCGTAGAGCAGTGTCGAATAGCTGGAGCCGATCGCCGTGGCCCCGGTGATGGAGAGGTTGTCCCAGAGGGGGACCGCACTTGTGCGCGCCACACTCAGGTCGTCGGAGCCGGTCTGCCCCTGCGCCGAGTATCCCCACGCCACGAGCGGCACCGAGGTGACCGGCTGGGCCGACAGGATCGTGAAGGCTCGCGGGGACTCCACCCGCACCGGGCCCTGCGCGGGTTCCGAGCGGTTGCCGACCACCCGGAAGTCCACCGTCCCCGTGGCGCTCGTCGTGAAGGTGCCTTCACTGAGATCCGCGAACGCCCCCGACTCGAACGCGAGGCCGTCGGGGAGCACGATCGTCACCGCGGTGTTCGGCACGACGGCGTTGGTGGTGATGTCGCGGACGGTCGCGGTGAAGACCGGTGTGCGTCGACGGTCCTGCAAAGCCGGCGGCAGCGACGACGTGGCCGAGGTACCGACGGGGATGACGCGGGAGATCGGCGGTGTCGTGGCGATCAGACCCGTCAGGGTGAGTGTGTGCCCGAGATCGCAGGTCGCTGAGCCTCGCCCTCCGTCGAGGGTGCCGATGGCCACGGTCCGCGACGCGGGCGCCGATCGCCACTCGGTGCCCGCGCGCGTCGACACCGCGACCCCCATATTCGCGTTCGCGAGCGACCCCAGCGCCCCTTCGAGTTCCGTTGCGGTCACGGTGACCGTAAAGGTGTACAGCCCGGCGGCTGGCCCCGTCACCTGGATGCGATCGGTGGGCGCCTCGAAGCTCGCCCCCGCGCCGATCGCGAATGTCGCCAGCATCCGTGCAGGATCGTCGAGTTCGGAGGTCCACCCGATGGTGACGCCGCTCATCGCCCCATTCGTCCCCTCGTTCTCCGTGGTGCAGGCCGTGATGGTGGGCACGTCGAGCGTGCCCGCCGCGACCGGTCCCTCCGCGTACTGGGCGTCGAGCCATGCGGCCTCCGTCGTGCTGAGGAGGGCGTCACCGCCGACGCTCGCGGGAGCGACGGAGACCGTCAGAGCGGCGAGGCAGGCCGCGGTGAGCAGGACGAGGAGTCGACGGAGCGCCTTCATTCCGTCCTCCCCGGGACCGTGCGGCGGCGGGCGAGCAGGGCGATCCCGATTCCGACGAGCACCGCAGCGGGCGCGGCCAGCATCACGAAGCCGGAGCCACCGGTCGGCGGAAGCTCCGACTCGCCGTCGATTCCGGTGTCGACGGTGTCTCCGGCGGCAGTCGCCCGCACCGTGACGGACGCTCCGGCAGCGGCGGCCTCGGGCGTCTCGGGCTGCGCGGTGAGCGCGACCTGTACGTGGACGACCGCCGGCGTCGTGGCGGTGTCGAGTGGCTGCCACGGTCCGTCGGGTAGCAGGGGGCCTTCAGCGAGGAGCACCCGCTCACCGGAAGCGCACGTCCCGTCGGACAGCCACGGTTCGGCGCAGGCGCGCACCTCGGCCCGCAGCCCGAACCGCGCATCGCCCGTCGACGAGAGGGCGAGCGCCAGTTCCCCGTCCGGAGGCGCTGCCGACGCGTCCACATCGAGGTGCCAGAGGAGGGGGTCGAGCGGGTCGAGCCCCTGGACGCCGGCGCCGGCGAGGTCGGAGCGGACGACGAGGTAGTCGGACGTCGTCGCGGCATCGGCCGACAAAGGGGTGAGCGTGGCGCCCATGGCAGCCGCCGTGACGATGAGCACGGTCACCAGGGCGCCCCGACTCGTCGAGACCTGCGTCGCGGTCTCCTCCGGCGGGGGCATCGGGCCGGGCGGCGCAGGATCGTCGTCGGACCGTGTCGTCTCCCGCCGCGGCCAGAACGCCCACGCGACGAGGAACGCGGTGCCGAGGGTGAGCGAGCCGAGCACCCAGGGGTTGCCGAACTGCGCGATCACGGGCGCGAGATTCGGCACCGACCCGCGTACGATCCGCGCTTCGGTGATCGTGTAGCTCGTCGGGTCGTCCACCGGGTTGGCGTCGCCGCGCATCGTCAGCACGCGTGCGGCCGGTGCCCCGCCGTCACGCACGCTCGTGACCCGGTGGGTGATGGGCAGCGTGCCCGCGCGGTCGACCGTGACCACGTCGCCGACCACGATGTCGGATGCGGGGACCCGCTGGACCAGCGCGACCGAACCCGCGGGGATCGTGGGCGACATGGAACCGGTCTTGAACATCATCAGCGAGTAGCCGCCCGTGAACGCCAGGACGGCGAACACGATGCATGCGGCCCCGCCGATCGCGGCCACGGCGAGCACCACGTCCCGGACGAGGCGGCTCGTCCGGGCGGCACCGCGTGCGAAGGAGCTCATCCCGTGCTCCCCGTGATGACCCAGGTGGGAGTGAGGGCGACACCCTGCGTGATCGCCGGCGCATCGATCGGCAGGGTCAGGACGATGCAGTACGTCACCGTGGAGCCGCCGGCGGCTGCGACCTGCTGGGCCGGAAGAACCGGGATCTGCGTGAGGCCGGTGACCTCGACTCCCGGAGTGCTCGCGATGCACTCGGGTGGGGTCGGATCCGTCGACGACGTCACCGAGGCGCGCACGAGCAGCGCGTCCCGCAGCGCCGCCTCGGGACTGCCGGCGGCCGGGTCCACCGAGAGCGCGACGCCGCTCAGGCTGACGCTTCCATCCACCGACCCCGCGCCCTGCACCTGCACCCACGCCGCCGCACTGTCACCCGGGTAGAGAGGTGCGAGCGTCCAGCTCAGCGCAGCGGGATCGGCCTCGGGATGCGTCGCGAACGCGCCATCGTCGGTGCGGGATGCCAGGGCGAAGCTCCCCGCAGCGAACGGCGACCGAGCGATCTCACTGTCGGACCAGGATGCGAGGGTGCCGGCCGAGCCGACGCCCAGGAGCAGGGCGCAGGCGAGCAGGGCCTGGACACGCGTGAGCGCTGTCCGGCCTCGGTCGCGCGTGCGCCGAGCCACGATCCGGTCGTCCGGTTACTGGGAGACCGCGTCCCACTGCCAGAGCGCGGTGCCGGTGTCACCCTGAGCGATCGCCGCGCCCGCCGTGACCTGAAGGCACAGGTACACGATGTCGCCCGGATCCATGGTGGCGGGGACAGCGGTGCCGGCGGCGAAGGCCGCGGCGTCACAGCCGAAGGCCGCCGTCGAAACCGCGCCGAAGGTCAGCTGGCCGGCGAGATCTCCGGTCACCACCGGCGCCACGGCCGTCAGTCCGGCCGGCGACGTGCTCGCCGCAGTCAGCTGGAGCGCGAAGGGCGCGTAGACGACGTCATCCGGTGAGAGGTTGTCGAAGCCCGTGCTGAACGTCAGCGTGGCCGCGTCGCCCTCCACCGCATGATCCGCCCACGTGGCGCCATCGGTCGAGCCTTGGAATTCGAATGTTCCTGCCGCGAAGTCGCTCGTCGCGAACTCCGAGTCATTCCACGCGGCGAGTGTCAGCGCGGAACCCACGCCGACGACGAGCCCACCGGCGAGGACGGCGAAGATCTTCCTTCGGGTCTGAGCAGAGCGCTCCGATCCCGTCAAAGCAGTGCGAACCATGATTCCTCCTGGTCATCCTGCTCCCCCGCGTGAAGCATAGCCATCGGCGGGAGCCCGCATAAGGGGTCGTTCGTGCGGGGCGGCGCCCGATTAGTACCCCCGCCACCGACGGGCGATCACCGGAGGCGAGCTCGCGCTCCCGGCATGCGTCTCAGGGAACGATCGAGTCGATGTAGCCGCCGTCGACCCGCACGGCGGCGCCGGTCGTCGCGGAAGCGAGAGGAGATGCCAGGTAGACGACCATGTTCGCGATCTCCTCGGGCTCGATGAGACGCTGCAGCAAAGACTGCGGGCGGTGCAGGCGCATGAACTCGCGCTGCGCCTCGTCCCACGGCAGCTTCGGGTCGACGAGCTCGTACACGAAGTCCTCGACGCCGCCGGTGTGGGTCGGGCCGGCCAGCACCGAGTTGACGGTGACCCCCGTGCCCGCCGCCTCCTTGGCGAAGCCGCGGGACACCGCGAGAAGGGCCGTCTTGGACATTCCGTAGTGGATCATCTCGGCGGGGATCACCACGGCCGAGTCGCTGGCGATGTCGAGCACCCGGCCCCAGCCGCGCTCGGTCATGCCCGGCAGCGTCGCGCGGATGAGGCGGACCGCGGCCAGGACGTTCACGTCGAAGTACCGCCGCCATTCGTCGTCGGTGATGTCGAGCGCGGGCGTCGCGCCGAAGATCCCCAGGTTGTTGACGAGGATGTCGACATCGCCGGCTGCGGCCAGCACCGCATCCGCTCCTGCCTGGTCGGTGACGTCTCCCGCCGCGGCTACGAGATCACGTGCAGAATTCTCCTGCTGCAGCTCGGTGATGACGGACGAGACCGTATCGGGCTTGCGGCCGTTGATCGCCACACGCGCGCCGGTGTCGGCCAGCGCCGCGGCGATCGCCCGCCCGATGCCCTGCGTTGAGCCGGTGACGAGCGCGGTCCTGCCCGTGAGATCGATGCGCATGCTGTTCCCTCC
Organism: Microbacterium sp. NPDC055988; assembly: GCF_042269505.1. Classification (NCBI taxonomy): domain Bacteria; kingdom Bacillati; phylum Actinomycetota; class Actinomycetes; order Micrococcales; family Microbacteriaceae; genus Microbacterium; species Microbacterium sp. NPDC055988. The sequence continues at coordinate 1,350,826 of NZ_JBHJXY010000001.1, forward strand.
GTGATGGATGCTGCCAGCTGGTGCAACGGTAGTCGCAGCGATTTCATGCCCGGGGCGTCTGATACTCGGCAGAGCAGCGATTGTGGACAAAGGTAAAACGTTAGCTGGTCAAATGTCGTATAGGGTGGATGTGTCGTTGCTCGGAGCGGACTGGGGAAGGCCGGTCCGAGCGCAGACGCGGGCCGCGATCCTTCGCTGCCGCGCGTCACTGGCCGCGGCGAGAGCCGCCTGTTCTCGGTGCGCCTCCCCCTCCCGCACCGGGCTGCGCCCCCCGACGTGGAACCCGAGGGTCCACGTCGGGGGGATGTGTCATCCACCGATCTTGACCCGGTCTTTCGTTGGCCTCCCGCTCAGCAACGTGTAACATTTCACTCGACTCTGCCGGACGGGTGCGAGGAATGGATTGCGAGGCGTCTCCATGGACGACGAAGCGGATCGGGCGACACGACTCCGACTCGGACTGCGATGGCTCGTCGGCTGCGCCGCGAGCGCCATGATCTTGATCGCCGCGTGGTTCGCCTACGGTGCGGCCATCGATTCGCCCGTGACGATGACGGCCGCGGCCGGGGTCTTCGCGGCTGTCCTGGCCGCGGGGAGCAGTTGGCACGCGGCGCTGCGGACGCGGCTCGATCTGATCGCAGCGGAGGCCGAACCGCTCGCGGACGCCTCCCGTCCGCTGTACGGATCACGCTGAAGCCGGCGCCGAGTCGCGCCGGAAGCGGCGCCTCCGGACATATGGCGTCAGGCGAGGAGGGCGGTCGCGTTACCGGACGTGATCGTTCGCAGCGCGGAGGGTGAGAGCGCAGAGGCCGCGAGCTGCAGCGCCGTGGCTTCCGGGGCCTGCACGGGGAAGGCGCTGCCGAACATCCAGCGCTCCGGGTCGTCACCCAAGCTGTCGGCGACAGCCGTGGGGCCGTTGACGTGCCACAGGTCGAGCCGAAGCCATTCGGGCGCGGCGTCACCGAGGTGCCGGTTCAGAGCGATCCAGTCCGCGCGGTTCAGCCCGCTCAGCAGCAGTGGGTGAGCGGGGCTTTCGCGCACGAGGTCGGCGATCCGGTGCACCTCGAGGTCGACGGCGGGGGAGAACGGGTGCCGCACCCGGGCATCGTCGAGCCGGGCGATCAACTGCACGGGGAGCCCGCGGTCGGCGCACGCGTCGAGCACGGGGCGTACGGCAGACACCTCGCACCGGTGGAAGCCGGGAGCGACGCGCACACCGAGCGCGCCGGCGGACACGGCATCGTCGAGCTCCTCGCGCCAGGTCGACTCCCGCGGATCGATCGTCGCGAACACCCGGAACAGCGGGTCGTCGGCACACGCGGCGAGCACGGCCTCGTTGCCGGTGCGCGTGTCGAAGCCGAAGAGGGACGCCAGATGCGAGACCCAGACCGAGTGCAGGCCGAGGCGGTCGGCGTGGGCGCGCAGGGCATCAGCATCCGCGGCGGCGGAGAGCCGGTACGGCCACTGCCCGAGGAAGCACGTGGTGTCTATGGCTCCGAGGTCGGCGAACGCGCGCAGCATCCGTCGCGCCTGGGCGGTCATGCCGCGACCTCCGCGAGCCAGCGGGCCACCGTGCCGCCGAAGACCCGCTCCTCCGCGTCGAGGTCGAGCCCCGCGCCGAGCACCTTGCCGACGTTGGTCGCGAGGTCGATGTGGGGCAGGTCGGAGCCGAAGACCACCCTATTAGGGCCGAGCCGCTCGACGGCCAGCGCCACCTCGCCGGCACCGATGATCGTGCCCGAGGTGTCGACCGCCACGTTGGGGCACGAGCGCACCGTGTTCACCGCCGACTCGGGCTGACCTCCCAGATGCGCCATCAGGAAGCGCACGTCGGGGTGCCGGCGGGCGGCGGCCGCGATGTGCTCGGCCGTGGACTCGTACGGGAACTGCCCCACGGTCTTGCGCCAGGCATGGGTGAGCACGATGAGGTGGTGCTCGGCGGCGTACTCGAGGATCGGGTCGCTGAGCGGATCGTCGGCCAGCGTCGCGATCCAGAGCTTGATGCCGACCATGCCGCGGTCCTCGACATTGCGGCGCAGATCGTCGATGCTGTCGCGGCCGAAGCGCGGATTGACGTAGCAGTATCCACGCAGCCGTTCGGGGTATCGGCGGAGTTCGCCGGCCAGCACGTCGTTCATCTCGCGCACCTCGTCGAGGCTCGGGTGGGCCTGGAAGCTCCCGAGGTTGCTGCACAGGAACAGCTCGATGCCGAGGCGGTCGCCGGCGTCGAAGACCGCGGGATCGAAACGGCCCTCGTCGAGGTGCGTGTGGGCGTCGATGCCGCTCATGCCATCGCCTCACTGAGGGCGGCCGCGGCCCGGCGCAGGGTCTCGTCGATGTCGGACTCGGTGTGCGCGGCGTTGACGTACACGACCCGGTAGAAGGAGAGCCCGTGACGGAACGCCGCCCGCAGGAACGCCTGGATCTGGGCGTCGGCGCCGACGAACTGCGGGCACGCCGGGTGCCCGACGAGTCGGATGTCGGAGCCGGCGTCGGCGAACACCGCGTTCATGCCGTTCAGCAGTCGAGTGCCGGAGGCGAGCAGGCGCGCGATCACATCGCGGTCGCGGATGGCGGTCATCGTGGCGGTGGCGGCTGCGAGCGACAGGGTCTCGCCTCCATACGTCGAGGTCACGACCACCTCGCCACGGTCGAGCACGGCGAGCACCTCACGCCGCCCGCAGTAGACCGCGAGGGGCATGCCGTTCGCGATTCCCTTGCCGAACACCGACAGGTCGGGAAGGACCCCGGTCACCTCGGCCATGCCGCCGAGGGCCACACGGAAGCCGGTGACCATCTCGTCGTAGGCCATCAGTGCGCCGTGCCGGTCGGCCAGGTCGCGCAGGTAACGGTAGAAGCCGGCCGCCTCGGGGATGGCGGGGTAATCGGCGGCGACGAGGATGACCGCGATCTCCGAACCCCGGGTGAGGAACAGCCGGTCGAGAGTCGCACGGTCTTCCCAGTCGACCGCGTGGTGCAGCGCGGCGAGGGCGGCCGGAACGCCGGGCACGGCATCCGTCTTCGCACCGGGCAGCACGCGGGCGCCCGCGGCGAGCGAGTTGAGCCAGCCGTTGTAGCCGATCTGCACGACGCGGTCGCGACCGGTGTGCGCGCGGGCGATGCGGATGACGGCGGCGAGAGCCTCGCCGCCCGTCTTCAGGAAGCGCGCGGCCTCGGCGCCCGGCACGAGGGAGCGGAACAGCTCGGCCGTGGTCGTCTCGAGCGGATGCGGGTGGCCGAACAGGATGCCGTCGTCGAGCTGGGCGCGGATCGCGGCGTCGACCGTCGGATCCGCATAGCCGAGCGTGACCGGGCCGAGCGCGCAGCGATAGTCGATGAACTCGCGGCCGCGGTCGTCCCACACGCGGCATCCGCGTCCGCGGACGATGACTTCGGGCTCCTCCGGCAGCAGCGTCGGGGCCTTGGAGTTCGTGCTCGACCCGACCGGCATCACGGCCAGCGCGCGCTGCCGCCATCCGGTGGTGGTGTGCGCGGTGTGCATGCCTGGCCTCTCTGCCGTTCGGATCCTGCGGTGTGCTGTCTAGGCGAGGGCGACGACCTCGCCGCCGCGGGTTGCGGAGAGCTGCGCGGCCTTGGCGATCTCGACCGTGCGGATGCCGACTCCGGCGTCGGGCTGCGGCTGCCGGCCCTCGCGCACGGCGCGGACGAACTCGTCGAGCAGCAGCCCATCGAGGTCGGCCCCGACGGGGCTCCACGTCTCGCCGCGCGCATCGTGCCCGGCGACCCCCTTCGCGAAGGGGCTGACCGTGACGGTGCCGCGCTCGGCCACGACCTGCAGCGTGAGACCGCCCCAGGTCGCGGAGCTCATCGGCCAGCTCCACGAGCAGTCGATCGTGGCGATCACTCCGCTCGGGTACTGGATGGTGACGAGTCCGCCGGTCTCGACCGCGAGCTCGCGCTGCGCGTGCAGGATGCTGTTCGACACCGCACGGACGGACTGCGCCCGCTCGCCCAGCAGTTCGTCGAGCAGGTCGGCGCAGTGCACGACGTGGTCGACGAGGGCGCCGCCGCCCGCCAGCTCGGGGTCGGTGAACCAGGCCCGATCCTCCGGAAGCTTGCCGTTGTTGATGCCGGTGACGCCGAGGACCGTGCCGAGGCGACCGCTGCGCAGCTCGGCGATCGCGTCGCGCACGCTCGGGGCGAAGCGCACCGGGTAGGCGACCATGAGGATCACGCCGGCCTTCTCGCAGGCCTCGCGCATCGCGATCGCGTCGTCGACGGTCGTGGCCAGCGGCTTCTCGCACAGCACGTGCACCCCGGCGGCGGCCGCGCGCTCGACGAGGGCGCGGTGCCGGGAGTTCTCGGCGGCGATCACGACGGCATCCGGCTTCCACGCGAAGGCCTCGTCGTAGGTCTCGACATACGCGACGCCCAGTTCGGCGGCCAGCGCGGCACCGCGAGGGGCGTCGTCGGGCGCCGTGGCGCCGTCAGGGTCGGTGGCGATCAGCTCGACGCCGGGCATCTGCTTCAGCGCGTGCACGTAGCTCAGGGCGTGCGTGTGCGCAAACGACAGCACGGCGATGCGCAGCGGGGTGGGGGCGGTCATCGGACGGCCTCCTCGGCCTCGGAGCGGGCAGGGACCGGAAGTGAGACCGGCGTGCCGGTCGCGATCGAGGCGTAGGCGGCCTCGGCGACGGCGACGGCTTCGATGCCGTCGGCCGGGCTGACCCGGGCATTGCGGCCTTCGCGCAGCGCGGCCACGAAGTCGGCGATCTCGGCGTAGTAAGGGCTCTCTTCGGGAGACATCGGCGGGAGGTAGTCGGTGGCTCCGGCATCGAGCACGGCATCCGTCCGCAGCGAAGTGTCTTCGGCGCTGTCGTAGCGCAGCCGGCCCTCGGAGCCCGCGACCTCGACGCTCGTGCGGAAAGGCATCCCCGGGGCGACCCAGCTGGCGTGCAGGTGGCTGATCACGCCGCTGCGGTGGGTCAGCACGACGTGCGCGGTGACGGGTGCGGGAACCCGGTCGTCGACGGTCGGCGGATTCTGCACCGCGAAGACCGTGGCCACGGGGCCAGCGAACCAGACCGCCTGATCGATGTCGTGGATCATGAGGTCGCGGATGACCCCGCCGCCCGTGCTCTCGGAGAAGAACCAGGGCGTCTGTGGTGCGGAGCCGGCGCGGCTGAACCGCTGCACTGCGAGCGTGCCGATGCGTCCGGCGTCGATGCCGGCCTTGATCTGCGCGTACTCGCCCATGTACCGGACGACGTGGGCGGGGAAGAGCCGCACGCCGGCATCCTCTGCGGCTCGGGCGACCGTCGCCGCGGCCTCGGCGGTGGCGGCCAGCGGCTTCTCGCAGATGACGTCCCGTCCGCGCCGGATGGCCCGCAGCGCGAAGTCGGCATGGGTGCTGCTGGGGGTCACGATGTCGACGATGTCGACCAGCTCGATGAGCGTGTCGACGTCGGGGACGAGCGCGAAACCGTACTCCTCGGCGATCTCCTCGGCGCCCGCCAGAGAGGTGACGTACCCCTCGGCGCCCAGCGCCCGCCAGGCGTCGGCGTGCACGCGGGAGATGCCGCCGGCTCCGATGAGTCCGACCTTCAACGTGCTCACTGCTTCTCCTCGGTGTTCTCGGCGGTCGTGTTCTCGGCCGTAATCTCCGCCCCGACCGGTTCGACCGGCAGGGGGGTGATCGGCGGGGCCGGCATGTCGTCGATGCCGTAGATCTCGGCGGCGTGCCGCTGGAAGGCGTGCACGACCGCGCCGTGTGCGGCGGCCTCGGCGCCCAGTCGGGCTTCGGCGAGCGGCACCTGGAACGGCAGGCCGAGGTGACCGGGGAGCGCGGCCCGCAGCGGGTCGAGCAGCTGTTCGTGCGCGGCGGAGAGTCCGCCGCCGATGACGATCATCGCCGGGTCGACCGTCATCGTCAGGGTCGCGATGCCGTGGGCGAGCTCGTCGATGAAGCCGTCGAGCTCCTTCTGGGCGGCCGAATCCCCGCCGCGAGCCTTCGCGAAGACCTCGGCGGCGGTCGGGGCGGTGCGCCACGAGATCTGTCCGGTCTCGCTGTTGAGTCCGCGGAAGGCGAGGCGTCCGATGTCGCCGGCGGCGTTGTGGATGCCCCGCCGCGGGCGACCGCCGAGGATGAGCCCCATCGCGATGCGGTTGCCGACCGAGAGGTAGATGACGTCGTCGACGAGCTGGGCGACGCCGAGGTGGTGCTCCGCGACCGCAGCCAGACGCACGCCGTTGTCGACGGCGACGGGACAGTTGAACGCCTGCCGCAGCTGCGAGCCGATGTCGATGCCCGACCATTCGGGGATGACGACCGAGGTGGTCACCCGCCCCGTGTCGTCGACGATGCCGGGGAGTGAGACGCCGACCGCGCGCAGCTTCGATGTGGGGATCGCGACGTCGGACAGGGTGTGGCGCACGTCGTCGATGACCGCGGCGAGCTTGGAGGCGCCGTCGGGCTGCTCGGCGACGCCGGGGTAGCTGCGCTGCACGATCACGGCTCCGGCGAGGTCGGCCAGCACGACCCGCACGCTGGCGACGCCGATGTCGACGCCGACGACGGTGCCGGCGGCGGCATGGAACGAATAGCGCCGGGCGGGGCGACCGGCTCCGCCGCCGTTCTGCGCCGGGGCGTCGACGATCAGCCCGGAGTCGCCCAGGGCGGTCACGGCATTCTCGACCGAGGTGCGCGAGATCTCGAGGGAGCGGGAGAGGTCGTTGACGGTCGCGGGGCCCGCGTCGCGCAGCTGCAGAGCCGATCGCGCGACGATCGAGCGCGGACTGTTCACGGCCATGTGCTGCCCCCTCTTCTTCTCCGTCGTCGGGTGCGATCAAATTAGCACACCGAATTCTCAGATCAAGCTTTGTTGTTTTCGAACGGGAAACACGCCTGAAACAAGCGCCTGAGAACTTGTACTTGACGAATTATCCCATCCCAGTGTCATAATGAACCGTACTCAGCACGGTTCAAGCAAAGGAGCACCATGCGCGTCAGCAAGTTCATCGGCGTCGCCGCGGGAGTCGCGGCCGCCACCCTGTTGGCCGGATGTTCGGCCGGCGGAGGCAACACCGCAGAGGGTGAGCAGGACATCACGGTCTGGCTCTACCCGGTCATCGCCGACGAGGCGGTGCACAAGGACTTCTGGGACTCGACGATCGCCGACTTCGAGAAGAAGAACGAGAACATCAACGTCGACTACGAGATCTTCCCGTGGGCCAACCGCGACGAGGCTCTGCAGACGGCGATCGCGGCCGGCAAGGGTCCCGACGTCGTCTACCTCATCCCCGACCAGCTCGCGGCGTACCAGAAGTCGATCGCACCGCTCAACGACCTGCTGAGCGAAGAGCGCCAGGGCGACCTGCTGCCCAACGTGAAGACCTCGGTCACCCTCGACGGTGACATCCTCGGAGCGCCGCTGCTCACCAGTGCCCAGCCCCTCCTGTGCAACGCGGCCGCGTTCGAGGCCGCCGGCGTCACCGAGTACCCCGAGACGTGGGACGACATCGCCGAGATGGCCCCCAAGTTCACGGAGAAGGGCATGTACGCCCTCAACTACCCGGCATCCGCCGAGAACACCCTGAACCTCACCTACTACCCGCTGCTGTGGCAGGCCGGTGGCGAGGTCTACACGAAGGACGGCGACGTCGGCTTCGACAGCAAGGAAGGCGAGAAGGCGCTCACCTTCCTCACCGACCTGGCCGAGGCCGGAGCGCTCGACCCCGAGGCGCTCACCACCAACGTCCCGCTCGAGCAGACGGCCGTCGCTCAGGGCAAGGTCGCCTGCACGTGGAACAACGCGGTCCCCGAGGTCCTGCCCTTCTGGGGCGAGGAGAACGTCAAGGTCCTCGCACCGCTGACCGAGAAGGAGACCGTGGCCTACGGCACGGTCGGCTCGCTCTCGGTGCTCAAGGGCTCCAAGGCACAGGATGCCGCGGCGAAGTTCGCGGAGTACGCGACCGGCGCCGACGTCATCGAGCCGTACCTCAAGGCGGCCGGATTCTTCTCGGCGCTCAGCACCACCGAGCCGCTGTACGCGGATGACCCGCTGCTCGGCGAGGTCGAGAAGTACGTGCCCGACACCACGGTCGGCGAGCTCAACGCCTCGTCGCGTGCGCTCATGGGCGTGCTCGCGCCCGAGATCCAGGCCGCCCTCCTCGGGGACAAGTCCCCGGAGGACGCCCTGAAGGATGCCGCGACCGCCGCGGCACCGCTCACCAAGAAGTAAGCAGCATCCGGGGGCGTGCGGAGCCCGAACTCCGCACGCCCCCGTTCCCTTCACTCCCCACGTGAGGAATCACTGATGACGACGGCAACCACGGCGAAGAGGCCCGCAGGGCGGGTCGCACGGGTGCTCGCACGGCGAGAGGCGCGCATCGCGTTCCTGTTCGTGCTCCCTGCGTTCCTCCTCTTCATCGCCTTCCGCTTCGGCCCCAGCATCGTCGGCGTCGCCTTGAGCTTCTTCGACTACGACATCACCGGCGAGATCTCCTGGCGCGGGCTCGACCACTTCCAGCGCATGATCGCCGACCCGCTGTTCTGGCGGGCGATGGGCACCACGCTGATCTACACGGTGTTCGCTGTGCCGATCGCGCTCGTGCTCTCCACCGTGATGGCGCTCGGCGTGCGCCGCGCCTTCCGGGGCGCGCGCTTCTTCCGGTCGATCTTCTTCCTCCCCGTCATCACCTCGCTCGTGCTGGCGGGCTCGATCTTCGTCTGGATCTTCTCCGCCAACGGCCCCTGGTCGGCGCTGATGACCCCGCTGGGTCTCGGCGGATCCTGGCTGGGCAGCACCGTGCTCGTCATCCCGGCCATCGTCGTCGTGGGCGTCTGGTCGCGATTCGGCTACGGGATGATGATCCTCATCGCCGCGCTGCAGGACGTGCCGCGCGAGCTCGAAGAGGCGGCCCTGATGGACGGAGCAGGCGCCTGGCAGCGCTTCCGCTACGTCATCCTCCCGGTGCTGCGTCCGACCTTCTTCTTCCTCGCGGTGATCGAGACGACCGCCGCGTTCCAGGTGTTCGACGTCATCTACGTGATGACCCAGGGTGGACCCGCGAACGCCAGCTACTCGCTCGTCTACATGCTGTACGACCAGGGCTTCCGCTACTTCGACTACGGATACGCGGCCGCCATCGGTGTGGCCCTGTTCATCATGACCCTCGTCGTCGCGCTCATCCAGCGCCTGGTGATCGGAAAGCAGAAATGACCGCTCTGTTGCAGCCGCCGACCCAGCCGCCGACGCAGTCGCCGGTGATGCCGCCGAAGACGTCGACCAAGCAGCGCCGCGCGTACCGCGCACTCCAGCCCACCGGCTGGGGGATCGTCGGACGATGGATCTGGCTGAGCCTGGCCGGCATCCTCAGCTTCTTCCCCTTCTACGCGATGGTCGTGCTGAGCCTGAAGCCGGGCATGGTCGTCGAGCTCCCCGGGTCGCTTCTGCCCTTCCAGGACATCTCGTTCGAGGCCTACGAGCAGGTGCTCGCCGGGCAGAACATCCTCGGCTGGCTCGGCAACACGCTCATCTACTCGCTCGTCTCGGTCGTCGCGGTGCTGTTCCTCTCGGCGCTCGCGGGGTACGCCTTCGCCAAGAAGCGCTTCCGCGGCAAGGAGGTGATGTTCTGGTCGTTCCTCGCGATGGTGATGGTCCCGTTCCACGTCACCCTCATCCCGACGTTCATCCTCATGGCGAACCTCGGCGGCGTCGACACGTACTGGGGCCTGATCCTGCCGTCGCTCGCCAACGCGCAGGCCGTGTTCCTGATGCGGCAGTTCATCTCGGGCCTCCCCGACGAGCTGTTCGAGGCCGCCCGCATCGACGGTGCGGGCGAGTTCCGCATCTTCCTGCGGATCGTGCTGCCGCTGTGCAAACCGATCCTCGCGACCCTCGGCATCTTCGTCTTCCTGTGGCACTGGAACGACTTCCTGTGGCCGCTCATCATCGCGAAGTCCAACGCGATGTTCACACTCACCGTCGGCATCTCGTCGCTGCAGCAGCAGAACGTCCCGCTGAGCACCATGCTCGCCGGATCCGTCGTGGCGCTGCTGCCCATCTTCCTCGCGTACCTCATCGCTCAGCGGTACGTGCAGGAGGGCGTGGCCGGTACGGGCATCAAGGGCTGAGAAGAAGGGAAAGCACCACATGACTCAGCACAGTTTCACTTCGGAAGCCGATCTCGAGGAGGCGCTCGCCACCCCGAGCGCCGGCCTGATCGACGACCTCTCGCGCGGGGCGGGCGACCTCGTGATCCTCGGTGCGGGCGGCAAGATGGGCCCGACCCTGGCGATGCTCGCGCGTCGAGGGATGGATGCCGCCGGCCGCAAGGACGACGCGGTCTACGCCGTCTCCCGCTTCGGCGACGCCGCGATCCGCGAGCGCCTCGAGACCGCCGGGGTGAAGGTCGTCTCGTTCGACCTGATCGAGAACGATGACTTCGCATCCCTGCCGGATGCCCCGAACGTGGTGTTCATGGTCGGCGCGAAGTTCGGAGCCGCGACCAACGCCTCCTGGGCGTGGGAGGTCAACGCCGCTCTGCCCGACCGCGTCGCCCGCCGCTACCGCGAGAGCGCCATCTCGGTGCTCTCCACCGGCAACATCTACCCGTTCCTCCCCGCCGCCTCGGGCGGAGCATCCGAAGAGGTGCAGCCCGCACCGATCGGCGAGTACGCGCAGTCGTGCCTCGGCCGGGAACGGGTGTTCGAGTTCGGCGCGCAGGAGCGCGGCACCAAGGTCGCGATCATCCGCCTGAACTACGCCGTCGATCTGCGCTACGGGGTGCTCGCCGACATCGGCAGTGCCGTGCACGCGGGGCAGCCGGTCTCGGTCGCGACCGCCAACGTCAACGTGATCTGGCAGGGCTACGCCAACGAGGTCGTGCTGCGCAGCCTCGTGCACGCCTCGACCGACCCGTTCACGATCAACCTCACCGGCCCCGAACTGCTGAGCGTCGAGTCGATCGCCCGCCGCTTCGGCACGCTGTTCGACCGGGAGGTCGAGATCGTCGACGAGCCGCAGCCGACCGCGCTGCTCAGCGACGCCCGCCGGTGCATGGCGCTGTTCGGCTACCCGGCGGTCTCGGCCGAGACCCTGATCGGCCTGCAGGCGGACTGGATCGAGAAGGAGCTGCCGATGATCGCCAAGCCGACCAAGTGGGCCGTGCGGGACGGGAAGTTCTGATGACGGAGTCCGCCGCACGCACCGCGACCGTGCCGTCACTGCGCCCCGAGGCCGCCGCCACGCTCGCGCGCGGAGCGGTCATCCCGGCGCATCCGCTCGCGCTCACCGCCGACCGTGCGCTCGACGAGCGTCGTCAGCGCGCGCTCTCCCGGTACTACCTTGATGCCGGTGCCGGCGGCCTCGCCGTCGGCGTGCACACGACCCAGTTCGAGATCCGCGATCCGGAGCACGCGCTGTTCGAGCCGGTGCTCGCGCTCGCGGCTGAGGAGATGGATGCCCGCGGCGACGCGAGCCTCGTGCGCATCGCCGGAGTGGCCGGCGACACCGCCCAGGCGGTGGCCGAGGCGGAGCTCGCCCGCTCGCTCGGCTACGACGCCGTGCTGGTGAGTCCCCGCGTCGCGGGCGCCGACGAGCGTGCCCTGCTCGAACGCGCCCGCGCCGTCGGCGAGGTGCTGCCGCTTGTCGGCTTCTACCTGCAGACCGCGATCGGCGGGCCCGTGCTCGACCGCGACTTCTGGCGCGAGTTCGCGTCGATCCCCGCCGTCGTCGCCGTCAAGGCCGCGCCCTTCGACCGGTACCGCACGCTGGAGCTCGTGCGCGGCGTCGCCGCCTCGGGTCGCGCCGACGAGATCGCGCTCTACACGGGCAACGACGACGCGATCGTCGCCGACCTGCTCTCCGAGTTCCACGTGGAGTCGCCGTCGGGTCCGCGCACGCTGCGCTTCGTCGGCGGACTGCTCGGCCAGTGGGCGGTCGGCACACGTGCTGCCGTCGCGCTCCTCGAACGCGCCCAGCGGGCGATGGCCGGCGACGCGGAGGCCTACCGCGAACTCGGTCTCGTCGCCTCCGACATGGTCGACGTCAACCAGGCGGTGTTCGACCCGGGCAACGACTTCCACGGGGTGATCGCCGGCGTGCACGAGATGCTCCGCCAGCAGGGACTGCTCGACGGCATCTGGTGCCTCGACCCCGCAGAGGGGCTCTCGCCCGGGCAGGCCGAGGAGATCGCGCGGGTGCGCCACGCGTACCCCGACCTGAATGACGACGCCTTTATCGCCGAGAACCTCGAGGCCTGGCTGGCATGAGTGCTGGTACGGGTGCGCCGGCCGTGGTCGCGGTCGTCTCCGCGGAACTCTTCGCGGAGTTCTTCTCAGCGGAGGATGCGGAGCGGCTGCGCGTGGTGGCCGCTCGTCTCGGGGGTTCTTTCGTCCGCGTGGATCGGTTGGCCGATGCGGAACTCGCCGAGGCGCGCATCGTCATCACGAGCTGGGGCGTCGGCCCGTTCGACGCGGCGGTGCTCGCATCGCTGCCGAAGCTCGAGCTGATCGCGCACACCGGCGCCACGATCAAGCCCTTCGCGACCGATGCGCTGTTCGACCGAGGCGTCGTCGTGACCCAGGCGGGCGCGGGCATGGCGCGGCCGGTCGCCGAGGTGTCGCTGACGTTCACGCTCGCGCTGCTGCACCGGGTGCCCGAGATGCACAACGCCCTGCGCGCCGGCGACGGCTGGTACGACGCGGATGCCGTCGGCGTGCAGCGCGAGATCCTCGGCATGCCCATCGCCGTGATCGGGGCCTCCCGCACCGGACGCGCGTATCTCGAACTGATCCGAGCGCTCGGGGCCGAACCGCTGCTGGTCGACCCGACTCTCGATGCGGCGACCGCTGCCGTTCTCGGGGCCGAGCTGGTCACCCTCGACGAGGCGCTTCAGCGTGCGCAGATCGTCGCCGTGCACGCACCCACGCTGCCCGAGACCCATCACCTGATCGGTCGCCGTGAGCTCGCACTCATGCGCGACGGCGCGGGGCTCGTGAACACGGCGCGGTCGTGGCTGGTCGACGAGGCCGCGCTGATCGACGAGGTGCAGCGCGGTCGGCTCAGCGCCGCGATCGACGTGTTCGACGAGGAGCCGTTCGCCGTCGACAGCCCGTTCCGCACGCTGCCCGGAGTGCTGGTCACTCCGCACCGGGCGGCCGGCGCGAGCCAGGGGCGGCTGCGTCAGGGGCGGATCGTCGTCGACGAGGTCGAGGCCTTCGCCGCGGGGCGTCCGCTCGCGCACACCATCTCCCGCGACCAGCTGTCTTCGATGGCATGACCGGGTCGGCGGGATCCGCGGCCGTCGTGCGGGCATCATGAGCGCGGTGGCGATCCGTGCCGCCCGGGCCGAGGATCAGCCAGCACTCGCCGCGCTGTGGGCGACCGCGTTCACTCCGCCGCTCGCCCCCGACCAGTGGCTCGTCGACGACGAGCGGCTCGCGCACACGCTGGTGGCCGAAGACGGCGACGGTCTGTGCGGGTCGATCTACGGACTGCCCAAGAGGCTGCGGGAATCCGACGGCGGGATCGCCGAGGTGCACGCCATCGGCAGCGTCGCGGTCGCCGAGCGGGCCCGGGGTCAGGGGCTCGCTCGTCAGTTGGTCGCCGCGACGCTGCAGGCGGGGCGCGACGCCGACTGGGCGCTGCTGTTCACCGGAACCCCCGAGGTGTATCGCTCCAGCGGGTTCGAGACGTTCTCCATGGCGCGCACCCTGGCCGGACCCTGGCGTGCTCCCGCGCCCGCTCCCGTCGAGACCGATGCGCGCGTCGAGCGTGAGACCGTCGGGCTCGGGAGTCTCCGCCCGCTGCACGAGGTCTACGCACGTTCGCGCGAGGGCAGGGTCGTCCTCGCCCCGGTGCGCGGCGACCGCGATCGGGCGATGGCGGAGGTGCGGATGAGGGGCGCCACCCTGTATCGCCGGATGCAGGGATCGACGGTGGTCGGCTACGCGATCGCCGAGCGCCGCGGCGAGGTCGGCGTGCTCCTCGAGAGCGCCGTGCTTCCCGACGCCGACGCGGCGCGCGGCGACCTGCTCGCCGCGGTCGCTGCGGACTGGGCTTCGGCGGGTGTGACCTCGTGCGAGCTCGCCGTGCCCGCTCTGCCGGAAGACGACCTCGTGATGCGCGACTTCGCGCCCGAGGCCGTGCGGCAGGACGACCGCACCGGGATGATCCGCCCGCTCGGGCGTGCGGCCCGACTGCACGGCATCCGCCACTTCACGGCGGGCGACTACTTCTGAGCATCCGCTCGGAGCACGGCACTGGGGACTGGGGATCTATCGGATGATGCGGCTCGGCCGGACGGCCGGACGCCTGACCGCGGTGATGACGCCGCACGGAAGGATGAGCATGACCCCGCAGGAGATGACCCAGACCGAGACGGCCGCGCTGCGCAGCAGGCGCATGCTGCTCGCCGGGTTCGGCGCCGCCGCGATCGGCGGAGTGGCGGCCGTCGGCATGCCCGCGGCCGCACAGGCCGCAGGACCCGTGGCACCCCAGAGCTCGTCGGGTTCGGCGAACGTCGCCAACGGCGGCACCGCGACCGACCTCGCGAAGCGCAAGGGTAAAGACGGCGACCTCGTGCGCACGGTCGGCTACGCAGCGGCCGGAGACGGCGGCGACGGGCTGTACCGGTTCGTGAAGAAGGATGCCCCGGCGGCGAACGGGGGCACCGTGATCGCGGCCCCCAAGGGCGGTGCCTGGCTGCTCGTGCACGACGGGGTCGTCGACTTCCGTCTGTTCGGGGTGATGGACGCGAAGGTCAACGCCGACGACGCCCTCGACGCGATGGTGAACGATGCGAGCATCCACCGGATCGAGGCCCACAGCGACCTGAACTTCGTGCGCCGCCACAAGTTCTCGCGGTCGAACATCGCGTTCGACTTCGGCGGACACCTCATGACGACGGTCGGCATCGAGAACGCCGGCAAGGACGACCCCTTCGCCGCGGTCATGTTCTTCCGCGGAGAGGTGACGGATGCCGTGCACGAGGCGCGGCTGAATGAGGTGGTCCCCGACCTCGGCGACGTCTTCCCGGTCGCCGACTCCTCGTTCTTCGCGGTCGGCGACTGGTACGCCGCCGAGGTGAACGCGTTG
Organism: Microbacterium sp. NPDC055988; assembly: GCF_042269505.1. NCBI lineage: Bacteria > Bacillati > Actinomycetota > Actinomycetes > Micrococcales > Microbacteriaceae > Microbacterium > Microbacterium sp. NPDC055988. Next base: position 1,365,888 of record NZ_JBHJXY010000001.1, read on the forward strand.
GCCGGCCGCTGGGAGCGCGAGCTGCAGCGGCTCGTGCAGGTCACGCAGATCGTCGACGGCACGCACATCCGCATCAATTACAAGAACGGCTGGCCGCTCGGCAAGGAGCGCACGATGACGTGGCGCCGAGTGGTGCCGGTGCAGGACGTGACCGTGTCGAACCTGAAGTTCCTCGGCACGGGGAAGGACGAGTACACGGGCTCGCACCCGCTCGCCTTCGAGTACGCGGTGCGCTGCGACGTCGACCACATCGACGGCACGGGAACCTTCTGGCCGCTGATCCAGCGCCGGTGGAACACCTACTTCTCGACCGTCAGCTGCACGCTGAAGAACCCCACCTCGGTGACGTGGGGTGGCGCCGGCTACCTGACGCAGCAGATCTACTGCCTGTACGGGTACGTCGCCAACTGCCACACCGCCAACTCGCGGCACCTGAACGACTTCACCGCGAGCGCCTACTGCCTCGTCGAGAACTGCCACGGCGACGGCGACGACCAGGGTCCGTTCGTCACGCACGGCCAGTACGAGCACGACCTCACCTACACCGGCAACTCCGGGCTGATGACGTTCGCGAACTCGGGGGCGGCCTGGGGATCGGCGGCCAAGCGCATCACGGTGCGCAAGCACGTGTGCTCGTGGTTCGTCGCCCGCGTGCGCATCACCGACCTCACCCTCGAAGACGTGCAGGTGATCGGCAAGCCCTCGCTCGCCGGCTCCGGGATGCTGTGGATCAACGCCGACGGCGCGCAGCTGCGGGGGTGCACGGCATCCGACACGCTCGTGATCACGCAGGCGTCGGACAACTCCGGTCGCCCGACCGTGATCGCCGACTCGCACTTCACGTTCGTCGCGCCGGGCGAGCTCACCAACGCCACCGTGAAGACCCCGGTCACTTTCGTCGACACCGTGCTCGACCGGGTCGGCGGTATGAAGATCGCGGGCTCGGGGGCGGTCACGTTCCGAGGCTCGACATTGAACGCGGCGGATGACGCGGCGCCGATCGTGTCGTCGTCGGCGCAACTCCGGTTCGAGGGGTCGACGCTGCGCAACGCCCGCATCGCGGGGGCCCGGGCGGAGCGCCAGGTGGTCGAGATCGCGGGATCGGATGTGTCGATCAAGGGCGGAACCGGTGTCTCCCGGACAGGCGACGGCGAGCTGCACCTGACGTTGTCGGACAGCAGCTTCCGCGCCGAGGGGTCGTCCACCCACGTCGCGGTCACGAAGGGTACGACGCACTACCGCGCGGTCGGCAACCGGTTCGAGGGCGGCGCGCTGGAGCTGGCGGATGCCGCGTTCGGCGGCTCTTCGACCCTGCTGCACACCGGCAACGTCGAGTCGGGCGTCACCCGCGCGGCCTTCCCCGCCGAGGGCGACCGCGTGGTCGACACCGCCAACGTCGTGGTCTGAGTCGCAGAGCGCCGGCGCGCGCCGCTGCCTCACCTGTCGCCCCTGCCCCCGCTGTCGCCCCTGCCCCCGTCCCCCGCTGTCGCCGAGTGCACGGGTTGTACTCGAGTGCACGGCTTCTCGACGTGAAGAGGCCGTGCACTCGACACGAAGCCGTGCACTCGGCGCAGGGTGCAGGGGCGAGGGGCGCGCCACCGGTTGTCGGCGCGGGGAGGAAGCCGGGGTGCCTGCCCCGCGAGTGCACGGGTTTCTCGCGAGTGCACGGCTTCTCGACGTGAAGAAGCCGTGCACTCGGCGCGAAGCCGTGCACTCGGCGCAGGGGCGCAGGGGCGCAGGCGCGCAGGGGCGCAGGCGCGCAGGGGCGCAGGGGTGAACGGGGCGAGGAGGGAGTGACCGGGCGTCAGCGCGGGCGGCGGGGGCTGTCGGGGTTCATCAGCGAGTGGCGGCGACCGTAGGCGAAGTACACGACGAGCCCGATCACGAGCCAGACGCCGAAGCGCAGCCAGGTCTCCCAGTGCAGCTGCGAGATGAGGAACAGCGAGAAGCCGACGCCGACGATCGGCACCACCGGCATGAACGGCAGCCGGAACGTGCGCGGGGCATCCGGCTTCGTGTAGCGGAACACGACGACGGCGATGCACACGACGACGAACGCCGCCAGGATGCCGATGTTCGTCAGGTCGGCGACGGCCCTGATCGGGAAGATGCCGGCAAAGAACGCGGACCCGATGCCGGCGATCCAGGTCACCCGCTGGGGCACACCGCGACCGTCGACCTTCGAGAACCAGCCGGGGAGCAGTCCGTCGCGGCTCATCGAGAACCACACGCGGGTCGCGCCGAGCAGGAACGTGAGCATGACCGTGAGGATCGAGAGCACCGCGAACACGGAGATGATCGATGCGATGACCGGCAGCCCGACGCTGGAGAACGCCGACGCGAAGCCGGCCTTCGGATCGATGTCCTGGTAGTTCTGCATGCCGGTGAGCACCAGTGTCGCGGCGACGTAGAGCAGCATGGCGATGACGAGCGACAGGATGATCGCCTTCGGCATGTGCTTGCGCCCGTCCTTCGCCTCTTCGGCCGCGGTGCTCATCGCGTCGTAGCCGAACACGGCGAAGAACACCGTCGCCGCCCCGGTGAAGACCGGGCCGAAGCCGGACGGCATGAACGGGCTGTAGTTGTCGGTGTTGATGTAGAAGATGCCGAGCCCCACGATGAACAGGATCAGCAGGATCTTGATCGCGACCGCCACCAGCTCGAATCGGCCGAAGGTCTTGGTGCCGCGGCTGAGGAGGAACGTCACGAGCAGGCAGATCAGGATCGCCGGGATGTTGACGACGCCGCCCGGCTGGTCGAACGTCTCGGTGACCGCGGTCGGCAGGTGCACGCCGAACCCGGAGAGGAACGCGTCGAGGTAACCGGAGATCCCGATCGCCACCACGGCCACGATGGCCACGTACTCCAGGAGCAGATCCCAGCCGATGAACCAGCCGGTGATCTCGCCGAGCGCGACGTAGCCGTAGCTGTACGCCGATCCGGCTCGGGGGATCATCCCCGCGAACTCCGCGTACGAGAGGGCGGCGGCCGCCGACGCCAGTCCGGCGATGAGGAACGAGATGACGACCGCGGGTCCGACGCCGGGGTTCGTGGCGTCGCCGTGCGCGACGAGGCCGGCGAGTGAGAAGATCCCGACTCCGACGATGCCGCCGACGCCGATCGCGGTGAGCTGCCACAGCCCGAGGGATTTGAAGAGACCGCTGCTCTCCGCCTCTTCGTTCAGATCGCCGACGGGCTTGCGCCGCCAGACGGAGTACGCCGGATTCTTCGGATTCGTGCGGGGCATCCTTGCCTCCCTGGTGTCCGCGCGCCCCGGGTGGGGGCGGCGTGCGAATGGCTGAGCTGTTTGAGCGGTAACACGTTACGCCCGCCTCGGTCGCTCCTCAATCAGACTTCTGGCCAGTTCCGGCGCCTGTGCGTGCGTCCATCCGTTCGGCCACCGCTGTCGCCCCCCCACCGCCGCCGGCACCGCCGCCGCCGCTACCGCTACCGCTACCGCTGCCGCCCCCGCTACCGCCGAGTGCACGGGATGTTCGCGAGTGCACGGGATGATCCCGAGACGGAGCCGTGCACTCGGCGGGAAGCCGTGCACTCGGCGAGGGAGGGGGCGAGGGGGCGGGGCGAGGCGAAGGAGGAGGCGCGAGGGAGGGAGGGACGGGAGGGAGGGACGGGAGGGAGGGACGGGAGGGAGGGACGGGAGGGACGGAGGGGGCTCAGCGCGCGGGGATGCCGACGAGCTCGGCGCTGCGCTGCCAGAGAGCCTCGGCGAGATCGGCGTCGTGCACCTGCGGATTGACCTTCGCGGTGAGCTGGCGCTCGTCATAGTAGGCGCCGGAGAGCCACGTCTCTCCCGGAGTGCCCTCGATGAACCAGCGGAGGGTGTCGCCGCCCTTGTCGGCCCCGATCAGCAGGAGGTGCTTGAGGGGCGTGCGGTAGAGCAGGCGCATGACGCTCGACGAGTCGGACGCGAAGTTCGTCTGCACGGTGCCGGGATGGAACGCGACCGCGCTGAGCCCCTCGGCATGGAACTTCGTGTGCAGGCTCTTCGCGAACAGCACGTTGGCCAGCTTCGCGTCGCCGTACGCCTTGTTGGGGCTGAAGCGGCGGGTGTTGTCGAGGTCGTCGACGTCGATGTGCCCGAAGAGGCGGTGGGCGATGCTCGAGGTGTTGATGACCGCCGCGCCGGATGCCCGCAGCTCCGGCAGCAGCAGGTTCGTGAGCAGGAACGGTGCGAGATGGTTGACCTGCATCGTCTTCTCGAAGCCGTCGACGGTCGGCGTCCGATCCCCGAAGATGCCGCCGGCATTGTTGGCCAACACGTGGATGCCGTCATCGCCGACGGCATCCGAGATCTTCTCCGCCAGGGCCCGCACGTCGTCGAGGCGGGCGAAGTCGGCGGTGAACCATTCCGCCCCGGCCTCCTCCGCGATCGCGCGGGTCTTCTCGATGGACCGGCCGATCAGGATGAGCCGGTGCGGTGACGGCGCGAGTTGGCGGGCGGCCGCAGCTCCGATCCCGTCGGATGCTCCGGTGAGGACGATCGTCTTCTGAGGCACGGGTCGCGTCACTCGGCCGTCGGGGTGATGCGGCGAACCGCCCGCGTCACGTGCTCGGCGATCACCGCCTGCGCCCGTTCGGGGTCTCCGCTGGCGATGGCGTCGACGATCTGCTGGTGGCTGTGCACGTGCTCCTCCTGCTCGGCAGGGTCGAGCGCCGCGTTCGCCGCATGCAGGAAGCCGGTGATGCGGCCGCGCAACTGCCCGCTCAGCTCGTCGAGGAAGCGATGCTCGGCGAGGTCGGCGAGGGTCTCGTGGAACAAGCGGTCCTGGCGCAGCACCTCGTCGATGTCGCCGGGTGCCGCATCCGACATCGCCTGGATGATGGCCCCGAGTCGGGCGGCGGATTCTTCGTTCCACCGTTCCTGCACACGGATGGCCATGAACTGCTCGAGCACGATGCGCAGGCTCGAGATCTCTTCCAGATCCTGCGCACTCAACTGCGCGACGCGGGCGCCACGGCGGGGCTCGCGGGTGATCAGACGCTCTTCGGCGAGGCGGGTCAGGGCTTCACGCACCGGGATGTGACTCACGCCGAGGCGGTCGGCGAGCTTGCGCTCGACGAGGCGCTCCCCGGGGGCGAGCTCGCCGGAGTGGATGGCAGCGCGCAGCTCGTCCGTGACCTGTTCGGCGATGTTCTGATCCGAGACGCTGCGCACCGTGGCTCTCCTGTCTGTACCGGAACCCGCGAGCGGCTCGCGGCCGAGTTCCTGCATCGACCGATGCTATGGCAGATTCGCCGTCTCGCCGGGATACGGCTCCGGGCGGCGTAACGAGAACGTAATCGCATCCCCACGATTCACACTAGACGAAGTGTCCATTTTGCTACATGCTATAGCGAAACCCTTCCACCCGAACGCATCACCCGACACTTGGAGGCACCCATGTCGCGTCGTCGTGTATTGCTCGGCGGAGCAGCGTTGCTCACCGCCGCGCTCATCACCGCTGGCTGTAGCAGCACCCCGTCGAACTCCGACGGCCAGGCGCAGGACGGCGGCATCCTGACCGTCGCCGCGGCGCAAGGCATTCCGCAGCTCAACCCGGCCATCCGCACATTCGCCTGGGAGGAGGTGCTGTTCCCCCTCCTCTGGAACGGTCTGACCAAGACCGACGAGTCCGGCGAGATCGTCGGCGACCTTGCCGAGAAGTGGGAGGCCTCGCCGGACCAGAAGACCTGGACCTTCACCCTGCGCGACGGCGTCACGTTCTCGAACGGCGACCCGTTCACGGCCGAGGACGCGGTCGCATCGTTCGACTACTACCTCGATCCCGAGACCGCCACCCAGGAGAAGAACAAGATCGACATGGTCACGGATGTCACGGCATCCGACGACAAGACCGTCGTCATCACCCTCTCCGAGCCGATCGCCACCTTCGCCGCCGGCATCGTGTGGGTCAAGATGCTCGACGTCGACGCGCTCGACACGATCGACAAGGAGCCGATCGGCACCGGGCCGTACATCGTCGACGCCTTTACCCCCGACGACAGCCTGACCCTCGTGCCGAACCCCGAGTACTTCGGCGAGGCGCCCGCCCTCGACGAGATCACGATCGTCAAGGCCGCCGAGTCCACCGCCGCCGTCACGGGCCTGCGCTCGGGCGACATCGACGTGCTCTGGTCCGTGCCGCAGGGTGACGTCGCCGGCCTCGAAGGCGGCGGTGACATCGCGCTCGTCAAGCCCGACAACCCTAGCCAGTGGCCGTCGTGGGAGGTCGACACGCAGTCGGCTCCGTTCAACGACGTGCGCGCACGCCAGGCGCTCGCCTACGCGACCGACCGCGAGGCGATCCTCGAAGCGGCGTATTACGGGCAGGGCACGGTCTCACCCACGAACAATGCGCTCGGCGAGGTCAACCCGTGGTTCGGCGGCGACCTGACCGACTACTCGTACGACCTCGACAAGGCGAAGGAGCTCTTCGCCGAGGCCGGTATCACCGAGGGCAGCACCCTCACCTGGTGGGGCATCGCCGGGCAGTATCCGGAGTGGAACACGAGCGGCGAGATCCTGCAGGCGAGCCTGAAGGAGATCGGCATCACGCTCAAAATCGACAACAACGACATCGGCACCTGGGTCGACTCCTTCTACCCGGCGGGCAAGAGCTTCCCCGGGTACATCGTGCCGAACTTCCAGTCCACGCCCCCGGAGCCCGCGTACTCGCTGAACTTCTATCTCGAGGGTCGCTGCGAGTGCAACTGGGTCGACCCCGACTTCCAGACCGCCTTCGCCGACGCCGTGGCCGAGCCGGATGAGGCCGCACGCGCCGAGAAGTGGGGCACGGTGCAGACGATCATCAACGAGCAGGTCCCGCTGATCGTGCCGCTGCAGTCCACGGTCGTGACGGCGACCAGCACGAAGGTCGACGGTGTGTGGGTCGAGGGCGGCGGACAGCTGCACCTCGAGAACGCGCAGCTCAAGGGCTGACGTGGCTCTGTCCATCCTTCGGCGGGTGGCGATCAGCATCGCGATGCTGATCGCCACCTCGCTTCTCGTGTTCGTCGTGCTCCGGCTGCTGCCGGGCGACCCTGTGATCACCCGCCTCGGCTCGACGCCGGGCGTGGATGCCGAGATGCTCCAGCGCCTCCGCGAGGAGGCCGGTCTCGACGCGCCGATCATCGAGCAGTACCTGCGCTGGATCGGCGGCGTCTTCGCCGGCGACTTCGGGCAGTCGTACTTCAACCAGTACTCGGTGTCCGAGCTCATCGCACAGCGGCTTCCCGCCACGCTCGAGCTCACGCTGATCGGCATCCTGCTGGCCGTGCTCATCGCGACGCCGGCCGCCGTGATCGCCTCGCTGCGTCCTCTCGGCGTCGTCGACCGCACCCTCACCGCGATCTCGACCGCCGGCATGGCGCTGCCGCAGTTCCTGATCGGCATCGTGCTGATCGTGATCTTCGCCGTGCAGCTCAAGGTGCTGCCCGCCCGCGGGTACACGCCGTTCAGTGAGGACCCCGGTGACAACCTCGTGCGGATGATCCTCCCCGCCTTCACGCTCGCCTTCGCCGCAGCGCCGCTGCTCATGCGGTTCCTGCGGGCATCCATGGTCGAGGTGCTCGACGCCCCGTACATCCGCACCGCCCGCGGCAAGGGGCAGTCGGCGAGTGGCGTGGTGATCGGGCATGCACTGCGCAACGCGCTGATCCCCGGGCTCACGATGCTCGGCCTCATCGTCGGCTACACGCTCGGTGGCGTCGTGATCGTGGAGTACGTGTTCGGCGTCCCCGGGCTCGGCTCGCTCGCGATCGACGCGGTCTTCAAGCGCGACTACGCCGTGCTGCAGTCGGTCGTGCTGCTGATCTCCGCGATGTTCATCCTCACCACGCTCATCGTCGACCTCCTCTACGGCGTGCTCGACCCGCGTCTTCGTGCAAGGAGCAGCCGTGGCTGACACCCTCACCCTCGCCCTGCGATCGGCCCGGCCGCGGCGCCGTCTCGCCCTCGCGTCGTGGATCCCGCTCGCCCTCCTCGCCGTGATCGTGCTGGCCTGCGTGCTCGCACCGCTCCTCGCGCCGTACGATCCCTCGGCGCAGTCGCCCGATCGGTTCGCCGGGCCCTCAGCCGTGCACCTGTTCGGCACCGACGAGCTCGGCCGCGACCTGTTCAGCCGCGTGCTCTACGGAGGGCAGCTGACGATCTTCATCGCGGGCGGCGCGACCCTGGTTGCCATGGTGCTGGGCATCGCCTGGGGGATGGCGGCCGCTTTCGCCCGCGGCATCCTCGACGAGATCCTCATGCGCCTCGCCGACACGGTGATGGCGATCCCGCAGATCCTGTTCGCACTCGTGTTCATCTCGGCGTTCGGCGCCGACCCGGTCAAGCTCGCCGTGATCATCGGAATCCTGCTCACGCCGACCACCGCGCGCCTCGTACGCTCCTCGGTGCTCAGTGAGCTGCAAGAGGACTACTTCACCGCCGCCGTGGCTTTCGGATCGAAGCGCAGCCGCCTGCTGTTCGCCGAGGTGCTGCCGAACGCCCGCGGGCCGATCGTGGTGCAGGCGGCCATCAACGCCGCCAACGCGATCCTGCTCGAGGCGTCGATGAGCTTCGTCGGGCTGGGCATCGCGCCGCCCGAGGCGACCTGGGGCACCCTCGTGCAGCAGGGCTACCAGAAGATGTACCAGTCGATCGGTTACGTACTGTTCCCCGCGCTGTTCATCTTCGTCACCATCTGGCTGCTCAACGTGCTCGCCGATCAGTTCGGCGGCGATCGGAAGGGGAAGGGCCGATGACGGATGCCACGCCCGTCCTGCAGGTGCAGGACCTCACCGTTTCCTACGGCGACGCGATGCCGGTCAAGGGCATCTCGTTCTCGGTGCGTCCCGGTGAGCGGATCGGCCTGGTCGGCGAATCCGGTTCCGGCAAGTCGCTCACCGCGCTGTCGATCATGCGCCTCAATGACGGCGCGAAGCTCGGCGGCAGCATCCGTCTGCGCGATCGGGAGCTGCTCACGCTCAGCAAGCGCGAGATGACACGGGTGCGCGGCGGTGAGATCGCGATGGTCTACCAGGACCCGATGTCGTCGCTCAACCCCGTGCGCACGATCGGGCATCAGCTCGTGGAGGCGATCCGGCTGCACGACCGGGTGTCGAAAGAGGCGGCCCGCGCCAGGGCCGTCGAGCTGCTGACCGAGGTCGGCGTGCCGCTCCCCGAGGAGCGCCTCGCGCAGTACCCGCACGAGTTCTCCGGCGGCATGCGGCAGCGCGTCATGATCGCGATGGCCATGTCGTCGCGGCCCGCCGTGCTCATCGCCGACGAGCCCACGACGGCGCTCGACGTCACCACGCAGTCGCGCATCATCGACCTTCTCGACCGTCTGGCCGATGAGCACGGCACCGCGGTCGTGCTCATCACGCACGACCTCGGCGTCGCGGCCGGCTTCTGCGAGCGCATCCACGTGATGCGGCACGGGCGGGTGATCGAGGAAGCCCCGGTCGACAAGCTCTACGCCGAACCGGAGCACCCGTACACGAAGGCGCTGCTCGGCGCCGTGGTCGATCTCACGATCGACGTGCACGAGCCGATCCGCACCGCGGCCGAGGTCCTCGAACGCGGCACCGAGCCGGTAGTCGAGGCGGGCTCGATCAGTGCGGTCGACCGTGCGCGCGAGTCGGGTGACGTGCTGGTCGACGTGCAGGGCGTGTCGAAAGTGTTCACGCTGGGCTCCGGCCGCCGCGTGACCGCGGTCGACGACGTGTCGTTCCAGATACGTCGTGGCGAGACGGTGGGACTCGTGGGGGAGTCGGGCTCGGGCAAGTCCACGGTGTCGAAGGCGGTGCTCGCACTCGGCGGGATCGATGCCGGGTCCGTGGTGTTCGACGGTCATCGCCCGCATGAGATGCGCGGCGAAGAGCTGCGGCAGCTTCGGCGGCGGATGCAGATGGTGTTCCAGGATCCGTTCTCCGCTCTGAACCGGCGCCAGACCGTCGCCCAGATCATCGAGGCGCCGCTGCTCGCGCACGGCATCGGCAATCGGGCGACGCGTGCCGAAAAGGTGCGCGAGGCCATGCACCGGGTGCGCCTCGACGAGGAGTTCGCCCACCGGCTGCCCCGCTCGATGTCGGGCGGCCAGTGTCAACGTGTGTCCATCGCACGCTCGCTCGTGCTCGAGCCGGAGTTTCTCGTGCTCGACGAGTCGGTGTCGGCGCTCGATGTGTCGATCCAGGCGCAGGTGCTCAACCTGCTGCGCGAGCTGCAGGCAGAGCTCGGACTCACGTACCTCTTCATCAGCCACGACCTCGCGGTCATCCGGTACATGTCGTCGACCGTGGCGGTGATGCAGCAGGGCCGGATCGTCGAGATCGGCGCCCGCGACGCGCTGTTCGCGAACCCACAGCACGAGTACACGCGAGGGCTCATGGCTGCGATCCCGGTGGCCGACCCGGTGCTGGAGCGCCGGCGTCGTGCCGAAGCTGCGGCGCTCTGGCAGGCCCAGGGCGCGGTGACGGGCGCCGTTCCGGCCGGAACCATCCGATGACGAAGGAGTTGTCATGACCGACAGATCAACCGCCGTGGCGGATCCGCACGCGGAGACCACCTCGCCGGAGGGAAGCGTGCGCTCCACCGGTCGCCGCGCCCTCATGGCCGGGCTCGGCGCGGTCGCGCTCGGGGCTGCCGGTTCCCTCGCCGCCACGACACCCGCGCAGGCCGCGCCCGTCGCCATGGGGGCGAAAGACATCACCCGGGCGGAATCCGTCGCCGAGCTGTCGCGGCTGCGGGCGAGGGACGGTGAGGTGGCGATCGTCGCCGGCTACCGGACACCGGGCGACGCGGGGCTGCTCGTCTACGTGGGCAGCGAGAACGCGAACCTCAAGCCCAACGGTGGCACGGTGATCGCCGGCAAGCGGGGCACCACCTGGCTGCTGCAGCACGACGGCACCGTCGACTTCCGGGTCTTCGGCATCACGGGGCCCAAGACGGCGGCAGACGATGCGCTCGCCGCGATGGTGAACGATCCCCGCGTCGCCCGGATCGAAGCGCACACGGACCTGCTGTTCCAGCGGCGGCACCGCTTCACGCGGTCCCACCTCGAGATCGACTTCGGCGGTCATGTCATCGCGACGGAGGGTATCGAGCCGAACACCCATGACAATCCGTTCGGTGCGGTGATGTTCTTCACCGGGGTGTCGCGAGACGTCGTCGTCGAGCATCCGCTGGCAGAGGCCTGGCCCGAGCTGACGGATGCCGTCGCCGTGCCCGATGCGGCGAAGTTCCCGGTGGACTCCTGGTGGGCGGTGCAGTGCGACCCGGTCGCCGGAGGCGGAGCCGATGAGCGCGAGATCCAGCGATTCGTCCAGGTGACACAGCAGATCGACGGGACGCACATCCGGATCGACTACCTCAACGGGTGGCCGCTGGACAAGGGCCGCAAGCTCACGTGGCGGCAGATGGATCCCGTCTCCGGAGTGCGCATCTCGAACATGCGGTTCCTCGGCGCGGGCCCCTTCGACGGACCCACCGACGGCTCGTTCCCCGACGCCCGCGAGCTGACCGGATCGCATCCGATCGCCTTCGAGTACGCGATCGGATGCGATGTCGCCGATGTGCACGCGAGCCGCACCTGGTGGCCGGTCGTGATGCGGCGGTGGAACACCCACTTCACGACCGAACGCTGCTCGGTCGAGAACCCGCCCACGGTGTTCTATGGGGGTGCGGGGTACCTCACGCAGCAGATCTACTGCCTCTACGGGCGGGTGAGTGACTGCACGTCGTCGAACGCGCGGCACCTCAACGACCTGACCGCCAGCGCATACTGCATCGTCGAGAACTGCCACGGTGACGGCGACGATCAGGGCGGGAATCCCTTCACCACCCACGGTCAGTACGAGCACGACCTCACCTTCATCGGCAACTCGGGGCTGATGGACATCGCCAACTCCGGCGCGCAGTGGGGCACCTCCGCCAAGCGGATCACGGTGCGCGATCACGTCTGCTCGTGGTTCGTCGCCGGCACCAAGATCAGCGATCTGACGCTCGAGAACGTCCGGGTGATCGGACGGTCGACGTTCGACCCGCAGGCGACCATGACGATCAACGCCGACGGCGCCCAGCTGCGCGGATGCACCGCCGGGCTGCTGGCCATCGGGCAGCGGTCGGCCCGATCGTCACGGCCGACGACGATCGAGGACTGCACCTTCGCGCTCCCCAAAGACCAGGTGCTCATCCAGACCCCGGTCACCGTTCCCGTGAGCTTCGTGCGCTGCACGATCACCGGAATCGACGGAATGAAAGCGCGTGGCGCCGGAGCCGTGGAGTTCGTCGACTGCCGCCTGAGCGGTCCCGCGAAGGGTGCCGCGGCCGAGCTCGGTGCGTCGCGGGTCACCATCCGGGGCGGCACGGTGCGCGATGTCCTGCTCACGGCGACCGCGGTGCGCGACCAGGTCATCGCGATGGACGGTGTCGAGCTCAGCACCGAGCGCGGCGAGGGAGCCATGCTGTCCCGCGCCGTCGGCCCCGGGGTCGTCACCTGGCGGCTGAGCGGCCTCACCTCGGCTGCCGAGAAGGGCGCGACGCACGTCGACATCGGCACGGGCGTCAACCACGCACGCGTCACCGGCAGCCAGTTCGTCGGCGGACGGCTGCGGCTGGCCGACGGCTTCTCAGAGCCCTCCACGCTGCTGTTCAGCGACGACGTCGTGCGCGGTGTCGAGGCGGGCCTTCCCGAGGCCGGTGACCGCGTGCTGATCGCCGACGTGCTGACGATCGCGTGAGCGGCGGCATCATGGAGCACATGGAGCACATGGAGGACTTCGAGTGAACGACACGGCATCGCCCACCCATCTCGGCGACCGCATCCGCATCCCTCGTACGCGCGCGCGCATCGGTGTCGCCCGGCGCGACATCACGCCGCCCGTCGGCATCCGGGCGAAGAACTGGGGTCCCGCCGACTGGGAGCGCTCCGAGGGGGCGCATCGCCCGTTCGAGTTGACCGCGCTCGCCGTGATCGGCGGTGACGAGCGCCCGCGACTGCTGCTCGCGGTGGACGGCACCTGGTGGCGTCGGGTGGCCGACGAGCAGGGTGTGCGCCGGGCGATCCTGGCCGGCCTCGGACTCGACCCCGACCAGCTGATGCTCTCGCTCTCGCACACCCACGCCGGCGCCGTGCTCTGCGCCGCCGATGCGCACCTGCCCGGCGGCGAGCTGATCCCGGGGTACCTCGAGGCGCTTGCGGCCGCGGGCATCGCCGCCGGGCGCGAGGCGCTCGACGGCGCGGTCCCGGGGCTCATCGAGTGGACCACCGGGCGCTGCACCCTCGCGGCCGACCGCGAGCTCGACGTCGACGGTCGAGCGCTGGTGGGGTACAACCCGGCCGGCACCGCCGACGACACCGTCATGATCGGCCGCCTCAGCGTCGACGGCGCGGTGCGCGGCACGCTCGTCAACTACGCCTGCCACCCGACGACGCTCGCCTGGCAGAGCCGGGAGGTGTCGCCGGACTACGTCGGCGCGATGCGCGAGATCGTCGAGGCCGCCACGGACGCGCCGTGTCTGTTCGTGCAAGGCGCCTCGGGCGAGCTGGCCCCGCGCGAGCAGTACACCGGCGACGTCACGGTCGCCGACCGCCACGGACGCTCCCTCGGGCACGCGGTGCTCGCGGCCCTCGACTCGCTGCCGGTGCCCGGGGAGGAGCTGACGCTCGAGGGCGTGGTGGAGTCCGGTGCTCCGTTGGCGGTCTGGGCGGGGCAGGCTGCTCGGGGTGGGGAAGGGGCGGCCGGTTCGGTGACATCGGTCGAGCTGCCGCTGCGTGTCCTGCCGACGCTCGACGAACTGGCCGAGGAGTGGAAGGACATCGACCCGCGGTCGCGCGAGGAACGGCTCGGTCGCGCGCGCAACCTGCGTGACGGATACATCGACGGCCCGACGGTGCCGCATCCGGTCTGGGCCTGGCGGCTCGGGGATGCCGTGATCGTCGGGCACCCCGGCGAGGCGTACTCGCGCTTGCAGACGACGTTGCGGGCCCGATTCCCGGAGACGCCGATCGTCGTGATGAACCTCACCAACGGTCCCGGCTTCGTGTACCTGCCGACGCGGGACGCGTATGAGCGCGGGGCGTATCAGGCGTGGCAGACGCCGCTCGCTCCCGGCGCGCTCGACCTGCTCGAGGAACATGCCGCGGCAGTCGTCGCGGATCTGCTCGACCGCTGAGCCGCCCCTCCGACTACACTTGCTATAGCAAATCTCGAACCCCTGAGGAGAGCAATGACCGCGCCCGTCGCCATCGTCACCGGAGGATCCGCCGGCATCGGCTGGGAGATCGGCCAGCGCCTCGCCGCCGACGGCTACACGGTCGTCGCCGCCGACCGCGTGCCCGGACTCACCGCAGCCGACAACCCCCACGGCATCCTGTGGCGCGAGCTCGACGTGACCGACCACGCTGGCGTCGACCGGGTGTTCGGCGAGATCGAGGCCGAACTCGGACCCATCGAGGTGCTCGTCAACAACGCCGGCATCCAGCGCCATCGCGGCATCGAAGACCTCAGCTGGGACGAGTGGTCGGCGGTGGTCGACGTGAATCTGCACGGCGTCTTCTCGGCACTGCAGGCCGCAGGGAAGCGGATGCTGGAGCGCGGCGAGGGCCGCATCGTGAACATCTCGTCGATCTCCTCCCGTGGGTCGGCGGGGCGCGCGCCGTACGCCACCACGAAGGCCGCGGTGATCGGCCTGACCTCGACCGCCGGCGCCGAGTGGGCCTCGCGCGGTGTGCGGGTGAACGCGGTGGCCCCCGGCTACGTCGACACGGGTGTGTTCCGCCAGGGCGTCGAGGCGGGCACCCTCAGCCTCGACACGATCCTGTCGCGCATCCCCGCGAAGCGTCTGGCCGAGGCGAGCGAGATCGCCGCGGCGGTCAGCTTCCTCGTCTCCGACCAGTCGCGGTACATGAACGGTCAGACTCTGTACGTCGACGGTGGCTTCATGGTCGACTACGGCGTGCCCTTGGCAAAGAAGCCCGAATGAGCGCGATCGCCCGCATCGACACGGCCACGGCCGTGCTGCCCCTGCCCGCACCGCTGCAGCTGGGTGCGATGACCGTGACCCGCCGCGAGTACAGCGCGGCGCGGGCGTCCGCCGCCGACGGCACGACCGGGGTGGCGTACTGCCTGTCTCGCGAGGCGCCGATGGCCGAGATCGTCGACCGGCTCGTCGCCGCGCACGCAGTCGGTGCGGATGCCGACGACCCCGCGTCGACGTGGGAGCGGATGCTGCGCGGCAGTGCCATCGTCGGTCGGGTGGGTCTGGTGCGACGCGCGATCGGCCTGGTCGACATCGCGCTGTGGGACATCGCCGCCCGGCGGGCGGGCGTGCCGCTGTGGAAGATGCTCGGCACCGGAGACGCTCCGCGGGACTCGATCCTCGTCGCCGCATATCCGTCGCCTGATCGGGCTCCGCGCGAGGTCGCCGACGAGGTGCTCGCGCAGGCCGACGGCTGGACGAACGTGAAGATCTCGCGCATTCCCGATCCGGCATATATGCGCGAGCTGCTCGCCCTGCTGAACGCCGAGCTGCCCTCCGCGACCGGTCTGATCGTCGATGTCGGGTTCGGTTGGCCGGACGCCGATGCCGCCCTGGCTGAGATCGCGCAGTGGGGCGACCCGCAACTCGCCTGGCTCGAAGACCCGCTGCTTCCCGAAGACGCCGCGGGCGTCGCACGCATCCGTCGGGAGTCGGGGCTGGCCGTCTCTGTCGGCGATGAGGTCACCGACCCTGCCGCGCTGAAGGCGCTGGTCGAGGTCGGCGAGGTGGATGCGCTGCGGATCGACGTGGTGGCGATCGGCGGTGTGACCCCGGCGCGCGAGCTGATCGCCTGGGCGGCCGAGCGCGGCGTGCCGGTCTCGGGGCACGTCTATCCCGAAGTCACCGCCCACCTCGGCATCGGCGTCGAGACCTTCGCGCGCGGCATCAACCCCTATGACCCGGCGCCGTCGTTCGTGCGCGGCGGGCCGTCGTTCGAGGGGCGGATCCGGCCGACGGATGCTTCGGGCCTCGGGTTCGCGCTCGATCCGGGCGTGTTCCGGTTCGGGAAGGACTGAGGGGGCCGTCGCGCCGCACGTCGCACGTTCTGAAGGAGAACTCGCGGAATGAAGGCCGTTCTGCGCTCTCGGCTCCTTCATTTCGAGAGTTCTCCTTCGCGATGGGTGGCCGCGCGCGCCTCAGCGCAGATACGCGTCCACGAGGAGCGCGCCGCGGATCGCCCGCAGCTCGTCGATGATGCGGGCGACGCTCTTCCCACTCACCGACGACAGCGCGAGATCGTGCGGCCCGAGAAGCTCGAGCTTCCCGGTGCGGATGCGGATGACCTCCCACCCGGCGGCGCGGAGGGCGCGGTCTTTGCGCAGATCGGCATCCTGTCTCTTGCCGACGTGCTCCAGACCATGACGGCCGACCGTGTCGTACTCGAGCGCGACCCGCAGCTCCGGGAACACGATGTCGGGCCATACCTCGATGTGGCGGAAGAACGGGCGCGACACCTTCACCGCGTTCACGGCCGCGTCGAACTCGATCTGCGCCGCGAGTTCGGCGCGCAGGCGTCCTTCCGCCGCGGATGCCGGCCGCGGCGCGCACTCGCTCACGAACGCGGTGCCGGTGGGGAGGTCGGGAGTCTTCGTGCAGAGTGCGGGTGCGGGGCGACGGGGTTTGCGCGGGATGGCGCGTGCTTCGCCGAGCACGACCGGTTGCGGGCGGGCCAGCGCGGAGCACTCCGGGCACCACGCGGAGCGGCGCCGCACCTGTCTCGGACGCTCGCGCTGCTCGGCCGGGGTGGCGGCGAACCGATGCCCGAGCGGGCACTCCCAGCACAGGAGCACGTCGGCGGCGAGGGGGATCTGCGACAGGGCGATGCCGTGGTTGAGCTCCGGGTGGTACTGGCGGATCAGCTCCGGGTACGCCGCCCACCCGGCGCGGTAGGTGCCCACCTCATACGGAACGGCGCGACCGCGGGAGAACTGCCGTCGCGCCCACCACTGCTTCACCGGTTCCGGCACGCGCCGACCATATCCGCGAGCACGGACATCGCCTGATCGGCCGTGAGGTCGCGTCGGATGTCCCCGGTCCGTGCGACGATCCGCACGTCGACGGGAGAACGGATGCGTGGGGAAGCCACGGTGCTGCACGCCGACCTCGATGCGTTCTACGCCTCGGTCGAGCAGCGTGATGCGCCCGAACTGCGCGGTCGTCCCGTGATCGTGGGCGGCGGGGTCGTGCTGGCCGCGAGCTACGAGGCGAAGGCGCGCGGTGTCCGCACGGCGATGGGCGGCCGACAGGCGCGTGAACTCTGCCCCGACGCCGTCGTCGTCCCTCCGCGCATGGACGCCTATTCCGCCGCGAGCAAAGACGTGTTCGCGATCTTCCGCGACACCACCCCGCTCGTCGAGGGCCTCTCGATCGACGAGGCGTTCCTCGAGGTCGGGGGTCTGCGACGCATCGCCGGCACGCCGGAGCAGATCGCGGCGCGGCTACGGGAACGTGTGCGCGCGGAGGCTGGGCTGGCGATCTCGGTGGGGGTCGCGCGCACCAAGTTCCTCGCCAAGGTCGCCAGCGCCGTGAGCAAACCCGACGGTCTGCTGGTCGTCGAGCCCGAGCGCGAGGAGGAGTTCCTGCTGCCGCTTCCGATCGAACGGCTGTGGGGTGTGGGGGCCGTGACGGCCGAGAAGCTCCACCGGTACGGCATCCGCACCGTCGGTGAGCTCGCCGAGCTCGAAGCCGCGACGGCCGAGCGGATGCTGGGCAAGGCGACAGGTGCCCATGTGCACGCCCTGGCTCGGCTGCGGGATCCGCGACCGGTCGACGCCACCCGGCGGCGGGGATCCATCGGCTCGCAGCGTGCGCTCGGCAGCCGTCCCCGCTCCGCCGAGGAACTCGACCTCATCCTCACGCAGATCGTCGACCGGCTCGCCCGGCGACTCCGCGACGGCGACCGCGTCTGCCGCACCGTCGTGCTGCGCCTGCGCTTCGGCGACTTCACGAAGGCCACCCGCTCCCGCTCGCTGCGAGCGCCCACCGACCGCACCGCCATCGTGCTCACCGTGGCCCGCGCCCTGCTCGCCGCGGCGCAAGCCGACATCACCGCGCGGGGCATCACCCTGATCGGCATCTCGCTGTCGCAGCTCGACCGTGCAGGGAACGTGCAACCCGAGCTGCCGATCGACTGGGGCGATGAGGCGCGTCTCGACTCCGTGCTCGACACGCTGCGCGACCGGTACGGCTCGACCTCGGTCTCGCGTGCGGCACAGCTGGGTCGCGACCCGGGGTGGTCGTCGCCGATACTGCCCGAGCACGAATGAGCCGCGCCGGGCCTCGCGTGTGCTGTAGTTGCGAGCGCGCGTTCGGCAGCTGCGACGGAGCGTTCGGCCGCTGCGCCTGCACGTTCGGCCGCTGCGACCGCGCGTTCGGCCGCTGTGACCGCACGTTCTGAAGGAGATCACACGCTATGAAGGAGTCCTTTCGCGATTGGCTCCTTCATTTCGCGAGATCTCCTTCATGTCGGGAGGGCTCCTTCACGGGGAGAGGGCTCCTTCGCGTCGGGAGGGCTCTGTCGCCCACCGCGCGGATGTCTACCGCCGAATGTGACGCGGCATCCCCGACCTCAGGCCTTGAGCATCGAGGCGCGCGAGATCAGTCCGTCGACCACGTCGAAGGTCGCGATGGTCTCGGTGGCGACGCCGGCGTTGACGACCTGCTCCTGCGCGACGACCCACCGGCTGCCGAACAGCACGCTCGTCTCGATCACGCACGACAGCTCGGGGTTCTGCAGCCGCGGCTCGTAGAACGCGCGGATCGCGACCGACCCCACCACGGGTTCGGGGGCGACACCGGTGATCACGGCATCCGGTGCATAGGTTGCCACGAAGGCGTCGAGGTCGTGCGCGTTGAACGCGTCGAGCTGCGCCTGCACGGTGTCCAGGGCAGAGCGGTCGAGGGCAGAGCGGGAGGTGCGGTCAGTCAATGCGAACGCCTCCGTTGACGTCGTAGGTGGCCCCGGTGATGAAGCGAGCGCGCTCCGATGCGAGCGATGTGATGATCCAGGCCACGTCTTCCGGCTGCCCGAACGCCCCCAGCGGGATGCCGGCTTCGAGCTTCTCGCGGCCCGCGCTCTGCAACTGGTCGGTGATCGCGCTCTTGACCGGACCGGGGGTGACGGCGTTCACGCGGATGCCCTCGGATGCGAGGTGCCGGGCGAAGCTGCGCGTGATGGCGAGGATCGCTCCCTTGCTCGCGGCGTAGTGGATGCCGGTCTGCAACGCTCCGACCTGGCCGGCGATCGAGGCGATGTTGATCACGGAGCGATCCCCCTCGGCGGCCCGGAGCAGCGGAAGGGCGCCGCGGGTCAGGAAGAACGTGCCGCGGGCGTTGGTCTCGAGGACCATGTCCCACTCATCGAAGTCGATGTCGTCATAGGGGGTGTACGGGCAGACGCCGCCGTTGTTGATCAACACGTGCAGCGAGCCCCAGGCGGCCGTGATCTCGGCGACCAGCGCGTCGATCGACTCGCGTTCGCGCAGGTCGAGCCGCGAGACGTGCACCTCGGGCGACCCGGCAGCACGGCATTCCTCGGCGATGCGGAGGGCTTCGGCCTCTCGCCCCGCATACGTGATCCAGAGGGCGGTGCCCTCACGGGCGAGGTCGAGGGCGGCGGCGGTTCCGATGCCGGAACTGGCCCCCGTGATCAGAGCGCGGCGGGTAGTCATGCGTTCGATGCTATAGCAAAATGCGGGTGCGGCGCCGAGGCCAAAACGGAGACGAACGAGGGCGACTGCGGCGCGCCGAGCCTCGACGCGCGGGTGCCGCATCGGTTCGTCTGCGTCTTCGCCCCGGTGGCCTCGACCCGAGCGACCCCCACCGCCCCGCCCCACGGCGCCAGCACATCGCAGCGCTGTACATCCATTTGCTAGATGCTATAGCATCGCTCTCATGACTGAGCCCTTCATCCTCGTCAGCGACTGCGACCTGCCAGGAACCGTCATCGAAGACACCCTCCGCCAGGCGGGGCTGCGTGCCTATCGCGCCGCATCCGGCAGCCTCGAAGACATCGCCGCAGCCGGTTCCGACGCCGAGGGGCTCGTCGTGCAGTGGGCGCAGATCACCGGCGAGGTGATGGACCGGATGCCGAACCTGCGCATCATCAGCCGCGTCGGCATCGGCTACGACATGGTCGACGTCGAGGCCGCCACCGCTCGCGGCATCGCGGTCGCGAACACCCCCAGCTACTGCATCGAAGAGGTCGCCGCGCACACGATCGCGATGATCATGACGCAGGCCCGCGGCCTCCCCGCCTACGACCGCGCCGTGCGCGCCGGCACCTGGAAGGCCGTCGACGCCCGTCCCCTCGCCGTGCGCCCCTCGGCCACCACCGTCTCGGTGCTCGGCTTCGGTCGCATCGGTTCGATGGTCGCCCGCGGATGCCGCGCGCTGGGCTTCCGGGTGCTCGTCGCCGACCCGTACGCCCCCGCCGACGCCGTGCGGGAGGCCGGCTGCGAGCTCGTCGAGATCCAGGATGCCGTGGCTCGGGCCGACATCCTCACCCTGCACGTGCCGCTCACCGACGAGACCCGGCACCTGATCGATGCCGCGGCCATCGCGACCATGAAGCCGGGGGCCGTCGTCGTCAACACCTGCCGCGGCCCGCTCATCGACGAGGAGGCGCTCGCGGCCTCCCTCCGCGCCGGGCACCTGGGCGCCGCCGCCCTCGACGTCTTCGCGGGCGAACCCCTCGCCGCCGACTCCCCGCTCCGCGACCTCGAGCAGGTGCTGCTGACCCCGCACGCCGCCTGGTTCTCTCCCGAGGCGCTGGCGGATCTCCCCGTCCACGCGGCCGAGAACATCATCCGGTACCTCGCCGGCGAGTCCGTGCCGATCGTCAACCCGACCTACGCCGCCGCGCGCTGACCGAAGGATCATCATGGAACTGCTGCGACTGGGCGCCCCCGGCCAGGAACGCCCGTACGTCCGTGAGGCCGGCGTCGTCTACGACCTCGCCCCTCTCACCGCCGAGATCGACGGCGCCTTCCTCGCGTCCGACGGCATCGGGCGCGTCCGCGCGGCACTGAGCCGCGGCGAGCTGCCCACGGCGGAGGTCGAGGGGCTGCGCATCGGCGCCCCGGTCGCTCGTCCGACCGCGGTGGTCTGCATCGGCCAGAACTACGCCGCGCACGCGGCCGAGTCCGGGTCGCTGCCGCCTGAGCATCCGGTGATCTTCTTCAAGCATCCGAACACCGTCGTCGGCCCGAACGACGTCGTGCTGCTGCCGCCGGGCGCCGAGAAGGTCGACTGGGAGGTCGAGCTGGCGATCGTGATCGGCAAGACGGCCCGGTACCTGTCGTCGCCGGATGCTGCGCGCGAGGTGATCGCCGGCTACACGATCTCGAACGACGTGTCGGAGCGGGCGTACCAGCTCGACGTCTCGGGCGGCCAGTGGTCGAAGGGCAAGTGCTCCGAGACGTTCAACCCGCTCGGACCCGCGCTCGTCCCCGCCGACGAGGTGGACCCGCAGGCGTTGCGGCTGCGCTCGTTCGTGAACGGCGAGCCGCGTCAGGACTCCTCGACCGCCGACATGATCTTCCCCGTGCTGCAGATCGTGCACGAGCTGAGCCAGTACCTCGTGCTCGAACCCGGCGACGTGATCAACACCGGCACCCCGCAGGGTGTCGCGCTCTCCGGCCGCTTCCCGTACCTGCAGGACGGCGACGAGATGACGATCGAGATCGAGGGCCTCGGCCGCCAACACCAGCGCACCGAGCGGGTGCGTCTGGGCTGACCGCCAACCCCACCCGGCGGCCTGTGTCCGGGGCACGGTTCCTTTTGCTGAGTGCACCGTGCCTCGGGCAGAGGTCGTCGGGGGGTCCGTCGGTGTCGCGGAGGGATGTCCCGGGTCAGGCGATCCGGCGAAATCAGGCGGATTCGCTGCGAACGAGCCTGTTTTCGTGGACTCGCCTGATTCGGCGGGGCCGAAAGAGCGCGCAGTCCGCGGCGCACCCGTCTCAGCCGGCGAACAGTGCGACCGGCAACCCACGCACGCCGGGCCGCACCGCGAACATCGAACCCGCTTCCGTGCCGTGGTCGACCGGGAGTCCCTGCGCCGAGGTCGTGATGTAGAGCGTGCCGAGGTCGTCTCCGCCGAACGTGCAGGCAGACACCTGCGGCACGGGAAGGTCGATCGTCTGCACGAGGGCCCCGCTCGCGTCGTAGCCGTGCACGGCGCTGCCGCCCCAGAGGGCGACCCAGACGCTGCCGTCCGCGGCGACCGTCAACCCGTCCGGCGATCCCTGCTCCTCGGGGATCGAGACGAACGCCCGCCGTCCGCGCAGCTCGCCCTCGGCCACGTCGAGTACGTCGATGCGGTGCGTGGCGGTGTCGACGTAGTAGGCGCGGCGGCCGTCGGGCGAGAATCCGATGCCGTTCGAGATCGTGGCCCGGGGCAGCACGGTCGAGGTGCCGAGCTCCGCGTCGACGCGCAGCACGAACCCCCCGTCCGGTGCGGCGTCGTAGGCCATCGACCCGGCCAGCAGGCGGCCGCGCGTGTCGCAGCATCCGTCGTTCATGCGCACACGCGGGTCGTCGCCCAGGTTCGCCGCCGCGCGGGTCTCGCCGTCGACGTCATCCGCGAGGTAGAGCGTGCGGGCGCCCACGGCCACCAGCCCGCCGTTCGTGCGCGGACGAGCGAAGGCCAGGTACTCGTCGTCGATGTGCTGGCGGGTCACCCCGTCGGAGCGCATCGTGAGCAGATCGCCGGCCTCGCCGTCGACCCACCGCAGTCCACCCCAGCCGGACCACCACACGGGACCTTCGGCGTGGTGGGCGACGGGACCGGTGACGTTCTCCGGGGTCATGCTTCTTCTCTCGGCTGTGTGCGTGGGGGTGCCGGGCGGAGCGGGTCGACGATCGGCATCCGCTCGGGTTCCGATGCGGTTCCGGGCGCGGAGTCGGCTGCGGATGCCGGAGCGGTGGCTGCCCCCGCCGGAAGCTCCCGCGCCACCTGCTTCTCGAGCACCGTGACGGCGTCGTCGGAGAGCAGGATGAGGCCGTCGAGCTCTTCGCGCACCCGCTTGTAGGCCACGTTGCGCTCGGCCTGCGTGGCCGATTCGTCGACCGCGACCTTGAGCAGCTGCTGCGCCCGTTCGAGGCGCTTGCGCTCCGGCTCGGTGAACGTCGAGTCGCGCAGCCGCCGCGCATCCTTCTCGGCGATCTCGAACGCGACCGCGTAGTCGCCCACCGCCTGCAGGTATTCGGTGATCTGCTGCTCCGACACCTTGGCCTCGGCAGATGCCGGACGCAGCGCATCCGCGGTCTTCTTGGCGCGCAGGAACGCGGCGGTCAGCGGCTGACGACCATCGCTCATGGCGGGGAAGGCGATGAGCTTCGCGACGTCGAGTTCGTAGTCGAGCCAGCGCGCGGTGATCTCGTCGTGCTCGGCGAACAGTCGCGCGACGAGGTCGTTCGGGGCGACGGATGCCGTGGTGTCGACCACCGAGGGTCCGCGGCGCTTGGCCTGCTGGGTGAGTGCGCGCGCTTCGATCTCGGCGGTCTTCAGCTGCGCCTTCATGCGCAGGGTCTCCAGGCGGCGCTCATGACGACGCTTGGAGCCCTGCTCCCATGCCTTCGCGGCACCGCCGGCCATCCCCATGATGGGGAAGATGAGCCACCAGTAGTTGCCCGCGAAGTTCCAGAAGCCCTGGATGAACTCGTCCATGATGCGTTCAGCCTACTGCGCGGGGTGGTCGCCCCCGAGGGGTATCCCGGGCGCGACCACCGCGCGTTCACCAGTCGTGGACGGTGCCGTCGAGGAGGCGGTTATAGGGGAGGTAGGCCTGCTCGTACGGGTACTTGCCCGCTTCGTCGAGGTCGAGCTCGACGCCGAGGCCGGGGTTGTTGCCGGGGTGGAGGTAGCCGTCGGTCCAGGTGAACGACTGCTGGAACACCTGGTCGGTGCGGGAGCCGTGCTGCATGTACTCCTGGATGCCGAAGTTGTGGATCGCGAGCCCGAGGTGCATCGCGGCGGCCATCCCGACCGGGGAGATGTCGGTGGGCCCGTGCATGCCCGACTTGATCTGGTACATGGCGGCGTAGTCGAGGGTCTTCTTCAGTGCGGTGATGCCGCCCATGTGGGTGACGGCCCCGCGGACGTAGTCGATGAGCTGGTCGCGGATGATGTCCTTGAAGTCCCACACCGTGTTGAAGATCTCGCCGATCGCGAGCGGGGTGGTGGTGTGCTGGCGCACCAGGCGCAGTGCCTCCTGGTTCTCTGCGGGGGTGCAGTCCTCGAGCCAGAACAGGTCATACGGCTCGAGGTCCTTGCCGAGCCGCGCGGCCTGGATGGGCGTCATCCGGTGGTGGCCGTCGTGCAGCAGGGGGATGTCGGGGCCGAACTCGTTGCGCACCGCTTCGAACACGCCGGGGAGGTGGTTCAGGTATGCGCGGGTGTCCCAGTCCTCTTCCACCGGCTTCGCGCCGCGGCGGGCCGGTTCATGGTCGTACCGGACCGATGCGTCGCCGACGTCGGCGCCCTGCGCGGCGATGCCGTAGATCGCCTTGAGCGTCGGCACCCCGGTCTGCACCCGGATCGCCTTGTAGCCCTGCTCCTGGTGTGCGCGGATCGAGTCGAAAAGCTCGGGCAGCTCCTTGCCCGACGCATGCCCGTACGCCATCAGTCCGTTTCGCGACGTCCCACCGAGCAGCTGGTACACCGGGAGACCGGCGACCTTGCCCTTGATGTCCCACAGGGCCATGTCGACCGCCGCGATCGCCGCCATCGTCACCGGACCCCGCCGCCAATACGCACTGCGGTACAGGAACTGCCATGTGTCTTCGATGCGCGACTCGTCCGCGCCGATCAACAGCGGCACCACATGCTCGGTCAGATACGCGACGACCGCGAGCTCACGCCCGTTCAACGTCGCATCCCCCAGCCCCGTCACCCCGTCGGCGGTCGTGATCTTGAGCGTGACGAAGTTGCGGTCGGGGCTCGTGACGATCACGTCAGCGCGGTCGATGGTCATCGGCGTCCTCCTGTGGCGGTGCGGGTGTCGGTGGTGCGGGCGTCGGTGGCGTCGGCATCGTCGAAGGACTCGATGGCGGGCTCGCCGGCGACGAGAACCTGTCGCGGTGTGATCGCGCGGTCGCCAGGTGCCCAGTCGAAGAGCAGCACGTCGGCGCGGGCTCCGACCCTCCAGTGCGGTCCGTCGTCGAGGACGGATGCGGGGGCGGCGCTCGCCAGCCGCAGCGCCGCCGACAGCGAGCCCGTGAGGCGCGCGACGGTCGCGACACCGACGTCGAGGGTCTGCACGGATCCCGCGAGGAACCCGGTCGACACGTGCCGCAGCGCTCCGTCGTCGGCGAGGTGCACTCCGCCACCGACGGTCGAGACGCCGTTCTCCCGCAGGGCGCTGGGCGTGGCGACGGCGTCGCTCACGAGGAAGATGCCGTGGTCGCGCTTGGCGGCGATCATGGTCGCGAGCGTCGCATCGGGAAGGTGGTGGCCGTCGGCGATGACTCCGGCGGCGAGCCGGCGCTCGGCGAGCTGCGTCCAGAGATAGTTCGGATGCCGGGGGAGCACCGCGTGCGCACCGTTGCCGAGGTGCGTGGAGAGGGTGGCGCCGGCATCGACGACCGCAGCGATCTCGGCATCCGTCGCGTGAGTGTGCCCGACGGCGACCCGCACGCCGTGGGCGACGAGGAACCGTGTGGCCTCGACCGATCCCGGATGGTGCGGAGACAGGGTCACGACGCGGAGCAGGCCGGGCGCCGCGTCGAGCCAGCTCTGCAGCTCGGCGATGGCCGGAGGGCGGATGTGTGCGAGCGGGTGCACTCCGCGGGGGCCGTCCTGCTCCGACAGGCTCGGACCCTCGACGTGGATGCCGGCGACCGCGCGCGAGGTCGCGGTGGAGGTGCGCACGGCCTGGTCGATCGCACGGATGCGGGCGAGCATCTCGGCGGGGGAGGCGGTGATGACGGTCGGCAGGAACCGCGTGACGCCATGGGCGGCGAGAGACCGTGCCATCGCCGAGATGTGGTCCGGCGAGGGCTCGGCCGCATTGGCATCGCCGTCGAGGTGGCCGTTGACCTGCAGGTCGATCAGCCCGGGGCCGATCCAGGGGGCGTCGTGGCCGGGGTCGGGTGTCGAGGTGAGCGCGCTGATCCGCCCGTGCTCGACGACGACCTCGAGCCCGCCCAGGCCGAGGGCATCGCGACCGTGCAACGTGCGGGCCGTCATCGTGCCGCCTGGGCGGCCACGACCGGTACCGGGTGCAGCAGCGATGCCGCGTCGCGGTCGACGTGCACCTCGCAGCGCGAGTGCCGCCGCAGCACGGTGCACGGCCAGTGCGCGCTGATCGGCTCCTCGACCAGGGCGCGCACGGCCTCGGCCTTGCGGGCATCGGGCACGGCGCACACGAGGTGGGCGCCGCTCATCAGCGCCGGGATCGTCAGCGTCAGTGCGTGGGTGGGCACGGCCTCGAGCGTATCGAAGCAGTCGTCGTCGACCTGCTGCACGCGGCTGGCGAGGTCGAGCTGCACCACTCGCACGGGGCACGGGTCGCCGAGGTCGGCGTCGGGCGGATCGTTGAACGCGATGTGGCCGTTCACGCCGATGCCGAGGCACACCAGGTCGATGGGTGCTTCGGCGAGCAGGGCCGCGTACTCCTCGGTCGCCGCCTGGGCGCCGAGCTCGGTGCGCATGGGGTGGAACGCGGCGGGCTGCACCGCGTCGACGAGGTGGGTGCGCAGCCAGTTACCGAAGCGCTGCGGTGCCGCGGGATCGAGATCGAGGTATTCGTCCATGTGCAGGATCGTGATGCGGTCCCACGGCACGTCGGGCTCCGCTGTGAGAGCTCGGTACACGTCGAGCTGGCTGGGGGCGGCGGCGGCGATCATCCGAGCGGTGCCGCGGGCGGCCACGGCTTCGCGCAGGGTGCGCGCCGCCGATCGCGCGGCGGCAGCGCCCATCGCGGCGCGGTCGGGGTGGGCATGCAGGGCGAACGTCGTCGTGCTCATGATTCGCAAGATTAATGCAACCGCTTGCAAAGTCAAGTCCCCGATCATGATCCGTTCCACGCTCTCGCCGCCCCGAGGAGCGGCTTTCCGGGACCTCGCACGCGCGCTGTCGCGGTGCACGGGCTTAGTGTGTGTGACGTGACAGGCAACAGGAAGACGGCATCGACGTCGGTGACGATCGGCGACATCGCCCGCGTGGCCGGCGTCTCACGGTCGACGGTGTCCCGCGCGTTCAGCCGCCCCGAGCTGCTGAACCCCGAGACGGTGCGACGCGTCAAGGCCGCGGCCGACGAGCTCGGCTACGTCGTGAACCACGCCGCGCGAGCGCTCTCCACCGGCCGCTTCGGCAACGTCGCCGTGGTCGTCCCCGACATCGCCAACCCGTTCTTCCCGCCTCTCGTGCGGCGCGTGCAGACACTGGCCGACGCCGCCGGATATGCGGTGTTCCTGGGCGACTCCGACGAGATCGCCGACCGCGAGGCCAACCTCACCTCGCGCCTCAGCGCCCAGGTCGAGGGCTTCGTCCTGGCCTCCCCGCGCCTCGACGAGGAGCGCATCCGCGAGCTCGACGCCTCGCGGCCCGTGGTGCTCGTCAACCGCGACATCGACGGCCTGGCGCGGGTGCTGATCGATCCGAGCGGCGGCCTCGACGAGGCTGTCGCGCACCTGCATCGCCTCGGCCACACCCGCGTGGTTTACCTGTCGGGGCCGCGCGAGTCGTGGTCGGACCAGCAGCGTCGTGCAGCCCTCGCTCGGGCCGCCGAGCGCGCGGGCCTCGAGGTCATCGTGCAGGAGCTGGGGCGCCCCAGTTCGGCAGGCGGACGCGATGCCGTCGGCGGCATCCTCGCCTCCGAGGCGACCGCCGTGATCGCCTTCGACGACGTGGTCGCGCAGGGGGTCATGGCGGGGCTCGCACTGCGCGGCATCGACGTTCCCCGCGACATCAGCGTGATCGGATGCGACGACACCCTGGCCTCCGGCACGCATCCGGCGCTCACCACGATCTCCGCGGCATCGGCGGCGGCGGGTGATGCCGCGGCCGAGCTGCTGCTCGGCGTGCTCGCCAGCGGTGAGCGGTCGGACGCCCGCGTGACGATCGCGACGCACCTGGTCGTCCGGGCCACGACGGAGGCAGCGCGCACGATCGGTGGTTGACCGTGCAACCGGTCGCATGATTTACTGTCGCCCATGCCTCGGATCGCGATCATCGGTGCCGCCCATCCGCACGTCGACTACGTGCTCGACGAGCTGACCCGCGCCGACCGCGCTGCATTCGAACTCGTCGGCGTGCAGGACTCCGACCCCGCGGTCGCCGCTCGTCACGCCGCCCGCTTCGGGGTGCCGGCCTTCGACCGCGCCGAGGATCTGCTCGCCGAGGGCGTCGACGTCGCCGTGATCGCCGGGGTCTACGGAGCGCGCGGAGCAGACGTCATCGCCGCCCTCCGCTCCGGTGCCCACGTGCTGGCCGACAAGCCGCTGTGCACCTCGCTCGCCGAGCTCGACGAGATCGAGACGGCGGCCGCAGAGTCCGGCCGTACCGTGAACCTGCTGCTCGAGAAGCGCGGCTACCCCGAGACCCTCGCCGCCCTCGAGGTCGTGCGCGCCGGTGAGCTCGGCGACATCGTCGGCATCACCTCGTCGGGTCCGCACAAGCTCAACCGCGACCAGCGCCCCGCGTGGTTCTTCGAGCCGGTGCAGTACGGCGGCATCCTCACCGACCTGTCGGTGCACGACCTCGACGCCGCGCTGCTGTTCGCGCCGGCCGACGAGGGTGTGATCCGCGGAGCCGTCTCGGCCCCGCTCGACGGCGCCGCGGGATTCGCACGCTACGGCGCCGCCACGCTCACCACGCCGACCGCCGTCGTCTCCGCCGAGGTGAGCTGGCTCACCCCGCAGGCCTCCGACGTGCACGGCGACTATCGCCTGCGCCTGGTGGGCACCCGCGGTAGCGCCGAGATCTTCTGGGCCCGCGGTCGGGTCGAAGTCACCACCGACGATCAGCCGACCCGCACGCTCGATCTGCCGCCGGGACGACGCCCTGCCGAAGAGGCGCTCGACGCCTTCGCAGACGGACGCACCCCCGAGGTCGGCACCCGGGACTCGCTCGCGGCGACCCGGCTCGCCCTCCTCGCCCAGGCCTCAGCCGACCAGGGCGGCACGGCGCTCGCCTGGTCGCGCCGGGCTGACTGAATCACGCTCTGAACCCGCCGCCTGACCCGACACCTGCGGCATCCACCCCCCACGACAGGAGACATCATGACCGAACCGCTGCGCATCGCGATCGTCGGCGCCGGGGTGATCGGCGCCGTCCACGCGCGTCTCGTCGCTGCCCTCGGCGACGCCGGCGTGCTCGCCACGATCGTCGACGTCGACGACGCACGGGGTCGCGCGCTCGCGGAGCAGCACGGCGTCCCGTTCCACGCGTCGGCCGCCGAGGCATACCGCGCCGAGAGCGTCGACCTCGCCGCGATCTGCCTGCCCAGTGCCTTCCACGCCGACGCGGTGATCGAGGCCCTCGGCGCCGGGGTGGACGTGATCGTCGAGAAGCCGATCGACGTCACACTCGAATCCGCCGATCGGGTGCGGGCGGCCGAGGCGGCCTCCGGTCGCACGGTCTCCGTCATCAGCCAGCGCCGCTTCCAGCCGGTCGCCTCGTTCATCCGTCGCTCCATCGACGAGGGTGCGCTCGGACGCGTGACCTCGGGTGTCGTCGAGTCGGCGTTCTTCCGCCCGCAGGAGTACTACGAGTCCGGCGACTGGCGGGGCACGGCGGCGATCGATGGCGGTGGTGCGCTCATGAACCAGGGCATCCACGCGCTGGACCTGCTGCTGTGGATGCTCGGCACCCCGGTGTCGGTGAGCGCGAAGACCGGTCGCCTCGCGCACGAGGGCATCGAGGTCGAGGATGTCGCCGGCGCCACGATCGAGTTCGAGAGCGGCGCCATCGGCCTGCTGCTCGCCAGTACGGCGGCGTACCCGGGGCTTCCGGTGCGCCTCGCCGTGCACGGCTCGCAGGGCACCGCCGTGATGGAGAACGACGGTCTCGCGTTCTTCGCCTCGGCCACCGCGCCGCAGCCCGATGCCGACACGCTCGTCGAGCACGACGTGCCGGAGGGGTGGAGCGACGTCGACATGGCGCATCGCCGGCAGTACCTCGACGTCGTGCAGGCGATCCGCAGCGGGCGCCGCCCCGCCATCACCACAGACGACGGCCGCCGGGCGCTGCAGGTGGTGCTCGCCGTATACGAGTCCGCCCGCACCAGTCGTCCCGTCGACCTCCACGAGTGAAAGAGGATGAGAGACATGGAAACGAAGAACGTCGCGATCGTCGGCATCGAGAACAGCCACGCCGAGGAGATCATCCGGTACCTCAACGTGGAGCGGCCGGACGACGTGCCGGTGCGTGTGGTGGCACTCGTCGCGGGCGAGGATGCCCGCACGCGTGAGCTCGCGGAGCTCGGCGGCATCGAGCGGATCGTCGCCGAGTCGGGCGACCTGCTCGGCAGCATCGACGCGCTGATCGTCACCTCGCGCGACGGGGCGCTGCATCGCGCGCACGCCGTGCCGTTCCTCGAGGCGGGCACGCCGGTCTGGGTCGACAAGCCGCTCGCGGCCGGTGTCGCCGATGCGCAGGAGATCGTCGCGGCGGCCGAGCGCGGCGGTACGGCGCTCACCTCATCGTCGGCGCTGCGCTGGGTGGCCGACACGGATGCCGTCGCCGAGGGCCTCGGGTCGATCGGCGAGCTGCAGGCGGTCACCGTGACGGGGCCCGCGGATGCGGCGAGCCCCTACAGCGGCATCTTCTTCTACGGCATCCACATCGCCGACGTGGCGCAGCGCCTGGTGCCGGGGGAGCCCGAGGACATCGACGTGCAGAGTCTTCCCGGAGGTGTCGTGGCGCGCTACCGCGTCGGCGGCGTGCTCGTCACGCTCGAGTTCATCCGGCCGGACGGCGACGGCCAGGTGCCGTTCCGGGCGACGGCCGTGGGCGGCCACGGAGTCATCAGTCGCGACATCGTGCTCGGCGCCGACTACGTGCAGCCCGGCGTGGATGCGTTCGCCCGCATGCTCGCGACCGGTGCAGCCCCGATCCCCACGGCGCAGCTGCTTGCACCGATCACCGTGCTGGAGACCGTCGCCAGAGCCACCGCCGCGATCGCCGTCTGACCCTCTGCAACGCGGTGCAGGAATCGCTCCGTCACAAGGCGTGATCGCTGCGTCGAGCGACGCATCAGCACCGATTTTTCCCAGGTAAGCAAACAGAAACACAACCGTTACACCCTCTTCAGCGAAGAAGCTATTGTAATGCAACCGTTTGCACGTTAGCGTGAGAAACGGTTGAACCACCCGTTCATCGGGCTCCTCTCGGGGCCCGTCGAGGAAGACCATGGAGGAACGAGAATGGCACGACGCACTGTGATCGCAGCGGCCGCTTCACTGGCCGCGGTGCTGGCCGTCACCGGCTGCAGTTCAGGCACCGGCAACGACGGAGGCGACGCCGAGAGCGGAGACCTCCGCGTGTGGCTCATGCAGGATTCCGTGTCCGAGGATGCGGTCGCGTGGCTCGAAGACGAGTTCGCCGCCCAGAACCCCGGCTCCACGCTGACGGTGGAGATGCAGCCCTGGGATGACATCGTCTCCCGGCTCCAGACCTCGCTCGCGAGCGAGTCCGAGACCCCCGACATCGTCGAGATCGGCAACACCAAGACCGCGACCTTCGCGAACGTGGGCGCGCTCGCCGACATCTCCGACCTGTACGACGAGGTCGACGGCGACGACCTGATCCCCAGCTTCGTCGACCAGGCGACACTCGACGGCAAGACCTACGCCTACCCGCTCTACGCGGGCACCAGCGTCGTGTTCTACCGCACCGACCTGCTCGAGAAGGCGGGCATCGAGGCGCCCGAGACGCTCGACGACCTGGTCGCCGCAGCCGCCACGGTGCAGCAGGCGAACCCCGACGGCGTCGAGGGCTTCAAGGGCATCTACTTCCCCGTCGTCGACGTGCACGGCCTGGAGGGCTGGCTGTTCTCGCACGGCGCGAACTACGCCGAGGAGAAGGACGGCGCGTGGGTCAGCGGGCTCGACACCCCCGAGGCCAAGGCCGCACTCGAGCAGATGCAGACCATCTGGCAGAACTCGGCCCTCGGCGCGCTCGACGCGAAGGAGACCGCCGGCAACCCGTGGGTGCCGTACAACAACGGCGAGGTCGCCATGTTCTCCTACCGCGTCTTCGCGCAGGACAGCATCTCGCCCGAGCTCGCCGACGTCACGGGAGTGATGGCGCTTCCCCCGGTCGAGGCCGGCGGCGAGAGCCACCAGTTCCTCGGCGGATCCAACGTCGGCATCGCGGCGAAGTCGTCGCAGCAGGCGCTGGCGAAGAAGGCCATGAAGCTCATCCTGAGCGAGGACTTCATGACCCAGCTCGCCGAGGACTCCGGCTGGGTGCCCGGCAACACGACGTTCGCGTCGGCCATCCCCGACGGCATCGTCGACGCCGAGCTGCAGCAGCAGATCGCCGAGACGAGCGCCCTCACCCCTGCGGCCCCGAACTGGGCGATCGTGGAGGGCAACAACATCCCGGTCGACCTGTACTCGGCGATCGCCAAGGGTGAGGACATCGACGACGTGGTCACGCGCATCGGCGCGAAGATCGAATCGACCCTCAACGGCGACTGATGATGGCCACTCCCGTGATCGATGTCGAGGCCGCCCCCGAGGCGGCCCCGCAGCAGCCCGCTCCCCGCACGCGCCCGCGTCGCGTGCGGGGAGCGCTGCTCCCGTACCTCCTGATCGCGCCGCTCCTCGCGGCCGTGCTGATCGCCCTCGGCTGGCCGCTGCTGCAGCAGTTCGTGATGTCGCTGCAGAAGTTCGGCCTGGCGCAGCAGTTCGGCCAGGAGCCCGAATGGGTGGGCCTGGCGAACTACGGCAGGATCCTGACCGACCCGAACATGTGGGTCGTCTTCTTCCGCTCCGTGCTCTTCTGCGCCGTGTGCGCCTCGCTGTCGATGGTGATC
Organism: Microbacterium sp. NPDC055988; assembly: GCF_042269505.1. Lineage (NCBI taxonomy): Bacteria > Bacillati > Actinomycetota > Actinomycetes > Micrococcales > Microbacteriaceae > Microbacterium > Microbacterium sp. NPDC055988. The sequence goes on from NZ_JBHJXY010000001.1 coordinate 1,398,897, forward strand.
GGGATGCTGATCGCGCTGCTGCTGACGAAGGTGAGCAGCTGGGCGCGCATCGCCCTGCAGGTGACGCTGCTGCTCGTGTGGGCGACTCCGGCGCTGGTGACCATGGTCATCTGGCAGTGGCTGTTCGACGCCCGCTACGGCCTGGTGAACTGGATCCTCGCGCGTATCGGATTCCCCGACATGGCCGGGTTCCCGTGGACCTCCACCCCGATGGGTGTGTTCACGATCGCCGCGATCACCGTGATCTGGGGCAGTCTGCCGCTGATCGTGTTCATGATCTACTCCGCCCTCACCCAGGTTCCCACCGAGGTGCTCGAGGCGGCGGAGCTCGACGGCGCAGGTCCGTGGACGCGCTTCCGGCACGTCACGATGCCCCTCATCACCCCGGCGGTCATGATCGTCGGACTCCTGCAGATCGTCTGGGACCTGCGCGTGTTCACGCAGATCTACGTGCTGCAGCAGGCGGGCGTCTCGATCGAGGAGACCAACCTCCTCGGCACCTACATCTACCGGATCGGCATCGGGCAGGGCGAGTACGGCGACGCATCGGCACTCGCGACGATCGTGCTCATCCTCACGCTGCTGCTCACCTGGAAGTACATCGCGAAGATGTTCGCCCAGCAGAAGGAGGTCTCGGAATGAGCGTCCCGACCATGACCAGGACCACCGACATCCCCGCCGTCGTGCCGCCGCGCTCGCGCCGGACCATCGGCAGTCGCAACGACACCCGGCGGCGCACCTGGAACGGCGTCGCGGTGGCCGCGGCCCTGCTCCTCGTGTTCCCGATCTACTGGATGGTGAACACCGCGCTCTCCGACAACGAGGAGCTGTTCTCGCGCACGCCGCGGTTCTTCCCGTTCCCGCTGAGCTTCGACAGCTTCGCGGGCATCCTCGCCGACAGCGGCTTCTGGTCGGCACTCGGAATGAGTGCGGGCGTGACGGCGATCGTGGTCGTGGTCGCCGTGCTGTTCGGCTTCTTCGCGGCCATCGCGGTGAGCCGCTTCCGCTTCAAGGGCGGCGGGCTCATCATCCTGCTCGTGCTCATCGTGCAGATGATCCCGACCGAGGCGCTGTTCATCTCGCAGTTCCGCATGCTCGACGGCTGGCACCTGCTCAACACGGTCGGCGGCCTGTCCCTCCTCTACATCGGCACGGTCGTCCCGTTCACGGTGTGGCTGCTGCGCGGGTTCATCCACGGCATCCCCGCCGAGCTCGAAGAGGCGGCGATGGTCGACGGATGCAGCCGGTTCGGGGCGTTCATGCGGGTCACTCTGCCGCTGCTCGGACCGGGCATCGTCACGGCATCCGTCTTCGCGTTCCTGCAGGCCTGGAACGAGTACACCCTGGCACTCGTCGTGATGACGAAGCCGGGCAACGCCACCCTGCCGCTGTGGCTGCAGACCTTCAGCAGCGAGCTGTCGGCCACCGACTGGGCCGGCATCATGGCGGGCGCCACCCTGATCTCGGTGCCGGTGGTCATCCTGTTCCTCTTCGTCCAGGGTCGCCTGGGCGCCGGCATGATGGCCGGTGCCGTGAAGGGCTGATGCCTCAGGCGCCGAAGAGCGCCGGTCCCTCGGGATCGGCGCTCTTCGTGCGTGCGGGGGGGGGGGGGGCGGGGTGCGGCGTGGATCAGCGGGCGCGGTCGGCGAGCATCCCGAGCACGGCGGGGTCGGCGGCGAGATCGGGCGCGAGCAGGTCGAGCAGGGCGCGATGCGGATCCGCATCCGTCGCGCGTGCGGTCAGTTCGTCTGCGGCGACGTCGTCGAGGGGCCGCCCCGCCTCCACCTCGGAGATCACGAACCGCGTCCAGGCCGCGATCGCGGCGAGGCCGGCTTCCCCGGTCTCGCCGTCGGCGCGGACGCGGCGCACCGGCTCGACGATGCGGGCGCGAAGCTTGAGACTCCCGTCTGCGGCGATCTGGCGCAGGCGATGGACGATCGCGGGGTTCGCGAACCTTTCGAGCAGGGCGGCCCGGTAGGCGGGAAGGTCGAGGTCGATGCCGGCGCTGTCGGCGGAGGCATCGAGGCGTCGCTGGGCGAGATCCCACAGGTCATGCACGAGCGCGGCGCACTCCGGATCGGCGATGGCCTCGGCGACGGTCTCGTGTCCGCGCAGGATGCCGTCGGAGGCGAGGAGGGAGTGCGCGCCGTTGAGCATCCAGAGCTTGCGCTGCTCGAACGGTTCGATGTCGTTCACGATCGAGGCCCCGGCATCCTCCCAGCGCGGGCGATCGGCGCGGATGCGTCCGCTCAGGATCCAGCTGTGGAACGGCTCGGTCACCACCAGAGCCTCGTCGCGGATGCCTTCGCGCGCCGCGACCGCATCGATGTCGTCTGCCGTGGTGCGCGGGGTGATGCGGTCGACCGAGGTGCTGACCACGTCGACCTGCGCGTCGATCCAGGCGCCGAGGGCAGGGGAGGTGAGCGAGGCGAGGTCGCCGAGCACGGCCCGGAGCATCGACCCGTTGTCGTCGAGGTTGTCGCACGGGATCAGGGTGATCGTGCCCTCCGGGAGGGCCCGGCGTCGGGCGTCGAGCGCCCAGAGCAGGCGAGCGGGCATCGTGCGCAGCACGCCGTTGTCGATGGCGCCCGGTGCGTCGCGATGGGAGGGAGCGCGATCGGATAGGGCGCCGGCGAGGGAGCAGATGTCGGCGACGATGTCGGGGTCGGTGACGTCGAGGCGCCCGTCCGCTCCGCGTCGATAGCCCTTCTCGGTCACCGTGAGCGTGACGACCGTGACCTCGGGTCGGGCGAGATAGTCGCGCAGCTTCTCGGTGTCGCCGCCGTCGTGTGCGGCCACGATGCTCTGGACGGTCTCGAGGTGGTCGCCGTCGGGGCCGCGCGTGAGCAGTGTGTACACGTCGTCCTGGCGTGCAAGGGTCGTCGCGGCCTCCGGTGAGCGGCCCGTGAAGGCGGCGATGCCCCACTCGCGGTCGGGATCGGCGTGGGCGGTGTACCAGGCCTGGTGTGCGCGATGGAAGGCGCCGAGCCCGAGGTGCACGATGCGGACGGGGGCGCGCGGTAGGGTGCGGCGCGGACTGTGGGGCACGGGAATCCTCGGGTCGATCGTCGAACCCGGGGTCGGGCCTGATTTTCAACCTATGACGTACGGCGCGATCATGCAAGCGGTTGCAGAATCGGGGTGTCGGAAGCTCTACTCGAGAAGATTGTCGACTTCAGGTCCTCCCGGTGTGCCGACCAGAGTGAGACTCAGTTGGGCACGCTCGGCGAGCTGGAGCGCGCTCTCCGAGCGGGCGATGCGCGCGTGTGTGATCCGGTCGAGGCCGGCACCGACAAGTGGAGCGCAGGTTCGAAGCGTCGCACCGCGGGCGAGTGTGTCTGTCGAGCCGCCGTGCATCACGATGTTCCGTTGGCGGTAGAGCCGACGCATCGCGCTGCGCACATGCGCCTCCACATCTTGCAGGGTGTGCCGTTTGGCCGCCATCAGGCGAATCATCCGAGACTCCGCGGCGCGATCTGAGGCGGATCGAAGCGAGAGGGACTGCCCGCCGGCCAGGGCGGCGGCGATGATCGAGCTTCGTTCCTGGTTGGATGACGCTGCGGCCAGCCGAGTGCTGACGGTGTCAGGCGCGGCGGGTGAGTGCTGGTACGACAGCGCGGTGAGATCGGCGCGGGGCCAGGAGCATGCGACGAGCGAGGCCAACCGATCGGCGGCTACGGCGCCGCGTCCGACCTTGGAATCCTCCGGGTCCTGCGAGGACACAAGGAGTGCCTCGACTGCCGCCCACCCCGACGCGATGGCAGGGCCTGGAGAACCGAGATTGAGGACAGAGGCCAGCTCAAGGGCGTCATCGAGGTCCGTTCGGTCGTTAACGTCGTAGAGCCGCGATTCGGCGACGAGCGAAAGGACGAATGCTCCACGACTCGTCCGTTCGAGCTTGAACGGATGGCTCGATCCCGACACCCAGATCGAACCATGTGGCTCGGGGGCTTCTCCGCGGCCGCGCGCCAGTGTCGCACGCGAAGTCAGACGGTCGATGCGTTCGGTCGCGAGCAACGCTGCGGCCAAAGGATCGCGGGCCCGGACCCGATATTCGAAACCGCCGACCTGGCGGACTCCGGACGGGTTGCTGCCGTTGTTCACGAGCCACTCCCGTACGAGGGCGGCAGGACGCCAGGTCGGTTCCAGGGTCGTCAGCGGTGTCTTTGCCCGGGGAACTGAATGGAACGGGACGATGACGCTGTAGTCCTCCTCTGGCTTGGTGGCCAGGTTTGCCGCCGAGACGAGAAGTGCGTCGAGCGTGGACCGGTCTCGGATGTGCTGCTGCGCCCATCTCCGGAGGAAGGGAAGGCTGTAACCCAAGTCCAGAAGGTGTGCGCCGACGGCACGAGCGAATCGCTCGACCGATGGTCGCTTGCCGCTTCGGAGCAGTTCCAGCCAGCGATCGATGTATCCAGTAGTCGCCATCTCCGAAAGCTCCCGGAGTCTGCGGACATGACGGGTGCCATCCTGGAGGGAGCTGCGAAGTGTCTCCGTCAGGTGCCTGCGGAGTGCGGCTTCGCCGAGAGCGGGATCGCGCCCGGCAATACGCTCGGCATCTTTTGCGAGCCAGGTCACTGCGCCGTCGCTGAGCACCTTTCGACTGCGCCATTCCGCTGCTTCGATCACTTCGTCGAGGACGAGGCAGGTCCCCACATCCCACAAGCGCCGTTGCCACGGCGACGTTGCCTGAAAGAAGTCGAGGAGCCGGGCGCCGACCAGGTCCGCATATGGCGACGAACCGAAGGCCTCCAGGGCCGGAACTGTGCTTGCGCCCGAGGCGGCTGCGGCGTTGCTCATGCTCCGATGATGTCGTAAACTACTGACAGGCGTTCAGCGCCGAAAGACTAAAAGTGGAGAACCGCCTTCGGGCCGTACTCCACTTTCTTTCGTTAACCCGCCCCCGCCCCCGCCCCCGCCCTCGCGCTCGCGCTCAGCAGACGTTTCGCCGTGGAGGCCCGCTCCCGCACGACCGGCTGCAGCAGCATCCGTACCGGGGTGCGATCCCCGCCCCGGCCCAGCTGGCGCAGCAGCGTTGCCGCGGCGAGGCGTCCGACCTCGCGCTTCGGCGGCGAGACGGCCGTGAGGGGGAGCGGGGCGTCCGCGGCCTCCTCGTCGTCGAAGGCGACGAGTGCGAGGTCGTCGGGAATCGAGAGTCCCACCCTCCTCAGGTGAGGGAGGAGCGCCGTCGCTTCACGATCGCCGAGGCAGACGACGCCGTCGAGTCCCGCTGCGAGCGCGCGGTGCGCGTAGTCCGCGAGGGCCGCCTCGTCCCACGACTCCCGACGCACCACCGTGGCACGGAGGTCGGCGAGGGTGAGGTCTTCGATCGCGCGATGGTAGCCGCGCACCGCGGCGTCGGCTGTCGCGGTGTCTCGTCGTCCGAGGAATCCGATGCGCCGACGGCCCTGTCGCGCCAGGTGCCGCACGGCCGCGTACCCGCCGGCGACGACATCGGTGCACACTGCCGAGAGCCCGTCGTCCGGTGGGGAATCCACCGGCATCCGCTCCATCAGCACCACCGGGATCGGCAGGGCGCGCAACAGGTCGAGCCGTGCGGAGGGGTCGGTCAGGTGCAGCGTGGGCGTGATCAGCAGACCGTCGCATCCGGCGGCGAGGATCTCTCGGATGCGGCGGATCTCGAGGGCGTCGTCGTATTCGCTCGACACGATGCGCAGGATCGCGCCCGCGGCCTGCACCACGTCCGTGATCCCGTCGACGACCGCGGGGAAGTAGTAGCTGCGCGACGGGACGATCACCCCGATCAGCGGAGTCTTCCCGGCCCAGCGCGCCGAGACATAGGTGCCGGATCCCTGGCGACGGACCACCACTCCGTCGTCGACGAGCATCCCCACCGCCCGCCGCACGGTGTTGATGCCGACCGCGTGCGTCGCCGCCAGGGTCGCCTCCGGAGGCAGGCGCTCGCCCCGGGACCACTCGCCGGCGGCGATGCGGTCGCGGAGCTGCTGCGCCAGACTCACGAACAGCGGCTGGGTGTTCGGAAAAGCTCCCATGTCGCCCTCCTCGGCCCGTGGACGCCCGTGAGACTCTGCAGTGCAACCGTATTCATTCGGGCCCGGTTCGGCAAGGTGTCTGGCGCTCGCGGCGCGTGCTGCGGGGAATCGCGCTTCCCTCGGCCGCATCCGCGTGAAATGGCCGACGCACGTGCGATCGGCCGAGCGGAGTGCAGGGCCGACGCCGCCGCGGCCCTGATTCCTTCCTCCAGTCATTCCCCTTCGCGGACGTTCCGTTGACCGCCGGATGCCCGCGCGACACGGTGGCAGTCACGACGACTCCGCACTCGGCGGAGCGGAAGGAGACACCGATGAGACGCACACGCTGGCTGTCGGCGCTGGTCGCCGCGAGCCTTCTCACCGGAGGGGTGGTCGCCGCCGGCGGCGCCGCCTCTGCGGAGACCGTCACGACCGAGCTCGCGATCACCTCGCCCGTCGACGGCGGGACCGTCAGCGGATCGACGCTCACGGTGGAGGGGACGTTCGCGAACACCTCCGAGCTCGTCCTCGTCGTGGGTGCCCAGGAGGTGATCCCGATCCCGGTCACCGGCACGGCCGGCACGTGGAGCATCGACGTCGACATCGCCGACCGCGACGGGCGACTCGACCTCGCCGTGCGCGCCCTCGACCTCACCACCCTCTACACGACCTGGTCGGAGTTCCTCGCGGTCGAGGTCGACAACCCCGCCGCATCCCGCCCCGTGGTCACGGTCGTCTCGCCGACCGAGGGCGCGTATGCCGGCTCCTCGCTCGACGTCGTCGTCGACGTGGCCTCCGACCGCGCGCTGTCCGCCGTCGAGGTGCGGGTGAACGGCGGCGCCTGGCAGGCTGCCGCGGCGCAGGGCGGATGCGAGTACACAGCATCGTTCCCGGTCTCGGGATCGGAGTTCGCGAGCATCGAGGCCCGCGCGACCGACGTGTCGGGACACACGTCCGAGGCGCCGACCACGTACGTCGCGCTCGGTGGAGCCACCGCCGAGACCCCGGTGGTCTACGACCAGGACCGCGCGATGTGGATCTGGGAGCGTGCCTCGTACGAGGCCGTGTTCGATACGGATGCCCGCGACCGCCTCGGCGCGGTGATGGACGACACCACCACCTTCGGCTCCGACCCGATCCGCACCATCTACCTCGGCGTCGACCGCCAGGCCACGACCGACATGCTGCGCGACTCGCGTGACGAGGTCGCGGCGTTCGTGGAGTGGGCCCGCGCCCGCGGCTACCACGTGCAGGCCACCGTCGCCGGAGGGACGCGTCCGCCGTACCTGGGCGCCCTGGAGCAGTTCGAGCACTTCGCGATCGACGAGTTCGAGAAGGTCCTCGACTACAACCTCGCCGTGCCGGAGTCCGCCCGGTTCGACGGCATCAACGTCGACATCGAGCCGTACATCCTCAGCGACTGGAAGCTGCCCGACAACGGCGGACTCCCGAACCGCTGGCTCGAGATCCTCGATACCCTCATCGATCGCCGCGACGCGTCGGGGCTTCCGGTGCTCGTCGGCCCCGCGATCCCGCGGTGGTTGGACTCCTCGGCCTGCTGCACCTCGATCACCTGGAACGGGCAGACGAAGGCGCTCAGCGACCATATCCAGGACATGACCGACTACATCGCGATCATGGACTACCGGGACACGGCCGACGGCAGCGCGGGAATCATCGCCCAGGCGCAGCACGAGATCGACTACGCGAACCAGATCGGCAAGCCGAACTCGGTCGTGGTCGGCATCGAGACCAAGGACCTCTCCGGCACGGGTGACCCCGAGACGGTGACGTTCTGGGAGGAGGGACGCACCTACCTCGAGGGCGAGCTCGACAAGACGTATGCCTCGTTCCAGGATGACGCCTCGTTCGGCGGCATCGCCATGCACCACTACGACGACCTGCTGATGCTGCCGTCGGCGTGGGACGACACTCCGCCCGTGTACTACCCGGTTCCGGGTGCGGGACCCGGGGGCCCGGCGCTGCCGTAGCATCCGCTCCGCTGCGGGGCAGTCCCTTCGGGGGCTGCCCCGCTTCGGCTGTCCGGCGACACCGTCCGTTCACCCGACGTTCCATTCGGAGTACGGCGGTCTCGTAATTGCCCGTCACCTTCGGGGGTTGGAATACCGATGTTCTCGGAATTCCGAGGACTCTCCTCCCGAAAGGTCATCATGCGCCGCTTCACCCTGCCCGTCGTCGGCCTCCTGGGCGTGGCCGCCCTCGCCCTCACCGGATGCCAGAGCCCGACCGCCGAGGCGGCCCCGGCCGATCCCGACGCCCCCATCACGATCGCCACCCTTCCCGTCGGCGACGATCCCACCGCCGAGAATCCGATCGAGGTGTTCGCCGAGCTGTTCGAAGCCGCGACCGGCCGCGACGTCGAGGTCACCGACGTGCCCGACTACCTCAGCGTCGTCGAGGCGATCCGCGCCGACCACGTCGACATCGGCATCATGAGCGGCTTCCCCTCCGCGCTCGCCGTCAACACCGGAGAGGTCGATGCACTGGTCGCCTTCGAGGGCGACGGCAAGCCGGTCTCGACCTGCGTCGTGCTCGAGGACTCGCCCATCCAGACCGTCGAAGACCTCGAGGGCAAGACCGTGGCGTTCGCCGATCAGGCCTCCAGCTCGGGCTACTTCATGCCCGTGTACATGCTGCACGAGGCCGGGCTCGAGCAGGGCACCGACTACGAGGCCATCTTTGCCGGCGGACACGAGGGCAGCTTCGCCGCGCTGGAGCAGGGGCAGGTGGATGCGGCGTGCACCGCGGTCATGCTCACCGAGCTCGGTGCCCCGATGTTCCCGTTCGCGGACGGCGAGTGGCGCGCGGTGGGCGAGAGCCCGGCGATGGACATCCAGGGTGCCGTGCTCGGTCGTCAGTCGCTGGATGCCGAGACCCGCAAGGTGATCCAGGACGGCATCGCGGAGGTGTTCTCCCCCGAGAACGCCGAGCGTCTGGGCGCATTCGGCGCGTTCGCCGCCTCTCCGCAGACGGCCGACCCCGACGGATCGGACTTCGAGTCCTTCGCCGAGATCGCCGCTGTCGCCGGAGTCGAGCTCAAGGACCTCAAGTGACCGTGCTGATCCACCGCCGAAACGGAGACGAAGCGGCTCCGGGTGGGCGTGTTGCCGACCGACCCGCCGCGCCCGGCACGGATGGTCTGGGTTTCGGCACTGAGGCCCCCGCGGTGCGCACCCCCACCGCCGAGCTGCGCCAGGCGCTCCCCCTCGTGACGGTGCGCGGCCTGCAGGTGGCGTACGACGAGAACACGGTGCTCGACGGCGTCGACCTCGACCTGTTCCCGGGCGAGATGGTGGCTCTGCTCGGGGCCTCCGGTTCCGGCAAGTCGACCCTGATGCGCAGTCTGACCGGGTTCGCGCCGATCTCGGCGGGCACGGTGCGGGTCGCCGGGCACGACGTCACCAACCTCGCCCGGGGCGAGCTGCGCACGCTGCGCTCCGAGGTCGGGCAGGTGTTCCAGCAGTTCAACCTGATCCCGCGGCTCAGCGTCATGACCAACGTGCTCACGGGCGCACTGCACGGCGCGGGGCCGATCAACCTCGCCGGCGGCTTCTCGACCGCGCACCGCCGCCGGGCGCTCGAGCTGCTCGATCGGGTCGGCATCGCGCACAAGGCATCCGCCCCCGCGCGCTCGCTCTCGGGCGGGCAGCAGCAGCGGGTGGCGATCGCCCGGGCACTGATGCAGCAGCCGAAGGTGATCCTGGCCGATGAGCCGGTGGCCTCGCTCGACCCGAAGCTCGCGGGCTCGGTGCTCGAACTGCTGCGCGAGATCGCGACGCAGGACGGCATCCCCGTGCTGGTGAGCCTGCACGTGCTGCCGCTGGCTCTGGCGCACAGCGACCGGATCGCGGGACTCCGGCACGGCGAGATGCTCGTCTCGGGCGTGACCTCGCAGCTGGATGCCGCCACCCTCAGCCCGCTCTACGACGACGAGGAGGACGGCGATGACCACGACCACTGAACCGCGGGCCGACCGCGCCGACCGCGCCGACCGCCCCACGCTCGATCCGGCCGAGCGCGCCCGGCTCGAGAGTGCCTTCCGCGTGCCGCGTGCCCGCTTCCTGATCGGCCTGCCGGTCGCGTTCCTGCTGCTGCTCTGGTCGTTCAACGGCGCCGAGTTCAACTTCGTCAAGCTCGGCGAGGGCGCGGTCAACATGGGCGAGTTCCTCTCGCGTCTGTTCCCGCCCGACTTCTCGAAGATCGGCACCATCCTGGCGCTGCTGCTCGAGACCTTCCAGATGGCCGTCGTCGGCACCGTGCTCGGTGCGGTGCTGTCGCTCATCGTCGCGTTCGGGGCCACATCCACCCTCGCGCCGAAGTGGCTGTACTACCCGACGCGCTGGATCATGAACATCATCCGCTCGGTGCCCGACCTGGTGTTCGCGCTCATGTTCGTCTCGGCCGTCGGGCTCGGACCCTTCGCCGGCATCCTCGCCATGACGCTCGGCTCCATCGGCTCGATCGGCAAGATCTTCGCCGAGGCGATGGAGCAGGTCGACCGCGGACCCGTCGTCGCGATGGAGGCCGTCGGTGCCTCGAAGCGCCAGGTGATCCAGTACGGCATCCTCCCGCAGGCCGCGCCCCTGCTCACCTCGTACACGCTGCTGCTGTTCGAGGGGAACGTGCGCGGTGCGACCATCCTCGGCCTCGTCGGCGCCGGCGGCATCGGCCTCGAGCTGACCACCGCCATGCGCATGTACGACTACGGCCACCTCAGCGCCATCATCATCTGCATCATCGTGCTCGTCACGGTGATCGACCAGGGCAGTGCCCTCATCCGAAGGAGAATCACATGACCATCATCGACACCGACCTCGTCCTCAGCGCACCGGTCAACCTGCGCGACCTCGGCGGCATCGCGATCGACGGCGGCGTGCTCCGCGAAGGGGTCGCCATCCGCACGGACGACCTCGCCTATGTCACCGAGCAGGTCGCGGACGAGCTCGTCGCGGGCGGGCTCACCGCGATCATCGACCTTCGGTCGCCGCTCGAGGTCTCGGTCACCGGCCGTGGACCGCTGGGCGAGCATCCGGTCGCGTACCACCACCTGCCCCTGATCGCGGATGTCGGGGAGTCGATGGACCGCGAGAAGCCCGCCCTCACGCACGAGGCCATGGGCCTGATGTACCGGCGCATGGTCGATGGGGCGGCGCCGCAGCTCGTGATCGCACTCAACGTCATCGCCTACACGCCGGGAGCTGCGGCCTTCCACTGCGCGGCGGGGCGCGACCGCACCGGAGTGCTCGCGGCAATGCTGCTGCTCGCCCTGGGAGCGCACGACGACGACATCGTCACCGACTATGCCCGCACGGGCGACAACATGGTCGCGATCATGGCGCGCACCGCACCCGTGATGGGGGCGATGTGGAAGGCGCTCGGCTTCGACGCCGACGCGCTCGGAAAGACCTCGTCGCTGCTCGAGGGCTCGATGGACGTGTCGATGCGCAGCCTGCTCGACACCCTCCGTGCGCAGCACGGCGACCCGCTGACCCCGCTGCGCGCCGCCGGGCTCTCGGATGCCACGATCGCCCGTTTGCGCGAGCGGGCGCTCGCCGCGTGACGGTTCTGACGGCGGATGCCGGGGCCGCGGTTCGCCGCCGCCCCGGTCGTCCGCGCGACGAAGACCTCGACGGGCAGATCGTCGCGGCGACGCTCGCGATCATCGACGCCGGCGACGAGGTGACGGTGTCGCGCGTGGTCGCCAGCAGCGGGGTGAGCCGGGCGGCCCTGTATCGACGCTGGCCGTCGCTCACGCTGCTGATCGCTGCGGCGCTCGACGTCGGCCGCGAGGTGCCGCCCGAGTACCCGGCGGATGCCGACCTGCACGAGATCCTGCTCGCGGGGCTCGGGCTCGGTGCCGAGGGAGTCGCCCCCTCAGCACCCGGATACTCCGAAGAGCGGTTCCGGCAGCGCATCCGTCTGGTGATGGCCGACCGCGCTCTGCAGAAGACGTATTGGGAGTCGCACGTGTCGCGGCGCCGGGTGCCGTTGCAGAACGCGCTCCGAGTGGGGATGGCGCGGGGCGAGCTGCGGCCCGACCTCGACGTCGAAGCCTGCTTCGACGCGATCGCCGGGGTGGCCTACTACCAGCTCGTGGTTCGCGGCGACCGGGTCAGCGACCCCGCTGTGGTCGAGCGGATGCGGGCCGCGATCGAGGTGATCTGGCGCGGGATGGTCAGCCCTTCGTGAGGTCCTGCGCGAACATCACGAGGATGCCGCTGGGGCCGCGGAGATACGTGAGTTTGTAGACGTCCTGGTAGTTCGCGACGCCGCGCAGCGGGTGGTAGCCGTGCCGGGCGGCGATCGCGAGCGACTCGTCGATGTCGTCGACCGAGAAGGCGATCCGGTGCATGCCGATCTCGTTGGGAAGGGTCGGCTCCGTCTCGATCGCGTCGGGGTGGATGTACTCGAACAGCTCGATCTGGCCGCGCCCGTCGGGTGTCTGCAGGACGGCGATCTTGGCGTGGTTGCCGTCGAGTCCGACCGCGGTCGACGCCCACTCCCCGCTGACCTCGTCGCGACCGAGCACCGTGAGGCCGATGTCGGTGAAGAAGGAGATGGTCGCCTCGAGGTCGCGCACGGCGATCCCGACGTTCTCGAGTGTGATGGGCATGGGAGGGATGCTACTCGCGCGCACCCGCCGTGTCCCCGGGCTTTCCGCACAACTTCGGATCCTGGAACCGACGCGCCGACGTAATGCCCTTCGTGATCGGCGTGTCGCTCGCGATCTCCGAAGTTGTGCGTGCGGGGACGGACGGGCGGGGGAGCCGGGATGGCGCGGAGATGACGGGAGCGGGGACGGGGAGGCGGGGTCAGTGCCCGAGCTTCTCGGCGCAGGCGACGCAGTACTCGGCGAAGGGGCGCGCCTGGAGCCGGCCCGCGGGGATCGGCCGGCCGCAGTTCGCGCAGACGCCGTAGGTGCCGGCATCCACCCGGGCCAGCGCGTCGTCGACCTGGCGGAGCTCGGATGCCGCGGCCTCGGCGAGCCCGGTGAGCCGTGACCACTCCGACGACAGGGTGACGCCCTCGGGGTCGTGCTCGTCGTCGTCGTTCGAGCTCTCACGGTCGTGGGTGAGCTCGTCGAGGGTCGCGGCCGTCGCCTGCACCCTCGCCTCGGCCTGGGCGCGCAGTGCGAGCAGGCGTTCCCGGGCGGTCATGCCCTCACTCTAGGCACGGGCACCGACTCCCGGGCTCGCCCGGCGCATTTTCCCGTCGAGGTCGCAGGATCCACGCGAAAAACTGCGACCTCGGCGCGAATCTGCGGCGCTCTCAGGACGAGTGCCGTGCCGTCGGCACCGAATCGGTGGTCGTCGGAACGGCCACGGCCTTCATGCCGGGGTGATCGCGCTCGAGCGCCGCGCCCTCCATGTCGACGTTGGGCAGGATGCGGTCGAGCCAGCGCGGCAGCCACCAGGCCGAGCGGCCGAGGAGGTGCATGAGCGCGGGCATCAGCAGCATCCGCACCACGAACGCGTCGAGCAGCACACCGAACGCCAGGCCGAACCCGATCGAGCGGATGATGGTCGACTCCGAGAAGATGAACCCGCCGAACACCGACACCATGATGAGGGCGGCGGCGGTCACGACCGAGCGCCCGGCCCGGAAGCCCTGGGCCACGGCATCGCGCGCCGAAGCTCCGTGCACGTACGCCTCGCGCATGCCGGAGGCGAGGAAGAGTTGATAATCCATCGCGAGCCCGAACAGGATGCCGACGAGGATCACCGGCAGGAAGCTCAGGATCGGCCCGGTGCTGTGCAGCCCGATGATCTCGGCGCCCCAGCCGAACTGGAACACGGCGACGATCAGGCCGTACGTCGCGAACAGCGAGAGCACGAAGCCACCGGTGGCGATGAGCGGCACGAGCAGCGAGCGGAACACCACGATCATGATCAGCAGCGAGAGCCCGACCACGACCACGAGATACAGCGGCAGGACTCCGGCCAGGGCCTCGGAGATGTCGATGTTGATCGCGGCCTGACCGGCGACGCCGAGAGCGATCCCGTCGCCGACCGCCGGCATCGACCGCAGGTCCTGCACGAGCTTCTCGGTGGAGGCGCTGTTCGGCCCCTCCTCCGGCAAGACCTGGAACGCGAGGAGGGTGTTGTCGTCGGATGCCGCGATCGGCGCGACGGCCACCACGTCGTCCTGGTCGGCGATGGCCTGGGCGATCGTCACCTGAGTGGCGAGCAGGTCGTCGTCGCTGACCGCGTCGTCGAGGGTCGCGGTGACCAGCAGCGGGCCGTTGGCCCCTTCACCGAACTGCTCGTCGACGGTCTGGAACGCGCGGTAGCTGGTCGAGTCGCTCGGCTCGCTCGATCCGTCGGGCAGGCCGAGTCGCATCGACATGGCGGGGATCGCGATGATCAGCAGCGCGACCACGCTCACGAGCGTCGTGACGACCGCGCGCAGGGTCGACATGCGCTTCACGGGCTTGCCGGCCGCGTGCTCCTGACCGACCGTGGCGCGAGCGCGACGGCTGAGCAGACGGTCGCCGACGAGGCCGAGGATGGCAGGCGCGAGGGTGATCGCGACGAGCACGGCCACCGCGACGCACACAGCGCCGACCGTGCCCATGAGCCCGAGGAACGGCACGCCCGTCACGTTGAGCGCGAGCAGCGCGACGATCACGGTGGTTCCGGCGAACACCACGGCCGTGCCGGAGGTGCCCGTGGCGAGGCCGATCGATTCGCGCACCGGGACGCCGGCGAGCAGTTGCTTGCGGTGCCGGTTGACGATGAAGAGGGAGTAGTCGATGCCGACCGCGAGGCCGAGCATCACACCCAGCACCGGGGTCACCGAGGCCATGTCGACCACGCCCGAGAAGGCGAGGGATGCCGTCACGCCGACACCGACGCCGACGATGGCGGTGACGATGGGGAGGGCCGCGGCGATGAGCGAGCCGAGCATCACGATGAGGACGATCGCGGCGAACACGAGGCCGACCGCTTCGCCGACGCCGAAGATCTCGGGAACGCCCTGCGCGATATCGGTGCCGAAATCCACCTCGGTCCCGTCGACCGGAGCGGAGGCGAAGTGGTCGATCGTGCCCTGCTTGACCTCTTCCGAGAGTTCCAGGCGCGGGTCGACGAACGAGACGTTGACGATGGCGGTCGAGCCGTCTTCGGACACCACGCCGATGCCGTCGGCCAGGTCGAGCAGGGTCGAACCCAGCTCCGCCTGATCGGCGTTCTCCTGCAGGGTGATGCGGGACTGATCGAGCTTCGCGTTCTGGGCTTCGAGTTCGGCGGCCTGGGCGTTCAGTGCCGCGACCTGGGCGTCGAGGGCGGCGAGCTGCTCGGGGCCGGCGCCGGCCTGCTCCGCCTGGGTGCGGGCGGCCGCGAGCTGCGTGAGGCCGGCTTCGATCTGAGCCCTGCCCTCGTCGAGCTGCGTCTGGGCGGCATCCAGCTGTGTGCGGCCGTCGGCGATCTGCTTCTCGCCGTCGGCCAGCTCCTGGGCCCGATCTGCCTGCTGCTGCTGTGCGTCGAACGGATCGATCACGGACGCGACGCCGTCGAGGTCCTCCGCGCCGGCAGCGAGGTCCGAGATCTCCTGCTTCTGCTCGTCGGTGAACGCCGAACCGTCGGTGGTCCGGTAGACGACCGTTCCGGTGCCGCCGGCGGAATCCGGGAGCTTCTCGGCGAGCTCGTCGGTCACCTCGCCCGAGGCGGTGCCGGGGATGTCGAAGCTGTTGCTCAGCGTGCCCCCGAGGGTGAGGAAGGCGCCGACGCCGAGACCGAGGATCAGAATCCACGACACGATCACCGTCCACGCCTTGCGCGCAGCGAACGAACCCAGACGGTACAGCAGTGATGCCACAGTGGTCTCCTTCAGACTCGAAGATCATACGGTACGTCTCGTCTAGCGATCTGTGGCTATCCTGAACGCATGGTGAACGAGCATCGGAGCGGGCCTGTGCGCAGCACTGCGGCGCGCGAGGCGATCCTCGATGCGACCTCTCGGCTTTTCCACGCGCAGGGGTACGACCGGCTCACGATCGAGGGCATCGCCAAGGAAGCCGGCGTCGGAAAGCAGACCATCTACCGCTGGTGGCCCTCGCGCGGTGCACTGATCGCCGATTGCCTCGTGGATGGCCGTCTCATTCCTGTGGACTTCGTCGTGCCCGACACCGGCGACCTGCTCGCCGACGTCGAGAGCTGGCTGCGTTCGGTGCTGTCGATCCTGGAGGCGCCCCAGGGTGATGCGCTGCTGCGGTCGCTCGTCGCCGCAGCCGCCGATGACGCCGATGTCGGAGTGCATCTCAGCGAGAGTCTCGGAGTCGAGCAGCATCTGTCGGAGCGCCTGCGCGGCGGCATCCGAGACGGGCAGCTGCCGGCCGATGCGCCGGTCGCCCAGATCGGGAGGGCCATCCTCGGGGCGATCATCGTGGAGTCCCTCGGCCGTGAAGCACGGGACTCCGGGGCGGTCGTCGAGCTGGTCGGGTACCTCCTCCGCCGCTGAGCGCCGGCAGTGGATGTCGTGTCTACGCCAGCCACTCCGTGACGAATCGGTCGTTCGCATGGATGTGCGTCGCCTCGTACGTGCCGCCGTCGAGCACCTCGAAACGGTGGGAGACGAGTGCGGGGACGACGAGGATCTGACCGCCGACGCCGACGACCTGCTCGTCGCCGACCGTGAACAGCGCGCGGCCGTGATGGATGACGAACGTCTCGGCATAAGGATGCCGGTGCAGGCGCGGTCCTCGACCGGGAGTCGTGATGAACTCGCGCATGACGCTCACGGGTGAGCCGAGCAGGTATCCCTCGATGTCTTCATCCCGGGCCACGTCTCTGGGCTGGATGGTCATGGTGCCTCCGTTCCCGCCCGAGGGTACGCGCGCGGTGCGACGGCGTCGAGAGCCAGGACTGATCCCGCGGAGAAAAGCGCCTGCCGCGGCCTTCTCGGCGCGAAGAGGCCGCGGGAACTGCATTTTGCCGACGGAGGCGACGCGCCTCGCCCGTGCGACTCCAGCCGCGCCGTCCTCGGCCAACTACGCCCGCCGCGGCGCTCAGCCCAGGATGAGCGTGATCACGGTCGCGCCGCCACCGCCGAGGATGAGCGCGATGATCACGGTCCAGGCGACGATGCGGATGCGCCGGTTGCGCTTCTCGCCGAGGTCGCCGTAGTCCTCCTCGTTCGGGTTCTGCCGGCTCACGTCGCTCATGCGCTGACCTCCGTGACCGTCGGGCCGAAGTACGAGGGGAGCGTGGCCTGCGAGCGCTCGCGCAGTTCGGCGATCGAGACGGTGAAGACGTCCTGCACCTCGAGCTTCGCGCCCTCGGTGTCGGTCACGCCGATGCGCATCACCGGGTAGTCGCGTCCCTCGCACAGGCCGCGGAACTTCACGTCGTCCTCACGCGGCACAGTCACGATCACGCGGCCGGTCGACTCGGAGAACAGGGCGGATGCGGCATCCACTCCGTTGCTCTCGATGATCTCGTTCAGCCAGACGCGCGCGCCGACACCGAAGCGCATGACACCCTCGGCGAGAGCCTGCGCGAGGCCGCCTTCGGAGACGTCGTGCGCCGACGAGATGAGCCACTCGTCACGGGCGGCGGAGAGCAGACCCGCGAGGCGCTTCTCGCCGGCGAGATCGACCTTGGGCGGCAGTCCGCCGAGGTGGTGGTGCACGACGTCGGCCCAGGCCGAACCCGAGAGCTCGGTCGAGGTGGTGCCGAGCAGGTAGATGTTCTGACCCTCGTCCTGCCATCCGGAGGGGATGCGGCGCGAGACGTCGTCGATGATGCCGAGCACGCCGACCAGCGGGGTCGGGTGGATCGGTACGTCGCCGGTCTGGTTGTAGAACGAGACGTTGCCGCCGGTGACCGGGGTGCCGAGCTCGTAGCAGCCGTCGGCCAGGCCGTCGACCGTCTGACCGAACTGCCACATGACCTCGGGGTTCTCGGGAGAACCGAAGTTCAGGCAGTCGGTGATGGCCGTGGGCACGGCGCCGGTGACGGCGACGTTGCGGTATGCCTCGGCCAGGGCGAGCTGCGCACCCGCGTACGGGTCGAGCTGGCAGTACCGGCCGTTGGCGTCGGTCGAGATCGCGAAGCCGAGACCCGACTCCTCGTCGACGCGGATCATGCCGGCATCGTCGGGGAAGCTCAGGGCCGTGTTGCCGAGCACGTAGTAGTCGTACTGGTTGGTGATCCAGCTCGTGTCGGCCAGGTTCGGGGAGGCGACGAGGGCGAGGAACTGCTCGCGCAGCGTTTCCGGGTCGTTCGCGCGGGGCAGGTTCTCGGCGGCATCCGCCTGCAGCGCGTCGATCCAGGTCGGGTAGGCGACCGGACGGTCGTAGACGGGGCCGTCGACCGCGACGGTCGAGGGGTCGACGTCGACGATGCGCTCGCCCTGCCAGTCGATGATGAGGCGCCCGTCGCCGGTGACCTCGCCGAGCACGGAGGTCTCGACCTCCCACTTGTTCACGACCTCGAGGAAGGCGTCGAGCTTCTCGGGCGCGACGATCGCCATCATGCGCTCCTGCGACTCCGACATGAGGATCTCCTCGGCCGTGAGCGTGGGGTCGCGCAGCAGCACGTTGTCGAGCGAGACCTTCATGCCGCTGTTGCCGTTGGCCGCGAGTTCGCTGGTCGCGCACGATATGCCGGCGGCACCCAGGTCCTGGATCGCCTCGACGAGCTCGCCGCGGTACAGCTCGAGGCAGCACTCGATGAGCACCTTCTCGGCGAACGGGTCACCCACCTGCACGGCGGGGCGCTTGGTCGGGCCGGTCGAGTCGAAGGAGTCGGAGGCCAGGATGCTGGCGCCGCCGATGCCGTCGCCACCCGTGCGCGCACCGAAGAGGACGACCTTGTTGCCGACGCCGGTCGCGTTGGCGAGCTTGAGGTCTTCGTGGCGCAGCACGCCCACCGCGAGCGCGTTCACGAGCGGGTTGGCTTGGTAGACCGAGTCGAAGACCGTCTCGCCACCGATGTTCGGCAGGCCCAGGCAGTTGCCGTAGAAGCTGATGCCGCTGGTCACGCCGTGCACGACGCGGGCGGTGTCGGGGTGGTCGACCGCACCGAAGCGCAGGGCGTCCATGACCGCGACCGGGCGAGCGCCCATCGAGATGATGTCGCGGACGATGCCGCCGACGCCGGTCGCCGCGCCCTGGAAGGGCTCGATGAAGGACGGGTGGTTGTGCGACTCGGCCTTGAAGGTGACGGCCCAGCCCTCGCCGACGTCGACGACGCCCGCGTTCTGGCCCATGCCCACCATGAGGCGTTCCTTCATCTCGTCGGAGACCTTCTGGCCGAAGCGGCGCAGGTAGTTCTTCGACGACTTGTACGAGCAGTGCTCCGACCACATGACGGAGTACATCGCCAGCTCGCCCGACGTGGGGCGGCGGCCGAGGATCTCCTTGATGCGCTCGTACTCGTCGGGCTTGAGTCCGAGGGCCGCGTACGGCTGCTCCTTCTCGGGCGTCGCGATCGCGTTCTCGACGGAGTCGGGGACGTGCTGGTGGGAAGGTGCAGGGGCGGTGGTCACGCGCACTCCAAAGGAAGGGGCCGGCGGGGCATGCTCAGTCTACCGGCGCGGGTGAGGCGGCTCTCCCGCGAGGCCTTCCGTTCGGAGGGCGACCGCGCTGCGCTCACGAGAGGTCAGCGAGAGGCAGCCCATGCGCGCGTGCCGCCGCCGCGAGTTCGTTGTCATAGGTGAGAACTGACGTGACCACGTCGCTCAGTTCGATCGCCGTTGCCAGGTGCAGGGCATCGAGAGTGCGCAGGCCGCTGCGGAGGCGGATGGCGCGGGCCATCGTGTCATCGTCGAGGGAGACGAGCGCGACTCGATCGAGCAGGTCATCAGCGCTCCCGTGATCGAGGGAACGTCGATCTGCCACGGCGTGCAGCTCGACGGCGAGGAGGCGGGAGGCGACGAATTCCGCTCCGGCGCCGAAGGCAGCGACGATCGCCGAGGTCTCTGCTTCATGGACGAGTGCCTTCACCGCGCCGAGGCGTCGAGGTAGATCACACGCTGTCCGCGCGGAGGTCTCGGAGGACCTCCGCGGTCGGCATCGTGTCGAGAACCGGAGCGTTGGTGAGAGGCCCGCTCTTGGTCGGGAGTGTCTGGGTTCGAAGCCGATCGAAATACGCGTGATCCACCTCGGACCCGTGGCCCGAGGTGACTCCGTCCATCACCAGCCGTCGCATCTTCTCGTCGGCTGGTTCGTCTTCCGGCAAATCCTTCGTCATCGGGCCATTCAAGCGAACGGGAAGGTGATGTGGCCACCCGATCATGGACGTTGTTCCGGGATATGGGGATACCTCCTACGAATGGGCGGTTCAGGAGGACTAGTCGCCCGCTGCCGCGAACCGCCCCGCTAGCATCCCGGCGGCCGCGCGCAGCGCCGCCGGGCCCACCACCGTGAACGGCGCATCGAACCGGGCGACCGCGGCGAGCACCCCGACCCACGACCAGGAGCCGATCGTGATCCGGCACGAACCGTCGGCGACCTCCTCCACCTCGCCGACGCCGACCCAGGGAGCGACCTCACGCGCCGGGAGTTCGACCACGACCTCGCCGACGCACGGCCAACGGTCCTCGGCCGCCGCCCCCTTCGCCCGCGCGGCGAGATAGGTCTCGGCATCCGCCGCCGGCAGCGTGCGTGGGGTGAACGTCGGTCCGGTGGGGATGCGCGGCTGCATCCGATCCAGCCGGAAGGTGCGCCAGTCCGCGGCATCCAGGTCCCACGCGAGCAGGTACCAGCGGCCTTCGCGGGCGACCACCGCGTGCGGCTCGGTGCGTCGGGCCGGGCGATCGCGGTCGGAGCCGTAGTCGAAGCGCAGCACCTGTCGATCGCGCACGGCTGCGCTCGCCGCTTCGAGCACCGCCGGATCGACGCGCACATCGGCAGCGGCACCCGTGAAGCGGATGCCGTCGACACGGTGCCGTAGCCGGGAGGGCATGACCTGCCGCACGGTGGCGAGTGCCCGCGCCGCGCCCTCCTCGATGTCGATGCCGCTGGAGGGGACGGTCTGCAGCGCCACCGCGATCGCCACCGCCTGGTCGTCGTCGAACAGCAGCGGCGGCAGCTCGGATCCGGCCGCGAGACGGTAGCCGCCGTCGGGGCCCTTGATCGCGCCGATCCGGTAGCCGAGCTCGCGCAGCCGATCGACGTCGCGGCGCACGGTGCGCGGGCTGACCTCCAAGCGTTCGGCGAGCACGTGGCCCGGCCAGTCGCGCGGTGTCTGCAGCAGCGACAGCAGCGCGAGCATGCGCGACGAGCTTCCGGTCATGGGATTCAGTCTGCCCGAGGGAGAGGACAGAAACTGACCGCTACCCCTGTGATCGTTGCACTCAGGCGGTTCGAACGGCGGGCCGCACGAGAAGGAGACATCTCATGAGCATCACCACCACGACCCACCTGAACTTCCGCGGCACAGCTCGGCAGGCGCTCGAGTTCTACCGGTCCGTCTTCGGAGGCGAGGTCACCGCCGCGACCTACGGGCAGTTCGGCATGCCGGAAGGGGTGCCCGGCTTCGACAAGATCGTGTTCGGGCAGATCGAGTCGGACGGCCTCCGCCTGATGGCGTACGACATCCCGGGACTGGACGACCCGGACCCGTCGGCGACCGCCGGCACCACACGCCGGGAGAACGGCGCGACGATCACCGACCGGACGTTCTTCCAGTCGCTGCGGGCGGACTCGCTCGACGAGATCCGCGGCTACTGGGACGGTCTGGCCGACGGTGCGACGGTCATCGAGCCGCTCGCGGCCTCGGCGTGGTCGGCGGGGTTCGGGATGCTCACCGACCGTTTCGGTGTGACCTGGGTGCTCGACGTGCAGGCCGGCTGACCCCACTGCCGAACCACCCCCTTCCGATCGACCCGGCCCCTTGCGTGCGCACGCAAGGGGCCGGGTCGGACGCAGAGGGCCGGGACGGCATCACGCACGCGGCCGCGCGCCGACCGTCACGCGGGAGGCCACGGCGGATGCCGCGCGACCGCCACCCGGGCCGCGAGATCCGCGAGCACGGGCGAGCCGGAGTCGCCCCCGACCCCGACCACCTCGGCCCACTCGAGCGCGAGCAGGGCGTGCCCCGCCGCGCTCGGGTGGAACGCGTCGTCGAGCAGGCCCCACGGCATGCCGTCGTTGCCCGGCCCCGTCCCCGCCGAGAACTCCGCGAACGCGGCGAACTGGTCCACGACCACCGCGCCGTCCCGCGCGGCCACATCCCGGATGGCCTGGGCGAACTCCCCGATGCGGGCGCGGTCGGGCGCGTGCAGCAGGTCGACGGTCGGCGGTGTCTGCAGCACCGGCACCGCACCGCCCGCCCGCACCCGCCGCACGAACTCCGCGATCGAATCCGCGAACGCCGACACCTCGATCACGGGGTCGAGCCACTCCGTCGTACAGTCGTTCGTGCCGATCATGAGCGTCACCACGTCGGGCCGCCAGTGCGCCACGCGACGGTCGAAGTCCCCGAGGATCAGGTCGGCCCGCCACCCCGTGATCGCGGTGTTGATCACGGCATCCTGCACCCGCCCGGCATCGCCGCGGATCAGCTCGTGCAGGTGATCGACGTAGTTGCGGGCACCGCGGGTGTGGATGAGGCCGTGGGTGATCGAGTCGCCCGCGAATACCCAGGTGACCGGCGCTCCGGAGGCGAGCAGCCCCCGGAGCGCCGCGCGATCATCCGTCATCCGGTGACCTTCAGCTGCACGTCGATGAACCGCGGCCGGTAGATCGAGGCGTCGTCGTACACGTCACCCACGTTGTCGAACGTGTTCACGTTGTAGGAGACGAGGACGCGGTTGCCCTGACGCAGATTCGGATGCTCGTGCGCGTTGTAGGTGAACACGTCGGGGTCTCCGTAGCTGCCGAGCGCCCCGGTCTCGGGCGTGCGGTACAGCTCGACCGGGTCGGTGAACGGACCCGTCGGCGAGCACGAGGTGCGCGCGACGATGCGGGTGCTGAACAGCTCGGACGTGTCCTGCGTCACCAGCAGGTAGCCGTCGCGGAAGGGGGCGACGCTGAACTCGTTGGCCACGTAGGGCACCACGGGCACGGCATCCGCCTCGTCCGCCACCCAGCTCGTGCCGTTCCAGTACGTCCACGTGCCCTTGAGGCCGTCTTTGCCCTGCACCTTCGCGACGTACGCCGAGCGCACGCCACCGGGGTCGGCGATGCCGTAGATGTAGGTCGTGCCGCGCTCCTCCAGCGTCCACGAACCCCAATTGATGCCGGTGGCCGAGGGCAGATCCACGATGCCCTCCAGCTGCAGCGTCTGCCCGTCGAGCGTGGCGAGCCGGTTCGCGGTCCACGCGAAGTCCCACTGCCCGGTGCCGGTGCGCGCGAACTGCAGCAGCGGCACCTGCACGGTGCCGTGTCGGCCGGGCGTCGGGTCGCCGATCCAGTACCACTTGCCGTCGGGCTCGGGCGGGATGATGCCGGCCGGATCCTCGGGGGTGCCGCCCGTGATGGTCGTGAGGTCGCCGCGGCGCTCCTGCACCACGACGGAGTTGTTCACGAAGGGCGAGTCGGTCGGGCGCGACCCGTCGGGGTTCACGGTGCCGAGGAACGTGTCCGAGAAGAACCAGCCGGTCTTCCCCTTGCCGAGCGGCATCGAGTAGGTGCTGTCGCCGCCGGTCCACTCCCCGCCGGTGTTCCCGTAGGTCGTGAAGGTCTCGGTCAGGTTCTGGTTCACGCTCGATGTCGCCGTGAGCGTCTTGTCGACCAGCGAGCACTGGCCGTCGCCGTGTCCGCCGCCATGTCCGCCCCCGGCCGGAACCGTCGCGCTCGCCGGGGCGGCGAACAGGGCTCCGGCGCAGAGGGATGCGGCGGCGAGACCCGCCGCGATCATGCGTCTTCTCATCTCGATCACTCCTTCGTGTTCGTGTGGGTACAGCGTGGTCCTGCGGTTCGTGCAGTGCTCCGGCGGTCGTGCTCAGCGCCCGGCGGTCTCGGCGATCCCTCCCGAGGCGTCGATGTCGTAGGTCTTCTCGCCCACCCGCAGCCCGCGCAGCACCGCATGCGGGTCGAGTGCGGCGACACAGCCGGCCGCGCGCACCGAGCCGTCGGTCGTGACCGAGACGCCGAAGAGGGCCTCGATCACGAGCTCGACCCAGGCGCCCGACGACGAGCACGACCAGTCGATGATGTACGGCAACTGCGGCGGGGCCTTTCGTGCGCCGCCGTTGATCCCGGGCACGGCCTCCTCGACGAAGTGCGCCTGCCCCATCGGGCCCTGGTTCGCCGTGCGCGACAACCCTTCGACCCACGACGTGAGCACCTCGGGGGCACCGAGGGCGGCCAGCGCGCGGCCGGCATCCGCGGGCCAGGCGGGGTAGGCGCCGTTCCACTGGTGGTCGGGGCGGGGACTGTAGCTGGCGTCGGGATCCCACGGCGAGAGCGCGCGCATCCAGTTGTCGGTCTGCAGCTCGCGCTGGAAGAACGAGACCATCTCGTCGCGGATGCTCGGCGCGAGGTCGTCGGCCACGGTCGTGCCGACCACGCTGAAGTCGTAGCAGTGCCGCACCGGCAGCTGCGTGCCGTCGGGTTGTCCGGCGGCGAAGATGCCCTGACCCGGGATGTAGCGCTCGATCACAGCCGGGAGCAGGGCGTCGGCCTCGGCGCGCAGCTCCGCACCGCCCGACGCGTCGCCCTGCAGGTCGGCGAGGGAGGCGGCCGTCCGCATGCTCCACACGTTCGCGGCGTTCAGGCTCGCGACCTCGTGCGTGTACGAGCTCACGCACTCGAGCAGGTTGTCGATCTCCCCGTAATCGGCCAGGGCGGTGCCTCGGCGTAAGTCCTTCCATGCCATCGCCCACTGCCGCACCGACGCGGCGACGGTCTGATCGCCGACGATCTCGTCGAGGAACGCGGTGTCGCCGGTGAAGCGCACGTAGTCGTGCACGAGCCGGGTCATGGCGTAGTCGTTCACGGAGTACCAGCGGCCGACCGGCCCGCCGGTGAGCGAGGAGGTGCCGAAGTGCGAGTGGATGTCGAGCGAGATCCAGTGCCGCACCTGGTTGCGCATCTCGGCGGGGTCGAGCAGCGCGTGGCTGACGGAGCTCAGGCTGTAGTCCCAGATGAACGTGGTGGTGCCCCAGTAGTTCGGCATGAGGGTGTCGTACGAGCGGCCGAGCACGTTCCCGGCGAAGTCGCGGCGGAACCAGATCACGCCCAGCACCGCCCACCAGTACAGGCGGCGGAGCGGCGCGGATGCCGTCTCCAGCACCGGCAGCGCGCCGGAGAACTCTCCGTCGTCGGGGTCGAAGGCGGCGTGCAGCTGCCGGTTCCAGAACTCCTCGGCCGCAGCGACGGCACCGGGCACATCCGCGGCGATGGCGTCGTACGCGCGCGCCGCATCGTCCTCGGAGATCCCGACCGCCTGCACGTAGGCCGTGCGCGCGACGCCCCCGCCCGGAACGGCGAGCGCCACCGACAGCTCGCCGCCGCGGCCGTTCCCGCCTATGCCCGTATCGAACGCCTCGGGAAGGTCGGCCACTCCGCTCAGCGCCGATGATCCGCCGGCGATCCCCTGCACGCTCCAGGCCGCGGCATCCGCCGACGAGAACACCAGGCGCTCGCCGTCGACGGTCGCGGTGTCGCGCTCCGAGGGCGACTCCGCGTCGAGCCAGGCCTCCTGCGAGCGCGTGACCCGTGCCGCGGCCGAGAGCCCGATCCGTACCTCCCGATCCTGCGATCCGGTGTTCCGCACCGCGATGTCGATCGCCACCGCCGTCTTCCCCGGCACGCACACCGTCGTGGTCTCGATCTCGAGCTCGCCGACGGTGGCGCGCCGCACCACCCGATCCGCCCGCCACTCGTGTGTCACGGGCACGCCGTACGAGGCGAACAGCCGTCCGTCGACGAACAGCACCGCGGTCTGCGTGAGTCCCTGCGACACGGGCGGGAACTGCACCGCGCTGATCGCGGTCAGGTCGTGATCGACGCGCACGGTCCCGAACATGTTCGTCAGGCCGGTGGGCGCGATCATGTCGTCGTAATGGTGGGTGACGGCGTCGGCGGCGAGGTCCTCGACGGTGGGGATGAGCGGATGCATGATGCCTTTCGAGGGGCGGGAGAGAGGGTCAGTACTGGCCGAGCGCGAGGCCCTTGGCGAAGAACCGCTGGGTGCAGAGGAACAGCACCACGGTGGGGAGCGAGACGAGCACGGCCGCGGCGAGCACGACCGACATCTGCGCGCCGCCGTAGGTGCTCTGCATGCCGGACAGGGTCGTGATGATGGGGCGGATGTCGTCGGACTGGCTGAGCGTGAGGCCGAGCAGCAGGTCGTTCCACACGAACGTGGCCTGCAGGATGAAGATCGCGACCAGCGCGCTCGACGCCATCGGCAGGTACAGCCGCACGAAGATGCGCCAGGTGGTGGCGCCGTCGAGCACCGCGGCCTCGAACACGTTGTGCGCGACGCCGGTGAAGAAGTTGCGCATCACGAAGGCCGAGAACGGGATCGAGATCACCGTGTAGATGATCACCATGCCCACGCGGGTGTCGAAGAGTCCGATGCGCGAGTAGGCGTCGAACAGCGGCAGCAGCACCATCTGCAGCGGGAACACGGTGCCGCCGAAGATCACGACGAACCACAGGAAGCCGCGCTTGAGCCGCAGGGCCACGATCGCGTACCCGGCCGCGGCCCCCACGAGCACGGCGATGGTCGGCGAGACGATCGAGTAGATCAGGGTGCTGAGGATGCTGTCGCCGAGGCCCGACAGCTCGAACGCGTCGGCGAAGTTCTGGAACAGGTGGAAGTCGGTGGGGATCCACGACTCTTTCGAGGTGAAGGTCATCGGGTCCTTCATCGCGTTCACGACGAGGAGGTACGCGGGCAGCAGCCACACGAGTCCGAGGATGACGAGCACGGCGGTGCGGATGATCTTCGACATCACATCTCCTTCTTCGGGGAGAGCTGCTGACGCAGGTACAGCACCGACGCGACCAGGGTGATGACGGTGAGGAACACCGCGATCGCCGAGCCGAGTCCGTAGTCGCTGTTCACGAACGTCTCCTTGTACATCGTCAGCGCGAGGGTCTCCGAGACGGTGCCCGGTCCGCCCTTGGTCATGCCCCAGACGATGTCGAAGGTCTTCAGGCTCGCGACGATCGAGAGTCCGACGACCACGGCCGTGAGCGGGCGGAGCATCGGCCAGAGGATGCTGGTGAACAGGCGCACGCCGCCGGCGCCGTCGATGCGGGCGGCCTCGAGCGGCTCCTTCGGGATGGCCTGCAGGCCGATGGTGAACAGCAGCGCGTTCACGCCGACGCCCTGCCACGACGAGGCGATGATCATGACGATCGTGTTGAGCGGAGCATCCAGCAGCCACCGCGGCGGGTCGGTCACGCCGAACGCGGCGAGGGCCTGGTCGAGCGCTCCGCCCGAGGAGAGGATGAACGACCACACCACGCCGACGCCGATGCCGGAGAGGGCGTAGGGGATGAGGAAGGGGAGGCGAAGCCAGATGCCGCCGCCGAGGTTCCAGGTGAGCAGCGCGATCGCCAGGCCGATGCCGACCGGGATGATCAGGGTGCCGATCACCCAGAGCACGGTGTTCATCGCCGAGCCCACGAAGTCGCCGTCGGTGAACATCTCGACGTAGTTGTCGAGCCCGATCCAGTCGGGGCTGCCGAGGCCGTTGTACTGCGTGAAGCTGAGGAAGACCGTCCACAGCAGGGGGAGGTAGAGCAGGACCGCGACCAGGATCACGCCCGGGGCGATGAAGCCCCGGGCGGACCACTGGTACGGCGACTTCTGATGCGCCATCCGGTGCTTACTCCTGCTCTGCCCAGTACTTGTCAGCCGTGGCCTGGATCTTCTCCAGGAACGGCATCGGGTCGCCGGGGTTGGCGTTGAAGGCGCCGAACTGCTCGATCGCGGTGGTCACGATCTCGGTCGGCATGGCCTCGAAGAACCGGTCGTACAGCATGTAGTCGTCGCCGGCGATCTCGGTGCCGAGCTCGGCGAGCGCGGGGTCGGACACCTTCGCCTTCGGGTTGAACGCCACGTCGCCGTGGGCGTCGTTCCAGGCGGTCTGCGCGTCGGGCGACATCCACCATTCGGCGTAGGCGAGTCCGAGGTCGCGCTGCTTCGAGTTCTCGGCCGTGCAGATCGGGCCCGACTCGACGGCGACCGGGGTGGCGTCGAGGTCGTCGCTGACGGCCGGGATCGCGAACATCCCGTAGTCGTCGGTGGTCATGCCCGCGCCTTCGAGGTTGCCCGCGAAGAACGTGCCGAAGTTGATCATTGCGTAGTCGCCCTGCTTGAGGCCGACCGCGGGGTCGGTGGTGCTGCCCGCGTCGCTGAACCAGCCGGCCTCCTGCTCTTCGAGCCACACGTTCATGACGTCGACGATCTCGGGGTCGGTGTACTTGACGTCGCCCGTGGTGAGCCCGGCGTACAGGTCGGGGTCGGTCGAGGCGACCAGGTGCTGGAACCACTGGAAGGTGAAGAGCACGCTGGTCTGGTAGTACGGGGTGACCCCGGCATCCTTCAGCGTCTCGGCGGCGTCGTTCAGCTCGTCCCAGCTGGTGGGCACCTCGATGCCGTTGTCGGCGAAGGCGGCCTTGTTGTAGAACATGATCCAGTAGGCGATGTTCATCGGCACGCAGTACTGCTTGTCGTCGAACGTGTAGCTGTCGCGCAGGTCTTCGCTCACCCAGCCCTCGTCGACGGCCTTGGTCCAGATGTCGGTGGTCTCGGCCACCAGGCCCTCGTCGACCAGCTGCTTGAGCGAGTCGCCGGTGTGCCACGTGAACAGGCCCGGCGACTTGTCGGTGCGGAACGACTGCTTGATGAAGGCGTCGTACTGGTTCGCGTCCGAGTAGCCGGTGGTCTTGAGGGTGATGTCGACGGCCTCGCCGCTGACCTCGTTGAGCGACTCGAAGTCGGGCTTCCACGCCGCCTTGTCGGTGTAGAAGTTGAGCGTGCCGGTCACCTCGCCGGCGTCTCCGGATCCGGAGTCGCCGGAGCATCCGGCCAGAGCCAGAGTGCCGAGGAGGAGACCGGCCGCGGCAGCGGCGATCGTGCGTCGCGAAATCATTCAGAACTCCCTTGTTCGTTTGGTATCGTTACCAGAAATCTGGTTTCACGCTACCAAGGTGATGAGTGCGGTGCAAGGGATTCCCTTTCGGGATCCTCGCGGGTGCTGCGTCATTGCGGGTGCTGCATTCGGGTTGCTGTGTTCAGTTGTCGCTCGTGCGCGAGCCGCGCACGTACGCCTTGACGGTCGCGAAGCGGGCGCTGCGCGAGTTCTCCGTGCGCTCGATCCGGTACGCACCCACCGCGGCCGGGACGATGAACGTCTCGGCGTAGTGGATGACGAAGGGCTCGAAGGCGCCGGTCGGGCTGACGACCTGCACCTCATCCCCCTCGACCAGGTTGAGCACGTTGACCGTGCCGTCCGTGTCGTGGTCGGCACCCTCTGCGAACCAGTGCCGGCGCACCTCGATGAACTCGAGCTCGTGCAGGCCCGTGCTCTCCTCGATCACGTCGCCGTCGGTGCGGATGGTCTCGACCTGGTCGAGGAGGTTGTCGCCCACCCAGGTCGTGTCGCGGTCCCACTGGATGTTGCGGGCGCCGTGGTCGAGGTGCACGGGGCGGGGGATGCCGTCGAGTCCGACGCGGCCCCAGTCCCAGAGCTTGAAGGTGAAGATGAACGGCGTGGCCGAGATCTCCAGCACCATCGAGTTCGCGCCCGAGCAGTGCACGGTGCCGGCCGGGATGGCGAAGTGATCGTGCTTGCGGGCCGGGAAGGAGTTGACGTACTTGTCGGCCGGGAACGGATGCTCGCCGTCCTGCGCCGTCGCCAGATCCTGCAGCATCTCGGCGCGGTCGATGCCCTCCTTGGTGCCGAGGTAGACCACCGCGTCGTCGCCGACGTCGAGCATGTAGTAGCTCTCGTCCTGCGTGTAGTGCATGCCGAACGTGTTCTGGATGTAGTCGGTCAGCGGGTGCACCTGCAGGCTGAGGTTGCCGCCGTCCATCGTGTCGAGGAAGTCGAAGCGGATCGGGAACTCGGCGCCGAAGCGCGAGAACGTCTTCGCGCCGAGCAGGTCGACCGGGCGGCGGAAGACCAGGTCGAGGGCAGGGATCTCGATCACGCCGCCCTCTCCCTCCAGCAGCAGCGAGTTCTCCTCGGGCACGCAGTCGAAGCACCACGCGTAGTTGTCCTTCGAGGGGTCGAGGCCGATGAGGTTCTTCATCCACTGCCCGCCCCAGACTCCGGGGTCGAAGAACGGCACGACGCGGAACGGCCGGTGCGCGGCATCCTTCAGCGCCTGGCGGAAAGCGGTGCCGGTGATCATGCCGGCTTCGGGGGAGTCCGGATGCTGTTCGGCCGGGGCGATCGCGTTGCCGTCGAGCACGAAGTCGACCGTGTCGAACAGGCTGCGCTTGTGGCGGTCGGCGACGCGCCATTCGACGAAGAAGCCGCGCTTGTACTTGCGCAGATTGTCTTCCGCGGCGTTGTCGGCGCGCCAGTTCGTGGCGCCCTTGCGCTGGCGGAGCTGGATCTCCCAGCGGGCCATGTCGACGAGCACGGTCGCTGCGGCACCGTCGAGTCGGGGGCGGAGGAGCTCGGAGCCCCAGCCGATCACGACGGTCGGGTTCTGCGCGATGCTGCCTGCGAGGGCGTCGAGCTTCGCGGCGTCGTAGAAGTCGGTCAGGGTGAAGTGGCTCATCACGCCGAAGACGCGGTCGTCGGTGAGATTCGGGGCGATCAGCTGCTCGACCTCGGCGACCGGGCGTGCGGCGGTCTCGACGTCGACGACGGTCCAGTCCGGCAGGGCCGCGCGCACGGCGGTCGTGAGAGCGGGGACGTCGACTCCCGGGTAGGCGTCCACCAGCAGCACCGGGGCGGTGCCGGTCACGCGGGCGCAGGCCTCGGCGAGTTCGGCGGCGGCGGTCCAGCCCTCGGCGCCGCGGAGGATGCGCTCGCCCGCGGGGAGCGCCACGGTGGGCTGGGTGTCGTAGCGACCTCGGGTGGTGTGCCCTTCGTGCATGTCGCTGATCGGGGTGGTCACTGTTCCTCCTGCGGTGTGGCGGTGTCTGCCGGTTGACGTGTGTGGTGCCGGCTCGAGGGCGGTGAAGTCGCGGCGCGGGCGAGGATGCTGAGTCCGCGGGCGACGGAGAGTTCGGGCTCGGGCGGGACGACGAAGCGCGGCGGCGTCATCGAGGGCCAGAGGTGTGCGCGGACGTGGGCTTCGATCGGGGTGCGCACAGCGTCGCCCGCGCGCAGGATCCCGCCGGACAGGATCACCACCGCCGGGTCGTACGAGTGCACGAGTGAGGTGACCACGGCGCCCCACACGTGCAGGAAGCGGTCGCGGATGCCGGGGCGTGCGTCGGTCGTGAAGACCTCGGCCATGGTGATGCCGTCGGGGAGCGCCCACGTGCTCGCAAGGGCCTCGCCGCATCCGATGTTCCCGCACGGGCAGACCGGCCCGTCGAGGTCGACCGTGAGATGCCCGCCGAGGATGCCGGCGTGCCCGGAGCGTCCGCGCAGGGGCGTGCCGTCGATCAGGGCCGCGGTGCCGATTCCGGTGCCGAGGGTGACGAGCACCGCGTTGCGCTCGCCGGCCGCGCTGCCGGTCGAGGTCTCGCCGATCAGGGCCGCCCTGGCGTCGTTCTCGACCACGGCGGGGAGGCCGAACTCGGCGAGCGCCCAGGCGGTCAGGTCGAGGCCTTCGAGGAAGTCGTACTTGGCGTTGGCGTGCAGCATCCGCCCGGTGCCCGGGTCGACGACTCCGGGGACGGCGATGGCGACGGCATCCGCGGTTCGGCCGGTCTCGGCGAGGCCGGTCTCGGCGAGGTTGGTCTCGGCCAGGAGCCGGCGCGCTTCGGCGGCGGCGGCGGACAGGTCAGCCGGGCTGCCGACGACCGGGATGCTGCTCGACGCGACGACACGGCTGCCGTCGATCACGGCGAGCTTGATCTCGGTGCCCCCGAAATCGATGCACAGCTCCATCCGGCCTCCTCGTCGCCTCATCGACTGCCTCGTCGATGATTGGTAACGTTATCAACGAGGGGTGGGGGTGTCAACACCGGACGGATATCGGGAGTTCTGCCGAGTGCACGGCCTTCTTGCGGTGATTCTCCCGACAGGTGTCCGAACTCCCGACAGGTGGACGTGATCCTGACAGGTGTCCGAACTCCCGACCGATGTCCCGCGTCCCGGTCGACCCGACCACGCCGCGAGTCGTCACCCCACCCGCACCCGGGCGGCGGGTCAGCGCACGCTGCGGAGCGACACCGGCAGCTCGACCTCGCGCGGCGCGGTGTCCCGGTCCCCTCCGTCGAGGCGGTCGAGCAGCAGGCGCGTGGCGGTGCGGCCGAGCTCGCGGGGGTCGTGGTCGATCACGCTGATCGGCACTGGCGAGAGTTCGGCCAGCTCGAAGTCGTCGAAGCTCATGATCTCCGGGAAGCCGGCGGGCGTCCGCAGTCCGGCGTCGAGCTGCGTGCTGATCTCCTTGAGCGCGCCGATGGCGTTGCGGTTGTTGGCGCAGAAGATGGCGGTGGGCGGATGCTCGGCACCGAGCAGTGCGCGCGTGGCTTCGCGGGCCTGATCGACGGTCTGCTGGTTGGCAGCGACGATGTGCGGGTCGACGGCGAGCCCGCGTTCCTCGAGTGCACGCACGTAGCCGGCGAATCGGCGTTCACCGGTGAAGATCGACAGGGCGTTGCCGAGGTAGCCGATGCGGGTGTGGCCGTGGTCGATGAGCGCGATCGTGCCGCGGTAGGCGCCGTCGTCGTCGGCGAGCACGACGCTGTCGACCGCGAGTCCGTCGATGCGGCGCGAGGCGAGCACGACGGGCACGCCCTGGTTCTGCGAGTGTGCGAGGTGGGCCGAGGTGGGGCCGGCCGGGACCACGATGAGTCCGTCGACGCGGCGGCCGAGGAAGTCGCCGACCAGGTCGGCCTCGCGCACGGCATCCTCCGATGTGTTGCCGAGCAGGATGCGGCGGCCGGTGAGCGCGGCTTCCTCTTCAACGCCGAGCGCGAAGGTGCTGTAGTACGGGTTGGCGATGTTGGTGATCGCGACGCCGATGAGTCCGCTGCTGTGGCCGGGGCGGATGCTGCGGGCGTTCTCGTTGCGGTGGTAGCCGAGTTCGGCGACGGCTTCCATGACGCGCTGCTGCACGTCGGGTTTGACGTTGAGTCCGCCCGAGAGCGTGCGCGAGACGGTCATGGGGCTGACGCCTGCTCGGATCGCGACCTCTTTGACGGTCGGGCGGCGCGTGCGTTCGCTCATCCTGCCCTCCGGAGTGTCGTGCCTGCGATTCTAGGGAACGTTACCAGCGGGTCGTCCTTCCGGGGTGCTGCCCGGGGCGTCCGCCGCGGTGCGCGCACAACTCAGGAAGAACCTGCCGGCGAGGCCGCTTTGTTGAGGGTTCGGGCCGGAGTCGGCACGAACTTCCTGAGTTATGAACCGTGTCGGCGGCGCTCACCCCGGCGGCGCGTGCATAACTCCTCCGAATCTCGGCCGGAACGGGCTGCCGGCGCTGATTTCGGGCGCAACCCGACCGTTGCTGAGGAGTTGTGCACGCGGGCCGAGCAATGCCAACCCGTCACGCACGGAAACGCGAGGTGCGACCGCGCCGGACCGTCCGTAGATTGGATGGACCCCGCTGTGAATTGGAGTCTCCCGTGCCCGGAATCCGCGCCCTGCGCCCGTCCTGTACGAACGCCGTCGGCTGAGCCGCCGGAAACCACGACGATGACCGCGCACACCTCACCGCATCCGTTCGACGAACGCACCCGCCTCTTCCTCGACAGGCCGCAGAGCCGGAAGTGGAGTCTGCACCCCGGTCGCATCGGAGCGTGGGTGGCGGAGATGGACTTCGGGGTCGCGCCCGAGATCGCCGAGGCGCTGCACCGGGCGGTCGACGACGAGAACCTCGGATACCTCTCTCCGCCGCAGGCCGCAGAGCTGGGTGAGGCCACCGCCGAGTGGATGCAGGGGGAGTACGGCTGGGCGGTCGACCCGGAGCGTGTGCATCCGGTCTCCGATGTGATGGCGGCTCTCGGGGTCGCGGTGCAGGAGTATGCACCCGCAGGATCGCCGGTGATCGTGCCGACTCCGGCCTATATGCCGTTTCTGACATATCTGCCGGCGATCGGGCATCCGGTGATCGAGGTTCCGGGTGTGGAGGTCGACGGACGCTGGCAGCACGACCTGCAGCGCATCGATGAGGCGTTCGCCGCCGGTGCCAGGACGCTCGTGCTGTGCAACCCGCATAACCCGACCGGAACGATCGTCGGCCGCTTGGAGCTCGAGGCCATCGCCGAGATCGTCGAGCGGCACGGCGGCCGGGTGTTCGCCGACGAGATCCACGCGCCGCTGCGCTACGACGGCGCGCCGTTCGTGCCGTATGCGTCGGTGTCGGAGGCGACGGCCGCGCACACGGTGACCGGCACGAGCGCGTCGAAGGCGTGGAACATCCCCGGGCTGAAGACCGCACAGCTCATCACCTCGAACGAGACGGATCAGCAGCTGTACAAGCGGTTCGGGTTCGCGGTGCAGCACGGGGCTTCGACCCTCGGAGTCGTCGCCTCGACGGCCGCGTATCGTGCGGGCAAGCCCTGGCTGTCGGACGTGATCGACTACCTCGACGGGTCGCGGCGGGAGCTCTCGACTCTGGTCGCGGAGCATCTCCCCGGCGCTGCGTACCGGGTGCCCGAGGCGACCTACATCGGCTGGATCGACACCCGTGCGCTCGATATCCCAGGGCCGCCGGCGGAGTTCTTCCGCGAGCAGGCCGGGGTCGTGCTCACCGAGGGTCGGCTGCTCGGGCGGGGTGCCGAGGGCTTCGTCCGGATCGTGTTCGCGACTCCGCGCCCGATCCTCGAAGAGGCGTTCGCGGCGATGGGCGATGCCGTGCGGCGCGCCGGCCACGGCGGCTGAGCGGCCCGGGTCGGACACCTCCGCGGAGGGTGTCAAGGGGCTCTGCCGTGTCGGTCGTCTGTCGTAGAAAGGGAGGCGAGAGAAGGGATCCCGCATGGCCGCAGGTGATATCGAGACGTTCCATCGCAATGGCATCTGGTTCAACCGCATCGAGGGTGAATCGCAGACGCTGGGCGCGAGCTTCGAGACCGAGGCCGAGGCGGCGAAAGCCGGTCGTGGTGCGGCGATGGCGCGGCAGGTAGCCCACACGGTGCGCACCGAAGAGGGGCCGTCGAAGGATGAGAGCGCGTACGAGCGGCACCCGCGAGACCTGATCGGATGAGCGTGCCGCTCGAATCCACACCCGTAGCCGGATCCGAGCGGCGGATGCTGTTGCAGGCATGTGTCAACGGCGCCAGGGATCCGGCGGAGCATCCGTGGCTGAGCCTGGATGAGGGCGTGGTCGCCGACGACGCCGCCCGGGCCGTGGCCGCCGGTGCCCGCGAGGTGCACGTGCATCCGAAGGATGCGGCCGGGCGCGACAGCCTGGCGGCCGACGATGTCGCGCGATGGGTCGCGGCGGTGCGTCAAGCGGCGCCGGGTGTTCCGGTCGGGGTGACGACCGGCGAGTGGGCCGAGCCCGATGTCGAGCGTCGCCTGGCCGCGATCGAGTCGTGGACCGAGTTGCCCGACCACGCATCCGTCAACTGGCATGAATCCGGTGCCGACGAGGTGGCGGCCCTGCTGCTGCGGCGAGGTGTCGTGGTCGAAGCGGGGCTGTGGGATGCGGCGGGCTTCGAGGTGTGGAAGCGCTCGCCCGTGCGTGCACAGTGCCTGCGCGTTCTGATCGAGCTGCCGGATGAGCCCGCCGAGACCGTTCGCGAGCACGCCGAGGGGATGATCGCGCACGTGTCGCTCGAGGAGCCTGAGCTGCCGGTGCTGTTGCACGGCGAGGAGGGGTCGACGTGGCCGTTGTTCGACCTCGCGGTCGAGCTCGGCTTGGATGCGCGCATCGGCCTGGAAGACACGCTGCTGCTTCCCGATGGGAGCACGGCGCCGGGGAATGCGGCCCTGGTGCGCGCGGCAGTGGAGCGGATGCGGGGAGTCTGACGCGAGGTGCCGTGGGTCTGCGGCATCCTGAAGCCATGTTCGGCGACAGCATCCTCCTCATCATCCTGTTCTGGTCGGCCGTGATCCTCATCGGCGTCCTCATCACGTGGCTGGTGATCTACTCGGCCGTGCGTGCGGCTCTCACGTCGCACCGGCAGGCGATGGCGAGGGATGGGCGTCCCGGTCAAGTCTGAGCAGCGGGCGGAGCGACGGACGGCGGGGGTCGTCGTCTGCTCGTGAATTCGGTCGCGCCTGCCCTGAGCGGCGGGTTCCATCTGGCAGGGTCTCCCCATGACCGAAATATCGCCCGCTGCCGATCAGCCCGCGCGCGCTCGCGCCCTGCCCTTCGCGATCGGGGTCGGCGGGGGTGTGCTGGGGATCCTGCCCTGGCTGATCGGCGGCGGGATGCTTCCGCTGCAGAACCTGTGGGCGGCGGCGACGATGCCCGAGGACATGCCGTTCGTGCTGCTGCCGCTGAGCCAGTACTTCGCCACGTTGCTCTTCTCGGTGCTGCTGCTGGGCGGAGTCTTCGCCGGGTTCGCGCTGCATTTCGTGGCGCGCCGTCGCGCGGTCGCGCTGTGGCCGGCGGCGCTCGGGGTGCTGCTCGTGCACGTGATCGCGGTGGTGCAGAGCTTCGCCGTCCTGGCCGGAGGGCTCGGGCTCGGTCGCGGCGGAGACAGTCGGGTGATGCTCTACTTCGCCGGGCTCCTCGGCGGTGTGATCGCGGCGATTCTCCTCGCGCAGCTGGGGTTCTGGATGACGTCGAGGCGTTCGGTCGGCGTGGTCGCGCTCGGTGTCGTGCTCGCGGCGGTGCCTTTCGGCAACTGGATCAGCCGGTTCTTCGTGGCCGTCACGGGCGAGGTATCCCCGCCGTTGTTCCTCCCGGACTTGCTGCGCTGGCTGCCCGCGGTCGTCGTGGGTGCGGCGCTGGTGTGGTGCGGGGTGCGGCCGGCGTGGCGGATCGTGGTCTGGGTCGTCGGGCTGCTCGCGCTGTGGATTCTGCCCGCGCTGTTCACGGCGATCCAGTACGGGCTCGGCATGCGGGTGCTCGACGGCAACCTGCCCGAGATGGCGCAGGCGGCGGTGCAGGTGTTCCCGATGGTGCTCGCCGAGGTGTGGCTCCCGGTGGTCGTCGCGCTCGTGATCGGCGTCGTCGGCACGGTGGTGCGGATGCTGGTTGAGCGGGATCGGACGCCGGCGGTCGTGGACCAGGGCGCGCCCGACGCTGCGGTCTGAACGCACCCCGACCGAGGTACTCCCCGGGGGTCTGCTAGCGTCACAGACGTCGCTCGACTCCCTCCCCAGAAAGAAGCCATGAACGCTGCTGCCGCCAAGACCGTGTCCGCCCTCGCCCTCCTCGCGCTGTTGGGTGTGGGAGCTGTCGGGTGTGCCGGCGAGCCGGCGTCGAACGGAACCAAGGAAGACACGCAGTCATCGTCGGAGCAGAAGGAAGAGGCGCCCCAGCCGGTCGACCTGACCGGTGAGTGGAAGCAGAGCAATTCCAACGACCCGGAGAGCTTCCAGACGGCAACGATCACGGCCGACACCATCGAGGTCTTCTGGAACGCGCCCGACACCAAGTCGCTGTACTGGGCCGGCACCGTCGAGGTTCCGGAAGACGGTTCGACCTCTTTCACCTGGGACTCCGTCAATGACAAGACCAAGACCGACTCGGCGATGCTCGCATCGGGCGACGACACGAAGACGTTCACTTTCGAGAACGGTGAACTGTCCTACGACGTCACGGCCATGGGCACGACGATGACGGTGCGCCTGACGCAGGAGTGATGTCGGGGCGCGTCGCGGCGGTCACTCCTCGCCCGCGCGCTCCCATCCCGACCAGTCGGGGCGGTCGACGATGCAGAACCGGTTGCCCTCGGGGTCTTCCATGATCACGTAGTCCGCGTCGGCCGGTCGGTTGTCCCAGTGCACCTCGCGGGCACCCAGCTCGGCGAGTCGGCGCACTTCGGCGGCCTGGTCTTCGGCGTAGATGTCGAGGTGGATGCGCGGCGGCAGCACGCGTTTGGAGTGGTGCGCGTCGAGGGAGATGCAGGGGACCTCGGCGTCGCGGGGTTTCAGCACGACCCAGTCGTCTTCGGCCGGGTCGCGTTCGACGTAGTCGAGCGCCGCCTTCCAGAAGTGTGCCTGGGCGGGGAGATCGTTCACGCGGATCACGATCGATGCGAGCTTCAGCATGCGGTCGAGTGTAAGGCGGGGTGGGGACGGTGAATAGCGAACGCCGAGATACCTAAACCCGGGGAACTGGCTTCGAACTCGATTATTCGTCGTGCTCTACGGTTTGATCATGAACATCCATCTGCCGACTGATCTCCCACTCTGGCTGGGTTGGATCTTGTTCGCGGCCTCCGGGATCATGTGGTTGCTCCTGGGCGTCTCGCGCCTGCGAGCAGATTCCGCGCAAACCGTGAAGCACAAGCGGGAGACGTTGAAGATTGAACTAGACATGCTTGCGGATCAAGCCGCGCAGTACACGAACCAGCTTGCGGCTATCCGTGAGGCATTGCAGGCTGACGCGGATATTGCACCTACAGATTCGCAGATCGACACACTCGCCTCCATCGGGGAAGCGGGAAGTCTTGGCTACGCGAGCGTTGCCCGTCATCTCCGCGCGCGCGCTCGGGCGCGGCTGGAACTGCCCGCGGTGATCGCGCGTGTCTCGGCCGTTCAGCTGAGACAGGTTGAGATGTCGAAGAGCCTCGGACTCGGAGTCGGGATTCCGCCTGGCGATCTGTCGCAGATCCGAACCGACCTGGCATCGGTCGGTTCAGATTTGGCGGCCCTTATCAAGGAGATCGCAGAGTCCCCCCGGATCTTCGTCGGCACCGCGCTGCCCGGCGACCCAGGAAATGAGGGGGACATCTTCTTGCAGATCCCGGGACCTGAAGGGTCATCATAAACGCGGCATCATTCGCCGCTAGGAACGCGAAACGCCCCCGCCGTTCGGGTCGGCGGGGGCGTTGGTTTCGCGGGTGCGGGTTACTGCACCGACCAACCGCCGTCCGAGGCGAGGATGGCGCCCTTGATGTTCACGGCGTCGTCCGACAACAGGAACGTGATGGATGCCGCCAGGTGCTCGGCCGTGGCGACAGTCGGGATCGCCTGCTGGAACGGGGCGAGGCGGCCGGAGCCGTACTCCGACATGTTCGGGGGCATCGGGATGCCGGTGGCGACGCCGCCCGGGGCGACGGAGTTCACGCGGATGCCCTTCGGTCCGTACATGAAGGCGGCCGACTTCGTGACGCCGATGATGCCGTGCTTGCTGGCCGTGTAGGCGTTGCCCGAGGCGTTGCCGCGCAGGCCGGCTTCGCTCGAGACGTTGAGGATCGCGCCGCGACCGGCTGCTTCCATGACGGGGATGACCGCGCGCATGAGCTTGAACGGAGCGGTGAGGTTGATCGCGATGACGCGGTCCCAGACGGCATCCGGGGTCTCGCCCGCGGGGGAGAAGTCGTCGTTGATGCCGGCGACGTTCGCGAGGCCGTCGATGCGGTCGCCTGCGGCGGCGATGACGGCGTCGATCGCGTCCTGCTTGGTGAGGTCGCCGGCGACCGTGACGATGTCGGCATCCGGCAGCTCGGCCTTGAGGGCGTCGAGCTTCTCGGCGGCGATGTCGCTGGCGATCACGCGTCCGCCTTCGCGAGCGATGCGCGAGGCGGTGGCCTTGCCGATGCCGGAGGCGGCGCCCGTGACGATCACGGTCTTGCCGGCGAAGCGGCCAGCGGTGACCTTCTCGGTCCAGCCCTCGGAGGCGTCGTCTTCGGGGATCTCGCCGCCGTTGGCCGCGCGCACCAGGTCGTCGACGACCGACTGCGGGAGCTGGCCCTGGCTCATCGCGACGAGCTGCTGCAGGGGCAGGCCCAGCACGGGGGTGAGGAGTTCGGGGTCGGCGCCGGTCTGCTCGAAGAGTGCGCGGATGAGGGGCCCGCCGGTCGGGTCGTTCATCCAGTCGCCGATGGTGGAGTGTGCGGTGAGGGCCATGCTCTTTCTCCTTGTTCGAGTTTCGCAACGGTGCGTCTATTTCGCAACGGTGCGTCTACTTATATTCCAGTGTACGCCTGGGTACGCTCGAAAGGTGCCCCGTCCTCGTAGTGAAAAAGCCCGCCAAGCCGTGCTGGAGGCGATGCGGCGCGCGCTCGCCGCAGACGGGTACGAGGCCGTGACGATCGAGGGCCTCGCCGAGTCGGCCGAGGTGTCGAAGCAGACGATCTACCGGTGGTGGCCGTCGAAGGCCGCGATCCTCGGAGAGGCGCTGCTCGAGGGGACGCTGCCGGGAGCCGAGGTGTCGGTGCCGATGACGGCCGACCTCGGGGCGGATCTGCGGGCGTGGTTCTCGGCGATGTCCGACGGGCTGGCTCGGCCCGAGGGTGTGGCGCTGGCACGGGCGTTGATCGAGGTGATGGCGGCTGATCCCGAGCTCGGGTTGGTGTTGAACGAGCGGCTGGCCGCGCCGATCCGCGAGTGGGTCGCCGAGCGGGTGTCGCGCGGGCGGGCCGACGGGGATGTGCGGGCGGATGTGGATGCTGCCGCGATCGCGGATCAGTTCATCGCGATGGCGTCGTACTCCGCGCTGATCGGGCAGCCGTTGAGTGCGGAGCGGGTGGAGGAGACAGTGGTGCGGTTGCTGCGGGGGATTGCGACGGGTTAGGTCCACTGAGCGCGCGGATCGGTGCGAAGCCGTGGGTCGCTCGATGGATAGGATCGGCGCATGAGTGCCAACTCCGACCAGCCGCTGGCCGCTTTGGGGCGCCGCGGCGCGACGACCCTCCATCCCTGGGCTCGGGCGGCACTCGCTGTCCTCGGTGTCGCTGCTGTCGGAGCGGCAGTCATCCTGCTGTTCTTCCCGCCCGCGCGGGAAACCGGCGGAACAGCACTGCTGATCATCGGGGCCGTGTTCTTGCTGCTGGCCGTCGTCGGTCGTCTGCCGAAGTCGATGGAGGTCACAGGGCTCGCGCTCGAGTACGAACAGGACGAGATGGCGG
This sequence comes from Microbacterium sp. NPDC055988, assembly GCF_042269505.1. Classification (NCBI taxonomy): domain Bacteria; kingdom Bacillati; phylum Actinomycetota; class Actinomycetes; order Micrococcales; family Microbacteriaceae; genus Microbacterium; species Microbacterium sp. NPDC055988. The sequence continues at coordinate 1,439,863 of NZ_JBHJXY010000001.1, forward strand.
ACTTCATCTCGACCATTCGCGGCACGGACTTGGACGAGGACACGGTCGATGAGCTTCTGAAGCAACTCCAGCAGATGAGCGCCAACGGTCGGGTGTTCAAGGCGGCGAAGAAGCAAGCCGGCGAGACGTCGGAGACAGAGCCATCGGGCGCGAATGACGTACCTGAGCTCACGGATTCGGCACCAAGCGCAGTTCGATCCGTCACTGATGATGATCCGGCGTGGTTGTCGATGATCCAGGTCAAGGGTGATGTCGTGCGGGAACAGGTCGTCGCGCAGCAGAGCGGTCGAGGGCGTCCTCCCCGGGTCGACTTCTACATCCCAACGGACGATGGTGTCGTCGTCGCCGAGCGGCTCCAGGCGTGGAACCGGACCACTCTCGGTCTTGTGTCGCAGCGGCTGAGGAGGGTCTTCGACAACGACCAGGACGTCCGTCTCGCGATCGTCACGGTGCCGAGCGCTGGTCGTGAAGCGCTCGAGGAGTGGCATCGCGCCCTGGGGACCGACCTTCGGTCCCGTGTCGTGGCCGCGACGGACGACAAGGCGGGTGCCGCGGAGATCGTCCGACAGATGAAGACGCTGAGCAAGTAGCACTGGTGAGCGTGGGGCGCCGATGCGAGGCGTCCTTCGTTCGATATCAGAAGTCGCCGACGCGACCTGGATGCGTAAGCGTAGAGCTTGTCGACCGATGACCAGTACTGCACGACGTACGGTCCGCCCGAGCCGAAGAGCAGGTGGTAGCCGAGCATGCCCGAGTCGGGGTCGGTGCTGAGTTCGCGCAGCATCCCCGACATGGCGAAGTGTGCGGGCCGACGTGGATGCCGCGAGTTGCTGCGGGAATTGCGGAGCAGGCGAGTGGCGAACCGCCTCGCCATTGACTGAGTAGCGGGGCGGTTCGGTGGCGGGGCTCAGGATTCGCTGGAGTCGCGTTCGCGCCAGATGATGCGCAGCACCAGAACCAACGCGCTCACGATGAGCGCGAAGGCCGCGAGCCAGAAGACCCAGACAACGTCCTGGAAGAGAGGCAGGTTGGCAACGATCGGAAGTGCGCAGCCGGCGAACACCGTTATTGAGATGATCGAGCGCTCACGCGCCGTGCCGCGAACACGCTGAGCCATCACGAGATCATCGCCTTCGCCACGCACTCCCCAGCCGTAGACCCGATGACGCCTCCCGCTGCTGCGACGCACGCTACGCATCCGATCCCGGCTGTCCCTACACACACGAGGCTGCACGCTATGCCGATAGCGACAATAGCCCACTGTGCAATGCCTGCACTGGAGAGACACTTGCTCATGGTGTTCCAGTTGAAGGCCGACTGCGCAGTCCCAGTCGTGGCGGGCTCAGCACCGTCCGACACGACCTGGTCGAGCTTCAATTGGCCGTCCTGCCACAGGGCGACCCTTCCGGAGTGCTCCGTCTGCGCCTGATAGACGACCTCCGCGCGTGAGGCGATGCTCCCATCGGGGTTGAACATGACCGAGTACCCCGAGATGTCGAGCAGGTTCAGCGTGGCGACATACGGTACGCGAAGAATGCGTGATCCGTTCTCTGTCTCCCTCGTGAAAGCCTGCGACGTGTCGAGCTCCAGCCCGCTCTGCGTAACCGTGCGGGCGTTGATTCCAGCATCCTTGAGAAGACGATTGGTCATCGACGGCGACGCCTGCTCCGTGTTTTGTGCGTACTCGACGAGTTTGTCTCCCACGTTTACGGTGGACGACGCGATCGGCGACTCGAACGAAGCCGTCTGGGCTTGACTCGAAGCCGTCGTCTGAGACGGCACCGCTGCGATTCCTGGGCCCATGCGTCCGCTCATGGCGACCGTCAGCGCAATTACCGCTGCGACAAGGCAGGCAACTGCCGCCAGCAAGGTATGTGTCAGGCGGCGTTCCGTTCCCTCGCTCGTCAACGATCGACTGCTGGTTCCTGCGATTTTCATCATTGCTCCTTCGCTGATCAACCCCGCCCTAACGTGTAAAACGTTACTCAGTTCGAAGGGGCCTGTCTGTCCACCGTTAGGGGGACGCGGGAGCATTAACGCCGACTCGGTCAACAACCGGCCGACGCTCAGGCGACTAGAAGTCCCCGTCGGCGACCTGGAAGCAAACCAATCCGCGCGACCGCCACATCTCCACGACGCTGCGACGGTCGTCGACCACGCCGATGACCGTGAAGTACGGCTCGATGTGGGAGTCGTAGATCTCGGCCTTGACGATGTTGTCGGCGCGCTGGTCGCCGGTGCGTCGGAGGAGCAATCGGTCGAACGGGATCTCGTTGAAGGTCAGCCACGCTTCGGTCGCGCGGCGGGCGGTCTCATCGCGGCCCGAGACGACGATGAGCGCGTCGGCATCCGGGTGCGCGACGAGAGCCTGCGCGACCATGACGACCGGGTGGTGCGGGGTGTCGATCGCCACGTTGCGCATGTCGTACGGTGAGCGATCGCCGATGAGGGCGAGGGTGCCGTCGACGTCGAAGATCCAGACGCGGGGGCGATCGGTGGGCATGGTGCGAGGGTACTGGGTCGCGGTGGTCGCTCAGCGCGAAGCGGCGGGTTCACGGAAGCCCCGCATGCCGCCGGGTCATCATGTCCCAGTTGCCCGACACGCGTGTGCTTTGATCGGTGGGTATGCCGCCGGTCATCGTGGTCTCAACCGCCTCGTTCGGCCTTTCCTGAGGAGCGCGAAGTATGACCGGGTCCATGTTCAGCTGGTGGGGTCTGATCATCAGCGTGGTCGTTGTCGTCGTGATCCCGGCGATCGTGTTCTTCGTCGTGCGGGGGATCGTTCGGTTCTTGCTGCGACGCAGGCCGGAGCGGCCGGGGCCGCCCCGTTCCTCGCCGGAGTGAGGCGGCGCCGGCCGTCGTTCGCTCGGTCGTTACTGTTCGACGCTGGCTGAAGGCTGCGCCTCCGTCCGCCCCTCCGCGAACCGTGCCTGCGCCCGGTCCTGGCGCCTCCCGACCTCGACGAGCTCCGTCGCCTTCGGCAGCCCCATCGGCTTCGTCGAGACGTAGACGCTCTCGGCGGTGTCGACGCGGAAGGTCTCGTGCCAGACGCCGACCGCTCCTGGTGCCTTGCGGGCTGCGCGGTTGAAGGCGGTCCAGGCGGGGCGGTGTTCCTGGTTCGGGCTGGATGCGTAGGCGTAGAGCTTGTCGACGGATGACCAGTACTGCACGACGTAGGGTCCGCCCGAGCCGAAGAGCAGGTGGTAGCCGAGCATGCCCGAGTCGGGGTCGGTGCTGAGTTCGCGCAGCATCCCCGGCATGGCGAAGAAGGCCGGCATCCACAGGTCGGGGCGCCACCAGCGGTTGATCTGCATCCCGATGTGGAACACGACGAGCTCGCCCTCGTGGCGGTGGGTCATGCGGCCCGTGATGACTTTCGACATGATGACTCCTTGGTTGGATAGTTTCACTATCCATAATGGATAGCGCTACTATCGAAGTCAAGAGGTGGCCATGAGAATTTCCGAACTGTCAGCCCAGACCGGCGTGACCGTGCCGACGATCAAGTACTACCTGCGCGAGGGGCTGCTGCCCGAGGGTGAGCGCAGTGCGCCGACTCAGGCCGCGTACGGCGAGAAGCACGTGGAGCGCCTGCGGGTGATCCGGGCGCTGCTCGACGCCGGGGTGAGCATCGCCGAGACGCGGCGCGTGCTGGCTGCGCTCGATGAGCCGCCGGAGAACGCGCACAACCTGCTCGGGATGGCGCATGCGGCGATCACTCCGCCGGTGGATGAGTCTCTGGATCTGACGGACGCTGAGGCTCTTGTCGCGGGGCTCGGGTGGAAGCCGGGGATGTGCGACGAGGCAGTGCTGCACGCGGTCGCGCGGGCGCTGCAGGGGTTGGAGCGTGTCGGGTTCACCGTTCCGGATGCGGCGATGAAGGAGTACCTCGCGAGCATGCGGCGGATTGCGGATGCGGAAATCGCGGGGGTGCCGGAGGAGTCCGCGGAAGCGGCGGTGCGGTATGTGGTCTTAGGGTCGGTGCTGGTGGAGCCGTTGTTGCTGGCGTTGCGGCGAGTGGCGCAACAGGTGAGTTCGGGGGAGCGGTTTGGGGGAGGCTGAGGAACTGGGCGCCCATCCTTCGCTTCGCGGGACCAGGGCTTCACCCAACGCGAACGCGGAGTGAAGCCCCGGGCGGAGTCGCGCGGTCCTTCTCTGCAACGCCGGTGTGTGGCCCGCAAGCGCGGGCTGCTACCGCTGGGCGCATCTATCAATATACGTCGCCACCGCGCTTGCGCTGCAACGAGTCGTAGTAGTCGTCGACCTCCCATTGGAAGAAGCGAGTCCACGGTGTCGAGCTACCCGGCCGGAAGTTTGAGGGGAGCCGAAGTTTGCGCGCCAGGTCACGCTTTCGCTGCCGTAACAAGAAGGGCGAGTCCAGAAGGGCGCAAGCAAGAAGGGTAGCCCCGGTCTCGGGCGTCCCATCCTCCGTGGCACAACTAGCCGACTCAATGGCTAGATCTTCGAGTTCAGCGCGAAGGTCGTCGAGATCCGGTCGTCGTCGACAATAGCGAAGCGTCGTCAGAAGCGCGATCGCGTCTGGCGAGCTCTCCTTCAAGTTGAGCAACTTCCGTAGCTCCGGCGCTGAAACACCACCGTCTTCGTGCATGGACGCGAGGGCATCGAGGAGAATGAGAGAGTGCATCGGTGCGCCTGAAGTGGCGGGCGGTCGATGTATCTGACGAGAGAGCTCCTCGGCGATCTTAGATTCCACGACCGCACGCATCGCCCTCGGCATTCCGGCGACAGACATGAAGCGGAGCGCTGTGTGGGCGATGCGAGCCAGCTTGACGCTGTGAGACGCAGCAACGCCCCCGGCGAACAGCGAGACCGCAACATCGATCGTGTTGGTGAGAAAGCGTGCGACGCCGATCCAGTCCGCCTGCCGGGGTCGGTGTTCTGGGGCGTCTTCGTCCATTGCTATCGACTGCCAGCGGCGCAGCGCGCGTTCGAATGCGAACTCGACCTGTACAAGGGCATAGTTTGCTAGATCGCCGTGGCTCAGTCCCGTGCTGAGGAGGGCATCCTTATACTCCAGCAGTAGTGCCTCGGTGGACGTGACGAGGATGGGGAGGTTTCCCGGATCGCCATCTTCGACCTCCGCCGTGATGAGTCGACGAATCGACAATTTGAACTTGTACTTTGCTATCGAGCGTTCGGACACCAGGGGTGTTAATTGGTCCTTTCGCTTGGCGTCATTAAGGTAAAGTCTGAACTTCCGCAGCTCCTCGCTTAGAACGTTCACTATTCGAGCTGCGTCTTCATCTGAGGCGCAGAATATGAAGAAATCGTCTACGAATCTACGGATCTCGTAGTCGCGACGATGAAGCAAAGGATCGTTACTTAAACGAAGGGATCGTTCGGCGCGCACGTCGACCTCTTGCAGCATGACTTCTGCAAAAATCCGGGAGACTTCCGGGCCGATGAGAATGCCGTGAGTTTCCAAGTCATTGGCGCTCTGCATCAGTTTGTCAAAGCGTCCGCCAAATGTCGAGGTGGTGCTGTTCGTCCGTGTCTTGCTGTCCTCGAGGCCATTCGTCACCCAAGATATGGCGTGGGTGTAAATACTGTCAAAACATCTCGTCACGTCCACATGAACGAGGCGCGCGTATTTCCGCTCGAGAGTTCTCATTTCCGGCGATTCGTGGAACTTATAGATATGTGAATATCCCCCATATGTGAAGAAGGAACGGAGTCTCTCATATTCCCTATCGTCTTCCTCGACGCCGGTGGGCTCGTGATCCAAATTGCTCGAAAAGACGGCATCCCTGAATACTGAGAATCTCGCAACATCGGAGGCGTGCCGGATCGAGAAGGGACTTCTCTTTGTATAGTGCAGAATCGAGTCGGCGTGTCGCTCATAAAAATCGGCGACCGCGAGCTGGGATCGCGGGTGCATCATCGACACTGAACGTATGCCGCTCGCATTTTTGCCAATGTTGAAGGAAAGCGACTTTGTTCGCGGGAACTCTTGCTCACGACCGAGGCGCGGATCGTAAAATGTAACGGACGTTCCCTGAGCGGGGCGGGATACGGATACAACTCCCCCAAAGATCAATGAGAGGACTGAGGACGTCGACTCACCGATCCACTGAGCAGTAACAGTTCTGCCGCTGATTCGAATCTTCAGCTCGGAAAGTAGGGCAACGAAACCTGCGTTGTCGAACGAGACTGGAAGTTCGTAAGGCAGCACGTCTGAAAGCAGAGCCCTTTCAACCCGCGAAGAGACCTTGTTCTTGTTGGTCCTAACCACGCCACACCGCCACTAGTCGCTTCAATTGATGCTGATTGTATCGATTAAAGATCTTCTCATTGAATCCACTCACGAAAGACATCCGGCGCAACCGGTCGTGGACGCGCGCCGGGAGCATGGATCGATATGTATCGACCAGCTGATTCAGCGCGGTATCGAGGTCCGCAAGCGAGACAGAGTCCGGTGATAGGTGCGGGTAGTTGAAGTAGATGCCGGTAACTGCCCGACCTTTACTGTTCGCAAGCTTGGTGTTGCTGGTGAGGAAACGGACGCGATCCGTCAGGAGTCCCTCATGTCCAGCGTTAGCGAAAGAAGTCGAACCCCACCTCTTGAAAGATGCGTCCAATCGGTGCAGGTATCGATCTATCGCTCGCTGCGACATCTCCGTGCGAACGGCGCCTCCATTCTTGGTCAACGCATAGCCGAGAAAATCAATTGGAGTCGAAATATCGAAGGGATCCTTCTTCGGAACTGCATGGGGCACTGGGTCGATCCGCTGGGTCTTTGAACTGCTCAAGGACAGGCCGAGTTGCGCGATCGACTCGTTAATCAGTATTTCAACTCTGTCTCTGTCCTGGCTGTTCCGTGCGACAATGACAATGTCGTCGACATAGCGACCGTAGAAATGCACTCCGTGGTCGCCAATAATTGAGGCATCAAGTTGGCGCGCGTAGATCTCTGCAAGGTACGCAGAGACCCCCACCCCCGTAGGGATACCGACTGTTCGTGATGTGAGATTGGACCACTCTCTGAGGAGCTGTTCGATGAGGTCGATGGACGTTCTGGACAGCCCGCGTTTCTCACGAAGGTGACTCATCAGTCGGGTGTGGTCGATCGACTCGTAGAACGCTTGAATATCGACTCGTAGAATATGGCGTGGCAGCTTGCCTGATAGCGCGTCTTTGAGCTGCGCTATCAATCGATTTCGATTCGGGGCTGAGAGGCCGTGCGCGGTCCTTAGATTCGACTCCAATTGTTTCATGGCAAAGTAGCGCAATGGGTCTGAGGTCGTGGCGTAAGTCTGGCGAGTGCCGACAACCGCGCCCGCACTTAGCTGCCAACTAAAGCTTGATTCATCCAAAATGGCCGACAGCTCGTCGCTCAGGACAGAGAGCTCCGCCTGGAGAGCGTCACGCTTGGCCTTTTGCTTCTCGGCGATCGCTGGCCTGAAACTTGCGTATTCGGTTAGAGCAAGTTCCGGATTGGACTTCCATAGCGGAGCGCATGTCTTCTTCCGAATCGAATGAAGTGTGCGTAGCTCGTTGATGATCTTGCTGACTGAGGCGAACATGCGACCGGGGTCCGAGTGCCCACGCCGTGCCTCCAGCGTCGCAATTCTGAAGAAGCTGGCCGCGGTATATTCAAGGTGACGTGCCATGTGCCTTCTCTTCATCCTCAGTCTGACTCGTGTCTCGCGCCATTCGACTGGCAACCTCAGTCTCGTGGTTCTTCAATTGCCCTCATCGGCCAGAGCCGAAGCCAGTCGAGCTCGAAGAGCTGGATCACACACATAGACGTACGTTCCGCGCATCCCACGCGTCATCAGCACCCCATAGATGTTCCGGATGAACGTCAATAGATCGTCGTCCCCAAACGCATCCTTCAAGTGCCCGGTGTTCTCCTTGCCCTTCTTGTCGCGATAGCTCTCACGATCAGCGACGATCCGACCCGTTACCGGATCGAGGCGGAGGTCCGGTCCGATGATGACGCCTGCGTAGTTCAGGTCGTACCCCTGAACCGTGTGGATCGAGCCGACCTCTTCGAGCGACCCTTTCGAGTTGATCCAGTCCTTATCTGTGCCGTTCCACCGCATACGCTCACCGTCAAGCTCGATGTCGTACGCGTCGGGGTTCCTCTTCGACAGCCAATCCCACGCGTAGCCTGCGACGAGGCGGGATAGTCCGACCGCAGCATCCTTCTTCCGGATGGCATCTCGCATCTCTCCGAGGTCGTCGAAGAGGCGGAGCTCATACTCACCGAGGTCGGGGAGCGATGGCGCTTCATCCCGCAGGAGGGCGCGGACGAACTCGACATAATCCGCGCCAGCCTGCACGCGCATCTGGGTCGTCAGACGGAAAAAGCGATGCGCGTCCTTGGACCCGCTGATTTCCGCGCTGAGTGCCGCCGGAGAAAGGTCGTGAGGCCGCACGCTCTGCTCCCCGTCGACGAGCAGGAGCTGATGCTTGCTACGAGCCTTGATCCAGTCGAGCTGGGTGTAGCGAGGGTCATCGCTCCCGAACAGAGCCTCGTTGATCTCGCGGAACTTCTTGTTCTGCACCCCCGACGCCTGATTGGCTCGCTGCCCGAGTCGGTGGGTCTCGTCGACGAGGACGAGGTCGTAAGTCTCGTCCGATTCACCGAGCTGGAACGCCGACATCACCATCGCAGCATCGAGCTTGGGCGTCTTCTTGAAGACCTTCTTCACCGACATCCGCAGAGACTGCTGCGGGATCACGAGCACCATACGGAGTGACTTGAGCAGCTCGCGATTCTCGGGGACGAAGAACTCCGAGAACATCGAGTCCGGCTCAACCCCGTCGCGGTCGTCGTAATCGCGGATATCGGCGAGCAACTTCATCAGGAAGATCGCGATGATCGTCTTCCCTGTTCCCGGGTTGCCCTGGACTACGAGCGTGGACTGAGCGCCGGGGTCCTGGAGGTCTTCGAGCAACCCCTCCAGGATGTCCATGATCGCGATGCCTTGGTCGTCGGTCAGGGCTTTGAAGGGCGACAGCTTGAAGAGGTCGGAATTCTCGATCTGCGGGATGCTTCGCAAGAAGAGCCCTTCTGCTCGCAGCGCTTCAAATACATCGCGGAACGACTCGCGGTAGAGGGCGCGGTCGTAGTACTGAGCATCTGTCAGACCGTCATTGCCATTGAGGATGCGGTACTGGCCGTCGCCCGAGAACCAGCGAATGAGATGTGATTCAAGGTCGAGACAGACTGACTTGTTGAACGTGTGATCCACGACGACGCGGATCGATTCGAGGGACTCGTTTTTCTTCGAGCCCGCGAGGTGCTGACGCATCCGTGTAGCGGCGCTCACCGTCTCACCTACGTAGAGCCCGGGCGAACTGCGCTGGGCGTCGCCTTCGATCACATAGACAACAGGCCAGTTTGTGTGCCGGGTGTCGTCGCGCGCCCACATATCAACAGCGTCACGACGGAAAGGAAGGCGCTGGATGCTGAAATCTGTCACTCCGGCGCCTCGGAAAGCTTCGTGTACTTCGTCATGCGGCCCTTGGCCAGCTCCACCGGGTACTTTGCCTTCGTCGACTCCAACTTCTTCATGACGATCTCGTCGAGGTCAACGCCGATCTTGTTCGCGAGGTGGATGCAGTAGGTGACAACATCCGCGAGCTCCGCCTCTACCTGTTCCTGGTCGAACTCCGGGGACCACTGGAAGCATTCAAGGAGCTCGCCAGCCTCGATCGAGATGCTTTTGGCGAGGTTATCCGGCGAGTGGAACTGGTCCCAGTCCCGTTCGGCTACGAAGGCGCGAAGGGCGGCGAGAGTCTGCGGCGACGGCATGATGCGACGCTAGCAGTGTCGGGGTAGGGGCCCGGAGGACACTCCCTGTTAGCTTGCTCTCGGAGGCATAGTGAGCGAGAGCCGTGTTATCGAGGTCGTTGCAGCCGTCATCGAGCATGAAGGCAAGATCCTTGCGTGCCGCCGTCGACCTGAGAAGGCAGCTGGAGGGAAATGGGAGTTCCCCGGCGGCAAACTCGAAAAGGGTGAGACGCACAGTGAGGCTCTGGTGCGAGAGATACGCGAAGAGCTCAGCACCTCCATCGAGGTCAGCGCCCCGCTTCGAACGGATGACACCGTGGTCGGCGAAAGCACCATCCGCCTCATTTGTCTTCGCGCCAGGTTGCTCGGAGAGCCACCGACCCAGAGCCTCGATCATGATGAACTGCGCTGGGTTCGTCGCAGCGATCTGCCGGATCTCGATTGGGCCGCCCCGGACCTGCCAGCTGTCACGGAACTTGCGGCCGGATCGCCTACTCGATGACCAAGAAACCCTCGTCGTCGCGGACGATCAGAAGGATTCCCAACTCGGACAACAAGGCTTCGAGATGTGCGATCGGTCGACTGGGAAGCAAGACGACGGGAACTGCGGGCCTGCCGGATTCCCGAGCGAGTAGCGAGTAGTCGAGGACCTGCCCAATCGCGGTGCGGACATATTCGCGAGCGGGCGATTTCTTCGCTTCGACGATCCAGCCAGACTCCGAAACATAGAGATCCGGCTCGATCGTGGCACCTGCGGAGCTCAGGCGTAGGCGCTGAGGAGTCTCGCCACGGGACTTGATCCACTGCCCGAAGTCCTTCTGCAACTCGAACTCGATTCGGGAGACGACCCGCTCACCAGGGGTCAGCGGTGCTCCGACGACGTACGACGACGACTCGGGAGGCGTCCATGACGAGGCCTGTGCACTTTCCATAAGGGGCGTGGATGGCGCACCGAGTGCTTCCACATCGGCGTCAACTGGCACGAGTTTGAAGATGATTCCTTCTCGAAGGTCCCCGTCGGAGTCCGGGATCGTCTCGATGCTGAACGCTGGCTCGCCTGTCGTGAACTCCCCTACATAGGTGACGTAGGTGCCTTGTTTCGTGAGGAGGCGGATAGGACGCCCATTCTCGGCCGCGTCGCGAAGCGCTGTGTTTCCACGCGCGAACACTTGAGGGCCACGCTGGCCTTCGCCCGTGTAGAGAAAAGAGCCATCCTCCTGCAGCCCTTCAAACGCGTCGTACCCGTGTCTTGCTCCGCTTTCTGGGCTGGTGATGACGAGGATGTCGGGAATCGACCTGGGCGTGATGATTCCACCCTGTTCCTGGCCTCCGTAAGCGGCGTGGATCTCTCGTCGCAGCACGGTGTCGCCGATCTCGAGGGTCCAGAGGGCCGGATCGGTGGGTCGGAGCTGCCGGGCGAACCGAGTCCGCACGGCGTCGGCCTGACTATCCTCGAGCTCCCATCGGTCAACGCCTTCGGGCAGCCTGCCGTACTGCTCCCGGAGGAAGCCGCGGATGCGCTTCTGGTTGACGTTCAGTTCGAGCGAGAGTCGGGCCGGCGTCGTAATGCTCACGCGACGCAGCATATCGATATGCTGCGTCGCCCATACTCCGCTCCAAGGTCTGTAATTGTCGGGGTCAAAGCGTGGCCGCTGCGCAGACCCATGCGCCAGAAACACGGATAGGCACCGGCGCCCATCGTGGGAGGTCGCGGGCTTTTGACCGTCGAGCGATCAGAGGTGGCGGCGAAGGTGGGCGAGCACCTCGGAGCGCGCGGCGAGGACCTTGGCGGGGTTGGTGGAGATGACGGTGGCCTCGATCGGTTCCCCCGCGTCCAGGAGCTTGGCGAGACCCGGGGCCATTCCCTTGTTGTAGTAGCCGATCATGTGACCATCGACGTGGATCGCGACGGCGTTGGGATCGTGGGGATTGTCCGGCTCCCGGATAAGGTCGGCGGGGCCGAGGCGTTGTGCGCCGTCGTAGAGACTCCTCCCGCGCACCTTGACTCCCCAGATGCCGAGGCGTCGGAGACCACGGGCGTCCAGATTGATGAGCTTGCCGGTCGTGTCTTCAGCGAGCCACAACGCGTCGCCACGCCGGATGAAGTGGACGGGAGCCAGGCCGTCGGCGTTGGGCTTGAGGAGGCGTGTGAGGTCGTCCTGGCCGAGATAGGACCTCTCGTGTGGCTCAGTGACGACCTCGGCGCTGAAGGTGAACTGCGCCTTTGGCGTCGATGGGGCGGGCGACATCGGTGCACTGCGCTGGGCCGGCGGCGGCGGTGTGCCGCCGAGTAGCGCGCGGATCGAGTTGAGCAAGCCCATGCGGTCATCCTAGGAGCGTGGTGGCCCCCGGCGCCTCCGCTGCCGTTGCATTCGGCGCGAACCAACTTGGTTGCGCCCCAGAGGCCGTTTCGGGCGGCCCACGCGCCGTTGCCCGGGACGCGGCGAGGCGGCGCGAAGGACCGACCACGGCGCAGCCACCCGTGCCACCGAACAGCCGAGCGCCGGCGGTCGCCACATCGCTAGAATGCGGGAGGATTCGAGGGGGAAGCATGGCACGTCGTAGAGGGTTCTTCGCTGAGATGCAGCACCAGGCAAAATTGTCAGAGCAGCGTCAGCGGGCGGCACAACGTCAGCATGATCAAGCCGTGCGGCAGGCAGCCGCTGCGCAACGCGCGGCCGAGCGCGCGCAGCTCGCTGCAGAGCGTGCTTCAGAGCAAGACCGGAAGCGTCTTGAGCGCGAGGCTGCGCAGGCCTACGTAGCGGCCCGCGTGGCCGAGGCAGAAGATATGACGGCTGACCTCCATGCAAGGCTGGCGGAGTTGGATGGATTGCTCGCCGCCACCCTCGCGGTCGATGACTTCGTTGACCTCGAGTCGCTGCGTGTCATCGCGCAGCATCCGCCGTTCCATCGCCCGGAGCTTCAGTATCCACTTCCGCCGCCAGCCCCGCTTGCTCAACCGCCCCTCCCCGTAAAACGCGAGCCCGAGGCCGCGAAGGGACTGTTTGGCCGCAAGCAAAAGCAAGAGCAGGCCGCGGCGGCTGCAGAGGCGCAGTACGCCGCCGACTACTGGGCGTGGAAGGCGATCTCCGATGCACTCCCGGCGCAGCGTGCTGCCGCACAGGCGCAATATGAAGAAGCGGAGAGGAAGCGTCAGGCGGAGCTGGCGGCGGCTGTCGAGCGCTACAAGCAAGAGTCTGCCGAGCGAGAGCGTGAGGCCGCGGAGCAGAACGAGGCGCTTGATCAATTAATCGCGGGGTTGGCCTACGGAACCGTCGATGCGGTCCAGGAGTACATCTCGGTCGTCCTCGCGAACTCGGTGTACCCCGAATGGCTCACCGTCTCCCACAGCGCTGACTTCGAGCCGAGCGACGCCGAACTTAAACTGCGGGTTATCGTTCCGGGACCGGAGATCGTGCCCGGCGCGAAGCACTACAAATACGTCAAAGCTTCGGATGAGATCGCGCCGGTTGCGGCGACACAGAAGGAGACGAAGGACCGATACGCGTTGTTGGTGAACAACATCGCGCTGAGATCGATCCATGAGGTCTTCGAAGCAGACCGTCGATCGCTAATCCAGTCGATCAGTCTCGAGCTCGGCACGGAGACGATTAGTCCAGCAACAGGGCAGCCCATCTACGTCCCATTTGTCGCGGTTGCGGCGAGCCGCGAAGAGTTCGAGAAGCTCGACCTGTCTGCGGTCGTCCCGCTCGCAACGCTCGAGCACCTCGGCGCCGCGGTATCGAAGAACCCGCATGGCTTGACGCCGATAACGGCTGGCGGGGTACGGCGCGCGCGATGACTGAGCGCGGCCCAGTCTTCAATCCGCCGCCGGGGTGGCCGAAACCGCCTGCTGGCTGGATTCCCCCCGCAGGGTGGACTCCGGATCCGTCCTGGCCAGAACCGCCGGCGGACTGGCAGCTTTGGCTATCGGACAACCTCGTAGAGCCGGCACCCACCGCACCTGCGGTCCACGCGCCCGATTACGCCGGAGTCGCGCCTGCTCAGACTCGTGCTGAAGCGAGAGCAAGCGCCCCTCGATCCACGCCAAATGGCTCCAGTCTCCCAGCGGCTCCGATGGCTACAGAGGCGAGTCGGATTGCGTACCTAGAAGCGGAGAATGCTTCCCTTCGGTCCCAGATCAATGCGTCGACGTCTGATGAGTATGTGGAGCTTGACGATGCTCGGGTTCTTCAGGACGTCGGCATCTACCGCTATCATCACCCGCTCGAGTCCGCCGCCGCCTACCAAGACGAACTTCGCGATCTTGAGCGCGCTGTGGCCGAGGTCATCAGCTCGGGGCGCGCGATTGTGCGTTCCGAACTCTTCACGCTGAACAACTCGCTCTCGCAGGGACGCCGAATGACGGATGATCTCGCGAAGCTCATGCTCAGGGCATACAACGCTGAGGCCGACAACGCCATCCGCACTCTACGTGCGGGCAACGTCGTGACTGCAAAGAAACGGCTGGACGCCTCGAAGAAGGCCATCGCGAAACTCGGGTCACTGATGGAGATGCACATCAGTGACGAGTTTCATGAGTTACGAGTGCGAGAGATCGAACTAACCGCCGACTGGCTGATCAAGAAACAGCAGGAACGCGAAGCTGAGCGCGAGGAGCGCGCGCGGCTACGCGAAGAGAAGCGGGTCGAACGTGAACTCGCAGAGGAACGCGCGCGCCTGGACAAGGAACGCCTGCACCTCGTCAACACGCTCGCGGCGCTGCAACAGACCGGAGACGTTGACGAGGCTCTAGTCGAGCGCCTGGCGGCAATTGATGAAGCGATCGTTCAGAACGACTTCCGCGCGGCCAATATCCGTGCGGGATACGTATACGTCATCTCCAACCAAGGTGCGTTCGGAAAGAACGTAGTGAAGATCGGGCTGACTCGACGGCTCGAGCCGCGCGAGCGGATCTTCGAACTGGGCGGAGCGTCCGTTCCTTTCCGGTTCGACACGCATGCGTTGTTCTTCTCTGAGGATGCCGTCACGCTTGAGGCCGACCTGCATCGGCACTTCGCTGACCGAGCGGTCAACCGAGCGAATGCGCGCAAGGAGTTCTTCTTTGCGACGCCGGCTGAGGTGCGTGACGTTCTAATCAACAAGGTTGGCAACATTCTTGAGTTCACCGATGAAGTCGAGGCAACGGAGTACCGTCAGTCGGTGTCGCTTTGGCCCGTTCAGTGAGCGTCCCGCCAGTGGCAACAGGCAACGAAAAGTAGACGACTAGTGGCATTGACGCTCGGACCAATCCTGCTCGACGCAGAAATCGAGTTATCCCATGCCTTGGTCATCCGTCATGCACACGTGCGCGAGCACGAAGACACCGGCTTCCGCGGCATCCACGCCGACTCGACTGATGCCGAAATCCTCGCGTATACGCGAAACCAATCCGCAAATACGCAGCGTTTCCCGGCCGTTCCGCCTCGCTTCTGGGCTGTCTTCATCCGCGAGGGCGGCGACCAGGCGCGACTCTGGTCGGTCGTGGAGAACCGGGGCGAGATATCGAACGACGGGGAGCGCAGAGTCTTTGACGTCGTGGTCTCCGAGCATATGGAGGATCTTCGTAACCGATTGGTTATCGGTTGGAGATCGCCGCGCACATGGTGGATGCGGGCGAGTACGGCAGCGGGCTACCCCGTCGTCGGAATCGCAGATGCTGAGCCAGTTCCATTCCCGGGCTTCGATCGTTTGGTCCTCGACCACTCTCAGCTTCAGGCAGTCATGCGTGAGCATCGTTACGCTTCTTGGCGGACGGCGCTCTCGTCTGTGGCAGGCATCTACTTGATCACCGACACCCGTGATGGACGTCACTACGTTGGAAAGGCAGATGGCGCTGAGAGCATCCGACAAAGGTGGAGCGCGTACGCCACCAACGGGCATGGCGGCAACGTTGAGCTGCGAGGTTTGGACCCGACAAACTTCCGCTTTTCGCTGCTCCGCGTCTTCGACCCTGCAACGCCCACGGCAGCGGTCGACGGGGCAGAAAATCATTTCAAGGTTGCGCTGGATACGCGCAGACACGGGCTTAACCGGAACTAGGTCGAACTCCGCCGTCGCATCAGAGGAATGCTTCGCATAGCAATATGGCGCTCTACTCGAACCCACCCGTCAACCGCCCGCGCATCCGCGAACTGCTCTCATTCATCCCGACGATCTCCACGGTCTTCCCCAACGCCTGATACTTCGTCTCGATCGCATCCAACGCAGCGACGGTCGACGCGTCCCACACATGCGACCCCGACAAATCAATCACGACCCGCTCCGGATCGTCCGAGTACGAGAACAACGTCGTCAGGTCATTGCTCGACGCGAAGAACAGCTCCCCCTCCACGACGTACGTCACCACGTCTCCCGCCTCACCGAGAACCCGAGTCACCGACACGAAGTGCGCCACCCGCCGCACGAACAGCACCGACGCGACCAGCACCCCACCGACCACGCCGACTGCCAGGTTGTGCGTCAGCAAGACAAGAACAACCGTCGCGACCATCACGAAGGTCTCGCTCTTCGGCATCCGCTTCAACGTCGACGGACGCACGCTGTGCCAGTCGAACGCTCCGATCGCGACCATGATCATCACGGCCACGAGCGCTGCCATCGGGATCGTCCCGACGAAGTCGCCGAACACGACGACGAGCAGGAACAGGAAGATGCCGGCGCAGAACGTCGAGATGCGGGTCCGCGCGCCCGACGCCTTCACGTTGATCATGGTCTGACCGATCACGGCGCAGCCGCCCATGCCGCCGAAGATCCCCGACAGCACGTTCGAGACGCCCTGCCCCCACGCCTCACGGCTCTTGCGTGAGTGGGTGTCGGTGATCTCGTCGACGAGCTTCGCGGTGAGCAGCGACTCCATCAGCCCGACCAGTGCGACCCCGAGCGCGAACGGCGCGATGATCGTGAACGTCTCCCACGTGAGCGGAACGTTCGGGATGAACAGCTCCGGCAGGCTCTTCGGCAGCTCGCCCTGGTCGCCGACGGTGGGCACGGTGATGCCGAACGCGAGCACGACCCCCGTCACGATGACGACCGACACGAGCGGCGCCGGCACGATCTTGGTGATCTTCGGCATCAGGATCATGACGACGATCCCGAGCGCGACCAGCGGATACACCAGCCACGGCACGTCGATCAGCTGCGGGAACTGCGAGCTGAACACGAAGATCGCCAGCGCGTTCACGAACCCGACCATGACGCTGCGGGGGATGAAGCGCATGAGCTTCGCGACGCCGATCACCCCGAGGACCACCTGGAAGATGCCGGCGAGGATGACCGTCGCGATGAAGTAGTCGAGCCCGTATGTCGGCGCGACGGGTGCGATCACGAGCGCCACGGCCCCGGTCGCTGCGGTCACCATCGCCGGACGCCCGCCGAGGAACGCGATCGACACCGCCATGATGAACGACGAGAACAGCCCCACCTTCGGGTCGACGCCCGCGATCACCGAGAAAGCGATCGCCTCGGGGATCAGCGCGAGCCCCACGACGAGTCCGGCCAGCACCTCGCGGGTCAGCATCCGCGGGTTCTTCAGCGCGGTCAGCACCGAGGGGTTCGCCCGGTACCGGGCACGATCGTCGATCGTCGTTGCAGACATGGATGCTCCAGGGGATGGCGCCTCGAATTGAGGCAGACGTTCCAGCGTAGATCCGTCATGGAGCGGCGCGTCACCTCCACTAGTCTCAGAATCGATCGGGCGCGGGGCTCGGTGACGCGGCAGAGGGAGATCCGTGGAAGAGACGAACGCACCGGATCGACGCACCTTGCTGCGAGCGGCCGTATGGGCCGCGCCCGTCATCGCCGTCACCGCCGCGACCCCGCTCGCCGCAGCGAGCACGCAGGCCCTGACGTGGACATGGACGGCCCAGATGGCCACGACCCGACAGGCGGAGACCTACTTCACCGCGACGAACTCCAGCGACGACCCCATCGACGTCGTCTTCGTCGCCCCCAGGAGGCAAGGGGCGGTGGAACTCTACGGATACGGGTTCGGCCCCTGGGAGGTCTCGCTCACGTCGACCACCGTCGTATGCACGGCGACCATCCCCGCGCAGGGATCGCTGACCACCCCGTTCCTCGGCTACTTCACGCGCACGCCGCCCACGACCGAGGTGCTCGTCGCTTCGCTGACGCCCAGCGCGTCATTCGTGCCGACCCTCACCCTCACCTTCACCTGAGAGCCGCTCTGCGCCCTCGGCTCCTCCGCCCTTCCGCCCCGCGAGCTCCTCCGACATGATGAAGAGGACCGACCTCGAAGGAGTCCGCCGTGTCACTCACCCCGCCTCCGGCCCAGGCACCGTCGGTCGACACCGCCGTCTCCGGGCTCCCCTTCGCCGCGGTGATCGTGGGCATCCGCCGAACGCTCATCTGGACGATCGTCGCGGGACTCGTCTACGCCACCTTCATGACCGGCAGCAAGGGCCTCTGCCCAGGCGGCGTCGACGCCAACGGTGGGTTCATCGACGCAGACGGCCGGTCGGTCGATCAGGCTCCGCTCTGCGTCACGCTGACGCTCCGCCCCAGCGTGTTCGTCTACGCAGGCATCGCGCTGATCGTCCTGATCGCGCTCGGCCGCGTCGCCAGGGCGTCCGACGAGCGCGCAGCCCTTCGCACGCTGGAACGCGCGATTCAGGGAGCCGGCCTGCTCGTCGCCATCGCCCTCGTCGTGTCGCACGTGTGGTTCCAGCTGATCCCGCTCGATCAGTTCAACTCCGGCTCCTGGTCGGTCTTCAGCCCCTTCCCGCTCGGGGTCATCGACGTCGTGACCGAGCCGATGACGGGGTCCTGACGGCCCACTCGCAGGTGCAGCGGCAGCCGATCAACCTGGGTTGATCGCCCTCACACCTACCGCCCCGCCCGCACCCGCAGCCCGAACGCAACCCCCGCCAGCGCGATCACCACGACCCCGTATCCGACGCACACGGCCTCGAGTCCGACCACCCCGACCAGTGCTCCGGCGATCACGGCCGGCACCCCGAACGCCAGGTATGCCAGCAGGTAGATCACGGCGAAGGTGTCGGCGCGCTGCGTCGCCGGGATCCGCGGTGCGAGCGAGGCGACCACTCCCGAGAACGCGGTGCCGAAGCCCATCCCGGTGACCGCGGCCGCGACGAGGTAGAACGGCAGCGAATCGACGCCGAGCGCGATCAACGACAGCAGAGTTCCGACCGCGAGCGCCGACGTGCCGAACAGCACCATCGACCGCGCGGCGATCTTCCGCAGCACGAACGCCGTCACGGCGCCGACCCCGGCGAGCAGCACGACCCCGAGCCCCTGCCACACATGCGCCTCGCCGCCGAGCTCGCCGCGCACGATGTTCGCGCCCAGCGACAGGAACAGCCCACCGGTCGCCCACCCGGCGATCACGGCCGGAGCCCCGCGCCAGAAGTCCGCGCGGATCGCCGGCGGGATCGACAGGCGGAAGCTCAGCGACGCCCACACCCCGGGCTTGCGAGGCGCCGTCTCGGGCACGAGGAAGAACAGCGCCGCGAGCAGGATGTACGCCGAGCTCAAGGGCGCGAACACATCGAGCAGCGCCTCGCCGCCGACGTCGAGCACCACAGCCGACACGAGCGCCCCGAGCGCGAGTCCGATCCCCGGGCTCAGCGCGTTCCACAGCGCCGCGACCCCCGCGCGCCCGCCCGGCGCGAAGTCGAGCACCGTCGCCGACAGCGCCGAGATCAGCAGGCCACTCGCGACCCCTTGCAGGATGCGCGCGAGGAACAGCATCGCGACGGCATCCGCATGCCAGAACAGGAACATGCTCCCGGCCAGCAGCAGGAACCCCGCGATCACGACCGGACGACGGCCGACGTGATCCGAGAGCGACCCGGCGGTGAGGAGGGTGAGCAGCAGCGCCACCGCGTAGACCGCGAACACGGCGCTGATCACGACCGCCGGGAACCCGATGTCGTGCGCGAGCACCGGATAGAACGGCGACGGCGCACTCGCCCCGACCATCATCAGGATCTGCGCCACGATCGCGAGCACGAATCCGAACCGCGTGCGGGGGACGGCACCCGACGAGGCGCTGCCCGCGATCGACGGGCGGATGATCGGCGCGGTGCTGGTCATGGCAACTCCTCCTAAGGTTCGAGAATCATCGAACTATCGGAGCGTACTCGCCATCCATCGATTGTTCAACTATTCTCGAACCATGCCTGGCGATCTTCCACACCCGGAGCGCTCCGAGATCCAACTCACCGACGTGCTCTTCGCGCTCAGCGACCCCGAGCGCCTCGCCATCACGCGCCAGCTCGCCGACGGTCCCCTCGACATGGCGTCCTGTCACGCGACTGACCCGAACCTCCCGAAGTCGACCAAGTCGCACTTCATGAAGGTGCTGCGCGAGTCCGGCGTCATCCGCAACGAGCCGAACGGGCGCCGACGGATGCTGACGCTGCGGCGCGACGACCTCGACGCGCTCTTCCCCGGGCTCCTGGACTCCGTGCTGTAGGTCGCCTCGGCGCGCCTCCGTAGCATGCGGGAGCAATACGACGCGCATATGCAATCTATAGTGACGTTAAGGACAACCGTATTGCCCAGCTGAGTTGTCAGTTTGCTCCCAGATTTGGAGTGGATGCCGCGATGGGCGGATACTTCTGGCATCCGGACCGCCCCCACTCGGCCGGGGAATCGACATGCAGACCCCCACCTCACTTGCGCCAGGAACGACCATCGCCATCGTCGGCGCCGGTCGTCTCGGACGTGTACTCGCGCGTTCGCTGCGCTCCGCCGGACTCGAGGTCCTCGGCCCCCTTCGCCGCGATCAGTCGATGCCGAAGGCCGACATCGCGCTGCTCTGCGTCCCCGACGCCGCGATCCCGGCGGTCGCGTTCGTCGCTCGGCCGCATGTGCGGCTTGTCGGACACGTCTCCGGTGCCACCTCGCTCGACGATGTCGACTTCAGCCTCCACCCGCTGCAGACCTTCACCGGCTCGGAGCTGCCCGACGTGTTCCACGGCATCGGCGCCGCGGTCGCCGGCCGCACCGACGACGCCCGCGCGGTGGCCGAACAGCTGGCCCGCGCACTCGGTGCCCGACCCTTCACGGTCGACGACCGCGCGAGCTATCACGCGGCCGCATCCTTCGCCTCGAACTTCGTGCTGACGGTGCTCGATGCGGCGGAGCAGCTCGCCGCGGCCGCCGGCATCCCGAGCGACGACGCTCGCGAGCTCCTCGCCCCGCTCGTCGGGCAGACGGTCGAGAACTGGAAGAGCCTCGGCGCGCAGAGCGCCCTCACCGGACCGATCGCCCGTGGCGACGCGGAGACGGTCGCCCGCCAGAGGTCGGCTGCCGAAGAGCTCGCCCTGCAGGAACTGTTCGACGCCCTCGCCGCCGCCACCCGGACGATCGCCTCTCGCGCCGAAGAACCCGTACAGATGTCGGGAGAAGGTACGGATGCAGGAGGAAACAGGGCCGTTCCGACCGACATCCGTCCGTTCTCCCGACAAGTGAACGGCGAAGTGACCGGCGAGATGTCCGGCGAAACGACCGGCGAAACCTCCTGCGAAATGACCGCCGCCCCGAAGGAGCCTTCCGCATGAGAATCCTCCGCACGATCCCCGAGGTGCGCGCGGCCGTCCGCGAGGCGCGGCTCGCCGACCGCACGGTCGGCCTCGTCCCGACGATGGGCGCGTTCCACGACGGACACCTCTCGCTCATGCGGGCCGCGCGTGCGGCATCCGACCTCGTCGTCGTCTCGCTGTTCGTCAATCCGACCCAGTTCGCCGCAAACGAAGACCTCAGCACCTACCCGCGCGATGAGGCCCGCGACGCCGCGCTCGCCGAGGCCGAGGGCGTCGACATCCTCTTCGCACCCGCAGCATCCGAGATCTACCCCGACGGGTTCGCGACGAACATCCACGTCGCGGGCCTCACCGATGTGCTCGACGGCGCGAGCCGCGGAGCGCACCACTTCGACGGCGTCGCCACGGTCGTCACGAAGCTGTTCGGGATCGTTCGCCCGGATGCGGCGTACTTCGGGCAGAAGGATGCGCAGCAGGTGCTGATCGTCCGCCGCGTCGTGCGCGACCTCGACCTCGACGTGCGGATCGTCGCATGCCCGATCGTTCGGGAGGCCGACGGCCTCGCCATGAGCTCGCGCAACGTCTACCTCGACGATGCTTACCGCTTGCAGGCGACCGCACTGAACCGGGCGCTGGATGCGGCGGCATCGGTGTTCGCGGCGGGTGAGCGCAGGGCCGACGGCATCCTGTCGGCGGCACATCGGGTGCTCGAGGAGGCCGGGATCGCCCCGGAGTATCTGGAGCTTCGCGATGCCGAGACCCTGGAGCCGGTCACCCGCTTCGAGCGGGATGCGCTGCTCGCGGTCGCCGCACGCGTCGGCGCCGCCCGACTGATCGACAACCATGTGCTGTCCGCTGTCGAACCGAATGCTGATGATTCGGATGCTGCCGATTCGGATGCTGCCGATTCGGATGCTGTCGGCCTGCACGGCGCCGATCCGGATGCCGCTGTCCCGGATGCCGCCGATTCCGCGACCACCGACCCAGTCGCTGCCGACCTGCAGACCACCGACCCGAAGGGCGACGCCTGATGCGACGCACGATGCTGAAGTCGAAGATCCACCGCGCGACCATCACCGCCAGCGATCTGCACTACGTGGGCTCTATCACGATCGACCCCATCCTGCTCGAGGCCGCCGACATCCTGCCGCATGAGCAGGTGCACGTGGTCGACGTCGACAACGGCGCCCGCTTCGAGACGTACACGCTGGTGGGGGAGCGCGGATCCGGGGTCATCCAGGTCAACGGCGCCGCGGCCCGCCTCGTGCACGCCGGCGACACGATCATCGTCATCTCCTATGCCGACTATTCGCGCGAAGACCTCGAAGGGTACGAGCCAGTTGTCGTGCATGTCGACCGGGACAACGCGATCATCCAGGTCGACGACGTCGTCGACCGTCTACTGGCGGAGGCCCGCGCATGAGCGCGCACGCCGCCCCGCGAAAGCGCGTCACGCTCGCCGCCCTGGCTGCGAAGAGGGATGCCTCCGAGCCGATCGTCATGGTCACCGCCTACGATCACCCGAGCGCGCAGATCGTCGAAGCCGCCGGTGTCGACGTCGTGCTCGTCGGGGATTCCGCGGCGATGACCGTGCTCGGCTACGACAGCACCGTTCCGGTCACGGTCGACGAGATGCTGATGCTCACCAAGGCGGTGCGCCGCGGGCTGACCGTTCCGCTGCTGGTCGGCGACCTGCCGTTCGGTTCGTACGAGGCCTCGGACGAACTCGCCATCGCGACCGCACAGCGCTTCGTCAAGGAAGCCGGCTGCGACCTGGTGAAGATCGAGCGCGGTGGCACGACCGTCGACCGTGCACGGGCGCTCGTGCAGGCCGGTATCCCCGTGGTCGGTCACGTCGGGCTCACTCCGCAGACGGCCACGGCCCTCGGCGGCTACCGCGCACAGGGTCGCACCGCCGAAGCCGCGCTCGCCGTGATCGACGACGCCCTCGCGCTGCAGACCGCGGGCTGCTCGATGCTCGTGATCGAGGCGGTGCCGTCCGAGGTGACCGCCGCGCTCGTGCCGCTGCTCGACATCCCCGTGATCGGCATCGGTGCCGGAGCGGATGCCGACGGGCAGGTGCTCGTTTTCCACGACCTGCTCGGACTGTACGACGGTGCGGCGGCCAAGTTCGTCAAACGGTACGCCGACCTGCGCACGGCCTCGATCGCCGGGGTGGAGGCGTATGCAGCGGAGGTGCGCGGGGGCGTGTATCCGGCGATCGAGCACGGGTATGCGATGCCGGAGGGCGAAGCTGCGCGGCTCGGGGAGTTGCTCGCCGGGCGTTGACTGTATTCGTGGATAAGTACGTATCTGGGATGCTTGTGGAGGAGTGCCCTTGGGTGTGCTGTGGCGTGTTTGTGTGGAATTCTGGGATGTGATGCGGAGATAGCTTCGAAGGTAGCGTGTTACCGGGTTAGGATGGAGTATGTCCACTTTGACCGGGTTGCGCGAGGCGATGCGTCGTCTCGATGCGGCGTGGTCGGGTGCCGGGGAGGCGGGGGATCTGTCCCGGGTGCAGCTGGTGGCGGTCACTGACGCGGTCGGGGTGCTGCAGCGGCGGTTGGATGCGGTGCAGGTCGAGGTCGCCGCGCGGATCGCGTATGAGTCGCGGCCGGAGCTCGGGGCGGAGAGTCTGGCGAAGCAGCAGGGGTTCCGCACTCCGGCGACGTTGATCGCCGCGACCACCGGAGTTTCCACGGGTGATGCGGCACGGTTGGTGAAAGTCGGGGAGGCGACGGCGCCGCGCGCGGACCTGTTGGGGGCGCCGCTTCCGGCGAGGTATCCGTTGGTGCGAGACGCGCTGGGCTCGGGTGCTCTCAGTGCGCCGGCCGCGGCGATGATCATCACTGTCCTGGATCGGTGCCGGGTGACGGCCGGGCCGGAACGGGTCTCCGAGGGGGAGCGGGTGCTGGTCGAGAAGGCGCAGGGTCTGGCGCTCGACGATGTGCGAAAGCTCGTGGTGCGGGCAGAAGCCTGGCTGGATCCCGATGGGGTGGAGCCGAAAGAAGAGGAGCGGCGGGGGAAGCGGGCGTTGACCCTGTTCGAGCGGGACGGGATGGTGCACCTGAACGCGGTCCTCGATGCCGAGACCGCCGCCCCGATCGTGACCGCGATCCGCGGGTTCGTGAGCGCCGCGTTCGCCGCCCGGAATGACGCCCCCGACCCCGACGCCCCGGATGCGGACCGGCGCACGGTCCCCATGATCCAGGCCGACGCGCTCGCGGTGTTCTGCGCGCACGTCCTCGGCTGCCAGACGCGGGTCCCGGTCGCCGGGGCCACCGTGATCGTCCGGATGAACCTCTCGGACCTGGAATCGGGGGCAGGGTCGGCGACCGTGGATGGTATGGATCAGCCGGTCAGTGTCGGGGCGGTGCGGCGGATGGCCGCCGGCGGCGGGATCATCCCCTGTGTCTTCGGCGGGAACAGCGAAGTGTTGGACTGGGGGCGGGAGAAACGCCTGTTCACCCGCGCGCAACGCCTTGCCCTGGCCGAACGCGATGGCGGGTGCGCGATGTGCGGGCTCCCACCCGAGATGACCAAAGCGCACCACGTCCGGTGGTGGAAGCGGGACCACGGACCCACCGACCTCAGCAACGGAGTCCTGCTGTGTGAGACGTGTCGCCACCGCATCCACGACAACGGATGGGACATCCACATCGACCACCCCCGATACGGGACCGGGACCGGGGGACGAGTGTGGTTCCTCCCACCCCCGCACGTCGACCCCACCCGCACCCCACGACTCGGCGGACGCGCCCGCTTCGACATCGCCGCATGACCATGCATCCGGCGAGTGGCCGCCGCGTGACGGCCCGTGTGACCTGGCTCCGGCGCGAGGTCGTCGACTGGCCAGCACGCCGCGCTCCGGCGAGCGTTCGCGGTGTGGCGGGTCGACGTTGGCGGGACGGCGGAACAGCACCGTGATCTTGTATTCACTTCTTTATCCCTCGTTCCGAGCAGCGACCGCAAAGTTGTTTACCTAACGTTCCCGGTTCCGCCGTTCCCCGGCCGCAACGGCTCCCTAGCGTCGTCTCTGCGCCGGTCCGGTGCGTCGTAGATACACACGTGGAAGAGGATGAAGTGAAGAGACAGATCGCAGGAGTGTGCACGCTCGCGGCGGTGGCCGCCGCCGTCGCATTCCCCCTCACAGCGGCGAACGCCGTCGAGGAGCTCGCGGCACCGACATTCAGCCAGGACGGCGGCCGATTCGCCGAGTCGACGACCGTCACGCTCACCGCGCCGCAGGGCGCCCAGATCAGGTACACGCTCGACGGATCGACGCCGACCGCGAAGAGCCCGCTCTACAAGAAGCCACTGGTCATCGACGAGACGACGAACCTCGCCGCGGTCTCGGTCAAGGGCGGCGCAACCTCGCCCGCTGAGATCGAGGGCTACATCATCAAGACCGATGAGAAGCCGCTCACCTCGTTCTTCGTGATGAGCGACGTGCATACGTCGGCGCTCACCGAGAAGAACCGGGGCATCTGGAAGAGCCACTTCGACACCCTCGCGTCGATCAACCCCGACCCGGATCTGATCATCTCCAACGGCGACCAGATCAACGACAACAACAACAACACCGCGCCCGATCACCAGGTCGTGAAGACGATCTTCGACGAGAACATCGACCGCCTCGGACTCGATGACACCCCGATCCTCATGTCGCACGGCAACCACGACGTGGGCAACGCCGACATGGCGAAGTACTACGGCGACTGGTTCCCGAACGCGACCGGCGGCTACTACGAGAAGTCGATCGACGGCCAGACGTTCCTCGTGATCGACACCGAACGCTACTCGGGCGCGCAGCGCACCTGGCTCCAGGGTCGCCTCGCCGCGCTCTCCGCCGAGCCGGATGCCCTCAACACGCCGATCTTCGTCGTCGGCCACCGCCCGACCGCCAACACGGTCTATGACGGAGCCCAGGCCTCCAACGCCGCCCTCACCGCCGACCTCTCCGGATACCCGCAGGCGGTCTACTTCTCGGGCCACTCGCACCTGCACCTGAACGACGAGCGCTCCATCTGGCAGGGCGGCTTCACGGCCGTGAACGACGGATCCATGTCGTACACCGAGACCCCGCACGACGCGTATCAGATCTACGGCAACGCCCTCTGGGACGAGTTCACGATCCCCACGGCGCAGGCCCTGTACGTCGAGGTATACGCCGACCGCACCGAGATCGACCGCATCAACTTCGCCGCCGACGAGGATCGCACCTACACGAACGGCGCCTGGGGTGCGTACCAGGCCGGTTACCCCTTCGCCAGCGCCGGCACGCTCGCAGGTCCGACCTGGACGGTCCGCCTCGACGGCACGACGCCCGAGGAGGTGCGCGCCAACTTCGACTACACCTCGGCCGCGCGTGACAACGTCGCACCGGTCCAGCAGGGTGCGCCCGAGCACGCCGTGACCGCATCCGGCGCCGACCTCCTCCGGGTGCCCGCTGCCACCGACGATGAATCCGTCTACGGCTATGACGTGCGGGTCCGCGACGCGGCCACCGGCGTCGAGGCGCTGCCGATCCGCGCCGGCGCGAAGGTGCTCGCCGACTTCCAGATCGCGCCGCGTCCGAGCATCCTCGAGATCCCGCTCGCGATCCGCAACGGACGCCAGGCCGACGCCCCGCTCATCACCCTCACCAAGGGGACGAGCTACATCGCCGAGGTCACCGCCGTCGACATGTACGGCAACCGCTCCGAGAAGACGACGGTCTCGTTCGTCGCCGGACAGGTGCCCGACACCACCCGCCCGCAGGTGACGCTCGTCAGCCCGGTCACGGCCGGTCCGTCGAAGGCCGTCGACATCCGCGTCGACGCGTCCGATGAGGTGGGGCTCGCCCGCATCGTCGCGAACATCTACCAGGGAGGCACGCTCGTCAAGAGCACGCAGTCCAAGGCCACCGGCACCACCGGCTCGCACGTCGCGACCGTGACGCTCCCCGACGGGGCGTACACGATCAAGTACAACGCGCAGGATGCCGCAGGCAACATCTCGAAGACCTCGACGTTCGACCTCACCGTCGACGCCACGGCCCCCACCGTGACCGTCAAGACCGGCGACTCGTTCACCGTCGGCGATGCGGCGGGCTACGACAAGGTCAGCATCAAGCTCCACGACGCCGGCAAGATCGACCGGCTCGAGCTCAACGGCGTCGGGAAGGACCTCTCGAACAACGCCTGGTCCGACCTCAACTTCGTGAAGCCGGGAACGTTCGGAGGCGTCAAGGGCGAGAACACCCTCCTCGTCCACGACGTCGCCGGCAACGTCACGACGGTCGAGTTCGTGCTGCGCTGATCGATCGACGCGAAGCCTCGCGGGCGTACCGCGGGGCTTCGCGCGTCACCCGGTCCTGTCGGCGTCAACCGGTCCTGTCGGCATCAATTGTGTCCGGCTCCCAGCGCAGCAGGTCCCCCGGCTGGCACTCCAGCACCGCGCACAGAGCGTCCAATGTCGTGAAGCGCACCGCCTTCGCGCGGCCGTTCTTCAGAACCGCGAGATTGGTCGGCGTGATCCCGATCCGCTCGGCCAGCTCGCCGACGCTCATCTTCCGTCGCGCCATCATCACGTCGATGTCGACCACCACCGGCATCAGATCACCTCGTCGTCGAGTTCGGAACGCAGCGCTCGCGCCTCGGCCTCGCGGTCGATCGCCTGCCGCAGCAACGCCTTCATGACGACCGCGAGCAGTGCCATTCCGGCGAGCACGACTCCGGCTCCGCCGATCAGCGCAACGACCCCCGGCGCCGTCGACCCCGGAGCGAGCAGCGCGGCCAGGATCCACGTGAGCGCCGCGGCCACGAGGATCGCGCCGATGATCACGTTGACGTAGCGGAACGACGACTCCGAGAAGATCGACCCGCGCCGCACCCTCGTCAGCAGCATCCACACGCACACCCCGAACACCTGCAGCGTGCCCACGCCCAGCACCACGAGCGACACCAGCACGATCCGGCCCCAGAGCTCCTCGTCGGCGAGGTCGAGCCACAGCAGCGGCACGATGAGCGCCTGCACCGCCAGCGAACCCAGCAGCGCCACCGCGATCACGATGCGCAGAACGACGATCGTCGTCTTCCCCATGCCCACTCCTTCATCGAAGAACAACAGGAATCTATCGTTATTCGTTCGATCATGCAAGCAAGGGGGCGGTCGGAGTGGGGGCGGGAGGGGCCCGTGCCGTCGGGTGGAGGGGGCGGTGCCTTCGGGTGGAGGGGGCGGTGCCTTCGGGCAGTGACGTGGGTTCCCGGGGGCGTCGGGGCCGGTGCCGTCGGGCGGAGGGCTCAGCCCCGCGACGGCGCGGTCAGTGCCGCTGGACGGCGCGACGGATGCGGCGAACCGCCCGCCCCGCAGCATCCTTGAATCCGCCGCCCGGCCACTCGCGGTGCAGCTCCACCGCGCCGCCCTCACTCACCGCGAGCGTGCAGGTGCGCCCCGCCAGGATCGGCGAGCGGCCGACGCGAGCGAGCACCGCGGGAGCGGCCTCGAGGGGAACGTCGAACGTCCACCCCGCCCGGCGGACCTTGACGCTGAGGGGGCCGCCTCGGGAATCGTCCGTCCGCTCGAACGAGCGAACCGGATCGATCGAGACGGCGACGGCGGAGAGGTCGCGGGGGCGGCGGCCGGAGAGGACGCGCTCGGTACCGGGCCCGTCGCGGAGGATCAGATCCACACGATCGTTGCGAAGCTCGCGATCCACGACCAGAAGATTCGCGGGGAGCCCTTCGAGAGACGACAGGGGCAGCGACGTCAGCCGCGTGATCTTCTTGGCGCCGGACGACGTCGCCGCGGCACTGCCCCTACCGGCGATGCTCCCGAGTGCGTCGCTTCCGCCGACGTTCCGCGCGCCGGGAGTGGGCGCATCCGAACGGGACATCTCGAACACCAGCGCATCCTTCCCGTCGTAGGTGATGGTGATGCGAAGCGTGAGGTGCAGCCCGCCGCCCCGCGACCAGTGCGCGGCTGTCACGGTCGCCCGGCACTCCAGGCCCGTCTCGAACTCGGCCAGACGCACCAGGTCGTCACGACGATCGGCCCGCAGCAATGCCGCGCGGATCCGGTTCGCGACCCCGAGACCGGCATCCACGCCCGGCCCGAACCGCCGCTGTGTCAGCGGGACCACGACATCAAGCAGGCGGTCGCGATACTCGTGGGGGTACTTGACCATGCGCCGCCCCGCGATGCGCTTGAGGATCTTGCCGCGGAACCAGTGCCGCAGCAGCCGGTCGCGCAGGCGCCCCGGCTCGGTGTGCGCCTCGACGATGTCGAGCACGGTCTCCAGGTGTGGGAAGTAGGTCTCCGGCTCGATCCGCGCGGAGCTCGCGCTGCCCGGCTGCTTCACCCAGGCGTAGCAGGGCTCGCTCGCGAGGATCGAGATCGTCGACGCGGCGAAGTACGCCTGCATCACGAACATGTGATCCTCCAGCCGCACACGCCCCTCGGGGAAGCGGATGCCGTTCGCGCGCAGGAACGCCGTGCGGAAC
Source organism: Microbacterium sp. NPDC055988 (assembly GCF_042269505.1). Classification (NCBI taxonomy): domain Bacteria; kingdom Bacillati; phylum Actinomycetota; class Actinomycetes; order Micrococcales; family Microbacteriaceae; genus Microbacterium; species Microbacterium sp. NPDC055988. The sequence continues at coordinate 1,469,637 of NZ_JBHJXY010000001.1, forward strand.
ATCTTGTGCGGTGTGAGCATCTCTAGCAGCGGATCGGTGCCCAGCGTCGCCCGGGGGATGTCGTGGCGGAAGATCCGGCTCGGCAGCGGGCGACCGATCCCCACCTCCTTGCCGACCACGACGTCGGACGCGTTCGCATCCGCGTAGTCGCACAGCTTCTCGAGCGCTCCGTCGAACAGGTAGTCGTCTTGATCGACGAACTGCACGTACTTCCCGCGCGCCGCGTCGATGCCGTGGTTGCGGGGCATGCCCGGCCATCCGGAGTGCTCCAGCGACAGCACCCGCACGTTCGGACGCGTGCGCGCGATGGCGGCCAGGCGCTCACCGGTCGGCTCACCCGAGCCGTCGTCGCACAGCAGCACCTCGAACGCGGTGGGGTCGAGCGTCTGCCGATCGAGCGATGCGATGAGGTCATCGAACGACGGCCCCGGCCGGAACACCGGCACCACGACGCTCACGCGGATGCTGTTCCCGCGACTGCTGCTCTCCGGCTGAATGCTCTGTGACAAACGTCTCACTCCCCCAAGTCCGACAATCTCCCGAGCTAAACACGAGTTCCTGTGGGGGTCACCAGGCTTGCGCTTCGCGGGCGGGTATGCAGAACCGGGCGGTGGCCGGCAGGTGGTCGGCAGTGGCCGGGCAGCAGCCGGGCAGCGACTGAGCAGTGGCCAGACGAGGGGCTCGGCGCGGAAGTCGTCGGACTCAGGAGGCGATGCGGCGAGCCGCGGCGTCGTCCGTGCGCGTCCCGACCTCGGCCCAGACCGCATCCAGCGAGATCTCGAGAACGCCGGCGATCGCCGCGATGGTCGAGAAGGCGGGGGTGGCCACTCGTCCGGACTCGATCTTGCGCAGGGTCTCGGGGGAGACCCCGGCGTCGAGTGCGACGCTCAGCATCGACCGCTCGCCGCGCGCTCGACGCAGCAGGGCGCCCAGGCGCTCGCCCCGCTCGAGCTCGGCGGAGGTGAGCGGCATCCGAACCATCGTGATGCCCATACTAATACCGGGATAGTATTACCGGGATAGTTATTGGTATAAACGGGAGAGAGCCCATGATCGAGATCCTGAATGCCGATGAGCTCGTGCGCGCGAGGGCGGCAGGCGCGCTCGTCGGCGACATCCTGCAGACGTTGAATTCCCTCGCCGACGTCGGCGTGAACCTGCTCGACCTCGACCGCAGCGCGAAGCAGCTGATCGAGGATGCCGGCGCCGAATCCTGCTACGTCGACTACGCCCCCTCGTTCGGCCGTGGTCCGTTCGGCCACTACGTGTGCACCGCCGTGAACGACGCCGTGCTGCACGGCATGCCCCACGACTACGCCCTCCGGCAGGGAGACCTGCTCACGCTCGACCTCGCCGTCACCCTGCGTGGCATCTCGGCCGATGCGGCCATCAGCTTCGTTGTCGGAGGCGCCCCGGCGGCAGAGGACCTCGCGATGATCGAGGCGACCGAACGAGCGCTCGCCGCCGGTATCGCCGCCGCGCGACCCGGTGCCCGCGTCGGCGACCTTTCGCACGCGATCGGCACGGTGCTGCACGATGCCGGCTACCCCATCAACCTCGAGTTCGGCGGCCACGGCATCGGCTCGACCATGCACCAGGACCCGCACATCGCGAACGACGGGCGACCCGGCCGCGGGTACAAACTGCGCCCCGGACTCCTGCTCGCGCTCGAGCCCTGGGTCATGGCCGACACCGACGTGCTGCGCACCGACGATGACGGCTGGACCCTGCGGAGCGCCACCGGATGCCGCACCGCGCACACCGAGCACACGATCGCGATCACCGCGGACGGGGCCGAGATCCTGACGCTGCCGAGATCCTGACGCTGCCGACGGATCGCGCCGTCTGAGGCTGCCGACGGATCGCGCCGTCTGACGTTGCCGACGGATCGCGCCGCCTGACGTTGCTCGGCTAACTCAACACGAGCCCGATCTCGAACGATCGCCGCCACGGCAGAGTCAGCTCCTGGATGCGCACGTCTTCCGCGGGGAGTGTCGACTCCAGCAGCGCCGTCAACTCCTCACGGATGACCCGTTCCGCCGTCGCGACCCGGGCGTCGTCGGCCATCGGGTAGACATCCGGGAAGAGGGCGGGGCCGGAGTCGGTGCGCACGACCGCCTGGTACGCGAAGTCGTCCAGCAGTCGCGTGAGCAGGGCGATGCGGGCAGCGCGGGCATCGAACGTGCTCGTCGCCCGTCCGACCACTCCGGCCGCCGCGACCGCGACCACGCTGCCGAGCGTGTTGCCGGCCGTGTTCCAGCCGCCGAACGCCTCGAGCCGCCCGAGCAGCCCCGCCTCGGCGAGTGCCCGCACGAGCGCCTCGTCGGCGCCGTTGGGGTAGCGGACGTCGGCGAGGGCCACGTGCTGGCCTGCTTCCAGCCGCTCCCGGATCAGCGCGACCGTGCCGGCCACGGCGTCGGCATCCACCTGATCCGGACGTCCGCGGAACATGTCGTGCCGGTCGGGATCGGGGGCGTGCAGCACCAGGGTCACATCGCCGCCCTCGGCGACCTCGACGGCACCGGCCGCACGGATCTGCCGGCTCGCGGAGGCTGCGAGCGACATGTTCTCGTACGGCGGGATGCGCGTCATGCCCTCGGCATCCGCACACGCGACCGAGAACGAGGCGGTCACGCCGGCGTCCGCGGCGAGGGCTCGGGCGACCAGTGCCGCCCCCACCTCGTCGGCGCCCGGGTACATGAGCACGTCGCGGCCCGACGGCAGCATCCGCATCCAGTGCCGCAGCCACACCTGCTCGGCGCTGCCCGCGGCGAACGGTGCGGTGTCATCGGCGGTGATCGCCAGGAAGTCGAGCGTCGCATCCTCGACGAGGGCGAGCGTCGACAGGTTCACGATGTGATTGCGCAGCCGCCGTGCCGAGTAGTCGGACACGATCTCGGCCGGCACCGGTGTCAGCTCCGACAGCGGCAGCACGTCGGGCTCGTCGAGCAGCCGGTGCGCGTCGCCGCCGAGCGCGTGGATCTCCTTGCCGTGCTCCCGCCAGTACTCCGGCTCCTCGGCGGCCGAGTACGAATTGCTCGCCCGCGTCACAAGCGAGACGGCCGAGATCGGCAGCTCCGGCCGGCGGCGGCGCACCTCGCGCAGCACGTCGAGCCGCTCCAGCACCTCGCGCGTCGTGTCGGCGCTCGTACGGCTGGCGATCAGCCCGCCGTAGAGCAGCATGTCGACCGACACCACCACATGCACCGTGGCCGGGTCGGCGACGCGGTCGAGCAGCCAGGCGCCGAGCGCGCTCGCGTCTCCGGCGACGCGGTACGAGGGCAGGATCTCGGCCGGCGGAACGTCGAGGATCACTCCGGCCACCGCGGCGACGTCGCCGGGAAGCCGCACGTTCACCGGCCGGTCGTCGAGCGGGAGCAGAGCGATGCGCGGGCGCAGAGTCGTGTCGGACACGGGGAGTGCCTTTCGTCGAGAGAGTTCGGGGGTTCGAGGGGGTTCGGGTGGCGATTCGGGAACGTGTTCAGGGGCGCGAGATGGAGACCAGGTACGAGTAGCGGTCGCCGCGGTACACCGACTCGGCGTACTCGAGCGGACGGCTGCGGGCGTCGTAGGTCGTGCGCTTGACGAGGAACGCGGGCGAGAACGGGGGCGTCTGCAGTGCCGCCGCCTGCTCCTCGTCGAGCACGACCGCGTGGATCTCCTGGTCGGCGCGGACGGCCGAGATGCCGAAGCGCGAACGCAGATCCTCGTAGAGCGAGTCGCCGACGATGCCGTCTTCGAGGCCCGGCACCGCGTCGGCGGCGATCGAGCAGACCTCGAGGCAGATCGGGATGTCGTCGGCCGTGCGCACGCGGCGGATGCGGACCACGGGCGACTGCGGGCTGAGGTTCAGCGCGTACCCGGCGGTCTGTCCGGCGGATGCCGTGCCGACGTCGACCGACAGCGAACCGGGCCGCATGTTGCGGGTGTGCATGTCTTCCGAGAACGAGGTGAGCTCGAAGGCCTTGCTGATGCGGGACGCGCTCACGAAGGTGCCGGCGCCCTGCAGCCGGTAGACCAGCCCGTCGCGCTCCAGCTCGTCGAGGGCGCGCCGCACGGTCTGGCGGTTGACCTCGAGCGATTCGGCGAGGTCGCGCTCGGTCGGCAGCTTCTCGTGCGGGGCGAGCCCCTGCTGGATGACCTCTTCCAGATGCCGTCGCACCCGCTCGTGCTTCGTCACGCCTTCGATCGACGACATGCCCACCCCTCCGGTCTGCCCATTTGGACTAACCCAATCTTGACGATCACTCGCAGATGTGTCAATGTCTGTTCTCAGCGGTTCCGAATTGGTCTATTCCAATCCTTTTGCAAGGTCAATGATGAGCGGAGAACTCCCATGCACACGAAGCAGCACATGCGCCGGCGCGCCCTGATCGCCGGTGCCCTGACAACAGCCACGGTCGCAGCCCTCACCGGATGCGGTGCGGGAGCCGGCGACGCCGATGGCCCGACCGAGATCACCTTCTCGTACCTCTGGGGCGGCGAAGAGGCCAAGGCGCTCGAAGAGATCATCGCCGACTTCAACGACAGCCAGGACGAGATCGTCGTCAAGGGCGTCTCCAGTCCCGACACCCAGAAGCAGCTGACCTCGATGTCGTCTTCGAACGGGTCGTTCGACATCTCCGACAACTTCGGCAACACGGTCGGCGCGTGGGCCTCGAAGGGCATCCTTGCGCCGCTCGACGAGGCGATCGCGGCCGAGGGCATCGAGGTCGACGACTTCATCCCCAGCGCCATGGAGCAGATGACGTACGACGGCAAGATCTACTCGTTGCCGATCGCCACCCACAGCTTCCAGCTGCTCTACAACACGCAGCTGCTCGAAGAGGCCGGCGTGACCCCGCCGACCACCATGGACGAGCTCGCCGCCGCGATCGAGAAGCTGACCGTGGTCGACGGATCCGGCAAGATCACGCAGCTCGGTCTCGGCTCGGCCAACGACAGCACGACCCTGACCACCCTCGGCTACGCGTTCGGCGGCAGCTGGGACGGCGAAGACGGTCCGACCCCGGCCGAAGACGGCAACCTCGAAGCCCTGCAGTGGTACCAGGACAACGTGATCGAGCCGGTCGGCGCCCAGGCCATGGCGACCTTCGTCTCCGGGCAGGGCGAGTACCTCTCGGCGCAGGACCCGTTCTTCAGCGGCAAGGTCGCGATGATCATCGACGGCGAATGGCGTTCGGCCTCGGCCGCCAAGATCGCCCCGGAGTTCGAGTGGGGCGTCACCGCGATCCCGGCCGCCTCGCCGGAGCTCGAGAACAGCACGCAGGTGACCGCCAGCACGCTCTTCATCCCCGCGAACTCGAAGCACAAGGAGGAGGCGGCGACCTTCCTCGCCTACCTCGTCAGCGAGGAGCCGATGGAGAAGTTCGCCGTCGCGCTCGGCAACCTGCCCGGGCGCACGTCGCTCGCCGGCAGCGCCGCCTTCGACAGCCTCCAGGACTTCGGAGTGTGGGCCGATGCGGCATCCTCCCCGAACGCGAAGTCGCTCGCGAGCCTTCCGTACAGCGCCGAGTACGCCACCGACCTCGCCACCGCCTTCGATGAGGTCGTCCGTCTCACGGCGACCCCTGAAGAGGCGATCGCGACGGTCGAGGAGCGCATGGCCAACTACTCGACGAAGTGATCGAAGCTCCGTGACCACTGCAACAGCGCGCCGGGTCCGGCAGGAGAACGCTCCTGTCGGGCCCGGCGGTCGCGCCCCGCGGCGGCGCCGCACCCGTCGGTCGACCCTGATCGGCCTCGCATTCGCGTCGCCGTTCATCGTCGGCTTCCTGTTCCTCTTCGCCTACCCGATCGCTGCGTCGGCGTATTACAGCTTCACCGACTTCAACCTGTTCCAGTCACCGGAGTGGGTGGGGCTGTCCAACTACGTGCAGATGTTCAACGACGGCGTCTTCTGGAAGTCGCTCGCGAACACCGCCGTCCTCACGGTCTTCGGCGTTCCGCTCGCGATCGGCATCGCCCTCGCGGGTGCGCACCTGCTGAACACCCCGGTGCGAGGTCAGCCGCTCTATCGGGCGCTCGTCTACCTGCCCTCGATCGTCCCCGTCGTCGTCGGCGGCTACCTGTGGCGCTGGCTGCTCAACGCCCAGTACGGCTTCGTGAACTACTTCCTGTCCTGGTTCGGCATCGAGGGGCCGGCCTGGTTGCAGGAGCCCGAGTGGACCAAGCCCGCCATCATCCTGATGTCGCTGTGGACCGTCGGCGGCACCATGATCATCTACCTCGCCGCCCTTCAGGAGGTGCCGAAGGAGCTCTACGAGGCCGCCGAACTGGATGGCGCGGGTATGTGGCGCCGCTTCACCAGCGTCACCTGGCCGACCGTCTCGCCGGTCACCCTGTTCCAGGTGATCGTGAGCATCATCGGCTTCCTGCAGATCTTCACGCAGCCGTACATCCTGTCGCAGGAACGGCTGAATCAGGCCGGTTCCGGCCCCGGGCAGTCGATGCTGTCGTACGCGATGTACCTGTATCAGAACGCGTTCGTGTTCCTGAAGATGGGGTACGCGTCGGCCATGGCCTGGACCCTGTTCATCATCACGCTGGTCGTGAGCCTGATCGTGCTCGCGACCTCGAGGAAGTGGGTGCACGATGGCACACGCTGACATCGCCGTCCGCAAGCGTCCGCGGCGGGTGCGCCGCACGATGCGCCGAGTCCGGCAGCAGGTCTCGGTCGCGCTTCTCGCGCTGCTGTTCCTCTTCCCGCTGCTGGTGATGCTGTCGACCGCGTTCAAGACCCCGGGCGACGTGTTCTCCTCGCCGCCGTCGCTGCTGCCGACCGACTGGACGATGGACAACTTCGCCGAGGCGTTCGAGCAGATCCCGGTGTGGCGCTACCTCGGGAACACCCTGTTCGTGTCGGGCATGAGCATCCTCGGCACGGTCATCTCGTGCCCGCTCGTGGCCTACGCGCTGGCCAAGGTGCGCTGGCGCGGTTCCCGCCCGCTGCTCATCCTGGTGCTGGCCACCATGATGCTCCCGCCGCAGGTCACCCTCATTCCCCTGTTCCTCGTGTGGAACGGGCTCGAGGCGACCAACACGTATCTGCCGCTGATCGTCCCCGCGTTCCTCGGCACGCCGTTCTTCATCTTCATGATCCGGCAGTTCCTGCTCGCGGTGCCGGACGAGCTGATCGAGGCCGCGCGTCTGGACGGAGCCTCCGAGTTCCGCACCTACGCGACGATCGTGCTGCCGTTGGCACGGCCGGCTATCGTGACCGCCGCGATCTTCCAGTTCGTGTGGGCGTGGACCGACTTCCTCAACCCCCTCATCTATCTGAACGACGAGTCCACCTATACGCTTTCGATCGGCCTGTACGCCTTCTTCGGGGAGAACGACGTGGCCTGGGGGCCGCTGATGGCCGCCTGCGTCATGTTCACCCTTCCGGCCGTGGTGATCTTCCTGATCGGTCAGAAGTTCTTCATCGGCGGCGCCAGCGCAGGAGCTCTCAAATGACGCATGACCCTCTCGAATTCATCACCGGACGCCTGATCGCCTCGGTGCAGGCGCAATCGGGAAGCCCCGTGCGCGACACGGAGGTGATCGCGGCGCTCGCCGAGTCGGCGCTGCTCGGCGGGGCGAGCGGTCTGCGGCTCAACGGCCCGGACGACATCCGGCGCATGCGTTCGTCGACGAGCGCGCCCATCATCGGACTGCACAAGGTCTTCAACGGCGTGCGCAACGTGATCACCCCCGACGTCGCGCTGGCGCTCGGGCTCGCGGGTGCGGGGGCGGACATCATCGCGGTGGATGCCACGGTCGAGCAGCTGGGGGAGAGATTCGATCTGCTGCGCGACATCGCGGATGCGACCGGGCGTCCGGTGATGGCCGACGTCTCCACCCTCGACGAGGGGCTGCGCGCCCGGGAGGCCGGAGCGGCTGTGATCGGCACCACCCTCTCGGGATACACGCCGCACTCGGTGCGCAGGGAGGGGCCGGACCTGCAGCTGGTCGCGGATCTCGTCGCCGCCGGCATCCCGACCATCGCCGAGGGGCGGTATCAGACGCCCGAGCAGGTCCGTCAGGCCTTCGATGCCGGTGCGCTCGCCGTGGTGGTCGGCGGGGCGATCACGGATCCGATCGCGATCACACGACGCTTCGTCGAGGTGACCCCCGCGGTTCGGAGCCCCGCATGATCGTGGGCGTCGACATCGGCGGCACGAAGATCGCGGTCGCCGGCTTCGAGCGCGACGCCGACCGGCTCGTCCGGGCGACCGGGGTGCGCACGATCGCCACACCGTCTCGAGCGGGTGGTCCCGTCATCGTGCAGGCGGTGGTGGATGCCGTGGTCGAGGTGTGCGGCGCTGCAACGCTCGACGCGGTCGGCGTCGGGACGGCAGGGGTCGTCGGGCCGGATGGAGTGATCACCTCGGCCACGGACGCCATCAGCGGCTGGGTCGGGTTCCGGCTGCGGCGTGCCCTCGCGGATGCTCTCGGGGTGCCGGTGGAGGTTGTCAACGACGTGCACGCAGCGGCAGTCGCTGAGGCCGAGGAGGGCGCAGGACGCGGGGCGGACACGATGCTGATGGTCGCGGTCGGCACCGGCATCGGCGGGGCGGTGGTGCTGCCGGACGGATTGCGCCGCGGGTTCACCGGAACGGCGGGCTCGGTCGGGCACATGGAGATCGCGCTGCCCCCGCACCTCGCAGAGCGCCGGTGCCCGTGCGGTGGCTTCGGCCATGTCGAGGCAGTCGCCTCCGGACCGGGCCTGGAGCAGACCTTCTTCGAGGAGACCGGGGTGCGCCTCTCCCTCCGCGAGGTGCACGCGGCGGCTCTGGACGGAGACGGGGTGGCCGAACGGGTGATCCGCGACGGCGCCCGCTACCTCGGCCGCGCCCTCGCGAGCGCGAGCGCTGCTCTCGACGTGGAGGTGATCGTCGTCGGCGGAGGGGTCGCCGAGATCGGCGGGAGCTATCTGTCCGAGGTGGCGCGCGCCCATCGCGCGGCCGCGATGCCGGGGCCTTCGCGGGCACGCGTGGTGCCGGCGAAGCTCGGGATCGATGCCGCACTCACGGGAGCTGCGCTGATCGGCGCCGCCCGAGCGGAGGACGCGCTTCCGTCCTGAAACTCACACCCCACCTTCAGCCTGAACGACATATCGTTGAGTATCGTTCAACCCAGCAGGAGGTCATCATGAACAACGCATTCCCCTCCAACCCGTTCGGCGGCAACAGCGGCTCCGGGAACAACGGCGGCCCCGGCGGCCTCTTCGGCGGCGGCGGCTTCGGCACGGGCCCCGGCGGTCCGGCATCCGCGATCTTCGAAGCGATGGACCAGCTCCGCAAGTCGTTCGAGCCCCGCCCGTCCGGCGGCTCGCGCATGGCCCGCGGCGATGTGCGCACGGCCGTGCTCTCCCTGCTCGCCGAGAAGCCGATGCACGGCTACCAGATCATCAACGAGATCGCCGAGCGCAGCGGCGGCACCTGGAAGCCCAGCGCTGGTTCCGTATACCCGACGCTGCAGCTGCTCGCCGATGAAGGACTCATCGAAGCCGAGGAGCAGAACGGCCGCAAGACCTACTCGCTCACCGAGGCCGGCCGTGCGGTCGCCGACGAGAGCTCCGAGACCCCGGCTCCCTGGGAGTCGTCGGGCAAGGACGGCAACCGCGACAACGCCCGCTTCAGCGCCCTGCCCAAGGCGGGCGTCGACCTCGCCGCCGCGGCAGCGCAGGTCGGTCGCAGTGGTTCGCCCGAGCAGGTGCAGCAGACCATCGAGATCCTCGACGAAGCCCGCCGTAGGCTGTACTCGATCCTCGCGCAGGACTGACCGCACAGTGCGGCATCGGGTGAGGGCCTGCGAGAGGACCACGCGATGACGGATGCCGCGGCACAGGGCGCGCACCGCGCCAGGTACCGCCGCATCGTGTCGTTCGCGGGCCGCGAGTTCCTGAAGATCTGGTGGTTCGAGCTCGTCCTCCCGCGTTTCGGCATGAGCCGGATCTGCGAGCGCACACGAGGGCAGCGGATGCAGACGTTCGCGCGTCGCTTCCATGCGCTCGCGGTGGAGCTCGGCGGCCTCATGATCAAGGTCGGGCAGTTCATGTCGTCGCGCCTCGACGTGCTGCCGCCCGAGATCACGAAAGAGCTCGAGGGTCTGCAGGACGAGGTTCCGGCCGTGCCGACCGCGGCCATCCGCGCGCTCGCCGAAGCCGAACTCGGCATCCCGCTCGAGCGCGCGTACGCGTGGTTCGACGACACCCCGGTCGCGGCGGCATCCCTCGGCCAGGTGCATCGGGCCCGGCTCTCCGAGCTCGACGCCGCCGACACCGGCCTCGACCAGGTCGTGGTCAAGGTGCAGCGTCCGGGCATCGACGGGATCGTCGCGGTCGACCTCGCCGCACTCCGTCGGGTCGCGCGCTGGCTGACCCGTGTGCGCATCGTCGCCGATCGTGTCGACGCCCCCGCGCTCGTCGAGGAGTTCGCCGCGACCAGCCTCGAGGAGATCGACTACCTGCACGAGGCCGCGAGCGCCGAGCGGTTCCGCGAGAACTTCGCCGATGACCCGCGCGTGGCCGCTCCGGAGATCGTGTGGGAGCGGTCGACTCGCCGCGTGCTCACCCTCTCCGACGTCACCGCGATCAAGATCAACGACACGGATGCGCTGCGTGCCGCCGGCATCGACCCGTCCGAGGTGGCCGCCGTATTCGCCGAGGTCATGTTCGACCAGGTGTTCACGCACAGCTTCGTGCACGCCGACCCGCACCCCGGCAACATCTTCGTGACGCCCGTCGCCTCGGTGCCCGGGGGATTCCAGCTCACGTTCATCGACTTCGGGATGATGGCCGAGGTGCCGGACAGCCTCCGCGATGGGCTGCGCACCCTCCTCATCGCGGTCGCCGGGCGCGACAGCCGCGGACTCGTCGCCGCCGCGCAGGAGATCGGTGTGCTGCTCCCTTCGGCCGACACCAATGAGCTCGAACGAGCCCTGACCGCGCTGTTCGCCCGCTTCGGCGGCATGGGATTCGCAGAGCTGAGCAAGGTCGATCCGCGGGAGTTCCGCGACTTCGCCGAGGAGTTCGGTGACATGGTGCGCTCGCTCCCGCTGCAGCTGCCCGAGAACATGCTCCTGCTCATCCGCGCGGTCTCGCTGACGTCGGGCATGTGCAGCGGACTCGATCCGGCGTTCAACGTGTGGGATGCCGCGGAACCCTACGCCGGACGCCTGCTGCGCGACGAGAGCGGCAACATCGTGCAGGCCTTCGCGACGCAGGCGATGGACACGATGAGCACCACCTGGCAGCTGCCCGGACGCATCGACCGGATCATCACCCGCATCGACGACGGCAACGTGTCGTTCGACACCTCGCGTCTGGAGCGGCGCCTCGACCGTCTCGAGGGCATCGCGCGCCGCATCGCCTCGGGGGTGCTGTTCGCGGCGATGCTCGTCGGCGGGGCGCTGCTCGTCCCCTCGCTGCCTCCGCTGGGCATTACCCTGATCTGCGTCTCGGCTCTGCCGCTGCTGCACTCCGTGTTCGCCGGCGTCGGTCGCCGCGGCCCGCGCTGACCTCGGCCGCGGTCGATCCGGCACGCCCGGGAAACCCGGACCATCCGGCATCCGCGCGGCGCGTCGAGCCCCGACGCGCCGCGGATCGCTCCGTTGGCCTGGGTTCTCGCACCACGGGCGGGTATCGCGCGTGACAGGATGGTGTGCCATGGAGACCCCTGACGAGAAGCCGCCCGCACGCTCCGCAGGAAGCACCCCCCAGCGCCCGCGTACGGATGCCGTCGGCACGGGCGTGAACCGCCTCCCGGCCAAAGCCACCGAGGCCGCCAAGAAGATCGTCCGCGACATCGCCGCCGTCCCGCCGCGCAGCGTGCACCCGGCCCTCGTGCCCGGCGTCTCAGTCGAGGAGACCGGCCGCACCTACCGCACCGACCCGCTCGTGTTCGGCGTCGCGGTCGCCCTCACCGTGGCCTTCATCGCCTGGGGTGTCTTCGCCGGCGACAACCTCTCCGGCACCACCACGGCCGTGCTCGGCTGGGTGGTGGAGTACTTCGGATTCTTCTTCACGACCATCGCCACGGTCATCCTGGTGTTCATGCTGTTCGTCGGTTTCAGCCGCTACGGGCGCATCCCTCTCGGCCGCGACGACGAAGAGCCCGAGTACTCGATGTTCTCGTGGATCTCGATGCTCTTCGCCGCCGGCATGGGCATCGGCCTGGTGTTCTGGGGTGCGGCCGAGCCGCTGACCTTCTTCGAGAACCCACCGCCGGGAACCGTCGAGGCGAACACCCTCGACGCGATGCACACGGCGCAGACGCAGGTGCTGTACCACTGGGGCCCCCAGGCGTGGGCGTTCTACGCACTCGTCGGCGGTGCCATCGCCTACGGCGCCTACCGCCGCGGACGCACCCCGCTCATCTCCTCGATCTTCGCCCCGCTGCTGGGTGAGGGCCGCACGACCGGACCCCTCGGCCGCACGATCGACATCTTCTCGATCATCGTCACCCTGTTCGGAACGGCGGCATCCCTGGGCCTCGGCGCCCTGCAGATCGGGCACGGCGTCGAGATCGTCAGCGGCGCCGGTCCGCTCGGCAACGGCATCCTCATCGCGGTCATCGCCGTGCTCACCGCGTGCTTCATCGCCTCGGCGGTCTCGGGCGTCTCGAAGGGCATCCGGGCGCTGTCGAACATCAACGCCGTCGTCGCCCTGCTGCTGGCGTTCTTCGTGTTCTTCGTCGGACCGACGCTGCTCATCCTCAACGTGATCCCCTCGGTCGCGGTGCAGTTCATCGGGGACCTGCCGCAGATGATCGGCCGCTCGGCGTCGCAGGGCGAGGCGGCGCAGACGTTCCTGTCGAGCTGGACGATCTTCTACTGGGCGTGGTGGATCTCGTGGTCGCCGTTCGTCGGCATGTTCATCGCGAAGATCTCGCGCGGCCGGAGCCTCCGCCAGTTCGTGTCCGTGGTCATCGTCGTGCCCTCGGTCATCTCGCTCATCTGGTTCGCGATCTTCGGCACCACGGCGATCCAGCAGCAGATGGACGGTGCGAACCTCGCCGTCGACCCGCCGGAGGAAGTGCTGTTCGGCGTGCTCGAGAACCTGCCGTTCCCGCTGATCACGAGCATCGTGCTCATCCTGCTGATCGCGATCTTCTTCGTCACCGGCGCGGATTCCGCCTCCCTCGTGATGGGCACGCTCTCGCAGCAGGGCCGCCCGGAACCCGCACGCTGGGTCGCGGTCGTCTGGGGCGTGCTGGTCGGTGTGATCGCGGCCGTGCTGCTCGTCACCGGCGAGGAGGGGAGCGGCCTCAAGTCCCTGCAGAACGTGACGATCATCGCCGCGCTGCCGTTCGCGATCATCATGGGGTTCATGATGATCGCGTTCATGAAGGATCTGCGGCGGGATCCGCTGATCCTGCGCGACCGCTACGCCCGCGCCGCCGTGCGTCACAGCGTCATGTCGGGGCTGGAGGAATACGGCGACGACTTCGCGCTCGTGCCCGTCGAGTACGACCACTCCGAGGACGACCTTGCCTGGATCGACGAGTCGACCGTCGACGACAGTCTCGCCGAGGTCTACGAGGCAGCCACCGAGGCGATCGACATCATCCCGCCGGCCGAGGTGGGTGCCGTGGTCGACGCGGCGCTGGACGACGCGGCGCTGGACGACGCGGCGGATTCGGCTGCAGAGTCGGCGGCGGATTCGGCGGCGGATGCGCAGGAGCGGCCCCGCGCGGACTGATCCGCTCGCGAGGCGCGCGCGAGATCAGGCGATCCTGCGAGAACAGGCGGATTCATCGGGAATCGGCCTGAATCGGCGGGATCGCCTGATCCCGCCCGCCCAACCCGCCCAACACGCCCAACCCGCCCAACACGCCCGGGGGTGCTAGGAGTTCTCGGCCGTGCGGGTGATGCGCGATGCCATGCTGGCGAAGATCAGTCCGTGGAAGGGCAGCACCGCGAGCCAGTACAGGCGTCCGGTGAGCCCGCGCGGGAAGAAGATCGCCCGCTGCTCGTAGCGCGCGCCCGCGGCTTCGGGGAGTGCGCGAAGTTCGAGCCAGGCCTCACCGGGCACCTTCATCTCGGCGCGGAGACGCAGCAGTCCACCGCTCGCCGGCGACGACTCGGTCGCAGCTCCCGGCTCTTCGACCGCTTCGACGCGCCAGAAGTCGATCGCGTCGCCCACGCGGGCGACGGTCTGACTGCGGCGGCCCCGTCGCAGTCCCACCCCGCCGACCACGCGGTCCATCAGCCCGCGCACCGCCCACAGGAACCGTGACGAGTACCACCCGTTCGTGCCGCCGATGCCCAGGATCACCGGCCACAGCCGGTCGACGGATGCCGAGGTGACGAGCGTGCGGGCATCGGTGAAGACGGTGCGACCCGCCCAGTCCGGGTCGCTCGGCAGCGGATCGCTGGGAGCGCCCGAGACCTCGGAATCCTGCCAGCTCGTCTCGATCGCGTCGGCATCGACCCGGCCCAGCGCCAGGTCGACGGCTCGCCGATACGGCGTCAGGCCGCCCTCCGGCTGCGGGATCAGCTCGTCGACCGCGTGGTCCTTCATGATGCACTCGTTCTGCAGCGAAGCGACGAGTGGCCGAGCGATCGAGCGCGGCACGGGCGTCACGAGGTTCACCCAGTGCGAGGCGAGCCCCGGCGTGAGCACCGGCAGCGCGGCGATGGCCCGCTGGGGGAGACCGGCCTCGACCGCGTAGCCGTTCATCATCTGCCCGTAGCGCAGCACGTCGGGTCCGCCGATGTCGACCGCGCGGTTCACGTCGGCGTCGACCCGGGCCGCGCCGAGCAGATAGTGCAGCACGTCACGCACGGCGATCGGCTGGATGCGGTTGCGCACCCACTTCGGCGCCGGCATGTACGGCAGCACATCGGTGAGGTGCCGGATCATCTCGAACGAGGCCGACCCCGATCCGATCACGACACCCGCCTGCAGCACGAGCGTCGGCACGCCGGAGCGCAGGAAGATCTCGCCCACGTGCACGCGGGAGCGCAGATGCGGAGAGAGTTTCGCGTCATCCGGATGCAGCCCGCCGAGGTACACGATGCGCCGCGCACCCGCACGGGCCGCGGCCTCGGCCACCGTCGTCGCCGCGCGCTCGTCGCTCTCCTCGAAGCCCTTGCCGGCGGTCATCGAGTGGATCAGGTAGTACACGACGTCGACGTCGTCCATGGCTGCGGCCACGGCATCCGCATCGTCGGCCGAGCCCTCGACGATCTCGCAGTCGGGACCCCAGGGGAACGACGCCGCGCGGGCGGCGTCGCGCGCCAGTACCCGCACCCGGTAGCCGGCGTTCAGCAGCCGCGGGGTCAGTCGCCCGCCGACATATCCGGTCGCGCCCAGCACGAGCGCGCGCGGCGCCGATCCGTCGTCGCGGGGGAAGGCGCGCAGCGCCTCTTCGCGGCCGGTGGGTTGGGTGAGTTGAGCCATGGGTCGAGAGTACGACCGGGAGCGGGTGGCGGGTACGGGGTTGTGGCGATGAGCGGGTGCGGATATGGAGTGCGCGCCGTGCCGTTACGATCGTAGACATGGCTTCAATCGAATCGATTCGACGACCGGCTCCGGACCGGGCGTCCCGGCGCGCGCGCATCGCCGTCTCCGCCCTGTTCCTGACCAACGGGGCGCTGTTCGCGAACATCCTGCCGCGCTACCCGGAGATCAAGGCCGGGCTCGGGCTCGACAACCTCGGCTACGGCTTCGCGATCGCCGCCTTCCCCGCGGGCGCGATCGCCGCGGGGCTTCTCGCCGCCGTGCTCATCCGTCGGTTCGGCTCGGCGCGCGTCGCGGTGATCGGCACCGTGCTCACGAGCATCGGACTGCTGTCGGCCGCGCTCGCGCCCTCGGGCGTGCTGTTCGCCGTGGCGCTGTTCCTCGGCGGAGCATCCGACGCCATCACGGATGTCGCACAGAACGCGCACGGCCTCCGCGTGCAGCGGCGCTACGGGCGGTCGATCATCAACGGCTTCCATGCCATCTGGTCGATCGGCGCCGTGATCGGCGGAGCGATGGCCGCCGTCGCGATCGCGCTGCAGCTGCCGCCGGGTGTGCACCTCGGCATCTCGACCGCCGTGTTCGCGACCGTCGCCCTCGTGGCCCTGCGGTTCTGCCTCCCTGGCCGCGACGACGAGTCCGAGCCGGATGCCGTCGCCGAGCCGACTGAGGTGACGGGGGCGCTGCGTCGTCACGTGACCCCGCGCACCGTGATCGCGATCATCGCGCTCACCCTCATCGCGATGGCCGGAGCCGTCGCCGAAGATGCGGGCAACTCCTGGGCGACCCTGTACCTCGCCGACTCGCTGGGGGCTGCCGCGGCGATCGCCCCGCTCGGCTTCATCGCCCTGGTCGGCGCGCAGTTCATCGGCCGGATGCTCGGCGACCCGCTCACCGACCGGTTCGGGCAGCGCTGGGTCGCACGGGTGGGCGGCATCATCGCGGCGGTGGGCATGACGCTCGCGCTCGCCTTCCCGACCGTTCCGGGTACGATCCTCGGGTTCGCCGCGGTCGGCTTCGGCATCGCGACCCTCATCCCCGCGGCGATGCATGCCGCCGACGAGTTGCCGGGGCTGCGGGCGGGCGTCGGGCTCACGGTCGTGTCGTGGCTGCTGCGCCTCGGGTTCCTGCTCTCGCCGCCGTTCGTCGGGTACATCGCCGAGACCCAGAGCCTGCGCGCCGGGCTGCTCGTCGCCCCGGTCGCCGCCCTCGTCGCCGTGCTGCTCGCCGGGTTCCTGGAGAAGCGCCGCCCGCGGGACTAGCCCCCGGCATCCGTCCCGTCCCGGCTTGGCCCGTCCCGGCATCCGTCCCGTCCCGACATCCGTCTGCCCCCGGCATCCGCCCGTCGCGCTGCATCCGTCTGTCGCGCTGTACGGATGTCGGACGGATGCACGGATGCAGGACGGATCTGCGGCGTTTCGTCCTGCGGATGTGAAATCTCCCGACAAGTGGACCGGATGCCGGGGCCGTTGCCGGGGCGGATGCCGGACGGATGCCGGGACCGGTGCCGGGACGGATGCACATATCTGCAACTCGGGGGTTGCGACACGGCGCCCAGTGTGCAACTCTGGAGTTGCAGTTGGCCGACCGGCCAGCACGAAATCCCGAAAGGACCCATCATGGTGAACATGACCCACAACGAGGCATCCGTCGTCGACGAGGAGACCTTCTCCGTGCGGCGCAGCATCCAGATCGCGGCGCCCATCGAGAAGGTGTGGCGGGCGGTCGCCGAGCCCGAGCACGTCTCCCGCTGGTTCGGGCGCACTGTGCTCGACGGCACCGGTGTGGGCGCGACCGGCACGATGACGTTCCCCGACTACGACGTGATCCCCCTGCGTGTCGAGGAACACGACGAGCCGCGGCGAATCACCTACCGCTGGAACAACGACGATGCCCTCGGGAAGCTCCCGGATGCGATCGACGAGGCGACCTCGACCGTCTTCACCTTCACGCTCGAAGAGGCCGACGGCGGCACGCGGCTCACGGTCGTCGAGAGCGGCTTCGAGCGCACGTCCGACCCGCGCGCCAACCTCGAGTCGCACCGCACGGGCTGGGACCTGGAGCTCGACAAGATGGTGGCCCTGGTGGAAGGCGAAGCGTGACCACAGAGACCCTGCTGCCCATGTTCGCGGCGCTCGCGGACGAGACGCGCTGGAGCATCCTGACGGCTCTCGGCGAGGGGGACGCCTCGGCATCCGCCCTCGCCGGGCGCCTTCCGGTGTCTCGGCAGGCCATCGCGAAGCACCTGGCCGTGCTGCAGGAGGTCGGTCTGGTCGAGCCCGTGCGCGTCGGCCGCGAGGTGCGCTTCCGCGTCGTCGGCGCCGAGCTCTCCGCCACCGCGGCGAAGCTCGACGTGATCGGACGCGAGTGGGACCGCCGCCTCGCCGCGATCAAGGAGATCGCGGAAGGCCTGTAGGCCTCACTCCGCCTCGGGCCCCGCCTGGTCGCGGATCACGTCGCGCAGCTCCTCGTCGAGGTCGGAGGCCTCTTCGATGGCGGCGGTCATCCCGGCGAGGAACCGCGTGACGACGGCTCGCTCCTGGTCGGAGAGCTCATCGACGAGAGCCAGCATGCGGTGGTGCATCGCGCCGAGCGTGGCCCGGACCTCTTCATCGCTGCTCACGGTCGGAACGACGACTCCGGCCCGCCGATCGGTGGGGTGCGCCTCGCGGCGGACATGGCCGCCCTTCTCGAGCCGGTCGATGAGGGTGGTGGTCGACGCGGTCGAGATGCTGAGGGTCCGGGCGAGATCGATCGCTCGCACGATCCGGCCGGCGCGCTGCTCCCGCAGGAGGAATCGCAGGGCCAGGAGGTCGGTCTCGTTCATGCCCATCGAGATGCGGGTGCGCTCGCGCATCGCGGTCTCGGCGGCACGGTAGCGGCGCAGGAGGTTCAGCACGTCGATGGTGCTCGCGCTCTCGCCGTCGGGGTACCAATATCCGGAGCGGGCATGGTCCTGAGGCTCGGCCATCACGCCACCCCCTCTCCGTCGTCGAGGGCGCGCGCCGTGCTGAGTTCGAGCATCTCGATCGCGCCCGTCGCCACCTCGGCGGGGACGACGAGGAGGAACCCGCCGGTGATGGCGTCGTTCTCTGCCTCGATGATGCGCGCGATGCGGTCCCGGGAGACGCCGGGGAACTGCGCGTGGAGGTGGTCGAGCAGCTCGGCGAAGCCGATGTACCGCTCGTCTGTGAGGTCTATGGGCTCGACCATGACGTCCCTTCTCGTCGTGATTCCATCTTCTCATCGTCGGAAGCCCCTGATGATCGCCTGATTTTGCTAGATGATCCGATTATCAGGCGATCGAGGTAACATGGGCCGCCGGGGGAAGGCGAGGATGTGATGGGGACGAAGCTGGAGATCGCGACGCCGCAACTCGCGCGCGAAGTCGAAGCGCTGCGCCGCGTGGATGCCCGGCTCGGACGCCGTCTCGCGGCGGAGCGCCAGCCCAACGAGACCGATCGAGCCGCCATGGGCTTCATCGCGGATGCGCCTGCCGACCGACCGGTCACGCCCGGCGATCTCGCCCAGCATCTGGGCGTGAGCACCGCGGCGGTCACCGCGATGATCCGCCGGCTCACTGCGCGTGGGCACGTCGTCGTCTCCGTGCACCCGGACGACGCGCGCTCGAAGATCCTCCGCCCGTCCCTGCGTGACCTGCATTCCCCCGCGGACGAGATCTCCCGTCGGGTCGCCGACATCGAGAGCGAGTTCGCGGCGGAGCAGCTCGCCGCGATCTCCCGGTTCCTCCGGCGCCTCACGGAGGAAGTCTCCGACCTCGCCGACTCCTCTCCGAACTAGCGCCGGCCTCGGACGCGTCACCTCCCGGAGCGAGGTCTCAAAACCCTCGACTAGCATTTAGCTAGTTAAACTAGTAATCTACTTCTCGAAGCTATTTCTCGAGGGGGTGCCATGGGTCAGCTCAGCTATGCCAGTGAATCGCAGATCGTGGAGGTGGACGACCGGGTGCTCGCGCATCTGAGGCTCGTCACCGTCACCAAGCTGCGCCGCGGCGAGTCGTTTCCGCTCACGCTGCGCACGGCGGGTCGCGCGACCGAGACGCTGTGGATGCACGCGTCGATTCCGGTGCGCTTCACGCTCGATGAGGAGGTCGAGCTCCAGCGGCCGATGCTGGTCAAGATGATGGCCGCGGCGAGCACGGCCGGCGGGCTGGACCTCACCGACGTCGACTTCGCGCCGCTGGGGTCCGCGCTCCCGGCCATGCACGCGGTCGCCTGACCGCAGACTCGCCTCCCTCGCCGGCGCATCCTGGGCAAAGCGGTGCGGCCCGCGGGCGGGAGGTGCACAGCGACGTTTCGGGGGGTACGTCGCTGTGGATGGCATCCGGTCACCGGGAATCGGGTCCCGGGACCGGATGCCATTCGATCACAGAGCGGTGTATCCGCCGTCGACCAGGTGGTAGCTGCCGGTGACGAAGCTCGCGGCGTCGCTGGCAAGGAACACGATGAGGTTCGCGACCTCGTCAGCCTGGCCCAGGCGCCCGATCGGGTGCTTCGACACGAGGAAGTCCTTCGCCTCGTCGCCCATGGTCGCCAGCAGCGGGGTGTCGATGAAGCCGGGGCCGACCGAGTTCACGCGCACGCCCTGCGCCGAGTACTCGAGCGCCGCCGACTTGGTCATGCCGACCACGCCGTGCTTGGCCGTGACGTAGGCGGGCGATCCGGCGAAGCCGACGCTGCCGAGGATCGAGGCGATGTTCACGACCGATCCGCCGCCGTTCGCGAGGATCGACGGGATCTGCGCCTTCATGTTGCGGAACACCGCGTTGAGGTTGATCGCGATGACCTTGTCCCAGGCCTCGTCCTCGTACTCCGCGGTGGGGGCGGATGCGCCGCCGATGCCGGCGTTGTTGACGCCGATGCGCAGCGGGGCGAGGGAGTTCGCGAGTTCGATCGAAGAGGCGATCCAGGCCGCATCCGTGGCATCGCCGACCGAGGCCTCCGCGATGCCGCCGGCCGCGCGGATCTCTTCGACGACCGCGTTCGCATGCTCGGCGTTCAGGTCGTTGACCACGACGGATGCGCCGTTCTTCGCCAGCAGGAGGGCTGTCGCGCGTCCGATTCCGCTGCCTGCTCCCGTCACGATCGCCGAGCGGTTCGAGACGTCGTACTGAGCCACGAGGGACTCCACTTCCGGGCGGGCACGGTGCCGGGAGATCTTCTCGGACGGTCCGTCCTTCTCTCCAGCCTACGCCTGAATATCGGTGATGGATTCATGTGAATGGATGTCGGGGCTAAGGGTTGACGGGCAGATACACGGGTTCGATCCTGACGATGTTGTTGCCGATGTTCGGCTCATCGACGCCGGGCGGCGGCATCACGACAACGGTGTAGGGGTTCGCGTCCGGAACCCATTCCCCGTTTCTGACCACAGCGAACGTCGGCAGGAGGAGTACCTTGTCGAACTCGAACGGCAGGATGAAGGTCAGGATCTGTACGTCTCCCTGAACATCCGAGGAGACCATCTGGGCAGGACCGTTGTTGAAGATCTCCAGGGTGAGATCGCCGAGAAGTCTCGCGTCGAAACTGACCTGCACGGTGGCTCCCGGCGGGAGCATGACGCGTTCCCCTCGATCTTCGACCAGGACGTCGAACTGCGCGGGGAGCCGCAAGGTGAAAGCCTGCAGACCATCAGGGCTCGTCGCGCCGACCTCGCTGCCTTCAGGTCCGGTGAAGACGATGATGTCGAAGACGGGCGTGCTGGCAGCGGCCAGGGGTGTGCCCAGCGCGACGGCGACGACGGGTAGGGACCAAGCTGAGGCCCTGAGGATCGTGCGGCGGGTCGTGCCGGGCGTGGAGTTCTCGACGGGCTCGGACATGGTGCACTCCTCCGAATGTGCGGCGTAGGTCCCCCCTGCGCCTTTGCGCCCACGGTAGACCTGTTGGCTCGGATAGTCGACGATCGCGGCGGTTTTCTTCATCCGGAGGAGGTACCAGCCGATTTCTGCGGCACTCGGGCCGGACCAGGAATGGGATGTTCACGGATTCCGATTCGCGCTCCTTCCGGTCGATCGACATGCTGGGAGCGTGACCGCAATCGTCGTCTGGGGGGAGCGACACCAGATCGTCCTCTATCTCGCGGCGATCGCGATCGGTGCCGCGGTGGGCCTCTGCGCGCCCGCGGTCGCGCATCCGCTGGAGCTCGCCATCACTCCCGTCCTCGGGCTGCTGCTGTACGCGACGTTCCTCGGCGTCCCGTTCTCGGCGATCGGACGCGCATTCCGCGACATCCGCTTCCTCGCCGTGCTGCTGGTCGTCAACTTCGTGATCGTGCCCGTGATCGTGTTCGGCCTGTCACGTTTCGTCGCCCACGATCAGGTGCTGCTGGTCGGCGTGCTGCTCGTCCTGCTCACGCCGTGCGTCGACTACGTGATCGTGTTCACCGGGCTCGCCGGAGGGGCGAAGGAGCGACTGCTCGCGGCCGCGCCCCTCCTGATGCTGGGGCAGATGCTGCTCCTGCCCCTGTACCTGTGGCTCTTCGTCGGTCCCGAGTTGATCGACGCCGTCGACCTCGCCCCGTTCCTCGACGCGTTCCTCCTGCTGATCGTGCTGCCCCTCGCGGCTGCCGGCCTCACCCAGTACGCGGCCCCGCGCACGCGCGCGGGGCGAGCTCTGAGCGACGCGGCCCAGAGCGCGATGGTGCCACTGATGATGCTCACGCTCGCGGTCGTCGTCGCGTCGCAGATCTCCGGCGTCAACCGACAGCTCCCCGCACTGCTCGCGACGATTCCCCTCTATGCCGCCTTCGCCGCGATCATGATCCCCGTCGGCGTCGTCGCCGGCAGAGCATCGCGCCTCGACGTCGCCCGCACGCGGGCTGTCGTGTTCTCGGGCGCCACCCGCAACTCGCTGGTCGTGCTTCCGCTCGCCCTCGCGCTGCCGGCGGGTTTCGCGCTCGCGCCGCTCGCCGTCGTGACGCAGACGCTCGTCGAGCTGATCGCCATGGTGGTCTTCGTGCGGCTCGTTCCCCGAGTCGTGCCGGTGCTCCCCCGGTTTTGAGCCGCGGATCTTGGCCGGCCCTCAGACGATCTCGCTCACCAACTGCTCGATGCGTGCTTTGATCTCGTCCCGGATCGGCCGGACCGCGTCGATGCCCTGACCGGCCGGGTCGTCGAGCTTCCAGTCTTCGTAGCGCTTGCCGGGGAAGAACGGGCAGGCGTCGCCGCAGCCCATCGTGATCACGACATCGGATGCCTGCACGGCCTCGGTCGTCAGCACCTTGGGCTGCTCGGCGGTGATGTCGATCCCGAGCTCGCCCATCGCCGCGACGGCGGTCGGGTTGATCTGATCGGCGGGCATGGAGCCGGCGGAGCGGACCTCGATGCGGTCGCCGGCGATGTCGCGGAGGAATCCGGCGGCCATCTGCGAACGTCCCGCGTTGTGCACGCAGACGAAGAGCACGGAGGGCTTGGTGTTGGTGTCGGTCATGGTTGCTCCTGGGGAGAGGGGGACCTGCGTCTATCTTGACAGTCGGATCGAGCGGTCGGCGCGATCAGCCCACCGCGACCGGGCGCGCGCCGATCTGCAGCACCGACGGTGTGGCGCAGCAGCTGCCCGCCGAATCGTCGAACCCACCGGCGCCGCCGCACACGCCGGTGTCCGGAAGGGTGAGCTCGTTGCGGCCCGCTGCCTCGTGATCGCCGGCGAGATGAGCGGCGACGCTGCGGACCTGCTCGTAGCCGGTCAGGGCGAGGAAGGTCGGGGCGCGTCCGTACGACTTCGCGCCGACGATGAAGAACCCGGGTTCGGGCTGCACGAGCTCCCGCGCTCCGGTCGCCCCCACGGATCCGCAGGAGTGGATGTTCGGGTCGATCTCGGAGGCGATGCCCGCCACCGCTTCGAGGGCGGGATCGAGGTCGATCCGCAGCTCTCGCAGCATCCCGGTGTCGGGGCGGAAGCCGGTGAGGGCGAACACGTGCGCGACGGCCCCCACCTCGCGCCCGTCTTCGGCGACGACTGTCAGGCCGTCGTCGCCGTTCCGGAACTCGGCGACGCGGAACCCCGTCACCAGCTCCACGATCCCCTCGTCGATCACTTTCCGCGCGCGGGAGCCGAGTGCGGCGCGCTCGGGAAGCTCATCTCCGATGCCCCCGCCGAAGACATTCGCCGCGCTTCCTCGACGCAGCAGCCAGGTCACGCGCGTTCCCGGAGCCCGGCGCGCCAACTCGCTCAGTCGCAACACGGCATGTGTGGCGGAGTGCCCGGCGCCCACGACGACGACATGCGAACCGGCGAGCTCGGACACATCGGCCGGGATCCGGTACGAGATCCGATCGGATGCTGCGGCCTCGCCGAGTGCCGGGAAGCCGTCGGCCCCCGCAGGGTTCGGGAGGTCCCAGGTGCCGCTCGCGTCGACGACGGCGCGGGCGAGGACGCGGCCCTCATTCCCCTCCGCATCGACGGTGTGCACGACGAACGGCTGGCTCTTGCGTCCGCCGTCGACGACCTTGTCCCGGCCCTGGCGCGCGATGCCGGTGACCGTGGTCGCGTGGCTGATCCGCTCGCCGAGTGCATCCGCGAGCGGCGCCAGATACTCGCTCACCCACTCCGCGCCGGTCGGGTAGCCCGTCGCGGGTGCGGTCCATCCCGTCGGCTCGAGCAGGCGTCGGGATGCGGCGTCGGTGAGTTCCGGCCATGCCGAGAACAGGCGCACGTGCCCCCAGTCGGAGACCGCGGCCGCAGCTCCATCCCCGCGTTCGACCACGATCACGTTCTCGTCGCGTTCGACGAGGCGCGCGGCTGCGGCGAGACCCTGCGGACCCGCTCCGATGACGACGACGGGAAGCTCGGACATCACATCTCCTCAGATCGATGATCTTCAATATGATGACTGTCGTCGATCTATCGAAGTTTGTCAATACGTGTCAGGATGGATGCGTGAGCCTGCCGACGACCATCGAAGCGACCGCCTGCTGCGTGCCGCGCGTCACGGCCGCGCCGACCGTCGAAGACGCCGAGCGCGTCGCGCGGGTGTTCAAGGCGCTCGGTGACCCGACGCGCGTGCGGTTACTTTCGCTCATCGCCGCCGGCGCCGGGGGCGAGGCCTGCATCTGCGACCTCACCGAGCCGGTCGGTCTCTCGCAGGGCACCGTCTCGCACCACATGAAGCTCCTCGCCGACGCGGGCCTCGTCACCCGCGAGCAGCGGGGGAAGTGGGCGTATTTCTCACTCAACGCCGACGCGATGGATGCCGCCGCCGACGCGCTTCGGGTGGCGGTGCCCTCTCACACTCCGTGACCGTCTCTAAGTGCGGCATCCAGTCGGCGTGACGTCGCGAGGGCATCTCCGTCCGCGGAATCGACGATGATCGCGTCTGCTCTCGATCGGAGGAATTCTTCGTGCGCGAGGACCGCGTGAGCCATGGACGCCTCGAGTGGTCCATGAACGAGCGCCGCGCGTCCATGGGGATGATCGGCATCGACCCGTTCGTTCCATCGACGTGATGCGACGTCGGCGGGCGCGACGAGTGCGACCTCGCGGAAGGTGGCCCCGACTTCCGCCGCGACACGTGCGAGGTCTTCGATGAACGGGATTCCCGCGACTCCGATGAACTGCGGCACGATCACGTCCTTCCCCTCGGAAAGATGGGAGCGGATCATCTGCACTGCCAGCCGCCTCGCCGTGAGCCCGGCCTCGACAGGATCGCTCGTCCAGCCGCCGAGCATGGACCGGAGAACGTCGATGTCCAGGGCCAGAGCGAGGGGTCGCCGGGATGCCCAGTGGAAGGCCGTCGTGGATTTACCGGACGCGGGCACACCGTTGAGGAGAACCAGAAGGGGCATGCGACCATTGTCGCTCGCCGCTCGCCGCTCGCCGCTCGCCGCTCGCCGCTCGCCGCTCGCCGGGAGTCGCCGCGCGACCTCCTAACGGGTGCCGCCCGCACCGTCCACGCGGTCGATGCGGTGGATGTCGAGATCGGTTCGTCCGGGAAGGATGTCGGCGCGCAGCGCCCGCGTGCCCCGGTACTCGCCGTCACGCAGAGCGCGGAACGGCTGAGACGGCACTTCGTCATGGATGCCCGCGAGCCTCGTGGTCAGCCGGTCGCGCTCGGAGGTGACGGCCGCGGCGTCGAGGGCGTCGGCGTCGTGGATGACGTGGAGGTCGAGCGATTCGATCCCCGTGTACCAGAGCGTGCCGTGCGTGATCGGGAACATCAGCGAATCGATGTCGCCGCTGACCCCTCGTGAGCCGATGCTCCGCGCATCCTCGCCCGCCGTCACGATGATGAGCGCGCGCTTGCCCTTCAGGCCGCCTTCGCCGTAGCGGAGCGGCAGCCCCGTCTCCGCGTCGACGCCGCCGTAGGCGAAGCCGTTGGTGAACACCCGATCGAACCAGCCTTTGAGGATCGCCGGTGCGCCGTACCACCAGAGGGGGAACTGGAACACGAGCAGTTCGGCGGCCTCGAGCTTTCGCTGCTCGAGGCGCACGTCGTCCGGGATGAGTCCGTTCTCGTGCACCTCGCCCATCAGGTCGACGATGCTGCCCTCGCGTCCGGCGAGATCGCGCTGCGCGAGCAGGGGGTCGAAGCCCTGGGCATACAGATCCGAGGTCTGCACGTCGTAACGCGGCGTGAGCGCTTCGACCCCCGCCTGGAACAGTTGCCGGTTCAGGGATCCCGACTGCGGATGCGCGTAGATCCAGTGCGCGGTGGGCCGGAGGTCGGCGGTCATGTCTCTCCTCGGAGTGTGGCGTGCCGGGGCGGCACCGGGATAGGCTGGATACCTACCAACCGTAACTTACTCATAGTAGGTATGGGGCACAAGGGGTGAGCGTGACGAAGGCGAAAGAGGGTGCGCGACCGCGGCTGTCCAAGGCGGACCGTCGCGCGCAGCTGCTGGGCGTCGCGCGGGAGATGATCCGTGCCGAGGGTGCCGACGCGCTGACCCTCAGCGCGCTGGCAGACCGGGCGGGCATCACGAAGCCCGTCGTCTACGAGCACTTCGGTGACCGTTCGGGGCTCTTCGCCGCGTTGTACCGTCAGTTCGACGAACGCCAGGATGCCTCCCTCGAGACCGCGCTGGCGAACGCCGGGCCCGACGCCGACGGGGTCGTCGACGTCGTCGCCGCGAGCTATATCGCCTGTGCCCGCGCCGAAGGCATCGAGATGGCGGGCGTGGTCGCGGCTCTCCAGGGAACGCCGGTCCTCGCCCGGATGCGGCAGGAATCTGTGGTGGCTTACGTCGAGCGCTGTCGCGCTGCCCTCGCCCGCGTGGTCGGCGCCGAGAACATCGATCCGATCGCCCTGGAGGCCGCGTTCGCGTCGGCGGACGTGCTCGCGGGCGCGGTGCTCGCCTCCCGCATCGACGAGCGTGACGCGCACGAGACGCTCGTGCGGATCCTCCACGCCGCGATCGGGAAGTGAGCCGGGGGCGTTCCGAGCGAGCGCGTCCCGGTGCGCGGTCAGCGGCTGAGGCTCACAGTGCGATCTCGAGATCTCGGCGGCGGCGGCGGGCTCAGCTCTGCGCGAGGATCCACTCCGTGAACCCAGGGACGGTGAAAGAAACCCGACCGTGACGATTTGCGTCGATGATGCCGCGACGCAGCAGGCCATCACGTGCCATCGAAATCGCCTGCGTGGTAACCCCGAGGCGTGCAGCGATGTCTTCTCGCTTCACGTCACGTCCGCCGAGCTCTGCGATGGTGCTGAGCAGCTCCCGCTGTTTCGGGGAAGCGCTGCGCCAGCGTGACCGGAACAGGGTCTCCATATGGACCTCTACCTGCGGCATTGCTTCTGTGAGGTGCTCGACGGTGATGGAAGACCCGGGATCTGGATATCCCGCGGTCTTCCACGCCTCGTCCCCGATGAGCTGCACCTTGTACGCGTAGCCTCTCGCTTCACTTACGGCCATCTGCAGCGCCGTGCGCTCCCAGGAGGCCCCGAGGTTGTGGGCTGGCTCGGCCAGCGCGGTGACCACTCCGCCGTCATCGAGACCGAACAGCTCCGAGAAGTCGAATCGCTCGCTGAATGTGACGGCAGAGTTGATGTGGTCCTGGCTGCCGGGTAGCCCCACGCTGAACAGCCCAGCGGGGACTCTGCTGGGAGAGTTCTTCATCTCTTGCCACGCGTACGCGATCGCTCGCAGGCTGGGCTTGTCCGCGGACTGGATCTCGTCGATGAGGATCACCAGGCCTTTCCTGTCTTCGTCGAGGAGTACTCGGGTGACGTTCTCGAACGCTGCGATAAACGCCTTGCTGGATGATGCGGCGGCGGTGACTGCATCCTTCTTCTTCGGCTTGACCGTGACTGCGCCCCTCACCACGCCGGCATCCAGCGTGAGAGTAGCGCTGTCGATGTAGCTGAGAACATCGGCTGCCTTCGAGGTGGGGACGAGCTTGCGCAGCTCGTCGAGTACGGTCAGAAGGAGGTTCTCGTCCTGGTTGGCGGTGACCCAGATGGCTGCGATCCCGTGCCGGGCGAAGATCCGCTCCGCTTCCCGTAGCAGGGACGTCTTCCCCACGCCGCGCGCGGCGTAGTCGACCCGGACGCGGGCGATGAACTCGCTCAGATTCTGGATCCGCTGGGCCTTCTCCTCGTAGAACGCCAGCTGCGTAGCGCGGCCCGGCACGGAGTCGGCGACCTCACCGGGGGTGTAGGGGCTTGTCTGCATCGTTCCTCCTGCGGCGCATTCTTATACCTCCGCGAAAGTATAAGGTTCGACCGCAAGCCCTGCAGCTCAGTGCCGCAAAAGACCCCATCCTGACGAATGCAAAAGGATCCCTTGACATCCCCTCCGCTCAGGCATAACGTACAACCAAATGGTTGCACAACGAGAACTGAGCGAAGCGGAGGTCGACCGTGTCTTCCACGCACTGGCGACGTCGACCCGGCGCGACATCCTGCGCCGGACGATCGAGCGTGAGCAGTCGGTCTCGACCCTCGCCGCCGACTACGAGATGTCGTTCGCCGCGGTGCAGAAGCACGTCGCCGTGCTCGAGGCCGCGAACCTCATCGTCAAGCGCGCCGAGGGACGCGAGCGGCTCGTCCGCGCGAACCCCGAGATGATCGCCCGCGCCAGGGCGCTCCTCGCCCGATACGAAGAGCTGTGGCGGTCGCGCATCGCCCGACTCGACGACCTGCTGGCCGAGACCCCTCGGTCTGGCGCATCCGACAACAGCGACACCAAGAAGAACGAGCAAGGAGACTGAAATGCCTGTCACCGACGTCACCACCGATGCCGACAACCTCACGATGACCGTGGTCGCCGACTTCGCGGCCCCCATCGAGCGCGTCTGGAGCGCCTACTCCGACCCCCGCCAGCTCGAGCGCTTCTGGGGTCCTCCCGGATGGCCGGCCACCTTCACCGCCTGGGACCACACCGTCGGCGGACGCGCGGTCTACTCGATGAACGGCCCCCGCGGCGAGAAGTCGTCCGGGTCGTGGGAGTTCCTCTCCATCGACGCGCCGAACGGCTTCGCGGTCATCGACTCGTTCGTCGACGAGTCCGGCAAGCCTCTGGAGGGTTTCCCCGCGCAGCGGATGTCGTTCTCGTTCGAGCCCACCGCCGAGGGCACGCGCATGGTCACGACCAGCCACTTCGACTCGGTCGATGCACTGGAACAGGTCGTCGAGATGGGCCAGGTCGAGGGCATCAAAATGGCGATGGCGCAGCTGGATGCCGTGCTGCAGGACCTCCGCGACTACGCGCAGGGCAAGGGCACCCGCGTCGAGCTGCTCGACGACACGCACGTGCGCATCACCCGCCTGGTCGAAGGCCCGCGCGAACTGGTCTGGCGCGCGCACTTCGAACCCGAGCTCATCCGCAAGTGGATGCTCGGCCCCGACGGCTGGGAGATGACGGAGTGCGTCGCCGCCACCGAGGTGGGCCAGTCGTACCGGAACTCCTGGGCGCCGGTCGGCGACACCGAGGGCGAGCCGTTCGGTTTCGAGGGGGAGGCGCTCCTGATCGACGCCCCGCGCCGCGCGGTCACCACCGAGCGGATGCAGGGTCTGCCGACCGAGACCCTCAACGACCTGAACCTGTACGAGGAGGACGGCGCGACCCTCGTCACGGTGCTCATCGAGTACCCCGACAAGGAGACGCGCGACATGATCCTCGCCACCGGCATGGCCGACGGCATGGAAGCGTCGTTCGCCCGCCTGGAGCGGGAGTTGCTCGCCGTCTGACCGCGGCGCCGCGTTCACAACTCAGGAGAACCGGCCGATCCGCCCACGGATCGGCCGGTTTTCGAGTTCCGGACGGACAGTCTTCCTGAATCGTTCACCGCACGGGCGACGACACCTGCCACGCGGGGTGGGTCGGGTGCGGACGGGCTCCGGACCGGTCGCGCGACAGACGCTCCCGCAGCGTCTCCCCGTCGCGATAGCTCGATCGGGCGAGGCTGCGTCGCCGCAGCTCCGGCACGGCGAGTTCGATGAAGTCGCGCGCCGACTCGAAGCTCACATCCTGGCTCAGATTGAAACCGTCGAGGTGTGCGTAGTCGGCGATCTGCTCGAGCCGAGTGGCGACCTGCACCGGGTCGCCGACGATCGACCAGTCGCCGCCGATGCCCTTCCGCGAGCTCGCCGCCTTCGCCACGAGCTCGCCGACCGTCTGCCCAGGACGCCACTCCCGGATCAGCAGCCGATACCCGTGATCTTCGCGCCGGATGATGTCTTCGACGAGCTCGGTCGGCTCGTAGCGACTCAGGTCGGGGGTGCGGGCGGGCTGCGTGAGAGCCTCCCGGGGTGTGCGATATCGGTCGTAGTCCGCTGCCTTCTCACGCGCGGCCTGCTCGGTTTCTGCGACGACGACATGCGCGCCCGCGAGGAAGGAGATCGTGTCGGGGTCGCGGCCGAACTCCGCCGCCTGCGCACGGATCGCGTCGACGTTCGCACGGATGTCGTCGAGGGTCGATCCGCCCACGAACACGACCTCCGCGTGCTTCGCGGCGAAGGACAGGCCCCGCAGCGAGCTGCCCGCCTGGAAGAGCACGGGCACGCGCTGGGAACTGGGTGCGGTCAAGCTGGGACCGGCCACCTGGAACCGAGCGCCGACATGGTCGATGTAGCGCACGGCGTCCGACTCGGCGTAGACGCGCCTGTCACGGTCGGCGGTGATCGCGTCGTCATCCCACGACTGCAGCAGCAGGCGGTACACGACTTCGAGGAACTCATCGGCGATCTCATACCGGGCGTCGTGCTCGATCTGGTCTGCGAGACCGAAGTTCCTCGCCGCGTTCGTGAGGTACGAGGTGACGATGTTCCAGCCGATGCGCCCCTTCGACAGGTGATCGAGTGTGGCGAGCCGTCGTGCGAACGCGAAAGGAGGCTCATAGGTCGTCGAGAACGTCGCGACCAGCCCGAGGTGATCGGTGGCGTCCGCAAGCGCGCCCAGCACGATGAGGGGATCGAGCGCCGGGATCTGGAACCCCTCCCGCACGGCGGTGCCGAGTCCGTCGTCGAACACGTCGTAGGCGCCGAGCACATCGGCGAGGAACAGCTCGTCGAACGTGCCGTACTCGAGCAGGGAGCCGAGCTCTCGCCAGAACCCGATGTCGGCGACGCGGTGACGCTGATCCAGCGGATGTGTCCACAGCCCGTGCGACAGGTGCACGGGGGAGGCCATCTCGAACAGGCTCAGGACGAGAGGCCGATCGCGCTCGCTCACGCGGTGCCCTCGCTCTCAGAGACGGCCGCACTCTCGTCCGCGGCACCTTCCGCAGCGCCCACGGGCGCAGCATCCTGCACCGCATCCGTTCCGCTCTCCCGCGCCTCACGCTCGGCGAACGGATCGGGAAGTGCGCCGAAAAGCACCCGGTGCCCGACCGCGCGCTGTCGCGCGGCGATCGGGTTGTGCACGCCGATCGTCCGGGCGTTGCGCCAGTGCCTGTCGAGCGCTCGGCTCTGCGCGACGGATGACGATCCGCCGACGTCGAAGACATCCGTGGTCACCGACAGCACGAGCGGGATCACGGCGATCTGCGCCGAGTACGCGGCGACGTCGGCCGCCTCGAACGGCTCCCTTTCCGAAACGCCGTCCAACGCCGCACGGTACGCATCGTCGATCTTCTGTGCGGCGTGCAGCACGGCCGCCTCGGCCGCGAAGGCGGATCCCGCAGCTCTGCCGAGTACCGCCTGTGACAACGGGTCGTCCTGCGCCGCCGCCCCGCTGAGCAGCGGTCTCGTGCGCGAGCGCACGTAGTCCGCGGCGTCGTCGACGGCCGCGTGCCCGATACCGGCCACCACGGCGAGGAGGAAGAGTTGGTAGAAGCCGGAGATGTAGCTCCGCTCGCGCGCTCCGGGCGAGTACACCGTGAGGTGTGCGGGATCGACCACGACCTCCGAGAAGGCAGTCGTCCCGGTTCCGGTCAGGCGCTGTCCGAACCCGACCCAGTCGTCGTGGATCGTGACGCCGGGCGCGTTCAGCGGAACCGCGATGGTGGCGTGATGGTCCTGGTATCGCGCGGTGACGTTCGCCCAGTCCGAGAAGATCGTGCCCGTGCTGTAGTACTTCTCACCGTTGAGCACGAGGGTGCCGTCGTCCTTCTCGGTGATCACGGTGTTGCTCTCGGTCGGCGCCCCGCTCCCCGGTTCGCTCTGGGCATTGCCGACCACCACACCGGCGACGGCCCGCTCCCCCCAATGCCGGCGGTACTCCGGGTCGTCGTGCGTGAGCCGCACTTCGAGGAAGGCGAAGTGTCCGCGCCAGATGTGGGCGACGTTGGAGTCGGCTCTGGCGAGTTCGATGAGCAGACGGAAGAGATCCACCGCGGACGCCCCGTCGCCGCCGTACTCCTCGGGCACGCGCACGGCGCCGAATCCGGCATCCCGCAGCAGCCGGATCTGCTCGAAGGGGAGCGTGCGGTTGATCTCCCGGTCCGTCGTGCCGGAGGCGATCTCGGCGAACAGCGGACGGAACCGTTCGGCGAGGCGCTGATAGGTGCTGATCGGTGCGGTCTGCGTGGGGGCGGTCATATGGTGCTTCCAATCGTGGGGGAGATGGGCTGGGACGAGCCGTGGATTCGCGGGATCGCCGCGAGCAGCTCCTTCGTGTAGTCGGCCTGTGGCCGGTCGAAGACGTTCGACACCGAGTCGTGCTCGACGACCCTGCCGTTCTTCAACACGAGCACTTCATCGCTGATCGCGTTCACGACACCGAGATCATGCGAGATGAGCAAGAGGGCGACGTGCGTCTCCTGCTGGATGCGGACGAGGAGATCGAGGATCTGCGCCTGGATCGACACATCGAGCGCCGACACCGGCTCGTCGCCGACGATGATCGTCGGTTCCAGGGCGAGAGCTCGGGCGATCGCGACGCGCTGGCGCTGACCGCCGGACAGTTGCAGCGGTCGCCGATCGAGCAGCTGTGCGCTCAGCTCGACATGGTCGAGGAGCTCGCGGACGCGCCGTCGACGGCTGGTGCGATCGTGGCGGCCGAGCGCCCCGACGGCCTCGGTCAGGATCCGATCGATCGAATGCCGCGGATCGAACGAGCTCAGCGGGTCCTGGTACACGGCCTGGATGCGCTGACGGAGAGCGGATCGCTCGCGGCCCTCGACATCCGCCCAGCGGGTGCCGACGACTCGGACCTCTCCGGCATCCGCTCTCTCCTGGCCCAACAGGATGCGGCCCGCCGTGGTCTTGCCCGATCCGGACTCTCCGACGAGCCCCAGCGTGCGACCCGGGTGCAGGGTGAAGGACACATCGTCGAGCGCGCGCAGCTCTGACCCGCCCGGAAGGCGGAACGTGCGGCTGATGTGGTCCACTTGCGCCACGGCGACGGTGTCAGCGGGGCTGTGCCCGTCTTCGGATGCGGCACGATCCACGACGGTCGCCGCCCGGCGTGGGCGGTGCGAGGGGATCGAGGCGATGAGCCGGCGGGTGTAAGGATGTGCAGCCCCGGCGAACACGTCGGCGGTCGCGCCGGTTTCGACGATCCTTCCGTCCTTCATCACGATCACGCGGTCGGCGATCTGCGAGACGACGGCGAGATCGTGGGTGATCAGCAGAAGCGTGCGCCCCTGTTCCTTGAACTGCTCGAGCAGCCGGACGATCTGCGCCTGCACGGTCACGTCCAGCGCGGTCGTCGCTTCGTCGAGGATGAGGAACGGTGGCCGAGCAGCGATGGCACTGGCGATCAGGGCTCGCTGGCGGAGGCCGCCGGAGAGTTCGTGGGGGCGCTGGTGACGTCTCAGCTCCGGCTCGGGCACCCCCACGTCTCGGAGCAGCGCGAGCACTTCTTCGCGCCGATGCTCGGCATCCCACGAGAAGTGTTCGCGCAGCGGCTCTTCCACCTCCCGGCCGATCGTCCGGAGGGGGTCGAGCGAGACGAGCGCGTCCTGGAGGACGAACCCGATCTCACCGCCGCGGATGCCGCGCCACGCGCGCTTCGACGCCGTCCGGAGATCGTGGTCGCCGAAGTACAGCGCATCCGCACTCACGTCGCTGTCCGGGCCGGTGAGCCCGACGAGCGTGCGTGCCGTGACGCTCTTGCCGGAGCCGGATTCGCCGACGATCGCGAGGGTCTCGCCGGCGTCGATCGAGAACGAGATCCCGTGGACGACGTCGAGACGATCCGCGTGGCGACCGAATGCGATACGCAGGCCGGCGACGTCGAGGAGGGGGCGGCTCATCGCTTCCCCTCCAGACGTCGCTGCAGTGTTCGGCCGATCGTGGTCGTGGAGACGACCAGAGCGGTGATCGTGAGTCCGGGGAAGATGCCGTACCACCACGCGCGCTCGAGGAAGTTGCGTGAGATCGACAGCATCGATCCCCACTCCGGGGTGGGGGGTGCGACGCCCAGACCGAGGAACGTGAGCGCCGCTCCGGCGAGGGTCGCCGTGCCGACGCCGATCGTCGCGAGCACGAGCACCGGGCGGATCGCATTGGGCAGCACATGGTGCACAGCGATCCGCGTGGGGCTGAGGCCGATGCCGCGCGCCGCCTCGACATATCCCGCATTGCGGATCGCGAGGGTCTGGCCGCGGACGAGTCGGGCGTAACTGGGGATTCCCGCGATGCCGATCGCGAGCAGAGTGTTGAGCAGCCCTCCGCCGAAGATCGAGATGATGAGCAGAGCGAGCAGCAGCTCAGGGAACGCGAGCGAAACATCGGTCACGCGCATCAGCACAGCATCCAGGAACCGATTGCCGAGTCCGGCGGCGAGCCCGATCAGGCTTCCGACCCCCAGCGCGATGATCGTCGCGCCAATGCCGAGGAACAGCGCCGGCTGCGCGCCGTAGATGATGCGGCTGAGCACATCGCGTCCGGCTTCGTCGGTGCCGAGCAGATGGGCGATGCTCGGCGGCGCGAGGACGTTCGAGGTGTCGGTCGACAGCGGATCGAAGGGGGCGAGGGCGGCGGGCGCGATAGCCGCGACCACGACGACCGCGAAGAAGGCGACGGAGATCCAGAAGCCGACCGGGTATCCGCGGAGGGCGCGCCGCCGTCGGGGGCGGTGTTCGTCCGCGGGGGTGGTCGGCGTCTGCTCGAGCACGAGACTGGGGCGGGCGAGTTCTGTCACGCTCATGCGTGTGCCTCCGTTCGGATGCGCGGGTCGATGAGCGGGTACAGCAGGTCGACGATGAAGTTGACGCCGACGTAGGCGGTCGCGGCGAGGAGCACGAGTCCGAGCACCAGCGGGACATCGCTGGCGTTCGCGGCCGTCACCAGGACGCGGCCGATCCCCTGCCGGCTGAAGAGGGTCTCGGCGATCACCGCACCCCCGATCAGGCCGCCGATGAGGAAGCCCGAGAGCGTGCTGAGGGGGATCAACGCGTGGCGCAGCGCGTGACGGAGCCGCACGGTCACCTCGCTCACTCCGCGTGTGCGCGCGGTGATGATGAACGGCTCGTCGAGCGCGTCCTCCAGTGCCCCACGGAAGACCTGGATGAGAGCGGGAGCGGTGCTCAGACCGATCATCAACGCCGGGAGCACCAGGGTCGCTGGTCCGTCGCTGCCGACGGAGGGCAGCAGGTGCAGGGAGTAGGAGAAGATCGTGAGCAGCACGATGCCGATCCAGAAGCCCGGTGCCGACAGGAAGAAGATCTCGACGACGGACGAGACGCGGTGCGGGATCGGACGCTTCGCGGTGAGCAGCGCGACGGCGACGGTGAGGGCGATCGTGACGACGGCTGCTGCTCCGGCGAGCTGCAGGGTCGGGCCGAGCTGCTCCCCGATGATGTCGATGACCGGAAGGTCGCGCTGATACGAGGTACCGAGGTCTCCGGTGAGAAGTCGTCCGAGGTAGGTGCCGTACTGCACCCAGAGCGGCTGATCGAAACCGTATTGCTCGCGGATCGCCGCTTCTTGATCGGCGGTGAGACTGACCTCCGCGCCGCCGACGACGGCGTAGACCCGGTCGCCGGGAAGGACGTAGAGGGCCACGAAGGCGAGGCTGATGGCGCCGAAGAGCACTCCGATGCCGGCGAGGGCGCGCAGCGCCGCATGGCGCAGATACCCGGCCACGTGGTGGGCGGTTCGTGTCGAGGTCATGGGACTCCGGGGGATGGTCGCCGGCGGAAGTTCGGGGTGGAGGACGCGGGATGCTGCCGGTGGATCGTCGTGTGATCCGCCGGCAGCATCCCTTCGAAGGGGGGCGGGTTCCGATCAGGAACCGGCGCCCTCCTTCCAGGTGTTGTAGAACCAGAGGTTGCCGTAGGCGCGGTCGAATGCCAGACCGTGCACGCTGTCCTGCGACGAGACCAGCGAGGGGCGGTAGTACAGCGGGATCGAGGGGACGATCTCGGTCAGACGCTCCTGCGCCTGCGCGTACAGATCCGCGATCTCGTCGGCGTCGGTCGATGCCCGTGCCGCGGCGACGAGTTCATCGAGTTCCGCATCGGCGGTGTTGGTCTGGTTCGTCCCCCGGCGCTCAGGCGTCGTGACCTCGGTCGAGCTGTACTTGATGAACAGCACGTCGGCGGTGTTCGTGGTCCAGATGCCGGCACTGATGTCCTGTTCGCCTGCGGCGACGCGGGCCTGCTGATCCTCGGACGAGAGCAGATCGATCTGCACCTCGACACCGATGTCCTTGAGCTGGTCCTGCACGATCTCGAGGATCTGGTTGGCCTGCGTCACGTCGCCCGTCGTGGGGAAGTAGAGCGACAGGCGCTCGCCGTCCTTCGTGCGGAATCCGTCGGAGTCGACCTCGGACCAGCCGGCGTCGTCGAGGATCTCGTTGGCCTGATCGACGTCATAGGTGAACGTTGCCGTGCTGTTCTCGGCGTAGTTCGGCGTCGAAGGGACGAGGAAGCCATCCGCCACCGTCCACTGCCCGAACGAGACCGCGTCGATGATCGCCTTGCGATCGAGGCCGGCGAAGATCGCCTGCCGCACTGCCTGGTCGTCGAGAGGAGCATTGTTCTCGTTGAGCCACAGCGAATACGGGTGGCCGGGCCGGTCGAACCTGGTGAACTCGAGGCCGTCATTGCTCTGTACCGACTCCACGCTCTGCGGCGGAGTCCAGTCGATGACATCGAAGTCACCGGCCACCAGGCCGTTGTAGCGCACGCTGTCTTCGGCGACGAAGCTGATCTCGATGCCGTCGAGGTAGGCGGCTCCCGTCCTTCCGGCATCCGACTCCGGAGCCCAGGCGTAGTCGTCGTTGCGCTCGAGGGTGAGAGACTCGTCCGCCCGCCAGTCGACGACCTCGAACGGCCCCGTGCCGATCGGGTGATCGACGATCGTCTCGGGCGCCTCGGTGAGCTGCTTCCCCGAGATGATGCTCAGGTATGCCTGCGACAGCACGTTGATGAGTGCGGAGTACGGTTCGGAGAGCGTGATCTCCAGGGTCAGGTCGTCGATGGCCTTCGAGCTCTCGTACGGCCCGAGGTACGACGCCTGCAGCGGCGCCGCCGTCGCGGGATCGAAGATGTGCTCGATGTTCTGCTGCACGACCTCGGCGGTGAGTGGCGAGTCGTCCTGGAACGTGATGTCGGGTCGCAGGTGGATCGTGTACACGCGGCCGTCGTCGGAGAGATCGTACGACTCGGCCAGTAGACCCTCGAAGGTGCCGTCCTCCTTCTGCCAGAACAGCGTGTCGAAGATCGCACGGAAGATGAGCGGGTCGTTCGAGTTCCCCTGCTGGTGGGGGTCGAGGTTGGTCGGTGCCCAGGCGTTGAGAGCCACCTTGAGCGTTCCTCCCGCTTCGGGCTCGTCGCCGCTGGTGGGGCCGGGGGAGCCGCCGGTGCTCGTCGAGCATGCGGCGAGCGTGATGGTGAGCACGGTCGCTGCGATCGCTCCGAGCAACCGATTCCGGGATGCCGTCATGGCCTCTCCTTGCTGTGTGGGGGTCTTGGTGGTGAAACGCTATGTGAGGTGCGGGAACCGGCCGACGGGGAGTCGAGGGGTTACCGGTGGTTACGCCCGGTTACCCGCGTCGTCGTTCTGTGTCGCATCGGCGGAGGGGTCCGGACCGCTCGGCGGGATCGAGAATCCCCCGGCTCGGGATAAAGTGGCGACACGATGAGGATCACGCGCCGCACTCTGCTCCTCGGCGCCGGAGCCGGCGTCGCTTCGGTGCTTCTCGCCTCCTGCACCCCCGAACCCGCGCCGACCCCGACGCCTACGCGCACCCGCGAGCCCGAGCCTCCGCCCGGAGTTCCTGCGCCCGCCGGCAGCGTCCGCAGCACCTGGACCACCGACCCGTTCGCCCTGGGCGCCGCCAGCTTCACCCCCGTCGGCGTCGTCGCCGGCACCCGCACCGCACTGGGTCTGCCCATCGACGACCGCGTGTTCTTCGCGGGGGAGGCGACCGACGAGGAGGCTCCCGGCACGGTGCGCGGCGCGATCGCCTCGGGTGTGCGCGCCGCGGAAGAGCTCATGATTCCGTCGAGTTCCGGGGAGCGGGTGGCCGTCGTCGGCGCCGGCCTCGCGGGCGCGACCGCGGCGGCACTGCTCGCCGAACGCGGGGTGCAGGTGACCGTGTTCGAGGCGCGCGACCGCGTCGGCGGACGCGTCCACTCGCAGGTCGACGACTCGTGGCCGGTGCCGGTGCAGCTCGGCGCCTGGCTCTTCGGCGAAGACGACTCCGAGGTCCTCGATCAGCTGACCAGCGGCGATGTCGGCATCGACGAGCTGACGGGCGAGCTCTGGCGCACACCGGATGCCGACATCGACCCGGTCGACCCGCAGCCGTTCACCGCGGCGATGACGACCGCGCAGGCCGCACCCGAAGATTCCTCGGTCGCCGACGCCCTGACCGCGGCGGGCGTCGATCCCGCCGACCCCGCGACCGCCGCCCTGCTCGCGATCCTGGCCACCCGCACCGGAGCAGATGCCGACGCGCTCTCCAGCTGGCTGGCCCCGCCGCTGCCGACCGGCGACCCGAAGGCCGCGCGCGACGACCTCACCCCGTTCGTGGAGCATGCCCTCGACGGCGTGCAGGTGGGGCTGAGTTCCCCGGTCGCGCGCATCGCGTACGACGACTCCGGCGTCAGCATCCGCCTCGGCACCGGCGAGGCCCTGTCGTTCGACCGGGTCGTGGTGACCGTGCCGCTGGGTGTGCTCCAGAAGCGCAGCATCGAGTTCGAGCCGGCGCTGCCGTTCTCGCAGCGCGGTGCGATCGCCGCTCTCGGCATGGGTGCGATCGAGACGGTCTGGCTGCGGTGGGACGAGCCGTTCTGGCAGAACGAGGAATCGGTCTGGCATGCCGTGGGAGCCGATGTGCTGATCCCGACCTGGATCAACCTGCAGCCGACCACCGGAGAGAACGTGCTCGTGGGCCTCGTCGGGGGCACCGCTGCCGCGGACTTCGCAGCGCTCGACGAGAAGGCGGCGCTCGAAGCAGCCCTCGCCTCGCTCACGCTCTGGATCTGACCGCGCTCCCAGACCGCGACTAGCTTCGCGCGGTCGCCGTCTCCCGCTCGGATTCCTCCGGCACGCGCTCGCCGTCGGCCGTCGGTGACCCGTCCGGCGCATCCTCGTCGTCATCGGCATCCGTCCGCAGGCGTCTCGGCAGCGGCATCCGGCTGATGAGCACGAGCAGGGTGGAGACCACGGCGAAGCTGCCGAGCGCGATCGCCGACGAGGCGAGGAACTCCAACGGCCCGCTCACCTGCCGCGGGTCGAGGAAGTAGTAGGGGTACCAGCCGATCATCGGCCCGCGGATCATCGTCGCGACGCCCCACAGCACCGGGTAGGCGAGTGTCACCGGGATCACGCGCCACGGCACCGAGCGGTGGCCGGGCGCCAGGGCCCACGCGGCCACCGTCAGCGCCGGCAGCCAGAAGTGCAGCACCTGATCCGACCACGGAACATCGATGCGGATGCCGCGGAGTCCGGCCTGCCAGACGAGGATCGCGAAGACCAGCCCGGCCGTGATCGTCCAGGTGAGCACGAGTGCCAGCGCCACCGTGAGCCATCGCGGATCCCGCGCCGTGCGCAGAGCGATCACGCCCGCGATCGTGAGCAGCACGACGAACGCGATGTTGGACTGGTTGGTCAGATAGGCGAAGAAGTTCTGGCTCGCGATCGTATGCGACGCGAGCCCCCAGCTCAGCCGGTGGATCAGCGCCGCGAGGCACACGGCGGCCGCGCCGAGGCGGAGCAGGCCGAAGACGGTACGCGCCTTCACCGCTGCGTCACCCGCCGTTTCCTCATCCGCCGAGTCTACGGATCCGACCTCCGAGGTCAGGCGCGCCGCGGGGGGCGCCCGCCCTGACAGTCGGGGATCGGTGCTGGTGATTCGGTGTCGATGGGTCAGCGTCGGGGCCCGCGCGTCGACCACAGCGCCAGCGCGACGAGCACCGGCTGGAAGAACAGCCGGACGAAACGCTTCATGTCCGTGTCGAGGCCGAAGCCGTCACGGTGGTGCATCCACTGCGCCACGTTGCCGGGGAACACGGCGACGAAGAACAGCGCGGCGATCGTGCCGACCGTGCGCCGACGGCCTCGCGCCAGCAGCAGAGCAGAGCCGAGCGCGACCTCGGCCACGCCGGAGGCGAGCACGGTCGTGTCGGGGTCGAGTGGGAGCGACTCAGGCACCTGGGCCTGGAATTCCTCACGAGCCACCGTGAGGTGGGAGACGCCCGCGAAGACGAGGGAGGCGCCGAGGAAGATGCGGCCGATGGTGCGGGCAGGAGTCGACATGGTGCGAGCTTACGCCTCAGCCACCCGGCTCAGATCAGGCGGCGGAGCGCTTCTTCGAGAGAGACGCCCTGGGCCTCGGCGCGGTCGCGCAGGCGGGCGTGCTCGTCGGATGAGAGCGGGATCCGCAGCTCGATCGGGTCATCGTCGGGGGAGTCCAGGCCGTCGAGCAGGTCGGAGGCCTCGGCCCAGAGCGGCTCTGCGAGCGACGCCGCTGCGGCGAGAGAGGGGGCGGATGCCGATGCCGCCGCCGCCGTCGTCGCCGCCGTCGAGCGGGCGCGGTCGTCGGTCGCGACCGCGCCACCGTCGCGTGCGGACGCGGAACCTGACTCTTCTGCCGACGATGTTGCCGCCGGCGATGTTGCGGCCGACGCCGGTGCGGGTGCCGAGGCCGCGACGGAGGCCGACCCGGCTACGGCGGCACCGCCATCCGTCCCCATCGTGAAGCCCGGTCCTCGCCGCGGTTCCTGCTTCGCCTGGTAGGCCTTGGCGGCAGCGTTCGCGCGTTCGTCGGCCGCCTCGTTGAGCGGGTGTCCGGCGTGACCCTTGACCCACGAGAACTCGACGTCACGGCCGCCGATCGCCTCGTCGATGCCCTCGAGCAGGTCGCGGTTGAGCACCGGCCCGCCGTCGGACTTGCGCCAGCCCTTGCGCTTCCAGCCCGGCATCCACTTGGTCACGGAGTCGATCACGTAGCGGCTGTCGCACTCGATCAGCAGCTTCTCGTCGGTGCCGGCCGTGGCGAGAAGCAGCTCGAGCACCGCGCGCAGTTCTCCCTGGTTGTTGGTGCCGTGCGGGGAGCCGCCGGCCGCCCAGTTCGCGTCGTCGATGTACCAGGCCCAGCCGTTGGGGCCGGGGTTGCCCAGGGCGGAGCCGTCTGCGGCGGCGGTGATCGTCATCCCTCAACCGTAGCCGCGCGGCGCTTCGTCGATTCGCACCCAGCGGCGTAGGGAATCGATCCCTGCCATCCGTCGTGGAGGTGATCCTGCGACGGCGTGCCGGTGGGTCAGTCGCCTTCGGGTTCGGGTTCGGGCTCGCGGCTCTCGGTCGTCAGGGCCTCGGGGGTCGGTGGCGCGACCGGGAACAGGACCGAGCTCAGGTCGCCGCTGGTCTCGGCGCCGAGGCCGATCGACAGCGGATCGACGACGGGCGCCGTGTCGAGCACATCCGCCTCCGTGCGCTCGAGCGGCTCAGAGGGCAGCACCCACTGGTTCTCTTGTTCTTCCGGCTTCTGCTGGAACAGTCCCATGGTCTCCATTGTGAACCTGCGCGTCGGCGGCAGGGCCGGATTCACACCGGATTGATCGGATGCCGGAGCGTGCGGGTTCAGCGCCGGGCGGCCGTGCGCACCGCTTCGACGAGCGTGCGCCACGGCCCGT
This sequence comes from Microbacterium sp. NPDC055988, assembly GCF_042269505.1. Lineage (NCBI taxonomy): Bacteria > Bacillati > Actinomycetota > Actinomycetes > Micrococcales > Microbacteriaceae > Microbacterium > Microbacterium sp. NPDC055988. Next base: position 1,511,514 of record NZ_JBHJXY010000001.1, read on the forward strand.
CGAGTGCGGAATCGGGCAGGTCTCGCTCCCGACGTTCGGAGGGCGTGCGGGCCCGGATGCTCCAGACGTAGCGGTCGGCGCCGGTGCCGGCATCCGTCTCCTCGTCCCACGGGCAGCCGTCGATGAGGTCGATCCACTCGCCGGCGTCGTCGGGCTCGGCTTCCACCCGCCACTGACGACGGATGCCGGCGATGCCGCCCGAGCGCACCACCGCGATCACGACGTGCGTGTCAGTCGGTGGAGGGGACTCGCTCATCCTCATAGACTCCCACGGCGCTCCAGGCGCGTCGAGCCGCTTCGGCCGTGGCATCGTCGATCGCGGTGGCGGCGGACACCGTGGCGTCGGCGAACTCCGTGAAGGTCGCCGTGCTCGACAGGCCTCCGGTGAGAGCCCGATACCAGACCGTGCCCGCGCGCTCCCAGGCGTTGCCACCGAGGTCGGTCGCGAACACGGCGAAGGCGCGGTTGGGGATGCCGGAGTTGATGTGCACCCCGCCGTTGTCTTCGGTCGTGCGGACGAAGCCGCTCATGTGGTCGGGCTGCGGGTCTTTGCCGAGCTCGTCGTCGTCGTAGGCGGTGCCGGGCGCGATCATCGAGCGCAGCGCCGCACCCTCGACGGCGTCGGTGAAGATCTCGGCACCGATGAGCCAGGACGCCTGGTCGGCGGTCTGACCGAGGGCGTACTGCTCGGTCAGGGCCCCGAACACATCGGCGATGGATTCGTTCAGCGCGCCGGGCTGCCCCTGGTACTCGAGGTTCGCGGTGTGCTGCACGACGCCGTGCGCGAGCTCGTGCCCGATGACGGTGAGCGACCCGGTGAACCCTTGGAACACCTCGCCGTCGCCGTCGCCGAACACCATGCGCTCACCGTCCCAGAACGCGTTGTCGTAGTCGATGCCATAGTGCACGGTCGCGTCCAGCGGGGCGCCGGCGTCGTCGAGGGAGTTGCGCTGGAACGCGGCGAGCAGCATCTCGAACGTGGCGCCGAGCCCGTCGAAGGCCTCGTTCACCGCGTTGTCTTCCACGGGGCCATCGTCTTCCCCGCGCACCACCGCGCCGGGGAGCTGCTGCGTGTTGCCGGCATCGCTGATCGTGCGGTTCGGGGCATCCGACAGCTGCGCGACGAGGTCGCCGTTCTCGTCGATCGAGAGGTCGATGCGCGCACGGAAGGGCGGGCGGCCCGAGGTGAGCGTCTGTCGTGCGGCAGCTGCGGCCTTGGGGAAACGCCCCGACTCGGCCAGGCGCGCGAGCAGGTAGGAGGGGACCACGCCAGGACGTTCTCGGGATGCTGTGCTGCTCATGCTGCGACCCTACGCCGGGGCGCCGACGTTCGGACACTTCGTCCGTCGGCATGACGCGAAGTGAAGAGACGTCGCGTGGTGACCTGACGCGGAATGAAGGAGTTCTCACGACATGAAGGAGTGATCTGGCCCGACGCTCCTTCATGTCGAGAGTTCTCCTTCATTCCGTGTGGCTCCCGCGGGACGAAGGAGTTCGCACGAAATGAAGGAGCGATCCGCCCAGACGCTCCTTCATGGCGAGAGTTCTCCTTCATTCCGTGCGGCCCGTTCGGGAAGACGGCTTCATTTCGCCACATATGCCACGACCAGCCGCCGCGCGACTTGATAACGAGAATCGTTCTCAATAAAGTGACAGAGACATGAACTCTCACTCCCCTCGCGCCCCCTCCCGCGCCGCATCCGCATCTCGCGCCGCATCCACCGCCACCGCATCCCTCGCTGCCGCGGTCGCGCTGCTGCTGGGGGTCACCGCCTGTGCGCCGTCCGCTCCCGCGGCACCGGCGCCATCGGCCTCCCCCGACGAGCACGGCATCGACGCGGGCGACGCGGCCGAGGTCGCCGCCCCGGCTCGCGCCCTCGTGATCGCCGACCGGAACGGCGAGCTCACTCTCCTCGACCTCGACACCGAGGAGCGTTCGACCCTCGCGCCGGGCCACGACGATGTCACCGGCCTCGTCAGCGACGGCCGCCTCCTCTACCGCGCGTATGACGCGGAGGGCGGCACCGTGGTCGAGGTGTTCGACTCCGCGCGCTGGACCGTGCCGCACGGCGATCACACCCACTCGTTCCGCGGCGAGCCCCGCTCCCTCGGCAACCTCGAGGGCGAAGGAGGCGTCCGGGTCGTCGCAGGGGAGCAGCGGGCGACGATCGCCTTCGCGAGCGGGGAACTGATCCTGCTCGCCCACGACACCCTCGCCGGTGGGCTGGATGCCGCCCCACACGCGACCGTCGACGCGTTCGGCCCCGTGGCGTTCTTCGCCGACCATCTGCTCGTGCCGACAGCCGACACCGGGATCGAACTGCTCGACCCTGCAGGCTCCCCGGTTCCCGGCGCTGCGACCCCGTGCGCCGACCCCTCGGACGCCGACATCACTCGCGTCGGCGCCGTGTTCACCTGCAGCGAGGGTGCCGTGCTCTTCACCCGCGAGGTCGGCGGCGCCATCGCTGCCGAGACGATCCCGTACCCCGCGGCGGCTGCCCCCGTGACCGGCCTCGCCGGCCGCCCCGACCGCCCCGACCTCGCGGGTGTCACGGGCGCGCAGGGTGCCTGGTTGCTCGATGTGCGACAGCGGCAGTGGATGCTGCTTTCCTCGGACGTGCCCCTGCTGCGCGCGGCTGCCCTGGGCGACGACGACAGCCGCACGGTCGCGATCGATGCCGACGGTCGCGTCCGGGTGCTCGCGCCGGACGGCACGGTACTCGCCCGCACAGAGCCGCTGCTGGCAGCATCCGTCACCGACCCCGCGCTGCGCGAGAGTGTGCAGCTGCTCGTCGACGCCCAGCATGCCTACGTGACCGACCCGGCGACCGGGGCCGTGCACGAGATCGACCACGGTGACGGCACCGTCACCCGAACCTTCGCCGACCTCGACCCCCGGTTCGTGCAGCAGGTCGGCTGATCCCTCGACGACTCCGTCGTCGTCGCGCATCCCGCGCACCCACCCAGAAGAAAGAGAGACGATCCATGTCCCGACCCCGCAGACGCCTCGCGATCGGCGCCCTCGGCGTGATCGCCGCCGTGGCGCTCGCCGGATGCGCGACCTCAGGTCCCGCCGCTGAGAACACCGCAGGTTCCGCGCCGGACGACCATCACGAGAGCGACACCCGCATCGCCGTGACCTATGACGGCGGTGTGCTCGTGCTCGACGGCGAGACCCTCGACACCATCGGGCAGGTCGAGCTCGACGGCTTCCTGCGCGTGAACGGCGCCGGCGACCACGACGGCCACGTCTTCGTCACGGCCGAAGACGGATTCCATGTGCTCGACTCCGGCCTCGCGTCCGGCGCGGTCGAGTTCACCGGCGAGGTGTTCGATGCCGAAGCCGCCGGCCACGCGGTCCCGCACGCCGGACGCACGGCCCTGTTCGACGACGGCACCGGCGAGGTGCGGGTCTTCGACACGGATGCCGTCGGCACCGGCACGCTTCCCGAGGTCGACACGGTCACCTCGGAGGCGGCCCACCACGGCGTCGCTCTCGAGCTCGCCGACGGCAGCATCCTCTCGACGATCGGCACGGCCGAGGCGCGCAGCGGAGTGCGGCACCTCGCGACCGACGGCACCGAGCTCGCCCGCAACGAGCAGTGCCCGAGCGTGCACGGCGAGGGCGCGCTCAAGGGCGAGGTCGTGATGTTCGGCTGCGAAGACGGGGTGCTGCTCTTCGACGCCGGCGCCTTCACCAAGGTCGATGCCCCCGACGAGTTCGGTCGCACCGGCAACGCGTACGTGAGCGACACCAGCGCGATCGCCTTCGGCGACTACAAGACCGACCCCGACCAGGAGGGATACCTGCTGTCGCAGCTCGCGCGCATCGACACCGCGGCGCAGACGATGTCGATCGTCGACCTCCCGGATGGTGTGGAGTACACCTGGCGCGGGGTCGGGCGCGACGCGCACGACAACGTCGTGGTGCTCGGGGCCGACGGCAGCCTGTCACTGCTCGACGAGTCGGGTGAGCTCGTCGACACCTGGAGTGTCATCGACCCGTGGCAGAGCCCGACCGAGTGGCAGCAGCCGCATCCGGGCCTGCACGTGGTCGGCGATGTGGCCTATGTGACCGAGCCGGCGAAGGACCGCATCCTCGCGGTCGACCTGCACACCGGTGAGGTCTCGGCCGACGCGACCCTCGATGTCGTGCCGAACGAGTTCGTGGTGGTCGGCGCCGCCGGGCACTGAGCATCCGTTCGGCGTGACGATCCGCCGACGAGATGACGATGAGCCGAGGGTTCGATGCCGGAACCTCGGTGATTCGTCGTCCCGTCGGCGAATCGTACGTCCGGCTGACCGATCACGGTCGGGGTCAGTCCTGTTCGATGCTCAGCACCGTCGTCCGCATGCCGTCGGCCTCGTACTGCACCGGCATCCCGGGGTGATCGATCGAGAACCAGAAGACGCCGTCGTCGGTGTCGTATCGACGGCACGTGAGCTGTCCGAGCGGCGTCGTCAGCGTCACCGTCGACACGCTCGTCGTCCCCGCGTCGAAGGCGGCATGCCCCTGCAGCTCGACCCAGGTCACCCGGTTCGAGACCACGGCCTTCGGGTCGGCGGCGGCCCATCGGTCGAGGGTCGCGCCCTCGTCGTCGGTGTCGTGGAAGCGGTTGACGTGTTCCCCCAGCGGGCCGTCCGGTCCCTCCAGGAGCAGCCGGATCGTCTTCCCTGATCCGGTGGCTTCGCGGATCTCGGCGGCGGTGAACGGGGTCGGCAGAAGTCCGGGGCCGAGCAGGTACGGGTCGGGTTCGGTCATGCAGACAGTCTGCGCCCTGCGCGGTGCGCACGTCACGAGAAGGTCTCGATGCCGGGAGGCGGGAGGGCCGATCCTTGACACGATTGCGTTCTGTATACAGAATACCAGTACGCCCGAAGGCGTGATCCCGACCTGATCTTCCAATGATGAAAGAGGTAGCGAGATGGCTCGTGCGAACGTGACGCGGTATCTGGCACTGGGTGCCGCCGGCGCTCTGGCACTCGGACTCGCCGCGTGCAGCGGTGGGGGCGGAGGCGGCGGCGGTGGCGTCGACGCCGACGGCAACGCCACTGTCGTCTGGTCCACCTGGGGCACCGCCGACGAGCTCACCCGGTACGAGGAGTTCAACAAGGACTTCATGGAGCGCCACCCCGACATCAAGGTGAAGCTGCAGCCCGTGGCCGACTACGGCGACTACCACTCCAAGCTGCTCGCGCAGCTCACGAGCAACACCGCTCCCGACGTGTTCTACGTGGGCGACGACAAGATCGGCCAGTTCGTCGACTCGAACCGCCTCATGCCGCTCAGTGACCTGATGGACTCGAAGGACAGCAAGACGAAGAAGGACGACTTCTTCCCCGGGCTCTTCGGCGCCGCCGAGAACGACGGCGAGGTCTACGCCGCTCCGAACGACTCGAACCCCGACGTGTTCTGGTACGACAAGAAGGCGCTCGAGGCGGCCGGAATCACCGAGGACCCGGCGACCCTGGCCGAGAACGGCGAGTGGACCACCGACAAGTTCCTCGAGATGAACAAGAAGCTGCACGAGGCAGGCCTCACCGGCACGATGTATTGGAACTATTGGGCGACCCACTGGAGCTGGCTCTCCTCTCAGGGCCTGGACGCCCCGTACGACGACTCCGGCGCGTTCGTCGCGAACGAGGATGCGGCCACCGTCGAGTCGGTGCAGCAGCTCGGCGACCTGTTCGAAGACGGCACGTTCGTCGTCGCGGACACCCTGCCGGACGGTGCCGGGGCCGACAGCGTCTTCGTCACGCACAAGGCCGGCTTCTTCGTGCAGGGGCGTTACACGATCGGCACGGTCGACGCGACGGGCGAGAAGGACAGCTACGACATCGTGCAGTGGCCGACGCCGGATGGCGAGCCCGCCCCCACCGGTGTGGCGACCAGCTTCCTCGCGATCAACGGCAAGACCAAGGTCGAGGACGCCGCGTTCACGTTCTGGACCGAGTTCCTCTCGGCCGAGGGGCAGACGTTCCGCCTCCAGGGCGGCGGCAACGCGGTCCCGTCGATCAAGGGGGCCGACGAGGTCGTGCTCGAGGGCGACTACCCTGCTCACGCCCAGACGTTCCTCGACATGCGTGACATCGGCTTCGAGGACTACCCGGCCGAGGCGCGTGTCCCCGGTCTGCCGACGGCCATCGCCGACGAGTTCCTGAAGCTCTATCAGGGCAAGACCGACGCGCAGGCCACCCTCGACACCATCGCCGACGTGGTCAAGGAACGGTCGGAGAAGTAGGAGTGAGCACTCTCACCGAGAACGGGCGGATGCCGCAGGTCACCCCTGCGGCATCCGCCCCGCCCCTGCGCAAGGAGCCGCTCTGGCGCCGCCGCGACCGACTGTGGGGTTACGTCTTCGTCGGCCCGCAGATGATCGGCATGGGACTGTTCGTCGTGCTGCCCTTCGCCGCCAGCCTCGTTCTGGCCTTCGCGGACTGGGACGGACTGACCGACCTCACCTGGGTGGGTTTCGCCAACTTCGCCGACCAGCTGACCGATCCGCTGCTCGGCCGCGCGATCATCAACACCCTCATCATCGCGATCGTCACGGTGCCGATCGGTCTCGGCCTCTCGGTGATCGTCGCCGTCGCGCTCGAGAAGCTCAAGACCCGCACGCTCTACCTGATCCTCTTCTTCGCCCCGGTCGTGACCTCCACGGTCGCGGTCGCGATGATCTGGCAGCAGATGTTCCGCGCCGACGGCTTGCTCTCCACCACGATCTCGAAGGTCTTCGGGGTCACCCCTCCGGACTGGCTGCAGGACCCGAAGCTCGCGCTCCTCGCCGTCTGCATCGTCACGATCTGGTCCTCGATGGGCCTCAACGTCGTGATCTTCCTCGCCGGGCTGCAGAACATCTCGCCCTCGGTGATCGAGGCTGCGCGGATCGACGGCGCCGGCCCCTGGCGGCTGTTCACCAGCATCCGTCTGCCGCTGCTCTCGCCGATCGTGTTCTTCTCATCGGTCGTCGCGTTCATCTCCTCTCTGCAGACCTTCGACACGGTCTATGTGCTCGTGCAGGATGCCGGTCCTGATAACGCGACCCGCACGATCGTGTACCACATCTTCGATCTGGGCTTCGGGCGCTTCGAGTTCGGTCCGTCGAGCGCCGCGAGCATCATCCTGCTCGTGCTCACCCTCGTGATCACCGCCGTGCAGTTCGGCGCGCAGAAGAAGTTCGTCCACTACGAGGATGACCCCGCATGAGCATCCAGACGCCGCCCCTGACCGGTCCCGCTCCGGCGACCGACTCCACGATCGCGATCACCGCACCCGGCTACCGCTCGCGCGGCCGGGGTGGTCCCGCGGCCGATCGCGCGCGCCGCAGGGTCGGCTCGACCGTGCTGCACGTGGTGCTCGTCATCGCCGGGATCGGCATGGTCTTCCCGTTCCTCTGGATGCTGCTCACCTCGTTCAAGACGCTCACGCAGCTGCTGAAGAACCCGCTCCAGTTCCTCCCGGACCCCTGGACCTTCGACAACTACACCCAGGCGTGGAGCGCGGTGCCGTTCGGGCAGGCGTATCTGAACAGCGCCTACATCGCGATCCTCGTCGTGGTGGGCACGCTGCTCACGGCATCGATGGCCGGCTATGCGTTCGCGCGCATCCGCTTCCGCGGCAGCAAGGTGCTCTTCATCGTCTTCCTCGCGACGCAGATGATCCCCAAGCAGGTGACGCTGATCCCGTTCTATCTGCTGATGTCGAACCTCGGCTGGGTCGACTCGCACCTCGCGCTGATCGTGCCGGGCATCATGGCCAACCCGTTCGCGGTGTTCCTGATGCGGCAGTTCGTGCTGGCCCTGCCGCGTGAGCTCGAAGAGGCGGCGATCGTCGACGGTGCCGGCCGGTGGCGCATCTTCTGGAGCGTCGTGCTTCCGAACCTGAAGCCCGGTCTCGCCGCGCTCAGCATCATCGTGGCGCTCGACGTCTGGAACGCCTTCCTGTTCCCGCTCGTGCTGCTGAACTCGCCCGACCTGTTCACGGTGCCGCTGCTGCTGAACGCCTTCGAAGGTCAGCAGGGATCCATCAACTACGGACTCGTGATGGCGGCCTCGGCGATCGCGACCGTGCCGATGCTGATCGTGTTCGTCATCGGTCAGCGCAAGATCCTCAACAGCATGGCCGCGTCGGGCCTCGGAGGACGATGATGACGGATGCCGCTCGCCTCGCGGTCCTTGCCGGGCGTCACCTCGACCTGGTCACTGCCCCTTTCACGCTGCCGCGTTCGCGCGTGCTGGTGTTCCGCGCCGACGACGGGGAGGGCGTTCGCGTGCACACCTCGGAGTACGAGCGGCGGCTGTCGGAGTGCCGGGTGCTGGACGCGCTGACCGTGGTGGATGCGGCGGGAGAGGTGCTGCCGGTGACCGGCGTGCACCCGGCGCGAGTGACCTTCGGGGACGTGGCGACGTTGACGTTCGCCGACCCCTCGACGCTCAGCCTCGGCCCGTCGACGGGCTCAGGAGCGGGAGTGCGCGTGCGACTGCGGCGACCGGACGGGCGGGTCGAGGAGCATCCGCTCGGCGACGGCATCCGCCTCCGCATCGCTGCCGACCGCTCGGTCTCGATCGAATCGGGCGACCATTCGGCGGCGCTCGCCGCGTCCGACGAGATCTGGGCGGACTGGTTCGCGAAGTGCCCGACCGTGCGCGACGACCTGCAGGAGATGACCGCGTTCTGCTGGTGGGTGCTCGGGGCGAACATCGTCGAGCTGCCCTCGCTCGGAGACGCGCGGGCGATCGTGCCGTCCAAGATCGGGTACGTCGGCCTGTGGCAGTGGGATGCGTACTTCATCGCCGTAGGGCTGCGGCACGGCGACCCGGAGCTCGCGCGCGAACAGCTCGACATCGCGTTCCGGTTCCCGCAGCCCGACGGGCAGCTGCCCGACGTCGTGCACGAGCTCGGGGTGCTCGCGACCAGCGACGACCTGCCCGACAGCGACCGAGACAACCTGCGCCGTGCGGGGTCGCAGATCGCCGACCCCGGCGCGCCGGTGCCGCTGACGAAGCCGCCGCTCGCCGCGTGGGCTCTGCGCAAGGTGCTCGAGGTCGAGGATGCGCCGGAGTACGCGCGCACGCAGCTGGGCCGCATCGTCCGCTCGCAGGACTGGTGGTTCGCGGGCAGCGACCTCGACCACGACGGGATGCCGGAGTACGGGCATCCGTATTCCTCGGGGCTCGATGACAGCCCGATCTTCGACGGTCCGCTGCCGACGGCCGCGCCCGACCTGGGCGCGTATCTCGTGCGGCAGGACCTGGAGATCGCGGCGCTGCTCGAGAGGTATGAACCGGATGTCGACGTCGTGCGGTTCCGCGAACGGGCCGCGACCACGCAGGAGCTGCTGCTGCGCATGTGGGATGACGAGCGTGGGCGGTTCCTCGCGTTCGGCGGAGGGGAGCCGCAGCTCAGCGATACGGTGGTCGGGCTCATGCCGCTGCTCACGGGCACGCTGCCCGAGCCGATCGCCGAGACGCTGCTCGCGGCCGTCGGCGATCCCTCGCGGTTCGCCCTGCCGTGGGGGCTGCCGACGGTCGCGGCATCGGATCCCGACTTCTCGGACGAGCGGATGTGGCGCGGACCGGTGTGGGTGAACACGAGCATGCTGATCGCCGAGGGCCTCGAAGCGTCGGGGTATGCCGAGCGGGCGCGGGAGCTGCGGGAGCAGACCGTGCGCCTCGTGATCCACGGCGGCGGCCCGCACGAGTACTTCAACCCGCACACGGGGTTCAAGGCGGGGCGCGCGACGACCGCGTTCGGCTGGTCGGCGGCGCTGTTCATCGACCTCGCGGTGACGCTCAGCTGACCGCATCCGTTCCCGTTCGCGGCATCCGTTCCCATTCCCGGCATCGGTTCCCATTCGCGGCATCCTCCGGTCGCACTTTCTGTCGCTTCGCTGCCCTTAGGGCGACAGAAAGTGCGACCGGAAGGCGGGTGGGGTCAGGCGCGGAACAGGTCGGCGTTCTCGCGTGCCCACTGGGCGAAGGTGCGACCGGGGCGACCGGTGAGGCGCGGCACCGTGTCCTGCACCACCTGACCGATCTCCGGAGGGTTCTTCGCGAGTTCGACGCCGAATTCGACGTACCCGTCGTCGTACCCGAAGGCGCGCAGTCGCTCCCGCTCCTCGTCTTCGGTGAGCCGGATCCAGGTGACCTCTTCGCCGATGGCTTCGGCGATGCACGCCGTGCGCTCGGCCGGAGTCAGCGCCTCGGGCCCGGTCAGGTAATACGTCTGTCCCTCGGCGGGTGCACCGAGCAGCACTTCGACGGCGACGGCTGCGATATCCGCTTCGTGCACCATCGCGCTCGGCCAATCCGCCAGCGTGCGCACCCGGCGGTCGGAGACGACCTCCGGAGCCCACTCCCGCGCGTTCGACATGAACTCCACCGGGGCCAGCAACGCCCAAGCGAGATCGCTCTCTCGCAGCGCAGGCTCGAGGGTGCTCTCGTCCCATCCGCCCAGCACGCTCACCCGCTGCACGCCCGCCGTCTTCGCCGCCGCGACGAGCTCCACGCCGTTGGTCAGCGTCTCACCGAACTCGCCGTTGAACGTGATGAAGTGCACGGCGTCGCATCCGTCGACGGCCCGACGGAACGCGTCCACGTCGGTGAGGTCGCCGCGGACGACGTCGACGCCTTCGGGGAGGTTCGCGCGCTGCGGATCGCGGGTGAGAGCGCGCACGCTCTCGACGCGCTCGAGCAGCTGAGTGACGATGTGGCGTCCGACCGTGCCTGTTGCGCCTGTGACCAGGATTGTCATGAGGAGTCCCTTCTTCGTGTGAGACTCACTCTCTCGGTCGATGCGGACAGATTCGGTCCGCGATCGATTCTGAGCCGGAACCCGCAGGGAGCGGGAGCGCCAGCGGGAGCGCCTATGCGGTGAAGTAGCTGCTCGTGGCGTTGTCGAGGATGCGCTCCATGCCGTGCATCCAGTTGAGCTTGAGGGCCTCGACGGCACCGGGGATGTCGCCATCGGCGAGGTGTCGTGCGATCTCGGCGTGCTCGGCGGCGACGCGTTCGACCTTCACGTCTTCGGGGACGAGCAGCGACTCGTAGCGGTGGAACGAGCTGCGCACGCTGTCGATCACGGCGAGGAGTCGGGTGTTCGGGCAGGCCGACAGCATCACGCTGTGCCACTCGTCGTCCTTGGTGATGACGAGCTGGTGCTCGACGAGCTCGTCGGCGAAGGCGTCGGCCATCTCCTGGAGCTGTTCGCCGATGCGGCGCAGCTCCTCGAGCGGGCTCAGTTCGAGGGCCAGGCTCTCGAGGGCGGCCATGACGGGCGCGAGGTCGCGGAACTCGGAGGCGCTGAGCGGGACGAACCGGAAACCCTTGCCGTTCTCGCTCTCGATCTGCCCCTCGGACTCGAGCGCGATGAGAGCCTCGCGAAGGGGAGTGCGACTGACGCCGAGCTCGGTGGCGAGCTGCACCTCGTTGATGCCCTCGCCGGGCTGCACGAGTCCGGCTCGCATACGGGTCAGCAACTCCTGACGGACCTGCGAGCGCAGGTTCTTGCGTTCGATCGCCATGCGTCCCCTCTTCTGCCGCCTGCCCGTCAGCCTATGGGTTGACGGGCTTCTGACGACGTCTTAGTGTGTTGTATACAGAATACAGGTGATCGTGGATTCGCACCAGTGAAATACCCGATCAGCAGGTGACGACTCAGAGAGGAGACTTCGTGCCCGCACCCGGTGGCGACCAGCCCATCCGACGTGTCCGCCTCGATGCCCTCGCCTACGGCGGCGACTACAACCCCGACCAGTGGTCGGAGGAGACCTGGCACGAAGACATCCGTCTGATGCGCGAAGCCGGCGTGAACATGGTGAGCCTGCCGATCTTCAGCTGGCCGCAGCTGGAGCCGGAGCCCGGCGTCTACGACTGGGCCTGGCTCGATCGCATCATCGACCTGCTGTGGGAGGCGGGCATCGCGATCGACCTCGCCACGGCCACCGCGACCCCGCCGTCGTGGCTGCTGCGCGCCCACCCCGAGATGGCGCCCTGGGACTCCGACGGGCACCGGCTCGAGTTCGGTTCCCGCCAGACGTACTGCCCCTCGTCGCCGGTCTGGCGCGAGAACGTCGCCCGCATGACGCGGGCCATGGCCGAGCGCTACGGAGATCACCCCGGCCTCGCCATGTGGCACATCTCGAACGAGTACGGCGATCACACCTCGCGCTGCTGGTGCCCCGAGTCGGCCCGGCACTTCCGCCGCTGGCTGCAGGACCGCTACGGCGACCTCGACGGTCTGAACGAGGCGTGGGGCGTGAACGTGTGGGGTCAGCGCTACACCTCGTGGGATCACATCGAGACGCCGAAGAAGGCACCGGGCCCGATCAACCCCACCAAGCTGCTCGACTTCGAGCGCTTCTCGTCCGACGCGCTGCTGGAGCTGTTCCAGATCGAGATCGATGTGCTGCGCGAGGTCACACCCGACATCGCGGTGACGACGAACTTCATGAGCATGTTCCGCGACCTCGACTACTGGGACTTCGCCGCGGTCGAAGACGTGGTGACCGACGACGCCTACCCCGAACCCGCCGACCCGACTTCGCACGTCGGCGCCGCTCTCAACTATGGACTCATGCGCTCGCTCAAGGGCGGCCAGCCGTGGCTGCTGCTGGAGTCCTCGGCGAGCGCGACCAGCTGGCGCGACGTGAACGTGCCGAAGGCCCCGGGCAAGATCCGCATCGAGAGTCTCCAGGCCATAGCGCACGGCTCGGATGCGGTGATGTTCTTCCAGTGGCGCCAGGCCAAGTACGGCCAGGAGAAGTTCCACTCCTCGATGCTCGGCCACCGCGGCGAGCGCTCGCGCAGCTTCCGCGAGACCAAGGCGCTGGGTAACGAGTTGAAGAAGCTCGAGCCGGTGCGCGGCACCCGAGTGCGCTCACGCGTGGCGCTGGTCGTGGACTGGGACTCGTGGTGGGGTATCAGCGCCGTCGAGTCGCTGCCTTCGCAACGACTGCAGTGGGCGCAGCAGGCCCGCGCGTGGCACCGGGCGCTCTACACGCTCGGCCAGCCGGTGGATGCTGTTCGCGCCACGGGCCCGTTCGACGCATACGACGTGGTCGTGGTGCCGAACCTCTACATCGTGGAGCAGCCTCAGGCCGAAGCGTTGCAGGCGTTCGTCGAGCGCGGCGGACACCTCGTGGTCGGACCGTTCTCGGGAGTGGTGGATGCCACCGAGAAGGTGCACGACGGCGGAGCCCCCGGGCCGCTGCGCGACCTGCTCGGCATCGAGGTCGACGAGCAGTGGCCGATCGCCGACGGTCTGACCGAGAGCATCGACTACTCGGGCGAGACGCTGACCGTACCGACCTGGAGCGAGTGGATCGAAGCGGATGCCGACGTCGAGGTGCGCGGCACCTATGCGAGCGGCGAGCTCGACGGGCTGCCGGCCGTGACCCGTCGCGCCTCGGGTGAGGGATCGGCCTGGTACGTCAGCGCGATGTTCGAGCCCGCAGGCCTGCTCCCGGTCTTCCGCGACGTGCTGCGCTGCGCCGGAGTCCCTGCCCGCGAGCACACCGACATCGACGTCGAGGTCGTCACCCGCGCCGACGACACCACCGACTACACGTTCTACCTGAACCACGGACGTATCCCCGTCGTGTTCGAGATCCCGTCCCCGGCGGTCGACCTGCTCACCGGCATCCGCCATGCGGACCGCCTGGAGCTCGACCGCTACGGCGTCGCCGTGCTCGCCGCGCCCCGCGCCGAGTCCATCCCTTTCGCCACCCTCATCCCCGTGAAGGAGGACGCATGACCACCTCGTTCGTGCATCCGTACATCCCCAACACCGCTCCGGAGTCGCGCGCGGCGATGCTCGCCGCCGTCGGTGCCGCGTCGGTCGACGAGTTCTACGCCGACGTCCCGGCAGCCCTCCGGCTCGGCCGCCCGCTTGATCTGCCGGCACCCTTCGTGGCCGAGCAGGACCTCGCCCGCCACGTGCGGGGGCTGCTCGCCAAGAACCGCTCGACCCAGGAGCGGCTGAGCTTTCTCGGCGCGGGCACCTACAACCACTACGTGCCCGCCGTGGTCGACGAGGTCATCGGCCGCAGCGAATTCCTGACCGCGTACGCCGGCGAGCCGTACGAGGACCACGGCCGGTTCCAGGCCCTCTTCCAGTACCAGTCGCTGATGGCGGAACTGCTCGAGATGGATGTCGTGAACGTTCCGGTCTACGACGGGTACCAGGCGACGGCCACGGGCCTCACGATGTCGGGCCGCCTCACCGGTCGGGACCGGGTGCTGGTCGTCAGCGATGTGCTCCCGGCGAAGCTCGCCAAGGTGCACGACTACGTGCGGGCTCATCTGACGCTCGAACACGTGGCACCGGTGAACGGCACGGCAGACGTGGCCGCCGTTCGCGCGGCGCTGAGCGACGACGTCGCTGCAGTCTGGGTCGAGACGCCCAGCGCCACCGGCGCGGTCGAAGCGGCGCTGCAGGAGATCGCGGATGCCGCGCACGTGGCGGGTGCCGTGCTCGTGGTCGGCACCGACCCCATCGGCTACGGCACCCTCACCCCGCCCTCGGTCTCGGGAGCGGACATCGTCACGGGCGACATCCAGTCGCTCGGACTGCACCAGTGGTTCGGCGGCGCCCACGGCGGCTTCATCGCCGTGCACGACGACCCGACATTCGTGATGGAGATGCCGTCGCGACTGTTCGGCCTCGCCACCACCGACGTGCCCGGTGAGTACGGCTTCGGCGACGTGGCCTACGACCGCACCTCGTTCGCGCACCGCGAGGAGGGGAAGGAGTGGGTCGGCACGGCCGCCGCCCTCTGGGGCATCGCCGCCGGGGTCTACCTCGCGCTGATGGGACCGGCCGGCATGGCCGAGCTCGGCGAGGTGCTGCTCGCCCGCACCCGGTACGCACAGCACGCGCTCGCCGCGGTGCCCGGCGTCTCGCTCGACGACGACGCCGTGCATCTGCGCGAGTTCACGGTGACCTTCGCCGACGTCACGGCCGACGCGGTCGTCACCGCGCTCCGCGCCCGGGGCATCGAGCCCGGGGTGATCGTGGGGCAGAACCGCCTGCTCGTCTGCGTCACCGAACTCACCTCACAGGCCGACATCGACACCCTGGCGGGCGCGCTCGCCGAGGTCACGGCATCCGATCTCGCTGCGAAGGAGCAGAACCGATGAGCCTCCCCGTCGCCCCGAAGCCCGCCCTGCGCCGCTTCCAGCAGGCTCGCTGGGACGAGCCGATCATCTTCGAACTGACCACGCCCGGCGAACGCGGCGTGCTGGTCTCGCAGGTCGAGCCGGGCGTGCGCGAGGTGGTGGGCGATGTGGTCGCCGCGCTGCCCGCCTCCCTGCGTCGTGCCGCTAAGCCGAAGCTGCCCGAGATGGGGCAGATGCGCGTGCTCAAGCACTACCTGCGCCTCTCGCAGGAGAACCTCGGCGCCGACTTCAACGTCGACATCGGGCAGGGCACCTGCACCATGAAGTACGCGCCGAAGATCAACGACCAGCTCGCGAACACCCCGCAGCTCACCGCCATGCACCCGCATCAGGACCCGGCCGACGCGCAGGGCGTGCTCGAGATCGTCTGGCAGCTGGAGCGGATGCTCGCCGAGATCTCCGGCATGGATGAGGTCTCGCTGCACACCCAGGGCGGATCGGCCGCGATCTGGGCGAACATCGCCATGATCCGTGCCTTCCACGAGGCCAACGGCGAGGGCGAGCAGCGCCGCGAGGTCATCACCACCATCTTCAGCCACCCCTCGAACGCGGCGGCCGCGAAGGCCGCGGGGTACGAGGTCATCACGGTCTACCCCGACGCCGAGGGATATCCGTCCCTCGACGCGCTGAAGGCAGCACTGTCGCCCCGGACCGCGGCCATCATGGTCACCAACCCCGAGGACACCGGCATCTACAACCCGGCGATCCGGGAGTGGGTGGATGCCGCGCACTCCGTCGGAGCCCTCGCCTCGTACGACCAGGCCAATGCGAACGGCATCCTCGGTGTCACCCGTGCCCGCGACGCCGGCTTCGACGTGTGCCACTTCAACCTGCACAAGACCTTCGGCACCCCGCACGGCAGCGGCGGTCCGGGCTCGGGCGCGAATGCCGTGAGCGCGGCGCTGGCCCCGTTCCTGCCGGGTCCGCGCGTGGTGCGGGCGGACGACGGGACCTTCGGCGTGGCCGAGGGCGGGGAGCTCTCGATCGGCGCGGTCGGCCCGTTCTTCGGAGTCATCCCCGCGCTGGTCAAGGCCTACTCGTGGATCATGGCGCTCGGGGCCGAGGGGCTGCTCGCCGCCGCCGAGACCGCGGTGCTGAACAACAACTACCTGATGGCGCGCGTGCTCGCGATCCCCGGGGCATCGGCGCCGTACGCCACCGGGCGCCGGCGCATCGAGCAGGTGCGCTACTCGTGGGAGGACCTGCACCAGGAGACCGGCATCTCCTCGGAGGAGATCGGCGTGCGCATGTCCGACTTCGGGATGCACTACTGGACCAGCCACCACCCCTACGTGGTGCCGCAGCCGTTCACCCTCGAACCCACCGAGTCGTACTCGATGGCCGAGCTCGACGAGTACGCGGCGACCCTGGCCGAAGTCGCGCGCGAGGCGCGGGAGACGCCCGAGGTGGTGCGCACCGCCCCGCACAACCAGACCGTGCACCACACGCACCATGACGATCTGGACGACCCCGACCGGTGGGCGATCACGTGGCGCGCGTATCAGCGGAAGTACTTCCCCGCGGAGTCCGTCGACGGCATCGCGGAGTCCGTCGCGTCGTGATCGGACTCGTCGTCAATCCTGTCGCCGGTGTCGGCGGGCCCGCGGGCCTCGCCGGCTCCGACGGTGCGGACGTGCAGCGCCTCGCGCTCGCGCGCGGCGCCCGTTCGCGCGTGCAGGAGCGGGCGGTCATCGCCCTGACGACGCTCGCGGAGCGGCATCCGGGGCTCGTGGTCGCGACCGTCGCCGGGCGCATGGGCGCCGATGCCCTCCGTGCCGCCGGCCTCGTGCCCCGCGTGCTGTGCTCTCCTCCCGCCGCTCTTCCCGCTGTCCTTCCCGCCGCTCCTCCCGCTGTCCTTCCCGCCGTCCAGGCTTCGCCGAGTGCACGGCTTGGTGCCGAGCGCACGGCGTATTCGCGTGAAGAACACGTGCGTTCGGCAGGATCCCGTGCACTCGGCGGAGAGCCGGAAGCGCAGCCGGAGCCGGAGCCGGACACGGACGCGGACGCGAGGACGGATGCGGGGGATACCTCGCGGGCGGTGGCGGCACTTGCCGCGGCGGGGGTCGACCTGATCCTCGTGGTCGGCGGCGACGGGACGCTGCGAGACGCGGTCGCGGGGCTCGGTGCGGCCGACCCCGCGCGCATGACTCCGCAAGAATCTGGCGATCCGGGGGATTCGAGCCGAGCGCCCGAGCCCGGCGCCCAGCTGCCCGCAGTGCTCGGGGTGCCGGCGGGCGTGAAGATGTACTCGCCCGTGTTCGCGGTCAGCCCTCGCGCGGCGGGGGCGATCGCCGCCGACTGGGTCGACCGCGGTGGTCTCCCCACCGACGACCGCGATGTGCTCGACATCGACGAGGTCGCGATGCGCCGCGCTCGCGTGGAGCCCACCCTCTACGGCATGCTCCGGGTGCCGTATCGTGCCGGTCGCACCCAGGCGCGCAAGGCCCCGACCCCGGCGACCGAAGCGGCAGCGGTCGACGCTGCTGCCCGCGGTGCCGTCGCCCGCATGCGTCCTGGTGTGCGCTATCTCCTGGGCCCCGGCGGCACGACGGCCGAGATCGCCCGACGGCTCGGCGTCGAAGGGTCCCCGCTCGGAGTGGATGTCGTGCTCGACGGCGCTGTGATCGTCCGCGGTGCGAGTGAGCACGAGCTCCTCGCCGAGGTCGCACGCGGTCCGGCGCAGGCCGTGATCACCGTGATCGGCGGCCAGGGATTCCTCCTCGGCCGCGGCAACCAGCAGCTCTCCGCGGCCGTCGTGCGTGCCCTCGGCGATGACTCGCTCCTCGTGGTCGCCCCCGAGCAGAAGCTCATCGACCTGCACGGACGACCGCTCCTCGTCGACACCGGCGACCCCGAATTGGATGCGAGACTCGCCGGACACGTGCGCATCGTCACCGGCGTCGGCACCAGCAGCCTCTACCCCGTGACCGCCCCCGAGCTCATTCCCGACCCCTCCCTCGTCTGAACGAACCCGAAAGGACACCCCATGCGTCTCGAGAACAAGAAGGCCATCGTCACCGGCGGCGCCGGCGGCATCGGTCGTGCCACGTCGATCGCGCTCGCCGCCGAGGGCGCGGCCGTGGCCGTCGTCGACCTGAACGTCGAGGCCGCCGAAGCCGTCGCGGAGGAGATCCGTGCGGCGGGCGGCACCGCGATCGCCATCGCGGCCGATGTCGCGAGCGAGTCCGACATCGAGCGGGTCGTCGCGACCTCGGTCGCCGAGCTGGGTGGCGTGAACGTCGTCTTCAACAATGCCGGCATCATCCGCCGCACCACTGCGGTCGAGACGACCGTCGAGGAGTGGGACCGCGTGTTCGGCGTGAACGTGCGTTCGATCTTCCTCATGTGCAAGCACATCGTGCCGATCATGGAGGCGGCGGGCGGCGGCTCGATCATCAACACGGGCTCCGGCTGGGGCCTCAAGGGCGGCGGCCAGGCCATCTCGTACTGCGCGTCGAAGGGCGCGGTCGTGAACATGACCCGCGCGCTCGCGATCGACCACGGCCCGGCCGGCATCCGCGTGAACTCCGTGAACCCCGGTGATGTGAACACCGGCATGCTCCGCGACGAGGCCCGCCAGCTGGCGCAGGACACGAACGCGTTCCTCGCCGAGGCCGCCGACCGCCCACTCCGTCGCATGGGTGAGCCGAGCGAGGTCGCGCAGGCGGTGGTGTGGCTGGCGAGCGACGATTCCTCGTACGTGACCGGCTCCGCGATGGTCGTCGACGGCGGCGGCATCGCCTAGCGTGAGCCGCGCCGTCGCGGCGCCCCGCGCGTCACATGCCGACTCCCGTACCCTGACCAGGTGAGCACCCCTGACCTCGCCGGGTTCCTGGACCGACTGGCTCCGCGAGACGAAGCCGCGGCCTGGTTGGCGCGCCGCCTGCTCGAGAGCGGGTGGTCGGTGTGTGAGCTCACCGGTCCGGTGCAGATGGACGTGTGGCAACTGCTGCTCGAGCGCGGGAAGCACCGCGTCCGGTTCGGGATCGAGCGCGGCCGATCGGACGGAGTGCTCGTGAGAGACGACGCGGGCGCCTACCGTCCGATCCTCGACGCGGTGTCCGTGAACGGGGAGGTGCCCGGCTCTCTTGCGGAGGACCGGACCGTTGTCCTCCGATGGCTGGATGAGGGGTCGGACGGTGACGACGAGTGACGCGCAGGGGGTGACACTCCTCCAGTCCTAGGGCTATCTTTGTTTGACTACCGAAACAAGATGATTCGAGGACACCGTGGCACCGGCTACCCAGACCGTACATTCCGAGGGTGAGATCTTCCGGCTGGTGCGCACCGGGGCGGCGCAGTCCCGCGCCGATCTCGCTCGCCTGACCGGGCTCTCCCCCTCGACCGTCGCACTCCGCGTCGAAGAGCTGATCGCCCATGACTACATCGAGGAGAACGGCGAGGGCGAGTCTCGCGGCGGCCGCCGCCCCCGTGTGCTCACGGTCAAGGCCGGTGGCAGTGTGGTCGCGGGCGTGGAACTCGGCGAGAAGCACGCCACGGTCGCGCTCTTCGATCGTCGCGCCGAGGTCGTGGCCTCGACCGTCGCGCAGGTGTCGCTCCTCGACGGCGTCGAGAGCGTCGTGAGCCAGGTGTGGGAGTGCGCACAGAAGCTGGCGAAGGACAACGGCGGCCTCACGGTCGAGGGCATCGCGATGAGTCTGCCCGGCCCGGTCGACTCGCGCACCTCGCGCCTGCTGGCGCCCATGCGCATGCCCGGCTGGAACGGCGTCGACGTGGGCGAGGTGCTCGGCTCGGTCACCGGACTCCCGTTCCTCATCGACAACGACGCGAACGCCATGGCCGTCGGCGAGTTCATCGAGCGCGGCGGCGAGCAGGAGCAGCTGGTCTTCGTGAAGGCGGGCAGCGGCATCGGCTGCGGCATCATCCTGGACGGCGCCGTCTATCGCGGGTTCCGCGGGGTCGCCGGCGACATCAGCCACGTCGCCCTGCACAACGCCCCGCCGATCATCTGCTCGTGCGGCCGGGTCGGCTGCCTCGACGTGGTCGCCAGCGGCGCCGCGATCGTCGATGCGCTGCGCGACTCCGGTGTGGCGGTCGAGACCCTCGACGACGTGCTGGCGCTCGCCCAGGATGCGCACCCCAAGGCCACGTCGGCACTGCGCGAGGCCGGAGCCCGCACGGGAGAGGTGCTCGCCACGATCATCAACTTCTTCAACCCGCAGGCGCTCGCGCTCGGCGGGCGCCTGGCCACGGCCGACGCGTTCGTCGCGGGCGTGCGGCAGGCGCTGTTCACCCTCTGCCTGCCGATGTCGACGGATGCCCTCGAGATCGGCGTAAGCCGTGCGGGTGCGCTCGCCGGCGCTCGCGGCGTCGCGTGGGAACTCCTGGAGCGGATGCTCGACCCGGCCCGGATCGACGAGGAACTGCGCACCACGGCCGCGCAATAGCTTCGATTATCGGCCCAAGTTCGCAACAAGGCGGAACAAGATGGCAGTTTTGCTTCGAGGTCCGATCTAGACTCGGAGTATGACCGAGACGTCTCCGCTCCCGCGCATCGCCATCGCCGGCATGGCCATCGAGTCCAGCACCTTCTCGCCGCATCGCGCCGGCGAACGCGACTTCCTGCGCGTGGAGGGCGAAGAGCTCATCACGCGCTACGACTCCCTGCGCGACGGAGAGCTGCGCGGCCGCGCCGAGTGGCTGCCGGTCTACTACGCACGCTCGATCCCCGGCGGCGCGGTGCTGCGCGAGGTGTACGAGAGCATCAAGGCACGCATCTGCGACGGCTTGCGCGCACTCGTGGCCGACGGCGAGAAGCTCGACGGCCTGTTCTTCGACATCCACGGGGCGATGAGCGTCGTGGGCATGGACGACGCCGAGGGCGACCTGATCACCGCCATCCGCGAGGTGATCGGAGCCGATGTCGTGGTGTCGGCGTCGATGGACCTGCACGGCAACGTCTCGCGCACCCTGATCGAGAACGTCGACATCATCACGTGCTACCGCCTGGCTCCGCACGAAGACACCTGGGAGACCCGCGACCGCGCGATCCGCAACCTCGTCGAGGCGCTCGAGAGCGGCGTCACCCCGCGCCGCGCCTGGGTGCGCGTGCCCATCCTGCTCCCGGGGGAGAAGACCAGCACCCGCGTCGAGCCGGCCAAGAGCCTGTACGCGCGCATCCCCGAGATCGAGGCGCGGCCTGGCATCACCGATGCGGCGATCTGGATCGGCTACGCCTGGGCCGATGAGCCGCGCTGCCACGCGACCGTGGTCGTGACCGGCACCGACGATGCCGCGACCGCTCGCGCCGCGGAGGAACTCGGACGCGCGTTCTGGGATGTGCGGGACGACTTCGAGTTCGTGGGTCCTCCCGGCACGCTCGACGAGGGGGTCGCGGCCGGCCTCGCCGCCACCGACACCCCGTACTTCATCAGCGACTCGGGCGACAACCCCGGTGCCGGCGGCACGGGCGACGTGACCTGGACGCTCGCGCAGCTGCTGCAGAAGCCCGAGCTCACATCCGACGACGCCCCGGTCACGCTGTGCGCCTCGGTGTTCGACAAGGGTGCCCTCGACATCCTCCGCGGTCACGCCGTGGGGGAGCGAGTCTCGGTCGAGGTCGGCGCACGCGTCGACAGCGGCCCGCACGGACCGGTCCTCGTCGAGGGCGTGCTGCACAGCCTGCACGAGGGCGATGTGGATGCCGGCGGCATCGCGGTGATCCGCGTCGGCGGCCTGCACGTGATCGTCACGGAGTTCCGCAAGGCATACCACGACGTCTCGGACTTCACCTCGATCGGACTCGACCCCGTCGCGGCGCAGATCGTCGTCACGAAGATCGGCTACCTCGAGCCGGAGCTCTACGCGATCATGCGCGGCTGGACGCTGGCCCTCACCCCTGGTGGGGTGGATCAGGACCTCGAGCGCCTCGGTCACCACCGCATCCAGCGTCCGATGCATCCGTTCGACGCGTTCGATCAGGCACCGGATCTCGCCGCCGAGATCGTCGGCTGACGCGACTCTGCGGCTTTTCGCCGCAATCGAAGAAAGTTAGTTACTTAAACGTAACAAGACCGACTTTTGCCCTGAACTTAGTTCGGGCATGATTCAAAGTACGTCATAAATCGGACGAACGCCTTGGGTGACGAGGCGTTGAACAAGGAGGTTTACATGCGATCTCAGTCGCTGCGCCGCCGGCTGCTCGCCCCCCTGGGTGCGCTCGCCGTCGCGACGCTCGCCCTCACCGCCTGTCAGGCCGGCGCCAACGGCGACACCGGCTCGGGCGAGAAGGACACCGTCAGCTTCGCGCTGCAGGTCGGCACCGGACCCAACTGGATCCTGCCGATCTCGTCGCCCGACAAGATGGCCACGCACAACAGCGCCATCAAGGCGACGATGTGGCCGCGCCTGTTCGAGTACAACGGCGTCGACGGCGAGATGGGCTGGGACGAGCTGGCTTCCGCCGCCAAGTCCTACGAGTTCTCCGAGGACCGCAAGACCATCACCATCACGCTGAACGACCTCGACTGGTCGGACGGCGAGCCCGTCACCTCGCGCGACGTGGAGTTCTGGTACAACCTGGTGCGCTTCAACGGCGAGAAGACCGGTGGCTACTCCGCCGGCCTGATGCCGGACAACATCACCGAGTTCACGACCATCGACGACAAGACGTTCTCGTTGACGATGGACAAGGTCTACAACGAGGAGTTCCTCCTCGGCAACCAGCTCAGCCTCATCTACCCGATGCCGCAGCACGTCTGGGACAAGACCAGCGCTGACGGCGAGATCGGCGACCACGACCGCGACCAGGCCGGTGCCACCGCGGTGCTCGACTACCTCTTCTCCGAGGCCGAGGACATGAAGACCTACGCCACCAACGACCTGTGGAAGACCGTCGCCGGTCCCTACACGGTCAAGAGCTGGTCGGACTCGGGCCTGGTGGAACTCACCGCCAACAAGGAGTACACCGGCGAGGACAAGCCGAGCATCGAGAACGTCGAGTTCCTGCCGTTCACCTCGGCCGACGCCGAGATGAACGTGGTGCGCTCGGGTGACGTCGACTACGGCTACGTCACCAGCTCGCAGCTCACGAACGAGAAGCAGTTCACCGACCTCGGCTACAGCATCGAGCCGTGGGCCGGCTGGTCGATCACGTACATGCCGTACAACTTCGCCAACCCGGAGAAGGGCTCCTTCTACAAGCAGCTCTACGTGCGCCAGGCACTGCAGCACGCCATCGACCAGGAGACCATCTCCGAGGTCGTTTGGCACGGTGCGGCGACGCCCGACTACGGTCCCATCCCGCAGACCGCGGACTCCAACGGACTGTCCGACGTGCAGAAGGACAACCCGTACCCGTTCGACCTGAAGAAGGCCGAGAAGCTGTTCACCGACAACGGCTGGGTCAAGGGATCCGACGGCACGCTCGAGTGCGCCGAAGCCGGTGCGGCCGAGGGCCAGTGCGGCGAGGGTATCGCTGCCGGTGACAAGGCGGAGATCGTCGTCACCACGCAGAACGGCTCGCAGGAGACCGACAACATGATGGCGGAGATCCAGTCGTCGCTCGGCAAGATCGGCGTCAAGATGACGATCGACTCCAAGCCGCTCGACACCGTCCTCACGCAGGCGCAGGAGTGCAAGACCGGCAGCTCGTGCACGTGGGAGCTCGTCTTCTTCGGCACCGCGGGCAGCTGGTACTTCCCGCCGTACGCCACCGGTGAGCGCGTCTTCGCGAAGGACACCAAGTGGAACGCCGGTCAGTACGACAACCCCGAGGCCGAGGAGCTCGTCCAGGCGATGGCGTTCTCGACCGACCCCGAGATCGCGAAGAAGTACTCCGAGTACCTCGCCACCGACCTCCCGGTCATGTGGATGCCGAACCCGGTGTACCAGGTCTCCGTCGTCCGTGACGGACTCGACATCGCCCACCAGGACCCGGGTGCGTCGTTCCTTCCGCAGCGTTGGTCCTGGACCAAGTAACGAGCAGGTGACATGAGCGTGGTGGAAGCAGCGCAGAACGCGCAGCAGAAGAAGGAGAGGGCCGGCGGCCCGCGGTTCTGGTGGTACCTGTTGCGACGGGTCGGCCAGGGCGGGATCGTCATCCTCATCGTGACGCTGATCGTGTTCGCGCTGCTCCACCTCGCGATGCCGCAGGGGCCGGCCGCCGGCATCCTCGGCATGCAGGCCTCGCAGGAGCAGATCGACGCCTTCAACAAGGAGAACGGCTTCGATCTGCCCCTGTGGCAGCAGTACTTCAACTTCCTGCTGCAGCTCGTGCAGGGAGACCTGGGCGACTCCTTCAAACTCAACCGCCCCGTGGCGGATGCCATCGGCCAGCGCCTCCCGAAGACGCTGATCCTGGCCCTCATCTCGATGCTCTTCGCGCTGATCATCGCGATCCCGATGGGCATCTTCCAGGCCGTGCGCCGCGGCAAGGCGGCGGACTACGCGCTGACCACCTGGAACTTCATCGTCTACTCGACGCCGTCGTTCTTCCTCGGCCTGATCCTCGTGATCGTCTTCGCCCAGTGGCTGCGGCTCGTGCCCGCCCAGGCGCCGCAGGGCGAGACCGTCGGCGATGTGCTGTCGAACCCGGCCGGCCTCGTGCTTCCGGTGCTCACCGCGGCACTCGGCATCATCGCGACGTTCTCGCGCTACATGCGCTCCGCCACGATCGACAACCTCTCCGAGGACTACGTCCGCACCGCCAGGGCCAAGGGCACCTCGGTGCCCGTGGTGATCACCCGCCACGTGGTGCGCAACTCCCTGACCCCGGTGATCGCCATGCTCGGCTACTACCTGCCGGTCATGTTCGGCGGCATGATCGTCGTCGAATCGCTCTTCAACTACCCCGGCATGGGGCTGCTGTTCTGGACCTCGGCTCAGACCTCCGACTACCCCGTGCTGATCGGCTGCATCCTGGTGATCGCGCTCGCGACGGTCATCGGATCCCTCCTCGCCGACATCATCCAGGCGCTGCTCGATCCGCGCACCCGAGAGGAGCTCTCGTGAGCACCACGACCATCGTGATGCGCACGCTGACCCCGCGTCAGCGGGGCACGCGCCGCTTCCTGCAGAACAAGCTCGCGGTCTTCGGCATCGTGACCATCGTGCTGTTCCTGCTCTTCTGTTTCCTGGGTCCGCTGATCCACCCGACGGATCAGATCCACACCGACCTGCGCAGCACCATGCTGCCGCCGGGCAGCCCCGGACACCCGCTCGGCACCGACGACGTCGGCTACGACGTGCTCGGACGCCTCATGGTCGGCGGCCAGATCTCGATCCTGATCGGCCTCGCTGCCGGCATCCTCGCCACCGTCATCGGCACCCTCTGGGGCGCGATCGCGGGCTACGTCGGCGGTGCCGTCGACACCGTGATGATGCGCGTCGTCGACGCCGGCATCGCGATCCCCGCGACCTTCCTGCTGCTGATCCTCTCGGCGATCCTGCGCCCGAGCGTCCCGCTGATGATCTGCGTGATCGGCCTGGTCTCCTGGCTCGTCCCGGCCCGTCTCGTGCGCGCCGAGTCGATCTCGCTGAAGTCGCGCGAATACGTGCTGGCGCTGCGGGCGATGGGCGGGACGCACTCGCGGGCCGTGCTCAAGCACATCGTCCCGAACACCGTCGGCACGATCGTCGTGAACGCCACGTTCCAGGTCGCCGACGCCATCCTGCTCGTCGCCTACATCT
The DNA here is from genome assembly GCF_042269505.1 of Microbacterium sp. NPDC055988. Taxonomy (NCBI): domain Bacteria; kingdom Bacillati; phylum Actinomycetota; class Actinomycetes; order Micrococcales; family Microbacteriaceae; genus Microbacterium; species Microbacterium sp. NPDC055988. The sequence continues at coordinate 1,537,341 of NZ_JBHJXY010000001.1, forward strand.
CGTTCCTCGGCATGGGGCTGCAGAAGCCGGCGACCGATTGGGGCGCCATGCTCACCAGCGGCATCACCTACACGTACGCGGGCGCCTGGTGGCTGATCTTCCCCGCCGGATTCTGCATCGTGCTGACCGTCTGCGCCTTCAACAGCATCGGTGACGGCCTGCGCGACTTCTTCGACGTGAAGGGGCGTGCCGCATGAGCGACGCACTGCTGTCGATCTCCGACCTCTCGGTCACGTTCCGCACCGAGGACGGATCGGTCGAGGCCGTGAAAGGCATCGACCTCGAAGTCCGCCCCGGAGAGGTGCTGGCACTCGTCGGCGAGTCCGGTTCGGGCAAGTCCGTGACGGCGATGGCCATCCTGAAGCTGCTGCCGCGCTCGGCCACGGTCACCGGTTCGATCCGGCTCGCCGGGCGCGAACTCCTGCCGCTCGCGGAAGCCGAGATGAACGCCGTGCGCGGCGCCGAGATCTCGATGGTGTTCCAGGAGCCGATGACCGCGCTCAACCCGAGCATGCGGATCGGCGACCAGATCACCGAGGCGATCCTCAACCACCGCAAGATCTCGAAGGCGGAGGCCTGGGAGCGCGCGGTCGAGATGCTCCGTCGCGTGGGCATCCCCGAGCCCGCCCGTCGGGCGAAGAGCTACCCGCACGAGCTGTCGGGTGGCCAGCGCCAGCGCGTGGTCATCGCGATCGCCCTCGCCTGCGAGCCGCAGCTGATCATCGCCGACGAGCCGACGACCGCGCTCGACGTGACCGTGCAGGCCGAGATCCTCGACCTGATCCGCGGTCTCGCGGCCGAGTCGGGGACCGCGTTCCTGCTCGTGACGCACAACATGGGCGTGGTCGCCGACATCGCCGACCGGGTCGCGGTGATGTTCCGCGGCACCATGGTCGAGGTGGGCGACACCCGCACGGTGCTCACCGCGCCGCGCGAGGACTACACGAAGAAGCTCCTCAGCGCCGTGCCGTCGCTCCCCGACATCGCGAGCGTGATCGAGCGGGAACCCGAGACCGAGATCCCGGCCGCGGTGCTCGAGCTGGATGCCGCCAGCGTCACGTATCGCCGCGGCGGACGACCGTTCCTCGCGCTCGACGGGGTGAGCCTGCGCATCGCGCCAGGAGAGATCCTCGGCCTCGTCGGCGAGTCCGGATCGGGCAAGTCGACTCTCGGACGCGCGGCACTGGGACTCCTGCCCCTGTCGAGCGGCGGGATCACCCTGTTCGGCGAGAAGGTCGGACGCGGTGGCGTCTCCGGGCGTCGGGAGCGCGCGCTGCGCGGGCGTGTCGGTGCGATCTTCCAGGACCCGGGTTCCAGCCTCGACCCGCGTATGACCGTCGGCGAGGCCATCGCCGAGCCGCTGCTCGTGCAGCGTCGGCGCTTCCCGACCTCGGCGAGCACCCGTCGCACCCGTGTCGCGGAACTGCTGGATGCCGTCGAGCTGCCCACGAACTACGCCTCCCGCTATCCGCACGAGCTCTCCGGAGGGCAGCGTCAGCGCATCGGCCTCGCCCGCGCCATCGCCCTGGAGCCGGAGCTGATCATCGCCGACGAGCCGACCTCGGCGCTCGACGTCTCGGTGCAGGCCGCGGTGCTCGAGGTGCTGCGCACCCTGCAGGAGAAGATGCACTTCGCATGCCTCTTCATCAGCCACGACCTCGCCGTGGTGCACGAGATCTCCGACCGGGTCGCCGTGATGCTCAAGGGCGAGATCGTCGAGACGGGCTCCGCCGACGACGTGCTCCTGGCGCCGCAGCATCCGTACAGCCGACGGCTGCTGGCCTCGGTGCCGGTTCCCGATCCCGACAAGCAGGCGCTGCGGCGGGAGGCCCGTGCGGCCGCCCGGGTGATGGCCCCGTGACCGGGGGAGATCCGACCCGATCGACCTGGAGTGCGCGCGCTGCGGGCCCCGTCGTGCTCGGGCTCGACGTCGGCGGATCGAGCGTCAAGCACCTGCTCGCGCCCGCGCGCACATCGCTGGATGCGCCGCCGACGCCCCTCGCACGAGGCCGCCACGCGACGCCCAAGGACTCGCCCGTCGAGGGGCTGGCGGCGATCGCCGGTGCGCTCCGCGGTGATGCCGAGCTCGAACGCGTGGTGCTGTCGATCCCGGGACTCGTCGACGAGGCGGCGGGGGTGGTCGTGCGCTCGACCAACATCCCCGCGCTCGACGGTCGTGCGCTCGGAGCAGAGCTGAGCGCCGAACTCGGCATCCCGGTCGACGTCATCAACGACGGTCACGCCGCCGCGGTCGCGGAGGCTTCCTGGGGTGCGGGCGCCGGTGTGGACGACGTCTTCGTGCTCGCGCTGGGCACCGGGATCGCGGGCGCACACGTGGCGCACGGCCAGGTCGTCCCCGGCGCACACGGCTCGGCCGGCGAACTCGGGCATATCACGATCGAGCCAGACGGCAGCATGTGCTCGTGCGGGCGCCGCGGCTGCCTGGAGACCATCATCGGCGCGCCGGCTCTGCGGCGGGCGTGGGCCGCGGTCGGCGGAAAGGGCGGTCCGGAAGGGCTGCTGGCGGCGAGCAGCGAAGGGGATGCCGTGGCCACTGCGATCGTGGAACGGGCGTCGTCGGCGCTGGCGGAGGCGATCCTCACCCTGTGCGCGCTCGTGGATCCCGGCTGCATCGTGATCGGTGGGGGCCTCGCGCAGGCGCCGCATCAGCTCGTGACGCTGGCTGAGCGCTACGTCGGCGAGCGCGCCTCGTTCCACCGCGTTCCGCCCATCGTGCCGGCCACGCTGGGTGAGTGGGCGGGCGCGAACGGCGCCGTGCTGACGGCGCTCCGTCGCCAGCGCGCCCTCGTCTGACGCGTCGCGCTGCGCCGCTCCGCGCTGCCGCGTCGAGTGCACGGGTTCGTGTCGAGTGCACGGCTTCCCCGCGTCGACAGCCCGTGCGCTCGGCACCAAGCCGTGCGCTCGGCGGCGGGGCGGATGCTTCCGCTCGTCGCGCTGCGTGCCGCGCATCGCGTCTCTCCGTGCGCATCGCATCCCACCGAGTGCACGGGTTCGTGTCGAGTGCACGGCTTGCCTGCGTCGACAGCCCGTGCGCTCGGCGACAAGCCGTGCACTCGGCAGCAGGGCGGATGCCGGGGAACACGGGCGGGGCATACCCCCAGGACACTCGCGTAAAATCGGCACAATGACCGACGCCCCCTCCGACGCAGCACCCGACCTCGGACCGGGCGTCGACCCCGACGATCTCGCCACGACTCTTCGCGTGCTGGCCGAGTTGCACCAGATCGACAACGAGCATCCGGACTTCGTCGCCGTGCGCCATGCGACCGCAGCGATGTTCAAGGCCGTCAAGCGCGTGCGCCGCAAGGAGATCCGCGACGCGATCGCCGAGGCCGACAAGGCCGTGGTCGCCCGCACCGCCACGGGAGCGCCCGACCGCATCGACGACGAGACCCGCGGCAACGACCTCGCCACCAGTGTGGTGGACGCCCCCATCGCAGGCGAGCTGCTCAAGCCTCGCAACTGCTACATCTGCAAGCAGCCGTACACCCAGGTCGACGCGTTCTACCACCAGCTCTGCCCGGACTGCGCGCGCTTCAGCCACGGCAAGCGCAACGCCCGCACCGACCTCGCCGGCAAACGTGCCCTGCTCACCGGCGGCCGCGCCAAGATCGGCATGCACATCGCGCTGCGGCTGCTGCGTGACGGCGCGCACACCACGATCACGACCCGGTTCCCGCGCGACGCCGTGCGCCGCTTCTCTGCCCTGCCCGACTCGGCCGACTGGCTGCACCGTCTGCGCGTCGTCGGCATCGATCTGCGCGACCCCGCTCAGGTGATCGGCCTCGCCGACTCGGTCGCTGCGCAGGGCCCGCTCGACATCCTGATCAACAACGCCGCCCAGACCGTGCGTCGCTCGCCGGGTGCCTACTCGCTGCTGGCGGATGCCGAGCTGCAGCCGCTTCCCGACGGTCCGCTGCCCGAGATGGAGACCTTCGGGCACACCGCCGACCCGCACCCGCAGGCGCTGCAGGCCTCGGTCGACGCGCATCCGCTGCTCTCGGTCGCGGCCCTCGGCGGCACGGTCGCCGAGCAGGGCGGCCAGGCGCTCACGGCCGAAGACCTCGCACGCCTCGCGATGGCTCCCGGATCGTCGTCGCTCGAGAAGCACGCCGACGGCACGGCCATCGACGCCGGCGGACTCGTTCCCGATGTGAACCGGGTCAACAGCTGGGTGCAGTCGATCGAGCAGGTCGATCCGCTGGAGATGCTCGAGGTGCAGCTGGCCAACACGACCGCACCGTTCCTGCTGATCAGCCGGCTGCGCGCGTCGATGGCGGCATCCGACTCGCACCGCAAGTACGTGGTGAACGTGTCGGCGATGGAGGGGCAGTTCTCCCGCCGCTACAAGGGCCCCGGACACCCGCACACGAACATGGCGAAGGCCGCGCTCAACATGCTCACCCGCACCAGCGCGGGCGAGATGCTCGAGAAGGACGGCATCCTGATGACCGCCGTCGACACGGGATGGATCACCGACGAGCGCCCGCACTACACGAAGGTGCGGCTGGCGGAAGAGGGCTTCCACGCCCCGCTTGACCTCGTCGACGGCGCCGCCCGCGTGTACGACCCGATCGTGCGCGGCGAGGCCGGCGAAGACATCCACGGCGTTTTCCTGAAGGACTACGAGCCCAGCCCCTGGTGAGGCGGCCGTGCTGCGGCCCCGGCTGTGCCGCGGCGCCGGCTGTGTTGTGCCGTGCGGGGATTGGTGAGGGGCCGCAGAACGCCGCATCTTCGATCCACGACACAGCGTGTCTTGACCTCTCGCCAAGATTGGTGCGGGCGCGCGTGCGGGGCGCGCGTGCGGGGCGCGCGTGCGGGGTGTGCGTGCGCGGTGAGACGTCTGCGTCAGTGCGCGCGTGCGGCGAGGTTGGCGGAGGCCCAGCGGCCGAGGTCGTCGAGGATCGGCAGGAGCCCCTCGCCGCTGGTGGTGAGGGCGTACGACACCGTGATCGGCGGGCCGGCATCGACCGTGCGCGCGACGAGACCGGCATCGGCGAGTTCGGCCAGGCGGTCGGAGAGCACGGTGTCGCTGATTCCCGCGACCGCGCGGCGCAGCGCGACGAAGGTCGAAGGGCCACCGCCGAGCGTCGACACGATCATCCCGTTCCACCGCTTGCCGAGCACGCTGAAGGCCAGTGTGACGGCGGCGTCACACACCTGACGTTCTTCCTCGACCTCGGCCATGCACACATCCTACCCGTGCTACGTTAACCGGTGTTGCTAATAAAAACCTAGCGACTACGAAAACGAGAGGTAGGCCCATGTCCCTGTTCCGCCTGGATGCCAGCATCCTTCCCGCGTCGTCCGCCAGCCGCGCGCTCGCCGACCTCGTCGAGGCCGAGTGGACCGCGTCCCACCCCGACTCGACCGTCACCCGCCGCGACCTGGCGAGCGACCCCGTGCCCGCGACCGCCTGGGCGGATGCCGTCACCGGCGGCTTCGTCGACGAGGCCCAGCGCACGCCGGCGCAGGTCGAGGCCCGTGCGCTCGCGACCTCGTTCGCCGATGAGCTGATCGGCGCCGACGCCCTGCTGTTCGCCGTGCCGCTGTACAACTACGGCGTCTCGCAGCACTTCAAGACCTGGTTCGACCTGGCCTACACCGACCCGCGCATCGACCCGACCGGCACCGCGCTGAACGGCAAGCCCGCGACGCTCGTCACCGTGCTCGGCGGCAACTACGCGCCCGGCTCCCCCAAGGAAGGCTGGGACCACTCGACGGGCTGGCTGCGCCGTGTGCTCGAAGACGTCTGGGGCCTCGACCTGCGCGTCGTACAGCGTCCGTTCACCCTCGTGGGCGTGAACCCGGCGCTCGACGCCTTCGCCGACACCGCACGCGAGCTCAAGGAGAACGCCGAGGCCGACGCCCGCACCTTCGGCCGCGAGCTCGCCGCCACGCGCGACCCCCGCGTGGCCTGAGCCGCGGCATCCGGGCCCGGTTCACCTTGCCCGGGTCCACTTGTCCGGGTCCACTTGCCCGGGTCCACTTGCCCGGGTCCACTTGTCGGGAGAATGTCCGGATGTCGGACCGGAAACCGCGTTCCGGTCCGACATCCGTAAAAACTCCCGACAGGTGAGCCTCGGGATGCGGGACGGACCGGGCGGGGCGGACCGGGCGGGGCGGACCGGGCGGGACGGATGCGGACCGCCGGGAGTCAGGCGGGTACGGCCGCCGGGTACGGGTGCGGCAGCCACACCGTCACGATCAGGCCGCCGTCCGGGCGTGGGGTGAGCACCAGGGTGCCGCCGTGCGCCTGGGTGATGCGGTCGACGATCGCGAGGCCGAGCCCCGCCCCGGCATGGTCGTCGCCGCGGGTGCGCTCGGCCCCGCGCTGGAACGGCTCGACGAGGGTCGCCACGAGATGTGCCGGCAGCACCTCCCCGGTGTTCTCGACCACCAGCGCGACCGCCTCGGGCATCGCGTGCGTGCGCACGGCCACGGCCCCACCGGACGACAGGTTGTGCACGATCGCGTTGAGCACGAGGTTGGTGACCAGCTGCGGCAGCAGTGCCGCCGACCCGAGCACCGGCGCGGGCGCACCGCCCACCTCTACAGCCACGCCACGTCGGTCGGCGAGCGGCAGCAGTGCTTCCACCGCCCCCTCGGCGAGGAGGGAGAGGTCGACGATCTCGCGCGGGAACGTCCGGCGGTCGGCGCGGCTCAGCAGCAGCAGCGCCTCGGTGAGTTCGATCGCCCGGGTGTTCACCTCCCGCAGACGCGCGATCAGGGCGTCGACATCCCGGTCGGGATCGGCTTCTGCCACCTCGAGCAGGGTCTGCGAGATCGCGAGCGGGGTCCGCAACTCGTGCGAGGCGTTCGCGGCGAACCGCTGCTGCTCGGCGACGTGCGCTTCGAGCTGCTCGAGCATCGAGTCGAAGACGTCGGCCAGATCGCGGAACTCGTCGCGGCGGCCCGCGAGGGCCACCCGGTGCGACAGCGAGCCCTGCGCGGCGAGACGGGCCGCGTCGCCGATGCGGTCGAGCGGCGCCAGCATCCGTCCGGCGAGCAGCCACCCCGCTCCGAGACCGAACGCGAGCAGGACCAGCATGACCATCGAGGCCACCGGCACGAAGGCCCGACTGAGGTCGCCGCGATTGGGGAAGAAGTCGACGGTGTCCGGCACGTAGCGCAGCAGGAACAGCCCGACCGCCGCGAGGAGCAGACCTCCCGACACCACCACGATCACCGCATAGCTCAGTGTGAGTTTGAGGCGGGCGCTCATCCCGCGGCGCCTAGGCATCGGCATCCGTCCCGATCCGGTAGCCCACTCCGGGCACCGTCAGGATCAGCCACGGCTCGCCCAGACGCTTGCGCAGCGACGACACCGTGATGCGCACGGCGTTCGTGAACGGGTCGGCGTTCTCGTCCCAGGCCCGCTCGAGCAGCTCCTCGGCACTGACCACCCCGCCCTCGGCGTCGACCAGCACCTCCAGCACGGCGAACTGCTTGCGGGTGAGGGCGACGTAGCGGTCGTCGCGGTACACCTCGCGGCGGAACGGGTCGAGGCGGAGCCCGGCGACCTCGAGCACCGGCGGCCGGCTGCGCTGACGGCGGCGGTCGAGGGCGCGCAGTCGCAGCACGAGCTCGCGCAGCTCGAACGGCTTGGTCAGGTAGTCGTCGGCCCCGATCTCGAAGCCGCTCGCCTTGTCGTCGAGGCGGTCGGCGGCGGTGAGCATCAGGATCGGGATCCCGCTGCCGGAGGCGACGATCCAGCGGGCGATGTCGTCGCCGGACGGGCCGGGCACATCGCGGTCGAGCACGGCGATGTCGTAGGAGTTGATGCTCAGCAGCTCCAGGGCGGCGTCGCCGTCGCCGGCGATGTCGGCCGCGATCGCCTCCAGGCGCAGCCCGTCGCGGACCGCCTCGGCGAGGTAGGGCTCGTCCTCGACGATCAGCACACGCATGGCTCAGATCCTACGCAGTGCGACATATCGGGAGCATATGGAAAAGCACATACGCCCTCGCAACCGGCGGGATCCTTCACTGGAGACATGAACACCCGCACCATCCCCCGCTCCCCGAGAGCGCGGCGCCACCATCGGTTCGTCGTCGTGGCCGTCGCCCTCGCCCTCGCCGTGATCGTCGTGTTCGCGGTGCAGCAGTCGCTGTCCGTCGCGTTCGCCGACGCCGCACGCACCGGTCCGCTGCCGGGCCTCACGCCCGTACCGAACGGAGGTGTCACCGGCTCGGTCATCGCGCCGAGCGAGGCCGACGGCGTGATCCGCGACGGGGATCAGCCGACCGTGTTCGACGTGGACAGGGTGGCGGTCGGCAACCTCGATCCCGACCTGCTCGCGGCTCTGCAGCGAGCGGCATCCGATGCCGAGGACGACGGCATCACGTTCCGTGTGAACAGCGGATGGCGCACGCCCGCCCTGCAGGAGCGGATGCTGCAGGACGCGATCGTGCAGTACGGCTCGGAGGCCGAGGCCCGGCGCTGGGTAGCCACGCCCGAGACCTCGGAGCACGTGACGGGCGACGCCGTCGACCTGGGCCCGCTGCCCGCGCTCGACTGGCTCGCGCAGCGGGGGTGGCGCTACGGACTCTGCCAGATCTACGCCAACGAGACCTGGCACTACGAGCTGCGTCCGGATGCCGTCGACGAGGGCTGCCCCGAGATGCTCGCCGACCCGACCGCCGACCCGAGGACGAAGCGATGACCACTCTTCTCGCCTCCGAGCGCGTGACGCTCTCGCGCCTGCACGCACCGACCCTGCAGACGATCCCGGATGCCGTCGCCGAGAACCTGCGCCAGGTGCGGACCGCGACGACCGCCCGCATCATGGCCGTGGTCAAGGCCGACGGCTACGGGCACGGCGCCGTCACCGTCGCGCGGGCCGCGGTCGATGCCGGTGCCGAGTGGCTCGGCGTCACGGATGTGGCCGAAGCCGTCGCGCTCCGCGAGGCCGGCCTCACGGTGCCGATCCTCTCCTGGTTGAACCCCTCCGGTGTGGATGCCGCCGCCGCAGCCGCGCACCGCGTGGACATCGCGGTCGGCTCGATCGAAGAGCTGCGTCAGCTGATCGCGGATGCCACGGACCCGGTGCGCGTGCACCTGCAGCTCGACACGGGGATGGCCCGTGGGGGTGCTCCGCTGGAGGAGTGGCCGGAGCTGCTCCGGCTGGCGCGCACCGGTCGGGGGCGGGTGGAAGTCGTCGGAGTGATGGGCCATCTGCCGCGGGCGGACGAGGCCGATCCCGCGGCGAACGCGGCGGCGGTGCGGCGCATGCGGCACGGGAGGGATGCCGTGCTGCGCGCGGGCTTCGGCCCGGTGCTCGTGCATCTCGCGGCGACGTCGGGGGCGCTGACGGATCCGGCGACGCACTTCGATCTGGTGCGGGTCGGCGCGGGTCTCGTGGGGATCGACCCCTCGGAGACGACCGTGCTCGCCGGTGCATCACGGTGGACCGCACCCGTGGTGCACAGCGCCCTCGTGCCGGCGGGAACGGCGGTCGGCTACGGGGGAACGCACACCGCCGATCGGGAGACGCACTTGAGCGTGGTCGGTGTCGGGTACGCCGACGGCATTCCGCGCGAGCTCGCCCCGGGCGCCGGGGTGGAGATCGGCGGCGTACGGCATCCGATCGTGGGGAGGATCTCGATGGACCAGATCGTCGTCGACACCGGTTCCGCGCTGTTCCCGCGCGGTGCCGTCGCGACCGTGTTCGGGCCGGAGGGCGGGGCGGTGCCGTCGGTGCAGGAGTGGGCGCGGTGGGCGGGCACCATCCCGCACACGATCGTGACGGGCATCGGCGCACGAGTGCAGAGGAGTGTGGCATGACGACGAAGGTGCTGGTCATCGGGGGCGGGCAGAACCCCGAGCACGAGGTCTCCCTGGCATCCGCGGCGGCGGTGGCCGCGGCGCTGCGGATGGGCGATCACGACGTGACGACCGTGACGATCGACCGCGACGGGATCTGGCGTGTGGAGGGGCGCCCGAACGGGGGATCGGCGGCGGAGTCGCTCGCGCTCGCGCTGCCGCTACTCACCCGCACCGACGTGGTCTTCCCTGCGGTGCACGGTGCGTTGGGGGAGGACGGCGCACTCGCGGCGCTGTGTGCGCTCGCCGGAGTGCGCGTGGTCGGGTCGGGGCTGCGGGCGGGAGCCATCGGCATGGACAAGTGGACGACCAAGCTCGTGGCGGATGCCGTGGGCCTCGGCACCGCCCGCGGCCGACTGGTCTCGTCCGACGACATCGGCGACGTGGAGTTCGAGGGGGAGGTCGTGGTCAAGCCCGTGTCGGCGGGTTCGAGTCACGGAGTGGGTCTCGTGACGGAGGAGGGCCAGCTGCTCGCGGCGCTACGGGAGGCGGCGCGCTTCGATCGCCGCATCCTCGTCGAGGAGGTCGTGCGGGGGCGCGAGATCGACGTGGCGGTGCTGCGCGAGAAGGGCGGCATCCGGTGGGCGGCGCCGCCGCTGGAGATCCACGCGACCGGGCTCTTCGACACGGCCACCAAGTACGACGGCAGCGCGCGGTTCACGGTGCCGGCGCAGCTGGAGGCCGCCGAGGCTGGCGCGCTCAAGCGGGCCGCGATCACCGTGTTCGATGCTCTCGGGTGCGACGGCGTCGCGCGCATGGACTTCTTCCTCACCGAGCGGGGGCCGGTGCTGAACGAGGTCAACACGATGCCGGGGCTCACCGCCGCCTCGCAGGTGCCGCGCATGTTCGCCGCAGCGGGCGTGACTTACGTCGACCTGGTCTCGCGACTCGTGCGCGCGGCCTCGTGACCGCGCCGGCGCCACGGGTCGGATGGCCGGATGTCGCAAAGGGCATCTGCATCCTGCTCGTCGTGCTCTGGCACGTGGTCACGAAGGTCGCGGTCGGCATCCCCGGCGCGGGTCCGGTGACAGATGCATGGGTGATGCTGAACGCGCAGCTGCTGCCGTTGCGTATCCCGCTGTTCTTCCTGGTCTCCGGGATGTTCGCCGCACGGGCGGTCTCCGCGGCGAGCGGCGACTCGTGGCGACGACGGGCCGGGCGGCTCGCGCTGCTCTACCTGGTGTGGGTGCTCATCCAGACGGTCGTGCTCGCGCTGGCGCCGGAGTTCGACACGGCCCGGGCGACCGACGGGTGGCAGCTGCTCGCGCAGCTCACCATCAGTCCGACGAACCTCTGGTACCTGCTCGCGCTCGCCGTGTACCTGGCGGTCGGACGGGCGACGCGCGGGCTCCCGACCGCCGTGGTGCTGCCGGCCGCGTTCGTCATCGCGGCGGTCGCCGGTGCGGGACTCCTTCCCGATCTCGGCAACCTGTGGCAGCTGGTGCAGAACCTGTTCTTCTTCCTCTTCGGGTTGCGGCTGCGTGCACTCGTCGAACGCTTCGCGACGAGGAGCGGGGTCGGGGTGCTGCTCGCGCTCGCCGCCGGGTACGCGGGAGCGCTCGCGGTCGTCTCGGTGCTCGGTATCCGCCTCGTTCCGGGAACGTGGCCGGTGCTCTGCCTGGTCGCCGTGGCGTTCGGGGTGTCGCTCAGCGTGCTCCTCGACCGGCACGCGGAGGTCATCGCGCGACCGCTGCGGTGGATCGGCCGACGGACCCTGCCGATCTACGTGCTGCACATGATGCCCCTCGCGCTGATCGATGCGGGGCTGCACGCTGCCGGATGGCGGACGACGCCGGTGCTCGAGGCGGTCGGCCCGATCGTGCTGACGGCGGTGGTGATCGCGATCTGTCTGGGGGTGCATGCGCTGCTCGTGCGTTGCGGTCTCGAAGTGCTGTTCGACCCGCTGCGGGCGACCGACCGGCTCGCGGCCGGCATCCGTCGATGACCCCCTCGACAACCGCCGGGCGACGGCGGACCATGGAGTCATGGCGGCCTTCACAGCGGACAACGCATTCAGCGGATTCAGCGTCGACGACATCGATGCGGCGAAAGAGTTCTACGGCACGACCCTCGGCCTCGACGTCGAGGTCAACGCGATGGGGTTCCTCGACCTGCGACTGCCCAGCGGCGGGTCGATCCTCGTGTACTCGAAGCCGAACCACACACCGGCGAGCTTCACGATCCTGAACTTCCCGGTGGCGGATGTCGATGCCGCGGTGGACGAGCTCATCGCGCGGGGCGTGCAGACGAAGATCTACAGCGACGAGGAGTTCCCCTCCGACTCCCGCGGCATCGTCCGCGGCAACGGGCAGGGCCCGGACATCGCGTGGTTCCGCGATCCTGCCGGTAACGTGCTCGCGGTCATGCAGGCGTGATCCGGGGCGTGGCCTGAGTCGGATGCTCTCCGGGGCGGATCGGGTCGGGTGCCGTGTCTGAGGTCCCTCCTATCGTTCAGGGATGATCTTCGACGGCACTCCTCTCCGGTGATTCATGAGTGAACTCGTGCCCGACGACTACGCCGCCACGCTCGAAGACGTGAAGCGACACGTCCATGCCGCACGTCTGAGGGTGCAACGCCAGGCCAATAACGCGCTCCTCCAGTTGTGGTGGCAGATCGGCCACACGATCCTGGATCGACAGGCGGCTCAGGGGTGGGGCACCAAAGTCCTGGACCGGCTTGCTGCTGACCTTCGGGCAGAGTTTCCGTCGATGAAGGGGTTCTCGCGTCGGAATCTGCTCTATATGCGCGCCTTCGCCGTTGCATGGCCTGACGCTGAGGCAGTTGTGCAACGACCCATTGCACAACTGCCGTGGGGGCACGTGATCGAGCTGCTCGACAAGCTCGATGATCAGGAGCTGCGTGACTGGTACGCGGCCAAAGACGTGCATCACGGGTGGAGCCGATCAGTGCTCGCACACCAGATCACCACACGGCTGCACGAGCGGGAGGCAGCGGCGCCGAGCAACTTCGCCGGTGCGCTCGATCGTGCCGATTCCGACCAGGCGCAGGAACTCACGAAGGATCCGTACGCGCTGCAGTTCCTCGCCGTCGACGGCGACACCTCCGAGCGCGAGCTCGAGCAACGCATGGTCGATCGGATCCTCGACACCATGCGCGAGCTCGGTCCGGGTTTCGCATTCGTCGGCCGGCAAGTGCACCTTGAGGTGGGCGACAGCGACTTCTACATCGACCTCCTCTTCTTCCACGTCGAGCAACTGCGATACGTGGTGATCGAGTTGAAGACCACAAGCTTCACTCCAGCGGATACCGGTCAACTCGGCTTCTATGTCACGGTTGTCGACGACATGCTCCGGATTCCGGACAAGCATCAGCCGACCGTAGGGATACTCCTTGTCGCGGGCAAGGACGACACCGTCGTTCGGTACGCGCTCGCGTCGACGACCCAGCCGGTCGCAGTCAGCCGTTACGAGCTGACAGAGGACGCGCAAAAAGCGCTTCCCGATGAAGACGTGATCACCCGGGCCTTCGCCGACGAGTTGTCCCGCAGCGCCTAGGATCCGAGCGGAGTCGGAGCGCTACAGCCGGTCCACGCCCGTCACGGTCACGACGGCTTGACCTGCTTCGTCGGAGGCAGCCAGGTCGATCGTCGCGGTGATGCCCCAGTCGTGGTCGCCGGCGGGGTCGTCGAAGATCTGTCGCGCGGTCCAGGCCGTGGCACCCTCGGTGAGGATCAGCAGCTTCGAACTGCGGGCATCTCCGCCGGTGAGGATCTCGTCGTGGTCGTCGTAGTAGCCGTCGAGCGCATCCGACCAGGCGTCGGCGCCGAAACCGGGGTCGAGCTCGGCCAGGGCGTCCACGTCTTCTCGCGCCGCGAGCTGCACGCGGCGGAACAGCTCGTTGCGCACCAGGATGCGGAAGGCGCGGATGTTGCTCGTGAGGCGCTTGGGGGCTGGGGGGACGATCGGTTCGTCAGGCGCGTGCGGATCGAAGCGGCCGTTGTCGACCCCGGCGATCAGCTCCTCCCACTCGTCGAGCAGGCTGGAGTCGACCTGGCGCACCAGCTCGCCGAGCCACTCGATGAGGTCGCGCAGATCCTCGTCCTTGAACTCCTCCGGGATGGTCTGCGAGGCCGCGCGGTAGGCATCCGAGAGGTAGCGCAGCACCACGCCTTCGGAGCGAGCGATCTTGTAGTAAGCGACATATTCCCCGAACGACATGGCCCGCTCGTACATGTCGCGCACGACCGACTTCGGATGCAGCTCGAAGTCGCGGATCCACGGTTGCGCGGCACTGAAGGTCTCGAAGGCGGCGGTCAGCAGCTCGTCGAGCGGTTTCGGGTACGTGATCTGCTCGAGCAGCTCCATCCGCTCGTCGTACTCGATACCCTCGGATTTCATCGCGGCGACCGCTTCGCCGCGGGCGAGGAATTCCTGCTGGCTGAGCACCGCACGCGGATCGTCGAGGGTCGACTCCACGATCGAGATCATGTCGAGCGCGTACGATCCGGTGCCAACCCCCTGGGTCGCTGAGCTGTTAGAAGCGTCGGGGTCGAGCAGTTCGAACGCGGCGAGGGCGAATGGCGACAGCGGCTGGTTGAGCGCGAAGTTCGGCTGCAGGTCGACCGTGAGGCGGATGTCGCCCTCCGGAGTCTTCTCGACGATGCCCGATTCGCGAAGCGTGCGGTAGATGCCGATGGCGCGGAGCGCGAGCTCGCGCTGCCGTTTCCGCGGCTCGTGGTTGTCGTATACCAGCGAGCGCATATTCGCGAAGACATCGCCGCCGCGCGCGATCACGTTGAGCATCATGGCGCTCGTGATCTGCATGTGAGAGGTCAGCGTCTCGGGGACGGCGTCGATGAGCTTGCGGAATGACGGCTCGCCCCACGAGACGAAGCCGTCGGGCGCCTTCTTGCGGACGATCTTGCGCTTCTTCTTCGGGTCGTCGCCGGCCTTCTTCACCGCGGCGACGTTCTCGCTCTCGTGCTCCGGAGCCTGGGCGACGACCGTCCCGGCGGTGTCGTACCCCGCCCGCCCGGCGCGACCGGCGATCTGATGGAACTCGCGGGCGTTCAGCTGCCGCATCCGGGTGCCGTCGAACTTCGTGAGCGCGGTGAGCAGGACGGTGCGGATCGGCACGTTGATGCCGACGCCGAGGGTGTCGGTGCCGCAGATGACGCGCAGCAGTCCGCGCTGGGCCAGCTGCTCGACCAGACGACGGTACTTCGGCAGCATGCCGGCGTGGTGCACGCCGATCCCGGCGCGCAGGAAACGCGAGAGCGTCTTGCCGAACGCGGTCGTGAAGCGGAATTCGGCGATCAGCGCCGCGATCGCATCGCGCTGTTCGCGGGTGGCGACCTTCGTGCTGGAAAGTGCCTGCGCCCGCTCCATGGCCGCGGCCTGCGAGAAGTGCACGACGTAGATCGGCGCCTGACCGGTGTTCAGCAGGTCGTCGATGGTCTCGTGGATCGGCGTGGTCTCGTAGAAGAAGTGCAGCGGCACCGGGCGCTCGACGCCGGTCACGGTCGCCGTCTCGCGACCCGTGCGACGGGTCAGGTCGGCGGCGAGCTCGCTCACGTCGCCGAGAGTCGCCGACATCAGGATGAACTGCGCCTGCGGCAGTTCGAGCAGCGGCACCTGCCACGCCCACCCGCGGTCGGGGTCGGCATAGAAGTGGAACTCGTCCATCACGACCTGGCCGACGTCGGCATCCGTGCCCTGGCGCAGCGAGAGGTTCGCGAGGATCTCGGCGGTGCAGCAGATGATCGGGGCGTCGGCGTTGACTGAGGAGTCGCCCGTGACCATCCCGACGTTCTCGGCGCCGAAGACGTCGACCAGCGCGAAGAACTTCTCGCTCACGAGCGCCTTGATCGGGGCGGTGTAGTAACTGCGCCGGCCGGCGACGAGAGCGGCGAAGTGCGCGCCGATCGCGACGAGCGATTTCCCGGTCCCGGTGGGAGTGGAGAGGATCAGGTTGTTTCCCGAGACGATCTCGATGACCGCCTCGTCCTGTGCGGGGTAGAGGCTGATGCCGGTCGACTCCGCCCATTCGACGAAGGCGAGGTAGACGGCATCCGGATCCGCGGCGTCCGGAACGAGGGCGGGATCGAGCCGCGGTGGGGAAGTCATGGTCCCTCGATCATCCCCCATGCGCGTGCGTGCCGCGTTTCACCCCTCCTGCGCCGGCCGCATCAGGCAATCGCGCGAGATCAGGAGGATCTGTCGCTGGATCGCCTGATGCGGCGGTTTCGCCTGATCTCGCTGACCGGCCGAACGGCCAGGCGCGGCGAATCGCGCGGGAGAGGAACGGTGCCGCGCTCGGCGGGGGAGCAACGGATGCCGCGCTACGCGGTCGCGGCGCGCAGGGCGATGCGGATCATGTCGCCGAAGGTCTGTTCGCGCTCCTGCGCCGTGGTCTCCTCGCCCGTGACGATGTGGTCGCTGACCGTGCAGATCGCGAGGGCGCGCCGACCATAGAAGGCCGCGAGCGTGTAGAGCCCGGCCGCTTCCATCTCGACGCCGAGGATGCCGTGCTGCACGAACGGCTCCGTGAGCTCGGGGCGGGTGCTGTAGAACTGGTCGCTCGAGAACAGCTGCCCGACATGCACGGTCGACTCGAGGTCTTCCGCCTCGCTCGCCTCCACGGCCGCGCGCAGGAGGCCGAAGTCCGCGACCGGCGCGTAGTCGAGTCCGAGGAAGCGCACGCGGTTGATGCCGGAATCCGTGGATGCGCCGTTGGCGATGATGATGTCGCGGGTCTTGACGCGCTCGGTCAGCGCGCCGCACGACCCGACCCGCACGATCGTCTGCACGTCGTAGGAGTCGAACAGCTCGTTCGCGTAGATCGCCATCGACGGCTGGCCCATGCCCGAGCCCTGCACCGAGATGCGGTGCCCCTCCCACGTGCCGGTGAAGCCCAGCATGCCCCGGGTCTCGGAGTACAGCTCGGCGTCGTCGAGGAACGTCTCGGCGATCCACTTCGCTCGCAGCGGGTCGCCGGGGAACAGGACGATGGGGGCGATCTGGCCGGGCTCTGCGGCGATGTGCGTGCTCATGGCCCCAGCGTAGCCAGCGACCGCGGGGCTAGCCGGGCACGCCGGCGAGTCCCAGAGCGGTGATGAGCTCGTATGCCGCGGAGCGTGCCTGCACGATCACGGTGCCGACCTGGACTCCCGCTGCCGACACCGACAGGAGCAGTTGGCCGTAGGGTGCGAGGACGAAGCTGAGCAGTGACAGCTGGCTCTGTCCGATCGACACCGAGACGACGGCCGACAGACTCGGTTCCGTCCCGCCGGAGATGATCTCGGCCTCGGCCCTGGCGACGCCGAACAGCGAACCGTTGATCGCCGCCAGCCGCTCGCCCGTCTCCTCTCGCGTGCCGACGGAGGCGATGTGCAGGCCGTCGGCCGTCGAGAGGACCGCCGTCGTCAGCTCGGGGAAGCGCTCCTGCAGATGACGCAGTCGAGTGAGCGCGGCCTGGCTGACGACGCTCGACCAGAGCTCCCAGTGAGCCGCGATCTCCGGATGCATGAGCACGGGGTCGCCTCCGTGGGGCGCGTCGTCCCGCTGCGCGGCGTCGTTCGGCAGAGGGGGTTCGTCTGTTCGGATGTGTGTGTTCACGACTCTTCTTCCGGAAGGTCAAGGGCCACGCAGGCGACGCGCATCACGCTGTCGCGATCGCGGGCGTCGGCGGGATGAACGCGGTTCGCGGGGATCCCGTATCGCGCCAGGACCTCAGTGAGTTCCCGGCGTACTGTGCCCATCGCCTCTTCTGCGCAGTGGCTGACGGCGATGACCATTCGATGACCGTCGCCGGCGAACCGAGGAATCCACGCGGCGGCGTCGGCGGCGAGGCTCGTCCGATCGGCGCGCAGCCAGAGCAGGATGCGCGTGTCTGCGGTCGAGGATCTTCGTCGGGCGGGAGCGAAACGGTCCTGCCCGGGAACCCCGATGAGGGTGACGGAGATCTCGGGCGTGGGTTTCCACGCGCCGTAGTCCAGGCCCACCGTGGTGGTGGTCTTCTCGCCGTCGCCGTACTCCGCCGATCCGGCCGAGATCGGAACGTCGGTGTCGACCGGCGGGACGTCACTCAGTGCGCGGACGGCCGTCGTCTTCCCCGCGCCGACCGGCCCGGCGAAGATGAGCCGGTAGCGGTTCGGCAGATTCACGTGCCTCCAGCGCGCCCGCCGCATCGGCGTCTCCACCGACGCGGCGCGCACCCACGAGATCTCCTCGAGGCCGTCGTTGCGCACGGCCTCCCTGGTCAAGCGTTCAAAGCCGCCACATGGCGGTTCACGGCGGAGCGGAGAAGTGCGAGGTTCGTCGCCTGGCGGTCGGCTGCGAGATAGATGAAGGTCTCGTCCGTGATCATCTTGAGCAGGTGGAGCTGCGTGTCGAGGGTGAGCAGCATGTCTTCGAGGGTCGCGTCGAGACCGAGCGCCTCGATCGTGCGCATCTTGTTCTTGACGATCTCACTGTTGTAGGCGCTGGCCACATCGAGGTCGAAGTCCGGTCGGACCGAGCTCGAGGCCAGTAGCATCCCGGATTCCAGATCGACGACGGAGGCTCCGATGAAACCGTTGATGTCGTGCGCGATGTCGGTGATGAGCGCGTTCAGTTCGTCTTGCGTAGCCATGATGCTCCCCAGGTCGTGTCGCACGCGCAGAGACCACCCTGTGCAGTCCCCCCAGAGCCCGCGCAACTCATAAAGTGTATAACGTTACTGTCTCAAATGCGGAATCGCGGTGGGACACGCCTGGTGGTCTCCCAGGCGGATGCAGCGGAAGCCCGTTCCGAAGGAGTTCTCACGAAATGAAGGAGCGGATGCCGGATGCTCTCCTTCAGAGCGTGAGATCTCCTTCGCGTCGTGTGTGCAGTCGGCGGGTCGGACGAGCGCTCAGCCCTCGCGGCGCCGCACGAGCTCGCCGATCCACAGCGGCGCGAAGGGGGAGGTGCAGCCCGGCGCGGTGGGGTAGTCGGCGAGGACCTGCAGGCGCTCGCCGATCTCCAGCGCCCTCGCGCGGTACGCCGGGTGGTAGATGCCGATGTTCGCGAGGGTCTCGTTCATCGCCCACTGCAGGCGCGACGGCGCATCCTTCAGCTCGCGCTCGATGAGGTCGAGCAGGTGCGGCAGGTCCAGGCCGTCCGCTTCCTTCATCACCCGAACCGTCGTGAGCGACCAGGCGGCCGCGGCAACCGTGGGATCCGCGTCGTCGAACCAGCGCAGCCGCAGCTCTTCGGCGAGCGGCGACTTCTTGGCGACGTAGTTTACGAACCAGTCGTTGACCTTCGGCGGGCGGGTCTCTCGCAGCATGGCGTCGAGTTCGTCGGCGGTGAAGTCGCGCGGGCGGCAGATCAGGAGGGCGAGGAGCCGCGCCGGGGTCTCGCCGGTCGCCCAGAGCTCCTGCGCGAGCGGCTGGTCCGTCTTGATCCGCTTCGCGAGAGCGCGCATCCGGCTGAGGTTGATGCCGTGGTCGTCGCCGCGCTTCTCGTTGGCGGCGCGCATCTTCGGGTCTTCGAGCGCGGCGAGCTCGCCCAGCGCTTCCGCGACGGTCATGTCGGACATGCCACCAGGCTACTCATCCGGATTCTCGAACCACCTCCTTCTCGCCGAGCCACCCCTCTGCGCACGTACGCAGAGGGGTGGCTCGGTCGTAAAGGGCCGGGCCGGGCCGCGCGGCTGGGGAGGAGAGGAAGATCAGTCCTCGTCGAGCAGCTCGCCCCGGATGCGGCGGAGGTCCTCCATGAGCGAGCCGATCAGGATCCAGTGCTGCGACGCCGGCGGGCGGATCACGAGCGGTGCGGTGAGCGCGGGGATGGCGCTCGTCTCCGTGTCGGGCTCGGGCGACGCCTCGGCGACCTGCACGGCCAGGCGCACATCGTGTCCGGCGCGACGCAGCTGCTCGGCGATCGCGGCCACCGCGGGCTCCTCGCCGATCGTGTCGTCGTAGTGGTCGAAGTACGCACGCGTCATGCCGATCGTCTGGGTCACGATCGGTGACAGTCGCTCCAGCAGCTCCCGCAGCTCCTGCAGTTCGCTGCGGTGGTTCGAGCGCCGCGGGTTCAGGGTGAGCGACTCCTCCCCGGCGGCGATGGATGCGTCGGCGGCATCCTTCATCGGACGCAGCAGCCGCACCTCCAGCATCAGCTCCTGCAGCTGGGCGGCCGTCTGCGGCTCCGGCAGCGCGACGGCCAGGCGGTCGAGGCTGGCGGCGAGCTCTCGCCCGAGCAGCCCGACGTCGCGCCGAGCGGGGGCGACCAGCACCGGCGGCACGATGAGCGCGTTCACGACGATGCCGATCACGACGCCGATCAGGGTCTCCACGATGCGCGCGAACGCGTACTCCGGGCTGGACGACCCCAGCGCCAGCACGAGCATCGCCGAGATCGCGACCTGATTGCCGGTGCCGGGCGAGGCGCGGAAGATCCACGCCACGAGCATCGCGACGACGATCGCGAGCAGCACGATCCAGCTCGGCGAGCCCAGGAGCAGCCCGAGCGCGACGGCGATCACCACGCCGGCGATCACCCCGATGCTGCGCTCGAGCGCCTTCGACAGCGACTGGTTCACACTCGGCTGCACGACCAGGAGCGCGGCGATCGCGGCGAACACCGGCAGCTGCGCGGGGAACACCCATCCCGCGATGAGCCACGCCGCGATCGTCGCCGCGGCCGACTTCACGACCTGCAGCAGCGGGGAGCGCTGGGAGGCGCGGATCGCGGCGGGGATGCGCATGACCTCAACGGTAGCGCCGCGACGCCGCGGATGATCGACGTGCGATGACGCGGCTGTCAACCCCGTGGCCGATCCTCGAGGCTCCGGGCTGAATGGGACCACACGAACGACGAGAAGTGAGGAGCATCACATGGTGCAGATCATCGAGACCATCGACGTCGACGTCCCCGTCCGCACGGCGTACAACCAGTGGACGCAGTTCGAGAGCTTCCCGAAGTTCCTCGACGAAGTCGAGTCGATCACTCAGATCGACGACACCCACACGCACTGGAAGGTGAAGGTCGGCGGCGCGACCCGCGAGTTCGACGCCGAGATCACCGAGCAGCACCCGGATGAGCGCGTCGCGTGGAACAGCACCGGCGGCGAGACCGAGCACGCGGGTGTCGTGACGTTCCACAAGCTCGACGACACGTCCACGCGCGTGACCGTGCAGCTGGACTGGGCGCCCGAGGGGCTGCTCGAGAAGATCGGCTCCCTCGTGGGCGCCGGCGGGCACGCGGTGAAGAAGGACCTCCAGAACTTCAAGGAGTTCATCGAGGGCCGCGGCGTCGAGACCGGAGCCTGGCGCGGCGACGTCGACGCCTGACCTCGAACCACAGGTGGCGAGGCCCGGATGCCGTTCAGGCGCCGGGCCTCGTCGCGTCGAGCGCTGTACGATCGCGCCATGACGAAGACCACATTCAAGCCGGGCGACGAAGTCATCACCCCGCGTTCACGCGGAAAGGTCATCGACATCTGCGCGACGCCCTCGGGGCAGTTCATCTTCGGCATCGAGGATGAGACCGGAGAGGTCACCTACTTCACCCCCAAAGCTCTGCAGCACGCCTGACCGGCCTTCCCGGACGACTCGAAGCGCGAGCGGACCGGAGCGGGATCTTCCGCGCGTCCGGGGTGCGTGCTTGCATGGGCGCATGGAGCGGGACGAGAAGCTGCGCGGCGAGACGAGGGCCGTCTGGGCGACCGCGGTCTGCTTCGTCGTCGGTGCCGTCGCGGGCATGCTGCTCCTTCGTGGTGACCCACGCCCGCTCACCGGTCCAGGATCGCTCGCGGTGCCGGTCGCGGCGGTCGCCGGTATCGTCGCCGCCGCCGCGTTCCTGACGAGCACGCTGATGCACCGTCGCGCGGAGACCGGGCCGATGCCGCGCTGGCAGGCCGTGGTCTCCGACCTCTCGACGGTCGCGCTCACCGTCGCTTTCGGAGCGGTCACCGTGATGGGTGTCCTGCTCACCGCCGAGATCCTCGCCGTCGGCCTCCAGGGTCTGCAGCTCGCGGCAGCCGGGGGCAGCCTGCTCGCGGGTGTCGCCTCGGCCGTCGGCGGCCGTTTCGCCTTCGGAGCCGGCATCGGACTGCGCACGGCCGACCTGTCCGCCCTCCTGTTCGGATTCCTCGTGATCGGCACGCTCTTCGCCATGGTCACCTCCGCCGACCCGCGCTGGTGGGAAGAGAACTTCTCGCAGCTCGGGTCCGGGTGGGCCTTCAACGGCACCCTCGTCGTCGCGGGGCTCCTGATCGCGACCGTCGGCTCGTACATCGGCCGCGACCTGCACCGGATGCTCGGCGACTCCGCTCTGCGGCGCATCGCCGCGGTGGTCGCGCTGTGGGCGGCGGCCGGTGTCGCGCTCGCCGCCGTCGGTCTGCTGCCGCTGCACCGGGTGCCCCTCCCGCACGACATCGCCGCCTTCGCCACACTCGTCCTGTTCCTCGGTTCTGCGGCCGCCACGGTGGCCGCGATCCCCGGTCCTCCCCGCGCATTGCTGATCACGTCGTTCGGCGTCGGACTGCTCATCGTGGTGGCCGTCGTGCTGTGGGTGCCGTTCGGCCTGTACTCGGCCACGGCGGTCGAGGCCGTCGTCGTCGGGCTCGGACTGCTGTGGATGGCCACGCTCGTGCGGGTGATGGCAATCCTCGTGCCGGCGCGGTCGCGCCCCTCGGCCCGGCGGTCGCCGCTGCGCGCGGAGACGCCGCCGGCCTAGTCGCCGGCATCACCCAGGTGCGGCATCCCTAGGCATCGGCGCAGGAAAGATAGGGAATCCGTCCGATGTCGGCGGGGCACCTCAGAGCGGAGTGTAGGGATACACCACACCGACGAGGAGATCCCATGTTCGAGCACACGTTCTTCACCGAGCAGCAGACCAGGTTTCAGCAGGAGGAGCTGGAACGTGCAGCCGCGCGTCGGCGCATGCTCATCGAGCGCGCGGACCAGATCGTTCCTCGTTCCCCGGGGGCGGTGCGTCGGATGCTGCGCCGCATCTTCCGCGCGGGCGCCGGGCGACCCGTGACGACCCGCCCCGCGACCGCGGCGACCTCGCATCCGGCCTCCGTCTGCGACCGGACGGCCTCCGTCGCACGGTGAGTGACGCGGCCGTTCGGACCGGATCGCGGTCCGCCCCGAATGTCGGCGGAGGGTGGGATCATGAACCCATGCCTTCCTCCGCACCGAGCACCGTGATGGTCGGTCGTGCGGCCGAGCTCGCCGAAGTGCGCCGGCTGTTCGACGACGTGCGTGAGGGGGTTCCGGCGGCGCTGCTCGTCGAGGGCGATGCGGGGATGGGCAAATCCCGGCTGCTGCGCGAGTTCACCGCCGAGATCGAGCACACCGCCGACGTCCATGTGGGGTGGTGCCTCGACCTCGGCGGTTCCCGCACGCCATACGGCCCGCTCACCGGCATCCTCCGCTCGATCGTCACGCGCATGGGAGTCGAGCGGGTGCGCGAGTCGGTCGGCGTGGGCGCCGAGGCCCTGGCCATGCTGCTGCCGGAGCTCGTGGATACGCCGACCGACCGCGAGCGCACCAGCCCCGAGCGACTCCGCGACGCCATCGCCTCCCTGATCGAGGCAGCCGCCGAGCGGGCACCCCAGGTGCTCGTGGTCGAAGATCTGCACTGGGCCGATGATTCGACGCTCGCCATCCTGTCCTTCCTCCTGCGCGCGCTCGACCGTGGGCGCATCCTGCTGCTCCTCACCTGCCGGAGCGACGACGTGCGACGCGGAGACGCGGTGAGCCGCTTCATCGGCGAGGCCACGCGTGGGCGTCTGCTCGAGCGCCTCACGCTCGCCCGGCTCGACACAGCCGCGGTGCGGGAACTGGCCGAGCGGATCAGCGGCCGTCCGCTCTCCGAGGCCGCCTTCGATCGCATGCAGGAGCGGGCCGAGGGCGTGCCGTTCTTCGTCGAAGAGATCGCGGGATGCGCGAACGGCCCCCTCCCCGACGGACTCCGCGACCTGCTGCTGGCTCGGTTCGACCGTCTCGGCGACGATGCGCAGCACGTCGTCAAAGTCGCGTCCGGTGCCGAGCGTCCGCTGTCGCATCCGCTGATCACCCGCCTCGCTGACCTTCCGGAGCAGCGGCTCGACGAGGCGATCCGCGAGGCGACGCGCAGCGGCATCCTGGTCGTGGCCGAGGACGACTACCGGTTCCGGCATGCCCTCCTGCGCGAGGCCGTGCACGACGACCTGCTTCCCGGTGAGCGCGCCCGCCTGCATCGCGCCTATGCCGAGGCCCTCGAGGCTGCGGCTTCGAGCAGCGACACCAGCGAAGACGCCGCCGCGCTCGCGTACCACTGGCAGCTCGCGCAAGACGATCGGAAGGCTCTCGTCGCGGCGGCCGATGCCATGCGCCACGCGAAGGCGCAGTACGCGTTCGCGACCGCCGCCCGCTTCGGCGAACTGGCGCTGGAGCTGTGGCCGCTCGTTCCCGATGCCGCCGATGCCGCGCGCCTCGAGCGCCTCGATCTGCTTCTGGTGCTGGGCTCGATCCTTCGCAACGCCGGAGACGGCGAGCGGGCGCTCGCCGTGGCGAACCTCGCGCTCGCCGAGGTCGACCCCGAAGCCGTCGAGCCGCGTCTGCATGCGCGACTTCTGCGCAACAAGGCGCTGTACCTGGTCAACCTCGGCCGCCTCGGGGCGATCCCGCTGCTGCAACAGGCCCTGGCCATCGCCGAGGCGCGTGTCGACGACGAGGTCTTCCGGGCCGAGCTGCTCAACCAGCTCGCGAGCCGGCGCATGATCGCGGGCGACCGCGAAGAGGCGATCCGGCTCGCGGATGAGGCCGAGCGGGGGGCCGCAGGGGCGCCGTCCACCGATCAGCTGTCGATCGCGGCGAATGTCCGTGGCGGCTCCCTCGCGCATCTGGGCGAGGTCGAGGCGGGCGTGCGCGAGTACGAGCGTGCCCGTGAACTCGCGACCGGCTCGAACGCCGAGATGCGGTACCGGGTGAACTACTCCGACCTGCTGACCCTGCTCGGCCGCTACCGCGAGGCCGTCGAGGTCGCCGAAGAGGGCCTGCGCCGCGCGCGCGAACTCCGCGTCGAGCGCACCTCGGGGTCGATCATGGCGCAGAACATGGTGGTGCCCCTGCTCGAACTGGGCGAGATCGACCGGGTCGAGGAGATGCTCTCGCGTGACTTCGTGCAGGGCACCCTGCGGGTGTTCCGCATGTACATGAGCATGACCCACGTGCGGGTGCTGGCCTGGCGCGGCCGGTCGGTGGAGGCCGCGGAGATGCTGCAGGTGTGGCTGCCGGCGTTCGAGGAGACCGGCATCTCCGAGCGGCAGATCTGGTACGACCGGGTGATGATGGCGGTCGCGGTGGCCGAGAGCGCGGGCGACCTCCGCGGAGCGCTCGACACCATCCTCGAGATGCTGAGCGACGAACGGCCCGCGCTGCTGCACCAGAGGCGGCTGCTGCTTCAAGGAGGTGCGCTCGTCGCCGAGCTGCGGGCGGAGGGTGCCGATGTCGCCGCTGCGGCCGGCACGATCAGTGCCGCGTGGCGTGCTCAGCCTGCACAGTTGCGAGACGACGCCTGGTCGACCATCCTCGACGCCCTGCTCGAACCGCACCCCGACTCGCTCGACGCGGCACTGTTGTTCGCCGACGGCGACGACGTTCCGGTCACGTTCCGCATCGTTCTCCGGCTCGAACAGGCGCGCATGCGGGTGCATGAGGGCGACCGGGCGGCGGCGTCGGCCGTGCTCGCCGAGGCGGCCGAGATCGCGGAAACTCTGGGGCATGCGCAGCTGCAGGCCGCCGTCGCGCGGTTCGCGACCGACGCGGGGCTCGGCGTCCGCCGCATCGCGGAGCCTTCCCCCGGCGCCGACCCGCTGACTGCGCGGGAGAAGCAGGTGCTCGAGCTGATCGCCGATGGGTTGAGCAACCGCCAGATCGGCGAGCGGCTCTTCATCAGCGTGAAGACCGTGAGCGTCCATGTGTCTGCCGTGCTGCGCAAACTCGGGGTGAGCACGCGCACCGAGGCCGCCCTTCTGCAGAAGAATCCGTCGCACAGTGCTACTCCTCAGCCTGTCGTGGTAGCGTGACAGAGCGCGCGTGTCGGATGTTCCGACTCGGCGTAGGCCGTGTAAACGGCTAAGTCAACAGAAAGTAGAAACACATGGCCACTGGCACTGTGAAATGGTTCAACGCGGAAAAGGGCTTCGGCTTCATCGCTCCCGATGACGGCTCGGACGACCTCTTCGCCCACTACTCGGCTATCGCCGGCTCCGGTTTCAAGGAGCTCCGCGAGAACCAGAAGGTCGAATTCGACGCTGAGCGTGGCCCCAAGGGCATGCAGGCGGCGAACATCCGCGCTCTCTGAGCGCGCGCTGACTTCCTGAAGCCGGCCGGATCCTCACGGATCCGGCCGGCTTTTTCTGTGCCCGCAGCATTCGAGTCGCGCGAATCGTCCGATTCGGCGGTGATCTGCAACCATTCGCGCGATTCGAAACGAGGTCTGTGGCCAGGACTCGAAGTGAGGCGGACCTAACCTCCGTGTTAGATTAGGCCAGGCTTACCAAAGGCTGGGCGCATCTCTCGCGCCGCCCCCTCACCCCGAACCCCGAAGGGAACGCCTGTGCGCACCTCTCGAATCCTCGCCATCGGCGCGGCCGCTGCACTCGCCGTCGGCCTGTCCGCCTGCGCCTCCTCCGCCCCGGAATCGACCGGGACCGCCGGCGGCAACCCGGCTTCGGCCGATGCCTTCCCCGTGACGGTCGAGCACGTCTACGGCGAGACCACCATCACCGAGAAGCCCGAGCGCATCGCGACGGTCGCCTGGGCGAACCACGAGGTGCCGCTGGCCCTCGGCATCGTCCCGGTCGGTATGAGCAAGGTGAGCTGGGGCGACGACGACGGCAACGGCGTGCTGCCCTGGGTCGAGGAGAAGCTCGACGAGCTGGACGCCGAGACACCGGTGCTCTTCGACGAGACCGACGGCATCGACTACGAGGCCGTCGCCGACACCGAACCCGATGTGATCCTCGCCTCGTACTCGGGTCTCACGCAGGAGGAGTACGACACCCTCTCCAAGATCGCACCGGTCATCGCCTACCCCGAGGTCGCCTGGGGCACCTCGGTCGACGACATGGTCGAGATGAACTCGAAGGCACTGGGTCTCGAGGATGAGGGTGAAGCACTGATCGAGGAGCTGCACGCCGAAGCGGAGGCCGCTCTCGAGGAGAACAGCATCCTGAAGGACAAGAAGGTCCTGTTCGCCTACCTCGACCCGACCGATCTGAGCCAGATCGGCTACTACACGGCGACGGACACCCGCCCCGGATACCTGCACGACAACCTCGGGCTGCCCTACCCGTCGCTCGTGGAGGACACGGCGGACACCGACAAGTTCGACCTGACGATCAGCGCCGAGGAAGTGGCGAAGTTCGCCGACGTCGACGTGTTCGTCACGTACGGCGACGACTCGCTGATCCCGCAGCTGCAGGCGGACCCGCTGCTGTCGAAGATCCCGGCGATCGCCGAGGGGCGCATCGCGATCCTCCCCAACGCGACGCCGATCGCGGCATCCGCGAACCCGTCGCCGCTGTCGATCCCGTGGGGACTCACCGACTACCTCGCGATGCTGGCCGCGCCGCTGTCGAAGTAATCGTTCGATCCGCATCGGCGGAGTGAATCCCCCGTGACCTCAGCAACCGTCATCGCACCCGCACCGGGCGCCGCAGACCTGCGACGCCCGGTG
Organism: Microbacterium sp. NPDC055988; assembly: GCF_042269505.1. Taxonomy (NCBI): domain Bacteria; kingdom Bacillati; phylum Actinomycetota; class Actinomycetes; order Micrococcales; family Microbacteriaceae; genus Microbacterium; species Microbacterium sp. NPDC055988. The sequence continues at coordinate 1,564,846 of NZ_JBHJXY010000001.1, forward strand.
CTGGTGCGCACCCTCTGGCTGCTCATCGGGGTCGCGGTGCTCGTCATCCTCAGCATCCTGTCGATCTCGTTCGGCGTGCGCGCCGTCTCGTTCGACGACATCGTCGCGGCCCTCGGCGGCCACACCGACACGATCGCCCAGGCCGCGATCGTCAAACGCATCCCGCGCACCGTGCTCGCCCTCCTCATCGGCGCCGCCCTCGCGCTCTCCGGCGCGACCATGCAGGCCGTGACCCGCAACCCCATCGCCGACCCCGGCATCCTCGGCGTCTCGAACGGGGCTTCGCTCGCCGTCGTGTGCGGCATCGCGTTCTTCGGGCTCAGCAACCCGTATGGACAGATGGGGTTTGCCATCGCCGGAGCCGGGATCGCCGCCGTCTTCGTCTACACGGTCGGCTCGCTCGGACGCGGGGGCGCGACGCCGCTCAAACTCGCGCTCGCCGGTGCCGCCACGTCGGCCGCCTTCGCGTCGCTCATCAGCGCAGTCATGCTGCCCCGCGTCGACCTGCTCCAGACGTTCCAGTCGTGGCAGATCGGCGGCGTCGGCGGGGCGGAGTGGCCGCGCATCGCCCTCACCGCACCCGTGCTGGCCGTCGGCGCCCTGATCTGCTTCCTCAGCGCGCGCGGCATGAACTCCCTCGCCCTCGGCGACGACATGGCCAAGGGGCTCGGCGAGCACGTGTTCCGCACGCGCATGATCTCGGCGCTCGGTGCGGTGATCCTCGCCGGCGCGGCGACAGCGATCGCCGGACCCATCGGCTTCGTCGGCCTCATCGTGCCGCACATGTGCCGGATGCTGGTGGGCACCGACCACCGCTGGCTGCTGCCGTTCTCGGCCATCGCGGGCGCCGCGCTGCTGACCGCGAGCGACATCATCGGCCGCGTGATCTCGCCGTCGGCGGAGGAGATCCAGGTCGGGATCATCACCGCGATCATCGGCGCCCCCTTCTTCATCTGGATCGTCCGTCGGCAGAAGGTGCGTGAGCTGTGAGCACGACCGAGCACACCGAGCACACCCTCGATCGCGTCGACGAGCCGGCATCCGCCCGCATCGCCCGGATCGTCGCCGGCCGTCGCTCGCGCCACCGCCGGCACGCGATCGCGACGATCGTGCTCGGCGTCCTGCTGCTCGTGCTCTTCGCGGTCGCCCTCATGGTGGGCAACACCTTCTACTCGTTGGATGAGGTCATCCGCGTGCTCCTCGGCGAGACCGTCCCCGGAGCCTCCTTCACCGTCGGCGACCTCCGACTGCCGCGCGCGGTGCTCGCGGTCCTCACCGGCATCGGCTTCGGCATGGCGGGCGTGTGCTTCCAGACGATGCTGCGCAACCCGCTCGCCTCGCCCGACATCATCGGCATCTCGAACGGCGCCGGGGCTGCCGCGGTGTTCGGCATCGTCGTGCTGTCGGTGAACGGACCGGTCGTATCGCTGCTCGCCCTCGGCGGTGCCATCGTCACCGCTCTCGCGATCTACCTGCTCTCGATCAAGGGCGGCTTCGCGGGCACGCGCCTGATCCTGATCGGCATCGGCGTCGCCGCGATGCTGCAGAGCGTCATCTCGTACATGCTGTCGCGGGCGGCGAACTGGGACATCCAGACCGCGATGCAGTGGCTGACCGGAAGCCTCAACAACGCGTCGTGGGAGCGGGTGCTGCCGATGGCGATCGCCGCGGCGATCATCGTCCCGTTGATGCTGTCGCAGGGCCGTGCGCTCGGCACCCTCCAGCTCGGCGACGACTCCGCGGCCGGCCTCGGGATCCGTGTCGACGCCACACGCCTGCTCCTCATCCTCGGCGCCGTCGCGCTGCTCGCGTTCGCCACCGCGGCGACCGGCCCCATCGCGTTCGTCGCGTTCATGGCCGGGCCCATCGCCGCCCGCATCACCGGGCCGGGAGCGAACCTGCTCCTGCCGTCGGCGTTCGTCGGGGCCGTGCTCGTGCTCGGCGGCGACCTGATCGGCCAGTTCGCCTTCGGCACCCGCTATCCGGTCGGCGTCATCACCGGCGTGGTCGGCGCTCCGTACCTGATCTACCTGCTCATCCGCACCAACCGCTCCGGGGGTTCGCTATGACCGTCTCGCACAGCCTGTCCGCCGAAGGCGTGAGCCTGGCGTACGGCGACCGCACCGTCATCGACGGCCTCGACCTGCAGATCGCGCCCGGACGCATCACGACCATCGTGGGCGCGAACGGATGCGGCAAGTCGACGCTGCTGCGCTCGCTCGCCCGCCTGCTCTCGCCGACCGAGGGGCAGATCGTGCTCGACGGCAAGTCCGTGCACGCCCGCCCCACGAAAGAGGTCGCCCGCATCCTGGGCCTGCTGCCGCAGTCTCCGGTCGCGCCCGAGGGCATCGCGGTGGCGGATCTGGTGGGCCGCGGCCGGCACCCGCACCAGAAGATGCTCGCGCGCTGGAGCACCCACGACTACGAGGTGGTGGCCGATGCCCTCGACGCGACCGGCATCACCGACCTCGCCGACCGCAGCGTCGACGAGCTCTCCGGCGGGCAGCGGCAGCGCGTCTGGATCGCGATGGCCCTCGCGCAGGAGACCGACATCCTGCTGCTCGACGAGCCGACCACGTTCCTCGACGTCGCACACCAGGTCGAGGTGCTCGACCTGCTCACCGACCTGAGCGTCTCGCGCGGCACCACCATCGTCATGGTGCTGCACGACCTCAACCTCGCCGCCCGCTACGCCGACGAGCTGGTGGCCATGAAGGACGGGCGTGTGCACGCGACCGGCGCCCCGCAGGACGTCGTGACCGCCGAGCTCGTCGAAGAGGTCTTCGGCCTCGCCAATCAGATCACCATCGACCCGGTCTCCGGCAAGCCGATGGTCACACCCATCGGGAGGCATCATGTCCGCTGAGACGACCACGACCGAGCGTCCGACCTACATCCTCACCCGCGCCGAGGTGCGGGCCGTCGCTCGGGTCTCGCCCTCGTTCGTGCGGGTGACGTTCGGCGGCGACGATCTGTTCGAGTTCGGCACCCCCGGCGAGGTGTTCGACAGCCGCATCAAGCTGGTCTTCCCGCCGGCATCCGGGGTGCTGCCGGAACTCGACCGGGCCTCGGACAACTGGTGGCAGTCGTTCCTCGCGGTGCCGGAGGAGGAGCGCGGCTCGATGCGCACCTACTCCGTGCGCGAGCTGCGGGTCGACCCCGCCGCGGGCACCGAGGTCGACGTCGACTTCGTGCTGCACCTCGAGCCGGGACTCACCGGGCCCGCGTCGCTGTGGGCGAGCCAGGCCGCGGTCGGGCAGGAGCTGTACCTGGTCGGACCGCGTCGCGGAGTGGACGTGGATGCGCACGGCGGGGCCGAGTTCGCGCCGGGCACTGCGGCCTCGGTCGTGCTCGCCGGCGACGAGACGGCTGCTCCCGCCATCGCCCGCATCCTGGAGGACGCGCCTCGCGACCTGCGGGGAGTGGCCTTCATCGAGGTGCCGTCGCCCGCCGACATCCTGCGTATCGACGTGCCGGCCGGCGTCGAGGTGCACTGGCTGCCGCGCGACGCGGGCGACCCGCACGGCCTGCGCCTGATCCCCGCGGTGCTCGGCTACCTCGGCGACGCGGACGCGGCGGACGAGATCCGCGTGAAGGACATCGACGGCGAGGATCTGCTGTGGGAGACGCCGGATTACTCCGGCCTCGGGGAGTCGATCGACAGGGCGGATGCTCCGGCCGAGCGCTACTTCTGGATCGCGGGGGAGAGCGGCGTGGTCACCACCCTGCGCCGCCACCTCGTCAAGGACCTCGGCATCGACCGCGGGCAGGTCGCGTTCATGGGCTACTGGCGCCGCGGCGTCGCGATGCGGGGCTGACATGACGACGACAGCGCCCCACGCCCTGCAGGGCGAATCCCTCGTGCTCGGATACGGCCGTGCCCGGGTGGTGCACGACGTCTCGCTCCGCCTCGCTCCCGGACGGGTGACCGCCCTCATCGGCCCCAACGGCAGCGGCAAGTCGACCGTGCTTCGCGCCCTCGCCCGCCTTCACCGCATCGAGGCGGGGAGTGTGCGCATCGGCGGAGACGAGACGCGCGACGCCACCGCCCTCTCGGCGAAGGAGTTCGCGAAGGCCGTCGCGATGCTCTCGCAGTCGCGGCCGCATCCCTCCGGCATCGAGGTGTCCGACGTCGTGGCGTACGGCCGTCACCCGCACCGGGGTCGCTTCTCCGGTGTCAGCGACGCCGACCGCGCCGCCGTCGCCCGGGCGCTCGAACTGACCGGGCTCGCCGCCATGGCCTCCCGCCCCGTCGACCAGCTCTCGGGCGGCGAACTGCAGCGCGTGTGGCTGGCGACCGCGCTGGCGCAGGAGACCGGCGTACTGCTGCTCGACGAGCCGACGAACCACCTCGACCTGCGGTACCAGGTGGAGACGCTCGACCTGGTGCGCGAGCTCGCCGACGACCACGGCACCGCCCTCGGCGTCGTGCTGCACGACCTCGACCACGCGGCATCCGTCGCCGACGACGTGGTGCTGCTGCACGCCGGTCGGGTGCACGCGGCCGGCACCCCCGCCGAGGTGCTGACGGGCGAGAACCTCTCGCACGTCTACGGCCTGCGCATCGACACCGAGATCGACGACGAGACCGGCCTCGTGCGGGTGCTCCCGCGCGGTCGGCACCACGGTCGGCATCGCACCGCTGCAGCATCCTGAACCCCCTCACCCCTCCCGGAGGAAGAACCGAATGAAGAAGAAGCCCCTCGCCCTGATCGCCCTCGGCGGCGCACTCGTGATGGCCCTCGCCGGCTGCGGCACCACTCAAGCGCCCGCCGCCTCCGACTCCGACGCCTCGGCCTCGACGAGCGCGGGCTGCGGCGACGACACCACCGCGACCTCGACGGGCGCCGTCTCCGTCACGGACGACCTCGGCCGCACGGTCGAGCTCGACAAGCCCGCCGAGCGGATCGCGGTGCTGGAGTGGCAGCAGATCGAGGATGCGCTGTCGCTGTGCGTCACGCCGGTCGCGGTCGCCGACGCCGAGGGCTACAGCACGTGGGTCAGCGCGGAAGAGCTGCCGGAGGGCGTGACCGATGTGGGCACCCGCCAGGAGCCGAACCTGGAGACGCTGTTCGGCACCGAGCCCGACCTCGTGATCGTCGAGGTCAGCGCCGCAGACGACCCCATCGTCTCCCAGCTCGAGGCCTACGACGTGCCGGTGCTCGCGACCGTCGGTGCGGATGCCGCCGACCCCATCGCGAAGATGCTCGGCACGCTCGACCTCATCGCCCAGGTGACCGGCCGCGAGGAGCGCGCCGAGGTCGTCGCCGACGAGTTCCAGGCGCACCTCGACTCGGCCTCGGCCGAACTCGCCGATCTCGACCTGCCCACGAAGGAGTTCGTGTTCTTCGACGGCTGGGTCGACGGCGGCAACGTCGCGCTGCGTCCGTTCGGTCAGGGCTCGCTGGTCGGTGAGATCGGCGAGAAGCTCGGTCTCGAGAACGCCTGGACCGGCGAGGTCGACCCCACCTACGGCCTCGGGCAGACCGATGTCGAGGGCATGACCACGGTCGGCGACGCCAGCCTGTTCTACACGGGCACCGAGGACCCCGAGTCGGAGAGCTTCATCGACGCCCTGCAGGACAACCCGGCCTGGACCTCGCTGCCCGCCGTGGCCGACGACCGCCTCACCGCCTTCCCCGCCGGGATCTGGACGTTCGGCGGACCGCGCTCGACCCAGCAGATCATCGACGGCTACGTCGAGGTGCTCTCGAAGTGACGGGTGCCCTTCGCCTCGACGACGCGGCGGCCACGACGGAGCCGGCGCGCCCGGCTCCCGCTGTCGCGCCCGGCGAGGCGGAGGGACGCCGGCCGGGCGCCCTGCTGACGGGCATCGGGGTGCTCGTGGCCCTCGCCGTGGTGCTCTTCGCCGTCGCCTGCTGGCATCTCACGCAGGGCACGAGCGGTGCCGTGTTCGCCGACACCGAGGTGCTGTGGGGGTCGCGGGTTCCGCGCCTCGCGGCAGGCATCGCCGTGGGCGTGGCGCTGGGCGTGGCCGGCATCCTGCTCCAGTCGCTCGCCCGCAACGCCCTCGCCTCGCCGGACACACTGGGCGTGACCGCCGGTTCCTACCTCGCGGTCACGGCGCTCGCGGCGTTCGGCATCGCGGTGCCGGTGTGGGCGTCGGGCGCTGTCGCGTTCGCCGGCGGCCTCATCGCCGCGGGGATCGTGCTCGGGCTCGCGGGCGGCGCGGGTTCGTCCACCACGCGGCTGATCCTCGCGGGCACGGCACTGGCCCTCGCGTTCCAGGCCGGCACATCGACCCTGCTGATCCTGTTCGACGAGGAGACGAAGGGCCTGCTCGCCTGGGGAAGCGGCAGCCTGTCGCAGCTCGGCCTGACCGCGTTCCTGCAGGCGGCCCCGGTCGTGGTCGTGGTGACCGCGGCGGCCCTGCTGCTCGCGCGACGGTTCGACATCCTGGCGCTCGGCGACGACACGGCATCGTCCCTGGGCGTGCCGATCCGCTCGACGCGGGCCATCGGCATCCTGCTCGCCGTCACGCTGACCGCGGTATCGGTGACGCTCGCGGGGCCGATGGGCTTCGTCGGACTGTGCGCACCCGTGCTCGCCCGCCTGCTGACGCGGGTGGTGCCGAGCCTGAACCGCCATCTGCTCCTGATCCCGGCCGCCGGGCTGCTCGGCGCGATCGTCGTGATCCTCTCGGATGCTCTGCTGCGGGCGATCATCGGGGCCGAGGCGGCGATCCTCATCCCGACCGGCGTCGCGACGACGCTGCTCGGAGCGATCGTGCTCGTGCTCATGGCGCGGCGCCTGCGTGACGCCGGTCCGACGCGAGAGCCTCCGCGGGTGCGCTTCGGCGTGCGCAGCCGCCTGCGGTTCCGCATCACCATGGTGGTCGTCGTGCTCGGCGTGATCGGGGTGCTGATCCTCGGCCTGCTCGCCGGGCACACGTGGCTGCTCACCGGCGACATCGCGCTGTGGCTGCAGGGCGAGGCGCCGGCGGCGATCGCCTTCGCGCTGGACGAGCGCGCGCCGCGCATCGTGGCCGCCGTCGTCGCCGGTGGGGCGCTCGCGCTGTCGGGGGCCATCATCCAGGGTGTGAGCCGGAACCCGTTGGCCGACCCGAGCATCCTCGGCGTCACGGGGGGTGGCGGACTCGGTGCGGTGCTCGTGATCACGAGCGCCGTCTCGTCCACCGCGGGCATGATCGCGGGCGCCATCGCCGGGGCGCTGCTGGCCTTCGCGCTCGTGTACCTGCTGTCGTGGCGCGGCGGGTTGAACGCCGACCGGTTCCTGCTGATCGGCATCGGCGTCTCCTACTTCACGGTGTCGCTCACGACGTTCTTCCTGCTGAGGTCGAACCCCTGGGACACCCCGAAGATCTACACCTGGCTGTCGGGCACCACCTACGGCCGCGTGTGGGAGCAGGTGCTGCCGCTGGCGATCGTGCTGGCCATCGCGCTGCCGTTCGTGGTGATGAGCCGTCGCGAGCTCGATGTGCTGTCCCTCGATGAGGACACCCCGCGGCTGGTCGGCATCCGGCTCGAGCCCGTGCGGCTGACGCTGCTGGTTGTGGCGGCGGTGCTCGCGGCGCTCAGCGTGACGGCGATCGGCGTGATCGGCTTCGTGGGGCTCGTCGCTCCGCACGCGGCACGGGCGCTCGTCGGGGCCAGGCACGCCAGGGTGATCCCGGTCGCGGTGCTGCTGGGCGGTCTGCTCGTCGGGGTCGCCGACACGATCGGGCGCACCGTCATCGCCCCGGCGCAGCTTCCGGCCGGACTCGTGGTGGCGCTGATCGGAGCCCCGTACTTCGTCTGGCTGCTCTGGCGCTCGCGCGACGCGTAGCTCGGGCCAGGACGCAGCAGCGACGAGGCCCGGCATCCGTGGGGATGCCGGGCCTCGTCGTCACCGAGGGGTTACTTCGCGAGGAAGTCCTTCAGTGCGGCGTTGACCTCGTCGGCGTGCGTCCAGAGCAGGCCGTGCGGGGCACCCTCGACCTCGACGTAGTCGGCATCCGGCACCGCCTGGTGGAAGCGGCGGGCGGTCGCATCGATCGGGAGGATGTTGTCCTTCGTGCCGTGCAGGATCAGGGTGGGCTTGGCGGCGGCGCGGACGGCTTCGACGTCTTCACGGAAGTCCTCGATCCAGGCCGAGACGACCGCATAAGCGGCGACGGGCGCGCTGCCGACGGCGACGTTCCAGCTGCCGGTCACGGCCTGCTCGCTGATGCGCGAGCCCAGGTTCTCGTCGAGGTTGTAGAAGTTCTTGTAGAAGTCGGTGAACCACGCGAAGCGGTCGCCCTTGGCGGCAGCCTCGATGCCGTCGAAGACCTCCTGCGGCACGCCCTCGGGGTTGTCGTCGCGCTGCACGAGGAAGGGCTCGAGCGAGGCGAGGAAGGCGAGCTTCGCGACACGGTCGTGGCCGTACTTGGCGACGTAGCGGGCGAGCTCTCCGGTGCCCATCGAGAAGCCGACGAGCACGACGTCGCGCAGGTCGAGGGTCTCGAGCACCGTGTTCAGGTCGGCAGCGAAGGTGTCGTAGTCGTAGCCGGCGTTGACCTTGGAGGATCCGCCGAAGCCGCGGCGGTCGTAGGTGATGACGCGGTAGCCCTGGGCGAGGAGTTCGCGGGTCTGCCGCTCCCAGCTGTGACCGTCGAGCGGGTAGCCGTGGATCAGGACGACGGGCTGACCCGAACCCTGGTCTTCGTAGTAGAGCTCGATCGGAGTGCTGTTCTCGTTGCCGACGGTGATGTAGCCCATGATCCTGTCCTTTCGGTTGCGGTGAGAACGACCGTTCTCGCTCGATATGAACAATCTAGAGAACGTTCGTTCTCATGTCAAGTAAACTTCTGGGTATGACCGAAGACGAGGCCCGCGAGCGCATCCTGTCCGCCGCCGAAGAGCTCTACTACCGCAAGGGATACGCGGCCGTGGGCATGGACGAGCTGCGCGCCGCGGCCGGCGTGTCGCTGCGACGCCTCTACGCGCTGTTCCCCGCGAAGACCGACATCGTCACCGCCGTCCTCGCCCGCAAGCACGCCCAGTGGGAGTCCGGACTTTCGGGAGCCGTGACGGATGCCGGCGACGACCCGCGCACACGTCTCCTCGCGGTCTACGGGTACCTCGAGAACTGGTTCTGCGCCGACGACTTCCGCGGGTGCGCTTTCATCAACGCGTTCGGCGAGCTCGGCGGCACGAACCCCGAAGTCGCGGAGATCGTGCGCACGCACAAGGCGTCGTTCCAGGAGTACATGGCGGGGCTCGTCGCCGACACCGGTGCGCCCGCGGCGCTCGCCGCACAGCTGTCGATCCTCGCCGAGGGCGCGCAGAGCACGGCCGCGATCTCGAAGGACCCTTCCGTGGCGGTGCAGGCGCGCGGCGCGGCGGAGGTCTTGATCGACGCAGCCTTCGCTCGGGCCTGAGCGCCGCCCGTCGCTCGGAGCCCGTGCATCCGTAGGACCCGCACGCCTGTCGGGAGAATTCGCGGGTGTCGGGGGATCTGACGGCGTTTCTCCCGACAGGTGTGCTTTCTCCCGACGGATGCATGCGTGCGGACGGCGGTCGGGACGTTTTCCTAACCTGGTTAGCGAAAGCCTCGGCCGGTGTCAACCCCGATGCGCGGCGGCTCACCGCGCCGTAGCGTCGCGGCCATGGACTCACGTACGAAGGGCATCGGCCGGCAGACCCTGATCATCGCGGCGGCATCGTTCATGCTGATCGCGGCCGCCATCGGCGCGGGAGCGTTCGGCGGAACATCGGTCGATGACCTGCAGGACGGCGCGCTCTCGGCACAGGGCTCCTACCTCGCGCCCGCCGGCCCCGCCTTCTCGATCTGGTCCCTGATCTACATCGGGCTGATCGCCTACACGGTGTGGCAGGCTCTTCCCGCTCAGCGACAGGATGCTCGGCAGCAGGCAGTGGGCGGATGGATCGCTGCCTCGATGGTGCTGAACGGGCTCTGGCTCGTGACCGCACGGTATCTGACGCTGTGGCTCACGGTCGTCGTGATCGCCCTGCTGTTGGCCGTGCTCGCGCGGGTGATCGTCGTGCTCGGGCGCTTCCCGGCGCGCAACCTCGCCGACCGCATCCTCACCGACGGGGCGAACGGTCTGCACTTCGGCTGGGTGACGATCGCGACGGTCGCGAACACCGCGGCGTGGCTGACGCAGATCGCGCCCGAGAACTGGGCGCAGGCGGCGGATGCCTGGGCGATCGCCGTGCTGGTGGTCGTGCTCGTGATCGGAGCCGCCGCCGCGTGGGCGACCGGTCGCATCGCACCCGCACTCGCGACGGCCTGGGGTCTGGCCTGGCTCGCGGTCGGCCGACTCACCGGGGAGCCCGAGAGCACCCCGACGGCGATCACCGCGATCATCGTGGCCGTGCTGCTCGTCGTCGTCGGGGTCGTGGCGGTGCTGCGTCGCGGTGCTCGCACGGCTCAGAGAACGAGCCGGTAGCCCATCCCCGCCTCGGTGAGGAGGTGCACCGGAGCCCCGGGCGCCCGCTCGAGCTTCTTGCGCAGCTGCGACATGTACAGCCGCAGGTAGCCCGAGTCGGACACCTGCTCGCTGCCCCAGATCTCCTTCAGCAGATCCTGTCGGGTGACCAGGGCTCCCGGATGCCGTGACAGGTGCTCCAGCATCCGCCACTCCGTCGGCGTCAGGTGCACGCGCGTTCCGGCCCGGGTGACGGTCTTCGTCGCGAGGTCGACCACGACATCGCCGAACGCCACGGTCGACTCCCCGTTCGCCGGCATCGACCGGCGGGAGAGCGCCCGCAGCCGCGCGAGCAGTTCGTCCACCTGGAAGGGCTTCGTCACGAAGTCGTCGGCTCCGGCATCCAGAGCCTCGACCTTGTCGGCCGACCCGGTGCGGCCGGAGACCACGATGATCGGCACGTTCGTCCATCCGCGCAGCGCCTGGATGACCTCGATGCCGTCGAGACGCGGCATCCCCAGGTCGAGCATGATGAGGTCGGGATGCGTCTGCGCGGCGGCGGCGATCGCGGCGGCGCCGTCTGCCGCCACGACGACCTCGTATCCGTGGGCGGCGAGGGTGATCCGCAATGCCCGCACCATCTGGGGGTCGTCGTCGGCGATGAGGAGCTTCACTCCGTGCCCTCCGTGTCGGGAAGCCCTGCGCCGAGCGGCAGGGAGATGACCATGGTGAGGCCTCCGCCCGGGGTGTCCTCGGGTGTCAGGGTACCGCCCATGCCCTCGGTGAACCCGCGCGACAGGGCGAGTCCGAGACCGAGGCCCGTGGTGTTGTCGGTGTCGCCGAAGCGCTGGAACGGCTGGAAGATGCGGTCCCGTCGCTCGGGCGAGATACCGTCGCCACGATCGATCACCCGGATCTCTGCGCGATCGCCGAGAGTGCTGGTCGACACGATCACCCGGCTCCCCTCGGGCGCGTGGCGGTGCGCGTTGGCGAGCACGTTCACCAGCACCCGCTGCAGCAGCACCGGGTCGGCGAACACCGGCGGCAGCTCGGCGTCGAGGGCGAGTTCGACGTCGGCCGGGCCCAGCCCGAGCTCGTCGATGGCCGCGAGCACCGTGCCGGCGGCATCCATCCGCGAGGAGGAGACCGCGAGCACGCCGGCCTGCACGCGGCTGACGTCGAGCAGGTCGGTGACCAGCGTCGACAGGGTGGCGAGGCTCTCGTCGGCGGTCGCGAGCAGCTCCTGACGATCGGATGCCGACAGCTCGTGCGCACCGCGGAGTCCGCCGATCGCGGCGACCGCCGAGGCCAGCGGGCGCCGCAGATCATGACTCACCGCCGACAGCAGCGCGCTGCGCACCTGGTCGGTCTCGGCCAGCGCTTCGGCTTCGCTCGCGGTCGCCCGCAGGTCGGTGTGCTCGATCGCGGCCGACAGCTGCGCCACGATCGCGTCGAGCAGCCGACGTTCCGGACCCGCCAGCGGCTCGCCGTTCAGCTCGAGCACCGCGCGCGGGCCGCCGCCGGGGCGGACGCCGACCGGGATGTTCGTGGCGCGGCCGTCGGCGACCGGCTCCCCGTCGCTCGCGAGCACCTCCCCGTCGGGGGAGAGCACGCGCACGCCGCTGAGTCCGAACGCCTCCCGGGTGCGGCTGACCAGGGCCAGCACGGCGTTGTCACCCCGCAGCACGTTGCCGGCGACCGCGGCGAGCAGCTCGGCCTCGGCGGTGGCGCGCTGCGCGGTGCGGGCGCGGCGGGCGGCCTGGTCGACGATGATGCTCACCAGGATCGCGATGAGCACGTACAGGGCGAGGGCGAGCACGTGCAGCGGGTGCGCGATCGTGATGGTGAACAGTGGCGCGACGAAGAGGAAGTCGAGCGTGACCCCCGACAGCACCGCCGCGAACACCGCAGGACGGATGCCGCCGATGAGGGCGACCACGACCACGAGCAGCTGATAGGCGAGCACCTCGGCGGTGATCGACTCGGGGCTGCGGAAGGTGAACATCAGCCACGACAGCAGCGGTCCGAACACGAGGGCGACCGCGAAGCCGAGCAGCTGCCGCCGCCACCCCAGTGCCCCGCCGGTCATCCGCGGCAGGGCGAGCCGCCCTCCCGCCGCGGCGTGGGTCACGATGTGCACGTCGATGTCACCCGAGCGGCGGATCACCTCGGACCCGATGCCGGGGCCGGTGAGAGCGGCGGCGAGTCGACTGCGACGGCTGACGCCGATGACGAGCTGCGTGGCATCCACGCCCTGCGCGAACTCGACCAGGGTGGCCGGAATGTCGTCGCCGACGACCTGGTGATAGCTCCCGCCGAGAGATTCCACGAGGGTGCGCTGCGCGGCGAGAGCCCCCGGAGTCTCGTTCCGCAGCCCGTCCTGGGCCGAGATGTGCACCGCCAGCAGCTCGCCGCCTGCCGAACGGGCGGCGATCCGCGCACCGCGACGCAGCAGCGTCTCGCCTTCGGGGCCGCCGGTCAGCGCGACGACGACGCGCTCCCTGGCCTGCCAGGTGCCTTCGATCCCCTGCTCGGCGCGGTAACTGCGCAGGGCGCTGTCGACCTCATCGGCCAGCCAGAGCAGGGCGAGTTCGCGTAGGGCGGTGAGGTTGCCGAGGCGGAAGTAGTTCGACAGGGCGGCATCGATGCGCTCGGCCGGATACACCAGCCCCGCGGAGAGCCGGTCCCGCAGCGACTGCGGCGCGAGGTCGACGACCTCGATCTCGTCCGCGGCCCGCACCACGGCATCCGGGATCGTCTCCCGCTGCGCGACGCCGGTGATCTTCTCGACCACGGCGTTGAGCGACTCGATGTGCTGCACGTTGACGGTGGTCACCACGTCGATGCCGGCGGCCAGCAGGTCGTCCACGTCCTGCCAGCGCTTCGGATGCCGCGAGCCGGGGGTGTTCGTGTGCGCGAGTTCGTCGACGAGGGCGATCTCCGGGGCGCGGGCGAGCACGGCGTCGAGGTCGAGTTCGGTCAGGGCGACACCGCGGTGGTCGTCGACGCGGCGGGGCACCTCCGGCAGCCCGACGGTCTGCGCCAGGGTGGCCGCGCGCTCATGGGTCTCGACGATGGCGATGACGACGTCGTGTCCCTCTTCGCGCAGGCGCCGTCCCTCGGCGAGCATCTCGAACGTCTTGCCGACACCGGGAGCGGCACCCAGCAGCACGCGCAGGCGGCCGCGTCGGGGGTGTTCCGGTGCCGGGCGCTGCGTCCGATCTGCGCTCATTCGCCCTCCTGGCCGTCCAGCGCGAGGTTGAGCTCGGCGACGTTGATGCGCTCCTCGCCGAGGAATCCCAGATCCCGCCCTTGAATCCTAGACTCCACCAGGTCGCGCACCTCTTGTTCGGGCATGCCGCGTTCCTCGGCCACTCGCGGCACCTGCAGCAGGGCGTACGCGACGCTGATGTGCGGGTCGAGTCCGGAGCCCGAGGCGGTGACCGCGTCGGCCGGCACCTCGGAGGCATCCACGCCCTCGCGCTCCGCGATCGCGGCCTTGCGCTCCTCGATCGAGGCGACCAGGTCGGGGTTCTCCGGGCCGAGGTTGCTGCCGCTGGAGCCGGCCCCGTCGTAGCCGTCGCCGGCCGCGGAGGGGCGGGACTGGAAGTACTGCGGCTGGGCCTCGCCGTCGGCATCCGTGAAGGACTGGCCGATCAGCGCGCTGCCCCTGTCGTCGGGAAGGGGGGAGCCGTTCGCCTGCCCGGGGAGTGCGAGCTGCCCGATGCCCGTGACGAGGAGCGTGTACCCGACGCCGAGGATCAGCGTGAGGACGAGCATCGCGCGGACGGCGACCCCGGTAGTGCGGAGGGCGGTGCGAGTGGAGGACATGAGTGGGTTCCTTTTCCGATCCGGGTCAGAAGCCCGGGATGAGGCTGACGACGAGGTCGATGAGCTTGATGCCGATGAACGGGGCGATCACGCCGCCGAGGCCGTAGATCAACAGGTTGCGCTGCAGGATCTGCGAGGCGCTCGCCGGGCGGTACTTCACTCCGCGCAGGGCCAGCGGGATCAGGAACACGATGACGATCGCGTTGAAGATGATCGCGCTGGTCACGGCGGATGCCGGTGAGTGCAGCTGCATGATGTTGAGCGCGGCGAGCCCGGGAAAGACCCCCATGAACATCGCCGGGATGATGGCGAAGTACTTCGCCACGTCGTTCGCGAGCGAGAACGTGGTGAGCGCGCCCCGCGTGATGAGCAGCTGCTTGCCGATGCGCACGATGTCGATGAGCTTGGTCGGGTCGGAGTCGAGGTCGACCATGTTGCCGGCCTCCTTCGCGGCCGAGGTGCCGGTGTTCATGGCGACTCCGACATCCGCCTGGGCGAGGGCGGGGGCGTCGTTCGTGCCGTCGCCGGTCATCGCGACCAGACGCCCACCCTCCTGCTCGCGTCGGATCAGGGCCAGCTTGTCCTCGGGGGTCGCCTCGGCGAGGAAGTCGTCGACCCCGGCCTCCGCGGCGATGGCCTGGGCGGTCAACGGGTTGTCGCCCGTGATCATCACCGTGCGGATGCCCATGCTGCGCAGCTCGTCGAACCGCTCGCGCAGCCCGTCCTTGACGATGTCCTTGAGGTGCACGACGCCGAGGATGCGGCCTTCGGCGGCGGGTTCGCCGGACACCTGTCGGGAGTTCGCACGGATGTCGGTCCGTTCCGCGGCGTGTCCGCCGACATCCGTCTGTTCTCCCGACAGGTGGACGGGGGCGGATGTGCCGGGTGTCCGCACGGCCACGACGAGCGGGGTGCCACCGCTTTCGGCCACGGAGTCGGTGCGGGCGGTGAGCTCCGCATCCTCGGCGTCGAGCCCGAGCCAGGCCCGCACCGCGGAGCCGGCGCCCTTGCGGATCTGCGTGCCGTCGGCGAGGTCGAGCCCCGACATGCGCGTCTGCGCGGTGAAGGGCACGACCACGGCATCCTCCGGAGCGGTCACGCGGATGCCGCGGTCGGCGGCGAGCTCGACGATCGAGGCACCCTCGGGGGTGGGGTCGGCGAGCGAGGACAGCGCCGCGACCCGCAGCAGCTCGTCGGCCTCGACACCCGGGAGGGGCAGGACCTCGTGCGCACGGCGGTTGCCGTACGTGATGGTGCCGGTCTTGTCGAGCAGCAGCGTGGTGACGTCGCCCGCGGCCTCGACCGCGCGTCCCGACATCGCGAGCACGTTGCGCTGCACGAGACGGTCCATGCCGGCGATGCCGATGGCCGAGAGCAGCGCGCCGATGGTGGTCGGGATCAGGCAGACGAGCAGGGCGATGAGCACCGGGATGCTGACGGGCGAGGCCGCGTACGAGGCGATCGGGTTGAGGGCGAGCACCACGACCACGAAGATGATCGACAGGCTCGCGAGCAGGATGTTCAGGGCGATCTCGTTGGGGGTGCGCTGGCGGCTGGCACCTTCGACCAGGGCGATCATCCGGTCGACGAAAGTCTCGCCCGGCTTCGAGGTGATGCGCACCACGATCCGGTCCGACAGCACCCGGGTACCGCCGGTGACGGCGCTGCGGTCGCCGCCAGACTCGCGGATCACCGGGGCGCTCTCGCCCGTGATGGCCGACTCGTCGACGGTCGCGATGCCCGCGATGATGTCGCCGTCACCGGGGATCAGCTCACCGGCGGTCACGACCACGACGTCGTCGCGCTGCAGTTCGGCGGAGGAGACCTCAAGCGTCTCGGCGCGCTCGGCGGCGGCATCCGAAGCATGGTCGTACCCGACCACTCGACGGGCCATCGTGCTGGTGCGGGTCTTGCGCAGGCTCGCCGCCTGGGCCTTGCCGCGGCCCTCGGCGACCGACTCGGCGACGTTCGCGAACAGCACGGTGAGCCAGAGCCACACGGCGATGCCCCAGGTGAACGGAGCGGGCACCGGGGTGCCGCCCGAGTCGGCGGGGCCGCCGAGGAACGGTTCGGCGATCGCCAGCACGGTCGCGAACGCGGCGCCGACCCAGACCAGGAGCATCACGGGGTTGCGGATGAGGGCTGCGGGGTTCAGCTTGCGCAGGGCGCCGGGCAGGGCCGCCACGAGCTGCGACCAGCCGAAGGAGCGTGTGGGCTGCGCGGGGGTGGATGCCGCGGCATCCTGCTGTTCGGACGGGGATTCGGAAGGGGTGGTGAGGAGGGTCATGGTCAGACGAGTCCTTCGGCGAGGGGTCCCAGCGCGAGCACGGGGAAGTAGGTGAGGGCGGTCACGACGACCGTCACGGTGAGGAGGAGGCCGACGAACTGCGGCCGATGGGTAGGCAGGGTTCCCGACGTGGCAGGGACCCGTTCCTGCGCCGCGAACGATCCGGCGAGGGCCAGGACGAGCACGATGGGGAGGAAGCGTCCGAGCAGCATCGCGACTCCGAGTGCGGTGTTGAACCACGGGGTGTTCGCGGTGAGTCCGGCGAACGCAGAGCCGTTGTTGTTCGCGGCCGACGTGAACGCGTAGAGCACCTCGCTCATGCCGTGCACGCCCGGGTTCAGGATGCTGGTGGACTCCACGTCCTCCCGGATGCCGGGGATCGCGAAGCTCAGGGCCGTGCCGCCGAGGACGAGCGCGGGAACCACGAGGATGTACAGGCTGGCGAGCTTGATCTCCCGCGGACCGATCCGCTTGCCGAGGTACTCGGGGGTGCGGCCGACGAGGAGTCCGCCGACGAACACCGCGATGATCGCGAGCACGAGCATGCCGTAGAGACCCGAGCCGACGCCGCCGGGGGCGACCTCGCCGAGCATCATGTTCAGCATCGGCATCATGCCGCCCAGTGCGGTGTACGAGTCGTGCATCGAGTTGACGGCACCGGTCGAGGTGAGGGTGCTGGCGCTGCCGAACAGCGTGGATCCGAGGATGCCGAACCGCACCTCCTTGCCCTCCATCGCGGCGCCGGCGAGCTCGGGGGCGCTGCCCCGTCCGGCGAGTTCGAGTGCCGAGAGGGCGAAGGTCGAGATCAGGAAGATCGTGCCCATGACCGCGGCGACCGCGTAGCCCTGGCGGTGGTCGCCGACCATGCGTCCGAAAGTGCGGGGGAGGGAGAACGGGATCACGAGGATCAGCAGCACCTGCAGCAGGTTCGTGAAGCCGGTCGGGTTCTCGAACGGGTGCGCGGAGTTGGCGTTGAAGAAGCCGCCGCCGTTCGTGCCGAGGAGCTTGATCGCCTCCTGCGACGCCACCGGTCCGCCCGGAATGGTCTGGGTGCCGCCCGACACCGTCGTCACGTCGGTGAAGCCTGCGAAGTTCTGGATCACGCCGCCCGCGAGCAGCGCCACCGCGCCGATCACGGCGATCGGCAGGAGGATGCGGCCGAGGCCGCGGATGAGATCGACCCAGAAGTTGCCGATGGTCGCCGAGCCCCGGCGCGCGAGGCCGCGGATCAGGGCGATCGCGATGGCGAGGCCGACCGCGGCCGACACGAAGTTCTGCACCGTGAGGCCCGCGAGCTGCACGGTGTACCCCATCGTCTGCTCGGGCGAGTACGACTGCCAGTTGGTGTTCGCGACGAAGGATGCCGCGGTGTTGAAGGCCAGTCCCTCGGGCACGGCCGGGAGACCGAGCGACTGCGGCAGGAATGCCTGGAGTCGCTGCAGCCCGTAGACGAGCAGCAGCCCGACGACCGAGAACGCGAGCACGCTGCGGGCGTAGGCGCGCCAGGTCTGCTCGGAGGAGGAGTCGACGCCGATGAGCCGGTAGACGCCGCGCTCGACGCGCAGGTCCTTCGCCGAGGTGTACACCCGGGCGATGTAGTCGCCGAGGGGGCGGTAGAGGAGGACGAGCACCACGACGACGGCCGTGAGCTGCAGGATGCCGAACCAGATCGCCGCGCTCATCAGAACCGCTCCGGGGCGACGAGCGCGACCACGAGGTAGACGACGGCGGCGACGGCGAGGACGGCCGCGATGATCTCGAAGACGATCATGCGCGGTCCACCGCCTTGGCGACCAGGGACACGAGGGCGAACAGCGCGAGAGTCAGCGCGATGTAGATGATGTCGAGCACGGATCCGATCCAACTCCCGCACGCGGGCGGATCCGTCGATCCTCACGGTTCCCCTACGCCCCCCGCGCGGATGCATGCGGGTTGCTCACGGCATCCGGGTCCCTGTTTCCTCGTCGCACTTTCTGTCGCTTTCCCACAGCGAGAGCGACAGAAAGTGCGACGGGAAGGTGTCGGCAGGGGTCAGACCCGCCGCATCTCCGCCGCGAGTGCGCCGTTGGTCTCGGCGAACCGCGCGGTGATGTTCTCCCGCACCTCTGGCGGCTTGTTCTGGCTGAGCTTGGCGCGTGCGTCGAACCGGGTGACGCGCATCCGCAGGCCGACCGTCCCCTTCGCCGCTCGGCGGGTGCCCGGCTCGTCCTCCGACAGATGCCGGCCGTGCTCGCGCCCGTCCTCGAAGTGGTCGGTCAACCGCGTGAGCATGGCGTAGTTCTCCTCCTCGCTGAGGATCTCGGGGGTCCCGTAGAGGTGCGCGGTCACGTGGTTCCACGTCGGCACCAGATCTCCCGGCGCGTACAGGCTCGGTGAGACGTAGTCGTGCGGCCCCTGGATGATCACGAGCACCTCCTGCCGACCGAGTTCGTGGAGCTGATCGTCGGGCCGGCCGAAGTGGCTGGCGATCACGATGTCGTCCTCGTCCTCGATCAGCAGGGCGGGGTAGTGCGAGGCGACCAGTCCGGTGCTCGCCGGGGAGACGAACGTCGCCCACGGGTTGCCGCGGATGAGGCGCTTGACCTCGTCGGGGTCGGTCATCAGGTAGCGGGGTGTGTGGCGCATCAGGACTCCTCTTCTCGGGGCGGTCGTTCGGTTCGGGGGCGGTCTTTCAGACGGGTGCGCACCGCGAGTGCGGCGCAGAGGATCACGGCGAATCCGCCGACGGCGGTGGCCCAGCCGATCGGCTCGTGCAGCAGGAGGGCGGCCCACGCGATGCTCATCACGGGCTGGACGAGCTGGATCTGGCTCACCTGCGCCATCGGTCCGATCGCGAGCCCGCGGTACCAGGCGAAGAATCCGAGGAACATGCTCACCGCGGCGAGGTAGCCGAAGGCGAGCCACTGCACGGGGTTCGCCGCGGGTGGCTGCTGGATCGCCGACACCACGGTCAGGACGCCCATGAGGGGAGCGGCGACGACGAGCGCCCACGACACGGTCTGCCAGGAGCCGAGTTCGCGGGCGAGCAGACCCCCCTCCGCGTAGCCGATCGCCGCGGCGAGGACAGCCCCGAACAGCAGCAGGTCGGCCGTGGTGAGGGAACCGAGTCCGCCGTTCTGCAGAGCCGCGAACACGACGGCGGCGACCGCGCCGAGGATCGCGAAGACCCAGAAGGAGCGGTTCGGGCGCTCGCCGGTTCGGAGCACCACGGCGACGGCGGTCGCGGCGGGGAGCAGGCCGACCACGACGGCGCCGTGACTGGCCGGGGTCGTGGTCATCGCGAACGAGGTGAGCAGCGGGAATCCGGCCACGACCCCGCCGGCGACGACGGCCAGTCGCCCCCACTGCGCCCTGGTCGGGATGCGCTGTCGCGTCGCGGTCAGGGCGATGCCCGCGAGGAGGGCCGCGACGACCGCGCGCCCTGCGCCGATGAACAGCGGCGAGAAGCCATCGATGGCGATACGCGTGAACGGGAGGGTGAACGAGAAGGCGACGACACCGAGAAGCCCCCACCCGAGGCCGGCGCGCGTCGATAGCACTGTCGATCGCGGTGCGATAACGCTACTCTCTAGTTTCATGAATCAGGATAGCAGTGACCGGATCGTCGCCGGTGTCCGTGCGTGGATCGCCTCCGCCTCCCCGGGCGCACGAGTGCCGTCGAACCGTGCGCTGATGGCCGAGTACGGGGCGAGCCCGGTGACCGTGCAGAAGGCGATGCAGCAGCTCGTCCGGCTCGGGCTGGTGGAGTCGCGTCCGGGGGCCGGAACTTTCGTCCGCGCACTCCGCACCGCGCGATCGGCCGACTACGGCTGGCAGACCGCCGCGCTCGGCACGGCCCCCTCGGGACTCGTGGGCCTGTCGTCCACACAGCGCACGATCTCCCCCGATGCGATCGGACTCCACTCCGGCTACCCCGCGGTCGAACTGCTCCCGGAGCGGTTGGTGCGACAGGCGCTCGTGCGGGCCGCGCGCACCGACGCGGCACTGACCCGCTCGCCCGCCGCCGGCCTTCCCGAGCTGCAGGCGTGGTTCGCCGCAGAGCTGGCATCCACCGCGCCCGCCGGGGTCACGCCCGCGTCGGCGCGCGACGCCCTCATCATCTCGGGCAGTCAGAGCGGGCTGAGCTCGATCTTCCGTGCGGTCGTGGGCCCGGGGCAGCCGCTGCTCGTCGAGTCACCCACCTACTGGGGCGCGCTGCTCGCCGCCGCGCAGGCGGGTGTGGTGCTGGTCCCGATCCCCTCCGGGCCGCAGGGACCCGATCCGGATGACGTGGAGCGGGCGTTCGCGCAGACCGGCGCGCGGGCCTTCTACGCGCAGCCGACGTTCGCCAACCCGACCGGCGCGCAGTGGCCGATCGCGACCGGGGAGGCCGTGCTCGACACCGTCCGCCGACACGGGGCGTTCCTGATCGAGGACGACTGGGCGCACGACCTGGGGATCGATGCCGAGCCGTGCCCGGTCGCCGCATCCGACGACGACGGTCATGTCGTGTACCTGCGCTCACTCACCAAGAGTGCCTCTCCCGCCCTCCGCGTCGCGGCCGTGATCGCTCGGGGGCCGGCGCGGGAGCGGATCCTGGCCGACCGCGCGGCGGAGTCCATGTACGTGAGCGGGTTGCTGCAGGCCGCCGCGCTCGACGTGGTCACGCAGCCCGGCTGGCGCACGCACCTGCGCGGGTTCCGCGAGCACCTGCGCGCGCGCCGCGACCTGCTGGTCTCGAGCCTGACCGAGCACGCCCCGTCTGCGCAGGTCGAGATCGTGCCGGCGGGTGGCCTGAACCTGTGGGTGCGGCTGCCCGAGGGGACGGATGTCACACAGGTCGTCCGCGACTGCGAGGTGCGGGGCGTGATCATCTCCCCGGGATCCGAGTGGTTCCCCGCCGAGCCCTCCGGCTCGTACGTGCGGCTCAACTACGCGAACGCCGACCCCGCGCGCTTCGCCGAGGCCGCCGGCATCCTCGGTTCGGTGCTCGACGGCTGACGGCTGACGGCTGACGGCTGACGGCTGACGGCTGACGGCTGACGGCTGACTCCGGTCGCACTTGATGCCGGAATTGCTGCGTCAATGCGACATAAAGTGCGACCGGAACGGAAGAGGCACGGAACGGAAGCGGCGCGGGAGCGGAAGAGGCGCGGAACGGAAGAGGCGCGGGAACGGAAAGGGGGCCGGGTCACTCCTGCGGCGGACCGGCGGGACGATGCGCGCGGCGTCCGTTCACGACCACCGGCCGCCCGGCGCGCTCCTGACCGGGCAGCGGACGGGAGCGGCGACCGTAGATGAGCTCCGACGAGTCGAGCAGCCAGGGCACGAGGGTGATCGAGACTCCGTGCACGAGCATCAGCTGATTCGCGAGGCGGCGGGCGCGACGGTTGTGCAGGAACGACTCCCACCAGTGCCCCACGATGTACTGCGGCAGGTACACGGTGACGACGGACGAGCCGTGCTTCTCGCGGTACTGCTTGATGAACTGCGTGACCGGCTGCGCGAAGGAGCGGTACGGCGATTCGACGATCACGAGCGGGATGGGCACGAGGTGGTCGGCCCACTCCTGCTGCAACGTCGCGGCATCGTCGGAGGCGACGGCCACGTGCACCGCGAGCGTCTTGCCGTGCTTGGCCGCGATCGCATAGTCGATGGCCTTCACGACGGGCTTCTGCAGGCGGTTGACGAGCACGATCGCGAGGTCTCCGGTGGCGCCGAACTTCGTCGTGTCGTCGATCGCGATCTCGTGTTCGACGTCGCGGTAGTACCGCTTCACACCCAGCATGAGGAACGCGAGGATCGGGATCGCGAAGAACACCAGGTAGGCGCCGTGCGTGAACTTGGTGACGGTCACGATCAGCAGTACGGCCACCGTCATCACGGCGCCGGCGGAGTTGATGATGAGCCCGATCTTCGCCGAACGACGATCGGAGGCGGATGCTCCGTCGATGCCGGATCCTGCCCTGTCCTCGACCGGTCCTCGCAGCACGCGTCGCCAGTGCCGCACCATGCCGATCTGCCCGAGGGAGAACGACACGAAAACGCCGATGATGTACAGCTGGATCAGGGTGGTGAGCTTCGCCTGGAACACCACGAGCACCGCGATCGCCGCGATGCCGAGCAGGATCATGCCGTTCGAGAACACGAGGCGGTCGCCGCGGGTGTTGAGCGACTTCGGAGCGTAGCCGTCGCGGGCGAGCACCGCCCCCAGCAGCGGGAAGCCGTTGAAGGCGGTGTTCGCGGCGAGCAGCAGCACGCACGCGGTCGCGGCCTGCACGATGAAGAAGGCGATGCTCCCGCCGCCGAACGTCGCCGAGGCGATCTGCGCCATCAGGCTCGGCTGCGGGTTCGTGCAGTCGAAGCCGATCAGGTCGCACGGGTTCTCGGCGTAGTGCACGCCGGTGATGAGGGCGAGCGCGGTGAGCCCCGCGAACAGGCAGGCCGCGATCGACCCCATCAGCACGAGCGTCGACTGGGCGTTGCGCACCTTGGGTGCCCGGAACGCGGGCACCCCGTTCGACACCGCCTCGACGCCGGTGAGGGCGGAGCATCCGCTCGAGAACGCACGCAGGATCAGCAGGATCACGGCCGCCTGGCTGAGACTCTCCGCCTGCACGGAGAAGTCGTGGCTCGAGGCGACGGGGGCATCGCCCAGGAACGTGCGGATCAGGCCGGTGACGATCATGACGCCGACCGAGCCGATGAACACGTACGTGGGGATGGCGAAGACGAGCGAGGCCTCGCGCACCCCGCGCAGGTTCACGACGATGATGAGGATCACGAAGCCGACCGCGAGTTCCACGCGGAACGGGTCGAGGCCGGGCACCGCCGAGATGATGTTGTCGACACCGGAGGCGACCGACACGGCCACGGTCAGCACGTAGTCGACCAGGAGCGCTGCGGCGACGATCACCCCGGGGATCTCGCCGAGGTTCTTCGATGCGACCTCGTAGTCGCCACCGCCCGAGGGGTAGGCCTTGATGAGCTGCCGGTAGCTGAGCACGACCACGATCAGCAGCACCACGACCGAGATCGCGACGAGCGGCGTGAACGAGAGGAAGGTGAGCCCGCCGATGAGCAGGATCATCACGAGCTCCTGCGGCGCGTAGGCCACCGAGCTCAGCGCATCCGACGCGAAGATCGGCAGCGCCATGCGCTTGGGGAGCAGCTGGTCGTCGACCTGCTGGCTCGTCAGGGGTTCCCCGATGATGATGCGCTTCGCGCGCGGTGGCGCGTCCGCGCCTTCCCTGTTTTCGACTGACACGTCCGGCGACACTACGCCCGCTGACGGCATCCTCACGCGATCCTCACGGAATCCCTACGGCCGGATGCGCGACCCTCACGGAATCCTTACGCCCGCGGGAGAGGGACGGTGAGGGGGAGTGGATCACCGTCCCCCGGTCCGATGGGCACCGCCGCTGCCGAACGGAAGAGCGGTGCACCTCGACACTCTCCGTCCCGGTGTCCCGGGCGCGAGGGGCCGTCGTCCCGAGCCCGGGGGAGACCTCGTCCGGGTGCCCGACGGCGCCGCCCGTCGAGTCGTGACGCCCGCCCCTGACGCCCGGGATGGCCGGACGCCGAGAGTGGCGGCGTGCCCGCTCGGGGCGCACTGACAGAACAGGAGAGACGGATGTCTCAGACCACCGCCGCGCGAACCCGCGGCTCACGCCCACCGGCCGCACCCCGTGCAGGCCGCCTCTGGCTGCTGTGGGGTGTCGCCGCCGGCCTTCTCGGCTTCGCGGCCACCATCCTCTTCGACGTGCGGCCGTGGACCGAGGCCGACTACGAGCGCGGCGGTGTGCTCATCGCCGCGGCCGAGGATATGCCCAACCTCGATCCGATGGGCAACCAGCTCGGCTTCCTCTTCGGGTTCGCCGCCGTCGCCTGCCTTCTCGTGCTGCACGGCGCCTGGCGCGTTCGCACGGAGCGGGTCCGGAACTCGGTGGCCTCCCGGGTCTTCTCCGCGGGACTCGTCACCTCGGCGGCGGGGCTCACGTTCGGGTACGGGTGGAAGGGCTCCCTCGCCCTCTACGGCCACGGCGGCCCGGAGTTCGGGAGCTTCGGCGACGAGGGCCTCCTCGTGTTCTACGCGCTGACCGACTTCGGCGCCTTCATCCCGTGGTTCGGGGTGCTCGTGTCGCTGGGAGCGCTCGCCGCCATGGCCTGGGTCGAGCGCTCGGTGTCGCGCATCCTCGGCACTCTGCTCGCGGGGCTGGTGCTGTTGGTGACGGCGGGGTACATCGTCACCGGCGTCCCCGGACTCGCGGGCCCCGTGGGCGGTCTCGGCCTCGCTTTCGCGTCGCTGTGGATGCTGGTCGGCCGCCGCGGCGTTGCGATCGGGGACCGTGTGGCGACGCACCAGGTCGCGGCGGCCTCCGCCGAGTCCGGCGCGGAGCAGCGGCGCTGATCATCTCAGCCGTGGGTCGGCGGCACGCACCAGCACGAGCGTGCCGCCGTCCGCCGGCTGTTCCCAGGCGATGCGGAGCCCCGCCTCCTGCGCCCACTCGCGCATCGACGCGAGACCGACGCCCGCGCCCGAGGCCTCACGCATGCCGCGCCCGTCGTCGCGCACGCACAGGACCACGCCCTCTTGGCCGCCCAGCGTGACCTCGACGGACGCGGCCTCGGCGTGGCGCACCGCATTCAGAAGAGCCTCGGCCGCGATGCGCAGCAGGATGCCGGAGCGGCCGGGATCGAGGACGAGGGTCTCCGCGACGGAGAGATGCACCGTGCTTGCCGCGCCGGCGAACGACGTCACGAGGCTGTGCAGCTCGGCCGCGAGGTCGTGCACCTCAGTCGTGCCTCCGCGCGCCAGTCCGGTCAGCGTCACGGTCTGCGCGTCCAGCAGAGCGTCGACTCCGGCCGCGGCGGCCTCCGCTGCCGCGCGATCGCCGCGGGCCAGGAAGTTGGATGCGGCGGCGAGTGAGAATCCGGCACCGGCGAGTGCGGGCCCCAGGCCGTCGTGCAGCTCGCGGCGGAGCGCCCGACGCTCGGCATGCCGCGCCTCCGCCGCCCTCCCCCGCGCCTCGTCCAGTGCGGTCGATGCGATGGCGAGGCGCACGACGACGCCGATCACGGGGACGAGATCGGCGATGGCTTCACGGGCTCGTCGCCCCACGGGCAGCTCCGGGTCCGGGCCGGTGACGGCGAGCACCGTCATCGCCCCGCTCTGCCCTCCGGGTCGCAGGGTGAAAAGGGAGGGGAGACCCTCCGGTGTGCCGACCAGCACCCCCACGGCGTCATCGCCCGCCGACGGCGCCCCCGGCTCGGCGGTGGTGCTGATGCGCACCGAGCCGAGTCGCAACGTGCGGCGCAGCGCCGAGGCCAGCGCGCGCAGGCCATCGGTGCCGGTGGCGATCTCGCCGACCTCGGCTCCGAGAGTGCGCACGAGACGTTCCGGCGCTCCGGATTCGCCGTAGACGAGCCGGTCGACGCGGCGGTGGATGAGGCGCCTGGCGGGGAGCAGGCCGATCGCGATCACCGCGGCCGTCGTGAAGACCGCGATCGGGGTCGGCGGCGCCAGGGTCTCGAGTGTCGTGACGATGAGCAGGTATCCTCCGGCGGCCAGTACCGCGAGGATGCTGGTGGTCAGCACGGCGCTGACGGCCACGTCGATGCCGCGAAGACGGTGTTGCAGGCCCATCACCAGCACGGCGGAGGGATAGAAGATCTGCCCGACGATCGGGGCGATGGTGCCGAAGACCCAGATCGGCGCTGCGAGCTGAAGCGACGCGGGCAATACGGTCACCACGTAGGACGCCGTGAGGAACACGTGGCCGACGAACAGCCACAGCAGCGGCGACCTCTCGTCGCGCTGTGCCCGCATCGCCTGGCGCGCCAGGATTCCGGCGACCACGAGCGACGAGCACAGCGTCAGCGCCGCCGCGACCGCGTACGCGCCCGGGAGCAGGCTCTGATACTCGGGCCAGGGTGGTGCGAGTGGGTTCTCGAGGGGGCCGTCGCCCTGCTGCGTCAGGGACGACACGGTGGCCACGGCGGCGGCGACCACGACCACGCGCACCAGCACGCGGCGGAGCACGGACCGTCGTCTGGGCAGGAGCAGCACCGGCACGATCGCCGTCAGGAAGGTCCCCGGCACGAAGGCCCACCCGCCGGCATACGCGAGCAGTCCCGCTCCGGGGAGCGATGGATGCGCGAGCGACAGCAGACCGTACTGCACCCCGAACGCCGCGAGTCCGGAACCGACCGCGTGCACACCGAGCAGGATCGCCACCGGCTGCGGGCGGCGCAGCAGCAGCACGGCGGCGAGCGGCGCGTAGACGACCGCGACGGTGACGCCGATGTCGTCGAAGCGCGCCTGAGCCTCCGGCGGCGCCGGGGAGAGGAAGGTGCCGGCGACGGGGGCGGCGGGGAGCTGGAAGATCCAGGCGAGGGCGACCGACGCGGCAGCCAGTCCCCACGCCGGGATCAACACGGCGAGTGCGGCGAGGGTCCGTGCCGGTGCGGGGCGGTTCATGCCTTCCCCGTCACGGTCAGAGTGGTGGTCGACCCGTCGTCGTCGGTGCGGTATCCGGCCTCTTCCGCCCGTGCTCGGATCGCACCGAGTATCGGTCGGACGTGCTGTCGGGCGCCGACCAGCCGCAGCTGCCACCGGTCGTCGGAGTCCACGACGACTTCGATGCGCTCGATGCCGCCGCGACGCCGAGCGCGCAGGACCGCCTCCGCGACGAGGTGGTACACCGCCTCCGGGCGCTCGGGCTCGTGCCGCACATCTGCGAGAAGGGTCGGGTGTTCGAAGCGTGCCGCCAGATCGGCGAGGGCGCCCGGCAGGTCGCCGGCATCCAGCGATCCGGGCAGGAGCGTACGTGCCAGGTCTCTCACGTCGGTCGTGGCCGCCTGCAGCGCCACGGTGGTCCGGCTGAGGAGCGCCCCTGGATCCGTGGCTCCCGGCAGGCCCTGCAGGTCGCGGCGGATGCTCGCGAGCGCCGGAACGATCCCGGCCTCGATCTCGGCACGGGCGAACCGGCGCTCACTCGCGGCGATGCGTCGGGCCCGATCGCGCGCCTCGCGAAGTCCCTCGTTGACCTCGGCGAGGAGCACGGCGACGCTCAACACCCCGCCGATCCGGCGCAGCGCATCGATCGTCCGCGGTTCGGGGCGACGACCTGCGGTTCCGCACACCTCCACCGTTCCGCATGGTCCGTCTGCCGCGACGAGGGTGATGGTCTGCCGGGTCGCCGGATCGATGCGCCCGGCCTCGACGCGGGTCCCCTCTCCCGTCGAGGAGGTGATGGCGACCCCGCCGAGCCGCAGGGACTGCCGGAGGGCAGCAGCCAGGGCGCCGAGCGACCCGCTCTCCCCTCCCGCGATCTCCTCGCTGACCGTCCGGAGCAGTGCGCGGGGATCGGCCGATCGCCCGTAGAGCAGCTGGTCGACCGCACGCTGGATGCCGCGGCGGGCAGGCTCGGCGCCGATGGCCAGGAGCACGACGGCGATCATCCCTCCACTGGTGGGAGTGGGCGGGGCAAGCTGGGCCGCGCTCGCCGCGACCGCGCCGTACGCGACGAGCAGGGCGGACACCAGCAGCACCCCGACCGCGAAGCGCGCACGCGGTGGGTCGACGGCATCGGGAGCACGCGCGATCGCCGTGAGGAGGAAGGATGCCGCGGCGAACAGCACGCCGGCGGGGAGGAATGCTGCGGCGAACGCCGTGCCGATGAGGGAGGGTCCGCTCTCGTCGCCGACGATGTAGCCCCCGACGCCCGAGAGCAGGAGTGCGAAGTGCGCGATGGCGAGCCAGAGCGCGGCTTCTCGATCCGGGGAGGGACGACGCGCCGCCGCCCACAGGATCATCAGGCCGGATCCGAGCGCGAGCGCGAGCCACACGATCCACAGTGCGGCGGCGAGCGGGACAGGCCGACCCTGCTGGAGTTCCGCGGCGCTCGTGACACCGATCGCGGTGGAGAGCAGGGCTCCGGCGACCAGGAGGGAACGCGACCGGAGCATGACCGCCGCTCCGAGAACGCCCGCGACCGTGAGGCCGCCCGGCATCCAGGCGACGCCGAGGATATCGAGCCAGAGGCCGCCGTCGATCCCGGTCGCGTGGAGTCCCGAGGCGAGGGTGGACAGCCCCGCACCGACGGCCGTCACCGCCAGGGCGATCGGGAGCAACGGACCGCCGCGCCCCCCATGCCCGCCTCGGGCCGGGAGCAGGGCTGCGGCACCGCCGAATCCGAGCGCGGCGCTGAGGGTGCCGACGGCCTCGATGCCGGAGGCCGAGAGCAGGCACAGCACCATGCCGGTGAGGGCGGGCAGCCACGAGGACACGAGCAGGAGAGCGACGGGCAGCGTGCGGGTGGCGCGCGGCAGTGCCTCCGTCGTCGTGCGTGCGGCGGCCGTCATGGGCACGGGCGCTCCTCTCTGCGCCTCAGTGTGCCCGAGCGGTGACCGGCGAATCCAGCATCCGACGCGTCCCGGGTCGCATCTCCCGTGACGTCGGGACGCGGCCCCCTCTCGATCGGGACATCGGGACGCCTATCGTCGGCTCTGGTCGACGATGTCACGTCGACGCGAGGAGGGACCATGCGCGGTCGAGCGGGGCGAACCGTGCCAGAACGGGCGCAGACTGCGGTCGGCGTCCGTCGGCGTGCTGGGGGACGCCGATCCGGGTGGCTCTCGACGGCTTCGAGCCGGTCGGGCGACAACGGGGACTCGGCGGAAGCAGATGGGGCTGCTTCCGCCGAGGATGCGCCGCGCCCGCGCCCGCGCCCGCAGCCGCCGGAGCGCAGCGGTGATGCGCCACGGTCTGGGGACCGCTAGCGTGAGCGGCATGCCGGAGCAGCCGATCGATGCGGGTGCGTCGGAGCTCGAGGGCTCCGTGCGCATCTTCGTCGTCGACGACCATCCCGTCTTCGCGTACGGCATGTCGAGCTTCCTCGAATCGATCGAGGGCTTCGAGGTGGTCGGTCGGGCGGGCACGGAAGACGACGCCGTCGAGGGGGTCCTGGCCGCGCAGCCGGACGTCGTGCTCATGGACGTGGACCTCGGCTCGGGGTCGGGTATCGAGGCCACGCGCCGCATCGTCCGCGCCGCCCCCGGTATCGGGGTGCTCATCGTCACGATGCTCGGCGACGACGATTCCGTGTTCGCCGCGCTGCGTGCCGGAGCCCGCGGCTACCTGCTCAAGAGCGCTCTGCCCGACGAGATCGAGCGGGGGCTGCGGGCGGTGGCCGCGGGCGACGTGCTGCTCACCGCGGAGGTCGGGCGGCGGGCGATCGACCTGCTCTCCGGGGCACGCACGACCGGGCCGGTGGTGTTCCCCGAGCTCACGCACCGGGAGCGCGAGGTGCTCGACCTCATCGCCCGCGGGCTCGACAACCAGGCGGTCGCCCGCCGGCTGGTGCTCTCCTCGAAGACGGTGCGCAACTATCTGTCCGGCATCCTCGCGAAGCTCGCGGTCTCCGATCGCAGCGCGCTCATCGTCCGGGCGCGCGAAGCCGGACTCGGCCAGGACGCCGCCGCGCCGCATCCCGACCCGGGCTGAACGCGCAGCTACACTGGCACGCTGTGGAAGATCAGGTGCTGCTCGGGTTCATCGCGATCGCGATCGGAGTGGCTTTCGGCATCCTCCTGTTCGTGCCGTTCGTGGCGATCAGCTACCGCCGGCGCGGGCGGCTCGGCCTCGGGCGCACGCTGCTCTGGCTGTCGGCCCTGATCTACTTCTGGGCGATCTGGACATACACCCTGCTTCCGCTGCCCGACCCCGACATGATCCGCTGCGTCGGGGCGATCACCGATCCGATGTCGGTCGTGCGCGACGTGCAGAAGGCGTTCGCGGCGCCGGGCAACCCGCTGCGGCAGCCGGCCCTGCTGCAGCTGGTGTTCAACGTGCTGCTGTTCGTGCCGCTCGGATTCTTCGTCCGGGTGCTCGCCGGCCGCGGCATCCTGACGGCGCTCGTGGCCGGGTTCGGACTCTCGCTGCTGGTCGAGACGACGCAGCTGACCGGAGTGTGGGGCGTCTACCCCTGCGCGTATCGCTTCTTCGACGTGGGCGATCTGATGACGAACACCCTCGGCGCCGTCGTCGGCTGCACCCTGGCGCTCATCGTTCCACGGCCGATGCGCGGCGCGGAGGCGCGCCCCGACGCCGATCTGCCCCGTCCGGTCACCCGCGGCCGCCGTGTGCTCGCGATGTTGTGCGACTTCCTCGCCTACGGGTTCGTGAGCATGGGAGCCGGCGTGATCGTGCAGGTGTGGCTGGAGTTCGTCGTGGACGATCGCGCCGCGGTTCTCGACGGCAGCCTCGCGTCGGCGGCGGCCACGATCGTCCCGTCCGCGCTGTTCCTGGTGCTCATCCTGGTGGGCGGGCGTTCGATCGGCGACGTCGCCGTGCAGCTCCGCTACGGCGGGTCGCGTCTGCCGGCACCGTTCGCACGTCTTCTCCGCTGGGCGGGCGGCATCGGCGGGATCAGCGCTCTTCAGCTGCCGGGCGGGATCTTCGGGTTCGCGGCGGCCGTCCTGTTCCTCGCCGCGGTCGTCCTGCCGTTCACCACCCGCGCCGGGCGCGGGCTCCCCGGCATCCTCTCCGGCCAGCACCTTCGGGATGCCCGAACCCCCGCCTCCACCTCGGCGCTCTAGCCCCCACCCGCCGCGACCGGAAGCGCCCGGTGGCGCGCCCGCATGGGAATCGTGAGGACATCGGACTTCCACAGCGGTTTCCGATCACGAACGCGTAACGTCGATGCCATGTCGACCGTTCACGTCACCGAGGACACGATCAACCAGGCCCGCGAGTTGCGTGACGAGCTGCAGCGGTTCCTGCGCGAGTACGAGTTCGGGATGCGCGAGGTCGAGACCAAGATCTCGATCCTCCGCGACGAGTTCACGCACGACCACGCGTACAACCCGATCGAGCACGTGAAGAGCCGGCTGAAGTCGCCGGACAGCATCGTCGAGAAGATCGCCCGCAAGGGGATCGATGAGCCCGACTTCGACCGCATCCGCGCCGAGATCACCGACATCGCCGGCGTGCGCGTGACCTGCAGCTTCGTCGCCGACGTGTACCGCCTGTTCGACCTGCTCACCGCGCAGGACGACGTGACCGTGCGCACGGTCAAGGACTACATCGCGCACCCGAAGGACAACGGCTACAAGAGCCTGCACGCGATCATCGAGGTGCCCGTGTTCCTGTCGACCGGTGCGCTGTCGGTGCCGGTCGAGGTGCAGTTCCGCACGATCGCGATGGATTTCTGGGCCAGCCTCGAGCACAAGATCTACTACAAGTTCTCGAACCAGGTGCCCTCGCACCTCGTCGACAGTCTGTCCGACGCCGCGGATGCTGCCTCCGAACTCGACAGTCGCATGGAGCGCCTGCACCGCGAAGCCCACGGCGTGCCCCAGCGTCAGCTCGCGCCGCCGCCGCCCCCTGCGCCGCGCTCGACCCCGCCCGCCCCGGCTGATCCGCGGGTCGTCGGGGTCTAGCCATCCGGCGCCCACCCGCGTCGTCGCTGCTCGCGCCAGCTGCGGCCAGTCGCACTTCCCGCGGACGTTTGGCGGCAGAACGGCCGACGGGAGTGCGATTCACCGACGGGAGCGCGATTCACGCTCGCACGAGCGGGCCGCCTCAGCCCTCAGTCTCCCGTCGCTGACCCGAGCTCGGCCGGGTGGGTGAGCCGCCACCACTCGGACGGCGGGTCAACGCTCCCCTTGATCTCGACCGGGGCGGTCACGGTCTGCGGCCCGGCGGTCCAGGTGATGCTCCCCACGACCGTGCCGTCGCGGTAGGTCGGCGGAGTCTCGATGTCCATCGTCGCGACGATCGGGGTGTCCGACCAGGTGAAGATCGCCGCATCCTCGCCGACCACAAGCTGGGCCGTGGATCCCCAGGGTGTCGTGATCGTGCCGATCTCCTGTCCGGATGTCGCGACGGGCACTTCGTGGAAGCCGGTACGGATGCTGTCCAGGGTGGCGAGCACGCTCCCGTTCACGGATTCGCGTGTCGGTCCTCCGAGGATGACGCCGGTCACCGCGAGTGGGTCGGCGGTGCCCACGACGAGTGTCGCGGTGTACAGCAGGCTGTACGTGCCCTGGCCGAGGGAGCCGGTCTTCAACCCGGTGATGCCACTGGTTCCGAGCAGGCCGTTGGTGTTGTACAGCTGGCCGGCGCCGGGGAGAGAGATCGACGGGGTCGCGACGATCTGAGCGATCGTCGGATCCGCCGCGGCCAGCTTCCCGATGGCCAGGAGGTCGGCAGCCGTGCTCGTATTGCGCGGGCTGATGCCGGTGGGCTCGGTGATCGTGGTGCCCGTCAAGCCGTGGGCGGAGAGCCAGTCGCGCGTCGCGCCGAGGAACGCGTTCTGCGATCCGAAGATGTGGGAGGACAGTGCCTCGGCGTAGTTGCTCGCCGAGGGGATCAGCATGGCGGCCAGGGCATCGTGCAGCGACATCGAGGTGCCCGTGGGCATGGGGGCGATGGTCGCGCCCAGCACGTAGTAGCGGTCGTAGAGATCGTGGTCGGCCTTGCTGAAGGTGATGGTGGGCCCGGGATCGTCGGCGGAGGCGAGCGGCACGGCGTCGAGGATCACGAGCGCGGTGATGAGCTTGGTGATGCTCGCGATGGGGAGCGGGTCGCCGGTTCCGCTCGACGACCAGATTCCGCTCGCCCCTGCACCCAGGTATTCGTCCGCGCCGGAGATGCTGATCGCCGATGAAGAGGCGGGGACTGCGGCGATGGACGCGGCCGCACCGGCCGGCACGGGCGGAATCTGCGACGTCACCTTCGGCGGATTCACGGGAGCGGTGAGAGCCCACGCGATGTAGCCTCCGGTCGCGGCCAGCAGCAGGACGACACAGACGGCGGTGATGAGGAGCCCCCGGCGTCGGCGTCGTCTGCGGACCCCCGGATCGAGATCGCGAGAGGAGGCGAACTCCTGCTCGTGGGTCATCAACTCCGCGAAGTCGGACAGCTCGTCCGTCGGTCGGTCCGGCCCCGTCAACGAGAGAGCCCGTCACCGAGCGCGTCCGGCATGAGCACGAGGTACCTCCATGAAAGTCCGCTCCGACCTCGAGGCAGAGCCCTTCCGAGGAACCATGTGTAGTCATCATGGCGGACAACCGCCGCCCGCGCTATCGGCCATTCGGGGGACACGCGCCCTGGCCTCGCACCGGCCGCGGAGATCGGCACTTCCGTCGGCCGTTTCTCGCCAGAACGGCCGACGGAAGCGCGTTTCACCGAAGGAAGCGCGGGCGGGCCGGGCCGCAGCCGCGACCGAGCCCGCGGTCTAACCCAGGAACTCCCGCGCCGCGGCCGACAGTGCCGTCACGCCGACCTCGATGGTCGGGTGGATCTCCGGGGCGAAGAACGGCGAGTGGTTGGTCGGGATATCCTTCTCCAGGCGCCCGGCCGCGCTCGCCTCGGCAAAACGGACCGGGTCGATGCCGCCCCAGAACCAGAACACCAGCGGCACCCCGGCATCGCGAGCGAACCACGAGACGTCCTCGCTGCCGGTGAACATGCCGGGGTCGATGACGGATGCTTCGCCGAGGGCACGCTGGAGTGCTGCGGTCACCCGTGCCGTGGCATCCTCGTCGTTGATCGTCGCCGGAAGTGTGTGGTCGGTGCGGATCTCGGGCTCACGCTCGGCGCCGGATGCCGTGGCCTCGGCCCGCACGATGCGCTCGACGCTCGCGAGCACCTTCTCGCGCGCCTCTTCGTTCGGATAGCGCAGGCTCAGCTCGAGCTTCGCCTCCGCGGGGATGATGTTGTTCTTGAGGCCGGCGTGGATCGAGCCGACCGTCACCACGGCCACGCCCTGCGGGTCGATCTCGCGCGAGGTGATGGTCTGCAGACGCATGACGGTCGCCGCGGCCATGACCACCGGGTCGATCGTGGCGTGCGGGCGGGAACCGTGGCCGCCGCGTCCGTGCAGTGTCACGGTCAGGCCGTCGGATGCCGCCATCTGTGTTCCGCTGCGCACGCCGATGATGCCGGCGGGCAGCGGGGTCACGTGCTGGCCGAGCACGACGTCGGGCTTCGGGTAGCGGTCGAGGATGCCGGCGTCGAGCATCGCGCGCGCGCCGGCGCCGTACTCCTCGGCGGGCTGGATCACCACGACGAGGGTGCCCGACCACTGATCGCGTTCGGCGACGAGCTTCTCGACCGCGCCGATCATGGCGGTCACGTGCATGTCGTGGCCGCAGGCGTGCATGACGGGAACGGTCGTGCCGGCGGGGTCGACGCCGTGGGCGGTGCTCGCGTAGGCGAGACCGGTCTG
Source organism: Microbacterium sp. NPDC055988 (assembly GCF_042269505.1). Classification (NCBI taxonomy): domain Bacteria; kingdom Bacillati; phylum Actinomycetota; class Actinomycetes; order Micrococcales; family Microbacteriaceae; genus Microbacterium; species Microbacterium sp. NPDC055988. The sequence goes on from NZ_JBHJXY010000001.1 coordinate 1,599,572, forward strand.
CTCCTCGACCGGCAGTGCGTCCATGTCGGCGCGCACCCACACGACCGGCCCGTCGCCGTTGCGCAGCACGCCGACGACGCCCGTGACGCCTACGCCCTCTTCGACCTCGAGCCCGAGGTCGCGCAGATGCTGGGCGGCGATGCCGGCGGTGCGCGTCTCCTGGAACGAGAGCTCCGGATGCTGATGCAGGTCGATGTACAGCGCTTCGAGGTCGATCGTCATGGCCCGAGCCTAGCCGTGGCAGCTCGCCTCGCCGAGACCCCTGGTTTCCGCCGACACCCCGCCTCCGCGACAGCGCCAGGGCGGGGTCTCGACGAGAAGTCGGGGTCTCAGCTCGTGGAAGCCGCGTACCTCGACAGCTCGGGTCCGGGGTGCAGCACGCCGTTCACGATCGCGCGGATCGCGAACTCGCTCGCGCCGCCCAGCTCGACCGTTCCGGGGTGCAGGAGCCACTGCAGCTGCAGCCCGTCCATCACCGCGAGGATCGCGGCCGCCGCGTCGGCGATCGTGTCGGGGTCTCGCACACCCTCCTGGGCGCACAGCTCGTGGAACGCCGCGGTGACCTCGCGCCGGAGCGTCGTGTACCGGTCCTCGAAGTACTCCCGGCCGGGGTGGTCGTCGGTCACGGATTCGGACGAGAGCACGGTGTACGCCTGCACGATACCGGGGCGACGCTCGTTGGCGTAGGCCGTGCGCACCAGGTGCAGGAAGAGCTCGGGGCCGCCGGGGATGTGCTTCTCGGCGAGTTCGGCGACGTCGGTCTGATCGCGATAGGAGAGCACTTCGAGCAGCAGCTTCTGCTTCGATCCGAAGTGGTGGAGCACCCCGGCGTGCGTGATCCCGACCTGGTCGGCGACGTCGGCGAGGGTGCCGTTGGTCGAGCCCTTGTTGCCGAAGATCTCCACGGCCGCCTTGAGGATCTGCTCGCGTTTCGCGAGGGTCGCCGGGCGCACGCGGACGGTCTGGTCGCTGTCTGCCACCGCGGCCTCCTCTCTCTCGCAAGCCGTGCTTGCGAACTAACTTACTCCTCGGTAACCTCACGGAAGCTTACTTTCTCGACAGTAAGCAAATCACGACGGCCGGCGGACCCCCATCCACCGGCGCCACAGCACAACGACCGTGCCCAAGGAGAAGCAATGAAGCTCAGAAAGTCTCTGATCGCGGCGACCGCGATCACCGCCCTCGGTATCTCGGCCCTCGCCGGATGCTCCGCAGGAGGTAACGACGACTCCGGCAGTGCCGCCGGCGGCGCCGCCCTCACGATCGCGAAGCCGGATGGCGCGATCACCACCGAATCCAACAACCCGTACGTCGGCGACTCGTCCGCATCGAAGTACGGCTACGGCAAGGTGATCTTCGAGACCCTCGCCCTCGTCAACCAGACCGGTGACCGCGGAGTGACCCCGTGGCTCGCCGAGAGCCTCGAGTGGAACGACGACTACACGCAGCTCACGGTCGTCCCGCGCAAGGACGTCACCTGGAGCGACGGCGAGCCGTTCACCGCCGACGACATCGTCTACTCGTACGAGCTCGCCTCCACGCCCGCGCTCGACACGGCCGGTCTCCAGCTGGACAGCGCCGTGGTCGAGGGCGACAACGTCGTGCTGACGTTCGGCGCATCGAAGTACGTCAACCTGGGCCGCGCCCTGCACGTGCCGATCGTCCCGAAGCACATCTGGGAGAACCTCGACGACCCGGCCACCGATCCCGTCAAGGGCGACGACCTGGTCGGCACCGGCCCCTACGTCCTGTCGAACTGGTCGACCGAGTCGGTCACGCTCGACGCGCGCGACGACTACTGGGGCGGCGACCTCGCCGTGCCGGAGCTGCACTACGTCTCGTACGGTGACAACACCGCGCTCACCACGGCTCTCGCAGGCGGCGACGCCGACTGGGCGCAGGCCTTCATCCCGCAGATCCAGGAGCAGTTCCTCGACGCCGACCCCGAGCACAACAAGTTCTGGGCAGCTCCCACCACCGGCTCGGCGACCCTGTTCATGAACCTGCAGCAGAAGCCGTTCGATGACCCGGCCTTCCGTCAGGCGCTCGCCTGGGTGATCGACCGCGACGCCTACGTCGACATCGCACGCGAGGGCGCCAGCGAGGCCGTCTGGTCGGTGACCGGTCTGTCGTCGATCCTCGAAGACGAGATCCAGCCCGAGTTCAAGGACGTGGACTACTCGGTCGACGCCGAGAAGGCCCGTGACCTGCTCGAGACCGCCGGCTACACCTGGAAGGACGACGCGCTGATCGACCCCGACGGCGCACCCGTCTCGTTCACGCTCTCGGTGCCCTCGGGGTGGAGCGACTGGAACACCGCGCAGGAGCTCATCGCCGAAGACGTGACCGATTCCATCGGCGCCGAGGTCAAGATCGACATGCCCGACTGGGGCGGCTGGGCGGACCCGCGCGACAACGGCACCTTCTCGGCGATCATCCACTGGCTCGAGGACAGCGGCACGGCCTACGGCCTCTACACCTCGACCATGGACCCGCGCTGGATCTCGGACGGCAAGGCCGGTTTCAACTTCGGCCGGTTCGAAGACCCGGAGGCGACGGCCGCGCTGAACTCGTACGCCAACGCCTCGTCGGATGAGGAGCGCACCGCGGCACTCGACACGCTGCAGACGATCTTCTCCGAGCAGGTGCCGGCGATCCCGCTGGGCGCGCACCCGCTGCTGGGCGAGTTCAACACCCGCAACTACGTGGGCTGGCCGTCGGAGGAGGACCCGTACGCGTCCGCCGACCCGACGCAGCAGAACATCGTGCAGATCCTCACGAAGCTCAAGCCCGCCGAGTAGGACTTCGACAGGCTCAGCCACCCACGGCCGGACTTCGACAGGCTCAGCCACCCATCTGGGTCCCTGAGCCTGTCGAAGGGCCCGCCCCCCCACGAAGGACACCCCATGCCAGACCCCCTGCTCAGCGTGCGCGACTTCTCGGTCGTGTACGACGTCGATCCGCCCGTCGAGGCGGTGAAGAACGTGACCCTCGAACTGCAGCGCGGCGAGATCCTCGGTCTCGCCGGCGAGAGCGGATGCGGCAAGACCACGCTCGCCTACGGGGTGCAGCGCCTGCTGCGCGCCCCGGCCGTCATCACCAGCGGAAGCGTGACGTTCCACGATGCGACCGGCGTCGACATCGACATCAACGCGCTCGATGTGGATGCCATGCAGCGGTTCCGCTGGGACAAGGTGTCGATGGTGTTCCAGGGCGCGATGAACGCCCTCAACCCGGTGGCGACGATCGGCTCGCAGCTGGAGGACGTGTTCGAGATCCACCGCCCCGACATGAACCGCAAGCAGCGCCGGGCCGAGGCCGAGGAGCTGCTCGAGATCGTCAAGGTCGGGCGCCAGCGCATCCGCTCCTTCCCGCACGAGCTGTCCGGCGGCATGCGCCAGCGCGTGATGATCGCGATGGCCCTCGCCCTCCGGCCGCAGCTCATGGTGATGGACGAGCCGACCACCGCGCTCGACGTGCTGGTGCAGCGGGAGATCCTCAAGCAGATCTCGCAACTGCGGCACGAGTTCGGCTTCTCGGTGATCTTCATCACCCACGACCTTCCGCTCCTCCTGGAGATCAGCGACCGGATCGCGATCATGCGCGAGGGCGAGATCATCGAGCTCGCGACCGCAGAGCGAATCTGGACGCAGCCCGCGCACGAGTACACGAAGACGCTGCTGTCGTCGTTCCCGCGACTCACCGGCGAGAGAGGAGTGCTGGTGCGATGACCACCCTCGAATTCCGAAACGTCACGAAGGCGTACAACGTCCGCGGCGCCGGCCAGATCAAGGCGCTCGACGAGGTGAGCTTCACCCTCACCTCCGGCCAGACGATCGGCCTGGTGGGCCAGTCCGGCAGCGGCAAGTCCACGATCGCGAAGATCCTCACCCAGCTCGAGACCCCCACCAGCGGCGAGGTGCTGCTCGACGGCACACCGATTCCCCGTCGCGGCAAGGGACTGCGGAGGTACCGGCAGCAGCTGCGCATGGTGTTCCAGGACCCGTTCGCCTCGCTCAACCCGTACCACTCGATCCGGTACCACCTGGAGCGCCCGATCCGTCTCGACGACGTCGCGCCGAAGAAGGAGACGGAGAACGAGGTGCGCCGGCTCCTCGACCGCGTGCGCCTGGATGCGGATGCCGTGATCGACCGTCGACCCCACGAGCTCTCCGGCGGGCAGCGGCAGCGCGTCGCGATCGCCCGCGCGCTGGCCTCCCGTCCGTCGCTTCTCGTCGCCGACGAGCCGGTCTCGATGCTCGACGTCTCGATCCGTCTCGGCGTGCTGAATCTGCTCGCCGACCTGCAGCGCGAAGAGGGGCTCGGCGTGCTCTACATCACCCACGACCTGGCGACCGCCCGCCACTTCAGCGACGAGATCATGGTCCTCAACCAGGGGCGCGTCGTGGAGTACGGCACCGCCGACGACGTCATCCTCAACCCGCAGGATCCGTACACGCGAGAGCTGCGATCCGCCTCCCCCGACCCGGACAAGTTCTTCGCACAGGCCGCATCGAACGGAGGCGCACGGTGAGCTCCGCATTCCCCCAGCTGGATGACAACGATCTGGTCGCCCGCGACGCCCTCGAGGTCGGAACCACCGCGACCACGGCGCAGCGCGGGCAGCGGCTCGTGCCGTGGCGCTTCTTCGCCGGGCGCGCGGGCTTCTACCTGTTCACCCTGTGGGCGGCCATCACGATCAACTTCTTCCTGCCGCGCCTCATGAAGGGCGACGCGGTCAGCTCCTACCTCGCCCGCAACCCCAACGTCAGCCCCGAGGCGGCCGACGCTCTGCGCATCCTGCTCGGCATCGACACCGACAAGTCGGTGTGGCAGCAGTACATCGAGTACTGGGCGATGCTGCTGCGCGGCGACCTCGGCATCTCCACGCTGCACGGCCTTCGGCCGGTCGCCGAGGTGCTCGCCGCCGCCCTGCCGTGGACCCTCGGTCTGGTCGGCATCGCGACGATCATCTCGTTCACGATCGGCACGGTCGCCGGCGCGATCGTCGGCTGGAAGCGCGGCAGCAAGCTCGACGCGATCATCCCGGTGACGACGTTCTTCAACACCATCCCGTACTTCTGGCTCGGCCTGATCGCCATCGCGATCTTCTCCTCCACGCTGAAGTGGTTCCCCTCCTCACACGCGTATGACAAGGGGCAGTCGCCGGAATGGAGTTTCGACTTCATCGGCCAGGTGATCATGCACGGCACTCTGCCGGCGCTGACCATCGTGATCGCCTCGCTCGGCGGATGGGTGCTCGGCATGCGCAACATGATGCTGACCGTGCTCGACGACGACTACATCACGGTCGCGCAGGCCAAGGGCATGCCCAACAAGCGAGTGCTCTGGGGCTACGCCGCTCGCAATGCGGTGCTGCCGCAGATCCAGAGCTTCGCGCTGTCGATCGGCTTCATCGTCGGCGGCACGATCGTCATGGAGATGGTGTTCAGCTACCCGGGCGTGGGCAAGCTGCTGCTCGACGCGACCAACGCCAAGGACTTCGCCCTCATGCAGGGCGTGTTCCTCGTGATCACGCTGTCGGTGCTCGTGGCCAACATCCTCGCGGATGTCGTCTACGCCTACCTCGACCCGCGCACGCGCCAGATGGAGTCCTGAGATGACCGTTCCCACCACTGCAGCGAGCACCGCGCCCGACGGGTCGCCCGTCGTCTCGGGCATGCCCGAGACCGCGACACTGCGCACGCCGCCCACCGGCGCCCCGGCGCACAAGACGTTCTGGTCGCAGCTCGGCCAGGCATTCGCGATGTTCCGCAACCCCAAGTCGATCGCGGGGCTCATCATCCTCGGCGTGTTCGTGGTCATCGCGATCCTCGCACCCTGGATCGCGCCCTACGGACCGACCCAGAAGGACCGCACCGCGCTGCGTCAGCCGCCCTCCTGGGAGCACTGGCTGGGCACCACGCACATGGGGGAGGACGTGCTGAGCCAGATCATCTACGGCACCCGCGGTGTGATCGTCGTCGGCTTCCTCGCAGCCTTCATCGCCACGATCATCGCGATAACGATCGGCGTGATCGCCGGCTACGTGCGCGGCTGGAAGAGCGAGTCGCTCTCGGCGCTGACCAACGTGTTCCTGGTGATCCCCGGCATCCCGCTGATCATCATCATCGCCTCGCAGTTCGACAACCCGCCACTGATCGTGATCGCCGCGGTGCTCGGGTTGACCGGATGGGCGTGGGGTGCACGTGTGCTCCGCGCCCAGACGATGTCGCTGCGCAACCGCGACTTCATCCAGGCCGCACGCGCCAACGGCGAGCCGCTGCGCCGCATCATCACGGTCGAGATGCTGCCGAACCTGATGGCGCTCATCGCGTCGAGCTTCGTCGGCACGGTGACCGCGGCCATCCTCGGCCTGACGACGCTGGCCTTCATCGGCGTGATCCCGGTGAGCAACCTCAACTGGGGCACCATCCTGTTCTGGGCGCAGCAGAACGGGGCCTTCCCGCGGCTGTGGTGGTGGTACGTGCCCGCCGGGCTCTGCATCGCGATCATCGGCGTCGCCCTCTCGCTCATCAACTTCGGCATCGACGAGTACGTCAACCCGCGCCTGCGCTCGGCGGGAGAGCGGGCCAGGGCCATGAAGAAGAAGGGGCTGGACGTGAACGACGCCGTCACGGCCGTCCGCAGCGTGCCCCTGCCGCGAAAGAGCGCCGATCCCGTAACGTCGGCGGCCTCGCCCGACACCTCCGACTCGCCCGACACCTCCGACTCGCCCGACACCTCCGACTCCTCGACGATCTCGACCCAGAACCCGAAGTGATGACCTCTCAGACCCTCACCACCGCCCTTCCCTACCAGGACCCGGCCCTCTCGATCCCCGAGCGCGTGGCCGACCTCCTCTGCCGCATGACGCTGGAGGAGAAGGTCGGGCAGATGCTGCAGCTCGACGCGCGCGACGACCTCGACGACCACATCGCCCGGCGGCACGCGGGATCGATCCTGCACACCTCGCCCGAGCGCATCCTGCAGGCGAACGAGCTGACGGCCGAGACCCGGCTCCGCATCCCGCTGCTCGTCGGCGAGGACTGCATCCACGGGCACTCGTTCTGGCCGGGAGCCACGATCTACCCGACGCAGCTGGGCATGGCCGCGTCGTGGGATGCCGAACTGCTCGAGCGCGTCGCCCGGGCGACCGCCGAAGAGGTCGCGGTGACCGGCATCCACTGGACGTTCTCGCCCGTGCTGTGCATCGCCCGCGACCTGCGCTGGGGCCGCATCAGCGAGACCTTCGGCGAGGACCCGTTCCTGATCGGCGAACTCGCCTCGGCCATGGTTCGCGGCTACCAGGGCGACGGCCTCGACGACCCGACCGCCATCCTCGCGACCGCCAAGCACTTCGCCGGGTACTCCGAGACCCAGGGCGGGCGCGATGCGAGCGAGGCCGACATCTCGCGCCGCAAGCTCATCTCCTGGTTCCTGCCGCCGTTCGAGCGCGTCGCCCGCGAGGGGTGCCGCACGTTCATGCTCGGCTACCAGACCACCGACGGCGTGCCGATCACGACCAACGACTGGCTGCTCAGCGACGTGCTGCGCGGCGAGTGGGGGTACACCGGCACCCTCATCACCGACTGGGACAACGTCGGACGCATGGTGTGGGAGCAGCGGATCCAGCCCGACATCACGCATGCGGCCGCAGCGGCTGTGCGGGCCGGCAACGACATGATCATGACGACGCCCGCCTTCTACGAGGGGGCCCTGGATGCCGTGGCCCGCGGGATGCTCGCCGAGGATGCCTTCGACGCCGCAGCCGCCCGCATCCTGACGCTCAAGTTCGAGCTCGGACTCTTCGAGAACCCGCGGTTGCCGGGTGCCCAGCTCGACGCCGTGGTCGGCAGTGCCGCCCACGCGGAGCTGAACCTCGAGACGGCCCGACGCTCGATCGTGCTGCTCGAGAACGACGGGGTGCTGCCACTCGACCCGACTGCCCCGCTGCGGGTGGCCGTCACCGGACCGCTCGCCGACGACGCGCAGACGCAGCTCGGCGACTGGGCCGGCGGCTCGGGGCAGGCCGGCTGGCTCGACGGACAGCCGCGCGAGATGATCACGACCGTTCTCGACGGCCTGCAGGCAGTCGAGGGGTGGAGTGTCATGCACGCCCGTGGTGCCGACATCCTCACGCTGGAGGAAGACCCGAAGGGCGCCTTCTTCCCTGATCACCAGCCGCGTCCCCCGGTGGTGAAGGCCTGCGCGCCGGATGCCGCGCTGATCGCGGAGGCCGTGGCGGCGGCATCCGACTCCGACGTGGTCGTGGCGGTCGTGGGCGACCGGATCGAGCTCGTCGGAGAGGGCCGCTCGACCGCGACGCTCGAGCTCATCGGCGGGCAGAACGCCCTGATCGACGCGCTCATCGCGACCGGAAAGCCCGTCGTGATCGTGCTGCTCGCCTCGAAGCCGCTCGTGCTCCCGGCATCCGCGTCGAAGGCCGCCGCCGTGATCTGGGCGGCGAACCCGGGGATGCAGGGTGGTCGTGCGCTCGCCGAGATCATCTCCGGCGCGGTCGAGCCCTCCGGTCGGCTGCCGATCTCGTTCGCCCGGCACGTGGGCCAGCAGCCGACGTACTACAACCAGATCCGCGGACAGCACGGCGATCGGTACGCCGACCTCACGCAGTCGCCGGCCTGGGCGTTCGGTGAGGGCCTGTCGTACACGACGGTGGAGTACTCCGACCTGGAGTTGGAAGCGACCACGCTGGGGGAGTCCGACACGATCGTCGGGCACGTCACGGTGGCGAACACGGGCTCACGGCCGGTGCGCGAGACGGTGCAGGTGTACGTGCGCGATTCGGTGACGAGCGTGAGCTGGACCGACAAGGAGCTCAAGACCTACCGCCAGGTCGACATCGCTCCCGGGGAGTCCGCGCGCGTGCGCGTGGAGCTGCCGGTCGCCGACTGCACGATCGTGGATGCCGCCGGAACGCGTCTGGTCGAGGCCGGCGCGTTCGAGCTGCTGGTCGGCCCGAGCTCCCGCGACGAGGTGCTCCTCTCCGCTGACTTCGAGGTCGCCTGACCCACGCCGAGACCCCCGGTTCCCGCCGAGACCCCGTGCTGCAGCCGCAGCTGCGAGGGGGTCTCGGCGGGAGGGCGGGGTCTCGGCGCGGCGCCGCGTCAGTCCTGCAGGCGCTGCGGGCCGACGCCCTGCGTGCCGAGGGCGTCATCGGGGTTCAGCAGTCCGCACGCCTTCATCGACAGGCAGCCGCAGCCGATGCATCCGGTCAGCTCGCGCTCGAGACGCTCGATCCCTTCGCGCCGTTTCTCGAGCTCGCGCTTCCAGCGTCGTGACGCCTTCTGCCAGTCGGCGTGACTCGGGGTCTCGGTCAGCGGCACGTCGGCGAACGCCGTCTGCACGTCGGACAACGGGATGCCGAGGCGCTTGGCGACCGTGATGAGCGAGACCCGCCGCAGCATGTGGCGGGCGTAGCGGCGCTGATTGCCGGGCGTGCGGGTCGAGGCGATGAGGCCGAGCGTCTCGTAGAAGTGCAGGGCGGAGGCGGCGACACCGGTGCGTCGGGTCATCTCGCCGATCGTCAGCGGCTCGTCGGGTGCGTGCGTGCTCATCCGGTTGCCTCTCCCTCGATTTGACCTCAAGTGTACTTGAGGTCTTACGGTTGTCGAGTGGCCCCGACGTGGGCCGATCGACCCGAACGAGGACAGCGTGACCCGAACGAAGACCCCGCGATGACCTATGTGATCGCCCTGCCGTGCGTCGATGTGAAGGACAAGGCCTGCATCGACGAGTGCCCCGTCGACTGCATCTACGAGGGTGAACGGTCGCTCTACATCCACCCCGACGAGTGCGTGGACTGCGGTGCCTGCGAGCCGGTGTGCCCGGTGGAGGCCATCTACTACGAAGACGATCTGCCCGACGAATGGCAGGACTACTACAAGGCCAACGTCGAGTTCTTCGACGAGATCGGCTCGCCCGGCGGCGCCGCCAAGACCGGGATGCTCGCCTTCGATCACCCGATCATCGCCGCGCTCGCACCCCAGGGGGAACACGCATGACCGTCTCCGAACCGCGCATCGCCATCGTCGGAGCGGGGCCGGCCGGAATCTACGCCGCCGACATCCTCCTCGGCGTCGCCCCGACCGCGTCGATCGACCTGTTCGAGAAACTGCCGGCTCCCTACGGACTTGTGCGCTACGGCGTCGCCCCGGACCATCCGCGCATCCGCAAGATCACCGATGCCCTGCACGACGTGCTCGTGAACCCGCGCATCCGTCTGCTGTGCAACGTCGAGATCGGCGTCGACGTCGAGATCGACGCACTGCGTGCGGCTTATGACGGTGTGATCGTGGCGACCGGCGCCGACCTCGACGTCGCGCTCGACATCCCGGGCATCGATCTGCCGGGGTCGTTCGGCGCGGCCGCGTTCGTCGCCTGGTACGACGGGCATCCCGATGTCGCGCGCACCTGGCCGCTCGAGGCAGAGTCGGTCGCGGTGCTCGGCGCCGGCAACGTCGCCCTCGACGTCACGCGGATCCTCGCGAAGCACGCCTCCGCACTGACGCACACCGACACCCCGGATGCCGTGCTCGATCAGCTCGCCGCCAGCCCGCTGCGCGACGTGCACCTGTTCGCCCGCCGCGGCCCCGCCGATGTGCGCTTCTCGGCGATGGAGCTGCGTGAGCTCGCCGAACAGGACGACGTCGACGTGATCGTCGACCCGGCAGAGCTCGCCCTGGACGAGCATGCCGAGCGGATGGTGGCGCAGTTCTCGCAGCGCCGCATCATCGTGCGCACCATGACCGAGTGGGCCGCGCGCGACCCCGCGACGAGAACGGCCTCGCGCCGCATCCACCTGCACCTGCGGCAGCGTCCGGTGCGCCTGCTGGGCGCGGACCGCGTGACCGGCATCGAGATGGAGCGCACCGCATCCGACGAACTGGGCCGGATGGTCGGCACCGGCGAGCTGCTGCGCTACGACGTCGGTGCGGTCTACCGGGCCGTGGGCTACCGCTCGACCCCGGTTCCCGGCATGCCGTTCGACGCGGAGCTCGGAGTGGTGCCGCACGCCGAAGGACGGGTCGTGGATGCGGAGGGCACACCGATCCCGCGACTGTACGCGACCGGCTGGATCAAGCGCGGTCCGGTCGGGCTCATCGGCTCGACCAAGTCGGATGCCGCGCAGACCGTTCGGCACCTCGTCGACGATCTCGCCGATGCCGAGCCGGCCGCGTCCGGCGAGGACCCGCTCGCCCACGTGGACCACGCCGTCGACCTCGCCGGCTGGCTGCGCATCGACGCCGCCGAACGCGGGGCCGGATCGGAACGCGGACGGGAGCGCACCAAGATCGTCGAGCGCGCGGAGATGCTCGCCCACGCGAAACAGGAACAGATGACGGAGGCCGGCCGATGACCGCGATACCAGTACCCACCCCGGTCGGCGAAGGACTCAAGACCGCCTTCCGCACGCACCCCGCCGGAGTGGCGATCATCACGGCATCCACCCCGGCGGGCCCGGCCGGGCTCACGGCCTCGAGTGTCGCGTCCGTCGCGGTCGACCCGGGCGATCGTGTTCTCGGTCACTCGGGCGACCGGCTCCGCGGGCGCGATCCTCGGCGCCGACACCTTCGTCGTCCACCTCATCGACGACGAGCATTCCGATCTCGCGCAGAGCTTCGCGGTCAGCGGCTCCGAGCGGTTCACCCCCGAGCAGGGGTGGTCGGCCCTGGAGACGGGGGAGCCGCACCTCGCTTCGGCGCGGGCCGCCCTGCGCTGCCGCACCCTGCAGACCGTGGCCGTCGGCTCGTCGACGGTCGTGATCGCCGAGGTCCTCGAGGTGCTGGCGGGGCCGCAGGGGCGCCCGCTCGTATACCTCGACCGCCGCTTCCACGCCCTCCCGCACGACACCCACCACTGACCCTCATCGAAAGGAAGACGCAATGTCCACTCTCTACACACTCCCCGAGCTGCCCTACGACTACTCGGCCCTCGAGCCGCACATCTCCGGCAAGATCATGGAGCTGCATCACTCCAAGCACCACCAGGCCTACGTGACCGGCGCGAACACGGCGCTCGAGCAGCTCGCGACCGCCCGCAGCGCCGGTGACCTCGCGAACGTCAACAAGCTCGAGAAGGATCTCGCGTTCAACCTCGGCGGCCACATCAATCACTCGGTGTTCTGGCAGAACCTCTCGCCCGAGGGCGGCGGCGCTCCCGAGGGTGAGCTCGAGGCCGCGCTCGTCGACGCGTTCGGCTCGGTCGACACCTTCCGCGCGCACTTCACCGCGACGGCACTGGGCGTGCAGGGATCGGGCTGGGCCGTGCTCGCCTGGGACAGTGTGGGTGCCCGCCCCGTGATCTTCCAGCTGTTCGACCAGCAGGGCAACGCGCCGCTCGGCGTCACCCCGCTGCTGCAGCTCGACGTCTGGGAGCACGCCTACTACCTCGACTACCTCAACGTGCGCGCCGACTACGTCAAGGCGTTCTGGAACCTCGTGAACTGGCCCGACGCGCAGCGCCGCTTCGAGGCCGCCCGCACCGCGACCGCGGGTCTGATCGTCGCGGGCTGAACCTCCCGTACTCTGCTCGACCCGGCCTCATATGTGCGACCCAGCCCGTTGCGGACGTCCGCAAGGGGCCGGGTCGCACATAACGGGCCGGGTCGAGTTCGATGGGTCGAGCTAGATCAGGCGCGCGGTCGTCCCGCGCACGTTCAGCTCGTACGGCAGCGCCGACGGGATGTGCACCTCGTCGGGGGTGGTGAGCTTCGCGAGCACGGCATCCGCCGCACGCTCACCCTGCCCGAGCGGAAACTGGTCGACCGTGGTCAGGCGGAAGAACTCCCCGAGCTCGTGCCCGTCGATGCCGACGATCGACAGCTCCTCGGGCACGCTGAAGCCCAGGTCGCGCGCGGCGAGCAGCGCACCGATCGCCATCTCGTCCGATGCTGCGAACACCGCGGTCGGTCGTGGCCCCGGTCGTCCGAGCAGCTGTTTCGCCGCGCGGTAGCCACCTTCGACCGTGAAGTCGGCCGGCTCGAGGAAGGCGTGGTTGAGGGGGATCCCGGCCTCCGCCAGGGCCTTCTCGAACCCGAGTCGGCGGTTGGTGGGGATGTGGAAGTCGATGTCGAACTCGGGGTTCGCGCCGATGTGGGCGATGTCGGTGTGGCCGAGGCCGATGAGGTGCTCGGTGGCGAGCTGGGCGACAGCGACGTCGTCGACCGTGAGGGTGTCGAGCTTCGGATTCGGGCCGCCGATCGCGATCACCGGCAGGCCGAGGTCGAGCAGGTGCTGTGTCTCGTCGGCGTCGAGTTCGATCGACACGGCGATGACGGCATCCACGCGCTGCCGCCGCAGGAACGTGTCGAACACGTGCCGGCGCACATCCTTGTCGGCGGTGATGTTGTAGAGCGTGATGTCGTAGCCGGCGCGCATCAGCGCGGCCGAGACGCCCGACAGTACCGTGCTGAAGAACCACCGGTCGAGGAACGGGACGACGACCCCGATGTTGCGGGTGCGCCCGGAGGCGAGGCTCGACGCGCGCGAGGAGACGACGTACCCGAGCGACTGCGCCGCGGCCTGCACCCGCTCCCTGGCGGATTCGGACACGTGGCCGCGGCCGCTGAGGGCGCGCGAGACGGTCGCGGTGGAGACCCCGGCGAGCCGGGCGACCTCATCGATGCTGGCCATATGTTCCTCTTCGAAAAGTGTTCCGGTCGCGATTTCTGTCGCTTCACGCGGGTGTGAGCGGCAGAAATCGCGACCGGAAGGGGCTTGTCAGACCTGGGCGGCGGTGGTGTACCAGACGGCGGTGTCGACCGGGATGGCCGCTCCGTCGAAGGGCTGGCTCTGCAGGATGACCGTCGCGTCGGTGGGCAGCTCGATCGGCTCGGTGCCGAGGTTCGCGACCACGCGCACGTCGCCCCGGCGGAAGGCCACCGCGTCGGCGCCGGCATCCTCCCAGATCAGTGAACCGCTGCCGAAGCCGTGCTCGCGGCGGGCGGCGAGCAGTCGCTTGTACAGCGCGAGCGTCGAGCCGGGGTCGACCTCTTCGACGTCGCGGGCGTAGGTCGCCCACTCGGCCGGCTGCGGGAGCCATGACTTCCCGGTCTCGTTGAAGCCGAAGGCCGGAGCCTCGGCCTCCCAGGGCAGCGGCACGCGGCATCCGTCGCGGCCGTAGCGCTTGCCCTCGGTGCGGAACCAGGTGGGATCCTGACGGAACTCGTCCGGGATCTCCATCGCCTCGGGGAGACCGAGCTCCTCGCCCTGGTACAGGTAGGCCGAGCCGGGCAGCGCGAGCATGAGGGTGGTCGCCGCGCGGGCGCGGGCCAGACCGATCGCGGTGTCGGGCTTGCTCGGGGTGTTCGGCCCGATGCCCTCGCCCTGGGGGTTGTCGGCCGTGAGCGCGAGGCGCGAGGCGTGCCGCACGACGTCGTGGTTCGAGAGCACCCACGTGCTGGGCGCTCCGACGCCGCCGAACTCGTCGAGCGACTCGCGGATGACATCGCCCAGTCGCTGCGCGTCCCACGGGGTCATCAGGTACGGGAAGTTGAAGGTCTGGTGCATCTCGTCCGGACGAACCCAGAGGGCCGTCTGCTTGAGGGTCGGCATCCAGGCCTCGCCGCACAAGGCGCGGTCTCCGTCGTATTCGGCGAGCACCTTGTGCCAGTCGCGGTAGATCTCGTGCACGCCGTCCTGGCCCCAGTACGGCACGTTCGACTCGCCGCCGCCCATGGAGTCGGAGTCGGTGGGAGGCGTGTAGTCGGGGAGGCCCTCGGTCTTGATCATGCCGTGGGCGACGTCCACTCGGAAGCCGTCGACACCGCGATCGAGCCAGAAGCGCAGGATCGAGCGGAACTCCTCCTGCACCTCTTCGTTGTTCCAGTCGAAGTCGGGCTGCGTGGCATCGAAGATGTGCAGGTACCACTGGCCGGGGGTGCCGTCGGCCTCGGTCACGCGCTGCCACATGCCGCCCCCGAACACCGACTCCCAGTTGTTCGGGGGGAGCTCGCCGTTCTCGCCGCGGCCGTCGCGGAAGATGTACCGCGCGCGCTCCGGGCTGCCCGGTGCCGCCTTGAGGGCTTCCTGGAACCAGACATGCTGGTCGGACGAGTGGTTCGGGACCAGGTCGACGATCACGCGGATGTCGCGGTCGTGTGCCTGAGCGAGCATCTCGTCGAAGTCGGCGAGCGTGCCGAACAGCGGGTCGACGTCGCGGTAGTCCGCCACGTCGTAGCCGGCGTCGCGCTGCGGGCTGGTCATGAAGGGGCTGAGCCAGATCGCGTCGACGCCGAGTTCCTGCAGCGCGTCGAGTCGGCTGGTGATGCCCGGGAGGTCGCCGATGCCGTCGCCGGAGGCGTCCGCGAAGGATCGGGGGTAGATCTGGTAGATGACGGCGCTGCGCCACCACTCGGAACCGGGGGCTGCGATCTGCTCAAGCTGTGCCATGCGAACAGGCTACTGCAAACGCTTACAGTCTTGCCAGAGCGGGCATCGAATCGGTTCGATCCCGGGAGGGCGTCCATCGGGGGAGTAGCCTGACGGCATCGATTCAAGGAGGAATCATGGTTCCCGAGATCAACTACTGGGCGGTGCTGCTGGCCACCGCGTCGAGCATGCTCGTCGGCTCGGTCTGGTACGCCCCGAAGGTGTTCGGCACACGGTGGTCGAAGCTCGCGAACGTCGACATGGATCGTCCGGCGGCCACGGCGATGTGGCCGATCATCACCACCGTCATCGTGAGCTTCATCACGGCCTGGGTGCTCGCCGGGGCATCCGCCATCGCCTGGCATTTCTACGGCGGCCCGTTCTTCTGGGGCACCATCGTCACGGCGGTCACGCTGTGGGCGGGGTTCACCGCCGCACGCTTCATCACGCACGACGCTTTCGAGGGCCGCTCGACGAGACTGACGACCCTGAACATCGCGCACGAACTGGTCACGGTCGTGGTGATGGCCGTACTGATCGGCGTCTGGCCGCCGGCACTGGGCTAGGGTCCGTACGGGGTCGACGGCGGGGAGCCGTCGACGACCCCGTCTGCTCACGGCGTGGGCATGCCGCCGTTGACGTTCAGCGTCTCACCGGCGACGTAGCTCGACTCGGCCGACGCCAGGAAGACATAGGCGGGGGCGAGTTCGGCCGGCTGCCCCATCCGGCCGAGCGGGGTGTCTTCGCCGAAGCTCTCGAGCTTCTCCTGCGGCTGTCCGTCGCTGGGCTGCAGGGGCGTCCAGATCGGGCCGGGCGCCACGGCGTTCACGCGGATGCCCTTCGGGGCGAGCTGCTCGGCCAGTCCCTTCGTGAAGGCGTTGATGGTCGCCTTGGTCGAGGCGTAGTCGACGAGGATGCCGGAGGGTGAATACGCCTGGATCGACGTCGTGTTGATGATCGTCGACCCGGCGGGCAGGTGCGGCAGTGCTGCCTTCGTGATCCAGAACATCGCGTACACGTTGGTCTTGAACGTGTCGTCGAACTGCTCGTCGGTGATGTCGATCAGCGACTCCTGGTAGACCTGCTTCCCGCCGTTGTTGACGAGGATGTCGAGCCCGCCGAGCGAGGCCACCGCGTCGGCGACGAGGGTCCGGCAGTACTCGGGGTCGCGGAGGTCGCCGGGAAGTGCGGCGACCTTCACGCCGGCGTCGCGCAGGATGCCGGCGATGCGGCTCGCATCCTCCTCCTCTTCGGGCAGATAAGAGATCGCGACGTCGGCACCCTCACGGGCGAAGGCGATCGCGGTGGCCGCGCCGATGCCGGAGTCGCCGCCGGTGATCAGCGCCTTGCGTCCGGTCAGGCGTCCGGTGCCGCGGTAGCTCTCCTCCCCGAGGTCGGCCTTCGGCGCCAGATCGGCGTCGAGGCCGGGCTCCGGCATGTGCTGCTTCTCGGGAGCGATGTCCGCATAGAGCTCGGCGGGGTTGGTGAAGGTGTACTGGTCGCGGGGCATGAGGCGTCCTTTCGACAGCGGCTGCGGATGGGGCCATCGTGCGCGCGGTCAGGGGGCGCAGGCAAAACCCTTGTCAGCCTCCGCCCCCTTTGATACGGGTGAGCGGCTCGGCGTCGCTCGACGTCAGCTGATGTTCGCCGTGATGGCCGCGAGATGGGCGGCGGACTCCTCGACCGACGACGGACGCCCCTCGACGCCGGGTCGCTGCTGCCACGGGCGCGGGCCGTCCGGATGCCGGTACTCCACGCCCGCCGCATCCAGCCGGGCGAGATGCTCGATGAGCCGAGGCCGGAATTCGGCGAAGTCGCGTTCGCCGTCGGTCCACAGCGCTTCGGCGACAGCGCAGAGCCGCGGGAAGGCGCGGTAGTCGATACCGCGTGCCGAGTCGATGTGCTCGGTCCACAGGTTCGCCTGGCCGCCGAGCACGTGACGAGCCTCTGCGGCATCGAGCTCTGCAGGCACCGGATCGAACGCGTAGACGGTGTCGAGCGTGGTCACCGTGCCCACCGGGATCGGCTCCGTCGGCAGCGCCGATTCGCGGTAGTCCAGGTACACCGTGTCTTCCGGGCATGCCACGACGTCATGCCCGGCGCGCGCAGCCGCCAGCGCGCCGACCCGCCCCCGCCACGACAGCACGCTCGCCCCGGGTACGAGGCCGCCCTCGAGGATCTCGTCCCATCCCAACGGTTTCTTCCCCCGAGAGCGGAGGTGCTCTGCGATCCGGCCGATGAACCAGCTCTGCAGCTGCTCCTCGTCGTGCAGACCGAGCTCCCGCATCCGCTCCTGCGTGCGCGGGTCTTCGCGCCACTGCACCTTCGGGCACTCGTCGCCTCCGATGCAGACGTACTCCGAGGGGAACAGGTCGATGACCTCGTCGAGCACGTTCGTGAGGAAGTCGATCGTCGCCTCCTCCGCGTTGAAGATGACGGGGTTGATGCCCCACTTCGTCCACGGCGCGGCCGGCGCGTTCTGCCCGACTCCGAGATGCGGATAGGCGGCGACCGCCGCCTGCGCGTGCCCCGGCAGCTCGATCTCGGGGATGACCGTGATTCCGCGATCCGCCGCGTAGGAGACGATCTCGCGGATGTCGTCCTGCGTGTAGAACCCGCCGTGCGGCCGGCCGTCGCCGGGAGAGCCGTGGGTGGCGCCGACCTGGCTCTCTGGGCGCCAGCCGCCGATCTCGGTGAGCAGCGGATAACGGTCGATCGCGATGCGCCAGCCCTGGTCGTCGGTCAGGTGCAGGTGCAGCGTGTTGAGGCGGTGCATGGCGAGCAGGTCGATGAAGCGCCGCACCTCGCGGGCCGGGGTGAAGTGGCGGACGACATCGAGCATGGCCCCCCGCCAACCGAATCTCGGGGCGTCGCGCACGTGCGTCGCCGGCGCCGCCCAGCGCGTGCCGCGTGCGGGGGAGTGTCGATGGATCGCCGGCGGGAAGAGCTGCAGCAGGGTCTGCATGCCCCAGTGGCCCCCGCGTTCCTCGGACGCGGAGACGCGCACGGTCGCCGTGGCGACCTGCAGATCGAAGCCCTCCGGCTCGAGCTCCGCGTCGAGGTCGAACCGGATTCCCC
The DNA here is from genome assembly GCF_042269505.1 of Microbacterium sp. NPDC055988. Lineage (NCBI taxonomy): Bacteria > Bacillati > Actinomycetota > Actinomycetes > Micrococcales > Microbacteriaceae > Microbacterium > Microbacterium sp. NPDC055988. Next base: position 1,618,042 of record NZ_JBHJXY010000001.1, read on the forward strand.
GGCCCTGGTCGCGCGAGCCGTCGTCGTCGACCGTGAGCGGAAGGACGAGGCCGGTCGCGGCGCGCAGCCGTTCCTGCAGGCGCAGCGCCGGCTGCAGCAGCGCGGGATGCGTCGACACCGTCGTCTGGGGCGTGAGTTCGAACTCCCCCTCTGTCGAATTCCGGCTCTGAGCTCGGGGAAGGAGAGTCGGCGAGAGCATGTGGGCTGAATGCATGGGAGGCAATCCTGAATTCGTTGGTTTCATGGCCTAATAGTTAGTAAATAAAGTGACCTAATTGCAGAACGCTAATCACGGCCGATTTGGAAACAACACCGTCATCGCGCAGAAATATAACAGTTCCACATCGCGCAAGGAAATGATTGACAAGGGATATGAAACAGAGGTGTACTAACGTTCACCGCCACACACATCGACGTGTCAATTGCGGTTCCCATTCACCAAGGAGAGTTCTGTGGCAATCAAGAAGTTGACAGCGATCGGCGCACTCGGCGTCGTGACCGCTCTCGCGCTCAGCGCATGTTCCGGTTCCACCGGTGCCGGTCAAGGAGCCGCACCCACCGACGGCAAGGTCCCCGAGGTCGACGGCAAGGGACAGAAGCTCATCGTCTGGGTCATGGACGGCGACTACACCCCCGAGACCCTCGACGCGATCAACGCGAAGTTCACCGAGGTCACCGGGGCCGAGGTGAATCTCCAGGTGCAGACCTGGGACGGGATCACCACGAAGATCACGACCGCGCTCGCCACCGACACGCCCCCGGACGTTCTCGACGTGGGCAACACCCAGGTCGCGAGCTACGGTGCCAACGGCGGTCTGCTCGACCTCACCCCCTACAAGGACGACCTCGCTCAGGGGCAGACGTGGCTCGATGGACTCGTCGACCCTGCAACGATCAGCGGCAGCCTGTACGGCGTTCCTGGCTTCGCGGGCGCTCGTGCCGTCATCTACAACAAGACCATGTGGGCCGAAGCCGGCGTGACCGAGGCGCCGACCACATACGAGGAGTTCACCGCGGCGCTCGACAAGGTCAAGGCCGCCAACGCCCAGACCCCGGACTTCTCTGCGTTCTACCTGCCGGGGCAGTACTGGTACGCGGGGCTGCAGTTCGTCTGGGACGCGGGCGGCGACATCGCCAGCGAGAAGGACGGCGAGTGGACCTCGGGCTTCAGCACCGACGAGTCCCTCGAAGGGCTCGAGGCGTTCCAGTCCTTCCAGAACGAGTACTCGTCCGCGGCATCCTCGACGCTCGACACCCTGGAGCCGAACCAGAGCCAGATCTTCGCCGACGGCAAGACCTCGGCGATCCTCAACACCAACACCGGCGCCATCCTCAAGATCGACCCGGAGCTCGAAGACGACCTCGGCACGTTCCCCTTCCCCGGACTCTCCGGTGAAGCGCAGCCCGTCATGCTCGGCGGCTCGGACTGGGCGATCCCGGTGAAGTCGAAGAACAGCGATCTCGCGCTGAACTGGGTCAAGATCGCGGCCAGCCCCGAGATCCAGCAGGAGTACGTGTTCGGGGTCGACGGCTGGATTCCCAACAGCACCGAGGGCATCGAGTTCGCCCAGGAATCCCTGGACGACGTGAAGGTCAGCTTCTTCACCGCCGCGCTCAGCTCGAAGGCCACGCCGGCGAACGCCAACTGGACGACGATCGAGAGCAACAAGGACATCAACGGCCTGTTCTCGTCGATCGCCTCCGGCTCGAAGTCCGTCGAGGACGCCGCTGCCGACTTCGACGCCGCCGCCGACAAGGCACTCAACACGAAGTAGCGCGGCCGGTGCCGTGCGATCGCCCCCGATCGGTCGCACGGCACCCCGCATCCGACGGCGACCGCGCCCCGACGTCGTCGTCCCGATCCCCACGAAAGGCGAGCCCTTGGTCGACACCGCTGTTGCCGCACCTCCGCCCCTGCAGACCGTTGCGCCCCGCCCCTCTGGGCCGACCGGGCGGAAAGGGCAGCGCCGATCGACCGCGCCCCTATGGCTGCTGACGCCCGCGGGACTGATGATCGTGTTCGTCACCCTGCTCCCGATCGGGTTCCTGATCTTCACGTCGTTCACCGACTACAACCAGCGGACCCTCTTCACCGGAGCCTTCTCGTTCGTCGGACTCGACCAGTACGCGGCCGTGCTCTCCGATCAGGAGTTCTGGTGGTCGCTCCTGCGGACCGTCCTCTTCACGGCCGCCCTGGTCGGCGGCAGCGTCGTCATCGGTGCGGGCATGTCCCACCTGATGACGCGACTGCCCTCGTCGCTGCGCTACCTCACGACGGTCGTCCTGATCCTCGCCTGGGCGATGCCGAACGTCGCCTCCTCGATCGTCTGGTCCTGGCTGTTCCAGCCGCAGTACGGCGTCATCAACTGGATGCTGACGCAGACCGGCCTCTTCGGAGACATGACCAGCGTCGACTGGGCGTCCGATCCCACGCTCGCCTGGGTGTGCATCTGGCTCCTCGTCGTCTGGCAGGCCGTGCCGTTCATCGCCCTCACCCTCTACGCCGCCGAGACGCAGGTGCCCCCGGAACTGAAAGAGGCGGCGCGTCTGGACGGAGCATCCGAATGGAACATCTATCGGGTCGTCGTGCTCCCGTCGATCGCGCCGACGATGCTGCTGGTGACGATGCTCTCGATCATCTGGGACTTCAACGTGTTCAACCAGATCTGGCTCATCTCCGAAGGCGGTCCGGACGGGGCGACATCGACCCTGGGGGTCTTCACCTACACCACCGCCTTCTCGGGCAACCTGCAGATCGGGGCGGGATCGGCCATCGCGGTCGCATCGACGCTCATCCTCGTGGCGCTCAGCGCCCTGTACATCCGCAACCTCGTGCGTTCGGGAGAAGACCTGTGACCATCACCACCCCCCGGACGCGCCGCCGTCGCCGGCGTCTGCCCTGGATCAGCAGCACCATCGCGATCCTCTTCTGCATCGTGTGGGCGTTCCCCGTCTACTGGATGGTCAACACGGCGTTCAAGCCGCGGTCCGAGATGCTCAGCAGCACCCCGCACTTCCTGCCGGAGTCGCCGACGCTCGACAACTTCTTCACGGCGATCGGCAAGGGGCAGTTCCTCGTCTACCTGCAGAACTCGGTGATCGTGGTCGCCGGCGCGGTCCTCTTCTCGATCGTGCTGGGACTGTTCGCGGCCGCGGCCCTCTCCCGCTTCCGGTTCCGGGGGCGGCGGCCGATTCTCGTGCTCATCCTCATCATCCAGATGCTGCCGGCGACCGCGCTGCTCATCCCGCAATTCCTCATCTTCAATTCGATGGGGCTGCTCGGGACGTACTGGGGGCTGATCTTCGCCTATGTGGCGGGTGTGCTGCCCTTCTCCATCTGGGTCATGCGCGGATTCTTCCTCGCGATCCCGATCGAACTCGACGAAGCCGCGCGTATCGACGGCGCATCGACCTGGCAGGTGCTCACGAAGGTGCTGTTCCCGCTCGTGATGCCCGGCATCATCTCGAGCAGCGTGTTCGCGTTCATCGCCGCCTGGAACGACTACATCGTCGCCTTCACGTTCATGAAGGACCAGGCAAACTACACGCTGCCGGTCTGGCTGAATTCCTTCACGGTCTCGGTGGGCGGCGAGATGGGCACCGACTACGGCGGGCAGATGGCCGCGGCCACCCTGTTCGCGCTGCCGGTCGTGGTGTTCTTCATGATCATCCAGAGGAACCTCGTGACCGGCATGTCGGCCGGCGCGGTCAAGGGCTGACGACGTGCACCTCAACGCAGAGAGAAGCGTCATGAAGAGATCATCGGGAACATCCCTGCGTCGTGTGCTCGCCACTGCCGTCGTGGCTGCGGCGATCGCGGTCGGCGTTGCTCCCGCAGCTTCGGCGGCCGCAGCGACGGCCGAGGACGGTTGGTTCACGAGCCCCGACGGGACCACCGACTACGCGCGGTCCGCCGCGGCGGCGTACGAGTTCCTCGACAGTCGGGTCGACGAGTACTGCAGCGCCGACGGGATGTGCCTGCCGCGCAGCTACCAGGGCGGGTTCTTCTCGACGCCGACGTGGGAGTTCACGTCGTCGTTCCTCTACGACGACGCCCTGACCGTGATGGCGTACGCGGCGCGCGGCCTGCCGGACGATATCCGCCGCGCGCGGTCGATCGGCGATGCGATGCTCTTCGTCCAGGCCAACGACCCGGACTACAGCGACGGGCGCACCCGCGCCTCGTATCAGCCGGGAAGTCTCCGCGACGGTGCCGTGGAGATCGGGTCTCCGGCCTCGTACACCGGCAACCAGGCGTGGGTGGGGATGGCGCTCGCCCGGCTCTTCGACATGACCGGGGAGCAGAAGTACCTCGACGGCGCCCTCCGCCTCGGTGAGTGGATCGAGACGAACACGGCCGACACGGTCCGCGCTCCGTTCGGCTACACCGGTGGGCAGGATGCCGCCGGCACGCCCTTCACGTTCAAGTCCACCGAGCACAACATCGATGTGACCGCGTTCTTCACCCAGCTCGCGACCCTCACCGGAGACACGGTGTGGGCGGACCGGGCCGCGATCGCCGAGGAGTTCATCGCCGCGATGCAGGCGGACGACGACGGGCACCTCTGGACGGGGACGAACCCCGACGGCGTCACGACCAACTACTACCCGACGCCCGAGGACCCGCAGGCCTGGAGCTATCTGGCGACGCTCGACGACCGCTATTCGACGTCGCTGACCTGGACGGTCGCGAACCTGCATGCCGTGGACGGGCCCTACCAGGGGCCTTCGTTCAGCAGCGCCGATGTCTCGAAGGTGTGGTTCGAGGGCAGCGGTCAGCTCGCTCTGGCCCTGCGCGCTCGCGGCGGCGAAGGCGATGCCGCCTACGTCCAGACGATCCTCTCCAGCGTCGAACTCGCGCAGCGGCAGGCGGCGAACGGCGACGGCAGAGGAATCGTCGCGTCGTCGAGCGATGGCCTCGACACCGGATTCGGCGACCTCTACTACGCGAGTCTGCACACCGGGGCCACCTCCTGGTATCTGCTCGCCGTCACTGGTTACAACCCGTTCCGACTGGCCGCCGACCCTGAACCGCCGACCAGTCCCGGCACCGGCGGTCCGACCGGCGCGCCGGTGGTGTCCGACGGTGGCGGGGAGGCCCTCGCAGAGAGCGGATCCGCGACCCCGGTGGGGGTCGTCGCCGCAGCGGCCGTCATCACAGCGATCGGCGCCGTGCTGATGTTCCGGCGACGACGTGCCCGGGGCTGACGCGGCACCGCCCGTCGCAGCCGGTATCCGGACGAGGGAGGATGGAGCCGTGGCAGAACTCCGCATCACGACCAAGGCCCTCCCGGAGCACGGCCGCGTCCGCAATCGCGCGATGCTGCTGCAGGCGCTGTTCCACGACGGACCGCGCAGCCGGGCCGACATCGCGCGCCTGTTCGCTCTGAACAAGGTGACGGTGTCGGCGATCGTGGGCGAGCTCATCGAGCAGGGCATCCTCGTGGACGCGGGGCATTCCGCCGCCGTGCGCGTGGGCAAGCCCGCGACCCTGGTCGCCATCGACGACGACTCGCGGTCGATCGTCAGCCTCGACCTGTCGGATGAGCAGGCGTTCCGGGGAGCGGTGATGAACCTGCGCGGCCAGGCCTCGACGCTGACGCGTTTCGACGGGGAAGTCGACCGACGCGACGCCGCGGCCACGATCGCGCGCGTCATAGAGATGGTGGACGAGCTGATCGGCGCGGCGCCGGCGCCCGTGCTCGGCATCGGTGTGAGCAGCCCCGGCCTCGTGGATCGTGACGGCGTGGTCCGGTACGCCCCGCACCTCGGCTGGTTCGACGCCGACGTGCGAGGTGCGCTGAACGAACGCTTCGGTGTGCCCGTGCACATCGTCAACGATGCCAACGGCATGGCGCTCGCCGTGCACACCTTCCGCGAGAACGACGGTCGGAGCATCCTGATCCTCACCATCCAGAGGGGCGTCGGCGCGGGCCTGATCGTCGGCGAGAAGTTGATCGTCGGTGAGGACTTCGCCGCGGGGGAGATCGGGCATGTGGTCGTGGCTCCGCAGTGGGAGAAGGTCTGCGCGTGCGGGCGGCGCGGATGCCTGGAATCGATCGTCGCGATCCCGGAGCTGCGTCGTCGGATGGACGAGGGGGAGGCGCGCGAGAGCGTGGTTCAGGACGCCGCCGACGCCATCGCCGCGGCCGTCGCGCCCATCATCGCTGTGCTCGGCGCCACGCGCGTGGTGCTCGCCGGGCCGGACGACGTCCTCGACGACGACTTCGCTGCCGCGGTGCAGCGATGCCTGACGGCCCGGACCCTCCCCGCCACGACGCGGCCGATCGGCGTGGACATCGGCTCCGACGGCGGGCTGCTCGGCCTGCAGGGGGCGGCCGTCGCGGTACTCTCGGCGGAGCTGGGCATCTCGTGACCACGGGGGTCGGATGCCGTCATGAGCGGGGGCGTGCCTGATGGGGTCGAGGAAAGCGGATGCGATCGTGGCGAGCCGCGGCACCGAGAAGGCGCTTCCGGAGCACACCCGTCAGGTGAACCGCTCGCTGATCCTGCGCACGCTGTTCCACGGAGCGGCCATGAGCCGTGCGGATCTCGCCAGGGTCACCGGGCTGACCAGGGTCAGCGTCTCGCGCATCGTGGACGATCTCATCGCCGAGGGGCTCGTCCTGGAGCACGAGCCGAGCTCCGGTGGCCGCGTCGGCAAGCCGAGCACCTCCATCGCGCTGAACCCCCACGCCTACCACGTGGTGACCCTCGACCTCTCCGCCTACGCCGAGCTCACGGGCGCGATCATGAGCCTCGACGGCGAAGTGGTGCACTCCATGAGCGTGCCGATGGACGGGGCGACGGGACCCGCACTCCTCGAGAAGGTGTGCGCGCTGGCGTCGGCGCTCGTGAAGCGCTCCACCGTCCGGGTCCTCGGAGTGGGCGTCGGGTCGCCCGGCGTCGTCGATGCCACGGGAGTCGTGCGCGAGGCGGTCGCCTTCGACTGGCACGATCTCGACGTCGGGTCCGCGATCGCCGCGGTGGTCCCGGTGCCGGTGCACATCGCCAACGACGCCAACGCCGCCGCCCTCGCCGCCCGGACCTATGGTCAACCGGCCGTCGACGACCTCGTCCTCGTGCGGATCGGGCAGGGCATCGGCAGTGGTGTCGTCGTCGGGGGCACGCTCGTCACCGGCCATCGGTTCACCGCAGGAGAGATCGGTCACGTCCTCATCGACCGTGACGGCGCGCGGTGCCGGTGCGGTCGCCGTGGTTGCCTGGAAGTCGTCGCGGCCGTCCCCTACGTCCGGCAGCTGCTGGCCGAACCGAGTGCATCCTCCGCCGAGGTCCTCGGTGCCGCCGGGAGGGCGCTGGGGCGGGTGCTGACTCCGGTCGTCACGGCTCTCGGGCTCGAGCAGGTCGTCCTGTCCGGTCCGGAAGACATCGTGGGAGGCGTGTTCCTCGAACAGGCCAGGGCGACGATCGAGGAGCAGACCCTGGCGATCGTCACCGACGCGCTCGACATCCGCGTGGCCGTGCGCGGGGACGACATCGTGCTGTTGGGCGGCACGGCACTCGTCATCGCCGAGGAACTCGGCATCCGCTGAGTCGAGCCTCCAAGCCATGTGAGATGCGGTCACGGGCGACGGAATCTAGACCTTCGCCACTTCTGCGAGGCTCCGCGATATGCGAATGTTCCTCTGGTGGCCGTCCGGCCGCCCGCGGGCCGCACCCGGACCGTGGTCCTGCCAGAGGGGTTCCGATGTCCGGTTCGTCGCGCCGAAGGATGCCGTCGGTGGTCACCGCCGCGCTCGTCGCAGCGGCGCTCGCGGCCGCCGTGCCCGCCGTCTCAGGCGCCTTCGCCGCGGCCGACGGCTCCGCATCCGGGGGCGATGCACCGGACCCGTCGCGCTCGGTGGCCCTGGCCTACGAGTTCCTCGACGCGCGCGTGGACCAGTTCTGCGACGGCGCGGGCCGCTGCCTGCCGCGCAGCTACGAGGGCGGGTTCTTCACCACGCCGAGCTGGGACTTCACGCCGTCGTTCGTGTATGACGACGCACTGGTGATCATGGCGTACACCGCCCGAGGTCTGCCGGACGACATCCGACGTGCGCGGACGATCGGCGACGCGCTCCTCTTCGTGCAGGAGAACGACCCGATCGGCGACGGCCGCACCCGTGCGTCGTACGAGCCGCACGGTATCCGGCAGGGGCGCGTGGAGATCACCGGGCCCGGCACGTTCACCGGGAATCAAGCCTGGGTCGGGATGGCGTTCACGCGGCTCGCGCGCACGACCGGGGATCCGCGGTACCTCGAAGGGGCACTGCGTGTCGGTCAGTGGATCCAGGACCACACGGCAGATATGGCCCGCGCGCCCTACGGCTACACCGGCGGCCAGCTCGAGGATGGAACGTCGCTGACCTGGAAGTCCACGGAGCACAACGCCGACGTGGCGGGGTTCTTCACGCAGCTGGCGCAGCTCACCGGCGATGCGGTGTGGTCGGATCGGGCAGCCGTGGCCGCGGGTTTCGTCGCGGCGATGCAGAGCGCGGACGGTCACGTGAACACCGGCACCGGCCTCGACGGCTCGACGATCAACACCCGGCCCATCCCCCTGGACGCACAGACGTGGAGCTCGCTCGCCACCGGCGACCCGCGGTACGGGACAGCGCTGGATTGGACTCTCGAGAACCTGATCGCGACGGACGGCCCGTACACCGGTCCGTCGATCAGCGAGGTCGACGTGTCGAAGGCGTGGTTCGAGGGCAGCGGACACCTGGCGCTGGCCCTCCGGCTGCGCGACGGATCGGAGGATTCCGCGACGGCGGAGACGCTGCTGGAGAGCATCCGCCTGGCGCAGCGCGACGCGCCGAACGGCGACGGCAAGGGGATCGTCGCGACCTCGAACGACGGTCTCGATTCAGGCTTCGGCGACCTCTACTACGCGAGCCTGCACACCGGTGCGACCGCGTGGTACCTGCTCGCGTCTGCGCAGGACAACCCGTTCGTCCTGCCGGTGGACTGAGCCGGACTACGCGGCGACGCGGGCGACGGCGGCGATCGCGCTCGTGAAGAAGTCGAGTCCGTCGACACCGCTTCGCATGGCGGCTGCGGTGTCGGGGCCGAAGCCGGCTTCGGTGGCGTGCTCGGGGTGCGGCATGAGGCCGACCACGTTGCCCGCTTCGTTCGTGACGCCGGCGATGTCGCGGAGGGAGCCGTTCGGGTTCACGCCGGCGTAGCGGAAGGCCACGAGACCTTCGCCCTCGATGCGGTCGAGGGTCTGCTCGTCCGCGATGTAGCCGCCGTCGGCATTCTTCAGCGGGATCACGATCTCCTGGCCGCTGCGGAACGCGTTCGTCCAGGCGGTGTCGGAGTTCTCGACCGTGAGGCGCTGGTCGCGGCGCACGAAGTGCTGGTGGTTGTTGCGGATGAGTCCGCCGGGCAGCAGGTGCGCCTCGACGAGCATCTGGAAGCCGTTGCAGATGCCGAGCACGGGCATGCCCTTGGCAGCGGCATCCTTCACCTCGGACATGATCGGGGAGAGCGCGGCGATCGCGCCGGCGCGCAGGTAGTCGCCGTAGCTGAAGCCACCGGGGAGGACGAGCGCGTCGACGCCCTCGAGGTCGTGCGAGCCGTGCCACAGGGCGACGGGCTCGGCGCCGGCGATGCGGACGGCGCGCTGTGCGTCGCGGTCGTCGAGCGAGCCGGGGAAGGTGACGACGCCGATGCGGATGGTCACTCCGCGACCTCGATGCCGACGACGTCTTCGATCACGGAGTTGGAGAGCACCTCGTCGGCGATGCGGCGGGCCTCGGCGAGCACCTCGTCGGTGACCTCGCCCTCGACCGTGAGCTCGAAGCGCTTGCCGATGCGGACGTCGGTGAAGCCCTCGACGCCGAGGCGGGCGAAGGCGCCGGACACGGCCTTGCCCTGCGGGTCGAGCAGTTCGGGCTTGGGCATGACGTCGACGACGATGGTGGGCATGACGGCTCCAAGAGTCGCGGGCGGACGGGCGCACCCAGTCTACCGTCCCCGCCCTGCCTCTCCCGCCCCTCCCGTGCACCGCGCGCCCGCGCGCACACTTCCGCCGAGTGCACGGCGTGGTGTCGAGCACACGGCTTGTTCACGCGCCGAGGCCGTGCACTCGGCGAGAAGCCGTGCGCTCGGCGACGGGAGTGCGGGCGACGGGGAGCGCGGGCTACGGGGAGTGCAGGCTACGCGGAGTGGAAGACGGTGTGCAGGTCGCCGACGGCTTCGCGACCGCCGAGGCCGTCGATCTCGAACAGCACCGAGATGCCGATGACGTGGCTGCCGAGGCGTTCGACGAGTTCGCGCCCGGCGGCGAGCGTGCCGCCCGTGGCCAGCACGTCGTCGATGAGCAGCACGCGGGAGCCGGCGGGCAGGTCGTCGTGCATCTCGATCGTGGCGGTGCCGTACTCGAGGGCGTAGTCGACGGATGCTGCCGGGCGGGGCAGCTTTCCCGCTTTGCGGATCGGGATGAGGCCGACGCCGGCGGCAATGGCGGCGGCGCTGGCGAGGATGAAGCCGCGCGCCTCGATGCCTGCGATCACGTCGAACTGGCCGGCGAAGGGCTCGATGATCGCCTCGGTCGTGACCCGCAGCGCCTCGGCGTCGGCGAGGAGTGGCGTGATGTCGCGGAAGATGATGCCCGGCTGCGGGTAGTCCGGCACGTTGCGGATCAGGGTTTCGGCACGGACGAGGGCAGGAGACAGGGCGGCTTCGGGCACCGGACAAGGGTACGCCGCTCGACCCGGCCTTGACGATTCGCCGACGGGGCGACGATCGGCCGAGGTTTTCGCGGCATCCCCTCGGTGAATCGTCCTTCCCTCGGCGGATCGTCGGCAACCAGACCGGCTTGACACCGTGGGAGCGCTCCCATAGAGTGACTGCTCAGTTCGTGGGAGCGCTCCCACGGCGTCCCGAAAGCAGCAACACCGCACGACCCCCACCACACAAAGGAGTGAACCGTGAACACACGTGCCCGCCACCGGATCCTCGCGATCGCCGCCGTGGCATCCGTCTCCGCCCTCGCCCTCGCCGGCTGTGCCGGTAACGCCGACGGTGCCGACGAAGGCAGCGCCGACGAAGAGGTGACGCTCACCGTCACCACGTTCGGCACCTTCGGCTACGACGACCTCTACAAGGAGTACGAGAAGGCGCACCCGAACGTCACGATCGAGGCGACCAACATCGACACCGGCGGCAATGCCCGCACCGATGCCTTCACCAAGATCGCCGCCGGCTCCGGCCTCAGCGACGTCGTCGCGATCGAGGAGGGCTGGCTCGGCGCCGTCATGGACGTGTCCGACACCTTCGTCGACCTGCGCGATTACGGCATCGAAGACCGCAAGGCCGACTGGGTCGACTGGAAGTACGGACAGGCGACGGATGCTGAAGGCCGCGTCATCGGCTACGGCACCGACATCGGCCCGAGCGGCATCTGCTACAACGGCGCAGCGTTCGAGGCCGCCGGCCTCCCGAGCGACCGCGAGTCCGTCGCCGAGCTGCTGAACGGCGATTGGGAGAACTACTTCCAGGTCGGCGCCGACTACACGGCCAAGACCGGCAAGGCCTGGTACGACCACTCCGGCTTCGTCTGGAACGCCATGGTCAACCAGCTCGACGAGGGCTACTACACCACCGACGGCGAGCTGAACGTCGAGGACAACGCCGAGCTCAAGGAGCGCTTCGAGCTGCTGGGAGCGGCGACCGAGGGCGGCCAGTCGGCTGCCCAGACGGCGTGGGACTGGAACGGCGGCAAGTCGTTCGTCGACGGCACCTTCGCGACCTTCGTGTGCCCGGGGTGGATGCTCGGTGTCGTGCAGGGTCAGGTCGAGGCCGGCGGCGGAGACGCCTCCACCGGCTGGGACTTCGCCGACGTGTTCCCCGGCGGCGCAGCCAACTGGGGTGGCGCGTTCCTGTCGATCCCAGAGTCCTCGCAGCACAAGGAGGCGGCCGCCGAGCTCGCCGACTGGCTGACGCAGCCCGAGCAGCAGGTCAAGCAGTCCGCCGCCGCGGGCAACTTCCCCTCGACGATCAAGGCGCAGGAGACTCTGGCCGCCGACGCGACGCCGAACGAGTTCTTCAACGACGCTCCCACCGGGGCGATCCTCGCCGAGCGTGCCAAGGGCGTCGTGGCGCAGTTCAAGGGCGCCGATGACTCGGTGATCCAGGAGAACGTGTTCGGCCCGGCCCTCAGCAGCCTCGACCGCGGCGAGACCGACACGCAGGGCGCCTGGGATCAGGCCATCGGCCTGCTGAACGACCTCGTCGACTGACACCCCCGTTCCGGTCGCAGTTCCTGCCGCCTCCACCCCACGGTCGGCGGCAGGAACTGCGACCGGAACCCTCGGAACCCCGGGACAAGGACCCCTCCATGACTCTTACCGCCCCGCCCGCGGAGCAGCAGGCCGCGGCATCCGCCCACAAGACGGATGCTCCGCCGAAGCGCTCCTGGCGCCACCGCGTCTCGCGGTTCGACCAGAACGCCTCCCCATACTTCTACATCTCTCCGTTCTTCCTGCTGTTCGGGCTGGTCGGCCTGTTCCCGCTGCTGTACACCGTGTGGGTGGCCGTGCACGAATGGGACCTGCTCAAGGGCGAAGGCGACTTCGTCGGCGTCGGCAACTTCGTCGAGATCCTCGGCGACGCCATGTTCTGGAACTCGATCGGCAACACCCTGAGCATCTTCCTGCTCTCCGCGATCCCGCAGCTCTCCGTCGCGCTCGTGATCGCCTACCTCCTCGACCGGGGCCTGCGCGCCCCGACCTTTTGGCGGATGAGCGTGCTGATCCCGTTCGTGGTCACCCCGGTCGCGGTCGCCATCATCTTCTCGAGCATCTTCAACGAGGCCGACGGCCTGGCCAACAACCTGCTCAACCTCATCGGCATCGCCGACCAGGAGTGGAAGCACAACACCGCTCTGTCGCACATCGCGATCGCCGTCATGGTGAACTTCCGCTGGACCGGCTACAACGCCCTGATCCTCCTCGCCGCCATGCAGGCCGTGCCGCGCGATCTCTACGAGTCGGCCGCCCTCGACGGGGCAGGCGCCGCCCGCCGATTCTTCTCGATCACGATCCCGACGATCCGGCCGACCCTGATCTTCGTGATCATCACCGCGACGATCGGCGGCCTGCAGATCTTCGCCGAGCCGCGCCTGTTCGACGTGTCGACGGCCGGCGGGATCGGCGGCAGCGATCGGCAGTTCCAGACGACCGTGCTGTTCCTGTGGGAACTCGCGTTCTTCCGCCGCGACCTCGGTGAAGCGTCCGCGGTCGCCATCCTGCTGTTCCTCCTCATCGTCGGAATCGGCGTGATCAACTTCCTCATCTCCCGGCGCATCTCCACCGGGGACGGGCCGAAGAGCCGTGCCGCCCGCCGGCGCGCCCGCACCGCCGACACGACGGCCGCCGCCGCGGGAACGACGATCGCCACCATCACCGAGGAGAACGCGCGATGACCGCCACCCAGGCACTCAGCGTGCCCGAGAAGATCCGACGTCGGCGCAGCGCAGCCGGAGGCACCGCCGGCATCGGCAGCCGCCCTGGCTTCCTCACCTACGGGCTCCTCGCCGCCTTCATCATCGGCAGCGTGTATCCGCTGTGGTGGTCGGTCGTGGTCGCCAGCGGCACGAACGCCACCCGCGGCGAGACGCTGCCGCTGATCCCCGGGGGCAACTTCTTCGCCAACGCGGCCAAGGTGTTCGACGCGATCCCGTTCTGGCTGGCGCTCGGCAACTCGTTCCTGATCTCCGGCATCATCACGATCTCGGTCGTCACGTTCTCCACCCTCGCGGGCTACGCGTTCGCGAAGCTGAAGTTCAAGGGACGCGACGGGCTCATGATCTTCGTGATCGCGACGATGGCGATTCCGACGCAGCTGGGCATCATCCCCCTGTTCATGCTCATGCGTGAGCTGGGCTGGACCGGCTCGATCGGCGCGGTCATCGTGCCGACCCTCGTCACCGCATTCGGGGTGTTCTTCATGCGCCAGTACCTCGTCGACGTCATCCCCGACGAACTGATCGAGGCCGCGCGTATGGACGGCGCGAACCAGTTCCGCACGTTCCTGACCGTCGGGCTGCCCGCTGCTCGACCGGCCATGGCCATCCTCGGACTCTTCACCTTCATGACGGCGTGGACCGACTACCTGTGGCCGCTGATCGTGCTATCCCCGCAGAACCCGACGCTGCAGACGGCGCTCAGTCAGCTGCAGTCGGGCTACTACATCGACTACTCGATCGTGCTCGCCGGTGCGGTGCTCGCGACCCTTCCGCTGCTCGTGCTCTTCGTGGTCGCGGGTCGGCAGCTGGTCAGTGGCATCATGGCGGGCGCGGTGAAAGGATGACCCCTATGACCCGCTCCTTCCCCGAGAACTTCCTCTTCGGCGCCGCGACCGCGGCGTACCAGATCGAGGGGGCGGCGTTCGAGGACGGACGCACGGCATCGATCTGGGATACGTTCGCCCGCGTTCCCGGTGCCGTGATCGGCGGCGACAACGGCGACGTGGCCTGCGACCACTATCACCGGTACCGCGACGACGTCGCCCTGATGACCGAGCTCGGCCTGCAGACGTACCGCTTCTCCACGTCGTGGTCGCGGGTGCGGCCCGACGGCGGCACCGTGAACCCGGCAGGCGTCGACTTCTACGAGCGCCTGGTCGACGAGCTGCTCGCCGCCGACATCCTGCCCTGGCTGACGCTGTACCACTGGGACATGCCGCAGGCGCTGCAGGATGCCGGTGGCTGGACCAACCGCGACACGGTCGACCGGTTCCTCGAGTACGCCGGCACCATGCACGACGCTCTCGGCGACCGGGTCAACGTGTGGACGACGCTCAACGAGCCGTGGTGCTCGTCCTTCCTCTCCTACACCGGTGGTGAGCACGCGCCGGGGCACACCAGTGTCGCCGAGGGGCTGCTCGCGTCGCACCACCTGCTGCTCGCGCACGGCAGGACGGTGCAGGAGCTGCGGGGCCGCGACGCCTCGCTGAACCTCGGCATCACCCTGAACCACACGGTCGCAGACCCCGCCGACCCGCAGAACCCGGCCGACGTCGATGCCGCGCGCCGGGTGGACGGGCAGTTCAACCGCTGGTTCCTCGACCCGATCTACCGCGGTATCTACCCGGCCGACATCGTCGAGGACATCCGCGCGGTGGATGCCGACGCCGTCGCACAGTTCGAGGCCGCGGTCCGCGACTGCGACCTCGAGACGATCTCCCAGCACATCGACACGCAGGGCGTGAACTACTACCACGGCGACTTCCTGTCGGGCACGGCTCCGGCCCAGGCGCCGGTGTCCGGAGGGCCCGCCACCGAGCGGCCCGGCCGCAGCCCCTACCCGTCGAGCGACGGCATCCACTCGGTCGAGCGCGGTCTGCCGCGCACGGCGCAGAACTGGGAGGTGCAGCCCGAGGGGCTCACCCGGGTGCTGCAGCGGGTCTGGAACGAGTACGCCGAGCCCGCGGGCACCGTGCTGTACATGACCGAGAACGGTGCCGCCTATGACGACGTCGTGGTGGTCGAAGACGGCGAGACGCGCGTGCACGACGCCGACCGCACGGAGTTCCTGCGCCTGCATCTCGGTGCGGTGCTCGATGCCGCGGAGTCGGGCGTCGACGTGCGGGGCTACTTCTACTGGTCGATGTTCGACAACTACGAATGGGCCTGGGGTTACGACAAGCGCTTCGGCATCGTGCGCGTGGACTACGACACGCAGGAGCGGAGCCTCAAGGACTCCGCCCGGGAGTACGCCCGCATCATCGAGTCCCGGTCGCTGTAGCCCTCCCCGGCTTCCGAATCGTGCGAATGGTCCCATCCGGGGCCGGGATGGGACCACTTGCGCGATTCGAAGCAGGACGTCAGTGAGAATAGGGCGATGGAAGAGTGCGTACGTTGATGTCGCCACGAGCGACCATCGAAGAGGTGGCCGCGGCCGCCGGTGTCTCCCGGTCGACCGTGTCGCGGGTCGTGAACGGGTCGACGGCGGTGAGTCCGGAGGCGCTCGCCGCGGTGCGCGCCGCGATCGATGAGCTGAACTACGTGCCCAACCGTGCGGCCCGTTCGCTCGCTTCCCGCCAGACGCACGCGATCGCCCTGATCGTGCCCGAAGACACGAACCGCTTCTTCGGCGACCCGTTCTTCGCCGCGATCGTCGCCGGCATCACGGGTGCCCTCGGCGGTTCCGACTACCTGCTCAACCTCCTCATCGCGAGCGACGACCCGGGCGACAAGATGACCGGCTTCGTGCGCAACGGCGGCGTCGACGGCGCGCTGATCGTCTCGCATCACACCAGCGACGCGTTCATCGACCGGGTCGCGGATGCCGTGCCGGTGGTCTACGGCGGTCGGCCGGTGCGTCGGCTCGAGGGCGACTACGTCGTCGACGTCGACAACGTCGCGGGCGCCCGCGCGGCGACCCGTCGACTCATCGACATCGGGCGCACGCGCATCGCGACCATCTCGGGTCCGCTGACGATGGTCTCCTCGGGCGACCGCATCCAGGGCTTCCGTGCGGCGCTGGCGGATGCCGGGCTGACGCCGTTCGCCGAGGAGGAGGGCGACTACAGCGAGGCCAGCGGCGCAGATGCCGTGCGGCGCATCCTCGCCGCCGGTCGCCCCGATGCGATCTTCGTGGCCAGCGACCTGATGGCGCGGGGTGCGCTGACCGCGCTGCGTGCCACCGGTGTGCGTGTCCCGGAGGACATCGCCCTCGTCGGCTTCGACGATTCTTCGGTCGCGCTCACGACCGATCCGCAGCTCACGACGATGCGGCAGCCGATGTACGCGCAGGGTGAGACCATGGCCCGCGTGCTGCTGTCGCGTCTCGCGGGGCAGGATCCGCCGCAGACGACCATCCTGCCCACCGAGCTCGTGGTCCGCGCCTCGGCCTGAGGTCGGTCTCGGCCCGAGCGTCTCGGCCCGAGCCGGGAGGAACACGGGCGCGCCCCTGACGCCCCCTCCTGGCCAGGGACGCACCCGTGCGTCTTTGCTGCACAACTTCGGAGATCGGCGGCGAACCGCCGGTGGAAGGCGCGGATGCCGCGGCGTGGCGCCCCGGATCTCCGAAGTTGTGGTCGGCTGAACTGGTCAGCCGAAGATCGCATCCATTCATAGGTTGAACGGGCGTTCAGTGAGTAATCTATACGGCAGGGGGCGCATTCGGAAAAACGGACCGGTTGAACTCAGGAGGTGGATGCCGCGTGGCACGCTCCGACGAGCAGAACCGACTGGCCCGTCAGCGCGCCAGGGAGAACATCCTGGAGGCCGCGATCGAGGTCTTCAGCGAACGGGGCGTCACCGGCGCGAGCATCGCCGCGATCACCAAGCGGGCGGGCGTCGCACAGGGCCTCGTCAACTACCACTTCGGCGGCAAGGAACAGCTCGTCGCGGCCGTCATCGATCGATGGTTCGAGACGGTGCTCGGCTTCGCGCGCGTGGAGGGCAGCCCCGACGAGATGCTCGCCGCCGTGATCGACGGAGCCCTGACGGCCACCGCCTACGCGATCCCGCTGCAACGGGCGGTGCTGGCGATGCAGCAGCAGCCCGCCACACATCGACTCTTCGCCGAATCGGAAGCTCGCCATGAAGCGCGCGCCACTGCGGCGGAGGATGCCGTGCGACAGCTGTTCCGCGCCCGCGGCGCCGAAGACCCCGCCCTGGAAGAGGTCATGCTCCGCAGCACTCTCGAGGGTGTCTTCGTGAAGTTCGCCGTGTTCGGCGATACCTATCCGCTCGAGGACGCCCGGCGCTGGGTGCATCGCCGGTACGGACTGCCCGAGCCGACGACACCCATCGCGCCGCCGGTTCCGCTCCGTGACGGCGAACCGCGCCCGCGCGCGACGGCGGCGCTGGGCTCGGGGCGGCAGGCGTGATCGCATGACGTCGATCGACCTGAACTCGGACCTCGGCGAGAACGTCGCCGACCGGATCGTCAGCGACGACGCGAGCATGCTGCGCCTGGTCACGAGCGCGAACGTGTCGTGCGGATTCCACGCGGGCAGCCCGGAGGGGATCCGCGAGACGCTCGCCGCCGCCGTCGAGGGCGGCATCGTGATCGGTGGGCACCCCGGCTACCGCGACTACGAGAACTTCGGCCGCACCAGGGTGGACATCGACTCGGCCACGCTCCAGGCGCATGTCGAGTATCAGCTCGGTGCCCTCATGGGTCTCGCTGCCGCGGTCGGTGGCACGGTCTCCTACGTCAAGCCGCACGGGGCGCTCTACAACACCATCGCCCGTGACGAGCGGCAGTCGAAGGACGTGGTCGCGGCGATCCGCGCGATCGACCCGAGCCTGGTGCTGCTGGGTCTCTCCGGGGGAGTCGTGCTCGACGTCGCCGAGCGGGCCGGGCTGGCGGTCGCCGCCGAGGCCTTCGCCGACCGGACCTATCAACCCGACGGGCAGCTCGTGCCGCGCACCGAGGCGGGAGCCGTGCTGCATGACCCGGCCGTGGTGGCGGAGCGCATGGTGCGTCTCGCGGCCGACGGCGTGATCCGCGCGATCGACGGCACCGACGTGCCCGTGATGGCGCAGTCGATCTGCGTGCACGGCGACAGTCCCGGCTCGGTGGCGATGGCCGCCCAGACCAAGCGGATGCTGCAGGACGCGGGCATCACGATCGCCCCGTTCGCGGGCACCCGATGACACAGTCGGCGCAGGTCGGCTGATGCGCATCCTCACGGCATCCGATCACGCGCTTCTCGTCGAAGCGGACGACCTCCATGAGGCGATGCGGCTGAACCGGGCGTGGGAGGGCGTGCCCGGCATCGTCGAGCGCATCCCGGGTGCCCGGACCGTGCTGGTGCGCTTCAATCCGCTGCGGGTATCGGCCGCCGATCTCGCGCAGACGTTGGCGGCGACCCGAGTCGATGCCGCATCCCTCCCGGGCACCGGGGAGGTCGTGATCCCCGTGCGCTACGACGGCGAGGACCTCGATGAGGCGGCATCGCTGCTCGGCGTCTCGGTGGAGGAGCTCGTGAACCGGCATCTCGCCGCGGACTGGCGGGTCGCGTTCGCCGGGTTCGCCCCCGGCTTCGGCTACCTGGTGAGCGACGATCCGCTCTTCGCCGTGCCGCGCCGCTCGTCTCCGCGCACGCGTGTGCCTGCCGGGTCGGTCGCGCTCGCTGGGGTGTTCACGGGTGTCTATCCGCGCGAGAGCCCCGGTGGGTGGCAGCTGATCGGCCGCACGGATGCCGTGATGTGGGACATCGACCGCGATCCGCCTGCGCTCCTGTCCCCGGGGACGGCGGTGCAGTTCGAGCGGGTGCGGGCGGATGCTCAGTCGGGGGCGGCTCAGCCGGGCCGAAACGGAGACGTTCCGGCGTACGCCCGGCGCGCCGTCGAGCGACTCGCCGGCGCGGATGCGGATGCTCCGGGATTCGGCACGGCATCCGCGGTCGAGGTCATCCGGCCGTCGCTGCAGCTCCTGGTGCAGGATGCCGGGCGCCCGGGTTACGCGGCGCTCGGGGTCTCGGCATCCGGAGTCGCCGACCGGCGCGCGATGCGTGACGCGAACCGCGCCGTGGGGAACGACGCCACAGCTGCGGTTCTCGAGAGCGTCGGCGGAGCGGTGCTCCGGTTCCACGGGGCAGGCGTCGCGGTGGTCACCGGCGCGATCGGCGCGCTCACCCTGAGCGGCGCTGCGGGGCTCGTCCGTCCGGTCCTGCACGGCGAGCCCTTCGCGACCGTCGACTGCGACGAACTGACCCTCGGCCATCCGGACCGCGGTCTGCGGTACGTCATCGGGGTTCGCGGCGGAATCGAGGCGACTCCCGCGCTGGGCAGCCGTGCGGCCGACACCCTCGCGGGGCTGGGGCCGGAGCCGCTCACCGCCGGTGCGGCGATCGCGATCGGCGATGCCGCCCCGAACCTGGTCGATCCCGGGTCCGTTCCGCGCGACCTCCCGGCCTCCGGCGACCTCGTCGAGCTCGACATCACCCTCGGTCCTCGCGATGAGTGGTTCACGGCCGACGCCCTCGAGGTGCTCACGACCCAGGAGTGGACGGTCACGCCGCGCTCCGACCGCGTCGGCATCCGACTCCATGGCGCGATGCCGCTGGAGCGTTCCGTCGGCGGCGAGCTGCCCAGCGAGGGTGCGGTCACCGGCGCGATCCAGGTGCCGCCCGACGGGCAGCCGGTGCTCTTCCTCGCCGATCACCCGCTCACCGGCGGATACCCGATCATCGGCGCCCTCACCGACGGCAGCCTCGACCTCGCCGGTCAGCTGCCGCCGGGAGTGCGCCTGCGGTTCGCCCTCCGGGTGCCGTCCGACGGCTGAGTTCCGCCGCCGGTCGGTTCACAACTCAGGAGGAATCGCACGCATCTGGCGTGATGCCGCCGTACGAGGCCGTGCGGGCCCGTTTCTGAGGAGTTGTGAACGCGCCAGGTGCCGCAGTCGACGACGCGGGGTCGGGTCAGGCGGGGTCGCCGCCGAGCGGGCCGACCGCCTCGAGCGGCTTCGGGTCGTCTGCGCCGGTCTTGCGCAGGCGGGCGATCAGGTTTCCCAGGTGGTAGATGAGGATCGCCGCGACCGTGGCGATGACGATGCCGCCGAGCTCGAAGCCGGATGCCTCGTCCTTGATCATGAAGCCGCCGACCGCCATGATCAGCGCCACGGCTGCCGTGTACTGGTTGACCGGGCGCGAGAAGTCGACGCGGTTGTCGACCCAGATCTTGATGCCGATGACGCCGATGAGGCCGTACAGCGCAGTGGTCACGCCGCCGAGCACACCGGCCGGCACGGAGTTGATGACCTCGCCGAACTTGGGCGAGAGGCTGAGCAGGATCGCGGCGGCTCCAGCGACCCAGTAGGCGGCCGTCGAATACACGCGGGTGGAAGCCATCACGCCGATGTTCTCGCCGTAGGTCGTGGTGCCCGAACCGCCGAAGAAGCCGGCCAGGGTGGTCGAGACGCCGTCGGCGATCAGAGCCTTGCCGGTCTGCTGGTTCACGCTCGCGTCGCCGGTCATGGTCGCGACGCCACGCACGTGCCCGACGTTCTCGGCGATCAGCACGAGCACGACCGGGAGGAACATCGCGAGCGCCGTGAGGGTGCCGGGCTCGGTGAAGTTCGGGAAGTGGAAGGTGGGGAGGCCGACCCAGTCGGCCTTCTCCACGGCGGAGAAGTCCAGTTCGCCGCGGAACACCGCGAAGATGTATCCCGCGATCACGCCGAGGAAGATCGAGATGCGTCCGAGGAAGCCGCGGAACACGACGGCGAAGAGGATCGTGATGGCGAGCGTGAACGTCGCGGTCACGGGGGCTGCGGCGTAGTTGTTGTGCGCGGCGCCCGCGAGGTTGAATCCGATGAGGGCGACGATCGTCCCCGCGAGGACCGGAGGCAGGAAACGGTCGACCCACTTCACGCCGACCGTGTGCACCACGACGCCGATGATGGCGAGCAGCACACCGACCGCGACGATGCCGGCCAGGGCGGTGCCCATGTTCGCGGAGGCGGTGGCGGCGGTGACCGGTGCGATGAACGCGAACGACGAGCCCAGGTAGCTGGGGAGCTTGTTGCGCGTGACGAGGAGGAACAGGATCGTGCCCACACCGCTGAAAAGCAGGGTCGTGGCGACCGGGAAGCCGGTGATGATCGGCACCAGGAACGTCGCGCCGAACATCGCGACGACGTGCTGGAGTCCGATCGCGATCGTGGCGGGCCAGTTCAGGCGCTCGTCGGGACGGACGACGGCGCCGGGCTCGACCGTGCGGCCGTTTCCGTGCAGCTTCCACAGGGCCATGCGGGCTCCTCAAGGTTCGGGGGATGGCGGGAGTGCTGGAGCAACACTATCGATTCCTGAGTTTTCCCTGAGCGCTTCTACCATGGTAGACGCGACGGTAGAATGGTAGACATGAGTCTGAACATCAAGAACGAGACGACGCATGAGCTGGTGCGGCGGCTCGCGGCGCTCACCGGGCAGAGTCAGACCAGTGCGGTGGAAGACGCCGTTCGGCGGCGCCTCGCCGAGTTGGAGCAGCAGCGCACGGATGACGATATGGAGCGCCGTCGTCGTATCCGTGCGGTGATCCGGCGAGCGCAGCAGATTCCCTCCACCGGACGAACGACCGAAGAGATCATGGACGAGCTCTATGACGAGACGGGAATGCCGCGGTGATCGTCGACTCCTCGGCCCTGGTCGCCGTGCTCATGGCAGAACCGGAAGCCGACGAGATGAGCGATCTGTTGGAGTCGCGCAGCTTCTCCCTCTCCGCGGCCACGCTCACGGAGTGCACGATCGTGCTCCGCAGCAAGGGGGGCGAAGCGAAGATGCTCGCGCTCGACGAGCTTCTGGAAGCAACTCGAGCAACGGTCGTTCCCGTCGACGAGGCGCAGGCGCGCCTGGCGGGCGGGGCATACGCCAGATATGGCCGAGGGTCAGGCCATCCGGCTCGCCTGAACTACGGCGACTGCTTCTCCTATGCGCTCGCGATCACCCGTGACGAGCCGCTGCTCTTCAAGGGAGACGACTTCGTCCACACCGACGTGCGTCTCGTCGAACCGGCCGGTCCGACCGGCGACTGACCGGCGCGAGATGGGGAGTCAGGCGCCGAGACGGTCGATCAGCTCGCGGTAGCGGTCGGCGGTGCGCTCCACCACGTCGTCGGGGAGGGCCGGCGGCTCGCCCTGCTTGTCCCAGTTCGCGGTCATCCAGTCCCGCACGATCTGCTTGTCGAAGCTCGCCATGCGCGCGCTCGGGGTGGTGCCGGTGCGCCAGGCCTCGGCGTCCCAGTAGCGCGAAGAGTCGCTCGTGAGCACCTCGTCGGCCAGGCGCAGGGTGCCGTCGGCATCCGTCCCGAACTCGAACTTGGTGTCGGCGAGGATCAGCGCCTTCTCCTCGGCGATCGCGGCAGCGCGGGTGTAGATCGCGAGCGAGGTGTCGCGCAGCTCGGCCGCAGGCTCGGCGCCGACCAGTTCGACGGTGCGCTCGAACGTGATGTTCTCGTCGTGCTCGCCCATCGGCGCCTTGTAGGCCGGGGTGAACAGGGGCTCCGGCAGGCGGTCGCCGTTCTGCAGGCCGGCGGGCAGCGGAATGCCGCACACCGTGCCGCTCTCCTGATACTCGGCCCAGCCGGAACCGGTGATGTAGCCGCGCACGACGCACTCGATCGGCAGCATCTCGAGCGACTGCGCGAGCATGGCGCGGTCGGCGACTTCCTCGGGCAGCTCGCCCTCGGCGATGTGGTTGGGGAATTCGGAGAGCTGAGCGAACCACCAGCGGCTCAGTCGCGTCAGCAGCGCGCCCTTGTCCGTGATGCCGGGCGAGAGCACGAAGTCGAAGGCGCTCACGCGGTCGGAGGCGACGACGAGGATGCGCGTGTCCGCCGGATCCTCGGAGGCGTACAGGTCGCGGACCTTGCCCGAGTAGATGTGCCGCCAGCCGGGGATGCTCTGTGCCGTGCCTTCTGAAGGAGTGCTCACCCGCCCATTATCCCGGTTCCGCCCGACCGTGAACGCCGTCGGTCGTGGGTCGCGCCGCCCGGTGTCGGAGCGTTTGTCTAGCGTGGAGGCGTGGCTGACGACATCTTCACCGACCGGCTCCGCCTTTCGCGGGCGACCCCGTCCGACCTCGATGCGGTCTTCGCGATCCAGAACGATCCGCGGGTGTGGACGCACTTTCCGAGCCTTCGACACACCGACCCCGCGACGACCCTCGACATGATGGAGCGCTGGGAGCGCAGCTGGGAGCAGGCGGGGCTCGGATCCTGGGTCGCGCGTCTGCGTGACACGGGCGAGATCATCGGCAACGGTGGGTGCACGCTGCTGCGCGGCGAGGTGTGGAACGTCGGCTACCGGATCGCGGCCGACCATCACGGACACGGGTATGCGACCGAGCTGGCGCGCGCCGGCATCGAGCAGGCACGCATCATCGCACCCGATCGCCCCGTGATCGCCTATCTCGTGGAGCACAACCGGGCGTCGGCGCACGTCGCGGAGAAGCTGGGCCTCCAGCTCGTGCATCGGGCGCCGGATGTCGGGAACCCCGATCCCGCGGTGATGCGGCTCGTGTACGCGGATCGCGCGCTCACCCCGAAGCAGCTCGCGGCCGCCCTCGGCTGACCGACCGCGGGGCCGTCGCCTTGTCGCTGTCGGCGGTCCGGCGTATAGTCCATATGGACTATTTGAGCGCGACACCCGGGGAGGAGCCATGCAACGACTGACCCCGATGGGGGTGATGATCCTCTCTCTGCTGCGCGAGGGCGACATGCACCCCTACGAGATGGTGCGACTGATGCGGGTGCGCCGCGACGATCGGCTGCTGACCATCACGAACGGCACGCTCTATCACACGGTCGCCCGGCTTCAGCGGGCGCGACTCATCGACGAGGTCGGCAGCGACCGCGAGGGGAATCGCCCGGAGCGCACGACGTATTCGCTGACCGACGCTGGCCGGGAGACCCTCATCGCCTGGCTGCGACGCGAGCTGTCGACGATCGATCGTCCCGCCGAGTTCCGGATCGCGCTCGCCGAGGCGCACAACATGGAACGCGGCGATGTGCTCCAGAGCCTGCGGTCGCGTCGCGTCTCCCTCGACGACGAGCACGTCGCGCATCGCGACGGACTGATCGAAGCGAGACGCGATGGCGTGCCCGAGCAGGTGCTCGTGGAGTACGAGCGGCAGGAGGTGCTGCTCGAGGCCGAGCTGCGCTGGGCCGACGCGCTGATCGCCCGCCTCGAAGCCGAAGACCTGCCGTGGGGACCCGCGGCATTCCCGAACTCAGACCGCTACCGCGCTCAGCGAAAGGCTGCACAGCAATGACAGATTCCACCCGCGACGGAGACCGCCCACCGGTCTCCGCGCCCGCCTCATCCGGCCCCTCGACCGGCACCTACTCCCTCGGGCACAAGCCCACGAGCCCCTGGCCTGCCCTCTGGGCCCTGGTCATCGGCTTCTTCATGATCCTCGTCGACACCACGATCGTGTCGGTCGCGAACCCGGCGATCAAGGCCGCGCTCGATCCGAACACGAACAACCTCGACAACGTCGTGTGGGTCACCAGCGCCTACCTGCTCGCCTACGCCGTGCCGCTGCTGATCACCGGACGCCTCGGCGACCGCTTCGGCCCGAAGAACATCTACCTGATCGGCCTCGCGATCTTCACGCTCGCCTCGCTGTGGTGCGGACTGTCGAACTCGCTCGAGGGACTGATCGTCGCCCGCGCCGTGCAGGGCCTCGGAGCGGCGTTCATGACCCCGCAGACCATGGCCGTGATCACCCGGACCTTCCCGCCCGAGCGCCGCGGCGCCGCCATGGGTCTCTGGGGTGCGACGGCCGGTGTCGCCACACTCGTCGGTCCGCTCGTGGGCGGCCTGCTCGTCGACGGCTTCGGCTGGGAGTGGATCTTCTTCGTGAACATCCCGGTCGGCATCGTCGCGTTCGTGCTCGCCTGGCGTCTGGTCCCGAAGCTCGCCACCCACCCGCACCGCTTCGACATCGTGGGCGTCGTGCTCAGCGCCGTGGCACTGTTCCTGATCGTCTTCGGACTGCAGGAGGGTGAGAAGTACGACTGGGGCGTGATCTGGGGTCCCATCTCGGTGTGGAGTCTGATCATCGTCGGCCTCATCGTGCTCGGGCTGTTCATCGTGCAGCAGGCCAAGACCCGCAGCGAGCCGCTGGTCCCGCTCGAGCTGTTCCGCGACCGCAACTTCTCAGGCGCCAACGTCGCGATCGCCGCGGTCGGCTTCACGGTGACGAGCATGTCGCTGCCGATGATGTTCTTCCTGCAGTCGGCGCGCGGGCTCACCCCGACCGAGGCCGCGCTGCTGCTGATCCCGATGGCGGTGCTGTCGGGTGTGCTCGCCCCGGCGGCGGGCAAGCTGCTCGATCGGGTGGATCCGCGCATCATCCTGATCCCCGGTCTGCTCTGCGTCGCCGGCGCGCTCGTCTGGTACTCGGTCCTGATCAACATGGACACCCCGATCCTGATGTTCCTGCTGCCCTCGGCTCTGATGGGCATCGGCAACGCGGGCATGTGGGGCCCTCTCGCCACCACCGCGACGCGCAAGCTCCCGCCGCGCCAGGCGGGTGCCGGAGCCGGCATCTACAACACCACCAGGACGATCGGCTCGGTCATCGGCTCGGCATCCATCGCCGCGTTCATGCAGTCCCGCCTCGAGGCCAACCTGCCCGGTCTCGCCGATGCGCCGGCCGGCATCTCGACCGGGGGGACGCTGCCTCCGCAGGTGGCCGACGGGTTCGCGGCCGGCATGTCGCAGGCGATCCTGCTGCCGGCCTGCGTCATGGTGATCGCGCTCGTCGCCTCGCTGTTCCTCGGCCGCTACGACAAGGCGGATGCTGCGGCTCCGTCGACCGCGCCGTCGGAGTAGGAGGCGTGGCATGAGCACTTCGGTGGATGACGCTGTCGCGACCGGATTCCTGATCGACGACCGCGAGCTGCACGTGCACATGAAGGACGGACGCACCATCAGTGTTCCTCTCGACTGGTTCCCGCGCCTTGTCGACGCGAGCGCCGATGAGCGAGCGGACTGGCGCCTGATCGGCGCGGGGGAGGGTATCCACTGGCGGCAGCTGGACGAAGACCTCTCCATCGCCGCGCTGCTCCGAGGCCGCTGACGCCCTTTGCGGGGTATCGCGGAATGTGATGTCATCGGGCGATGACGATCGCACTCGCTCGACCGACCATCGACCTCTTCGACTCCTGGGCCGCGGCCGTGGCCGAGTTCGACGGCGGACACATCGACGGCGGCGGTTACGAGCAGGGATTCGTGCCCGACCGGGCGGCATGCGCGGCGTTCGTCGAGAAGGCGGAGCTGTATGCCACTCCGGGGGCGGTGCTGCCCGAGGGGCGCGTGCCGTGCGACTTCTTCTGGATCACTGAGGGCGACCGCGTCGTCGGGTTCATCGCGTTCCGGCGTGAGCTGAACGAGTGGCTGCGTCGCTTCGGCGGCCACATCGGCTATGCGACGGTCCCCTCGCGGCGCCGGGAGGGAATCGTGCGCGAAGCCCTCCGCCTCGTGCTCCGCTTCGCGAAGTCCGAAGGCTACGACCGCGTGATGCTCACCTGCGACGACGACAACGTCGGCTCCATCCACACGATCCAGGGTGCCGGCGGGGAGCTCGAAGGCGTGATCGATGCCTCGGCGCCGGGGCAGCCGCGCGTGCGGCAGTACTGGATCGAGCTGTCGCTGGCCTGAGCCGCCGGACGCGACGCGGAGGTCTTCGGTCACCCGCGCGCACCCCCTTCTCGCGGCTGCGGAGTCCGGCCGCGGGCGTGGGCGCGCGCGGCGTGGCGACTAAGGTGGATGCTCGGCGATCGTCCGGTCGCATCATCCGATCCCGAGGAGCACACGTCGTGATCCGAAATCCATCCGCCGCGACCGGCCGCCTGCGCCGATCGATGCGCCGCGCCGGTGCGGCCGCACTCGTCGCCTTCGTCGCCGTGGGAGCGCTGCTCGCCGGAGCCGCCCCCGCCACCGCCGCCGATGACGGCGAGAAGTACGTCATCGGCACCGACACGACGTTCGCCCCGTTCGAGTTCACGAATGCCGACGGCGACCTCGTCGGCATCGACATGGACCTGCTCCGTGCGATCGCGAAGGACCAGGGCTTCGAGGTCGAGATCCGCCAGCTCGGATTCGACGCCGCCGTGCAGGCGCTGCAGTCGAACCAGGTCGACGCCGTCATGGCCGGCATGTCCATCACCGAGGCGCGGCAGGAGACGTTCGACTTCAGCGAACCGTACTTCACCAGCGGCATCCAGCTGGGCGTGCTCGAGGAGAGCGACATCCAGTCCCTCGACGACCTCGACGGCAAGGCCGTCGCCGTCAAGACCGGCACGCAGGGTCAGACCTTCGCCGAAGAGAACAAGGACGAGTACGGCTTCAAGGTCACCCCGTACCAGGACACGACCGACATGGTGGATGCCGTGAAGGCCGGCCAGGCTGTCGGCTACTTCGAGGACTTCCCGGTGCTGGCCTACGGCATCCAGCAGGGCTCCGGCTTCCGGCTCATCGGCGATCCCGAGTTGGGTGGCGAGTACGGCTTCGCGGTCAACAAGGGCGAGAACCCCGAGCTGATCGAGATGTTCAACGAGGGTCTCGCGAACCTGAAGGCCTCCGGCCAGTACGACGAGATCGTCGACACCTACCTCTCCGGCGGCGAGGAGTCCGCGCAGCCGACCGACATCATCTCGGTGGCCGTCGAGTACTGGCCCGCGCTCATGCAGGGGCTCTGGCTCACGATCCTCGCGACGATCGTCGCGATCGTGGCCGCGTTCATCCTCGGCATCATCTTCGGGTTCGGCCGTCTCGCGAAGTTCGCTCCCCTGCGGTGGATCTCCACCGCGTACGTCTACGTCTTCCGCGGCACCCCGATCCTCATCCAGGCATTCTTCGTGTTCTTCGCGATCCCGCAGCTGATCCCCGATCTGAAGTTCGATCCGTTCGTCGCCGGTGCGATCACGCTCTCGCTCAACACGGGTGCGTACATGACCGAGATCATCCGCGGCGGCATCCAGGCCGTCGATCCCGGTCAGAACGAGGCCTCGCGTTCGCTGGGGCTCAGCCACTGGAAGACGATGCAGAAGGTCGTGCTCCCGCAGGCGTTCCGCATCATGATCCCGTCGTTCGTGAACCAGGGCATCATCACCCTCAAGGACACGTCGCTGATCAGCGTCATCGGGCTCGCGGAGCTGACGTTCGTGTCGCGCCAGATCATCGCCTCGACCTATCTGTCGGCCCAGGTGCTGACGATCGTCGCCATCATCTACTTCATCGTGATCACGCTGCTGACGCTGCTCGCGAACCGCCTGGAGAGGACGTTCAACGCATGAGCAAGATCGTGGTGCAGAACCTGCACAAGTCGTTCGGCGACAACGAGGTGCTCAAGGGCATCGACCTGGCGGTGGAGGACGGCGAGGTCGTCGCGGTCATCGGTCCGTCGGGGTCGGGGAAGTCCACGCTGCTGCGCTGCCTCAACAAGCTCGAGGAGCCGACCTCGGGGCACGTCATCATCGACGGCGTCGACCTCACGGACAAGAGCGTGAAGCTCGACGAGGTGCGTCAGCGTATCGGCATGGTGTTCCAGCACTTCAACCTGTTCCCGCACATGACCGTGCTCGAGAACATCACCCTCGCGCCGGTCGAGTGCGGCAAGATGACCAAAGCTCAGGCGCGCGAGCGTGCGCTGGCGCTGCTGGAGCGCGTGGGCCTGTCGGAGAAGGCGGACGCGAAGCCGGCATCCCTCTCCGGTGGTCAGAAGCAGCGCGTGGCGATCGCCCGTGCGCTGGCGATGGACCCCGAGATCATGCTGTTCGACGAGGCGACGAGCGCCCTCGACCCCGAGATGGTGGGCGAGGTGCTGCAGGTCATCCGCGACCTGGCCTCGGGCGGTATGACGATGGTGCTGGTGACGCACGAGATGGGCTTCGCCCGCGAGGTGTCCGGACGCACGGTCTTCATGGACGGCGGCGTCGTGGTCGAAGAGGCCCCGCCCGCCGAGCTCTTCGGCGCCCCCAAGAACGAGCGCCTGAAGGACTTCCTCTCGAAGGTGCTCTGACCCTCCCTTCCCGGGGGTCGAGCGTTCCCTTCGCCTCCGTCGAGTGCACGGGTTCGCGCCGAGTGCACGGGCAGTTCACGTGAACAGGCCGTGCACTCGGCAGCATCCCGTGCACCGGAGGCGACGGGGATGATGGCGCGGGGATCCCGGGGCGGATGCCGGGACGGTGGGGAAACGGGACGGACTACTCGCGGGCGCGGGCGCGGGCGGGGGTGGGGTGTCGACGGATGGTCGCGCTGACGAGGGCGGCGACCGCGCAGAGGCCCGCGGCGGCGAACCACGCGAACGTGTACTGACCGGTGTGGTCACGCACGAGCCCGGCGAGCACGGAGGCGATGCCCGCGCCGATCTGGTGCGCCGCGAACACCCAGCCGAACACGAGCGGTCCCTTGTCGCCGAAGACCTCACGGCACAGTGCGATGGTCGGCGGCACGGTGGCGACCCAGTCGAGCCCGTAGATGACGATGAACACGATGATGCTCGGCTGCACCTCGGCCGAGAGCAGGCTCGGCAGGAACAGCAGGCTCACCCCGCGCAGCGCATAGTACGCGGCGAGGAGGATGCGCGGGTTCACGCGGTCTGTCAGCCAGCCCGAGAACACGGTACCGACGATGTCGAAGACGCCGACCACCGCGAGGAGACCTGCCGCGGTCGTGGTCGCCATCCCGTGGTCGTGCGCGCTGGGGATGAAGTGCGTGCCGATGAGTCCGTTGGTGGTGGCCCCGCAGATCGCGAAGCCGATCGCCAGCGCCCAGAATGTCCGGGTGCGCGCCGCCTCGCGCAGAGTGGTGAGGGCGAGCTTCGCGGCTCCCCACGCCGTTCCGCGGCGAACCGGCGCCGGCGCCACGGTGGGAGTGGTCTCCCCATAGCGGGCGACACCGAGGTCGATCGGGCGGTTGCGCAGGAAGATCCAGACCAGAGGCATGACCGCGAGGGCACCACCCGCGATGATGAGCGAGGCCCCGCGCCATCCGACGTCTTCGGCCGCCGCCGCGATCACGGGCAGGAAGATGAGCTGTCCGGTCGCACTGCCCGCCGTCAGCACGCCGGAGACCAGTCCGCGCCGAGTGGCGAACCAGGTGTCGGTGATGGTCGCGGCGAACACCAGCGCCATGGATCCGGTGCCGAGCCCGATCAACACACCCCAGGTCAGGATGAGCTGTCCGGGTGTGGCGACGAACACGCTGAGTGCCGCGCCCGCCCCGATCACGAAGAGTGCGACGACCGTGACGGCGCGGATGCCGAAGCGCTGCATGAGCGCAGCGGCGAACGGGGCGATGAGGCCGTAGAGCAGCAGGTTGAT
The DNA here is from genome assembly GCF_042269505.1 of Microbacterium sp. NPDC055988. NCBI lineage: Bacteria > Bacillati > Actinomycetota > Actinomycetes > Micrococcales > Microbacteriaceae > Microbacterium > Microbacterium sp. NPDC055988. Next base: position 1,648,835 of record NZ_JBHJXY010000001.1, read on the forward strand.
CGAGACCGCCAGCGACAGCTCGGCCGTGCTCCACCCGAACTCCTCTTCGAGCGGCACCATGAGCACGCCGGGGGCTGCGCGGAATCCGGCGGCTCCGATGAGGGCGATGAGGGCGACGAGGGCCACGGTCCACGCCGGGTGGAAGCGGCGCTGACGCGCGCGGACGGGCTCGGCGGTCGGCTCGGCGGTCGGCTCGTCCACTGATTCGGCGGTCATGCCGCGCGCCCGGCGTGGAGCGCGAAGGGCTCCCCGCCCATGCTGCGTCGTGCCCAGCGGGTGCTGTCGGCGTCGAGCGGCGCCGCACAGGTAACGCACCAGTCCACCGACTCCGAGACGTCGCCGCACCGGCTGCAGCTGACCGTCAGGCCCCAGGACCCCTCCGGGTCGGTGATGCGGGAGAAACGTGCGTAGGCGTGCAGGATCGGGAGCGTCTGATACCCCGCCTCCGTCAGCCGGTAGCCGCTGCGGGCGTCGTCGGATTCTTCGCGCGCGACGAGGTCGGCCTCGCCCATCGCGGTCAGCCGCCGGGAGAGCACCGAGTCGGCCGCGCCGGTCGCCTCGCGTAGCTGCTCGAAGCGCGTGCGACCCGAGAAGAGCTCGCGCAGGATGAGCAGCACCCACGGGTCGGCGAGCACATCGGCGGAGTGAGCGATCGGGCAGGTCGAGGACGACCAGTCGGAGCGGAGCGGCATCCACCTACTTTCTTGAAGAAAGCCAGCCGCGTCAACCGCGAACTCGACGTTGGCAGGATTCGCGTCGGGATTCGTCCGGAATCGCGCGCCAGCGCTGCCGTGCGCGCCGGATGCTGCCGAGTGCACGGGATGCTGTCGAGCTCACGGGGTGTTCGCGTCGATAGGCCGTGCGCTCGGCGCGAAGCCGTGCGCTCGGCGAGGTGGTCGGTGGCGGAGACTAGTTTGCGACGCGGGCGGCGATGTCGGTGCGGTAGTGCGAACCGTCGAGGCGGATGCGTGCGATCGCGTCGTATGCGCGGTCGCGCGCGGTGCGGAAGTCGGAGGCCACAGCCACCACGTTCAGCACGCGTCCGCCCGTCGCGATCAGCGATCCGCCGGGAGCATCCGGGCTCGCGGTCGCGGCGTGCACGAGGCGGACGCCCTCGACGGCCGCGGCCTCTGCGAGACCCTCGATCGGGCGCCCGGTCTGCGGTGCCTCGGGGTAGCCCTCGCTGGCCAGCACGACCGTGATCGCCACGTCGTCGCTGAACTCGGGCTCCGGCTGGTCCTCGAGGGTGCCGGATGCCGCGGCGAACAGCAGCTGCGACAGCGGGGTGACCAGGCGGGGCAGCACGATCTGCGTCTCGGGGTCGCCGAAGCGCGCGTTGAACTCGATCACGCGAACGCCCGCCGGGGTGAGGATCAGGCCCGCGTAGAGAAGCCCGATGAACGGGGTGCCCTCCGCGTCGAGCTGGCGCACCACGGGGAGAGCCACGTCGCGCGTGACCTCTTCGACGAAGGCCCGCTCGCTGCCGAACTGCTCGGCGAGCCAGGGCAGCGGCGAGTAGGCGCCCATGCCACCTGTGTTGGGGCCGGCGTCGCCGTCGAGTGCGCGCTTGAAGTCCTGGGCGGGGCTGAGCGCGCGCACGGTGTCGCCGTCGCTCAGGAAGAACAGGGAGACCTCGGGGCCCGAGAGGAACTCCTCGATCAGCACCGGACCGGCGGGGAGGTACTGCTGGGCGTGGGCGAGGGCCTCGGCGCGATCGGACGTGACGATGACGCCCTTTCCGGCTGCGAGGCCGTCGGCCTTGACCACGTACGGTGCGCCGAGATCGTCGAATGCGGCCTCGACCTCGCTCGTGCTGGCGGCGCGGACAGCGCGCCCGGTCGGTACTCCGGCGGCATCCATCACCCGCTTCGCGAACGACTTCGAGCCCTCGAGCTGTGCCGCGGCCTTGCCCGGTCCGAACACCGGGATACCGCGGACGCGCAGGGCGTCGGCCACTCCGGCGACGAGGGGGGCTTCGGGTCCGACGACGACCAGATCGATCGCGTGCTCGTGGGCGAAAGCGGTGACCGCTCCGCCGTCGAGAGGATCGACCGAGACGGGGGTCGCATCCTGCGCGATGCCGGCGTTGCCGGGAGAGACGAAGATCTCGTGCTCCGTCTGCTCGGCCCGCAGGGCGAGGATGATCGCGTGCTCACGGGCACCGGAACCGAGGACGAGAATCTTCACCCGTCCAGACTACCGAGGCTCGCGCTCCGGGTTTCGGCGTCGCGGGCAGAACCCGGCTCCTCAGATGGCTCAGACCTCGACGGTCCGTTCCACCGATGAGTCCCACGGAACGGTCCAGCCCGCCGCGTCGAACAGCGCATCGAGCACCATCGCGGTGAAGCCCCACACGATGGTCCCGTCGACGTCGAAGGCTGGTCCGCGGAAGGTGCGGCCCATCCGCGTGAGTGTCGAGGTGAACCGGGTCGCGGGGTCGAGCAGCTGCGCGACCGGAACCCGGAACACCTCGACCGTCTCGGCATGGTCGACGGCCACGACCCTCGACGGAGACTGCCACCAGGCGAGCACCGGTGTGACGAGGTGGTTGCTCGCGGCGAGGGGGATCACGGGCAGCGTCGCCAGGATCTCGACTCCGGTCGGATCGAGCCCGGTCTCCTCCTCGGCCTCGCGCAGCGCCGTGGCGACCAGATCGGCATCGTCGGCCTCGACTCGACCGCCGGGGAACGAGACCTGTCCCGGGTGGGAGGAGAGGGTGGGCGCTCGCCGTTGCAGCAGCACGTCGAGGTCGCGGGCGACGGCGGCGTCGGTCGTGGGGGCGGGAGTGCGGTCCAGCACCCCGAACAGGATGAGCACCGCGGCATCGTGCGCGTTGTGCGGGTCGGCGAGGGGCGGGATCCGGACGCCCCAGGAGTGGTCGGCGACAGCGGCGAGCAGCTCGGCGCGGGCGCCCTGCGGATGCATGCTCATGCGTCCGAGCTTAGGACGCGTCGGGAGCGCGTGGCCGGTTCTAGGCTGGGGGAATGGCCAGGAAGATCGACATCATCGACGGGCGATCAGCGCTGGATGCCGTACGCGCCGCGGACGCCTCCGGCACGAAGCCGCAGCGGACCGACCTCGCCACCGCCGTGCGCTACCTGCTACAGCTGCTCGACGAGAAGGCGCCGGGCAACAGCGTCGAAGTCCGGGTGCCCCCGTTCGGCGCGGTGCAGGTGATCCAGGGCCCTCGCCACACACGCGGAACCCCGCCGAACGTCGTCGAGATGGATGCCGCGACGTGGATCGCCGTGGCCACCGGCATAGAGCCTTGGGCGGATGCCGCAACGGCGGGCCGCATCCACGCCTCGGGCACGCGCGCGGATCTGAGCGACGTGCTTCCGGTTCGGCCGTAGCCGCCACTCAGCGCCGCGCGACCACCAGCGGAACTCCCGTCGCGGGGTGCGGGAACACGTCGACCGCCTGGCCGTAGACCTGCTCGATCCGTTCGGCCGTGAGCACCTCGGCTGCCGGGCCCGTCGCCGCGACCCGGCCGTCGGAGAGCAGCGTGACCCGGTCGGCATGCGCGAGCGCGGCGTTGAGGTCGTGCAGCACGATGGCCACCGCGACACCGTCATCCGCGCGCCCGCGGATGAGCCGCATGACGTCTTCGTGATGCTTGAGGTCGAGGGCGGCGGTCGGTTCGTCCAACAGCAGGATGCCGGTGCTCTGGGCGATCACGCGCGCGAGGGCGACGCGAGCGCGCTCGCCCCCGGAGAGCGAGGGCACCGCGCGGGCTTTGAGGGCTGTCACCTCCGTCTGCGCCATGGCCGCCGACACCAGCTCGTCGTCTTCGTCGGCCGCGGGCGTGCGTGCCCACGGCGTCCGCCCCATGCGCACGACCTGCTCGGCGCTGAACGGGAAGGTGACCGTGTTCTCCTGCAGCAGCACGGCCCGCTCCCGAGCGAGGAGGCGGGGCTTCACGCGCTCGATGGGCTGACCGTCGATCTCGACCGTGCCCGCCTGCGCGCCGACATCGCCGGCGAGCACCCCGAACAGGGTGGATTTGCCGGCGCCGTTCGGGCCGACCAAGGCATGGATCTCCCCGGCGTGGATCTCGATCGAGGCATCGTCGAGGATCGTGCGGCCCTCGCCGACGCGCACCGTGAGCCCCGCCCCGCGGAGCCGCACGGTCACGCCCATCCTCCCGAGCGACGGCGCGTGCGCACGAGCAGCCAGAGGAAGAACGGGCCGCCCACGAGCGAGGTGATCATGCCGATCGGCAGGTCGGCGAGCGGCACGGCCGTGCGCGCGACGAGGTCGGCGACGGCGATCAGCAGCGCACCGCCGAGAGCCGAAGCGATCACCAGCGGCAGGTGCGCCGGGCCGATCAGCATGCGCATCAGGTGCGGCACGACGAGCCCGGCGAAGCCGATGATCCCGGCGAACGCGACCGCCGCGCACACCAGCAGAGCGACCGTCACGATGACCACGACTCGCAGCAGCTCGACGTTGACGCCGAGGTGCCGTGCGGTGCGCTCACCGAGGGCGAAGAGATCGAGGCTCGGAGCGACGATCAGGGCGACGACCACGCCGATCAGGACCAGCGGTGCGACCAGCTGGATGTTCGACCACAGGGCGCCGTTCAGCGACCCCAGCTGCCAGAACACGATCTGCTCGCGGGTCGACGTGGTGCCGAGGAAGGTGAAGAACGCCATTCCCGCGCCGGCGATGGCGTTGATCGCGATGCCGGTGAGCAGCAGGGTCACGACCTCGGTGCGGCCCCCGGAGCGACTGATGAAGTACACCGAGAACACCGCGATCAGGCCGCCGAGGAACGCGAACGCAGGTGTGGTCCACATGCCGAAGGTGGCCAGGCCGAACGTGATGCTCGCCGCCGCACCGAGCGCCGCGCCCGAGGAGACGCCGACGACACCGGCATCCGCGAGCGGGTTGCCGAAGATCGCCTGCATGAGCACACCCGAGACCGCGAGCGCGGCGCCGACCAGGAGCCCGAGCACGATGCGCGGCATCCGCAGGTTGAAGATGACGCCGTAGTCGGTGGATGCCGCGGGCGCCCAGGCGGTGTCGATGCCGATGCCGCGCAGCAGCACGCCCACCAGCGAGGTGGGGGACAGGTCGTACTGCCCGCTCGTGATCGAGACGACGCAGGTGATCGCGAGCGCGACGATCAGGCCGGTCGTCACCAGGGCGAAGCGCAGCCCCCGGTGCCTGGTCGGCGTGGGCGTGACGACCTCCCCGGTCACGTCGCCGGCTCGGGGGCGTACAGGGCACGGGCCAGCGCGCCGATCACACCGGCGGTGCGCGGACCGAAGCTGAGGATCTCGCTGTCGGCCATGTCGATCACGCGACGGTTCGCTCCGGCGGGCGTCTCGGCGACGGCGGGGATCCGCTCGATGAGACCGTCGATGCCGCCGACCGACTCGAGTCCGTCGGTCATCATCACCAGCACGTCGGGCTGCGCGGCGACGAGGGCCTCCGCGGTCATGGGCTTCATGCCCTCCCAGCCGATCTCGGCCGCGACGTCGACCCCGCCGACCGCGTCGATGAGGGAGTCGGCGCCGGAGTCCTCGCCGAAGATGTAGTAGACGTTGGCGCTGCCGCGCACGTAGAGGAAGAGCATCCGCGCGCGATCGGCCTCGTCAGCGGGCACGATGTCGGCGATCTCGGCGAGCGTCTCATCGACCGAGGCGTCGAGCCGCGCGATGAGCGCCTCGCCCCGGCTGGGCACCCCGAGGGCCGTGGCGATCTCGGTGACCAGCTCATCGGTGGTGTCGAGCCGCCGGTCGCTGGAGATCACCACGACCGCGATGCCCGCGTCGCGCAGCTGCTGACGGACCTCCTTCGGACCGATCGTGGTGTCGGTGAGGACGACGGTCGGCGCGAGTTCGAGGATCGCCTCGGCGTTCAGCGTGTGACCGGTCTTCGTGACGACCGGGAGGTCTTCCGTTCCGGCGAAGACGGTGGACGCGTCGCGCCCGACGACCTGATCGCCGAGTCCGAGGGCGAACACGGTGGAGGCGATCGTGCCCGAGATATCGATCGGGAGGATGCGGTCGACGTCGGTGATCTCGATCTCGCGGCCTTCGCTGTCGGTCACCGTGACCGGGAGCGTCGGCGCGGTGTCGTCGTCGACGGCCTCGATCGCGCGGCTGGAGAGGCACGCGGTGGAAGGGCCCTCATGCCCGCGGACGTCGTCAATCAGATCGAGCGAGGCGAGGGGAGTGGATGCCTGCGGGCAGGTGTCTTCTGCGGCGGCGGGTGGTGCGGCGGTCGCTCCGGGCTCGGCGCACGCGGTGAGACCCATGGCGAGAGCGGCGACGAAGAAGACGGCAAAGACGCGACGCATTAGGCAAGGCTATCCTAAAACTTGACGCGCGCTGATTCGCACCTCTACGCTCAGGAACGGCGGCTTGCTTAGCCAAGCCTAACCAACATCCGACCCTTCGCCCGACTGCATTGCGGCACCGCCGGCGCGCGTGCTCTTCTGCGTGCCCGGAGCCGTGGAGAAACGTGAACGCCACAGCCACAGCATCCTCAGGGAGCACCCGCATACGCGTGCTGCTCGCCGCTTTCGTCTCCTTCCTCCTCGTCGCCGCCGGTGTGGTGATCGTCCCGCCCGCGCATGCCGCCGGAGCCGCGGTCACAGCGACGGTCGCCTCCGCGACCACCTCCGGCGTGAGCGCGCAGGTGCAGGTGAGCGGCCTGCCGGAGGTCGAAGGCGCATACGCGGCCCTCATCGTGAAGGGCACCGAGGCCGGCCTCAGCGGGAGTGGCGGATACGCGGCGTTCGTGATGCCGACGGTCGCCGGAGGGGCGAGCACGTTCACGCTCGATGCGCCCGCCGGCTCGCTCGATCGGACGAAGTCCTACGAGGTGCTCGTGTGGCAGAAGCACTCGAACCCGAACGAGACGACGATCTACGGCCGCGGCGACGTCGCGATCTCGGCGGGGCAGTGGGACGCCGTGTTCGGTCCCGTGCCCACCGACCCGGGCACCGATCCGGGGACCGACCCTGGCACGGATCCCGGCACCGATCCCGGGACCGACCCTGGCACGGATCCCGGCACCGATCCCGGGACCGACCCTGGCACGGATCCCGGCACCGACCCCGGCACGGACCCGGGTACGGATCCCGGCACCGACCCGGGCACCGACCCCGGCACAGACCCGGGCGAGACGCCGTTCTCCCCGGCGATCGAGGTCTTCCTGGCCGACGGCACGACCCCCGCGACGGGCAAGGCGCTCAAGGCCGGCGACGAGATCGTCGTGAAGGGCTCGGGCTACGACCCCGCGGCCAACGTCGGAGGCCGCGGCGCTCCGATCCCGAAGGATCTGCCGCAGGGCACGTATGTGGTGTTCGGCAACTTCGCCTCGGCATGGCAGCCGTCCTCCGGTGCGGCGTCGTCGACCCGCTCGGTCGGAGCGCAGGTCTGGGCGCTGTCCGAGGGAGTGCTGAACCAGGTTCCGCAGCAGTATCAGGGTGCGATCCGCGCGCAGTGGGTCGACATCGCAGCCGACGGCACGTTCCGGGCGACCCTGACGTTGAAGGACGCGGCGGCGACCCCCGGCTCCTACGGCGTGTACACCTACGGCGCGGGCGGAGTGTCCAACGCCGCCCAGGAGAAGAGCGTCGCCCTCGACTACACCGAGAACGCTGTCGCCTCCGCGAGCGTGAAGGCCGCGACCGCGAAGGAAGGGCTGACCGTCACCGCATCCGGTTCGAAGCTGGGCACGATCACCGGCGCGTACGCCGCACTGATCGAGACGGGCACCGAGTCGGCGGTCACCTCGGGCGGCGGGTTCCTCGCGATGCAGTACGTGCGCGGGATCGAGGGCGGCGCGTTCACCGTCGAGCTCACCGCCCCGGCCGACAAGCTCGACCGCACGAAGTCGTACGAGGTGATCGTATGGAAGCAGCACACGATGCCGAACGCCGACACCATCTATGCTCGCGGCGCCGTCGCGATCAGTGACGCCGAGTGGGATGCGCTCGTCGCTCCGACGTTCGCTCCCTCGATCGAGGTCTTCCTCGCCGACGGCACCACCCCGGCCGGAGGCTCCGCACTCGCGGCGGGCGACAAGATCGTCGTCAAGGGCTCCGGCTACGACCCGGCGGCCAACGTCGGGGGCCGCGGCGTTCCGATCCCGAAGGATCTGCCGCAGGGCACGTATGTGGTGTTCGGCAACTTCGCCTCGGCGTGGCAGCCGTCCTCCGGTGCGGCGTCGTCGACCCGCTCGGTCGGGGCACAGGTCTGGGCGCTGTCCGAGGGAGTGCTGAACCAGGTTCCGCAGCAGTATCAGGGTGCGATCCGCGCGCAGTGGGTCGACATCGCCGCTGACGGCACGTTCCGGGCGACCCTGACGTTGAAGGACGCGGCGGCGACCCCCGGCTCCTACGGCGTGTACACCTACGGTGCCGGCGGAGTGTCCAACGCCGCGCAGGAGCAGAGCATCGCACTGAACTACGGCGACGCCGCGGGCCTCACCGCCACGGTGAAGGCGGCGACGGCGAAGGACGGCCTGACCGTCACGGCCGCGGCCACGAAGCTCGGTGCGATCCCCGGCGCGTATGTCGCACTGATCGAGAAAGGCAGCGAGGCGGATGTCACGGCCTCCGACGGCTTCCTCGCGATGCAGTACGTGCGCGGGATCGAGGGCGGCGCCTTCTCCGTCGACCTGACGGCTGCCGCCGACAAGCTCGACCGCACGAAGTCCTACGAGGTCATCGTGTGGAAGCAGCACACGATGCCGAACGCCGATACCATCTACGCCCGTGCGACCGTGCCGGTCAGCGACGAGCAGTGGAACGCGATCCTCCCGGAGGGCCCCGCACTCGGCGCGACCGTGAAGACGGCGACGGCGAAGGACGGGCTGACCGTGACGGCCGCGGCCACGAAGCTCGGGTCGATCCCGGGCGCATACGTCGCACTGATCGAGAAGGGCACGGAGGCGGATGTCACGGCCTCCGGAGGCTTCCTCGCCATGCAGTACGTGCAGAGCATCACGTTCGGCTCGTTCGCGGTCGATCTCACGACGGCGGCGAAGAACCTCGATCGCACGAAGTCGTACGAGGTGATCGCGTGGAAGCAGCACTCCATGCCCACCGCCGACACGATCTATGCGCGCTCGACGGTTACGATCACGGACGCCCAGTGGCGCGCGCTGTTCGGTGAGAAGCCCACCGACCCGAAGCCGCCGACGACGCCGACGACCCCGCCGGCGAGCGTTCCCGGCGGGTCACTCCGCTGGGCGATCTCCTCGGACTTCGCCCGCTACGTCACCGGTGGCATCGCCCAGGGGGCCATCTCGGTCTCCGACGGTGCGACGCGCTCGGGCAGCCAGTTCCAGTTCGGTCAGACCGTCGGGGGCGACTTCGACGTGAAGACCGGGCTCGGCAGCGTCGTCTACCGCGGATCGGTGCGCTTCACGGGCCACCACGGGGTGCTCGACGTCACCGTGTCGAACCCGCAGATCCGCATCACCTCGGCGGGAGCGGCGACACTTTCCGTGACCAGCGGCGGTGCGCAGGTGCCGTTCGCGACGCTCGACCTCTCGCGGGCGGCGCGCATCTCGGCGAACGGTGCCGTCACCTACACCGCAGCACCGGCGTCGTTGACGGCCGCCGGACGCGATCGGGTGCTGGCGGGGTACTCGACCGACCTCAACCCGGTCACGTTCACGATCGGCTCCGTCGCGGCGGCGCCCGCGGGGAACACGGGCACCGTGGCTGCGGCCGCCGTGAAGGCGAAGACGACCCTGCCCGCGGCCCCGCCGGCATCGGACGGCATCGACGTCGACGCGGAGAACCTCGCCGCGCTCGAGTCCGGGCAGCCGGCCACCATCACCGCATCCGGTTTCCAGCCGAACGAAGAGGGCATCAAGGTCGTCGTGTACTCGACCCCCGTGCTCCTCGACTCCGTGACGGCGGATGCCGCGGGCGTCGCGACCTGGTCGGGCACGCTGCCCGCCAGCCTCGAAGACGGCGCGCACACGCTCACCCTGCAGGGCTCGGTCGACCGCGGTCTGTCGTTCACGCTCACCCGCGCGAAGACCGTGATCGGCGCGTGCACGGTCGAGGGCGCCACGCTCCAGTGGGGGTACAAGGAGTCGTTCCGCACCTACATCGAGGGCATCGCGAAGGGCGGCTGGACGCTGACCGACGTCGAGTACCGCTACCCGGACTACGTCTGGGAGAGCGGCACCGGCTCGTTCGATGACGAGACCCTCTCCGGTGTCATCACCTACGGAGGCAGCATCACGTTCACCGGCCACGACGGCGCGCTGAACACGACGCTGGGGAACGCCCGACTCGAGCTCGCCGGCGACAACGGCTACCTCGTCTTCGACGTGAGCGGCACCACGCAGGACGGCGCGAGCGTCGACCAGAAGGCCGTCCGCCTCGCGGAGTTCGCCCTCGGTGATGCCGCAGTCGTCGACGGGAAGCTCTCGCTCGACGCGATCCCGACGGCACTCACCGAGGCGGGGGCTGCCGCTTTCGGCACCTACGCCGCGGGCGAGGCGCTCGACCCGGTGACCGCGGTCGTCCCGGTCGACGCGGAGTGCGGCGTCGCGGTGGAGGAAGAGGCCGAGGTCGACTCCGAAGCCACCACCGCCGTCAACGCGGTGACCGAGCCGGCAGACGAAGAGGGCGCCCCGGTGTGGCCGTGGATCGTCGGCGGCCTGGTGGTCGTGGCGCTCGCCGCGACCGGCGGTGTGCTGATCGCCCGTCGCAACCGCAAGTCCGAGACCGCGGAGACGACGACCGAGGTCTGAATCGAGAACCCGGTACGGATGTCGGGAGAAAGTACGGATGCAGGGAGCGGTGGGCCTGATTGGTCCGGCATCCGTACTTTCGCCCGACAAGTGCACGACCTCGCGGACGCCACCCCGGGTTCCCGGCATCGGCCGACGGTGGGACAATGGAGGTATGGCCCCCACCGATACCCACCAGACCGTCGAAGCGACCGTGCGCCGTGTGCCGCGGTACGGCGTGCTCATGGGCATCGGCGTGGTGCTCGGCATCATCGCCGCCGGCATCCTCACCTGGACCGGCAGCTTCGACGAGTCGCAGGCTCTCGACATCGTCTACCCGCCGGGCCAGGTCTTCGGCTTCCTGCTGCTGTGGACGGTGCCGATCGGCATCGCCCTGGGGGGCGTCGCGGGGCTCGTCATGGAGCGCATCGCCCGCCGTCATGACCGCGTCGTGCAGGTCGACCGCGAAACCGTCGTCGAGGACTGAGCTCCCTCCGCACCTGCTTTCGCGCCGAGTGCACGGCTTGTTGCCGAGCGCACGGCTTTCGCGCGCGCGTTTCCCGTGCACTCGCGAGCAACCCGTGCACTCGGCGCCCCATCGGCGCCCTCGCGGAGCGCTACGCCAGCTCGGCGATCACCGGGCGGATGGCGGTGTCGAACGCCACGACGTCGCGGCGCAGCCCGTCGGTCACCGCGACCGTGAGGTCTCCGATCCACCAGATGCCGCGCTGCGAGAACGGCAGCACCTGCACGTTCAGCTCGAACGAGTGCGCGCGACGGCCGACCTCGCGCTCGAACTCCGCGATCGCGCTGGCATAGGCGCGGTAGGCGTCGCCTCCGGTGTGGCTCTTCATCGAACTCACATACCGATCGTGCGCGGCGTGCGCATAGAGGAGAGCGGATGTCGCCTGCGGGGCGATCGCGGCGGCGAGCTCTTCCGCACCCGTGGCGGGCAGGGCCACGAGGGTCTCGAAACCGTCGATGAGCTCGAGCGGCACATCCGAGGGGTGCGCGCGCGGCTCGACCGTCATGTCCCAGTAGTTCCGCCACTGCTGTTCGACGGCCGAGGAGGCATCCGTGGCATCCGGCGCGCGCACGGCGAGGTCGCGAAGGGCGGGAAGGTCCTCCGGTGCGCGGATCCCGAGTCGCTGACGCAGCGCGAGCGCGACGAGCACCGGAACGCTCGCGTCTTCGCGGATGAGCCACTGCGGCTTGTCGGCCATGGCCCCATCGTAGGCGGCGAGGGGGTCCGGATCCGAGGTGCGACTTCGCGGAGAGTCGGACCGGCTGCGGGCGGTAGGCTGGAGGGGTGGCTGCCTCCCCCACCAATCCCTATTCCGAAGCCGGCGTCGACACCGCTGCAGGTGATCTCGCCGTCGAGCTGATGAAGTCTTCCGTGCGCGCGACGCACGGCCCCGAAGTGCTCGGCGGTGTCGGCGGATTCGCCGGCCTGTTCGATGCCAGTGCGCTGCGCGACTTCCGTCGCCCGCTGCTCGCGACCAGCACCGACGGCGTCGGCACGAAGGTCGCGATCGCGCAGGCGATCGACAAGCACGACACGATCGGCCAGGACCTGGTCGGCATGGTCGTCGACGACATCGTCGTAGTGGGAGCGAAGCCTCTCTTCATGACCGACTACATCGCGTGCGGAAAGGTCGTTCCCGAGCGCATCGCCGACATCGTCCGCGGCATCGCCGAGGCGTGCGCGGCCACGGGTACCGCGCTGGTCGGCGGCGAGACCGCGGAGCACCCCGGACTCCTCGGCCCGCGCGACTACGACGTCGCGGGCGCGGCCACCGGAGTGGTCGAGGCGGATGCCATCCTCGGCGCGGATCGAGTGCGCGACGGCGATGCCGTGATCGCGGTGGCCTCCAGCGGACTGCACTCCAACGGCTACTCGCTCGTCCGCCACATCGTGACCCGTGCCGGCATCGGCTACGGCGACAACGCCGCCGACTTCGGCACCACCTGGGGCGAGGCACTCCTCGAGCCGACCCGCCTCTACACCCTTCCCCTGCTGCGTCTCATCGAGCAGCTCGGCGGCGGGGTCCACGCGCTCAGCCACGTCACCGGCGGCGGCATCGCGGCGAACCTCGCGCGCGTGCTCCCGCAGGGCAGCTGGGCCGAGGTCGACCGCAGCAGCTGGTCGCCGAGCCCCGTCTTCCGGGTGCTCAGCGATATCGCCGGCTCCACGCTGGAGTCCGCGGAGGGCACCTGGAACCTCGGCATCGGCTTCCTCGGCGTGGTGGCCGCAGACAAGAAGGATGCCGCGATCGCGGCGCTGAACGCTGAGGGCATGCCCTCGTGGCAGGTCGGGACCGTCGGCTTCGGCGCGCGTCCGGCCGGCGAATTCGAACAGGGCGCCAAGGGCGTCGACGGTGGAGCAGTGCGCCTGGTCGGCGCCTACGCGGACGGAGCGAAGTAAGAGCCCATGTGCGGCATCGTCGGAATGGTGGGCTCTGCCCCGGTCAATCAGGACATCTACGACGCACTCCTGCTGCTGCAGCACCGCGGCCAGGATGCGACGGGCATCGCCACCGCCGAGGCGAACGGCGTGATGCACAACGCCAAGGCGCAGGGCATGGTCCGCGAGGCGTTTCGCACTCGTGACATGCGCGCGCTGCTCGGCAACGTCGGCCTCGGTCACGTGCGCTACGCGACCAAGGGCACGGCCTCGAACGAAGAGGAGATGCAGCCGTTCTACGTGAACGCGCCGTACGGCATCATCCTCATCCACAACGGCAACCTCACCAACACGCGTGAGCTCACCGCCGACATGGCAAAGCGCGATCGCCGTCACCTCAACTCGTCGAGCGACACCGAGCTGCTGCTCAACGTGCTCGCCGGTGAGCTGCAGAACACGACGTCGACCGTCGACCTCGACCCCGAACGGGTCTTCGAGGCCGTCGCCCGCACGCACGAGCGCATCGAGGGCGCCTACGCCGTGATCGCCGTGATCGCCGGCTACGGTCTGCTCGCGTTCCGCGACCCCTTCGGCATCCGTCCGCTGATCCTGGGTCGTCGTCCTTCGACCGTCCCCGGCGCGGAGGGCAAGGACGAGTGGGTCGTCGCCAGCGAGTCGCTCGTGCTCGAGAACGGCGACTACGAGGTGGTCCGCGAGGTCGAGCCCGGTGAGGCCGTCTTCATCACCAACGATGGCGAGCTGTTCTCCAAGCAGTGCGCCACGGCCGCGACGCTCGCGCCCTGCGCGTTCGAGTACGTCTACCTCGCCCGCCCCGACTCGGTCATGAACGGCATCTCCGTCTATGAGTCGCGCCTGCGCATGGGCGACCGTCTCGCCGACACCATCGCCAAGCACGTGCCGATGGACAAGATCGACGTCGTCATGCCGATCCCCGACTCCTCGCGCCCCGCGGCCATGGAGGTCGCCCGCAAGCTCGGCATCGAGTACCGCGAGGGCTTCTACAAGAACCGCTATGTCGGCCGCACCTTCATCATGCCGGGGCAGGCGGTGCGCAAGAAGAGCGTGCGCCAGAAGCTCAACGCCATGTCGACCGAGTTCCAGGGCAAGAACGTGCTGCTGATCGACGACTCGATCGTGCGCGGGACGACCTCGAAGGAGATCATCCAGATGGCGCGGGACGCCGGCGCCGCCTCGGTGACCTTCGCCTCTGCGGCGCCTCCCGTGCGGCATCCGCACGTCTACGGCATCAACATGCCGTCGCGTCACGAGCTCATCGCCCACGGGCGCACGATCCCCGAGATCGCCGCCGAGCTCGGCTGCGATCACCTGGTCTATCAGGAGGTCGAAGACCTCAAGGCCGCGATCATCGAGGGGTCGGTCCTCACCGATCTCGACATGAGCTGCTTCGACGGCCGGTATGTGACCGGCACGGTCTCGGATGAGTACCTCGCGTGGGTGGAGGGGTCACAGACCTCTTGATGTCCGGGTCCCTGAGCTCGTCGAAGGGCCGACCGCTGTGGCAGGGTCGGGCTCTCGCGCTCGTGGGGATCGTCCTGGTGGCGTTCTCGCTGCGCTCGGCGGTCGCCTCCCTGTCGCCGGTCATCGACCACGTCGCCGCGGACTTCCCGGTCTCGCCGGTGGTCGTCGGCCTGATCGGCGCCGCACCCCCGGTTTGCTTCGCGATCTTCGGCCTGCTCACCCCGCTGCTCGAGCGCCGATTCGGGCTGGAGCGGATGGCGGTCGCCGCGATCACCCTGATGGCGCTGGGCATGCTGCTGCGCGGGTTCGCGGTGGACTCGACGACCCTGCTCGCCGCGACCGTCGTGGTGTTCGCGGGTGTCGGCTCGGGCAACGTGCTGCTGCCGCCGCTGGTGAAGAAGTACTTCCCGGATCGGCTCGGGATCGTGATGACGATCTACTCGACCACGTTGGCGGTGTCGACGTTCCTGCCGCCGCTGGCGGCCGTCCCGGTCGCCGACACCCTCGGCTGGCGGGTGTCGCTGGGGATGTGGGGCATCGTCGCGGGGATCGCGCTCGTGCCGTGGGTGGCGCTGCTGCTCAAGAACGGCTCGCGCCGCGATGAGCCGATGAAGACGGAACTCCTCGTCCCCGATCCCACCGACGGAGTCGACGACTTCCGCGATGCCGTCGCGACCGCCACCGGACCGATCTCCAACGCCCCCGCGAACCGGCGGCACTTCGCTCGCCTGTGGCGGCTGCCTCTCGCGTGGGCGCTCGCGGTCGTCTTCGGCACCTCGTCGACCATGGCCTACGTCTCGTTCGCGTGGATGCCGACCATGCTGATCGACATCGGCGGTGTGACCCCGGCGACGGCCGGCTTCCTGCTCTCGCTGTTCGCGCTGATCGGTCTGCCCTGCTCGCTGCTGGTGCCGGTGCTCGTCGTCCGCTTCCAGGCCACGCGCCCGCTCTTCTTCGTCGCCGTCATCGGCGGTCTGGTCGGGCTCGCCGGGCTCCTGCTGTTCCCGACCGTCGCGCTGCCGCTGTGGGTGAGCATCTTCGGACTCACAGCCATCATGTTCCCGCTGAGCCTCGTGCTGCTGAGCATCCGCGCTCGCACGTCGGAGAGCGCGGTCGCACTGAGCGGTTTCGTGCAGAGCATCGGCTATGCGATCGCGGCGACCTTCCCGCTGCTGGTCGGTCTTCTCCACGAGACGACCCATGGCTGGCAGATCCCGTTGCTCGTGATCGCAGGTGTGCTGATCGTCGCGATCCCCGCGGGTATCGTCGCGGGCCGTCGGCGCACCGTCGAAGACGAGTGGGAGCGCCGGCACGGACGCTGGTGAGTTCGGAAGCTGGGATCTGACTCGCGGTCGCAGCGATCCAGCGGTCGTCGACCCGCCATCGGGGACGAGGTGGACTGGAACTACCTGCTCTGCCCCGAGCACTCGATGAGCAAGGAGTTGAATTCCCGGTTACTCGCCGCTTCCCTGACGGACTCGAATTCGTCTCGGGGAATAACTCCAAGAGCCAGGCTCTCACCTAAGGTCGATGACTCTTCGCCACCATTGCATGCGGCCACGATGGCCCAATCGTCTTTCTTGTCAGAGTCCTCGTAAGTCGGTTCGATGCCGAGGATCGGAAATGAGAGGTCGTAGATGAGCCAGGCGTAATCACGCTCTTCGGGCAGATCGGAGAGTGTCCTGCCCACCAGCCGGTCCGCCTCGTAAGGTTCGCCTGACTGGCACCCTGCCAAAGCCAAGAGTGAAACAAGAAAAGCGGCGACGATGGCCCTGGTGCCGAAGGGGTGGTTGCTCAAGACACGCCACATGCAATGTCCTTCGATCGGTGTGTTAAACCGACCGTAAGTGCCGCAACTGAATATGCCAATATTCTCTGAATGGACGTCGGTTGGAGCTGATGACCGCCCACATTCGTCTGCGCCCGCAGGTGCTCGAGAACGTCGATCTTCTGTCGCTGCCTGCTGCTGCGGACGCTGGTGAGGGGGATCTCCGGCGTCAGCGTGCCGAGCGCGGGGGTGCCGTGGACGAGCGCACGATGAGCTGCGGGTCGGTGGACGGCACCTCGCCGACCGCCTCGTGCCCCTCGATCTGGGCGATGACCCGGAGAGCGGCCGCGCGCCCCATCGCCTCGAACGGCTGGCGGACGGTCGTGAGCGCGGGAGAAGCGTAGGCGGCGAGGGCGATGTCGTCGACGCTCACCACCGAGACGTCGTCGGGCACGCTGCGGCCGGCCTCGTGCAGGGCCCGGATGAGACCGAACGCCATCTCGTCGCTGCTCACGAACACCGCGGTGACCTCGGGGATGGCCGCGATCGTGCGGCCGGCGCGGTAGCCCGATTCTGGGGTCCAGTCGGCGGGGATGACGGGCGGCGGCGCGATGCCGTGGTCGCGCAGCGTCTGCTCCCACGCTTCGCTGCGCTGCTGCGTCTCGGTCCAGTAGTCGTCGCCCGACACATGCCAGACGGTCGAGTGGCCGAGGTCGAGGAGGTGCTCCACGGCGAGACGGGCGATCGCGCGCTGGTCCACGGCGAGCGGCGCATCCTCGTCGAGGGAGGTGCGCTCGCTGCGGGTGGCCGGGGTGCGCTCGGTGCGGGCCCGCATCGCGGGGCTGTCGAGTTCGACCGGCACGCCGAGGATGATGCCTTCGGCGCCCTGACGTTCGAGTCGATCGAAGGCCTCCAGGAACGATTCGGCGGAAGCATGATCGGCGACCGCCGCCGTGGTCACCGTGTACCCGTTCGCCGCGGCCGCCTGCTGGATGCCGACGCCGAGGGCTGCAGACGAGTAGCGGTCGGTCGAGACCACGATCACGCCCAGCACGCGCGTGCGGCCCGAGGCGAGGGAGGCGGCGGCGGCGTGCACGCGATACCCGAGCTCTTCGACCGCGGCCATCACTCGCCGGGCGGTGTCGGGGCGCACGGTGTCCTGCCCGGACATGACGCGCGAGACGGTCTGCGTCGAGACGCCGGCCAGTCGGGCTACATCGACCTGGCTGGGCGCGCGGTCGTCTTTCGGGCGGCGTGGTGACATGTGACCAATGGTAGCGATCAATCGCCGGAATATCAGGAGGCGGTCGCCATGGTGATGCGATAATGTGAACGCAAACACTCGTGCTTGGAGCGCTATGCCTGACCTTCTCGCCTCGGCTCTCGACGGCTCTTCCGCTGCCGTCGACGCCCCGGAAGCCGCGCCGCGGATCGACGTGCCCACCCTGACCTGGCGGGACGGGGAGATCCTCCGCGAGGGCGTCTCGCATCGCATCCTCGCCGGTTCGATCCACTACTTCCGCGTGCATCCGGACCAGTGGGAAGACCGCCTCCGCCGCCTCGCTGCGATGGGCGCGAACACGGTCGACACCTACGTCGCCTGGAACTTCCACGAGCGTGTCGAAGGAGACATCCGCTTCGACGGCTGGCGCGACATCGAACGCTTCATCCGGCTCGCGGGCGAGGCGGGTCTGGATGTGTTCCTGCGGCCCAGCCCGTACATCTGCGCGGAGTGGTCCAACGGCGGCATCCCATTCTGGCTCTCGGGTCGCGTCGCGGCGCTGCGCACCAGCGATCCGGCGTTCCTCGCCGCGGTCGATGCCTGGTACGACGAGCTCATCCCGCGGCTCGTCCCGCTCCAGGCCTCGCAGGGCGGGCCGATCGTGGCCATCCAGGTCGAGAACGAGTACGGCTCGTTCGGCAGCGATGCGGGCTACCTCGCCCACCTCCGTGACGGGCTGCGCCGACGGGGGATGATCGAGATGCTCACGACGGCCGATGGCATCACCGGCGACATGATCGAGCACGGCAGCGTGCCGGGCGCGATGGCCACCTTCACCTTCGGCACCGGCGTCGCGAGGGCCGTGGAGCTGCGACGCGAGGGCGATGCGCTCATGTGCAGCGAGCTGTGGGGCGGCTGGTTCGACCACTGGGGCGAGCGGCACCACGTGCGCTCCGCCGCCAGCACCGGGGGCACGATCGGAGAGCTGCTCGCCGCCGGCGGATCCGTCAGCCTCTACATGGCGCATGGCGGCACGAACTTCGGTCTCTGGAACGGCGCGAACCACGACCGGGTGCTGCAGCCGACCGTGACGAGCTACGACTCGGATGCGCCGATCGGCGAAGACGGAACGCTCAACGAGAAGTTCCACGCGCTCCGGGCGATGTTCGCGCCGTTCCATGCGCGCGAACTCCCGCCCGTTCCCGCAGCCCCGCGGCGACAGGTCGCGTCGTCGGCCACGCTGCATCCCCGGGGGTCCCTGCTCGACCTCGTGGCGAGCCTGCCCGTGACCGGCCACGTCACCCCGCGCCCGCTCACGTTCGAAGAACTGGGTGCCGAAGACGGCCTCGTCGCCTATGAGGCCGAGGTGTCGTACCCCGCCGATGCGGCGCTCACGATCGACGGACTGCACGACCGCGCGGTGGTGTTCCTCGACCGTCGTCCCCTCGGGGTGCTGGAGCGCGACGGTGAGACGTCTCTCGCTCTGCCCGCCGCCGGCGGGGGCGGCCGACTCACGATCGTCGTCGAAAGCCTCGGCCGCATCAACTACGGCCCGTACACGGGCGAGGGCAAGGGGATCATGCGCGGCGTGATGATCGGCCGTCGCCTGGTGAACGGATGGACGCACCGCCTCGTCCCGCAGGACGCTCCGGACTCCGCCGCGTGGATGGATGCAGGAGTGCGGGGTGGCCTCGCCACGGATGCGGGAACCGAGGTCTCCGACGGCGTGGCCGCGGCATCCTTCGAGATCTCCGAGCCGCTCGATGCCTGGCTCGCCTTCCCCGGGGGGTCGAAGGGGATGGTCTGGCTCAACGGATTCCTCCTCGGCCGGTACTGGAAGGTGGGTCCGCAGGAGACGCTTTACGCACCGGCGCCCCTGTGGAGAGCCGGGCGGAACGACATCGTGGTGCTCGACACCGACGGTCTCGGCGCGATGGTCGAGATCCGCGAGGAGCCCTCCTTCGGCGAGACCGAGGAGTTCATCGGCTCCTGAGTCGCGCGCTCGTGCTCGTGCTCGTGCTCGTGCTCGCTCGCTCGCCGAGTGCACGGCTTGTTGCCGACTGCACGCCTTGTTCTCGTGTGTAGCTCGTGCACTCGTGTGCAACCCGTGCACTCGCGGTCGTGGTGGCGGTGGCGGTGGCAGTGGCAGTGGCAGTGGCAGTGGCAGTCGCAGTGGCAGTGGCGGTGGCGGTGGTGCTCGTGCTCGTGTCGCCCAGTGCACGGCTTGTTGCCGAGTGCACGCCTTGATCTCGTGTGTAGCCCGTGCACTCGTGTACAACCCGTGCACTCGCGGTGGCGGTGGCGGTGGCGGTGGGCTGGCGGTGGCGCGCGGCGGTGGGCTGGGGGTGCGGTGGGGTGCGGGCGGCGAGTCCATGTGGGCGACTTTCGGCCAATGTTTGCGCTCGCTCTCGGCGGATGCTTGATATGGCCTCGGACGTCACTCTAGAGTGATAGCGCAAACATCGATGTGAATCGATGGCATCCATCTGCGACGCATCGGGGCGTCTGTTCTCCCGGGCTTCGCTCCGCTCGAGAGGCAAGACGTGTCGAAACCTTCCCGACCGCCCCGCACCGCCGTCGCCGTCAGCTCGCTGCTGGCGACCGCGCTCGCGTTCGGCGGTGTGTTCGCCCAGGCGCCCTCCGCGCAGGCCGCCGACCTCATCCCCGTGCCCAAGTCCGACTATCGCCTGCATGCGGTGTCGAGCGAATCCGATCCGTATCCGGCACCGCCGTCGCTCGACGGCACGGCGCTCGGGGCGTTCGACGGTGACTTCGGCACGCAGTGGACCTCGCGGTACTCCGTGAACGCGCCGTTCCCGCACTGGATCTCCGTCGACCTGCAGCGGTCGCTCTCGGTGAAGGCGCTCGACTACTCGGTGAAGCGCGGGCAGAGCGTCGCGGCGAAGACGGTCGAGGTCTACGTGACCGACGACGCCGCCGTCGCTCTCACCTCCCCGGCGGACGGCGGCTGGGGATCGGCCTCCGCCACGGCGACCCTGCACGCCCCGACCGCGAACGACGAGAAGCAGCGCATCGCGCTCGACGCCGCGAAGGACGGCCGCTACGTGGCCCTGCTCGTGATCGACGCACAGGGAACGACCGGTGGGGGTGCGGGCGAGATCGAGATCCTCTCGGACGAGGAGCTTCCGCCGATCCTCACCGAACCCGAGAACCCCTCGGCGGGCGAGACGATCGAGATCACCCGGGGCGGGACGACCGCGACCGTGGCGAAGGCCTTCCCGCAGATCACCGGCTACCGCATCGGCAGCACGACGTTCGGCGGACAGCGCACGTCATCCGAGAAGTGGGCCGTCAACGGCACCGCCTACGCCGCGGCGACCACAGCGACCGCGTCGGCATCCGGAGTCGACTATGTCTCGGTGCTCGACGGGATCGACGTCACGGTGCAGAGCACCATCCGCGTCACCGACGAGGGGACGGTCGAGTTCGAGGTCACCGGCGTCGAGGGATCGGCCGCCGTGAACACCCTCGGTCTGCCCGACAACGCGTTCCTCTCCTCGAGCGCGGCGGATGCCGGATCGGTCCTCGACCGCACCGTGATCAGCCCCGACAGCACGAAGAACGCCGACGAGCACATCGCCGTGAACGGGTCGACGGCCGTCGGCCAGAAGGGCGCGGCCTTCGCGTTCCTCGGAAACGGCACGCTCGTCGGCAGCGTCATCACCAACGCGACCACGCAGGCCTCCGGGGGAACCGCCTCCTGGAACACCCGCCTCACCACCCGCGTCACCGAGGCGGCAGGGCGCACGGCCGAGATCGGCTCCAACACCTGGCTGATCCACCCGACCACCGCGGTCGACGATCGTGTGAAGACGTTCGCGCTGCCCCGGGTGACGGTGCTCTTCACCGCTGACCGCAACGACGACTCCGCGGTCGACTGGCAGGATGCCGCGATCCGCTACCGCGAGGTCGACACCCCGCGGCTCGGAGCTGATCGCGTCGCCGAGCGCGTCGTCAGCCGCATCCCGTTCAACTTCGCCTCCAGCGCGACCAACTACTTCGACCTGGTGCTCGACAACACCAAGCGCATCGCGAACCAGACCGACGGCCTCGGCCAGTGGGTGCTCAACAAGGGCTACGGCAGCGAGGGCCATGACTCGGCGAACACCGACTACGGCGGGAACTACAACGAGCGCGCCGGTGGGCTCGCCGACCTGAACACCCTCGTCGACGAGGGCGCGAAGCTCAACGCCGACATGAGCGTGCACGTGAACGCCACCGAGATCTACCCGCAGGCGAACGCCTTCGACTCGGCGATCCTCGACGGCACGGCACCCTACAAGCCGGGCTGGAACTGGCTCGACCAGTCGTACTACATCAACCAGCAGACCGACCTCGGTACCGGGCGTGTGCTCGACCGCTTCCAGCAGCTGCGCGACGAGGTGCCCGGCCTCAGCGGCGTCTACATCGACGTGTACTACTCCAACGGCTGGGTCGCCGAAGAGCTCGCGGACGAGCTGAACGGCATGGACCTCGAGGTCGCGACCGAGTGGGGCGACAAGTTCGTCGACAGCACGGTCTGGTCGCACTGGCCGAACGACCTCGCCTACGGCGGCAAGGACAACAAGGGCATCAACTCCACCATGGTGCGCTTCATCCAGAACGGACAGGCGGACGTCTGGAACGACGACGCCCTGCTCGGCCAGCAGCGGCTGATCGACGCCGAGGGCTGGGTCGGCAACCGCAACTGGGACGGCTTCGTCGACAACATCTGGAAGCAGAGCCTGCCGACCAAGTTCCTGCAGCACTTCGACCTGCTCACCTACGAGGCGGGAGCCGAGGCGACGCTGACCGACGATGTCGCGGTGCGCATGGACGGAAGCACCAGGGTCGTCACGATGGAGGGGGCGACGGTGCTGCGCGGCGACTCGTACCTGCTGCCGTGGCAGTCGCTGGAGTCGAATGAGGATGCCGGCTCGCCGGTCGACGCCGACAAGATGTACTTCTACTCCGCATCGGGCGGCGAGAAGACGTTCGGTCTCACCGGGGCCTTCCGTGGAAACACCGCCTTCGACCTCTTCGAACTCGGTGACCAGGGGCGCGTCAAGGTCGGCACTGTCAACGCGACGGGTGGCGAGCTCACTCTCAGTGGCGACAAGGGCACGGCCTACGTCGTGGTGCCGCAGGGTGGCGCGCAGCGCGCTGCCGTCGAGTATCACGATGCCGGCCTCGACGACCCGGGGTTCAACTCCGGTTCGCTCGATGTCTGGCACCCGAAGGGCGATGTGACGATCGAGCGCACCGACCTGGGCAGCGCGAAGAACGAGTCCCGCGGCGACAACATCGCCGTGTTCGGAGCATCCGCATCGTCGATCTCGCAGACCGTGGCCGGGCTTAACCCCGGCCAGCGGTACGCGTTCTCCGCGCAGGTGCAGATCGACCCCACCGCGACCCGCGACGTGAGCGTCTCGGTCGACACCGGCTCCGGTGCGGTGACCCGCACCTGGAACCTCTCGCCGACCTACAACTACATGCGCGCGGATTCCAAGGCAGGTCAGTACTACCAGCGCGGTTCGACGTCGTTCCTGGCTCCGGCATCCGGCGAGGTCACGGTCTCGGTCGGTGCTGCCGCGGGTGACGCGAAGGTCCGCATCGACAACGCCCGCGTCTCGGCCGACACCACGTCGCCGTTCGCGGCCGGCACGGTGTACTCGAACGACTTCGAGGGCAACGAGGCGGGCTGGGGCCCGTTCGTGAAGGGCGACGCCAACGGCATCGACGATCCGCGCACCAGCATCTCGCGTCGTCACGATCCGTACGCGAGCAGCGACTGGCGCAACACCGCCAAGCCGTTCGATGCGGGTCCACTCGCCGGGCTGGCGGTGGACACCACCCTGACCGGCGAGCACTCGCTCATGTCGCACTCCGAGAACAACGGCGTTGTCTACCGCACCGACCCGACGCTCGTGCCGCTGCAGGCGGGGCACTCCTACCGCATCGGCTTCGACTACCAGGTCGGCGCGAGCGGGGCGTACCGCTGGCTCACCGGGACGGATGCCGTGGCGGGTGGCAAGATCACCTCGACCACGCTCAGCCGCACCGGAATCACGCAGGCGCTGGAGACGACGGAGTTCTCGCAGGATGTGATCGTCGGATGCGGTGACTACACCTGGGTGGGCCTCGAGCGGGTCGGCGGGCCGGACGTGGACTTCGTGCTCGACGACTTCACCGTCACCGATCTCGGCCCAACGACCGGCGGCACTCCCTGTGCGACCGTGTCCGGCGAAGCCGGCGTCTTGAGCCCCGGCGCCCAGACCGCATTCACCACCACCTTCACCAACAGCGAGCCCATCGCGGTCGAGAACATCGGCGTGCAGCTCGAGGTGCCGGAAGGCTACGCGGTCGAGGTCGCCGACGACTCCTCGAACCTGTTCGATGAGGTCGCGGCCGGCGACAGCGTGCAGACCACGTGGCTGGTCACCGCGCCGGCGGAGGCTGCCGGTACGACGGTCGGCATCGGGATCGCGGCGACGTACCTCGCGGACTGCGATGTGCGCACGGTCGGCACGACCCAGGAGGTGTCGGTGTCCTCGCGGGCCCGCATCCCCAACGCGCAGATCACCGCGTCGGCGAACTCCGAGGAGACCTCGGGCGAAGACGGTGCGGCCGCGAACATGCTCGACGGCGACGCCGGGTCGTTCTGGCACAGCCGGTGGAGTTCGGCCGCGACGTCGTACCCGCACGTGCTGACGTTCGACCTCGGTGACGCGGAGCAGGTCGACGGCATCTCGTACCTGCGCCGTGGGGCCAACCAGAACGGTCCGATCAAGGGCTACGAGGTCGCGGTGTCGACCGACGGTCAGGCGTACACCCCCGTCGCGACGGGCGAATGGAAGAACGTCGCCGAGTGGCAGGACGTGGACTTCGCGGAGACCACGGCCCGCTACATCCGGGTGATGGCCACCTCGTCGATCTCGGGCACGCAGTTCGCCGCCGTCGCCGAGATGGCCGTGTACGGCTCTTCTGCTCCGCAGGAAGGTCACGCCCCCGAGGCGCGTCCGACGGACGACCTGAGCGAGTGCAACCCGGTGACGGATCCGAAGCTCGGACTCGACGCCGACTCGGTGCGGGCCGGCGAGACGGTCGGCATGGAGCTCACGGGCTTCGCGCCGCGGTCGACGGTCTCGGTCTGGCTCGACGGCGAGAAGCTGACGGATGCCGCGGTCGATGCGAAGGGCGCCTTGACGACGCGACTGCTGATCCCGGCCGATGCCTCGGTCGGGAAGCACCGGGTGATCGTGCAGGACTCGGCGGGCGTCGAGCTCGCGAGTGCGGCGCTGAAGGTCAAGAAGGCAAAGCCCGGGAAGGATGCGCGCATCACGGCATCCATCGGCTCGGTCGCGGCCGGAGCGAGCCTGACCGTGCAGCTGAGCGGCTTCGACCCCGACGCGCTGGTTCAGCTCTGGCTGCATTCCGAGCCGGTGCGCATCGGCGAGGTGACGACGTCGGCTGCGGGCGACGCCGTGGCCACGGTGACGATTCCCGCGGCGACACCGGCGGGGGCGCACGCTCTCGTCGCGACGGATGCGCAGGGTGCGGAACTGGCGCGCGCGGACCTCGCGGTCACGGCGGGCGCGGAAGGCAGCCGGGGCGACCTCGCCACGACCGGTGCCGACGGAGCGCTCTGGGCCGGGGCGGCAGCGGTCGGTCTGGCCGCGGTCGCTCTCGGCCTGGTCCTCTGGCTGCGGAGACGCCGCCTGAGCTGATCCCGCCGACGCACGACGGCCCGGAGGAGTCTCCTCCGGGCCGTCGTGCTGTCCGCCTCCTGCATCCGCCCGCTGCATCCGCCCGCCTGCTGTCCGCCCTCTGCATCCACGTCCCCCGCCTCTCGCCCCTCGTGTCCGTCCTAGCGCCGCTCACTTCTTCCCGAGTGCACGGCTTGCTGCCGAGTGCACGGCTCAGCGACGTGAGCAACCCGTGCGTTCGTGAGCAACCCGTGCACTCGCGAACCATCCCACTCGCGAAGCCGTCGCTGCGTGCGCCATCGCGCTCCCGCTCATCTCTTCCCGAGTGCACGGCTTGCTGCCGAGTGCACGGCTCAGCGACGTGAGCAACCCGTGCACTTGCGACCAACCCGTGCACTCGCGAACCATGCCACTCGCGAACCATGCCACTCGCGAACCATGCCACTCGCGAACCATGCACGCACGCTCACGCAGAAGTCCGCCCTCAGCATGGTGCTGAGGGCGGACGGGATGGGGCGACGGCGGGGGAGGATCAGCCCTTCACTGCACCCGCGGCGAGGCCGGAGCGCCAGTACTTCTGCAGAGAGAAGAACAGCAGGATGAGGGGGATCACGCCGAGCAGGGCGCCGAGCATGACGGCACCCTTGTCGGGAGCGAAGTAGCTGACCATGCCGTAGAGGCCGAGCGTCACCGGCTTCAGATCCTGGCTCGAGATCATCATGAGCGGCAGCAGGAAGTTGTTCCAGGTGGCGACGAAGATGAACAGGAAGATGGTCACCATCGCGGGTCCCAGCAGCCGCAGCACGATCGTGAAGAAGATGCGTCCCTCGCCGGCGCCGTCGATGCGGGCGGCCTCGAGCAGCTCGGTCGGAACGGATGACTGCGCGTAGACCATGCCGAGGAACACTCCGAAGGGCGACACCGCCGAGGGGATGATGATCGCCCATATCGTGTTCGTCAACCCGAGCGCGTGGAACTCGATGTACAGCGGGACGGTCAGCAGTGCCACGGGGAGCAGGAGTCCCGCCATGATCACGCCCACGGCGATGCGCTTGCCGGGGAAGGCGAACTTCGCGATCGCGTAGCCGGCCATCACTGCGAACAGAGTGCCGATGACCCCCGCGCTCACGGAGTACAGCAGGGAGTTGCCCACCCAGCGCCAGAACAGCCCCTGGGTCCAGCCCATCAGGCTGTCGTAGTTGGTGTCGAGGTTCCACTCGGCGAACCAGAAGCCGAACGTCGACGTGAGGTCTGCGTTGTTCTTGGTCGATGCGACGATGAGCCAATAGACCGGCACCAGGAAGTACAGCGTCGCGATGACCAGCGCGATGATGCCGAACGCGCGGGCGACTGGGGTGGGCGCGATCGAGGGCGGCGGAGCATCCACGTCGGGCGCGCGGCGGGGGCGCCGGCGCGGGGATGCCTCGGTGGTGATGAGGCGTGTGGTGGTCATGCGTCGCCCTTTCGGCGCTGCAGCAGCGCGTAGACGATCGCGAGTACGCCCGCGATCAGAGCCATGAGCAGGGAGTATGCGGATGCCGGGCCGCTGCCCGACGGCGAGATCTCGCCCATCATCGTGTTGTAGGTGAGCATCATCGGGGTGAAGTCCTTACCCATCCACGAGTTCGCGGCCTGCAGCACCACCGGCTCGTTGAACAGCTGGATCGTGCCGATGATCGACAGCAGCACCGCGAGGAGTGCTGCTCCCCGCACCAGGGGCACCTTGATGCGCATCGAGATCTGGAATCCGGATGCTCCGTCGAGGCGAGCCGCTTCATAGAGGTCGCGCGGCACCGCCTGCAGGGCCGACAGGAAGATGAGCATGTTGTAGCCGGTGTACGTCCACGTGGTCATGTTGGCCATCGAGAACAGGATCGTCCCCGGCGCCATGAGGTCCGTGCCCTCCGGGAGATAGGGGAGGAAGGGCGAGACCGCCGGTGTGTAGAGGTAGAGCCACATCATCGCCGCGATGATGCCGGGCACCGCGAACGGCAGGAAGAAGGAGAGACGGAAGGCCGCGGGCCGGCGCACGATGAAGGAGTCCAGCAGCAGCGCCAGGCCGAGCGCGACGAGGATCATCACCGGGATCTGCAGCGCGGCGTAGAGGACGACTCGCCCCATCCCGGTCCAGAATGCGCCGTTGGTCGCCGCGGTGACGAAGTTCTCGATGCCGACGAACGTGTCGACGAGCTCGCCGCCGCCGTAGAGTCCGTCACCTGCCGGCACCTGCGCGAAGAATGACGAGCGGATCGACACGATGATCGGCACCAGGAAGACGACCACGAACAGCACGGCGAACGGCGTCATGAACAACCACCCCGTGAGCCCTTCGCGTCGGGTCCCGAACCGGCGTCGGCGGGCGGGGTCCGCGGGGGTGCGCGGTGTCGGCGCCGGTGCCGTCCCTCGCGTTTCGGTCACTGTGACCATGGTGTCGCCTCTCGATCTCAAGACGACGGCGGAGTGCACGATTGCACGTGCACTCCGCCGTCGATCATCCGATGATGCCTTCTCGTGCGCTCACTTCGCGACCGGGAGGCCGAGGTCATCCAGCGAGGCGACCGCCGTCTCCTGGGCCGTCGTGAAGATGTCGGCGACCGATGCGGTGCCGGCGACGGCGGCCGCGGCGGTCTCGTTCATCTTGGACAGCGTCGAGAAGCCCGGTGCGTACGGGAAGTCCGGGTTCAGGTTCTCGGTGGCCGTGCCGAGCTCGGCGAGCACATCCTGACCGCCGAACTGGCGAAGCATCTTCTCGGGGGTCTCCACGTCGCCCTTGGCGGCGACGACGAGTCCCTGCGAGGCGAGGTCGTCGACCTGCGTGTTGAGCCAGTCATTGAACTCCATGGCCTCGGCGGGGTGTTCGCAGCCCTTCAAGACCGAGACGCCGGAGCCGCCGTCGGGGCCGCTCATGGCGCCTGCACCGAAGTCGGGGAGCTGGGCGACGCGCCACTGCCCCTCGGCCGGCGTGCCGTCGAGGGAGTCGAGGAGGAACCCGGCCTCCCACGCGGCCCCGACGTGACCGATGAGGCTGCCGTCGTTGAGCGCTGCGGTGAAGCCTTCGCCCCAGCGCTCGGTCGCGAGAGTCTGCTTGCCGTCGAGGAGGCCCTGCCAGAAGGCGGCCACGCGCTCGGACCCCGCGCCCTCGGCGTCGACCTTCCACTCATCGCCGGCGGTGCCGAACCAGGTGTCGCCGGCGGCTGCCGACTGGGCGGAGAGCCAGTTCTGCGCTTCATCGGGCGTGAAGGCGGTGACGTACTTGCCGGCAGCGGCCGCCGCGGCGGAGTCGGCCGTGAGGTCGTCGAGCGTCTTCGGCGCGTCGAGGCCCAGTGCCGTGAACTCGGCCTCGTTGTAGAAGTAGACGAGGGGGCCGGTATCCTGCGGGAGGCCGACGATGGCGTCGCCGACCTTCATGCCGCTGAACGCTCCGGCGGAGAAGTCGTCTTCGTACTTCTTGGCCTCGTCCGCGACATCCTGCAGCAGTCCCTTGACGAACAGCTGCGGCACTTCCGAGTAGCCGGTCTGCGCGAGGCAGGGGCCGTTGCCGGCCTTCACGTCGGTCTCGAGCTTGAGGATCATGTCGCTCGACTTGCCGTCGAACTTCGTGGCCTTCACCTGGATGTCGGGGTGATCGGCGTTCCAGCGGTCGACGATCTCGGCGACGGGGGTCATGCCCTCGCCGTCGGGCAGACGGTGCAGGTACTCGATCGTGACGGGTTCGCTGCCGGCGCCGCTGTCGCCGGAATCGCCGGTCGAGCAGGCTGCGAGGCCGAAGGCCGACACCGCGCCGACCGCGACGATCGCGGCGGTACGGGTGAAGCGAGGGGTGATTGCCATGCTGTTCTCCTCTTTGAGGTCATGTTCTGCGGATCGCCCTGGGCGGGGGCCTGACGCCGAGGCATCATCGATCACATGCACATCAAATCAGAAAATGTTTGCGCTCACAAGCCTGGGCCAGGCAGGACTGAGCCGAAAATGAGTCGGCTCAAGAGAGCGCTGACATTCCTGTGCACGGGTCCCGAGAAGGTCAGTACGCGTGGACCTCGTCGTCGATGCGGATCACGCCACCCTGCACGACGCCGCCGTCCGAAGGCTCCCACCCGGGAAGCAGGAGCTGTCCGAGGGTCGGCTCCTGCTGTGCGAGTGCTCCGGTGAGGGTGGTGAGCACCTTGGCGTCCCGCACCCCGGTGTCGGGGTTCGCGTGGGTCGCGAGACAGCGCACGATGGGACCGGCCGCTCGGAAGCGCAGGTCTCCGATGCGCACCTCTCCGCTCCAGTCGAGTTCGCTCCACGGGCCGACGTCGTCGATCACGACGTTGGAGCGGAACCGTCGGTCATCGACGTGCATCCCGAGGGCGTCACCCAATGCATGAACGCTGCTTCGGCCGTGCACCGACACGTAGCCGCGGGGGCGATCCTGAAACCTGGAGGTCTCGCCGTCCCCCACGAGCGCGAGCGGGAGGCGCCCGGGGCGTCGGAGGCGTCGCCCCTCCGGGGTGCCGAGGACGAAGTCGGTGACGGCCTCCGCCAGCTTGCCGCGCCCGTCGTCATCTATCGACGCCTCCACGAGAACGCTGTCGCCGTGCTCGATGCGGATTCGCCGCGTGTCGTCGTCGTAGCTCGTGCGCAACGCGGCGAGTGCGGGGAAGTCCTGCAGTGCGAGCCCCTGGGACTTCGGCCAGTAGTCGAGGCCGTCTCGGTCCTCGGGTTCCGTGGCATTCGCGAAGCGGAAGGCCAGGACGCGGTCGGCGGCGACCCTGCCGTCCGGCTGCACGGTCAACGCGTCCCGACGCTCGGGAGTGAGCCCTTTGATCGGGTGGCGGTACAGTGCGACGACACGGGCCATGAGGAGATCCTCTCAGCTGCTGATGTCCACTCGCGACGAATGAGGGTTCGGCGTCTCGACGGGGATTCGCATCCGGACACGACGAAACACCCGCACGTGGTGTGCGGGTGTCACGAGGCAGAGCGGGCGGTCAGGCCTTCTCTAGCTCGTCCTCGTCTTCGTCTTCGTACTCATCGGCCCACTTGTCGACGTATGCGTCTTCGTCGGTCGGGTGAGCCAGCTCGCGCTCGAGCGCGGAGTAGTTCACCGACGGACTGTACGCCTTGAGTTCGCGGGCGATCTTGGTGTGTTTCGCCTTCTGACGGCCACGGCCCATGCGCGAGACCCCCTCACGAGTTAAGCCGCGGGTGTTTGAGGCCCGGGGCATTTCACGACACCGGCGCGAAGCCGGTAAGAGTAGCATTCAGAATAGCACGCGGGGAAGATGCACTGGCCGAGGCCAGTCTGGTGAAGGGAAACGATCTTCATGACCGACAACACTCCCACTCCGTCCGACGAAGCCGCACAGAACGCGGCGCTGCAGAAGGCCGTCATCGTCGGCATGCAGCTGGACCAGGATCCCCATGTGATCCACGAGGCCGTGCGCTACGCGCGATTGCTGAACGCGCCTCTCGTCGTCGCGCACGTGGACGTCACGCGGTTCGTCACCTACGAGGACCCCGACGGCTACGTGCACTCGGCCCCGATCGACATCAACTTCGACGCGGGTGCCGCCGAGTTCGAGGCGGTCGAGGCGTCTGCCGCGAAGATCCTGGCGGGGGTGGACGTCACCTGGACGGCGCGTCAGCTCGTCGGCGACCCGGCGCTCGCGATCAAGCAGCTCGCCAACAAGCTGGATTCATCGCTCATCGTCGTCGGCACCCGCAAGCGCGGCATCGGCGAATCGATCCGCGAGTTCTTCACGGGTTCGGTCGCAGCGCGGCTCGCGCACCGGCAGCATCGCTCGATCCTGGTCGTGCCGCTCGGCGAGTCGGTGCCGGATGAGCAGAAGGAGATCTGGCCGGAGTCCTAGAGGGCGAACGCGCAACAGCAGAGGGCCCCGTCGGCTGTTCGCCGACGGGGCCCTCTGCGTGTTCAGGATCCGGAGCTGCTCAGGGAGACCGTGACTCCCCGGGCCGCGTTGTCGAGCGCATCCTCCAGCTCGGTCACGACCGACGGAGACAGCGTGCCGCCCTTCGCGAGGTGCGTGCGCAGGTCGGTGCGCACCCGGGCGCGGAACGCGTTGATGACGGCATCCGCCCGGTGCATCTCCTCGCGACTGAGGAGCCGGGAGTCGTCTCCCGCCGTGCGCGGGCGGTTCTTGGCCGCGGTGCGCTCACCCTTCTCGGCAGCGGCGAGATCGGCGCGGAGGCTCTTCATCGCGTCCTGGACGCTCTGTCGGACCTCGCTCGCGATCAGTCGCACCGAATCGGTGAGACCCGCCTCGATGCCGGCGAGGTCGCCCTCGCGCGACGCGAGCTCCGCCCGACCGGCCTCGGTGATCGCGTAGATGGTGGTGCGGCCGTCGACGGTCTTGGTCACCAGACCCTCCTCCTCGAGCTTCGCGAGGCGGGGATAGATGGTGCCGGCGCTCGGCGTGTAGGTGCCGCCGGTGCGATCGGTCAGCGACTGGATGATGCCGTAGCCGTGCTGCGGCGCCTCGGCGAGGAGAGACAGCAGGTACAGGCGCAGGTCGCCGTGAGAGAAGACGGCGGGGCTCATGCTTCCCACTCCTCGTCTTCCGTGATCGAGGCCGGCGTGCGGCGGAGGACGGTGACGCCGCCGGAGACGGAGTTCGCGCGCAGGTCGACGAATCGTCCCGAGAGCTCGCCCTTCGTGCCGGTGTAGTTGCTGGGGCCGGAGGTGCTGCGCTCGACGCCGTCGATCAGCAGCCGACCGCTGAGGGAGCGGACGACGTAGTTGGCGGCCAGCGACTCGTCGAGGCGCACCGTGGTGCCGCCCGAGACGGAGTTGATGTTGATGGTGTTCACATCTCCCGCAGCATCCACGAGGGTGGAGCCCGAGACGATGTCGACGGTCGCCTTGCGCACGGCACCCGTGACGGCCACGTCGCCCGAGACGCTGTTCGCGTTGATCGAGCCCGTGAGGCCGCGCACCTGCACGTCGCCCGAGACCGAGTTGACCGTGAGGTCGCCGATCAGGGTGTCGACGATGATGTCGCCGGAGACGGTGTTGAGGCGGGCGTCGTTGCGGATGCCCGAGACGAGGGCGCCGGCGCTGACGACGCCGAGGTTGAGGGCGATCGAGCGGGGGACTGCGACGCTCACCTCGGCGCGGGGGCCGCCGGAGCCGAAGTTGCGGAAGACCTCGAGGAAGTTGTCCCAGCCCAGCTGCGGGTGGTCGATCTCGACCTCGCCGTCGTGGGACTCGATGCGGAGGTCTTTGGTGGTGACGCCGTGCACCTCGATGCGGATGCCCGGTTCGTCGTGGGCGATGATGTCGACCTGTCCTCCGACGAGGCCCACCTTGAGGCGGGTGACGGACTCGATGTCGATGACGCGTTCCTCGCCCGGGGCGATGAGCCACTTCTCGGTCATGTGTGCTTCTCCTGTGTGTAGGGTCACGATATATCGTGTGTGGCCAGCGTAACACGATATATCTCGATGTTGTCAAGCCTCCGCGTGAAGTTCGAACGAATCCCTCATGGGAGAGGAGGTCGTCAATGCGGCGGCCGCGCGTCCGTCCGGGGCCCGCGGGGCCGACCGGTAGTCTTCGACGGAAGGACTTCGAGGGGAGAAAACGTGGCCGGGCGATCGACGAAGCAGCCCATCGCCGACCGAATGTACGAGGTGCTGCTGCATCAGTTCATGTCGGGAGAGCGGGCGGCAGGGCAGAGCCTGAACATCGGAGCCCTGTCGCGCGAGCTGGACGTCAGCCAGACCCCGCTGCGTGAGGCGCTCGCGCGCCTGGAGCACACCGGGCTCGTCCAGCGCGAGGCGTTGCGCGGCTACCAGGTGGCCCCGGTCATGACGCGCGAAGAGGTGGAGCAACTGGGGGAGGCCCGCGTGCTGCTGGAGCCCCGTCTCGCGTACGAGGCCGCACTGCGCACGACGCCGGAGTTCCTGGAGGGGCTGCGTGAGGCGGTCGAGGACTTCCGCCGCTCGGCCGAGGTCGCCGACACCGAGACCGAGGGCTTCGACCTCTATTGGCGCAGCGACGCGCGCTTCCACATGATGATCGCGGCGCAGTCCGGCAATGCCTTCCTGGAGATGTCGTACGCCGCGCTCGGCGGGCAGATCCAACGGTTCCGGCTGTTCTCGAAGTTCGGCCGCACGGGCGCCGTCAGTGCGGCACCGGAGCACGATGCGGTCTATGAGGCGATCGTGGCCGGCGACGCCGACGGTGCTGCCGAAGCGATGCGCCACCACATCATCGGTGCGACCCAGAGGCTTCTCGAGGGCTGATTCCCTCCGCCGGGTGCCCGGTTTTGCGCTATACTATTTTTTGTGATGGCGCAGAACGAGGGACCCCAGTCGACGCCGACGGTCGGATCAGCCGGATCGTCGGGGTACATCGCGCGCCCGCTCGTCGAGGGCTTCCCCGGAAAGTCGAGTTCGCACGGGGCTTTCGGCTGGAGCAGCCTGTGGCTTCTCGACGACGGCGTGCGCCGGGTGCTCATCGATGCCGGCCAGCCTGCGTACATCCCCCTCATCCACGCGGGCCTCGAGCGTCTCGGACTGACGACGGACGACGTGACCGACGTGCTGCTGACCCACATGCACTGGGACCACGTCTCGAACTTCCCCATGTTCGCCCACGCGACCACCTGGGTCGGTGAGAAGGAGCTGCGTTGGGCAGCGGATCAGCCTGCGGGCACCCCGTTCATCCCCGACCTGCACGTGCAGGAACTGCTCCGACGCACCGACCGCGTCGAGCGCATGGCGGCCGGGCAGGAGGTGCTCCCGGGTGTCCACGCCATCGACAGCGCCGGGCACACCCCGCATCACCTCGCGTTCTATCTCGACCGTGCGCAGGAGAAGCGTGTGTTCGCGGGCGACGCGGTGAAGAACGTGTACGAGCTCGCCTCCGGGCGGGTCGATTCCACGCTGGACGCCGAGGCCAGTACCGCGACGATCGACGTGTTGCGCTCGCTGCTGACCGACACCGGGGCCGCGCTCGTTCCCGGGCACGATGTGGAGCTGCGCTGGGACGGACGCACCGCCCGGCGTCAGCGCCCCCAGCGGGCCGAGATCGGGTTCTTCGCCGACGCCTCGACGGGCGAAGAGGACCGCAGCATCGGCTGAGCGCCGATGCCGAAGGAGAGGATGACGATGACGACAGTGCTGTACACCGGCGGGACCGGACGGATGGGCCGCGTGATCCGCGAAGGACTCGCCTCCCGCTACGACCGTGTCGTGCTGTTCGCGCGCTCCGACGCCGACGAGCCGCTCTTCCCCGGGGAGCAGGTGGTGGTCGGCGACCTCGGCGACCTGGATGCCCTCACCGCGGCTGCCGAAGGCGTCGACGTCATCGTGCACCTCGGTGGCATCGCCGATGAGGCTCCGTACGACAGCATCCGCAGCGTCAACATCGACGGGACCTACCACGTGTACGAGGCCGCGCGACGGGCCGGTGTGCGTCGCGTCGTCTACGCCAGCTCGAACCACGTCGTCGGCTTCCACCCCGCCAGCGAGGTCTTGGACGAGAGCGCACCGCTGCGCCCCGACACCTTCTATGGGGTGTCGAAGGCGTTCGGCGAAGCCCTCGCCAGCCTCTACCACGACAAGTGGGGGATCGAGTCGGTGCTCGTGCGCATCGGCACCTTCCGCCCCGCGCCCGAGGACCGGCGTCAGCTCGCCCTCTGGCTCAGCTGGCGCGACGGCATCGAACTCTTCCGCTGCGCGATCGAGAGCGCTCCTGTGGGCTGCCAGGTCGTCTACGGCTGCTCGGCCAACACCGAGCGCTGGTGGAACGGCGACGCGGGCTGGGCGGCCATCGGCTACGTGCCCCGCGACGACGCTGCCGACCACACCGACGCGGTGGACTTCAGCGCCCCCGCACCCACCCTGCACGGCGGCGCATTCGCCGCCCCCGACTATGAAGGAGGGATCTGGTGACGAAGACCGATTCCCACGACGTGCTGATCACCACCGCATTCCTCGAGCCCGGCGACGAGGTCGATCGGATGCTGCGCGACGCCGGCCTCACGACGCGGCACGAGCCCGAACTGGCCACGCTCGACGCCGACGACCGGGCCAGCGCGCTCGCCGGAGCACGCGCGATCATCGCCGGTACGCGGCCGCTGGGCGAGGAGGAGTTCGCGCTCGCCGACGCGCTGCGGATCGTCGTGCGCACCGGCGTCGGGTACGACAGCGTCGACGTCAACGCCGCGACCGCACGTCAGGTGCCCGTGTGCGTCACGCCCGGCGCCAACCGACAGGCCGTCGCCGAGCATGTCTTCGCCCTGGCGCTGGCGTGCGCCCGCCGTATCCCCGAGAACGTGAGCAACCTGGCCGCGGGCACGTGGCAGCAGCTCACCGGACGAGAGCTGCAGGGGTCGACCCTCGGAATCCTCGGCCTGGGCTCGATCGGCAAGGCGGTCGCCGCGATCGCTGCCGGGTTCGGAATGCACATCGTCGCCTACGACCCGTACTTCGACGAGGACTTCGCTGCGGCCCACGGCATCCGTCGTCTCGATCTGGACGACCTGCTGCGCGAGGCCGACTTCGTGACCCTGCACCTCTTCCTCGACGAATCCACGCGGAACCTCATCGACGCCTCCCGACTGGCGCTGATGAAGAGCGATGCGGTGCTCATCAACACCGCCCGCGGGGGGATCGTCGATGAGGACGCGCTGGTGGACGCGGTGCGTGAGGGGCGCATCGCTGCCGCCGCGCTCGACGTCTTCGCCGACGAGCCTCTGGGCGCGTCGAGCCCGCTCCTGCACACCCCCGGCATCCTCGCCACGACGCACGTCGCCGGTGCGACCCGCGAGGCACGCGGCGAGTCGGGCCGGATGGCGGCCCGCAACGTGATCGCCGCTCTGGGCGGTGCAGCGCCGGAGTTCGTGGTCAACCCCGACTACGACGCGGTGTCGGCATGATCGTCGAGACGTCGTCGGGGCCGGTGCGCCTTGCCGCCAACCTGAAGTGGATGTTCACCGAGGTGCCGTTCGCCGAGCGGTTCGACGCGGCGGCCGAGGCCGGGTTCACGGCCGTGGAGTTCGCTTCGCCGTATGAGCTCGCTCCCGCGGAGGTGCGGCGGTTGCTGGATGACGCGGGCCTGACGCAGATCCTCATCAACACCCCCGCCGGCGCACCGGGCTCGCCCACCGCCTCGGGCGCGGCGTACGTTCCCGGAGCGGAGCAGGAGTTCCGCGACGGCGTGCTGCGCGCGCTGGAGTACGCGCAGGTCCTGGGCGCCGGTGTGGTGCATGCGATGGCCGGGATCAAGCCCGCGGATGCCGAGGCGGACGCGGCGTACGCGACGTACGTGTCGAACATCTCCTGGGCCGCCGAGCAGGCGCGCGGGACGGGTGTGCGCCTGGCGCTGGAGGCCATCAACAAGCGCGATCAGCCCGGCTACGGCCTGGCTTCCATGGAGACCGCGGCGGCGGTCGCGCTGGAGGTCGATCCGGAGGGCGTCGGCGTGCTGTTCGACGTCTATCACGCGCAGGTCGACCGCGGGAACCTCATCGAACGGTTCGAGCAGCTGCGTCCCGTGGTCGCGCACGTGCAGATCGCCGACAACCCCGGTCGCGGCGAGCCCGGCACCGGCGAGATCGCCTACGAGCGCGTGCTCGCCCGCATCGCGCAGAGCGGCTATCCCGGGTGGATCGGCTGCGAGTACGCCCCCGTCGCGGGCACCCGCGACGGGCTCTCCTGGATCGAGAGGATCATCCGATGACCGACCCGAAGATCGCGCTCATCAGCGCCACCCCGCTGGCGATCGCCCCGGCCGCGACGGCGATCACCGCTGCCGTCCCCACGGCGACCGTGTGGAACCTGCTCGACGATCGTCTGCTCGCCGACGCGCACGTCGAGGGCGGCATCACCGCGCCGCTGGCCGCGCGCATGGACGGCCTCATCGAGCTGGCCCTCGCCGGGGGAGCGGACGGCGTGCTGCTCACCTGTTCGCAGTTCGGGAGCCGCGCCGACCGGCGTGATCGCGAGGCCGACGGCGTCACCGTGCTGTCCGCCGACGGGCCGCTGTTCGCCGAGGCCGTCGCGGCCGCCCCCGCGCGGGTGCTGCTGGTCGCGTCGCTCGAGTCGTCGGCGAGCGACAGCACGGCGCGTCTGACCGACGCCTTCGTCGCGAGCGGATCGTCGGCGCAGGTGCACCCGCTCGTGGTCCCCGCGGCGGCCGTCCCGCTGGCTGCGCCGGACCTGATCGACGCCCTCGCCACCGCGATCGCCGATGTCGACGAGCCCTACGACCTGATCGTGCTCGCCCAGTATTCGCTCGCCGCCGCTGCCGCGTCCCTCGCGGATCGCTTCGGCGTCGCGGTGCTGGACGGACCCGCCGCAGCCGCGCGTCGGCTGACCGCGGCGCTCCGGGAGGATCCTCGATGATCGGCGTCATCGCCGACGACGTGACCGGCGCCACGGATGTCGCCGCGGCGCTCCGCCGTGCCGGTCTGCGCACCCTCCTGGCCCTCGGCGCGGACATCGACGACACCGCGGTCTCGGCCGACGCCGTCGTCATCGGCCTGAAGACGCGCTCGCTTCCCGCCGCGGAGGCGGTCGCGCAGAGCCTCGCCGCGCTCGCGGTGCTGCGAGAGCGGGGAGCCGACCGCATCTATGTCAAGTACTGCTCGACCTTCGACTCCACCGCCGAGGGCAACATCGGACCGATCACCGAGGCGGTCGCCCGCGAGCTCGGCGCCGACCTGGTCGTGACGACCCCGGCCGCGCCCCTGCACGGTCGCACCGTGTATCGCGGTCACCTCTTCGTCGGCGACACACTGCTCGCCGAGACCCATATGCGCGATCACCCGGTGACGCCCATGCGCGACTCCTCGGTCGTGCGGCTGCTCGCGGCGCAGAGCGCGGAGCCGGTCACGGCGCTGCCTCTCGACGTGGTGCAGCGGGGTGCCGATGCCGTGCGTGAGACGCTGCGCCGGGCTCGCGCCGACGGTGCTCTCCAGGTGGTGGCGGATGCCGTCACCGATGCCGACCTCGCCGCCCTCGCCGAGGCCGTCGACGGCGACGCGCTCGTCGCAGGATCCGCCGGCCTCGTCGGAGCCATCGCGCTGCGGGAGACGGCGGGTGGCACAGCGGCCCCGGTGCCGCCGACGGGTCGTACCGCGATCATCGCGGGCAGCTGTTCGCGGCGCACCCTCGAGCAGATCGATCGCTTCGTCTCCTCCGGGAGCCCCGCCTATCGGGTCGCGGCCGCACCCGATGACACGGCCGAGCAGTTGGCCGCACGAGCCGTGGAGTGGTGGGACGAGCAGCCCGCCGATGCGGCCGCCCTCATCTACTCCTCCAGCCCCGCCTCGGAGCGTCGCGACGATGTGCCGGGCGCCGGCGAGCTGTACGAGCGGACGGCGGGCCTCATCGCCGCCCAGCTGTCGGATCGCGGGGTGAAGCGCATGCTCATCGCCGGCGGCGAGACCTCGGGCGAGGTCATCCGCGCGCTCGGCACCACCGTCGCCGTCGTGGGCGAGGAGGTCGCGCCGGGTGCGCCGTGGATCCACGACGAGCGGCGCGACGTGCACCTGATCCTCAAGTCCGGCAACTTCGGCGATGAGGAGCTGTTCGTGGACGTCGCTCGGCAGGGGCTCGCCGCATGAGTGCCGCCACCCGCCGCGCGATCGAACGCGTCGCGCACTCGATCCACCGCCGCGGTCTCACTCATGGCCGCACCGGCAACCTCGCGGTGCGGGACGGCGACCGCGTCCTGCTCACGCCGACGGGCATCAGCCTCGCCGACATCGAGGCGGACCAACTGTCGGTGGTGGCTCTCGACGGCACGCACATCGATGGCCCGAAGCCGACGAAGGAGGCGTTCCTGCACGTCGCGATGCTACGGGTGCGTCCGGACCTCAACGCGGTCGTGCACACCCACTCGGTTTACGCCGCCGCCGTGTCGTGTCTGGCCGATGTCGATGCCGAGGAGCCGATCCCGCCCCTCACCGCCTACTACGGCATGCGTGTCGGAACGCTGCGGATGCTTCCGTACTTCGCCCCGGGCGATCGGGCCGCGACCACCGCCGTGGAGGATGCCGCCCGCGTGACGCACGCTCTGCTGCTGCGCAATCACGGTCCCGTCGTCGCCGGCGTCGATCTGGATTCGGCGGTGGATGCCCTGGAAGAGCTCGAGCACACCGCGCAGCTGTTCTTCCTCACCCGCGGTCTCGCCACGGCCCCGCTCACCCCCGCGCAGCTGCAGTCGTTCGCAGTGCCCTCCGAAAGGACTCCCTCGTGATCACCCTGTACAGCGGCCTCGTCGTGAAGAAACCCCTCGTCGAGCAGATCATCCCGGCGTTCGAGAGCGCCACGGGTGCCCGCGTCGACGCGACGTTCGAGCCCACGACCGTGCTGCTCGACCGCATCGCGGCGGGGGAGCGGCCCGACCTGGTGCTCGGGGTCTCGTCGTCGGTGACCGACCTCGCCGAGAGGGGGCTGGTGGACCCCGCCCACGTCGCCGAGATCGCGGTGTCGTCCGTGGGATTCGCACGGCTCGACGGCACACCCGGACCAGCTGACGACTCGGCGGCGGCGTTCCTCGACTACCTGCTCGCCGCGCGGTCCGTCGCGTACACGCTGAGTGGAGCGAGCGGCGTGCACTTCATGAAGGTGCTTCGGGAGCGCGAGCTTCTCGAGCGCATCGATGAGCGTGCCGTTCGCTGCGAGTCGGGTCTCACCGTGGAAGCGCTGCTCGACGGTCGGGCCGATGTCGCGGTCCAGCAGGTCAGCGAGCTGCGTTCGGTCGTCGGCCCGCAGATCGTCGAACCGATCCCGCACGAACTGCAGTCCTATGGACGGTTCGCGATCGGCGCGCGCCCCGGTGCCGGGGATGCCGCTGCGCGATTCGTCACCCTCCTGACCGAGAAGTCGACGCAGGACGCGTTCGCCGCGTTCGGGCTGTCGCGTCCCTGATCCCCCTACGAGGAGAGCACCCATGAGAAAAGTCATCGTCGACACCGACACCGGGGTGGATGACGCCCTGGCCCTGATGCTGCTGGCCGCCGATCCCGAGGTCGAGATCCTGGCGGTGGTCAGCGTGTTCGGGAACACCACCGGCGAACGCGCGGCCGACAACGCCCGGTACGTGCTCGACACCTGCGGACGCACGGATGTGCCGGTCTACCGCGGTGCGGACGCCCCGCTCGTCCAGGAGCTGCGCATGAACCCCGGCATTCATGGGGAGGACGGCTTCGGCAACACCGGGCTTCGTCCGGCGCAGTCCGTGGATCCCGAGCCGGTGGGTGTCGACGTCGTACTCGACCTGGTCGATCGGCATGAGGGCGAGATCGACTACCTCGCACTCGGGCCGCAGACGAACCTCGCTGCTGCCATCGAGACGCGGCCCGACCTGCTGCAGCGACTCCGCTCGACCACCATCGTGGGGACGCTCGGGCCGGCGCTGTATCACGACACCGCGCCGTGGGAGGATCGCCGGTTCCGGGTCTCGCGCGATCCCAACGTGTCGTTCGACATCGACGCGGCGCGTATCGTGGCCGCCCACGCGGGCGATGTCACCTGGTGCGGGCCGTACGTCACCCGTCAGGCCCTCGTCCCCGAGGACTTCTTCCTCGACATCGCATCATCGACCGGCTTCGCCCCCGCAC
This sequence comes from Microbacterium sp. NPDC055988, assembly GCF_042269505.1. Classification (NCBI taxonomy): domain Bacteria; kingdom Bacillati; phylum Actinomycetota; class Actinomycetes; order Micrococcales; family Microbacteriaceae; genus Microbacterium; species Microbacterium sp. NPDC055988. The sequence goes on from NZ_JBHJXY010000001.1 coordinate 1,689,723, forward strand.
AGCTGATCACCGCGATCAGTCGGGACTACGCCGGCTTCTACTCGCGCTCGTACCCGCAGCCGGAAGGGCGCCGGGTCATGGGCATCAACGACAGCATGGCGGTGGCGAGCCTGCTCTTCCCCGAGCTCGTCACCGGTGCGGTGATGCGTCCGCTGGAGACGTTCCTCGACCAGGAGACCGGCGACCGTTACCTCGCCGGGGTGCATCCCGTGAAGGACGAGACGCGGCCGATCCATCGTGTCGTCTTCGACATGGACTTCGACGGCGTGCTCGAGCGGATCGGCGAGGTGCTGCGGCGCCCGCTTCCCTGGCGCTGAGGCGCGCGATCGAATCAGTCGTAGGAGCGTGCGCGCACCCACGGCATCGGCAGCAGGTCGGCGGCGGTCACCCACACCGGGTGGCCGCCGTCGTCGGCGAGTGTGCGGATGCCCGGAGCGATGGCGGGCACGAGCTCGCGGCACACGCCGCAGGGGTTGAGGATGACCGTGGTTCCGTCTTCGCGCAGCCCGACCGCGACCATGGCCTCGATGTGCTGCTCGTCGCCGATCCTGGCGTTCGCGAGGGCCGAGCTCTCGGCGCAGACGCTCACTCGAGGGGAGCGCAGGCTGAGGCCGAGGTAGATCTCTCCCGACGCTCCGCGGGCGGCCGCCGCGACGCGGTGCAGGTCGGCGTCGTGCGTGCGGATGAGCAATTCGGTAGCGGCATCGACGAGGCGGCGGTCGGTGTCGTTCAGCGGTGAAGTCACGATGCACTCTTTCTGTCACGAAGCGGAATTCTGCTATACTATAGTCGTCAACGGGTCGATCACCTCCCCCTCGAGGGCAGAGCAAAGGAGCTCCATGAGCACTGAAGAAGTAGTGGCAGCCACGCCGCCGCAGCAGTTGACGAGCAAGGCGAGCAAGACCGAGCGCCGCAATCTCCGGGCGTTGAGCTGGGGGCACGCTCTCGAGTGGTACGACTGGGCGATCTTCGGGCTCCTCTCGGTCTACCTCGGCGCAGCGTTCTTCCCCTCCGACAGTCCGCTCGCCTCCACGCTGAACGCCCTGGCCGTCTTCGCCGTCGGGTTCGTCGCTCGACCGCTCGGCGGTGTCGTCTTCGGGTTCGTCGCCGACCGCTACGGGCGCCGCAAGATCATGATCTTCGCAGTCGGGGCCGTCGCCCTCGGCAGCTTCATCATCGGCATCCTCCCCGACTACCAGACCATCGGCGTTCTCGCGCCGATCATCGTCGTCGCCGCACGCCTGCTCCAGGGCCTGTCCGCCGGCGTCGAGGCGCCGCTCGGAACGGCCTACGCGCTCGAGCTGGTTCCCAACCGTCCCGGTTACGTCGCCGGGTTCTTCGCGTTTTTCAACAACCTGGGCAACCTGCTCGCACCGCTGTCGATCTTCTTCATCAGCCTCCTGCTCGGACCGGAAGCGCTCGCCGCTTACGGGTGGCGCATCCCGTTCATCGTGGGTGGCGCGTTCGGTCTGATCGTGCTGTGGCTGCGCCGCACGCTGCCGGAGACGCTCGACACCGCCGCCATCCGCACGGTCGGCGCGATCCCCACGAAGGACAACTCCGTGTGGCGCGATGTGCGCAAGTACTGGCTGAGCGTGCTCGCCACGGTGTTCATCGTCGGTGCCATCCAGGCGTACAACTACACGTGGATCGCCGGCCTGCCGAACCTGGCGAACGGCACGTTCGGCGAAGACCCCACCGCGGTGTTCGCGATCACGACGGGCATGGGCGTCTTCCTGACGCTCGGCGCCTACGGCCTGAGCCGCATCCTCGACCGGTTCCCGATGTCGCGGTGGTTCGTCGTCGCACGTCTGCTGGCGATCCCGACCATCTTCTTGGCGCTGCTGTACTCGCAGCCCGGAGTCGGCACGCTCGCCGGCGTGATGTTCGGTGGCGCGATCGTGCTGCTGCTCAACATGACGATCTTCGTCGTCGTGTCCAACTCCCTGCTGCCGCAGCACATCCGCGGCACCGGTCTCGGACTCGGATACGGTCTCGGCGTGGCCATCTTCGGCGGCACGGCCTCGTACCTGCTGCTGTGGCTGCAGAGCCAGGGGATGATGTGGGTCTTCCCGATCTACATCGCGACCCTGTGTGCGATCAGCGTGGTGCTCTACGTCCTCGCCAAGCGGCGCAACGGCCTCTTCGTGGGCAAGTGACCGTCTGATGGATCCCTGGCGTGAGATCGTCGGCTGGGCCGGAAGTGCCCTCTTGATCATCTCGATCCTCCAGCCGACGATCTCTCGCCTCCGGTGGCTGAACCTCGGAGCATCGGCGATGCTCATGGCCTACAACCTGATGCTCGGCAGCGCGCCCATGGTCGCGCTCAACATCACCCTGATCGCGATCAACTGCTGGTACCTGTTCGTCTACATGCGTTCCGCCCGTGCCGCACGGGCGGAGCCGGTGGTCGCGGAGGGGCTCAGTGAAGCGTCCGAACGGCATGCGTAGCCGCGAGGACATGACAGAAAGCATGGATATGGAACGACTGATCATTGACACCGACCCCGGGATCGACGACGCGGGAGCGCTTTTCTGGGCGCTCGCCTCGGACGCCTTCCACATCGAGGCGCTGACCACGGTGTTCGGCAACGTCGATGTCGACACCGCCACGGCGAACGCCCGCAAGATCGCGGCGCTCGCCGGTCGTCCCGACCTGCCCATCTGGAAGGGCGCGAGTCGGCCGCTGGTCGGTGAGCCGAACTTCGCGGAGCACATCCACCGCCCCGGCGGCGTGGGCTACTGGGAGTACCCGGACCCCGATCCCCAGGCCGACGTCAAGCCGGATGCCGTGCGCCGGATGATCGACACGGTCATGGCGGCGCCGGGCGAGGTGACCATCATGGCGCTCGCTCCGCTGACGAACGTCGCGCTGGCGATCAAGCTGGAGCCGGAGTTCGCGCGCTCGGTGCGCCGCATCATCTACATGGGCGGAGCGGCCCTCACCTGGGGCAACGTCACCCCGGTCGCGAGCGCGAACATCTACAACGACCCCGAGGCCGCGGAGATCGTCATCCAGTCCGGGGCTCCGCTCACGCAGGTCGGTCTGGACGTATCCCGCAGCTTCTCGCTCTCGCCGGACCACATCCGCACCCTCTGGGAGTCCCGCTCGCCGATGGGCGTGGCGCTCTGCGAGATGATCGGCTACCCCGACCGTCAGGACGACCGCGACGAGATGCCGGAGTGGAAGACCGAGGGCATGCACCTCAACGACGTGCCCTGTGTCGCCTACGCGCTCAACCCCGAGTGGTTCACCGTGCGGCGGCTGCGTGTGGACGTGGAGCTGAACGGCACACACACCCGCGGTCAGACGGTCGTGCAGATGATCGACCGGTGGCAGGGAGTGCCCAACGTCGACGTGCTCTTCGACATCGACGCGCAGGCGGTCGCCGACGCTCTGACGGCCTCCGTGACTGCGTTCGGAACCGCCGTGGACTGACCCTCGTTTCCGTCGCGACCAGCGGCCCCACCCTCCCGACCCGGGGGTGGGGCCGTTGTCGCGTTCGGACGAGGTGGCGTGATGGAGGGGCGTCAGGGAGCGGCGGTGTAGACCGCCGTGGAGACGAACGTGTTGTTCGCGGTGTCCGGGTCCGAGCCGCCGGCGGGGGTGACCGTGACCGTGAGAGGGCGGGCATCCCCCACCCACGTCGTCGCGTTGAACGTCGCGAAGAAGACCTCGATCGGGATGGTCGTGCCGTTGGCGGGGATCCCGAAGGGGAGGATGAAGGTTGCGGTCGTCACGACTCCGTTCTGCTGCAACGAGGTTCGCTGCGCGGGGGTGCTATCCATGGTCAAGGTGGGTTCGTCCAGCAGGCGGTTGTCGAAGGTCAGGGTCACGAGGGCTCCTTCCGGAGTGCGCGTGGTGCCGCCGGTGGTGAGATCGAAACCGGCTGGAACGGCGAGTTCGAGCGTGGTCCCGTCGGGGCCGGTCGCGGAGACCGCGGATCCCCGGGCCTGGGCTGCGATCGATACGTCTCCGGTCGCGCTCGCCGCGGCGAGGGGGGTGGCGACGGCAACGGCGACGATGGGCAGCGACCAGGCGGAGGCCTTGAGTACGGCGCGGCGGCTGGGGCCGTTCGGATTCGGACGGGCGGTCTCTGGCATTCGTGCACTCCTCGGCTGGATGGCGGAGGGGGTGCCCCTCTCGCTTTCGAGCAGGGTAGTCGAATGACGTGACACGGAGGAGTCGCCTTGACAAGACCTCGACTTCTGGGGTTGAGATATCGAACCGAATGCGGCGCGGTGGAGGTCGCCGCAGGCAGATGATGCGGCCCTCCGAGTGCACGGGAAGCTGTCGAACGCACGGCTTGTCAACGTCGACAACCCGTGCATTCGCCGGTAAGCCGTGCACTCGGGAAGGCGTGGCGAGCGGGCGGGAGCACGAGGAGACCAACTTTCGCTTGACCTTGACGCAACGTCAACTTCTAGAGTCGAGATATCGAACGGGAAGGAGGCGACATGGAGCGGGACGACTGGTCCATCCAGGAGATCGCGCGGCTGGCGGGCACTACGAGTCGCACGCTGCGGCACTACGACGACATCGGACTGCTGCCGCCGTCGCGCATCGCGCCCAACGGCTACCGGCACTACGACGGGCCGGCGCTCGTGCGCCTGCAGCGCATCCTCCTGCTGCGGGAGCTCGGACTCGGCCTGCCGCAGATCGCGGAGGTGCTCGGCCCTTCGACAAGCTCAGGGACCCAGGACGCGACAGGTTCGGCAGAGAGGGAGCGTGGCGAAGCATCCGCCCTCGAGACCCATCTCGCGCTGCTGCGCGAGGAGCAGGCCCGGCTGGCGCGGCAGATCGCGTCGGTCGAATCGACCATCACAGCATTGAGAGGAGGTGAGAACCTCATGGCAGAGAACATGTTCGACGGCTTCGACCACACCCAATACAAGGAGGAGGTCGAGGATCGTTGGGGTAAGAAGGCCTACGCCGACAGTGACCGCTGGTGGCGGGGGATGACGGATGCCGAGCGCGCCGACTGGCAGCAGCGCGCGTCCGACCTCGGACGCGACTGGATCGCCGCGGCGGAGAGCGGCATCGACCCGGCATCCGCCGAGGCTCAGGATGTCGCGCGACGCCACGTGGAGTGGCTCACGGGCATCCCGGGTACGCCCGCGGCCGTCCCCGGCGGCGACACCAAGGCGTACGTCATCGGGCTCGGCGAGATGTACGTTGCGGATCCGCGCTTCGGCGCGAACTACGCCACGTCATCCGGCGGCACCCACGGCGCGGAGTTCGTCCGCGACGCACTCCGCATCTACGCGGAGGCGAATCTGTAAACCGCATCCTTCCGGATGCCGAGCGGCCCCCTTACGTGCGAACCACCCCGTTGTGGACGTGCGTAAGGGGGCCGTTCGCGCACAAAGGGGCCGCTCGACGAGAAGAGAGGAAGGGAAAGGGGGGGAGGGAGAGGAAGCAAGGGGGCGATATCGGATGGGCGGACCCGCGTGCAAGGGGCAGCCCCCGACATGGGCGCGGGCGTAGGGTCGTGCCATGAGTCGGCGGCAAAGGGACAGGGATGCATCGCCGCTGTTCCTCGTCGCGACCACGGCCTACGCGGCCAACTGTGCGCTCGGAGCCTCGGTCGCCGCGCGGCTCATCGACACCAGCCGCTTCCGCTGGCTGCATCACGCGCTCTACATCGTGACCTGCACGACCGTCGCCGCGGCCACTGCGGTCGGCTTGTCCCATGGCCCCCGCACCTCCGGTCGCCGAGCCGCCCTCGCGCTGCTCCCCGCGGCCGCACCCCTCGCCGCGATCCCGTACCTCGGCAGCCACGGCCGCCGGCATCCGCTGGTCGCGCTCGCCGCGGCCCCCTTCATCGTCGCGGGACTCCTCGTCTCGCGCCTGCCCGCCGACCGGAAGTGACCGCATGGAACTGCTCGACGCCATCCGCCGCCGCAAGACCACGAACGGGCCCTTCCTGCCCGACCCGGTCTCGGAGGAGCACCAGCGCATCCTCCTCGAAGCCGCGGGCCGTGCGCCCTCGCAGCTGAACAGCCAGCCGTGGCGGTTCGTCGTGATCGAGAGCCGCGACACGATCGAGCAGATCGCGCGCATCTCGGGCGAGAGCATGACCGAGGCGATGTCGAACGGCACGTTCTTCGAGCGCTACAAGCCGTACTTCCGCTTCAGCCAGGCCGAGATGGAGGAGAAGCGCAGCGGGATGCTGTTCGACAAGCTGCCCGCCGCGCTCCGCCCGTTCACGAGCCAGGTGTTCACCAAGCGCGGGCAGACGCTCATGAACACGTTCGGGGTGCCGAAGACCCTCGGCTCCGAGAACCGCAAGCTCGTCGCGGGGTCGCCGCTGCTGCTCGGGGTCATGCTCGACCGCAGCGAGTACCGGCCGGGGCAGCTGTCGTCGTTCTACTCGGTGTTCAGCATGGGCGCGGCGATGGAGAACATCTGGCTCACGACGGTCGAGCTCGGTATGGGCATCCAGTTCATCTCGTTCCCGATGGAGGTGCCGGGGCGCTGGGACGAGATCGTCGAGCTGCTGCGCGTGCCCGACGACCTCGAGCTCATGGCCGTCTACCGGCTGGGCTACCTGCCGCCCGAGCAGCGCCGCCCCGCGATCGACTGGTCGAGCAGCCAGCGCAAGCTCGTGTCGCAGTACGTGTTCCGCGAAAACGGAGACACACCTCAGGAGGGATGGGACGACGGCCCGACGGCCGGCCCGGTCACTCCCGGCCCGAGCGCGGCAGGCGACTGAGGTCCTTCACCGCCGGACCCTCGATGCGGGTGCCGTCGGCGGCGAACCGCGAGGCGTGCAGCGGGCAGTCCCACGTGCACTCTGCATCGTTCCACTCGAGCACGCCGCCCAGGTGCGTGCACACAGCGCCGACCGCGCGCGTCACGCCGTGGACCGTCGAGACGCCGATCGGACGACCGCCGCGGTTCGCCACCACACCCTCGCCCTCGGCGGGCTTCGCGACGGGAACCGATCGGCTCTCGGCATCCGCCCATCCGCCGGCGAGCGCGGCCGCGACCTTCCCACCCTCGACGGCGCCGCGCCCGAGGTCGGCGGGCATGGTCATGCGCGTGCCGATGGTCGTCATCCAATCCGCACGCTCGCGCCACGGCACCCCGAGGATCTCAGCGGTGAGACGCTGTGCGGCAGCCGGTGCGTTCGACAGCCCCCACTTGGCGTAGCCCGTCGCGATGCGGATGCGGCCGAGACCGCGGGGCATCGCGCCGACGAACGGGATCAGGTTGTGCGACTCGTAGTCCTGCGCCGACCACCGATGCGTCTCCTCGGCGCCCGGGAAGTGCAGCTGCGTCCACGCGACGAGGTCGTCGACCGCGGCCTTCTCGCTGTCGGACCTGCCGACCGGGTGACCGTTGCCTCCGACGACGAGCTGCGCCTCGCCCCCGGGCCCGTCGGCCGCGCTGACCGGACGCACCGAGCGGGTCGGGCCGTCGACCGAGAGGAACATCCCCGCGGGCACGTCGCCCGGCACCCGGAACGACACGCAGTACGACCGCAGCCCGTGCGTCTTGGCGAAGTACAGGCCGCGATCGGTGATCGGGGTTCCGGTCGCGAGCACGATGTGGTCGGCGAAGATCGGCCCCGCCGTGGTGTCCACGCGACCGGGCAGCGCGCGGGTGCCGGTGGCGCGGACGCCGATGTGCAGCGTGCCGCCGGCGCTCAGCAGCTCGTGGGCGAGCGCGGCGGTCACGGCGACCGGATCGATCGCGACCTGGTCGTCGAGGGCCACGGCGGCGGCCACCGGGAACGGCGTCGACGGCACCGTGGTGGCGGCCAGCATCCGCGTCGGCAGGCCGGCCTCGCGGGCGGCGTCGTGCTGATCGCGCACGTCCGATGCGCCATCGGGCCCCTGCGCGTAGGAGTGGTCGGTGTGGCGGGTGAACGGCACCCCGGCACTCTCGGCGAAGGCGGTCAACCAGTCCATGCCGGCACGGTTGGCGTCGACGTATGCGCGCACGAGCGACGCCGGGTGATGGCGGCGGATCGTCGCGAGCCGCATGCCCTGCAGGAGCGAGAGCTTGCCGGTGTTCGCACCCGTCGCGAGCTCGGCGATGCCTCCCGCGTCGATCACCGCGACGTCGAGACCGGCCCTCGTGAGCATGACGGCGGTCGTGAGGCCGGTGAGACCGGCGCCGACGATGACGACGTCGTGGCGCGCACCCGCCTCGAAGGGCGATCCGGTCGGCAGCGACTTCTCGAGCTTCCACAGAGGGGTCATGCCGACAGTCAACGGCGTGCGCTGCGCGGCATCCACGCCCTTGACATCGCCTCGGCGCACTGTCACGCGCGACTACAGTGGCGACGTGACCCTCCGCCGCATCCTCCTCGTCGCCCTCGGCGGCACGGTGGGCACGGCGGCACGGCTCGGCCTGGGGCTCGCGCTCCCCGACATCGGGGGCATCCCCCTCGCGGTGCTCGTCGCGAACGTGGTGGGCGCGCTGCTGATCGGCGTGCTGGCCGCGCGGATTCCTGCCTCCACGGACCTACGGGTGCTGCTCGGCACCGGGGTGCTCGGCGGCTTCACGACGTACAGCGCCTTCATGACGGGGAGCGTGCAGCTGTGGGCGGATGCCCCCGTGCTCGCGTTCGCCTACGCCGCGGGGAGTCTCGTGCTCGGCCTCGGCGCGGCAGTTCTCGGGCTGCGTATCGCCCGCCCGCGCTCCGGAGCGGCCTCGTGAACCCGGTGCTGTTCCTCGCCGCGGCGCTCGCCGGAGGAGTCGGCGCGGTGCTGCGGTACCTGGTCGACCTCGGCGTCGCGCGGCTGGCCGGTCGCCGGTTCCCGTGGGGCATCCTGCTGGTGAACCTGTCCGGATCCTTCGTGCTCGGCGTCGTCACGACCGCGCTGCCGGATGCCGCGTTCCTCCTCGGTGCCGGACTCCTCGGCGGCTACACGACCTTCAGCACCGCGATGCTCGACACGGTCGCCCTGTGGCGCGACGGCGAGCGCCCGGCATCCGTCTTCAACGCCGTCGGGATGCTCCTGCTGGGCCTCCTCGCCGCGGGTCTCGGGCTCGCCGTCGGCGCGCTGCTCTGACCGCTCCCAGCGTCCTCACAATCCGAAAATGTACAAACGTACATGTACGGGATGTCCAGGGGGTTCGGATGGGTGATGGGTTGCGTCGTCGACGTGACCCTGAAGCGCGCCGTCGCGAGATCGTGACCGCCGCCGCCGAACTCATCGTCGAGGTGGGGGCCGAGGCCGTCACGCACCGCAAGGTCGCCGCTCGCGCCGGGGTTCCCCTCGGTGCGACCACCCAGTACTTCGACACCCTCGACGACCTGCGCGCCGCCGCCTTCCGGGCGCTCGCCGACGAGGTCGACGCGCGCCTCGACGGGGTGCGTCAGACCATCGCCGAGCGCGGGGACAGCCCCGCCGTGATCGCGGCCCTCGTGTTCGAGAGCATGGACGACGCGCATGCCGTGCAGGCCGACCGCGCCGTGGTGACCGCCGCCGTGCACGACCCCCGTCTGCGCGAACTCGCACGCCACCTCTCCGACCGGCTCGTGGAACTTCTCGAGCCGACCTATGGCGAAGACCGCGCCCGAGCGGCGATGATCTTCATCGACGGCGTCATGTGGAGCATGCAGATCCGCGACGCCCGCCTCGAACAGTCCTTCATCGAGACCGCACTGGCGCGGATCCTCGGAGATTCCGTCTCCACTCCCTCCGCAGCGACAGCCACACCCTGACACCGAGGAAACCGCCTTGTCGAAACTCGCCATCCTGAGCCTCAAGAACCGCGCGCTCATCGCCCTGATCACCATCGTCGCGGCGGTGTTCGGCGGGCTCGCGCTCACCAACCTCAAGCAGGAGCTGATCCCCTCGCTCGAGCTGCCGGCGCTCGTCGTCATGACGACGTACCCCGGCGCGTCGCCCGAGGTGGTCGAGAACGACGTGTCCACGCCGATCGAGTCGGCGATCCAGGGCGTGCCGGGGCTCGAATCGACCACGGCCACCAGCACCACGAACGCCTCGATCGTGCAGGCGATGTTCGCCTACGGCACGAACCTCGCCACCGCCGAGCAGAAGATCCAGCAGGCGATCAACCGCGTCTCCTCGCAGCTGCCGGAAGACGTGAGCCCGCAGGTGCTGTCGGTCTCCATCGACGACTTCCCGGTGATCCAGGTGGCCGTCACCGGATTCGAGGATGCCGACAACGCGCAGGCCGAACTCGAATCCGTCGCGATCCCCGAGCTCGAAGACGTCGACGGCGTGAACGCCGCCGAGATCGTCGGTGGGGTCGGGCAGCGCATCAGCATCACGCCGGACCCCGCGAAGCTCGCCGCCGAAGGCCAGACCACGCAGGCGATCAGCAATGCGCTGCAGCAGAACGGCACTCTCTTCCCCGGCGGCGACATCACGGAGGACGGGCAGACGCTCACCGTGCAGACCGGCGCGAAGATCACCACGGTCGACGAGATCGCGGCCCTTCCGCTCGTCGGCACCACGCTGACCATCGGCGATGTCGCCACGGTCGCGCAGGAGTCCGACCCTGTCACCTCGATCTCGCGGGTCGACGGCGAGGACGCGCTCTCGATCTCGATCACCAAACTCCCCGCCGCGAACACGGTGGAGGTGTCGAACGGCGTGATCGCCGCGCTCGACACGATCAGCGAAGCCTTCCCCGACGCCGAGTTCACGATCATCTTCGACCAGGCGCCGTTCATCGTGCAGTCGATCGAGACGCTCGCGACCGAGGGTCTGCTCGGCCTGGTGTTCGCGGTGATCGTGATCCTCGTGTTCCTGCTGTCGATCCGCTCCACGCTCGTCACCGCGATCTCGATCCCGACCAGCGTGCTCATCACCTTCATCGGACTGCAGGCGTTCGGCTACTCGCTCAACGTGCTGACCCTCGGCGCGCTCACGATCGCGATCGGCCGCGTGGTCGACGACTCCATCGTGGTGATCGAGAACATCAAACGTCACTACGTCGGTGATGCCGACAAGGGTGATGCGATCCGCCTCGCCGTGCGCGAGGTCGCGATGGCGATCACGGCATCCACCATCACCACCGTGGCGGTGTTCCTGCCGATCGTCTTCGTCGGCGACATGGTCGGTGAGCTGTTCCGACCGTTCGCCATGACCGTGACCATCGCGATGGTCGCCTCGCTCCTTGTCGCCCTCACCATCGTCCCGGTGCTCGCGTACTGGTTCCTGAAGCCGGGCAAGGAGTTGCTCGACGAGCACGGCAACGCGATCGACCCCGAGCACCCGGATGCTCCGCCCACCCAGCTGCAGCGCGTCTACCGGCCGATCCTCGGCTGGACGCTCAAGCATTCCGGTCTCACGGTGATCCTCGCTGTCGTGGTGCTCGGCGCCACACTCGCTGCCGCACCGCTCATGAAGATCAACTTCCTCAGCGACTCCGGCCAGAACACCATGACCGTCACACAGGACCTCGGCCCGACCGCGAGCCTGCAGGCGAAGTCGGATGCCGCGGTCGAGGTCGAGGACGCACTCCTCGGCATCGATGGCATCGAGCACGTGCAGGCCTCGATCGGCACCAGCGGCTCGGCCCTCAGCGACGCGTTCTCGGGCGGAGCGGGCGTCACCTACTCGGTGCTCACCGACGGTGACGCCGACCAGGAGAAGCTGCGCGCCGACGTGCAGGACGCGATCGACGGCCTCGGCGACGACGTGGGCGAGGTGTCGGTCGCGGCATCCGCCGGCTTCGGCTCGAGCGACATCGAGATCACGGTCACGGCATCCAACGCCGATGACCTGCAGACCGCGACGACCTCGGTCGTCGACGAGCTCGACGGACGTGACGGCGTCGGCCAGGTGACCGACAACCTCGCCGCATCGCTGCCCTACATCGCGGTGGTGGTCGACCGGGAGGCGGCCGCGCAGCGCGGTCTCTCCGAGGTCGCGGTCGGCTCGATCGTCTCGAACACCATGCGTCCGCAGCAGGCCGGCTCGGTCGAGATCGACGACACCGCGCTGACGGTCTACATCGTCACGCCCGAGCCGCCCACCACTGTTCAGGCGCTCAAGGAGCTCGCGATCCTGACCCCGCTCGGCGTCGTGCAGCTGCAGGACATCGCGACCGTCGAGGAGCGCAACGGCCCCACGTCGATCACCACCGAGCAGGGGCGCCGCACGTCGACGGTCACCGTGCCGCCGGCATCCGACAACCTCGCCACGGCCACGCAGTCGGTGACCGAAGCGCTCGCCGCGGCCGACCTGCCCGACGGTGCCTCCGCCGAGGTCGGCGGTGTCGCCTCGCAGCAGGCCGACTCGTTCTCGCAGCTCGGACTCGCGATGCTCGCGGCGATCCTGATCGTCTACGTGGTCATGGTCGCGGTGTTCAAGTCGCTGCGCCAGCCGCTGCTGCTGCTCGTGTCGGTGCCGTTCGCGGCGACCGGTGCGATCCTGCTGCAGATCGTCACGGGCGTGCCGCTCGGCGTCGCCTCGCTGATCGGTGTGCTGATGCTCATCGGCATCGTGGTCACGAACGCGATCGTGCTCGTCGACCTCGTCAACCAGTACCGGGAGAAGGGTCTGTCGACCATCGAGGCGGTGAAGGCCGGTGGGGAGAAGCGTCTGCGGCCGATTCTCATGACCGCCCTCGCGACGATCCTCGCTCTGACGCCGATGGCTCTGGGCATCACCGGTCACGGCGGGTTCATCTCGCAGCCGCTGGCGATCGTGGTGATCGGCGGTCTGCTCTCCTCGACCGTGCTGACGCTGATCGTGTTGCCCACGCTCTACAACCTCGTCGAGGGTGCCAGGGAGCGGCGGGCCGCGCGCAAGGCCGGCGGCTCGGATGCGGGCGGGACGCCGAAGCCGGATGCTCCGGTCGACCCCGACGCCTCCGGTGCCGCTGCAGTTCCGGCCGGTTCGGTGCTGATCGACGCGTCCGGTCTGCCGCACGCGCCGCAGCTCACCCGGCGGGAGCTGCGCGACCGCGAGTAGTCCCGCTCGGCGTTCATAACTCCGCAGAAAGGCCCCGGATCCGCAGTCAGATGCGTGATCCGGGGCCTTTCGGCTCAAATCTTGAGGAGTTGTGAACGGCTCGACTCGAAGACGGTGGGAACCGGGGTCAGCTGAGGGCGATGCCCCAGTGCAGCGTCCAGGTCTCGTCCGGGGCGAGGCGACGGATGCCGAGGCCACTGTTGAGGGCGTCGGCGGGTGCGGTCATCGGCTCGATCGCGACCGCGAGGCTCTGACCGGGATAGGCGGGCGTCGTGTAGACCTGCACATAGTCGAAGCCCTCGCCCTGCCACAGGGTCACGCGGCGACCGTCGGGTGCCGTGAGCGAGTGCCGCACGCGACCGTCGGCGTCGCGGGCGAGGTCGGTGAACCCGGTGTCGAGCGTGACATCGCCCAGCCGGACACCGTCGCGCAGGGCCGCCTCGACGGGGCGCGTGCCGGTGGGGAGCATCCGCTCGTCGGTCGTGAACGCCGTCGCAGCCGGAACCCGCAGCACCAGGTCGTGCGGGTCGACGTCGCCGATCGTCACGAAGGGGTGCGTGCCGAGGGCGACCGGGGCGGGCGTTGTCGAGCGGTTGGTGAGCGTGTGCGCGACCGCGATGCCGTCGGCGGTGAGCGTGTAGGTCACGGCCGTCTCGATCAGGTACGGGTAGCCGGTCTGGGGCACGATCGTCGCCCGCAGCACGGCCTCGGCGTCGGTGTGCGACACCTCGTACGCCGTGAAGCGCAGCAGGCCGTGGCTCGCGTTGTTCAGCTTCGGCTCGGTGATCGCGAGCAGCCGTGACGTGCCGTCGTCATCCCAGCGACCGTCGCGCACGCGGTTCGGCCACGGGGCGAGGACCACACCGGAACAGGCTGGCGTGGGCTGATCGAGCGGGTACGGAGGGACGAGGTCGACGCCGCCGATGCGCAGCGACCGGAGGGATGCGCCGACCTGCGCGATCTGGGCGGTCGCATCGCCGAGTCGGAGGCTGATCTGGGCGCCGGTGGGGGATGCGGTGGTCACTTCGACATCGTACGGCCACCCCCGCGTCGGCAGTCTCTCAGGCGCGTCGGCTACACTTGTGCGGTCGGCTTCGGACACCCGCGCGTTGGCGCGGACGTTTTATGTGTGTGAAGTGTGAGTCCAGGGGCCGATGGTGAGCGTCGCTCGACGCTAATCAACCATCACATGAATGGCCCCGGCCGCTGACAGTCCGGAACCCCGCTGGTCGCATCCGACCACGCGCTGGGTGCTCGCGCGTGTGCGCAGCGCTGTTCTCGTGCGAGAACACAGGAAGACAACGCAATGCCCAAGAACAAGAAGCCCCGCGGCGGACGTCCCGCCGCCAACTTCGAGCCGCGCTACGGCGCCAAGAAGACCTCCTTCCACGACCGCCACAACGGCGGCCCCGCCCGTGACGGCGCGCGCGACGAGCGCGGTGGACGTGCGGATGCCGGCGACCGCCGATCTGCCCCCGCCGCCGGCGGCTACGACCGTCGTCCCGGCAGCCGCAGCGCCGGTCACCGCGGCTACCGGCCGGCCGAGGCCGAGTCGGGTGCGCCCAAGCAGCGCTGGGGCGCCTCCGAGCGCGCCGGCCGCGACGAGGCCCGTGGCATCCGCAACCGCGCCGAGTCCGGACGCCGCGGGGCGCCGCACCACCGCAACGACGAGCGCAACGAGCGCCCTCGCTACAACGACCGGCCCAGCACCGGCGGCCGCTTCGACGACCGTCCGCGTCGGGACGACCGGGGCGGACAGCGTCCGACCGGACAGCGTCCGACCGGTCCGGGAACCTACCGCGACGAGCGCGGCGGCGACCGCCCCCGTTACGACCGCGACGACCGCTCGCGTCGTGACGACCGCGGTGCCGGCACTCAGCGCCAGGGCTTCCGCGACAACGACCACCGTGACGGCGGGCGTCCGGTTCGCGACGATCGCCGTGGTGGCGAGCGTCCCCGGTTCAACAGCGACCGTGGCGCCGAGCGTCCCCGGTTCAACAGTGACCGCGGTGCCGAGCGCCCCCGGTTCGACCGTGACGAGCGTCCGCGTCGCGACGACCGCGGCGGCGACCGTGCCCGGTCCAACGACCGCAGCAACGACCGTGGCGGCGAGCGTTCGTACGACGCCGACCGCGCGCGTCGCGCCTTCGACCGCGACCGCACGCAGCGTTCGTACGAGGGTGGCCGTGACGAGCGTTCGCGTCCGTCGACCGGTGGCGCGTACCGCACCGAGCGTCCGCGCCCGCTGACCTCCGACACCCGCGGGCGTCCGGCGCGCAACGAGCGTCCGAGCCGCAACGACTGGAACGCCACCAGCCGTCCCGAGTCGACCGGTGCGAAGTTCACCCCGGGCGACGACGTGGTGCACGAGCGCCTCGAGGCGAAGTCCGTCGCGGCCGTCGAGGTCGACGGTGTGACCTTCGGCGACCTCGGTCTCGGCTCGAACATCGTCGAGACCCTCGTCGGCATGGGCGCGGCGACGCCGTTCCCGATTCAGGCCGCCAGCATCCCGGCCGTCCTCGCCGGGCGCGATGTGCTCGCCCGTGGTCGCACCGGATCCGGCAAGACCATTGCGTTCGGCGCACCGCTCGTCGAGCGCGTGCTGCAGTCGCAGGCCGGCAAGCGCCGTGAGTTCGGACGGTCGCCGCGCGCGATCATCCTCGCTCCGACGCGCGAGCTCGCGCTGCAGATCGACCGCACGATCCAGCCGATCGCCCGCAGCGTCGGCCTCTTCACCACGCAGATCTACGGTGGTGTCCCGCAGGGCCGCCAGGTGGGTGCGCTGAAGAAGGGCGTCGACATCGTGATCGGCACGCCCGGTCGCGTCGAAGACCTCATCAACCAGGGCAAGCTCGACCTGTCGGACTGCCGCATCGCGGTGCTCGACGAGGCCGACCACATGTGCGAGCTGGGATTCGTCGAGCCCGTGCAGCGCATCCTGCGTCACACCGCCGACGGCAGCCAGAAGCTGCTGTTCTCGGCCACCCTCGACCGTGAGGTCGCGGCTCTCGTCGACGAGTTCCTCGTCGACCCGGCCGTCTACGAGGTCGCCGGTGAGGACCAGGACTCCAGCACGATCGAGCACCGCGTGCTCGTGATCGAGCACCGCGACAAGGCCGACATCCTCACTTCGCTCGTCGACCGTGCCGGCAAGACGCTGGTCTTCGCCCGCACCCGTGCCTACGCCGACATGCTCGCCGAGCAGTTCGACGACGCCGGTATCCCGGCCGTCTCGCTGCACGGTGATCTCAACCAGGCCAAGCGCACGCGCAACCTCGAGCGTCTGACCTCGGGTCGCGTGAACGTGCTCGTCGCCACGGATGTCGCCGCCCGCGGCATCCACGTCGACGACATCGACCTGGTCGTCCAGGCCGACGCCCCCGACGAGTACAAGACGTACCTGCACCGTTCCGGTCGTACCGGTCGCGCGGGTCGTTCGGGTCGCGTCGTCACGCTGATCACGCGTCAGCGCCAGCGTCGTATGACCGAGCTGCTCGACCGCGCCGAGATCGACGCGCCGTTCGAGAACGCGCGCCTCGACGACGACGTGATCGAGGAGATCGCCGGCCGCGTGCCGACCGCGGCCGACCTCACCGCCTGAGTCTCGTCTCGCCAGAGGCCCCGTCCCGCTTCTGCGGTCCGGGGCCTCTGTCGTCCCCGCCCCGCCCCGCCCGCCCGCCCCGCCCGCCCCGCCCCCGCCCACAGTGCTGCCGAGCGCACGGGATGCTGCCGAGTGCACGGCTTACCAGCGTGAGGAAGCCGTGCGTTCGACGCGGAGCCGTGCACTCGGCGTGGGTGAGCGTGGGCACTGGCGCCGCCGCCTCGCCTCGCGACGCGCGACGCGTCGCTGCCGAGTGCACGGGATGCTGCCGAGCGCACGGCGTGTCTCCGCGAACAAGCGGTGCGCTCGGCACCAAACCGTGCACTCGGCGGGAGGGGAAGGGAGGGGAAGAGGAGGAGGAGTAGGGGGAGGCAGCCTGCTGTCGAAGCTCGCGGCACGGGACCGCGCGCAGCTCGTGATCGCGGCGTACGAGCAGGGGCTCGTGGGCGCCTGAGACTTGCGCGGTGTCAGGCCGGCTCGTGCACGTGCACGGTCGAGGTCAGGCTCGTGCCGTTGAGGTCGAGGTAGATGACGCTCTCGGCCCGCGTGAGAGTCATGGTGTTACGGCGCTCGATCAGGGCGGCCGCCGTGTCGATGAACCCCGGGTCGAAGCTGTACACGCGGATGTCCTCGCGGCGGTGGATGCGCTTGTCGGTCCACGGCGCCATCACCTTGGCCGGGTCGCGATGCGTGTAGACAACCGTGCGCTCGGCGAGGCGGCTGCCGTGATGCAGTCGCTCGGCATCGGGAGCCCCGATCTCGACCCACGCCGTGATCAGCCCGGTCATGTCGCGCACGAGCACCGCCGGCTCTTCGGTCGAGGAGATGCTGCCGCCGAATGTGATGCCCTCGGCGAACTCGAGCCCGTAGGCGAGCACCCGCGTGAGCATGTACGCATCGGTCTCGGACGGATGCCGGGCCACTCGCAGCGAGTAGTCCTCGTAGATTCCGCGGTCGGTGTCAGCGAGCTGCACCTCGAACGTGTGGACTGTCGAACCGATCGCCATGATCCCCGAGCCTACGCGGGTGCGGGAGCGGAGGCCGACCGGGGGCCGGCGCCGCTCAACACGATGCGTATCGCGCCGGCATCCGCGGGAACGGTCGGGTCGAGGCCGGTGGCGAGGGCGAAGCGGGTCAGCCGGTTCAGCACGGTGTTGCGGTGACAGTAGAGGGCGGCGGCCGTGCGGGTGACCGAACCGTTGGCGAGGTACTCCCGCACCGCTTCGATCAGGAGGCTCTGTTCGCGCTCCGGCAGCGCGTGGAGCGCCTCGAGCGTCTGACGCGAATACGCTCCGGCGACGGCTCCCAACCGATCGGTGAAGAGCCGGTCCCAGTGACGGTCGAGCGTCGCCGCTCGGTCTGCGGCATCCACGAGAGCGGCCAAGTCGCGCGCGACCCGCCACAGGTCACCAATCTCTTCGGCTCCCTGAGCGATCGGAGGGAGGCCGACGGGCAGGGCGTGGAGCGCCTCGAGTTCGCGCGCCGACAGCGAGCCCACGTCGAGGATGGCGAACTCGGAACCGTCCAGGCGGTCGACGGGCACGGCGGGGAGGAGGGTGCGCATGCCGGCGCGGAACTCTGCGGCGAATGGCAGACTCCCCACCACGACCAGGAATGAGCCGACCGGGTCGAGACCGAGCGATTCGGCCGCCTGACGGGAGAGGCGGATGTCGCGGCTGCCGTCCTCGAGCAGTCGGCGGAGGAGGAACGCCCGAGCGAGTTCCAGCTCTCGATCCATGTCGGCGAGTTCAGCCATGTATCCGGCGTGGACGTTCATGGTGTGGACCTCGACGGCGTCCCAGATCTTCACGACCTCTTCGGCGAACGCCGGGAGGTCCTCCTCCGCCACGTAGCCTCGCATCGCGTTCCAGAGGAAGCGGAAGTCCATGCGAACCGCCCTCAGCAGCGAGTCCAGCGGGATCCCCTGCCGTGCGCGTCGTCGACCGAGCCGGTCGGAGTGCGCCATCAGCTGGGCGTCGAGGTCGTCGCCGATGATCAGCCCGAACAGCATCTCCAACGAGCCGCGAGCCGCGCGGAACAGCTCGGCGTCGTCGATCACCGAATCGAGATACCCGGAGATCTCGCGGACGTCGTGGACGTAGCGCCACGCGACCTCATCGAGATCGGCGAGGCAGGATTCGGCGATCTGCGCCGCGAAGCTCCGAACGTGATTATGCATCTGCACAGTGTAGGGCCCAATCTGGGGGCGATCATCGGTTGTGAGTGCAGCATTTCGCTACGACGATGGAGGTATCCATCGCGGATGTCTGCCTTTCAACGGAGAACTCATGACGAACCCGACCCCGGAAGTCCCGCCCGGCACGACCCCGCCGATCAGCGGCGGAGAC
Source organism: Microbacterium sp. NPDC055988 (assembly GCF_042269505.1). NCBI lineage: Bacteria > Bacillati > Actinomycetota > Actinomycetes > Micrococcales > Microbacteriaceae > Microbacterium > Microbacterium sp. NPDC055988. Next base: position 1,708,581 of record NZ_JBHJXY010000001.1, read on the forward strand.
GCGGCCCGCGTCGCGTGGGCGGCGTTCGTCGGCACGGCGCTGGAATGGTACGACTACTTCCTCTTCGGCACCGCCGCCGCCCTCGTCTTCAACCGCCTGTTCTTCACCGACCTCGACGCCACGGCCGCCACGCTCGCCGCCTTCGCGACCTTCGGTGTCGGCTTCGCGGCCCGCCCCATCGGCGCTCTCGCCTTCGGCTACATCGGTGACCGGTACGGGCGGCGCCCTGCGCTCCTCATCACCATCGTCATGATCGGCTGCGCGACCGGGCTGATCGGTCTGCTCCCCGACTATCTGGCGATCGGCATCGCCGCGCCCATCATGCTCGCTGTGCTGAGGCTCCTCCAGGGTCTGGCGGTCGGCGGCGAATGGGGAGGCGCCATGACGCTCGCCATCGAACACGCGCCGATCGAGAAGCGCGGCCGCTTCGCCGCGCTCATCCAGATCGGCTCCCCGGTCGGCACGCTGATCTCCTCCGGCGCGTTCGCACTCGTGCTCCTGATGCCGCCCGCGGTGTTCGATGCCTGGGGCTGGCGGCTCCCGTTCCTGCTCGCGTTCCCGTTGCTGGGGATCGCCCTGTACATCCGACTCAAGGTCGAGGAATCACCGATCTTCAAGGAGCTCGTCGCTCTCGAAGCCCGAGCCAAGGTGCCCGCGCTCGACCTCTTCCGGCGTGCCGGCGGACGGCTCGCCGTCGCCGTCGCCGCGGCGATGCTCGGCGTCGGCGGGTTCTACCTGATGACGACCTTCGTGGTCAGCTATGGCGCGAACACCCTCGGCGTCGACCGTGGCCTCATGGTGAACGCGACACTCATCGCGGCCGGGGTCCAGATCGTCGTGACGGTCTTCGCCGGACGATTCGCCGAGCGCTTCGGCCCCGGGCGGATGACGGTGGTCGGTGCGATCGCCACCGCCGTGGCGGCCTTCCCGCTCTTCTGGCTCATCGACACCCGGAACCCCTGGGCGATCATCTTCGCGGTCACGCTGGGCATCGCCCTCCTCACGATCGCCTACGCGGTCACGGGCGCCCTGCTCACCGAGCTGTTCCCGCCCGAGCTGCGGTACAGCGGCGTCGCGCTCGGATACAACATCGCCGGCGCGATCACGGGCTTCCTGCCCCTCATCGCCACGGCACTGCTGGCCTCGACGGGCGGGGCCTCCTGGACGGCGGCGCTCCTCCTCATCTTCATCTCACTCATCACCGCGCTCGGCGGCCTGCTCGGGGAGCGCCTGCGCGTCCACGACAAGCCGGTCGTGCACTGACCTAAGGAACGACGAACCATGAAGCTGACCAGCGAAGTCGCCGACAAGATCTGTGCGGCCGTCGATGCCGCCTTCGACCAGCAGATCGCCTTCACCCAGGAGCTGGTGCGCCATCCGTCCCTCCGCACGCGGGAGGCATCGGCCCAGGACCTCCTGTTCGACGCGATGCGCGAACGCGGGCTGGAGATGGATCGGTGGGACCTCGATCCGGCCGAGCTGGCGCAGCACCCCGGCGCCGGACCCGTGGCCGTCTCCTATGAGAACGTCGGCAACGTGGTCGGCACCTATGCCCCGGCATCCGAAGAGGGACGGTCGCTGATCTTGAACGGGCACGTCGACGTCGTGCCGGAAGGACCGCACGAGGCGTGGGCACGGTCGCCCTGGGACGCCCCGGTGATCGACGGCTGGCTCTACGGGCGCGGCAGCGGCGACATGAAAGCCGGCCTCGCCGCGAACCTCTTCGCCTTCGACGCCGTGCGAGCAGCGGGATTCACCCCGACCGGGCGCATCCACTTCCAGTCGGTGGTGGAGGAGGAGTGCACCGGCAACGGCTCGCTGTCTGCCCTGCAGCGCGGCTACGTCGCCGACGCCGTGATCATCCCCGAGCCCGAGGAGGACATGCTCGTCCGGGCGAACGTGGGCGTGATCTGGTTCACCGTGCGCGTCGCGGGTCGCCCGACCCATCCGCGGGAGATGAGCTCCGGCTTCAACGCGATCGATGCCGCGCACCACGTGATGGAGCGACTGCGAGAGGTCGAGGCTCGGTGGAACGCCGAGAAGGACGAGCACCGGTACTTCGAGGACCTCGACCACCCCATCAACTTCAACCTCGGCGGCATCCGCGGCGGCGACTGGCCGTCGAGCGTTCCGGCCTGGTGCGAGCTCGATGTCCGCATCGCGCTGTATCCCGGTGTCACGGCGGACGCGGCCTGGGCCGAGATCGAGGAGTGCCTGGCCTCGATCGACGTCGACGGATCCGGGAACCCCGTCGAGGCGGTGGCCACCCGCAACGGCTTCTACTCGGAGGGCTACGTGCTCGACGAGGGCTCCGATGCCGAGGCGGCGCTACGCGGCGTGCACCGCGAGGTATTCGGTGACGAGCTGCGCACGTTCACCACGCCCGGCTACCTCGACGGGCGAGTGTTCGCCCTCTACGCGAACACCCCGGCCCTCGTGTACGGGCCCATCTCCGAGGCGATCCACGGATACGACGAGCGCGTCGACGTGGAATCGGTTCGCCGCATCACGAAGTCGATCGCGCTGTTCATCGCAGAATGGTGCGGCGTGAGTGTGCAGATGCACACCGCGTAGCGAAAACTGAGGGAAGATCTCCCTTGTCGCTCGGGCATTCGCCCCCACAGAGTTGTCTCACCCGCATAACCCCCACCCCCACCCCTCCTGGAGGATCTATGTCCGCCACACCCTCGTCGGCACTGTCGCCGGCCGAATCAGGTCGTCTCGACCGAGCCAAGATGCGCAAGATCTCGACCGCGAGTGTCATCGGCACCACGGTCGAGTGGTACGACCTGTTCTTGTTCGGAACCGCTTCGGCGCTCGTCTTCAACCAGGTGTTCTTCCCCGACCTCGACCCCGCCGTCGGCACCATCCTGTCGTTCCTCACCTTCGCATCCGCCTACCTCGCGCGGATCGTGGGCGCCATCCTCTTCGGTCACTTCGGAGACCGACTGGGCCGCAAGTCCATGCTGCTCATCTCGCTCATCACGATGGGCGCGGCCACACTCTCCATCGGACTCATCCCGGACTTCGCCACGATCGGCATCGCCGCGCCGTTCATCCTCCTCACCCTGCGGGTGATCCAGGGCCTCGCTCTCGGCGGCGAATGGGGTGGCGCGGTTCTGATGACCGTCGAGCATGCTCCGTCCGCCAAGCGCGGGTGGTACGGATCGCTCGTGCAGGTGGGTGTTCCGGCGGGAACGTTGATCGCCAACATGGCGTTCCTCGTCGTCACCGCGATGATCGACGACGAGGCGCTCGTGGCGTGGGGATGGCGCGTGCCGTTCATCGGCTCGATCATCCTCGTCGCCGTCGGCATCTACATCCGTCTGAACATCGAGGAGACCCCCAGCTTCCGCAAGGTGCGCGAGCGCGGTGCGAAGGCGAAGCTCCCCTTCGCCTACCTCATCCGCCACTACTGGAAGCAGGTGCTGCTCGGCGGGATCGCGACGCTCTCGACGGGCTCGACCTTCACGCTGCTCGTGGCCTCCGGCGTCAACTACGGCACCTCCGAGCTCGGCCACTCCAGCGACCTGATGCTCTGGGCCGTGCTGGTCGCCTGCATCGTCGCGCTCTTCGCGATCCCCGCCTTCGGACGCCTGTCCGACCGCGTCGGACGCAAGCCCGTGATCGCCGGTGGCATCATCGCCGAGGTCGTGCTCGCCTTCCCGTTCTTCTGGCTGCTCGACACCGGCAGCGACGCCATGGTGTTCGTCGCCTACGCGCTCATGATGCTGGCGTTCTCGGCGAACTACGGCCCGATCGCCACGTTCCTCGCCGAGCTCTTCGGCTCCAAGATCCGGTACTCGGGGCTCTCGGTCGCGTACATGCTCTCGGGGCTGCTCGGATCGGCCATCACGCCCGCGATCACCGTCGCGCTGCTGTCCATCACCGGACAGAGCTCGTCGATCGCGTGGTACGTGGGCGGTGCGGCCGTACTGTCGCTCATCGCGCTGCTGCTCCTCGCGGAGGGTCTGCACAAGAACATCGACGTCGTGGATACCGAGGATTCGTCCGCGGGCGATGCGCCGGTGCGCGACGACCTCCCGGAGGCGGTGGGACGATGACGATCAGAAGGGTGCGGACGGTCGACGGCCTCGCGGGCCCGGTGGGCCCGTTCTCGCAGGCGGTCGTCGCGAACGGCTTCGTGTACACCTCGGGGCAGATCCCCGCGGGCGTGGACGGCAGCATCCCCTCGGACTTCGAGGAGCAGCTCGAGGCCACTCTGCACAATCTCCGCACCCTTCTGGACGGCGTCGGCAGCAGTCTCGAACACGTCGTCAAGGTGAACGGCTACCTCACGGATGCTGCCGACCTCGAGGCGTACAACCGCATCTACGTGCGGTGGTTCGGGGAGCACCTGCCGGCCAGGACGACCGTGGGCGTGAGCCTGTGGGGCGTCGCGCTGGAACTCGAGTGCGTCGCCGTGCTGAAGGATGAGACGGATGACTGACGTCGCGTCTGCCGGTGCCGATCCTCTCGTCGAGGCGCTCCTGCAGGTCGAACTCCCCACCCTCGGCCACTTCCTCGAAGAGGGGTTCTGTGATCCCCGCATCCGTCCGATCGGCGAGGTCGGGCGGATGGCGGGGCGGGCGGTGACCGTCGATCTCACCGAACCCGATGCGATCGCGGTGAACCGTGCGCTCGTGCGAATGCGGCCGGGCGCGGTGCTCGTGATCCGCGTGCAGAGCGGGCGTCATGCCCCGGTCGGCGCGGTGACCGCGACGGCTGCCCTCGCCCGGGGAGCCGCAGGCATCGTCGTCGACGGTCCGGTGACCGACCTCTCGGCGCTGACCGCCACCGCGGCGGCACTGCCGGTGTTCGCGACGGGCACCACGGCGCTGACCACCAAGCGCCTGGGCACAGCCATCGCGGGCGTCGGTCGGCCGGTGATCATCGGGGGCGTGTCCATCGCCGACGGCGACCTGGTCGCCGGTGATGAGAACGGTGTGGTCGCGTTCCGCTCCGACGCGCTCACCCCAGAAATCCTGGATGCCGCACGACGCTCCGATCAGGCAGAACCCGAACTGCTGGCGCGCATCCGCCGGGGCGATCCTCTCGAGGATCTGCTCGCCCTGGACACCGAAACACTCTGAAAGGCTTCGAATGACCATCGAGATCACCACCGACTCGCGCGCGACGGACGAGCAGGAGCTCGCGTCCGTGTCCGAGACGCGTTCCGCCGGGCACCTCATCGTCGCCCAGTTGGAGCGCGAAGGCGTCGAGCGCGTGTACGGCGTTCCGGGCGAGTCCTACCTCGACGTGCTCGATGGTCTGCACGACTCGTCGATCGAGACCGTCATCACGCGGCATGAGGGTGGGGCGGCCTTCATGGCTCTGGCCGAGGGGCGCCTGACCGGCCGCGCCGGTGTGGCGATGGTCACGCGCGGGCCCGGGGCGGCGAACGCCTTCATCGCCGTGCACACCGCGTGGCAGGACGCGACGCCGATGGTGCTGTTCGTCGGACTCATCCCGGTATCCGATCGCGGGCGCGAGGCGTTCCAGGAGTTCGACCTCACCGGATGGTTCGGCTCGACGGCGAAGCACGTCACGACGCTCGACGATCCATCCTCGGCGGCACGAGTGGTCACCGAGGCCATGCGCATCGCGCGCTCCGGGCGACCGGGCCCCGTGGTCATCGGCCTGCCGGAGGACGTCATCCGGCTTTCCGCTGAGGGCGCGACGACGCTGGAGCCCACGGTGGCCGCCGGGGCCGAGGCGGGAGCCACAGCCGTCGAGGAACTGGTCGCGCGTCTCGCGCGGTCCGAGCGTCCGGTCGTCGTGGTCGGCGGCGAAGGGTGGTCCGCCGAGACCGGGCGCACCCTGGTCGACTGGGCCGAGCGGCACTGCATCCCGGTCCTCGCGGACTTCCGGGCCTACGACGCCGTCCCGCACGACGGGGCCTACGTGGGCGCGCTCGGCTACGGCCGGGCCGACCACGCCGCCGACCTGTTCGACGACGCCGACCTGCTCGTGTTCATCGGAACCTCTCGCACGGATGTGCTGAGCGACGGCTACCGGCTCGGACACGACGCGGCCACGGTCGTCGTGCTGCCCGGGGAGCCGAGTGGGCACTCCGGGCGTCTGGATCAGCTGATCGCCTCCGACGCCGCGAACCTCGTCGCCCGTCTGCCGCAGTCGTTGGGCGTGACGTTCGACGAGTCGCGTCTTCAGCGGGCGCGCGATGCGCATCTCCGGTTCTCGACGCCGTCCCCCACCAGGGACGCGGCGACCCCCGCAGAGGAGTACGTCGACCTCACGGAGGTGATGGCGGTGCTCCGCGAGGAGCTGACCTCGGACGCGGTGATCACGTTCGGCGCCGGCAACCACGCCATCTGGCCGGCGCGGTACCTGCCGCACCACGCACCGGCGACGCTCGTCGCCCCCCGCAACGGCGCCATGGGCATGGGCATCCCCGCCGCGGTCGCGGCCTCGCTGGCTCTGCCCGGACGCGAGGTCGTGTCGATCGCCGGTGACGGCTGCTTCATGATGAACGGGCAGGAGATAGCCACCGCCGTCGGCTACGACGCTCCCTTCATCGCGATCGTCGTGGACAACGGCGTGTTCGCGACCATCCGCGAGCACCAGGAGGCCCACTACCCGGGTCGTCCGTCGGGAACGCATCTGACCAACCCGGACTTCGCGGCTCTCGCCCGCTCCTATGGGGCGTACGGCGAGACCGTCGCCCACTCCGCCGACTTCCGCGACGCCTACCGGCGGGCCCGCTCCAGCGGCCGCCCCGCCGTGCTCCACCTGCGTCAGGACCCGGCCGTGCGTGCACCGTCGACGGCCGTCTGAACACCGTGACGATTCGAGGAGGATCCGCCATGACGATCCAACAGGGAGCGGCCGACCGGCCCGCCGCGTCCACCCACGCCGAGGGGTTCCTCGCGGACTTCGTGCGGCTGAGCGAGTTCGGCGCCACCGCGAACGGCGGGGTCGACCGGCAGGCGGGCAGTGTCGCCGACGTGGCTCAGCGGCGCTGGTTCGCCGCGCTTCTCGAGTCGCACGGTCTGCGTGTGGAATGCGACCGCATCGGCAACCAGTTCGGGTTGCTCGAGGTCGTCCCCGGGGCGCCGTTCGTCGTCGTCGGTTCGCACCTCGACTCGCAGCCGACGGCGGGACGCTATGACGGCGCCTACGGTGTGCTCGCAGCGGCTCATGCCGCGTTCCGGCTCGCGGAGGAGTGGGCCGCCGACGGCGCCACCGGGCCGCGGTACAACATCGCCGTGGTCAACTGGTTCAACGAGGAGGGCTCGCGGTTCACCCCGTCGATGATGGGGTCGAGCGTCTACACGGGCGTCCTGCCTCTCGAGGAGGCGCTCGGCACGACGGATCGCTCGGGCATCACGGTGGCCGAGGCTCTGGAGCCCGCGGGCTTCCTCGGTGCCGGTGACGGCCCGGAGGCGGCGTTCTGCGCCGAGATCCACATCGAGCAGGGGCGTGTGCTGGAGAACTCCGGCAGCACGATCGGACTCGTGACCGCCAGCTGGGCGGCCAGCAAGTACGTCGTCACCGTGGAAGGCGAGCAGGCGCACTCCGGGGCGACCGTGATGGTCGATCGGAGAGATGCGCTGTACGGTGCCTCGCTGCTGGTGGTCTTCGCCCGTGAGCTCGCCGACAGGTTCCCCGGGGTGCTGCACACCGCGGTCGGGCAGCTCGACGTGTATCCGAATTCGCCGGTCGTCGTCGCCTCGGAGGTTCGGCTGCTGCTCGACCTGCGCTGCGCCGACGAAGCCGTGCTCGCGGAGGCGAACGCCTTGCTGCAGGAGCGGTTCGCCGAGATCGAGGAGACCGCGAAGGTCGGCATCCGCCGGTCGCTCTCGCACGAATGGGGGATCGACCCGTATCAGCCGGAGGGTGTCGAGCTGGCACGGGGATCTGCCGAGCGGCTCGGGTACTCCCGCGAGGAGATCCTCACGGTCGCCGGGCATGATTCGATAAACATGAAGAGGCGAGTGCCCACCGTGATGCTGTTCGTGCCATCGGTGGACGGGATCTCACACAACGAGGGCGAGTACACCCGCGACGAGGACCTCGTGGCAGGCCTCGACGTCCTGACGGATGTCGTGCGGAGACTCGCACAGGGAGAACTGGCGCCGACTCCCGGTGCCGTGGAGGAGCGAACCAGATGACCGATTACGCCGTCACCGACCCCACGACGAACGAGATCGTGCGCCGGTACGAGTCCGCGACCGACGCCGAGGTGGATGCCGCTGTCGAGCGTGCGGCTGCAGCGTACCCGGCCTGGCGAGCGCTCACGGTCGAGGAGCGCTGCGGATATCTCGCCGCGGTCGCTGCGGAGTACCGCGCGGACAGCCAACGCCTCGCGCGCATCATCACCAGGGAGATGGGCAAGACCACGGCGGAGGCCCTCGGCGAGATCGGGATCGTCGCCGACATCTACGACTACTACGCGACCAACGGTCCGGCGTTCGCGGCCGACCGGCCGCTCCCCGTCGCGACGGGCGAGGCTGTCGTCCGCACCGCTCCGGTCGGTGTGCTCCTGGGGATCATGCCCTGGAATTACCCCTACTACCAGGTGGCGAGGTTCGCGGCACCCAACCTCGCGCTGGGGAACACGATCGTGCTCAAGCACGCGCCGAGCTGTCCGGAATCGGCCGCGGCGATCGCCGAGCTGTTCGAGCGGGTCGGTCTTCCCGAGGGCGCGTACGAGAACGTCTACGCCTCAGAGGATCAGGTCGCGCGCATCATCGCGCATCCCGCCGTGCAGGGCGTCTCGCTCACCGGTTCGGAGCGTGCCGGTCGGGCCGTCGGCGAGCTGGCCGGACGAGCCATGAAGAAGGTGGTGCTGGAGCTCGGCGGGTCCGACCCCTTCATCGTGTTGCAGGATGCCGACGTCGACGCCGCTGCGCGTGCGGCGGTGGTCGGACGGATGGGCAACGCGGGGCAGGCGTGCACCGCTTCGAAGAGGTTCATCGTCGCGGATGAGGTGTACGACGACTTCGTCGAGCGGTTCACCGATCTGGTCGGCGAACTGCGCGTCGGCGATCCGTCCGAAGAAGGCATCTCCTTCGGGCCGTTGTCGTCGGAGGCCGCCGCACGGTCCGTCATCGATCAGGTGGACGACGCGACCGCCAACGGGGCGACCGTGCTGACCGGTGGGCGTCGCCTGGATCGCCCCGGCGCCTTCGTGGAACCCACGATCCTGGCCGACGTCACCCCCGAGGCTCGCGCCTACCGCGAGGAGATCTTCGGGCCCGTCGCCGTGGTGCACCGCGTCGGCTCGATCGACGCCGCCGTCGCGCTGGCGAACGACACGCCCTACGGCCTCGGCAGTGTGATCTTCGGTTCCGATCCTGCGCTCATCGCCGATGTCGCCGACCGACTCGACGTGGGCATGGTCTCGATCAACGGGCCGTCGCAGACGCAGGCCGACCTGCCTTTCGGCGGCGTCAAGGCCTCGGGGATCGGCCGCGAGCTGGGCGAGTACGGCATGGCGGAGTTCGTGAACCGCAAGCTCATCCGCACGCACGATCGCGGTTGATCTGCCGTCGGAGTCGGGCGACGGTCGTCTTCGGGGCTCTCAGAACAGCATCGGCTGCGCAGCCGCGGCGGCGCTGGGCGTGAAGCGCACAGCTGCCGCATTCGTCGCCCCTGTCTGCAGGTGGCCCGACTGCACATGGCCCTGCCCTGGGCGGAACCCGCGCCGCGGGTAGTCGTCTTCGTGGCGGCCTTCGAGTCCGTGCATCCGGATGAGCGGGCGGGCACGCTTCGCGAGCCACTGCCGGTATCCCTTCGGTGCCTCCGCAGAGACGCCGGGATAGAGCCCGCGGTACGACGACACGAGGTCGGGGCGGTGCGCGCCGAGCCATTCGAAGAACCACGGCTTGACGCCCGGTCGCAGGTGCAGGGCTCCGTAGATGACGGTGCGCGCCCCGGCGTCCTTGATGCGCACGAGGGCGCTGTCGATCGCCTCGAGCGAGTCGGTCATATGCGGCATGATCGGCATCAGGAAGACGGTGACCGGGAACCCGGCGTCGGCCAGGGCGCGCACGGTGTCGAGACGGGCCTGGGTGGTCGGGGCTCCGGGTTCGATGGCTTTCTGCAGCTCGTCGTCGTACATCGCGATCGACATCTGCACGTCGACGGGCACGCGCTGCGCGGCCTTCACGAGCAGGGGGATGTCGCGGCGGATGAGCGTGCCCTTGGTGAGGATCGACATCGGGGTGCCGGACGCGGCGAGGGTCTCGATGATGCCGGGCATGAGCTTGTAGCGCCCCTCGGCCCGCTGGTACGGGTCGGTGTTGGTGCCCAGCGCCACCGTCTCGTGCTGCCAGCTGCCGCGCCGCAGCTCCTTCTCGAGCACCTCGACCACGTTCACCTTGACCACGATCTGCGAATCGAAGTCCGATCCGCCGTCGAGGTCGAGGTACTCGTGCGTGCCGCGGGCGAAACAGTAAGAGCAGGCATGACTGCATCCGCGATACGGGTTGATGGTCCAGGCGAAAGGCATGCGCGAAGCTCCGGGCACGTGGTTCAGGGCCGACTTCGACAGCACCTCATGGAAGGTCATCCCGGCGAACTCGGGGGTGGTCACCGACCGCAGCACGCTGGATCGGTCTTCGAGTCCGGGCAGCGCCGCCGCATCCGTCTCGCCGAGTTTCTGTCCCTGCCACCGCATCTCCACATTCGAACATAATGACGATAAGAACGCAAGTGGTTCTGCGACATAGCTTCGAGTGAAAGAATGGACCAATGCCCCTCTCGCCGCACGCTCAGCATGCGGCTCCGCGCTCCCCGATTCACGGTCCCGCGCTACCGCTCGGCATCGTCGTGACGGCGATCGGTGTGCTGCTCTCGATCGCCTCCGCTCCCGTCGCGGCGGTGGAGGCCGCGCCGATGCCGGAGCCGGTCGCCGTGATGCAGGTGCCGACCGTGCAGGTCGAGGCGACGACGGCCGCCGACCCGTGTGCGGACCCGGCCGTGCAGCAGGCGGTGCAGGCCGGCGACGACGCGGCCGTGGTCGCGGGCTTCGGCGGGGGTCCGGCTTTCCGCGAGGCCGTGGTGGCGGGCAACGCACCCTGCATCTCGCTCCGCGATCCGGCGCGGGTCTGGGTCGTCGTGAACAAGAGCCTCCCGCTGAAGCCCGCGGACTACGAGCCAGGGGCGCTCGACTCGGTGCCGCTGCAGATGACGACGCTGTCGGGCCGGGTGCGGACCGATGTCGCGGCTGCCGTCGGGCGGATGGCCGAAGCGGCGGAGGCTGCCGGCGTGGGGCGCATCGGTGCCAACAACGGCTACCGGTCCTACGGGCTGCAGGTCACGACCTACGACACCCACGTGCGCTCGCAGGGTCAGGGGCAGGCGGATGCCGGCTCCGCCCGGCCCGGCCACAGCGAGCACCAGACCGGGCTCGCCCTCGACGTCGTCGCGTGCGGCAGCGGCTGCGGTGGACTCGACGGCTTCGGCGGCACCGCGCAGAGCGACTGGGTTGCGGCCCACGCGTGGGAGTACGGGTTCATCGTGCGGTACGAGCAGGTGGGCACGCCGGTGACCGGCTACGCGCCCGAGCCGTGGCACCTCCGCTATGTCGGGATCGACCTCGCCAGGGCCTACCACGACGGCGGATTCCACACCCTGGAGGAGTTCTTCGGACTCCCGGCGGCCCCTGACTACGCGCACTGAATCGGTCGGAACAGCCCGTTCTGCGGCATCCGACAACCGCGGTACCCAGTGTCACCTCTGATGGGATGCATTCTCACAACGTCCTGTCCGAGGCGGTGTCCGGCACGTAGAATCGCCGGAGCAACGATGCACGACACGTTCGGGAGGACGCAATGGAACGCGACATCTACGAAGAGGATCACGAGGCATTCCGCGACCTCGTCAAGGACTTCGTCAAGCGCCACGTGAACAACGAGGCGATCGAGCGGTGGGATGCCGCGGGAGAGATCGACCGGGCGACCATGCTCGCTGCCGGCGAGGCCGGCCTGATCGGTCTTTCGGTCCCCGAGGAGTTCGGCGGCGCCGGGATGCTGCAGGACTACCGCTTCCGCACGATCGTCATGGAAGAGGTCATCGCCGCAGGGGCGGGTTCGCTGGCCGGTGCGTTCGGCATCCAGGACGACCTGGCCGTGCCCTACCTCGTGCACATGGGAACGCAGGAGCAGAAGGAGAAGTGGCTGCCCCGCATGGCCACGGGCGAAGTGCTCGGCGCGCTCGCCATGACCGACCCGGGTGCGGGTTCTGACCTGCGCGGCATCAAGACCAACGCCAAGAAGGTCCACGGCGGCTACATCCTCAACGGCGCGAAGACGTTCATCTCCTCGGGCACGACGGCCGACGTGGTCGTGACCTTCGTGAAGACCGGTGAGGGCAACCGCCCTGACGCGTTCAGCCTGCTGCTCGTCGAGAAGGGCATGGAGGGCTTCGACCAGGGCAAGAAGCTCAGCAAGATGGGCTTCCACGGCTGGGACACGGCCGAGCTCAGCTTCACCGACGTGTTCGTCCCCGACGAGAACCTGATCAGCGGCAAGGAGGGGCAGGGCTTCATCCAGCTGATGCTCAACCTGCCTCTCGAGCGTCTCTCGATCGGCGTCGCCGCAGCTGCGGCCGCGCAGGCCGCTCTCGACTGGACCGTCGCCTACACCAAGGACCGCGAGGCGTTCGGCGAGCGCATCGCCGACTTCCAGAACACCCGCTTCCGGCTCGCCGACATGGCGGCGACCACCGATGCGATGTGGGCGTACATCGACCGCGCGCTGCTCGCGTACAAGAACAGCACGCTCACCGCGGAGGACGCCGCGAAGGTCAAGTTCTGGGCGACCGAACGCGAGTGGGAGGTGCTCGACACGGGCGTGCAGCTGCACGGCGGCTACGGCTACATCATGGAGTACCCGATCGCCCGCGCCTTCACCGACGCTCGGGTGCACCGCATCTACGGTGGCACGAACGAGATCATGCGCGACCTCGTCGGTCGTCAGATCGTCGGCAAGCGCTGACACACGGCTGAAGAGGCCCCCGGATGCTGCGGCATCCGGGGGCCTCTTCGTCTGCAGCCTCTTCGTCGCGTCCGGCCTCTTCTTCGTCTCCCGGCCCTTCTTCGTCTCCCGGCCCTTCTTCGTCTCCCGGCCCTTCTTCGTCTCCCGGCCCTTCTTCGTCTCCCGGCCCTTCGTCTCTGCGGCATCACCCGTTCCCCGCGACACAACTTCGGAGATCGGGCGCGACTCGCCGTCGGAGGGCGCCACGGACCGGCGTGTCGCCGCGGAACTCCGAAGTTGTGTCGGGGGAGGGGGTCGGGGAGACGGGGAAGGAGAGGGGGAGGGGAGGGAAGGGCCCGTGGACACGGATGTCCGGGCGGGGTTGAATCGAGGGCATGACGAGCTCGCTCCCGCAGATCCTCGCTGACCACGTCGTTCGGGGCACCGCGCCAGGAATCATCGGCGTGCTCGGCTCTCCGGGCGGGAAGGTCGAGATCTTCGCGACCGGGGATCTGCCGCCGGAGGCGATCGTCCGCATCCAATCGATGACGAAGCCGATCCTCGCGGTTGCCACGCTGCGGCTCGTGCAGGAGGGTCGCCTCGGTCTCGACGATCCGGTGGAGCGGTGGATGCCCGAGCTCGTCGACCGTCGGGTGCTGCGCGCGCCGGACGCCGCGCTGGACTATGTCGAGCCGGCGGCGACGCCCATCACCGTGCGGCATCTGCTCACGAACACGTCGGGATACGGAGTGCAGGTCGCACCGACCCCGTTGGCGGAGGCGATGATCGCCAACCGGACGGCAGCGGGCCAGGAGCCCGTGGCGCTCGGTGCGCAGGAGTGGTTAGACGCGCTCGCGGCGCTGCCGCTCACCTTCCAGCCCGGAACCGGATGGCGTTATCACCACTCGTTCGGCCTTCTCGGGATACTGCTCTCCCGCGTCGTCGGCGGCACGCTCGAGGAATATCTGCGGCGTGACCTGTTCGGCCCGCTCGGCATGGTCGACACCGGGTACACGGTTCCGCTCGACCAGGCGCATCGGCTGCCCGCCGCGTACCGGCACGAAGGCGGCCGTCTGGTCGAGATCGAGCCTGCAGCCGGAGGATTCTCGCTGGCGCCCGCACCGTTCGACCTCAGCCATTCCGAACTCGTGTCGACGGCGTCCGACTATGCGGCGTTCGCCGGGATGCTGGCGGCGGGCGGGCGCCACGACGGGAAGGTCATGCTCGCCCCCGAACTGCTCGCGCTGATGCGCACCGATCAGATCCCGTCGATTGCGAAGACACCGGACAGCTTCTTCCCGGGATTCTGGGAGGGCACGGGCTGGGGTTTCGGTGTCGCGGTGCAGACCGGAGGGGACGCAGCCGGCCGATACGGGTGGTCCGGTGGACAGGGAACCGACTTCTCCATCGACCCGGACGGCTCGTTCCGGATCGTGCTGACCCAGGTCGAGATGGGGCCCGAGGTCATGGGCCTGTTCGCGGAAGTGCAGGAGAGCGGACTCGCGGACGCCAGCGGCGACACTTCTGCCGAGTGATGCGACGACGGCCTTGCAACGGCGTGAGTACTGCCGCGCGGCTGGCGGGGGTGGACGCTCGCGGTGATCGTCTCGGCCCACGTCGCCCACCGATGCTTGACTGTATTCGTGGATAAGTACGTATCTGGGGTGCTTGTGGAGGAGTGGTCCTTGGGCGTGCTGTGGCGTGTTTGTGCGGAATTCTGGGATGTGATGCGGAGACAGCTTCGAAGGTAGCGTGTTACCGGGTTAGGGTGGAGCATGTCCACTTTGACCGGGTTGCGCGAGGCGATGAGTCGTCTCGATGCGGCGTGGGCGGGTGCCGGCGAGGCGGGGGATCTGTCCCGGTCCGAGCTGGTGGCGGTGGGGGCGGCGGTCGGGGTGCTGCAGCGGCGGTTGGATGCGGTGCAGGTCGAGGTCGCCGCGCGGATCGCGTATGAGTCGCGGCCGGAGCTCGGGGCGGAGAGTCTGGCGAAGCAGCAGGGGTTCCGCACCCCGGCGACGTTGATCGCCGCGACCACCGGAGTGTCCACGGGTGATGCGGCCCGGTTGGTGAAGGTCGGGGAGGCGACGGCGCCGCGTGCGGACCTGTTGGGGGCGCCGCTTCCGGCGAGGTATCCGTTGGTGCGCGCCGTGCTGGGCTCGGGTGCTCTCAGTGCGCCGGCCGCGGCGATGATCATCACGGTCCTGGATCGGTGCCGGGTGACGGCCGGGCCGGAACGGGTCTCCGAGGGGGAGCGGGTGCTGGTCGAGAAGGCGCAGGGTCTGGCGCTCGACGATGTGCGAAAGCTCGTGGTGCGGGCAGAAGCCTGGCTGGATCCCGATGGGGTGGAGCCGAAAGAAGAGGAGCGGCGGGGGAAGCGGGCGTTGACCCTGTTCGAGCGGGACGGGATGGTGCACCTGAACGCGGTCCTCGATGCCGAGACCGCCGCCCCGATCGTGACCGCGATCCGCGGGTTCGTGAGCGCCGCGTTCGCCGCCCGGAATGACGCCCCCGACCCCGACGCCCCGGATGCGGACCGGCGCACGGTCCCCATGATCCAGGCCGACGCGCTCGCGGTGTTCTGCGCGCACGTCCTCGGCTGCCAGACGCGGGTCCCGGTCGCCGGGGCCACCGTGATCGTCCGGATGAACCTCTCGGACCTGGAATCGGGGGCAGGGTCGGCGACCGTGGATGGTATGGATCAGCCGGTCAGTGTCGGGGCAGCGCGGCGGATGGCCGCCGGCGGCGGGATCATCCCCTGTGTCTTCGGCGGGAACAGCGAAGTGTTGGACTGGGGGCGGGAGAAACGCCTGTTCACCCGCGCGCAACGCCTTGCCCTGGCCGAACGCGATGGCGGGTGCGCGATGTGCGGGCTCCCACCCGAGATGACCAAAGCGCACCACGTCCGCTGGTGGAAGCGGGACCACGGACCCACCGACCTCACCAACGGAGTCCTGCTGTGTGAGACGTGTCACCACCGCATCCACGACAACGGATGGGACATCCACATCGACCATCCCCGATACGGGACCGGGACCGGGGGACGAGTGTGGTTCCTCCCACCCGCCTACGTCGACCCCGCCCGCACCCCGCGACTCGGCGGGCGCGCCCGCTTCGACATCGCCGCATGACCATGCATCCGCGCGGATCGGGCTCGGGGCACCGGGCAGCGGTCGCGACCGGCGTCACCTCAGGATCGTTGCGAACGACGCCCGCCGACGCCCGCCTTGCGGAGCTGGTCGGCGATGAGGATGCCGAGGGCCGTGGTCCCGACGCAGCTCGCCAGCGTGATCGTGAAGAACAGCGCCTGCACCGCGAGCGGGAAGCTGCCCAGATCGAACGACGCCCACGCCAGCACCGGATACACGAAGCTCACCACGACCGCGCCGACATAGTGCATCCACGTGCCCCAATACCGCCAGATCACGAAGAGGAACGGCAGCTCGGTGAACGCCGCCCACCACAGATTCGTCGCCACACTGCCGAACCCGTACCCGGAGAACGGCACGATCACGAGGCCGGCGAGCAAGCCCACCAGGAGCCCGACCAACGGGCGTCGCAGCAGACGCAGCGCGATGACCGACGGCAGCATCCAGAGTCCGGCCAGCGCCACGCTCGCGAAGGGCGCCACGGGGAAGAGCAGCGTCGACAACCAGTTCGCCGGCGCCAGCAGCAGGCCGCCCGCGACACCGAGTGCCGCGCAGGTCAGCAGGATCGCAGTGGGAAAGCGGAATCGACCACCCGGCTTTCGCGCGGTACCGCCCGATCCTCGCCGGGGCGCCGCCGCGCCCGTCGCACCGGCCGCGCCCGTCGCACCTGCCGCGTCCGTCGCACCGGCCGCGCCCGTCGCACCTGCCGCGTCCGCCCCGCTCATGCCAGCGGCTCCGCTGCCGCCTCGCGAGCGGCCTTCGACGCCGGAGAAGCCGCGCCGATCTTCCAGTACCCGCAGAAGCTCACGGCGTTCTTGTCCACACCGCGCTCGCCCACCAGGTGCTTGCGGGCACCGGAGGCGAGAGCCTGCTCACCGGCCGCGTACGCGTGGAACGGGGCATCCGGCAGGGCGGTGCGGCCCAGCGCTTGCAGCGCCAGCGCACCGGGGGCGACGTCATGAGGGCGCACGAGCCAGACGACCTCGAGACCGGACGGATGTGGGAACTCCAGCGCATCCTCCTCGCTCGGCACCTCGATGATCGCGGTGCCGGTCGCATCCACGGGCAGCGACGCACTGATCGAGGCGATCGCCGGCAGTGCCGTCTCATCCCCGACGAGCACGACGCGATCCGTGCCGCGCTGCGGGTTGAAGGTGAGCCCCTCGTCGATGATCAGCACATGCTCACCCGGCTGGCAGGTCTCGGCCCAGCGCGATGCCGGACCGGCCGTGCCGTCGGCGGCCGAGCCGTGCAGTACGAAGTCCACGTCGATCTCGGCGCCGGCCTCCGATGTCGCCGCACGATATGCCCGCACACTGTAGTTGCGCATCACGGGCCGTTCGCCGTCGGGGATGCGCAGGAACTTCAGATACCCGAACATCTTGTTCGCCTTCGCGGGCACCCGCTCGAGGCCCGCATCGCCCCCGATCGGCAGGAACAGTCGGAACCACTGGTCGAAGCCCATCGGCCGGAACTTCTCGATCTCGCCGCCGCCGAGGCTCACGCGGATCCAGTGCGCCGAAAGCCGCTCGGTGCGCAGGACCGTCAGATGGATGAGCTCGGTCGTCTCGGGCTTGACCAGCTTGCTGTATGCCATGGGGCGCCTTTCAGGGAAGCTGCCAGGGAAAGAAGGCGACGAAGATGGCGGCGGACGCCAGCAGTGTCGTGAGGGTGAAGACGGTGTCCCGCGTGCGGAACGGCACGAGATGCCGCTCGGTGCGAGTGGGATGGGCGCCGAAGGCCCGCGAGTCCATCGCCAGGGCGACGCGCTCGGCATGGCGGATGGCGCCGGCGAGGAGCGGCACGATGTAGCCCCAGCCGCGAGCGATGCGGGCGAAAGGTCCGCGTCCACCGTGGTATCCGCGCACCCGGTGGGCAGCGCGGATCACGGCCAGCTCATGCCCGAATCTCGGCACGAACCGGAACGCAGCGAGCGCCGTGTACCCGACGCGGTATGGCACCCGCAGCTGCTGCACGCTCGCCCGCACGAGATCGGGGCCGCTGGTGGTGAGTCCGCCGACAAGGGCGAGCGCCATGATCGAGCCGAGGCGCAGCGCCGTCGCCGACCCGATCACGAGGGCACCGCTGTACAGCGTCCAGTCGCCGATTCGCACGAGCGGCGCGCTGCCGTCGACGAGTCCGGCATCCACCCACAGCGAGAATCCGACCGCGACCAGCAGCATGCCCGCCGGGAGTCCGAGCAGCAGCAGAGCGAGCAGTCGACGCGTGAGGCGGGCGCCGACCAGGATCAGCGCGTACGCGAGCAGGAGGAATGCAGCTGGGGTGGCGAGGTCGCGGACGAACACGAGCAGCACCATCGCCGGGGCGAAACCCGCCACCTTCGCGAGCGGGTTCAGAGCGTAGAGGAACTGGCGCGGCGAGGTCGCCGTCATCCGGGCATAGGGGTCGAACGCAGGAACTCCGGCGGCGTCGGGAACGCGGCGTGCAGCGCTGCCCGTGACGTCGGCGCTCATCGGGTCACCTCGAGGCCCGCGGACGCCAGCACGCGCTGCAGCGCCGGCATGCGGAGCCCGGCGTCGGCGAACAGCTGCTGATCGCGGAACAGCGACGCGGTGGGGCCCGACGCCCGCACCCGCCCGTCGGCGAGCATCACCACGTGCGTGCTGTGCTCCGCCACGAGCTGCAGGTCGTGCGTGACGATCACGATCGTCGTGCCCTCGGCGCGGAGGTTCTGCAGCAGATCGAGAAGTTCGGCCGCCCGCGCGCGGTCCTGCCCGAACGTCGGCTCATCCAGCGCGAGGACGCGGGGCCGCGTGATCAGAGCCGTGCCGACCGAGAGGCGTCGCTTCTCGCCGCCCGACAGCAGGAACGGGTGCACGTCCGCCTTGTGCTCGAGGCCGAACCGCACGAGCATCTCCTCGACACGGGAGGCGATCTCCGGCACATGCCGCAGCCGCAACCCGTGCGCCAGCTCGTCGAACACCGTGTGCGCGATGAACTGGTGCTCCGGGTTCTGGAACACGAAGCCGATGCGCGCGGCGAGGTCGCGGGGCGAGGCGGTACCCGGATCGATGCCGTCGACCGACACCTGACCCCGCGGCGGCGGCACGACGCCCGCGAGAGCCTGGATCAGGGTCGTCTTGCCGGCACCGTTCGCTCCCACGATTGCGGTGAGGCTCCCCGGCGCGAGGTCGAGGTCGATCCCGTGCAGGATCGCGGTGCGTCGGCGCCGCACGGTCAGCCCGCGGGCACGGATGATCGCCTCGGTGGCGCGTTCCTTCTCCTCGCCCCGCTCGTCGCGCAGCTCCTCGCTCGTCGACCGCGGCGGTGTTCCGGTCGTCGACCGGGCGGAGGGGGAGGAGGCGGCATCCTCCGCGAGGGCGGTGCCGAGCTCGTCCGGAGTCAGCGGCAGGGGATCGAAGGAGAAGCCCTGATCCCGCAGTCGCAGCGCGGCGAGCGTCGCCGCCGGCAGCCAGACGCCCATCCCGACGAGTTCGTCGGCATGGGTACGGATGATCTCGGCGGCCGGCCCGTCGAACACGACCCTGCCTTCGCGGTCGAGCACGATGGTGCGCGTGACGAAGTCCATCGCCGCGTCGAGGTTGTGCTCGACGAGGAGGATCGCGCGGTCTCCGGCGGCCACCACATCGGCCAGGGCCGCGTAGACATCGTCGATGCCCTGCGGGTCGAGGTTGGCCGTCGGCTCGTCGAGCACGATCAGCGGAGAGCCCATCGCGAGGGCACAGGCGATCGCGAGCCGCTGCCGCCCTCCGCCGGACAGGTGATCCGGGTTCTCGTCGCGCCGATCCCAGAGTCCCACCCGGCGCAGCGCCGCTTCGACGCGGGCCTGCACGACGTCGAGTGCGAGCAGGAGGTTCTCCGGGCCGAACGCCACCTCGTCGTAGACGGTGCCCGTGACGATCTGCGCATCCGGGTCCTGGAACACCATGGCGACGTGGGTGCTCAGCGTGGCCGGCTGCGCGGCGGCGGTGTCGATTCCGCCGGCCTCGACCGTGCCGGCCATCGTCGCCGGCAGCGCGTGCGGGATCAGCCCGTTGAGGGCGAGCGTGAGGGTGGACTTGCCGGATCCGGATGGTCCGAGCAGCAGCACGACCTCTCCGGGGTCGATGTCGAAGGTCACGTCGCGGGGCGAGGGGTGCGCGGCATCGGCGTGGGTGAGCGAGAGCTCACGCACGCTCAGCAGGGGCGCGGATGGGCGCACGGCGGAGTCCCGGGTCGACGGATCGTACCCGTCTAACTTAGCTGAGCCTTACCTGATCCGCCATCGACGGAACTCCGGCCGTCAGCGCCGAGCGACCCCGGCCCTGCGCAGCGCCGAGCCGATCGCGAGCCCCACCGCGGTCCACGCGATCGGGCCGAGCACCGAGATCGCCAGGTACAGGATCTGCGCCCACACGGGCATGACCGACAGGTGCGCGGCGAAGAACACCACGACCGCGACGATGACGCCGATGACGGCCGCCGAGATGAAGAAGCGCCACGGGCCCCAGGACCGATAGCGGGTGAGGGCGGCGACGCCCTCCTGGATGAGCCCGAACAGCAGGGCGGTGCCGATGAACCGCAGCGCCCACGCCGGGTTGAAGGCGCTCGCGATCAGCGCCGCGAACACGTGCGTGATCAGGGCGACCAGCGGCAGTCGCAGCACCTCCTGGGCGATGATCCCCGGCAGTACATGCGAGCCGAGCACGAGGCCGTAGAGGAACAGCAGGGGACTCGCCAGCAGCACGGGGGTCACCCATCCGGCGATGCCGGCGAGGATGCCCGTCGCGACGCCGATCGCTGCGCAGACGAGCAGTACTCGGGTCGTCAGGACGGGGGTGCGGGCCACCTCTCCAGCTTACTGTCGACCTATCGGGAGGGCGGCCGTGCATAACCCTGGCCGATCGGCGAAGGCCGGTTGGCCGATCGACCAGTTCTCTCTCCAGCCGCGAAGAGCGGGGCTATGTTGGCCGCGGTGCAGCAACGCGGTTGCACCGTGATCATCGGGAGCAGCACATGGGTCGAACACCCCTCCGGATGGCAGCAGCCACCACCCTGGCGACTCTGTTCATCGCATCGACGGCAACCACCGGCTACGCCGCGACCGAGGAGGTGACGCACCCTGTCCCGGTCGCGGGCACCCCCGGCCACTACATCGTGGTCATGAAGGCCGATCCGCTCGCCAGCTACGAGGGCGACGTCAAGGGCCTGAAGGCCACGAAGCCCGCCGAGGGCGAGCAGCTCGAGACGCAGTCGCAGGACTCGCAGCGGTACGTCGAGCACCTCCAGACCCAGCAGACCGACCTGATCGGCGACGTGGGCGTCACGCCCGACAACACCTATCAGGTCGCACTCAACGGCTTCAGCGCCGACCTCTCCGGCGAGCAGGTCGATGCGCTCCGTGCGTCGAAGGATGTCCTCGGCGTCTACCCGGATGAGGTCCGGCACCCCGACGCGCAGACGTCCACCGACTTCCTCGGGCTCGGCGACGACCGCAAGGGCCGCGGCGGCGTGTGGCAGCAGACCGGCGGCGTCGAGAAGGCCGGTGAGGGGGTCGTGGTGGGCGTGATCGACACCGGCATCGCGCCGGAGCACCCCTCCTTCGAGGGCAAGAAGATCAAGAAGCAGAAGAAGCAGCAGAGCCGACACAAGGGCAACCAGCCCTACACCGACGGCACCTACGTGTACTTCGACAAGTCCGACGGCGGGCAGTTCCAGGGTGCGATGGTCGAAGGCCAGGACTGGGACAAGAGCGACTACTCCTCGAAGCTCATCGGTGGACAGTACTTCTACGCCGGAGCCGAGGCCGCCGGCTTCGACTTCCAGTACGACTACCTCTCGCCGCGTGACGGCGACGGCCACGGCTCGCATACCGCGAGCACCGCGGCGGGCAACTTCAAGGTCGACGCCGCGATCGAGGACGTCGACTTCGGCACGGTCTCGGGCGTCGCCCCCGGTTCGAAGGTCGCGGCCTACAAGGCCTGCTACGTCGGCCCGGACACGACCGTCACCACCGACGACATCTGCGCGCTGAGCGACCTCGTCGCCGCGATCGATCAGGCCGTCGCCGACGGCGTCGACGTGATCAACTACTCCATCGGCGGCGGGGCTGCGAGCACGGTGCTGGCGCCGGAGGACATCGCGTTCTTCAACGCCGCGGCTGCGGGCGTCTTCGTCGCGACGAGCGCCGGAAACGACGGCCCCGACCCGGTCACGGCCGACCACGCCTCGCCCTGGTACACGACGGTCGCCGCATCGACCATCCCCACCTGGGAGGGCACGGTGCAGTTCGACGGGTTCGAGCAGGCCGGAGCATCGGTGAGCGTGCCGTTCGGTGAGAGCGTCACCGGCCCGTCGATCGCCGCGGTGGATGCCGCCGCAGCCGGAGCCGTCGACCCGCAGCTCTGCCTGCCGGGCACCCTCGACCCGGCGAAGGTCGCCGGACACATCGTGGTCTGTGACCGCGGCGGCAACGCGCGCGCCGAGAAGTCGCAGGTCGTGAAGGACGCCGGAGGCATCGGCATGGTCCTCGTGAACGTGCCGGGTGGAGCGGACTCGCTCGACAACGACTTCCACGCCGTGCCGACCGTGCACCTGAACGCCGTGCACCGCGCCGCCGTGCTCGCCTACGTGCAGGGCGGCGTCGATCGCCCGATCACGCTCGTCGGCGAGAACACCACGGGCGTGACCACCCCGACCCCGCAGATCGCGGGCTTCTCGAGCCGCGGGCCGATGCTGGCCGACGGCAGCGATGTGCTGAAGCCGGATGTCGCGGCCCCTGGCGTCGCGATCCTCGCGGCGACGAACAACGGACCCGATGAGGAGCCGACCTTCGGCATCCTCTCCGGCACCTCGATGGCCTCGCCGCACGTGGCCGGTCTCGGCGCGCTGTACCTCGGTGAGCACCCGAAGGCGACGCCCGGGGAGATCCGGTCGGCGATGATGACCACCGCGTACGACACCGTTCTGCCCGACGGATCGAAGAACACCGACCCGTTCGAGCAGGGCGCGGGTCAGGTCGACCCGAAGCGATACCTGAACCCCGGTCTGCTGTACCTCAACGGGGTCAAGGACTGGGCGGCGTTCCTCGACGGGAAGGGCCTGTCGGACTTCCCGGGGATCGAGCCCATCGATGGCAGCGACCTGAACCAGGCGTCGATCTCGATCGGCTCGCTCGCCAGCGCGCAGACCGTCACCCGTACGGTCACGTCGACCGAGAAGGGCACCTTCACCGCGAAGGCTTCCGTTCCCGGAGTGAACGTCAAGGTCACCCCGCAGCAGCTGAAGTTCGACCGACCGGGTCAGACCAAGTCCTTCACCGTCACGTTCGACAACAAGAGTGCGCCGGTCGAGGAGTGGGCGACGGGGTCGCTCACCTGGAAGAGCGCGAAGAACTCGGTGCGCTCGCCGATCGCGGTGTTCCCGGTCACGGCGGATGCTCCGGCAGAGGTCACCGGCACCGGCGTCGACGGCAGCACGTCGGTGGAGATCACCCCCGGTCTCGACGGCGACCTGGCTCTCAACCTCTCGGGCCTCACCGCCTACGAGCTGCTCAGCGACCCGGACAACCCGGTCGAGGGGCACTCGGGCGACGAGAACTCGGGTGATGCGAACAAGGACGTCGCGTGGATCGTGGACGTGCCGGAGGGAACGACGCTCTCCCGGTTCGACCTCGACTCGTCGGACGACGACGGCAGCGACCTCGACCTCACCGTGTACCGCGTGGTGAGCCCGGACGACCTGCGGTACTACGAGAACTGGCAGTCGGCGACCGGCTCGGCAGACGAGCAGGTCACTGTTCCGGCCCCGACCGCCGGCACCTACCTTGTGGTGGCGAACGTGTACTCGACGACGGGGCCGATGACGTGGGACATGTCCTACGCCAACGTGCAGCCGGGCGGCGAGGGCGCGTTCACTGCGACGCCGAACCCGATCGCCGCCATCCGGGGCGAGAAGACGAGCTACGACCTCAGCTGGACCGGCCTCACCGCCGGCGCCCGCTACCTCGGGCTCGTCCAGTACGGCGACTCGGCCGTCCGCACCGTCGTGACGGTGACGGCGCCGGACGCGGTGGTCCCCGAGGCGAAGGAGCCGGCTCCCACCCCGGAGCCGACGCCGGAGCCGACGCCGGAGCCGACGCCGGCGCCCACCCCGGAGCCGACGCCGGAGCCGACGGACGCCCCGCCGACGGATGCTCCGGAGACAGCCAAGCCGGAGTAGACCCCCACAGCACGACGCCCCGCGGCCTCCCTTCCGCGGGGCGTCGTGTGCGCGCCGCGCGAGAACAGGCGATCCTGTGGAAACAGGGCGGTTCCGGCGGCAATGGCCTGATGCGGCGTGACGGCCTGATGCGGCCCACCGACCGAGGGGCGCTGTGCGCACGCGGGCATCCGTTCATCGCGTGATCGGTGCCGCTCGTCGCAGCATCCGCTTCCGGCTCCGTGTCCGGGCTCCGCACTTTCCTAACGTGGGGGAACGCAATGTCGCGTATCCCGAGGAGACTGCCATGACCGCACCGGGCACCGAACCCGTCATCGTCACCGACCCGAAACTCCCCTCCGTCGCCCTCACCGAGGAGCATCACGAGAAGGCGAACCGCTGGACCCTGCCGAAGATCATCCTCTGGGCGGCGATCGCCCTGCTGGGTGCTGTCGCCTGGACCATGCTCGCGATCGTCCGCGGCGAGACCGTCAACGCGATCTGGTTCGTGTTCGCCGCGGTCTGCACGTACCTGATCGGCTACCGCTTCTACTCGAAGGTGATCGAGAAGTACATCACCCGGCCTGATGACCGTCGGGCCACGCCCGCCGAGGTCCGCCAGGACGGCAAGGACTACGTCCCCACCGACCGGCGCGTGCTCTACGGCCACCACTTCGCCGCCATCGCCGGCGCCGGACCGCTCGTCGGACCGGTGCTCGCCGCGCAGATGGGCTACCTCCCCGGCACGATCTGGATCATCGTCGGCGTCGTGCTCGCCGGTGCCGTGCAGGACTACACGGTCCTCTTCTTCTCGATGCGTCGCGGCGGTCGCACGATCGGCCAGATGGCGCGCCAGGAGCTCGGCAAGATCGGCGGCACCGCTGCGATCATCGCCTCGCTGCTGATCATGCTGATCATCGTCGCGATCCTCGCCCTCGTCGTCGTCAATGCGCTCGGCGAGAGCCCGTGGGGCGTCTTCTCGGTCGCCATGACCATCCCGATCGCGCTCTTCATGGGCGTCTACCTGCGCTACCTGCGTCCCGGCAAGGTCACCGAGGTCTCGATCATCGGCTTCGCACTGCTGATGGCCGCGATCATCGGCGGCGGTTGGGTCGCGGGCACCGAGTGGGGTCAGGCGATCTTCCACCTCGACCGCACCACCATCGCCTGGGGCATCATCATCTATGGCTTCATCGCCGCCGTGCTCCCGGTGTGGCTGCTGCTCGCCCCGCGTGACTACCTGTCGACCTTCATGAAGATCGGCGTGATCGTCATGCTCGCCGGAGCCATCGTGCTGGTGCGCCCCGAGATCACCGTCCCGGCGATCAGCATCTTCGGTGAGAACGGCATGGGTCCGGTCTTCGCCGGGCCCCTCTTCCCCTTCCTGTTCGTGACGATCGCCTGCGGAGCGCTGTCGGGATTCCACGCGCTGATCGCGTCCGGCACCACGCCGAAGCTCATCGAGAAGGAGCGCCAGACCCGCTTCATCGGCTACGGCGGCATGCTCATGGAGTCCTTCGTCGCGATCATGGCCCTCGTCGCCGCGATCTCGATCGACCAGGGCATCTACTTCGCGATGAACGCACCGGCCTCGGCGACGGGCGGCACGGTCGAAGGGGCCGTCGCCTTCGTGAACTCTCTGGGTCTGACGGGGGTGAACCTCACACCCGAGATGCTCACCGGCACGGCCACGCTGGTCGGTGAGGAGTCGATCGTGTCGCGCACCGGTGGGGCTCCGACACTCGCACTCGGCCTCGCGCACATCATGCAGCAGGCCCTCGGTGGCCAGGCGCTCATGGCGTTCTGGTACCACTTCGCGATCATGTTCGAGGCGCTGTTCATCCTCACCGCGGTGGATGCCGGCACCCGTGTCGCACGCTTCATGCTGCAGGACTCGATCGGTGCCTGGTTCCCCAAGTTCCGCGACGTGTCCTGGCGCCCCGGCGTCTGGATCTGCACCGCGATCATGGTGGCAGGCTGGGGAGCGATCCTCATCCTCGGCGTCACCGACCCGCTCGGCGGCATCAACACCTTCTTCCCGCTGTTCGGTATCGCGAACCAGCTGCTCGCAGCGATCGCGCTCGCCGTGGTGCTGGCGATCGTCGCCAAGCGCGGCCGGAGCTACTTCAAGTGGCTGTGGATCATCGCGCTGCCGCTCGCGTTCACCGCGGTCGTGACCATCACCGCCTCGCTGTACAAGATCGCGTCCCCGGTGCCGGCCATCGGCTACTGGGCGAACCACTTCAAGTACGTGGCCGCCCGTGACTCGGGTGACACCGCGCTCGGTGAACCTGCGGTGCTCGACGCGGTCATCCGCAACACGGCCGTCCAGGGCACCCTGTCGATCATCTTCGTCACGCTCGCGATCGTCGTCATGGTCACCGCCGTGATCGCCACGGTGAAGGCCATCCGCAACGGCGGCGGCGAGAACACCGAGGACGCCCCGGTCGCCTCGCGCCGCTTCGCCCCGGCCGGGTTCCTGCCCAGTTCCGCGGAGCGCGAGCTCGAGAAGCAGTGGGAGCCGATCCTCGCCGACGAGCGCAAGGCCTCGTCGCACTGAGATGGCCGACACCATGAGTCGGACGGATGCCGCGACCACCCTCCTGCGGACGCTGCTGGGCGCCGTGGGGCGGGTGGGCCGCGGCATCCGCTGGTACATGACGAACCTGATGGGCGACAGCGCCTATGCGACCTATGTCGCCCATCAGCGGCGCGTGCACCCGGACGAGGAGCCGATGACCGAGCGGCAGTTCTGGCGGCAGCGGATGGACGACCAGGACCGCAACCCCGGGGCGCGCTGCTGCTGAGATCTGCGGCGGCGCCCTAGGCAAGCTATGACGAACATTCTGGTCATATCTCCGCGTTATGGCTAGTATGTTCGTCATAGCTACGTCGAGGAGGTGGCACGCATGGCCGGATATCGCATCACGCGGGACATGGAGGCGTTCGGCGAGCACGTCCGCGGATGGCGCATGGTGCTGGGGTTGACGGCCCAGCAGGTCGCGGAGCGAGCGAACATCTCCCGGGACACGCTGCGCAAGATCGAGACGGGCAACGCGTCGGTGACGTTCGAGAACGTCGCTCAGGTGCTGCGGGCGCTCGGCATCCTCGAGGCGGTCGTGAACGCCGCCGACCCGTTGAGCACCGACATCGGTCGGCTCCGCGCATCGAGCCTCGAGAAGACACGCGCGCGATGAGCGACTACGAGGTCTACAGCGACGACCGTGGTGACATGCAGCTGGTCGGACAAGCGCATTTCACGACGGGCAGGTCGCTCGCCACCACCTTCCTCTATGACGCTACGTACCTCTCACGTGGCGGCGTGAACATCGATCCGTCGCTGCAGCTCGTTCCCGGCCCCCAGTATCAGCCGGGGATGCTGCGGGCGTTCTCGGACGGTTCGCCAGACCGTTGGGGCCGCAACCTCATCGACAAGGCCGAGCGGATAGCCGCCCGCGAGGCCGGTCGGGCTCCGCGGAGCCTCGACGACGTCAGCTACCTCTTAGGCGTCAGCGACGACACCCGCCAGGGCGCGCTGCGCTTCCGCGCCGTGGGGACGGAGAACTTCCTCGGTGCGGAAGCTCATGTCCCGGCGATCGTCGAACTTCCGAACCTCCTGCGCCGCAGCGACGAGCTCGCCGGCGACGACGACTACACCGAGGCGGTCAAGCAACTGCTGGATACCGGGACCACCGGCCTGGGAGGCGCGCGGCCGAAGGCATCGGTGCGACTCGAGGACGGGTCTCTCGGGTTCGCGAAATTCCCGCATTCCAGCGACGATTGGGACGTCATGGCCTGGGAGGCGACCAGCCTCGGTCTGTTGTCGGATTGCGGTATCGCCGTGCCGGGGTTCCGTCTCACACGACTGGGGGAGCGCTGCGTTCTCATCCTGCGCCGCTTCGACCGGGACGCGACGCAGCAGCGCGTCGGATACATCAGCGCCATGACGGCGATCGGCGCCGCGGACGGCGAGCACCATGACTACGTCGAGATCGCCGACGCCATCCGCGACATCGCGCGTTCGCCTCGCGTCGGGCTCGCCGACCTCTACGACAGAGTGATCGCCAACGTCGTTCTCGGCAACACGGACGACCACCTGCGCAACCATGGTTTCCTCAGCGATGGCAACGCCTGGACGCTCAGCCCCGCCTTCGACGTCAATCCGAATCCGGATCTCGCCAGGAGCCGGTCGACCTCGATCGCCGGAGCCGACACGTATGACACGGAGATCGACGGTCTTCTCGCGCTCGCGGACGACTGCGACCTGACGCAGAGCAGGGCGCGGGAGCACATGGCGAGGGTGTCCGAGACGCTCTCGTCGTGGCCGGATCGCGCGCGACGCAATCGCATCTCCGAGAAGGAGATCTCACGCATGGATGAATCGATCGCACCGAGGCTCGACCTCGTGGCCGCGGCCGGTCGAAAGTAGCTGATCCCATGACCGACGTCGTTCTCGCCGCTGTGCTGGGTGTGCTCGGCGGCGTCGTCCTGACGCTGCTGCTGTTGCTCGCACGTCGTCTCGCGCGCGGGGCGACCTACCTCGGGAGCGATGCGGAGCAGGCGGCGCTGACTGCTCTGCATCAGGCGAGCCTCGCCGCTCCGCACCTGCGCGCAGGTCTGGCGGCCCCCGATGTCGTCAAGGCGGCACGCCATCTGCGGGTGCTGCTCGGCAGCGCCGCGGTGGCCATCGTCAGCTCCGACGACACCGTCTCGTTCGACGGCTCGTCCGACGGGCTGGAGTCGGCGGCGGTCCGCATCGCGGCGCAGGTCAGGGCCTCCGGGCGTCGGCAGGTGTTCCCCGCATCGGGGCGCGACGACGACCTCGAGGCCGTCGGCGCTCCGATCCGTGTCGACGGCCGGGTCGTCGGCGTCGTCGTGGCGTTCGCGGCACCTGTCGGGGCGGCACTCGTGCGGGCCGCCGAAGAGGTGGCCGACTGGTGCGCGGCGCAGGTCGAGCTCGGCGGACTCGATGCATCGAGGACGCAGCTGGCCGAGGCAGAGCTGCGATCGTTGCGGGCGCAGATCTCGCCGCACTTCATCTACAACGCCCTCACCGCGATCGCCTCGTTCGTCCTCACCGACCCCGAGCGTGCCCGCGAGCTGGTGCTCGAGTTCGCCGACTTCACGCGCTACTCGTTCCGCCGGCAGGGGGAGTTCACCACGCTCGCCGAGGAGCTGGGCAGCATCCACTCCTACCTCGAACTGGAGCGCGCGCGCTTCGGCGACCGGCTGCGGGTGACGCTGCAGATCGCGCCGGAGACCCTCGCGACCGTGATCCCCTTCCTCTCCGTGCAGCCGCTCGTCGAGAACGCGGTGCGGCACGGACTCGAACCGGGAGAGGGCGGAGGAGAGATCCGCATCGCCTCGCGCGACGACGGCACGCACACCGAGATCACCGTCGAGGACGACGGCGTGGGAATGGACCCCGAAGCCCTGCGGGCCACGCTCACCGCGAGTGACGACGGCGTGCACGTCGGCCTCCGCAACGTCGACACCCGGCTGCGCCAGCTCTACGGTGCCGACGGCGGTCTGGTGGTCGAGACGAACACCGGCGCGGGTACCCTGGTGCGCATGCGGGTCCCGAAGTCCCAACCGCAGCACGATCCGGACACCGAGTGATGACGATGACGATGCCGACGAACAGCGCGCTGCCGGTCGATGTCCTCGTCGCGGATGACGAGAACCCCGCCCTGGACGAGCTCGTGCACCTGCTGCGCACCGATCCGCGCATCGGCGTGATCCTCACGGCGTCGTCGGGGGCCGAGGCGCTGCGGCTGATGTCGGAGCGCGCGGTGCGGATCGCCTTCCTCGACATCCACATGCCGGGGCTCAGCGGCACCGACCTCGCGCGGGCCCTGATGACTCTCGCCGTGCCGCCGGCGGTCGTTTTCGTCACGGCCGACGATGCCAAGGCGGTGGAGGCGTTCGAGCTGCGCGCGGCCGATTACCTCCTCAAGCCCGTGCGGGCCGCGCGGCTGCGCCAGGCGGTCGACCGGGTGATCGAGGTCGGCGACGCCACGGCATCCGGTGACGACGAGGTGCTGCCGGTCACGGTCGGCTCCGCGGTGCGGTTCGTGCGGCGCAGCGACGTGACCTGGGTGCAGGCACAGGGCGACTACTCCCGGCTGCACACCGGCGACGGCGCGGGCCATCTGGTGCGCATCCCCATCTCCGAGCTCGAGACGCGGTGGACGGATGCCGGGTTCCTGCGCATCCACCGCTCGTCGCTCGTGCGCATCGCCGCCGTGACCGAGGCTCGGCTCTCCGGTGCGGAGGCGGCCGTCTCGATCGGCGGGCTCTCGCTTCCGGTGAGTCGGCGGATGGTGCCGGCCGTGCGCGAGGCGCTGCTGCGCGGAGAGGGCGCGGGGTGACCGAGAAGCCGAAGCGGGTCCGCGTCACCGCCGACCTCCCCGATCGGCGTCCGGCGACCCTCACCCGCGGCATCGCACTGCCCGGTGCTCCCGTGGACGAAGCGGATGCCGTGTACGCGCGGGCTCTGATGCGCAGCCAACTCCGCCTCGCACTGGGAACGGTCGCCGGGTTCGTGGTCGTGGTCGTCGCGCTCGCCCTGGCGATCGCGCTCATCCCCGAGATCGGCCGCATCCTGGTGTGGGGTCTGCCGCTGTCGTGGCTGCTGCAGGCGTATGCCTTCTATCCGATCATCGTCGTGTTCGCGGTGCTGTACGTGCGCACCGCCCGCCGCAACGAGCGCCGGTATCGGGCGCTGCGGGATCGCGAATGAACGCGGTGCTCGACCTCGTCGGGGTCGCGCTCGTCATCGTCGCGACGCTGCTGATCGGCATCTACGGTCTTCGCATCTCGCGCACGACGGGTGACTTCTTCGTCGCCTCGCGCACCGTGCGCCCGGTGTGGAACGCCTCGGCGATCAGCGGCGAGTACCTCTCGGCCGGCACGTTCCTCGGCCTGTCGGGGCTGGTGCTGCTCGACGGTGCGCGCGGCTTCTGGTTCCCGATCGGCTATGCCGCCGGCTACCTCCTGGTGCTCGTGTTCGTGGCGGCCCCATTGCGGCGGAGCGGCGCCTACACGATCCCCGACTTCATCGAGGCCCGGCTGGAGTCGACCTCGGCCCGTCGCGTGACGAGCATCGCGGTGCTCGTCATCGGCTGGCTGTACATCGTGCCGCAGCTGCACGGAGCCGGGCTCACCCTGCTGGTCGTCGCCGGTCTGCCGGAGTGGGTGGGAGCGGTGACCGTCGCGGTGCTCGTGGCCGCGGCGGTCGCGGCCGGTGGCATGCGGGCGATCACCTATGTGCAGGCGTTCCAGTACTGGCTCAAGCTCACCGCCCTCCTGGTGCCGGTGGTGTTCATCGCCTTCGCGCTCAGCGGTGGGCCCCACGACTTCGATCCGGCACTCGTGTTCCCCGTCGAGGCGGGGCCCTCGGGGTTCGACGTCTACGAGACCGCTTCCCTCCTGCTGGCACTGCTGCTGGGCACGATGGGCCTGCCGCACGTCCTGGTGCGGTTCTACACGAGCCCGACCGGGGTGTCGGCGCGTCGCACGACGGTGATCGTGATCGGCATGGTGAGCGCGTTCTACGCGGTGTCGAGCACGATGGGGCTGCTGGCCCGCATCGCCGCTCCCGACCTCGCCGTTCCCGGTGTGGCGGACACGGTGGTGCTGCTGCTGCCCTCCCGTGTGTTCCCCGGGCTGCTCGGCGAGCTGCTGACCGCGCTGATCGTCGCGGGGGCGTTCGCGGCATTCCTGGCGACATCTGCCGGACTGGTCGTGTCGCTCGCCGGCGTGATCAGCCAGGATGTGTTCTCCGGCTCGGTGCGCTCGTTCCGCCTGTCGGCCGTGCTCTGCGCCCTGGTGCCGCTCGCGGTCGCGCTGCTCACGGCCCCGGCCGGGCTCGGGTCGAGCGTCGGCGTGGTGTTCGTGGTGGCAGCGTCGACGCTGTCGCCGGTGGTGCTGCTCGGCGTGTGGTGGCGCGGACTCACCGCTCGAGGAGCAGTCGCCGGGATGGTGTCGGGCGGGCTGGCTGCCGGTCTCGCGCTGCTCGTGCACGCGGCGGTCGGGGGAGTCGGGGTCGCGGCGCCCTACCTCGCGCAGCCCGCGGCCTGGACCATCCCGCTCGCCACGGCGGTCACGGTCGCGGTGTCGCTCCTCGACCCGCGAGGGCCGTCGCCGCGCACGGAGCGGTTCCTCGCGCGCGTGCACAGCCCGGAGCGCGGCTGAGCCCGGAGGTCCTCGTTCCGGTCGCGCTTTCTGTCGCTCTGGGCGCGCCTCAGCGGCAGAAAGTGCGACCGGAACAGGTGCGGGGCGCGGGGCGGGGTCAGGACTCGATGGACCGCAGGGTCCAGGCCGGCCACCAGCCGTCTGGGAGGCGTGCGAGGAGGTCTGCGGCACCATCGAGCTGTTCCGCCGAAAGGGTCGGGTGGGGTTCGCCGCCGCCTGACCGTCTGCCACCACCCGGAGTGCGCAGCTCGGTGTGCAGCCAGCGCCGCTGTCCGACCGGGAAGACCTCCCGCAGTCCACCGGCGGCGATCGCGAGCAGGGTCTCCTCGAGGTGGTCGGCCACACTTTCGGCGGTCTCGTCGCAGGCATCGCAGGTGCAACTGGGCGCGTATTCCCGGGTCAGGGCTCCGGCCTGGATGCGGACGGATTCGGCCGGCCCGGTGAGGATGATCGTCGCCCCTGTCGTCGGGCGCAGGTGCCAGACGCGTTCTCCCGACTCGTCGGTCCGTCGATCGACGTCGACCTCGTACCAGGTCTCGAGGTGGTCGACCAGGGCGTCGACGACGGACACCACCGGCGCGAAGCGCTCCGGATGCGAGACCCGCGAATAGGCGTCTTCCGGCGGCGAACTGCCGGCCCAGCGGGATCCGTATTCGATCACCCGGCCGGACTCGTCGACGAACTCGGGAACCGCGAGCGCCGGACGCGTGAACGGCACCGGGGCGACGGCGAAGTCGATGTCGACCTCGTCGCGGGAGAGGGCCGCGAGCTCTTCCGCGTCGCGGTCGGCCTGCGGCCAGGAGGCGAGCATCTCCCGGAACGCCTCGCGCTG
This sequence comes from Microbacterium sp. NPDC055988, assembly GCF_042269505.1. NCBI lineage: Bacteria > Bacillati > Actinomycetota > Actinomycetes > Micrococcales > Microbacteriaceae > Microbacterium > Microbacterium sp. NPDC055988. Next base: position 1,741,856 of record NZ_JBHJXY010000001.1, read on the forward strand.
ATCCGGGTGCTCCACGATCCCCCGCAGGAGGCCGGCGACCGGAACCGACATGGTCGAGGTGCCCACTTCCGGTTCGCTCGTGAAGCGCCACGTCGCCCCCGGATGCGCCACGGCGATCGCGTTCCCCAGGAACCGCGCCGTCGCCTCGGCCGTCTCGGGAGCATCGACGAGTTCGGGATGTGCGGCCACGAAGTCCCACAGGGCGCCGAAGTCGGCGGCGAGTGCGGCGGGGTCGGCGCCGTCGTCGCGCGCGAAGGCCTCGAAGGGCTCGAAGCCCTCCACGAACCGCGGGGGCGCGACCGGCTCGGGGCTCGGCCAGACCAACATGGCGGATGCCGTGGCGTCCGGCATCGGCGCGAGCGCGCCGGGGAAGGTGTCCGTCGACGGCATCGGACTCAGAGCTTCCGGCTGCGTGGCATGAGCCGCACGTCGGGGAGCGGCGGGGCCGGGATGCGCACGTCGTGCCCCATGACGGCGCCGAAACGGGGGGATGCCGCACCCGTGGCGGATTCCGCCTCCCACTCCTTCCGCGCCGCGACGATCTCATCGTGCGTTCGTCCGGCGAAGTTCCACCACATCACGATGTCGTCCTCGAAGGGTTCGCCGCCGAGCAGGAACAGCAGGGCGCCCTCGTCGCTTGCCACCTCGACCGCGTCGCGGGAGTCGCCCAGATAGAGGAGCCCGTTGCGGTCGAGTGGATGCTCGGCGACCACGGCATCGCCCTCGACGAGCATGAGCGCGTGCTCCCAGTCCCCGCGCAGCGGCAGGCGCACCCGCGACCCGGGCGCGAGCACGATCTCCGCACCGACGATCGGGGTGTGCACCGTGGCGGGCGAACGCACGCCGGCGAACTCGCCGAGCACGACCGTGGCCTCGGCATCCGCGCCGTCGTCGGCCGGGAGCGCGACGGAGGGCAATTCGGTATGGCGCTCGAACCCGGCCGCACCGTGGCGCGCGGAATCGGGGAGCACGACCCAGAACTGCAGGGCGTCGAGGGGCACCGGCCCGTCGCCGATCGAGTACTCGGAGTGCGAGATGCCATTGCCGGCCGTCATCAGGTTGAGCTGACCGCGGCGCAGGTCGGCGTCGCTGCCGAGCGAGTCGCGGTGGCGGATCTCGCCGACGAGCGGCCAGGTCACCGTCTGCAGCCCGATGTGCGGATGCGGTTCGACCCGCATCTTCGTGTCGGCGGGCCCGAACCGGTCGAGGAAGCACCAGGCTCCGATCGTCGGCAGGTTGCGGTGCGGCAGTGCCCTCAGCACGTTCATGCCGCGTACCCCGCCGAGCGGCACTTCGCGCGGCTCGAGGATGAGGCGGCGCTGCCCGATCATTCGGCTCGGCCCGTCGGGTCCTCACCTGCGGATCCGACGGGTCCGGAGGGAGACTTCGGCCAGCGGATCTCCGCGCCCGGGACCTCGTGCGTCTCGAGGTACTTGGCGATGTAGGGGCACAGCGGGACGATCGCCTCACCGCGCTCCGTGGCATCCGCCAGCGCGGCCGCCGCGAGCTTTCCCGCCAGTCCGTGTCCCTGGAACGCCGGGTCGACCTCGGTGTGGAGGAAGCGGATGGTGCCGGGACGCAGGTCGAACACCGCGAAGCCCGCGAGCACGTCGTCGGAGCGGATCTCGTAGCGCGACTCTTCGTCGTCGCGGGTCACGGTGATGTCGGCCATCGGATGCTCCTTCATACGGGGTGCCTCCAACCTACGCCCGCCCGTCGGGGGTGCGGGTGGCTACGGCACTGGCAGTGCGATGTGGCTCACCTGATGCGCGATCACCGCCCCGATGAGTACGAGCACGATCCCGCCGGCGGGGAGCCACCACGTGCTCTGTCCCCGGCGGAGGCGGATGAGCCCGAGCGCGACGACGGCGAGGAGCACCACGGCGTCGAACAGGAGAAAGACGTTCACCGTGTTGCTCTGCAGTGTGTAGTCGCACTGATCGGCGCCGCACCCCGCGATGCTGAGCGTCGTGAGAAAGATGTCTGCCGCGAAGAAGGATGCCACGACGATGTAGATCACCAGTAACGCGACCGCGCCGCCTGTATCTGGGGCCCTCGTCCGTTCGCCGCTCACGACGCCCACTCTAGGCGGGCGTCGTGAGGGGGCGGGCGTCAGGTCACACCTTCTCCATCACGGTGATTCCGTGCGCATCCTCCCGGCTCTTCTCGGGGAAGAGGAAGGTCAGTGCCAGGAAGGCGACGAGCATGATCGCGGGGACGATCAAGGTCTGCTGATAAGCCTGCGCCGCCGTGCCCGACCCTGCGGCCTCGAAGAACACCGAGGCGAAGATCGCGACGCCGACCGCGCTCGCGATCGCCTGGACCGCGGTGAGAACGCCCGACGCCGAACCGATCTCGTCATCCTTCACCGCCGCAAGGATCGTGCTGAACAGTGCGGCGATGATCGCACCTCCGCCGACGCCGAACAGGGCGATGCCCGGGGCGATGGTCCAGATGCTGAAGTCGCCCGGCTGCTGCAGCTCGATCCACAGCAGCCCAGCGCCCAGCAGCTGCGTCACCGCGCCGAGTTGGAGCACGGATCGGCCGATCTTCTCCGCGAGCCACGCGCCGCTGATCGCACCGCCGACCGCGGAGCCGAGCGCAAGCGGAAGGTTGCCCAGCCCTGCCTCACCCGCACTGAAGCCGTTGCCGACCTGCAGGAACAACGTCAGCACCAGCTGGGTACCGGTCAGGCTGCTGAAGAACAGGGCGATGCCCACCAGTCCGAATGTGTAGGCGCGGCGGGTGAACATCGTCGCCGTGACGAGCGGGACTCCGCCGCGGGCGAGCAGCTGTCGTTGCTGCCAGCCGAAGATGACGAAACCGGCCAGACCGGCTGCCACGCACGCCCACGCCCACACCGGCCAGTCCAGCTCGGGGCCGAAGGTGAGACCGAGCACGAGAATGCCGGAGGACGCGACGATGACGGCCGCGCCGAGCATGTCGATTCGGACGGCACGATCTCCGGATCGTCGTGGCAGGATGCGCCACGCCACGATCAGTGCGACGACGCCGATGGGGATGTTCACGAGGAAGACTGATCGCCATCCGAGACCGAGGATGTCGGCCTCGATGAGTCCGCCACCGATGATCGGGCCCAGGATGCCGCCCAGGCCCAGGGCCGGACCGAAGATGCCGAAGGCGATGGCGAGTTCGGCGCCGGAGAGGTTCTCCCGCAGGAGCCCGAGCCCTTGGGGGAGCAGCAGGGCTCCGGCCGCGCCCTGGATCAGGCGGAACGCGATCAGCAGCTCGGCGGTCGGGGCGAGCGAGCAGAGCAGCGAGGCGACGGTGAACGCCGCCAGCCCCACGAGGAACATTCGCCGACGTCCGTAGCGATCGCCGAGGCGACCGCCGAGGATCAGCCCGGCTCCCAGCGCAAGCGCATAGCCGCCGATGACCCATTGCAGCCCCAGGGCGTTCGTCCCCAGGGAGGATTCCAGCGAGGGGCCGGCGACGTTGACGATCGTGGCGTCGAGCATGTCCATGATCTCGGCCGCGAGCATCACTCCGAGGATCGCCCAGCGCCAGCGGTACGGGGCTTCGGTCGCGTCTGTCATATCGTCTCAATTCTTGATTATCAACCAAATTAGCAATAAGAAGTATTACCATGGAACGCATGGATGTCAAACGGCCCGAGCGGGCGCCGGAGGCGGGTTCGACGTACGATCCGTCACGTCGGCACGACGCTGGCGAGATTCACGAAAGCGACATCCGAACCCGCGTGCAGCAGCTCACGATGAGGCAGCAACGCTTCGAGCGATCGATCGCGAAGCAGCTCGAACTCGATGCGCCGGGCCTCGAGGTGCTCGACCACCTCATCTCGCGTGGCCCCACGACTCCGACCGAGCTGGCTCACCGCGTAGAGATCTCGACAGCCGCCATGACCCTTGTCCTCAACAGGCTCGAGGACCGGGGGCACGTGCGTCGGGACCGGCATCCCTCCGACGGGCGCAAGCTCATCGTGACGGCGTCGGAGGCTGCTGCCGCCGACGCGGAGAGCCTGGTGCAGCCGCTCATCGGCGAAGTGGAGGCGCAGATCGCCGCCATGAGCGACGAGGAACGAGCGACGGTGGCGAAGTTCCTCGACGACCTCATCCGCGCCTACGACCGGTCGACCGCGGGCTGAACCCCCGTCGGCTGTGGACGACGCGCCGCCCGCGTCGGCGGGGGTCGTTACGCTGGAGGGATGCCGCAGACTCCCCGTGACCCGTACGCGGATCTGCCGTACGCCGACGAGCCCTACGACGACGGCTGGGAGTCCTCCCTCCCGCCCGAGCCGATGGACTGGGAGCCGCAGGGCGCGGGCTACGAGCCGCCGCTCGACTGGGGGCAGGGGCCGGTCACCCCGGTGGCGCCGTCTTCGTCTGCCGGCCGTGCGCCTGCCGTACGCCGGGCCACCCCGAGCCGCTATCCGACAGCACATGAGGCGCTGCACACCGTCTTCGGGTACGACGAGTTCCGCGGCGACCAGGCCGATATCGTGGAGCAGGTCATCGCCGGGGGAGATGCCGTCGTGCTGATGCCGACAGGCGGCGGGAAGAGCATCACGTACCAGGTTCCGGCGCTCGTACGTGAGGGCACGGGGCTCGTCATCAGCCCGCTCATCGCGCTCATGCACGACCAGGTCGACGCGTTGCGCGCCAACGGTGTCAACGCCGCGTACCTCAACTCCACCCAGGCGATCGACGAGCGTCGCGAGGTCGAACGGGCCTACGTCGCCGGCGAGCTCGACCTCATCTACGTCGCCCCCGAGCGCCTCTCGAACGCGCAGACCACGGCGCTGCTGCAGCGCGGAACGATCAGCGTGATCGCGATCGACGAGGCGCACTGCGTGTCGCAGTGGGGTCACGACTTCCGCCCCGACTACCTCGCCCTCGGCGACCTGGGCGAGCGGTTCCCCGGGGTGCCGCGCATGGCGCTCACGGCCACGGCGACGGCGGCGACGCACAAGGAGATCACCGAGCGACTGCACCTCGACGGTGCAAAGCACTTCGTCGCGAGCTTCGACCGCCCGAACATCCAGTACCGGATCGTGCCCAAGGTCGACCCGCGCAAGCAACTGGTCGCGTTCATCAAGTCGCAGACGCCGGTGACCGACGACGGCGCCCAGCCCGCCGGCATCGTCTACGCGCTCAGCCGCAAGTCGGTCGAGCAGACCGCCACGTATCTGGCCGCGCAGGGGCTCGACGCGCTGCCGTATCACGCGGGTCTTCCCGCCGAGGTGCGGGCGGCCAACCAGGCGCGCTTCCTCCGCGAAGACGGCGTGGTCATGGTCGCGACCATCGCGTTCGGCATGGGCATCGACAAGCCCGACGTGCGCTTCGTCGCTCACATCGACCTGCCGAAGTCGGTCGAGGGGTACTACCAGGAGACCGGTCGTGCCGGCCGTGACGGCGAGCCATCGGTGGCGTGGATGGCGTACGGACTCGGCGACGTCGTGCAGCAGCGCCGGCTCATCGACCAGAGTCCCGGCGACCGCACGTTCAAGATGCGCATGGGGCAGCACCTCGACGCGATGCTCGCGCTGTGCGAGACGGTCGAGTGCCGCCGGCAGAACCTGCTCGGGTACTTCGGCCAGGAGTCGCAGCCCTGCGGCAACTGCGACACCTGCCTCGACGACACCGAGACCTTCGACGGCCTCGTCCCGGCGCAGAAGCTGCTCTCGACGATCGTGCGACTCAAGCGCGAGCGCAACCAGGCGTTCGGTGCGGGGCACCTGATCGACATCCTCCGCGGAGCCTCGACCGAGCGCATCCGACAGCAGGGGCACGACAAGCTCGCGACGTATGGCATCGGCAACGACCTCTCCGACCAGGACTGGCGCAGCGTCGTGCGGCAGCTGCTGGCCCGCGGCGTCCTGGTCGCCCAGGGCGACTACGGCACCCTCGCTCCCGGTGACCAGGCGGCCGGAGTGCTGCGCGGTGAGACCGCGGTGCCGCTGCGCAAAGACACGATCGGGCGCCCGACTTCGTCGTCGCGGGCGCGCAAGGCGAGCGCTGCCGACGCGCTGGATGCCGGTGACCGCGGGCTGTTCGAGGCGCTGCGCGCCTGGCGGGCCGAGACCGCACGTGAGCAGGGTGTCCCCGCGTACATCGTGTTCGGAGACGCCACGCTCCGCGCCCTCGCCGAGCATCGCCCGGCCTCGCTCGCCGACCTCGACGGCATCACCGGCATCGGTGCGAAGAAGCGCGAGGCCTACGGCGAAGGCGTGCTGGCCGTCATCGCCGCCGCCTGACCTCCGCTCCGGAAGGCGCTCCTGTCGTGAGGTGACAACGCGAGGCAGGGGCATCCCGGTCCCCGGTTGGAGGATGCTCACAGCGCACTTCGTCCGGCTTTGTCGCAGACCTACCATGGGGGCACCCCTACTTTCCTGGAGGAATGCCATGGTCGACGCTGCCGTCCGTCCTTCGACGACACCCGATGAAACGCCCGCGACCGCGCTCGCCCCGCAGATGGACGTCGCCCGAGTGAACGAGGCGCTGATGGGCACCTGGGGCGACGTGCGCCGTCAGGCGCGCGAGATGATCAAGGACTCCGCATTCTGGCGCAAGGATGAGCTCGGCAAGGACGAGCACCGCGAGCGCGTGCTCAGCCAGCTGCATCTGCTGGTCGAGAACAAGGCCGTGCACCGCGCGTTCCCCAAGTCGCTCGGCGGCGAGGAGAACAACGGCGCCAACATCGCCGGCTTCGAGGAGCTCGTGGTCGCCGACCCGAGCCTGCAGATCAAGTCGGGTGTGCAGTGGGGGCTCTTCGGATCTGCGGTGCTGCAGCTGGGCACGGCGGAGCACCACGAGAAGTGGCTCCCCGGCATCATGGACCTCTCGATCCCCGGCGCCTTCGCGATGACCGAGATCGGCCACGGCTCGGATGTGGCCGCCGTCGGGACGACCGCGACCTACGACGTCGCCACCGAAGAGTTCGTCATCAACACCCCGTTCCGGGCCGCCACCAAGGAGTACCTCGGCAACGCGGCGCTGCACGGTGTGGCGGCGACCGTGTTCGCGCAGCTGATCACCAACGGCGTGAACCATGGCGTGCACTGCTTCTATGTGCCGCTGCGCGGTGAAGACGGCAGCGACCTCCCCGGCATCGGCCGCGAGGACGACGGCCTCAAGGGCGGACTCAACGGCATCGACAACGGCCGTCTGTCGTTCGACCACGTGCGCATCCCGCGTACGAACCTGCTCAACCGCTACGGCGACGTCGCAGTCGACGGCACCTATTCGAGCGCGATCGACAGCCCCGGCCGTCGGTTCTTCACGATGCTCGGCACCCTGGTGCAGGGCCGCGTGTCCCTCGACGGTGCCGCATCCTGGGCATCCGCTCTGGGCCTGCACATCGCGATCACCTACGCCACCCAGCGTCGCCAGTTCGATGGCGCGGACGGGCAGGAGGTCGTGCTCATGGACTACGGCAAGCACCAGCGTCGCCTGCTGCCGCGCCTGGCCACCACGTACGCGCAGATCTTCGCGCACGACGAGTTCCTGCAGAAGTTCGACGGCGTCTTCTCGGGTCGCACCGACACCCCGGCCGACCGCGAAGACCTCGAGACGCTCGCCGCAGCCCTCAAGCCGCTGTCGACCTGGCACGCCCTCGACACGCTGCAGGAGGCCCGCGAGGCCACCGGCGGGGCCGGCTTCATGTTCGAGAACCGTCTGGTGGGCCTGCGCGCCGACCTCGACATCTACGTCACGTTCGAGGGCGACAACAACGTGCTGCTGCAGCTCGTCGGCAAGCGTCTGCTGACCGACTACGCCAAGCAGTTCCAGGGCAAGGATGCGGCCGCGCTCGCCAAGTTCGCGGTCGGGATGACCGCGGGCAAGCTGTTCCACGGTGCCGGGCTCCGTCAGCTCGGCCAGGCCGTCTCGGACTTCGGGCAGGTGAGCCGCTCGGTCGAGCGGGGACTCCGTGAGGAGCAGCAGCACGATCTGCTCGCCGGGCGCGTGCAGCAGATGGTCGCCGACATCGCGTCCCGCCTGCGTCCCGGCGCGAAGGACAAGGCCCTCGGCGCCCGCCTGTTCAACGAGAACCAGGCCGAGCTGATCGAGGCCGCGCGCGCCCACGGCGAACTGCTGCAGTGGGAGGCGTTCACCGATGCCGTGCATCAGATCGACGACGCCGACACCAAGAAGGTGCTCACGTGGCTGCGTGACCTGTTCGGTCTGCAGCTCATCGAGAAGCACCTCGCCTGGCACCTGATCCACGGGCGTCTGTCGACCCAGCGTGCCGCGGCCGTGTCGAGCTACATCGACCGGCTGTGCGCGCGGCTGCGCCCTCATGCCCTCGACCTGGTGAACGCGTTCGGCTACGAGCCCGAGCACGTGCGGGCGCCGATCGCGAGCGGCATCGAGAAGCAGCGGCAGGACGAGGCTCGGGCCTACTACGCCGACCTCGCCGCTACCGGCAAGGCGCCGATCCAGGAGAAGGCGCTCAAGAAGAAGCAGCGCTGACCCGGCGGCTACGGTTCATCTGTCGGGAGATCGTGCAAGGTGCAGGGCGAATCCACACGATCCTCCCGACAGGTGTGCATTCTCCCGACAGGTGTGCCGAGCGAGCCGGATGCCGACCGACCCGGCGCCGGTCAGGACGACCACTTCGTGAGGTCGATGCCGCGCTCGGCCGCCAACGCCTGAAGGTGCTCGGCGGAATCCGTCTCGACGCAGACGCACGCCTGCAATCCTGCGGTGTCTTCGTCGCGCAACAGGTAGTAGCTGTTCGCGTCGGTCAGCAGCTCTCCCGCGGCGTCGCGGAACAGCCACCGGACCTTCACCAGCACGAGTCGCTCGGACAGCTCATTCGCGTCGAGGAGCTCGTGGCCGACGGACGCCAGACCGAGTTCGCGGTACAGGGGGTACGACTGCTTCAGCCCCGCGATCATCTCCTCCCGGGTGTCCAGGACGCCGGAGACCCGGTCATCTGCGATCATCCCGGGCGTCGACCACAGCGTCACCGCGGCCTCGGCGTCGAACGCCGTCAGGGATGCCGCATAGCGCGCGAGGTACTGTTCGATCCGGTCGGTGTGGATGCTCATGTGCCGAGGGTACGGACTGTCCGCACTGACCGTCAGGGGCCTTGACGGACCGGGGTGGACGTCCCTCACGGGTACGCCCGGCGGCACGCGATGCGTAGGGTGGATGCCGCCACCAGAAGAAGGAGTCCCCGTGACCCGCGTCCACGCCTACGCCGCACCCCGCGAAGCCGCCCCGCTGGAGAAGACCGTGATCGAACGGCGGGAGCTCGGGCCGCTCGACGTGCTCATCGACATCGCGTACGCCGGCATCTGCCACTCCGACATCCACACCGTTCGAGGCGACTGGGGTCCGCAGAGGTATCCGCTCGCACCCGGACACGAGATCACGGGAACCGTCGCGGCCGTGGGAGAGGCCGTGACCCGGCACGCGGTCGGCGACCGCGTCGGCGTCGGCTGTCTGGTGACCTCGTGCGGCGAGTGCCGCAACTGCGTGCGCGGCGAGGAGCAGTACTGCACCGAGGGCGCGGTGCAGACGTACGGGAGCACGGACCGTGACGGCACCGTCACGCAGGGCGGCTACTCCGAGCAGGTCGTGGTGACCGAGAAATTCGTCCTGCGCATCCCGGATGCCCTGCCACTGGATGCCGCAGCTCCCCTGCTGTGCGCCGGCATCACCACCTACTCGCCGCTGCGGCACTGGAACGTCGGCCCCGGCACCCGTGTCGCGGTCGTCGGCCTCGGTGGACTCGGGCACATGGGCGTGCAGATCGCGCACGCACTGGGCGCCGAGGTGACCGTGCTCTCGCAGACCCTGAACAAGAAGGAGGACGGTCTGCGGCTCGGCGCCGACCACTATCGCGCCACGAGCGACCGGGAGACCTTCCGCGAGCTTCGTTCTTCGTTCGACGTGATCCTCAACACCGTGAGCGCCGTGATCGATGTGCGCTCCTACCTGAGCCTGCTCGACGTCGGTGGCGCGCTGGTGTGCGTCGGCGCTCCCGCCGAACCGCTGTCGGTCGGGGTCATGTCGCTCATCGGCGGGCGGCGATCGCTCGCCGGCAGCAACATCGGCGGCATCCGCGAGACGCAGGAGATGCTCGACTTCTGTGCCGAGCACGGTCTCGCCGCCGAGATCGAGGTGATCCCGGCCTCCGAGATCAACGCCGCCTACGAGCGCGTGCTCGCCTCCGACGTGCGGTACCGGTTCGTGATCGACGCGGCCACCTTCGCCGACTGACGTCGGTGGGGGCGGATACGTTGACACGATGACCTCTCTTCTCACGGGCCCGGACGCCCGCGATCGCTGCGCCTGGGTGGGCGACGACGACGAGTACCGCCGCTACCACGACGAGGAGTGGGGTGTGCCCCTGCACGGCGACCGCGCACTGTTCGAGAAGATGGCGCTCGAGGGCTTCCAGGCCGGGCTCTCGTGGATCACGATCCTGCGCAAGCGTCCGCGGTTCCGAGAGGTGTTCGCCGGCTTCGAGCCCGAGGTGGTGTCGGAGTTCGATGAGGCCGATGTCGAGCGACTCATGACGGATGCCGGCATCATCCGCAACCGCGCCAAGATCCTGGCGACCATCGGCAACGCCCGCCTCGTGCACGCGATGGCGCCGGGCGAGCTCGACGAGTTGATGTGGTCGTTCGCCCCGCCGGCATCCGGCACCCGTCCGGCGTCGTTCGCGGAGGTTCCGGCCGTCACCCCGGCGTCGACGGCGATGAGCAAGGAACTGCGTCGACGAGGGTTCCGCTTCGTGGGGCCGACCACCATGTACGCCCTCATGCAGTCGGCCGGGATGGTCGACGATCACATCTCGGGGTGCTGGCGCGCCTAGCAGGTTGCAGTGGGGAATTCTCCCCATCGAGCGGAATATCAGTGCACGGTTAGGATGTACGAGTGCTCAGCGGCCAGTCGGGCCCGCGCACGAGTAATCGGAGAGTGTGACCCTGGGGGGGAACCGGGCATGAAGGCCTTGTCATGGATGCGCGCGCGACCCAAGACGCTGGCGTCCGCCGCGGGCGTCACCGTCGGCGTCATCGCCATCACGACCATGGCCTTCACCTATGAGGGGTTCCCGACCACCAAGGTCGACCTGAACGACGGCGGCGTCTGGATCACCAAGACGTCGAGTCTGCTCGTCGGCCACTTCAACAACGAGTCCACGATCCTCGACGGCGGTCTGCGCACCACCAGCGAGAACTACGACATCCTCCAGGCCGCCGCCAACGTGCTCGTCGTCGACGAGAGCGCATCCACGGTCACGGCGATCGATCCGGCCCGGGTCTCGCTCGGCGACTCCACGATCATCCCCTCGTCCGCCAAGGTGGCGATGGGCGCCAACACGGCGGCCATCCTCGACGAGAAGTCCGGCGACCTCTGGGTCGTGCCGGTGCAGGGCATCGCCTCCTTCGAGATCGAGGCGGCCGAGCCCATCGTCGAACTCGGCGAGAACTCCGATGTGACGGTGGCCGAAGATGGCACCGTCTTCGCGCTCTCCGGAGAACGCGGCGAGGTCGTCACTGTCCCCGTCGACAACGAGGGCGCTCCGGGCGAGGCGTCGGCCGCGTCGGTCGGCGAACTCGACCTGTCGGTGCGCCCCACCATCACCGCCGTCGGACGCACGCCGGTCGTGTTCGACGAGGCGGCCGGGGTCGTCACGACTCCCGGAGGCCTTCGCACCGAGCTCAAGGGCGCGGCGGACGCCGTGCTGCAGCAGGCATCGGCCGAGACCGATGCCGTCGCGATCGCCACCCCGACGGCACTCGTGCGCGTCCCCCTCGACGGTGGCGAGCCGGAGCAGACCTCGGCGGGTGGTGACGGCACCGCGGCGGCACCCGTCTGGCTCCGCGGCTGCACCTACGGGGCCTGGGCGGGATCGGCCACCTTCATCCGCGAATGCCCCGGCGACAGCAACGATGTGAATGCGCCGATCGACGGCGCCGAGGACTCCGCGAGCCTGACGTTCCGCGTAAACCGCGACGTGATCATCCTCAACGACGCGGTCGGCGGCGCCGCCTGGATGGCGAACGAGAGCCTGCAGCGCGTCGACAACTGGAACGACCTGACTCCGCCCGAGGGCGAGACCGAGAACCAGGAGGACTCGACCGAGGAGACGGTCGAGACCACGCTCCCGGAGCGCAGCGAGGAGAACACGCCTCCGATCGCCGAAGACGACTCGTACGGCGTGCGCCCCGGCGCCACGACGCTGCTCCCGGTGCTCGACAACGACAACGATCCCGACGGCGACGTGCTCGTCGCGGCGCTCGCCGAGGCGCAGCCCTCCATCGGCACCGTGCAGCCGATCAACAACGGCGGCTCGCTGCAGATCACCGTCGGCGAGGATGCCTCCGGAACGGCCAGCTTCACCTACGAGGTCGACGACGGCCGCAAGGGCAAGGACACGGCGGTCGTGTCGCTCGCGGTGCACGACTGGAACGAGAACGCCGCCCCCACATCGAAGCGGAAGACCTCACTCGCGGTCGAGACCGGCGGCACGATCTCGTACAACATCCTCCCGGACTGGATCGATCCCGACGGTGACGACATCTACCTGAAGGAGGTTCTCGCCGCCCCGGGCGACGAGGTCGACTTCAGCAAGGACGGTCAGATCACCTACAAGGCGACCGCGAGCCTGCAGGGGCGCAAAGACGTGCAGGTCACCGTCGCCGACGCCTTCGGCAAGCTCGGCACCGCGAGCATCGCCCTCGACGTGCGGCCCCAGGGTTCGACCAACCCCAAGACCAACGCCGACCACGTGATCACGCGGGCCGGCGAGCAGGTCACCGTCGCCCCGACCGCGAACGACACCAGCACCTCGCGTGAGCAGCTGCGCCTGAGCCGGGTGCTCGACACCCCCGGCGCCACGATCGTCCCGAACACGGCCAACAAGACCTTCTCCTTCATGGCCGAGAAGCCGGGCGTCTACTACGTGCAGTACCAGGTGACGACGGGTCCGAAGAACGGCGAGGGCATCGTCCGCGTCGACGTGATGCCCGAGTCGGAGACCGACCTCCCACCCGTCGCCGTCCGCGACGTCGCACTGCTGCCCACCGGCGGCGACGTGCTGCTGGGCGTGCTCAACAACGACACCGACCCCGCCGGCGGCATTCTCGTCGTGCAGTCGGTCTCGTTGGAGCCGAGCAGCGGCATCTCGGTCTCGGTGCTCAATCACGAGACGCTGCGGATCACGGATCAGGGCGCGCTCGAGGAGCAGGTGCGCGTCAAGTACCGCATCTCGAACGGCTCCAAGTCCGCCGAGGGCGAGGTCGTGGTCATCCCGATCCCGGCTCCGGAGGAGCTCCTGCAGCCGATCGCCAACCCCGACACCGCGACCGTCCGCGCGGGTGATGTCGTGACGATCCCCGTGCTCGACAACGACACCCACCCCAGCGACGACGTCATGCACGTCGAGCCCGAGCTCATCGAGCCGTTCGTCGACCCCGAAGACGGCGAGGCCTTCGTCTCGCAGGATGCGGTGCGTTTCAAGGCGGGCCCCGAGGCGAAGACCGTGTACCTCACGTACGAGGTCTCCGACTCGCGCCAGCAGAAGGCCGCCGGCTACGTCACGATCCAGATCCTCCCGGTCGACGAGGAGAACAACGCGGCACCGCGTCCGCAGGATCTCGTCGCGCGCGCGCTCGCCGGCACCGAGGTGAACATCGCGGTGCCGCTCGACGGCATCGACACCGACGGCGACTCCGTCGAACTCGTCGGCATCGAGTCGAGCCCCACCAAGGGACGCATCACGAACGGCCCGAACTACTTCACATACGAGGCCTCCGACGGGGCATCCGGTGTCGACGTGTTCAAGTACCGGGTGCGCGACCGGCTCGGCAAGGAGGGCGTCGCCACCATCCGCGTCGGCATCGCTCCCACCGAACAGACCAACCAGCCGCCGTATGCGGTGAAGGATGCGGTGGTGGTGCGACCCGGTCGCGAGATCGCCGTGCCCGTCCTCGCGAACGACTCCGATCCGGAGGGCGACAAGGTCTCGCTCCTCAAGGACGGCCTCGAGCTTCCCGACGGTCTGGAGGCGCGCGTCTCCGGTGACCGGGTGCTCGTGCAGGCGCCGAACGGCCCGACCGAGACTTCGCTGCAGTACACCGCCGTGGACGCCCGCGGGGCCGAGGCGACGGCGACCCTGCAGATCACGGTCGACGAGGACGTTCCGCTCCAGGCGCCGGTCGCCCGCGACGACCGCCTGCAGCCGGTGGACCTCAAGGACGGCGGCCTGAGCGCCGACTTGGACATCCTCGCGAACGATGAGGACCCCGACGGCACCACCGACAGCCTCACCGTCGAGATCGGCGAAGGTGGAACGCAACTCGAGAACGGCAAGGTGCGCGTCACCGTCACCGACGAGCTGCAGCTGATCCGCTACACCCTCGTCGACCGCGACGATCAGCGGGCATCGGCGTTCATCTTCGTGCCATCGCGATCTGATCTGCGCCCGACGCTCACCTCGACGAAGCCGCTCGAAGTGGTCAGCGGCGAGACCGAGGAGATCCCGCTGTCGGAGTACGTCACCGTCGCAGGCGGGGGTGACGTGGTGATCACAGAGAAGGCGAAGATCAGCGCGAACCACGCCGACGGCTCCGACCTGCTCAAGGATGCGAAGACCCTCGTCTACACGTCGGCCGCCGGATTCTTCGGACCCGATTCACTCACGTTCGAGGTGACCGACGGCGATGGGCCCGACGACCCCGAGGGGCGAAAGGCCACGCTCAGCATCCCGATCAACGTGCTGCCGCCCGAGAACCAGCAGCCGACCTTCGTGCAGGGGCAGGTCAACGTAGCCCCCGGCGAGCCGGCGAGCTCGCTCGACCTGGCCGCTCTCACCGACGACCCCGATCCCGAAGACGAGGGCAAGCACGACTTCTCCCTCGTCGGCGGTGAGGAGAAGGGTGTCTCGGCCCGGATCGACGGCGACGACAAGCTCGTCGTCGAGGCGGCCTCGAACGCCAAGAAGGGCACCACGGTCACGCTCAAGATCCGCGTCTCCGACGGCACGACCGAGCCGGTCGAAGGCACCGTCGCCGTCCTGGTCACGGCGTCGACGCGGCCGATGCCGGCGGCGAACACCGACACGGTCGCCGAGGCGGATGCCGGCAAGACCATCACCGTGCCCGCGCTCGCGAACGACTACAACCCGTTCCCCGAGACGCCGCTGAAGATCGTGACCGCGGTCGCGGAGTCGGGTTCCGGCGAGGTCACGTTCACCGACAGCGACGTCACCATCACGCCGAACGAGTCGTTCGTGGGAACGCTCGTCGTCCGCTACCGCATCCAGGATGCGACGGAGGATGCCGACCGCGAGGTCAACGGCCAGATCGTGGTCACCGTGCAGGACGTGCCGGATGCGCCAGGAGTCCCGGTCATCGCGAGCGTGCAGGACCGTACGGTCGTGGTGTCGTTCTCGGCACCCTCGAACAACGGCGCCGAGATCACGAAGTACACCGTGAAGTCGGTCGGCGGCAGCGCGTACACCAAGGAATGCCAGTCCACCACCTGCACGCTCGACGGCCTCACCAACAACGTCGAGTACACGTTCCAGGTGACCGCGACCAACCGCGTCGGCGAGTCCGATCCGTCGGCCCTGTCGGCGCCCGCACGCCCCGACGCGCGGCCGGACACCCCCAACCCGCCGACCCTGAAGTTCGGCGACAAGTCCCTCCAGGTGGCGTGGGTCACCCCCACCACGCCGGGCTCTCCCGTCGACCGGTACACGCTCGAGATCTCGCCCGCACCGCCCTCCGGCGTGACGCAGAAGGAGGTCACGGGCAACTCGATCACGTGGGAGGGGCTGGAGAACGGCTCGGACTACCAGGTGAAGGTGCAGGCGCACAACAAGGCGCCCGACCCCTCCAGCTGGAGCGGCTGGTCGGCCTCCGAGATCCCGGCGGGGCCCCCGCTGGCGCCGGCGGCCCCGACGACGGTCGAGCTCTCGCCCGTCGGCAGCCAGGCGCAGATGCAGGTGAACTGGAAGGCGCCCGACAAGAACGGCGACGCGATCCGCGGCTACACGCTCGAGGTGCTGCGCGGCGGCCAGGTCGTGCGCACCATCACCCCCGGACCCGAGGCGACGAGCCAGGCGGTCGTCGTCGACACCTCGGAGACGGCGTACACCTACCGCATCAAGGCCTACAACAAGGCTGGATACGGCGAGATGAGCGCCCCGTCGGCACCCCGCCGCGGCGTGATCGCCCCGGGAGCACCGACCAGCCTGAAGGTGACTCAGGAGGCCGATCGTGCGCTGGTGATCGACTACCGTGCGGGATCGACAGGCGGCGCGAAGTCCGGCGAGATCACCTACCAGTACCGCCTGGACGGCGGCGCCTGGAACACGGTGCCGGGCAACAAGACCATCGGCGGGCTCACGAACGGTCGCGACTACACCGTCGAGGTGCGCGCGGTCGCGAACGTCGACGGCTCGACCTATGCCGGTGCCGTGTCGAACGCGGCGAGGGGCAACCCGCACGGGAAGCCGTCCGCACCGGCGGTGAGCGCGGAGTCGCTCGCGAGCCAGGTGCGCCTGAACTGGAACGCGAACGGCTCGGCAAACGGCCGTGCCATCGACACGGTGCAGATCAGCATCGACGGGGGCGGATGGCAGGGCGTCGCGGCGTCGGGCCACGTCGACGTGGGCAGCTACAGCGAGTACCACACCATCAAGGCGCGGGCGAGGGACAACACGGGCGCGTGGTCGGACGAGAGCGGAACCGCCGGGAACACCGCGCAGTCGAAGCCGCAGCCGCGCTGGTGGGCCTCGCAGGGAGTCGACTCCCGCAACTGCAATCCCGACACGTGCTACTACCTGAACCTGAACACGGCGAACGTGCCTCCGGGCCGGTACATGATCCGCTGCCTCGACAACGGCCAGCCGTACCGCTCGTCCTCCGGACAGACCTCGACGTACAACGCATACAACGTGCCCGCCAACGGCACGATCCAACTCTCCTGCTGGCATGGCGGCATGGGCAGGACCCTGCAGGCCGACATCCAGGGCATCGGCGCGTCCGAAGGCACCAGCTGGCCGTAGCGGCCGCCGCTCCCGCTGCACGAACTCCCTCACGACAAGGAACCCCACACTCATGACAATGACCCCCGAGCAGGCCGCCTGGTTCCAGGGCACCTTCCAGCGACTGGTCGAGAACGTCGACAAGGCGGTGCAGGGCAAGAAGGAGATCGTCGGTCTCGTGATGGCGTCGATGCTCGCCGAGGGCCACGTGCTCCTCGAGGATGCGCCCGGCACCGGCAAGACGAGCCTCGCCAAGGCGCTCGCGGCGACCGTGCAGGGCACCAGCGCACGCATCCAGTTCACGCCCGACCTGCTGCCGTCCGACGTCACGGGTGTGACGATCTACGACCAGCAGTCGCACCGGTTCGAGTTCCACAAGGGCCCGATCTTCGCGTCGATCGTGCTGGCCGACGAGATCAACCGTGCCTCGCCGAAGACGCAGTCGGCGCTGCTCGAGGTCATGGAGGAGTCGCGGGTCACGGTCGACGGCGTCACGCACGAGGCCGGTCGCCCGTTCCTCGTCATCGCCACGCAGAACCCGATCGAGCAGGCGGGAACCTACAAGCTCCCCGAGGCCCAGCTCGACCGCTTCCTGATCAAGACCTCCATCGGATACCCCGACCTCGCGGTCACGGAGAGCATTCTCGCCGGAGCATCCGATCGCAACCCTTCGGCGGGCCTCTCGGCGATCATCACGACGAGCGCCGTCGCCGACATGGCCGACCTCGCCGCCACCGTGCACGTAGAGCCGGCCGTGCTGCGCTACGTGGCGGAGCTGGCCGAGGCCACCCGTGAAGACGGCGCGATCCGCCTGGGCGTCTCGGTGCGTGGCGCGATCGCGATGATCCGCATCGCCAAGGTGTGGGCCGCGGCGCAAGGCCGGCACTTCGTGCTGCCCGACGACATCAAGGCCCTCGCACGGCCGGTGTGGCAGCACCGTCTGCTGCTCGACGCCGAGGCGGAGTTCGCCGGCACGAGCAGCGACACCGTGATCGCCCGTGTGCTCGACGGCGTCGCGGCACCCCAGGCCCGAGCAGCGGCCTGATGACCGCGGAGGCTCTTCAGGCGGCGCCGCCGCAGACGGAACGCGACGCCGGATGGCGTGACGTCGCGGCCGTCATCGGCGCGCGCCTTCTGACGCGCCTCCGGAAGATCACCGCGGCGATCCGCCCGTTGGCCTGGGTGCTGATGGCCATCACCGTCGGCTTCTGGGCGATCGGGCAGATCGCCGGGTGGGCGGAGTTCGCGATCGCGGCTGCGGTGATCGCGATCGCCGTGGGCGTGTGCGCGCTGTTCCTGATCGGCCGCACCGCCTACGATGTCTCGCTCGACCTCGCCCGCACCCGCGTGGTCGTGGGGGAGCGCGCGGTCGGCGCACTCACCCTGGCCAACCGCGGCAGCAGGGCGATCCTGCCCTCGCGCGTGGTGCTCCCGGTCGGCTCCGGTCGCGGCGAGTTCGGCATCCAGCGCCTCGCACCGGGAGAGGAGGCGGAGGAGCTCTTCGCCATCCCCACCCAGCGGCGCGGAGTGGTCAAGGTCGGCCCGGTGAGCGTCGTCCGCGGCGACCCGCTCGGTCTCTTCGAGCGCGCACACCGCCGCGACGATCCGGTCGACCTGTTCGTGCACCCGCGCACCGTGCTGTTCGACGGCCAGTCGCTCGGCTACCTGCGCGACCTCGAGGGGCTTCCGGCGGCGGATCTCTCCCGTGACGACGTGTCCTTCCACGCACTGCTCGAGTACCAGCCCGGTGACGACCTGCGCCACGTGCACTGGCGCTCGACCGCCCGTACGGGGACGATGATGGTCCGCCAGTACGAGGAGACCCGTCGCTCGCACTTCGTGATCGGTCTGTCGCGCTCGGCGGGCGACTACGCCACCGCCGACGACTTCGAGCTCGGCATCTCGGCGGCGGGCTCGATCGGTCTCCGGGCGCTCCGCGACTCGCAACGCGTCGATGTGCGCGTGCAGGGCCGTGAGCTGCCCGCCGGCACCGGCAAGCAGCTGCTGGACTCCCTCGCCGCGGTCGAGAACAGCAAGGCGAAGGAGGGCGGCATCGCCGATCTCGCCGGTATCGTCTCGGCCACGATGCCGCTGGCCAGCGTGGTGGTGCTCGTGTGCGGCTCCCGCGTGCCCTCCGACGACCTCCGCCTCGCCTGCTCGCGGCTGCCCTTCGGCGCCAAGGTGCTCGCTGTGGTCACCGACACGACCGCGACCGCGCCGACGCTGCGACGCATCGGCGACGCCGACGTCGTCACGGTCGGCGCGCTCGAACAGGTTCCCCTCGCTCTGCAGAAGGTGCTCGCATGACCGCGCCCGCCACCGCGTCCGCCGCGTCCACCACGCTCGCGCCTCGCCGATGGATCCTCGACCTCGGGGCGACGGCGCTCCTCGTCGCGACGGCGATGGTGGGGTTCTGGCCGACCTTCGCGGGGCCCTCGTTCCTCCCGGCCGTCATCGGCGGCATCCTGCTCGGCCTCGCGATCGCGGCCGTCGCGACGTGGCGTCGCTGGGGCATCCTGATCATCGCGGGGCTCACCGTCGCGGCGTACTTCGTGTTCGGCGCGGCCTTCGCGCTGCCGCAGACCGCGATCCTCGGAATCATCCCCACACTCGAGACGCTGCAGAAGCTGGCGCTGGGCACGGTCACGGCCTGGAAGCAGATGCTCACCACGGTCGCCCCGGTGGCGGCGGCCGACGGGCACCTGATCGTCCCATTCCTGCTGGCGCTCGTGGTCACGACGCTGACCGCCTCGCTCGCGCTGCGCCTGTCGCAGGTCGCCTGGGCCCTGCTGCCGGCCGGCGTGCTGCTGATGCTCGTGATCGCACTCGGCACCCCGGAGCCGGCGTTCCCCCTCGTGCAGGGGCTCGTGTTCGCCGTGGTGAGCATGTCGTGGCTGGCTCTGCGTCAGCTCTGGGCGCCGCAGAACATGGCGGTCTCGGTGAGCGAGGTCGACCCGTCCCGTGCGGCGCACATGCGCACCCGGCGTCTGCTGGCCGGGGTCGCCGTGCTGGCCGTCGCGGGTGGCGCGGGCGTCGCCACCGCAGCCGTCGCGACCCCCGCACAGCCGCGGCACGTGTTCCGCGACGTGATCATCCCGCCGTTCGACATCCGCGATTACCCGAGCCCGCTGCAGGCGTTCCGCAAGAACGTGCGCGACGAGGCCGAGGAGACGCTGTTCACCGTGCAGGGTCTGCCCAAGGGCGCCCGCATCCGCACGGCCGTGATGGACCAGTTCGACGGCATGGTCTACAACGTCACCGACGGCGGCCCGACCTCGTCGAGCGCGTTCGCCCCGCTGCGGTCGAACATGGCGCCGGAGGCGGAAGGCGTCCCCGTCACGCTGAAGTTCGCGATCGACGAGTACCGCGGCGTGTGGATGCCGACGGCGGGAGAGCTGTCGGAGATCCGGTTCGACGGCGACCGCGCCGAAGACCTGCGCCGCGGCACCTTCGTCAACACGGTGACCGGCACAGCCGTGGCCACCCCGAAGCTGACCGGGGGCGACGAGTACGTGGTCGACGCCGTGATGCCGAGCGAGCCCGACGACGAGCAGCTGGCCGAGGTCGCGTTCGGCAGCGTGTCGATGCCCAAGCCCAGCAACGTGCCGGAGGAGCTGACCTCCCTGGCCGCCGAGACCGTGGCAGGCGCCGAGACGCCCATCGAGCAGGTGCGGGCACTGGAGACCTTCCTCTCCGAGGGCGGCTTCTTCAGCCACGGCCTCGAGGGTGAGGTGCTGTCGCGTGCCGGCCACACCGCCGAGCGCATCTCGACGCTCGTAGGCGCCGACCAGATGATCGGCGACGATGAGCAGTACGCCGTGGCGATGGCCCTGCTCGCCGGACAGCTCGACATCCCCGCCCGCGTCGTCATGGGGTACTACCCCGACGACGAGCAGGCGGGAGAAGCGGTCTTCACCGCCACCGGCGACAACGTGCACGCGTGGGTCGAGGTCAACTTCGAGGGCGTCGGATGGATGACGTTCAATCCGACCCCGCCCGAGGACCAGGTCCCCAACGACCAGAACACCAAGCCCCGCGTCGACCCGAAGCCGCAGGTGCTGCAGCCCCCGCCCCCGCCGCAGGAGCCCGTGGACCTGCCGCCGACTCTGCCCGACGACCGCGAGTCGGAGGACGAGAGTCTGAACCTCGCCGGCATCATCGGCGCAATCCTGCTGATCGGCGGGATCTCGCTCGCGGTGATCGCCGTGCTTGCCTCGCCGTTCATCGTGATCGGTGCCTGGAAGGCCGCGAAGCGCCGTTCTCGTCGCGCCGCAGCCCGCACCTCCGACCGCATCAGCGGTGGGTGGGACGAGCTGACCGACCGCGCCGTCGACTACGGTGCGCGTCTGGCCCCTGGCGGCACCCGCATCGAGGAGGCCGCGGTCGTGGCATCCTCGCTGACCGTCCCGCAGGTCACCGCGCTGGCCGAGCGCGCCGACGCCGAGGTGTTCGGTCCGGCCGAACCCAGCCCGCAGGACGTGGAGTCGTTCTGGCACGAGGTCGATGAGATCGTCGGCGGACTCGGCAAGGAGGCCGGGTTCTGGAAGCGCGTCAAGGCGCGACTGAGCGTGCGGTCCCTGGTCGGCGGAACCGCGGTCTCGAACGGACTGCAGAATCTGAAGGAAGCGGCGGCCGCGCGCGTGCGCCGCGAACCTGGCACCATCAAGAACAGCACGACGACTTCGTTCTCCGAGAGTGAGACCCCATGACGCAGCCAGCGCTCGATCAGATCGCGCCGATCTCCCGTCGCGCGGTCGCGTATGTCGTCGACGCCCTGATCGCCGGCGGACTCGGCATCCTTCTCGGCGGCGGTCTGCTGCTCGCATCGATGCTCTCGGGCGGGCTCGAGGCCTCCATCGCGGTGCTCCTCGTCGGCGGCTCCGTCGTGAGCCTGGTGCTGCTCGCCTGGTTCTTCGTGTACACGGCCATGCAGGCGGGGAAGGGTTCCATCGGCATGCGCGCGCAGGGGCTGCGGCTCGTGTCGGCGGCCGATGGGAGCCCGCTCGGGTTCGGACGCACGCTGCTCCGCAACATCATCTTCGGCCTCGCCGGTGCGATCGTCGTCGGGTACTTCAGCCCGCTGTTCGACGGTTCGGGCCGCTTCCAGGGGTGGCACGACAAGGTCGCGTCGTCGCTGATGCTCGACGCCCGGGTGCCGGCACCGGAACCCGTCGTCGAGGAGGCTCCGGTGCCCGAGGCGCCGCCGCTCCTTCCGGCGCCGTCGTTCGAGCGCCTCCCTCCCGCGCCGATGCCGGGGTTCGCTCCGGCGGCGCATCCCGCACCCGCGCAGCCCTCGGTGCCTTCGGAGCAAGCATCGCCCGCTGCGGCACCGGCCGCCCGGAGCTTCACCGCCCCGGTGCAGGACTCCGGCATGATCGCCTACGTCCCCGGGGTCACCCAGCCGTCGTCACCCGCGAAGGCGCCGGCACCCGCCGCCCCGGTCGCCCCGGTGGCTCCCGCGACCCCTCCTGCTCCTGCCGCGCCCGCTGCCGCGAGCGCTGCGCCCGCCCCGCCCACCCCGCCCGCCCCGGTCGCCGCCCCGCCGGCGCCCGTCGCCGCCCCGCCGATTCCGCCCGCACCCGTGGCGCCGCCCGTGCCGCCCACGCGGGTGGCACCGCCGGCACCACCGGTCCCGCCGAGCGCACCGGCTCCCGCAGCACCGGCTCCCGCGACGCAGGCTCCCACCGGGGCCGCACCCGCGCCGGCGGACGATGACCTCGAAGAGACCCGCATCAGCATCCCGGGTCACCGGCTCGTGTTCACCTGGGACGACGGGACGCGCATCCCCGTCTCGCGGCGCACCGTGTTCGGGCGCAATCCCGCTCCCGAAGAAGGGGTCGTCGTCGTGCCGGTGCGCGACGAGACGCTCTCGCTGTCGAAGACGCATTTCGAGGCCGCAGCCGAGACCTCGGGCGGCTGGATCCTCGACCGTCATTCGACCAACGGGCTGACCCTCGTGCGCGAGGGCCAACGCATCTCCTGCCCCGCAGGCCAGCGCGTGCCGATCAAGCTCGGCGACGTGATCGAGATCGGCGACCGCGTCGTCATGGTCGGAGGATACGCATGACTCGTCCGCTCATCGTCGCCACGGGCGCCGCGACCCATTCGGGTCTGCGCCGCCCGCTCAACGAGGACTCGTACATGGCCAGTCCGCCACTGTTCCTGGTCGCCGACGGGATGGGCGGGCACGAGGCGGGCGAGCGCGCGAGCGCGACCGTCATCGACGAGTTCGCGCGCTACATCGGCCGAGTCGACCTGGAGCTCGAGGATCTGCTCGAGGCCCTCGCGCGCGCCCGATCGGCGGTCGAGGCCCTGTCCTCCGACGGCAACGGTCGAGCGGGCACCACACTGAGCGGCGTCGTCGTCGCCTCGGTCGAGGGGATGGGCTACTGGCTCACCGTGAACATCGGCGACTCTCGCACCTACCGCCTTGCCGACGGCGAACTCGAGCAGATCAGCGTCGACCATTCGGTGGTGCAGGAGCTCATCGAATCGGGTGAGCTCACCGCGGCGGAGGCGGCCACGGATCGTCGTCGCAACATCATCACTCGCGCGATCGGCGCCAGCAGCACCGGCGATGCCGACTACTGGCTCTTCCCGGCGGAGCTCGGCGACCGGATGCTCATCTGCTCCGACGGACTGACCACCGAGGTCTCGGACGAGCGGATCACGCAGATCCTGGCCGCGGAGCCCGACCCGCAGCGGGCGGCCGACATCCTGGTCGACGAGGCCGTGCAGGCGGGCGGTCGCGACAACATCACCGTGGTCATCGTCGATGCCGTGTCGGTGGCGGCGCGCCGAGGGGCGCTGCTTCAGGCCGACGACGTCGATGCCGACACGCGTCCACGAGAAGCCGCAGCAGGAGGGGTTCGCTGATGCAGACGATCTACCGACCGGGACAGTGGTACCTGATCGTGATTCCGGGCGCCCTGGTGGCGCTGCCACCCGATGCCACCGGCGAGACGGTCGCCGCACTCTGGGATCGGCTGCCGCGCGAGCGCAGCCTGGCCACGGTCATCGACGTGCTCACGACGCAGGCGGGCGGCTCGTTCGCCGACATGCCGCCGTTCGTGGCGGCCGTGCTGGAGGGCACCGACGCCAGGGTTGCCGTACGCGGCTCTCTCGCCGTGCGGGTCACTGGCGCGGATGCCGAGGCCCAGACGTTCTCCGGCGCCGACGTCACCACCTGGAGCGAGCGCTTCGTGCCGGGCGTCTCGAAGGTGGAGATCACCGTCGATGAGGGTGGCTCGGGCTCCGCGCTACCCGTGCAGAGCGGCATCGTGCTCGCGGCAGCCGTGAGCGCCGACATCGAGCCCGCCGACGCCGAGGCGATCGCGGGCACCGCGGGCCCGGCGCCCGTGCTCGACCCGGCGTCTGCACCGGATTCCGCGCCCTCTGTCGCCCCGGCGCCTCCGGCTCCCGTAGCGGGCACCTCGGTGCCGCTGCCACCGCCTCCCGGCGCCGTTCCCGCGGGCTCTGTGCCCGACGCGGCATCCGATCTGCCTCCCGCGCCCTCGGCCACCGCCGCCGACTCCGCCGCCGACGAGACGCCGGACGCCGAGTCCGACGCCGAGACAGAGCCGGCCGACGCCGACCTGATCGAGTCGACGCTGGTTCCGGGTGAGGCGACCTTCGCTCCGCCCGTCGACGAGTTCGATCACCTGTGGGGCGCGACCGTGCACACGCCGATCGAGGCTGCGGCGGTCCGCCCGAGCGAGGAGTCGGAGACGCCCGCCGTCGATGCCGGCTCCGCGACCGGCGATCACGACGGAGCGACGATCTCCGCCGAGGAGCTCCGCAGCCTGCGACAGAGCGCCCCGGCGGCGCCCGACGCTCCGACCGAGGTCATCCCGGTGGCCGCTGCCGCTCCGGTGTCCACGGGGCGCATCCGGGTCTCGTCGGGGCAGGTGGTGGCGCTGGACCGGACGGTCATCATCGGACGCCGACCGCGCTCCACCCGGGCGAGCGGAGCGAACCTGCCGCACCTGATCGCGGTGGACAGCCCGCAGCAGGACATCTCGCGCAGCCACCTCGAGATCCGGCCCGAGGGTGACACGGTCGTGGTCATCGACTTGCACACCACCAACGGCTCGACGCTGCTGCGTCCGGGCGCCGACCCCATGCGATTGCACCCCGGTGAGCAGACTCTCGTCCTGTCCGGGGATGTGGTGGACCTCGGCGACGGGGTGACCGTCGCGTTCGAGGATCTGCCGTGAACCGACGCCCCTCTCCGCCGCCCGCGCTGCCCGGCTTCACCTATGTGGAGCCGCTGGGCACGGGTGGCTTCGCCGACGTGTTCCTGTACGAGCAGGAGATGCCGCGGCGTCGCGTTGCAGTGAAGGTGCTGCTCGCCGACCGCATCTCCAGCGGCGCGGCGCAGGAGTTCGCCGACGAGGCGAACGTCATGGCGATGCTGTCGACGCATCCGGCCATCGTCACGATCTACCAGGCGGGTGTCGCCGGGGACGGCCGCCCATACCTGGTGATGGAGTACTGCCCGCGGCCGAACCTCCAGATCCGCTCCCGCAAGGAGCCGTTCTCGGTGGCCGAGGCGCTGCGCGTCGGCATCCAGGTGGCCGGAGCCGTCGAGACGGCCCACCGGGCCGGGGTGCTGCACCGCGACATCAAGCCGGCGAACATCCTCGTGACCGAATACAACCGTCCGGCGCTGACCGACTTCGGCATCGCCTCGACGACCGGCGCGACCGGTGAGTCCTCCGGGATGTCGATCCCGTGGTCGCCGCCGGAGTCGTTCGCCGAGCCGCCGCAGAGCGGTCCGCGCACCGACGTCTGGGCGCTCGGTGCCACGCTGTACACGCTGCTGGCCGGACGCTCACCGTTCGAGCGGCCGGGCGAGCGCAACTCCAGCGCCGATCTGATCGAGCGCATCGAACGCGCCGCGCTGCCGAACCTCGCCCGGCCCGATTCGCCCGACAGCCTGCAGCGTCTGCTCGACCGCGCGATGGCGAAGAACCCCGACGACCGCTTCCCGAGCGCCGTCGCCTTCGCCCGTGCGCTGCAGAAGGTGCAGATCGAGCTCTCGCACTCGGTGACGCCGATCGACATCGTGGATGACCACCCGCCGGCTGAGGACCTCGAGGACGACGGCGACGGTCTCACCCGCGTGCGCGAGATCGTCAGCATCGATCCGGGGATGCAGAGCGCGACCCGCCCGTCTGCGATGACGCAGCCGAAGGGCCCCTCGGTCGTGGTGCCCGACGCCCCGCGCTTCGAGATGCCGCCGCGTCCCGAACCGGCCGTCGAGCAGACGCAGCGCCGCCGGGAGACGGAGGCCTCCGTCCCGGGCCCGACTCCGCCGTCACCCGCCGCCCCGGTCATGCCCGATCGCGATGACCGCACCATCGTGCGGCCGCCGCAGGTCGTGCAGCCGCAGGCACCCGTCGCGACCCCCCGGATCGAGCAGGCAGCGCCCTCCGCTGCCGCGCCCGCCCCGGTCGCCGAATCGACCGACCGGCCGCAGCGCAGCCGCAGGGGTCTGTGGATCGGTCTCGCCGCAGCGGCCGTCGTCGTGGTCGGGGGCGGGATCTTCGGGCTGAACGCCCTGGTCGCGAACCTCGGCACCGAGCCCCAGCCCGAGGCCACCAAGCAGGAGGTCGACCCGCAGGACCCGGTATCCGACGCGGTACCGAAGGTCACCGAGCTCAGCGGCACACGGCAGGGAGACCAGGTGACATTCACGTGGACGAACCCCGATCCGGTCGAGGACGACAGCTTCATCTGGTCCGAGACGGGCGGCGCCGCCGACGGTGCGGTGCGGCAGGCACCCGACGAGACGGTCACGTTCACGCCCGCATCGTCCGGTGAGGTGTGCATCGAGGTGATGCTGCGTCGAGGCGACGGGCGCGCCTCTGAACCCGTCACGGGGTGTGTCGGATGACCGCGCCGGCGGGGGTCACGGTCGAGTTCGCGGGGGAGTACTTCCCGATCGAACCGGGGCGGCGCTTCATCGTCGGACGCGAGGGAGACCTCGAACTCGACGACAATCTCTTCCTGCACCGCCACTTCCTCGAGATCAGCGACGGCGAGGGGCTCTGGTGGCTCGCGAACGTCGGCACGCGTCTCACCGCGACCGTGACCGATTCGGCGGGCGGCGTGCAGGCGTGGCTCGCGCCCGGTGCGCGGCTGCCCCTGGTGTTCGAGACCACGACGATCGTGTTCAGCGCCGGCCCCACCACGTATGAGCTGGTGCTGCATGCCGCCGAGCCGACGTTCCGCGCGACCAAGCGCGAGCACGACGACGGAGGCGCCTCCACGATCGGCGACGTTCCCCTCACGATGAGCCAGAAACTGCTGATCCTCGCGCTGGCCGAACCGCAGCTGCGTCGCGACGGCACCGGTATGAGCGAGATCCCGTCGTCGGCCGCCGCCGCGGAACGCCTGGGCTGGGCGGTCACGCGCTTCAACCGCAAGCTCGACAACGTGTGCGACAAGTTCGACCGCGTCGGAGTGCCGGGGATGCGCGGCGGTCAGCGCAGCTTCGCGACCAACCGACGTGCCCGCCTGGTCGAGCACGTCATCGCCTCACGGCTGGTGAGCAAGGACGACCTCCCGCTGCTGGATGCCCCGCAGCCGAGTGAGGCAGAGGGAGAGAACGAGTGAAGGTACGGCTGACCCTGCTCCGTCAGGGCGCGGCATCCAGTGACATCGAGGTCACCGCCGAGAACACGGCGACGATCGGCGAGATCGCGGCGATGATCGTCCGGGCGGACCCGCTCGGGTCCTTCGCCACCGCCGATCCGACCGCGGTGACACTGGAGGCGTACAGCTCGGTTGTCGCCGGCTCCGGCGACCTGCTCGCGCCGGAGTCGACCTTCGCGCACGTCGGGCTCGCTCACGGAGCGACGGTCCGCGTGGTCCCCGCCACGTACCAGCAGCGCCCGGTGATCGGTCGCATGGAGGTCGGCGCGGGGCCGGGAGCGCGATCGATCGCTCTCACCCGCGGCACGATCGTGCTCGGTCGAGACGACTCCTGCGATGTCGTGATCGATGATCCGTTGGTGTCCAAGCGGCATGCGCGGCTCGAGATCGGCGATCGGGTCGAGATGATCGACCTGAACTCCGCGAACGGCATCCTGATCGACGGGGCCTCGGTCGTCCGTCTCGTAGCGGCCGAGGGGGAGCTCGCGGTCGTGATCGGCGACACCCCGATCACCGTCAAGGTCGAGCCCGATGCCGCGGCTCCCTCGCCGGCCGTCGCCTCGATCCGCCAAGTCGAGTTCGTCCGGTCGCCGCGCGTCGAGGAGCGGTATCTCGGCGAAGAGCTCGACGGCACGGATCTGCCCGTCCCCGCTCGCAAGCAGCCGTTCCCGATGCTCGCCCTGGTCGCCCCGGTGCTCATGGGAGGCGCGATGTTCGCCTTCACCCAGAGCCCGCTGTCGCTGATGTTCGTGGCACTGTCGCCGCTGCTCATGATCGGCACGTGGGTCACGACGAGGAACCAGAACAAGCAGGAGCTCGAAGAGGACAAGAAGCGGTTCGAGGAGCAGCTGGAGCGTCTGGACGCCCGTCTGCAGAGCGAGCGCGAGCGCGAGATCGACGTGCGTCGCCGCGAGGTCCCGCTGCTGCGCGAGGTCAGCGACGCCGCGCTCGCGGCCGGACCCACCATCTGGACGCGTCGTGCCGAACACTGGTCGTTCCTGCACGTCCGGCTCGGCATCGGCGACACCGGCTCCCGCAGCTCGGTGAAGGACTCCAACGGCCGGGATCGTGCGATTCCCGAGTACGTCGAGAAGCTGGATGCGGTGGTCGATGCGACCAGGATCGTGCCGCAGGTGCCGATCCTGGAAGACCTCAAGGACGTCGGCGCGCTCGGCATCGCCGGGCTCGGAGGTCGCTCCACGGGATACGCCAGAGCACTCCTCGCCCAGATCGCCGGCCTGCACGCGCCCGCCGACGTCGGCGTCGTGGGCCTGTGGGGTCCGCGCTGGGGCGCGCAGCTCGCCGACGCGAAGTGGCTGCCGCACGCCTGGTCGGCACAGGCCGTGCTCGGCGTGCAGCCGATCGGCGACGGCCCGTCGTCCGCCGGGCAGATCGTGGCCCGCCTCGAAGAGCTCATCGACACCCGCTCCAACCGTGGCGGCGAGGCCGTCGAGCTCGGTGCGCTGCAGGCCGAGAAGGCCGCGACGAACAGCGGCTCGAAGGTCGGCGAGGACTCTTCGCGCAACCGCAACGACTCGGTGCCGAAGCCGGCGATCGTGGTGCTGATCGCGCCGGATGCGCCCATCGATCGCGGTCGCCTCATCCAGCTCTCCGAGCGCGCCGCCATGCGCGGGATCTTCCCGGTGTGGCTCACGGAGGACGCGGCCGCCCTCCCGGCATCCTGCCGCACGTTCGTTGAGCTCGGTCAGACCGACAGCGCGCATTTCGTGCGGCTCGGCGAGACGGTCGAGAACCTCGCCGTCGATGAGCTCACGCGCGAGCAGTTCGCCGTCTTCGCCCGTGCCCTGGCACGCCTGACCGACGCCGGAGAGGTCGCCCTCGACCGCAGCGACGTGCCGCGGACCATCTCGATGCTGCACCTGCTCGGCCGCGACATGGCCACGCAGCCCGAGAGCGTCGTCGACCGCTGGACCCAGAACGACTCGCTGCATTCCCGCCGCAAGTCCGGGTCGGCGCGGCGCTACCAGCCCAAGCTCCGCGCCCTGGTGGGTGCCGGCGCGGAGGGTGCGCTGCAGCTCGATCTGCGCCAGCAGGGACCGCACGCCCTCGTGGGTGGCACGACAGGCTCGGGCAAGAGCGAGTTCCTGCAGGCGTGGGTGCTCGGCATGGCGACCGAGTACAGCCCGGAACGACTGACGTTCCTGTTCGTCGACTACAAGGGCGGCTCTGCGTTCGCCGACTGCACGAGCCTGCCGCACTGCGTCGGCATCGTGACCGACCTGAACGAGCACCTCGTGCGCCGCGTGCTGGTGAGCCTCCGGGCCGAGCTGCACTACCGCGAGCACCTGTTCAACCGCAAGAAGGCCAAGGACATCCTCGAGCTCGAGCGCGCCGGCGACCCGCAGGCCCCGCCCGCGCTGGTGCTGGTGATCGACGAGTTCGCCGCCCTCGCCAAGGAGGTCCCGGAGTTCGTCGACGGCGTGATCGACATCGCGCAGCGCGGCCGTTCGCTGGGCATCCACCTGATCATGGCCACACAGCGTCCGGCCGGCGTGATCAAGGACAACCTGCGGGCGAACACGAACCTCCGTGTCGCCCTGCGCATGGCCGACGAGACCGACAGCAACGACGTGATCGGCACGAAGGACGCATCGCTGTTCGATCCGGGCACGCCGGGTCGAGGCATCGCGAAGACCGGCCCCGGGCGGATGACCCTGTTCCAGTCGGCATACGCCGGTGGCTGGAGCCTCGGCGAGAGCGACGGCGTCGATGTGGCGATCGCCGCCTTCGGAACCACCGACCAGGGGCCGTGGGAGCTGCCCATCGACGAGAACGCGGTCGTGGTGGATGAGGACCTCGGTCCGAACGACCAACAGCGCCTCGTCAGCACGATGGTGCTCGCAGCCCAGGCGGCCCAGGTGGAGAAGCCGCGCCGGCCGTGGCTCGACGAGCTGGCACCGACGTTCGATCAGCTCAAGCTGCCGCAGCGCACCGACGCTGCCCTGCTGCTCGGCGTGGTCGACCAGCCGGAGCGCCAGGAGCAGGTGCCGTTCCACTTCCTGCCCGACACCGAGGGCCACATGGTGATCTACGGCACCAGCGGCGCCGGCAAGAGCGCCGCGCTGCGCACCCTCGCGGTGTCGGCCGGCATCACCCCGCGCGGCGGTCCCGTGCACGTGTATGGGCTGGACTTCGGCTCCGGCGCGCTGCGGATGCTGGAGCCGCTACCGCACGTCGGCTCGGTCATCTCGGGCGACGACGCCGAGCGCGTGGCCCGGCTGTTCGCGACGCTGCGCAGTGAGCTCGACCGTCGTGGTGACGCGTACTCCGCGGTGGGGGCGGCGACCCTGACCGAGTACCGCGCGTTGTCCGGCAAGTCCGACGAGCCGCGGATCGTGGTGCTCATCGACGGCTTCGCGGCGTTCCGCAACGACTACGAGGCCGTGATCGGCCGCTCCGACACTTACAACGCGCTGCAGGAGGTGCTCTCCGACGGGCGCGCGGTCGGGATCCACGTGGTGCTCTCGGCCGACCGGTTCCAGAGCATCCCGAGCGCGCTGAACGCCATGATCCAGCGCCGCGTGGTGCTGCGCATGTCCGACACCGATGCATACAACATCCTCAACGTCCCCAAAGACGTGCTGAACGCGGAGTCCGTCCCCGGGCGCGCGATCGTCGGCGAGAACGAGGCGCAGATCGCGATCATCGGCGGCACGCGCAGCATGAAGGAGCAGTCCCTCGCGATCGAGCGGATGGCGGCATCCATGTCGCGTCGCGGCGTTCCGGATGCGCCGCCGGTGCGGGCGCTCCCGCTGAGCTACCGCATCGACGAGGTCCCCGCTCTCCTCGGAGACCAGCTGGTCGTCGGACTCTCGGATGCCGACCTCGGTCCGTTCGGGATCGAGCCGACCGGCACGTTCGTGATCGCCGGACCTCCCGCGAGTGGGAAGAGCAACGCGCTCGCCGCGATCACCCAGCAGGTGCTGAGGGCGCGGCCGGGCACGCCCACGCTGTACCTCGGATCGTCGCGCTCGCCGGCGAAGAACGCGCTGGCGTGGACGGCTTCGGCGGCCGACGGCATCAGCGGCACGGCGGCGGTGGCCGACATCGTCGAGAAGGCCGAAGCGGGTCTCAAGCCCGTCGTGGCCGTCGAGGGCGTGGCGGAGTTCGCGTCGTCGCTGCTCGAGATGCCGCTGTCGGACCTCGTCAAGCGGGCCGGTCGCGGCGAGCTGCTGCTGCTGTTCACCGGCGACACGAGCGAGTGGACGAGCAACTTCGGTCTGCTCGGCGAGATCAAGCAGTCGCGCCGCGGGGTGGTGCTCCAGCCCGAGACGATCGACGGCGAGCTCGTGCTCAAGGCTCCGCTGCCGCGGATCGGTCGGGGCGAGTTCCCGGTGGGTCGTGCGGTGCTCGCGCAGCGCGGCAAGGTGGTGCGGGTGCAGTTCCCGCTCGTCATCCCCGAGACCGTCTGACGCACATCCGAGACCGATGGGGACTTCTCCCCATTTGCAGACCAGAACCGCTTCGTTAGTCTCGAAGCACAAGAACTCTCCGGCACCCGCCGGGGCGACCGGAAGGTAACACCATGACGAACCTCAAAGTCAGCTACGCCGACATGAAGGATGCTGCTGGACGTCTCCGCACGGGCCAGCAGGACATCGAGACGCAGCTGAAGAACCTCCGCGCATACGTCTCGCAGCTCGTCTCGGGCGGCTTCGTGACCACGTCCGCCTCGGGTGCGTTCGACGCGTCCTACGCGCAGTTCAACCAGGGCGCGACCGCGACCATCGCCGGTATCGAGGGCATGGCTCGCTTCCTCGACGTCGCAGCCCAGTCGCTGCAGTCGACCGACGAGCAGCTGGCCGCGCAGATCCGCCAGTAATCGCCGCACACCACACGAGGGGATGCCGACCTCGGCATCCCCTCGTGTGCGCCTGAACGACCTTCATCCAACTCCGGGGGGAACGATGAGCGACCTCACGCTCGAGAGCAGTCTGCTGGATGCGTCGCGTTCGTCGATCAGCGCCGCCATCCAGACGTTCGCGAACGCCGACCGGTTCGGCGACGACGTCGCCGGGCTCACCGGCCACGGCGGGCTCTCCGGCAAGGTGCAGGACTTCGCCGGCAACTGGGATCGCAAGCGCGGCCAGCTGCAGAAGAGCCTGGAAGGCATCCGCGACACCCTGCAGGCGATCGCCGACACGTTCGGCGACCTCGACCGCAACATGGCCAAGAGCGTCACCGACGCCATGGGGCACGTCGAGCGGCCGCGGGGCGGCCACGCCGAGACGCCGCCCACCGTCGGCGGCGGTCCCGACGGTGCCACGGGGCCGACTCCCGGCCCGGCTCCCGGCCCTTCGCCGGCCCCATCGCCGGCCCCCGGTCCTGCACCCGAGCCGATTCCGGCGCCGCTGCCGTCTCTTCCGACCGAGCCCGGCGTCGGTGGCGGTCCTGCCCCGGTGCTCCCGTCGCTTCCGGATCCGATTCCCGCGCCGCTGCCGTCTCTACCGACCGAGCCCGGCGTCGGTGGCGGGCCTGCCCCGGTGCTCCCGTCGCTTCCCGACTTCATCGCGGATCCGCCGCGGGTCAACCTGCCGTCGCTGCCGGATGGGGTCGCCGGCCCCGACCTCCCCGACCTGATCGCGGATCCCCCGCGGGTGGATGTGCCCTCGCTTCCCGGCGAGCCGATCGCGCCCGCCCCGGGCATCGGTCTCCCGACGATCGAGGCCCTGCCCATGCCGTTCCCCGTCGCCGATCCCCCGACCGCTCCCGAGTTCGCGACCCTTCCGGCCGAGGCCGTGCTGCCTCCGGAGAACCTCATCGCCTACTCCGCGCCGGCAGAGCGCATCGACACGGTGCTCACCGATCTCGGCTCCCTGATCGACATGCGCAGTGAAGGCGAGACTCTCCGATGAACGGCCTCTGGAACCAGAACGACTGGTCGCAGCTGCTCGAGGGCGACCCTGGCACGCTCGAGGTCCGCTCCGGTGCACTGTCGCGTCAGGCGACCGCGATCAACGACGCCGCTCAGGCGCTGCAGGACATCGTCTCCGGTCAGCTGAGCAAGTCGACGACCGCGCTGCGCTCGACCGCGGCAGAGCTCCAGACCTCGATGTCGCAGGCATATCTGCGCTACGACGAGACCGCCACGGCGCTGCGCACGTACGCCGTGACGCTCGCGCCCATCAAAGAGCAGGCGGCCAGGGACATCCCGGCTCTCGAAGCCGCGCAGGGCCGGTTGGGTACGACCGAGCACGCGGCCGGCGACGCGCAGCGACGGCAGTGGTTCGAGGGGCTGAGCAACTCGCCGCAGGACGTGCGTCAGGACACCGCCGACGACCTCTCCCGCGCCGAGCGCCAGGCGTCGGCCGCCCAGTCCGACATCAACGCGATCGTCGCCCGTCTCCGCGCCGGCGCACAGAGCAAGGAGGATGCGGCCCAGGCTGCCATCCGTGCGATCGAGAGCGTCATCAGCCAGGGCAAGGACTCGGTCCTCGACAACATCGCCCAGTTCTTCGAGGGCGTGGGAGATCTGCTCGCCAGCATCGGGCGCTGGGTCACGGATGTCATCAAGGGCGTCCTCGACACCCTCTCCGACATCTGGAACGCGCTGCTGCCGAAGATCATGGCGGTGCTGCTGCTCGCACTCATACCGATCGTCCTCGGGCTGGCGGGACTCCTCCTCGGCGGACCGCTGTTCGGTGCGGTGCTGGCCCTCCTCGGCGGTGCTGTCGCGCTGACGATCGGCGGGGTGCTGATCACCCGCATCCTCACCGACGTGCTCGCGCCCGACCCCGAGGTCACCCCCTTCGAGATCAATGAGCGGGACAATCCGATGCCGTCGCGGGCCGACTACGCGACCGATGCCGAATATCAGGCGGCCCTCGAGGCGTGGAAAGCCCAGACCTCGACGATCGGCTCTCCCTCCCTCGAGAACGCCTTCGCAGAGGCCGGGCTGGTGGACTGGCTCGGAGGCACCTCACCCGCTGATGAGCAGGGGGTCATCCGCGTCGAGCAGGTCGTCGGAGCCGACGGAGTCACCCGGTGGCGCGTGGTGCTGCCCTCGACGCAGGACTGGGTCATGAGCCTCGACGGGATCAACGACGCGGGGGCGACGAACGACCTCGACAGCAACCTCGCTCTGATGCTGACACCTGAGCTGCAGACGCAGTACGAGCGTGCGGTGATGCAGGCGATGCAGGATGCCGGCATCGACCCGGGGCCGAACGGCGACCCGGTGATGCTGGTCGGCTTCAGCCAGGGTGGCATCATGGCTGGGCACCTCGCGGCGAACCGGTCGAGCGCATACAACTTCGAGGCCGTGATGGCGTGCGGGTCTCCCATCGATGCCATGCGCATCCCGCCGACGACGCAGGTCATCTCCATGCAGCATCAGGGCGATCCGGTGCCGATGCTCGACACGCTCACCAACGGCGCGGTGAACCCTCGGCAGGAGGAGAACTGGCGCACGTTCACGCCCGTCGCTCCCGGCCACCAGCCGGCAGCGATCGACGCCGGTGCGCACAACGCGGCTCTCTACAACCTCAGCTGGCAGGAGCAGCTCGCGAATCTGCCCGCCGACGAGCGTGCGAGACTGGAGCAGTTCTACGCGCACGACGGTGCGACGGTCGCGACCGAAGAATATGCATGGAGTGAGTGATGTTCCGACGTCTGACACTGACCGCCGCAGGGATCGGCGTCGCCGGGCTGCTGCTGACCGGGTGCTTCCCCACCGGTGCGCCCGCGCCGGAGAAGACTCCGCCCGCATCCACCCAGGAGGCTGAAATGACCGATCCCGCACCCGTGATCGAAGCGGTGACGGCCGCGCTGCCCGAGTCGATGCAGGTCGAGGTCGAAGCGGTCAGAGACGGTCTCACCGGCGGATGGCTGATCCACGCCGAGGTCCCTCTCGGCTACGTCGTGACGGGCGATGCGCTGCAGTCGGTTCTGGTCGCCGCCTGGAACGCCTCGGAGCCGAAGCCGGCGTTCGTCGCGTTCAACCCATGGTCGACCTACGAGGGCAAGGAGGGCGCCATCGAAGCCCAGCGCGCGGCCGACGAGCTCGGCATCGACTGGAGCCCGAGCTTCTCCGTGGGCGTGAACGTGCCCGACTACGAGATCGAGAAGCTCGCCGGTGAGTGAGGTCGCCGTCGAGGCGGCGACGCCCGAGCTGCGCTTCCGGCTTCTCGGGGCCTGGCATCCGGTGCTCCTGAACGACCTCGACAGCGGTCCGCTGGTCGCCGACTTCGTCGACGAGGTCTTCGGCCGTCGCGACGAGGATTCGACGCTGCGGGCGTTGACCCGTCGTGACCTCACCGAGGCGGTGGCGAGCGCTCGCGCGCTGCACGCCAAGGCCATGTTCCTGATGACCGAGCTGCGCCCCGGCACGCCGCTGTCGGTGACGCTCACGGTGTTCGAGCAGCCCGACCTGCGGATGTCTCCGGCGATCGGGGTGTCGTCGCAGGCGGTCATCGCGACGCTCGAGAAGGTCTTCACCGAACTGCAGCGTCCCCACCTCGACACCGCTCACCGGCTGCAGATCCCCGGATCCGCGATCCTCCGACTGCATAGCGTCGAGGAGCAGAAGCTGGCCGACGAGGAAGATCTCCGTGAGGCTCCCGCAGAGCTCGCGGCCGAGGCGGGGGCGGCATCCATCCGCCGTCTTTCCGCCGACTACTGGTACACGGTTCCCGGTTCGAAGCAGGTGCTGCTCGTGAACCTCTCGACGCCGGTCGGCGACATCCCGCACGTGCTCCTCGGCTTGTTCGACAGCATCGTCGAGGCGTCGTACTTCGAACTGCCGGGTGTGCCGTCGGAAGCGTCCGCCGAGGCGTGAGCCCCGGGTCGTCGCGCTCAGTGCGTGGCGGCAGCGGCGTCGGCGAGGTGCCGGGCGTTGTGACTGAGCACCTTCACGATGATGCCGTGGCGGCGAAGCTCCGCGACCGTCCTGGCGCCCTCGTCGCTGTCGCGCCCGAGCGCGGCGATCGACACGACCACAAGCACGTCGCCGGGGCGCAGGGTGCCGATGAGGCGCGAGAGTCGGTCGCTCCAGCTCTCCAGGATGTCGGGTGCGGGGTGACGGAACCCTTCGATGGGCACACCGAAGCGCGTGAGGTCGGCACGCTGCTCCACGACCGACGGCATGTCGTCGCGGGAGACCACCAGTCCGACCAGGCGTGAGCCGTCGGGGCGGGCGAGCCAGAAGTTCCGGTTCTCCTGCAGCTCCGTGAAGCACTTCGGGCAGACCGCCGCGTCATGCGGAAGGTGCAGCGGGCTCGTCAGGGCAGCATCAACGGATGCCGTCGTCGTGGGTTCGATCGTTTCGCTCATCGCGCACCTCCGCGTTCCATTCTGCCCTGTCGCGGGTGCGGATGCAGACCGTTGTCAGGGGGTGGTGCTGTTCGCCGCGCCCGTGATCTCGGCTTCCTGCGTCTCGAATGCGGTGGCGGAGTCGCGGGCGACGACGCCGGCGCCGGCGGTCATGCTCTGCAGCTGCAGCAAGGATGCCTTGGCCCACATGGCCCAGGTGTCGGCAGCGGCCGAGACCGTGGAGCTGCCGCAGCCGGCGAGGGAGAGGTCGACATCGAGGCTCATCCCCCATGCCGTGCTCTGGAGGGTGCTGCCGGTCGCGCCGACGGCTTCGGAGTCGAACTGGAGATCGGTCATCACGGCACCTTCACGTCGTCGGGAGAATACGTCTCGGTCGGGTCGGGCTGCGGGTCGAAGAGGCCGATGCTCGCATCGGTCAGGTCGCACTCCTCGGCAGTGGGGGCAGCTCCGCTCGCGCGTCGGTTACCGCCACCGGAATAGACGCGGTACTCCTTGATCTCTCCCACGAGGTCCGCGGGGATCTCAGGCTGCTCGGTGCTGATCTGCCAGTTGGTTGCCGCGCAGACCCGAACGATCGCCTGCGTGTCGCTCTCTTCATCGACCGACAACGGGATCATCGGGGTCGGCCCGGGGAACGTCGCGAAGTCCTCGCGTCCGGCCCTGCCGACCTGCGAGGCCGCGACACGGTCGATGACGAGCGACTCCGTCGTGGATTGCAACTGCTGCGCGGTGTAGTCGCGCGTCACCCAGGCGGTGTTCAGCGCAAGGTCCGATGCGCGCACAGCCTGCACCCACGGGCTGTCTTCGAGCTCCCCAGAGGGAGCGCCGTCCTTCCAGGCCACCTCGGGTGCCTCCACACCCGGCGTAGGAGTGCATCCCACGAGGGCGATGCCTGCGATGACGAGTGCCGTCCACGCGTATTTCCGCTGCATTCTCAATGTCCTTCTGCCCACGACGCGTTCGCTTCGACGCCTCGCTGATAGTCCCGGAAAAGCTCTCCGGTGAGTTCTTCGATCTGTGCGGGCGTGCGCCCCTCGGTCATCCCGAGCTGCTCGAGCATCTGACTGAATGCCTCGCGGGCGGCGGCTTCTCGCCCT
This sequence comes from Microbacterium sp. NPDC055988, assembly GCF_042269505.1. Lineage (NCBI taxonomy): Bacteria > Bacillati > Actinomycetota > Actinomycetes > Micrococcales > Microbacteriaceae > Microbacterium > Microbacterium sp. NPDC055988. The sequence continues at coordinate 1,779,892 of NZ_JBHJXY010000001.1, forward strand.
TCGGCGCTGTTCTCCTGCTCCTGCAACAGTACTTCGTGGTTGTTGGCCCACGTGGCCGTCGCCCCGCCGGAGGCCCAATCGGAGGCGCCGCCGATCACAGCATCTTGCACGACGTCGATGGCGACGCTGCCGCCCTCGACGAGCACGTCGCCGACAGCGGGGATCGGGATCAGGCCGACGACGGTGCTCACTCCGTCGATCGCCTCCTGCACGGCCGCATCGTGGCGGCTGGCTTCGGCGAGCGCGGAACCCGCGGGCGAGCCGTCGAGCCAACCCTGCAGCTCGACCACGCGCTCCAGCAGATCCGCTTTGACGTCGCTGCCGTCGGGGGCCAGGTCGGCGATCGCGATGAGCGCGTCCTGATACTGGCCCACGGATTGCGCCATGACCGCGGCTCCCGCAGACGGCGTCTCGCCATCGCTCCACGTCGCCGTGCCCAGCAGTTGGGCGAGCACATCCGGCTCCAGGTTCGGGATCGCGCGGGAGATGTCGTCCGTCCCGACCATGATGTTCATCGAGAAGGGCCCGTCGGCTGCGGTCGCGTTGCTGTCGCTTATCGCTTCGGAGAAGTACGGCATCGAGAGAGAGATCCCCTCAGCGAGACGGACCTGGCCGATGCTGGTCAGGTTCTCGGGAAGGAAGGAGTCGTTGCCCGTCAGAGCGGTGACGACCTGCGTCGTCAGGGTCGCCACGCGCTCCCAGGTCTCCGGGTTGTACGTGTGCGTCGCGTCGGCCGGGCCACCTGCGGCCTGCTGCGCCCCGGCCCACAGAGCGCTCGGCCCCTCGAACCCGTCGCCGCTGCCGTCGGCACTCCAGTCGCGTTCTCCGAACCAGTACTCCACCCGCCCAACGCCGAGACCCACGTCGCCGTCACCGTACGGGTCGTTCTCGGTCGAGGTGAGCCAGTCCAGTGCCGCGTCGGGGTAGGTGCCGAGCGTCGAGAAGACACGGCCGGCGAGGTCGTCGACGCGGTTGCCGTCGAGCCCGGTCGTCTCACCCTCGAGCTGCGCGAGGATGCGGCCGCCCGCATTCGGCGAGGTGTCGAACCATCCGCCGTTCTGCATGCTCATCGGGTCGCGCTCGATGCGGTCGATCTCGTCGGCCATGGCCACCGTGAGGTTCACGCCCAGCGGGTTGTTCTTCTCGTCGGAGAAGAGGAAGCCGATCGCAGCGACCGCGCCGCCGACGGTCGACGACGCGCCTTCGAGCATGCTGTCGGCGAAGTCGCTGGAGGTCGACGGCATCCAGATCTGGGATCCGGTCGACAGGCCACCGCGGATCATGGTGGCGAGCGCGAGCGCCGCTGCGGGGTCGAAGCCGTCGGTCATGACCGCGTCACCCAGGTTGTCGATCATCGAGACGGTGCTCTCGCCGCCGACCTCGAGGAAGAACTGCGACATCACGAACGTGTCTTCGCCCCAGACCGAGAAGAAGTCCTGCATCGCCTGCACGTTCTCGTCGGTGACGTCGCCCTCGGCGATCTCGTCGGCGAGGTTCGCGAACGCGTCTCCGAGGTTGTCGAAGGTCAGATCGTCGATGTCGTCGATGCCCGCGGCGCTCAGTGCCGACTGCATCTGGTCCCATCGCGCCGACGCCGGCGGCTGGAGGGCCGTGGCGAGCGTGCTGTCGGCGGTCTCGCGCTGGTCGGCGAGGGTGCGCAGCTGCTGCGCGGCCATCCGCATGTCGTACAGGCCGGGCTTGTTCCCGCTCGGCACCCAGAGGTTCGACCCCAGGGTGGCGTTCGGCGCGTTGGGGGTGAAGGCCGACGGCAGGAAGGGGCTGTCCTCCTGCTCCGCGGCCTTCCAGGTGGCGTAGCCGGTGGCGTATGCCTGGTGAGCCGCCGTGGTGGCGACGCGGATGCGGTCGACCTCGGTGGCGTAGGCGGAGAGGGCGGCCTGCACGGCGGCGAACTCGGTCTTGAGCTCATCGCACAGGGTCTGCGGCTTCGCCAGCGAGGTGCGGAACGCGGCACCCGCGTCGCCCGCCCAGATCTCCTCGGTGGTGCCGGTGGCCGCGTTCGACAGAGCCGTGCGCACGGTCTCGGTGCCGGTGCTCCGGTTGCTGACGCGCGTCGCGGCGTCGGCGACCGCTCCGGTGTTCCCCCGGCCTGGATGCAGTTCGTCCCACTGAGTCATGTCGTGCGCCCCTCCTCGACGGTGTTCCCGTCCCCCAGCAAATCTAGCGGGGGTGACGAAGACCGGCGATGGGCAGAACTCCCCATGCGCTCGACCGCTCGTGCGCGGTCAGGCGATCACAGCATGCCGAGGGCGCGCACGGCTTCGCGTTCGTCGACCAGCTCAGCCACCGAGGCGTCGACGCGGGCGCGGGCCCAGTCGCTCAACTCGAGGCCTTCGACGATCCGCCACTCGCCGTCCACGGAGCGCACGGGGAACGACGAGATGAGGCCCTCAGGCACCCCGTACTCGCCGTGCGAGACGACGCCGGCTGACGTCCAGTCGTCCGAGCCCTGCACCCAGTCGCGCACGTGGTCGATCGTCGCGCTCGCCGCAGAGGCCACCGACGACGATCCGCGCACCTCGATGATCTCGGCCCCGCGCTTGGCGACCCGCGGAATGAAGGTCGTCTCGAGCCAGGCGGGCACGTCGCCGACGATCTGCTCGAGTGCTTCGCCGACCGGCTTCCCGCCGACGGTCGCGTGCGAGATGTCGGGGAACTGCGTGGCCGAGTGGTTCCCCCAGATGGGCACCCGGCGCACGGTGTGCACGGGAACGCCGAGCGTCTGCGCCAGCTGGGCACGAGCCCGGTTCTCGTCGAGCCGGGTCAGGGCGGTGAACCTCTCGGCGGGCACGCCGTCGGCTGCCGCGGACGCGATCAGAGCGTTGGTGTTGGCCGGGTTGCCGACGACCGTGACGCGCACGCCGGATGCCGCGTTCGCCGCGATGGCCGCGCCCTGCGGGCCGAAGATGCCGGCGTTGGCCGCGAGCAGGTCGGCGCGCTCCATGCCGGGGCCGCGCGGGCGGGCGCCCACGAGCAGCGCGAGGTCGGTTCCGTCGAAGCCCACGGCGGCGTCATCCGTCACCTCGACGTGCTCGAGCAGCCCGAACGCGCCGTCCTGCAGCTCGAGCGCCGCACCCTCCGCGGCGCCGAGTCCCTGCGGGATCTCCAGCAGCCGCAGCCGCACCTTCTCATCCGGTCCGAGCAGGTCGCCCGCCGCGATGCGGAACAGCAGTGCGTAGCCGATCTGTCCGCCCGCGCCGGTGATGGTGATCGTGGTCGTCATGCTCCGAGCCTACGACCGTTCGGCGAGCTCCGCGCGGAGTACCCTCGACGCATGACCTTCAATCCCGACGCCGACATCTCGGGCAACACCACGCGTCGCCGCGGCCGCAACGGAGCCATCGCGGGCGGCGTGGGCGTGGGCGTGCTCGGCATCATCGCGCTCATCGCCGGACCGCTGCTCGGCATCGATCTGACCGGGCTGATCGGCGGCGGGGCACCGAGCGGAGGCGACGAGCCGGCCGGAGGATCGGTCATCGAGAACTGCGACACCGGCGCGCAGGCGAACGCCGACGTCGACTGCCGCATGGCGGGTGCGCAGCTCGTGCTCGACGAGTTCTGGGCCGACGAGGTCGAGGGGTACCGCAAGCCCGGATTCATCGTGGTCGACGGTGCGACGAACACCGCTTGCGGCACGGCATCCAACGCGGTCGGGCCGTTCTTCTGCCCGGGCGACGAGACGGTCTACATCGACCCGACTTTTTTCCAGCTGATGCAGGAGCAGTTCGGCGCATCCGCCGGCGAACTCGCCCAGCTCTACATCGTCGGGCACGAGTGGGGCCACCACATCCAGTGGATCACCGGGGTCATGGACGACTACCCGAACAACGGCACCGGTCCCGGAAGCAACGGCGTCCGCACGGAACTGCAGGCCGACTGCTACGCGGGTGCCTGGATCGGACGGATCTCGGAGGAGACCGACAGCAAGGGCGTCCCGTACCTGCAGCCGACCACGGAGAAGCAGCGCGTCGATGCGCTGAACGCGGCGTTCGCGGTGGGCGACGACCACATCCAGGAGCAGTCCGGTTTCTCGAACCCGGAGAGCTGGACGCACGGCTCCAGCGAGCAGCGGCAGCGCTGGTTCGCCGAGGGGTATCAGAACGGCCTCGGCGTCTGCGAGCAGGTGCTGACGCTGCCGGCCGATCGGCTGGATCCGTAGCCCAGCGCGCGAACCGCTACCGTTGACGAAGAAGTCGGCACGACCGGTTGGGGGACCGATGAAGAAGAAGACGGATGCACTGTATCCACCGATCGAACCGCACGAGACCGGGGAACTGCTCGTCGGCGACGGCCACCGCGTCTACTGGGAGGTCAGCGGCAACCCCGAGGGCAAGCCGGTGGTGTTCCTGCACGGCGGGCCCGGCAGCGGCACCTCACCGTGGCAGCGCCGGTTCTTCGACCCCGAGGTCTATCGCATCGTGCTGTTCGACCAGCGCGGCTGCGGACGCAGCACGCCGCACGCGAGTGCCCCGGACGCCGACTTCCGGTACATCACGACCGCACACCTGATCGCCGACATCGAGCTGCTGCGCAAGAACCTCGGCATCGACAGCTGGCAGGTGTTCGGCGGGTCGTGGGGGAGCGCCCTCGCGCTGGCATATGCGCAGGCGCACCCGGATGCCGTGACCGAGCTCGTGCTCCGCGGGATCTTCACGCTGCGCCGCGCCGAGCTCGAGTGGTTCTACGAGGGTGGTGCGGCCGCGCTGTTCCCCGATCTCTGGGAGAGTTTCCTCGCGCCGATCCCGGTGCTCGAGCGCTCGCACATGATCGAGGCGTACCACCGGCGCCTGTTCGACCCGGATCCCGCCGTGCACGTACCGGCTGCCATCGCCTGGTCGACCTGGGAGGCGGCGACGGTGACGCTGATACCGGATGCCGCGCAGATCGCGGCGATGTCCGACCCCGAGAAGGCGACCGCATTCGCCCGCATCGAGAACCATTTCTTCGTCCACCGCGGTTGGTGGGAAGAGGGGCAGTTGATCGCCGGGGTCGACGTCATCCGCCACATCCCGACCGTCATCGTGCAGGGGCGGCACGATGTCGCGACGCCGATGATGACCGCGTGGGACCTGCACCGCGCTTGGCCGGAGGCCGAGTTCGTCGTGGTCGACGATGCGGGTCACGCGGCCACCGAGCCCGGCACCCAGAAGGCGCTGCGCGCCGCGACCGACCGCTTCGCCCGCGCCGCCCGTTGAGTCTCGGCCTCAGGCCTGCAGTGCCTTCGTCAGCGTCTTCAGGAGTCCCACGACGCCGCCGTTCGCACGGTGGCGGGTCAGCCCCTCACTCACGGCCGCTCCCGTGCGGGCCGAGACGAACCACGGCGGCTTCGGCAGGATCGTGAGGCGTCCGCCGCCGCCCTTCGACAAGCTCAGGGACCCAGCGATCCACCTCGGGAACGGGCGGAAGGGTCCGCGGAGCACGGAGCGCTCCACCCCGTCGAGCAAGAGCGCGTTGTGCACCACGCCGATGCCGCTGCCGACGTCGTCGATGGTGCCGCCCGGGAAGGCGCCCCAGGTGAGGGTCGGGGTGATGAAGCCGAATGCGGTCCATCCGTTGATCGCGATCGAGCCGTAGTGCAGAGCCGTGATCGCGCGCTCGAAGCCGGCGCCGAGTGACTTCTCGGTCGCCGGATCGATCAGCAGGTTCGCGCCGAGTGTGCCCTGGAGCTTGTCGTTCGCGTGGGCGACGGCGGCGTCCAGGAACTCCTGGCCCGTCCCAGGGACCGTGACCACGCCCAGCACCGGCGCGAAGTACTCGGTCGTCTCGAGCGCGGAGGCATCGTCATCGGCGTCGATCTCGACGAGCACCCGGTCGCCCAGCACGAGCGCGTCGGGGTAGGCGTCGGTCGCGAGGTCCATCCGCGAGGGTGAGCCGGGGTACCAGATGGGGCGCTCGGGGGCATTGGCGTACGCACGGCGCAGCGCGGCGCGGAACGCGTCGGCCTGATCCCAGTCGGACGACATGATGACGACCTGCCCGGCGATGCAGTTGTGGCCGGAGTTCTGCAGGCGCATGGTCGCGATGTGCTCGGCCTGGTAGGTGAGGTCGGCATCCGTCCAGGCGCCCGGCACCACGATGATGGGGGAGACGCCGCCGAGCTCCGCCGTGATCGGCTTCTTCAGCTGTGGGCGGTTCTCGCGGCGGCGGCGCTTCGTCGCGGCAGCTCCATCGCCCTTCGACGGCCCCCAGACGATCGTGTCGAACGTCGCGGCCGAGCCGGTGATGTGCACGTGCACGAGCCCGGGATGGGCGGTGAGGTACGCGCCGACCGCCGGGCCGCCGCGGACGATGCGCAGCAGTCCCGGCTCGATGAGGGGTGCCAGCGCGCGCTTGTACACCGGGACCAGGGCGTCCTGCGTGGGGTTCACCTTCAGCAGGGCGGTGCGGTTGTGGGCGAGCAGTTCGTACAGCACGTCGAGGACCGGGATAGATGTCACGTTGCCCGCACCGAGCACGAGTCCGACGCCGCCCGGCTCGGTGGGGGTGCGCTGCGCGAGGCCGGCACCGGCGCGCGCGGCGTTCGGGGTGATGCCGGGCTCGAGCCAGACCTCGCCGGTGAAGCCGGACAGCAGGAACTTGTCGATGCCGGTCAGGGGGAAGGCGTGCACGCGGGTGCGCCCGCCCGGGGCGCGGTCGATGGTGATGCCGTCGAGCGGGTTCGCCCCCTTCGCCAGGCGGGAGAGCGTCTCGATGTAGGCGTCGAGGGCGCCGAGCACGCTGTACGGCCCGCTCAACCACTCCTCGCCGCGCAACGGGTGCTTCCCGTCGAGCCCCTTGGAGGCGGCGGCGGTGTTCGCCCAGTCCTCGGCCGTGGCGGCGACGCTCGTGCGCACCGCGCGCAGCAGGGTGACCCGCTGGGCGACGGTGAGGGCGGACCAGGTTCGAGATCCGGCCTGCAGGTCGTCGACCGTGGTGTCGAGGCGTTCCCGTTCGCCCTCGCTCAGCGACGCGGGCGGACTCGTCGGCGTGCTCTTCGAGGCGGATGCAGGGGCGGGGGCTGTGCTCGCAGAAGTCATCGGCGTCTCCTTCGGACGGGATCCCAGCTTAGGCGTCGGAGGTTCCGACGGTCTCGATGTCGGCGCGACGCAGACGGTAGCGCCGGAGCGTCAACAGGCTCGCAGCCATCAGCACGGCGGGCAGGATGCTGAAGCTGAGCACGATGCCCGTGATCGCGGCCTCCGGCTGCTCGACCGTGGTGCCGGCGACGGTCGAGATGTAACCGGTCGTCGCGAGCGTCAGCGACACCGCGGTGGCGCCGAGTGCGAAGCCGACGGTCTCGCCCGCGGTCCAGATGCCGGTGAACGTGCCGGCCTGTCCGGGCCCGGTGGTGCGCTCGTCGTGGGAGATCACGTCGGGCAGCATCGCCATGGGCAGCGACTGGAGCCCGGCGTAGGCGATGCCGGCGACCGCGACCGAGGCGTAGATCCAGGCACCGGGCGCCCAGACCGCGAACACGAGGGTCGCCGCCGCGGCGGTGAACAGGATGCTGGCCATCGCGAACGCCCGCTCCTTGCCGACGCGCCTCGCGATGACGGTCCAGGCCGGTGTCGCGAGGAGCGCGGGTCCGACGAGGGCGACGAACACGAACGTCACGGCGTCCTCGCTGCGCAGCACCCACGTCGCGACGTACTGCGCGCCGGCGAGCATCGTCCCCGTGGCGAGCGCCTGCAGCACGAACGTGCCCAGCAGGGCGCGGAACGGCTGGCTGCGGCGCAACGCCCGGAAACCCGACATGTACTGATCGCGCCACGTCGAGCCGGCGATCGCGGCGGCCGGTGCCACCTCGGTGCGCCGCGCGGCGATGGACGCCGTCCGGGCGGCGATCAGCATTCCGATCCCGATCACGATGCCCGAGGCGATGCCCATCAGGAGGTACCCCATCACGGGGTCGTCGCCGGCATTGCGCAGCGCGGGGCCGCCGGCACCGAACAGCAGGATCGCCGCAGTGAGCACGACCACGCGCCAGCCGAGCAGACGGGTGCGCTCGTCGTAGTCGCCGGTCAGCTCGGCGGGCAGGGCCACGTACGGCACCTGGAAGAGGCTGAACGCCGTCGCGGTCGCAAGGAAGGCCAGCAGCACGCTGATCGCCCCGGCGACCGGGCCCCAGGACGGCGGCACGGCGAACGTGAGCGCGAAGAACAGGGGGAGGGCCAGAGCGCCGGTCACCATGAAGCCCCGACGGGATCCGGTGCGGGCGAGCTGACGGTCGGAAGCCGCGCCGATCAGAGGGTCGATCAGGACGTCCCAGATCTTCGCGGCTGTAACGATGAGTCCGGCCGCGAGCGCGGCGACACCGAGGTTGTCGGTGAGGAAATACGTCAGCACCAGCCCGGGCAGGGTGGCGTAGCCGCCGGTCCCCAGCGACCCGATCGCATACAGCACGATCGTGCGCGGGGAGAGGCGGACGGATGCTCGTTCGGGCCGAGCCTCAGTGCTCATCGCGCCAGTGTAGCGGCGCGATGAGGACCGCTCAGATCAGTGCGAGCTCGCGCAGCTTCGACTCGACGTCGGCGTTCGACGGCTCGACGTGGTGCGAGGCGTCGGGGTACACGACGACGGGGATGTTCGTGCGACCCGAGATCTCCTTCGCGACGTCCGCAGCGGCGGGCTCGGCGACGAGGTCGACGTACGTGTATTCGACCCCCAGTGCATCGAGCTGCTTCTTGGTGCGGATGCAGTCGCGGCACCAGTCGGCGCCGAACATCGTGATGGTGTCGGAGGCAGCAGAAGTCATGCTTCCAGCCTACGGCCGCCGGGATGGGGTGGCGCTGAGAGCGGGTCGGGGTCCTGCGAGCGGTGGCTCAGGCGAAGAATCGTCCGAGCGCTGCAGCGACGGCCGGAGCAGCCTCCTCCGCCATGTGATGTCCGCTGTCGATGGCGAATCCGACGGGTTCCGTGGCCCAGTCGCTCCAGATCTGGAGCGGGTCGCCGTAGAGGGCTTCGAGGTCGTCTCGCTTCGACCACAGCACGAGGGTGGATGCCTGGACGCGGCGACCGGCGGTGCGGTCGGCTTCCTCGTGGTCGCGGTCGACGGAGAGGCCGGCGCGGTAGTCCTCGAGCATCGCGCGGACGACGCGCGGCTCCTGCACCGCCGTCATGAGTTCGGCATGGTTCGCCTCTCCCATGGTCGCGGGGTCGGCCTTGGGTGAATACCAGGCGCTGGGGTCGGCGCCGATCACGCGTTCCGGGATCTCCGGTTGGGCGAAGAAGAACCAGTGCCACCAGCTCATCGCGAACGTCGCGTCCGCGCGCCGGAGGTGTTCGCTGATCGGGATGCAGTCCATGACGGCGAGGCGGTCCACGACCTGCGGGTGATCCAGGGCGAGACGCAGCGCGACGTAGCTTCCCCTGTCATGCCCGGCGAGGTGGAAGTGGTCATGGCCCAGCTGCCGTGCGACCTCGACGATGTCGGCGGCCACGGCACGCTTGGAATGCGCGGCGTGGTCGGCGGTGGGTTTCGGTCCGCGGGAGCGACCGTAGCCGCGAAGGTCCGGGCAGATGACGTGGAAGCCGCGATCCACGAGCAGCGGGGCGACGCGATGCCAGGTGGCGGAGGTTCGCGGATGCCCGTGCAGCAGCACCACCGGCGGGCCGGAGCCCCCGTGCCGCACGAAGATCTCGGCGGCGTCCGTCGTGATCGTCGTCGTGGCGAAGCCCGGGAAGAGCGCGTCCTCCTGATCCGGGCTCGGGATCCTCATCGACCCCTGTCCACTTCTTCGGGCAGGTGCTCCACGGGGATCACGACCACGTCCTGCATCTTCCAGTCGATGTCGGCGATCCCCTCCGCAGCGGCGGTGAGGTCGTCCAGTGGCACCTTTCGCCGATGGGGCACGACGAACGCCTCGATGTGGAAGACCTGACCCTGATCGCGCATCCGCACACCGGCCTGCGCAACCCAGGGGCGGCTGCGCAGGTACGACACGATGTCGGCGGCGAGCGGGTGCGGGTGCTTGCTGTCGTAGGTGCGCGCGCGCTGATCCATGAGGTCGACCACGGCCGTCTTGGTGTTGCGGAAGCCGTCCCAGATGATGCCGAGGGAGATGAACAGGGCTGCCGCGCCATCCAGCCACCACGCGCCGACGCCGATGCCGAGCACGCCGACGACCGATGCCACCGTGGTCTGCCAGTCCGCCTTCGCCATGTCCGCATCCGCGTACAGCAGCTTGTTGTGCAGCACGGGCGCGAGCTTCGATTTCGCGGGGCCGTAGAAGAACACGGGCCCGATGATCACGACGACCATGACGCTCACCATGAGCCACCCGAGCCAGATCGTCTGCCCGAACAGCTGCACGGTGCCGATCGTGGGATGCTCGGCCGCGATCAGTCCGGTCACGGCCTCGACAGCGAGGTTCAGCCCCACGGCGAGCAGCGCCACTCCGGCCACGAGATGCCCGACGCCCATCGCCCGGTGCAGGCCGTATGGGTGCTTCTTCGTGGGGCGGCGGCGCACGAAGATCAGCGCCGTCAGGAAGGCGAACTGCGGGATCAGGGAGAGCATGTCCTCGATCCAGGCTGTCCGCATGGCTTGCGACTCACCGACCACGAGGGCGATCACGGCGATCGTGATGGAGGTGTACACGATCGTGAAGATCTCCCACTTGACCGCGCGACGAACTGCGCGCGCCTGCTCGGCGGGCAGGGTGGTGCGGCCGAACTGCCGGGTCTCGATCATCTGCCGACCTCCTCGTCGAGGAAGGTCTCCAGGGCCGACAGGAATGCGTTCTCGCCCAGCGGCACCAGCATCACGAGTTCGCGACCCTCGGCGCCCTCGATCCCGCGATAGCCTCGCGTGACGCCGGCCTTGTCGACCCAGGGGGTGTCGGGGGTGATGCCGCCGGCGATGAGGTCGAGGTTGCCCGCTTCGAGTTCCGTCACCAGCGTCTCCTCCGAGGCGACGGTCCAGTCGGTCTCGGCGTCGATGCGGTCGGCGAAGCGGTCCACGATGTCGACGATCGCGCCGGAGGGGTCGTCACCGATCACCTCCACCAGCTCGCCATCCGGGGACGTGCCGACGCGGAGCACTCCTCCCGTCACGGAGTCCAGGGTGCCGTCGGGGTCGGTGGGGACGGTGAGTCCGCACCCGGAGAGGAGCGCGACGACGGCGATCCCTGCGAGGACGGAGACGGGGCGTCGAATGCGCCGTCGGTACGGCATCTCAGATCGATCCACGCTCCGAGAGTCCTCCGGGCGGCATCGTCGCGCAAAGGCGTTGACGAGCGGCTCTGCCGAGCGCTAGAGCCGCGCGGGTCACGGACCACCCTCTTGTGAGTAAGGGTACCCTTACCTATACTCGAAGCCATGAGCAGCGCATGCGAGCACCTGCAGGATCCCGACTGGGACGACATCGAAGGTGCCGTGCTCATCGCCGGCGACGCGGCCGATGCCGGCATCATCGCGAGCATCGCAGCGCGACTGCCGTGGGACGCGCAGGGCGTGATCCTCCTCGAAGCCGCGGCGCGCATCCAGTTCCGTCACATCGACGTGCCCGAGGGGGTGTCGGTGCGCTGGTTGGTGCGCGGTGACGGCATCCGTGCGCACACGCGTGGTGAGCGGCTGGCCAACGCCGTGCACGCCTGGTGCGTCGAGTGGACCTGCTCCGAGCCGCCGTCGCAGTGGACGGTCTGGCTCGGGCCGCACACGCCGCCGCACGTCGCGCGGATGGCGCGCAGCCTGCTCGGCGTCGCGAACTGAGCGATCCGGGGATGGGCCCCGGCGTCAGCGACTTGCGGCGACGGCTGGCGCGCTCGCGCCGGCGGTGATCGCGTCGAGCGCACGGCGCAGCGACGAGCTCGACGTGTGAGCCGTGTACGGGAAGTAGACGACCTCGACCCCGACCTCGGCGAAGTCGCGCTCCAGGCGCAGCCCCTTGTCGGTTCCGCGCCAGTCATCGCCCTTGAAGAAGTGCGTGAACTGCACGTCGCGCCACGAGTCCATCTTCGACGGCGTCGTCTCGACGTAGACGTCGTCGACGAACGAGATGTGCTTCACGATCTCCGCACGCTCGGCCGTCGGGATGACTGGCTCGATGCCCTTCACCTGACGCAGCATCTCGTCGCTGACGACGCCTGCGATCAGAATGTCGCAGTGCTGCTTGGCGTGACGAAGTAGATTCAGATGCCCGACGTGAAACAGGTCGAAAGCACCAACGGCGTAGCCGATACGCGTCCCCATGATCTCCCCAGATCAGTAATTCCCCAGTAAGCGGATCCCCACCCGCTTCGCGACTCCCACAGCCGCGGTTCGACAGTCTAGCAGGTCTGGGTTTCGTTCCCCACAGCAACCCATGGAACGATGGAGGCCGCACGCGGTGCGTGCGCGGAACAGGGGGCTGACGTGGGGACACCGGTCACGGTCATCGTGCCGACGTTCAACGAACGCGACAACGTCGCGGAACTCGTCGCCCGCACCGCCGCCGCGCTCGCCGGATGGGACGCCGAGGTCCTGTTCGTCGACGACAGCGCCGACGACACCGCCGCCGAGGTCGAACGGGTCGCGGTCGACGCCCCGATTCCCGTGCGGGTCATCCACCGCACCGACAACAGAGGCGGACTCGGCGGAGCCGTGGCCGTGGGACTCGAGGCCGCGGCATCCGATGTCTGCATCGTCATGGACGGCGATCTGCAGCATCCGCCCGAACTCCTTCCGATCCTGCTCGAGCGGTTCGCGCAGGGTGATGCCGACCTCGTCGCCGCGTCCCGCTACATCGGCGGAGGCGACACCAGCGGCCTCGGCACCGCCGTGCGCTTCGGCGTCTCCCGCGTGGCGACCTGGCTGACCAGGGCGATGTTCCCCATCCGTCTCGCGCGCAGCACCGACCCGATGACCGGCTTCTTCCTCGTCGACCGGCGTCAGCTCGACCTGTCGGCGCTCCAGCCGCAGGGCTTCAAGATCCTCCTCGAGATCCTCGCGCGCAACGATCTGCGCATCGCCGAGGTGCCGATGGAGTTCGCGGAGCGCCGGCACGGCACGTCGAAGGCGAGCCTGCGCCAGGGGGCGACCTTCATCGCGCACCTCGCCCGCCTGCGCTTCGGGAAGATGTCGCTGTTCGCGCTCATCGGCGTGATCGGCGCGGCCGCGAATCTCGGCATCATGTGGGCTCTCACCGCCGCGGGTGTGCCGTACGTCTGGGCGGCCATCATCGGGGCCGAGGTCACGATCATCGGCAACTTCCTGCTGCAGGAGCGGTTCGTGTTCGCCGACATGCGCACGGATGCCCGCGCTCTCGGTATCCGCTTCGCCAGCTCCTTCGCGTTCAACAACGTCGAGGCCGCACTGCGGATCCCGATGATGGCGCTCATGGTCGAGTCCTGGCACATCTCGAGCGTGCTCGCGACGGCGCTCTCGCTGATCGTCGCGTTCTTCGCCCGGTTCCTGTTCCACTCGCTCGTCGTCTACGCGCCGCAGCGGCGGCGCAAGGGCGATGCCGCGGGGGCCGAGCCGCCGACGGACACCGCCGCCCTGCGCGTCATCCGCGCGATCGATGCCGAGGCGATGAAGCCGGGTGAGCTCTAGCTGCTCGCGGCGAGGTACGCCTCGAGGGCGGCGTCCGCGTCCCGCGGCGTCCATCCCGTCGCCTGGATGCGGTCGAGGTCCAGCACGCTGTTGAGCGGGCGCGGGGCGATCGGGCCGGCCTGGTCGGCGAAGTACTCCGTCGTGGTCACATCCGTCACGGCGGACGGGTCATGTCCGGTCAGGCGGTACACGGCGCGCGCGATGTCGGCCCACGACCGCGGCTCTCCCGCACCGGTCACGTTGTAGACGCCGTAGGGCGCGGCTGTCGACAGCAGGTGCAGGATCGCCGAGGCCAGATCTTCGGTGAAGGTCAGGCGCCCGATCTGGTCGCCGACGACCCGAGGAGCGATGCCCCGCTCGGCGAGCGATGCCATCGTGCGCACGAAGTTGCGCCCCTCGCCGATGACCCATGATGTGCGGACGATGTAGTGTCGCGGCACCGTGGCGGCGACCGCGTCGCCCGCGGCCTTCGTCTGTCCGTAGACCCCGAGCGGGCGCACCGCGTCGGTCTCCGTGTACGCGCCGGCTTTCATGCCGTCGAACACGTAGTCGCTGGACACGTGCACGAGGGTGATGCCGTTCTCGGCGGCGACGCGCGCCAACGCGGTCACTCCGCCGACGTTCGACGACCAGGCGTCAGCACGCCCTTCGTCGGTCTCGGCGAGATCGACCGCTGTGTAGGCGGCGGCGTTGACGATCGCGCGGTAGTCGCGCCAGCGCCGCGCCGTGGCCAGGTCGTCGGTCCGCAGATCGAGGGTCTCCCGCGTCGTGTACTCCACGTGCTCGACGTCGCCGAGCGCGGCGCGCAGGGCGAGCCCGAGCTGACCGGCGCCGCCGAGCACGAGGATCTTCTTCGGTCCGATCGGCGTCACGTCGGCGAGGCGCGGGTGCGCGAGGTCTTTGGGCGAGACCTCGACGTCGGCGAGCGGGATCGGCCACGCGATCGCCGCGGTCTCGTCCGCGAGGTTCAGGAACGAGTATTCGGCGTCGGGTGACCAGTGGTCGTTGACGAGGTAGGTGTAGGCCGTGTCCGCCTCGAGGGTCTGATACGAGTTGCCGACGCCGCGGGGCACCAGGATCGCGCGCGACGGATCGATCTCCGTCGTGAAGAGCGTGCCGAACGTATCGCCGGCACGCAGGTCGACCCACGCGCCGAAGATCTTCCCGGTCGCGACCGAGACCCACTTGTCCCAGGGCTCCGCATGGATGCCGCGCGTGGTGCCGACGGCATCGTTGAAGGAGATGTTGTTCTGCACCGGGCCGAAGTCCGGGAGACCGGCGGCGACCATCTTCTCGCGCTGCCAGTTCTCCTTGAACCATCCGCGCGAATCCCCGTGCACGGGCAGGTCGACGACGAGCAGGCCGGGGATCGGCGTCTCGGTGACCGTGAGCGCCTTGCCGAACTCCGTCATCACTGACCCTTCGCCGCGTAGAACGACTCGGTGGCGTCCTTCGCCGGCGCCCACCAGTCCTCGTTCTCCCGGTACCAGTCGATCGTCGAGGCGAGGCCCGACTCGAAGTCGGAGAACTGCGGCGCCCAGCCCAGCTCGGTGCGGAGTTTCGTGGAGTCGATCGCGTAGCGCAGGTCGTGACCGGCGCGATCGGTCACGTGGTCGTAGGCGTCCGCCGGCTGCCCCATCTGCGTGAGGATGAGCTCGACGACCGACTTGTTGTCCTTCTCGCCGTCGGCGCCGATCAGGTACGTCTCGCCGATCTCGCCCTTGTCGAGGATCGTGAGCACGGCGGAGGAGTGATCGTCGGCGTGGATCCAGTCGCGCACGTTCTGGCCTGCGCCGTAGAGCTTCGGGCGGATGCCGCGGAGCACGTTGGTGATCTGACGCGGGATGAACTTCTCGACGTGCTGGTAGGGGCCGTAGTTGTTCGAGCAGTTCGAGATCGTCGCCTGCACTCCGAACGACCGCACCCAGGCGCGCACCAGCAGGTCGCTGCCCGCCTTCGTCGACGAGTACGGCGACGAGGGGTTGTACGGGGTGTTCTCGGTGAAGCGCTGCGGGTCGTCGAGCTCCAGATCGCCGTACACCTCGTCGGTCGAGATGTGGTGGAAGCGGCGCTCGTGCCGGCGCGCGGCCTCGAGCAGCGTGTACGTGCCGATGATGTTGGTGTCGAGGAAGGGCCGCGGGTCGTGCAGCGAGTTGTCGTTGTGCGACTCCGCCGCGTAGTGCACGACCGCGTCGGTCTTCGCGAAGAGCGCGTCGACGAGCTCGGCATCGGCGATGTCGCCCTCGACGAGTTCGACCCGGTCGGCGGGGAGCCCGGCGAGCGACGCGCGGTTGCCCGCGTAGGTCAGCTTGTCGAGGACGGTCACGTGCGCGTCGGTGTGCGCCACGACATGGTGCACGAAGTTCGATCCGATGAAACCGGCGCCGCCGGTCACGAGCAGCCGGGTCATCGCTTTCCTCGTTCCAGGAGTTCGAGCAGGTAGGAGCCGTAGCCCGACTTCACGAGCGCCTCGGCTCGTACCCGCAGCTCGTCGTCGTCGAGGAATCCCTGGCGCCAGGCGACCTCTTCGGGCACACCGATCTTCATGCCGGTGCGGCGCTCCATCGTGCGCACGTAGTCGGCGGCATCCGTCATCTGATCGAACGTCCCGGTGTCGAGCCAGGCGGTGCCGCGGGGCAGCACCTCGACCTGGAGCTTGCCGCGCTCGAGGTACTCGCGGTTGACGTCGGTGATCTCGTACTCGCCGCGCGCGCTCGGCGCGAGGTCGCGAGCGATCGCGATCACGTCGTTGTCGTAGAAGTACAGTCCGGGCACCGCGTAGTTGCTCTGCGGATGCTTCGGCTTCTCCTCGAGCGAGATCGCCTGGCCGGCGTCGTCGAACGCCACGACGCCGTACGCCTCCGGCTCGGCCACCCAGTAGGCGAAGACCGCGCCGCCGTCGATGTCGGCGAAGCGCTTGAGCTGCGTGCCGAGGCCCGGGCCGTAGAGCAGGTTGTCGCCGAGCACGAGCGCCACGCTGTCGTCGCCGATGAAGTCCGCACCGATCGTGAACGCCTGCGCGAGTCCGTCCGGCGACTCCTGCTGCGCGAACGTCAGCGAGATCCCGAACTGCGAACCGTCTCCGAGGAGTCTCTCGAAGTGGGCGGCGTCGTGCGGGGTGGTGATGACGAGGATGTCGCGGATCCCGGCCAGCATCAGCGTCGACAGCGGGTAGTAGACCATCGGCTTGTCATAGACCGGGATCAGCTGCTTCGAGACCCCCAGCGTGATCGGATGCAGTCGCGTGCCCGAACCGCCCGCCAGAATGATGCCCTTCATGATCCCCCTCGTGAAAACGTCGATGTCCATGGTGGCGTCACAGAAGGGACGGCCATCCCCTGCCGTCCGACGACCCCCACAGTCGTACGCTCGACTCTAGCGGGTCGCATCGCCGCGTGGTGGGCGGATGCTGTGACGGCCGGGGTCTGAGCCGAGCAGCTGCCCGGCGGAAATCGACACTTGTCAGGAATCGAGCCGGGGGTCCATAGTTGGCTCGTGGAATCCGAGGATGGGGCCTCGCTGTCTCTCACCTGGGCTCATCGCGCCGAACAGTCGGCGCCGGCTTGGGCGCAGAGCCATGCCAGGGGCGAGGTGCCGAGCGTGTGGCCGTACGGACTGGACGCGCTGCGTGATCATGCGGCCGTGCAGGTGATCGATCTCCCGCCGCCCGGTCGAGTTCCCCGCGTGCGAGCGCGGCTGGGCATCGGGCCCCGTCCCGTCGCGGGCCTGGCGGTGTCCTGGGACGAGAACACCGCATATCGCCTGCAGGTCCTGCGTCCCCGCGCGCGATTCGCCACCGGCGTGATCTGGCTCACCGACATGGCGCGGGCCGGGTCCACACCGCCGCGCCTGCTCTCGATGCTGAGCGGTGCGGAGTCCGCGTGGGTGCTCAGCGAAGCACAGGTCGATCCGCTCCGGGACCTGCTGGGGACCCGAGGTCCGCGGGTCTTCCCGATCCCGTTCGGCATCGACAGTGACTTCTTCAGCGCGCGGCCTTCTCCGACGCAGCCGCGGATCGTCAGTGTCGGCAACGATCGTGACCGCGATCCGGCGACGCTCTACGCGGCGCTCGCGCGGGTGCTGGCCGCGCGGCCGGACACGGAGGTCGTGGTGCAGACCGCTTCAGAACTCGTGCCGCCCGAGGGGGTGCGGGTGGTCCGGCATATGCCGCATGCGGAGCTTCGAGATCTCTATGCGACCGCCAGCGTCATCGTGGTCCCGACCAGACCGAACCTGCACGCCTCGGGGATGACGGTGGCCCTGGAAGCACTCGCGACCGCCCGCCCGGTCGTGGTCTCGGACACGCCCGGCATGGCGCAGTACGTGAGCGAGGGCCGGACCGGACACCTCGTGCCGCCCGGAGACGCGGAGGCACTCGCGGGCGCCGTGCTGCGACTGCTCGATGACCCGGGACGTGCGGCCGAACTCGGGCGGAACGGCCGGATCGAGGTGGAGCGCAACTTCACGACGCAGATCATGGTCGCAGCTCTCGTGCAGGGGCTGCTGTCCCGGGCATGACGGCGGCGGTCACGCACCGAGGCCCGGGCGCGACCACCGCCGGTGTCACGTCGTGGTCGGCACGTCGCTGATGACGTACTTCGTCTTGCCGCCCGTGTATGGCAGCGCGTCGACGTACTCGACGGTCACCGGCACCTCGTCGGCGATCCGCTCGCGCAGGGAGGTGACCGCGCTCTCGATCTGATCCCGCGCCTGCGCACCGTCGCCGACGACGACGCGGATGATGATCGAATAGTCGGAGAGCTGATGGATCTGGAAGAGCCGGACTGCTTCCGGGTGCGCGGCGAACATCCCCATGAGGCGATGCGCGAGCACGGTCCCGCTGGGCAGACGGATCAGGTCCGTCGTCCGGCCCTGCGGCTGTTCCATGAGCGGAAGGGCGCGGCCGCAGCGGCAGGGTTCCCCGCGCAGGATGCCCTTGTCGCCCGTGCGATATCGGATCATGGGGAACACGCGATTGCGAAGGTCCGTGATGACGAGGTCGCCGAGCTGGCCCGGGGCCGCGGGAGCGCCGTCTTCATCCACCACCTCGACGCGTCGGACATCCGCGAACACGTGGAGCCCGTCGCGGTGGCCGCACTCGCCGGCGATCCAGCCGAACTCGGAACCGCGGTACTCGTCGTAGACGGGAGCGCCGAAGACGGACTCGAGACGAGCGCGGACGGATGCCGTGAGCGGCGCAGCCGTCGTCGCGATCGCCGTCGGTGCGGGGACGGTCAGCTTTCGGCGTTCCAGGAAGTCGGCGAACTCCAGCATCGCTCCCACGTAGCCCTCGATCAGGCGCGGTCGGGTCGCCGTGAGCTGGCGATGGAACGTCTCCATGGTCTGCGCCGAGATGAGACCGGCGTCGAGGTAGACCTGCTTGGTCGGCCACCAGGCCACGTCGTTCTTGAGGGTCGCCAGGCGGCCGAAGTTCCAACGACCCACACGGGCGAGGTCGTCGGACGGCTCCACTCCCCACCAGGAGTACATCCGCCAGCTCAGCGCGAGTGACGGCACCCGGGCGTCGTGGAACGTGGCCAGCGGCTCCCCGGTGCTCCCCCCGGTCAGCGCGGGACGAGCGTTGGCGTCCGTCGCCTCTGCGGTGCGGAACTCCGCCGCGTGCTGTTTCACCGTGGCGCGATCGAGGATCGGCAGCGCCGCCCACGCCTCCGGATCGATCAGGGAGTTCGGGCGGATGCCGAGCTCGCCGTAATGCCGGCCGTAGAACGGCGAGGACTTCATGGCGAACGCCGCGATGTCGCGGGCGAGCCGGTTCTGCATCTGAGTGAACTCGTCCGGCGCGAGGCGCTCGTTCGCCAGGAGCTCGCGGTGGAACGAACCCGCTTTCGCGCGCACGGTCGCTGCTTTCGCGCGGAAGAACGCGCGTCTCATCGGTGTGGACATCAATACAGCCTCTCGTCGTCGAAGGAAGCGCTCGTCGGATCCGGCTCAGTGGCGCCGTCGTTTGTGGACGACGGCCGCGCGGAACGCGTCCCGGTGCGCGCGGCCGGCATCGGCCCACTCGCGGCGCGACAGGTCGGGCGAGCCCGTCAGCGTCGACACGGCACGCCACGCCTCGACGACCGTCGAGGCGTCCAGGTCTCCGTCGTACATGAGCACCCATTCGGGGCCGACCTCGCGCGCGAGCGCCTCGTTCGCCTCGTTGCGCGGCACCAGCACCGGACGTGCCATCGACAAGGCGGCGAGGACGCTGCCGGAGTTGTGCATGAAGCGGTAGGCCAGCACGATGAGCTCGGACGAGGTCGCGAGCTGGACGAGCTCGGCGTCGCTCAGGAAGTCGAGGTGCAGCTCGACACCCGGAAGGCCCGCGGTCCGGGCTCGCAGGTCGTCGCCGAGCTCGGGGGTGGACGGGCGTCCGCCGATCTTCAGGCTGAGTGTCGGCTCGGTCGCGACGGCCTCCGCATACGCGTCGATGAACCCTTCCAGGCCCTTGTAGCGGCGGACCCCGCCGAAGGATCCGAGTCGTCCGGGCACGCGCTCGGCGGAAGGGAACTTCGCATACCAGTCGCGGTAATGGCCGTGCAGGATCAGGCTGTGCGGTGTCCCCGGAGGCAGCGGCGTCGTCTCGTTGATGAGGATCCGGTAATCCGTGTGGCGGTCGATGAAGCGCAGCAGCCACAGTCGCGGCGCGTTGTCGTCGGGGAGCTCGATGTTGTGGACCGTGCGCACCACCGCGATGCGCCGTGACAGGCGGTGACGGGCCACGAGCGCCGTCGTGAGGAGGTACTTCCCGGTCGACTTCCACCAGCTCGAACCGTGCAGCTTGGCCTCGGGCCAGTGCCAGTGGAAGGCATCGTAGCGGCCGAAGAGGGCCGTCTTCCAGGAGAAGCGCAGGTGCACGAGCCCCTCGGTGGAACCCAGCGCCTCGTCGAGCATCTTGTTGTACGGGTTCGTCGTCGGGCGCGGCGCTCCGAGGGACTGCATCACGCGGACGGTCGATGCGGGGTCGGTCATGGTCGTGTCGTCCTCCGATGGGCGGCTGTACTCGTCATAGCGCCGGCCGAAGGCGGCTGCGACCATCCCGCGGCCGCGGTGCGCTATGCGGGTGCCTCTGGCGTGATGGTCGATGCTCGAGGTGACGGCGCCGAACGCCCGGCGAAGGACGCCGGCCACGATGCGGACGACACCGCCCAGCAATGCGCGTACGCGGAGTGCGCCACGACGCAGCGCGCCCTCCGTCAGCTGCAGCTCGATCCGCGTGTTCGCGTTCGCCGAGCTGAACGCTCGCTGCGCGGCCCAGGATCTGCTGAGTCTCGCGGCGACGACGGGGTCCTCGGTCTCGGACTCGTTGCACCACACGATCAGGCCACCTCGGCGCACCAGCTGCCGAGAGAAGAGGGTGTCCTCGCCGCCGCCGAGCCCGAGCGACTGATCGAAGCGGAGGCCGAGTCGACGGATGCAGCGGAGGTCGAGCAGGAGGTTCCCTGCCGCCGCGACCTCGAGCACGGTGCCGGTCTCCCGCGTCGGCCGCCGAAAGGTCCCGGAGGTGAGCAGCCAAGGATCCACGTCCTCGTCGAAGATCGAGATCACGCGCCCCATCACCGCATCAGCACCGTGCTCGCGCCAGACCGTGAGAAGGGAGGAGAGCCAGCGCTCCCGCGGGATCTCGTCGTCGTCGATGAAGGCGACCAGATCGCGCGCCGCGCATTCGTCCAGGATCCGGTTGCGGGCTGCAGCGATGCCGGGGGTCGGTTCGACGACGTACCGCACCGGCAGGTCTGCGCGCTCCGCGACCTCCCGAGCGGAGCCGGCGGCGTCGTTGTCGACGACCAGCACATCGATCTCGACCCCGAGCTCCCCGCATTCCGCGATGCGCGGCGGGAGCGCGAGGAGCAGAGCCTCGAGGAGCTCCGGCCGTCGATACGTGGGTATGCCGATCGTCACCGCGATCATGTCGCTCGATTCCCGTCCCCTGGTCATCCACACCATCCCCCATGGCAGTCGTGCCATCCCCATGGCAGTCGTGCGCCTGACTGCGACGCCGGCTCATCGTACCGCGAACCTCGGATTTCCTTCACCGCGTGGCCCTCTCGCGTATAGTCGTTCTCCTGGGAGTCGACGCCGGTCGCGACTCTGGGGAATTCGACCGGCGACCCGATGCGATCCGTGATGCGGATCCGGGGGGAGGATCACGTGTCGTTCGTCCACGGGCGCTTCGCCGTCGTCGTCGTGAACTATGCTTCGGCGGCACTGCTGCGACGCAACCTGGTGGTCGTCGCGCGCGAGGCACGAGAGATCGATCCGGACGTCTCGGTCATCGTGGTCGACAACTGGTCGAGCGCGGACGAGCGCCGTGCCGCCGAAGAGGTCGCTGCCGAGAACGACTGGCTGCTGATCTCGCCCGACACCAACTCGGGCTTCGGCGGAGGCGTCAACATCGGCGTGACCCGCGCGCTCGCCGACGGGGCGACCGATGTCCTCGTCATCAATCCGGATGCGCACATCGACCGGGAGTCGCTGCGGCTGCTCGCCTCCACCACGGCGAACGCACGCACGACTCTCGCGTCCCCGCGCATCTCGGACTCCGAAGGACGCACCTGGTTCGACGGCATCGACCTGCTGCTCGACGACGGCACCATGCGCGCTCGACGCAGGCGGGTCGCGGGGGATGCGCGACCGTTCGAGCCCTGGCTGAGCGGGGCCTGCCTGTGGATCACGCGCGAGGTCTGGGAGCTCGCCGGCGGCTTCGATGACGACTACTTCCTGTACTGGGAAGACGTCGACTTCTCGAGGAAGGTGGTGTCGGCGGGCGGCTCGCTGGCGCTCGTCGAGGAGGCGAGCGCCGTGCACGACGAGGGCGGGACGCAGCGCTCCGGACCGGAGCTGTCGCGAGCCAAGTCCGAGGCGTACTACTACTACAACATCCGCAATCGGATGCTCTTCGCGGTGCGCCACCTCGACGACGCGGACGTGCGACGCTGGCGTCGCTCGATCCCGCGGACGGCCCGAGAGGTGATCCTCCGCGGAGGACGTCGGCAGCTGATCCAGTCGGCCGCACCGATCCGCGCCTACTTCCGTGGAGTTCGCGAGGCGCGGCGGATCGCTCGTACGCAGGGGGCAGACCAGAAGGGCAGGAAATGGTCGTAGACGCTTACCACCGTCTCGCGCGTGCGCAGAAGGGGCACGCTCGTGGCGCGCCCGCGTACTCCGTGTACGTGAATCGTCGGATCGGAAGAGTCCTCGCCGCCGTCGCGTACCGGATCGGTCTCACCCCGAACCAGGTCTCGATCATCAGCGCCGTGCACTCGTTCGTGGCCATCGGCCTCATCGCCTTCGGGCCGGTGAACGTGCCGCTGGGCCTGCTGATCGCGCTGCTCCTCGTCCTCGGCTACGCGTGGGATTCCGCCGACGGGCAGGTCGCACGACTCCGGGGTGGAGGCAGCCCGCAGGGCGAGTGGCTCGATCACTTCATCGACACGCTGAAGATCGCGTCGCTCCATCTGGCGGTGCTGATCGGTCTCTACCGCGTGCTGCCCGACACCCCGCTGCTGCTGCTGATCCCGATCGTGTTCAGCATCGTCGCGTCCACGACGTTCTCCGGCATGCTCCTCAACGACCTCCTCAAGGGCAAGCACGCGGTGGCGTCGACCCACGAACGCGGCGGCGGCACGCTCGTTCGATCGCTCATCCTGCTGCCGACCGATTTCGGTCTGGTCTGCCTGGTCTTCGTGCTCTGGGGCTGGACGTCGGCGTTCCTCATCGGATACGGCCTGCTCTGCGCCGCGGCGACCCTGTTCCTCGCGCTCGCCGCCGTCAAGTGGTTCCGTGAGATCGGAAGGCTCGGTGCCGACGCATGACCGGGGAGAAGATCCTGGTGGTCTGCGCCGCGAACGTCTGCCGGTCTCCGTTGGCAGAACTCGCGCTGAGACGAGGGCTGGGGCCGGAATCCTCCATCTCGGTCAGCAGTGCGGGCGTCCGGGCGAATGACGGCGACGCGATCTGCACGCTGGTGTCGTCGCTTCATGACGACGAGGGCTGGGCGGCGCAGGTGGAGGCTCATCGAGCACGACCGGTCTCCGTGGAACTGATCGAGCAGTCCACCCTCGTCCTCGCGGCGTCGCGGGACATCCGAGGAGAGCTCGTGCGGCTCGCTCCGCGCTCGCGCGACTGGATGTTCACGATCAAGGAGGCGGCGCACCTGGGAGCGGGGTTCTCGTCTTCGGCGGCCGACCGGGTGGCGGAGTACGTCGCACACCTGGATCGCGCCCGCTCGCGGTCGGTGCCGCTCGCCGTCTCGAACGGCGTCGGAAGCCGGGTCCGGCGGCTCTTCGGGAACAGGGGCGCGGCGGATCCGAGCAGCATCGCGGATCGCCACGGCGGCCGCGGTCACCGGGAGACGGTCGCCGAAGTGGAAGCGGCGACGGCGAGTGTCGTAGCTCAGCTGGGCGGGCACCGCAGACATGCGTCCTGAGCCGGCTCTTGTGGTTTTGCGATTCCCGCACTACGATTAGCCGACGCCGCGTTCTGCGTGGTTGAGGGGACCGAAGCCGAGGGGGCTTCGGGATGGGGAATCTGGGTTCTGGGGAGCTGCAGTGTTCAATGTTTCATCATGCCGTTCTGGGGACGGCTCTTCGCGCTCGAGACGCGCGTCGTTCATCGCGCCTCTGGTGGCGCTCGCGCTCGTGACGGCAGGCTGCACCGCAGCCCCCGAGGCCTCCGAGACGCCGACGCCCGAGGGCACAAGCACCACCGACTGGACGCCGCCGGCTGACGATGAGGCCGCAGGGCCCACCGAGGCTCCGGCGCTGACGGAGGAGAGCGGCGCGCTCGACGAGCCGATCACCCTGTCCACAGACATGGTCGTCACCGTCGACGAGGTGTCGACCATCACCGTCGAACCCGAGACGCCGGGCGAGTACGCCGGTCCGGCCGTCGTCGTCGATGTCTCCGTGACCAACGACTCGGACCGGGCGCAGAGCGTCGATTCCGCCGTCGTCAGCCTGACGACGGACGACGGCGACATCGGAGTGTCCACCACGGCGGGGCCGAACGAGCCGCTGACCGGTGAGGTGGCTGCGGGTGCCGAGGCCACCGGCACCTATGTCTTCATGCTCGATCCGACAAAGGGTCGCTCGGTGAAGATCAGCGTCAACTACGCAGCGGGAGAGCCGGTGGCGACTTTCGCCGGCACGCTGCCCTGACGAACGCGCTCCGGCGCACACATTCTCGAATCATCCTTTTCAAGCACTTTCGTAATTTCACACATTCACAACACGTTCTGCGGCTGGGGAGTCACTAATGGGGAACACAACAACCACGAGGCGGGCGCTGGGAGCGCTGGCTTCCGTCGTGACAGCAGCGTTGCTGGTCGCGGGGATGACGACGCTGGGGGCGCAGTCGGCTTCGGCTGCTGACGTCTCGCCGCCGCCGCTGCTGCAGCGCGACGAGAACGTCGTGACGTCGGATCCGATTCCGACGGTCCAGATCGACAACGGCTACGTCTGGTCGCAGACCGTGATCGGGTCGACCGTGTACGCGGTGGGCAAGTTCGACAATGCGCGTGCGCCCCTGGCGGTGCCGGGGACGAGTCTGACCGCGCGGTCCAACGTGCTCGCCTACGACATCAACACGGGACAGCTGCTGTCGTTCGCTCCGCAGGTCAACGGTGTGATCAAGGCGGTCGCGGCCTCGCCCGACGGCAGCCGCATCTACATCGGCGGATCGTTCAACTCGGTGAACGGGCAGGCGCGCTGGAACTTCGCGGCTCTGGACGCGGTGACCGGTCAGCTGGTGCCCGGGTTCAACCCCTCGATCGGCGGCAGCGGTGTCTATGCCATGGCCACGTCGGGGTCCAGTGTCTACGTCGGAGGCCTGTTCACGCAGGGCAACGGCACGGCGCGCAAGAACCTCGCGGCGTTCAACGCCGCCAACGGCGCACTGCTGGGCTGGGCACCGCAGACCGACCTCCAGGTCGATGCGATGGTCATGGACCCCGCAGGCCAGAACGTCATCGCGGCAGGCCGCTTCTCGCAGGTCAACGGCGATCTGACGATGCGCGGCGCTGTTGCCCTCGACAAGTCGTCCGGTGCTGTGGACACCTCCTGGGCGCTGCCGCAGACCGTCAAGAACGGCTCGAACACGGGCGCGAGCTCGGGCAAGGCCGGCATCTTCGGGCTCGCCGCCGATTCCACCGCCGTCTTCGGGACCGGGTGGGTCTACGCCAGCGCCGACGTCGGCAACCTCGAAGGCACGTTCGCGGCTGAAGCCGGGACCGGCCAGGTGCGCTGGATCTCGGACTGCCTCGGCGACCACTACGGCGTGTACTCCACCGGCAAGGTCGTCTACACGACGAGCCACACCCACGCCTGCAGCACGCAGGGCATGCACCCGGAGCAGAACCCGCGCACGCACCGCTACTCCGAGGCGTACACGGCGGACGCCCGCGGAACCCTGGGCAATCAGCCCGCGGCGGGAAGCACCTACAAGAACTGGGCCGGTACTCCGGCGCCGTCCGCGTACGCCTGGACGCCCGACTGGGCTGTCGGTGTCACGACGGGCATGGGACAGGCCGGCCTCTCCATCACCGGAGCCGGCAACATGATCTCGATCGGCGGAGAGTTCCGGTCCGTGAACAACGGACGCTTCGAGGGCCTCGTGCGCTTCTCCACGACGCCGCCGGCCGGAGCGAAGGATGGCCCTCGGGTGTCCGGAGCGAACTGGACCGCCACGGCGCAGTCCTTCATCCCCGGGCGCGTGCGCGTCGCGATCCCGGCCAACTGGGATCGTGACGACCTGAAGCTCACGTATGAGCTGCGCCGCACGGGTACCGCGACGCCGGTCGCCACGACGACCGCCGACGCCACCTGGTGGAACCGTCCCACGGTCAGCCTCGAAGACAAGACGGCGCCTCCGGGAACGCAACAGGAGTACACCGTCGTCGCGAGAGACGGCAACGGCAACGCGGTGAGCAGCCAGGCCGTGAGCGTGGCGGTGACGGCAGGAGCCGCCTCCGCGTACGTCGATGCGGTCACCGCCGACGCCCCGCAGCTCTACTACCCGCTGGGCAATGCCGCACAGGACTGGGCGGGAACGAACACGCCGGTCTTCGGCTCGGGCGTCACGACGTCCACGTCCGGTGTCGAGAACACCGCGACGGGAGCATCGACCTTCACCGGCACGTCGTCGGGGCGGGTCGCGACCACGAACAGAGCAGCCGCTTCGACCGAGTTCTCGACCGAGGTGTGGTTCAAGACCAACACCACCAACGGCGGAAAGCTGCTCGGCTACGGGAGCGCAGCGTCGGGTGATTCCACCAGCTACGACCGTCACCTCTACATGACCAACAACGGTCGGCTCGTCTTCGGCGCCTATGACGGGAACACGCGGACGATCCAGAACAGCACGGCGCTGAACGACAACAACTGGCACCATGCTGTGGCGACGCAGAGCGCAGCCGGGATGAAGCTGTTCATCGACGGCACGCTCGTCGCATCCGACGCCTCCGCCACCACCGCGGAGAACTACCTCGGGTACTGGCGTATCGGTGGGGACAACCTGACCAGCTGGCCCTCGGCGCCGAGCTCCAAGTACTTCAAGGGAGCGCTCGACGAGGTCGCGGTCTACCCGTACGCACTGACCGCGACTCAGGTGCAGACGCACTACGGCGTCGGCAAGGGCTTCGAGGCCCCGACCGCCTCCTTCACGGCTACCGCGACGGACCTCGATGTGGCCTTCGACGCGAGCGCCTCCGCTCCGGCCGGCTCGGCCACGATCACCGGCTACAAGTGGGACTTCGGCGACGAGTCTCCGACGGCCTCCGGGGCGACGGCGTCGCACACGTACTCGGCCTCCGGAACCTACACCGCGAAGCTCACGGTCACGGACAGCAACGGGCTGGCCGCGACGACGGAGAAGCAGGTCGTGGTCCAGGCGGCGAACGTGTTGCCGACGGCGTCCTTCGAGGTCACCGGCACGGGATTGTCGGTCTCGGCGGATGGTTCCGCATCCACGGATTCCGACGGCACCATCGCCTCGTACGCATGGAACTGGGGCGACGGGACCACATCGAGCGGTCAGGTCGCCAGCCATGTGTACGCCACGGCGGGCACGCGCACGGTGACCCTGACCGTCACCGACAACCGTGGCGGCTCCGCGTCGACCACGCGTCAGGCCGTCACCACTCACGCCGACCCGGTTGCCACGTTCACGTCGACGGCTTCGGGTATGACGGTGAACGTCTCTGCCGCGGGGTCGAGTGCCTCCGACGGAGCCACACTCTCCTATTCCTGGAACTGGGGTGACGGCACTCCCGCCGGATCGGGAGCCACTGCCGGCCACACATACAGCCAGGCGGGCGCGCACGACGTCACCCTGACGGTCACCGACAGCCTCGGCGGAACGGCGAGCGTCACCAAGACCGTCACCACGCAGGCTCAGGTGTTCGCGGCGTCCGATTCCTTCGGCCGTGTGGTCTCGAGCGGCTGGGGAGCAGCCGATGCGGGGGGCACGTGGGCGCCCATGAGCGGTTCCGCTGCTGTCACCTCCGTCGCCGACGGCGTGGGCAAGATCAATCTCGCTCCGGGCGAGACGCGCGAGATGCTCCTGCAGGGGACGTCTCTCCTCGACACCTCGGCGCGCATCAGCTACACGCTGTCCGCCGGGCCGTCGACAGGGGTCGCCTACGAGGGGCTCGGCGCGCGGCGCTCCGGTTCGAACGGCTATCGCGCTCTTGCGTGGCACCGCGCTGACGGAGCCACGTGGCTCGTGATCCAGCGCAACGGCACGGCGATCGCCAGCACCGCTGTCGCGGGACTGACCTGGACCGCCGGCAGCACGTTCAACCTGGCGATGGAGACGACCGGTTCGTCGACCACGACCATCCGCGCCAAGCTGTGGGCGGGAGGCGCCGCAGAACCCGCCGGCTGGCAGCTGTCGACGACCGACGCGACCGCGGCCCTGCAGGTCGCTGGAGCGCCGACGGTGTACTCGTACCGTTCCGGTACGGGCACCGGGAGCAACCTCGCGAGCTTCGACAACTTCACACTGAAGAACCTCGGTGCCCCGGCGCCGGAGCCGGAGCCGGAGCCCGAGCCCGAGCCCACCAACGTGGCGCCGACGGCTGCCTTCTCCGCCACCGCGGCGGCACTGACGGTCAACGTCGACGGCAACGCCTCGACCGACTCGGACGGCACCATCGCCTCCTACGCCTGGAACTTCGGCGACGGGACGACGGGGTCGGGAGCGACCAGCTCTCGCACCTACACCGCAGCCGGCACCTACACGGTGACGCTCACGGTGACCGACAACAAGGGGGCGACGCACACCGCCACCAAGCAGGTCACGGTCGCCGCGGCTCCCGTCGACCCGGATCCCGAGCCCGAGCCCGCCCCGCTGGCCGGTGACGAGTTCGACCGGACTTCCGGGCCCGGGTGGGGCAGCGCAACCGTCGGAGGTGCCTGGTCGATCGCCGGCGGCTCGCAGGCGGCGGCCACCGTCGCCGACGGACAGGGAAAGATGGCCCTGATCGCCGGGGACACGCGGCACGCCACGCTCAACACCACGTCCATCACCGACGCGGTTCTCCAGACGCAGTTCCGGGTCGATCAGGCGCCGGCGACCGGCGGCGCCTACGTGGGAGTCATCGCGCGTCAGTCGGCCGCCGGCAAGTACCTGGTGCGTGCGTGGCTCCGTCCTGACGGGACGATCTGGCTCGTGGCCCATCGCGAAGGCACCGTGCTGCTCGCGCAGCCCGTGGCGGGACTCGCCTTCTCGGCGAACACCTCGTACACGCTGAAGGTCTCCGTCACCGGTACGTCGTCCACGGCGATCTCGGCGAAGATCTGGGCGACGGGCGGCACAGAGCCGGCGAGCTGGCAGCTCAACACCACGGATGCGACGCCGTTGCAGGCGGCCGGGTCGGTCGGATTGAGCGGCAACCGTTCGGGGAACGCGACGGCGGCACTGGGTGTCTCCTTCGACTCGTTCCGGGTGACCGCCCCGTAGCAGCATCAGGCGACGCATGTGAGGTGCGTTCCCGGACGCCGGCAATCCGAGCCGGCGTCCGAGGGCGTGCCTCACTCGCCTTTGCGCGCTGACGTGTTACACATTGATGAGGTCGGCAGCCGGCGCGAGGGGAGGCTCATGAGATTCGTTGAGCGTCACCACCCCCGAGTAGGATCCTGACGCATGGCCACTGCTGTTCCGATCGTGCTCCTCGCAGTCGGAGGTCTCGCCGCACTGGCCCTCGTCGTCCTGGTTCTCCGGATGATGCCCCGAGCGGCGTTCGCCGTCTGGGCGTGCGTGCTCTTCTTCGTCCCGCTCTGGGTGGGTGTGAACATCAGCTTCTACTGGGCCGCGATCACGCTCCTCACGGGGCTGCTGATCGTCGTCAACTGGTCGATCGTGCCGTTGCGGGCGGCCGACGCCTGGGTCGCCGTCTTCATCGTCGTCATCGTCGGCCTGTACGCCTTCGGCTCGGTGGACCTCGCGTCTCTCGTCGCCGCACTGCTCGAATGGGTCATCCCGTACATCTGGGGTCGGGTGGTGCTCGCCCGGGTCGGGACCGCGTGGGTGACTTCGACGATCGCTGTCGTCGCCGTCATCGCCGCGGTACTCGCCGTCGTGGAGTTCTTCACATCGTTCAACCCGTTCGTGCTCATCCCGGGGTCCGGGGTCGTCTACGACACCTGGAGCCCGTTGCAGGAACGCGGGGGAGTGCTGAGAGCGGAAGGCGCTTTCGGGCACTCGATCGCGCTCGGCGCAGCCCTGGCGATGTCGTCGGCCTTCGTCGTCGCGACCCGGTGGCGACTCCTCCCCAAGATCAGCGGAGTGGTGATCATCGCGGTGGCGACGGTCCTCACCTTCAGTCGCGTGGGTCTGCTCACGCTCGTGCTCACGCTCGTGCTGTCCACGTTCCTGATCGTCGGCGTCTCCACCCGCTTCCGGGTGACGGTCGCCGTGGCCGGCGCGATCGGAACGGCCATCGTCATCCCCATCATCGACACCGTCTTCGGAGCGGCCGGGGAGGAGGCGGGCGGGAGCGCGGATTATCGGACCGATCTGCTCGTGCTCCTCGAACAGGTGCAGGTCTTCGGCAACCCGGGCGACTGGCACTCCCTCGTCACGGGCGACTATTACCTCGGCTACTTCGCCCGCTCCGTCGACAACGCGCTCGTCCTCACCCTGCTGCGGTACGGGTACGTGCCGACCTTCCTCATCATGGCCGCGGTCGTGTGCGCTGCGTGGATGGCGCTGAGGCGTTCGACGCGAAGCCCGGCTGCGCTCGCGGTCGTCGGGCAGCTTCCGAGTCTGGTGGTCGTGGCCCTCATCACGCAGTACAGCATGTTCCTCTGGTTCTGCGTCGGTCTCGCCATCACCTGGGCCAGAGATGCGGCCGGGCTCGGGGGGACCGACGAAGAAGTCGCGGGCGTCGACATCGGTGCTTCGGAGGGGCTGCGACTGCCGAGCAGCGCCCGGCCGTCGCATCCACAATCGTGAGGCTGGCGAAACGTTGACTCATCTAGAATCGAAATCTCAGGGGGAATGGGGAACCATGGGCGAGAGCCGGGTCAGTCTGCGCGTCATCGCGAGTTCGCTGCGCAAGTTCTGGTGGCTGATCGTGCTGACCGCCGTTCTCGGCGCAGCGGGGTCCTACGGATACGCGTCCCTGCAGACACCGCTCTTCCAAGCGACGACCTCTCTGTACTTCGCTCTCAATCAGGGAACCAGCGCCTCCGACCTCAATCAGGGGTCGGTGTACACGCAGAGCCAGATGCTGTCCTTCGCTCAGCTCGCCACCAGCTCGCGGGTGCTCGAGCCCGTCATCGAAGAGCTCGACCTCGACACCACTCCGCGTGCCCTGGCCCGTGACATCGAAGTCTCGATCCCGCAGAGCACGGTCACGCTCCGGGTGACCGGAATCGCGGACGACGCGGAAGCTTCGGCAGATCTGGCGAACGCCGTCGCAGACCAGCTCATCGTCGCCGTCAAAGACGTGGCTCCCAAGGATCCGCAGGGCGAGTCCACGATCACAGCCCAGGTCATCGATGACGCGGTGGTGCCGGAGTTCCAGTTCACACCGAGCAAGCCTCGTGATGCCCTTCTCGGCGGCTTTCTCGGCGGGGTGCTCGGTCTGGCCGTCGCCATCCTGATCGGGGTGCTCGACACCCGAGTGCGCAACGAGGAGACGCTCACGCAGGCAGGGGGCGACCCCGTGCTGGGCGTCGTCTCGAAGTCCGCGCTGCTGGCGACGCGCGGCATCGCCGTGGCGCAGGAGCCGCTCGGACACACGTCGGAGGAGTTCCGCCGCATCCGCTCCGCGCTCGCCTACGCGAACGTGTCGTCGCGCGTGAAGGTGCTCCTGGTCACCTCTGGCATGCCGGCCGAGGGCAAGTCGACGGTATCGGTGAACCTGGCCATGACGCTCGCGGGCCTCCGCAACTCCGTGCTGCTGATCGACGCCGACATGCGCCGTCCACGAGCGCACGAGCACGCCGGCATCGACGGCTCGATCGGTCTCACGAGTGTTCTGCTGGACGAGGTCGAGTTCGAGGTGGCCAAGCACAGCGTCGCCGACAGCACTCTGGACATCCTCCCCGCCGGCACGGTGCCGCCCAATCCCGCCGAGCTGCTCACGTCGTCGCGCATGGCGCAGCTGCTCGATTTCGCCGCGGCGGAGTACGACTATGTCGTGATCGATTCGCCACCGACGCTGAGCGTCGCGGACGCGAACCTCTTCGCCACGCAGACCGACGGCGTCATCCTCGTCGTCGATGCGACCAAGACCCGCCGTGCTGCGCTGACGAAGAGCATCAAGTCGCTGGAATCCGGCGGTGCCCGCATTCTCGGGACGGTGCTGAACAGGGCTCGTCCCGATCGGCATCGCAGCGAGTACTACAGCGATTGACCCCGAAGCGCGGTCCACGCCATCATGGCGTGTATATCGGTCGGAGGGCGCAGTCCGTTTGTCTTTGCCTCCCGAGCCGGTTACTCTTCATGAGTTGCGAGGGGGACTCGCACTTCACCGCCGGGGTGTAAACAGCGGCGAGGTGCTGGTTGATCGTAGAACCTGCCCCAGAAAACGGTGACATCATGTCCTTTCCGTTCCTTGTGCTCCCCCCTTCTCGGGGGACCTCCTCTCGGCTCCGACAGCGCCCCCGGCGGGCGGTCGCGGGTGCTCTCGCCGCCGTGCTGGGGGTCACCGCCGCCCTGACGTCGGTGCCGGCGTCCGCTTCGGCAGACGTCTCCCCGGCAGCGACGCGCCCTGCAGCGGCGGCTCCTGCGCCCGTCATCGACGACGACATGGACCGCACCGTCGGTGCCGGATGGGGATCGTCGACCGTCGGCGCGTGGCGCGTCGTCGAAGGCTCCTCCAGTGTCACGGGTGATGTGGCGCTGCTCGCCAGCCGCAAGCCGGGGATCACCGCCCGGGCGAGCGTCGCCGGCGTCTCGGCTGCCGACGTCGACAGCCGGTTCTCGCTCTCCATCCCGAAGCTCCCCGTCGGCGGGCCGCTCTATCTGGCCCAGGCGGTCCGTGTCTCCGGCAAGGATTCGTACGCGGTGCGGGTGCGCGTTCACCCTGATGGCTCTGCCTACGTGTCCGTCGTGCGACTCGCCGACCTCACCGGAGTGCAGAACCTCGCTGAGCGCCGCCTGCCGCTGACCGTGAAGAGTGGAACCTCGCTCGACGTGGCGCTTCGCGTGACCGGTACCAACCCGGTCGCCCTCTCGGCGAAGGCGTGGGTCTCCGGTACTGCGGAGCCGGCGGCGTGGCAGGTGTCGCACACGGATGCATCCTCCACCCGCATCCAGAAGCCCGGTGGCTACGCCTTCGCGCTCTACACCTCTTCCGGAGCGAAGTCGGCGGTGCCCGTCGGCATCGACGACATCCACGCCACCGCCGTCGCTGCTCCGACGCCGACCCCGACGCCGACCCCGAAACCGACGCCTGCTCCGGCGCCCGCGCCTGCTCCGGCGCCCGCGCCGGCACCCGCTCCTGCTCCGGCCCCTGCTCCGGCACCGGCCACGCCGGTGGGCGTGCGTGGCGAACCGGGCGCGCGAGTCCCTGGCTCTCTCTCCTACGAGGCTCCGGCGACGGCGATCTATGCCGCGCCCTCGGGGTCAGACGGCGCTGCCGGCACCAAGAACTCACCGGTCAAGACGATCGGAGCCGCGCTGCGTCTGGTCCCGAACGGCGGGACCATCGTCCTGCGCGGGGGCACGTATCACGAGCAGGTCGTGATCCCGCCGCAGAAGAAGGTCACCATCCAGCCGGCGTCGAACGAGGCGGTCTGGCTCGACGGGGCGAAGTCGGTCACCGGGTGGAAGGCATCAGGAAGCACCTGGGTGGTCGACGGCTGGACGACCAAGCTCGACTCCAGCCCGACCTACGTCAAGGGCGCCCCCGACTACACCCAGGCTGACTGGCGCTTCATCGACCCGGCGCGTCCGATGGCCGCTCATCCGGACCAGGTCTGGGTGGCAGGCGTGCAACTGAGCGAGGTCGCCACCGCAGCGCAGGTGAAGGCGGGGACGTTCTTCGTCGATGACGCAGCGAAGCGACTCGTGATCGGCACGAACCCCACGGGCAAGACGGTCGAGGCGGGCGTGCTCTCGCAGGCCCTCTCGATTCGCTCGGTCGGGTCGGAGATCCGGGGGATCGGCGTTCGTCGATACGCCACCTCCGTTCCCGAGATGGGCACGGTGATCGCGGCGGCTGCCGACGTGTCGCTCACGGATGTGACGATCCGCGACAACTCCACGACCGGCTTCTACTCGTGGTCTCCGCGCACGACCTTGACCCGGGTGTCGTTGATCGGTAACGGACTGCTCGGGGGCGGCGCCTCCCAGGCCGACGGACTCAAGGTCACGCAGATGCTCTCCACGGGCAACAACTCGGAGGGCTTCAACCACTCCCCGGTCTCGGGTGCCTTCAAGGTCACGCGAACGCAGAAGGTGACCGTGACCGACAGCGCGTTCACCGGGAACAAAGGGCGCGGGCCGTGGTTCGACGAGTCGGTCCTCGACATCGCCTTCACCGGCAACGACGTGATCGGCAACACCGGTCACGGCCTGATGGTCGAACTGTCCGAGCGTGCGGTGGTCGCGGACAACATCATCGCCCGCAACGGAGACTTCGGCCTCTTCGTACTCAACTCCGGCAATGTGAAGATCTGGAACAACACATTCGTCGGGAATGCGAACCGCAACATCAGCATCGGGCAGGACTCGCGCCGCGCGTCCGACCCGAACGCGGCGGGTCATGACCCCCGCACGCGGTACGCACCGCTGGCGCCCTGGATCGTTCGGAACACCGTGGTGTCGAACAATGTCATCGCGGAAAGCGCCGGCAACTGCCTCGTGTGCGTGCAGGACTTCTCGCTGGTGTTCACCGGTGCGCAGATGGTGTCGAGTATCGACGGCAACCTCTACCACCGCGCGGCTCCGGGCACTCCGCGATGGTTCTCGGCATGGTCCAGGGGTGCGGTGTCGAGGGACCCGGCGGTCACCGATACGCTCGCGGCCTTCACCGCAGCGACCGGGCACGACCGTCGGTCGCAGTTCGTCGAAGGCCCGAGCATCGTCGGCGCCGGGTACGCGCTGCTGACCCCCCGGACGCCGGGTCAGGCATCGGGAGCGGTGCCCGTACCGGCAGATGTGGCCTCGGTATCGCGACTCCCCGCCAACAGCGCGACACTGGGGGCCCAGCAGCGGTGACGATGTAGGTATGGGTTCACTTCTCGCTGTCGGCGCCCGCGCGCTGACGATGGTCATCGCGCTTGTCTGTGGCGTTCTCACGACGCGCATGATCATCGGCGGCGCGGGCGTCGACAGCTTCGCCCTCTACACCTTGCTGATCACGATCCCCTCGCTGCTGACGTTCACCGACCTCGGCAGCGGGGCGGTCCTGGTCAACGCCGTCGCAACGAGCGACGATGTGCGCACGGACGAGAAGCTGAGGTATCAGCTCACCTCCGTCGGCCGGGTGCTGCTCCTGTTCGCGGCGAGTGCGATGGCGATCAACACCGTCCTCGTGCTCACCGGGGCGTGGGAGGTCGTCTTCGGGGAGGCCGGCGGACGCCCGGGGGCGTCACTCGCGGCGTTCTACTGCGTGACGATCTTCTGCCTCGGGATTCCGCTCGGTGTCTGGGCGCGCATCATGCTGGGCCAGCGACGCAATCACGTCGTGATCCTCCTCCAGGGATTGATCTCGCCGCTGACGATGGTGGGCGTGTGGTTGATCCTCACCCTGGGCGGGGAGAACCTGCACTCGTTCGTCGCGATCGCATCCTTCGCGGCGTCCTTCCTCGTCTCGGTGCTGGGCATCCTGATCACGGCACGCACGACATCGCCCCTCATCCCGTCGGCGGCCCGGATGGTCCTGCGTCCGCGGCGGTTTCCCGGCGTGCGCGTGATGGATGTCGGCTGGCCGATGCTGGCGCAGATGGTGACGTATCCGATCGCCGTGGGTTCGCAGCGCTACGTGATCGCTCAGCTCGGCGGGCCGACGGATGTCGCCGAATACGGAGTGGCCGGACAGGTCTTCTTCGCACTCAACGGGCTGGTGATGGCCGGTGGGCTGGCGCTGTGGCCGCATTTCGCCCGCAAGCGCCACGACGGCGGTCTCCAGCGCGGTCCGTTCCTGCTCTCCGCGCTGTTCGCCACCGCCATCGCGGTCGCGACGGTCATGGTCTGGCTGGTCGGCCCGTGGCTCTTCGGCTTCATCACACAGGGTGAGCTGACCGTGCGTCCGAGCACCATCTTCGCCTTCGGCCTCATGATCATGATGACCGCAGCCGTGTACCCGCTGGGGATGTTCATCATGGACAAGCCCGGCATCCGCTTCCAGGTCATCCCCACGCTGAGCATGGCGGCCGTGGGCATCGGACTCTCGTTCGTCCTCACCCCGGTGCTCGGCATCGCCGGACCTCTGATCGGCGTGGCGTTCGCATTGCTGGTGTGCCAGCTGATCCCGTTCTCGATCTACATCGTGCGTCACAAGACGCGGCTCACGGCCGGCAGCCAGGAGTCGGTGCCGCAGCCGAGCGACGACGTCGCGTAGACGGGCGTCCGCGCGGCGGCCGGGTCAGGGCAGGACGTGCGCGGTGATGCTCGAGCGGTACACGTCGGGGGCGTGGCGTCGGAGCGCCTCGGCGCGGCTGTCGGCGACGGTCGAGACCATCTCGTCCCAGCGCGCATGGATGTCGGTCAGCGCGGTGGCGATCGACTCCGCGTCGCCGGCGGTCACCAGCTGGGCGGTGGCGTATCCACCCGCTGCCTCGCGAAGCCCGCTGCTGTCGCTCGCGATCACGGGCCGCAGAGCGAGGATGCCCTCGACGGCCGTGTTCCCGAACGGTTCGTCGACGCGTGAGGGGACGACGAGGACATCCGCTTCGGCGAGGAACGGCCAGATTTCGGAATGGAACCCGGCGAAGTCGACGGGCACGCCTGCCGCTGCGGCCTGTTCTCGAAGGTCGCGCTCGAACCACTCGTACCCTTCGAAGACCGCGCCGAGAAGGGTGACGTCGACGCCCCGTCCCGCGGCATGCAGCGCTGAGGCGGCCTCGATGACGAGGTCGGGACCCTTACGCGGCGACAGCCGGCCGATGTAGAGCACGCGAAGCGCCCGTTCGATGCGCGGACGGGGCGAGATCGGATGCGGAGGAGAGGCGACGCCGTTGTAGACCACGTGCGCACGTCGCGCGAGGATCGGCAACGCGGCGCGGATCGTGTCGAGGCTGAACCGGCTGTTCACGATCGTGCGCTCAGAGGCGAGATGCGGTGAGTAGAGGATGCCGTTCACGATCCTGTTTCCGGACGCCTCGGCTTCATGTACGTGACTCACCGAGCGGGTCCGCCGCAGCCGCGCGATCAGCGGCCACTGGGGGATGATGATCGTCGAGACGTACACGGCGTCGGGCCGAATCCGTCCGATCAGTCGCCATGCGGCACCGAGGCCGCGGAAGGTGTCACGGAAGAGGCGGGGCAGCCCGCGCGGAGTCAGCAGGACTTTTCGCAGGACCAGCATCGGGATGATGACCACCTCGGCACCGGCCGCGCGGAGCTCCGGGACGAGCAGGCCTGAACTCGGCAGCGCGACCACGACCCGTGCGCCCGCTTGGACCAGGCCGATCGCGCTCTCGAGCAGCATCCGGTCCGAACCGAACATCTCCGCGCCGGGGTGCACGAGAAGGACTGTGCGCCCGTTTCCGCCGCCGCTCATCGCGTTGCCGGATCGGCAGGAGCGGGGGACCAGTCGGTGGTGCGCCGCCGCGCTCGTCGCGCCGATCGATGGATGCTCGATCCCTCCGCGAGCCTGTGTGCGAGGGCCTCGTACTCATC
Source organism: Microbacterium sp. NPDC055988 (assembly GCF_042269505.1). NCBI lineage: Bacteria > Bacillati > Actinomycetota > Actinomycetes > Micrococcales > Microbacteriaceae > Microbacterium > Microbacterium sp. NPDC055988. Next base: position 1,817,722 of record NZ_JBHJXY010000001.1, read on the forward strand.
CGCGACATCGTCCCAACGGAACCGGGTGCGCGCGATCTCCTGCACGATCTTCCCTCGTGAGGCGGTCAGGTCCTGGTCGGTCTCCGCGGCGAGGACCTGAGCGGCGACGTCGGCGGCATCGGTGAAGAACCATCCGTTGCCGTCGAGCACTTCGCGGTTGAAGGGCACATCGAAGCCGATCACCGCTGTTCCGGCACCCATGGCGCGCAGGAGCGAAGGGTTCGTGCCACCGACGGAATGGCCGTGCAGATACGTCATCGCGTTCGCATAGAGGGCATCGAGCAGCTCCTGGTCGTACACGCCGCCGACGAGTCTGATCCGTTCGTCGCCCTCGGCAACGCGCTGGATCTCCTGGGTGTAGCCGGCGCTGTACGGCGCCGACCCGACGACGACGAGCGGGAGCTTCGCATCGCTGTCGCGGTACCCCTCGACGATCTCGAGTACGTGGTTCTCGGGCTCGAACCTGGCCACGACGAGGTGGTAGCCGCCCGAGGTGAGCCCCATCTCAGCGACGCCGCGTTCCGGCAGCTCTTCGAGGATCGGGGCGCCGTAGCGGATCATCTCCGTCGGGACGTCGAACTGATGGCGGTAGTAGTCGGCGATTCCCGGTGCATCCGCGATCAACGCGTCGGCGGTCCGGACGCCGAACTGCTCGGCCCACCGGTAGTAGGCCCTGCCGCGCGGGCCCCACTTCGAGCGGCGCCATTCGAGGCCGTCCATGTGCAGGGCGACGGCGGCCCGGCGCAGACGGAGGAGCGGGAGGAAGGGCGAGTTGGCGGCATTGAACACGAAGGTCGCGTCCGGGCGCCTCCGAAAGCACAGGTGAAGTGCCGATAGCCCGGTGTGGCTGAGCGTCTCGACCTGTTTCACCGGGACGGCGGGAAGGTGCACGACCTTCATGCCGAGGTACTCCTTCTCCCGATGCTCCGACCCGCGCGTGTAGACGACGACGTCGTGACCGCGATCCGCGAGACGGCGGCCGACTTCCTCGACCGCCGTCTCGAATCCGCCGTATGCCGCGGGCACTCCTCGGGTCCCCACCATCGCGATGGTGAGGCGGTTCGAATTGCTCATTCGATCAGTATGCCCCGCTGGGCTGCACCATGACCTTGGCAGTTCGCCACATGATCTGCAGGTCATTCATCACGGACCAGTTCTCCACGTAACGCAGGTCGAGGCGCACGCTCTCATCCCACGAGAGGTCGCTGCGGCCCGAGACCTGCCACAGACCGGTGATCCCCGGCTTGATGTAGAGGCGGCGGAAAACCGTGCCGTCGTAGGCGGTGACCTCGCTCGGCAGCGGCGGACGGGGTCCGACGACGCTCATGTCGCCCACGAGCACGTTCCAGAACTGCGGCAGCTCATCGAGCGAGAGCTTGCGCAGCACTCGACCGACGCGGGTGACGCGCGGGTCGTCCTTCATCTTGAAGAGGAGGCCGGAGCCCTCGTTCTGCGCCTTGAGCGCGGCGAGCTGCTGCTCGGCGTCGGTCTTCATGGAGCGGAACTTGACCATCTTGAACCGGCGACCGTCACGGCCGACCCGCTCCTGGAAGAAGAAGACCGGACCCGGCGAGTCGAGCTTGATCAGCAGTGCCAGCACCGGCGCGATCAGAGCGATCGGGATGAGCGCCAAGGTCGCCACCGCGGCGTCCAGCGCCCGCTTGAGCAGGTGCTGGCCACCTTCATAGGTCGGAATCTGCACCTGGATCAGCGGCAGACCTTCGACCGGGGCGAAAGAGATGCGCGGACCCGCGACATCGGTGAGGCGGCTGGAGAGCACGAGCTCGGCAGCGGTCCCTTCGAGCTGCCAGCTCAACTGCTTCACGAACTCCGGCTCACCTTCGGGTCGGCTCGCCACGATGATCGTGTCTGCGCCGACTTCGGCGGCGATCGACGACACGGAGTTCACGTTCCCCAGAACCGGGAACCGCGTGTCGTCGATCACGATGTCGCGCGCGTTGCCGTCGAGCAGCGTCGCGCCGACCACCTGGTACCCGGATGCGCCGATCGGGTGCAGCGTCCGGACCACATACTCCACGTCGTCCCTGTTGCCGACGACGAGAGTGCGGGAGGCGAACCTCCCCTGGGAGCGCTGCGTCTGCAGCCAGTGGCGCCACAGCCACCTGGTCACCAGAAGCGTCAGCACACCGACGGGCAGCCCCAGCAGCAGCGTCAGTTGCATCGACTTCCATGCGAGCAGGACCGCCACGATGGCGATGATCCCGAATGCGAGTCCGGTGGCGTGCACGACGCCGCGGTACTCGGTGGCGCTGGCGCGGAACAACGCGGCGTCCCGCGTGTGCATCGCGCTGAGCATGAGGTACCACAGTGCGGCGAGCGGGATGCCGTCGCGCAGGACCTCTGCCCCGGAGACACCGGTGACCAGCTGGATCGCTGCCGTCAGACCGAGCGCGAACAGGATGACGGCCGCATCCGTGATCCGCAACCGCATCCGATAGCGACGCTCCCACTGACGGCGCCGTTCCAGAGTCGCCGAAGCGCGCGGTGTGACCACCGTGCGCGTCACCGACTTGGTGGCTCGCGGAGCCGCGACCGGCACGAAGGCCGTGCGAGTGATGCTCAGGGCATCCTCGACGGAAGTCATGCCGAGGCTCCTTGAGCCGTGAATGTACGCAAAAATCCCCAGTGCGACATGTGTTTCCCCAGTTTCCCCAGACCATGAACCCCACGTTCACGGCGTCGTCTGCGTCCCGACCCCTCGGGTCCTGCTGAAACTCCCCGTGATTCCCACATCACGGAGTGCGTTCTCACCGTCCCACACGGTGATCGCTGACAGCAGGCACTGCAGACTTTCTTACTGTAGCGGAACCTCCCTATGAATCGGAAGTATTTCTCACGAATGGACGAACTCGTCTCCCGAACGGGTGCCCGGCGAGCGCTATTCTGTGGCGGGTGACCGCCGATTCCGTCGCCTCGCGCTTCCATCTCCGCACGATGTCGCCTCGTGATCCCTCGCAGCCGCATCGCACCGCGAGCGCCCTCGAGCTGTTCTTCGATCTGGTGTTCGTCGTGGCGGTGAGCATCGCCTCGGCGCAGTTGCATCACGCACTCGGTCATGGCGACTTCCTGCACGGGGTCACCTCCTACGCCATGGTGTTCTTCGCGATCTGGTGGGCGTGGATGAACTTCACGTGGTTCGCCACCTCCTTCGACACCGATGACTGGCTCTACCGCGTGACGACGTTCGTCCAGATGGGAGGAGTCCTGGTTCTCGCCGCGGGTATCCCCGGCGCGTTCGTCGAAGGGGACTTCACCATCCCCGTGCTCGGCTACGTCGTGATGCGCATCGCGATGGTCGCGCAGTGGCTGCGTGCCTCGCGTTCGGCCGGGCCGCTGCGCTCGGCGACCCGACGGTATGCGTTCGGGATCGCTGCGGTGCAGGTGCTGTGGGTGCTCTTCCTCCTCATTCCGACCGGATCTCTGCAGCTGATCGCCTTCGTGGTGTTCGCGCTCATCGAGATCGGCGTCCCGGTGTTCGCCGAGTACCGTCGGCAGACGCCGTGGCACCCGCACCACATCACCGAGCGGTACGGACTGTTCACGCTGATCGTCCTCGGTGAGAGCCTGCTGGCGTCGGCCAACGCCATCATCGACGCGCTCGACGAGGTCGACTCCCTCGGTCCGCTGATCGCCATCGCAGTGCTCACCCTCGTGGTGACCGCATCCCTCTGGTGGATCTACTTCTGGCCGCCGCATCACCGCGCGATCACGACCTTTCGGCGCTCGCTTCGCTACGGCTACACCCATTACTTCGTGTTCGCGGCCGCTGCCGCGTTCTCGGCCGGGATCGAAGTCGAGATCGACGTCTTGACGGGGGTCAGCCACCTGTCCAATGTCGCCGCCTCGTTCACCGTCACCATCCCGATCGCGACGTTCCTCATCGGCATCTGGTGGATCGCGATCCGCGAGAACGCCGACCGCGTCGTGAACACGGTCGTCCCGCTGGGCGCACTGCTGGTGCTGTTGGATCCCGTGCTCCCCATCCCCGTGACGCTGACAGCCGCGATCCTCGTCTGCATCGTCGTGGTGCTCGTGATCCGACCGCCGGTGGTGCGGGAGGACATGGTCAACACATAGGCCGAGCAAAGACGCCTGATCAGGTGCTCGGGAACCATGGTGGTCGACCACCACCGGTCCGCTCGAGAGGAGCCAGATCATGCGCATTCCCGAACCCACTCAGACCCCCGACGGCCCCGCATACGAGGGGCGGTTGCTCGACCGCGTCGATGAGGAGGTCGTCGATCAGGGCGCGGCGTTCGACATCCGTACGCTGATGAGCAGGCGGGGCGTCCTCGGTCTGGCCGGCATGGGGCTCGGCGCCGTCGTGCTCGCGGCCTGCGCGCCCATTGCCTCGGGTGGTTCCTCGGGTGTGGCGACGCCGTCCGCGTCCGCCGACGACAGCGACGGCGCGGCGAGCGCGACGGAGATCCCCGATGAGACGGCCGGACCCTATCCGGGTGACGGGTCGAACGGTCCCGACGTGCTCGAGGACTCGGGTATCGTCCGTCAGGACATCCGCTCGTCAATCGATGGAGCGGCGACCGCGGACGGGGTGCCGCTCACGTTCGAGCTGCAGATCCTCGATCTGGCCAACGGGGGCGTGCCCTTCGCCGGGGTCGCGGTCTATGCCTGGCACTGCACCGCGCAGGGCGAGTACTCGATGTACTCCTCCGGCCTGGAAGACGTCACGTATCTGAGAGGCGTGCAGGTGGCGGATGCCGACGGAGCAGTGTCGTTCACGTCGGTCTTTCCCGGCTGCTACGCCGGCCGCTGGCCGCACATCCACTTCGAGATCTATCCGGATGTGGCGTCGATCACCGATTCGTCGACGGCGATCGCCACGTCGCAGCTCGCGCTTCCCGAGGCGGCATGCGCGGCCGTGTACGCGGACGTGGCCTACGACGGATCTGCGCGGAACCTCGCGCAGATCACGCTCGAGAGCGACAACGTGTTCGGCGAAGACTCCGGGGCCCTCCAGATCGCGACCGTCAGCGGGGGAGTCTCGGCGGGATACATCGCCGCGTTGACGGTCGGCGTCGACACGACGACGGCACCCACCGCAGGCGCTGCACCCGGAGGCGGGGCGGGAAGACCGGGAAGCGGCGGGCAGCCGCCGGCGAGTTGAGGTCGGCACTGCGGGATTCGAACGCGAGAACCCGATCTGCTATGCTGATGATGCAACGTGTGTGCTCGCCCCCTCTCGGCCGCCACGTCGCCACTGATCAGGGCCATCACGGACCGCGCACATCGATGCGTGCGGATTCCGCCCTCGATCTCACATCTTGCGGAGCGCCGATGCGTGTCCGCCACACAGCAATGAGCATCACCATGAGTACGACCACCTTTCCTCCATCCGATCCGTTGACCTGGAAGCAGGCCGACGCCGACGTGCACGTCGCGACCCGTGCCGGTGAATTCGCCGGATTCGTCGAGTTCGACGGCGCCACCCATCTCGTGCGCGACAACCACGGCTCCGAGCTCGGCACGTTCGATGCCCTCGACGACGCCTTCCGTGCCCTCGAAGAGGCGCACGAGCCTGCGGGGCCCGGACCCGCCTTCGCCCCGATCCTTCCGCGGGCATGGCGTCGGATGACGCGCCGCGCTCGCGCCTGAAACGGGGCTTCACGCACACCGAGAGCAGTCCGTCAAGGGGTGCGGATGTATTCCCGTAGGCGCATGAGGCCGGGGCTACTGTGAGGTAAGCGTTGGGCAATCGCCTTGGGCTTTCACAGCTCAAGGGCTCCGATCGTCAGGAGAAGATCATCTCCATCACACAGATCGAACCGACCGCGGCAACGCTGGGTCCGATTCGTCAGACGTATTCCGGCAACGCGGATTTCCCGCCCATGGCCAAGGCATACAAGCAGGTGTCGCAGGTGGTCAAGGAGACCGGGCTCCTCGGCCGCACGCAGTGGTTCTACGTCTTCGTGGCCGCCGGTATCGCCGTCGCCCTCGGTGGCCTCATCACCGGGTTCATCCTGCTCGGCGACAGCTGGTTCCAGCTGCTCATCGCCGCCGGCCTCGGCATCGTCCTGACGCAGATCGCCTTCCTCGGACACGAGGCCGCGCACCGTCAGATCCTCACCACGGGTCCGGCGAACTTCAAACTCGCCCGCATCGTGATCGCGAGCATCGGCATGAGCTACTCGTGGTGGGACTCGAAGCACACCAAGCACCACGGAAACCCGAACCAGGTCGGCAAGGACCCCGATATCGAGGTCGACACGATCTCCTTCCTCGAGGAGGACGCCGCGAAGGCGAAGGGGTTCATCAAGCTCATCACCCGCAAGCAGGGCTGGCTCTTCTTCCCGCTGCTCACGCTCGAGGGGTTGAACCTCCACTTCCTCGGTCTGAAGTACTTGCTGACGACGAAGAACGTCAAGGGTCGCTGGACCGAGCTGAGCATCATCGCCCTGCGGTTCGCCCTCATCCTCGTGCCCGTGTTCATGATGCTTCCGCTCGGAATGGCGTTCGCCTTCATGGGCGTGCAGTTCGCGGTGTTCGGCGTCTACATGGGTGCCGCGTTCGCTCCGAACCACAAGGGCATGCCGATCATCGAGCCGGGCGCTCGTCTCGACTTCTTCACCAAGCAGGTCCGCACCTCCCGCAACATCAGCGGCGGATGGTGGACGACCTGGCTCATGGGCGGCCTCAACTACCAGGTCGAGCACCACCTCTTCCCGAGCATGCCTCGACCGCACCTGGCGAAGGCGCGCGAGATCGTGCGCGACTACTGCGCAGCGAACGACGTGCCGTACACGGAGACCAGCCTCGGTCGCTCGTACATGATCGTGATCGAGTACCTGAACCGTGTCGGACTCTCCGCCGGCGCCGACCCCTTCGACTGCCCCGCAGTGGCGCAGTTCGGTCGGCCGTAGCGCACAGACATCACCGGGCCCGATCAGTCCGGGAACGACAGAGGCGCGAGCAGGAATCCCTGCTCGCGCCTCTGTCGTTCGCGCGTCTACTTGGAGGACTTCTTCTTGGTCTCCACCACGTCGATCGTGATCTTCTCGAGCGGGCGGTCGTCATCGAGTTCGTCTTCGAGCACCTCATCGCCGAGGAAGGTCTCCTCCGGCGTCTCGTCGGCGACGGCCTCAGCGGGGGCCGGGGCGACCGGTGCGTCGGCTCCGGTGATCTCCGTCGGCAGCGAGTCGTCGGAGAAGATGCCGTCGGGGCGGATGAGTTCCTTGACCTCGGCCATGAAGCTCGACAGCTGCTGCTGCTGCCACCGCAGCTGACGGGTGCGGTCTTCCGCGTCGTGCAGCACCGCAGTCGTGTGACCGGTGACCGAATCGACGATCTTCTGCGCCTTCGCGCGAGCGCGCTCGAGGGTCTCGCGGGCACGCACCTGGGCTTCGGCTTCGATCGCCTGCGCCTGCGAGCGGGTCAGGCGCTCGTAGTCCTCGGCACGAGCCGAGATGCGCTGAGCGTGCTCGAGTGATGCCGAGACCTGCTCGTTCGCGTCATTCGTGATCCGCTCGGCGTGCGCCACGGCCTGGTTGTGCAGCACGAGGAACTCCTGCTGCGCGTCGTCCTGGCGCCGGGTGAGGGTCTCTTCGAACTCCAGCACGCGGGCGTTCATGTCGCGGACATCGCGCTCGGCATCGGCGCGCAGCTGAGTGGTCTCGCGCGTGACGAGAGAGCGTAGGGCTGCCGCCCCCTTCTCGGCCTCGGTGCGGATGGCCGTGGCCTCCTGAGCCGCCTGGTTCACCTTCTCGGCGGCGTGGGCGGCTTCGCGCTCGATGCGAGCCTCGTGCGCCGTGTACTCGGTGTCCATCTTCAGACGAACCTGGTCGGCGTCGCGCTGCGCCTGGGCGGTGATCCGCTCGGCGTCCGCCTCCGCCTCGGCGCGCTGCGCGGTCACTTCTTCGCGTGCGGATGTCATCAGGCGGTCGGCCTGGACGGCTGCGTTCTGGATGAGCACGTTCGCCTGCTCCTCGGCGACCCGCAGGATCGCCTCGAACTGCTGACGAGACGGGGCCTCTTCGCCGTCGGCCTGAGGAGCATCGACGAGCTCGGAAGTGAGGGTCGCGACCTGCTGCTCGGCATCGGATGCCTTGGCGTTCGCCGCCGTCAACTCGCTCTCGAGCGCCTCGCGGGACTTGCGCTCCTCTTCGCGTACGGCTTCGACAGCTTCTTCCTCGCGTGCCTGTGCTTCGGCGACGTCGGCCGCCGCCTGCTTGAGCTGGTTGCGAAGGGTCGCGAGTGCGGCGTCGACCTCGCCCTTGTCGTAGCCGCGGAAACCGACGGTGAACGCGCCCTGCTGGTCACGGGGTGCAGTCTCGATCAGCTGGTCGAAGAAGTCCGGCGAGCGCTCGCCGTCGCGGTCGGCGGTTCCGGAGGATTCGCTCATGAGGTTCATGCCTTTCTGGCGTGGCCACACGGCGGAGCTGCGGCTCCATCCCGATGGACGGGATCGTGCGACCGGAGGAGGAGGTCGTCTGGGCTCACGCCACGACCGTGACCCGGCGGAGGTCCGGCAGGGCGAGGCGCGCCTCCCAGCCTAGTTGCGAAGGCCGGATATTGTGTGCTCGGTTCTGCGAACTCGGTACTAGTTCGGAGCGATCAGGTGGTCCAGGACCAGTTCGCCGGAGGCGTTGAGGGCCTTCATCATCTCGGCGACCAGCCGGGCATCGACGGCGGGCGGTTCGGCCTCGTCGAAGCCGAACTGCAGGGGGATCGCGGGATGGATCCACACCGTCGCCCGCTTGTCGGTTCCGCTCGAAGGGCGCCACGTCATCATGAAGCTCTCCTGGCGGCGGAGCTTGGTCGCGATCACGATCTTCAGGTGCGCAAGGGTCTCGTCCTCGATGAGGATCGGCTCCGACGTGCCGTCATACCTGAGTCTTCCCATGACTGCACGCTACACCGTGAGAGGGCGCGGATCCGCCTCTTCCCCGCGGCGTTCGCGGAAGGATCCCGCAGCACTGGTACGGTGACGACGGAGGGCATCACGTCCCTGGGGCCGCCGAGCAAGAGAGAACTTCGAGATGAAGCGACCGTCCCGTGTGCGCCTCGCCCGCATCGGGATCGCCACCGTGCTCGCGGTCGTGATCGGAGCAGTGGCTCCCTCCCTGTCGGCAAGCACCTCCGCGACAGCTGCTGTCAACGACCAGATGGTGTATCCGTCCTCGGGCAACATCCAGTCGAAGGTCGGCGACGGCTGTCGGGGCAACTACCGTGCGCACGACGGCATCGACATCGGTGGTGGGGGCGGCACGCCGATCGTGGCCTCCTACGGCGGAGTGATCAAGTCCCGCACAGCCAACAGCGGCTACGGCAACTACACCGATATCGAGCATCCCGGCGGTTACGTCACGCGGTATGCGCACATGGCCTCGCCCGGCAAGTACGCCCCCGGCACCCGGGTCTCCCGCGGGCAGCAGATCGGCGTCGTCGGCAACACCGGGAACTCGCCGGCGTATCATCTGCACTTCGAGGTGCGGCTGAACGGCGCGGTGTACACAGCGATCAACAACGGCTTCACCTGCTTGTCGAACGTGGCCCGCGGTGGTGTTCTCCCGCTTTACTTCCCCGGACTCGGTTCTGGGCAGGCGCCGGGCGTCGCTTCGGCCGACTACTCCGGTGACAAGAAGGCCGATCTGCTGACGATCGCCGGCAACGGCGACCTGCGTCTGCGTCCGGGCACCGGTTCCGGCGGCTTCGCGGCGGTGAAGACCCTCTTCAGCGGCTGGGGCGGATCCCGCAGGCACCTCACCCATGCGGACTTCAACAACGACGGCAGGGCTGACATCCTCGCGACCAGGTCCGACGGGGATCTGGAGTTCTACGCCGGCAACGGCGCCGGGGGGTTCGCGCCGGCCATCAGCATCGGCAAGGTCTGGTACGACCTGCTTCACGTGACGTCGGGTGCGGACTACACCGGAGACGGCAAGCAGGATGTGATCGGCGTCTCCGCAACCGGCCTCCTGACGATCTACCGGGGAAACGGCTCCGGTGCGTTCAGCGGACCGCACATCCCGCTCGGCGGAGGATGGCAAGGGTTCCACTTCCTCGTCGGCGGGGACTTCGACAACGACGGCGCCGGCGACATCATGGCGATCGATACGGACGGCGCTCTCCGGTTCTACTCGGGAGTCCCCGGGGGGTTCAGAGCGATGCGGGTGGTCGGGACCGGATTGGGGGAGTTCACCGCCCTGACCGGAGGGGTCGATTACAACGGCGACGGTCACGCCGACCTGCTCGCCCGCACCGCGTCCGGACAGCTCTATCTGTATCCCGGCCTCGGAAACGGCACCTTCGGCGGACGAACCCTGGTGAGCGCAGACTGGGCGGACCACCTCGCCATCGAGTAGCGGCGGCACTCCGTGTCTCGTGCGGAGGCGCGGCGTATCGTTGGCGCATGGCCGACCCGACGTTCGAGGAGATCGCCGCCACGCTGTACAGCGGGCCTCCGGACGCGTTCGTGGCGTCGCGGAAAGCCCGGGCGAGGAGCGTCGACGATCGTGAACTCGCGTCCAGGATCCTCGCGCTGCGAAAGCCGTCGGTCGCGGCCTGGGTGGTGAACGTGTTCGCGCAGGAGCGCGCCGGGCAGCTGGGGGAGGCGCTGCAGCTGGCCGCAGAGCTCCGCGAAGCGCAGGACGACCTGGATGCGCCGGCGCTGGCGAAGCTCGGCAGGGAGCGCCGTGCGCTCACGAGACGCCTTGCGGAGATGGCGGCCGAGCTGGCCGGTTCCCGCGGCGAACGGATAACGCCGGCGACGCGGGATGCGGTCGAGGGCAGCATCTCCGCCGCCTTCTTCGACCCTGCGGCAGCGGGTGCTGTCGCCTCCGGCCGATTGGTGCGGACGATCGAGCCGACCGCGTCGCCCGACGACATCCGCGATGCCGTGGCGGGCGAGATCTCGGTGCTGGAGTCGGTGCCGCAGCGGCCACCGGATGAGCTGCAGGCGCGGCGCGCGCGCCGCGAGGCGGAGCGACTGCTCGCCACAGCCGAGAAGGAGCAAACGGCTGCCGAGCGTGAGCTCGAGAAACGAGACGCGGCGCTTCGGGATCTGCAGGACAGTGCGACGGAACTCGCCGACCGGGTGTCAGAGCTCGAGGCCGAGCTCGCTCGCGCCCGCGCCGAGGCGGCTCGCGTGGGGGAGGATCTGCCCCCTGCGAAAGAGCGGCGTGCAGATGCCGCGAAGCGTGCGGAAACAGCGGCGGATGCCGCCGATCGCGCACGCCGGGCCGTCGACGCGCTGTAGCCCGGTCCGACGCCGGACCCCGCCGCGGCTGCGGACGACACGGCCGGTGAACGGGTGAGAGGCCGGGTGAGAAGCCCTGGAACCTCGACTGATATGCCCATATGCTGACCGCATCTCGGGCATGCTCAGGGGGTCGCCATGGAACGGCAACGACGACGGTTCTTCGCGGGGTTCACCGTGGCTGCTCTGGCCGCCGCCTCGATACTCGCGGGCGCGGCACCTGCGGCGTTCGCCGTCGCGGCCTTCTCGATGCAGAAGACAGCCGTCGAAACAGGACCGTTCGGTCCCGGTGATCCGGTGACCTACCAGATCACGGTCAACTGCTCCTCCACGAACGACCCGGGCTGTTTCAACACCGAGCTGAGCGACGATCTCCCGGAACCGCTCATCTTCAATCCCGCCTTCCCGAATCCGGTCTCGGTGCAGATCAATCCGCCCGCGGGACAGCCGACCGGTGAGTACGACCTCCAGGTCGACGCTGCCGGCGGCAGTTTCACCGTCGCCCCCGGGCTCGACCCCGCAGCCGATCCTGTGGTGTGGCCGGCCGGATACAGCATGACGGTCACGGTCAACGCCCAGGTCGACCCCGCCGCCGACGGCACGTGGGACGGTGCGACCGTGACCAACACGGCTACCGCCACGGGTGACAACGCACCGACCACTCCCGCATCGGCCGACATCGTCCTCGACGTCGAGACGACGCTGGTCCCGAGCATCGCCAAAGCAGTCTCGCCTTCCAGCACCCTGCCGGCGCTCCCGGGTCAGCCTGTCGATTGGACGGTCACGCCCGGCAACGCCTCGAACCAGAACGTCGACACGATCGTCGTGCAGGATCCGGTGACGCCGCCCGGACCGTTCGGCGGCTACCTCGACGTGACGGGATACGACATCACGGCTCCTCCGGGAACGACGGACACCGTCACCGAATACTTCGTCGATGGCGCATGGACGACGACCGAACCCGTCCCCATCTCGCAGGCCCAGGGCATTCGAGTGACGTTCACCGGCTCTTTCGCCCCGGGCGCGACCGGCGAGGTCGTGACCCACACCGTGACGAACGACACCGTGACCACGATCCCCGACGGGACCGACGTGGTCGTGACGAACGACGCGTCTTCCGCGGTCGAGCGCGGCGACGACGCGAGCGATCCCGTGACCGCCGACGCCGCCATCACGATCGCGCAGCGGTTGCCGGACGTGGCGATCGAGAAGTCCTTCGACGACAACACCCTGGTCAGCGGTCAGAGCACGACGGCAGACGTCACCGCGACCGTGGGCGCGCAGGACGTGCAGACGCTCACGATCACGGAACCCTCAGCGGGCAGCGCGACGTTCTCCGAGCAGGGCCTGTCCTTCGACGGCTTCGGCGACGGCGTCGCCTGGCCCGTGGCGGCGACCGCGGCGGAGATCACATACAGCTACAGCGACTGCCCGGCCAGCACGGACTCGACGACGACCGCCGACACCCTCCCCGCACCGGATGACGGCTGCACCGTCGAGGGATTCACCGTCGTCTACTCGGCCGACGCCGACGGCATCGTGTCCGGCGCGTACGCGACCATCCCGATCGAGGTGACGGCACTGCCGACCGACGATGCCGTCACCGCCACGAACGTCGTCGATACGTCCGTGGAGAACACCGGTGGGCAGACCGGTACGGATGACGCGGAGGCGCCGTTCTCCATCGCCCCGCTGACCCTCGACACCTCGGTGACGAAGTCGATCGCGCCCGACACGATCTGGGGGGCGCCCGGGACGGACGCCGACGTGACGCTGACCGGCAACGTCACCCCCGACTCGACGACGGGGTCGGAGAGACTCGTGATCTCCGATCCCCCCTTCCCCCAGGTGGAGACGGAGTTCTGGAACGCGTTCACAGCCACCGAGATCTCGAACACCGACATCCCCGAGTGCACCACTCTCACGGTGCGGTACTGGCAGAAGACCGATGGGCCCTGGACCGATTTCCCCGGAGCCACCGAGATCCCGGGGCCGGAGTCGCTGTGGTCCTACCAGATCCCGAGCGACCTGCAGGACGATGTCGGCGGAATCCAACTCGAATACCTCCCGATGGACGCGGAAGGATGTCCTGCACTCCTGCCGCCGGGCTTCACCGTGGCCGCGCATGTCGGAGTGGAGCTCACCGACCCGGTCGACGAGGAGACCACGTTCGACAACGCGGCCCAATCTCTCGTGGACAACCCGGACGCCGGTGGTGAGAAGACCGACACCGCGACCGACGACATCGATGTGCTGCCGATCGACGGCGGCGGGCCCGGCCCGGACTTCCTCGACAAGCAGTGGCTGGAGGACGACGTCCCCGCGCTGTCGGCGGAAGAACGGACAGTGCGCCTGCTGTGGTCGACCGACGGGCTCGAGCTGACCTCGATGACGCTGACCGACGTCTCCGAGACCCAAGACCCCGCCGACACGGCGACGTCGGTATACGACGCGTGGGATCTCGTCGGCATCGATCCGATCACGACGGCCACCGATCCGCTGATCGCCGATGACGTGATCTCCGAAGTGTCGCTGTACCTTGAGGGCGACGGATGGACGGACATCACCGCCGATGCCTGCGCTGACGGGTGCGACGGTGGATTCGGCGGCTATCGCCTCACGGAAGAGCAGAGCGCCGACGCCCTCGCAGTGCGCATCGTGATCGCCGAGGGCGCCGACGGCACCGGGGTGGGCTCTTCCTACGACCGGCGGCCCCTCGACCTCGACTTCCGCGTGCGGGACACGCTGCGCAGCGAACCGGGACAGCCGGTGCTCGGCAACTTCCACCCGTACGCGTACAACACCGGCCAGCCCGGCCTGGTCGACAACACCGCCAGTGCGCACGGCGTCAACGACGACACCGGAGTGGACAGCACGGACACGGCGGACGACACGATCCTCATCGTCGACCAGCCGATCAACGCCACCCTCACCAAGACCTTCGATCAGGATCAGCTCGGACTCCCCTCGGTCGACCCCGCCGTGGATCCCGACGACTATCCGCTCATCAGTGCGACGCTGGTCGCGACCAACATCTCGGCCGCCCGGGTCTCGGGCATGGTGATCGACGATCCGACAGCGGGTCAGGCCCTCACAGACACCGCTTTCGACACACTCGACCTGCACGACATCGATTCCATCGAACTTCCGGCAGGCATCTCCGAGGAGGAGACCGTCGTCACGCTGTCCCGCGGCGGTGCGACCACCGGATACACCTACGCCGAAGCCCTCGCGCTCGCGCCCGCAGCCCTCGCCGACGTCACCGGCATCTCGGTCGCCTTCCGCTCGTCCGACGGGACGCCGGCGATCCCGACGGGCGCCGTGGGACGCGTGACACTCACCTGGCAGCTGCGCGACGCCCTGCGCTCCGACCCCGGACAGCCGGTGACCGTGACTCCCGCCGGCGAGTCGATCGCCAACGACGCCCACGTGCAGCTGGAGAGCCCCGTCCTCGACGACTGCGCTGAGAACCAGTGCGGGACCGGTATCGCCGATGCCGCCGATGAGTTCGCCATCGTCGACGCCAGCTACGCCATCGAGACCACGAAGTCCATCACTCCGTCGTCGGTCTACGAAGACGAGTCCGCGACCTACGTCACCGAGCTCGGCGGACGCCCGGACGGCACCGCGAGGACGACATCCTTCACACTGACCGACACCACGCCCACGTTCTGGAACGCGATGGATTTCGTCGCCGCGGAGATCGACGTGCCGGCCCCCGTCAACGAGGTCGCGATGGATGTCCTGGTCGATGACGACGACGGCAGCGACATCGAGTACGCAGACGCCGCCAGCACACTCGTCGCCACCTGCAACGGGGTTCCCCTCGCTGACGACTCCGACTGCTGGCGCGCCGGCGACTGGGTGTCGGCCCCGTCGCCGTCGAGCGTGACGCTGGATCCGCCCGCGTCGGTGGACGAGGAGACGATCGTGGGCGTGCGGTTCCGCGCCAGGCAGGTCGACGCCGACGGTGTCGTGCAGCAGTGGGAGCGGCCGTTCAACCCGCAGCTCGTCTTCGAGGTGACCACGGATCGCCGTGAGTTCCTGCGAAGCGATCCCGCCGTCCTCGTCGGGACCACCCGTCCCGACCTGCAGCCCAACCCGGGTGAGACCGAACTCGGTGTGATCAGCGACGACGTGCAGTCCGAGAGCACCGCCCAGTTCGGCCCTGACCAGACCTTCACACAGACCGGCGAGGCCGCCGACTCCACCATCGTGCTGCACCGACCGAACGAGGTCGAGGTCACGAAGACGCGCGGCGCCTCGTCTCTCATCAGCGCCTCCGGAACCATCCCGTATCGGATCACGGTCACCAACACCGGTGAATGGGACATGACCGGTTTCGAGGTCACGGACCAGGTGGAGACGGATGCCGAGGGCTCCCTCCTCGTCGAGCCCACACCGCCGGCCTACGTCTTCACCCTGAGCGGGTCGGGGGCTCCTGCCGATGACCCCGGGTTCGCAGCGGACCTCGATGAGAGCACCGGTGTGCTCACCATCACCGCTCCCGACGACTTCGTCTTCGAGGCAGGGTGGACCCTGACGGTCGACGCGCCGCTGCTCTTCCGCTCCGACGTCACGCCGGACACCACGGTCGGCAACGAGGTCACCGTGGCCTCGGACCGACTGTTCGAGACCTGCGCGGGCACCACCGTGGTGGACGGAACCGACCTCACACCCAAGGCCCCCGAGGCGGGTGTCGAAACGTGTTCGGCCGACACCGAGATCACACCGCTGGCCAGCGCGACGATCGCTGCCAAGAAATACGTCAAGGGCGCGCTCGCCGGCGATCCGGCCACCTCTGACGACGACCTCGGCGTGCTCAACGTCGACGGCGACGCCGCAGCGTGCGACCCGAGCACCCCCGGCGTCGTCGACGACGGCTTCTACTCCTACCCGTGCGCCCCGGTGACGCGGCCGGGTGGCGAGGCGACGTGGCGAATCGACTTCACCAACAGCGGCAACACCAGTGCCAGGGTGGTGGCTGCCGTCGACACGCTGCCGACGGTGGGAGACCAGGGCGTGATCGTGCCGTCGGGACGAGGGTCGCAATTCGACGTGACGCTCTCCGGCTCCCTCGCAGCCAACTTCGCGGAGCTTCAGGACAGCGAATACGCGACGTACGGCATCTATCTCTCCCCCGTCCAGCTGAGCCAGTCGTGCAACGACAATGCGATCAAGGTGTTCACGGAGGACGCCGCGCCTGATCCCGCATGCGACTTCGACTGGCAGCTGGCCGACAGCACCACTGCCCCGTCGGTGCTCGCCGCCGCACGCAGCATGCTCTTGATGCTCGAGTACGCCAATCCGGATGCCCTCTCCCCGGCGCCGGGTCTCCGGCCCAACGAGACGCTGCGCTTCACGTACGAGACCCAGACGCCGTTCGTCCTTCCCGCGGCTTCGGCCGTGCCCTCGGGGCTTCCCGTCGCCTACAACTCCTTCGCGACCGCGACCCGCTCGAACGCGACCGTGACCCAGCCCGAGCGTCCGTCCCTCGTGGTCGAGCCCCAGAAGGTGGGCGTGGCAGCCGCGACGGGGCAACTGCTCCTGTCGAAAGACGTCACCGCTCCCGACTACGCCGCCGACATCCAGTTGCCCGACAGCTACCCGCTCCTCGTCAGCTGCACTTCGGGTGGCGAGGACGTGACGCTGCTGCGCGCGGACGGGAGTGACGCGAGCCGGCCGTCGGTCGACGCCGACGGCACCGTGCTCGAGTACAACAGCGTCACGGGCCCGGTGAACCTTCCGCTGTTCTCCACCTGCACGGTGGTGGAAGATCCCGTCATCCCGGGCGTCACGGTGGAGATCGACCCCGTCGACGGGGTGACCGCGGATCGCGACTGGAGCGAGGAGCCCTCGGTCTGGAACGCGTACACCGGTGACCCGGAACAGGCCTCCATCCTGATCTCCAACGAATTCGCCGCCGGCGGCTTCGAGGTGACGAAGGTCGTGGACAACGGCGGGGCCGAGACCGCAGACGGTGAGCCGATCGTCTACGACCGCAGCTATGCGTTCGAGGCCAGTTGCGCGTACCTCGGTCAGGAGGCGATCCCGGAAGCCGACCGTTCCTTCACTCTTCAAGATGGCGACACGAAGGTGTTCTCGGGCCTGCCTGCGGGCGCCGAGTGCACGGTCTCCGAGACCGACGCGGACGGTGCGGAGGAGACGAACATCGTCGTGACCGAAGACGGCACGGCGGGCGACCCGACCGCCGGAACCGAAGCCTCCTTCGCGATCCTGCCGTACGAGGACGGCTCGACCACGGCGCTGACGCTTCTCACCGTCGAGAACACGTTCGCGACCGGCGCCGTGGAGGTCACCAAGTTCGTCGCCGGCTCCGGGGCGGATCTCTGGGGCGACGGTCCCTTCACCGTCGAGATGACGTGCTCGCTCGACGGTGCCAGCCCCGACCCGGTGTTCGAGGATTCTGCGACGCTCACTCGAGATGACCCGACGTGGCTGGTCGACGACCTGCCCACCGGCGCGGAGTGCATCGTGACCGAGACGGCCGATGGCGGCGCGAACTCCTCCAGCGGCACGGTGACGGTCGTCGTCGGCGATGACCCCACGGCGCCGGTGGCAGCCGATGTGACGAACACCTTCACGATCGGCGCACTCGAGGTGCGGAAGGCGCTCGACGGAGACCCGGCGGCGAGCCTGGCGCCGGCGCTCGAGACCGACTACGAGGTCAGTCTCTCGTGCACGCGCGAGATCGATGGGCAGACCGTCCCCGTGGCGGTGCCCGGCGGCGCGACGCGCACGATCACCGGCGCCGGCACGGCTCTTTACGGCGGGCTTCCCACGGGAGCATCGTGCACGGTCACGGAGACGGATGCGGGACACGCGACCGGAGTCACGATCAGTCCCGACCAGCCCGTCACGATCGGCGAGGGGACGACGCCCGTCGAGGTGACGGTGACGAACGAGTTCGCGAACGGCGCGCTGTCCGTCGTGAAGGCGATCAACGCGCCGGATGGGTTCCCCGCGCCCACGTCCTTCACCGCGACAGTGTCGTGCACCTGGTTCGGTGCCGATGTGCCCCTGGCGGACGACGGTGTCGTGACGATCACCCCCGGCGGCCCGCCCGCCGTCGTCTCCGGGATTCCCGTCGGATCGGTTTGCACGGTCGAAGAGGAAGACGCCGGCCAGACCGGGACGACCGTCGATCCCGCGTCGATCACGATCGAGGATGCCGACCAGACCTTCCTCCTGGAGATCGAGAACACCTACGAGTGGGCCGCGCTCGAAGTCGGCAAGGTGGTCGAATCGGACAGCCCGTTCACGCCCACCGCCTTCGAGTTCGACGTCGTCTGCACGTTCCAGGGCGAGACCGTGGTCGATGAGACCTTCCTGCTCGACGGCGGCGAGACCGAGACGATCGCTCCCATCCCCGCGCGATCGGAGTGCACGGTCACCGAGACGGATGATCGTGGAGCGGACGACACGGTCACCGAGGCCGAGGTCATCGGAGCGGACGGCGCGCTGGCGCCCCAGGTCGACCAGGCGACGCGGACGGTGGTGATCCCCGAATTGCAGCCGGGCACCGACACGGTCGTGAACACGGTGACCTACACCAACCTCTACGATGCGACCGCGCTCCTTCTGGTGAAGGAGTTCGAAGGCGGCGGCGCCGAACAGTTCGGCATCGACGAGACCTTCACGTTCACGGTCACCTGCCGGTTCGAAGGTGAGGTGGTGCTGTCGGCGCAGGTCGAGCTGAACGCAGAGAACGGGTGGTCCTCGCCGATCACCGACGTCGTCGCCGGATCCGAGTGCACGGTCGTCGAGGACGACCTGAACGGTGCGGATGCCGTCGTGATCGAGCCGAACGATGGGCAGGACACCGCGACCGGCATCGGGATCGTGCCTGCCGACGGTGGATTGGTCACGGTGACCGCCACGAACTGGTACCTCACCGGCTCGCTGGAGGTGACGAAGTCGTTCGCGGGCGATGGAGCCGAGAAGTTCGGCACCGCGGCCTACGAGTTGCGGCTGATCTGCGTCAGGGACGGCGAAGTGGTCGACCTCGAGGGCGGCGGCGTGCGCGTGGTCAGCGCCGATACCCCGACCGCGCTGTGGGAGACCCTGCCCTCCGGATCCGAATGCCGTCTGAGCGAAGTGGATGACGGCGGCGCGAGCACGACCGAGATCCTCGACGCCGATGGAGACGTCGTCGCCGGGGACGGAGAGGCCTACACGTTCACGGTGGAGACCGACCCGGAAATCCTGAGTGTCGATGACCAGCCGCAGCCGGGGCTGGAGGTGCGCAACACGTTCGACTTCGCGCAGGTGTCCGTGACCAAGGCCGTCGATGACGGTGGGGCCGTGGACCAGGACGGCGATCCGATCACCTATGGACCGTTCGAGGTGACGCTCTCGTGCCTGTGGAACCAGGAACGGGTGGAGGCGCTCGAACCCATGACGCAGTCGATCGCCGACGGCGAGACCGTCACCTGGACGGAGCTGCCCGAGGGTGCCGAGTGCACCGTGACGGAGACGGACACGGCGGGCGCCGAGTCGACCACCATGGTCGTGACCGAGGGCGGCGCGGAGGCCGAGGCCTCCGCGGGGACGACGACCGCGCTCGCACCGCTGCCCGACACGAGCGCGCCCGACCAGAGTTCCGTGACGATCACGAACTCTTACGGCGTGGGAGACCTGCGCATCTCGAAGATCGTCGACGGCTCGGGGGCCTCCGCGGTGACGCGCACGTTCCCTGTCGAGGTGGTCTGCCTTCTCGTCGACCCGTCGCACCCCGACCCTGGCCTCGTCGTCCACGATGCGGCCTACGAGATCGGCGGTCCGGACGGGCTCACGGTCGAGATCGAAAATCTGCCTGCCGGGAGCTCGTGCACCGTCAGTGAAACCGATCAGGGAGACGCGACCGGGACGACGATGACCGTCGACGGGCAGGAGCAGCCGGGAGCGGCGGGCACTGTCACGATCAGCGCGGGATCGGTCGGAATCGTCTTCACGAACACGTTCGTCGCCCCGCTTCCCACCACCGGCGCGGATCCGGGGGCGATCGGACTCACGCTTCTCCTGGGCCTCGGCATCCTCGGCGGCGGTACGCTGCTGGTAGTCGCGGCCAGAAGGCGTCGTCTCATGCGATGAGGTCTGGGTGCCCCGGGGGAGCAGCGGAGAATCCCGCTCTCTCCCGGGCAAAGCAAAACCCCCGCCATGTAGAAGCTAGGCGAGGGTTTCTGGAGTGATTGTAATGATCACTCGTGTGGCTCCGACCGGCATCGATCCGGTGACCTTTCGATTTTCAGTCGAACGCTCTACCAACTGAGCTACAGAGCCGCGCGACCGGCGAACCTGTCGCGTCCTAGACGAAGAGCCCTCTCCGAAGAAAGAGCTCATCGCACGGAGCGACCCTGACGGGACTTGAACCCGCGACCTCCGCCGTGACAGGGCGGCACGCTAACCAACTGCGCTACAGGGCCATACTTGTTTTCAATTGTATCGGAAGGTGTGACCCCAACGGGATTCGAACCCGTGCTACCGCCGTGAAAGGGCGGCGTCCTAGGCCGCTAAACGATGGGGCCGAGTCAGTCCCGGGGGACTTCCTTGCCGACGCTCAAGCATAAGGGATGTTTCGGGCAAATCGCGAATCGAGGGCGCGGCGGCTTCCCCCGGGCGTGTTTCGGGAGGACGATGGACCTGTCCGGCGTGCGTCGTCGACCGTGCGGTCGGCCTGGTGCTGATGTGAAGGTTGTTGTTAGTGTGGCATTTGTGAAACCGGCGGAAGGGGCCGTGTGAACGACGACCAGAACACTCTGGACGCTGCGGTCGCCGCGGCTTCAGACGATTGCGGCTGCGCGCCCAGCCCGACCGAACGCCGTGCGTTCAGCAAAGACGGCCTCAGCCGCCGTGGTGCACTCGGTCTCGGCGTGCTCAGCGTCGTGGCACTCAGCGCTTTCGGCATCTCCAACGGGGTCTCCGCCGCCTATGCCGCTTCGTATCCGAGCTGGGACGACGTGCAGCGCGCGAAGAGCAGCGAGGCCGCCAAGGCCGCCGAGGTCACCCGCATCGAGGGGCTCATCCAGTCGCTGACCCAGAAGGTCGCCGAGACGCAGGCGGTGGCGAAGGCCACTGCCGACGAGTTCTACGAGGCGCAGCAGAAGTACTTCGCTGCGGCCACCGAGGCTGATTCGCTTCAGGCCAAGGCCGACGAGCAGTCGGCGAAGGCGGACGAGTCCGCGAAGAAGGCCGGTCAGGTCGCCGCGCAGCTCTACCGCAACGGCGGTGACGACACCTCCCTCGAGCTGCTCTTCACCGGTTCTGCCGACAATGCCGACGAGTTGCTCGCTCGGCTCGGCACGATGGACAAGCTCTTCGAGTACAACCAGTCGGTGTACGACGATGCGGTCGCCGCCCGGAACTCCGCGCAGTCGATGAGCGACCAGGCAGTGGTCGCCCGCGACGAGCGCGATCGGCTGCAGAAGATCGCCGAAGAGAAGATGGTCGTGGCGCAGCAGGCCGCCGACGCCGCTCAGGCCGCGCTCGACGAGCAGTCCGCGAATCTCGCCACGATGCAGGCTCAGCTCGCGGCGCTCAAGGACGCGACGGCGAAGACGGTCGAGGGCTACAAGGTCGGCGTCGCCATCGAGGAGAAGAAGCGCAAGGAGCGCGAGGCCCGTGAGGCCGCAGCGGCCGCCGCCGGAAACGGTGGCGGTGGTGGCGGTGGCGGTGGCGGTGGATCCCAGGGCAGCGGCGGCTGGTGCCGTCCGCACGGTGGGGGCAAGAGCTCGGGCTACGGTCCCCGCTCGCAGCAGTGCGGTCCGCAGGGCTGCTCCTCGAGCTTCCACTACGGCACCGACTTCGCGAACGGCTGCGGAGCCGCGATCTACGCCGCACAGTCCGGCACCGTCGACTACGCGGGCTACAACGGTGGCTACGGCAACTACATCCGCATCCAGCACGGCGGCGGGATCGGCACCGGCTATGCGCACATCCGCAACGGCGGCATCGTCGTGAGGTCCGGCCAGTGGGTCCGCTCCGGTCAGGTCATCGCGTACGCGGGCAACACGGGTCGCTCGTTCGGCTGCCACCTGCACTTCGAGGTCTACCAGAACGGCAACGCCGTCAACCCCGTGCAGTTCCTCGCCCGACACGGCGTCTCCGCCTGAGCTCAGGGTCACAGCAACCGAAAGACCCCCGGCCGCTTCTGCGGGACCGAGGGTCTTCCGTGTCTGGCGATGCAGCGGGTCAGTGACCCTGCTCGCCGAAGCGGACGATCGCCTCGTCGAGGATGCGCTGCGCCTCGGCGGCGTTACCCCACTCGTCGACCTTGACCCACTTGTTGGGCTCGAGGTCCTTGTAGTGCTCGAAGAAGTGCTCGATCTCCTTCTTCGTGAAGTCGGCCACGTCGTCGATGTCCTGGATGTGCGCCCAGCGCGGGTCCTTCGACAGCACGGCGACGAGCTTGTCGTCTCCGCCGGCCTCGTCGCTCATCTTCAGCACGGCCACGGGACGGACCTCGACGACGACACCCGGGTAGATGGCGTGGTCGAGCAGCACCAGCACGTCGAGCGGGTCGCCGTCCTCGCCGAGCGTGTTGTCGAAGTAGCCGTAGTCGGCCGGGTAGCCGAAGGTCGTGTAGAGCACGCGGTCGAGGTGCACTCGTCCGGTCTCGTGGTCGACCTCGTACTTCACGCGGCTGCCGCGCGGGATCTCGATGACGGCGTCGTGTGCGCCCATGCGTGTGCTCCTCAGGAAAAGTTCGGTTGGATGCCGCGGACTAGCCTACCCGCGGCTCGCTCGGCGCTTTCGGAAGAGGCGATTCAGGAGGCGGCTCATCGGGTCGCTCAGCAGCAGCAGGAACAGTCCCGCGTATCCGTTCGGTGAAGCCGCGACGGCGATCGTGAGCGCCGCGGCGAACAGGATGATCGCGGCGATGTCGCCGATCGCCCCCAGGCGGATGGTCTCGTTGGACACGGTGCCGAGCTCGGGGTGACGTGCCAGGTAGAGCCATCCGGCGAGGGTCGTCACCTGCGTCATGATCAGCGTGCCGATGTACACCACCGCCTGCAGAGGGTCGGTGTCCATCTGCCCGATCATCGCGGTCGGAACCGGCAGCCACACGATGGTCGCCATCCACGCGACGTTGATCCACAGCAGGGGACCCGTGACGAATTCCACGTCGCGGTACTGGCGGTGGTGCCCCATCCAGAACGTCGCGATCAGGAGGAAGCTCAGCCCGAAGCTCAGCAGCTGACCGGAGTGCTCGTGCAAGAAGTCGGCCGTGCTCATGTGGCCGGATGCGGCTTCGGACACCGACTCCATCAGGGGGAGTATGAGCAGCGTCATGGCGATCGCCACCACGGCGTCGACGAACGCCTTGAATCGCTCGGTCCGGAACGGCCGCGTGCGCGGGATATCGGTCACGGCGTCAGGATAGACCTGTCGTCGTGCCGCCCGCACGGGCGTGGGCGAGAGCCGGAGCGTGCCCTAGCGTGGAACCGTGCCATCACTCTCTCCCGCCATCGCCGAGATCCGCCTGGCCGTGCGCACAGCGCTCCCCGACCTGCCCGAGGGGTCGACCGTGATCGTCGCCCTCTCCGGGGGTGCCGACTCGCTTGCTCTCACCGCCGCCACGGTGTTCGAGGCACGAGGCCGCGGGATCCGGGTGCTCAGCCTGACCGTCGATCACGACCTGCAGGACGGGTCGTCCCTCATCGCCGGCGCGGCGGCGGTCGCGGCAGAGGGCATCGGAGTCGACGGCGCGCTGCAGACCCGCGTCGAGGTCGACAGGTTGTCCGGCGCGGGGATAGAGGCTGCCGCCCGTGATGCCCGCTATGCGGCGCTCGCCGGTATCGCGCGTGCGGAAGGAGCGGCCGCCGTGCTGCTCGGACATACTCTCGATGATCAGGCGGAGACCGTGCTCCTGGGGCTCGCGCGCGGTTCGGGTGCCACGAGCCTGCAGGGAATGGCACCCTCCCGCGAGGACGACGACGGGCTCCGCTGGGTCCGTCCGCTGCTCGGCGTCCGTCGCGAGACCACACGGGCGTTCTGCGCGGCATCCGATCTCGAGGTGTGGGACGACCCCCACAATCTCGACGAGCGTTTCGCCAGGGTTCGGGTGCGCGAGCGCGTGCTCCCCGTGCTCGAGGCCGAACTCGGTCCTGGCATCGCGACGGCGCTCGCCCGAACCGCGGAGCAACTGCGGGAAGACGCCGAGGCCTTCGACGAGATGATCCACGAGACGATCGAGGACATCGTCGAGCACGCGGAGGCGGGCATCTCGGTGAGCGTCGCGGCGCTCGCCGCCAACCCCGCGGCACTGCGCAACCGCATCATCCGCCTCGTCGTCGACAGCGAGTTCGGGGTGAGCCTCACGAGGACGCAGACCGTCGAGGTCGCGCGGCTGGCCACCGATTGGCGCGGTCAGGGGCCGATCGATCTGCCCGGGTGCTCGGCTGTGCGCCAGGGCGGACGCATCGTCTTCACCGCATCCGGCCGCTGAGGACCCTCCGCCGCAGCGCCTTCGCCTCGCGACCGGATGCGTCGGGCGACCTCCTACTTCTTGCCGCCGAAGAGGCCGCCCAGGATGCCGCCGAGGTCGATGCCCCCGCCGGAGCCACCGCTGTTGCCACCGCCGAGCAGCCCGCCGATCACGTCGCCGATTCCGCCTCCGCCGGATGAGCCACCGCTGTTGCCGCCGCCGAGGATCCCGCCGATGACGTCGCCGATGCCGCCCGAGCTCTCGGCTCCGGCATCCGCCTTCGCCGTCTTGTCCTTGGTCGCGTTCGCGATGAGGCCCATCACGATCGGGGCGAGGATCGGGAGGAGTTTGCCGAAGTCGATGCCGGGGGTCGCCTTCGACTCGGTGAGCTCCTTCGTCACCTCCGTCTTCTTGGAGCCGAGGATGTGCGCGACGATCTTGTCGCCGTCGGCCTGATCGATGTCGTCGACCTTCGAAGCGCCGGCCGTGCCCTCGTGCTTCTTCAGCGCGTTCTGGATGGCCGCGGAGCCCTCGTCGGTCTCCGCGTTCTTCGCGAGCCCGCCCAGCAGCACGGCGCCGCCCTGCTCGACAGCGAGCTTCGCCTCGTCCCGCGAGACACCCAGCTTCTCGGCGATGTCGTCGATCGGAACCTGCGTGAGGATGTCGTCAAGAGCCATGGTGAATCCTTCCGTCCGGGGCATCCGCCCACATCACCGCTCACAGTAGTGCGGATGCGGTGGGGATGGGGAGATCTGCCCATCGCCACCGTCGGCCGCACGTTCTATGGTGGAGGCTTCCGGGGGGAAGGAAGATCGGTGACCGATCTCGATGTGCAGAAAGAGGCGCTCGACGCGGCGCAAGCTCGGCTGACGGCGGGGGCCGCGCCGATCGTCACGTCGTGTCTGTCGTTCGGCGGCACCGGGTCGTCCGCGGTGGAAGGTGCGCTGGGCGAGGCTGAATCGCTGCTCACCCAGATCCTGTCGGCGCTTGCGCGGACGGCGACGAACTCCGCGACCGATGCGGCATCCGTGGACAGCACCTTCACCGCTTCCGACGAGGCTCTCGCGCAGGCGGCGCGATGAACCTCCCCGGACTGATCGACGATCCCACCCGCGGCGACGTCGGCACCGTCAGCGGCTACGCGACCACCTTCTCCACGCGGGCCGGGTCGTCGCGGGAGCGCAAGGGCGACGCGGATGCCGCGCTCGCGAGCATCACCTCGATGACGGCGTCGTCGGCCGATGCGCTCGGTGCGCGGGTCGTGCTCCTCTCGCAGCGCTTCGGCGAGGCGGCCGAAGGACTCGATGGCATCTCGACCGCGATCTCCGCCTACGCCACCGATCTCGAAGGGCTGAAGAGCGAGGCCGCGCGGAGGCTTCGCGCCGCGCAGAACGCGTACGACCACATCTTCGTGCGTCGGGCCGAGGCATTGAGTGCGGCGAGCGAGTTCGTCACGGGCTGGGCGCTGCCGTGGGACGCGGTGCTGCCGTCGTGGATGTACGTCGACGACCCGAGCTACCTGCGTCGCTGGCAGGACGCGATCGACGACTATTACACGGCGCGGGCGTCGTACAACACGCTGGCGGAGGAGCGCACTGCGATCGACCAGCGTGCCGTGAACGCGATCGCCGCCGTACCGCTCATCTCCTCCGTCACGCAGGGCGGGAAGGTCGGCGGTGCGGGGTTCGCGGCAGCCAGCCTCGCGTGGGCGGGGAACGTCAATGCGATCACGGCCGAGTCCCTGGCCGGTCTCGGGGATCCGGACATCATCCGTGAGACGTGGAACACGATGGATCAGGCGACGCGGGATGCGCTGCTCGCCGCATCCCCGATGATCCTCGGGAACCTCAACGGCATCCCGATCCGTGACCGGGTCACCGCGAACCACACCAACATCCGCGACGAGATCGCGCGCCGGGAAGCCGAGATCGCGCGGCTGCAGGAGAAGCTGGACGTGATAGACGCGCGGAACCACTGGAGCGCCCAGCGGCGGAAGAGCCTGAGCGACGAGATCGCGCAGCTGCGGGAGCCGATCGGCTACTGGAAGAGCTTGCTCGAGCAGGACTATGAGTGGCGCGATGAGTGGAACGCCCCACAGGAAGAGAAAAAGGCTGGTGCCCGCGTGGTGGTCTTCGACCCGGCGGCGGATGCGATCGCGACCTATCACGGCCCGATCGATCCGTTGACTGGCGATATCCCGAAGTGGATACGCAACGTCGCCGTCTCGGTGCCGGGCACGGCGACGTCCATGACTGCTTTCGGGGATTCAACTGCGCGGAACCTTTATCAAGCGGCCGGATACGAAACGGCAGTCTTCCAGTGGGCCGGTGGTTCGTTCCCGCAGCTCGAACTCCCGGGGCCCACAGATGCTTCCTTCTCGAAGGATCTGGCGCCAAGACTCGTGGACTTCGTATCCGCGATACGTGAGCCGAGCGAATCGGCGCTGACTGTGTTGGGGTACAGCTACGGCGGCGCGACCGTCGGTCTGGCCGAGACCGCGGGACTGGCCGCGGACCGGGTCCTCTACGTTTCGGCAGCCGGGATGGGCGCCGGCGTTAGCGGCATCGGCGACTTCCCAAACACCTCTGCGGTTCCGCACTACTCGATGATGGCGCGCGACGACTTGGTTGTCGGACTGATCCAGGGGAATGGTCCGGGGCAGATGCACGGCCAGTCGCCACTCACGGCGGACGGTGTGACTCGCCTGGAGACCGGTTGGATCCAGGATGAGCGAGGCGGCCGCATCGTTGATCTCGAGGACTTCAATATCGAGGGCAACGGGACCCCACGCGGTATTGACAGCCACAGCTCGGTGTACGACCCGAGATCGGTGGCGTTTGACAACATCATCGCCGTCATCACAGGGGGTGACGCGATGCTGTACGCGCCGGACGAGGTGTACAACCCGCGGCCAATTGTAGTGCCGGGAGCAGGGCCGGTCATCCAGGCCCCGATGCGCACCGACGGCATCGACAAGTCGGATTTCGAGCCTGAGTACGTGAGGATTGACGGATGAGACGAGTATGGGCTGCGGCGATCATGGTCGCCGTGTTCGCGTTGGGGGGGTGTGCGGTGAGTGTAAGCGAGAGCCGGCTCGACGACTACAAGATTGAAGCTGAGGAACGGGTTGCGGAGATCGTCGAGCTGATTCCGGGTGAGCTCCAACCGAGTCCGGTGCAGACGCTGGATTCGTCTGGACGGATGCTGCAGAACCCGATCTCGGCCGACCCGTCACCGAACGACTCCGTGTGGTGGCAGGTCGACGCGAACGTCGAACTCGGGAGTGGGCCGGGGTCTTCTGAACGCGCGTCGACGGCGCTCGTCGATGGGATGACGGCCGATGGGTGGGAGCACGAGCGGGTCCGAGAGACCTCGGAAGGCCGGCTCGTGACAGAGGGCTTCCGGCGCGACGACTGGTACGTGGAGGTCGTCTGGGTGACCGCGGCGTCGGGGCTTCACGAGGCGATCGATATCCGAGTGCTCAGCCCCAAGACGGTGCGCGGCGATCACGACGAGATTCGGTCCTGACAGACCCGATGGGATCAACATCGGGCTGCGATCTCATCAGCCGCGAGGATCGACTGATGCGGGATGGTGGGGAATCGTTGCACTGCTCGCGTCGGTGGGCTTGATCGGAGGGTGTGCCGTGTCGGCTGACAGTCGGTTGGATGAGTTTCGAGCCGAAGGCGAGGCGATCTCGAAGCAGGTCGTGGAGTCCATTCCCGCAGCAGTGATTGCGGATGAAGCCCCGGATAGTGCCTCCGCCGGGCGGCTGGCGCAGAGCATGGGAGACACCCCTCAAACGCCCGCCTTGTGGGAAGTGAAGACCTCGGTGGTCATGCTCGACGAGCCTGCGGCGTCCGAGACCGCGGCCACAGCGATCAAAACCGCGCTCGTTGACGACGGATGGAAGAAGGCTGAAGAGTCGGGCTCCCCGGATCCGGTCTACAAGACGGATGAGTATCGACGGGACGGATGGTATGTGCGTGTCGCATGGGTACGCTCTACTCCGAAAACGATCGAGAGCTTGAGGGTCCTCGTGGTGAGCCCTGACACGATCCGTGGCGATCACGACGAGATCCATTCCTGAGCCGAATGGTGCGAAGACTGACGGGAGTGATGGTCGCGCTCGTCTGCGTGATGATTCTGGGAGGATGCGCGGTGACACCGACACCGGAGAGTCGACTTGACGAGTACAAGAAGGAGAGCGAGTCGATCGCGATGAGCGTGGTCGAACTCATCCCGGCCGACCTGGAGCCGACGCTCGATACCGAGCTGGACTCACGGGGGCAAGCGCCACAGAACGGGGCCTCCACCGAGAAACGTCCGGGCGATCCCGCCTGGTGGCAGGCTCAGGCCTACGTCAGCCTCGTGGAGCGCGAGGGAGCGGCGGCTGAGGCGATTGCCGCGGTGACGGAGGCCATGCAATCAGATGGCTGGACGGTGGAGCGCGTCAGGGAAACAGGCGAGGGTCGCACCACCACAGATGGCTTTCGTCGTGACGACTGGTATGTGGAGATCGCCTGGGTGCGGTCTGAACCGGGCAAGGTCGAGCGCTTCGATATCTCTGTGGTCAGCCCGACGACGGTGCGCGGAGACCATGATGAAATCTCCTCTTGACCGAGGCCGAACAGGGAGCCAGCGCGTCCTCATGGTGAGCCCGGAGACGGTGCGCGTCGACAGCGACGAGCTGTCGTCCTGACGCATGAGGCGTCTCTGGGGTGCGTTGGCCGTGCTTGCTGCGGCATGCATCGTGGGAGGGTGTGCGATGACGGCCGAGAGTCGCCTCGATGAGTATCAGGTGAAGGCGGAGGCGCTGGCGGAGGAGATCGTGGGGATGATCCCGGCGGACCTTGCGCCGACGACGACTCCCGACGTCGAGTCCCGAGGGCGGATGCTCCAGCACCCGGTCTCCGCCGAACCCTCGGCGGACGACTCCGTCTGGTGGCAGGTCGACACCTACGTCGAGCCGGTTCAGCGCGACGGGGCGTCTGAAGAGGCGGCGAAGGCGATCGCGGCGCAACTACTCGCAGACGGGTGGGAGCACACGGACGCTCGTGAGACGTCGGAGGGGCGACGCATCGCCGACGCCTACGGCAAGGACGACTGGTATGTCGAGGTGACGTGGGTGCGCTCCGAGGAGGGCAAGTACGAGACCATCGAGATCGGTGTGCTCAGCCCGAAGACCACCCGCGGCGACCACGACGAGATCCATTCCTGATCGCAACGGCGAACCCTGAACCGGAGCATCCGGTTCCGTCACCTAAAATCGATCCATGCGCGCCGCGGAGATCCAGGACGACCTTGCTCAGATCCTCGTCACAGAGGAGGAGATCCTCGCCAAGCTCGATGAGCTGGCGACGCAGGTCGCCCAGGACTACGAGGGCAAGGACCTCGTGCTCGTCGGCGTCCTCAAGGGGGCCGTCATGGTCATGGCCGACTTCGCGCGGGCACTGCCGTTCCACGCCCCAATGGACTGGATGGCGGTGTCGAGCTACGGTGCCAGCACCAAGTCGAGCGGTGTCGTGCAGATCCGCAAAGACCTCGACACCGACCTCAACGGCAAGCACGTCCTGATCGTCGAGGACATCATCGACTCGGGTCTGACCCTCAGCTGGCTGCTGGAGAACTTCGGATCCCGTGGCGCCGAGTCGATCGAGGTGCTGGCTCTCCTGCGCAAGCCCGAGGCCGCGAAGGTCCACATCGACTGCAAGTACGTCGGCTTCGACATCCCCACCGACTTCGTCGTCGGATACGGCCTCGACTACGACGAGCGCTACCGCAACCTGCGCGACGTCGCCGTGCTCGCTCCGCACGTCTACTCCTGACGCGCGGCACGCTACGCCGTGGGTGAACGTACAGCGACCCCCTAGGGCGCGCGCGATACGCTGATCCGATCATGGATGTGAAGAAGCTCACCCGGAATCCGCTGATCTACGTCGCGCTGATCGGCCTGCTGCTGTTCGGCGGCTTCCTGCTGATCTCGAATCTGGGTGCGCCCAAGCAGATCACGACGCAGGAGGGGCTCAAGCTCCTCTCCGGCACCACGGTCACCGAGGTCGTCAACACCGACGGCGACCAGCGCGTCGACATGACGCTGTCCAAGGCGTTCGAGGGCTCCGAGAACGTGCAGTTCTACTACGTCGACGCCCGCGCCGACGAGGTCGTCACCGCGATCAACGAGGCGGCTCCGAAGGACGGCTTCAACGACGCCGTGCCGCGTGCGACCTGGTTCGACGGCTTCCTCTCGCTCCTCCTCCCGCTCGTGCTGCTGGGCCTCCTGTTCTGGTGGCTGCTGTCGTCGATGCAGGGCGGCGGCGGCAAGGTCATGCAGTTCGGCAAGTCCAAGGCCAAGCTCGTCAACAAGGAGACCCCGACCGTCACCTTCGCCGACGTCGCCGGTGCCGACGAGGCCATCGAAGAGCTCCACGAGATCAAGGAGTTCCTGCAGGATCCCGCCAAGTTCCAGGCCATCGGCGCCCGCATCCCGAAGGGCGTGCTGCTGTACGGCCCTCCCGGAACCGGCAAGACGCTGCTCGCCCGCGCCGTGGCCGGTGAGGCAGGAGCCCCGTTCTACTCGATCTCCGGATCGGACTTCGTCGAGATGTTCGTCGGTGTCGGTGCCTCTCGTGTGCGCGACCTCTTCGGCCAGGCCAAGGAGAATGCCCCGGCCATCATCTTCATCGACGAGATCGACGCCGTCGGCCGCCACCGCGGTGCCGGCATGGGCGGTGGAAACGACGAGCGCGAGCAGACCCTCAACCAGATGCTGGTCGAGATGGACGGCTTCGACCCGAACGCGAACGTCATCGTGATCGCCGCGACGAACCGCCCCGACATCCTCGACCCCGCACTGCTGCGCCCCGGCCGCTTCGACCGCCAGATCGGCGTCGACGCCCCCGACCTCAAGGGCCGTCAGAAGATCCTCGAAGTGCACAGCAAGGGCAAGCCGCTCTCGAAGAACGTCGACCTCGAGGTCGTCGCCCGCAAGACCCCCGGCTTCACCGGCGCCGACCTGGCCAACGTGCTCAACGAGGCAGCTCTCCTCACCGCCCGCTCGAACGCGCAGCTGGTCGACAACCGTGCCCTCGACGAGGCCATCGATCGCGTGATCGCCGGACCGCAGCGCCGCACCCGCGTGATGCGCGACAAGGAGAAGCTGATCACGGCGTACCACGAGGGTGGACACGCACTCGCAGCAGCGGCGATGAACTACACCGACCCGGTCACCAAGATCACGATCCTGCCCCGCGGCAAGGCCCTCGGCTACACGATGGTGCTGCCGCTGGACGACAAGTACTCAGTCACCCGCAACGAGCTGCAGGACCAGCTGACCTACGCCATGGGCGGTCGCGTCGCGGAGGAGATCATCTTCCATGACCCGACCACCGGTGCATCGAACGACATCGAGAAGGCGACCTCGATCGCCCGCAAGATGGTGCTCGAGTACGGCATGACCACACAGGTCGGACCGGTCAAGCTCGGCAGCGAGGGCGGCGAACCCTTCGCCGGTCGCGACATGGGACGCGGCCGCGAATACTCCGAGCGGGTCGCCGAGCGGGTGGATGCCGAAGTGCGTGCGCTCATCGAGCAGGCGCACAACGAGGCCTACGAGGTCATCAGCGCGAACCGCGACATCCTCGACAAGCTCGCCCTGGCGCTCCTCGAGGAGGAGACCCTCGACCACAACCAGATCGCCGAGATCTTCACCGAGGTGAAGAAGCTTCCGGAGCGTCCGCTGTGGCTGTCGAGCGAAGACCGCCCGGTGTCGGAGCGACCCCCGATCGAAGTGCCCAAGAAGGACGTCTCGCTCGCGGCATCCGTCGAAGCTCCCGCCACCACGCCGCGTGCGCAGCAGGGTTCGGCGGGAGCCGGGAACCCGCGACCCGCGACGGCGTGACGTGACCGTCGACAGGCACCGTGTCGAGCGACTCACCCGCGAGCTGCTCGAGGCCATCGGCGAAGATCCTGATCGACCGGGGCTGAAGCAGACGCCGTCGCGCATGGCCGAGCTGTACTCCGAGTTCTTCGCGGGCGTCGGGGAGGATGCCGCCGAGCCGCTCGCACGCACCATCAGCGTCTCCCGCGGACCCGCACCCGACACCCTGCCCTCGGGGGCCGTGCTGCTGCGCGACATCCGCTTCCGTTCGGTCTGCGAACACCATCTGCTGCCCTTCGCGGGGCACGCCCACATCGCGTACCTCCCGGGTGAGCAGGTCGTCGGTCTCGGCGCGCTCGTGCGCGTGGTCGAGATCCTCGCCGCCCGTCCGCAGGTGCAGGAGCGCCTCGGCGAGCAGATCGCCGACACGATCGCGGAGCACCTCGACACCCGGGGAGTGCTCGTCGTGCTCGACGCTTCGCACGGCTGCGTCACGATGCGCGGCGGACGCCAGAGCGAAGCGTCGACGCTCACGATCGCGGCGCGCGGGGAGTACACGGATCCCGTCGCCAGGACCGAGCTGATCACGCTGATCGGCGCGTCGGCGGGCTCTGGGACAGCGCGCTGATGACGAGCATCTGGGGCATCGTCAACGTCACCCCCGACTCCTTCAGCGACGGTGGTCGTTACCTCGACGTCGATCGGGCGGTCGCCCACGGTCTGCGGTTGCGGGCCGACGGCGCTGCGGTGCTCGACGTCGGCGGTGAGTCGACCCGGCCCGGTGCCGAACGCGTGGGTGCCGACATCGAACAGCAGCGTGTGATCCCGGTGATCGAGCAGCTGGCGTCGGCGGGCGTGCCCGTCAGCATCGACACGCTCAACGCGGCCACCGCCGCCGCAGCCGTGCGGGCCGGCGCGCGGATCGTGAACGACGTCTCCGGAGGTCTCGCGGACCCCGAGATGCGGGCGGCCGTCGCGGAGTCCGGCGCCGACTACTCGATCGGGCACTGGCGCGGATTCTCCGCAGACATGTATGCGAAGGCCGAGTACCGTCGCGTCGCGCGCGAGGTGGCGGGGGAGCTGCAGGAGCGCATGGGCGAGGCCGCGGCATCCGGGATCGCGCCGTCTCGGCTGATCCTCGACCCGGGTATCGGGTTCGCGAAAGCCGGTGCGCAGAACTGGGACGTGCTGCGCGGACTCGACGAGATCGTCGCCCTGGGGCCGCGCGTGCTCATCGGCACCTCGCGCAAGCGCTTCCTGGCGGAGGCGCTCCGTCGGGAAGCCGGCGCGGACGACGAGGTCTCCGAGTCGCGCCGCGATCTCGCGACGGCCGTGACCAGCGCCCTGGCGGCCCGCGCCGGAGTGTGGGCCGTGCGCGTGCACGACGTCGCCGGCACCCGCGACGCGCTCGCGATCGAGCACGCCTGGGCCGGCTGAACTCCCACCCAGCCGATGGGGTGGGTCCCCCGTACGCTAGAGGCATGGATTTCCTCGATGAGATCGTCCTCACCGGTCTGACCGTCTTCGGCCGCCACGGCGTCTACACGCACGAGCGGGAGGAGGGCCAGGACTTCACGATCGACCTTCGCCTGCGCTTGTCGCTGGATCAGGCCGCGGCCTCCGACGACGTGACCGACACCGTGCACTACGGGGAGCTCGCCGAGAAGGTGGCGGGCGTCGTCGCGGGCGCGCCGGTGAACCTGATCGAGACGCTCGCCGAGCGCATCGCCTCGGTGGCGCTCGAGGACGAGCGGGTGCAGAACGTGACCGTGACCGTGCACAAGCCGCACGCTCCGATCGCGCTGAACTTCGCCGATGTGGCGGTCACCGTGAATCGCAGTCGCCCGCCGCAGGCGCTCGAGGACATCACGATATGAGCCGCGACCTCGCGAAGGCGCCCGAGGTGCCCGGGGCCCGCCCGCCTCGCCCGGAGACCGTGGCGGTCGTCGCCCTCGGCGCGAATCTCGGCGATCGGCACGAGACGATCCGCGCGGCGGCGCAGCGGATCGCACGCCTGCCGTTGGTGAGCGACGTGCGTCTGTCCGAACTGTTCGAGACCGTCGCCCTCCGCCTCGACGGACCGGATCCGGAGGCGCCGGGGTACGTGAACGCGGTCGCACTGGTCACCACGCGTCTCGCCCCGGAGATCCTCCTCGGGATGCTGCACGCCATCGAGGACGAGAACGGTCGGGAACGTCGTGAACGGTGGGGCGATCGCACGCTCGACCTCGACCTCATCGCTTATGGCGACGTCGTCTCGGACGAACCGCGTCTGCAGCTGCCGCACCCGCGCGCCGCCGAGAGGCTGTTCGTGCTCGACCCGTGGCTCGACGTCGACCCGGATGCGGAGCTTCTCGGACGAGGGCGGGTGGCCCACCTCGCGGCCGAGCTGCGCAGCCGGGGCGAAGGATGAGGCGCACCTCTGCAGGGCTCCTGCTCCTCCTCGCTTTGCTCGCAGCCGGCGGCGGCTTCCTGCTCGATCATCTGCTCACAGCGGCGGGGCGCGTCACCTTCACGCCGTCGCTGCTCCTCCCGGTACTGCTCGTGCTGATCGCGGCCGCCTCACTGGGCGTCGCCTGGCCGGTGCGGCGCAGTGTGCGCTCGGGCGTCCGCATCGACCCGTTCCGCGCACTGAGAGCGGCCACGCTCGCCCGCGCGTCCAGCCTGCTCGGCGCCATCATGGCGGGTTTCGGGGCGGGACTGCTGGCATTCCTCCTCTCACGGCCAGTCGATCCACAGGTAGGGTCGACTGTGGCCATGCTGGCCCTCATCGGCAGCGCGATCGTCCTCACGATCGCCGCGCTCGTCGCCGAACAGTTCTGCACCCTGCCGAAGGATCCTGATGACTCAGAACCCAGAGACCGCGCCCCTGAACCCGGCGGAGGGCACTGACCTCGCCGCCCTCGACCAGGGCACGTACTCCGAGTTGCGGACAGCTCGGAACGAGGCCCGGCTCGAGCTCGACGGCGCGTGGCACCAGATCTCGCCGCGCTACGTGGTCTCGCAGATCGTGCAGAACGTGATCTTCATCGTGATCGTCGCCGCCGCGGCGCTCGTGCTCAGTCTGGTCCTGGACCAGCAGTGGGTGTGGATCCCCGCCGGTATCATCCTCCTCATCACGGTGATCGCGCTCATCATCCTTCCGCGGCAGGCGAAGGCGATCGGCTACATGCTGCGCGCCGACGACATCGTGTTCCGCAAGGGCATCCTCTGGCAGCGCATGATCGCGGTGCCCTACGGTCGCATGCAGCTGGTGGACATCACCCAGGGCCCGCTCGACCGCGGCTTCGGCATCGCACAGCTCAAGATGGTGACGGCCGCCGCGACCACCGGTGTGCAGATCCCCGGTCTCACGCAGGAGGCCGCGGAGGCACTGCGCGACACCCTCATCCACGTCGCCGAGACCCGCCGGACCGGCCTGTGAGCGAGCCGCAGCTCCCGCCGTCTCCGCCCGCGCAGGCCGGCGGCGCCCCGTCGACGACCCTCGCCAACGGCGAGTGGCATCGCATGCACCCCCTCACCCCGCTCTTCAAGGGCGGACTGGCGCTGATCATCATCGCGGGCATCGTGATCGCGAACATGCGCGATCGCCTCATCGGGTGGGCCGTCGACCTCTTCGCGCCGGATGAGGTGAAC
The DNA here is from genome assembly GCF_042269505.1 of Microbacterium sp. NPDC055988. Classification (NCBI taxonomy): domain Bacteria; kingdom Bacillati; phylum Actinomycetota; class Actinomycetes; order Micrococcales; family Microbacteriaceae; genus Microbacterium; species Microbacterium sp. NPDC055988. Next base: position 1,853,917 of record NZ_JBHJXY010000001.1, read on the forward strand.
TACGGCGACTACTCCGGTGGGGATCCCGTCGACTGGGTCCTCTCCAACAACCTGATCCTGGTCGCGCTGCTGAGTGTGCTGGGACTGGTGATCGTGCTCGTGCTGATCTTCTGGTTCGTCTGGCGTTTCCAGCAGTTCCGGATCACGGGCGACCACGTCGAGGTTCGCAAGGGCATCATCTTCCGCTCGCACCGCCGGGCTCCGCTCGATCGGGTGCAGGGCGTCAACCTGACCCGACCGTTCCCGGCGCGCATCATCGGACTCGCGAAGCTGGAGGTCGTCGGCGCCGGAAACGATGCGAACGTCGAACTCGAGTACCTCGCGACGTCCCGCGCCGAATCCGTGCGTGCAGACATCCTGCGCCTCGCCTCGGGTGCCAGGGCGGCGCGCAACGCCGCGCTGAACCCCGGAACGTCCGTGGCGCCGGCGGAGGTCGCGCCGACATCCGCTCGCGCACAGCTGGTCGGTTCCGTGAACGCCGGCGTCAACGACCTCCTCGCGGGCGTCGACCTCGCCGACGTCGTCCCCGAGAGCGTCGTCAAGATCCCGACCGGTCGCCTCGTCGGATCGCAGTTGATCTCGGGCCTGCTGTGGTTCGTGTTCTTCGGCGCGATCTTCGCGATCGCGTTCGGCAGCGCGCTGATCGGTTTGCTGATCGACGGCGACACCGACGGCGGAGTCGTGCTTCTCGGCCTGGGTCTGGGCATGGGCGTGCCGATCGTGATCGCGGTGGTCGGTATCACCTGGGCGCAGATCTCGAAGTCGCTCCGCTACTCGATCGCCCCCACCCCCGACGGCGTGCGCATCACCTACGGACTCCTCACGACCGTGACCGAGACGCTCCCGCCGGGGCGCATCTTCGCCGTCGAGGTGACGCAGTCGCTGCTGTGGCGGCCGTTCGGCTGGTGGACGATCAAGATCAACCGGATGAGCGGCAAGAGCGCGGCTCAGCAGTCCTCCGGAAGCGGGCAGCAGTTCAACGTGGTGCTGCCGGTCGGCAAGCGCGCCGACGTCGAGCGCGTGCTCGCGCTGGTGCTGCCCGACGTGCCCGTCGAGAGCATCCCCTCCCTCTGGGAGCAGGGTGTCGTCGGACCGGTCGAAGGCGACGCGTACCGAACCATGCCGCAGCGTGCGTGGTGGCGGCGTCCGTTCTCATGGAAGCGTCACGGGTACCTGGTGGAGGAGTTCGGCCTCGTGCTGCGTCGGGGGATCGTCTGGCGCAAGCTCGCCGTGTTCCCCCTCGCCCGCCTGCAGGGTGTCTCGCTCAGCCAGGGGCCGATCGACCGGGTGCAGCGGGTCTCCGGCGCGCAGGTGCACACTGTTCCGGGCCCCATCACGGGCTACCTCTCGGGTCTTGAGCGCGCCGATGCCCTGGCACTGCTCGACGACGTCAGCCGCGCGGCCGCCGAGGCCGCATCGCGCGACACGACCCACCGATGGAGCGAGCGGGTGGCCGCCGCGCCGGATGTCCAGCCGGTGGGGCCGCCCGCGTACGCAGGCACGCCCTCCGTGACCCCGCCGTCCTTCGTGCCGAACCTCGCACCGCCGGCTCCCGGTGCGCGACCGGCTCCGTTCGCCCCGCCGGCACAGGCCTTCACGCAGCCCGCACCTGCGGCGCCGCCTGCTGCGCCTCCGGCACCGCCCGCATCTGCCGCCCCGCCGGCTGCACCTCCTGCACCGCCCGTGGCGCCACCTGCTGCGCCTCCGGCGCCGCCCGCTGCGCCTCCCGCACCGCCCGCACCTGCCGCTGCGCCGCCCGCACCTGCCGCTGCGCCGCCCGCACCTGCCGCTGCGCCGTCTGCACCTGCGCCCGCGCCGGCGGCGACGCAGCCTCCTCCTCCTCCTCCCGCAGAGCCTCCTCCCGCAGAGCCGCAGCTCCGGCGTCGGAGGACGCCTCCGCCCGCACCGTCGGATCAGCCGAAGGAGTGACTGTGGCGCGGGACGGACGCCTCGGCGTCGGAATCATCGGCGCGGGACGTGTCGGTCCGGTGATCGGTGCGGCGCTCGGCGGGGCAGGGCACGCCGTGATCGGGATCACGAGCGGCTCCGATGACGAGCGCGCCTCTGCCGTGCTGCCGGATGTGCCCGTGCTCGACGCGCTGGAGGTCGTGCGTCGAGCCGAGCTCGTGGTCATCGCGGTGCCCACCGAGCAACTGCCGTCGCTGGTGGCCGGCATCGCCGAGGTCGGAGGCTGGCAGATCGGACAGCTCGTGCTGCACACCGATCCCGCGCACGGCATCGACGTGCTGCGGCCGGCCGCAGAGCGAGGCGCGATCCCGCTCGCCGTGCATCCCGCCATCACCTTCACCGGAACCTCGATCGACCTGCGTCAGCTGCAGGCGGGGTTCGCCGCGGTGACAGCTCCCGCCGCGGTGCTGCCGATCGCCCAGGCGCTCGCCGTGGAGATCGGGTGCGAGCCGGTCGTGATCGCGGAGGCGGATCGAGCGGCCTATGCCGACGCGATCGCGACGGCCACCGAGTTCTCGCGGTCGATCATCGGCCAGTCGACTGCCCGGTTGCGCGAGCTCGGCGTGGAGAACCCGGGCGGCTACCTGTCGGCGCTGGTGCAGTCGACGGTCGAGCGTGCGCTGCGCGAAGCCTCCGACGCCCCTCCCATGCTCTGAGAGTGCCGGCGGCTCATCGTCCGCCCGAGAAGCCTCCGCCTCCTCCACCCCCGGAGAATCCGCCGCCGAACGATCCTCCGGCGCTCGACGAGGAGCCCGTCGACGGTGCGGAGTACGTCGCCGCGGACTGCGACGAGGCCATGAACGACGCCAGCTGCATGCGAAGGGCGAACGAGGCCGGGTCGCCGATCCAGGAAGCGCCTCGCTGAGCCTGCGCGTACGCACGCTCGAGCACGTCGCCCCACTCGTCTTCCAAGCCGAAGAGGATCGCGTAGGGGAGGAGCCGTTCGTAGACGTGGATGACGTCTGCCGTGCCGTCCGGCCGGCGCTCGGCGCCGCTGTAGGACTGCAGCATCTGCAGACGGTCGGCGTCTGCGACGCGGATGAACTCCTTCACGCCCTGCAGATACTCGGAGGTGCGCGCTCCCTCGGCCGTGAGGACGGTGTGCTTCGAGAAGGCGTACACGCTCGACAGGAACACGAGGAAGGCCACGATCGACATCACGACGAGCGCGGGGATCGCGGAGAGACGGCCGCTGGTGGCCGCCCAGATTCCCAGACCCAGTCCGATCAGGGCGACACCGATCGCGCACCACTGCAGGATCGCGGCGCCGCGACTGCGCACCCTCTCGGTGAAGCCACGGGATGCCGCCGCCGTCGTCCCGCTCTGGTGCAGAGCGGTCATGCGGGCGGCGAAGGCCTCATCGGCGGCGGGCAGATCGACCACGCCGTCGGCATCGGCGTCGAGGAACAGCGCTTCCAGCGCCTCCGCATCGAGCTCGTCCGGTCCGGTCACCTCCGGCAGGCGGCGCAAGCGCGGCTCTTCGGCCTCCAGGCCTTCTTCGATGCGCAGGGCTCCGCGCACGGCGAGGTGCACGATCTCTGCGGGGATCACGTCCTTCGCTCCGGTGATGGTCGTCGCCGCGATGAGCGGGGGCAGGGAATCCGGCACGTCGTACTGAGCCACCACGATTCCGGTGGCCACCCGGCGTCTCCGAGTGAATGCCGACACCGCGAACCAGCTGCCGACCGACAGCCCCGCGGCTCCTGCGGCTGCGACGAACGGGGCGACGTCGCCGACCGGGTCGGGTGTGCGCGCGAGGGGCTGCGTGACCGTGCCCGACTCGAACCCGATCGCCACAGTGACGCCGTCGCCGGCCGGACGCTCTCCCGACTCGACGCCGAACACCGTCACGCGGCCATCGGTCTGGGGGCCCCGCAGCTCGCACTCCGCCCGGGATTCCGATGGCCCGGTGTAGCAGCGCGTCGAGCCGGTGAGCGCCGCGCCCAACTCCTCATCGAACGCGATGTCGGTGCGGAACCGCTCGATGGGCTGCGTGCTGTCGAGCGGCAGGAGGTTCCAGTAGAACTCGTCCACCGCCGGCGTCGAGGAACCGGCGGCCGGCTTCGTCGCGAGGATCACATCGCGCATCTCGTACTCGATCACGTAGGTGGTGAGCCCGTGCACATAGTTGTCGTCGTCGCCGGTGAGAACGTACAGCAGCCCGTCTTCCTCGTCGGTCTCATAGGGCACCTCCTGGCCGTCGTCATCGGTCACGGATAGCACTCGCGTCTCGGTGCTCGCCCCCTCGTAAGCGGTCGTGAGGCCGCGGACGATGCCGTGATTCTGGTCGGTCTCCGGGAAGCGGGCGACCAAGGTCTCGGTCACGTGCATCCGCGCGCGGCCCTCATCGTCGAGCCCGACCTCGTACACGGCATCCCAGGATGCGTAAGAGAAGTCGTTCACGTCGTCTGACTCGGCCCACGCGCGCACGTGCGGTGCGAGTCCCGATCCGGCGGCGGCGGCCGCAGTGTCGGCGGCGGCCGTAGCGGGGGCGGCGACCGCGCCAACGGCGAGCGAGAGGGCAGCGAACGCGCGGAGGATCCGTGGATGGGCCATTCTTCGAGGTTACCCAGCACGCACCGAGCGCCTGTGCGCCGCCTCGGTAAACTGGGATGGACTTTCAAGGAGCCCCCACATGACTGACGCGTCTGCCGCGCCCGAATCGGCCTCGACCGACCCTTCTCCCGAAGAGGACGTCCACGAGCAGAAGGCCGTGCGCCTCGCCAAGCGCGAGCGTCTGATCGAGAAGCGGACGGATGCAGGCGGCGGAGCGTTCCCGGTCGGCGTGCCGGTCACGCACACGATTCCGGCGCTGCGCGCGGAGTACGGCGAGCTCGAGGCCGGCGCCGAGACGGGCGTCGTCGTCGGTATCGCGGGTCGTGTCGTGTTCAGCCGCAACACGGGGAAGCTGTGCTTCGCCACGCTTCAGGCCGGCGACGGCTCGCGCATCCAGGCGATGATCTCGCTCGCGAACGTCGGCGAGGAGTCGCTCGCGGACTGGAAGGAGTACGTCGACCTCGGTGACCACGTCTTCGTCCACGGTGAGGTCATCTCCAGCCGCCGCGGGGAGCTGTCGGTCATGGCCGATGGCTGGGCGATCGCCTCCAAGGCGATCCTCCCGCTTCCCAACGCGTACTCCGAGCTCAGTGAGGAAGGGCGCGTGCGCAGCCGCTACCTCGACCTCATCGTCCGTGAGCAGGCGCGAACCACCGTGCGTGCCCGTGCCGCAGTGAACGCCAGCCTGCGTGCGACGTTCACGAGCCACGACTACCTCGAGGTCGAGACCCCGATGCTGCAGGTGCAGCACGGCGGCGCCTCCGCTCGCCCCTTCGTCACCCACTCGAATGCGTTCGACACCGAGCTCTACCTGCGCATCGCGCCCGAGCTCTACCTGAAGCGCGCGGTCGTGGGCGGCATCGAGCGCGTGTACGAGATCAACCGGAACTTCCGCAACGAGGGAGCCGACTCCACCCACAGCCCCGAGTTCGCGATGCTCGAGGCCTACCAGGCGTACGGCGACTACAACCAGATGGCCGCGCTCACGCAGGAGCTCGTGCAGAAGGCGGCGATCGCCGTCGCCGGTTCGACGACGGTGACCTGGGCCGACGGCACCGAGTACGATCTCGGCGGTGAGTGGGACCGCCTCTCGATGTACGAATCGCTCTCGGCCGCCTCCGGTCGCACGATCACGCCGCAGGATTCGGTCGAGGACCTCATCGCGTTCGCCGAGGCGAGCGACGTCGACCTGCCGCCGCAGGCCACCCACGGCAAGCTCGTCGAGGAGCTGTGGGAGCACTTCGTGAAGGGTGATCTTGTTCGCCCGACCTTCGTGATGGACTTCCCCGTCGACACGTCCCCCCTCGTGCGCGAGCACCGCTCGATCTCCGGCGTCGTGGAGAAGTGGGACCTGTACATCCGGGGCTTCGAGCTGGCGACCGGATACTCCGAGCTCGTCGATCCCGTGATCCAGCGCGAGCGGTTCGAAGCGCAGGCGAAGCTCGCCGCGCGAGGTGACGTGGAGGCGATGCCGGTCGACGACGAGTTCCTGCGGGCGCTCGAGCACGGTATGCCGCCGTCCGGTGGAATGGGCATGGGGATCGATCGTCTGCTGATGGCGATCACCGGCCTCGGCATCCGCGAGACCATCCTCTTCCCGCTGGTCAAGTAGTTCTCGAAGCTCGACGGTCATGCCGCCGAGCTTCTGCGGAACGCCCACTCCGGAAGCATCGCGCCGGCGATCATGGTCTCCAGCAGGGCGGCGAGAGAGTATCGAGGGTCGATCTCGCGCACGAGCTCCAGATAGCGAGCGGCGTGGCTGGCTCGGCCGAGAGCCCACGACAGCCACGCCGCAGCGGTGAGTGGCGCCGGTCGGGCAGCGCGCGGTGCCCGTGCTGCCGCCTCGCGGACGACGGAGAGCGCGAGACGGAGCCGATCGAAGTCCGGGGCCGGACCCTGGCCCAGGAACAGTCGCCCGAGCTCATCGGGGACCATCTCGCCCGACTTCGCGAACGCGGTCTGCGCGTCGAGCGCGCGGAGGCCTCCCGCGAGGTCGCTCGCCCATTGCGCGATTGCCACATCTCGGAGCAGAGGACGCTCCATGCACCACAGCAGCGTCGCAGTCGCATACGGCGGAAGGGCGTCGGGTGCCGAGAGCACCGATTCGAAGAATGCGGGCACGTCTTCGAGCAGCACGAGCGCGGCGATCAGATGCGGATTCTCCCGCCCGGTCACCCGCCCCTTTCCCTCGCCGTCTTCATCGAGCAGCGCCGCGAGCTCGCGTGCCGCTCTCCCCACCCGTTCCTTCTCGGCAAGATCCACCTCCGGAAGTCGGGCGCCCGCAGCCTGATCCTCCGAGATACCAGGTGCATCCGGACCCTCGGATGGGCGGCAGATCTCTTCGAGCGGGTGCAGGTACGGATCACGCTCCACATAGCTCGACCATCCCGACGGTGTCACGCAGAGCGCATCGACGATGCGTAGCCCCGCGTCTTCCGCGCAGCCGAGCAGTTCGTCGACGGCCACGGCATGCGGGAGGACGAGACCGTCGCGGGTGGCCTGCGGCTCCTCGTCCGTGTATACGACCACGGCGACGGCATCCGTTCCCCGGACGCGGGCGAGGAGGCTGACCGCAGCGTCACCATATGCCTCGATATCGGCGCCGTCAGGGGGCAGATCGAGTCGCATGGCCCCGTCGGTGCGCGTGCCGTGGAAAGGCAGCAACACAATGCTCCGACGAGGAGTGAAACCCGCGAGAGTGGGGACGATGCCGAGGAAAGCGGCGGAATCGGTGGCGCGAAGCAGTGTTGTCATCCCGAGAGTGTCGCGGAAGCGCGATCTCGGAGCAGCGGGAAAGCCGGGTTGTGGATGCAGAACCTGAACGCGCGGCGATGTGCACGAGGAGTGGCTCGCGTACCATGGGATGATGGACAACTTCTGGCTCGCCGCGGCCTGGTCGCTTCTGCCGACCATCGGAGTGAGCGTCGTGTTCGTCTTCGTGCTCCGCGGGATCCTCCGCTTCGACCGCACGGAGCGCAAGGTCCACGCCCAGATCGAGGCGGAGGAGCGCGCGGCCCGGGGTCTTCCGCCGCGCGTCTGAGTCCCACCCATCCGCTACTGTGAAGCCAGCGCACCGGCATCGGCGCGCTCCCGGGGTGATCGTCACCGCGGTGGGGAGGGTGCACGATGACGGCAGAGACCTGGGGCTGGTGGTTCGCCGCCTTCCTGCTGGTGCTCGACATCGTCATCCGCGTCACGGCGATCATCGTCATCCCGCGCAATCGTCGCCCCACCGCCGCGATGGCCTGGCTCCTCGCCGTGTTCTTCATCCCGTTCGTCGGAGTCTTCCTGTTCCTGTTGATCGGAAACCCGCGACTGCCGCGCGCGCGTCGACGCAAACAGGACCAGATCAACGAGTACATCGCCGAGACGAGCGAGCACCTGCACTTCGGGACGCTGCGCCCGAACGCCCCCGCCTGGTTCGGTCCGATCGTCCAGATGAATCAGAGGCTCGGGGCGCTTCCGCTCTCGGGTGACAACGGCGCGCACCTGATATCCGACTACCAGGAGTCCCTCGACGAGATGGCCGAGGCCATCCGCACCGCCCAGGACTACGTGCACGTCGAGTTCTACATCCTCCAGTCCGACACATCGACGGACAACTTCTTCCGGGCGCTCGAAGAGGTGTCCGAGCGCGGCGTCGAGGTGCGGGTACTTCTCGACCACTGGGCCAACCGCGGCAAGCCCCGGTACCGGCAGACCATCGCCCGACTCAACGCGATGGGCGCGGACTGGCACCTGATGCTGCCCGTGCAGCCGCTCAAGGGCAAGATGCAGCGTCCCGATCTGCGCAATCACCGCAAGCTGCTCGTCGTCGACGGCAACATCGCCTTCCTCGGATCGCAGAACATCACCGACTCGACGTACAACCTGCCGAAGAACATCAAGCGCGGGCTGCACTGGGTCGATCTCATGGTCCGCCTCGACGGCCCTGTCGTGCTGAGTGTGAATGCGATCTTCGTCGCCGACTGGTACAGCGAGACCGACACGGTGCTCGAGGGGATAGACATCGCCCACGCGAACATCGGCTCGGGGGACCTCGACTGCCAGGTGGTTCCCTCGGGCCCGGGGTTCGAGGTCGAGAACAACCTGCGCCTCTTCCTCGGGCTGCTGTATGCGGCGAAGAAGAAGATCATGATCGTCAGCCCCTACTTCGTCCCCGACGAGGCGCTGCTGCTCGCCGTGACCGCGGCCGTCGATCGCGGTGTCCACGTCGAGCTCTTCGTCTCGGAAGAGGGCGACCAGGCGATGGTCTACCACGCCCAGCGCAGTTACTACGAGGTGCTGCTCAAAGCCGGCGTCCGCATCTGGATGTACCGCAAACCGTACATCCTGCACACCAAGACCCTCACGATCGACGACGAAGTCGCGGTCATCGGCTCCAGCAACATGGACATGCGCTCCTTCGGTCTGAACCTCGAGGTCTCGATGCTGGTGCGCGGCGAGGAGTTCGTGAAGGAGATGCGCGAGGTCGAGGACAAGTACCGCTCGCTCAGCCGCGAGCTGACCCTCGAGGAGTGGATGCAGCAGCCGCTGCGCTCGACCGTGCTCGACAACCTCGCCCGCCTGACCTCCGCCCTGCAGTAGTCTGCACGGCGCGTCCGGGCTACCGGGGCGATCTGCCGGCGGGCTACCCTGTGAGCATGACCTCTGCGCTTCGTCCCCTCGCCTCCGCCGTCGGCCTCATCGCCGCAGCGTTCCTCGTCGCGGGATGCACCGCCGGCCCCGGTTCCGACGCCCCGTCGAGTTCGCCGGCTCCCGGTGCGGGAGACGTCGACGACCAGAACGACTTCGAGGGCGCGCTGCTCGACGACGGCCGCATGTTCGCCGTCATCACCGTGGGCTCGTCGACGTGCGTGCCGCAGGTCGATCAGGTCACGGCCGAGGGGCAGACCGTCACCGTGACGCTCGTCGACCCCGAGGGCGAATCGCCGAAGCCGTGCACGAAGGATCTCGCTCCGCGGGCGAGCCTCGGCGCGCTGCCGGAGGGCGTCGACCCGAAGTCGGACATCACCCTGAACGTGACATACGGCGACCTCACCGACGACGTCGACCTCGACGGTGACCCGGCCGCCACCGGCACCCCGGGAACCACGACCGAGTTCCAGCCCTCCGCCGCCTGGCTCGACGACGACGGCCTCGTGCTGCTCACCTGGGGATCTTCGACCTGCCTGCCGCAGATCGAGTCTCTCGAGGGCGCGGGAAACACCGGAACCGCGTACTTCGTTACCGACGAGAATCAGGTCTGCACGATGGACATGGCGCCCCGTGCGACGCTGCTCGCGTTCGGCGAGGACACGGTCGACGACGACGGCACCTTCACGCTGACGCTGGTCGGCGGCGGGCTCGACGGCACGGTAGAGGTCCGCTGACCCCTGCGGGTAACCGTGGAGATCTTCTGGGCCACGCTCGTCTTCTTGGCCGGGCTCAGCGTGATGATGGTGATCAAGCGACGTAAGCGCTGACGGGCGCCGCTCCGCCTCAGAGCATGTGCACCGGGTGGCCGGGCGGCAGCGCGAGCAGCAGCGCGCCGGGGTCGGCCCAGCACGTGATGCGCACGGCGGTGCCGAACTCGTCGCCGTCAAGCTCGATCGGGATCGGTGCGGGAGCGGCGGCCTCGGCCGCGGTCCCGTGGAAGTAGTGCACCGACGCGTTCTTGCCGCGACGCTCGAGCACACGGCGACCCGCACGGAAGCGCCGCAGCACGGAGTTGTCCCACCAGATCTTGCGCCACACCGCGAACCAGCCGAGCACCCCGGTGGGCTGGATGACGGCGATGTCGAGGGCGGCATCCGTGATCGACGCGTCCGGGATGAGGGCGATGCCGGCAGGAAGCGTGCCGCAGTTGGCGAAGAGCAGACTGTAGGCGCGGTGCGAATGCAGTCGCCCCTCATCGATCTGGTACACGGCACGGAAGGGCTTCGCGCGGGGGAGGGAGCGGGCTGCACCGTCGACGTAGGCGATCCACCCCACGGATTTCTTCAGGTCCGAGCGGGTGTTCGCGATCATGTCGGCGTCCAGCCCCATGCCCGCCAGCACGACGAACGCGTGCTCCTCCTCATCGCCGTTCTCACGGGTCAGCCGCGCGCGACCGATGTCGATCGGGTGGCGGAAATCGCCGAGGGCCGCACGGATCATCTCGGCCGGATCGGCGAGCGGCAGGCCGAGATTGCGCGCGAGCAGGTTGCCGGTGCCGCTCGGCAGGATCGCCAATGCCACTCCGGAGTTCGCGATCGCCTCCGAGACGGCGCGCACGGTCCCGTCGCCGCCGGCGACCAGCACGACATCGACGTTGCGCGCGAGCGCCTGCGCGGTCGCGCCCTGCCCGGCATCCTCGATCGTCGTCGGATAGAAGGCCGGGTGGTCCCATCCGGCCTCGCGCGACAGATCGCGAACGGTCTCGCGCAGATTCTTGCCGTCGACCTTGATCGGGTTGTAGATGAGCGCCGCCTGTCGGAGAGCGGGGGCGCTGGTGGTCATGGCGCTACTCTAAACCGGGACGCGGCCGGGTCGCTCACCCCGATCGGGTGAGGCGGAGGGGCCGCTCGGCACCGCGGCACCGCACCGTAGACTTGGGAGATGATCGACCTCGCACTCCTCCGCGAAGACCCGGAGCTCGTCCGCCGTTCACAGGCTGCCCGTGGAAACGACCAGAGCACCGTCGACGTCGCACTCGAGGCCGATCGATCGCGCCGGGCCGCACTCTCCGCGTTCGAGGAGCTGCGTGCCGAGCAGAATGCGTTCGGCAAGCAGGTCGCGAAGGCTCCCAAGGAGGAGAAGGCCGCCCTCGTCGCGCAGGCGAAGGACCTCGCCGAGCGCGTGAAGCAGGCGCAGCACGCGTCGAACGAGGCGGCGGAGGCGGCATCCGCAGCTCTCGCCCGCATCGAGAACGTCGTCATCGACGGCGTCCCCGCCGGCGGCGAAGCGGACTTCGTCGAACTGCGACGGGTGGGCGAGGTGCCCGCATTCGACTTCGAGCCGCGCGACCACCTCGAGCTCGGTGAACTCCTCGGCGCGATCGACATGGAGCGCGGTGCGAAGGTCTCGGGCGCGCGCTTCTATTTCCTGCGCGGCATCGGGGCGCGCCTCGAGATCGCCCTCATGAACCTCGCGCTCGACAAGGCCCTGCAGAACGGTTTCGTACCGCTGATCACGCCGACCCTCGTGCGCCCCGAGATCATGCAGGGCACCGGGTTCCTCGGCGAGCACGCCGACGAGGTCTACCACCTCGACAAGGATGACGACCTGTACCTCGTCGGAACCAGCGAAGTCGCGCTCGCCGGGTACCACAAGGACGAGATCGTCGACCTCGCCGACGGCGCCCTCCGCTACGCGGGCTGGTCGACCTGCTACCGCCGCGAAGCGGGTTCGCACGGAAAGGACACCCGCGGCATCATCCGGGTGCACCAGTTCAACAAGCTCGAGATGTTCGTCTACACGACCGCAGAAGAGGCCGAGGCGGAGCACCTGCGCCTCGTCGCGTTGCAGGAGGAGATGCTCACCTCCCTCGGGCTCGCCTACCGCGTGATCGACGTCGCCGCGGGTGATCTCGGCTCGAGCGCGGCACGCAAGTACGACATCGAGGCGTGGGTGCCGACGCAGGGGGCGTTCCGTGAGCTCACCTCCACGTCGAACTGCACCACCTTCCAGGCGCGCCGACTCGACGTGCGGCACCGTCCCGCGGTCGATGCGGCGGATGCTGCCGCTCAGGGCGCCGCGAAGACGCAGCACGTCGCCACTCTGAACGGAACGCTCGCCACCACGCGCTGGATCGTCGCGCTGCTCGAGACCCACCAGCAGGCTGACGGATCGGTGCGCGTGCCCGAGGTGCTGCGTCCGTACCTCGGCGGGCTCGAAGTGATCCAGCCCCTCGGCGACGGGCGGGCAGCCCGGTGACGGGCCCCTGGCTGGTCGGGCTCGACGTCGACGGCACCATCCTGCTGCAGGACGAGACGATGAGTCCGGGCGTGCCCGAGGCCGTCGCCCGCGTGCGCGATGCAGGACACGTGGTGACGATCGCGACCGGGCGCAGCTGGATGGCCACGCGACGCTACGTCGAGGAGCTCGGGCTCACGGCCGACTACGTGATCTGCTCCAACGGCGCCGTGACGATGCGCCGCGACGGCGAAGACTGGGAGCGCTGGAACGTCGAGACCTTCGACCCGACTCCCGTGCTCGGACTGCTGCGCGACCGTCTTCCTGACGCCCGGTACATGGTCGAACTCGCCTCGGGGCAGCGGCTGTTCACCGAGCAGCTCGACGACTGGACGCTCGACGGCGGACGGCAGGTCGACTTCGACGAACTCGGCGCGCTGCCGGTCTCCCGCATCGTGGTCGTGTCGCCCGGACACGACGAGGACGACTTCCACCGCCTGGTCGCGGACGCCGGCCTCAACGAGGTCTCCTACGCGATCGGGTGGACCGCGTGGTTGGACATCGCCCCGCAGGGCGTCGACAAGGGCACCGCGTTGGAGCAGGTGCGCACCGAGCTCGGGCTCGACGGCGGGCGCATCCTGGTCGCCGGCGACGGGCGCAACGACATCGGCATGTTCGGGTGGGCGCGCGCACTCGAGGGGCGCGCCGTGGCGATGGGGCAGGCCCCCGACGAGGTGAAGGACGCCGCGAGCGAGGTCACCGCCGATGTCGAGGACGGCGGGCTGGCGCAGGCGCTCGACACGCTTCCAGCGCCCGCCCAGGTCAGCGCGGGAGAATAGAACTCGGCTAGACTCACGCCTTGTCGACAGATGCGTCTGTCGAGGAGGGTTGTCCGAGCGGCCGATGGAGCTGGTCTTGAAAACCAGTGGGCAGAGATGTCTCGTGGGTTCGAATCCCACACCCTCCGCACAGTGAGCACGGTGACCCCGCACCGGTGCTGAATCCGAAAGGGTCCGAGTGAGCGACAACCCCCGACGCCGCCGCACCATCGCACGACACGGTCAGCTGGAGACGCCGAGCTCGCTCAGCCAGCTGCTGAAGTTCATCGCGATCGGCCTGGCCGTGGTGCTCGTCAGCGGATTCGGCGTCGGCGTCTACATCGCGTACGACTTCTCGAGCACCGTCGCGGCGAACGCCGTCGATCTGGAGGGCCAGGAGGTCGTCCCGCCGGACATCGGCGAGTACGAGAGCGGCTTCAACCTCGTCCTCACGGGAGTGGACACCTGCGAGGAGAAGTACAAGGACCTCTTCGGCGACCGGTGCACCGGGGGCGATGCCGAGGGCACGCTCAACGACGTCAACCTGCTGGTGCATGTCTCTCAGGAGCCCCGCCGGATCACCGTCGTCAGCTTCCCGCGCGACCTGATGCTCCCGATCCCGGAGTGCACCGACGACGAGGGCAACGTCCACTCGGCGATGAGCAAGCAACCACTCAACACGGCGTACACGGACGGCGGCCTGAACTGCGTCGTCAAGACGATCTCCGAGCTCACCGGCCAGGAGGTCCAGTTCGCGGCATCCGTGACCTTCGGCGGAGTGATCGAGATCACCAACGCCATCGGGGGTGTGGACGTGTGCCTGGCGAACCCGATCAAGGACCGCTACACCGGTCTGGACATGGCCGCGGGAACGCATACCGTCGAGGGCCTTCAGGCGTTGCAGTTCCTTCGCACCCGTCACGGTGTCGGCGACGGCAGCGACCTCGGCCGCATCGGCAATCAGCAGCAGTACATGTCGAGCCTCGCCCGCAAGATGATCAGCGGCGAGGTGCTGGGCAACGTTCCGGTCATGCTCAAGCTGGCGAACACCGCGCTGAGCAACCTCGAGGCGAGCACGTCGCTCGCGAACAACCCGATGACGCTCGTGCAGATCGCGCTCGCCGTGAAGTCCGTCCCGTTCGAGGACATCGTCTTCGTGCAGTACCCGACGGGTGCCGATTACGCCGACCCGAACAAGGTCGTCCCCAACGAGGAGGCGGCCGCGGCTCTCTGGGACGCGATCGAGGCGAACGCGCAGCTGCAGATCACGCACGAGAACAACATCAACGACGGTGTCGTCGTGCAGGAGCCGACGGAGCCGACCGCGCCGACCGAAGAGGCGACGCCCGATCCCTCCGCCACCCCGGAGAACGTCGTGGCGCTGCCCGACTCGATCAAGGGCAACTCGGCTGCTCAGGAGACCTGCTCCAACGGCAACGTCCGCTGAGACCAGACCGCAACGGCGCAACCCGCTTGCGCAGTCTTGCAAGAACTTGCGTACACTGACCCCATGTCGAAGCGACTCGCCGAGGTGGCGCGCAAGGTCGGTGTGAGCGAGGCCACGGTCAGCCGGGTGCTGAACGACAAGCCCGGCGTCTCCGATGCCACCCGTCAGGCGGTGCTCACCGCGCTCGACGTGCTCGGCTATGAGCGCCCGACGAAGCTGCGCGGCGAACGCGCTCGCCTGGTCGGTCTGGTGCTGCCCGAGCTGCAGAACCCGATCTTCCCTGCCTTCGCCGAGATCGTCGGGGGCGCGCTCACTCAGAACGGGTACACCCCGCTGCTGTGCACGCAGAACGCCGGCGGGGTGACCGAGTCGGACTACGTCGACCTGCTCCTCGCGCAGCAGGTGTCGGGGGTGATCTTCCTCGGCGGGAACTACACGCAGGCGGACGCCGCGCATGAGCACTACGAGCGGCTGCGCCAGGTGAACCTGCCGACCGTGCTCGTCAACGCCCGCGTCCCCGACCTGCAGTTCGCGACCGTCTCGACCGACGATGCGGCCGCGGCCGAGCAGGCGGTCCTGCATGTGCACCAGCTTGGGCACCGCCGCATCGGCCTGCTGCTGGGGCCGGCAGACCACGTGCCTTCGCAGCGCAAGCTCGACTCCGCCCGCCGACTGCTCGAGAAGCTCGGAGCGCCGCTGTCGGACGACCTCGTCGTGCGGGGCATGTACTCCCTCGAGTCGGGACAGGCCGGTGCGGCGCGACTCTTCGCCGCCGGAGCCACCGCCATCGTGTGTGCGAGCGATCCGATGGCACTCGGTGCCGTGCGTGCCGCACGTCGCGCAGGGCTGTCGGTGCCGGGAGACGTGAGCATCGTCGGTTTCGACGACTCGGCGCTGATGAGCTGCACCGAGCCGCCGCTGACCACGGTCCGGCAGCCGATCGAGTCGATGGGTCGGGCCGTCATCGCACTGCTGCTCGCGCAGATCGCCGGCACCTCCCAGCCGAGCGATGAGCTGCTGTTCGAGCCCGAGCTGGTGCTGCGCGCCTCGACGGGTCCGCTGACCTGACCTGATCCCGACGGAGGAGGCCTCTTGCGCTCGCAAGATATTGCAAAATTCCAACAAACTGTTTAGTTCTTGCATCAAACGTTTGGAAAAGCTACATTCGACTCATCGCCACCGACGACGAGGAGATCCGTGGACACCGACGTTCTGCGCACGGCTGCACCCGCACGCACGCTGACCATGCCCGCGGGCGAGGGATGGTGGCGCACGGCGGTGATCTACCAGGTGTACGTACGCAGCTTCTCGGACGGCAACGGCGACGGGATCGGCGATCTCGCCGGCGTGCGCTCTCGGCTGCCCTACTTGAAGAGCCTCGGTGTCGACGCCCTCTGGTTCACGCCCTGGTATGAGAGCCCTCTCGCCGATGGCGGGTACGACGTGCAGGACTACCGGCGGATCGACCCGCGCTTCGGTTCGCTGGAGGAAGCGGAGCAGCTGATCGCCGAGGCGCTCGAGTACGGCATCCGCACGATCGTCGACATCGTGCCGAACCACATCTCGGACCGGCACGACTGGTTCCAGCAGGCCCTGGCGGCGGAACCGGGGAGCCCGGAGCGCGAGCGCTTCTGGTTCCACCCCGGTCGCGGCGCGGACGGCGAGGAGATGCCGACGAACTGGGTGTCGAGCTTTCAGGGCGAGACGTGGACGCGCACGCGGAACGCAGACGGCACGCCGGGGGAGTGGTACCTGCACCTGTTCACGCCCCAGCAGCCCGACCTCAACTGGAACCACCCGGACGTGCGCCGCGAGCACGAGGACGTCCTGCGCTTCTGGTTCGACCGCGGAGTGGCCGGCGTGCGCATCGATTCAGCCGCCCTCCCGGTCAAGGATCCGACGCTGCCGGACCTCCCCACCGGCACCGCGCCGACGTCAGGGCATCCGCACATCGACCGCGACGAGCTGCACGACATCTACCGCGACTGGCGTGCCGTAGCCGATGAGTACGACGGCGAGCGCG
The DNA here is from genome assembly GCF_042269505.1 of Microbacterium sp. NPDC055988. NCBI lineage: Bacteria > Bacillati > Actinomycetota > Actinomycetes > Micrococcales > Microbacteriaceae > Microbacterium > Microbacterium sp. NPDC055988. Next base: position 1,870,604 of record NZ_JBHJXY010000001.1, read on the forward strand.
TGCTGGTCGGAGAGGTCTGGCTCGACGACGCGGAGCGCTTCGCCCGCTACCTGCGCCCTGGCGAGATGCATACCGCCTTCAACTTCGGGTTCATGACGCAGCCGTGGAGTGCTCAGGCGATGCGCGACTCCATCACGCGCACCCTCGCCGAGCACGCCCCCGTCGGTGCCCCCGCGACCTGGGTGCTCTCGAACCACGACGTCACGCGGCCGGTCACCCGTTACGGGCAGGCCGATTCGTCATTCGCGTTCGAGCGCAAGAGGTTCGGCACCCCGACCGACGCGGTTCGGGGCGTGCGTCGGGCCCGCGCTGCCTCGCTGCTCGTCGCCGCCCTCCCCGGCAGCCTCTACATCTACCAGGGCGACGAGCTCGGTCTCCCCGAGGTGGAGGTGCCGGTCGATGCGATCGAGGACCCCATGCACTTCCGCTCCCGGGGTGTCGACCCGGGACGCGACGGATGTCGGGTGCCACTGCCCTGGGCGGGAACAGCGACACCCTACGGCTTCGGCGGTACCCCGTGGCTTCCGCAGCCGGACGACTGGGCGACGCTCACCGTCGAGGCGCAGGACGCCGACCCCTCCTCGACTCTGAACCTGTACCGCGCGGCGATCGCCCTGCGCACACGTATCGCCGACTTCACCGGGAGCGACCTGGAGTGGTTGGAACTCGGAGCGGACGTCCTCGCGTTCCGCCGTGGCGACGGAACCGTCAGCATCACCAACCTGGGTGTCGTGCCGGTGCCTCTCCCCGCGCATCACGAGGTGCTCCTCTCCAGCGCCCCGCTCGACGGTGCGCTGCCCCCTGATTCCACCGCCTGGCTCGCGCTCCGCCCGTCGGCGGTCGCGCCGCGAGCGACCGACTAGCCCTGCACCACCCGATCAGCACCACATGGAAGGACACAGACAATGAAGTCACCGATGAAAGCTCTCGTCGCCGGCGTCGCCGTGCTCACGACGGTCGGCGCGCTCGCCGGCTGCACGTCGAGCGGGAGCGACGACAGTGCCGACGGCAAGACCGAGCTGCGCGTCGCGACGTTCCCCCCGGGAGCGGATGCTGCCGCCTATGAGGCGTTCGCCGAACAGGAGAAGCAGTTCGAGAAGGAGCACCCCGACATCGACATCGTGGGCGTCGAGTACGAATGGGAGGGGCCGACCTTCGCCGTGCAGCTCGCCGGCGGAAGCCTGCCCGACGTCTTCACCGTGCCGTTCACCGACTCCAAGACGCTGCTCGAGAACGGCCAGCTGATGGACGTCACCGACGCCATCGACGAGCTCGGCTACACCGACAAGTTCAACCCGATCATCCTCGACGGCGTCACGGGCGACGACGGCAAGATCTACGGCTTCCCGCGCCAGGCGTATGCGGCCGCACTGCACTACAACCGCGACCTGTTCGAGCAGGCCGGGCTCGACCCCGACAACCCGCCGGAGACGTGGGACGAGATCCGCGAGGCGGCCAAGGCCATCACGGACGCCACGGGCAAGGCCGGCTACGCGCAGATGGCGATCAACAACACCGGCGGGTGGCAGCTGACCTCGCAGACCGTGGCGCGCGGAGGCCGCACGCAGACCGACAATGGCGACGGCACGGCCGAGTCGACGATCGACAACGACGCGACCAAGGCCGCCCTGCAGTTCCTGCACGACGTGAAGTGGGAGGACAACGCCTTCGGATCCAAGGTCGACCTGGACTGGGGAACCATCAACCAGGAGTTCGCGGCCGGCAACATCGGCATGTACACCTCGGGTTCCGACATCTACACCGCGCTCGTGCGTGACTTCGGCATGGACTCGGCGATCTACGGCATGACGGTCGTCCCGATGGAGGGCGACGACCCCGGCACGCTCGGCGGCGGCGACATCGCCGTGATCAGCCCCACGGTGGATGAGGCGACAAAGGCCGCCGGCGTCACCTGGATCGACTGGTACTACATGCAGAAGTTGATGGACGAGGATGCGGCGGTCCTCGACGCGAAGACCCTGAACGAGTCCGGCCAGGCGGTCGGAACCCCGCTGCTCCCGGTGCTGAGCCGCGAGCTGTACGACGAGTCGCAGGAGTGGATCGCCGACTACATCAATGTGCCGGTCGATCAGATGGCGCCGTTCAGCGACCGCATCTGGGACCAGACGCCGGTCGGTGAGCCGAAGGTGAAGACGCAGGAGGTGTACGCGCTCCTCGACACCGCGGTGCAGACGGTCTTGACCGATCAGAACGCAGACATCGACGCCCTGCTCGCCCAAGTGCAGACCGATGCGCAGGCGAAGCTCGACGAGTAACACTTCATGACGATGACGCTCCCCGAGCAGCGGGCGGCGGTGGAGGACTCTCCGCCGCCCGCTGTGCGCACCTCCCGTCGCCGCTCGCCGCTCACATGGTTCCGCGGCGGCGGGCTCGCGAACCTCCTGTTCGTGCTCCCCATGCTGTTCGTGTTCGTGTTCTTCTCCTGGTCGCCGATCGTGCAGTCCGTGATCATGAGCCTGCAGAAGACGAACCTGATCGTCTCCGAATGGGTCGGGTTCGACAACTACCTCGCGGTGATCGGCGACCCCGAGCTCGGTCGCGCCGTGATCAACACGCTGTGGTTCGCCGTGCTCGCGCTGCTCTTCGGGTTCCCGCTGCCGCTGCTGATGGCCGTGCTGATGAGCGAGGTGCGCCGCGGCAAGGGCATCTACTCGGCCCTCGCCTACCTCCCGGTCGTGATCCCGCCCGTGGTGGCGGTGCTGCTGTGGAAGTTCTTCTACAGCGCCGACCCGTCCGGCGTGTTCAACACCGTGCTCGGTTTCATCGGCATCCCGCCGCAGCCGTGGATCCAGGACGCGGTGCAAGCCATGCCGTCGCTCGTGCTCGAAGCCACGTGGGCGGGAGCCGGCGGGTCGATCATCATCTACCTGGCCGCTCTCCTCGGCGTGCCGCCCGAGCTCTACGACGCGGCCGAGGTCGACGGTGCCGGCATCTGGAAGAAGGTCTGGCACGTCACGCTGCCGCAGCTCCGCGGCATCCTCTTCATCATGCTGATCCTGCAGGTGATCGCCACCGCGCAAGTCTTCCTCGAACCGTTCCTGTTCACCGGGGGTGGGCCTGCCGGAGCGACCAAGACCGTGTTGCTGTACATCTACGACAAGGCATTCCGCAACAGCTTGGGCGGCGACTACGGCGAGGCGACGGCCGTCTCGGTGCTGCTCGCGATCGTCCTCGCTCTGCTCTCCTGGCTGTACTTCAAGCTGACCGACCGTTGGAGCACGACGTGAGCCTCACCACCCGCCTCTCGACCCGTGCTGCCGAGAAGGCGGCGGAGAAGGCCGCCGACCTCTTCGGCGATCGCACGGTCATCTCCGACTCGGAGCGCCGTCGCCCCGGCATCCGCGTCGGGATGTCCCTCACGCACGTGTTCCTCGCGTTCGGTCTGGTCGTCGCCGGTCTCGGCCCGATCCTGTGGCTGGCGAAGTCGGCGATCACCCCGACGCAGGACACTCTGCAGCAGCCGTTCGCGCTGTGGCCGAACGGCATGGACTGGGAGAACCTGTCGACCGCGTGGAACGACATCCACATCGACCAGTACTTCTTCAACACGGTGATCATCGCGCTCGGCGCCTGGTTCGTGCAGCTGTTCATCGCGACGACGGCGGGCTACGCGCTCTCGGTGCTGCAGCCGAAGTACGCGCCGATCCTGAACGCCCTGGTGCTGGCGACCCTGTTCATCCCGGGGATCGTGCTGCTGGTGCCGCTGTACCTGACGATCGTGCACCCGCCGCTGCTGGGAGACGTGAGCCTGCTCAACAACTACCTCGCGGTGTGGCTGCCGATGGGGGCGAACGCCTTCAATATCCTGCTGGTCAAGCGGTTCTTCGACAGTCTTCCCCGCGAGGTGTTCGAGGCCGCGCGCACCGATGGCGCCGGGCCCTTCCGGCTCTTCTGGTCGATCGTGCTGCCGATGTCGAAGCCGATCCTCGGCGTGGTGTCGGTGTTCGCGATCATCGCCGCCTGGAAGGACTACCTCTGGCCCATGCTCGTGCTGCCGGATCCGTCGGTGCAGCCGCTGTCGGTCCGTCTGCCGGCCGTGCAGTCGCAGACCGAGCTCGATGTGTTCCTCGCGGCTCTCGCGATCGCCACACTGATCCCCATCGCGATGTTCCTGCTCTTCCAGTCGGTGTTCCTGCGCTCGGCCGGCCTCGGGGGAGCGGTGAAGGGGTAACGCCCTCGCGAGACCCCCGACTCGCGTCGAGACCCCGTCTTTTCTGCGCAGACAGGGCGGGGTCTCGACACGAAAGCGGGGTCTCGGGTCAGCCGGTGGTCGAGCGCCGCACGATCAGCTCGGGCGGGAAGACGGTCTGCCGGGGGATGCTCTCGGGGTCGGAGGCCTCTTCGAGCACGATGCGCAGCGCGGTGCGGCCGATCATCCGACTGGGCTGGCGGATCGACGAGAGCGGCACCGCGGCGGCGGCGGCGAAGGGGATGTCGTCGAACCCGATCAGCGCGATCTCGTCCGGGACGAGCACCCGCCCGCCGGCGACGAGCGACTGCAGCAGGCCGAGCGCCAGCAGGTCGTTCGCGGCGAACAGTGCGTCCGGCCATTCGCGGCGCGGGCGGGTGAGCAGCTTCGCGCCGGCGGCAGCCCCCTCCTCCACCGTCATAGCCGAGGTGGGCACGACTTCGAGGTCGACGTGCACCGAGGCGTTCTCAGCGGCGGCGCGCGCCCCGGCGAGCCGGTCGGTGACCTGGCGCATGTCGAAGGGGCCGCCGACGAAGGCGATGCGTCGTCGTCCCGCCTCGATCAGGTGTTCGACCGCCAGCCGCCCTCCCGCGACGCTGTCGACGGAGACCGATGAGAATCCGCTGTCGGCGCTGAACCTGTCGACGAGCACCGTCGCGATGCCGCTGGCGCGGAAGCGGCGCAGCTGCGTCATGACATCGCCGTAGGGAGCGATCAGGAGACCGCGCACCTGCTGTTCGCGGAAGAGGTCGAGGTACACCTTCTCGCGAGACGGGTCGTCGTCGGTGTTGCCGTAGAGGATCGCGATGCCGTGGCTGGACGCCTCGTCCTCGGCTCCGCGCACCACGTCGCTGTAGAACGGGTTCTGCCCGTCGAGGACCACGAAGCCGACGGTCGTGCTGATGCCGGCGCGCAGCTTCCGCGCGGCGTCGTTGCGCACGTACCCGAGTTCCTCGATCGCGCGGCTCACGCGTGCCACCGAATCGCTGGAGACCTCCTCCGGACGGTTGAGGACGTTCGAGACGGTGCCGACGGACACCCCGGCGCGGAGGGCGACATCGCGGATGCTGACCGGCACGTCCGTCCTCTCGTCGTCGGGTGGATCACGGTTCGGGCATCAGGGGTTGACCTGCGGCCCGCATCACATACACTAGCCTGAAACCTACCTGAATCGATTCAGGTTGATTCATTCCGAACATCATCCCCCTCAACGGAGAGGAAAGCCAGTGGTCGACGAAGCACCCGTCCGCAGTGCTCCCCCCACAGCGCTCGAGCTGCACCGTGTCGTGAAGTCCTTCGGACCCGTGATCGCGCTCCGCTCCGGAAGCCTCACGCTGCAGGCGCGGTCCATCCACGCCCTCATCGGCGAGAACGGCGCCGGCAAGTCGACGCTCGTGAAGATCATGGCCGGGCTCTACCGCCGCGACTCGGGCGACTTCCGTCTGCACGGCGAAGACGTCGACTTCACGAGCACGGCCCAGTCGAAGGCCGCGGGCATCGCGGTGATCTATCAGGAGCCGACGCTCTTCCCCGACCTCTCCGTCACCGAGAACATCTTCATGGGACGGCAGCCGACGGGAGCCCTGGGCCGTATCGATCGCAAGGCCATGCGCACCGAGGTCGATCAGATCTTCCGCCGCCTCGGCGTCGCGCTCGACCCCGACCGCATCACCGAGGGCCTCTCGATCGCCGACCAGCAGATCATCGAGATCGCGAAGGCCATCTCCCTCGACGCCAGCGTGCTGATCATGGACGAGCCGACCGCGGCGCTCAGCGGGGTCGAGGTCGATCGGCTGTTCGCGGTCGCGCGGAGCCTGCGCGACGAGGGCCGCGCGATCCTGTTCATCTCGCACCGCTTCGACGAGGTGTTCGACCTGTGCGACACCGTCACCGTGATGCGCGACGGCGCCTACATCGACACGACGCCCATCGCCGAGACCACGGTCGACGACCTCGTTCGGCAGATGGTCGGCCGCGACGTCACCGAGCTCTTCCCCAAGCAGGAGGCCGAGATCGGCGATCCGCTCCTCGAGGTGCGCGGGCTCACCAGCCCCGGTGTCTTCCATGACATCTCCTTCACGGTCCGCGCGGGCGAGATCGTCGCACTCGCCGGACTCGTCGGCGCCGGCCGCAGCGAGGTCGCCCGCGCCGTGTTCGGCGTGGACGGCTACCGCGAGGGGGAGGTGCGGATGCTCGGGGTCGGTGTTCCGCGCCGCAGTCCGACCGCCGCGATGCGCAGCGGCCTCGCCCTCGTCCCGGAGGACCGTCGCAAGCAGGGCCTCGTGATCGATGCGAGTGTCGGCGGCAACATCACGCTCGCCATCCGCCGCAATCTCGCCAAGTGGGGCCTGATCACCACCGGCATGGAGAACCGTGCGGCGAAGGTCTGGGCGTCTCGCCTCGAGGTCAAGACGCACGCCCTCGACACCGTGTCATCGACGCTCTCCGGTGGTAACCAGCAGAAGGTCGTTCTGGCGAAGTGGCTGGCCACCGATCCGCGAGTGCTCATCATCGACGAGCCGACCCGAGGGATCGACGTCGGCACCAAGTCCGAGGTGCACCGGCTGCTCTCGCAGCTGGCGGGTGAGGGGATGGGGATCCTGATGATCTCGTCCGAGCTCCCCGAGGTGCTCGGGATGGCCGACCGGGTGCTCGTCATGCGCGAGGGCCGGATCACCGCCGAACTCGACCGCGAGGACGCCACCAGCGAGAACGTCATGTTCGCCGCCACGCACGCATCGGAGCAGCACGCATGAGCACCACGGCACTGGCGACACCCGCTCCCACCTTCGCGAAGAAGCCCGGCGGCATCGGTCGCGCGCGCGAACTCGGCATCTTCGCCGCCCTCGTCCTGGTGGTCATCGCGGCCACCGTGAAGAACCCGAACTTCCTGTTCAGCGCCGACGGCTGGCGCGACCTGCTGCTGACTCCGTCGATCCTCGTGCTCGTCGCGGTCGGACAGGCGATCGTCATCATCACCCGCAACGTCGACCTCTCGGTCGGCTCGGTCATGGGGCTCACCGCCTTCCTGACGGGACGGCTCTTCATCGACGTCCCCGGCATCCCGATCCCGATCGTGGTCATCGCCGCCGTGATCTTCGGCGCCCTTCTGGGCCTGGTCAACGGTGCGCTGGTGGCCTTCGCCAAGGTGCCGGCGATGGTGATCACGCTCGGCACGCTGTATGCCTACCGCGGCATCAACGTGCTGTGGACCGGCAGCGACCAGGTGCACCCCTCCGATCTGCCGAAGGACTTCCTGCGCCTGGGAACCCAGCAGATCCTCACGATCCCGGTGCTCTCCATCGTCGCCATCATCGTCCTCGCGCTCGCCGCCTGGTACATGCGCAACACTCGCGGCGGCCGCGAGTACTACGCCATCGGCTCCGACCCGGCAGCCGCCGAGCTCTACGGCCTGAAGACCACCCGCCGGGTGCTCAGCGCATTCGTCCTCTCCGGGGCACTGGCGGGACTCGCCGGTGTCTTCTACGTGACGCGGTACGGGTCCGTGAGCTCGCAGGTCGGATCAGGCTGGGAGCTGGATGCCGTCGGTGCGGCCGTCATCGGCGGCATCGCGATCACGGGCGGCGTCGGCTCCGTCTGGGGTGCGGCGATCGGCGCGATGCTGCTGATGACCATCAACCGGGCCCTGCCCATCCTCGGCATCCCCGACTTCTGGCAGCGCGCCGTGGTGGGTGTGCTCATCATCGGAGCGATCGTGCTCGACCGGCTGCTCGCCGTACGACAGAGACGGCAGCTCATCGAGGCAAGGGACGAATCATGACCACGACCACCACCACCTCGGGGGTCCGCGTGATCCGGGACTACGACCAGCCGCTGTGGCGGCGCATCCTCATCAACCGCGAGTTCGCCATCATCGGCCTGCTCGTGCTGGTCGTGCTCGTGTCCGCCGTGTCGATCCGCGGGTTCGCGCAGCCCATCACGGTCAACTACCTGCTGCTGGACGTGGCGCCGATCCTGCTGATCGCCCTGCCGATGACCCTGGTCATGATCACCGGAGAGATCGACCTCTCGGTCGGATCGATGGTCGGCCTCGCCAGCGTCGTCACGGGTGTGCTCACCGAATCGGGTGCGCCGTTCGAGGTCGCCGCGCTGGCCGCGCTCGCGGTCGGCGTCATCGGCGGAGCGTTCAACGGCTTCCTCGTCACGGTCGTGGGGCTGCCATCGCTCGCCGTCACCATCGGCACCCTGGCGCTGTTCCGCGGACTGGCTGTCGGCCTGCTCGGGACCACTGCCGTGACCGACTTCCCGGAGATGTGGACGGCATTGGCGAAGGCCAAGATCGCCGGTACCACGATCCCCTACATCGTGATCCCGTTCCTGATCCTGCTCGCGATCTTCGTCGTGATGCTGCACTTCACTCCGTTCGGCCGGGGCATCTACGCGATCGGACTCTCGAAGGACGCGGCCCGATTCTCCGGAGTGCACGTCGAGCGGACGAAGTTCATCCTCTTCATGCTCTCGGGTGTGGTCGCGGCGTTCGCCGGCATCTTCTACACACTGCGCTTCGGCAGTGCCCGCGGCGACAACGCCACCGGGCTCGAGCTCCAGGTGATCGCCGCCGTGGTCCTCGGCGGGGTATCGGTGTTCGGCGGCCGCGGTCACCTGCACGGCGTCGTCGCGGCGGTGCTCCTGATCGGGGTGCTCGGCAGCGGGCTCCGTCTCGCCGGCGTCACCTCCGACGTCATCAACATCATCACCGGTGGCCTGCTGATCTTCTCGGTCGTCGCAGCCAGCGTCCTCGCCTGGGCGCAGCGCGTCCGTGCGAAGGCTGGACCACCACCCCGCGTCGCAGCCTCTCCCGCACCATGAGGCAGCCTCTCGCCGTCGGCATCCGCCTGCGGTGATCATCACGAAAGGAAGAACAATGACGTTTGCACGCAAGAGGGTCTCGGCGTTCGCCGCCGTGGCCGTCGCCGCAGCGCTCGTGCTGACCGGCTGCGCCGACACCGGCAGCGGGTCGGGCGACGCAGGCTCCGGAGAGGGCGGCGGATCCGACAACCTGTCGATCACGTTCCTGCCCAAGAACCTCGGCAACCCGTACTTCGACACCTCCAGCGAGGGCGGCAAGAAGGCCGTCGAGGAGTTCGGCGGCACGTTCGCCGAAGTCGGCCCGGCCGAGGCCACCCCCGACGCCCAGGTGAGCTACATCAACACCGCCACGCAGCAGGCGGTCGGCGCGCTCGTCGTCTCGGCGAACGACCCGAAGGCCATCTGCGACGCGCTCAACGAGGCACGGGATGCGGGAGTGAAGGTCGTCACCTTCGACTCCGACACCAACCCGGAATGCCGCGACCTGTTCATCAACCAGGCCGACTCCGAGGGCATCGCCAAGGTGCAGATCGACCAGATCGCCGAGCAGATCGGCGGCGCGGGCGAGATCGCCGTCCTGTCGGCATCGGCCAACGCCACGAATCAGAACGCCTGGATCGAGCTCATGAAGGAGTACGTCGCGAGCGACTACCCCGACATCACGATCGTCGAGACGGTCTACGGCGACGACGACGACCAGACCTCGTTCGACAAGACGGCGGCCCTCCTGCAAAGCCACCCCGAGCTGAAGGGCATCGTCTCACCGACCACGGTCGGCATCGCGGCCGCGGCGCGCTACCTCTCGACGTCGGACTACAAGGGCAAGGTCGCCCTGACGGGACTCGGTACGCCGAACCAGATGCGCGAGTACGTCGAGGACGGCACCGTCACCTCGTTCGCACTGTGGAACCCGGCCGACCTCGGCTACCTGTCGGCCTTCGCGGCCAAGGCGCTCGTCGAGGGCGAGATCACCGGCAAGGAAGGCGACACCTTCGAGGCGGGTGACCTCGGCGAGTACGAGGTCGGCGCAGACGGCGTTGTCCTGCTGGGCGACCCGTTCGTGTTCGACGCGGACAACATCGGCGACTTCGACTTCTGAGTCGCGTCGCAAGAGGGCGTCGGGGCTTCGGCTCCGGCGCCCTCTTCGTGTGGAACGCGGCGGGGACCCCCGGGGAGCGCGGGTCGGTGCGGGTCAGCGGGGGTCGAAGCGAGCCGGCGTGTGCGTCGCCGCGACCACGGCGCGCAGTTCCTCGAGCGATGCGGGCGCGGCGCCCAGAGCGCGCGCCTGGACGAGCACGTTGCCCAGGGCCGTCGCCTCGACCGGGCCCGCGAGCACCGGCAGGCCCGTGCGGTCGGCGGTGGCCTGGCACAGCAGCCGGTTGAGAGATCCGCCGCCCACGAGATGGATGCTGTCGAGCTCGCGGCCCGACAGATCGGCGGCCGTCCGGACCGCGCGAGCGAACGCCGCGGCGATCGACTCGACGATGGAACGCGCGAACGCCGGTCGCGGTTTCGGGGCGCGGTCGCCGAGGAGCGCCGCGATCCGTCCCGGCATGTCACCGGGCGCGCTCAACGACGGGTCGTCGGCATCGAACACGGGCACGTCGCCGGAGACCTCGGATGCCGCAGCGAGCAGCTCCGGCAGATCGATGGCCCCGCCGTCCTCGGCCTCCCAAGCGCGCACCGTCTCGCTGAGCAGCCAGAGCCCCGTGACGTTGTGCAGGAACCGGTAACGGTCGTCGACGCCGAGTTCGTGGGTGAAGTTCGCGGTGCGCGCGGCATCCGTCAGCACCGGCTGCGTGAGTTCCACCCCGACCAGGCCCCACGTGCCGCACGAGATGTACGCGGAGGCAGGGCTGGAGAGGGGAGCGGCCACGACGGCCGATGCGGTGTCGTGCGAGCCGACCGCGATCACGGGCAGGGCGGCCCCGATGCGGGCGGCGAGCTCCGGGCGGAGAACGCCGATCGTCGTGCCGGGGTCGACGAGCCGCGGCAGGATGCGGGTGGCGATGCCGAGGCGGTCGGTCAGCGCCGTGTCCCATTCGCCGTCCGTGACACTCAGCAGGCCGGTGGTCGAGGAGTTCGTGCGCTCGGCCGCCGCGACGCCCGTGAGCAGGAAAGCGATGAGGTCGGGGATGAGGAGCGCGGTGTCGGCCTCGGCGAGGCGCTCGTCGACGCGGTACTGATACAGCGTGTTGAACGGCAGGAACTGCAGTCCGTTGCGCTGATACAGCTCGGCGAACGGGACGATGTCGTGCACCTCGTCGACGCCGCGAGCAGAGCGCTCGTCGCGGTAGTGGAAAGGCTCTGCGAGCAGCGCACCGTCTTTCAGCACGCCGTAGTCGACGGCCCACGAGTCGATGCCGATGCTCTCGATACGCGGTTCGCGGCGGACGGCCTCGGCGAGTCCAGCCACGACGTGCTCGTACAGGGCGTCGAAGTCCCAATGCAGTCCGTCTTCGCGCTCGACCGGTCCGTTCGGGAACCGCGACACGAGCTCGAGGTCGAGCCGCCCGTCTCCGATCCGCCCGATCATCACGCGCCCGCTGGTGGCGCCGAGGTCGACGGCGACGACTGCTCGGACGCTCATCGGCGTCCTCCGCTCGTCGAGTGCACGGCATCCGCTCGAGTGCACGGCCAGGCGACGTGAACAGGGCGTGCCTTCGGCGTGAAGCCGTGCACTCGACAAACGCGGGTCATCGCAGGAACGCCGCGGCGACGCCGGAGTCGACGGGGATGTGCAGCCCCGTGGTGCGGCTGAGCTCGGGTCCCGTGAGCACGTACACCGCGTCGGCGACGTTCTCGGGGACGACCTCGCGCTTGAGGATCGTGCGATTGGCGTAGAACTGGCCGAGGTCCTCTTCGGCGACGCCGTAGGTCGCGGCGCGGTTGGCGCCCCAGCCCGAGGCGAAGATGCCGGAGCCGCGCACGACGCCGTCGGGGTTGATGCCGTTCACCCGGATGCCGAACTCACCGAGCTCAACTGCGAGCAGCCGCACCTGGTGGGCCTGGTCGGCCTTGGTCGCGGAGTAGGCGATGTTGTTCGGCCCGGCGAAGACCGAGTTCTTCGACGAGATGTAGATGATGTCGCCGCCGAGCTTCTGGTCGATGAGCACGCGTGCGGCGGCTTTCGACACGAGGAACGAGCCCTTGGCCATGACGTCGTGCTGCAGGTCCCAGTCGTTCTCGGTCGTCTCCAGGAGCGGCTTCGAGAGCGACAGTCCGGCGTTGTTCACGACGAGGTCGACGCCGCCGAACGCGAGCACCGCTTCGTTCAGCGCGGCCTGCACGGCATCGGCATCCGCGACGTTCGCGGCGACACCGATCGCGACATCCGTGTTCCCGAGCTCCGCGGCGGCGGCCTGGGCCTTCTCGAGGTCGAGGTCGGCGATCACGACGCAGGCGCCCTCGGCGGCGAGGCGGGTGGCGATGGCCTTGCCGATTCCGGATGCGGCGCCGGTGACGAACGCGATGCGGCCCTGGTGCGTCTTCGGCTTCGGCATGCGCAGCAGCTTGGCCTCTTCCAGCGCCCAGTACTCGATGTCGAACTTCTCGGCGTCCGAGATGGGCGCGTAGGTCGACAGCGCCTCGGCACCGCGCATCACGTTGATCGCGTTCACGTAGAACTCGCCGGCGACCCGGGCGGTCTGCTTGTTCGCCCCGTAGGAGAACATGCCGACGCCGGGGACCAGCACGATGAGCGGGTCGGCGCCGCGGATGGCGGGCGACTCGGCGGTGGCGTGCGCGTCGTAGTAGGCCTGGTAGTCGGCGCGGTACTGCTCGTGCAGCTCGTGCAGCCGCGCGATCTGCTCCTCGGCGGATGCCGTGGCCGGCAGGTCGAGGATCAGCGGCTTGACCTTGGTGCGCAGGAAGTGGTCGGGGCAGCTGGTGCCGAGAGCGGCGAGCTCTGGTGCCTTCTCGGATGCCAGGAACTCGAGGACCACGTCGGCGTCGGTGAAGTGTCCGACCATCGGCTTGTCGGTCGACGCGATGCCGCGGATGGTGCCGGCGAGGGCGGCCGCACGCTCGCGGCGCTCGGTCGCGGCCAGAGCCTCGAATCCGGCGCGGACGCCGCCGAACGGCTGAGCCTTGCCCTGCTCGGCGATGTACTGGGCGGCGGTGTCGATGATCCAGAGCGAGTTCGCCTCGGCCTCTTCTGAGGTATCGCCCCAGGCCGTGATGCCATGGCCGCCGAGGATCGTGCCGATCGCCTGCGGGTTCTGGGCCTTGATCGCGGCGATGTCGAGTCCGAGCTGGAAGCCGGGACGACGCCAGGGTACCCACACGACCTTGTCGCCGAAGATGGTCGTCGTCAGCGCCTCGCCGTCGGCCGCCGTGGCGATCGCGATGCCGGAGTCGGGGTGCAGGTGGTCGACGTGTGCGGCATCCACGAGGCCGTGCATGGCGGTGTCGATCGAGGGGGCGGCGCCGCCCTTGCCGTGCAGGCAGTAGTCGAACGCGGCGACCATCTCGTCTTCACGGTCGAGGCCCGGGTACACGTCGACCAGTGCGCGCATGCGGTCGAGGCGCAGCACGGCGAGGCCGCTCTCGGTCAGGGTGCCGAGGTCACCGCCGGAGCCCTTGACCCACATCAGCTCGACCGGCTGCCCCGTCACGGGGTCGGTCTCGGTGCCCTTGGCGGAGGTGTTCCCGCCGGCGTAGTTCGTGTTCTTCGGGTCGGCGCCGAGGCGGTTCGACCGGGCGATCAGGGCGGCGGCGGTGGGGTTCGTCATGACGGATTCCTTCGATGGGCGGCGGCGCCGCGGGAGTTCAGGGAGTGGGCACCGGGAGCGCGAGGATCGGTGTCTCGCGCTCCCGATGAGTCGGAGTGCTCAGGCGCCCCAACCGGCCTGCACGCCGCCGACGCGGTCGGCAGCGATCTTCTGCTGGTAGCCGGAGGCGGCGTAGGCGGCCATCGGGTCGGCGGCCAGGCCGCGAGACTCGCGCCACTCGGCGAGAGCCGGGCGCACGTCGGTGTAGAACGCATCCATGAAGACGGCGTTCGCGGCGAGCACGTCGCCCGACTTCTGCGCGGCGGTGAGAGCATCGCGGTCGACGAGCAGCGCGCGGGCGGTCATCTCCTGCACGTTGAGCACCGAGCGGATCTGGCCGGGGATCTTGTCTTCGACGTTGTGGCACTGGTCGAGCATGAACGCCACGTCGGCGTTGTTCAGGCCCCCGCCGCGGATGACCTCGAACAGGATGCGGAACAGTTGGAACGGGTCGGCGGCGCCCACGATCAGGTCGTCGTCGGCGTAGAAGCGCGAGTTGAAATCGAACGATCCGAGCTTGCCGAGGCGCAGCAACTGCATCACGATGAACTCGATGTTCGTGCCGGGGGCGTGGTGACCGGTGTCGAGGCAGACCATGGCCTTGTCGCCGAGGGCGCTGACCTGGGCGTAGGAGGTACCCCAGTCGGGAACGTCGGTGTGGTAGAACGCTGGCTCGAAGAACTTGTACTCGAGCACGAGGCGCTGGTCGTCGCCGAGGCGCGCGTAGATCTTCTGCAGCGACTCCTGCAGGCGGTCCTGCCTGCCGCGGAGGTCTGCCTGGCCCGGGTAGTTCGAGCCCTCGGCCAACCAGATCTTGAGATCGCGGCTGCCGGTGGCGTCCATCACGTCGATGCAGGCGAGGTGGTGGTCGATGGCCTTCTGGCGAATGGCCGCGTCCTCGTGCGTGAGGGCGCCGAACTTGTAGTCGTCGTCCTGGAACGTGTTCGAGTTGATGGTGCCGAGCGTGACGCCCAGGTCTTCGGCGTGCTTGCGCAGATCGTCGTAGGAGTCGACCAGGTCCCACGGGATGTGCAGGGCGACCGAAGGCGCGAGGGCCGTGTACTTGTTGACCTGTGCCGCATCGGCGATCTTCTCGTACGGGTCGCGCGGGGTGCCGGGGGTGCCGAAGACTTTGAACCGGGTGCCGGAGTTGCCGAACGCCCAGCTGGGCAGCTCGATGCCCTGCTTCTCGAGGGTTGCGAGGTGGTCGGGGGAGAGGATGCTCACGATGCACTGCTTTCGTTGTCGGTCGCGGGGGTGGGGATCTCGCCGCTGGCGGCGAGTTGGTCTTCGAGGTGGAACACCTCGGTGAGCGCGGTGGCGGCCTGGTCGGGGCGACCGTCGAGGCCGTGGAAGAACCGGCTCATCTCTGCCTCCCAGCGCGCGGCGACCGGTGAGGCGGCGAGGTACGCCTGTGCGGCGGCATCGTCGTCTGTCTCGTAGTAGCCGACGAGCGTGCCGCCCTCGCCGAGGAACAGCGTGTAGTTGCGGCGCCCGGCAGTGGCGATCTCGGCCAGCATCTCAGGCCACACCGGGGAATGCCGTTCGAGGTACTCGTCGAGCAGCTCGGCGCGGATCTGCAGCTGGAAGGCGACGCGGGTCATCGGGGGCTCCTCTGCCGTGTTGACGTGCTGCACCTGAATCGTTTCAACAATCATGCTAGGCCGAGCCGCGGGCGCGAGTCAACCCGGAAGGACCGCGTTCGATTGCCGTACACTCTCGGACAGCATCCGGGAGCGACGAGGAGCAGTAGTGGCAGTGAGTGTGCGGGACGTCGCAGCGGCGGCAGGAGTGTCCGTCGGCACCGTATCGAACGTCCTGAACCAGCCCGACAAGGTCGCCGCGACGACCGTCGAGCGGGTGCAGGGGGTGATCGCCGAGCTCGGCTTCGTGCGCAACGATGCGGCACGCCAGCTTCGCGCCGGTCGCAGCCGCAGCATCGGACTGATCGTCCCGGACGCGGGCAACCCGTTCTTCGCCGACGTCGCCCGTGGTGCCGAGGCGCGCGCGGACGAAGACTCGCTCGCCGTGCTGCTCGGCAACAGCGACGAGAATGCCTCGCGTGAGGACAGCTACCTCGACCTTTTTCGCGAGCAGCGGGTGAACGGTGTGCTGATCACCCCCGCATCCGAAGACGACGACAAGCTGCTGCGAGTGCAGGCGTCGGGCATCCCGGTGGTCCTGGTCGACCGGGAGGTGCCGGGGTCGGCGTTCTGCTCGGTGTCGGTCGACGACGTCGAGGGCGGATTCCTCGCCGCCCGGCATCTGCTGCGGATCGGACGGCGTCGTCTCGCCTTCGTGGGTGGCCCCGAGGGGATCACTCAGGTCGCTCAGCGTCTCGAAGGTGCCCGCCGAGCGATCGCCGAGGTTGCGGGAGCGACGCTCGAAGTGATCCGGATGCCCGCGCTCACCGTGTTGCACGGTCGTGCTGCCGGCGAGGAGATCGCCGCGCGGCGAGAGCGTCCGGATGCCGTCTTCGCTGCGAACGACCTGCTCGCAGTGGGCTTGCTCCAGGCGCTCACGATGTTCCGTTCGCTGCGGGTGCCGGAGGACATCGCGTTGGTCGGCTACGACGACATCGACTTCGCGACGGCCACGGTCGTGCCGCTGACCTCGGTGCGCCAGCCCGCTCAGTTGATCGGACGCACGGCCGTCGAACTGCTGCTGCGGTCGATCAGCGACCCGCACGGCGACTACGAGCGACGGGTGCGGTTCCGTCCCGAGCTGATCGTGCGGCAGTCGACTGACGGCTGACCCGTAACTCGCGGCCGACGGTCACCCCGCCAGCGACACGGATCGCGCATGCGACCCGTGTCCGAGCTCCTCGACAGCGAGGCCGGGAAGGTCGAGCTCGGCGGTGGTGCCGACGGGGACGGTCACGTCGACGTGCAGTCTGTCGTGCTCGATCCGCCACGAGATCGAGGCCTCGCCGTACGGCGTGCGCTGCGTTGCCGACGCATGCGTCAGCCCGCCTCCCGGCCGAGGCGCGAACCGGATGCGGCGGTAACCGGGTTCGGCCGGGGCGAGTCCGGCGACGCTGCGGTGGAGCCAGTCGGCGACGGCGCCGAGCGCGTAGTGGTTGAACGAGGTCATGGTTCCCGGGTTGACCGAGCCGTCCGGGAGCAGGGCATCCCACCGCTCCCAGATCGTCGTCGCTCCCTGCACGATCTGGTACAGCCAGGACGGGCACTCCGTCTCCTGCAGCAGGTCGTATGCCGTGTCGGTGTGCCCGGTGAGGGTGAGCGCGTCGTATACGAGGGGAGTGCCGACGAATCCCGTCGCGATGCGGTTTCCGTCGGCGCGGACCAGCTCGGCCAGACGCGCGCCCGCCCGCGCACGCTGCGCAGGGTCGGGGAGCAGATCGAACACGATGGCGAGGGCATAGGCGGTCTGGGCATCCGAGGTCATCGTGCCGTCGGGCTTCACGTACGCGGCGCGGAATGCTGCCGCGACCTCGCCGGCGAGGGCGGCGTAGTGGGCGGCATCCGCGGACCTGTCGAGCACGCGCGCCATGTCGGCGACGGCCCGCGCGGACCGGGCGAAATAGGCGGTCGCCACCAGGTAGCGGTCGGTGCGCGCATCGCCGGGGTCTTGAGGCGGGGCCGCGGGGTCGAGCCAGTCGCCCAGCTGGAAGCCCTCGTTCCACAGCCGGTCGGGACCGGCTGCGGATTCCACCTTGTCGACCCAGCGGCGGGCGCTCTCGAACTGGGTGGCCAGCACGCCGGTGTCACCGAAGCGCTGATAGATCGTCCAGGGCAGCAGCGTGGCGACGTCGCCCCACGCGGCACCGGGCCGGATCGGATCCCACACCTTGTGGGTCGGGATGACGGGGACGAACCAGGGGACTGTGCCGTCGGGCAGTTGGTCGGCCTCCAGATCACGGAGCCATCCCGAGAGCATCCCCGACACGTCGAACAGCGTCGACGCGGTCGGGCCGAACACCTGGATGTCGCCGGTCCAGCCCACGCGTTCATCGCGCTGCGGACAGTCGGTCGGGATGTCGACGAAGTTGCCGCGCATACCCCAGACCACGTTGCGGTGCAGCTGCTCGACCAGTGGGTCGGAACAGGCGAACCAGCCCGTCCGTTCGAGGTCGGTGTGCAGCACGCGCGCGGTGAGCGCGCCGGCTGCGGCATCCGCATCGAGGTCGCCCGGCCAGCCGTCGACCTCGACGTAGCGGAATCCGTGGAACGTGAAGCGCGGCTCCCACTCCTCGCCGTCACGGCGCCCGGCGAGGGTGTAGTGGTCGGTGGAGCGGGCGCTGCGCAGCGGACGTGTGAAGATCTCACCCTCCTGCAGCACCTCGGCCGTGCGGAGGGTGACTGTCGCGCCCCGCGGTCCCATGGCGCGGATGCGCACCCGTCCGACGAGATTCTGACCGAAGTCGAGGATGCGCGCACCACGGGGCGAGGTGAGCACGGCGACGGGAGCGACGTCTTCGGTCACTCGGACGGGAGGCCCGGTCGGGGCCACCAGGGTGCGCGGATCGCGCTCGCGCACGGCGACCGGGGCCCAGTCGCCGTCGTCGAACGCGGGCGTCGACCACCCCGGCACCTCCTGCCGTGCGTCGTGGTCCTCGCCGTCGTAGATCCCGGAACGGAGGATGGGGGAAGGGGCGGCCCTCCAGGTGTCATCCGTCCCTAGCGTCACGCGTCGGCCGTCGGCATACGTGATCTCCAACTGGGCGAGGAAGGACAGATCCCGGCCGAAGACGTTGCGGTGACCGCCGCGCCAGCCGAGTCGACCTCGGTACCAGCCGTCGCCGAGCCAGGCGCCGATCGCGTTATCGCCGTCGCGGAGCAGGCCCGCCACGTCGTAGGCGTAATACCGAAGTCGCTCGCGGTAGACGGTCCAGCCCGGCGACAGGGTGTCGGAGCCGACGCGGATGCCGTTGATCTCGGCGTCGTACAGGCCGTGGGCAGTGGCGTAGAGACGTGCGCGGACGATCTGGCCGTCGACGCGGAATCCACGCCGCACAAGAGTCGCTCGGCGGGCGTCGCTCTCCGGATCCTCGTCGAGCTCCAGTCCGATCGGCCTCGCGGACCAGTCCTCGGCATGCAGCAGACCCGTCTCGAGCCAGGTCGCGGGGCTCGGATCGAACCAGTCGCCGTCGTCGCCCTGCACTGCGACCCGCACGGCGACGCGCTCGCGGGATTCCAGCGCACGGCTCGGCCACGGCACCAGCACCTGCTCGGACGAGGCGACGTCGAAGGTCTCCTCTCCGTCGATTCGCACGACGGTGATCGCATAGGCGTGCTGCTGCCAGTCGGCGGGAGCATCGCTGAGCGTCCAGCTCAGGCGTGGACGGGACTCCCCGATGCCGAGCGGATCCCGGTGGTGTTCGATGCGCGGCGCGGAGACGGTCGTCATGCTCCTCATCCTTGCCGATCGACCTCCGTCTGTACGGTTCCGGCCTCAGGCCGTCGTCTCGCTGCGCCGATCCCGCACGGCCTTCGCGTTCGGTATCCCCCTCGAGAACAGGAGGGACAGGAGACTGATCAGGATCAGCCCGAAGAAGGCGATGCGCAGCGACGACAGCTGCGAATCGCGGTAGACGGTCGCCAGGGTGTCGGCATCCGCGTCGCTCAGACCGGCGTCTTCGGCGATGGTGGCGACGTCGGCGGCGGGCACGATCGTGACGCCGTGTTCCGTGGCGGACGCGACCGTGGTCTTCGTGGTGTCGGGCAGATCGCTCGCCGCGACCCCCGACGCGAACGACGTCGACAGCGCCCCGATGAGGATCGAGCCGATGAGTGCGGTTCCCAGCGATGATCCGAGGTTCTGAAACACGCCCTGGAGGCCGCCCACCTCGCTCGTCTCCTTCTCGGTCACACTCGACATGTTCACGTTGCCGAGCTGCGAGGCGAGCAGCCCGAGCGCAGCGCCGGCGAGGAACATCCCGGTGGCGAAGAATCCGCTGCGCAGGTCGCTGGTGGCCGAGCCGAGCAGGATGAGTGCGCTGACGACGAGCACCAGCTGGCCGATCCGCACGATCCTCCGCGGCGACAGCATGCGCGAGAGCCGGGTGCCGACGATGGAGAACAGCACGAGGGCGATCGAGAGCGGGAAGATCCGGATGCCGGTCTCCAGGGCGTCGAGGCCGAGCGTCATCTGCAGGTACACCGGCACCATGAAGAAGAGACCGGCCGTCACGGTGTACTGCGCACCGAGCACCGACAGTCCGCTGCGGAGGGAGGTGATCGAGAACATCCCCACATGCACGAGCGGTGCCCGCCCGGCGCGTTCGAGTCCCCGCTGCCGGGAGAGGAACAGCGCGAGCAGTACGACCCCGAACACGATGAGCCAGGCGGCGGGAGAGATACCGAGCGGAGCGATGGAGACGCCGCCGATCTCAGGAGGGTTGAGGGGCAGGATCCACCCCCAGGTCTTGCTCTGCAGCATTCCGAACACCACGGCCACGAGTCCGATCGAGGAGAGCGCGACGCTGAGGATGTCGATCCGCACGGTCTGTCTCGGCGTCGGGTCGGTGACGATCCGTGCGCACAGCACGACTCCGATCATGATGAAGACCTCGGCCACGAAGACGTAGCGCCAGTCGAGGTACGTCGTCACGAAGCCGCCGATCAGAGGCCCTGCCGCGACGGCCGCACCGGAAACGGCGCCGATGATCGCGAAGGCCGTGATCCGCTCCCGACCGCGGTAGTTGTCCGCGACGAGGGCTGCGATAGCCGGGATCACCAGCACAGCGCCGAGCCCCTCGATGATCGACCAGCCGAGGAAGAGGAACTGCACGTTCGACTCAGTGCGGTGATCAGCGAGCCCAGCGCATACACGCACGACCCGATCACGAATGACCTGCGGCGGCCCCACACATCGCCGAGTTTCGCGCCAAGCAGCATGAACGCGGCCATCGTGAGGGTGTAGAAGGTGATGGCCCCCTGCATTGCGGTGACGGTGGTGTCGAGATCGGACACGACGGTCGAGATCGACACGTTCATCACCGTGCCGTCGAGCACCATCACGAACTGCGCGGAACCGAGGACGGCGATGACGCCCCACTTCTTCATGACGTCTCCTTCGAGCGCGCAGCGGACGCGACGGGGGTGGTGGTGTTCGCGCCGGCGCCGCGCATGATGCGCGCGACGGCCGTGATGAGGAACAGCTGACCGGTGATCGCCTCCGCGACCGCGACAGCCTGCGATGTCGCGTTCGCCGGAACGAGGTTGCCGTAGCCGGTGGTCGTGAGGGTGGTGAACGAGAAGAAGAGCTGATTGGCGAGCGAGTCCTCGCCCGCGTCGCCGAACACGGGGGAGGAGGAGGCGAGCGAGAGCAGGTTGAAGACGAACGTGAAGAAGAGGCCCACGAGGACGTAGGCGGTGATCGCCGCCAGCAGGGCCTCGACGTTGAGCCCGCGTCGCTTCACCTGGTGCCCGATGATCGCGATGGGAGACACGAGCAGTGCGAACATCGTCGCCGCGGAGAACACGATGTCGAGGACGTGCCCGCTCGCACCGAGAAGTGTCGTGACGATGGTGGCCACCCCGGCGGCTGACAGGATGATCCACGCCACATGCTGCACCGTGCGGGGCGCGGCCGTGACCCGGAAGACGACGGCGACGGTCATGAGCGTGACCAGGAAGGCCCACGGGCTCGGATTCGTGCCACGCTGCGCGGCGCACAGTGCATACGAGACCACGACCAACGCAGCGACGACCGCATACCCCGATGCCCCGCTGAAGTGCAGATCGGGACGTCGATCATCGGCTCGGGCTTTCGCCGCACGTGCGGACGCGGTCACCGACCCGGCTCCCCGGGAACCATCGTCGGCGTGTCGGTCACTGGCCATGTCGCACCTCGCACCCGCTCGATGACGGCGCGGGATCCGGATGACCGGGGCGGATCCCCGGGGTCGGGTGCGGGCGGCGTCGCATCGCTCATCGTGCCAGTGCCCGACGGGGCACGAGAGTCGCGCATCACCCCTTCCGGGCGAGGGTGCCCGGGGTGCGTCGGCGCCCCTCAGACGTCGCTGGTCGTGGCGCGCTTCGCGCTCGCGCCCCGCATGATCCGCGCGACCGCCGTGATGAGGAAGAGCTGACCGGTGATGCCCTCGGCGATCGCCACCGCCTGACCGCCGGTGCCGACCGGCACGAGATTTCCGTAACCGGTCGTCGTGAGCGCCGTGAAGGAGAAGAACAGTTGGTTGCCGAGCGAGTCGAGGCTCTCCTCTCCGAACAGCGGATCCGGCGAGATCTGCGACATCAGGTTGTACACGAAGGCGAAGAACATGCCGACGAGGATGTACGCGGTGATCGCGGCCAGCAGTGCCTCCAGGTTGAGGCCGCGACGGGTCACCTGGTGGGCGATGACCACCCAGGGGGCGACGAGGAGCGCGATCATCGACGCGGCCGAGAGCGGGATGGCGAGCAACGGGCCCTCGAGTCCGAACAGATCGGCGACGACGGCAATGACCCCGGCGGCGGAGAGCACGACCCAGGAGACCCGCTGCACCATCGGTCGGGCCCTGGTCACATGGAAGACCATGGCGACCGTCGCGAGCATGGGGAGGAAGGCCCACGGGCTCGGGTCGGTGCTGGGCTGTATCGCGCACAGGCCGTACGACACGATGAGCAGGACGAGGACGATCCCGTACCCGAGAGCGCGGTCATCCCACCGGCGGCCGAGCCGGCCTGTGGCGCGTTGCTCGTCCACCGCTTCTGTCAGGGGCATGTCGACTCCACTCCGGTGCGGTGGACGCCGTCGTCCACGATGTGCGGCCAGTATCCCAGCGCCGGAGCGCATCCCGTCTCAGGGCGGGTGCGCGTCGGCGGGAACGGGAACCTCGACCCGGTTCGAGACTGCTCGCCGAACCCGTTATGATGGCTGAGTGCATCCGATCTTCGGGTCGGATCCACGGAGACGTCGCATAGTCCGGCCGAGTGCACCACCCTGCTAAGGTGGAGTCCCCTCACGGGGACCAGGGGTTCAAATCCCCTCGTCTCCGCACTTCTTCTTCATCGTTTCGCGGCCCTGGTCGTCGCCGTCCGCGGCAGACTGGAAGCATGTTCCGCGACATCACGACCGTTGTGTTCGATGTGCTCGGCACCCTGGTCGACGAGCCCCGCGGTCTCCGCGCCGCCGTCGTCGAAGCGGCGGGCCCGCGCGGCGATTCCGCAGGGCTGCTCGGCATCTGGCAAAGTCACATCGAACAAGAGCAGGCACGCATCGCGCGGGGCGAACGCGACTACGCCGACACGGAGACTCTCGATCGCGAGGCGGCTCTGCGGGTGGCTGAAACGGCGGGGATCGACGACCAGGCCCTCATCGGCCGCCTGGCGTCGGCGGCTGAGCGGCTTCCGCCCTGGGACGACTCCGCCGACGGTGTCGCGCGACTCGTGCAGCGGTTCCGTGTATTCGGGCTGTCGAATGCGACGACGAAGACGCTGCATCGGCTGGCAGAGCACGCCGGGCTGGAATGGGATCTGGCGCTGTCGGCTGACGCCGTGCGCGCCTACAAACCTGCCCCCGAGGTCTATGCTCTGGCGGTGGAGGCGGCGGGCGGCGATCCGTCGAGAGTGCTGATGGTCGCGGCCCATGCCTGGGATCTGCGGGGCGCGCAATCGATCGGCATGCGAACCGCTTATGTGCGACGCCCGGTGGGCGACCCGCCGACTTCGACAGACACGTTCGATGGTCGATTCGACGGACTTCGGCAACTCGCCGCCGCGCTGATCTCGAGCACGTGACGCATCGATCTCGTTGTCTCAGCGACTTCCCGCGGAGCGGGCGACGCCGATGGGATCGACCTCCGTCGACTCGGTGGCGATGCCGAACCGGATCAGCGCGCGCGGATCAGACCGGTAGTCCGGAGGCGGCACGTCGAGCGCGTTGGCCTGGAGAAGGGTGAAATCGGCCGCGGAGCCGACGACGCGGAGCGTCCCGACCGGGAGGCAGTCGACCACGAGCTGGAACTCCTTCTCGCCCTGGTGCACGGCGGCTCCGGAGATCGACCAGGCGGTGAACTCGTTCGCCGTGCGCGTGCTCAGCCAGTTCTGCTGCACCACACCGGTCACCCGCAGCAGGGCGGTGGTGCCGCGGAGGCGCGAGGACTGTCGCAGCTCGAGCAGGACGCCCACGACTCCGCCCAGGACATCGACGAGGATCCGCGTGATCTGTGCGCCGACGAGAGCGTCCGTGTTCAGGAACGGATTCTCCTCGCGCGGGAGCGGCGGTAGCTCGCCGGGGACGCCGATGAGCAGGTCTTTAACCATCATGTCGAATCGTCTCCCCAGTCCCCCGACCCTTCAAGAATATGTGATCGCGGTTCACATACTCTGTGCGCCGAGTGTGAACGGGGTTTCCGGAGCGCCGCTCGATGCTGCTCAGGGCACTGCGACGGCCGCAACCTTCCGATAGTCTCGCCCGCGTGGCCGGCCCGGGCGGCAGGAGCCCGAGCCGATCGAATCGGATCCGAGAAGTCGGGTTCCTGCGGCCCGGGCGCGGCGACGATGGTGGGGAAAGGAGGACCTCATGATCGGAACGCTCAACGCCCTGGTCGACCTGGTCGAAGCCGGCGGCTCCGATGAGATCGATGTCGCCGGGTTCGCGCGCGATCACGGCACGACCGAATATCACCTGCGTCGGATGTTCTCGGCGCTGGCCGGCATGCCGCTGTCGGAGTACGTGCGGCGGCGTCGCATGACGCTCGCCGGTGCGGAACTCGCCGCCGGTGCTTCGAGCCTGCTCGATGTGGCCGTGCGCCACGGCTACGGCTCGGTCGAGGCTTTCGGCCGCGCCTTCCGTGCGGTGCACGGCATCGGCCCGGCCGACGCGCGCCGAGACGGGGGCCCTCTCCGTACACAACCCACGCTCCGGTTCCGCCTGAGCGTCGAAGGGAGCACCCCGATGGACGTCACCATCACCCACCGTCCCGCATTCGTCCTCGCCGGCCACGCCGCCGAGGTTCCGCTGATCCACGAGGGCGTCAACCCGCACATCCAGGCGCACATCGCCGCGATCCCGCCCGAGGAGCATGCGCGCCTCAAGGCGCTCGGCGACGCCGAACCGGCGGGGATCCTCGCGATCACGGCCGACGTCGAGCCGGATGCGGCGGAGGGCACACCGCTCACCTATCTGCACGGCGTTGCGCTGCAGCACACGACCGCGGTGCCTGACGACCTCGACTCCCTGCGCCTCGACGAAGGGTCCTGGGCGGTCTTCGCCGCGCGGGGGCCGTTCCCGGCGACGCTGCAGAACCTGTGGGCGGCCACGGCGACCGAGTGGTTCCCGTCGAACCCCTGGCGGCTGCGGCCCGGCCCCTCGATCGTGCGCTACCTCGAGTTCACCGGCGACTTCGCGTCGTGCGAGCTCTGGCTGCCCGTCGAACAGGGCTGAACCGGGTGCCCCGCGCGGAGATCGCTCAGCGCGGGGCATCGCCCTTCATCGGCGGGCGATAGGTGCCGATGATCGCGGCGATGAGGTCGGAGTAGGCAGCATCCTGACTGGAGAAGCTGCCGTTGTTGCGGCCGTGTCGCAGCACCTCGACCCGGTCGGACACCGCCTGCACGTCGGCGATGTTGTGACTGATGAACACGACGCCGAGCCCGAGCTCCCGGAGCTGCTCGATGTGGGTGAGCACGTCGGCGGTCTGAGCGACGCTGAGCGAGGCGGTCGGCTCGTCCAGCACGACCAGTCGAGGTTGGCTGATGAGCGTGCGCGCGATCGCCACGGCCTGTCGCTGGCCGCCGGAGAGGGCGTTGAGCGGGGTGCGGGTCGAGGGGATGTTGGCGGCGAGATCGCTCAACGCCTGCCTGGTCGCGTTCTCCATCTCGCCCTCGCGCAGCATCCCCTTTGAGGTGCGCAGCTCGCGTCCGAGGAAGACGTTCGCGGTGACGTCGAGGTTCTCGCAGACCGCGAGGTCCTGGAAGACCGTCGCGATGCCGAGTCGGTTGGCTTCGGCGGGGGAGGAGATGTCGACGCGCTCGCCGTTGATGCGGATCTCGCCGGACGTGGGTGTGAGGGCACCCGCGATGACCTTGGCCAGCGTCGACTTGCCCGCGGCGTTGTCGCCGACGAGGCCGACCACCTCGCGGGCGTTCACGGTGAAATCGACATCGGTGAGGGCTTCGACGGCGCCGAAGCGCTTCGTGATCCCGCGCAGGGTGAGCAGCGGCTCGGCCTGCGACGCCGAGAGGATCATGCGCGGCCCTCGAGAAGCTGGGACGGGTCGGTCGACTGCAGGATGTGGATGGTCGCGCCGACGAGAACCGTGTCTTTGCCGAAGGAGGCGGGAATCGGCTCGCGGCGAGGAGCGCGACGTTGCGGCGCGTGCTCGCGCAGGGACGCAGCGAACGGCAGCAGGAAGACCGGGCCGGCGTCGGTCAGCTCGCCGCCGATCGTGATGATCTCGGGGTCGAGGGTCTGACAGACGCCGGCGACCACGCGTCCGAGCGTCGCGCCCGCATCGGAGACGACTCGCGCGCAGCCGGGGTCTCCGGCGGCGGCCCGGGCGATGACGTCCTTGAAGGTGACCTGCCCGTACGTGGCGCGCAGCGGCGCGGTGACGGCCTCGGCTCCGACGACGGTCTCGAGGCAACCGCGCTGGCCGCAGGGGCAGATGGATCCGGCGGGGTCCACCTGCACGTGTCCGATCTCGCCCGCCGTGCCTCCGCGTCCGCGGTAGAGCCTCGAATCGAGGATCACGCCGGCGCTCGTCGTGTACGAGGCGCTGACGAACAGGCTGTCCGAGACGTCGCGCGCGGTACCGAGCGTCGCCTCGGCGAGAGCGGCGAGATTGGCGTCCTTCTCCACCAGCACGGGGCATCCGAGACGCTGTTCGACGACCGTGGCGATGGGCTGCGATTCCCACCGCCTCATGACGCCGGCATAGGAGACCAGACCGGTGTCGGGGTCGATGGGCGCCGGAACGGCGATGCAGATGCCGATCAGTTCGTCGGCCTGCGCCGCGATCATCTCGAGCATCTCGACGATGAGGAGGGTGATGCGATCGAGCACCGTGTCCTCGGCGTGATCCGCCGGCAGCGGCATCGAGCGGTCGGCGAGCACGGACTGCCCCACGTCGTTGAGACGCACCCGCATGCTGCGACTTCCGATGTGGACGGCGGCCACGAGGCCCGCACGCCGGGCGATGGTGACGAGCTGTGCGCGCCGGCCGCTCCGCGAGGTGGGGTGCGTCTCCACGAGGCCGGAGAGCGACAGCTCCTTCACGATCGCCGACACCGTGGCGGTGGACAGGCTGGTCGCTTCGGCGAGCTCGACCTGGGTGAGCCCGCCGAAGCGCTTGACCGCATCGACGATCTTGGCCGTGTTGGCCTCGCGCAATCCCGACTGGGAACCGCTCGACCATCTGCTCATAGCGGGAGCATATCGCCTCGGATCGGCACTGCCGGGGTCAGCGTGCGGCCCCCGCCCGACGCTTGTTCCAGACGTCGAACGCCACGGCGATCAGGAGCACCAGACCCTTCACGACCTGCTGTGTCGCCTGGTCGAGACCCATGAGCTGCATGCCGTTGCTCATCACCGCCATGATGAGACCTCCGACGATGGCTCCGCCGACGCGTCCCACACCGCCGGTGACGGCGGCACCGCCGATGAAGCAGGCGGCGATCGCGTCGAGCTCGAACATGTTCCCCGCTCCCGGTTGCGCGCCGTTCGTGCGCGAGGAGAACACGACGCCCGCGACGCCGGCGAGGAGCCCCATGTTTACGAAAATCCAGAAGTTGACCCGACGCACGTTCACGCCGCTCAGCAGTGCGGCGTGCAGGTTGCCGCCGATGGCGTAGACGTGACGCCCGAACACGCTTTTCTGCGTGATGACCGAGTAGGCGATGATCAGGACCGCGAGGAGGATCAGCACGAAGGGGAGGCCGCGGCTGGTGGACAGCTGGTAACCGAACCACATCACGACGGCCGCGATCAGGACGATCTTCAGGATGAACCATCCCAGTGCCTCGACCGACTGCTGGTGTGCGACCTTCGATCGCCGGCTGCGCACCTGCCACACCGCGTAGCCGCTCACGCCGATGGCGAAGATCACGAGGGTGAACACGTCGACCCCGTAACCGCCGAAGAGCCCGTTGAAGAATCCGTTGGCTATCGAGTAGTAGGTGCCGCCGAAGGGAGAAAGGGAGACGTTGCCCAGCACGATGAAGGTGAGCCCACGGAAGAGCAGCATGCCGGCGAGGGTCACGATGAACGCCGGGATGCCGACGAACGCCACCCAGAACCCCTGCCATGCGCCGACCAGGAGGCCGACCACCAGCGCGGCGATGACGCCGACCCACCACGGCAGCTGCATGCGGATCACGAGGACCGCGGCCGTGGCACCGGTGAGGGCGACGACCGAGCCGACCGAGAGATCGATGTGACCGGCGATGATGACGATCACCATGCCGATCGCGAGGATCAGGATGTAGGAGTACTGCAGAACGATGTTCGTGAGGTTCCCGGGGGAGAGGAACGTCGGGTTCAGGATGGCGAAGAACGCCACGATCGCGACGAAGGCGACGAGGATGCCGCTCTGGCGCAGATTGCGCGTGGCGAGGCTCAACAGGTTGGTGACGCCGGTCATC
This sequence comes from Microbacterium sp. NPDC055988, assembly GCF_042269505.1. NCBI lineage: Bacteria > Bacillati > Actinomycetota > Actinomycetes > Micrococcales > Microbacteriaceae > Microbacterium > Microbacterium sp. NPDC055988. Next base: position 1,898,965 of record NZ_JBHJXY010000001.1, read on the forward strand.
GTTCGGCCGTCCTTTCGACAGTCATGAGTTGCATGAGGTTCTCCTGGGTGGCCTCGGCGGCCGGCAGCTCACCGGTGATCCTGCCGAAGGCCAGGGTGTAGATGCGGTCGCAGATGCCCAGCAGCTCGGGCAGCTCGGACGAGATGACGAGCACGCCCTTCCCCGCCGCGACCAGGCGGTTGATGATCGTGTAGATCTCGTACTTGGCGCCGATGTCGATGCCGCGGGTGGGCTCATCGAGGATCAGCACGTCGGGCTCCGTCTGGATCCACTTGCTGAGCACGACCTTCTGCTGGTTGCCGCCGGAGAGGTTGCCCACGAGCTGGAGCACACTGGGCGTCTTGATGTTCATCTCGGCCCGGTACTGCTCCGCGATCCGGAGTTCCCGGTTCGCGTCGATCCAGCCGCCGGGGCTGATCATCCGCAGCGAGGCGAGCGTGATGTTGTGGCGGATGTCGTCGATGAGGTTCAGCCCGAACTTCTTGCGATCCTCGGTCGCGTAGGCGATCCCCGCGCGGATGGCCGCGCTCGTGGTCGACGTGTCGACCTCTTTGCCGCGGACGAGGACCCGCCCCTTCGCGTTCCGTCCGTAGGTGCGGCCGAAGACGCTCATGGCGAGCTCCGTGCGCCCAGCACCCATCAGCCCCGCGATGCCCACCACCTCTCCCGCACGCACGGTGAGGGAGGCGTCGTCGACCATGATCCGTCCCGGCTGGGTCGGGTGATGCACGGTCCAGTTCTCGATCCGCAGCACCTCCTCGCCGAGCTCCGGTACCCGCTCCGGGAAACGATGGGCGAGGTCGCGGCCGACCATGCCGCGGATGATCCGGTCCTGCGTGGAGGCCGGATCGCTCATGTCGAGAGTCTCGATGGACCGGCCGTCGCGGAGGATCGTGGTGCGGTCGGCGATCGCATCGATCTCGTTCAGCTTGTGCGAGATGATGATCGACGTCATCCCGCCGTCGCGCAGGCGCCGGAGGAGGTCGAGCAGATGCGCCGAGTCGGTGTCGTTGAGCGCCGCGGTCGGCTCGTCGAGGATGAGCAGGCGCACGTTCTTCGACAGTGCCTTCGCGATCTCGACGAGCTGCTGCTTGCCCACGCCGAGCTGGCCGACCGGCGTGGCGGGGTTCTCGTCGAGACCGACCTGGGCGAGCAGCTGCGAGGCCTCGGAGTTCGCGCGGTCCCAGTCGATGAGCCCGCCTGCGCCGCGACGCTCGTTGCCGAGGAAGATGTTCTCGGCGACGCTGAGGTAGGGGATCAGCGCGAGTTCCTGGTGGATGATCACGATGCCCACCTGCTCGGAGTCGCTGATGGATCCGAACTTCGCCTCCTCGCCCTCGTAGACGATCTCACCCTCGTACGCGCCGTGCGGGTAGACACCCGACAGCACCTTCATGAGGGTGGACTTGCCCGCGCCGTTCTCGCCGCAGATCGCGTGGATCTCGCCGCGGCGGACATCGAGGTCGACGCCCTGGAGCGCCTTGACTCCGGGGAAGCTCTTCTCGATCTCCCGCATCTGCAGTACCGGTGTCGTCATGAACCGGGTCCTTTCCGTCGAGAGGGGCGTGACGTCGTGTCGACGTCACGCCCCGGAGCGATGACTATTCGGCGACGCCGGAGTCGACCTCGGCCTGAGTCCAGTAACCGGAGTCGACCAGCAGCGAGGTGATGTTGTCCTTGTAGACGATGTCCGACTGCAGGAGGTACGACGGCACGACCTTCACACCGTTGTCGTAGGTCTCCGTGTCGTTCGCCTCGGGCTCCTCACCCTCGAGCATGTCCTCGGCCACCACGACCGACTGCTCGGCGAGCTTGCGCGTGTCCTTGAAGATCGACGCGAACTGCACGCCCTGGTCGATCAGGGCGATCGATCCGATCTCGGCATCCTGTCCGGTGACGATCGGGAGCCCGTCCGCGATGGTCGCGCCGAGACCGCCGGTGCCCTGCAGCGCCGTGATGATGCCGCGTGAGATCCCGTCGTAGGGGGAGAGTACTCCATCGAGCTTCGTGCCGCCGCCGTAGGTCGAGGTGAGCAGATCCTCCATGCGCTTCTGCGCCGTCTCCTGCTGCCACCGCAGGATCGCCGCCTGCTCGATGTCGGTCTGACCCGACGGCACCGTGAGCACGCCCTCGTCGATGTAGGGCTGCAGCGTGTCCATCGCTCCCTGCCAGAAGAAGTGGGCGTTGTTGTCGTCGAGCGAGCCGGCGAAGAGCTCGATGTTGAACGGACCCTTCTCTCCGCTGTCCTTGCCGTCCTGGTCGAGCACGCCGAGGCCGACCAGCAGCGAGGTGGCCTGCTGCACGCCGACCTTGTAGTTGTCGAACGTCACGTAGAAGTCGACGTTCTCGCTGTCGCGGATGAGACGGTCGTAGGAGATCACGGGGATGTTCGCTGCGGCGGCCGCGTCGAGCTGCGAAGACAGCGCGGTGCCGTCGATCGCGGCGATGATGAGGAGGTCTGCGCCCTTGGTGATCATCTGGTCGATCTGCTGGCCCTGCGTCGGGATGTCGTCGCCGGCGTACTGCAGTTCGACCTGGTAGCCGGCTTCTTCGAGGCCGTCCTGCACGGCCTCGCCGTCGGCGATCCAGCGCTCCGAGGTCTGGGTTGGCATGGAGACGCCGATCAGGAGATCGCCCTTGTCGCCGGAGGCCTTCTCGCCGCCGCCTGCGGCGCCTGCTCCACCTCCACCGCAACCGGCGAGGGCGAGGACTCCCGCGAGGCCGAGGGCCGCGAGTGCATACTTCTTCTTCATTCCGAGCTCCTTTGCTGTGCAATGCGTCCCCCGGCCGAAGTCCGGAGGGTCAGCGTCCCCGGCCATTCGGGATCCGCCTCGGATCACTTTCTTGAGTTCGAGACTCGAAGTCAAGGAAACGTGATCGATTCGTGATGATGAACACGAGGCGGCTTCGTTCCCGGATTTCTTCTCGAGCACGGGGATTTTGTGGGGATGGAACGCGAAGGAGTGGCTTTTAGCTTCGAGACTCGAAGGTAAAACAGACCGGAGAAGCCGTTGTCAGTGCCTCGTGCGACACTGAGCGCACGGACCAGGGAGGCACGTCATGGCGGCGATCGACCCCAAGAAGACGATCGATGCGTACCGGGCGAAACGCGGTGAGTTCCGCATCGTCGAGGTGCCGCCGATGCAGTACCTGATGATCGACGGCGCGGGCGATCCGAACACCTCTCCGGCCTATGCGGAGGCCGTCTCGGCGCTGTTCCCCCTGGCCTACACGCTCAAGTTCGCGAGCCGGAACGAGCTCGGCATCGACACGGTCGTGATGCCCCTCGAGGGGCTCTGGCACGCATCGGACATGGCGTCGTTCACCACGCATCGCGACAAATCGGCCTGGCAGTGGACGCTCCTGATCATGGTCGGCGACCACGTCACCGCTGCGATGTTCGCCGATGCGGTGGAGTCCGTGGCTCAGAAGGCCGCGAAGAAGAAGGTGCCGGTGCCCGCACTCGGATCCGTACGGCTGGAGACCCTCGACGAGGGATTGAGCGTGCAGACTCTGCACGTCGGTCCGTTCGACGACGAAGGGCCCGTCCTCGACGACCTGCATCACCGTTTCATCCCCGAGAACGGTCTGACGATGAGCGGGCTGCACCACGAGATCTACTTGAGCGACCTGCGTCGCACCGACCCGGCGAAGCTGCGCACCATCCTCCGGCAGCCGGTTGTGCGGAGCGCATGAGGGCAGAGGGCGTCGGGAATGCAAGCCCCTCCACGGGGTCGGCCGTCGGCGATACTCTTCGAGGATGAGCACGGTCAAGCACGCTGCACGCGTCGCCCAGGGATCCACGGCCTTCCGTCGCATCGCCCGTGTCGGGTTCGTCGTCCTCGGTCTGATCCACGTGATCATCGGCGCCATCGCCATCACCATGGCCGCCGGGGCCTCGGGAGACGCCGACCAGGACGGCGCGATGGAGCAGCTCCGGAACAACCCGGTCGGCGGATTGCTGCTCGTGCTCGTCGCCACCGGGCTGATCGCTCTGGCCGTCTGGCAGATCGCGAGCGCGTTCCTCGCCGCCGACCCCGCCGAGACGAAGAAGTGGGGGCAGCGCGTCAAGCTCTTCGGCATCGCGCTCGCCTACCTCGTGGTCGCGGGCATGGCGCTCATCTATGCGCTGGGCGGCGATGCCGAGTCGGAGACCGCGTCGAAGACCCTGAGCGCGGTGGTGCTGTCTGCCCCGGGCGGCGTCGCTCTGCTCGTCGTCATCGGACTGTCCGTGGTGGGCGTGGGGATCGGCTTCGTCGTCGGCGGCTTCACGCGCGGTTTCAAGAAGCTGCTCGACCTGCCGACGGGCGTCGCACGCGGGGGCATCGTGACGCTCGGAGTGATCGGCTACTTCGGCAAGGGCATCGCGGTGGCCGTGACCGGCGTGCTGTTCGTCGTCGCCGCGGTCACGCAGGATCCGGAGAAGGGCGCGGGGCTCGATGCGGCGCTGCGCAGTCTGCTCGAGCTGCCTCTCGGCGGACTCGTCCTGGGAGCGGTCGGAGCGGGCTTCGCGATCTACGGAGTCTTCTGCATCGCCCGGGCGCGCTACGCCCGCATGTGAGCAGGGCGCGCCGGGCGCTCACGCGGTCGCGGGCTTCTCGCTCCAGGCCAGCAGGAAAGCACCGAGAGTGATCATGAGCCCGCCCCCGGTCGCGCCCATCGCCTCGATGCGTCGGGGCGAGCGCCCGAACCAGTCTCGTGCGGCGCTCGCGAGGAGCACCCACACGGCGTCGCAGCTCACACCGATGACGACGACGATCACCCCGAGCAGGAAGAGCTGCGCGGGGACCGAGCCCGCATGCAGATCGACGAACTGCGGCAGGATCGCGAGGAAGAACGCGATGGATTTCGGATTGGTGACACCCACGACGAAGCCCTCGGCGAGCAGCCGCCATCCCGAGCGTCGCGCGGGTGTCGTGACGATGGCGCGCGCCGCATCCTTCCGGTGCCGGATCGCCTGGATGCCGAGGAAGATGAGGTATCCGGCGCCGAGCACCTTGACGATGGTGAACAGCACGGCCGACTGGGCGATGATCGTGCCGACGCCGAGCGCGACCGCCACGACCAGCACGATCGAGCCGACGGCGGTGCCGAGGATGCTGAGGAAGCCGCCCATCCGCCCGAGAGCCATGGCCCGTCCGATCGTGAACAGCACGGTCGGACCGGGGATCACGACCATGACGAACGCCGCGACGACGAAGGCGAGCAGCGTATCCGGGGCGATCATGGGTCGAGCCTAGGGTGCGGACGTCGGGCGGTCGAGAGTGCGGCCGCCCGACGCCGTCGGTCAGGCCTGACCCCAGAAGCGGTCTTCCGCCTCCTGGTCCTCGCTGATGAGCCAGACCTCGGCGATGCGGTCGCCGGCGACGCGGAAGACGTCGACGCCGTGCTGGTCGAGGTCGTCGTGTCCGGCACGCTGCGCACGGAAGTGCACGGTCGCGGACACGAGGTCTCCGCTCTCGGTCGCCGAGTCGGTCTCGAGCACGAACGTGCCGCCGCTGAGCTCCATGAAGCGGCCGAGGTGGGCGAGGATCGCGTCGGGGCCGACGTGGTCGCCGGATGCCTGGTTGGCGCCGGGCTGGTGCCACACGGCATCCGGATGGAAGGTGGCCGCCAGTGCCCCCATGTCTCCCGCGGCCAGGGCCGCACCGTACTGTCCTACAACGTCGATCGCCGACATGATGCTCCTTCTCGTGTGGTCGGTACTCTGGAGCATCCAGCGTCTCGCCGAGGGCGCGGTTACTTCAACGTCACCGGGAGGAGCACCGCATGTCGCGCACGTGGACGGTGTTCTCCGCCAGCTGCCCGTCTCGGGCGTCGCTCGCCCGCATCGCGAACAAGTGGACCGCGATGATCGTCGTCCTCCTGCACGAGCAGCCGCTGCGCTTCGGCGAGCTGCACACCCGGATGGACGGGATCACGAAGAAGGTGCTCGTCGACACCCTCCGCGCCCTCGAACGCGACGGGATGCTGGAGCGCGCCGTCGGCGACGACGGCCATTCGCGCTACCTGCTCACCCCGCTCGGGCGGAGCCTGCATGAGCCGCTCCAGGCGCTGCAGGTCTGGGCGGAGTCGCACGTGGAGGACGTGCTCGACGCGCAAACCCGCTACGACGAGGTCGCCGACGCGAAGACGCTCGACGGGCGCTGACCCGCGGGCCCACCCACGGCTCACAGGTGGGAAACTGGAACGATGAGCGTTTCTTCCGGTGTCGACGTGATCGCCCCTCTGAGCGAGACCGAGGTGCAGCGCATCCGCGAGGACTTCCCGATCCTGCACACGCAGGTGCAGGGGCACCCGCTCGTGTACCTCGACTCGGGGGCGACGTCGCAGCGGCCGTCGTCCGTCCTGGATGCCGAGCGCGAGTTCTCGACCACCATGAACTCGGCCGTGCACCGCGGGGCGCACACGCTCGCCGCCGAGGCGACCGAGCTGTTCGAGGATGCTCGCAGCAGCGTCGCGCGCTTCATCGGGGCGGACGACGACGAGGTGGTCTGGACCTCGAACGCGACCGAGGCGATCAACCTCGTCGCCTACTCGCTGTCGAACGCGTCGCTCGGACGCGGGGGAGCGGCTGCCGAGCGGCTTCGGTTGCGTGAGGGCGATGAGATCGTCACGACCGAGATGGAGCACCACGCGAACCTCATCCCGTGGCAGGAGCTCGCGGCCCGCACGGGCGCGACGCTCAAGGTCATCCCGCTCGACGACGACGGTGCACTGCGCCTCGACGCCGCCGCCGAGCTCATCACCGTGCGGACGAAGCTCGTGGCGTTCACGCACGTCTCCAACGTGCTCGGCGTGGTCAATCCGGTCGAGCGTCTGGTCGCTCTCGCCCGCGAGGTGGGCGCCTTGACCCTGCTCGACGCCTGCCAGTCGGCGCCGCACCTGCCGCTCGATGTGCGCGCGCTGGGCGTCGACTTCGCCGTGCTGTCCGGCCACAAGATGCTCGGTCCCACCGGCATCGGGGCGCTCTACGGACGCCGCGAGGTCCTGGCCGTGATGCCTCCGCTCCTCACGGGCGGTTCGATGATCACCACTGTCACCACCACCGAGGCCGAGTACCTCCCGCCGCCGCAGCGGTTCGAGGCCGGCACGCAGCGGGTGTCGCAGGCCATCGCGCTCGCCGCGGCCGTGGGCTATCTGACCGAGGTGGGGATGCCGCGCATCGCCGCACACGAGGCCGCTTTCGGCCGCCGTCTCGTCGACGGGCTGAGCGCGATCGACGGGGTGCGGGTGCTCGGTGCCGGGATCGATCTGCCTCGCGTGGGACTCGCGAGCTTCGATGTCGCCGGCATCCACTCGCACGATGTGGGGCAGTTCCTCGACGACCTCGGGATCGCCGTGCGCGTCGGGCACCACTGCGCCCAGCCGCTGCACCGGCGCCTGGGCGTCACCTCGTCGACCAGGGCGAGCACCTACCTGTACACGACCGAGGCCGAGGTGGATGCTGTGATCGACGGCGTCGCCGGAGCGATCGCTTTCTTCCGGAGGGGCGCATGAGCGACCTGCAGAACCTGTACCAGGAGCTGATCCTGGACCACTCGCGCACCCCGCATGGCTACGGCCTTCGCGAGGAGATCGCGGCGCAGTCGCACCAATTGAACCCGACGTGCGGCGATGAGATCACGCTGCAGGTGCACCGCGGCTCCGACGGGGGTGTCGAGGCGATCGCCTGGGAGGGACACGGCTGCGCGATCTCGCAGGCATCCGCTTCCCTCCTCGCCGAGCTCGCCGAGGGGCTCACCGTCGAGGAGCTCGAGGTGCGCATCGCGGCGTTCCGCGAGGCGATGCGCTCGCGCGGCAAGATCGAGCCCGACGAGGAACTGCTCGGCGACGCCGCAGCCCTCGGCGGGGTGTCGAAGTACGTGGCGCGGGTCAAGTGCGCCATGCTCGCGTGGGTCGCCGCGGAGGACGCCCTCACCCGCAGCTGAGGTGCAGGATGGACGCATGCCCGTGCATCTGAAGCCGCTGCCCGCCGGACGCTTCGACGAGTGGCGGGCTGCGGCGAGGCAGCGCCTCATCGACGGCAACCGCGCTTCGGGGAGACGCATCGGGGATGATGCGATCGCTTTCGCGGACGAGTACTTCGACGAGCTGCTGCCTTACGGGGCGGCGACGCCGGCGGCACGGGTCATGCGGATCGTCGACGAGGGACAGCGCGAACTCGGCACCCTGTGGCTGGTGCTCGCCGGCACGAAGCTGTTCCTCCTCGACCTCGCCGTCGAGGCCGAGCTGACCGGCACCCAGAACGATGAGCTGGTCGCACGGATCGTGACCATCGCGCGCGACATGGGCGCGACGCAGATCAGCGCACCCGTGTTCCCGCCGGCGGCGGCATCTCGTGCGCTGGTCGACGGTCGCGGCTTCACGGTCGCCTCGATCCAGATGGTGCTCGAGCCGCTGCCACTGCGCGAGGTCTCACCCCATGTCGTCGTGGCTCCGATGCCCGAGGAGCGGTTCCCCCGATTCCTCGCGGCGTCCGAGGAGGGTTTCGCGCAGGACCTCGTGGAATCCGGCCGCTACTCGCCGGAGGAAGCCGCTGCGGAGTCCCACCGTCAGCTGGTCGAGGAGCTGCCGGACGGACTCGCCACCCCGGGACAGGAGTTCTTCACGGCCGCGGTCGACGGTGTCGAGGTCGGCATCCTCTGGCTCGGCATGCGCGAGCGCGATGGACGCGCGCATGCGTTCGTGCTCGACATCGAGGTCGCCGCGGATCAGCGCCGCAGGGGGTACGGGCGCGAGCTGATGCACGCCGCCGAACGTGAGGCCCGTCGGCTCGGCGCCGACTCGATCGGGCTGCACGTGTTCGGCTTCAACTCCGCCGCCGTCGAGCTGTACGAGAGCCTCGGTTACCGGCGGACCGAGGAGAGCCTGCTGCGCGAACTGTGACGCCGGTCATCGGAGGACACGAAGGGAATAGTGCGGTGTGCTCGACGTTGCCCCCAGCATGACAACTCTCGGAATCATCGGTGCAGGACACATCGGCAGCCAGGTCGCGCGGGTGGCGGTGGCGAACGGTTACGACGTCGTGATCGCCAACTCGCGTGGGCCGGAGACGCTCGCGGGCCTCGTGGAGGAGCTCGGGCCCCGCGCGAAGGCCGCGACGGCGGAAGACGCCGCGGCAGCCGCGGATGTCGCGGTCGTCACCGTCCCGCTTCGCGCGATCGACGCGCTCCCCGCCGCACAGCTCGCCGGCAAGATCGTGCTCGACACGAACAACTACTACTTCGAGCGTGACGGTCGCATCGACGCCCTCGACAAGGGGGAGACGACGACGTCGGAGCTGGTGCAGCGCGCGCTCCCGGACTCGAAGATCGCGAAGGCGTTCAACCACATCTACGCCTCGGAGATCACGAGCGACGGCAAGCCGGCTGGAGCCCCGGACCGCCGCGCGCTGGCCACAGCCGGTGACGACGCCGAGGCCGTCGCCTTCGCGACGCGCTTCTACGACGAAGCCGGCTTCGACACGGTCAACGTCGGGTCACTCAGCGAGTCGTGGCGGGTCGAGCGTGATCGCCCGGCGTACGTCGTGCGGCAGAATGCCGAGGAGCTGACCGCGAACCTCGCGATCGCGAACCGTCTGCCCTGAGCGCCGCGGGGCGAGCGCGACGGACGCCTTCCGTGTCTCGCGCTCGTCCCGGACCGGGGCATCCCGGGCGTGTTGGGATACCAAAAGTTGAGTAACCCGGCCCGTGATGCGAGAATGCCCAGATGGCGGGGGCTATGGGGACAAGCGGCGAACTCGAATCGGTCAGGGTCACGCGCATCCTGCGCGACGACATCGTGCTGGGGCGACGGGTGCCGGGGTCGCGTCTGGTCGAGCGCGACATCGCGGCCGAGCTGAACGTCTCACGCCTCCCGGTCCGCGAAGCCATCCGCACCCTCGTGTCCGAAGGAGTCGTCGTCGCACGCCCTCGCACCTGGGCGGTCGTGCGCGAATTCACCCCGCGTGACATCCAGGACTTCGCAGAGGTGCGCGAGGCCATCGAGACACTCATCTTCGTCTTCGCCGCCGAACGGCACGATGAGGCGGGTATCGCGCGCATCAGGGCTGCCTACGAACGCGAGCTCTCGGCGGCCGAAGCCGATGACTCGGAGGCAGCGCGGATCGCGGCGGCCGAGTTCCACGAGGTCGCGGTCGAACTCGCCGGGAACGAGATGCTCGGGGAGCTGATCGCGGTGTTCCTCACCCGTCTGCGGTGGCTGTTCGGACAGCACGACGATCTGCTCGCCATGGCCGACGAGCACCGCATCATCCTCGAGGCGATGGTCGCACGCGATACGGCGGCGCTCCGCCGCATCATTCCTGCGCACCTCGCCAGCGGCCAGTCGGCGGCGGAGCGGCGCCTCGCCGACGGCAGCGACCTGCTCGTCTGAACCCCGCCGTCCCGCTCGCGCACATTGGGGGACACCGACGACGGGTGCAGTTGTATATTGGTCCGGTCGGAGTCGGTCCGGAAACGTTGCGCTGTTCTGGGGAGCGAGATGCGGAGTCTTGCTGTCGCGGTCGGGTGCCTGCTGCTTCTGGGGGGAGTCGCGCTGGTCGCGATCGCCGATCAGGAGCGGGTGGCGGACATCACCGCCGTCAAAGCGGAGATCGTGCGCGTCGAGCGCGCCCTGGACGAGTCCCACGGCGAGAATCTCGAGCTCGCGCAGAAGCTCACTGCACTGCGGTCGCAGATCGCCGAGCAGGATTCCGAGATCGGCGACACCACGGGGTTCCTCCGGTGATGCGCCGGATGCTGGCGGTCACGCTCGCGGCGGCGACCGTGCTCTCCGCCGGAGTGCTCGCGAGGGCGGACGGCCTCGAACGGGAGCGCATCGCGGTCGTGGCGGAGTTCGGCACCCTGTCGCAGGAGTACCACGCGGCCACCCAGCGCACCGAGTATCTCGAGGCGACGATCGAGCAGGCAGAGCAGGTCACCGCTGATCGCGCCTCGGTGCTCGCCGTCCGTCCGGCGTTCGTCGCCGAGATCGCCGCGCTGAGCCGTGCCTTCGACAACGCGGAGGGGATGGTCGACACCGCCGCGCATCGGGCGGCCGCGCTGTCGGCGCAGCAGACCGTTCTGGCCGAGTCGGACGACCCCGCGGTCGTCACCGCGGCGACAGCCACGGTGCACGCACTCGCCGAGAAGGTCGGCACCCAGGTCGCCTCCGTGCAGGCCGCGCAGAGCGCAGGACCGGGCGGCCCGGCCTGGTCATCGAGCGGTCCCGAAGGCTACGCCCGAGTGCGGGCGGCGCTCGACCTCGTCGGCGGCGGGGGCGTCGGGCTGTACGAGTCGTCCTCGTGCGCGGGTGGCAACGCACCCGCCTGCGCCAACAGCAACGGCTACATCAAGTACCGCGCCGACATCGTGAACTGGAGCGCCGGTCGGTTGAACTGGGCCATGGCGCACGAGCTCGCGCACATCTACCAGTTCCGGGTCTGGGGCGCTCTCACGTCGTCGGGCGCGTACGCCTCGATGTTCGGCAATGACCCGGAGTTCCTCGCCAACTGCATGGCCGTCGTCCGCGGCTATCCCGGCTCGGTCGGGTGCAACGGCGATCAGCAGGCCTGGGCCTCGGGCATCTGGGTGGGCGCGGTCCGCTGACGCCGCCCCGGTGCGGTCAGGCGACCGGTGTGGTCGTGTCGATGGCCGCGCGCAGCGGCCGCCGCATCACGCGCCAGTACGACGACGGGGCGATGCGCGTGAGCACGTCGATCAGCCGCGCCTCGCGCCCGACCATCGTGCGGGCAGCCCTTCGCTCGGTCGCTCGGACGATCCGGGCCGCGGCATCCGCCGGATCGGTGTGGTACATCGCCGCCTGCGCCGCGGCGGCACGAGCGGCGACGGCCGGATCGATCGCGGCGGCGTAGCGCCCGTGCAGGATGATGCCGGTGCGGACGCCGGCCGGGTAGACGGCGCCGACGCTGACCGTCGTGCCCTCCAGCTCGTGCCGCAGCGCCTCGGAGAACCCCCGCACGGCGAACTTGCTCATCGCGTAGGGGATGCGCCCCGCCGGAGCGGCGAGCGCGTACACGCTCGCGAAGTGGGTGATGTGTGCGGCGGGTGCGGCGCGCAGGGCGGGGAGCAGCGCCTTGGTGATCGACACCGTGCCCCAGAGGTTCACGTCGGTGAGCCAGCGCATCTCCTCCATCGTGAGCTGGTCGAGGTTCCCGAGCATCGACGAGCCCGCGCAGGTGATCAGGGCGTTGATCCGCGGATGCTCCGAGGTGATCTCGTCGGCTGCGGCGAACACGGCGTCGTCGTCGCGGAGATCGACCACGTGCGTGGTGACCGTCGAGCCGCCCAGTTCCGCAGCGATGGTCGCGAGCGCGGCGCCGTCGTGATCGATCAGGGCGAGGTGCGTGCCGCGGGCTGCCAGCAGTCGGGCGATGTCGGCGCCCATGCCGTTCGCCGCCCCCGTGATCACGGTGGTGCTGCCGGCGAGATCGAGGTGTTTCATGAGTCTCCTGCGGTGCGCGATCCGGGGCCGTGGGGGCGGATGTCGGAGGGGTGGGGCATGCTGATCCGGAACCATTCTGGCCGACACCGGGCCCCAGTGATACCGGTACGCTCGTGGAGAGGAGGTGCCGGTGGGACGGACAGCGGATGCCATCGCCGAAGGTGTCGCGATCGCGACGGCTGCCGCGCGCCTCGCGGTGAAGAATCACATCCTCATCGGCACCATCGCCGAAGACGGCGTCTTCGACATGGAGAAGTACATCGACGACGCGCGGGAGGCGCTGCGGGCGATGGCCGAGGAGTCGGAAGAGGCGGCCGCCAACGTCACCGCGCTGCGCAAGCGGGCGAGGGGCAGGCACTCCGACCCCGTGGGCACGCACGACTATCGCGACCGCGATGTGCGAAACCTGCGCCGCCGGGCCAAGCAGTCCACCGGTGTCGGCCAGCGCCTGCGCGAGATGATGGAAGACCGGGAACGTCTCGCGCAGATCGTCGAAGAGGCGCGCGACGCCGCCTGGGCCGACGTGCGCCACAATCTCGACCGTCGACTGCGGGTCGAGGGCATGCGTCCCGACCAAGATCCCGACTACAACCGCATGCGCGAAGCCCGCATGCAGGCCCTGCGCCTCGTCGACCTGCAGGCGCTCTCGTCCGAGCAGCGCGCGAGGGCCAAGCGGCGCAAGAAGCAGCAGAAAGCCGAGGCGGCGAGCGACTGACGCCTCGTTTCGCTTTCGCGTCAGGACTGTTGTAGGCTGTTCCACGGCCCGCTGAGCGGGCTGGGCGCCCGTAGCTCAATGGATAGAGCATCTGACTACGGATCAGAAGGTTAGGGGTTCGAGTCCCTTCGGGCGCACACTGTGTTGAGACAGTACAGAATCCCCGTCGCGAAAGCGGCGGGGATTCTGCTGTATCCGGTCCGCTTCGTCGCGACTGCTGTTGGGGCGCCCTCGGACTGACCGTCGACAGGCTGCTCAGAGCAGGCTCGTGATCGCGGGGTCGCGACGGGCGACCTCCGCGGCCGTGGCCACGATGACCTCGCGGATGGCCGCGACCGCGACCGCAGGGGTGACGTCTGCACGGTGGGCGAGGCTCACGGTACGGGTCATCATCGGGTGCGTCAGCCGGACCGACCGCAGCGCGGGGCGATCGAGCAGCACCATCGCCGGAACCACCGCGACCCCGACACCGCGTTCGACGAAGCGCAGCACCGCATCCATCTCGGCGCCCTCGAGCACGTGGGTGGGCACGAGGCCCTCCGCGCGGAAGGCGGCGTCGGTGGTCGCTCGGAGTTCGTACGTCTCGTCGAGAGCGATCAGCGGGAGCGTGGCCAGGTGGGCGAGGCTCATCGCGGGCATGGTCGAGACGGGTGGCTCCGTCGCGGCCGAGATGACGACGAGCTCTTCGGCGAGCAGCGGCATGCGCGTGAGGCTGAAGCCCGACGGCGGCGGGCCGTCGGATTCGGTGATGAGCGCGATGTCGACGGCGCCGACGGCCAACTGCTCGACGAGTCGACGGGAGCCGCTCTCGGTCAGATGCAGATCCACGCCCGGATGGCTCGCGTGGAACACGCTGATCGCCTCGGCGACGAGGCTGATGCAGAGGGTCGGCGGAGCGCCCAGCCGCACCCTTCCACGGCGAAGGCCTGCCAGCTCGCCCATCTCGTCGCGGATGGCGTCGGCTTCGGCGAGCATGCGCTGTGCGCGGGGGAGGAGTGTCTCGCCCGCGGCGGTGAGCGCGATGTGGCCGCGTGCGCGATGGAACAGTTCGGCGCCGAGTTCGCGCTCGAGGGTCGAGATCTGGCGGCTCAGCGACGGCTGTGCCAGGTGCAGGTGCTCGGAGGCGCGGGTGAAGTGTCCGAGGCGTGCGACCTCGACGAACCCGCGGAGCTGCTCGAGGTTCATGGCCATAGCCTACCGGCATCGTTTCCACTCGAACTATGCATTGGAGTTATTAGGGTCGCCTAATTAGCGTGGAAAGCATGTCTACCCCCGAACGTCAGATATCCACCACCGTCCTCGTCATCGGCACCGGCGGCTCCGGGCTGCGGGCGGCGATCGAGATCGCCGAACACGGCGTCGATGTGCTCGCCGTCGGCAAGCGCCCGCGTCAGGACGCACACACGTCCCTCGCGGCCGGCGGCATCAACGCGGCACTGGGCACCATGGACGCGGAGGACAGCTGGCAGCAGCACGCGGCCGACACCATCAAGGAGAGCTATCTGCTCGCCAACCCGCACACGGTCGAGATCGTCACTCAGGGCGCCGAGCGCGGCATCCGCGACCTCGAGCGCTGGGGCATGGACTTCGCCCGCGAAGACGACGGCCGCATCTCGCAGCGGTTCTTCGGTGCGCACACCTTCCGCCGCACGGCGTTCGCCGGCGACTACACCGGCCTCGAGATCCAGCGCACGCTCGTGCGCAAGGCCGAGCAGCTCGAGGTCCCGATCCTCGATCACGTCTACATCACCCGTCTGCTCGTGCGCGACAACGTCGTGTTCGGCGCCTACGGCTTCGACCAGGCCGACGGCACCCGCTACCTGATCCACGCGGATGCCGTGATCCTCGCGGCCGGCGGGCACAACCGCATCTGGCGCCGCACCTCGTCCCGTCGCGACGAGAACACCGGCGACTCCTTCCGTCTCGCGGTCGACGCCGGCGCACGCCTGCGCGACCCCGAGCTCGTGCAGTTCCACCCGTCGGGCATCATCGAGCCGGAGAACGCCGCCGGCACCTTGATCTCCGAGGCGGCACGCGGGGAGGGCGGCATCCTCCGCAACGCCCTCGGTGAGCGGTTCATGGAGAAGTACGACCCCGAGCGCATGGAGCTGTC
Organism: Microbacterium sp. NPDC055988; assembly: GCF_042269505.1. Taxonomy (NCBI): domain Bacteria; kingdom Bacillati; phylum Actinomycetota; class Actinomycetes; order Micrococcales; family Microbacteriaceae; genus Microbacterium; species Microbacterium sp. NPDC055988. The sequence continues at coordinate 1,914,240 of NZ_JBHJXY010000001.1, forward strand.
GACCCGCGACCGCGTCGCGCTCGCCGCGTACACCGAGATCAAGGAAGGACGCGGCACCGAGAACGGCGGCGTCTGGCTCGACGTGTCGCACCTGCCGCGCGAGACGATCATGACCCGGCTGCCGCGCGTCTACCAGACGATGATGGAGCTGCAGATGCTCGACATCACGACCGATCCGATCGAGATCGCGCCCACCGCGCACTACTCGATGGGTGGAGTCTGGGTGCGCCCGGAGGATCATCAGACCGACGTCGAGGGGTTGTACGCGATCGGCGAGGCTTCGAGCGGACTGCACGGCGCGAACCGGCTCGGCGGCAACTCGCTCATCGAGCTGCTGGTGTACGGGCGCATCGTCGGGCAGGCGGCGATGGAGCACGCGGCCGGTCTCGACGCGCAGCGCCGGTCGGCGGAGGCGGTCGCTGCGGCACGGGCCGAGATCGACGATCTTCTCGCCGCGGAAGGGCGCGAGAACGTCCGCGCCCTGCAGCGTGCCATCCGCAACCTCATGACCGAGTACGCCGGGGTCGTCCGCTCGGAAGACGGGCTGCGCGCCGGACTCGCCGACCTCGACATGATCGAGGGGCGCATGGAAGACGTGGGGATCCACCCCGACATCGCCGGGTTCCAGGACCTCGCCCACGCGTTCGATCTCAAGGCCTCGGCGCTCGCCGCTCGTGCCACGCTCGAGGCCGCGCTGGAGCGTCGGGAGACCCGCGGATGCCACAACCGCAGCGACTTCCCCGACACTGACCCGACCCTGCAGGTGAACCTGGTGTGGTCGCCGACCGCGGGCGTCACGCGTGAGGAGATCCCCGAGATCTCGCCCGAGATCGCCGAGCTCATGCGTGAGGTCGACACCGAGGGCAAGCTCGTCGAGTAGTTCCGCCGAGACCCCGACTTCGCGCCGAGACCCCGACTTCGCGCCGAGACCCCGACTTCGCGCCGAGACCCCGCCCTGCTGATGTCTGCAGGGCGGGGTCTCGGCGGTAACCCGGGGTCTCAGCGAGGTGCTCAGTCGGCCTGCGGGTCCTCGGTGTCGATCACGCCGATACCGACGGCCTCGTGGTCGGGCTCGGGCTCTTCGCGCTTCGGAGCCTTCGGCTCTTGGCCCGGGTCCTTCTCGGTGCTCGGCTCCTCGAGCTCCTCGGTGCTGGGCACCTCGCTCGGGTCGGCGTCTTCGGGCGATTCGGCCTGGTCAGGGGTCGTCGCCTCGCCCTCGCTCGTGTCGGAGGCCGGAGTGGGGGTGGGAGTCTGCGCCTCGGGCGAGAGCTCGTCGGAGGGATCCTGTCCGGGAGTGGCGTTCGTCATGATGGCCCCTTTCATGGTGTCGTCCGAACAGGATGCCTCGCCGGCTGATGTGACTGAAGGGGCTTGACGCGGCGCCGAGTTAATCGGGGTGAACCGAGGGCGCGGATGCGGCGTAGCCTGGAGGGGTGACTGCGTACGTCTCGGCTTTCGACCTCTTCTCCATCGGAGTGGGGCCTTCGAGCTCCCATACGGTCGGACCGATGCGGGCGGCCCTCGACTTCGCGCGACGGCTCACCGCGACCGGCACCCTCTCGCACGTGGCGCGCGTCGGCAGCACGCTGTACGGATCGCTCGGTGCGACCGGCATCGGCCACGGCACACCGGATGCCGTCGTCGCCGGGCTCCGTGGACTCGCACCGGAGACGTGCGATCCCGCCGACGTGAGGTCGGCGTGGACGGACTTCCCCGCGGGTGGCGCGCTGTCGATCGACGGCGCCCACGACGTTCCTTTCGCGAAGGACGACATCGTCTTCGCGCCGCGCACCCGGCTGCCCGGACATCCGAACGCCATGACGATCATCGCGTGGGATTTCGCGGGGCAGGTCGTCGCCGAGGAGACCTACTACTCGGTGGGCGGTGGATTCATCCGCCGCGACGGCGAGGAGGCGAAGCTCACGACCGCAGGTTTCCCGTACTCGTATGCGGATGCCGCCTCACTGCTCGCCCTCTGCGACGAGAACGGTCTGTCGATCGCCGAGGTCGCCCGCCTCAACGAGACCTCGCTCCGCGGCGAGGAAGACGTTGCGGCCGGGCTCGATGCGATCTGGGACGCGATGTCGGGGTGCGTCGAGGCGGGCCTGCACGCCGACGGCACGCTTCCCGGCATCCTCAAAGTCAAGCGGCGGGCAGGAGTGATCCGCGGCCAGCTCGAAGCGGTCGAGGCCGACGGGCATCGTGAGCTGCCGGGCGAATGGCTCGGCGCCTTCGCGCTGGCCGTCAACGAGGAGAACGCGGCGGGCGGACGAGTCGTGACCGCGCCGACGAACGGTGCCGCCGGCATCCTCCCCGCTGTCGCCATGTACTGGTGGCGGTTCCTCGCCGACTCGGGACTCGGCGCGGGGAATGCCGTCACCCCGTACGGCGAGCTGGTCGGCAGTGCGCTGCTGGGGTTCGAGCCGGATGTGCGGGCCCTGGACGCCGCGAGCGACCTCGACGAGGAGCTGACGGCAGAGGCCAACCGTCGCCGTGGCATCCGTCGCTTCCTGCTGACCGCGACGGCCCTCGGGTCGCTGTTCAAGGCCAATGCGTCGATCTCGGGGGCTGAAGGCGGGTGCCAGGCCGAGGTCGGCTCCGCGTGCGCGATGGCGGCCGGTGGACTCACCGCGGTGATGGGTGGCACGAACCGTCAGATCGAGAACGCCGCCGAGATCGCGATGGAGCACCATCTGGGGCTCACCTGCGACCCGATCGGCGGTCTCGTGCAGATCCCCTGCATCGAACGCAACGCGATCGCGGCCTCGACGGCGGTCACGGCCGCTCGTCTCGCACTGCGCGGAGACGGCAGCCACTACGTCTCGCTGGATGCCGTCGTCGAGACGATGCGCCAGACGGGTGCCGATATGTCGACCAAGTACAAGGAGACCAGCGAGGGCGGCCTCGCGGTCAACGTTATCGAGTGCTGACCGCGCTCGCGCGACTCCGTGTCGGCGGATGCCGGTAACCTCCACGAGAAGCGCGCGGAGGGATCACTATGGATGCGTTCTGGGAGCCGACCTCTCGGCAACGGCGGCAGCAGCCGGTCGTGGCGGTGCGTCCGAACGACGACGCGCCGACCCCCGGAGCGGGGTGGCCGACGAACATTCCCGCCGTCGCCCAGGTGCTGCGGGAGGGGATCGATCTCGACCCCGGGGTCACGTTCCTCGTGGGTGAGAACGGCAGCGGCAAGTCCACCCTCGTCGAAGGGATCGCGCTCGCCTACGGCCTCTCTCCGGAGGGCGGTTCTCGGCAGGCGCGGCACACCACGCGCGCGACCGAGTCTCCGCTGTCGGACTGGCTGCGGCTGCAGCGGGGCGTGGGAGCGAACCGGTGGGGCTTCTTCCTCCGCGCCGAGACGATGCACTCCTTCTACACCTACCTGGAAGAGAACCCCTCACCCCGTGGCGATGTCGCGTTCCACGAGATGAGCCACGGCGAATCGTTCCTCGCTCTGCTGGAGAGCCGGTTCGACGAGCCCGGTTTCTACTGTCTCGATGAGCCCGAGGCGGCGCTGTCGTTCAATTCGACGCTCGCCCTGATCGCGGTGCTCCGACGCATCGCCGACGAAGGCGGCCAGGTGCTGTGCGCGACGCACTCGCCGGTGCTCGCGGCCCTGCCCGGTGCGAAGATCCTCGAGGTGGGGGAGTGGGGCGTCCGTCCGGCCGAGTGGGGCGACCTCGAGATCGTGAACCACTGGCGCTCGTTCCTCGAGCATCCGACGCGCTACCTGCGTCATCTGCTCGACTGAGGGCCGAGCCCCGCGCCGTCGGCACGCGTCATAGGCTGGCGGTCATGACCGAGCAGAAGGCGCCGCGCCGGCGAGGGCGCCCCCGGGGCGGCTCCGACTCGAGGGCGCGCATCATCGCGTCGGCGGTCGACGACTTCGCCGAGAAGGGGTACGACGGGGCGACGGTCCGCTCGATCGCCGCCAGAGCCGGCGTGGACTCGGCACTTGTTCACCACTACTTCGGCACCAAGGCCGATCTCTTCGCGGAGGCTGTGGGCATCCCGCTGCGACCCGACGTCGACGTGCCGAAGATCCTCGCGGGTCCGCGTGAGGAGGTCGGTGAGCGGCTCATCCGCTACGTGCTCGAGGCTTTCGAGCAGCCGGAGGTCCGTCGACGAGGAGTCATGCTGCTCCGCACCGCCATCGGCAGCCGGCTCACGACCCCACTGCTGGCGGGCTTCCTGTCGCGCGAGCTGCTCTCCCGTGTCGCCCGGAGCCTCGAGGCCGACGACGCCGATCTGCGGGCCTCGCTCGTGGCCTCGCAGATCGCCGGCATGCTGATCGCACGGTACGTGCTGCGACTCCCGGCGCTCGCCGCGGCGTCGGTCGACGAGCTCGTCATCCGCGTCGGCCCGACTGTACAGCGCTACCTCTTCGGCTGACCAGCCCCGGGATCCCCCCCCCCCCGGCCCCCCGGCTGCCGACACAACTTCGGATTCCCCGGCCGACACGCGGGGCAGGCGGTCGACCAGCCGGCGTGTCGGCTCCGATCTCCGAAGTTGTGCGGGGGCGGAGCGTGGGCACGGGCGTGAGGAGGGGCAGCCGAGTATCCCGTTGACGCGATCGATCTGCGGGCGCATAATTCATCACATGATGAATAACTCGGCCGTCGAGATCGCCCAGCTGCGCGTGCGCCGCGGAGCAGTGCAGGTCTTCGACGGGATCGACCTCACGATCCCGCGCGGACAGATCACGGGGCTGCTCGGGCCGTCGGGGTGCGGTAAGACCACCCTCATGCGGTCGATCGTCGGTGTGCAGCGGATCGCCGAGGGAGACGTCACGGTTCTCGGCGAACCCGGCGGATCGCGACTGCTCCGGCATCGTGTCGCCTACGGCACGCAGGGGGCCGCGGTCTACGGCGACCTCAGCGTGCGCCAGAACCTCTCGTACTTCGCCTCGTTGCTCAAGGCGCCGAAGGGGGACGTCGACCGGGTCATCGATGAGGTCGGGCTGCGGGCCCAGGCGGGACAGCTCGTCGACGCGCTCAGCGGCGGCCAGGCGACGCGCGTGTCGCTCGCGGTCGCACTGATCGGCTCACCCGAGCTGGTCGTCCTCGACGAGCCGACGGTCGGGCTCGACCCCGTGCTGCGCGCCGAGCTGTGGGCGTTGTTCCGAGGGCTCGCCGACCGCGGAGTGACGCTCATCGTCTCCAGCCATGTCATGGACGAGGCGGTCCGCTGCGACCGGCTGCTCCTGATGCGGGAAGGGCGGATCATCGCCGACACCACGCCGTCGGCGCTCCTGGCCGACACCGGCACGACCGACGCCGAGTCCGCGTTCCTGGCGCTGATAGAGCGGGACCGCAACGGTGACGCGGACACCCCACGAACACGTCGTGAAGCGCGGGAACACCGCGAGGAGGCCACAGAATGAACGGCCGCCGGATGCTCGCCACCGCGGGGCGTGTGCTCGCGCAGCTGCGGCATGATCCGCGATCGATCGCGTTGATGCTCATCGCACCGAGCCTGCTGGTCGGGTTGTTCGCCTGGCTGTTCAGCGACCAGGAGGGGGTGTTCGACCAATTCGGCGGTGCGATCCTGGCGCTGTTCCCGTTCATCGTGATGTTCCTCATCACCTCGATCACCACCCTGCGCGAGCGCCGGTCGGGAACCCTCGAGCGCCTGATGACGACGCCGCTCGAGAAGGCCGACTTCATCCTCGGTTATGCGCTCGCCTTCGGGCTGATGGCACTGCTGCAGGCAGTGATCACGGTGTCGTTCGCGGTCGGGGTCTGCGGCCTCGACGTCGACGGGCCGCTCTGGCAGCTGGGGCTCGTCGCGGTGGTCGATGCTCTGCTCGGCACCGCGCTGGGGCTGCTCGCCAGTGCCTTCGCGCAGACCGAGTTCCAAGCGGTGCAGTTCATGCCGCTACTGGTGTTCCCGCAGATCATCCTCGGCGGCCTGTTCATGCCTCGAGACCAGATGCCGGATGTGCTGTACGCCATCTCGGACTGGCTCCCGCTGAGCTACGCGATCGACACGATCAACGCGGTGGCTGCGGGTGACGAGGGCTGGGACGTGTTCGGTCCACTGCTCATCGTCGTCGCTTTCGCGGTGGGCGCCCTCGTGCTCGCGTCGCTGACGCTGCGGCGGCGCACGCGCTGAGTCTCCGACTCCGGTCGCGGCTCAGCGCGCCGCGCGGTTCTTGGTGTGCTTCGTCGGCACGGCGGCCCACGGATCCTCGGGCCACGGATGCCGGGGGTAGCGCCCGCGCATCTCGGCGCGCACCTGGCTGTAGGGACCGGACCAGAAGGATGCGAGGTCGTCGGTGACCGCGAGCGGACGCCCCGCAGGCGACAGCAGGTGGAACAGGACCGGCACCCGCCCGTCGACGAGCCGCGGAGTCGCGGCCCACCCGAAGCACTCCTGCAGCTTCACGGCGACGACCGGCCGTGCGTGCGGGTCACCGTCGGGCTCCGGATAGGCGATGCGGACGCGGGATCCGCTGGGCACCTCGAGTCGTTCCGGCGCGAGCTCATCGAGGCGCGCTGCTTCGGGCCACGGAAGCAGACGCCGAAGCGGCGATGACAGCTCCAGCCGTGCGGCGGGGGTGCCGGCTGCCAGGCGATCGAGCTCAGGCGCCAGCCACGCGTCGAGGGAGTCGACCAGCCCGGCGTCCGAGACATCGGGCCAGGGGCCGCCGAGCTCTCGTCGCAGCAGGGCCAGTCTCCGGCGCAGCGCGTCTGCGGTGTCGGACCAGGTGAACATGCCGAGCCCGTCGCGGCGGAGGGCCCGGCGCACGGCGTCGCGGCCCTCCTGAGCCGATGCCTTCACGGGGGCAGAGGACCGAAGGATGGCGCCGATGCGCCGTTCGCGTCGGGCCTGGACGCGACCTCCGACGAACTCCGCCTCGACGCGGTCGGTCATCAGGTGGCTCGCGGCCTGCTCCATCTGCGCTTCGGTGAGCACGGCGGCCGAGCGGATGATCGCGCCGGACCCGGCTGCCGCGCGCGCGGTGGCGCGCGCGACGTCGGCGACGGCGAGCCATTCCACTGCGGCGAGCGAACCCCTCACCCCCGCTCGGGTACCGGATGCCAGCAGGAAGGTCGCCCCGTCGGCGGTGCGCTCCACGCGGAGCGCGATCCTCTCTGGGAATGCCAGCGCGATCACGAGCCCGACTCCGTCGAGGTCCGAGCGGACGCCCGGTGTCGTCGCGACCATGCGCTCTAGGCGGTTCGCATCGTCGCGCCATCGGCGGGCTTCCGGAGTCCGACCGCCGCGCAGCGCGATGAGTGCCTGGGCGACGTCGGCGTCCGCGATTCGCACGTCACCGCTCACAAGTGCCACGACCTCTGCAGCGAGGCGGCTCCCCACGATCGGGCTGCCGTCACGAAGCGCCCGGGCGAGTCGTGGATCGGTCGGAATCCGTGCCAGGATGCGGCCATCCGCGGTGGCGCGACCCTCGTCGTCGATCGCGCCGAGGCCCCGAAGCACCGAGATCGCATCGGCCAGGTTCTCGGCGGGCAGCGGATCGATCATCCGCAGCCCGGTGCCGCTCGGGGCACCCCAGCAGGCGAGAAGCAGGGCGGCATCCGCGAGGTCGATCACCGCGATTTCGGGCACCGGTCGAGCGGGCGCCGCCGCGTAGGTGCGCTCGTCGACGCAGCGGATGACCGTGCCGGGACCCCGACGGGTGCCGCGCCCCGCGCGTTGCACGCACGACGAACGAGAGGCTGCGCTGGTGACCAGGCCCGTCATGCCGCGGCCGGCATCGCGCTGCGGATGCCGTGACAGGCAGCTGTCCACGACCAGGCGCACCCCCGGCACGGTGAGCGAGGACTCGGCGAGCGACGTCGTGACGATGATGCGCGGGCGGTCCCGTGGGGCGCGGCCGCGGATCACGGCATCCTGCTCGGCCGGCGGGATTTGGCCGTGCAGCTCCCGCACATCGAAGGCATCGGTCGAGTCACGGACACGCCGGGCGATCTCCGACACCTCGCGGGCGCCCGGCACGAAGACCAGCACGTCTGCATCGGGGTCCTCGCGCACCAGTTCCCGGGCCGCGGATGTCGTGACGCGCGCGACGTGGTCGAGGAACCCCCACGTGACTCCACGCTCGTCGAGGCGTGGCACGGGGCTCGGCGCCCAGCGCTCGGTGAGCGGGAAGGCGGGGACATCGTGGTCGACGACCGGTGCGGGGGAGTCGTCCGTGCCGATCACGGCGGCGATGCGCGCGGCGTCGAGGGTGGCCGACATGGCGATCACCACGAGGTCGTCCCGCAACTCACGCACCTCCGACAGCAGGCCGATCAGGAGGTCGGTCTCGAGCGCGCGCTCGTGCACCTCGTCGAGGATCACGGCATCCACACCGTCGAGTCCCGGGTCATCGAGCATCCGTCGAAGCAACACCCCGGCCGTGACGAACTCGACCTGCGTCTCGGGCCCCGCCGAGCGCTCGCCGCGGACGGTGAAACCCACGCGGGAGCCGAGGGGTGATCCGTCGAGGTGGGCGAGGCGCCGGGCGGCCGCGCGGGCGGCGACCCGGCGAGGTTGGGTGACGATCACGCGACCGGTGCTCCGCGAAGCGAGGAGCGGTGGCACGAGGGTGGTCTTGCCCGTGCCGGGCGGGGCGGTGACGACGACCGATCCGCTCGCATCGAGTGCCGCCGAGAGCTCGTCGAGTGCCGCCGCGAACGACAGCCCCGCGCCGATGGCGGCGAGATCGAAGGCGGCGGACGTCATCCGTCCAGTCTGCCCGGTTCGGTCGACGAAACAGCGGATGCCGCGACCGGAGAGGCCGCGGCATCCGCTGACGTGAAGGTGGGACTACTCCGCTGCGGGCGCCGGCGGCGCGGGCGGCGGCGGGGTGGTCGGCGTCGAGACACGCGGCGCGGGTGCCGCCGGCGTGGCCTCCGCGACTCCGGCCCCGAAACCGCGACCGACGGCCTGCCCCTGGATGATGCCGGCGAGGTCGAGCCCTGTGGCCGAGTGGACGCTGTCGAACACCGAGCGCAGTGCCTTGGCGCTGTCGGCGCCGACGACGTTGGAGGCGCCGTCTTCGCCGGAGCTGCCGATGATCGACACGTTGCCGATCGCCGCATAGCCCTTCGAGAACTCGGCCATGATCGACGGCAGCACCTCGAGCACGCGCTGCGAGAGGAAGGCGTCCTGGTTCGAGGCGATGGCCTTGGCTTCTGCCTCGAGGGCGGCAGCACGGGCATCACCCTCGGCGCGGATGGCGTCGGCTTCGGCGCTGGCACGCAGTCGGCGGGCCTCGGCCTCGGCTTCGGCCTGGGCGCGCAGGGCGTTCGCCTCACCGCTGGCTTTCGCGATCGCGGCCGCGGCCTCACCATCGGCGCGTGCCTTGTCGGCCTGGGCCTGCTGCTCGGCGATGCGAGTGCGGGCCTCGGCTTGCTTGACCTGCTCGATCGCGGCGGCCTCGGCGGCGCGCTCGCGCGTGTAGAGCTCGGCCTGTGCGCGCGTCTCGGCCTCATACCGCTGCGCGTCGGCGACGCGCTTGACGTCGGCGTCGAGCTGGGCCTGCTTGTTCTCGGCCTGCTGCTGGAGAACTGCCTGCTCGGCCTGGGCGCGGGCGAGGGCCTCCGCCTGCTCCGCCTCGGCGCGAGCGCGACCGATGCCGGAGTCGGAGTTGGCCGTGTTGGTGTCGAGCGCGGTCTGCTCGATCAGGTTGGCTTCCTTGTTGGCGATGTTCTTCTGGTTGATCGCGCGGTCGGCGTTGGTCTGCGAGATCTCGGCGGCCTGACGCTTCGCCTGGATCTCGGGGGCGCCGAGGGACTGGATGTAGCCGACCTTGTCGGTGATGCCCTTGATCTGGAAGGAATCCAGGATCAGACCCTGCTCCGCGAGCTCCTGCGAGACATCGGCGGCGATCTGGTCGGAGAACTTCTTCCGCTCCCGCATCAGCTCGACGACCGACAGCGTGGCGACGATTCCACGGAGGGCGCCTTCGAGCTGCTCGGTGGTGAACTGCTCGATCGCCTTGTCCTGCGAGGCGAAGCGCTCGGCCGCACGACGGACATAGAGGGGGTCGGAGCCGATCTTGACGATCGCGACGCCGTCGACGTTCAGGGTCACGCTGTCGAGGGACTGCGCTTCGGCGTTGAGGGAGACCTGGCGCGAGCGCAGGGAGATGATCTCGTGGCGCTGCGTGATCGGGTTGACCAGCGACTTGCCGTTCACGATGACCGTGACCGGCGATTCGGCCATCTCGGAACTGGTCGTCCCGTCGGCGGCGATGACCGCGCGCTGGATCTTCTGCTTGCGCCCCGAGATGACGAGTGCCTCGTCGGCTCGGGCGACCTTGATCCAGCTGCGCGCGAACAGCAGCAGGATGAGCAGCAGGACGACGGCGACGACGACTGCGATACCGACGATGACGAGGATGCCGACGATTCCGGCGATCTCCATGGATGACCTCCCTGGTTCCCCCCGAGGGGGCGGTCTGACGTGCCCGCGGCGGTGCAGGCGTACGCCCCCACCCTGCCAGAAAACGGAAGCGGGCCGTTCTCACGGCCTCCGCGTCAGCGGGTGCGGAGCTTCTCCGCGAGTTCGCGCAGTGTGCGCAGCTCGTCGTCGTCGAGACGCGACATGCGGTCGGCGATCGAGCGCCCGTGCACGGTGGCGAGGGAACGGAACGCCCGTGCACCTTCATCCGTCGCGCGGATCAGGGCACCGCGTCCGTCGTCGGGATCGGCGCACTTGGCCACGAGCCCGCGTGTGACCATGCGGTCGACCAGGCGTGAGACGCTCGGCTGGCTGATCAGCATGTTCGCGGTGATGTCGCGCAGCCGCGCGGTCATGCCGGGGGAGCGGGTCACCGTCAGCAGAACGTCGTACTCGGCCTGAGCCAGGTCGCTGTGCTCGAAGTCCGTCATCATCTCGGTGAACAGCTCGTGCTGCGCGCGGAACAGGCTCTCCCAGGCCTCCAGGGCGAGCTTGCGATCGGTCATCCTCACAGAATAGTGGGAACAGTAAAGGGCCGGTCGGAGAGGCTCCCGACCGGCCCTTGTCCCTTGCACCAAGAGTGTCCTGCAATCACATGCGGTGTATGCCACAGCAAACATTCACCGTGTGATCACTGTATAACGGCGAGATAACGAATGCAACGGTTTGGTCACGGAAATCTCAGGATCGGAGCGGCACCCCGATCGCGAGCCGCTGCTCCGCGAGCGGGCAGGCGAACACGTCGCGCTCGCCGAGTCCGACGCGGTTGATGTAGCGCACGACGATCGCGTACGAGGCGAACAAGCCGACCTGGGTATAGGCCACCCCGTGGGCCCGGCAGTAGTCGGCGATCAGAGGCGCGGCGCGGCGCAGGTGCGGATGCGGCATCGAAGGGAACAGGTGGTGTTCGACCTGATAGTTGAGGCCGCCCATCGCGATGTCGAGGAAGCGGCTCCCGCGGACGTTGCGACTCATGAGCACCTGCCGGCGGAGGAAATCGAGGGTCATCTCCCGCGGTACCACCGGCATCCCCTTGTGGTTCGGGGCGAAGGCGATGCCCATGTAGAACCCGAACAGCCCCAGCTGCACCGCGAGGAAGACGAACGCGATACCGGGCGAGAGCACGACGAACACCAGCACCAGGTACCCGATCATGCGGATGCTGAGGAAGGTGATCTCCGCCCACCGGCGTTCCAGCCGCCCGCGCGCGAACATGCGCCGCACGCTCGATGCGTGCAGCGACAGCCCCTCGAGGAGCAGGATCGGGAAGAACAGCACTCCCTGGTGTCCGCGCAGCCACGTGATGACCGGACCATGATGCCGGGCCGCGGCCTCGGGCGACACGGCGATGACGGGGAGTTCGATGTCGGGATCGGAGCCCAGCTTGTTCGGGTTCGCATGGTGGCGGGTGTGCTTGTGCTGCCACCAGCCGTAGCTCATGCCGACGAGGAGGTCGCCGAGGATCAGGCTGATCCAGTCGTTCCAGCGACCGGACACGAAGATCTGCCGGTGCGCCGCATCGTGTCCGAGGAAAGCGATCTGGGTGAACACCACCGCCAGGACAGCGGCCGTGAACAGCTGCCACCAGGTGTCGCCGATCCAGACGAAAGTGAGGAGGCAGGCGCCCAGGAGCACGGGGGCGGCGATGAGCTTGGTCCAGTAGTAGCCGTACCGGCGGTGGAGCAGCCCGCGATCTCGGACCTGCTGCGCGAGCTCGGTGAAGGCGCTCGCGGGACGAGGTGCGCTGTCAGGCGGGCGAGTGCGAACGGTCGGACGGATGCCGTCCATGATGACCTCTTCTCCGCGCCGACCTCTGCGGCGGCGCGTTCTGCGACCCTCGTCCTCAGCGATTCCCGGTCGTCGTCGAAAGCGGCCCTCGCCGGCGGGGTCAGCGTCAGGCTACGCCGCGAACCTGCGTACGCTCCCAGGTGGGGGCGGCCAGCCGCATGAGGTTTTACACGGATCACCGTCCTGGATGCGATACATTGCATGATAGGTAGAACTTCAGGCTCTACGTCGCTTCAGGCTCAGTGGAGGAAAATTGGCACTCTCAGGCGGACCCCTCGAGCGCAGGTCGATGAGCGACGAGGCCTATGCCCGTTTGCAGGACGCGATCATCAGCGGCGAGCTGCGTCCGGGCGAGCGTCTGCGGGACTACGAACTCGCCGAGCGACTGGGCACGTCGAAGACGCCGATCCGTCACGCGCTCGACCGCTTGGCCGATCACGGCCTGGTCGAGATGCAGCGCAACCGCTACACGCGGGTGGCGCCGATCGATCTCGATCGTGTCCGCAACGCCGTCGACCTCTTCGGCGACATCTGGATCGGCTCCGTGCGCCACGTCATGCCCGTGATCCAGGATGACGACGTCGCTTACCTCACCGACCTCGCGGACGACATGGCGAGGGCGGTCAAGTCCCGCGACGTCGCGGGCTTCGGTGTCGCTCTGCGTGCCATCGCCACCGGATTCGCTCGCATCGAGGGCAACTCCGCACGAGCAGTCGTCATCGAGCGGCTCGGGCCGCAGATCCGACGTTTCGGCGAGCACTCGCGGGACGCATTCGAGTGGGACAAGATCGAGGCGTTCGCGGCCGCCCTCCGCGAGGCGATGAATGCGCGCGACGCGGTCCAGACCCGTGCGGTGCTCGTCACGCTCTTCGACGACGTGCTCCTCACCACGATCGACCGCGCGGAAGCCGCAGGCTTCCCTGGGGTCGACGAGGACTGATCCACCCTGGATCGGGCATTCCGGGCGAACCCACAGGAACCGCAAAGGGTCGTCTCTTAGCCTGGAGAAACCAAGGGGAGTACTCCGATACGGTCGGGTCGTCATTACGGATGCACGTCGCATCCCGGGCCACCGGTTCCTGTTCAGGAATGGAGAAGACTTTGGCGGCGCTTTCGCGCCCCGAATCTGGAGTACCCGTTTGGATATCACCCCCCTGATCTGGATCATCACGATCGCGGTCACGATCGCCTTCTTCGTCTACGAGTTCTTCGCGCACGTGCGCACGCCTCACGAACCGACGATCGCCGAGTCGGCGCGCTGGTCGATCTTCTACATCAGCCTCGCCCTGCTGTTCGGCGTCGGCATCGGCGTCTTCTCCGGCTGGACGTTCGGCGGCGAGTACTTCGCCGGCTACCTGACCGAGAAGGCGCTGTCGATCGACAACCTGTTCGTCTTCCTCATCGTGATGACCGGCTTCGCGGTGCCGAAGATCTATCAGCAGAAGGTCCTGATGATCGGCATCGTGATCGCGCTGATCCTGCGCGGCATCTTCATCGCCGTCGGCGCGACGCTCATCGAGAACTTCTCCTGGATCTTCTACCTGTTCGGCGCGCTGCTGCTCGTGCTCGCCTACCGTCAGGCGTTCAGCAACCACGAGAGCAACCCGGCGAACGGCCGCTTCATGACGTTCGTCCGCCGACACCTGCCCGTCAGCGACGAGTACAACCGCGACAGGCTGACCGTCGTCAAGAACGGCAAGCGCTTCGTCACGCCGATGCTGTTGACGATCATCGCGATCGGGTTCATCGACCTGGTGTTCGCCGTCGACTCGATCCCCGCCATCTACGGACTCACCGACCAGGCGTACATCGTCTTCACCGCCAACGCCTTCGCGCTCATGGGTCTGCGCCAGCTCTACTTCCTCATCGGCGGACTGCTCGAGCGGCTCGTCTACCTGGCCCAGGGCCTCGCGGTCATCCTCGGGTTCATCGGCGTCAAGCTCGTCCTGCACGCGCTGCACGTCAACGAGCTGCCGTTCATCAACGGCGGCCAGGGCGTCGAGTGGGCGCCGGAAATCCCGATCTGGTTCTCGCTGCTGTTCATCGGCACCACCATCGCGGTGGCCACCGCGGCGAGTCTCATCAAGACCCGTCGAACGCCGGGCGCCGTCACCGCTTCCACCGACACCACCCCCACCATCACGCAGAAGGAGCACTCTTGAGCGCGCAGCGCTGTTCTGACTCTTCGGACTCTGACAGTACGAGCGCCCGGTTCATCCCGGGCGCTCACCCCACCACAGACGAGGCGGCCCGCTGATGGGCGACCTGCTCTGGAACATCGCCCTCGTCTTCGCGTTCGTGCTCATCGGCGGTGTCTTCGCCGCCACGGAGATGGCACTCGTCACGCTGCGCGAGAGCCAGATCAACGCGATCGGCCAACGCGGACGCCGAGGGGCGAAGGTCGCGGACCTCGCCCGCAACCCCAACACCTTCCTCTCGGCGGTGCAGATCGGTGTGACCGTGGCCGGGTTCGCCTCGGCCGCGTACGGTGCGACCTCGATCGCGCCGTCGCTGGCACCCGTGCTGGTTTCGTGGGGGCTCGCGCCTGCACTCGCCCTCACGATCGCGACACTCGTGCTGACGCTCGTCATCGCCTACCTGTCGCTCGTGCTCGGTGAGCTCGTGCCCAAGCGGCTCGCGATCCAGCGCAACGCGCAGTTCGCGTATGCGGTGGCGCCCGCCCTCAACGGCTTCGCCACGGTCATGCGTCCCGTGATCTGGCTGCTCTCGGTGTCGACGAACGCCCTCGTGAGGCTGCTCGGCGGCGACCCGCATAAGACCAGCGACGAGATGACCGACGAGGAGGTGCGCGACATCGTGGCCAGCCATCAGGGTCTGCCGGACGACGAGCGACGGATCCTCGACGACGTGCTCTCCTTGCGGGGCCGGCAGGTCAGCGAGGTCATGCGACCGCGCCCCGAGGTCGTCGCCCTCGACGAGGCCGCGAGAGTCGGCGAGGTGATGGCCCAGGTGCGGGACCTTCCGTACTCGCGCTACCCCGTCTCGGAGACCTCGATCGACGACATCACCGGATTCGTGCACGTCCGCGACCTGTTCGAGGCCGCGGCCGACGACCCGACGCGTCCGCTGCGCGCGCTCATGCGCGAGATCCCGTACATCCCGTCGTCTGCCCGGGTGCTGCCGACCCTGACCCGGATGCGCGCGGAGGGGCACCACATCGCCGTCGTCGTCGACGAATACGGCGGCACCGACGGCCTGGTCACCCTGGAAGACCTCGTGGAGGAGGTCGTCGGCGAGATCTTCGACGAGTACGACGCCGAGGTGTTCATCTCTGCCGACGACGGACTCGACGGGCGCCTCAACCTGCAGGACTTCGAGGAGGCCACGGGGCTGGCCATGCCGCGCGGCTCGTCCGACACGATCGCCGGGTTCGTGACGGAGCAGCTGGGCAGACTCGCCGTCGTCGGTGACACGGTCGAGGTGCCGGGCGCGACCATCCAGGTGGCGGAGCTCGATCGACGCCGGATCTCTCGCGTTCGAGTCACCCCCGCGCAGGTCGTGGAGCCGCAGGCCTGACCGCGCGATCGGCGGCGTTCAGGGCTGCGGCACGCGGCTGCCCAGGTCGCGGAGGCCCTCGGTCAGAATCTCGACCAGCAGGCGGGCATAGCGCCCGTCGCGGTCGAGGTCAGGATCGAAGACCGTGATCGAGGCGCCGACCGCGTGCGGGGCGATTTCGCGCAGCAGTGCGGTGAGATCGGCCGCCCCGATGCCGCCGGGGTCGGGGCTGTCGACGGCGGGCATGATGGCCGCATCGAGCACGTCGACGTCGACCTGGAGCCAGTACGCGGAGCCCGCCACGGCGGCGGCCGCGGCCCCGACATGGGCGGCGCCGCGAGAGAGGACGTCGGCGGAGGAGAAGACACCGCCCAGGGCGCCGCGCACCTCCGGCAGGTCTTCGTCATCGTCGCGGTGGCCGATGTGCGCGGTGCGCTGCGCGGGAAAGAGGGGACCGAACCCGTCGATGTCGGAGACGGCCGGCCAGTGCCTGCCGATCGCCGCGGCGAGAGCCTCTCCGGCCACGCTCGCACATTCGTCGCTGTTGCCCGGGTGGCGGAAGTCGGTGTGGCCGTCGACGTGCACCAGTCCGATGTCTCCACGGCGCACGGTCGCGAGACCCGCACCGAGCAGGATCGCGCAGTCGCCCCCGATCACGAGCGGAGCCTCGCCCCGGTCGAGTGCCGTGCCGATGCGTGAGGCCAGGCGCCGCGAATGGTCGATGGTCGCGCTCTCGTTGCGCACGTGCCCCGGCGCTCTCGTGGCGTCGTCGTCGACGTAGCGGCCGGCCAGGACGACCCCGGAGTCGGTGGCGCCGAGCTCGGCGAACTGTGCGAAAAGCCCGGCTTCGCGCAGGGCCTCCGGGGCCTTTGCGGCGCCGGGGACGCTGCCCGGCTCGGGGGGACGGAGGCCGAGGTTCGAGGGAGCCGACAGCAACGTGATCATGCCTGCATCCTGCCCCGGGGGTCGGACATTCGTGCGGGCTCAGGCCGGGAAGCGCACCCCGGTGATGCTCTCCGCCGCCGCCCACAGCGCCGACCCGATCGCCGCGGAGTGCACCTGGTCCGACGCGGCAACCCGCGCCGGTGCTCCACGGAACTCGAGCAGACCACCGGGACCCCAGTAGTCGCCGTTCCTCACCTCTTCGGCCGTGGCCGCATGGACGACGGGCAGTGCACCGCCGTCCTTGCCCTGCACGAGCAGGCGGGTCGGCGCGGACAGGGCGCGGACGAAGCCCGAGACTTCGGCGAGACTCGGACGCGGCGGGGTGAGCGGGTCGACCGCATAGCCCGGGTGTGCGCAGACAGCCATTCGGTTGGAACCCGACCAGCGTCGGGACAGTTCGAAGGTGAAAGACATCAGCGCTGCCTTCGACCGCCCGTACTGCCGGAGCGAGGAGCCGGTCCACGGGGCGTCGAGAGTTGCGGGATCGAGGGTCGCGAAACGGTGGGCGATCGAGCCGACGGCGACGACGCGGGCGTCCGGGGCGAGAACCGGCTCGAGCTGCGCCGCGAGCGCGAAGTGCCCGAGGAAGTTCGTGCCGACCATGAGGTCGAACCCGTCGCCGGTGCGGGCCGAGCGGTCGGCCGCCTTGACCCCGGCGTTGCAGATCACCGCGTCGATCCGTTCGCCGATTCCCGCCGCAGCGCCGCGCACGCTGTCGAGGGAGCCGAGGTCGAGCGGCAGCACGCGCAGGTCGGCACCCGGTGCCTGATCGCGGATCGCTGTCACCGCCGTCGCCGCGCGTTCGGGGGAGCGGCATCCGAGCAGCACCCGCGCACCCCGCGCGGCGAGCTGCTCCGCGCACCAGTACCCGATGCCGGCGTTCGCGCCGGTGACGAGCATCGTGCGTCCGAGCAGATCGCGGGTGGAGTTCATTCTTCCAACCTACGGTGCGCTGGGTGAGATCGCCGTTGCGCAGGGTGATCGTGCGTCCTCGCCGGCGAACTCAAGCTCCGCGGGTCGTTGTAGAGCGGGACGAACCGTCGTCGGCAGGAAACCGAAATCATCGCCGAGAACGTGAACGCATCCACACGGTCCGCAGGCTCCGTCATCGTGAACAGGGACGGGCGATGACCGGCCGCTCAGGCGAGCGACACCGGGCCCCTGGCCGCGCCTTCCTGACCGGCAGCGACGTCTGGAATGGACTAAGCCGCGCTGCCGCGGGAGCGGTAAGCCCCGATGGCTTGCCACACTCGCCGACCCTCCCGTCGAACCGGCGCGACCCATTCGAGGGGGTCAAGACTGAAGGTCGCGCGGCGAGTCTGAGGAGGTCTCCGAACTCAGTCCCTGCATATGAGGGCAAGCATTGCCTGATGTATTGCGGCAGCAATCGAGCAGTCCCGTCTCCTTAGTGTCAAGAGCATCGATCCCCAAGTCGTCGACGCCGATAGCGGCCACGGCGTCCGTAATCGCGCTCCGCTTCGAGTCCGCAGTGCGTTCTCGGCTCGGGCCGGGTTGTCCCAGAAATCGATATGTCGGTATGGAACAGCCCATCTTCTGGACTGCACCCCAGGAGAGTGAAAGATTCGTGTTGATGCATCGCGATGAGCATCGCCGCAACGCTTTAAGGGAAATTGACTTCGTGAACACCAGCAGCCAGCAGCGCCCTGAGCGTCCACTGCGATTGAACTACTCGCTCTTCGTGGCGGAGACCGATCAGGGGCTAGCCATTAACGTCGCGGATGCTGACCCCATCACGCTTCAGGGTGACTATGAGTTGCTCTTGCGTGTACTCGCAGCGGCTGATGGGGTGGCAGTTGAAGCCGAGATCGTCTCTTCCCTGCGCAGCGATTACTCCCAGGACCAGGTCACGCAGGCTCTTGAGTTCGCGCGGTCTCGGAACCTCGTCAGAGAGGTCTCCACGATCGACCCTATTCACTCGCGAGACCTGGGTAAGTGGGACCGTCAGATTCGGAATTTCACCAACCTGAGTGGGGTGAGCGATGACGAGGCCCTGAGCTTCCATCAGCAGCTGGCTGAGTCCCACGTCCTCGTTCTCGGTGTTGGCGGCGTAGGCGGTTATGTGGCCTCCGCCGCAGCAATGATGGGGATCGAACGGTTGACGGTCGCCGACTTCGACACGATCGAGCTGAGCAACACCTCCCGGCAGATCCTCTACACCGAAGCCGACGTTGGCCGCACCAAGCTAGAAGTAGCCCTCCAGGAACTGACCAGAAGAGCGCCGGCTGCGAGCATCAACGCTATCGACGCCGAAGTTACGGACGTCGACTCGATGAAGAGACTGCTGAACCAGGCGACGGAGAAAAACGGACACATCGATCTTCTTGTCCTGTGCGCCGACCAGCCGCGCGGCAAGATTGCCTACATCGTCGATCAAGCGTGCAGCGAGTCAATGACACCGGTCCTGATGTGCGGCCCGCACGACTTCTCGTGGGCGTCGGTTGGACCGCTGATCATTCCGGGAACCACAGGTAGCTATTCCGAGCTGTTCCCCAAGGACTCCACGCGGATGACCGGTCCTCTGGTCAGCAAAGTAAATGATCGATTCGTAGCCAACATCATGGAGCCCTACAACGGACTCGCAGCGAAGATGGCACTCGTCGAAGCAGTGAAGTTCCTTTCTGGGTACGCACGACCATTTGTCGAAGGACGAGTGGTCGACCTCGACACCACGAATTGGTCCGTGACTGTCCATGACATCACCTAAAGGCACTCCGATTCCCCAGTCTGTGACAGGGGCGCGCGGCGTCTACGACGCACTTGCGATCCTGCATCGACGTGGATTCGCGAAGCTAGACCTCAACGCAATCAAGCAGTATCGCGACGTCTCAGATCCGGTGAAACTTGCCCGGCTCTTGCGCGGTGTAGACACTGTGGAAGAGCTAATCATCAAGATCGGGCGATCAGACTCCGACTTTCGACACTCGATCGTTCCAAGTCCGGCAGAAGTGTCGGAACCAGCTGCACGGCGACGAGAACGTCCGTCCTTCGCTCAGCCAATCGAACCATTCGCGGGCACCATCACCCGTGTCAAGGAGGTGCGCGGAATCGAGGTCATGCTTCGAAAGCGCACGAAGAACAACGTCATCGTCTGCGGCGAAGCAGGAAGCGGGAAAACTGCACTGGTCGAAGCGCTTGCAACCCTTCGACCAGACCTGGGGCCATTCTGGCGAGTGGACCCAGGCGCACTGGTGGGGGGAACAGGGCATCGCGGAGAGCTCGAAGGCCGCCTCAGCGAGCTCTTCACGTTCGCCTCGTCAACCAAGAGCACGATCTTCATTGACGAGATCCACTCCCTTGCACGGATGGGCGTCGCCGAAGGCTCCATCAACGTTCTAGATGTGATGAAACCGCACCTCGTGCATCCAGACTTTCGAGTCATCGGCGCGACGACGCCCGAGGAGCTTCCATTCATCCTCCGTGATTCCGCCTTCCAGCGCCGGTTCACAGTCATGCGTCTTCAAGAACTTTCGTCAAATCAACTCAAAGACGTCTTTGACGGATACATTTCCAACTCGGAGACGCTACAGCCTTTCACTGGGGCCTTCAGCGAAGTCATGCACTTCGTCGATCGTCTAGGCCGTCCGACGAGCCATGTCGATGCTCTCCTCGATTTCCTCGAGCATGCAGAGGCCTACCTCGCTCTCAACCCAATCCGCTCCACTCCGGTTCATCAGGTCCTGAGTGCGGCCGGAGCAAGCTACTTCGAGTTCCAACATCTTCCCGATGCACGGGAACCCGACCGCATGGAAGGAGGTGAAAGATGAGCAACGACACTCAGGTGATCGCAGACGCCTATACGGTGATCGCGACTGACGCCAAGACGGTGGCTGCCGTTCGCACCCACTCGATGACGCCGTAAGGTCATTGGTGGGACGTCGCCGAAACGCGACGTCCCACCTTTACGTCCGAGGAAACAAGATGAGAATGAAGTCCTATTTTGGCGTGAGCTCACTCGCAACATTTGCGAGAGTGCTGCCCCAGGCAGTACTCACCCCGATCCTGCTCTCCAAAGGTCTGCAATACGACAGCATCATTTGGACGCAGGTCGTCTATATGATTGCCCTCACGCTCTTCGAGTTTCCCTCCGGATTGCTTGCGGACCGATTCTCCCGAAAGAAGCTCTACGTACTCTCGATCGTCGTCATCGGGGGAGCATACGGAATCGTCTGGTTTGGAGAGGGTCTCGCCGTCATGTGCGTCGCGTGGGCGATGTACGCGGCAGGAACGGCGTTGAGCAGTTCGACCATGGACATACACTATGCGTCGATTCTTCGCGACGATGAGCCATCGTTCCGACGGTTCTTTGCGCTTGATCGCAACGTGATCCTCGCCGCCACCATCATCAGCGCCCTTGCTACCTCCGCGCTGTACCCACTCATCGGGATCGGTGTGTACGTCGTCTCGATCATCAGCTTCGCGATCGCGGCAGCATACGGTGCGATCGCCCTGCCCAAGACACCCATCGTTCGCGAAAGTCAGGAAGAAGCGCCTCCCCGGGTTCTTGAGGCACTGCGACGTGACCCATGGCTTGTCCTGGCTATGCTGCTCTTCGCGCTCACCCAACTCGCCTTCACGCCGTTCTTCCAAATGTGGCAGATGGTATTCCTCGACGTGGGACTCGATCCAAGCTGGTTTGGCGTGATCTTCGTCGCATTCCAGATCATCAACATCGCTTCGAACGTGGCCTGGGCACGCCTACGGCATCGGCAGAGCGTGAGCTTCGCGCTGCTCGGCGCCCTCCTGGCTCTTGGAGCTGGAATCTTGGCGGCAGGAGGAGGGTGGACCATTGTTCTCGTCGCACTGATTCCGTTCCCCCTGTTCCTGTACTCCAATAGTCTGGTCTTCTCTCTACAGTCCCGAGCCCCTGTGGCTCTGATGTCGTCGATGAGCTCTCTGATGGGAACAGCCAGCACTATTGGCGCAATTCTTGCTCTGAGCATCTGCCTTCTTGGGCTTCAGATCACAGCGCCCAGCGTGATTCTTGGTGGTAGCTTGATCACGTTCGGCCTACTCTCCGTGGGGCTCCTCGCTGTAGCCATCCGCCAGAGGTTCGCCGATTCTCCCGCGCAAGGGCGTGATCCTGTGGAGTCTGCCGCCTGATGGCCTCAGTGCGGGCGACAGGAACGGCGTTGCCGCCGCGGAGATGATGGTGGCATCAGTGACTCCCGCCGTCGCGCGACCCTCACCTTGCTTGCTCACTGAACCGGCGCTGGCTGGGGTAGGCCGCGCGGATGCCTCCCAGCTCAGTGATGGTGCTCGTCGTGCTCATCTTCGAGGAGCATGCCGACCGAGGTCGCGCAGGCGTCGCCCTTCCACGCCTCGACGCCCTCGCGCACGGCGAAGGCCGCGATGACCAGCCCGGCGACGGCATCCGCCCACCACCACCCGAGCAGGGAGTTCGCGACCAGTCCGATCAGGACCGCGGCCGAGAGGTACGTGCAGATGAGTGTCTGCTTCGAGTCCGCGACGGCGGTGGCGGAGCCGAGTTCTCGACCCGCACGGCGTTCGGCGAACGAGAGGAAGGGCATGACAGCGACGCTGACGGCGGTCAGCACGATGCCGACGGTGCTGTGCTCCGGGCGCTCGGCCGTGACCAGCGCCGCCACCGAAGTCGCGGTGACGTAGGCGGCGAGGGTGAAGAAGGCGACCGCGATGACGCGCAGGGCCGGCTTCTCCCAGCGCTCCGGATCACGGCGGGTGAACTGCCAGGCGACCACCCCCGCAGAGAGGACCTCGATCGTAGAGTCCAGGCCGAACCCGATGAGCGCGGCAGAGGAGGCAACGGATCCGGCGGCGATCGCGATGACCGCCTCGATCAGGTTGTAGGCGATCGTGATGCCGACGATGAGGCGGATGCGGCGATGCAGGGTCTCGCGGCGGGTGAGGGTGAGTGTGGCGGTCATCAGCAGGTGCAGCCTTCGCCGGAGCAGCAGTCCGGCTCCACGATGAGCGTCACCCGCATGAGCATGTCGAGCGCGGGTGCGAGGTGCCGGTCCGCCAGGCGATAGCTGCTGCGGCGGCCGTCGGGCACGCTCTCGACGAGGCCGCATCCGCGCAGACACGCGAGATGGTTCGACATGGTCTGGCGCGAGACGCCGAGCGCTTCGGCGAGGTCGGCGGGATAGCGCGGGGACTCTCGCAGCGCGAGCAGGACGCCGGCACGGGTGGGATCGGAGAGTGCGTGTCCGAGGCGGGCGACGGCGGCAGTGTGCGTGGGGGAGGAGGCGAGCGCGGCGGTCACGAATCCAGTGTACAGAGAACACTGAATTCACGAGATGATGAACAGAGGCGGGGCGACGAGTCCGTCGCCCCGCCTCGTGAAACTCAACGGATCGCGTACACCGCGCTGCCGACGATGACGGCCACGATGGTCGTCCAGCCGATGATCGCCAGCGCCTGCCAGAAGAGGATGCGGCCCTTGCCGATGCCGGACGCAGCGAGCATCGTCGCGGTGAACTGGGTCGGCAGCAGAAGCGGGCCGAGCAGGCTGACTCCGGGAACGCCGTAGCGCTCGAACGCGCGCTGGAACTTCTCCCGACGCGCGGTACCGCGCCCGGTGTCAGCAGTGTCCGCGTGCACCTCGTCTGCCGTGCCGCCGCCGGCGAGGGCCACTGCCTTTGCGCGCGAGCGATTCACGACGGCCTGTCGCGCTCCGGAACTCACCAGCACCACCACCAGGACGCAGAGGAAGTTGCCCACGATCGCGGCGATCGCGGCGACCACGGGCGGGATGCCGCCGATGATGCCGATGCTCACCGCGCCCTCGCCCTCGATGAAGGGGATCGCGCCGGCGAGGGCGACGATGAGCGGCTGCACGAGCTCGGGAACCTGGGCGACCAGGTTCTGGAAGGTCTCGATGAGGTTCATGGGGATGCTCCCTGGTGTCGGTGCCAGCGGTGTCTCCGCTGCGATGACTCCAGTCCACTCGACGGGCGGTCCCCGCGGCAGTGTCGGGCCGTCACCGCTTCCCGGGTGGATCGCATGACGCATCCGTGACAACTGTCACGGCCCTATCGTGGGAGCGTGAGCAGCCCCGCCGAGCCCCTCGCCCCCGTCGAACCGAGTCCGGGGGCGCGTCAGCTGTCCCGCGGGGTGACGGCCACCTGGTGGTACACGGCGAGCGCCGTCGTCATGTTCGAGGTCGCCCTGGTGGCCGCGTGGACGCTCGTGATGCTCGCGATCGACCGTCAGGGCTTCTCCGCTCTGGTCGTCGGCGGTGGCGGACTGCTCTGGAGTGCTTCCACGCTCCCGCTGCTGGCCGACTATCGGCACCGACTCGACGCCGAGCCGGGCGTGCGATGGCTGCGTCTGGCCGTGCCGTTCCTCGTCGCGGTGGTATACGGAGTCGCCGCCGGAGCAGTGGTCGGCAGCTGGCAGCTCGCCCTGATGCCCATCGTGCAGTCGCTCGTGCTGCTCAACTGGCAGCGCGGCGTGCGGTACAAGGTGGTCATCGCCGCCACGATCGTCCTCGCCGCCGTCGCCGTCGTCGATTCCACTCTCGACGTCTCGGACGAGATCCCGCTCCTGGTTCCCGTCGTCTACACGGTGTTCCTGCCCGTGATGACCGTGACCTCGCTGTGGTGGTGGGACGTGCTGATCACGCTGGATCGGGCTCGCGCATCCGAGGCGAGGCTCGCCGCCACGCAGGAACGGCTGCGGGTGGCCACGGATGTGCACGATCTGCAGGGTCATCACCTCCAGGTGATCGCCCTGCAGTTGGAACTGGCGGAACGTCTGCTGCCGACCGACCCCGACGCGGGGATGGAGCAGCTTCGTGCCGCTCGGGTCAGCGTCGATGAGGCACGTCAGGGCACCAGGGACCTCGCCACCCGCTTCCGCTCGGTGCCGCTGGGGGATGAACTCGCCAATGCCCGCGACCTGCTGACGGCGGCGGGGTTGGATGTGGAGTCCGCCATCGATGCGGATGCCGATGCGGCGCCGGCGTCAGCGCTCGGTCCGGTGATCCGGGAGACGACGACGAACGTGCTGCGGCACGGCGGCGGCCGACATGCGCGTCTCCTGCTTGCCCGAACCGGCGATGCCTGGCGGTACGAGATCGCGAACGACGTGATCGCCGGTGCCGAGACCGAACACGACGGCTCGGGCCTCGAGGGCGTGCAGCGGAGGATCGAGGAGGCGCACGGCTCGCTCGAAGTTCGGCGCGACGCCGAGGAGTTCGTGGTCGTCGTGACCGTACCGACGCGCGAGGAGGGTGCTCGATGATCCGCGTGCTGCTCGCTGACGACGAGGTGATGATCCGCTCCGCTCTCGCGGCGCTCCTGCGCCTGGAGCCGGACATCGAGGTCATCGCCGAATGCGCCGACGGCGAGCAGGCCGTCGCCGAAGCCCTGCGCCTGCAGCCGGACGTGTGCCTGCTGGACCTCGAGATGCCGGGCCTCGACGGCGTGCAGGTCGCCGAGAAGCTGAACAGGACGATCGCGACGCGGTGCGTGGTCGTCACCCGTCATGCGCGCCCGGGCGTGCTCCGTCGCGCTCTGGCCTCGGGGGTCTCGGGCTTCCTGCCGAAGTCCCGCGGTGCCGACGAGGTCGCCGCCGTCATCCGCCGGGTCGCCGCCGGCGCCCGCTACGTGGACCCCGAGATCGCCGCGGATGCTCTGAGCGACGAGCGTTCCCCTCTCACCGACCGGGAACTCGACGTGCTGCGCGCCGGGCGCCGCGGCGAGACGACCGGGCAGATCGCGCGGGCGCTCTCTCTCGCCCCGGGGACCGTGCGCAACCACATCTCGGTCATCCTCGGGAAGCTCTCCGTCGGCACGCGTCAGCAGGCCGTGCTCATCGCCGAGGATCGCGGCTGGATCTGACGGCCGATATGCTGTCGGGCATGGGAACGATATGCGCCGCGCCCGTGATGGGGCGC
The DNA here is from genome assembly GCF_042269505.1 of Microbacterium sp. NPDC055988. Lineage (NCBI taxonomy): Bacteria > Bacillati > Actinomycetota > Actinomycetes > Micrococcales > Microbacteriaceae > Microbacterium > Microbacterium sp. NPDC055988. Next base: position 1,939,801 of record NZ_JBHJXY010000001.1, read on the forward strand.
AACCTCGTGTTCCGCGACCGCCGCGCCTGACGGCGCGCTCGCTCTTCGCACGCATCTGCGCGCCGTCCACCGAGATGTCATCGCACCTCGGGACGGGCAGTCCTCACTGACGCCGCCTGGCGTCCTCCCTCCTTCGAGGTGCTCCGATTCTTCTTCTGGAGCGCACTCATGCCTCGTTCAATCCATGGCGGCCGTCACGAACTCGGCCAGAACTTCCTCACCCATCGTCCGACCCTCGCCCGCATCACCGACCTCGTCGGGCGCACCTCGGGCTCGATCCTCGAGCTCGGCTGCGGTGATGGCGCACTCACCCGCTCGCTCACGACACTCGGCAGACCCCTCGCTGCGATCGACATCGACGAGCACCGTGTGCATCGGCTCCGAAGGGCACTGCCCGGCGTGCGCATCGAGGTCGCGGATGCGACCCGCCATCCGCTCGACGCGGACGTCGTCGTCGGCAACATCCCCTTCCATGTGACGACGCCCATCCTGCGGCGGCTGCTGTCGAGTCGTGGGTGGGGCCAGGCGGTCCTGTTGACGCAGTGGGAGGTCGCGCGCAAGCGGGCCGGCGTCGGCGGCGGCACGATGATGACCGCGCAGTCCGCGCCGTGGTTCGAGTTCTCGCTGGAGGGCCGCGTCCCGGCATGGGGGTTCTCGCCGCAGCCGAGCGTCGACGGCGGGGTGCTCGCCATCACCCGCCGCGGCTCACCGCTCGTGCCGGCACCCGATCGCCGGGCGTACGAGGCGTTCGTGCGAGCGATGTTCACGGGCCGAGGATCGAACCTCGCTGCTGTGGTGGCCACGGCGGCGCGCGCACCCCTGTCTCGGGGTCGACAGTTGGTCACGGCGGCCGGCGCCGAAGACCGGCGTCTTCCCCGCGATCTCGGCCCCGAGCACTGGGCGGCGCTCTGGCGCCACGTCTCCCGCGGGTGAGATGACCGGGCCGTCTCGCGCACCCGGCGCGCGTCGGCCCGGCCTGCTCGTGGTGAGCCCGACGTCGGAGCATCCGGGTAGCCTCGACGCATGTCCGCTTTCGGAACGCTCGCGACCCCGGTCGGTGTCGTCGGCGTCGTCAGTGACGGCGTGGCGATCACCCGGGTCACGTGGCGGTCCACTCCGCCGGACGGCGCCACCGAGCAGCCGGATGCGCTGCTCGCGGAGGCGCTCGCGCAGCTGGCCGCCTACTTCGCGGGCACGCTGCGCCGATTCGACGTTCCCGTCGACCTCGGCGTGCAGACCGTGGCGACCAGAGCCGTGCTCACGGCTCTGCACGAGACGGTCGGGCACGGCGAGACGATCACGTACGGCGGCCTCGCCGCGCGCAGCGGCACCGACGTCCCGGCTAGGGGCATCGGGTCGATCATGGGGGCGTACCCCGTCCCGCTGATCGTGCCCTGCCATCGGGTCGTGGCCGGCGACGGCCTCGGCGGATACTCGGGCGGCGACGAAGGTCGCGGGCTCGAGACCAAGCGTTGGCTGCTGGAGCACGAGGGGGCTCTGCCGACCTCGCTGTTCTGAGCCGGAGCGACGGCCTGCGTCATCCCGTCATCTTGCCGGCGAACACCCTGCGAGAATGGACGTGCCGAGTCCCGAGCCGAGGAGCCAACGTGCAGTTCATCTCCACCCGCGGCGGCATGCAGCCGCAGTCGTTCAGCGAGACGCTGTTGGAGGGCCTCGCGCCCGACGGCGGACTGGCGGTGCCGGAGTTCATGCCGACGGTCGACGGTGAGACGCTCGAGCGCTGGCGTGCGCTGACCTACCCGCAGCTCGCGACTGAGGTGCTGGGCCTGTTCGCGACCGACATCCCGCGCGCAGACCTCGCGCGGATGACCGACGCGGCCTACGCCGACTTCCCCGACGGTGTCGTGCCGCTGCGCGCCATCGACGACGAACTGACTCTCGTCGGTCTCTCCGAGGGCCCCACGCTCGCCTTCAAGGACATGGCGATGCAGTTCCTCGGCCAGGTGCTCGAGTACACGCTGGAGCGCAACGACGCCGTGCTCAACATCCTCGGCGCCACCTCGGGCGACACCGGCTCGGCCGCCGAGCATGCCCTGCGCGGCAAGGATCGCGTCGCGGTGTTCATGCTGTCGCCGCAGGGCCGCATGAGCGCGTTCCAGCGGGCGCAGATGTTCTCGCTCGACGACGCGAACGTGCACAACATCGCGGTCGAGGGCGTCTTCGACGACTGCCAGAACCTCGTGAAGAAGCTCGCCGGCGACCTCGACTTCAAGCGCGCGCAGCACCTCGGAGCGGTGAACTCCATCAACCTCGCGCGCATCACCGCGCAGACCGTCTACTACTTCTGGGCCTGGCTGCGGGCGACGGATGCCGGTGGCTGGACCGAGCTTTCCTTCACCGTGCCCTCCGGCAACTTCGGCAACATCCTCTCCGGCTTCTTCGCGAAGCAGATGGGACTGCCGATCCGCCGCCTGGTGCTCGCCGCGAACGAGAACAACGTGCTCGACGAGTTCTTCCGATCCGGCGTCTACCGCCCGCGCAGCGCCGCCCAGACGCTCGCGACCTCCAGCCCGTCGATGGACATCTCCAAGGCCTCGAACCTCGAGCGCTTCATCTTCGAGCTCGTCGGCCGCGACCCCGCCCGCGTCGTGGGGGCGTGGGACGACCTCGAGGCGCAGGGGTACTTCGACTTCTCGGCCGAGCAGGAGCGCTTCCTCGAGGAGTTCGGCATCGTCAGCGGCACCTCGACGCACGAGGACCGGCTGGCGACCATCCGCTCGGTGTACGAGACCACGGGTGAGGTCATCGACCCGCACACGGCCGACGGCGTCAAGGTCGCACGCGAGTATGTGGAGCCGGGCGTTCCGATGCTCGTGCTCGAGACAGCCAAGCCGGAGAAGTTCGCCGAGACGATCCACGAGGCCATCGGCGTCGAGCTCGGCTACGCGCCGGAGCTGCAGGAGATGCTTGACGCACCCCAGCACGTGACCGAGATGGCCGACGACGAGCAGGCTCTCCGCGCCTTCATCGAGACGAACGCGCTGCACTGATCGTCGCGGCGGTCGTCGAAGCCCCGCCTTCCCGCCGAGACCCCCTCCTGTCGCTGCCGACGCGAGGGGGTCTCGGCGTTTCATCGGGGTCTCGGCGGGAGGTCTCCCGGGCGCGAACGCCGCGCGAGAGTCGCGTGCAATGCGCACATACCGACGTGATTCTCGTGCGATGTGCACATATCCTCGGGCCGGAGGGCGTGGCTACTGTGGCCCACAACCCGTTCCCTCCCCCCGAAGGACCCTCATGGCACGCACGGCGCACGCAGACGACTTCGCGCTCTCCCGAGTGACTCCCGAGGCCCGCAAACCCTGGTTCGGAATCGCAGTGCAGCGATTCGGACAGGTCTCGGCCCTCTCGCAGTTCCTCCTCGGCGCGACCCTCGGTTACAGCATGACCTTCGGCGAGGCCGTCCTCGCCTTCCTGTTCGGCTCGCTCATCCTCGAGGTGATCATGTGCGTGGTCGGCTTCATCGGTCAGCGCGAGGGCCTCAACACCGCGCTCCTCGCCCGCTGGACAGGCTTCGGCGAGATCGGCGCATCGCTGGTCGGGCTCGCCATCGGCATCAGCCTCATCGGCTGGTTCGGCATCCAGTCGGCCATCTCCGCGCAGTCGCTCGACGCCCTCATGCCCGGCGCGCTGCCGGTGTGGGCCTGGAGCCTCATCTTCGGACTCGCGGTCACCGCGATCGTGGCCTTCGGGTTCGTCGGGATGCAGTGGCTCGCGAACATCACCGTGCCGCTCTTCCTCATCCTCGTCGGCTGGTCGGTCATCACCGAGCTGAGCCGTCACGACATCGGCGAACTGCTCACGGGCCCCGCCCCCGGACCGAGCATGAGCGTCTGGGCGGGAACCGGCATCGTCGCAGGTGGCCTCATCGTCGGAGCGATCATCACCGGCGACATGACCCGCTTCAACCGCTCGCGCGCCGACGTCATCAAGCAGACTGTCCTCGGCGTCTCGCTCGGCGAGTTCGTGATCGGCCTCGCCGGAGTGCTGCTCGCCCACGCCGCGGCCACGGGTGACATCGTCGCGATCGTGACCTCGTCGGTCGGCTTCGTCGGTCTGTTCATCGTGCTCACGGGCACCCTGAAGATCAACGACTGGAACCTGTACTCCTCGACGCTGGGTCTGGTGAACTTCATCTCCACCGCGTTCGGCAAGAACCTGCACCGCGTGACGACGACGATCGTCCTGGGTGTCGTGGGGTCCGTCCTCGCCGCGGTCGGCATCCTCGGTCAGTTCACCGAGTTCCTGATCGTGCTGAGCGTCGCCTTCCCGCCGATCGCCGGCATCATGGTCGCCGAGTACTACGTGGTGCGACGCTGGCGCCCCGACCTCGACGCGACGCGCGAGGCCGGCACCCTCCCGGCGACCGCGCCGCGCATCGTCCCCGCGACGATCGTCGTGTGGCTGGTCTCCGCTCTCGTCGGCTACTTCGTCACGTGGGGCATCCCGTCGCTGCTCAGCCTCTTCCTCTCGATGGCGCTGTACATCGTGGCGGGCAAGCTCGGCTGGGTCCGCGGCGTCGGCGTCGCGACCACCCGCCAGGCCGCACCGGTCGAAGAGACCGCAGCGGCCTGAGCCACCAGAGACAGACACCCCTCACAGGAAAGCGAGAATCATGCACATCGGCATCGACGTCGGCGGCACCAACACCGACGCAGTCCTCATGGACGGCACCCGCACGCTGGCGGGGGTGAAGCACTCGACCACTCCCGACGTCACCAGCGGCATCATCCAGGCGATCGAGGACCTGCGCGCCGGACACGCCTTCGAGGGCACCGACATCGACGCCGTCATGATCGGCACGACGCACTTCATCAACGCGCTCGTGCAGGCCAGCCGTCTGGCTCCGGTCGCCGCGCTCCGGCTCGGGCTTCCGGCCACGCGGGCGCTGCCGCCGCTGATCGACTGGCCCGAGGTGCTGGTCGAGGCGACGCAGGCGCGCAGCTACCTCGCGCACGGCGGCTACGAATTCGACGGCCGACCGATCTCGCCGCTCGACCCCGACGAGATCCGGGCGCACGCCGAAGACATGAAGGCGCACGGCATCCGCTCGGTGGCCATCTCCTCGGTGTTCAGCCCCGTGAACCATGATCTCGAGGTGCGGGCGGCCGAGATCGTCGCGGAGGTGCTCGGCGCGGATGCTGCGATCTCGCTGTCGCACGAGATCGGGCGGATCGGCCTGCTCGAGCGCGAGAACGCGACGATCATCAATGCGGCGCTGCGCGAGCTCGCCTCCGAGATCGTCGACGGCCTCACCTCGGCCGTGCGCGCGCAGGGCATCCAGGCGCCGATCTTCCTCAGCCAGAACGACGGCACGCTCATGGACGAGGAGTATGTGCGTCGCTACCCGGTCGCCACCTTCGCCTCGGGCCCGACCAACTCGATGCGCGGTGCCGCAGCGACCAGCGGCCTCGACGACTGCGCCGTGATCGACGTGGGCGGCACCACCGCCGACATCGGTCTGCTGATCAACGGCTTCCCGCGCGAGACGGCGAACGAGGTCAAGGTCGCCGGCATCCGCACCAACTTCCGGATGCCCGACGTGCTCTCGCTCGGCATCGGCGGTGGCAGCATCGTCGACGAGGAGACGGCCGAGGTCGGTCCGGCCTCCGTCGGATACAAGCTGACCACCGAGGCGCTGGTGTTCGGCGGTTCGACCCTGACCGCCACCGACATCGCCGTGGCAGCCGGTCGCGCTGAAGTGGGCGATGCGAGCAAGGTCGCCCACCTCGACCCCGCGTTCGTCGAACGGGTGCTGGCGCGCATCGCCGAGCGCGTGTCCGAGGCCGTCGACCGCATGCGCACCTCGCCCGAGCCCATCGCGGTGGTCGCGGTCGGCGGCGGCTCCATCCTGCTGCCCGACGAGCTGCCGCTGTTCGGCACCGTGCACCGCCCCGAGAACTACGCGGTCGCGAACGCCATCGGCGCCTCGATCGCACAGGTCGGCGGAGAGATCGACAAGGTCTACGCGATCGAACCCGGCCGCCGTGAGGAGACGCTCGCCGAGGTACGGGCCGAGGCCGTCGACAAGGCCATCGCCGCCGGTGCGAGGCCCTCGACCGTCTCGATCATCGACTTCGACGAGGTGCCGATTCCCTATCTTCCCGGCAACGCCACGCGCATCCGCGTCAAGGCCGTCGGCGACCTCGACATGGGGGCGTGACATGAGCTGGACCATCACCCCCGCCCACATCGACGGACTCGCCCGTGGCGCCGCCGTGCTCGGTACCGGCGGCGGAGGAGACCCGTACATCGGTGCCCTCCTCGCCCGCCAGGCACTCGCCTCCGGCGACGTCACGGTCGTCGGCCTCGAGGAGGTGCCCGACGATGCCCTCGTGCTCTTCGTCGCCATGATGGGTGCCCCGACCGTCATGGTCGAGAAGCTCCCGAGCCTCGCCGAGGTGATCGAACCGGTCAAGGCGCTCAGCGTCCATCTCGGCCGTCCGATCACGCATATCGCCTGTGCCGAGGTGGGTGGCGTGAACTCGACCATTCCGATCGCCGCTGCTGCCGCGCTCGGACTGCCCCTGGTCGACGCCGACGGCATGGGGCGCGCGTTCCCCGAGTTGCAGATGGTGCTCCCGACGCTCTACGGCGTGACCGCATCGCCTCTCGCCTTCAGCGACGAGAAGGGCAACACCGGCGTGCTGCAGACGGCCGACAACTCCTGGACCGAGCGCATCGCCCGCGTGGCCTGCGTCGAGATGGGCTGCTCGGTCATGATCTCCGGGTTCTCCATGTCGGGCGCGGCCGCGCGGGAGTCGCTCGTCTCGGGCTCGCTGTCGCGCTGCATCGAGATCGGGCAGCGCATCACCATCGCGCGTGACGAGAAGACGGACCCGGTGGACGCGGTCGTCGACCTGCTCGGTGGGCGCGAGCTCTTCGACGGCAAGGTCGTCGACGTGCACCGCGCCACCACCACCGGATTCGCCCGGGGTCGCGCGCGCATCGACGGTGACGGCGGCACCACGCTGACCCTGCAGTTCCAGAACGAGCATCTCGTCGCCGAGGCCGATGGCGCGATTCTCGCGACCACCCCCGATCTGATCATGGTGCTCGACGGCGAGTCCGGCGAGCCGATCACGACCGAGGGCCTGCGGTACGGTCAGCGCGTGCGGGTGATCGCGGCCCCGGCCGACGAGCGCTGGCACTCGGAGGCCGCCCTCGCGATGGTCGGGCCCGGCTACTTCGGCTATGACATGGCGGCGCACCGCTACGACGGCAGCATCTCCGCCGGAACGGCATCGGCGGGAGTCGCGGCATGAGCTGGCAGCTCACCGCCGCAGACCTCCCCGACCTCGCCCGTGGCGCGACGCTGCTCGGTACCGGCGGTGGCGGCGACCCCTACATCGGCAAGATGCTCGTCGAGCGGGTGCTGGGGGAGGGGAGCATCACGATCCTCGACCCCGACGAGCTCGCCGACGACCTGTTCGTGATCCCGACCGCGCAGATGGGCGCCCCTACCGTGATGATCGAGAAGATCCCGGCCGGCACCGAGCCCACCCTCGCGTTGCGCACGCTCGAGGAGCACCTCGGCCGGAAGGCGGATGCCACCATGCCGATCGAGTGCGGCGGCATCAACTCCATGATCCCGCTCATCGTCGCGGCCGAGACCGGGCTCCCGGTGGTGGATGCCGACGGCATGGGCCGCGCGTTCCCCGAGCTCTCGATGGAGACCTTCGCGGTCTACGGCGTGCACGGGTCGCCGTTGGCGCTCGCCGGGGAACGCGGGGAGAAGGTCGTGATCGACACCGGCGACGACGACCGGCAGATGGAGTGGCTCGCCCGCGGCATCACGATCCGCCTCGGCGGCGTCGGGCACATCGCGGAGTACGCGATGACCGGAGCCGACGTGCGGCGCACGGCGGTCCCGCGCACGATCTCGATGGCCCTCGCGCTGGGCCGCGCCATCCGGACCGCCCGCGAGGAGCACCGCTCGCCGTTCGAGGCGATCGCCGACACGCTCGCGACGACGCTCTATCCGCACCTGCGCGAACTCTGCGTGGGCAAGGTCATCGATGTCGAGCGGCGTACGACCGAGGGCTTCGCCAAGGGACGGGCGGTCATCGCACCGCTCGGGGCCGAGGAGGGCGACACGTTCGAGATCTCCTTCCAGAACGAGAACCTCATCGCCCACCGCGGAGAGACCCTCGTGGCGATCGTGCCCGACCTCATCTGCGTGGTCGACCACGAGACCGCCGAGCCGATCACGACCGAGGGGCTCCGGTACGGACAGCGCGTGCGGGTGCTGGGCATCTCGACCCCCGAGATGATGCGCACCCCCGATGCGCTCGCCGCCTTCGGCCCGTCGGCATTCGGGCTCTCGGCGGAGTTCGTCCCGGTCGAGACGCTGTCCGTAGGCGAGGGCGTTTCTCCCTAGGCTGGAGCGCATGATGCTGCAGCGCGACGACCTCACGGCACTCGCCCGCGGGTATGCGCTGCTCGGCTCGGGCGGCGGCGGCTCGACGACCATGCTCGAACTCATGCTCGCGCGCGCCGGAGACTGGCCGATCGAGGTGTCGCCGATCTCATCGCTCGACCCGGACACGCCCTGCCTCGGGGTCGCGTTCGTCGGCTCGACGATGCTGCTCGGGGAGCGGCTTCCGAGTGAAGAGCCGTTCGCCCGTCTCCTCGCCGCGGTCGAGCGGTGGGTCGGGCATCCGATCCCCGCGGTCTGCTCGCTCGAGGGCGGGGGCATGAACGGGCTCGCGCCGCTGACGCTCGCCGGGTCGCACGTCGTCGTCGATGCGGACTGCACCGGTCGCGCGGTGCCCGGTCTGGATCAGATGTCGCTCTTCGTCGACAGTGTGCGGGGGCTCGTGTTCGCGTGCGACACCGGTGCCGACGGAGTCGCGCTCGTGGAGGCGCATCGGGCCATCGATGCCGAACGGGTCGTGCGGTCGGCGATCATCCAGGCCGGTGGTGTCGGTTGCGCGGTGCTCGGCGGCTTCACCGTCGGCGACCTGCGGGAGCACGCGATCGGCGGCCACCTCGCGCACGCGCTCGAACTCGGCAGGGCGTATCTCGCCTCCGTCTCCGCGCCGCTGCCGCTCCTCGCCGACGCCCTGGGGGCCGAACTGCTCGCCGAAGGACGCATCGTCTCGGTCGTGCCCTCGCTCCAGGACCCGCACGTGAACGCGGTCGAGATCAGCGGGCTCGGTGGCACGGTGCACCGGGTCGTCACCCGATCCGAGGCTCTTGCCGTGCTCACCGACGGACTTCTCGTCGCCTCGGCCCCGACGATCATCGTGATCGTCGATGCGGTGTCCCGGGAGATCCTCGAGGCCACCGAGTTGGGTCTCGCCCGGAATGTGGCGGTCTTCGCCGTCCCCGCGCCGGCATGGTGGAACGCTCGGTCGGATCGGCGAGCCAAGGTGCTGCCGTCGGCCTACGGCCTCGACGATCTGGATGCCGCATGATCGAGCGGCTGCGGTTGCGTGCCCTGCTCGCCCATGCAGAGAACGGCGGGCTGCGGAGAGTCGCCGGCCCCTCGGATGCCGCGTGGGACGCCGTCGCCGTGGGGGCGGGAGAGGCGGAGCTGACCGAGAGCGGGGCAGACCGGCTGGCTATCGTCACATCGGCGGCTCCGACCGCGACCTGGCAGCAGGACGCGCTGCTGCGACGACTGCGCGACCGCGGTTTCACGGGACTCGCGATCCCCGGTGCGGTCGGCTTCGACGCGGGCGCGTTCCGGCTCGCGGACCGCATCGGTCTGTGCCTGCTCGACGTCGAGCGACCGGTGCAGCTCGCGAAGGCCTGCTGGATGCTGATCGAGGCCCGCGATGCGCTGACGCTCAGCCAGGTGCGAAAGGTCGCCCAGTCCTTCGAGTACGCCGCCGACGACCTCGCCGACCTGCTGGGGCACATCGCGGCGAACCTCGGTGTCGGGGCCGCGCTGATCGACTCGTCCGGTGTCCTGGAGGAGGCGGGCGCCCATCTCGACGAACGTCTGCATGCCGCGATCGGGTTCGACTCCTGGCTCGATCAGGCGAGCGCAGACGGTTCAGCGGCGGCGTCCGTGCGCGTCGACAGCCCGGGGCGCAGCGGTCTGCGGCTCGTGCTCTTCGGGCGCGGACTCGGCGAGGCGCAGGTGCAGTCTCTCTCGGTCGCCGCCGAGATCGCGATGCCGGCCGTTGCGGCGCGCATCCTGATCGACGAGGTCGCGGCCGTGAACGACGTCGCCGTGTCGTCGGGTCTCCTGCGTGACTTCGTCGACCTGCACGGGGCGGCCGATGCCGATGTCGAGCGCCGCATGGCGGAGCGCGGTTGGCGCACGGGCGGGTATCACATCGGCTTCCGGGTGGTGGCGAGGGGACGGCTCGATTCGTTCTCGCTGCTGCGTTCGGTCAGCGCTGCTCTCTCGGCGATCGACGGAGAAGCACATGCGACGACGGCCGGCCGCGGGCTCAGTGGATGGCTGTCATTCCCGGAGGCCCCGGACCCGGATCGGGTGGAGCGCGCCGTGGCCGCTCTGCGCGAGCTGCACCTGGGAGCACTGCGTGATTTCACCGTGGCGACCGGTGTGGGCTCGCTGCAGGCCGGGGCGGAAGGCCTCACCACCACCCTGGACGAGGCGGGCGACGCAGCGCGTATCGCGGCATCGCGCTCCGCGACGGGATGGTTCGTCCGCGTCGACAGTCTCGGCCTCGAGCAGCTGCTTCTCGCCTGGACCGGGAACGACACCTTCGTCCCGGCGGCGGAATCACTGTTGGCGCCGTTGCGCGACGGCGGAGGGGAGCTGCTCACCACTCTGTCGGCGTACCTCGACCACGAGTCGGGCATCGCAGCGACGGCGCATGCGCTCGGCCTGCACCGCAACACCGTCATGGTCCGGATCCGGCGCGTGCAGGAACTGCTCGGCATCGACATGACCGACCCCGAGGCGCGACTCGCCCTGCACCTCGCGTGTCGCGCCGTGCAGCCGCGCTGAGCAGCGTGTTCCGTCTTCCCGCTCAGTCCTCCGGGTCGCCGTGCAGCATCCACGGGATGCCGAAGCGGTCGATGAGCATGCCGAAGAGTCCGCCCCACGGCGGCACGTCCAGGGGCATCGTGATCGTCGCCCCCTCGGCCAGTTTCTCCCACACCGTCCGGGTGGCGTCCTGCGAGTTGCCGCTCAGCGAGACCGAGAACCCCTGCGGCTTCTCATAGGGCATGCCGTCGGGAGAGTCGGACGCCATGAGCACGAGTCCGCCGGGGGCATCGAGCTGGGCATGCATGACGAGGTCCTTCTGGCTCGGATCCTGCACCATGTCGGGGAACTCTCCGAAGGTGCTGATCACGAGCTCACCACCGAGCACGCTCTGATAGAACTCCATCGCCTCGCGGGCTTCGGTGCGAAACGAGAGGTACGGGTTGAGAGCAGGCATGTGGACTCCAGAAGGTGTGAGATGAAGTGACGGCACCGCTGACGCTCAGTCTGCGCCTGGGGGCGTGCCTCCGCAAGGGGCCGACGGGGCCGAGTCGCTCAGGTCGGCAGCGCCTTGACCGCGGCGGTCAGCACCTGGGGGACCGTCGGCACGCCCTCGGCGCGGAACACCTCGACTCCTGATGCATCGCGGATGATCACGGTCGGCGTGAAGCCGATGTCGAGCGCCTCGGCGGCGTCGGGGTCGCGGGCCACATCGATCTCCGTGATCGTCGCGTCCGGGAGGAAGCGCGCCGCATCGGCCAGCACAGACCTGGTCCGCGCACACGCGCCGCAGAACGACGATGACACCAGGGTCAGTTCCACGTGCACCTCCTCGGATCGGGGTCGGATCTGTGTGGTGCAACAGCAGTGGTCGCGGCACTGTTCCCGCGGTGCTCAGGGCTGCGGGGCTTGGGCGAGCCAGTCGGCGAACGTCTGGACGCCCAGGTCCGCATCGGGCCCGGGCAGAGCATGCCCCGCGCGCATCCCCGCCATCTGCGGCCCCGGCACGTTCAGGGCCGGTATCCATCCGCGATATCCCTCGCGGCGGGCGAAGCCGCGAATCATGTCGGACAGGCTCTCCTCGCGCGGGCCGGCGAAGTCGCGCACACGACCCTGCGGCGCCCCTGCGGCGAGTGCGGCGAGGCGTGCGCCCACTTCGGCGGCAGCCACGGGCTGCGTGCGCGCGTTCGGCGCGAGGTGCAGCGGCCCGACCTTCGCCCGCTCGAACATCTGACCCGCGAACTCATGGAACTGGGTCGCGCGGAGGATCGTCCACGGAACGCGTGACGTCTCGACGATCTTCTCCTGCGCGACCTTGCCGGCGTAGTAGTCGTAGGGGATGCGATCGATGCCGACGATCGACAGCAGCACGACGTGACGGACTCCCGCATCCGCTGCCGCCGACAGCAGGTTCCCGGTCGCGGCGGTGAAGAACTCGATCGCCGCGCTCGCCTTGAGGGTCTGGATGCTCGCCACGTCGATCACCGCGTCCGCACCGGCGAGGCCGGCATCCAGGCCACGCCCGGTTACCAGGTCGACACCCTGCGATCTGCTGAGCACCACCGGCTCATGCCCCGCTGCCCGCACCGCCTCCACGGTGTGCCGGCCCACGGTCCCGGTTCCTCCTGCGACGGCGATTCTCATGTGTGCTCCTTCTTCTTCTTCTCGGTACATCCTTCTCCATGGCTGACCGGACAGGTGCTCGAAAGCGAGACGTCGGCAGAAACCGCTCGCTACGATTCCCCAGAGCGGATGACCGCTTGACCTTGTCCCGAGGGCAGAGAGCATCGTGAAACCTGTGAGCCACCCCGACGACCTCCTCAGCATCGGTCCCTTCTCCGAGGCCGCCCTGCTCTCTCCGAAGGCCCTGCGCCTGTATGAGAAGCGCGGCCTCCTGAAGCCGCATGCGGTGGACCCGGACAACGGGTACCGCTTCTATCGGATCGAGCAGGCGAGGACGGGGCGGCTCATCTCCCTGCTGCGGACGGCTGGCATGAGCCTCGACGCGATCCAGGAGGTGCTCGCGCTGCCCGACGGCGACGCGATCGCGGTTCTGGATACGTTCCGGGATCAGGTTCGGACGGCCGCGGCCTCGACCGCCACGCTCCTCGACCAGGCGCGCGGCCATTTCAGAGGATCACCGATGAACACGAAGTCCCTCACGACCGACATCCGCCCCGAGCAGGCGGTGCTCAGCCTGCTCGTCACCACCTACGTCGGCGAGCTCGACGAACGCATCCGAGAGGCGTATGAGCGGTTGAGCGCGCTGGCGGCCGAGCGCGGTCTCACCGTCCTCTCCGACGCTTTCGGCATCTTCCACGCCCCGATCACCGCCGACAGCGACGGCCCCATCGAGGTGTGCCTGCCGGTCGATCGCGTCATCCGCGACACCCCGGAGGGGATCCGGAGCCATCGACTCAGCGGCGGTGCGGCCGTCGCCGTCACGGTCGAAGGAGACGACACGGCGTTCCCCGCGATCCTCGCCGCCTACGATCGCGGCTGCGAGTGGATCGACGAGCAGAAGGCGACCAGGGTGGGACCGCCCCGGGAGATCTGGCACGTGCTTCCCTGGGACGACACGCGTCCGGCACGCATGACGGTGCTCTGGCCCTACGCATAAGCGCCGCTCGGCGACGCTGTGTCCGGACGGAGGCAGCCGGCGACGGGGCGCTCGGTACGATGGCGACTGTGACCACATCGACCGTGCGCCCCGGCATCGCCGAACGGCTTTCGCAGATGATCCGAATCCCGACGGTCTCCGCCGAGCTCGACGAACGCGGGGCCGCCCCGTTCGAGGAGTTCGTCGCGCTGCTCGCCGAGCTCTACCCGCTGACGCACGAACAGCTGCGACTCGAACGGCACACCGACTTCGGGCTGCTGTTCCACTGGGTGGGAAGCGGAGCGGCCACGGGTGGCCCCGCCGTGCTGATGGCGCACTACGACGTCGTCCCGGTCGACGAGAGCGACGCGTGGACCCATCCCCCCTTCGACGGCGTGATCGCCGACGGCTCGGTGTTCGGACGCGGCGCGCTGGACGACAAGGGCCCGCTCATCGTCGTGCTCGAAGCGGTCGAGAATCTGCTCGCCGACGGGTTCGTCCCGCCCCGCGACGTGTACCTGTCCTTCGGCGGCAACGAGGAGACGTACGGGAAGGCGGCCGAGGAGATCGCGCGGGTGCTGCGTGCACGCGGCATCGTTCCCTGGCTGGTGGTCGACGAGGGCGGAGCGGTCGTGGATGCGCCGCTGCCATTCGTCCCCGGTCGGGCGGCGATGATCGGCGTCGGCGAGAAGGGCGTCATGACGCTCCGGCTGTCGGCGCGCGGCGAGGGCGGGCACGCATCGGCCCCGCCGTCGCTCACCGCCGTACGACGGATCGCCCGAGCCGTCGACAGACTCGGACCCGCGACCTTCCGTCCTCGCGCCTCGAAGGCGGTCCTGCGGATGCTGTCGCAACTGGCCGCGCAGACACCGGGGCCGGCGCGCCACCTGTTGCGCTTCCTCGGCTCGGCGCCTCTGCTGACCGGGCAGGTTTTCGCGGCGCTCGGCGGCGAGCCCGCGGCACTCGTACGCACGACCGTCGCCCCGACGATGCAGTCGGGCGGGACGGCTGCGAACGTGCTGCCCTCCCAGGCATCCGCGACCGTCAATCTCCGCATCGCGCTGGGGGAGACGACGCAGCAGACCGTGTACCGCGTGCGCCGCCGCATCCGCGATCCGCTCGTGTCCGTCGAGGTGGTCGAGGCCAGCGAGCCCTCGCCCGAGTCGCCCACCGACAATGCGCAGTTCGCCCTGCTCGCGGCGGCGCTCGAGGTCTCGCATCCCGGGGTGCCGGCAGTTCCGTACGTGATGATGGCCGCCACCGATTCGCGGCACTTCCATCGATTCTCGCCCGCGGTTTACCGCTTCGCTCCGCTGGACATGTCGAACGCGCAGCGCGCCTCGATCCACGGGGTCGACGAGAGCGTGGAGATCGCTGCCTTGGAGCGCGGAGAGCGATTCCATCGCGCACTCCTCGAACAGCTAGGGTGATCTCACCCTCCTCCCGCCCCGCGCGGGAGTACCCGAACAAGAAGCAGGAGACGCGATGACGCGCACCCGCACTCTGGGCACCCTCGCCGTCGTCGTCGGCTTCCTCGCATTCGTGGAGTTCACGAGCGGTGTGCTGCAGGGCTACTACACGCCGATGCTCAGCGACATCGCCCGCCACCTCGACATCCACGACGCCGACGTGAACTGGCTCGAGGGCACGCAGCTCATGCTGTCGGCGCTCGTCGTCCCGGCGTTCGCGAAGCTCGGCGACATGGTCGGACACAAGCGGATGCTGCTGATCTCCACCGCCGTGACCGCCGCGGCGGCCCTGGTGCTGCCGTTCACAGACTCCTTCGGCGTGTTCCTCGCGGCATGGGCGCTCATGGGTTTCTACGTCGTGTGGCTCCCGCTCGAGATCGCCTTGATCTGGTCGCGGTCGCGCCGCATGGAAGGACGCTCCTCGATCACGGCCAAGGCGGCCGGTCTCCTGGTCGCCGCCCTCGAAGGTGGTGCGATCATCGGTGCTCTCGTCGGCGGCGCGCTGATCGACGTTCTACCGCTCACGGTCGTCCTCTTGGTCCCGGCCGTGCTCATCGTGGTGTGCTTCTTCGTGATCCTGTTCGGGGTCAAGGAATCGCCGGAGCCCACCGGCGGCATCTTCGACACGGTCGGCCTCGTGCTGATCTCCCTCGCCCTCGTCTGCTTCACCGGCGGACTCAGCCTGCTCCGTCTCGAGGGTGGTCTCGTGAATCCCTGGTCCTGGGCCGTGGTCGTCTTCGGTGTTCTGCTGGTGATCCCGTTCGTGCTCTGGGAGCTGCGTTGCGACGACCCGCTCATCGACGTGCGCATGTTCCGTTCGCCCGCACTCGGCCCGGTGTTCCTCACCGCGGGCCTCTTCGGCGTCAGCGTGCTCGGTGCTCAGGCTCCGCTGTCGACGTTCGCGCGCACAGACCCGTCGGTCTACGGCTACGGTCTCGGCACGAGCGGTTTCGCGACGTCGCTGATCATCGGCGTGTACCTCGTGGCGATGATCGCGGGTGCGCTGCTGTTCCCGACGATCGCGCGCTGGGTCACTCCGCGGGTCACCCTGATGGGCGCGTCTGTACTGGTGGGCCTCGGCTTCCTGCTCTTCCTGCCGTTCCATGACACGTACGGTCAGGTCATCACGAACATGGTCGTCGTGGGGCTCGGCTCCGGCGCGCTGGTCGCCGCTCTCCCCGCTGCCGCCGCCTCGGCTGCTCCTGCCACGCAGACCGGCGTCGCCACGGGGCTCACGAACTCGGTGAAGACCGTGGGCGGGGCGATCGCCTCGTGCGTGTTCGGCATCGCGCTGCTGCACGGCGTCGCCACCACCGCCGGTGCGACCGAGGGCACCGCCGGTTCGCTTGCGGGATACTTCACCGTCTGGATCGTCTGCGGTGTCACCGCGCTCGCCGCGGCGGTCATCCTCGTGTTCGTGCCGAAGACCGCATTCACCGATCGGTCGGTCGATGCGGAGGTCGCCCCGGTCGTCTGACGTCGGCCGGATCAGTCGCGATCGAAGCCGAAGGTGCGCTTCACGATGGCCTGCACGTCGCCGTCGAGCCCGTCGATGCGTGTGTTGACCGCATCGAACCGGGTGTCCACGGCGTCGAACCGCGTGTTGACCGCATCGAACCGGGCGTTCATCTCGTTGCGGAGTCCGCCGATCTCACTGCGGACGACGTGGATGAACAGGGTGGAGACCACGGTCAAGGTGCTGAACATCAGCGCGCTGAACGCCCCGATCATGGTCCAGATCTGCGCGTCATTCATGAATTCCACCCCGTCATCGTCGCATCGATTCCGCAAGCCTGCCAGGGCGGGAGCAGCGAAGATATCGGTGACCCGGGAATGGGGGACAAGGCGTTTCAGGCGTGCCGGAGGAGGAGCAGTCGATCCGCCTCCGCGCGGACGGCACACGAATCGGGCGGTGGGGTCCCACCGCCCGATCCTGCTCAGTCGCCCTTCACGTTGACGAGCTGCCGCAGCGTGTGCCGGATCGACACGAGGCTCGCGGCGTCCGCCATCACCTGGTCGATCGGCTTGTACGCCTGCGGGATCTCGTCGATGAAGGCGTCGGTGTCACGGAACTCGATGCCCGTCATCGCCTCCCGCAGCTGGTCGTGGGTGAAGGTCCGCCGGGCCGCCGACCGGGAGTACTCCCGTCCGGCGCCGTGCGGCGAGGAGTTCAGCGACTGCGGGTCGCCGAGACCCTCCACCACGTACGACGCGGTGCCCATCGACCCGGGGATGAGTCCCGGTCGACCGGCGTCAGCCTGGATGGCGCCCTTTCGGGAAACCCACACCTGCTTGCCGTAGTGCTTCTCCGACTCGGTGAAGTTGTGGTGGCAGTTGATGCGCTCCACGTCATCGACCGCTGTGCCGAGGAACTCCGACACCTGCCGGATGACCCGGTCCATCATCTCCTCCCGGTTCAGCAGTGCGAAGTGCTGGGCCCACCGCAGCTCGCGGATGTACCGGGTGAACTCCGGTGTGCCCTCGACGAGGTAGGCCAGGTCGGGGTCGGGGAGGTCGATCCACCACTGCTTCGCCAGCTTCTGCGCGACACCGATGTGGTGACCCGCGATCTTGTTGCCGACGCCGCGCGAACCCGAGTGCAGGAACAGCCAGACCCGGTCGACCTCGTCGACCGACACCTCGATGAAGTGGTTGCCGGAGCCGAGCGTGCCCAGCTGCAGACGCCAGTTCCCTGCGTAGCTCGCGGGGTCGAAGCCGTTCTTCTCGGCAAGCTGCTCGAGCTCCGCGATGCGCGGTTCAGCCGTCGCCACGACCTTGCGGTTGTAGCGACCTGCCGAGAGCGGGATGGCGCGCTCGATCTGCTCCCGGAGCTCGGCGAGGTCGCGGCCTTCGAGGTCGCTCCTCGTGAACTGGGTGCGGACGGCGATCATGCCGCACCCGATGTCGACGCCGACGGCTGCGGGGATGATCGCGCCGAGCGTCGGGATGACCGAGCCGACCGTCGCCCCCTTGCCGAGGTGTGCATCCGGCATCAGTGCCAGGTGCGGGTGGATGAACGGCATGCGGGCCGTGGTGTGCGCCTGAGCGAGTGTCTTCTCGTCGATCAGTGACGCCCACGACAGCAGCCGTGCGGAGAGCCTCTCCATGATTCCTTTCCTTGTGGTGGTGTCCAGCCACAGGTCAGGGTTCTGCTCTCCATACGGATAACGCCCCGGACCTGACGGTGCGGGGCGTTGCGAAAGCGGATGCTGTCACACGGCGCGCGCCGGAGGGTACGACTCGTAGCGGTCATTGAACTTCGGCTGAAGCTGCAACACCGCTCCGATGGGAAGGTTCCGCTGGGCGGTCATCCGTCGACTCCTGGGCTGGCGTGCTGCGCCGATCGGCACAGCTTTGCCACATTAGAGGGCGACACGCCCGGGAGTCAAGCCGTCTCGCGAGGCGGGTTGTACATGAACTCGATGCGGATGCCGTCGGCGTCTTCGACGAAAGAGGCGTAGTAGCGCTCGGAGTAACGGGGGTACTCCTTGGGCTCGCGCACCGCCGTCCACCCGGCCTCGACGGCGATCGCGTGCAGGCGCTCGACCTCTTCGCGCGTCGGCACCGCGAAGGCGATGTGCTGCCAGCCGATCTTGCCGTGCTGGTGCGGAGCGGAGTCTTCATCCCAGGTGTACAGGATGATCTCGGTCTCGTCGCCGTTGTTCCAGGAGACCGAGTGGTCGTCTTCGCCGCCGCTCCGGTAGCCCAGAGCGGTGAGGACCGGATGGAATTGCGCGCGGCCGCGCTCGAGGTCGTCGACGGTGATGCCCAGATGATCCAGAAGTGCCATGCGCCCCAGTGTTGCAGAAAGGCTTGATCCCGTCAGGGTGCGATCCTCCCGAATGTGGCGGGGTCGACGGGCCGCTGACGCCGGGGGAGGTTCTCCACGACGAGAAGATACGACTCGGTCACCAGCTCCCGGACGAGGTCTTCCGGCAGCTTCCCACCCGGGCGGAGTGTGATCCAGTGCTTCTTGTTCATGTGATAGCCGGGGATGATGTCATCGAACTGCCGGCGAAGCGCGTCCCCGTCTTCGGGCGCCGCCTTGAGGGTCACGATCTCCGCTCCGGTGACCGCGGTGAGCAGCATGAACACCTTGTCACGCACCTTGAACACGTCCCATTCCGGACCGAAGGGATGCTCGAGACGAGATCCGGGGAGTTCCTCGGCGCGGTCCTTCGCGCACCGCTGCAGGCGGTCACCATTCATGAGCACTCCACCCTCGAGACAGCGGGAAGCCACGGCACGCATCTACGGTACCCACCCCCACCGACAGGGACGCTGCAGAAGCGGAGACGGCGTCAGTGCGGTGCGTGGTACTCGGCTTCGCCGCGCTTCCAGTAGCCCTTCACGACGGCGTTCGCGGTGTCGACTCCCCAGCGCTCGAGCAGGGCCCGGCCCGGCTTGACGATCGACTGCTCGGCCGCGATGAAGACGAACGGGTCGGACCCGACGGCGTCTTCCGCGGTGAGCGCCTCGAGGAAGGCGATGAGCGCCGAGCCCGACGGAGCATCCCCGCGGTGCAGCCACTCGATCTCGACCGGCGCCTCGATCTCGAACTCGCGCCCCTGGTTCACCGTCTCCACGACGATGCGTGCCGGAGCTCCCGCGGGGATCAGCGCGGCGAACCGCCGGATGGCGGGGATCGCGGTCTCGTCGCCCACGAGCAGCCAGGAGCCCGGGGTGCCCTCGATCACGGCCGACCCGCGGGGCCCGCCGACGCCGATCGAGGAACCGAGTGGTGCCGTCGCCGCCCATGGCGCCGCGACGCCCTGGTCGCCGTGCACGGCGAACTCGACGTCGAGCCAGTCCTCGCCCCAGGCGAGCGGTGTGTATTCGCGGCTGGGCGACGCACGCAGCTCCTCGACGGAGCCGACCGGCCCTGCCGGGAAGAACAGCCGCATGTGGTCGTCCGAACCCAGCGACTCGAAGCCGGCGAGGTCGGAACCGGTCAGCCGCACCCGCACGAAGTCCGGAGCCAACCATTCACGGGCACTCAGAGTCACGTTGCGGAAGCGCAGCTCGAGGCCGCGACGCTCAATCGAGAAGCCGGATTTCGTATCGCTCATGAAGTAAGGCTAACCTAAATAAGCCGAGGGAAGGTGACCCTAACCTCGTCGTCCCGGCGCCATCGTGTGCGCACAGATCCCGCAGAACAGGAGTCTCTCCATGTCCGTGCCCAGAACCCTCACCGCCACGAGCACCGCCCTCGTCGGCCTCCTCGTCCTCGCCGGCTGCGCTACCGGCGAGACGGCCGAACCGGCGAAGACCGAACCGGCGGCAGCATCCGTCACGATTGAGGACAACACCGGCACTCACGAGATCGCGACCCCTCCGGCCTCCGTCGTCGCCCTCGACAACCGCACCTTCCAGACGCTCTCCGACTGGGGAGTCGAGCTCTCGGCGGGTGCTGTGGCACTCATGCCCGAGACCGTGTCGTATGTGAAAGACGACGGCATCGTCGACATCGGCCTGCACAGCGAGCCCGACCTCGAGGCCGTCGTCGCGGTCGAGCCCGACCTGATCATCAGCGGTCAGCGTTTCACGCAGCACAACGCGGCCATCGCCGATCTCGTGCCCGAGGCCACGATCATCGATCTCGAGCCGCGCGAGGGCGAGCCCTTCGACGAGGAGCTCAAGCGCCAGGTCACCGTGCTCGGCGAGATCTTCGGCAAGCAGGACGAGGCGAAGAAGCTGGTAGACGACTTCGATGCCGCGGTCGAGCGTGCCAAGGACGCCTACGACGACGCCGACACCGTCATGGCCGTGAACACCTCGGGTGGCGAGATCGGATACCTCGCCCCGACCGTCGGCCGCTCGCTCGGCCCGATCTACGACATCCTCGGCTTGACTCCCGCGCTCGAGGTCGACGACGCGACCGACGACCACCAGGGCGACGAGATCTCGGTCGAGGCGATCGCGGCGTCGAACCCCGACTGGATCCTCGTGCTCGACCGCGACGCCGTGTTCGCCGCGGAGACCCCCGACTACGTCCAGGCGGCCGAGATCCTGGAGAGCTCTGAGGCGCTCGCCGGCGTCACGGCGGTGAAGGACGAGCAGATCGTCTACATGCCCACCGACACCTATCTGAACGAGGGCATCCAGACGTACACGACGTTCCTCGAGGACTTCGCCGACGCCCTCGAGGCGAGCGCGAAGAACTGAGGTGACGCGGCGGCATCCGGATGACTCGGGTGCCGCCGCGCCGTCATCATGACCTCCACAGAAACCACCCCGCCGCCCCGGTACGCCGGGCGGCTCTTCGACGGCAAGCTGCTCATCGGCGTGCTCGTCGTCGTCGTGCTCCTCGTCGTCTCGCTCTTCACCGGCGTGTACGACATCGCCGGAGCCGACGACGGCGCGGAGATGTTCCAGATCACGCGCGTGCCTCGGACGATCGCCCTCGTCCTCTCGGGTGCGGCGATGGCGATGGCGGGCCTCGTGATGCAGCTGCTCACCCAGAACCGTTTCGTCGAGCCGA
Organism: Microbacterium sp. NPDC055988; assembly: GCF_042269505.1. NCBI lineage: Bacteria > Bacillati > Actinomycetota > Actinomycetes > Micrococcales > Microbacteriaceae > Microbacterium > Microbacterium sp. NPDC055988. The sequence goes on from NZ_JBHJXY010000001.1 coordinate 1,961,277, forward strand.
CGACGACCGGCACCACCGAGTGGGCGGGGCTCGGGCTCCTGACGGTCATGATCCTCGTCCCGCAGCCGTCGCTCCCACTGCGGATGGCGGGCGCTGTGCTCGCGGCGTTCATCGGCACGATGGTCTTCTTCGCCTTCCTGCGCCGCGTCGCGCTCAAGTCGTCGCTCATCGTCCCGATCGTCGGCATCATGCTCGGCGCGGTCGTCGGCGCCCTATCGACCTATCTCGCGCTCGCCACGAACTCCCTGCAGATCCTGGGCGTGTGGTTCGCCGGCAGCTTCACCTCGGTGATGCGCGGCCAGTACGAGATGCTGTGGATCGTGGCGATCATCGGGGTGATCGTCTTCGTCGTGGCCGATCGGCTGACCATCGCCGGTCTCGGCGAGGAAGTGGCCACGAACGTCGGGGTGAACTACAACCGGATCATCCTGCTCGGCACCATCCTCATCGCGATCACCACGGGTGTGGTCACGGTCGTCGTCGGCAACCTGCCCTTCCTCGGACTGATCGTGCCGAACATCGTCTCCATGGTGCGCGGCGACGACCTGCGCAGCAACCTGCCGTGGGTGTGCCTGCTCGGCATCGCGATCGTCACGGTGTGCGACATCATCGGACGCACCATCATCATGCCGTTCGAGGTTCCGGTGTCGCTGATCCTCGGTGTCGTCGGCGCTGTGGTGTTCGTGCTCCTCCTGCTCAGGCAGCGTCGACGTGGCTAGCGGCGTGGGGGAGCAGGTGGCGGCGGTTCCGGTGCCGCGATCGTCGGGCTCGTTCACGACCCCTCGCGCGCGACGACGCTACGTGGTCGTGCTCGGCCTCCTCATCGTCCTGGCCGCGGGCTCCGGCTTCGGCCTGCTTGCCTGGGGGAACCCCATGCCGGTCGGCTCGACGGGGTTCTGGCGCATCGCCCAGCACCGGGCGATCGATGTGACGGTCATGGCACTCGTCGCGGTCGCGCAGGCCATCGCCACGGTGAGTTTCCAGACGGTCACGAACAACCGCATCATCACCCCGTCGATCATGGGGTTCGAATCGCTCTACCGAGTTGTGCAGACCTCGACCGTGTACCTGTTCGGGGTGGCGGGGCTCGTGGCTATCCAGGGCGTCGGCCAATTCGCGATCCAGGTCGCCATCATGGTCGGGCTCGCGGTCGCGCTCTACGGCTGGCTGCTGTCCGGGCGGTACGGCAACCTGCAGATCATGCTCCTGGTGGGCATCGTGATCGGCGGGGGACTGGGCGCGATCGCCACGTTCATGCAACGCCTGCTCACGCCCAGCGAGTTCGACGTGCTGGCCGCCCGGCTGTTCGGCAACGTGTCCAACGCCGATCCCTCCTACCTCCCGTTGGCGATTCCGCTCGTCGTCGCGGCCTCCGCACTGTTGTGGCTGCGATCCCGGCGGCTGAACCTGATGGCGCTTGGGCCGGATGCCGCGCGCTCCCTCGGGGTCGACCATCGACGCGAACTCTTCATCGTGCTCTTCCTGGTCGCGGTGCTGATGGCGACCTCGACCGCGCTCGTCGGACCGATGACGTTCCTCGGCTTCCTGGTGGCGACCCTCGCGTATCAGTTCGCCGACACGCACGATCACCGGCTCATCTTCCCCGTCGCGGTGCTCACCGCCTTCACGATCCTGGCCGGTGCCTACTTCGTGATGAAGAACGTCTTCTACGCACAGGGGATGGTATCGATCCTGATCGAGCTCGTCGGCGGCACCGTGTTCCTCATCGTCATCCTCAGAAAGGGCCGACTGTGATCTCACTCGACGGCGTCCGCCGTGCCTACAGCAGCGAGGTCGCGATCGGCCCCGTCGACCTCGAGATCCCCGCCGGCGGCATCACCGCGCTCATCGGACCGAACGGCGCCGGCAAGTCGACCCTGCTGACGATGATCGGCCGACTGAACGGCATGGACGCCGGCGCGATCGAGATCGCCGGACTCGACGTCGCCTCCACCAAGTCGAAGGACCTGGCGAAGGTCGTGTCGATCCTGCGGCAGGAGAACCATTTCGTCACCCGGCTCACCGTGCGTCAGCTGGTCGGTTTCGGGCGCTTCCCGCACTCCAAGGGGCGGCTGACCAGGACGGACGAGGAGATCATCAGCCAGGCGATCGACTTCCTCGACCTCGGACCGCTCGAGGGCCGCTATCTCGACGAACTCTCCGGTGGGCAGCGCCAGCGCGCCTATGTCGCGATGGTCCTGGCACAGGACACCGAGTTCGTGCTGCTGGACGAGCCGCTGAACAACCTCGACATGCGGCATGCGGTGCAGATGATGAAGCACCTGCGCCGGGCCGCGGAGGAGCTCGGACGCACGATCGTCATCGTGCTGCACGACATCAACTTCGCCGGACACTACTCCGATCACATCTGCGCCATGAAGGACGGGGCGGTGGTGGAGTTCGGCTCACCGGCCGAGATCATGACCGACGACGTGCTCACGCGCGTGTTCGACACCCCGGTCCGCGTCGTCGACGGACCCTCGGGGCCACTCGCCGTCTACTACTGAGCGGACGGATGAGGTGCGCGAGGCTGCGCTCAGAGCTCGATGCCGTGGTCCTCGTCGTTCACGCCGGCGTTGTTACCGCGGCGCGACTCGTAGCCGAGGAACCATCCCAGCCAGACGATGGCAGCCAGCAGCACGCCGAGCCACACATTCTGGAAGATCAGCCCGACCACGACGCCGACGATGAGCAGGCCGACGGTGATGGAGATGCGCAGCGCAGAACGGGACATGGCACCAGCATAGGTGGCGGCGTCAGCGGTGGCGATGGTCTTCGGGCGCGAGACGGGGCCCCCGGCGCGGCTCCTGAACACCGCTGGCGAAGATGAGGCGCACGACGCGCTGCCGTTGACCCGCCCACGGCTCGAGGAGCTCGAGCATCCCCTCGTCGTCGGTGCGTTTGCCCGTCAGCGCGTAGCCGACCTCGTGGGCGAGGTGATAGTCGCCGACGCTGACCGCATCGGGATCGCCCAGGGCGCGGATACGGGTCTCCGCCGCCGTCCAGACCCCGACCCCCGGCAGGCTGGTGAGCACACGGTCGCGGTCAGCGCCCGTGGGAGCAGCCGTGTGCACAGCGCTGGCGATGCGGTCGCCGCGCTCGGCCGCGCGCACGATGGTGCGGGACTGCGGCGGTTCGACCCCGGCGCGGTGCCAGGCCCAGGACGGGATGCGGAACCACTGCGCGGGAGCGGGAGCAGCGAACATCGGTCGCGGCGTCGGACCGGGTGCGCGCTCGCCGAAGCGGGACACCAGCCAGCGCCAGGCGCCGAAGGCCTGCATGCCGGTGACCTTCTGCTCGATGATCGCGCACGCGAGGGCGTCGAAGACCTCGTTTGTGCGTGTCAGGCGCAGGCCGGGATGGCGTCGGGCGGAATCGGCGATGAGCGGATGCCGCGACGCATCGAAATCCCCGGCATCGTCGTGGGCACCGCACAGCGCGGGCACGAGTGAGAGCGCGTGTTCCGCTCCGGGGCCCCAGGCCGCGGCCCTGACCTCGTCGCCCGACATGCGCAGGGCGAGCGTCGCGGGGCCGAGCGGCGTGCGCATGGCGCGCCAGATGACGGGGCCGTCGATGACCATCGTCGGGTCGGTGCCACCGCGTCGGAGCATGCCGACCGTGCGTCGGAGATCGAGCGGGTGCGGAGGCCGGTAAACGGTCTCACTGCGACCATCCGCAGACGCGGCGTCGGTCGTCGCAGGATGCTCGATCAGGGTCATGCGCCCACCCTACGCGCCGGCCCTGACACGGACCCGAGGGTGCTCAGAAGCGGTCGGGCGAGGGGGTGCCGTGGCCGTAGCGGATGACGACGTCGGCGTGGCGGTCGAACCGGTACCCGATGCCGCGCACGGTGCGGACGATGTCTTCGTAGCGGCCGAGCTTGGCGCGAAGCCGGCGGACGTGCACGTCGATCGTGCGCTCGCCGGGCGTCTCGTCATCTTGTGCCTGCCAGAGCGCCGAGACCAGCTCGCTGCGCTCGATGGTGCGTCCCTCGCGGAGCACCAGGTACTGCAGCAGCTCGAACTCTTTGTAGGTGAAGGCCGCGGACTCTCCGTCGATGAGCACGCGCTTGCGGGAGATGTCGACGGTGACGCCCGTCTCCTCTTCCACGACGTCCTCTTCGGCGGCGGCCTTGGTACGGGCGATCGCACCCGGCTCCTGGAGGGCGAGGCGGACGACGTCGAGGTCGCGGCCTCCTGAGCCGTGCGGGGCGAGGGCGACCGTGGCGTGCGTCTCGGCACCCGGTGCGAGCTCGGCGAGGGTGCGACGCAGCGCGTCGACGAGGAGGGGGAGGCTGACTCCGGCTTCGGCTGCCTTGATCTCGTCGAGCCCGACGTAGAGGGCGAAGCCGCGGGGCGAGCGGACGGCGGGCAGGTCGGCGCCGGCGGCGGCCAGGGGGGCGGCGGCCTCGGGCTGCGTGCGGATCGCGGCGGTGGTGGCGGGACGCTCGAGAAGTGCGGTGTTCGACATGATGATGAGTCCTCAGGACGTGAGCCCGAATCGAGCGGGGCTCTGATGCGTTGCATGAATGACCGGCGGAGCCGGGAAGCGAGCAAAGGGTGGATGCTCGGTGACTCTGCCCTCGCAGATGGCGAGGCGTCAGGTCAGGCGGGGTGGCTGTTCGTTCAGCGACACATTCGGCAACACATGCCAACGCGACCGGGCATCATCATCCCGGCAGTCCTGTTCGCCTCCTGGGCGGACAAAGGGCTTGCGTTGGTGGTCATGGGGGGATTATGTCCGATCGTGACCGCCCATGTCAAAACGCCCGGGCGTCCGCGAGCGGGCGTAACGTTGCTCGGATGACGATCTCGCACACCGTCGGCGGCTTCATCCTGACCGACGAGAAGGACGCGTCGCGCTACACGCTCATGCGCGACGGAAAGCTCGTGAGCGTTCTCGACTACCGCGACGACGGACACACGATCGCCCTCACCAGGGCCTTCACCGTCCCGACTTTCCGCGGCCACGGCTATGCCGGGAAGGTCGTCGAGGGGGCCGTCGCCGACATCCAGGAGCGCGGCGACCGCAAGGTCGACGCCGTCTGCTGGTACGTCGCCGACTGGTTCGCAGCGCACCCCGAGCATGCCCCGCTGCTGCGCTCGCGCTGACTCGCGTGCATTATGACGCCGTGTTACGGTCCGCTGCTGCGAGGATGGGCCCATGAAACTCGCTGAGGCCCTCACCGCACGCGCCGATCTGCAGCGTCGCATCGAGCAGCTGCGCGCGCGCATCGTCGCGAACGCCCGCTACCAGGAGGGTGAGGAGCCGGCCGAGGACGCCGCAGCGCTCATCGTCGAAGCGGACGCCGCGCTGACCCAGCTGCGCGACCTGATCCGTCGCATCAACGCGACCAATGCGCGGCTCGACCTCGACGCCGACGGCACGATGACGGATGCGCTCGCCGCCCGCGATGTGCTGCGTCTGCGCCACTCCGTGCTGACGGACGCGGCGGCCGCGGCATCCGGATCGAACGACCAGTACCTGCGCCAGATGAGGTCCGAGCTGCGGCAGGTCTCGGCGCTGCCGGTCGCGCAGCTGCGATCGAGGGCCGACGCCGTCGCACAGGAGCTGCGCGAGCTCGACAACCGGATCCAGCAGGCGAACTGGGCGAACGACCTCGAGGAGGAGAGCGGAAGTCGGTAGTCGCGACGAAGCGGGCACAACCCTCAGCCGGCGGGGCAAGCCGGCACCTGTTGGGCGGAGGGCAGCCCTGATATCGCATCGCGCAGCCCCGCACGCCGCACAGGTGATGGTGCACAACGCATCTCGCATCACCGCGTGCCGATCGTCGCGACGAGGGTGGGTCAGGGGACCTTCCGCTTCCTCCTCGAAAGGACATGACGGGATGCCGCGGCACGCCTCGGACGTAATGTCGGAGGGTGTTCGTACCGTGTGAGTATGCGAATCCTGCACACCTCCGACTGGCACATCGGCCGGACGTTCCATGGCAACTCGACCATGGACGCGCTGGCCGAGGTGCTCGGGGCGCTCACGGAGCAGGTTCGCGAGAACGCGGTCGACGTGGTCGTCGTCGCGGGTGACGTCTTCGACTCCGCGACACCCTCGGGCGCCGCCTACACGCTGCTCGGCGATGCTCTCGTGTCACTGCACGAGACGGGCGCCCGCGTCATCGTCACGAGCGGCAACCACGACTCGGCCGCGCGGCTCGGCTTCCAGGCCCGTCTGCTCCGCGAGGGCATCCACGTGCTGACCGATCCGCTCGCAGTCGGCGTTCCGGTCACCATCGCCGATGCCGAGGGGCCGGTGCACTTCTTCGGCGTCCCCTATCTCGAACCGGCGATCGTCCGTCAGCACTGGCCCGAGGGCGACAGCTCGGGGCGGCAGCTGCGTACCCAGGCGCAGACCATGGCTCATGCGATGGATCTGGTGCGTGCCGGCATGCGCGAGCACGAGGGGCGCTCGGTGGCGATCGCGCACTGCTTCGCGGCCGGCGTCGACGCGACCGTCGGGCTCGAGCGCGAGGTCCGTCAGGGTGGACTCGACGTCGTGCCGCTGAGTGTCTTCGACGGCCCCGACTACGTCGCGCTCGGACACATCCACGGGCGGCAGCAGATCAGCGAGCGCGTCCGGTACGCCGGCGCCCCGCTGCACTACAGCTTCGGCGAGCAGCACAAGCCGCGCGGAAGCTGGCTGGTCGAGCTCGACGCCGAGGGACTCGCCGCAGTCGAGTGGCTCGAACTACCGGTGCCCCGTCGACTCGTCACGCTCACGGGCTCGCTCGAAGAGATCCTCGCAGCCGACATGGTCGCCGAGCACGCCGACGACTGGGTCTGCGCCGTCTACACGGATGCGGTGCCGCAGTCCGAGCCGATGCGGCGTCTGCGCGAAAGCTATCCGCACTGCGCGATGGTGCAGCATCAGCCGGTTGCTGTCGCCGAGGTGGAAGAGAAATCGTACGTGCAGCGGCTGCGCACCGCCGTCACCGACGCCGACCGCATCGAGGCGTTCCTCGAGCACGTGCGGGCAGGTCGCGGGCCCACCGCAGTCGAGCACGAACTGATCCGCGCGGTGCTCGATGAGCGCGTGCGCGCGGAGGCACTCGTCTAGATGCGTCTCCATCGCCTGGAGGTCGAGGGCTTCGGTCCCTTCCGTTCGCGGCAGGTCGTCGACTTCGACGCCTTCGCCGACGACGGCATCTTCCTGATCGCCGGACGCACGGGGGCGGGCAAATCGAGCATCCTCGACGCCGTGTGCTTCGGACTCTACGGCGGCGTGCCTCGCTACGACGGTGGCGAGAAGCGACTGCGCAGCGATCACTGCGAGCCTGACGATCCGTCGGAGGTAATGGTCGAGTTCAGCACTCCGGCGGGCCGCTTCCGCGTGACACGCTCGCCGGAGTACCTGCGTCCCGCCAAACGAGGTGGTGGCATGACCAAGCAGGCGTCGGCCGTCGCCCTCGACGAGTGGACCGACACCGGCTGGATCGGACGCGCCGCTCGGGCGGTCGATGTGGGGAACGAGCTCGACGAGATCCTGCAGCTCAGTCGCGAGCAGTTCCTCCAGGTGATCCTGCTCGCGCAGAACCGATTCTCCGAGTTCCTGCTCGCGGGCAGCAGAGACCGCCAGGCACTGCTGCGGCGACTGTTCGGCACGCAGCGGTTCGAAGACGTGCAGGCGCGGTTCGACGAGCGTCGCCGGGAGGCGGAACAGACACTCGGTGCCCGGCTCGCGACGGTGAATGCGCGTATCGACGAGGCCGAGCAGCTGGTGGTTGCGAGCGGGCTCTCCGACGACGGGACAGCTCCGACGGAATACCTGGCCGTGTCCGGGCCGCTGCCGGTCGACGAACGTCTCGAAGCGCTCCGGCGCGCAAGAGCGCGTGCCGACTATCGAGCGGACCGCCGAACCTCGGAGCGGGCGGAGGCGGAGCAGCGTGCGGCTGATGCCGACGCGGCGCTCGCCACGGTGCGAGAAGAGCAGCACGCCCAGCGGGAACGCGATCGCGCCCGGGCAGCGCTCGAGCGGTTGGATGCCGAAGCGCCGTTGATCGACGCGGCCCGTGCAGAACTCACGGCCGCGCGCGCCGCGGAGGCGGTGCGGTCGACGATCACTGCCGCGGCCCGCGCGCAGACGACGCTCGCCCGCGCGTCCGAAGACGAGCAGCAAGCACGAGAGGTGTGGGAGGCGTACGAGGTCTCCGTCGAGGGCGACCTCGAGACCTGGGTGGCCGACCGCACCAGGGAGAGCGGATCCTGGGAGCGGGCGCGCGAGCTCGAGGGACAGGCACCGGCGCTCGAGGCCGAGCTGCTGTCCGCCGAGGAGGCCGTAGCCGCGGCGACCGCGCGTCTCGAGGCCGGAGAGGCGGCGCGCACCGACCTCCCCTCCGCGATCACCGCGCTGACGGCGGAACGCGATGAGAAGCGCCGCCTCGCCGACCGGGCGGGCGATGCCCGAGCGGCCCAGGAGGAAGCGGACGCGCGACGGACGGCTGCTCGCGAGGCGCAGCGGCTGCAAACGGCGCTGGCCTCGACCGAGGTCGAGCTCAACGACGCCACTGCCGTGCACGCGACCGCGCAGTCGAACCTCGCACAGCTGCGCCAGCGTCGTATCGACGGGATGTCCGGTGAACTCGCGTCGAGCCTGCGTGACGACCAGCCGTGTCCGGTCTGCGGCTCCCTCGAGCATCCGGCTCCTGCTACGCACGCCGATCCCGTCTCGCCCGAAGACATCGCCCAAGCCGAGAGTGCCCGAGACTACGCGGCGCAACAGGAGCAGGGACTCTCCTCGGCGTCGTCGACCCTGCGTGCCGAGCTGGCGGCTGTCACCGCACGCGCCGATGGGCGGAGCATCGAGCAGGCCGACACGGAGTATGAAGCGGCTGCGGAGGCGCACGCGCGGAGCCTCGCCGCAGCCGACGAACGGAAGACGCTCGACATGCGACTGAGTGAGCTTGTCGACCGGGTTGCACAGCTCGACGCCGAGAAGACAGAGGGCGCGGCGGCCCTCGCTCAGGCGCGCGAGCAGCACGCTCTGCTGCGGCAGCGGAGCGCGGAGGCCCGCGAGCTGATCGCCGAGGCGCGAGGCACGTTCGACACGGTCGCCGAGCGTCTCGCCGACATGGCCGCGAGGATCGCTGCTGCCCGGACGGTCGCCCAGGCGATCGCCGAGCGTCTGCGGAGGGCGCAGGCGCTCGCCGAAGCGGAGGCCGAGCGGGACGCGGCGCTCGGCGACTCGCCGTTCGACGATGCGACTGCCGCCGAGCACGCTCTTCGGCCGGCAACGGCGCAGGAGGCACTCGACCAGCGGATCGGCGAGCATGCCGTGCAGCGGGAGAAGGAGCGGGCGATCCTCTTCGACCTGGAGCTGAGGACACTCCCCGAAGAGCCGATCGACGTCACTTCCGCCGAGGAGGCTTCGGCGGCAGCCCGCACGGCGTGGACCGATGCGGTCGACGCCGCGGCTCGAGCTGCGGGCACCGCCGAACGTCTCGGGAGCCTGATCGATTCCGCCGCCGCCGAGCACGCGCGCACCGCCGAAGATGCGGCCGCGTTCGAGGTCCTGCAGAACCTCGCCGACACGATCGCGGGGCGGGGCGCCAACACCCGCAAGATGACCCTCGAGACATTCGTGCTCGCGGCCGAGCTGGAAGAGATCGTCGAAGCGGCGAACCGGCGGCTGCACGATATGTCGACCGGCCGCTACCAGCTGCAGCACTCCGATGCGCTCGCGGCTCGAGGGGCCGCCTCGGGGCTCGGGATCGTGGTCTCCGACGCCTTCACGGGGCAGACGCGGCCGCCGCAGTCACTGTCCGGCGGCGAGACCTTCCTCACGTCGCTCGCGCTTGCACTCGGCCTCGCCGAGGTGGTCACGGCCCGGGCCGGCGGCATCCGCCTCGACACGCTCTTCATCGACGAGGGATTCGGATCGCTCGACGGCGACACGCTCGATGTGGCCATGCGCACTCTGGACGAGCTGCGCCAGGGCGGCAGGACCGTCGGAGTCATCAGTCACGTCGAGGCCATGCAGGAGCAGATCCCGGCGCAGCTCACGGTCCGGGCGCTGCCGAACGGTCCGAGCATCATCGAGGCGCGCTGAACCGAGGCGCGCTGAACCGAGGCGCGCTGAACCGAGGCGGAGCCGAAGGCGTCCGCGGTCTCAGACGCCGTACTCGGCGCGGATGAAATCGCGTAGCTGCACGCTGCAACGGGCGACGGCCTCGCGCCAATCGGTCAACGCGCCGTCCTCGGCCTGGTCGGACACGGCGCGGAACACGCGGATGGGCACGCCGAACTGCTCGGCGACCCAGATGTAGGCGTAGGTCTCCATGTCGACCAGCGCCGCTCCCGACGGCCGGATCACGGCGGTGACCTCGGCGTCCTCGACGAAGTGGTCGCCGGTGGCGATCAGGACGCCGTCGCGCCCGGTGCTGACGCGCGCCGGCAGCGAGACGTGCTGACCGGCGACGCCGTCGAGGTCGGTGACGTCGTGCTGGAACGCCGTGCCGACCTCGTGGACGGTCGCCTCGAGGTCGGGATCGATCGCGCCCGCGGTGCCGACGACCACGATCTCGTCGTAGACGTTGGCGTCGAGGGCACGCGTGAGGGCGTATGTCGCCTGCAGCTTGCCGGGGCCGGTCACAAGTCGGTCGAAGCCCTCGACCTCCTCGGGGAATGCGGACAGTTCGGACGCGAGTGCGGCAACGAGGAGTTTCACTGCCTCATTCTCTCAGGTCGAGACTGACAGGAGCATGCAAGCGACGCGGCGTCACCCCGACGTAACACGGAAGGGAGATACTGATTCGAGGAAACGAGCGGAGGATCACATGTCGTTGCAGCAGCAGATCTCTGAGGATCTCGGTGTCAGGTCCCAGATCGACCCCGAAGCCGAGACCGAGCGTCGCATCGGCTTCCTCGCGGACTACCTGCGCACGACCGGAGCGAAGGGCTACGTGCTCGGCATTTCCGGCGGGCAGGACTCGACGCTCGCCGGTCGCCTGGCCCAGCTCGCCGTCGAGCGGGTGCGGGCCGAGGGCGGCGAGGCGAAGTTCCTCGCCGTTCGTCTGCCGTACCGCGTGCAGCACGATGCCGACGACGCCCAGGCCGCCCTCGAGTTCATCGCGCCCGATTCCTCGGTCGAGGTCAACATCCAGAACGGCGTCGACGGCGTCGAAGAGGACATCGAGTTCGCGGTCACGAGCGACATCAGCGACTTCAACCGCGGCAACATCAAGGCGCGCGTCCGCATGGTCACGCAGTACGCGCTCGCAGGCCACGACGGGCTTCTCGTGATCGGCACGGACCACGCCGCCGAGGCGGTGACGGGCTTCTACACGAAGTTCGGCGACGGCGCGGCCGACATCCTCCCGCTGTCCGGCCTCACCAAGCGCCAGGGGCGCTCGCTCCTGCAATTCCTCGACGCCCCGGATCGCCTCGCGTTCAAGGTGCCGACTGCCGACCTGCTCGACGGCCAACCCGGTCGAGCCGACGAGGACGAACTCGGTCTCACCTACGAGCAGATCGACGACTTCCTCGAGGGGCGTTCGGTCGACCCCGAGGTCGCCGGTCGCATCGAGGCGCGATACCTCGCCACGCAGCACAAGCGACACCTCCCGGTGACCCCGGACGACAGCTGGTGGCGCTGACTGCCCGCCCGCCCGCCTCTGCGGGGTGCCCCGCTTCGCGTCGTGTCCGATGTCGCGGATAGTGTCGAAGCATCCGACAGAACGGGAGCATCGTGCGGATCGACACTCAGGCGCAGCGCGTCATCTGGAGCGCGAGCGACCTCAAGGCGGCCGCCGAATGCGAGTTCGCTTGGTGTCGGGCGATCGACGCGAAGCTGGGGCGGGTGCCCGCCGTCGAGGAGCCGGAAGATGCGACTCTGAAGCGTGCCGCAGAGCTGGGCGACGTGCACGAACAGAATGTGCTGGCCCGATACATCCACGACCTGGGTGATGCGAGCGTCCACCGCATCGAGAAAGTCTCATCGGTCGATTCCGAGGCGCTGGCAGCCGCGATCGACGAGACGGTCAGGGCGCTGCGCTCCGATGCGCTCGTGGTGTTCCAGGCGGCTTTCGCCACCGACGAGTTCGTCGGTTTCGCCGACTTCCTCCGCAAGGACGACGACGGCCGATGGCGTGTTCAAGACTCCAAGCTGGCGCGCAAGGCTCGGGTCACGGCTCTCATGCAGCTCGCGGCATACGTCGACCAGCTCGACCGGCTCGGCATCCCGCGGTCCGATGAGGTCGACCTCATCCTCGGCGACGGCACGCTCAGCACCCATCAGGTGGATGACCTCCTTCCGCTCTTCCAGGTGCGGCGGGCCCGGCTGCGCGCGCTCATCGCCGACCGTCGCATCACCGATGGTGCGACGGGCGAGCCGCTCGGCTGGGGAGACGATCGGGGCGATCTGCAGGTCGTGGCCTGCGGGCGCTGCGCCACCTGCGAGGAGCAGGTGCTCGCGCATCGCGATCTCCTGATGGTCGCGCGGATGCGCCCCGTGCAGCGTGCGCGTCTGCGGGCATCCGGCATCGAGACGATCGATGCCTTGGCCGAAGCTTCCGCGGCGCCGGCCGGCATGAACGTCGACACGTTCGAGACGCTTCGTGCCCAGGCGCGGCTGCAGCTGCTCGCCGATGCCGAGGGGCGGCCCACCTACGACGTGCACTACGCCCCGGCGATCCACACCCTCCCGCTTCCCAGTCACGGCGACATCTTCTTCGACTTCGAAGGAGACCCGCTCTACACCGAGCCCGCCGCCGACGGAGAAGGGCACTGGGGCATCGACTACCTCTTCGGCTGGGTCGACAACGCCGACCAGTACTCGGCGCTGTGGGCGCACACCTTCGCCGACGAGAAGCGGGCGCTCGAGACGTTCCTCGACTTCGTGAATGCACGCCGGATCGCCCACCCCGGAATGCACATCTACCACTATGCGCCCTATGAAACCTCGCACCTCATGGCGATGGCGGCACGGCATGGTGTGCGCGAGGGCGAGGTGGATCGGCTGCTGCGCGAGGGCGTGTTCGTCGACCTGTATCCGCTCGTGCTGCGGACGGTGCGCGTCGGTTCGCGTTCGTACTCGATCAAGAAGCTCGAGCCGCTGTACATGGGCGAAGACGTGCGGACCAGCGACGTGCAGAAGGGCGACGACTCGATCGTGCAGTACGTCGCGGCTCGTGAGCTCGCGGTGGCGGGGGAGCAGGCCGGGGCGGACGCGGTACTGGCAGACCTCGCCGATTACAACCGCTACGACTGCGTGTCGACCAGGCGCCTGCGCAACTGGCTGATCGACATCGCACGCAAAGAGGGCGTCACCCCGGCGCCACCCGACGAGGCCGACGAGGTCATCTACGAGCCGTCGCCGCGCTCGGTCGCGCTCCTCGCCGATGCCGAGCGTGCCGTCGAAGCGGGCGACGACGGGCTCGTGCATCGCCTCGCGGCCGCCGCGATCGACTACTTCCCGCGTGAGGCGAAGAGCTTCTGGGTGTCGCATTTCCAGCGGCTGCGCGAGCCGGTGACGATGTGGGACGGCACGCGCGACGTGGTGCGCGTCGACCGCCCCTCCTCGACGGTCCGTCGCGACTGGAGCATCGGAGAGGGCCGCAGGGTGATGTCCCGCGACGTCGAGATCCGCGGCGAGGTGTCACCGGGCACCACCCTCGGTGCCGGATCGCAGCCGTTCGCGCTCTATGGTGTTCCGGCGCCGTTCGACACCGAGGTCCCCTCGCGCGCGGTGCACGTGCCGCACACCGTCTCGGTGGCGGAGGTTCTCGACGACGGCTACCTCATCACCGAGTCGGCGGTGCAGGGGCAGACGTGGGACGAACTGCCGCTCGCCCTCACCCCGGCGGCGCCGCCGCGTGTCGTGTCCCTCCAGGGGGCGATCGACGAGTGGGCCGATGCGTTGCATGCCGCGGCTCCGGGGTTCCCGCACGACGCCGCGACCGACATCCTCCGCCGGATTCCGCCGCGCACCGTGTCGGGGAAGCCGCTGCTCGCTGCCGGCGACGACACGGTCGATGCGATCGTGTCGGGGGTGCTCGACCTCGACCACAGCTATCTCGCGGTGCAGGGCCCTCCCGGAACCGGGAAGACCTACACGGGATCCCGGGTGATCGCGCGCCTCGTGAACGAGCACGGCTTCAAGGTCGGCGTCGTCGCGCAGTCGCACGCGATCATCGAGACCCTGCTCGAGCGGGTCGTGGCCGACGGCGTCGCGCCGGCTCAGGTCGGCAAGGCGCCGAAAGACCCGGATGCGGAGCATTCGTACACGACGATTCCGAAGACCGGGATGGTGTCGTTCCTCGCCGAGCACGCCGGTGAGGGTGCCGTCGTGGGCGGCACGGCCTGGGACTTCAGCAACACCCAGCGCGTCGACCGCGACGGACTCGACCTGCTCGTGATCGACGAGGCCGGTCAGTTCTCGCTCGCCTCGACCATCGCGGTCGCCGCCGGCGCGAAGAGGCTCCTGCTGCTCGGGGATCCGCAGCAGCTTCCCCAGGTGAGCCAGGGCGCCCACCCCGAACCGGTCGACGCCTCCGCGCTCGGGTGGGTGATGGACGGCGATCCGGTCGTGCGGCCGGAGTACGGCTATTTCCTGGCGCGCTCCTGGCGGATGCATCCGTTCGTCGCGGCCCCGGTGTCGAAGCTCGCCTACGCCGGGCAGTTGGCGTCAGCCCCCGGCACCGAGCTGCGATCGGTCGAGGGGATCGACGCCGGCCTGCACGTGATCCCGCTGCGGCATCGTGGCAACTCGACGCAGTCTCCCGAAGAGGCGGCGGAGGTCGTCCGGCTGGTCCGTGACCTGGTCGGACGCCCCTTCACCGACAACGATGCGTCCCGGTCGGCCAGGCCGCTGGTGCCCGCCGACATCATCGTGGTCACGCCGTACAACGCGCAGCGTCAGCTGGTGCTCGATGCGCTCGCGGAGGCGGGCTACCACGATGTCCCGGTCGGCACGGTGGACAACTTCCAGGGCAAGGAGGCGGTCGTCTCGATCACGTCGCTCGCGGCCTCCAGCGGGCGGGACGCACCCCGCGGCCCCGAGTTCCTCCTGCTGCAGAATCGACTGAACGTGGCGATCTCGCGGGCTCAGGCGGTCGCTTACCTGATCCATTCGCCGGCGCTGCTCGACGACCTTCCGTATACGCCGGAGGGGGTCGCTCGCCTCAGCGCCTTCGCACGTCTGGTCGGCGCAGCGGACTGAGCACTGCGCGGTCCGGCGGCCTCTGCGGCCATGACCGCGCAGCCCATGACTGCGCGGCCCATGACCGCGCAGTCATGACCGCGCAGCCCAAGCGTCGGGTCAGACCGTGCCGTAGAGGCGATCGCCCGCGTCGCCGAGCCCGGGAACGATGTAGCCCTTCTCGTCGAGACGCTCGTCGAGTGCACCGAGCACAAGGGTCACGTCGCGGTCGCCGGCCATGGCTTCGATCGCGGCGACACCCTCGGGCGTGCCCAGCAGGCAGATCGCGGTGACGTCCTTCGCTCCGCGGTCGAACAGGAACTGGATCGCTGCCGCGAGCGAGCCACCGGTCGCCAGCATCGGGTCGATCGCGAAGCACTGACGGTCACTGAGGTCGTCGGGGAGGCGCTCGGCGTAGGTCGTCGGCTCGAAGGTGGTCTCGTCGCGGACCATTCCGAGGAACCCGACCTCGGCGGTCGGAAGCAGCTTGACGAGGCCCTCGAGCATGCCGAGGCCGGCGCGCAGGATCGGCACCACGATCGGGCGCGGCTCCGAGATCTTGACACCCATCGTCCTGGTCACCGGGGTGGTGATCTCGATCGGGCTCACCTTCACGTTGCGGGTCGCCTCGTACGCGAGCAGCGTGACGAGCTCCTCCGTCAACTGCCGGAACACCGGTGAGGGGGTACGCGCGTCGCGCAGCACCGAGAGCTTGTGAGTGATGAGAGGGTGGTCGGCCACGTGAACGCGCATGGATACAGGGTAATGCGCCGCGCCTCCCGGAACGACATCGAGACCGCCGGCTGCTGTCCCGGGCCGCGATCGGCGGCTGTCGTAGGCTCGACGCATGACCGCTGCCGACGACCTCGCGATGCGGCGGGCGCTCGAGCTCGCGGCCGAGGCCGCTGCGGCATCGGAGATCCCTGTCGGCGCCGTGGTGCTGGACCCCGCCGGATGGATCGTCGCCGAGGGGCGCAACACCCGCGAGGCCACGAACGATCCGACCGGGCACGCCGAGGTCGAGGCGCTTCGGCGTGCGGCGACATCCGCCGGCTCCTGGAATCTCGAGGGGCACACGCTGGTCGTCACCCTCGAGCCGTGCGTCATGTGTGCGGGGGCGATCCTGCAGGCGCGCGTCGGTCGGGTGGTCTTCGGTGCCTGGGATGACAAGGCGGGGGCGGCGGGCTCGATGTACGACGTGCTGCGCGACCGGCGGCTGCCCTACCGCGCCGAGGTGATCGGCGGCATCGAAGCGGACGCGGCGACCGCGCTGCTGCGGACCTTCTTCGAGCAGCGGCGCTGAGCTGCCGCCGCAGCGCACGCGCGTCGGGCCCGTCAGCCCTCGGCTTCGACGGTCCACCAGGTGACATCGACGACGCACAGCCCGTCATCGGTCTCCTGGTAGAAGACGTAGCCAGGGAATTCCACGCCTCCGGCCACCCGTTCCGTGGGCAGGGAGAGGCCGATGTTCCAGCGTGGCTCCAAGGGAACTTGATCTGGCCAGTAGCCCGGCACGAAGCGTTCGGGCTCCTCTGCGGACAGCCCTTCCCAATCCGCCGGTTCGCGCAGCTCCGGGTCGTGACCCTCGCACATGTACGAGTCGGCTTCGCCTTCCGTCGCTGCGTCGATCAGGCCCTCGGTCGTTTCGATCACCCCTGCTCCGTCGTCGCCCCAGAGCATCGTGTTCAGGGAGCAGCCGGAGAGAAGGACGGCCAGACCGGCCGCAGTTACGAGGCCGAGGAGTTTTTTCGCCCGCGTCATGTCGGACTCCGCGATCAGTCCGACGACTTCAGCACGAAGACGTCGGTCGACGGCTCGGGATCGATCGCCGGGCGGTACACGTCAGGCTCGATGTACACGATGCGAGCGACCGGCACGGCCTCGCGGATGCGGGCCTCGATCGCATTGATGTCGTCGGCGGCTTCACGCAGGGGCTTGTCGGCGTTGAGGGCGATCTTCGCGGCGACCATCAGCTCGTCCGGGCCGAGGTAGAGGGTCTTCATGTGGATGATCTTCTCGATCTCGTCGCCTGCGTTGATGGCGTCCACGATCCGGTCGTGGTCGGCCTGAGTCGCTCCTTCGCCGACGAGGAGGCTCTTGGTCTCGATGCCCAGCACGATCGCGATCAGCACCAGCAGCACGCCGATCATCACGGTGCCGAGTGCGTCGAACACGGGGTTCCCGGTGAGCAGCGTGAGGCCGACGCCGAGCAGGGCGAACGTGAGACCGGTCAGCGCGCCCACGTCTTCGAGCAGCACGACCGGCAGTTCGGGCGCCTTCGAACGGCGCACGAACGACACCCACGACTGTCCCTTCTCGCGCACGACGTTGCTCTCGCGGACGGCCGTGCGCAGAGAGAACGACTCCAGTCCGATCGCGACGACGAGCACGACGAGGGGCAGCCACCACCAGGTCTTGTCGAGCTCGTGCGGGTTGGTCAGCTTCTCGACACCCTCGTAGATGGCGAAGAGACCGCCCACCGAGAACAGGATGATCGAGACGACGAACGCGTAAACGTAGCGCTCGCGGCCGTACCCGAACGGGTGGGCGCGGTCGGCCTCGCGTCGCGCCTTGCGTCCGCCGAGCATGAGCAGCAGCTGGTTGCCGGAGTCGGCGACCGAGTGGATCGCCTCCGCGAGCATCGAGGCGGAGCCGGAGAGGGCCCAGGCGACGAACTTCGCGAGGGCGATGCCCAGGTTCGCCAGGAACGCCGCGACGATGGCCTTATTGCCTCCGGATGCACTCATGGGACGAGTCTAGAACCGCCCGCCCGAGGTTGCGGGAGTGCCCGCCGTAGGATGACGACATGGCTGATTCGCTTCCTTCTCTCGCTTTCCTGGGTGCCGGCTCGATGGGCGGTGCGATCCTCCGAGGAGTGGTCGCCTCCGGCATCCGGATCGACGGTGGAATCATCGCGACGAACCGCACTCCGGAAAAGGCCGAGGCATTCGCCGACCTCGACGGGGTGACCAGCGTCGCTCTCGCAGAGCGGCCGGACGGCAACGCCGAGGCCGCCGCGCAGGCACGCATCGTGCTCGTCGGCGTCAAGCCCGCGATGGTGCCCGACCTGCTCCGCGAGATCGCTCCGCACCTGACTTCGGACGCGATCGTGGTGAGCGTCGCTGCCGGCGTCACGCTCGACACCTTCGCCGACGTGCTCGGTGCCGACGCCCGCGTCATCCGCTCGATGCCGAACACGCCGTCGACCGTGCGCAAGGGCGTCACCGGCCTCGCCGCAGGTTCCGCCGCCACGCCCGAGGATCTCGCCCTCGTCCGTCGGCTGTTCGAGACCGTCGGCGCCGTCGTCGAGGTCCCGGAGTCGCAGATCGATGCGCTGTCCACGATCTCGGGCTCCGGGCCCGCGTACGTGTACCTGCTGATCGAGGAATTCACGAAGGCGGCTGTCGGTATGGGCTTCACCGAGGCCGATTCTCGGCTGATGGTGGAGCAGACCTTCATCGGCGCGACCGCCCTGCTCGACGCTTCGGGGGAGGACCCCGCCGAGCTGCGTCGTCGCGTCACGAGCCCGAAGGGAACCACCGAGCGCGCGGTCGCCGTGCTGCAGGACGCGCACCTCGACCGCACCTTCGCGGATGCCGCGGGCGCGGCCCTCGCGCGGGCGAAGGAACTCGCCGCCGGGGCCTGAGCCATGCAGCTGCGGATCGAAGGAGCCATCTGGTACTGGCGGGGACCTGCGCCGTTCCACTTCGTCACCGTGCCGGCTGCCGAGAGCGAGATGATCCACGACGTCGCGTCGATCGTCACGTACGGGTGGGGGATGATCCCCGCATCCGTCTCCATCGGCTCCACGACCGTGACGACGGCCCTCTGGCCGAAGGACGGCGGCTACATCGTGCCGATCAAGAAGGCGCTCCAGGACCGCGAGGGCCTGGGCGTCGATGACGTGGTCGAGCTCGTCCTCGACATCGACGCCTGAGCGCCTGAGCCCTCGCGTCCGGTCAGCTCTCGCTGGAGACCTCGGCGAGCACCTCCGGCCAGCGCCGGTTCAGGATGCTGCCGCCCAGCATCGTCCCGCCCCACAGGGCCACGGCGCCGAGCACGACGCCGCAGACGAGGCTCACCCAGCCGAACGCGGGAGTCCAGATGCCCGCGATCGCGAAACCGAACGCCGGTGCCCCGAGCACGAGCGTGATCGGTCCGATGATGATCATCGCCAGCAGCGACTGCACGCCACCGGACGAGCCGCGGCCGAGGGGGTTCGCCTCGGGGGCGGGCGCGCGACCGGGAAGGAAGCTGCCGACCCACGCCCCGGCGCCTGCGGAGATCGCCGTCAGGCCGAGGGCGGATCCGATGCTGCCCGGGAGCAGGTCCATCCGACCCGCGATCAGGCAGGTGGCCACGCACAGCAGCAGCGTCACGGGAATCGCGATCAGCCCGAAGCCGAGCAGTCGTCCTGCTCGGTCGGCTGAGCCGCTGACGCCGCTCAGGATGTGCGCGGCGACCGCGTCGTTGTCGTAGGCGATCGCCATCTGCACGACGGTGCCGGTGAGAAGGGCGTTGATCGTCGGGATGAGGGTGATCGCGGGGCCGAATCCGATGGACTCGTCCTGCAGCCCGTTCATCAGGGACAGGCCGATGAAGATCGCGGGCAGCAGCAGGAGCATCACGATGTTGACGATCTGCCGGGGATCGCGTCGGAAGTACCGCAGCGTGCGGGCGGCGATCGCCCCGACCGGGCTGGCCGGCAGCACCCGATCGAGCAGCCCGACCGAGCGCACGCGTCCGCCGCCGGTGTCCTGGATGGGGGCGACCAGCCGCGCAGCGAGCAGCCCCTGTGCCGCGAACCACAAGGCGGCGACCGTGGCGAGGGCGATGACCAGGCGGAGTGCCGCAGCCGGGAAGTCGCCCTGAGCGACGGACCCGGGTACGCCGAAGACGGCGCCCATCGGCGTCCACGCGGCGATGTCCGCGATGGTGGTGAACGCTCCGCCGACGTCGTTCACCCGGACCAGCGCGCCGATCCCCACATTGAGCAGGACGCCGGACGAGGAGAGGAGCACCACGCCGACGATCACGACCAGGTCGCGGGCGCTGCGTCGCGCGAGCCAGCCGGCCAGCACACCGCTCACGACGCGGGCGCCCAGCACGCAGGTGGCGACGGCGACGGGGGTCATGATGAGTGCGGTCAGCAGCGCGGGCACGCTCACCGACCAGCCGAGCAGCATGAGGAGCAGCGCGACGGTGGTGCCGATGCCGCCCACCGTCGTCGCCCCCGCGACCACGAAGCCCGGCAGCAGGGAGCGTGCCGTCAGGGGGAGCAGCGCGAATCGTTCGGGTGCGAGCGAGTCGTCGGCGCTGACCAGGATCGACCCGATCCACCAGCCGAGGACGATGACCGCCCCCGCCAGCACGATCACCGTGACGGCGGCGTCGGGAGCGGCGAACCGCAGCGCCACCAATCCTGCGGCGAGGCCGGCGAGGAAGCCGAGGGCGATCAGTCCCGTGATGACCAGGGTGACGATCATCCACGGGTTCCGCGACAGCTGATGGCGCAGCTGCCGCCAGCGCAGGCTTACGAGGAGCGCAACCACGCGAGCGTCTCCGTCCCCAGGTCGTGTGCCCCCACGAGTGCGAGGAACCGCTGCTGCAGCGACAGTCCGGCTCGCACCTCATCCAGAGTTCCGTGCGCGAGAAGGCGGCCCTCCGCGACGATCGCGACCCGGTCGCACATCGACTCGACGAGCTCCATCACGTGGCTCGACAGCACCACGGTGCCACCGCCGTCCACAAACGCCCGCAGGATCTGGCGGATCGTCTCGCCGGACACCGGGTCGACGGCTTCCAGCGGTTCGTCGAGGATCAGCAGGCGGGGCGCGTGGATCAGTGCGCAGGCCAGGCCGATCTTCTTGCGCATGCCCGCCGAGTAGTCGACGACGAGCCGGTCCCGCGCGTCCGTGAGGCCGAGTGCGGCGAGGAGCTCATCACTGCGCGAGACGACCTCGGCTTCGGGCATGCCGCGGAGCAGCCCCGTGTAGCGCAGCAGCTCGGCGCCGGTGAGGCGGTCGAGCATGCGGATGCCGTCGGGCAGCACACCCATCCGGGCCTTCGCGTCGGCGGGGTTCTGCCACACGTCCGCGCCTAGTACCCATGCGGCACCGGCATCCGGCCGCAGCAGGCCCGTGGTCATGGCGAGGGTGGTGGTCTTGCCCGCACCGTTCGGGCCGAGGAGCCCGAGCATGGATCCGGCCGGCACGTCGAGGGAGAGGTCGTCGACGGCGATCTTCTGCCCGAACTGCTTGCGGAGCCCGCGGAGGGCGAGGACGGGAGGGGCCGCTGCGTTGTCGGTCATGCGTCCCATCCCACCACGGCCGTGGACGGCGGTGCATCCGCCGCGAGGGGGAGTCGAGGTATCGGATGTATCCGAGCGTCAGCGGTCGAGGCCGGCGAAGCGCTCGATGTCGCTGTTGGTCCCCGAGACGATGATGAGGTCGTGATTCGTGACGATGGTGTTCGCCTCGGCGTAGCGGAACGGCTTGCCAGGGCTCTTCACGCCCACGACGGTGACCTTGTACTTCGAGCGCACGCCCGACTCGTTCAGGCCGACGCCGCGGATGAATTTCGGCGGGTACATCTTGGCCAGGACGAAGTCGTCGTCGAAGCGGATGAAGTCGAGCATGCGCCCGCTCACGAGGTGCGCCACGCGCTCGCCGGCCTCGCGCTCCGGGTAGATGACGTGGTTCGCGCCGACCCTCGCCAGGATCTTGCCGTGCGACTGCGAGACGGCCTTGGCCCAGATCTGCGGCACCTTCAGGTCGACGAGGTTCGCGGTGATCAGCACGGATGCCTCGATCGACGAGCCGACGGCGACGACCGCGACCTGGAAGTCCTGGGCGCCGATCTGGCGGAGCGCGTCGATGTTCTTCGCGTCGGCCTGCACCGTGTGGGTGACCCGGTCCGACCACTTCTGCACGAGCTCGAGGTTGTCGTCGATCGCGAGCACCTCGCGGTCGAGGCGGTCGAGCTCTCCAGCGCAGGCGGCGCCGAATCGACCGAGACCGATGACGAGGACGGGAGCGTCGCCCCGGAGGACTTCAACCAACGATCGGCCTTTCCACGGGCAGTGAGTAGTACTGCGTTCGCGATGTCGCGGCGACCGCCGCGGCGAGTGTCACTGTACCAACGCGGCCCATGAAGATGGTCGCGGCAAGCACGTACGAGCCGGCGTCCGGGAGGTCTGCGGTGAGCCCTGTCGACAGGCCGACGGTCGCGAAGGCCGAGATCACGTCGAACAGGACGTGGCTGATGTCGGCTTTGGTGATCTGAGCGATCACGATCGTCGACAGCGCGACGATGGTCGCACCCCACGCGACGACGCTGAGGGCCACGCGCTGCACGTCGCTGGGGATGCGGCGTCCGAAGGCCTCGACCGACTGCCGGCCCTTCGCCTCCGACCAGACAGCGATCGCGAGGACGGCGAGCGTGGTGACCTTGATGCCGCCCGCGGTCGATGCCGAGCCGCCGCCGACGAACATGAGCATGCTGGCGGCGAGCAGGGAGGAGCCGTTCAGATCGTCCATCTCGATCACGTTGAATCCGCCGGATCTGGTCATGGCGGAGAGGAAGAACGCCTGGAAGGTGGTGTCGGCGGCATCCATCGACCCGAACGTCTTCGGGTTGTCGAACTCGAGGATGACGAAGACGGCCGCACCCAGGATGAACAGCAGCACGGTGGTGACGAGCGTGAGCTTGGTGTGCAGGGACCAGCGCTTCACGTGCCAGACGTGCTTGGCGAGGGTGTAGATCACGGGGAAGCCGATGCTGCCGAGGAAGACCCCCACCATGAGGAGGAACAGCACCATGTAGTCGTCGGCGAACACCGCGACGCCGCCGTCGTTCGGGGCGAACCCGGTGTTGGTGAACGCCATCGCCGCGAAGTAGGGGGCCTCCCAGAGCGCGGCGATCGGGTCGACCTTCGCCATCACGAGCGCGGGGTACAGCAGCGCCGCCAACGAGGCTTCGATGATGAGCGCTGACACCGCGACTGTGGTCAGCAGCTGGCCGACCTCGCCGAGTCGCACGGTCTGGCTCTCGTTGACCACGCCGCCGTGGGCGCGGAGGGGGTTGGTGTCGCCCGCGGCCAACAGCTTGGCCCGCAGACCGAGACGCTTCGAGATCAGCATGCCCATGAGAGACGCGAGCGTGAGGACGCCGAGCGCCCCGATGTTCACCCCGAGGAAGATCAGGACGTGGCCGAACGGCGACCAGTGGTTGGCCATGTCGACGGTGGCGAGGCCGGTGACGCAGATGGTCGAGACGGCCGTGAAGAGCGCATCGCTCAGCGGTGTGACTGTGCCGCTCGCGGACGCGATCGGCAGCGACAGCAGCACCGTGAACACCAGGATCAGCAGCGCGAACACGACGATCGCGAAGCGGGACGGCGACGAGGTGACGAGGTGCTTCACCCGTCCGGCGGCACCTCTGAGGGCCTGCCGTGGGGACGACGCCGAAACGATGCCCGACATCGCTGCCCCCTCGTGATTCTCTCTCGTCCGTACACCGCGGACACGCGGCGCCAGTCGCCGAGCCTTCGTCATGGTACTCCGTGCCGGAGCCGACTACCCTGATCACATGACGGACATCTTCGACGTGATCGCAGACGGTACGAGGCGAGACATCCTCCAGCTCCTGCTGCGACGTACGGCCGAAGGAGAGACGGGCACCAGCGTCAGCCAGATCGTCGCCGACCTGGGCATCAGCCAGCCCACAGTGTCGAAGCATCTGAAGGTGCTGCGCGATGCCGAGCTGGTCTCCGTGCGCGAAGACGGCCAGCGTCGTTTCTACAGTCTCGCGGTCGAGCCGCTCGAGGTCGTCGACGACTGGCTGGTGCCGTTCCTCGTGGACGCATACGGCGACGAAGCTCCCGACATCGACTACCCCGTGCCGGACAGTGCTGCGCACGCTGCCGAGGTCGTCGGACGCGCCGCGGCTTCTGCGAAGCATGTCGTCGCAAACGCACTCAAGCGCCTCGGAGCCTGACCCCTCGCCCCGACCGGAATGAGTCCTGGGGAAACGCCTCGCCCCTGACGACCGGGGGGATGTCGTCAGGGGCGATCCGCAGGTCCCCAGACCCGCGTGGACTCGGCGGGGTCGGTGCGAGTCCTGCACCGAGCATCGCAGTCTCATCTGAGCGAACGACGCGGAGTCGCTATGGCTCAGCTGGGATCCGAGCCGTGGCGGAAGGCAATCACCGTCGGCCCGCCTTGCGGCGGAAGAGCCACGCGCCCCAGGCCACCGCGATCAGCAGGATGACCAGGCACCAGCCGATGGCCCACCATGCCTCGCCCTGCAGCGGCGTATCCATCAGGAGGGAGCGGATCGTCTCGACGATGGGGGTGATCGGCTGGTTCGCCGCGATCGGCTGCAGCCACTCCGGCATGCTCGCGACGGGCACGAACGCGCTGGAGAGATAGGGCAGGAACAGCAGGACGAAACCGTATCCGTTCGCGCCCTCGGGGCTTCCTGCCGCGAGCCCGATGGCTGCGAACAGGTACGTGATCGCGAGGATGTACAGGGTGATGAGGCCCGCCAGCGCGATCCACTCCCCGAGGCTCGCGGTGGGTCGGAACCCGACCAGCACGCCGACGCCGATCACGATCGCGGTGGCGATCAGATTCCTCAGCACGCTGGCGACCACGTGACCGGTCAGCACGGCCCCTGCCCTCAGCGGCATGGTGCGGATGCGGTCGATGATGCCGGTGCGCATGTCGTTCGCGACATACACGGCGGTGGACGATGCACCGAAGCCGGCGCACGTCAGGATGATGCCCGGCACGACGTAGTCGACGTAGGCGCCCGACGGGTCGATGGCGCCGCCGAAGACCCACGTGAACATGAGCATGAGCATCACGGGCAGCATGATCGCCATCAGCAGCGATTCACCGTCGCGGACGGAATGACGCAGGCTCCGTCCGACGAAGACGGCCTCGGCGGTGAATCCGCGAAGCCGCGGACGGGGAACGGGTGCGGAGGGAATGGATGCCGTCGCTCGAGGCGCGGCCAAGGTGATGTTCATGCGTGCTCCTTCACGGATCGAGGGGTGGGGGCAGGGGAGGTGACGGCGAGGAACACGTCGTCGAGGGTCGGGCGACGCAGGGTGACGACTCCGTCGGCACCCTCCTCGTCGAGCAGGTCGAGCGCTCGCCGCAGGTCGGCGACCGTGCCGTCGGTGGGGATCTCGCGGCGGAGCACGCCGTGGTCGTCATGGAGTTCGACCGTGTCCCCGCCGACGCGCGCCTTCAGCTCCGCCGGTGTGCCGAGCGCGGCGATGCGACCGTCGTGCAGCACCGCGATCCGGTCGGCGAGCTGGTCGGCCTCCTCGAGGTACTGCGTCGTCAGGAACACCGTGGTGCCGGAAGCGGCGAGCATCCGGATGATGTCCCACAGATCGCGGCGGCTGCGAGTGTCGAGGCCGGTCGTGGGCTCGTCCAGGAACAGCACTTCCGGAGTCACGACGAAACTCAGAGCGAGGTCGAGGCGGCGGCGCATTCCCCCGGAGAAGGTGCGGACGGTGCGCGCGGCGGCATCGGCCAGGTCGAACTGGGCGATCAGGTCGGCGGCACGACGCTTGGCCGCGGCGCGGCCGAGACCGGCGAGACGAGCGAACATCACCACGTTCTCCGTCGCTGTCAGCGCATCGTCGACCGCGGCCGCCTGACCGGTGAGGCTGATGCGGCGTTGCACCTCGACCGCGTGCTTTCGCACGTCCCACCCGGCGACGGTCGCGGTGCCGGCGTCGGCGTTGGTGAGGGTGGTGAGGATGTTGATCGTGGTCGTCTTGCCTGCTCCGTTGGGTCCGAGCAGGGCGAAGACCTCTCCGCGTCCGACGCGGAAATCCAGACCGTCGACGACGGTCTTCTTGGCGAATGCCTTGTGCAGGCCTTGCACCTCGATGGCTGTATCCATCAGGTGATCCCTTCTGTGTATGTCAAAAACTGTGTATGAGCAACGCAACTGTGTATGACGGTAACACACTGTTTATTAAATAAACAGAAGTAGGATGATCGCATGACTGAGACCGAGCCGCCGGAGCTGCCACGGGGGATCGCGCTCGCCTGGGGCGTCGCCGCGAACCCGCAGCGCGGACCCAAGCGGGAGATGAGCGTCGAGAAGATCGTCGACGCAGCCGTCGAACTGGCCGATGCCGAGGGGATCGGCGCCGTATCCATGGCGGCGGTGGCAGCGAAGCTGGGCTTCACGCCGATGTCGCTCTATCGCTACGTGACCGCGAAGGACGACCTGCTGTTGCTCATGCAGGAGGAGGCGACGGGGCTTCCGCCCGAGAGCCACCTCGAGGTAGACGGATGGCGCGGGCGACTGCTGGCGCTGTACGAGGCGCAGATCCTGCTCTACCTCCGTCACCCCTGGATGCTTTCGCTACCGATCACCGGCTCGCCCATCACGCCAAACAGTTCCGCATGGATCGATGCGGGGCTCACGGCCCTGGAAGAGACGCCCCTGACGGCAGAGGAGCGGCTGGCCGTCGCGCTCGCGATGACGGGGCACGCCCGCTGGTGCGGGATCGTGCAGGCCGGCTACACGGAACAGGCCCGCGGCAGCGGTCTCACGCCCGACGAGGTCTCCGCTCGGGAGGCAGCGCTCTTCGACCGGGTGATCACAGCGGAGGAATTCCCGGCTCTGCGGCGCGCGATCGAGGATGACGTGTTCCTGTCCGCTGCCGATCCGTTCCGCTTCGGGGTCGAGCGGACACTCGACGGCGTGGCCGCCTACATCGCCGGACTCGACCGCGCCGAGCCGCGGGCCGCAGTGACCGAGTGGGTCGATCTCGATCCCGCAGAGCTCGCGGGCGATCGCCGCCTGAAGGAGGCACAGAAGGCCGTGCGCGACGCGGAGAAGGCTCTCCGCACAGCTCACAAGCTCGAGAGGCAGGCGCTTCGCGAGGCGCGCGAGCGGCTGGCCAAGACCAAGAAGTCCGTCTGATCCGCCGGCAGCGTCGGCGATGTTCGCCATGATGAGGACATGACCGCCGAGTACAGAGCGCACTTCGACTTCACGATCGCCTTCGCGAACGGGGGCGGCATCACCGGAGACGGATTCCGTCTCGACCTCCCGCATACGGATATGACGTCCGAAGAGATCGGCGCGCTCCTCATCCGGCATCTCGGGCTGGCGCTGGTGAGCAGCGTCGAGCTCAGCGGACTCCGCATCGTCGAAGAGCCTCACCGGGGCAGTCGAGGCGTGCAGACGGTCCGCGATTCGGTCGAGGACGCGGTGATCGACCTGAGTCATCCCATCGAAGCGGGGCTGGTGACGTACCCCGGGTTCCCCGCGCCGAGGATCACCCCGTTCCTCACTCGCCAGGAGTCCCGCACGAAGTACGCGCCGGGAACCGAGTTCGTGATGGACGTCATCACGATGATCGGCAATACCGGCACGTATCTCGACTCGCCTCTCCATCGATACGCCGACGGTGGCGACCTCGCCTCGCTGGACCTGCGGACCCTCGTCGGGCTACCCGCCGAAGTGTTCCACTTACGCGACGCGTGGACGCCGGAACGTCGCGGCATCCGTGCGGCCACCCTCGCCGACCGCGATCTTCGCGGCTCTGCTGTCCTTCTCGATACGGGGTGGGACCGGCACTTCGGCGCGCCCGGGTATGCCCACGGCGCGCCGTACCTGGCGGAGGACGCCGCTCGGTTTCTGGCCGACGCCGGGGTGCTCCTCGTCGGCATCGACTCTCTGAACATCGACGACACCGAGAGCGGAGGGGAGCGCCCGGCGCACAGCATCCTGCTCGCGGCCGGAGTGCACGTGGTGGAGCATCTGACCGGCCTGGACGCACTTCCGGCTCGGGGCGCTCACTTCACGGCGGCACCTCCCGCGGTGCGCGGGTTCGGTACGTTCCCCGTCCGCGCGTTCGCGACCGTGCGCTCTTCCCGCTGATCACAAGGGTCACACGGGTTTACATGCGTCCCAGCTACCCCATAGAGTGTGCACATCGAGAAAGGGGTACGTGGGATGCCCGAGGTTCCAGATGTCCGATTCCTCACGGTGGCCGAGGTCGCCGAGCTGATGCGCGTGTCGAAGATGACCGTCTACCGGCTGGTCCACGCCGGGGAGCTGCCGGCCGTTCGTTTCGGCCGCAGCTATCGCGTGCCCGAATCCGCAGTGGCCGACGCGCTGCAGCGGCCCATCGCCGACGTCGGTTGAATCCGCGGAGAAGACATCGTGGACGTCAGCACGTTCTACGCTCTCTTCTCCACCACGTGCTTCACGCTCACGGGACTCTGGTGGAACGTCGTCCGCGCTCGCCGTGACTGGACCGCGATTCCCGCGATGCGCCGGACCATCGGCGGCATCTACCTCTCGTTTCTGCTCCCCGCCCTGATGGGGCTCTTCGCGCAGGTCGGTGGCACCGAGACCCCGATCCTGTGGCGTCTGTCCTTCGTCGTCGTCGCGATCGTGGGCGGCGTCTCCATGATTCGCCTGGTGGCGCAGGCCGGGAGAGACGGGACGCCGAGGTCGGTGCGGTGGATCCAGGTCGGCACCGTGGTGGTGTACGCGGCGGTCGCCGTGATCGGAGTGGCTCCCCACCTCGTCGCTCCGCTCGGACTCACCGGGATCCAGGTCGAAGCGCTCCTGCTCATCGGGCTCGTCGCCCTCGGGCACGCCCTCGTGTGGCGGTTCCTGGTGACGGACGAGGTTCCGGAGTGAGGCCGGACGGCGGAGCCCGTCGGATTTGCTAGACTGACCCGAGGCATTTTCCGTGCCCGTACCCGGGTGTCCGATTTCGGCGACACCCAGCCACTGACTTAGTGAGGTTTCCGTGGGTTCTGTCATCAAGAAGCGCCGCAAGCGCATGGCGAAGAAGAAGCACCGCAAGCTGCTTCGCAAGACTCGCCACCAGCGTCGCAACAAGAAGTAAGCGACCAGACACGAGCGCCTGTCTTCGGACGGGCGCTTTGTGTCTCTGCCCACAGCTCCGTACCGCCGAGAGGAAGCCATGAAGTCGATCACCGTCACCGAACTCTCCGAGCGGTCGGGTGTCCCGCTCATCGATGTGCGGGAGGTGGACGAGTTCGCCGCGGGTCACGTGCCCGGCGCCGTCAACATCCCCATGTCCGAGATCGGCAACCGTCTCGATGAGTTGCCGGCGGAATCGTTCGACGTCATCTGCCAGGCCGGCGGTCGCTCGGCTCGGGTCGTCGAGGCGCTGGAGTCGCGCGGCTTCGATGCCACCAACGTCGAGGGTGGCACCGGGGAGTGGATCTCCCAGGGGCGCGCTGTCGAGGTGCCGTCGGCGTGACCACGCTGACGCTGATCCGCAAGCCCGACTGCCACCTGTGCGAGGTGGCCTCCGACGTGATCGACGCTGTCGTGGCCGAGCTGCCCGACGCCGCGGCGGAGCAGATCGAGATCGTCGAGGCGTCCATCCAGGATGACCCCGCGCTGTACGAACTGTGGTGGGAGAAGATCCCCGTCGTCCTGATCGACGGCGATCTGCACGCGCACTGGCGGGTGTCGCCCGACCGGCTGCGCGAGGCGCTGGAGGCCGCGGTTCGCGGCGAGGCGCAGATCGAGACGAAGGAGTCCCTGTGACCATCCGCCATGTCGTGACGTGGAAGCTCGCTGCCGACGACGCCGCTCTGCGGGCAGAGCAGGCGGCCGAGGTCGCCCGTCGCCTCAATGCTCTGGACGGCGTCGTGCCGCAGCTGCTCTCGATCTCCGCCGGCGCCAATGCGGCATACCCGGAGACGAACTGGGACGTGACGCTCGTGGCCGACTTCGCCTCGGTGGCCGACATCGACGCGTACCAGGTGCACCCTGCGCACGAGGAGGTCGCCGGCTACATCCGCTCGGTGGTCGCTTCCCGCGTCGCGGTCGACTTCGAGCTCTGAGACGGCGTCGCACCTGCTGCGGCACTCGATTTCACGGCTTGAGCGGCGTGCACTTGCAACCCAAACGTGATACGTCCGCTGCCCCATGTCATTGGTCACGCGACGAGCCGCATGTTTAGATGTTCTCCTACCCGTCCGTGGGCATACCCCGCCCTCGTCCTTCAGGAGCCGACATGACTCGTCGTAACCTCATCGCCGGTCTCGCCCTCATGGCGACCGCCACTCTCGCGCTCGCCGGCTGCGCGACCGGTTCGTCCGATGCGGGCAGCAGCGACGCTCCCGCCGCCGGCGACGAGTACGGCCTGGCGGAGGCGGGCACGCTCTCCGTGTGCTCCGACGTGCCCTACCCGCCCTTCGAGATCGAGGACACGAGCTCCGAGTCCGGCTACTCGGGCTTCGACATCGACCTGCTCACCGCGATCGCTGAGAAGCTCGACCTCAAGATCTCCGTCCAGGACGTGGCCTTCGACCCGCTGCAGTCGGGCGCGATCCTCGTTTCGGGCCAGTGCGACATCGGCGCCTCCGCGATGACGATCACCGAGGAGCGCAAGGCGAACATCGACTTCTCCGACCCGTACGTCGACTCGCTGCAGTCGCTGCTGGTCCGCACCGACTCGGGCATCGAGTCCATCGACGACCTCGACGGCAAGAACGTCGGCGTGCAGCAGGGCACCACCGGCGAGTCCTACGCGACGGAGAACGCCAAGGGTGCCCAGCTGGTGCAGTACGGCGGCGACGGTGAGCTGTGGCCGGCGATGCAGGCCGGTCAGATCGACGCCATCCTCCAGGATCAGCCCGTCAACTACGTCCACGAGCAGGAGAACTCCGACTACAAGATCGTCGAGACGTACCCGACCGACGAGTCCTACGGGTTCGCCTTCGCCAAGGGTGAGAAGGACGAACTCCGCGAGGCCATCAACAAGGCGCTCAAGGAGCTCCAGGACGACGGCACGTACCAGGAGATCTACGACGAGTACCTCGCGGCCAAGTGACCGGCGGAGTCGGTAGAGCGGGAGGACCTCGACGATGGCGTTGAGGCGCACGACCAAGGCCAAGCTGTATCGGTATTCGGTGTATGCGGTGCTGCTCGCGATCGCCGTCTGGGCGATCCTGACCACCGACTGGGCGAAGATCGGACCGCTGTTCTTCAACCCTGAGGTCGCGGCGAAGATGTTCCCCGGGATCATCACGACCGCCCTCGTGAACACGCTGTGGTTCACGGCGGTGGCGTTCGCGGGCGGCTTGCTCCTCGGGGTGCTGCTCGCCCTGATGAAGCTGTCGGTCATCGCGCCGTTCCGATGGATCGCGACGGTGTGGATCGAGCTGTTCCGTGGGCTTCCCGCGATCCTCACGATCTTCGGCATCGCCTTCATCCTGCCGATCGCCGTGGGTGTTCCCGGGACGAAGCTCGGCGGACCGGTCGTGCTCGGACTGATCGGTCTCGTCCTCGTCGCCTCGGCCTACATGGCCGAGACGATCCGCGCCGGCATCCAGGCGGTCCCGAAGGGGCAGACGGAGGCCGCGCGATCGTTGGGCATGTCGCCCCTGAAGACGACCTTCTGGATCATCGTGCCGCAGGGGTTCCGGATCATCATCCCGCCCCTGACCAACGAGTTCGTGCTGCTTTTGAAGGACACGTCTCTGCTGTTCATCGCCGGGTCGTTCATCTGGTCGAAGGAGCTCACGAACTTCGCCCGCGATGCGAGCACCCAGAACGCGAATGCGACGCCGCTCATCATGGCGGCGATCCTGTACCTGATCGTGACGATTCCGCTCACGCGCTTCAGCGCGTGGCTGGAGCGACGGATGTCGAGGCAGCGATGATCACCGAGAAGATCGATGTGCACGCCCCCGCGATCGACGTGCAGGGGCTCGTGAAGTCGTTCGGCGACAACGAGGTGCTCAAGGGCATCGACCTCACCGTCACCCGGGGCGAGGTCGTCTGCGTCATCGGACCGTCGGGCTCCGGCAAGTCGACCCTGCTGCGCTCGGTGAACCTGCTCGAGGAGCCGACCGCCGGTCGGGTGCTGATCGAGGGGATCGACATCACCGACCCCGACGTCGACATCGACGCGGTGCGCACGCGCATCGGCATGGTGTTCCAGAGCTTCAACCTGTTTCCGCATCTGGATGTGCTCGGCAACCTCACGGTCGCGCAGCAGCGGGTGAAGAAGCGGTCGAAGAAGGAAGCCGAACTGATCGCACGCGCCATGCTCGAGCGCGTGGGGCTGTCCGAGAAGGCGGACGCTTACCCCGGACACCTTTCCGGCGGACAGCAGCAGCGCGTCGCGATCGCCCGTGCCCTGTGCATGAACCCCGACATGATGCTGTTCGATGAGCCGACGTCGGCACTCGACCCCGAACTGGTCGGCGAGGTGCTGCAGGTGATGCGGTCGCTGGCCGACGAGGGCATGACGATGCTCGTGGTCACGCATGAGATGGGCTTCGCCCGGGAGGTCGGCTCGCGCCTGATCTTCATGGACGGCGGGCACATCGTCGAAGAGGGAGACCCCCGCGAGGTGCTCGCGAACCCGCAGCATCCGCGGACGCAGGACTTCCTCTCCCGCGTGCTCTGAGGGTGCGGCGGCACGGTCCGCCGAGACCCCGCCTTCACGCTGAGACCCCCTGTTGCAGACGTCTGCAGCAGGGGGTCTCGGCGTGAAGTGGGGGTCTCGAGCTAGTCGGTCTCGACGACCTCGGCGTCGGCGGCATTCCGGCGGACGGAGTCGATGCCATTCAGTGCCGCCGCCTTCGACGAGTAGCCCTCACCTGTCGCGATGACCTCGCCGTTGCCGGCCTTCAGACGGAATCGGTACTCGCCGGACTTGTCGGTGTACAGCTCGAACGTGCCTGCCATGAGGCGTCCTTTCTCTTCTCTTCGATGGAGGGAGTCCGCCCTCGCGGCTCACGCTAGTGGTCCCGGTATATCGGAGGGAAGAGCAGGCTCACCCGCGTGGGTGCACGGCGACGGGCTCCGGGGCGACGGCGATGCGCACACGCTCGCCGAACGATGGATGGATGCCGGGGGCGTGCTGCACCCGGACCAGCTCGCCGGACTCGGTGCGGACCAGCGTGCGCCGCATGCTGCCGAGGAAGGTGCTCTCCTCGACCAGGGCCTCGGTGGCGGCGTCGGCTGCGGAAGCGAAGTAGACGTTCTCGGGTCGCAGATACACGTCGACCGGGCCGTCCGCCGGGGACTGCAGCGGAAGCCACTGACCCCACACCCGCACGTGGTCGCCCTCGGCGACACCCGAGACGACGCTGGAGAGCCCCACGAAGGCCGCGACCCCCGCCGTGGACGGGGTCGTGTACAGCTGCTCCGGAGAACCGATCTGCTCGATCCTCCCTGCGTTCATCACCGCGATCCGGTCGGAGACGGCCAGCGCCTCTTCCTGGTCGTGGGTGACGAAGACGGTCGTGATGCCGAGGCGCAGCTGGATGCGGCGGATCTCATCGCGCAGCTGCACGCGCACCTTCGCATCCAGCGCCGACAGCGGCTCGTCGAGCAGGAGCACCTTGGGCTCGGTGACCAACGCCCGCGCGAGTGCGACCCGCTGCTGCTGACCGCCGGAGAGCTGGTGCGGGAAGCGGTCGGCGAAGTCGGCGAGACCGACGAGAGCGAGCGCATCGACGGCTCGGCGCGAAGCCTCCGCCTTGCCGATCCCACGCCGACGCAGGCCGAAGGCGGTGTTCTCCGCGACCCGCAGGTGCGGGAACAGCGAGTACGACTGGAAGACCATTCCGATGTCCCGCTTGTTCGTGGGCACTCGCGACACGTCGCCACCGCCCAGGAGCACGGCACCCGCGTCCGCGCCCTCGAGTCCGGCGAGCACCCGGAGCAGCGTCGTCTTGCCGCATCCCGAGGGGCCGAGAAGCGAGACGAACTCGCCGGGCGCGATGTCGAGGTCCACCCCGTGCAGCACACGCGTGCCGGCGTAGCTCTTGACGATGCCCTGAAGCTCGACGCGGGTGCCCTCGCCCGCCTGGGCGAGCAGCAGATTGTCCTTGGTGCGCGGCAGCGCGTGGTCGAGGGTCATGAGCGGGCCTTTCCGGTGCCGCGGGCGACGCGGCCGATGACGAGGAGCAGGAGGAAGACGAACACCAGCGCCAGCAGGGTGAAGATCGCCGGGGCGTAGGGGTCCTGCTTGTTCACGACCACCATGGCGGTCTGGAAGACCTGGCGGTTCAGGAGCGAGGCGATCGTGAACTCCCCGAGCACCACGGCGATGGAGATGAGGGATGCGGCGAGCAGGCCCTGGCGAAGGTTCGGTGCGAGCACCTTCAGCACGACCGTCGGCCAGCTCGCACCGAGCGATCGCGCCGCCTCGGAGAGGGTGCGCAGGTCGGCCGCATCGATCGATGCCTGGATGGACCGGAACGCGAACGGCAGCACGGTGATGCCGTAGGCGAAAGCGAGCGTCCAGGTGCCGGTTCCGAAGGCGCGGCCGATCTGCAGGTAGATCGGGGCGAGACCGACCACGAGCACGATGGCGGGGATCGATATCGGCAGCAGCACCGCGAACTCGAACACGGGCTTGAGTTTCGGGAAACGGAGGTTGACCAGGATCATGGTCGGCGCGAGCAGAAGCAGCACGATGACGACCGTGACGACCGCGAGGATCAGGGAGTTGCCGAGGCCTGTCCAGATCGGCTTGAGGGTCGCCGCAGCCGCGGGGTCGAACAGCGCGCTCCAGCGGACGAACGACAGCCCGCCTTCGGGATCGCGGAGCGTGAAGAGGAAAGTCGACACCAGGGGCACGGCGAAGAACGCGCCGATCAGGATGCCGATGACCCAGCGCGTCGCGAGGGAGGGGCCGAGTCGGTTCACGACTGCCACCTCGCCGCGCGTCGCTGCACCAGGGAATACAGAGCCATCACGATGCCGACGATGACGATCATGCCGAGCGCGAGGGCGCCGGCGAGGTTCTCCCGCCCGAGCACCGTCTCGCTGGTGAGCGCCGTGCGGATCTGCAGCGGCACGATCTGCGCGCCCTGACTGGCGAGGGCGGCGGCAGTGGCGTACGACGAGAACGCGTTCGCGAAGAGCAGCAGCAAGCTCGCGAGGAACGAGGGAGCGAGCACGGGGATGCCGATCCGCAGCCAGAAGCTCGCGCGGGTGCCGCCGAGCGTGAGGTTGGCCTCAGCCCACTGCGGCTTGAGCGCGGCGAGGGCGGGCATGAATGTGATGACCATGAGCGGGATCTGGAAGTAGATGTACGGGAGGATCAGCCCGGGCAGCTCATAGAGCCAGGTGCCGTTCTCGAAGATGTCGACCCCGAAGGAATCCTTCAGGAAGACCGTGACGACGCCCTGGATGCCGATGGTCGCGATGAACGCGAACGCCAGCATGACGCCGCCGAACTGGGCAAGCACGCCGGCCGCGGCATCCACGGCGGAGCGTGTTCGCCCTTCGGGGTCCATGCCGAGCAGCGCGTAGCAGACGAGGGCTCCGGCCAGGGCGCCCACGACGGCGGTGAGCAGCGAGAGTCCCGCCGAGTTCGCGAACGTGTTCAGTACGACGGGGTCGGCGAGGGCTGACATGTTCGCCCACGTGAACGAGCCGTCCTTCGTGAAGAACCCCGAGCCGATCGCGAGGATGGTCGGGACGGCGAGGAAGACGACGATGTAGGCCGCGAACGGGACGAGCCCGAGCCAGGCGAGAGACGGAGCGGACCGCCGGGCCCTCGCATGCGTCGAGGGCCCGGCGGGGGAGGGGGGAGCGGATGCCGCGGCATCCGCTCCCGTTGCCGTGAGGGTGGTCACTGGACCGCCGCGGCCCACTTCTCACCGAGCAGCGTGCCGGCGTTCGTCGACTGCTCCTCCGTCGGGACGACGGTCTCCTCGGGTGCCTCGGGCAGTGCGCTTGCGAGGTCGGCATCGATCGTGCCGGCCTCGGTCATCGCCTCCATGCGCACGGGGCGCGCTCCACCCTTCAGCCAGAGGTTCTGCACCTCGTCGCTGTAGAGGAACTCCTGCCACAGGCGAGCCGCAGCCGGGTGCGGGGCGTCGACGTTGATGGCCTGGTTGTAGTAGCCGGCGTAACCGGTGCCGTCGAGCACGACGACCTTCCAGTCCTCGTTGTCGGCGGTGTGCGAAGCGTTCAGGTAGTCCCAGTCGAAGACGACCGGGGTCTCTCCACTCGTGATGGTCGCCGTGGTGACGTCGACCTTGAGCAGGTTGCCGGCCTTCTGCATGTCGGCGAAGAAGTCGATGCCGGGCTGGAAGTCGT
Organism: Microbacterium sp. NPDC055988; assembly: GCF_042269505.1. Lineage (NCBI taxonomy): Bacteria > Bacillati > Actinomycetota > Actinomycetes > Micrococcales > Microbacteriaceae > Microbacterium > Microbacterium sp. NPDC055988. Next base: position 1,997,529 of record NZ_JBHJXY010000001.1, read on the forward strand.
CGAGCGTGCCGTCGGACTGCACGGTCGCGAGACCGACGGCGGCGAACGCGGCGCCGGCCTGGGTGGGGTCGCCGTTGATCGCGACGGCTCCCTTGTAGTCGGCCGAGAGCAGGTCGGCGAGTTCGGTCGGCGCATCGAACTTCGACGAGTCGTAGCCGATCGACATGTATCCGCCGTAGTCGCCGACGAAGAGGCCGGTCGGCTCCTTGAGCTCGTCGGGGATCTCGTCCCACGTCTGCACCTTGTAGGGAGCGAAGGTGTCGGTGCTCTGCAGTGCGACGGTCAGACCGAGGTCGAACACGTCGGGCGCGGTGTCGAGGCCCTTGTTGGTCTCGGCGGCCTGGATCTCCTCGGCGCTGGAGACATCGGGCGAGGCCTCGTTGATCGTGATCTCCGGGTACTTCTCGGCGAACAGGTCGAGGATCTCGCCGTAGTTCGCCCAGTCACGGGGAAGTGCGATGACGTTGAGCGAACCCTCCTCCTTGGCGGCAGCCTCGAGGTCGGCGAACGTGCCGAAGTCCTCCACGGACGTCGCTGCGGCAGCGTCGACCGTCTCGCTGCTCGAAGCGGGCGCATCGGTTGCGGACGCGCAGGAGGTCAGCGCGAGTGCGGCCGTGGTGGCCAGGGCGATGCCGGCGCCGATGCGCGCGCGGCGGGTGAAGCGAGCCATGAGTGTCCTCTCGGTGTCCGGCGCTGTGCGCCGGTTTCGGGTTGCGAGAGGACACTATGAGGCGCAGGTTGCCGACCGTCCCGGGTCGGGTGAACGGGGAATGTCGCGGCGGTGGCGGGACGGGTGCGGTGGGGTGCGCAGTTCACTCGGCTTTCTGCGCTTCTCTCGGCCGGAACCCCACGATCGGGCCGAGGATGCTGCGATTGGCCGACGGAAGCGCGGGGGCTCAGGCCGACGGGACGTTGTACTTGAAGCCGCGGTGCGAGCCCACGTAGCCGAGGCGCTCGTAGAAACGGTGCGCATCGGTGCGGGCGGCATCCGAGGTGAGCTGCACCATCGCGGCTCCGACCGCGGGGGCTGCCGCCTCACCCACCCAGCGCATCACCGCCGAACCGATGCCTGACGAGCGCAGACTGCTGTGCACGCGCACCGCCTCGACCAGAAGGCGCCGCGCACCACGGCGGGACATCCCGGGGATCGAGGTGAGCTGCAGCGTGCCGATGACCGCGTCGTCGAGCTCGACGACGAGCAGGTCGTTCGAGGGCTCGGCCAGGATCGCGGTGAGCGCCCGCGCGTAGACGGGGCGGTCCTCGTCGGATGCCACATCGCCGCGCGCCGCACTGATCGGGTCGTCCGCGAGCAGGCCGATCACGGCATCCGCGTCGTCGACCGTCGCTCGCCGGAGCACCGCTGTGCCCATGCGTGATTCGAACGAGTGGGGCAGGGGGAGGGCGTCGAGCATGCGACCAGTCTGCCAGCGGGTGGGGCGGATGCCGGTGTCCGTCCGACTCTCTGGAATCATGGCCGGGTGGATATCGGCACCGTGCTCGGACTGGAGCAGCTCACCTGGGGGATGCTCCTCCTCGTCGTCATCGCCGCGTTCTGCGCCGGGTGGATCGACGCTGTCGTGGGCGGGGGAGGTCTGCTGCAGCTGCCGGCGCTGCTGCTGATCCCCGGCATCTCCCCGGTGCAGGCGCTCGCGACGAACAAGCTCGCCTCCGTCTTCGGCACCGCGACCAGCAGCGTCACCTACTACCGTCGCGCGAAACCGGACATCCGCACGGCGCTGCCGATGGCGGCGATCGCGTTCATCGGATCGTTCGGTGGCGCCGCCGTCGCGACGGTGCTGCCGCCCGCCGCGTTCAAGCCCATCATCGTGATCGCCCTGCTGGTCGTCGCCCTGTTCACCGCGTTCCGGCCGCAGATGGGCGCGGCGACGAAGCTGCGCTTCCACGGGCACAAGCACCACATCATGGCGGGAGCGGCCGGGCTCGGCATCGGCTTCTACGACGGGATGATCGGCCCTGGCACGGGGACCTTCCTCGTCATCACGCTCGTCGCGCTGCTCGGCTACGACTTCCTCCAGGCGAGTGCCAAGGCGAAGATCGTGAACCTCGCCACCAACGCCGGTGCCCTGATGCTGTTCATCCCGCACGGAGCCGTGCTGTGGCTGCTGGGCGGCATCCTCGCGGTGGCGAACGTCGCAGGCAGCTACCTGGGCTCGCGGATGGCGATCTCGCGCGGCACGACCTTCATCCGCGTCGTGTTCCTCGTGGTCGTGGTCGCCCTGATCGCGAAGCTCGGCGTCGATGTGTGGAACGAGAACATCGTCCCCGCGCTCGCCGCGATGCGCTGAACCTCACCACCGAGCCCCCGGATACGCGTCGAGACCCCGGGCTGCGGATGGCGGCTGCCCGGGGTCTCGGCGATAAAGCGGGGTCTCGGCGTCAGGCCTCGTCGTCCTCGGGCTCGAAGTCGACGCCGGCCTCGGCGCGCTGCGCGTCGGTGATCGGCGCGGGAGCCGCGGTCAGCGGGTCGAAGCCGTTGCCGGACTTCGGGAACGCGATGACCTCACGGATCGACTCGGTCTTCGACAGGTGCTGCAGCACGCGGTCCATGCCGAGCGCGATCCCGCCGTGCGGCGGTGCGCCGAACTTGAACGCGTCGAGCAGGAAGCCGAACTGCTCGTCGGCCTGCTCGTCGCTGATGCCCATGACCTCGAACACGCGCTTCTGCACGTCTTCGCGGTGGATGCGGATCGAGCCACCGCCGAGCTCGGAGCCGTTGCACACGATGTCGTACGCGTAGGCCAGGGCCGAACCGGGGTCGGTGTCGAACGTGTCCTGGTACTCGGGCTTCGGGCCGGTGAATGCGTGGTGCACGGCGGTCCAGGCGCCTGCGCCCACAGCCACGTCACCCGAGGCCACGGCGTCGGCCGCAGGCTCGAACATCGGAGCGTCGACGACCCAGGTGAACGCGAACTCGTCCGGGCTCAGGTAGCCGAGACGACGGCCGATCTCGACGCGGGCGGCACCGAGCAGCGCGCGGCTCTCCTTGGTGGAACCTGCGGCGAAGAAGACGCAGTCGCCCGGCTCGGCGCCCACGAAGGCGGCGAGTCCGGCCTGCTCGGCCTCGGACAGGTTCTTGGCTGCGGGGCCGCCGAGCGAGCCATCCTCGTTGAACAGGACGTAGGCGAGGCCGCGGGCACCGCGCTGCTTGGCCCAGTCCTGCCAGGCGTCGAGCTGCTTGCGCGGCTGGCTCGCGCCACCGGGCATGCGGACCGCACCGACGTACTCCGCCTGGAACACGCGGAACGGGGTGTCCTGGAAGTACTCGGTCGCCTCGACGAGCTCGAGGCCGAACCGCAGGTCGGGCTTGTCGGAGCCGTACTTGGCCATGGCGTCGGCGTACGTGATGCGCGGGAGCGGGGTCGCGACCTCGACACCGATCGTCTTCCACATCGCGACGATGAGCGACTCCATCAGCGTGATGACGTCTTCCTGGTCGACGAAGCTCATCTCGATGTCGAGCTGCGTGAACTCGGGCTGGCGGTCGGCGCGGAAGTCCTCGTCGCGGTAGCAGCGCGCGATCTGGAAGTACTTCTCCACACCGCCGACCATCAGCAGCTGCTTGAACAGTTGCGGCGACTGCGGCAGGGCGTACCAGCTGCCCGGGCTCAGGCGGGCCGGCACCAGGAAGTCGCGGGCGCCCTCGGGAGTCGAGCGGGTGAGGGTCGGTGTCTCGACCTCGGTGAAGTCTTCGGCGTGCAGCACGTCGCGGATCGCCTTGTAGACGTTCGAGCGCAGGCGCAGGTTCGCTGCCTGGGCAGGACGACGCAGGTCGAGGTAGCGGTACTTGAGGCGTGCCTCCTCGCCGACGGTCTCGGTGTCGGCGACGGCCGTGGAGACCTGGAAGGGGAGGGGTGCGGACTCGTTCAGCACCTCGACGTCGGTCGCGATGAGTTCGATCTCGCCGGTCGGCAGGTTCGGGTTCGCGTTGCCCTCGGGGCGCCGCGACACCTCGCCGGTCACCTTCAGGACGAACTCGTTGCGCAGCGGGTGGGCGATCTCCTCGTCGCGGATGACGACCTGGGCGATGCCCGAGGCATCCCGCAGATCGATGAAAGCGACTCCTCCGTGGTCACGACGGCGGTCGACCCAACCCGAGAGGGTGACGGTCTGACCGATGTGCTCGGCTCGCAGAGAGCCTGCCGAGTGGGTGCGAAGCACGGAGTATTCCTTCTGATCTGGGAAATGGGGAACCCGGCCATTCTACGGGGGTGTGCGACTCCTCCCGGCGGGGGTCCGCGGGTCAGTAGGGTGTCTGTGAACGGAAGGTGCCCCATGAATCTCGCTCTCGTCCCCGCGGCCGACGTCCCGGTCGTCCCCGACTTCCTCAGCCAGTTCTTCTCCGGGACCACCGGCGTGGTGGCGCTGATCTTCTACATCCTCCTGGCCGTCGCCTGGTGGAAGGTGTTCCTCAAGGCCGGTTACCCGGGCATCCTCGCCCTCATCCCGATCGTCAACGCGATCTTCCTGCTGCGCATCGCCGGGATGTCGGGCTGGTGGGTGCTGCTCTATCTGGTGCCGATCGCCAACGTGGTGCTCGCGATCGTCGTCGCCGTCAAGGTCGGCGCCCGCTTCGGCAAGGGCGGGTTCTTCTCCTTCTTCCTGCTCTTCGTGTTCTCGTTCATCGGGTACTTCATCCTCGGCTTCGGCGACTCCCGCTACCGCAAGGCCTGACATGACGGCGTCTCGGCTGCATCTCGTCCGACACGGCGAGGTGCACAATCCCGCTCGTGTGCTCTACGGTCGGCTTCCCGACTATCACCTGAGCAAGGCCGGCCGGGGGATGGCTGCGGCGGCGGCTGCCCATGTGGCCTCGCTCGACCGCGGTGTGAGCGCCCTGTACGCCTCTCCTCTCGAGCGGGCGCAGGAGTCGGCGGAGCCGTTCGCCGAGCGGTTCGACCTCGTGCCCGAGACCGACATCCGTTTGATCGAGCCGGCCAACGTGTTCGAGGGCACGCAGATGCGTCGCTCCCTCCTCAACCCGTTCAACTGGTGGCACCTGCGCCAGCCCTCGCTGCCGAGCTGGGGCGAGCCGTACACCTCCATCGCGGAGCGGATGCTCGGCGTCATGGACGAAGCGTGGGACGCAGCGCCGGACGGCGATGTCGTGATGGTCTCGCACCAGGCGCCCATCTGGATCACGCACCTTCGAGTCGCGGGTCTGCCGCTGCGGCACGACCCGCGCACCCGCCGCTGCGCCCTGTCGAGCGTCACCTCGTTCGAGCGCGTCGGCGATGTCTGGCGCGAGGTCGCATACGCGGAGCCCGCCGCGACGGGTTCCGCGATCGACGTCGGCGCGGTCTGACCCGTCTCGAATCGCGCAAGTGTTCCTCTCTCGGTCTCGGATACGACCGATTGCGCGATTCGGAAGGCGGGTCAGTGCTCGGCCGCGAGCAGTGACTGGATGATGCCGACGGCGGCGAGCTGACCGGCCGCAGCGGCCAGCAGCACCGAGGCCATCGGACCGGGCAGGCTCGCGCGGTGGGCGAGGTCGCCGGCGGCGAAGACACCCGGGATCGAGGTGCGGCCGAAGTCGTCGATCTCGATCGATCCGGAATCGAGCATGGCCAGCCCGAGGTCCGCGGCGAAGGGTGCCCGCTGGCGCATCGCCCCCGAGGCCACGAAGATGCCGGCGACCGCGTGCTCGTCGTCGTCCGTGCGGATCCGCACACCGTCGGCGTCCTTCTCGACCGAGGTCACCGGGGTGCTGCTCACCCGCACGCCCGTCCCCTCGAGCATCCGGGTGTCCTCGTCGGAGAACACCTCGTCGACGGGAAAGACGGTGATGTCGCCGACGATGCGCCCGAGCAGTGCGATCAGATGGGCGGCCCGCGGAGCTGCGCCGAGGATGCCGATCGGCTTGTCCGCATGCTCGTGTCCGTCGCAGAACGGGCAACTGAACGCGAGCGTTCCCCAGAGGTCCTGCAGTCCGGGGACGTCGGGGAGGTCGTCAGCGACGCCGGTGGCCAGGATCACCCGACGTCCCTCGACCGTCGAGCCGTCGGCGAGGGCGACTCGGAACGCGCCCTCGCTTCCCGAGATGCCGGTCGCGCCGGTGTCGCGGATCTCGACGTCGGCGTAGGCGTCGAGCTCCGCGCGGGCGGTGGCGCGGAACTCCGCCGGCGGTGCACCGTCTTCGCCGACCATGTTGTGCATGTGCAGCACGGTGCCGTTGCGGTACTCGCCGGAATCCAGGAGCAGCGTCGAGCGGTGCATGCGTCCGAGGGTCAGAGCGGCCTGCAGCCCTGCCGGTCCTGCGCCGATCACGATGGCGTCGTACATGGGTGTCCTTCCCGATGGAGGTTGCGTTCCCCGTCAGTCTGTGACTTCATGTCAACATGAAGTCAAGCGCTGAGCATCCGTGGTCCGTCGGAGATGTCGCCGCCCGTTTCGAGCTGCCGACCAACGTCCTGCGGCACTGGGAATCGGTGGGTCTCCTGCGGCCTCCGCGCGACTCAGCCGGACGCCGCCGTTACGGCGAAGACGAGGTCGTGCGCATCGCCGTGATCCAGCGAAGCAAAGCGGCGGGGATGACCCTCGAGCAGATCGCCGTGCTTCTCGACGACGGGAGTGCGGGGCGGCATCAGGTGCTCCAGCAGCATCTGGACGACCTCGATCGGCGCATGGAGGAGATGCGCCGGTCGCGCGAGATGACCGAACACGCGATGGGGTGCCGGGCCCACGACATCGCGACCTGCCCACGGTTCCGCGCCGGTGTCGACGACGTCCTGGCGCGGTTCTGACGCCCCTCTCAGGCCGTCCCGCATCCACCTCGCGCATAGGATCCTCTGCGTAAACTCGGAGTCGTGCCACGCGATTCGACGGTCCGTCAGATCCGCAGCGGCCGCTCCTCCCGCACCCGGCTTCCGCGCCGTGCGGTCGGTGCCGCGCTCGCTGCGGTGCTCGCCATCGGTCTGAGCGCCTGCGCTCCCGATCCGGTCAGCGAATCGTTCCTGAACGGGGAGAACACCGGCTACGTCGCGGCCGATGGGGCGATCGTCGAGATCCCCGTCGCCGAGCGCGGCGAGCCCGTGGAGTTCGGCGGAGTCACCGAGACCGGCGAGAAGTTCGACAGTGCCGACATCGCCGGCGATGTCACGGTCGTCAACTTCTGGTACGCCGGATGCGCGCCGTGCCGGCTCGAAGCCGCCGACCTCGAATCCGTGTGGCAGAAGTTCGCGGACGACGACGTCTCGTTCGTCGGAATCAACACCCGCGATCAGGCCGACAACGCCATCACGTTCGCCGAGGAGTACGGCATCACGTACCCGAGCCTGATCGATGTCAACACCGCCGAGGCCAAGCTCGCATTCGCGAACGCCACGCCGATCGCCGCGACACCGACCACGCTCGTGCTCGACAAGCAGGGGCGTGTCGCCGCGCGCATCATCGGACCGATCGACGGCCCCTCGATCCTCTCGACGCTCGTCAAGGACGCGCTCGCGGAGGACTCGTGAGCTGCCCGGGAGCGCTGTGAACCCCGAAGCGATCATCGGCTCCGGCGCCCTCTGGATCGCGATCCCGGTCGCGATGCTCGCGGGACTCGTCTCGTTCCTGTCGCCGTGTGTACTTCCGCTCGTTCCGGGTTACCTCGGATTCCTCGGCGGTGCGGTCGCGCCGCGCCCTGCCGTCACCGCCGACGGCGAAGGACGCACCACGACCCAGACGGCCGAGACCGCGACTCGCGGCCGGCTCGTCCTCGGCGTGCTGCTGTTCATCCTCGGTTTCAGCCTGGTGTTCGTCTCCATCACCGCACTCGGTGGCGTGGCGAGCGTGTTCCTGCTGCAGTGGGGCGAGATCATCACGCGCGTCCTCGGTGTCGTGATCATCGCGATGGGCCTGGTCTTCCTCGGACTGTTCGGCTTCGCGCAGCGCGAGCTCCGCTTCCACGTCGACTCGAAGGCCGGCATCATCGGCGCTCCGCTGCTCGGCATCGCGCTCGGCATCGGCTGGGCGCCCTGCCTCGGCCCCACGCTCACGGCGATCTTCGCGCTGTCGTTCAACGCCGGCGACCCGGTGCGCGCGGGCTTCCTCGGGCTCGCCTACTCGCTCGGCCTGGGCATCCCGTTCCTGCTCGTCGCACTCGGCTTCGGCTGGGCGACGAAGGCGATCGGCTTCCTCCGCCGCCACATCCGCGTGGTCAATGTCATCGGAGGGGTGCTGCTGATCCTCCTCGGCATCCTGATGGTGACGGGCCTGTGGACCGACATCATGTCTCGACTGACGGCGGTGATGGGCAGTGTCATCCTCCCGCTCTGACCACTCCGAGAAGACCCGCCCCGAGAAGACCACCACGAAGAACAAGGGTGCCGTGAACAGCGACTCCAGCGATCCGCTCCGCCCGTCCGACCACGTCGACGGCGACGACTCGATCACCCAGCCGCGGCTGGGGTTCGTCGGCTGGCTGCGGTGGGGCTGGCGTCAGCTGACCTCGATGCGCACCGCGTTGATCCTGCTGCTCGTGCTCGCGATCGCCGCGATCCCGGGCTCGATCTTCCCGCAGCGGATGGCCGACCCGAACGGTGTCACGCAGTGGGAGCGCGACAACCCCGACCTCTTCCCGGTGCTCGACGGACTCAAGATGTTCGACGTGTACCTCTCGCCGTGGTTCTCGGCGATCTATCTGCTGCTGTTCGCCTCGCTCGTCGGCTGCGTGATTCCGCGCATCAAGCACCACGCCAAGGCGCTGCGCGCCCGTCCGCCGCGCACTCCCGCACGGCTGCAGCGGCTCGAGGACTACCGTGCCGTGACCCGCGATCCCGCCGCCGACTCGGGGACGAAGACGGGGGACGCCGAGGCGGAGGCCTCCGCATCCATCGACGTCGCCGCCAAGCAGCTGAAGGCTCTCGGCTACCGGGTCGAGCGCTACGACCGCGGCCGCACGTTCTCGGTCTCCGCCGAGCGCGGGTACTGGCGCGAGACCGGCAATCTGCTCTTCCACCTCGCGCTCGTGGGTGTGCTGGTCACGGTCGGCGTCGGCGGCGGCTTCTCGTACACGGGCCAGCGCGTGCTGGTCGAAGGCGAGACCTTCGCGAACACCCTGCTCGACTACGACTCGATGAACCGCGGCCGCTTCGTCGGCGACGACGCCTTCTCGCCGTACTCGATGCGGCTCGACTCGTTCGACGTGACCTACCAGCCCTTCGGCGAGCCGGGCTCGGGCCAGGCGGGCGACTTCTCGGCCAACGTCACCGTGCAGGAGAACGGCGAGGAGCGCACGGGAGCCGTCAAGGTCAACGAGCCGCTCGGGGTCGCCGACGACGACGTGTTCCTGCTCGGCAACGGCTACGCGCCGACCGTGACCGTGCGCGACCCGGACGGCAACGTCGTCTTCACGAACAGCACGCCGTTCCTCCCGCAGGACACGAACATGACCTCGCTCGGGGTGCTGAAGATTCCGGACGGCCTGGCCGAGCAGGTCGGACTGGTCGGGTTCTTCTACCCGACGACGGGTGTGCTCGAGAGCGGCGCCTTCTTCTCCGCCTACGGCGACCTCACGAACCCGACCCTCACGCTCGATGTGTACACCGGCGACCTCGGGATCAACGAGGGCGTGCCGCGCTCGGTCTACGTGCTCGACACCACCGGCATGACCAAGCTCACCGGTCGCAGCACCGATGTCGAATCGATCGAGCTCGTCCCCGGGCAGACCGCGCAGCTGCCGAACGGCCTCGGCTCGGTCACCTTCGACGACGAGTCCCCGGCGGGGGCGACGGATGCCTCCGAATCGGTGAAGAGGTTCGCGTCGCTGCAGATCCACCGCGACGAGTCCGGCGTGTGGGTGCTCGGCTTTGCGCTGCTCGCCCTCGGCGGGCTCATGATCGCGCTGTTCGTGCCGCGTCGACGCGTGTGGGTCAAGGCCACCGCGCACGACGGCGAGATCGCTCTCGAGTACGCCGCGCTCGCCCGCGGTGAGGACCCCACGCTCGCGGCCGCCGTGGACGACCTGGTCGCAGGTCACGCCCGACTGCTCGACGCGGCGGGCGGCACCACCGTGCGAACCGAGACGGATGCCGCCGACGACGACACCGCGGAGGAGTCCGCAGCGCCGGACGCCCCGGCCCCAGACACCCGGAAAGTAGACTGACACCATGCTCGAGCTCAACGTGATCTCGCCGGTCCTGCTGTGGACGGCGATCGCGATCTACGCGGCGGCCTTCGTGGCCTACGCCTTCGATCTCGCACGGCGCTCGCAGGCGACAGCCGACGCGCAGACGGTCCGCGAGTCGGTGCTCGTCGGCGCCGGCGGGGGATCCGCCGTCGCCGCCTCGGGCGCCCCCGGTACAGAGGTCCCGACGCAGCGTTTCGTGATGGCGCGGATCGGCACCTCGCTGACGGTGCTCGGATTCGTCTTCCACCTCGCGGCAGCGGTCACCCGTGGCATCGCCGCAGGCCGCGTGCCCTGGGCGAACCTCTACGAGTTCGCGATGATGGGCACGCTGCTCATCGTGGCCGTCTTCCTCGTCGTCCTCACGCGCCTGGACCTGCGCTTCCTCGGCACCTTCATCACCGGTCTCGTCGTGGTGCTGCTCGGACTGGGGGCGACGAACTTCTACGTCGACGTCTCGCCGCTGATGGATCCGCTCAAGAGCGTGTGGCTCGTCATCCACGTGTTCGTCGCCTCGCTCGCCACGGCGTTCTTCGCGCTCGCGTTCGCCCTCTCGGTGATCCAGCTCATGCAGTCGCGCCGTGAGCGTCTCGTCGGAGAGGGCGCCGCGAAGACCGGGCCCGGGTTCCTCCGCACGTTCCCGAACGCGGTGCGCCTGGAGAGCCTGGCGTACATGTTCACGATCATCGGGTTCATCCTGTGGACCTTCACCCTCATCGCCGGATCCATCTGGGCGTACTACGCCTGGAGCCGCTTCTGGGGCTTCGACGTCAAGGAGACCTGGACCTTCGTGATCTGGGTCATCTACGCCGGATACATCCACGCCCGCGCGACCCGCGGCTGGCGCGGCAACCCCTCGGCCTGGCTCGCGATCGTCGGCTTCTCGGCCGTGATCTTCAACTTCACTATCGTGAACGTGTTCTTCAAGGGACTGCACGCATACTCCGGCCTGAGCTGATCCTCCCCGGAGGGTGACACCGAGACCCGTCCGCGGCACGAGCCGCCGGACGGGTCTCGTGTGTGTGACGCGCCTGGAAACATGCCACCGGCGCCACCGATACGCGGTTGTATGCTCATTGCAGGGGGAGCGCGCCGGAGGCAGGAGCCCACATGCCCGTACTCGTCGGAATCGTCGAAGATCATCCCGCGATGCTGTTCGGCATGGCCACGATCCTCAACCGCAGCGGCGGGATCCGGGTGGCGGCCAGCGGAGCGACGGCCGCAGAGGTCGCGAGCCTCTCTCGGCGACTCGACGTGATCCTGCTGGATCTCGCACTGTCCGACGGGTCCACACCGGCCGACAATCTGCGCACCCTCGAGCCGCTCGGAGCGAGCGTCGTCGCCTACACCGCGGGTGACCAGCCGCATCAGTTGCGCGAGGCTGCGCGGGCGGGGGCCGCCGGCATGATCAACAAGTCCGACTCGCTCGAAGTCATCACCGCATCCGTGCGGCGGGCGGCTCAGGGCCACATCCTCGCGACGTCGGAATGGGCAGCCGCGCTCGACTCCGACCATCAGTTCGTCGCGGCGCACCTCAGCCGCCGCGAGTCCGAGGTGCTCTCCCTCTACGCCTCGGGGGAGACGGCCGAGCGGGTGGCGCAGACCCTGTTCCTGTCGCGCGAGACCGTCCTCGACCACATCCGTCGCATCCGGGTGAAGTACGCGGCCGTCGATCGGGCCGCACCGACCAAGGTCGATCTGTTCCGGCGAGCCGTGGAAGACGGGCTGGTCCTGCAGAACCTGTGATCGATCAGCAGGCCGGTCAGCCGGTGAACGGCCAGATCAGCGGCACGTAGAACACCGCGACCACGAAGAACAGGATCATCAGCGGCCAGCCGAAGCGCGCATAGTCGCCGAAGCGATAGCCGCCGGGCTCCATCACCATGAGGTTCGCCGGCGTCGCGACGGGGGTGAGGAACGCCGCCGCTCCGGCGATCGTGAGCGCCATCAGGAACGGCAGCATCGACGCATCCATCGCGGCGGCCAGAGCGACCGCCACCGGAGCCACGATGAGCACCGTCGCGGTGTTGCTGATGAGCTGCCCGAGCACCAGCGTGATCAGCACGATCACCGCCACGGCCGCGTGCGGTCCCGCGTCGCCCAGGAGCGAGCGGAGCCCGTCGGCGATCAGCTGCGCGGCGCCGGTCTCCTGGAAAGCCGTGGAGAGGGGGATCATTCCCGCCACGAGGATGACCGTCGTCCAGGAGATCGCGCGGTAGGCCTGAGTGATCGAGACGACACGGGTGAGGATCAGTGCTCCGGCGGCGAGAAGACCCGCGATGGCGGCCGGCACGATCCCCGTCGCGAGCAGCACGATCATCGCGACCAGGATCACGGCGGTGCGCTTCGCCCCCGTCCCGAGAGGCACCGAGCGGCGGAGGGTGAGTGGGGCGTCGACGACCAGCACCTCGTCGCGCCTCGACGTGTGCCGGTGCAGGTCGTCCCAGGACCCGTCGAGAAGCAGGGCGTCGCCGGCCTGCAGATCGGTGCCGGACTCGTCCAGCGCCTCCTGCCCACGCCGCACCCCGAGCACGACGAGGTCCCCGGAGGGTGTGCACATGCCGGGGAACACATGCAGCCCGATCAGGCTCGAACGCGGGGGTACGACGACCTCGGCGACCCCGCGCGAGGCGGACACGAGCGCCCGGTCGGGAGAGAGGGCATAGTCGGCCCGCAGCGTAGACGCGAGCCGTTCGAGATCGATGGGCGCGGAGGCCGGAGTGCGCTCCGGCAGCAGCTTGTTGCCGAGGAGCAGGATGATCGCGAGTGTGCCGACGAGCAGCGGGAGCCCGGCGAGGGCGAACTCGAAGAAGCCGAACGGCCGGGCGCCGTTGTCGGTGGCGACCTCCGACACGATGATGTTCACCGGGGTGCCGGTGAGGGCGAGCATCGACCCGGCATGGGCCGAGAAGGCGAGCGGCATCAGCATCTGCGAGGGGCGGATACCGGCGCGGGCGGCGACCACGACGACCAGGGGCAGGAGCGACGCGACCGAGCCGTTCACGCTGATCACGGCCGTCATCGCGGCGGTCAGCAGCCCGATCGTGAGCAGCAGGCGTCGACGGCCGGTGCCGGAGCGGGCGACGACCTCCTGCCCCGCCCACGCGATGATGCCGGTCGATTCGAGCGCCTCGCTGACCACGAACAGGGAGGCGATGAAGAGCACCGTCGGGTCACCGAATCCGGCGAGAGCCGACCCCAGATCGAGCACCCCGGTCAGGTACAGAGCCACCGAGACGCCGACGGCCACGACGCCGAGCGGGATGCGGTTGGAGACGAAGGCGATCACCGCGCACAGCAGGATGACGAGGGTCGCGACGATCGGGTCCACGGCCCCACGATAGGGCGCGCTCCGGATCGCGGCGACCCCCCTAGTTCTAGGGGGTGTGCTTGCAGGAGCTTCTCGCTCGACACGATCATGGGGGCTATGGCTGCGCAGAAGTCGGTGGGTGCCTCGGATGCCGAGAGCAAAGGGTTTCTGAACTGGATCGAGAAGGTCGGCAACAAGGTGCCGGATCCGACGATCATGTTCGTCTACCTGATCGGCCTGATCGCGGTGCTCTCCGCCATCCTGTCCTGGATCGGGGTGTCGGTCACGGACGACGTCGTGATCCCGGTCCCGAAGGACGAGTTCTCCCAGGTCAATGAGCGCTTCGGCGGCAACTGGGAGGTCTACGACACCACGACCGGGATGCCCGCGGAGATCCCCGACTACACCATCGAGGAGCAGACGTTCGAGGTGCGCAACCTGCTCTCGATCGACGGCATCCGCTTCTTCTTCTCGTCCTTCGTCGACAACTTCGCCGGCTTCGGTGTGGTCGCAGTCGTGCTCATCGCGATGGCCGGTGTCGGCGTGGCCGAGCACGCAGGACTCATGGGGGCGATGATCCGCCGCGTCGTCAAGGTCGCACCGCGTCGGTGGCTCGCGTTCATCCTGATCTTCGTCGGTGTGCTGTCGTCGGTGGCGACGGATGCCGGGTACCTGATCCTGGTGCCGCTCGCCGCCGCCGCATTCCTCACCGTCGGGCGGCATCCGCTCGCGGGTCTCGCCGGCGCGTTCGCGGGTGTCGGAGCGGCCTTCGGCGCGAACCTGCTGATCACTCCGAGCGACAGCATGCTCACCGAGATCACGAACGAGGTGCTCACCAGCGCCGGGATGCAGCCGATCGAGGTCACGCAGAACTTCTACTTCGGGATCGTGTCGACTTTCCTGCTGACGGCGGTGGCGCTGATCGTGACCGTCCTCGTCACCGAGAAACGGCTCGGTACCTATGACCGCAAGGAGATGACGATCGCGGACGAGGCCGAGAACGTCGACCACGATGCCGAAGCCCGCGGGCTGAAGTTCTCGTTCTGGGCGCTGCTGGGCTTCGTCGCGCTGATCCTCGTGCTCACCCTGCCGCCGGGGGCACCGCTGCGCGACCCGGAGACGGGCGACATCATCGGGACGACGCCGTTCATGGCGAGCCTGGTCTTCATCATCTCGCTCGCGTTCCTCGTGTGCGGTATCGCGTACGGCGCCGGGGCGAAGACGCTTCGGGGCGGCTCGGCCGCGGTCGGGGCGATCGCGAAGACGTTCGGGAGCCTGGGCGGCCTGCTCGTGATGTTCCTGATGATCGCCCAGTTCATCGCCCTGTTCAACTGGAGCAACCTGCCCACCGTCGCCGCCATCTCGGCCGCCGAACTGCTGGAGCAGGCGAACGTGCCCGCGATCGTGCTGCTGCTCGCGTTCATCGTCGTGATCGTGATCCTCGACTTCATCCTTCCGGGCCTGGTGCCGAAATGGGTGATCTTCGCACCGGTCTTCATCCCGATCTTCGCGTCGCTCGATGTGGCGCCGCAGACGCTGCTCGCGGCCTACCGCGTCGGCGATTCGCCGGTGAACGTGCTGACCCCGCTCATGGTCTACCTGCCGTTCATGGTGACCGTCGCGCAGCGATACAAGAAGGAAGCCGGGATCGGCACGATCATCGCGCTGATGATCCCGTATGCCGTCTGGATGCTGCTGTCGTGGACCGCCCTGTACGTGGTGTGGTTCCTCCTCGGCATCCCCTGGGGGCCCGGCTCGCCCGTCGACATGGTCGGCTGAGCACGCCCCGCTCGGCACGCCGCGACACGGACGGCGCCATCCACCAAGAACTCGCAACGACGAACACTCGCAACGAAGAACCGCAACATGAGGAGCAGAGCCCATGGACCGCAGACCGAACAAGCTGATCCCCGCGGATCTGAAGACGACCCCCGGCCTCGACGCGCTCGACGCCGTGGACGTGCAGGTGGGAGAAATCGGCGCAGATGTCGAGGCCCTCGGGGTCGGGGTGTACTCCGACGGCGACGTTCCGGCCGGATTGGGATTCGACCGCGCAGGCCTCGAAGACGCGGCCTTCACTGCGGCTCCCGGCACGTCGCTCCTCCTGCCCCGCGCCGGGGAGCCCGATCTGGTGCTGGTCGGACTCGGCGCCCGTGACGACGCGGGGGTGCGGGGGCTCCGCGACGCCGCGGCCACGCTCGCCCGTGCGGCATCGCGGCGCGCGACACTGGGGCTGCGGATCGAAGACCTGGCGGGTGTGGACGCGGCCGACGCCGTGCGGGCACTCGCCGAAGGTGCCCTGCTCGCCCGGTACCGCTACACGGTGCTCAACGGCTCCTCGAAGCACGTCCCGCTGTCCGTGTTCACGATCGACGTCCCCGGGGCGAGTGCCGCTCCGGTGGAGGCCGCCCGCAATGCAGCCAGGGCCGCCGTCGTCGCCCGTGACCTGGCGAACACGCCTCCCGGACACCTGACCGCGGTCAACATGGGTGAGATCGCCGTGGAGCTCGGCGCCCGTTTCGGATTCGAGGTCGAGCTCTTCGACAAGCAGGCGCTCATCGATCTCGGCTGCGGCGGGCTGCTCGGCGTGAACCAGGGCTCGGTGGAGGAGCCTCGCATGATCAAGCTGGTCTACACCCCCGACGGCGGAGGCACGCGGCATCTCGGTCTCGTCGGCAAGGGCATCATGTACGACTCCGGCGGCATCAGCCTCAAGCCCAGTGACCCGATGCATCTGCTCATGAAGATGGACATGGGAGGGGCGGCCGCGGTGCTGGGCGCGTTCGTCGGGCTGCGCGACGCCGGGGTCGGGGCCAAGGTCTCGGGCTGGCTGATGTGCACCGACAACATGCCCTCGGGTACGGCGTACAAACTCGGTGATGTGCTCACCGCGCGTGGAGGCACGACGATCGAGGTGAAGAACACCGACGCCGAGGGGCGGCTCGTGATGAGTGACGCGCTCGTGCTCGCGAACGAAGACGAGGTGGATGCGATCATCGATATCGCCACCCTGACCGGCGCCGCGCTGGTGTCGCTCGGGGCCGCGACCGCGCCGGTGTTCGGGAATGATCAGGCGACGGTCGACCTGGTGCGCGCGGCCTCCGAAGCCGTCGATGAGTCCGTGTGGCAGCTGCCGCTGGAGCAGAAGTACCGTAAGCAGCTCGACTCCGAGATCGCAGACATCGCGAACCTCGGTGGTCCGTTCGCCGGGGCGACGACCGCAGCCCTGTTCCTGGCGCACTTCGTCGGCGACACCCCGTGGGCGCACCTCGACATCGCCGGCACGATGCAGACCGAGAAGGATGACTCCTGGCGCACCGCCGGGGCGACCGGGTTCGGGGCGCGGCTGCTGCTGGAGGTCGCGCGGACGTTCCCACCGGCATCCTGACGCCGACGAGGCCGCCCCTCCCGCGACACAACTTCGGAGATCGAGGACGACACGCCGAGGATGGCGGGCGACGGCCGGCGTGTCGTGCGCGATCTCCGAAGTTGTGCTCGAGAGCAGGGAGCGAGGTCAGGCGGTGGCGAGGACCGCCTTGGCCGAGGTCGTGCGTCGCAGCGTCACCGCGAGCGTCGTGGCGATCAGCGACAGCACACCCCAGACCACCAGTGCCGCGACCGCCGAACCGCTTCCGGCGATCAGCCCGGCGAACGCGGGAGCCGTCGGGAGGGCGGCGCCGATGCTGGAGAGCCACCCGGGCACGGTCGAGATGAGACCGGTCGCGACGGCGAGTACCCCGACGAGCGCGGAGATCCAGCGTCCGACGCCGCCGAACAGTGCGACGAGTGCCTGGTTCACGGCAGCGAACGCCACGCCGGCGAGCACTGCTGTTCCGGCGAACGCCCACCACGCGGCGGCGTCGTAGCTCGCCACGATCTGCACGATCAGCGACACCAGCAGCCCCTGTCCCGCGCCGATCAGGGCCGCGGGTGCGAACGCGCGCAGCGTCAGCGCGGCGGACGAGCGTCGGGAGGTGAGGGTGCGCGCCGTGTGGGCGCGCATCACGATGAAGGTGGCGAGTCCGCCGAACCACAGCACGACGGCGGCGAGCAGCGGGATCGCGGTCGGACCGAAGATCGTGTCCATCGAGGAGTTCGACGAGACGGGATCGGCGATCACCGAGGCGAGCGACTTCGAGTCGCTGTCGCTGAACGAGGGGAGCGAGTCGGATGCCGTGCGCAGCCCACCCGCGAGGTCGCCGGTTCCGGTCGCCAGGGTGTCGATCCCGGTCGCCAGTTCGGTCGTGCCGTCGGCGAGGGCGGTCGCACCGTCGGACAGCTGAGTCGCACCGGTGGCGATGCCGCGGGCACCGGTGGCGGATGCGGCGATGCCCTGGTCGGCGAGCTGCGTGAGCCCACCGGACAGCTGTGTCGCCCCGGCGCCCGCCTGGGTCATGCTCGAGGCGATCGTGCTGAGCGAGCTGGGGAGGGCGGCGATTCCGCCGGCGACCTTCGGGCTGTTGAGCACACCGGAGGCGGTTCCTGCCGAGGTCGCCACGGCACCCGCGTCGGTCGCGAGCGAGGTGTACAGGGTGCAGGCGGCCGGGTCGGCGACGGGCTCGGTGCAGGCGGCCTTCTGCAGCCCGCCCAGTCTCTGCGCGAGAGCGGCCGACCCGTTCGCTGCGGACTGCGCCGATGCCGAGGCGCCTTGGATTGCTCCGACGAGCTGCTGCGTGCCGGCGACGCTCTGCTGCAGCTGGTTGCCGCCGCCGGTCAGCCCCGAACCGATCTGCGCAGCACCCGCCGCCGCCTCCCGCGTCTTCCCGGCGATCGTGTCGAGTCCCGTGGCCAGCGACGATGCTCCGGAGCCGAGTTCGCCCGCGCCCGAAGCCAGCTTCGTGGCGCCCTCGGGGATCGCCGCGGCACCGGTCGCGGCATCCCGTGCACCGTCGGCAAGCTTCAGCGCGCCGTCTGCCGCCTCACCGATCTGGTCGCCGATCGTGGTGAAGCCGACCAGGATGTTCTCGGTCGTCGCCTCGGACAGCATGGTGCCCATGGTCGAGGCGGCGACGTCGGCGATCTGGCCGGTGATGAGGTCGTCGGCGACGAGGCCGTCGTCCGGAGTGGTCACGGTGATGGTGGCCTGCTCAGCCTCACCGCCGCCGTCCGAGATCGCCTGACCGGCCGAGGTGGCCGCGGCGGAGAACTCCTCCGGGATCGTGATGACCGCCTGGTACGAGCCGTCGGCGAGACCGTCGGCCGCATCCTCTTCGTTCGAGATCACCCAGGTCAGGTTCGAGTCGAGGTCGTCCGACCCTTCGACGAGACCTGCGGCCAGCTGGCGTCCGAGCGGGGTGGCCTGGTCGTCGATGGTCACCGGCTCGTCGAGGTTGACGATCGCCGCGGTCATCGAGTCCAGACGCTCGGTCGGGTTCTGCAGGGCCGCGACCAGGATGCCGCCGACCGCCGCGGGGAGCAGCAGCACGCCGAGGATGGTCAGCCACGTGATGGGCTTGCGGGAGCGCGCGCGCTCGATGGGGAGGGTCATGCGGTCACCTCGGTGGGTTCTGCGGCGCTCCGGCGAGGAGCGCGCGTGTCGAGAGTTTCGGGGGCGGGCCAGCCGGCCTCCGCGAGGGTGGTCCGTGCTACGTCGGCATCGGAGGCGGTGGCGAACACCGCGAGCGTGCGGGACGCCGCGGCATCGCGCAGCATCGCGGCCGCCTGGTCGCGCTGGCCGCCGGTCAGGCGATCGATCCCGTCGATCACGACGATCTGCGACTTTCCGCGCAGCGCCTCGGCGAGATCGGCGAGGGCAGCATCGGCGTCGTCGACCAGCACGCAGCCGACGTGCGAGCGCACCCACGCCCCGCGTCCGGGCAGCAGATGGCCCGCGACGCGGAGTCGGCCGTCGGTGGGCGTCACCCGGCCCGCGATCGTGAGTGCCAGTGCCCGTCGGGCCCGCACATCGCCACCGGTCGCGACGAGCGCTCCGCCTTCCGGGATGCGCAGGGACAGGTTCTCGACGATCGGCGCATCGGCGCTGATGTCGAGATCGTCGGCGGCGACGACCGAGCCGTCTCCCGGCCACTCGGCCAGGTGTCGTTCGCGCTCCACGGCCTCGCCTTCGACATCGACCCGCGGGAGGACCTTCTCCAACCAGGCCGGCAGCTCCCAGGCGCGCTCGCCGAGGATCGCCATGAGGGCGGGGATCAGCGTCATCCGCACCAGGAAGGCGTCGATCGCGATGCCGGCCGCGAGCCCGAGGGCGATGGGTTTCAGCGATGAGTCGCCCTCGGGTACGAACGCCACGAAGACCGCGAACATGATGAGCCCCGCGGCCGTGACGACCTTGGCCGAGCCGGTGAAGCCGCTGCGGACGGTGCGCAGCGCGGCAGCGCGGCGCGTCGCCCGATCGGGGCTCTTCGAGTCGGGGTCGTGAACGAAGTCCTCGCGCATCCGCGAGACGAGGAACACCTGGTAGTCCATTGCGAGACCGAACAGCACGCCCATCAGGATGATCGGCATGAAGCTGATGATCGGTCCGACCTTGGCGACGTGCAGCAGGTCGGCGAACCAACCCCACTCGAACACGGCGCCGACCACGCCGAATGCGGCGACGATCGAGAGCAGGTAGCCGGCGGCTGCGGTGATCGGCACCCACAGCGAGCGGAACACGATGGTGAGCAGGATGAGCGAGAGCCCGATCACGAAGATGCCGAAGGGCAGCAGCGCGTTGCCGAGCTGGTCGGAGATGTCGATGCCGACGGCGGTGAAGCCGGTGACCTTGAGGTCGATCCCGAACTCATCGAGCCATTCGTCGTGGTGGCTCCGCAGCTCGCGGACGAGGTCCGCCGTCGCCGGGTCATCCGGCGCGGTCTCGGGGATGATCTGGACGATGCCGGTGTCGGCGGTCTCGTTCGGGGTCGCGAGCGCGACCTCTTTGACTCCGGGAACCTCAGCGACGGCATCCCCGAGGTCTTCCATCAGAGTGAGCGGGTCGGTCGAGGTGACGATCGTGCCGGTGAGGATCATCGGGCCGTTGAAGCCGGGTCCGAACTCCTCGGCTACGAGGTCGTAGGTCTGACGCGCCTCCGAGTCCTTCGGCAGCACGCCCGCGTTCGGAAGTGCGAGGTTGAGGCTGAGTGCCGGGACCGCCACGATGCCGAGGCCGATCACGACCGCCAGCGAGACCAGGATCGGGCGTTTGGTGACGCCGTTCACCCACCGAGCACTGCCCTTCGCGCGGACGGGGGCTGCGGACGCATCGTCGCTGTCGGTGTTCTTCTTCTTCGCCTTCGGCGCGCGTCTCGGACGGCCCACGACCTTCCCCTTCATGAAGCCGAGGAAGGCAGGCGTCAGCGTGACCGCGATCGCGACGGCGACCGCCACAGAGACGGAGGCGGCGATGCCCATGGTCGTCAGGAACGGGATGCCAGCGAAGCCGAGACCGATCAGCGCGATGAGCACCGTGACGCCGGCGAAGACGACGGCCGACCCGGCCGTGCCGACGGCTCGCGAGGCGGATTCTTCGGGGTCGACGCCTTCGCGGACCTGGTCCTGATGTCGCGCCATGATGAACAGCGCATAGTCGATGCCGACCGCGAGTCCGAGCATGAGCGCGAGCAGGGGGGTGGTGGAGGACACGGTGGCGAAGGCGGTCGCGGTGAAGATGCCCGCCATCGAGATGCCGACGCCGAGGATCGCCGTGAGCAGTGGCAGGCCGGCCACCACGAAGGAGCGGAAGGTGACGATCAGCACGAACAGCGCGATCAGGAGGCCGACCGCCTCGGTGAGCGTGACGCCCGGGATCGAGATCGCGAAGAGGTCGCCGCCGAGCGAGGTCTGCGCGCCGTCGGGGAGTTCTGCGTCGAGGTCGCTCACCACGGAGCGCAGCGCATCCTTCGTTTCGTCCGAGACGTCGGTGGATTCGCCGTCGAACTGCACGCGCACGATGGCCGCCGTGTCCTCGTCGTTGATCATGCCCTCGACCATCTCGTCGTAGGGAGAGGTGGCGGCGAGCACGCCGTCGAGGTCGCCGAGTTCGTCGACGGCATCCTCGATGTGGTCACGGTAGTCGTCGTCCGTGATCTCGTCACCGTCGGCGGCCACGACGATGAACTGGGCGTTGGTCCCGCTCACCTGCGGGAACGAGCGCGAGAGCTGCTCGAGACCGGCCTGCGATTCCGTGCCCGGGATGGAGAACGTGTTGTCAGTGCCCGCTCCCAGTACGAGTGCTCCGGCTCCGGCGATGCCGAGCGCGAGCAGCCAGGACACGAGGACTCGCCACGGGTGCCGGAAGGACCAGCGGCCGAGCGAGGACAGGAGTGTGGACACGCGTTCCTCCGAGGGGTGCTGATCGGATACACAGGTGTATCCGATACATACATGTATCGTAAATTGACCGGTGCGTCGGAGTCTGTGTGCCGGGTGTGAATCGTGCGAGAGTGAGGGTCAGGAGGTTTCGATGTCGACACCCGCAACCCGCAGTCGTGAGAACACGCGCGCCCGGCTGCTCGAGGCAGCCGCGCAGGTCTTCGCCGAGGTCGGTCTCGATGGCGCCTCGGTCGAGGCCGTGTGTGAACGAGCCGGCTTCACCCGCGGCGCGTTCTACTCCAACTTCGAATCCAAGGACGAGCTGTTCCTCATGCTCGCCGCGAGCGTCTCCGAGGTGCGCGTGAGCGGAGTGCGCACCCGCGTCGAGGAGCTGACGGCGGAGGGTGCCCTGGTCGAGGGGTGCGATCCCATCGAGCTGGTGCAGCAGATCATGGAACTCGGCGGCGACGATCGCCTGGGCGTGATGCTGCTGAGCGAGATCCGCATCCGTGCCCTACGCGATGCGAAGTTCGGTGAGGCCTACCTCGCGCAGGAGAGCGAGATGGTGTCGAGCATCGCGCAGATCATCGACGACATCGTCTCGGTCAGTGCGCTGAAGTTGCGTCTGCCGGCCGAGACCGCGGCGCGCATGCTCATGATCCTCTGGGAGGGCATGACGGTGCGCGGAGCGATGGCGGGCCAGGATGACGCGCAGTTGCGGCAGGCCGGCAGCGAGCAGCTCGGCCGGCTCGTGCAGCTGATCATCGAGTCGTAGGCGTCTCGGCCGTCGTGGATCCGCTCAGCGTGCGGTCGTCATCAGCTCGTGGTGGCAGCGGGCGAGTCGGGCGAACCACCATTCGCGGCGCTCGTCGGCGGCTGCGAGACGGGTGAGCGCCGCGGCATCGGGGGTCACACGGCCTACCGGGATCGAACCGTCGACCGGACGGAGATCGGCCACGTCGTCGAGGAAGAGCGAGGCGGTGCCGAGTCCGCAGTCGTACTCGAGTGTCGGTAGGGCTGCGGCGAGAGCTGCACCCTGAGACAGACCGACCGCCGTGTCGAGCGCGCTCGAGACCACGACCGGGAGCCCCGCCGCCGTGACGATCTGCAGTGCGTGCGTGATGCCGCCCAGCGGTTGCGCCTTGATGATCAGGAGGTCGGCGGCACCGGCGCGGGCGACGGCGAGCGGGTCGGACGACTTGCGCACGCTCTCGTCGGCGGCGACCGGGATTCCCATGTACTTGACCCGCTTGCGCAGATCCGCGAGTTCCGGAACGGTCGCGCAGGGCTGCTCGACGTACTCCAGGTCGTACTCGCACAGCGCGTGCACGGCGTGCTCGGCCTCGTCGACGTTCCAGGCGCCGTTGGCATCCACGCGGATGCGCCCTTCCGGTCCCATCACCTCACGCACGGCGCGTACCCGCGCCACGTCGTCTGCGAGGCTCTGACCTGGTTCGGCGACCTTGACCTTGGCGGTGCGGCACCCGGGGAACCGCTCCAGGAGATCGGCGACGCGGGTGGCATCCACCGCGGGGATCGTCGCGTTGACGCCGATCCGATCGCGCACCGGCGCCGGCTGCTCCCGCCACGCGAAGTCGATCGCCGCAGCGAGCCAGGTTGCGGCCTCGGTGTCGTCGTACTCCGTGAACGGCGAGAACTCCGCCCACCCCTGCGGTCCCTCGAAGAGAAGCGCCTCCCGCACGTCGACTCCGCGGAAGCGGCTGTGCATCGGGAGTGCGACGACCCTGGCCGAGTCGATCAGGTCTGCGAGCGGCGGGATCATGTGCCCATTCTGCTCCGTGGAGGTCTCCGTTCGTGGTTCGCCTCTCGGGTGAGTCGCCCCGCCGCGCCCCTCTGCCGAATGCACGGCTTGCTGCTGAGTGCACGGCTTGTCCACGCGACGAAGCCGTGCGCTCGACGCGAAGCCGTGCGCTCGGCGATCGGGGGCGGGAGGAAGGAGGGGGCGGAGGGGCGCGGGGAGTGGGTCAGCCATAGATGTGTGGTTGACAATGGTGTGTGACGCACAGTAATGTGATCGACATGAACGAGACACTCGACACGCACCTGCAGGAACTGCGGCGCGGCACGGTGGTGCTCGCCTGCCTGCAGCTGCTGCGCGCGCCGGGTTACGGATACTCGTTGCTCGAGCAGCTGGAGCAGCGAGGCTTCGCGACCGACGCCAACACGCTCTACCCGCTGCTCCGTCGACTCGAGAAGCAGGAGTACCTCACGAGCGAGTGGAACACCGACGAGGCCAGGCCCCGCAAGTTCTACCGCACCTCGGATGCCGGCATCCGCCTGGCCGACACCCTCACCGACGAATGGCGGTCGCTCACCACGGCGATCGCGTCCCTCACAGCAGAGGAGAACTGACATGACCACGACAGCCACGCTCACCGAGCGCTACATCAGCGCGACCATCCGCAGCCTCCGTCCCGAGGCCCAGGACGACGTCCGCGCCGAGCTCGAAGCCTCCATCGCCGATGCGATCGAGGCGCGGGTCGAGCAGGGGGAGGCGCCGGATGACGCCGAACGCGCCGTCCTCACCGAGCTCGGAGACCCCGGAGTCCTCGCTGCCGGGTATGCGGATCGCCCGCTCTACCTCATCGGCCCGCGCTTCTATCTGACCTGGTGGCGGCTGCTCAAGCTGCTGCTCACGATCGTGCCGGTGTGCGTGCTCGGAGCCGTCGCGCTGGGGCAGACCATCTCCAACGCCCCCGTGGGTGAGATCATCTCGACCTCGATCCTCGCGACCGGTGGCGCGATCCTGCACATCTGCTTCTGGACGACGCTCGTGTTCGTGATCCTGGAGCGCAGCGGCAGTGCGACGGCGATCGAGAAGTGGGACGTCGACCAGCTGCCGGAGCCGACGGAGAAGGGAGTGGGGCGCAGCGAGCTGATCGCCTCACTCGTCTTCCTCGGCATCGCGATCGGCGCTCTCCTGTGGGATCGCTACCGCGGCTTCGTGCACGTGGACGGCGAGGCGTTGCCGATCCTGAACCCGCAGCTGTGGCCGTGGGGGATCGGCGTCCTGTTCCTGCTCATCGTCGCGGAGGCCGTGTTCGCGATCGTGCTCTACCGCCGGGGGCGCTGGAGCACCGGACTGGCCGTGGTGAACACGGTCCTCGCCGTCGCGTTCCTCGCCTGGGTGCTCGTGCTGCTGTTGACCGGTGACCTGGTGAATCCGGAATTCCTCGCGCAGGTCACCGCGGCCGGCGGAGAAGGATTCGCGGCAGGGCAGGCGGAATCGGCCGACGAAGGCGGGGTGTTCCGCATCCTCGCCGTGCTGCTGGGGTTCGGCATCGCCGTGGGCGTCGGCTGGGACATCGTCGACGGCTGGATGAAGACGGTCCGCGCACGTCGTCGCTGACCAGTGCGGTCGAGGAAGCGCCGTCCCGGTCGGGGCGGCGCTTCCTGCGTGCTCGGCGCGGACCGAGGAATAGGCTGATGCCGTGACCACCGCATTCGTCTCCGACCTGTTCGACCCGGCCGAATGGGTCCTCGCGCCCGGCGCCGAGGACTACACCGACATCACCGCGCACGTGTCGCACGACGGGGGAGTCGCGCGCATCGCGTTCAACCGCCCGGAGGTGCGCAACGCCTTCCGCCCGCACACCGTCGACGAGCTCTACCGCGCGCTCGACATCGCCCGGCAGGATGCGCGCATCGGCGCGGTGCTGCTGACAGGAAACGGTCCGAGCGCGAAGGACGGCGGCTGGGCGTTCTGCTCGGGCGGCGACCAGCGCATCCGTGGTCGCGACGGGTACAAGTACTCGGATGCCGAGACGGCGATCGTCGACGGTGCGAGCCGTGCGGCGGTCGGCCGCCTGCACATCCTCGAGGTGCAACGGCTCATCCGCTTCATGCCCAAGGTCGTCATCGCGGTCGTGCCCGGATGGGCCGCCGGCGGCGGGCACTCCCTGCACGTGGTGTGCGACCTCACGATCGCCTCGGCCGAAGAGGCCCGGTTCAAGCAGACGGATGCCGACGTGGGCAGCTTCGACGCCGGGTACGGCTCCGCCTACATGGCTCGGCAGACCGGACAGAAGTTCGCTCGCGAGGTGTTCTTCCTGGCCGAGGAGTACTCGGCGCAGCGTGCCTACGAGGCCGGTGCCGTCAACCGTGTCGTGCCGCACGCCGAACTCGAGCGGGAGGCGCTGAAGATGGCGCGCACCGTGCTCACCAAGTCGCCCACCGCGATCCGCATGCTGAAGTTCGCCTTCAACGCGGTCGACGACGGTCTGGTCGGTCAGCAGGTGTTCGCCGGTGAGGCGACCCGCCTGGCCTACGGCACCGACGAGGCCGTCGAGGGTCGCGACTCGTTCCTCGAGAAACGCGACGCAGACTGGTCGTCGTTCCCCTGGCACTACTGAGTCGGAGCTCCGTATGACCGCCCTGATCCCCACGGATGCCGAAGATCCGGATCTGCTGAGGGACGCCTTGCAGCGCGCACTCGAGGGCGGACCCGCGTTGGGCCTCGGCATGGTGGCCGGTGCACCCGAGAACGTGGCGGACGGCATCGCGGCGGTGATCGCGACGTCGGGGTCGAGCGGCATCCCGAAGCGGGTCGCGCTGAGCGGCGAGGCGCTTCGCGCGAGTGCCGAGGCCACGGCGGCGAGGATCGGGAGCGGGCGCTGGTTGCTCGCACTGCCCGCCGGCTACGTCGCTGGCCTGCAGGTGATGGTGCGGTCGATCCTCGCGGACACCAGGCCGGCCGTGCTCGATGGGCGATTCTCACCGTCGTCCTTCGCCGAGGCGACGTTGGCGATGCTGCGTCCGTCGCCGGGGCCAGGATTTCCCGACCTGTACACGTCGCTCGTCCCGGCTCAGATCGCGACGCTGCTCGATGCCGCCGACGACACGGCCGTGCGTGCCGCGCTATCCGCGTACCGGGCGATCCTGGTCGGCGGACAGTCTCTGCCGGAGCCGCTACGCGAGCGAGCGGCCGACCTGGGCGTACGGGTGGTCCGCACGTACGGATCGACCGAGACCAGCGGCGGCTGCGTCTACGACGGCGTACCGCTCGACACGGTCGGAGTGCGCACGGTCGACGGGGAGCTGCGTATCGCCGGGCCCATGCTGGCCGAGGGGTATCTCGGTGACTCCTCCTTGACGGCGCACACCTTCGTGCGGGACGAGCACGGCATCCGCTGGTATCGCACCGGCGACCTCGGGCTCGTGGAAGACGGGGTGGTGCGCGTGCACGGCCGCGCCGACAATGTGATCGTGTCCGGGGGCATCAACATCTCGCTCGATCGGGTCGAGCGGATCGTCCGGCGCATCCCGGGGCTGCACGAGGCGGTCGTGGTGGGCGTGGAGGACGAGCACTGGGGCGAGGCGTCGGTGATCGTCGCCGCGCGCGGCGAGGTGCTGCGGCGCAGCGAGTCCGAGCAGCTCGCACAGGCGCGTGAGGCCGTGGCGGACGAACTCGGCAAGCATGCCCGCCCGTCCCGCCTCATCCTGGTCGACGAGATGGATGTTCTGGTCTCCGGCAAGCCCGACCGCGAAGCCATCCGCCGGGCCGTCGCCGACCTGCGTTGAGCGCCGCTGCCAGACTGGGCCGCATGGATGTGTTGCGGCTGGCAGGAGTGCCGGGAGTCGGGAAGAGCGCCGTCGCGTGGGCTGTCGCCCAGCGTCTGGCGTCTGACGGAGTGCCGACCGGGTATCTCGACATCGATCAGCTCGGCATGTGCTATCCCGCTCCACCTGACGATCCGGACCGCTGGGCGTTGAAGGAGACCGCGCTCGTCCGGCTCGCCGCACGGTTCCGCGACGCGGGCGTCGAGCGGCTCATCGTGTCCGGAGTCGCCGATCCGACCCAGCCGCCTCCGATGAACGGGCATCCGACGGTTTCTCTGTGGCTCGACGCGGATGAGGAGACGAGGCGGGAGCGTCTGGCTCCCCGCCGGTGGGAACGCGACCAGGTCGACGCCGCGCTCGCCGCCGGCACTCTGGAGGCGAGGACGGCGCACCCCGGCTGGGAGCGATTTGACACGGAGCGGTCGACCATCGAGGAGATCGTGGAGTCCGTGATCGACCACCGGGCCGTGGGGGCGCAGACGACCGTCGAGACCGTATTCCCCGACAGGCATGTGACAGGGCGGGTCATCTGGGTCACCGGTCCGCGGTGCTCCGGCGCCTCGCGGGTGGGTTGGGAAGTGGCCCGCGCCCGGTGGGGTGCAGGTGAGCGGACGGGCTTCGTGGACGTCGCCCAACTGAGTTTCGCCTGGAATGTGAGGCGTCTGAGCGGCGTCGATAACGCCGCCGCCCTGCACCGGGTGTTCGCGGCGGTCGACGCGCAGACCCTGATCGCCGTCGCGCCGTTCGAGGTGGATCCGGCAGAAGTGCGCGCGGCTTTTCCTCGAGCGGACGTCCGCTTCTTCCGCCTCGATGCCGACGAGCGTACGCGCCGAGACCACGCCGTCCGGAGGTCAGCGGGAGCAGACGGCGCACTCCTGGCCGGTGACGACCTGCTCGGCGCGTCCGCCGCGGAGATCGAGAGGATCGTCGCGATCGGAGAGGGTCAGCGTGCATTCCCGCTGCGCGCCGGAGAGACCCTGATCGACGCGCCGACGTCATCGGTGAGGCAGGCGGTCGACAGGGTGATCGAGTCGGCCGGTGGGGCTTCTCTGCCAGAATGAACCGCATGGTCACGTACACGCACGGACACCACGAATCGGTCCTCCGCTCGCACAATGTGCGCGACATCGGGAACTCCGCGGCCTACCTCCGCCCGCACCTCACCGCCACGACGCGGCTCCTCGACGTCGGAGCGGGGCCGGGCTCCATCACGGTCGACTTCGCCGGCGTCGTCGCGCACGTGACCGCCACCGAGGTAGACGAGGGCACCCTGTCGCTGTCGCGTGCTCTCGCGGCGAACCGGGGCATAGAGAACCTCGACTTCTCGGTCGAGGATGTGCACGCGCTCAGCTTCCCCGACGACTCCTTCGACGTCGTGCACGCGCACCAGGTCCTGCAGCATGTCGGCGACCCGGTGCAGGCGCTGCGGGAGATGCGTCGCGTGACCGTGCCCGGCGGGATCGTCGCCGCGCGTGACGCCGATTACGCGGGCTTCCTCTGGTTCCCGGTCCTGCCCGAGCTCGATCGGTGGCTGGCTCTGTACCAGGCCGCGGCCCGTGCGAATGGCGGCGAGCCGGATGCCGGTCGCCGACTGCTCTCCTGGGCGCGGGCTGCGGGCTTCGACGACGTCACCGCGACGGCATCCACCTGGTGCTATGCCTCTCCCGCGGAGCGAGCCTGGTGGGGCGGGATGTGGGCGGACCGCATCCTCGAGTCCGCGCTCGCCCGGCAGCTGGTGGACAGCGATATGGCCACACGTGCCGATCTGCAGGAGATCAGCGACGCCTGGAAGAGCTGGGCCGACGACGGCGACGGCTGGTTCCTCGTGCCTCACGGCGAGATCCTCGCTCGCGCCTGACCGACCGCAGGGATACATCCACGGACGGATGTCCCGTGCGGTGTGCTCGCGTAGCGTGGGGGAGTGATCCGCCCGCTCTCCCGCACGGCGCTCGCGCTCGACATCGTCGGGGCGGCGCTGCTCTTCCTCGTCCTGTTGCCGATGTCGCTGGTGTTCTACGGACCGGGAACCGGGAACACGGCGATCGGAGGCGCGGCCGTCGTGGCGGTCGTGTTCGCTGCCGTGCTGATGTTCGGCGCGGTCGCGATAGGACGGCTCGCGCCGGGCTGGGCGCTCGCAGCGGCATGGGCCGGGGCGATACTGCAGATGATCGCCGGCTTCGGCCCGCTGCCGATCGACTTCGCCATCCTTCTCGTGCTCTACGCCACGGCGGCGTGGGGCACGAGGCGGGTGCTCTGGTGGGGCTTCGGGTCCGCTCTCTTCGGTGGACTCGTCGCCGCCCTCTACATGGTGGTCGTGAACGGCGTCGCTTTCGGCACCGGCACCGGATGGGAGAAGGTGACGGCCGGCACCCTCCTTCTCGTCGTGTCCGTGATGGCGCTGGGGTTCGCCTGGGTGTGCGGACTCCTGTGGCGGGTCGTGCTGCGCGCGCGCCGTACTCGCGCGGCCCAGCTCGAGGCCGAGTCTCTCGCGGTCGAAGAGCAGGAGCGCGTGCGCATCGCCCGCGACATGCACGACATTGTGGCTCACTCGCTCGCCGTGGTCATCGCTCAGGCCGACGGCGCGCGATATGCGGCCGCGGCGAAACCCGAGTTGGCGACGGAAGCGCTCGGCACGATCGCGCAGACGGCGCGCGGGGCGCTGAGCGACGTGCGGATGCTGCTCACGCAGCTCCGGCATCGGCAGGGCGATGGCCCGCAGCCGACGCTCGCCGACCTCGAAGCCCTGTTCGCACAGGTGCGGCAGGCGGGGATCGAGCCGCGCGTCACGGTCGACCCGATGCCTCCGGGGGAGCCGCCGGGCGCGATCCAGCTCGCCGTGTATCGCATCCTCCAGGAGGCGCTGACCAACGCGATCCGCCACGGCGACGGCGCTGTCGACGTGCACCTGGCCTGGTTCCCGGATCGGGTCGACGTCGATGTGCGCAACACCGTGTCGCGGGACACCGTGATCGCGTCCGGAGGGCACGGGGTCATCGGGATGAAGGAGAGGGCGCAGCTCGTCGGCGGTAGTCTGCAAGCCGAGCGCCGAGGGGCACAGTTCGTCGTCCACGCCACGCTCCCGATCGGAGTCCCCGAATGATCAGAGTCGTGCTCGTCGACGACCAGGCGCTGTTCCGTGCCGGCATCCGGATGCTCGTCGCCTCGCAGACCGACCTGGAGGTGGTGGGCGAAGCCGGCAACGGGCAGGAGGCGCTCGACGTCGTCCGCGCGACGCGGCCCGACGTGGTGCTGATGGACATCCGGATGCCGGTCATGGACGGTCTCACGGCGACCGCCGAGATCCTCGCCCGGCCGGAGCCGCCGCGCATCGTCATGCTCACGACGTTCGACCTCGACGAAGCGGCCGCGCGCGCGATCCGGCAGGGAGCCAGCGGCTTCCTGCTCAAGGACGCCGACCCCGAGTTCCTGCTCGCCGCGATCCGCACCGTGCATTCGGGTTCGAGTGTGATCGCCGCCTCGGCGACGCGTGATCTGTTCGCGCATTTCGCCGAGGCGCCCAAGCCCGTCCCGCCGCAGTACTCCACGCTCACCGACCGGGAGAAGGAGATCTTCGCGCTAGCAGCCCGTGGCCTTTCGAACGCCGAGATCGCGGGCCGGGAGTACTTGAGCGAGGCGACCGTCAAGACGCACATCAGCCGCATCCTCACCAAGCTCGCCCTGCGCGACCGCGTGCAGCTGGTGGTCTTCGCCTTCGAGCACGGCCTGGCCTGACCGGCATCCACCACGGCGTCCGTTGACGATTCGCGGACTCGGTGACGCTGCGCCGAGGAATTGGTGCGAATCCGTCGGCAGATCGTCATGACCTCGGCAGATCGTCGCGGCCTCGGATCATCCCTCCGATGTACGCGGATGCTCCGGTCGGGCGATGACCGGCACGGGGCTCGGGAAATAGCGTCGAAGGCATGGAGATCACGACCACCGACCTGGGGCTCGCCGCCCGCGTCCAGCACTTGAAGAAGACCTACGGCTCGGGTGAAGGCACCGTCCGCGCGCTCGATGACGTCAGCGTGGGCATCCGCCGCGGACAGTTCACCGCGATCATGGGCCCCTCCGGCTCCGGCAAGTCCACCTTGATGCACATCATGGCGGGGCTCGACAGTCCGACGGAAGGACGCGCGTGGATCGGTGACACGGAGATCACTGGCCTCGGCGACATCGACCTGACGATCCTGCGCCGCCGCCGCGTCGGCTTCATCTTCCAGGCCTTCAACCTGGTGCCCACGCTCGACGCGCTCGGGAACATCATGCTGCCGTTCGAGCTCGACGGCCGCCGCCCGAGTGCGATCGAACGCGCGCGCATCGACGGACTGATCGAGTCGCTCGGGCTCGGCTCACGCCTGAACCACCGCCCGCACCAGCTGTCCGGCGGGCAGCAGCAGCGCGTGGCCATCGCCCGCGCCCTGGCGACCGCCCCCGACCTCGTGTTCGCGGACGAGCCCACCGGCAACCTCGACTCGAAGACCGGGCGCGAGGTGCTGCGCCTGCTCGCCACTGCGAGCCGTGAGCACGGCCAGTCCATCGCGATGGTCACGCACGATGCGATCGCCGCGAGCCACGCCGACCGCGTGCTCTACCTCGGCGACGGCCGGATCGTCGCCGACCACCCGCGTCAGACCGCGGAGGAGATCTCCGCCTACATGCTCGCCGCGGAGGTGGCGGCATGACCGCGGTCGCCACGGTCGTCCCTGAGTCGCGGGCGACCGGACCCCGCCTGGCCTGGCTGCGCGACCGGGGCATGGGCGCCAGCATCCTCGTCGCCGCGCTGTCGGCCGCGTTCGGCGTGCTTCTGGTCGAGATCACCGCCTACATCGGCGCGGTCCTGCAGGCCGATCCCTTCATCGGAGACAGCGAGACGCTCGCGTTCGTGGTCGCCCTGCTGTCGGTGCTGCTGACGGTCGTCGCGATGTACGTGGCCGCGATCGTCACGGCGAACACGTTCTCGACGATCATCGCCGGACGCACGCGGCAGATCGCCCTCATGCGTCTGATCGGTGCGACCGCGCGCTCGCAGCGGGCTCAGGTCGGCAAGCAGGGTCTCGTCGTCGGTCTGCTCGGCGCCGCGATCGGTCTGCTCGTCGGCATCGTGCTGGCCGTGATCGGGGTGCAGATCGGGTCGCAGCTGATCGACAACGTGCCGGATTCGTTCTCGCTCGCACAGCCGTTCATCGCCCTGCCCGCGATCGGTGTCGCACTCACGACCTGGGCGGCGGCGTGGGCCGGTTCGCGTCGGGTGCTGTCGGTGACGCCGCTGCAGGCATTGGGCGGATCCGTCGAACGGACCCACGACGAGGTATCGGGAAAGCCCGGCCGGCACGTCGGCGCCTGGATCCTGCTGATCACCGGAGCGGTGCTCCTCGCGGCGGGGGTGGTCGTCGGACTCCTGACCCCGCTCGGCGTCGTCATCGCCTTCTTCGGCGGAGTCCTCTCGTTCACCGGGCTGGCGCTCGGATCCGTGCTGTTCATGCCGCCGGTGCTGCGTCTGGTGGGGAGGATGTTCGGTTCGAGCGCCACCGCCCGTCTCGCCGCCGAGAATGCGCTGCGGTATCCGGAGCGGTCGTCGCGGATGGCGATCGGCGTGGTGATGGGCGTGACGCTCGTGACCATGTTCGCCGTCGCGCTCGAGTCCGCGAAGCGCCTGATGATGAGCCAGGTGACCGGCGAGATCCCGGAGGAGTTCTTCGCCCCGTTCGACGCCTTCGCGGCGATCATGATGGTGCTGGTCGCCGTCTCCGCCGTCATCGCGGCCGTCGGCCTCGTCAACCTGCTCACGATCGGTGTGGTGCAGCGGCGCCGCGAGCTCGGCCTGCTCCGCTCGATCGGGCTGTCGAACCGACAGGTGCGGCGGATGGTGCTGCTCGAGGCCACGCACATCACGGTGGCCGCGACGCTGACCGGTCTCGTGCTGGGCATCGCGTACGGGTGGATCGCGGCGCAGTCGCTGCTGGGCTCGGTGCCGACTCTGCCGGAGTTCACCCCCGCCGGACTCGTGGCCCCGCAGGTCCCGTGGATCCCCGTCGCCATCATCATCGTCGCCACGGCGGTGCTCACGCTGGTCGCTGCTGCCACGCCCACGCGCCTGGCCACCCGGGTGGCTCCGGTCGAGGCGCTCGCGGCCGACTGACGGCTCTAGGCTGGTCGGATGCCGTCGCCGTTCGATCAGTCCACGTACCAGGTCCGTCTCGACTGGGGTACGGCGGGCCTCGCCCGTCTCGCACCCGCCGACATCGTCGTGGTCGTGGATGTCCTGCGGTTCTCGTCCACGGTGATCGATGCCGCAGCCGCCGGCACCGACGTGAGTCTGGCCGAAGCCGAGGGATGGTCGCGGAACGGTGCAGCGGTCGCCGCCGCAGCCTCCCCGGAGGCGATCGTCCTCGTCGGCGGCATCCGCAACGCCTCCGCCGTCGCCCGTGCGGTGCAGACCATCCAGGAGCGTCGACAGGCGCGGACCTCGGTCGCGGTCATCGCTGCGGGAGAGACGGATGCCACGGGCACGCTGCGCTTTGCAGTCGAGGATCAGCTCGGTGCGGGGGCGATCATCCTGGCGCACTCGGATCGAGGCATCGATCACACCTCACCGGACGCGGCGGTCGCCGCCGAGGGATTCCGTGCCCTCCGCGGCGCGCTGCGGCACATGGTCGGCGCGAGCGGCTCCGGGCGCGAGCTGGCCGAGGGCGTGGCGTCCACCGCTCGTATCGAGGCATCCGGTCTGGTGCCGACCGCGACGACGGATGCCGCCGCGCTCGACGCCGTCGACGTCGTCCCCGTCTTGCGTGATGGGTCGTTCACCCGGTTCGTGTGAGCCTCGCCGCTCGGGCGGAATTCTCCCCGTCGGGCGGCCACCCGTCGTCGAACTCTCCTCCCCGCACGCGGATCTCCGCCCGACACCGCGCGGGAGGCGGGGGTTCGGGCGTCGCGACGTAGGGTCGTGGCATGAGGTACCTTCCCGCCGTCATCGTCGACATCGTGTTCGTGCTCATCTTCGCCGCGATCGGTCGTGCCTCGCACGACGAGAATCCCGCGGGGTTCCTGCTCACCGCCTGGCCGTTCCTGATCGCCGTGGTGCTCGGACACCTGCTCGCGGCATTGCTCCCCGGCAGGCCTCGTCGACCGTGGTCGGTGCTGTGGGGCACGGTGGTGTGGGTCGTGACGGTCGCCGGGGGCATGCTCATCCGCGTGCTCAGCGGCGACACCGCCGAGGTGCCGTTCATCATCGTTGCCACGATCGTGCTCGGCGTGTTCCTGGTCGGCTGGCGGGCCATCACCGCCCTGCTGCGCCGACGTCGCACCGCATCGGACGAGCGCGACGACGCCATCGCTCCCGGAGACGAGAACTCCCACGATCTCCCGCGCTGAGCGGGCGGTCAGCGCGGCATCTGGGCGGCGAGTCGCACGTTGGACGGGATCTCTCGCCGCGTCCATGCGAAGACGTGCCGGGCGTCGAACGTGCGTGAGCAGCGTGCACACGAGGTGGCCCTCGTCGGCCGCCGATGCCGGTAGGTCACGTGGCCGGCCGGGCACAGACCCACCCAGGGGGCGAGCTCGACAGCGGTTTCCCCGTGGTGCGTCGTTCCGCCGACGTAGCCGAGGTCGTGCGCGACGCGCTTCCATGCCGGCCCATGCGCGGCCGCGTGTCCGGCGAGGGCGTGCGCCACCTCATGCAGCAGCACCTGGTGGATCTCGTCGTCTTCGAAGCGCGCGGCGAGGTAGCGCGAAACCGTGATGCGCTTCTTCGTGTAGTCGCATTGTCCGGCCCGCCGCTTGGCATGGTCGAAGCCGAAGGTCCAGCTGTCATCGAGATGCAGCGTGATCAGTGCTTCGCCCCAGACGCGCACACGGTCGAGTTCCGCCATGCGCCCAGATTATGCCCTGCGACCGACATTCGTGGTCGAAGGCAGGCTCAACCCGCGACGAGCTGAGATGGACGGCGGCGCTCTGCGGCCTCGATCGCGAGCAGCACGGTTTCGAGTTCGCGGTCCTCTGCGCCGGATTCGCGCCGCAGGAACAGCGACTGCTTGAAGCTGTCACGTGCGGTCTCGTAGTCGCCCACGTCGAAGGCGTTCTTGCCGTGGTGCTGATAGGCGAATGCCGCGATCGACAGCCAACGCTGGCCCTCGGCCTCGGTCGCGCAGGTGGCCAGCTCCTGCTCGGCGGCGGCGTGCGCACCGCGGTACTGCAGGATCGTCGCGTGCAGCACTCGCGCGCGCAGCACATCCTTGCGCGTGCCGGCCATGCGCGCCTGGCGCACGGTCTCGTCGGCGAGCACGAGTGCCTCGTCCAGACGGTCGAGCACCTTCAGCAGCCACACGCGCTCCAGCAGAGCGGGCAGGCTGCGCTGCGACTCGATCTCCGCGAGGCGGGTCGCGCACTCATCGAGATCGACCTTCTCGCGGAGCGTCTCCTGGTCGTATCCCCGGATGAAACTCATTGCTCTCCTTCCGCAGCGTCCCCGTCCAGTCTGCCTTCCGGTCGCGTGCTCGACGGGGCGGCGCGCCCTGGGCGGCGCATCCGAGCTGCGACATACCGCGGCGCGGGTCCGTGTCGATCGGCCACGGGGCGCAGAGGCGGTCGAGGTCAGCGCAGGAACAGCGAGGCGTCGGGGCGAGGCGACGCGACGGCATCGGCATCCGTGACGACTCTTGCTCCCTGCAGGAAAGCCTCGGCCTCGGCCCCCTGCGCGATCTTCGCGGGATGCGGACCGGCCGCCAGCATCCGCGGCAGCCACTCGGACGGCAGGGGAGTGGCGGATGCCGCGATCACGAGGTTGCCGAACCGCCGCCCCTTGAGCACCTGGGTGTCGGCGAGGATGCGGATCTCGGGCAGCACATCTGCGATCGTCGCGGCCTGGCGGCGGGCGAAGGCGAGGCCGGGGCCGTCGGCGACGTTGACGAGCAGCACGCCGCCGGGAGCGAGCAGGGCGGAGAGTTCGCGGTAGAACTCGATGCTCGTCAGGTGGGCGGGGGTCTGTGCGCCGGAGTACACGTCCGAGACGACGAGGTCGCAGCTCGCCTGCAGCGCGCTCGGCAGCCGGCTCACTCCCTCGCGTGCGTCACCGATGCGGATGCGGATGGCCGCGCCCTTCGGGAGCGGAAGGTGCTCTCGGACCAGCTGGGCGAGCGGTGCCTCGAGCTCGATGACCTGCTGGCGGGAACCCGGACGGGTGGCGTCGATGTAGCGCGGGATCGTGAGGGCGCCCGCGCCGAGGTGCACCGCGGTCAGTGGCCCCGGCGCGAGCTGATCGATCACCGCGCCCATGCGGACGATGTACTCGAAGTGCAGGTGGGTCGGATCATCGAGGTCGACGTGAGACTGCGGGGTGTCGTCCACGATGAGCTCGAACCCGCTGGTGAACTCCGACGGCACGATGCGGGCGATGCCGCCGTGGTCCAGGCGGACCTGCGGGTGCTCGGTGTCGCGCGATCGGTTTCGGCCCATGGCCCGAGCCTACGCGCCGGGTGAGAAGGTCAGCGCAGCCTGCCGTTCGCGCAGGTCTCCTGCTCCACCGTCTGACCCGAGATGGCCGGGTCGAGCGTCGCGCGCGGCGCCGGGGTCTGCGTCGCCGGGGCGTCTGTGGACGGCGGGGTGGTCGCCGGCACCTCAGGTTCGGTGCCCGGAGCAGGCTCGACGAGTTCGACGCCCCCGTTGTTGCTGACATCGCCGGTGAGCTGGACGGGCTGCCCAGCCTTCAGCGCGTCCCAGATGGTGGCTGCGGCGTCGTAGTTCGGGATGACCCGGTCGGAGTCGTCGGGGTCGCCGAACACCGGGTACTGCAGGAAGACGAAGTCCGAGAAGGGCACGTCCTTGATCGAGAGCGCGAGCTGAGCGAGCCGGACGGGGTTTGCCAGCTCGTCGCTCGGGTCGATGTTGTCGACGACGGTGTCGGCGAGTCCCAGCACCTTGCCCGGATCGGTGAGCACCTCGTCGCTCATGATCTTCTTCACCAGTCGAGACATGTACTGCTGCTGGTTCGAGACGCGGGCCATGTCGCTCTCGTCGCCGACACCGTGCCGGGTGCGGATGAACTGGAGCGCCTCGTAGCCAGAGACGGTGCGCGGCCCCGGCTCCCAGTCGATCGCCGTGTGCCGGTCGCGGATACCCTCTCCGCCGATGCACACCTCTACTCCGCCGATCGCGTCGGTGACCTCCATCACGCCATCGAAGGCGATCTTCGCGGCGAACGGGATCTCGATGCCCGTGAGCTGGGTGACCGTCTTCGCGACGCAGGACAGGCCGGCGCGCTGGAAGATCGAGTTGATCTGCGTCTTGCTCGTGGCCGAGGCGACGGATCCGTCCGGCAGGGTGCACTCCGGGGTCTCGATCATCAGGTCGCGGGGGAGCGAGACCACGGTGACGTTGCGGGGCTCGGCCGAGACGTGCACGAGCAGGTTCACGTCGTTGAGGACCCCGCCGTCGGCCTCCGAGCAGCGCTCGCCGAGCAACCCGGTCGAGACCTCACCGCACTCGTCGGTGCCGATGATGAGCATGCTGAACTCGCCGGGGAAGGCGCCGATCTGGGGCGGCTCCACCTCGGGGGCGTCTTCGAGGGTGACCGCACCATCGCTGAAGCGGTTGAAGTAGTCCGTCACGACGAATGCGGCGACGGCGATCGCGGAGACGAGGATGACGCCCAGCGTGATCCCGGCGATCTTCAGGAAGCCTTTGGCGGGCCCGGGAGTGGGGAGTGTCGCGTGGCGCGCGACCGTGGAGCGGTCGGTTTCGTCGTGGCGGCGCATGCCCGCGAGCCTACCGGCGGACCCTGCGGGCGCCGCGCAGGCCGAGCCTGGGCAATACCTGGGAGAGACCGCGGAGAAGCTGATGTTACGGCCGCATGACGATTCTGAGAGGAACTTGCAGGTAATTAGTTAGTCGTGGATACTTTTTCCTAACCCCCGGTGAGTACCCGATACTCACCTGGACTTTTCAAAGAGGAGATCCCCGCATGCACAAGCGCATTCTTCCGGCCGTGGCGCTCGGCGCCGTGGCCACGCTCGCCCTCGCCGGCTGCGCCGGCGGCGGTGACACCGGCTCCACCGACGGCGAGGGCAAGGAGCTCACCGTCTGGATCATGAAGGGCACCAACCCGGACGCGACGGCTTTCTACGACGACGTCGCCGAAGCCTTCGAGAAGGAGACCGGCGCGACGGTCAAGATCGATGAGATCCAGTGGGCCGACGCGCACGACCGTTTCGTGACCTCCATCGCCGGTGGCACGACCCCCGACATCGCCGAGACCGGCACCACCTGGACCGCAGAGTTCGCCGACGCCGGCGCGCTCCTCCCGATCGACGAGTACGTCGACGGCGAGAAGGGTCTGCGCGACGACCTGGTCGAGGGCCTCGAGGTCGCCGGCACCTACGAAGACGAGCTGTACGGCATGCCGTGGTACGCCGGTGTCCGCTCGCTCATGTACCGCGCCGACGTGTTCGAGGAGCTCGGTCTCGAGGCTCCGAAGACGTGGGACGACATCGTCGCCGCGGGTGACGCCATCAAGGCCGCCAAGCCCGACATGCTGCCGTTCCCGGTTCCGGGCGACGCCGAGTTCCAGGTCTACCCCTGGGTCTGGGGCGCCGACGGCGAGATCGCCACGAAGGACGGCGACACCTGGACCAGCGAGCTCGACAGTGCCGAGTCGCAGGCCGGCATCGAGTTCTACACCGGCCTCGCCACCGAGCACGGCTTCTCCTCCGCGGGTGCCACCACCTGGAAGGAGACCGACCTCCGTGACGCGTTCACGCAGGGCAACGTCGCCATGATGCTCTCGGGCTCGTGGACGCCGAACTCCCTCATCGAGGCGAACCCCGACCTCGAGGGCAAGATCGGCGCCGCGGTCATCCCCGGCCAGGACGGCGGCATCGCCCCGTCGGTGCTCGGCGGATCGCACCTCTCGATCTTCAACACGACCGAGAACGCCGACCTGGCGTGGGAGTTCGTGAAGCTCGTCACGACCGGCGAGTTCGCCGAGCAGTGGTCGAACGAGACCGGCTACTTCCCGGGCGTGCAGTCCGCGATGGAAGAGGCTCTCGCCTCGACCGACCCGCTGGTCGCACCGTTCGCCGAGCAGATGGTCGACGGCGGA
Organism: Microbacterium sp. NPDC055988; assembly: GCF_042269505.1. NCBI lineage: Bacteria > Bacillati > Actinomycetota > Actinomycetes > Micrococcales > Microbacteriaceae > Microbacterium > Microbacterium sp. NPDC055988. The sequence goes on from NZ_JBHJXY010000001.1 coordinate 2,036,892, forward strand.
GCATCCGTCCCGGTCACCCCGAACTTCGGCGCCGTGCAGGCGAAGAAGACGACCAACTCCATGATCCAGGCCATCCTCAGCGGACAGAAGGACGTCGCCACCGCGACGAAGGACGCCTCCGCCGAGATGACCGAACTGCTCAACCAGTAAGGAAGCATCCCTTCCATGTCGATGGTGCAAGCGCCACTGCCGGCCACGAAGGCGGAGTCCCCCTCCGCCTTCGTGGCCGGCGGCCGGAAGCGACGCGGTCTCTCGATCGTCGCGGCCCGCCCCTGGCTTCTTCTCGCGCCCGGGCTGGTCATCCTCGCGGTGCTCATGCTCTGGCCTCTCATCCAGGTGTTCATCTACTCGCTGCAGGACTACGGCCTGCGCGAGATCAACACCGGGGAGAGCAACTGGATCGGGCTCGACAACTACGTCGAGGCGCTCACCAACCCGACTCTCTGGACGGTGGTGCTGCCCAACACGGTCGGCTTCGCCGCCGTGGCGGTGTTCGTCACCGTCGCCGTCGGCACGCTCGTCGCCCTGCTGCTCGCGCGGCTCGGCACCACATGGCGCGTCATCGTCTCCAGCTGCATCATGGTCGCGTGGGCGATGCCCGCCGTGACCGGCACCTATGTCTGGACCTTCATCTTCGACGCCGACCGCGGCATCTTCAATCAGGTCCTCACCGACCTCGGGCTCATGGACGACCCGGTCAACTGGTTCACGAACCAGTGGTCCTTCTACGCCATCGTGCTCCTCAACGTCGTGCACCACGGCTTCCCGTTCGTGGCGATCACAGTGCTCGCCGGACTCCTCGGCGTCTCGAAGGAGATGCTCGAAGCGGCGGCTCTCGACGGCGCCGGTGCCTGGCGTCGCTTCTGGAAGATCATCTTCCCGACGCTGCGTCCCGTGTTCTCGGTCGTGATCATCCTCTCGACCATCTGGGACTTCAAGGTCTTCGCGCAGGTCTACCTGATGCCCGGCGGAGGCGGCGGCAACCGCCAGGTGCTGAACCTCGGCGTCTGGTCCTACGTGGAGTCGTTCGGGCAGAACCGCTACGGCTTCGGTGCGGCGCTCGCCGTGCTGCTCACGCTGGTGCTGATCGGCATCACGATCGTCTACATCCGCTCCCTCATGAAGGAGGACGAGCTGTGAACCCGCGCCCTCGGCTCCGTTCCCGGATCGGACTCGGCATCGCGGTCGCCGCGGTCCTGATCTTCACGCTCTTCCCCGTCTACTGGATGGTCTCCAGCGCATTCGACGGCAAGGCCTCCAGCGGTGGGCAGTCGCTCATCCCGCAGGAGTTCACGTGGGACAACTTCGCGTTCGTCCTCACCGACGGGGGCTTCGGCACGTACCTGCGCAACTCGGCCATCGTCGCCCTCGTCACGGTCCTCGTCAGCGCCCTGGTGTGTCTGCTCGCGGCTGTCGCCGTGGCGCGATTCAAGTTCAAGTTCCGCACGACGATCCTGATGATGATCCTCGTGGTGCAGATGGTGCCGCTCGAGGCGCTCGTGATCCCGCTGTTCCTGCAGGTCAAGAGCCTCGGACTGCTCAACAGCATCCTGGGCCTCATGGTCGTCTACGTCGCCCTGTCGCTCGCCTTCGGCATCTGGATGCTGCGCGGATTCGTCGCCGCCGTCCCGGTCGAGCTCGAGGAGGCCGCATACATCGACGGCGCCAGCTGGTGGCGGATGTTCCGCTCGGTGCTGCTGCCGCTGGTCATGCCCGGCCTCGTCGCGACGAGCATCTTCAGCTTCATCACGGCGTGGAACGAGTTCATCTTCGCGATGACGATCCTGGGTGCGCAGACCGACCAGTACACGGTCTCGATCGGTCTCAAGTCGTTCTTCGGCCTGCACTCCAACGACTGGGGCAGCATCATGGCGGCGTCGACCATCATCACTGTCCCGGTCATGATCTTCTTCGTGCTGGTGCAGCGCAAGCTCGCCTCCGGCATGGTCGCGGGAGCCGTGAAGGGATGACCGACGAGCTCGAGCGCCTCGCGAACGGGGTGCTGTGGCCGGGATTCTTCGGCACCGAGGCGCCGGAGTGGCTGCGCGCCGAACTGCGTGACGGCCTGGCCGGGGTCGTGTACTTCGGTCAGAACGTCGGCGAAGGCCTCCCGGCGCTCAGCGCGGCGATCCTCGACGCGAACCCCGACGCCCTGATCGGCATCGACGAGGAGGGCGGCAGCGTCACCCGCCTGGAATCCGCCACGGGGTCCACGGTCCCGGGAGCCGCTCAGCTGGGTCTCCTCGACGACCTGGTGGCCTCGGAGAAGACCGGGGCGGAGCTCGCCCGACGCGTGCGCGCGGTCGGCGCCAACGTCGTGCTCGGCCCGGTCGCCGACGTCAACACCGACCCCCGCAACCCGGTCATCGGCGTGCGGGCCTTCGGCGACGACGAGGCACTCGTCTCGCGGCACGTCGTCGCCACGATCGACGGCATCCAGGACGCAGCGGTCGCTGCATGCGTCAAGCACTTCCCGGGTCACGGCGACACCCACATGGACTCGCACCACTCGCTCCCGGAGATCACGCTCGACCTCGACGAGTTCGAACGCGTGCACCTGGAGCCGTTCCGTGCCGCTGTCGACGCCGGCGTGGATGCGGTGATGACCGCGCACATCGTGGTCCCCGCCTGGGGTGAGCAGCCAGCGACCCTCAACCCGCGTGTGCTGGGCATGCTGCGGGACTGGGGTTACGGCGGCGTCATCATCACCGACGCGCTCGACATGGCCGCCATCCGTGAGACGGTCGGGCTCGGCGGGGGAGCGGCCCTGGCGCTCGCTGCCGGCGCCGACCTGCTCTGCATCGGCAACCCGACCAACCCGGGCGATGCCGCGCTCCCCGACCAGGACGAGCAGGACTTCCGCGCTACCCGCGACGGGATCGTCGCCGCACTGCGCGACGGCTCGCTCTCGCGCGAGCGCGTCGAAGAGGCGGCCCGCCGAGTCGCCGCCCTCGCTGCGAAGCTCCATGCCGCCGCCGACCGCGACCAAGAACCCGCCGACGAGTTCGACGCCGCGGAGATCGTGCGTCGCGTCCTGACAGTCACCGGCGATGCCCCCGCTGCGGCATCCGAGCTCGCCGTGATCGATGCCCGTCGCCGCTCGACGCTCGCGGTCGACAGCGCCGGCTCGTACGTCGCGAACGCCCTTGCCGACGACGGCCTGCGGGTACGCCTCGATGTCGCATCCGCCCCGCTCGCCGAGCAGGACCGCGTGCTGGACGAGGTCACCGCCGCCCCGGGCACGACGGTGCTGCTGATCGACCGGCCCGACACGGATCCCGCGCAGCGGGCGCTCGTCGAGCGGGCGGCGCTGCGTGATCCGGCAGCGGTCGTCGTCAACGTCGGTCTCCCGACGGCGACCCCGTTGCCGCTGCCGAGCGTCGAGGTCGCCGCTGCCAGTAGGCTCGGTGCGCAGATGGCGCGTGACGCACTCCTGGGGCGTTTCGCCGTGCAGCAGAGGACCAGCGTCGACTGAGGACAGGACCACTCCATGGACGATGACGTTCTGGCACGTGTGCGGCGCTCGCTTCCCAAGGTGAGTGCGGCGGAGGCGCGTGTCGCGGAGACGATCCTCGGCGACCCGACGCTCGTCGTGGATCTGGCCATCAACGATCTCGCCCAGCTCTGTCGCACTTCGCTGTCGACGGTGGCACGCTTCTCCCAGTCGCTGGGGTATAGCGGCTACCGGGAGCTGCGCGTGGCGGTGGCGCGTGCGATCACCCTGGAACAGGCGCAGCAGGCACGGTTCGGCCTGGACACGACGGCCATCGACCCCGATGACGGGCCGACGGCGATCGCCGCGAAACTCGCCGCGCAGGAGATCGACGCGATCGAGAAGACCGCGCTCGCCCTCGATGCCGTCGCCCTCGACCGGGTCGCCCGTGCGGTGGTCGACGCGCGACACATCGATCTCTTCGGCCAGGCGGCTTCGTCGCTGACGGCGCAGGACCTGCTGCTGAAGCTGTCGCGCATCGGGTGCTCCGTCTCGCATTCGCCGGACCCGCATCTCTCGGTGACGACGGCGTCGCTGCGAACCGCGGATGACGTCGCGATCGCGTTCTCGCACGGCGGGGAGACTGCAGAGACCCTGCGTGCTCTCGAGGTCGCGCGGGACTCGGGGGCGCTGACGGTCGCCGTGACCAGTGTCGCGGACTCCGCTCTGGCGCTCGCGGCGGATGTGGTGCTGCTGACCCACGCGCACGAGTCGCCGTTCCGGATGGCGGCGATGTCGAGCCGCATCGCCCAGCTCGCTCTGGTCGACGTGCTGTTCGTGCGCGTCGTGCAGCACCGCGGCGAGCCGGTCGCCGTATCGCTGCAGCGCACCCACGACGCGGTCCCCGCCCGTCGCCGCCGCAGCTGAACCCGGTGCCTCCCCCGCGTGGGGAGGAATCCTCCGTGTCAGGCGGAGAAATCCGGGGCAGAGTTCCGCCGCACGGCGAGTTCTCCTCCCGCGGCGCGGCTCAGTCGACGTGGTCGCGCGTGCTGAGGAGCGCGCGGGTCGCGATGCGGTGCCCGCGGGCGACACTCCCCGTGAGGGACAAGCCGGTCAGCACTCCGGCGAGGAATCCTGCCGCGAACGCGTCTCCCGCGCCGATGGTCTCCACGACGGGGGCATCGAGCGCGTCGCTCTCCGCTCGCTCGTCTCCGTCGAAGGCGACGGCTCCGCGGGAGTCGGTCACCACCAGGTATCGCGGCTGGGGGAACAGCGCGCGCAGCTCCTGGGGGTCACTGCTCCCGAACACGGCTTCGGCATCGGGGCGCGTGCAGAACACGATGTCGGCGCGGCGGGCGAAGTCCGACACGATCGCCCTGCCCTCCGCCTCGCGGCCGCGCCACAGCGCCGGGCGCCAGTTCAGGTCGAAGCTCACCAGGCGGGCGTGACGATCTTCCGCGAACAGCGCGTGTTGGGCGGCGAGTGCGGATGCCGAGAGGGCGGGCGTGATCCCGGAGGTGTGCACGAGCGAGGCCTCGGCGAGGAGGGCGGATGCCGCCGGCGCGGCCAGGGTCTCGGGCGACATCGCGGCGGCGGCGGACCCCGCGCGGTAATAGTGCATCGTGCCGTCGACGGCGCCGTCCACGCGGGCTACGAGCTCCTTCACGTAAAGCCCGGTCGGCGCCTGATCGTCGACCTCCACGGCCGCATCGTCGACGCCGTGCGCGCGCAGTTCCGCGGTGAGGAAACGTCCGAATCCGTCGTCGCCGACCCGGGAGACGACCGCGGTGCGGATGCCCGCCGACGCCAGAGCGATGGCGGTGTTCCACTCGGCACCGGCCAGGGAGCGATGGAAGGTTCGGCACTCCTCCAAGGGGCCGACGGTGGCGGCGACGAGGGCGACCATGCCCTCACCGAAGCAGACGGCGAGCGAGGTGGAGTCGGACACGGTCTGGACACTACCCGATGGGCAGGGCTCTCGCCGATACCGGATTGCAACGTGTATGGGTTTGGCATCTGCCGATCCGCTGGGTACCGTCTAGTCATCACCGTCCCCGAGGCGAAGAAGCCTCGGGACGCGCAACGAAGCGCCCGACAGGGAAGGTCACACAATGCACCAATCAGTCACGCGTCGGCGAGGACTCATCGCCGTCACCGGAGCCACGATCGCCGCGATCGCCCTCGCAGGGTGCGTCGCCAGTGAGCGAGGCGATGACGGCGAGAAAGCTGCAGGCGATGTCGACGGGACGTTCGTCTTCGCGGCATCCTCCGATCCGGCCAGCCTCGATCCCGCGTTCGCGCAGGACGGCGAGAGCTTCCGCGTCTCGCGCCAGATCTTCGAGGGTCTGGTCGGCACCAAGCCCGGCACGGCAGACCCGGCGCCGCTCCTCGCCGAGAAGTGGGAGTCGTCCGACGACGGCATGTCGCACACGTTCACCCTCAAGGAGGACGTGACCTTCCAGGACGGCACCCCGTTCAACGCCGAGGCCGTCTGCGTCAACTTCGACCGCTGGTTCAACTGGACCGGTCTCGCTGCGTCCGAGGCGTTCGGGTACTACTACAACAAGCTGTTCAAGGGGTATGCCTCCAACGCGGCCGATGCCGTGTACAAGTCGTGCACCCCCGATGGCGACTACTCGGTCACGATCGAGCTGAACAAGCCGTTCGCCGGGTTCATCCCGTCGCTCTCCCTCCCGTCGTTCGCGATGCAGAGCCCGTCGGCGCTGCAGGAGTTCGGTGCGGATGAGGTCGCCGGCTCCGCCGAGGCGCCGCAGCTGTCGGAGTACGCGATGGGGCACCCGGTCGGCACCGGCCCGTACCAGTTCGACGAGTGGGCGCCGGGCGAGCAGGTCACGCTCAAGGCCTACGACGACTACTGGGGCGAGGCGGGGCAGGTCGACGAGATCATCTTCCGCACGATCGACGACCCGACCGCTCGCCGCCAGGCGCTCGAGTCCGGCTCGATCGACGGCTACGACCTGGTCGGTCCCGCCGACACCAAGGCGCTGGAGGACGACGGCTTCACGATGGTGTCGCGCCCGCCGTTCACGATCCTCTACCTGGCGTTCAACCAGGCGATCCCGGAGTTGCAGGACCCGAAGGTCCGCGAGGCGCTGTCGTACGCGGTCGACAAGGACGCGCTCATCAGCCAGGTCCTCCCCGAGGGCACCCAGAAGGCGACGCAGTTCGTGCCGGAGGTTGTCAACGGGTACAACCCGGATGTCACGACCTACGATTACGACCCCGCGAAGGCCAAGGAGCTGCTCGCCGAGGCCGGCTACGACGAGGCCAACCCGCTGAAGCTCACCTTCAACTACCCGGTCAACGTCTCGCGTCCCTACATGCCGGACCCCGAGCAGATCTACACCGTTCTGTCGTCGCAGCTGTCCGAGGTCGGCGTCGAGACCACCCCGGTCTCGGAGGAGTGGGTCGAGTACCTCGACCGCACCACCGGCACCGCCGATCACGGCATCCACCTGCTCGGCTGGACCGGCGACTACAACGACACCGACAACTTCGTCGGCGTCTTCTTCGGACAGAAGAGCTCCGAGTGGGGCTTCGACAACCCGGAGCTGTTCCAGAAGCTGACCGAGGCGCGCGGCGTCTCCAGCCTCGACGAGCAGACCCCGCTGTACGAGGACATCAACGAGATGGTCGCCGAGTTCATCCCCGGTGTCCCGCTCGCGCACCCGGCGCCGACGTTGGCGTTCGATCCCCGCGTGAAGAGCTACCCGGCCAGCCCGGTGAACGACGAGGTCTTCACCGACATCGTCCTCACCAAGTAGTCGGCCTGACCACCTGATATGCCGAGTCCCGGTTCCGCACGTGTGCGGGACCGGGGCACGGCGTACCTTCTGATCGACGGAGATCTTCGTGCTGCGCACCATCGGCAGGCGACTGCTGTTCCTCATTCCCACTCTGTTCGGGCTCAGCATCCTGCTGTTCGCCTGGGTCAGAGCCCTTCCCGGCGGCCCCGCGGTCGCCCTTCTCGGCGAGAAGGCCACACCGGAGGCCGTCGCCAGGGTCAACGAGCTCTACGGCTTCGACAAGCCGCTCATCGAGCAGTACTTCATCTGGATCGGACGTCTCCTCCAGGGCGACTTCGGCACCTCCATCCAGACGAACCGACCCGTGGTCGAGGAGTTCATGCGCCGCTTCCCGGCGACGCTCGAGCTCAGCGTCATGGCGCTCATCTTCGCGGTGGGCGTCGGCATCCCGCTCGGGTACTGGGCCGCTCGACGGCACGGCAAGTTCACCGACCACGCGTCGGTGGTGATGAGCCTGGTCGGCATCACCATCCCGGTGTTCTTCCTGGCATTCATCCTGAAGTACGTCTTCGCCGTGCAGCTCGGATGGCTGCCGTCTGATGGCCGTCAGGATCCTCGGATAGATGCCACCCATCCCACCGGGTTCTACGTGTGGGACGGCATCATCACCGGAGAATTCGACGCCGCGTGGGATGCCATCCTGCACCTGATCCTGCCCGCGCTCGCGCTCGGCACCATCCCGCTCGCCATCATCGTCCGCATCACCAGAGCCAGCGTGCTGGAGGTGCAGAACGCGGACTACGTGCGCACGGGGCGGGCGAAGGGCGTCGGATCCTCGACACTCCGCAGCCGCTTCATCCTGCGCAATGCGATGCTCCCGGTGATCACGACCATCGGCCTGCAGACCGGACTCCTGATCTCGGGCGCGGTGCTCACCGAGACGGTGTTCGCGTTCCCCGGCATCGGGTCGTTCCTCGCGAGGGCCATCTTCACCAGGGACTTCCCCGTGCTCCAGGGATTCATCATCTTCATCGCCATCGCGTACGCGCTGATCAACCTGGCGGTCGATGTCTCCTACAGCTTCATCGACCCGAGAGTGAGGGTGCAGTGATGTCCCTCCCCATCGTCCGAAAGGAGGCGGTCGTATGAGCATCGCTCTCCCGCCCGCCCAGGGCCCGTCTGCAGAGAGCGGCGGCAGCATCGACACCGTCGCGATCGCCCAGGCGGATCTGAAGAACGGCTCCGGCGGATACTGGCGAGACGTGTTCCGCCGCCTCCGCCGCAATCCGACGGCGTGGATCGGCGCGATCATCGTGCTGCTGTTCCTCCTCGTCGCAGCCCTCGCTCCCTGGCTCGCTCCCTATCCGGAGACGGCACTGCCCGGCGCGAAGTACATCACGCCGACCCACATCCCCGGTCCCGGCGAGGTGCCGGAGTTCCCCTTGGGACTCGACCGCTTCGGCGGCGACGTGCTGTCCAAGCTCATCTGGGGTGCACAGGCATCGCTCATGATCGGCGTGATCTCCACCGCGATGGGTCTCGCCGGTGGAATGATCCTCGGCCTCCTCGCCGGCACGTTCGGCGGATGGGTCGACACGCTCATCATGCGCGTCGTCGACATCATCCTGTCGGTGCCGAACCTGCTGCTGGCGGTCTCGATCGCTGCGATCCTCGGGCAGACGCCGTTCGCGATCATGATCGCGATCGGGGCGTCGCAGGTGCCGATCTTCGCGCGTCTGCTGCGGGCCTCGATGATGCAGCAGCGATCGAGCGACTATGTGCTCTCGGCGCAGACCCTGGGGCTCGGCCGCGGCAGCATCACGATGTCGCATGTGCTGCCCAACGCCATCGGTCCCGTGATCGTCCAGGGCACCCTGACGCTCGCGACCGCCGTGATCGATGCGGCAGCGCTGTCGTTCCTCGGTCTCGGCGGCGGCGGCCCCGCGACCGCCGAGTGGGGGCGCATGCTCACATATGCGCAGGCCGAGCTCGCGATCGCACCGTGGCTCGCGTTCCTCCCCGGTATCTGCATCGCCGTCACCGCGCTCGGCTTCACCCTGCTGGGCGAAGCGCTGCGCGAGGCGATGGACCCCCGGACGAGGGCGCGATGAACGCCCGCGACGAAGGCGCGTCGCGCGCCGCGAAGGAGAATCAGATGTCGACCGAGCCGCTGCTGTCGGTCCAGGGACTCGCGGTGGACTTCGCCACCCTGGACGGGGTCGTGCACGCCGTCGAGGGCGTGGACCTCGAGATCCGTCCCGGGGAGACCGTCGCGATCGTGGGCGAGTCCGGTTCCGGCAAGTCGACGACGGCCATGGCCATCATCGGTCTGCTCGCCGGGGGAGGGAAGGTGGCGTCCGGCAGCATCCGGCTCGACGGGAAGGAGATCTCCCACGCGCCGGAGCACGAGCTGCGGACGATCCGTGGTCGCGACATCGGCCTCGTCCCGCAGGACCCGATGTCGAACCTGAACCCGGTGGCGAAGATCGGCACCCAGGTGGCGGAGGCGCTGCTCGCGCACGGACTCGCCACTCGGCAGAACGTGCAGGCGAAGGTGGTCGAGGCCTTGACCGCAGCCGGCCTCCCCGACCCGGAGCGCCGTGCCAAGCAGTATCCGCACGAGTTCTCCGGCGGCATGCGTCAGCGAGCGCTGATCGCGATCGGTCTGGCGTGCAATCCGCGACTGCTGATCGCCGACGAGCCGACCAGTGCGCTCGATGTCACGGTGCAGCAGACGATCCTCGACCAGATCGGGCAGATGACGCGCGAGCAGGGGACGGCCGTGCTGCTCATCACCCACGACCTCGGACTCGCCGCCGAGCGCGCGGAGCGGGTGGTCGTGATGCATCGAGGCAAGGTGGTCGAGCAGGGCGCCGCCCGTCAGATCCTCGAGGACCCGCAGCATCCGTACACGCAGTCGCTCGTCAAAGCGGCGCCGTCGGTGGCGGCGGCGCGACTGCGGCCGGAGGCGTTCCGGGTGCAGGAGAGGGATGCGGAGGCGGATGCCGTCGCCGATGCAGCTCCCGCCGACAACATCGTCGAGATCGAGAACCTCACCAAGGTGTATCCGGTGCGGGGTCGCGGCGAGGACTTCGTGGCCGTCGACGACGTGTCGCTGGTGATCCCCCGCGGCGAGACCGTCGCGATCGTGGGGGAGTCCGGTTCGGGCAAGACCACGACCGCGCGGATGCTCCTGAAGGTGATCGAACCCACGAGCGGGCTGATCCGTTACGAGGGCAAGGACATCGCGTCGCTGAGCAAGGCGGAGACGAAGGAATTCCGCCAGCAGGTGCAGCCGATCTTCCAGGATCCGTATTCGAGCCTGAACCCCATGTTCACGATCGAGCGGCTGATCGGGGAACCGCTCGACTTCTACAAGCGGGGGAGCAGCGCAGACCGGCGCACGCGCGTTCGCCAGCTGCTCGACGACGTGGCGCTGCCGCAGTCGATGCTGCGCCGGTATCCGTCCGAACTGTCCGGCGGTCAGCGGCAGCGTGTCGCGATCGCGCGGGCGCTCGCGTTGTCTCCCGATCTGATCGTGTGCGACGAGCCGGTGTCGGCGCTGGACGTGCTGGTGCAGGACCAGATCCTGAAGCTGCTCGGCGACCTGCAGCGCGAGTACGGGCTGAGCTACCTCTTCATCTCGCACGACCTCGCAGTGGTGCGCCTCATCAGCGACTACGTGTGCGTGATGAAGGACGGGAAGCTGGTCGAGGCGGCCTCCTCGGAGGAGATCTTCACGAACCCGCGCGACCCGTACACGCGGCGTCTGCTGGCGTCGATCCCGGGCAACGAGCTGAACATCGCGTCCTGAGGCCGCCTCGCCGAGACCCCGGTCTTCCGCCGAGACCCCGCACTGCGGGCATCGGCAGGCCGGGGTCTCGGCACGAACACGGGGTCTCGACGGAGGTGATCGGATGCTCATACCGCAGCATCCGAGATTGGTCAAGGATTGAGGTTGCCATGTCGCACAATCGTGCGTATAGTTGGTAGTTGCGCTCGCTTCTCCCTGCCCTCATATGGTGGTCGGCATCTGTTGAGTTCCCGGGCGCACACTCCACCTGACGACAAAGGAATCGAGAAGCCCTGCGGGGCTCACGGAGGTTATTCCCTTGGCTGCTGCTCGCAACGCATCCACATCCACCACCACCAAGAACGGACGCGGAGCTTCCCGTCTTTCGTTCGCCAAGATCTCCGACACGCTGACTGTCCCAGACCTTCTTGCCCTGCAGACCGAGTCCTTCGGTTGGCTGGTCGGAAACGACGCCTGGAAGGCGCGCGTCGCCGAGGCCAAGAAGCAGGGTCGCACCGACGTCAACGAGAACAGCGGTCTCGGCGAGATCTTCGAGGAGATCTCTCCGATCGAGGACCTCGGCGAGACGATGCAGCTGTCGTTCACGAACCCGTACCTCGAGCCGGAGAAGTACTCGATCGAGGAGTGCAAGGAGCGTGGCAAGACCTACGCCGCTCCGCTGTACGTCGAGGCCGAGTTCATGAACCACCTCACGGGTGAGATCAAGACCCAGACGGTCTTCATGGGCGACTTCCCGCTCCAGACCGACAAGGGAACGTTCATCATCAACGGCTCCGAGCGCGTCGTCGTCTCGCAGCTCGTGCGCTCGCCGGGTGTCTACTTCGACAAGACCCCCGACAAGACGAGTGACAAGGACATCGTGTCCGCTCGCGTCATCCCGAGCCGTGGTGCCTGGCTCGAGTTCGAGATCGACAAGCGCGACCAGGTGGGCGTGCGCGTCGACCGCAAGCGCAAGCAGTCGGTCACGGTCTTCCTCAAGGCGCTGGGCATGACCAGCGAGGAGATCCTCGCCGAGTTCGCCGGCTACACCTCGATCGAGGAGACGCTCGCGAAGGACACGATCGTCACGAAGGAAGATGCGCTCCGCGACATCTACCGCAAGCTCCGTCCGGGCGAGCAGGTGGCCGCCGAGGCCGCTCGCGCGCTGCTGGACAACTTCTACTTCAACCCGAAGCGCTACGACCTGGCCAAGGTCGGTCGTTACAAGATCAACCACAAGCTGGGCCTGGACCAGCCGCTGAACTCGTCGGTGCTCACCGTCGAAGACATCGTGGCCACGATCAAGTACCTCGTCCGCCTGCACGCAGGCACCGAGGAGACCTTCACGGGCATCCGCGGTGGCAAGAAGGCCGAGATCCGTCTCGCGACCGACGACATCGACAACTTCGGCAACCGTCGCATCCGCGCGGTCGGCGAGCTGATCCAGAACCAGGTCCGCACCGGTCTGTCCCGTATGGAGCGCGTCGTCCGCGAGCGCATGACCACGCAGGACATCGAGGCCATCACGCCGCAGACCCTGATCAACGTGCGCCCCGTCGTCGCCGCGATCAAGGAGTTCTTCGGAACGTCGCAGCTGTCGCAGTTCATGGACCAGAACAACCCGCTCGCGGGTCTGACGAACAAGCGTCGTCTCTCCGCGCTCGGCCCCGGTGGTCTCTCGCGTGACCGCGCCGGCGTCGAGGTCCGTGACGTCCACCCGTCGCACTACGGCCGCATGTGCCCCATCGAGACGCCTGAAGGCCCGAACATCGGTCTGATCGGTGCTCTCGCGACGTTCGCGCGCATCAACTCGTTCGGCTTCATCGAGACGCCGTACCGCAAGGTCGTCGACGGTGTCGTCACCGAGCAGATCGACTACCTGACCGCTTCCGAAGAGGTCGACTTCAACATCGCGCAGGCCAACGCCCCGCTCGATGCCAAGGGTCGCTTCCGCGAGAGCCACGTCCTGGCCCGCCCCAAGGGCGGCAGCGGCGAGGTCGACCTGTTCGTCCCCGAGGAGATCGGCTACATCGACGTCTCCCCGCGCCAGATGGTGTCGGTCGCGACCTCGCTCGTGCCCTTCCTCGAGCACGACGACGCACAGCGCGCCCTCATGGGTGCCAACATGCAGCGTCAGGCTGTGCCGCTGCTGCGCAGCGACTCGCCGCTCGTCGGAACCGGTATGGAGGGCTACACGGCCATCGACGCCGGTGACGTGCTCACCGCCGAGAAGGCCGGTGTCGTCTCCGAGGTCTCCGCGGACCGCGTCGTCGTCATGCTCGACGAGGGCGGCACGCAGGAGTACCACCTGCGCAAGTTCGACCGCTCCAACCAGGGCACGTCGTACAACCAGAAGGTCGTCGTCAACGCCGGTGAGCGCGTCGAGGTCGGAGAGGTCATCGCCGATGGCCCCGCCACCGAGAACGGCGAGCTGGCCCTCGGAAAGAACCTCCTCGTCGCGTTCATGACGTGGGAGGGCTACAACTTCGAGGACGCGATCATCCTGAGCCAGGACCTGGTGAAGGACGACACCCTCTCCTCGATCCACATCGAGGAGTACGAGGTCGACGCGCGCGACACCAAGCTCGGCAAGGAGGAGATCACCCGTGACCTCCCCAACGTCAGCCCGGAGCTGCTGAAGGACCTCGACGAGCGCGGCATCATCCGAATCGGCGCCGAGGTCCGCCCCGGCGACATCCTCGTCGGCAAGGTCACGCCGAAGGGTGAGACCGAGCTTTCGGCCGAGGAGCGCCTGCTCCGCGCGATCTTCAACGAGAAGAGCCGTGAAGTCCGTGACACCTCGCTGAAGGTGCCCCACGGTGAGCAGGGCACGATCATCGCCGTCAAGGAGTTCAACGCCGAGGACGGCGACGACGAGCTCGGCTCGGGCGTCAACCGCCGCGTCGTGGTCTACATCGCCCAGAAGCGCAAGATCACCGAGGGTGACAAGCTCGCCGGCCGTCACGGCAACAAGGGTGTCATCGCGAAGATCCTCCCGATCGAGGACATGCCGTTCCTCGCGGACGGAACTCCGGTCGACATCGTGCTCAACCCGCTCGGCATCCCCGGTCGAATGAACTTCGGTCAGGTCCTGGAGACCCACCTCGGGTGGATCGCCAAGCAGGGCTGGAAGGTCGAGGGCACTCCGGAGTGGGCTTCCCGTCTGCCGGAGCACGCCTTTGAGGCCGCTCCCGGCACGAAGGTCGCCACCCCGGTGTTCGACGGTGCGAGCGAGGAGGAGATCGCCGGTCTCCTCGACGCGACCATCCCGACCCGCGACGGTGTCCGCCTGATCGACTCCTCCGGAAAGGCCCAGATGTTCGACGGCCGCTCGGGTGAGCCGTTCCCGGCTCCGATCTCCGTGGGCTACATGTACATCCTGAAGCTGCACCACCTGGTCGACGACAAGATCCACGCACGTTCCACGGGTCCGTACTCGATGATCACCCAGCAGCCGCTCGGTGGTAAGGCGCAGTTCGGTGGACAGCGCTTCGGTGAGATGGAGGTGTGGGCCCTCGAGGCCTACGGCGCCGCATACGCGCTCCAGGAGCTCCTCACGATCAAGTCCGACGACATCCTCGGCCGCGTCAAGGTGTACGAGGCGATCGTCAAGGGCGAGAACATCCAGGAGCCCGGCATCCCCGAGTCCTTCAAGGTGCTCATGAAGGAGATGCAGTCGCTCTGCCTGAACGTCGAGGTCCTCTCGGCCGACGGCACGCTGGTCAACCTCCGCGACACCGACGACGAGGCGTTCCGCGCCGCAGAAGAACTCGGTATCAACATCTCCAGCCGCTTCGAGGCCGCCTCGATCGACGAGATCTAACCCTTCGACAGGCTCAGTGCCCACTGGGTGGCTGAGCCTGTCGAAGCCCAGACTTCTCAAAAAGAATTCCGACACAGGAGAATCAGTGCTCGAGTCAAACACTTTCGATGAGCTTCGCATCGGCCTGGCCACCGCGGACCACATCCGCGCGTGGTCGTACGGTGAGGTCAAGAAGCCCGAAACCATCAACTACCGCACCCTGAAGCCGGAGAAGGATGGTCTCTTCGGAGAGCAGATCTTCGGCCCGTCCCGCGACTGGGAGTGCGCCTGCGGCAAGTACAAGCGTGTCCGCTTCAAGGGCATCGTCTGCGAGCGCTGCGGCGTGGAGGTCACCAAGAGCTCCGTCCGTCGTGAGCGCATGGGTCACATCGAGCTCGCCGCTCCCGTCACCCACATCTGGTACTTCAAGGGCGTGCCCTCGCGTCTCGGCTACCTGCTCGACATGGCGCCGAAGGACCTCGAGAAGGTCATCTACTTCGCCGCCTACATGGTCATCTCGGTCGACGAGGATGCTCGTCACCGCGACCTGGGCACGCAGGAGAACAACATCCGTCTCGAGCTGAAGACGCTCGGCGACCGCCGCGACTCCAAGATCGCGGAGCGCCTGGCCAAGCTGGAGGAGGAGCTCGCTGCCCTCGAGGCAGAGGGTGCCAAGGCCGACGCCAAGAAGAAGGTGAAGGACGCCGCCGAGAAGGAGATGTCCCTCATCCGCAAGGGTGCCGACGAGCAGATCGCCAAGCTCGAGCGCGTGTGGGAAGACTTCCGCACCCTCGAGGTCGGGGCGCTCCGCCCCGAGGACGACGTCTTCCACGAGCTGCAGGACCGCTTCGGTCAGTACTTCGAGGCCTACATGGGCGCCGAGTCGATCCAGCGTCGCCTCGCGGCGTTCGACCTGGTCGCCGAGGCGGAGAACCTGCGCCTGCAGATCTCCGAGGGCAAGGGCCAGCGCAAGATCCGTGCGATCAAGCGCCTCAAGGTCGTCAGCTCGTTCCTCGAGACCGGCATGAGCCCGGCCGCGATGGTCCTCGACGTCGTCCCGGTCATCCCGCCGGAGCTGCGTCCGATGGTCCAGCTCGACGGTGGCCGTTTCGCGACGTCCGACCTGAACGACCTGTACCGCCGCGTCATCAACCGCAACAACCGTCTTCGTCGTCTGATCGACCTCGGTGCCCCCGAGATCATCGTCAACAACGAGAAGCGCATGCTGCAGGAGGCCGTCGACGCACTGTTCGACAACGGCCGTCGCGGTCGTCCCGTCACCGGTACCGGCAACCGTGCCCTGAAGTCCCTCAGCGACATGCTGAAGGGTAAGCAGGGTCGCTTCCGTCAGAACCTGCTCGGCAAGCGCGTCGACTACTCGGGCCGTTCGGTCATCATCGTCGGCCCGCAGCTGAAGCTGCACCAGTGCGGTCTGCCCAAGCAGATGGCGCTGGAGCTCTTCAAGCCGTTCGTGATCAAGCGTCTGATCGACCTCGGTCACTCGCAGAACATCAAGGCCGCCAAGCGCGCGGTCGAGCGCACCCGTCCCGAGGTCTGGGACGTGCTCGAGGAGATCATCCGTGAGCGTCCGGTTCTGCTGAACCGTGCACCCACGCTGCACCGCCTCGGCATCCAGGCGTTCGAGCCGCAGCTCGTCGAGGGCAAGGCCATCCAGCTGCACCCGCTCGTCTGCGCGGCGTTCAACGCCGACTTCGACGGTGACCAGATGGCTGTGCACCTGCCGCTGTCGGTCGAGGCTCAGGCCGAGGCCCGCGTGCTGATGCTCGCGTCGAACAACATCCTGAAGCCGTCCGACGGACGCCCGGTCACCCTGCCTTCGCAGGACATGATCATCGGTCTGCACCACCTGACCACGGTCAAGGAGGGCGCAGCCGGTGAGGGTCGTGCATTCGGTTCGGTGGGCGAGGCGATCCTGGCCAAGGACGAGGGCACCCTCGACCTGCAGGCGAAGATCCGCATCCGCATCCCGGGTCTGACCTTCCTCGAGGGCGAAGCTCCCGAGGGCTACGAGCGCCACGGTCTCGTGGACGCTTCGCTGGGTCAGGCGATCTTCAACGACACGCTGCCGAAGGGCTACCCGTTCGTCCGCGAGCAGGCTGACAAGAACAAGCTGTCGCAGATCGTCAACAAGCTGGCCGAGGAGTACCCCAAGGTCGAGACCGCTGCATCGCTGGACCGCATCAAGGACGCCGGCTTCTACTGGGCCACGCGCTCCGGTGTGACCGTCGCCCTGAGCGACATCCTCACCCCGCCGAACAAGGCGGAGATCGTCGCGGGCTACGAGAAGCAGGCCGCGAAGGTCCAGTCGCAGTACGAGAAGGGTCTGACGACCGACTCCGAGCGTCGCCAGGAGCTCATCAAGATCTGGACCGAGGCGACCGACGAGGTCCAGGCCGCGATGAAGGCGAACTTCCCGGAGGACAACACCATCAACCGCATGGTGTCCTCGGGCGCCCGTGGTAACTGGCTGCAGATCCGGAACATCGCCGGTATGCGTGGTCTGGTGAACAACCCCAAGGGTGAGATCATCCCGCGTCCGATCATCTCCTCGTACCGCGAGGGTCTGTCGGTTGCGGAGTACTTCATCGCGACGCACGGTACCCGTAAGGGTCTGGCCGACACCGCTCTGCGTACCGCCGACTCGGGTTACCTGACCCGTCGTCTGGTGGATGTCTCGCAGGACGTCATCATCCGCGAAGAGGACTGTGGCACGTCGAAGGGCCTCGAGCTCCCGATCGCCGCTCCGAACTCGCAGGGCGAGCTGGTGCGCGACGCGAACGTCGAGAACTCGGTGTTCGCTCGTACCCTGGCCTCCGACGTGGTCGACAGCAAGGGCGAGGTCCTCGCTTCTGCCGGTGACGACGTGGGTGACGTGCTGATCGACAAGCTGGTCGCTCTGGGCGTCGAGACCATCAAGGTGCGCTCGGTCCTGACCTGCGACTCCGCCGTCGGTGTCTGCGCGCAGTGCTACGGCCGTTCGCTCGCGACGGGTAAGACCGTCGACATCGGCGAGGCCGTCGGCATCATCGCGGCCCAGTCGATCGGTGAGCCCGGTACCCAGCTGACGATGCGTACCTTCCACACGGGTGGTTCGGCATCGGCGGACGACATCACGCAGGGTCTTCCCCGTGTGCAGGAGCTCTTCGAGGCGCGTACCCCCAAGGGCGCGTCGCCGATCGCCGAGGCCGATGGCCGCATCGCGATCGACGAGACCGACAAGGGCAAGAAGGTCATCCTGACGCCCGACAGCGGTGAAGAGCCGGTCATCTACCCGGTGCTGAAGCGTGCGACGCTTCTCGTCGAGGACGGGCAGCACGTCACGGTCGGTCAGCCGATCCTGGTGGGCACGCTCGACCCCAAGGAGATCATGCGTGTCATGGGTGCTCGCGAGGTGCAGCGTTACCTCGTCGGCGGCGTCCAGGGCGTGTACCGCTCGCAGGGTGTGCCGATCCACGACAAGCACATCGAGGTCATCGTCCGTCAGATGCTCCGCAAGGTCACTGTCGTCGATCACGCCGACACGAACCTGCTGCCGGGTGAGATGGTCGACCTCAAGCGCTACCAGTCGATCAACCGTGAGACCGTGGCAGAGGGCAAGCGCCCCGCGTCGGGACGACCGGAGCTGATGGGTATCACGAAGGCGTCGCTCGCGACCGAGTCGTGGCTGTCGGCCGCCTCCTTCCAGGAGACGACCCGCGTGCTCACCGAGGCTGCGATGCAGGGCAAGCGCGACCCGCTGGTCGGTCTCAAGGAGAACGTCATCATCGGTAAGCTCATCCCCGCCGGAACCGGTCTCTCGAAGTACCGCGACGTCACGGTCGAGGCCACCGAGGAAGCCAAGAGCGAGCGCTACCCGAACCGGATCTTCGCATCCGACGGTGCGTACGCCGACGGTGACTTCGGTTACGTCGACTTCGACGCGTTCTCGACGGACGACATCACCCCCGGTACTTACAACTGAGTGCTGAGTGATTGAGGAAGGCCCCGGGGTTCGCCCGGGGCCTTCTTCGTGCCCTCGGCGATGTTGCCGGTCCCGCCGAGTGCACAACTTCGGAGATCGCGGTGGGCGCGCCGCTCTCTGGGCCGTGGGCGCGGCGTGTCGGGCCTGATCTCCGAAGTTGTGCGGCCGACGCGTCGCCGGGAGGAGCCTCGCTCGGCAGGGAACATCGTGTGGCGCGTGCGAGGTGCGGGGCCGGCGGGGAAGTGGGCGCGGTAGTGTCGGCGGGTGAGCAACGAGACATCCTCCCGGTCCGTGGTCGTGATCGGCGACGCTCTGATCGACGAGATCCACGACCATGCCGGTGTGCGCGAGCTCGTCGGCGGAGCAGCGCTGAACGTCGCCGTGGGCCTGCGTCGGCTGGGGATCGACACCACGCTGATCGCCATGGTGGGCGAGGATGAGGCCGGCGGCCACATTCGCGAGTATCTGTCCGATCACGCGGTGCGTGTGATCGCGAGCGATGCGCCGCTCGGCTCGTCGCGGGCGATCGTGCGGCGCGCGGCGAACGGAGAACCGGAGTACGTCTTCAACGAGGCGGCCCGGCAGCGCAGCATCCGGTATTCGGACGAAGCTCGAGCGGCGATCGCGGATGCCGGGCTCGTCGCGATCAGCTGCTTCCCCTTCGACGCGGCGGCCGAGGTGGATGCTCTCGTAGATGCTCTCGCCGATGCACGTGTCGCCGTGGATCCCAATCCACGCCTCGGGATGCTCCGTGATCGCGTCGAATTCGTCCGCGGTTTCGAGCGGATCGCGGCATCGGCGGCTATCGTCAAGGTCGGCGCCGACGATGCAGCGGTTCTCTACGATGGCGACCTCGACGCGCTGCGCGGGCGCCTTCGCGAGATCGGCGCCGCCGCGGTGCTGGCTACAGCGGGTGCTGCCGGGGCCACGCTCGACACGGACGCGGGCATCGTCTCCGCACCGATCACCCCGCTGGCCGGTGACGTGATCGATACGGTCGGGGCGGGCGACGCGACGCTCGCAGCCGTCGCCGCCGGGTTGGTGTCCGACTCACCGACCGCGCGGGATGAATGGCGCGTGCTCCTCCTCCGGGCCATGGACATCGCGGCCGCGACGTGCCGTGCGGAGGGCGGTCTGCTGCGCACTCCGGAGTCGTCGGCGGATGCCCAGCGCGGGGTCCGCGGCAGCTGACGGTTCGATTTCTTGCACCCGCCCCGGGCAGGTATGCTTGTCTTTCGTGCCCCCGGTTGGCTGTTCAAGTCGGACGGGTGCGCTCTGGCGAGTTACCCAAGCGGCCAAAGGGATCTGACTGTAAATCAGACTGCTCTGCATTCGGGGGTTCGAATCCCTCACTCGCCACCAATCACCGTGATGGTCCGAAAGGCCGCCGACTCGAGTCGGCGGCCTTTCGGCGTGCTACGGCTCCTTGCCGGCGCGCACCGGGCAGGCTCCCCGAAGGGCACTCGGATCGCGATCGCTCATGTCGTACACAGGTCGCCGAGGCCCGCTACAGTCTGAACCGAACCGTCTACGAGAGGCAGCGCCGATGACCGATGCAGAAAGGCTCGCCGAACTGGAGAAGGAGCACCTCGAACTCGTGCTGCGGCGGTTCGACCGCAAGGACGCATGGGAGCTCGGGCGTTCCATCGCAGAACGAGCACTCGAAGCAGGCCACCCGGTCGCCGTCGACGTTCGCACCTCGTCAGGGATCCTGTTCCATGCGTCGCTTCCGGGCGCGACCGGCGACAACGATTCCTGGGTGGAGAAGAAGGCCGCGACAGCCCTCCGCTTCGAAACGAGCACCGCGCTGCTGGAAGCGCGCATCGAGAACGGCGGGCGCGACATGCACGAACCGGGTTGGCTCGATCCCGCTGCGTACGCCGTCGCGGGCGGTGCTGTGCCCATCCGCGTGGAGGGAGTGGGCGTCGTCGCGGTCGCGACGATGTCGGGGCTGCCCTCGACAGAGGATCACGACAACGTCGTCGACAGCATCCGGCGGCTAGATCTGCTCGTCGGCTAGCACCACCGGGGCGCTGCCCGTGAGCGCGTACTCGGTGCCGTCCGCGCGGCGTTCCACGAGCTGGTAGTCCACGAGGTATCGGCGCAGCACCGCCACGTCTTCGGAGTAGGGGAGGAGCCGCGCATTCACTTCCCGTTCCGTCAGGACCTCATCGGCGGAGAAGACCTCGCGGGCGACCCAGGCGAGGAGCTCGCCGCGCTCTTGCAGGTTCGCCGGGTACTGGCGGATTCGCTTCCCGTCCGTGAACCGTTCGATTCCTTCGCGCCGGGGAACGGTGGCCGACGCCAGAATCTCTCGGAACACGTCGGGCGCGAGCGCCTGGATCTCCGCGTCGACCAGCCCGCTCTGCACGACCGCCTCGGTCACGCGTCGACGTCGAGAGGGCGAGAGGCCGGCCGTGGCCGTCTCGAGGCTGCTGCCCAGCATCACTTCGGCGGCGACCCGGCGCGTCTCCGGGTTCGCGAGAATCGCGATCAGCGGTCGCCAGCCGTTCGAGTCCATCGCACCATCTTTCTTCCGCAGCGCCGCCTCGTGCTCCCGCCTCGAGTGAGGGGAACCTCCTGCAGGCTACTTCGTGTGGTCATCTCGACGCGATATGCAGGTGACACCGAGGCCCTCCATCCGCCACACTGAGTCCCATGGGATCAGCGTTGACCACCATCGGACTGCCCGTCGCTCTGGGCATCATCATGCTCGGCCTCGGCCTCAGCCTCACCCTCGCCGACTTCGCGAGGGTCCTGAAGCAGCCGAAGGCGGTGATCGTCGCGCTGCTCTGCCAACTCGTCCTGCTGCCGGCGATCTGCTTCGGACTCGTGCTGGCGTTCCAGCTCCCGCCGATCCTGGCGGTCGGCATGATGATGCTGGCCGCATCTCCCGGCGGAACCACCGCCAATCTCTACAGCCACCTGTTCCGCGGGGACATCGCGCTGAACATCTCGCTCACCGCGGTCAACTCGGTCATCGCGGTGATCACGCTGCCGATCATCACCAACTTCGCCATCGCCTACTTCCAGCCGTTCGACGACCGACTCGGACTGCAGTGGTCGAAGGCGCTCGAGGTCTTCGCGATCGTGCTGCTGCCGGTGGCACTGGGCATGCTCGTGCGGCGCTTCTGGCCGAAGTTCGCCACGGGCATGGACAAGCCGGTGCGCATCGCCTCGGTCATCATCCTGATCGTCGTGATCGCCGGCGCTGTGGCCTCGAACTGGACGCTGCTCGTGGCCAACTTCACGCAGCTCGCCCTCATCACCGTGCTGTTCTGTCTGATCAGCCTCACCATCGGGTTCCTGGTCCCTCGGATGCTGCGGGTGGGGAAGAGACAGGCGATCGCCACGTCGTTCGAGATCGGCATCCACAACGCGACGCTCGCGATCGTGATCGCTCAGTCCGTGCTCGGCTCCGTGGAGCTGAGCCTCCCCGCAGCCGTCTACGGAGTGCTCATGTTCTTCATCGCGTTCGGTTTCGGCTTCCTCATCCGGGACCGGTCGGACGCAGGCGCAGAAGACGTGACTGCGCCCTCGGGCGTCGCGCGTTCATAGACTGGAGCGATGCGACCGCTCACAGAGGCCGACGTCAGGTCATCGTTCGTCAATGCGGATGCCGATGAGCTGCGGACCATGGAGATGCCGCACGACTTCGTGCTCGTCGACTGGGACTACCTCGACTTCTTCGCCTGGCAGGATCCGAGCGCCACTCGCCGCGGCTACGTGCTGATCCCGCATGGCGACGGGGTCGTCGGCATCGTGCTGCGCGCCACCGAGCCGGGGCGCGGACGCTCCGGCATGTGCAACATCTGCCACACCATGCAGCCGGGCAACCAGATCGCGCTCCTCTCCGCACGGCGCGCCGGCGAGGCGGGACGGCGGGGGGACTCGTTCGGCACGTACATGTGCGCCGACCTCTCCTGCCACGACAACGTGCGTCTGGCGCACCCGCTCGCGCCCAACGAGATCAGGACTCCCGGGCAGGTCGACTTCCGACTCGACGGCACACGGCGTCGGATGGAGAGCTTCGTCTCGCGGGTCTGGGAGCAGAGCTGATCGCGGTTACGCTGGACCGCACGTCCTGTGCTCGAAGGAGAAGCCATGAGTGATGCCATCCTGTTCGCCGTCGAAGAGGGTATGGCTCGGCTCACGCTGAACCGCCCTGCTCGCCTCAACGCGTTCAACGCCGACCTCGCGCACGCGTGGAAGGATGCGACCGCCGAGGTGACATCGCGGCCCGATGTGAAGGCGATCCTCATCGATGCGGCAGGCCCCGCCTTCTGCGCGGGCGGCGACGTCATCGACATGGCCACCACGATGGGGGCGTCCGGAGCGGAGATCACCGCGCTCGCCGAAGTGATCAACGCCGGTATCCGTTCGCTCACCGAGTCCGCGGTGCCCGTGGTCGCGGCCGCGCACGGCACTACGGCCGGCGGAGGCCTGGGCATCCTGCTCTGCAGCGACTACGCGGTCGTCGGGTCGCGCTCCAAGCTGGGCAGCCTGTACGCGAACATCGGCCTGACTCCCGACCTCTCGGTCTCGGCGCAGCTCGCCCGAGCCGTGGGCCAGCGGCGCGCGTTGCAGCTCGTGCTCCAGGATCGGCTGCTGTCGGCGTCGGAGGCGGTGGAGTGGGGGCTCGTCGCCGAGGCCGTG
This sequence comes from Microbacterium sp. NPDC055988, assembly GCF_042269505.1. Classification (NCBI taxonomy): domain Bacteria; kingdom Bacillati; phylum Actinomycetota; class Actinomycetes; order Micrococcales; family Microbacteriaceae; genus Microbacterium; species Microbacterium sp. NPDC055988. The sequence goes on from NZ_JBHJXY010000001.1 coordinate 2,060,325, forward strand.
ACGGGCGCGGACGGGTCTGCCGAGGCGGATGCCGTGCGGGCCCGCGGTGAGGAGATCGCACGCTTCTGGCTCGCCGGAGCAGCCGACGCGTACGGACAGGCGAAGCGGCTCGTGCGCTCGCAGCCCGAACGCTCTTTCGTCGAGCAGCTGACCGAAGAGGCGCGGTCGATCGGCGCAGCCCTGGAGACTCCGGATGCGCAGGCCAGGGTTGCGGCCTTCGCCGCCGCATCCGCGAAGAAGTCGGGCTGACCTCTCCTCCCCGCATCGGCGTTCTGCGAAGACTTGTCCTCAGTGCGGCGCTCGGCCGTCGGCTCTGGCGATGCGCGTGGCAGGATGAAGGCATCGCCGCTCGACGAGAGGATCGCCATGTCCCAGCCGGACATCACCACGCAGCCGCAGGGTGAGAAGAAGAATATGTCGCTGCTGATCCGAGGTTCACTCTGGATCGCCATCGGGGCCCTGATCGCCGCAGCGCTCGTGTGCGTCATCTGGGTGCTCGTGGGAGACCAGGACGGTCTGATCGGAAGGGCGTTCCTGACGATCCTGCTCCTGGCGGCTTTCGCAGGGATCGCGATCCTCGAAGCGGGCCTCGCACCGAATCGCCCCGACTGGCTGCAACTGGCCAGCATGGTGAGCTGGATCGTGGCGCTGCTGGTGGGTGCCGTCAAGATCTGGCTCCCCGAAGAAGGCGTGTTCTTCGGGGCGGAGCGCTTCTTCCAGCTGCTGCTCGTGATCGGCATCCTTCAGCTCGCCCTCCTGCATGTGCGTCTGTTCACTCCGGCCGCTCAGCGGCACGTCACGACATTCACGCGGGTGATCTACATCCTCACGGTCACGTTCCTGGTCGGACTCGTCGGCATGCTCGTGTTCTTCCTCGCCTTCCCCAACACCTTCCACTACGGCGAGCTGTACTGGAGGATCGTCGTCGCGCTGACGATCCTCGTCGCTGTCGGAACCACGCTCATCCCGCTGCTCAATGCGCTGTTCGCGCCGAAGAAGAAGGCCTCGGCGGTTCCGGCGCTGGCCGCGGCCCCGTCGTGGCCGACCTATGCCGATGGGATCACCCCGCTGCCGGCGCTTCCCGACTCCTCGCCCGACTGGAACGCCTACTACACCGGCTACCCGACGCCGCAGCAGCCGCAGCTTGCAGCGCCCACCACGAGCTTCCCGGTTGCGCCCCAGCCCGCACCGCCCCAGCCCGCACCGCCCCAGCCCGCACCGCCCCAGCCCGCACCGTCCGCGGCTCCGGGTGGCCACCTCGTTCCTCCCGCTCCTGCCGGAGGTCAGCCACCGACCCCGCAGCAGGGCGAACCGCCGGCGTTCCCCCCGCCGCCCCCCGTACCGCAGCAGCCCGCGCCGTGACGCTCGAGATAGAGCTCAGCGAGCTCGCGACCGAGATCGCCCGGGAGGCCGGAGCGCTCGCCCGCACCCGTCGGTCCGAGGGCGTGCGTCTCGCAGCGACCAAGACGACGCTCGCCGACATCGTGACCGATGCCGATCGCGAGGTCGAGGCCCTCATCCGAGAGCGCCTGCGCGCCGCCCGTCCCGAAGACGGCTTCCTCGGCGAGGAGTCGGGGGCCGAGCAAGGCGCGAGCGGGATCACGTGGGTCGTCGATCCGATCGACGGCACGGTGAACTACGCCTACGGCATCCCGGCGTACAACGTCAGCATCGCGGCCGTGCAGGGCGAACCCGATCCGGAGACGTGGGTGGCGCTCGCAGCAGCCGTCGACGCGCCCGCTCTCGGCGAGACCTTCACGGCGGCTCGCGGTCACGGGGCATGGTTGAAGGGAAGTCGCCTCGCGGTGACCGAAGAGACTCCCGCGGGTGCGCTCCTCGGCACCGGTTTCGGCTACGACCCCGCCACCCATGACGGCGACCTCGCCACGGTGGCGCGGGTCATGCCGATGGCACGCGATCTCCGACGCATGGGGGCCGCGGCGCTCGACCTCGCCTACGTCGCGGCCGGGAGACTCGACGGGTACTTCGAGCGCGGGCTCCGTCCCTGGGACCATGCTGCCGGGGCGCTCCTGATCACGGAGGCGGGAGGCCGCGTCTCCAGAATCGACGTCGGATCACCGCGCCCGATGCTCGTCGCGGGAGGCCGCGATGTGCACGCGCGACTGCTCGAGATCCTCGCCCCGAAACACTGATCGATTCATGGCATTCCCAGGCTGATCAGGGTAGGGTTTACCCGATCGTTACTTTCGCCACCCGAAGGCGAAAGTGTGAGTTTGCCCTCCCGAGCTTGACGCACGACCGAGAGAAACGCTTTGCCCTTCGAGAATCCCCAGGCTGCCTCTGCGCCCACGCGCCGGTCCAGCCGACTCCGCACTGAGGCGCCCGAAGCCTCCGCGGCGGGAACGACGGCGCCCAGCGTGGCCGCAGAAGCCGCCGCCGTCGCCCTCGCTGTCGTCGCACCGCTTTCCCGTCGCGCCGCACGCCAGAGACCGGCCACCGACGACGTCGTAGTTGAATCTCCCGTCGAGCCCTTCATCGCCGCGACTCCCGAGCCGATCATCGCCGATGTGCCTGCCACGCCGTCGGCCGTCGACACGGCGGAGCAGGTCATCGAGATCGTCGTCGCCGATGAGATCGACGCCGCCCCGGCCGATTCGACGCCGGAGCCGGCGAGTAGCTTGCCCCTCGAAGATGACGTCGACGCCTTCGAGCGCGCATCACGAGCCTTCCGCACGGGGTCGATCCCAACGGTCGACTCTTCCGCCTCCGCGTTCACCGCGCGCCAGTCGGCTGCCGATTCCGAGCGGCCCGAGGCGTCCGCGCATGTCGCCTCCCGTCGCCCGCGCAACTTCCGCAAGGTCGTGGCCGTCGGCGCGAGCGTCGGTGTGATGAGCCTCGCAGGACTCCTCGCCGTCTCCATGACTCTTCCCGCCGAGGCGGTCGCCGCGGTTCAGGGAACCTCGGTCGCGGCCACCTCGCTGGTCTCTGCTGCCGCTTCCGATGCGAAGGGGGCGGCCGGTGACGAGATCCAGGCCTTCGTCGCACCCTCGGGCGTCGAGAACGAGTCGCTCGCACGGTCCGACGACTTCAGCACCATCTCGCTGGTCCAGGTCGCTGCCGAGCAGGGCATCAACTACTCGGGCGAGATCTACACGAACGACCCCGACGCGGCCATCCAGTGGCCCTTCCTGGTCGGTGTCGGCATGAGTTACGGGTACGGCATGCGCAGCGGCCGCCTGCACGAGGGCATCGACTTCGTTCCCGGCGACGGCGCCCCGGTCCAGTCGATCGCCGACGGCACCGTCCGCATCGCGACCGAGCAGGGCGGCGCCTACGGCGTGACCGTCTACATCGACCACGTCATCGACGGGTCGGTCATCACGAGCCACTACTCGCACATGCAGTACGGCTCGCTGCAGGTCAAGGCCGGCGAGACCGTCAAGGTCGGCACGGTCGTCGGCAAGACCGGAAACACGGGTCGTTCCTACGGCGCACACATGCACTTCGATCTCATCGTCAACGGGTCGACCATCGATCCGATGCCCTGGCTCAACGAGAACGCCGGGCGGACGTCGTACTGACCGGCCCGGATTTCATGAGGACGCCACAGTGATGGTATTCTCGTACGGTTGCCCCGCGAGGGGCAGCACGCCCCGATAGCTCAGTGGCAGAGCACTTCCATGGTAAGGAAGGGGTCGTCAGTTCAATCCTGACTCGGGGCTCGCAGCATTCTTCTCACGCGGACGGATGCCTCGCGGCAGGGTAGCTCAGCTGGTTAGAGCGCACGACTCATAATCGTGAGGTCGCGGGTTCAAGCCCCGCTCCTGCTACAGACGAAAACCCCCGGTTTCCCGGGGGTTTTGTCGTTTCTGCAGACCGTCGACGCGTTCGGCGCGGCGGTTACGCAGACGTGCTCGGCACGGCGAATTCCGGCTGTGCGTCACCCACCCGTCCGCGGATGAAGAAGATCAGCACGAAGCCGGCGACGATCACGGCGATGTTGCCGAACCCGGCGACGCCGGTGAGCGCGCCTTCCGCGGGGTACGCGGTCTGCAGGAAGATGCTCGGGTCGGTGCTCGCGTGCAGCAGGATCGGCGCGATGATCGTCCCGGTGACGCGGAGGGCGAGGTACATCAGGATGCCGAAGGCGAAGGTGTAGATGAGCTGGAATCCGGTCGCGAAGAGGTTCTGCCCGCTGAGCAGGTTGCCCGCGTGCAGTCCCGCGAACAGCGCGGCTGAGATCACGGCCACCACGACCTCGCGGTAGCCGGCCTTCCGAAGCAGGTTCACCACCAGCCCGCGCGTGAGCACCTCTTCGGTGAAGCCGATCAGGAGGCCCGCCAGGAGCCACGTCGCGACGACGTCGAAACCGACGCGACCATAGTCGATCGTCGCGAAGCGGAGGATGTTGAACAGCAGCACCACCACGATGGCGATCCACATCCAGCCCCTGCCGCGGATCGGCTGCTGGCCGAAGAGCTCAGCCCACCACCCGACCGAGAGGGTGAACGCGGTGAGGACGACGGCACCGACGAGTTCGGGGAGCACATAGAACACGGCGATGCCCGCCGCGCTGCTCGGCTCCTGGATGTTCAGGGCGAGCGGGGTGAACGCCAGCGAGAGCAGCTGGAAGACGACGAAGTACACGGCTGTGAGGAGGAGCGCTCGCCACCAGCCGCCCTTCTCCCAGAAGTTCTTCCAGAACGTGGGGGTGGGTGCGGGAGAGGACATGGGACTCCAAGCGGTGGGGAGGGCCAGCGTGTTCTCGTCAGTTTTGCGCACACCGGTCCATCGCGTCCAGCAGGGTGACTCGGTGCGTCAGCGAGGAGCGCTTCGGCCCGCTCCCCGGTTGCGCGTCGGAGGCAGGTGCGGGATGGGGATGGGGCGGGTCGCCCGTGAGGCGTCCTGGAACCGGCGCACGGCGTCGAGGACCTCCTCGGCGGAGCAGTACCGCAGTGCGAGAGGGAGGTCGCGTCGCCAGAGGACTTCGAACTCCGTCGGTGCGTCCTCGAAGATCGTGCAGACCACCCGGCGGTGGTCGCCCTCCGGGTAGTGCAGATCGTGGATCGCCCAATCGGTGTCGCTGACGTGCACCAGGGCGAACCTGCGGTCCGGGTCGTGCTCCATCATTCTCCTACCTGTCCCCACGGTGAAGGATGACCGATGGCGTGGCAGAAGGGGAGGGGCTTGACACCACAGCGCCCTCACCCTTCATCGGAAGGGTGAGGGCGCCGGCGACGTCAGCGGACGGTCGGGGTGGGAGCCGTGTCGGCCGGTCCAGCCTTCATCGCAGCGAGATCGTCCGGACGGGCGATGCCGCGCTGCTCGGCTTCCAGCCGTTCCGCCTCCTCGCCGCTGATCGCCTCGCCGCGGGCGACGAGTCCGGCCTGATCCGACAGGGGGATCTGCTTCAGGAACAGCGACAGCACGAGCGCGAGCACGATGAAGGGCACGAGGTACCAGAACACCGGCGCCAGAGCATCGGCGTAGGCGGTGACGATGCTGTCGCGCACCTCGTCGGGAAGGGTGCTCAACGTGGCCGGGTCGATCGTGGACGCGGCCTGCGATGCGGCATCCGGCGAGGCTCCGGCCCCGGCGAAGACCCCGGTGAGGTTCTCGGTCAGGCGCGTGGTGAAGATCGTGCCGAACACGGCGGTGCCCAGCGACGCCCCCACCTCGCGGAAGTAGTTGTTCGTGCTGGTGGCCGTGCCGAGCTCGCCCGCGGGAACCGCGTTCTGCACGACCAGGACGACGACCTGCATGATGAGGCCGAGCCCGGCGCCGAACACGAACAGGAACGTGCAGATCAGCCAGATCGGTGTTGAGGCCGACAGGGTGGTCATGGAGACCATCGCGATCCCGGTGATGATCGTGCCGAGGATCGGATAGATCTTGTACTTGCCCGTCTTCGAGATCGCGATGCCCGAGAAGATCGACGTGCCCATGAGGCCCACCATCATCGGGATCATCAGCAGACCGGATTCCGCCGCCGACGTGCCGGACGACATCTGCAGGAACGTGGGTACGAAGCCGATCGCCGCGAACATCCCGATTCCGAGCACCAGCCCGATCGCGGTCGCGTTCACGAAGATCGGGTTGCGGAAGAGACTGAGCGGGATGATCGGGTCCTTGACCCGCGATTCGGTGATCACGAAGGCCGTGGCTGCGACGATCAGGCCGGCGCCCCAGGCCCAGGTGGCCAGCGAATCCCAGCCGAACTCCTTGTCGCCGCCGAAGTCGGTGAAGAAGATCAGGCAGGTCGTCGCGATCGAGAGGAAGATCACACCGAAGATGTCGATCGGCTTCTCGGCCTTCTTGCTCGGCAGCTTCAGCGCGACCAGCGCGATGATGAACGCGGCGATGCCGACGGGGATGTTGATGTAGAACGCCCACTGCCAGGTCAGGTGGTCGACGAAGTAGCCGCCGAGCAGCGGACCGGCGACAGCGGACAGGCCGAACACGGCGCCGAGCGGGCCCATGTACTTGCCGCGCTCGTTGGCCGGCACGATGTCGGCGATGATCGCCTGCGACAAGATCATCAGACCACCACCGCCGAGGCCCTGCAGGGCGCGGAAGACGACGAACATCCAGAAGTCGGTGGCGAACGCGCAGCCGACCGAGGCCAGCGTGAACAGGGCTATGGCGACCAGGAACAGGTTGCGTCGACCGAGGACATCGCCGAACTTGCCGTAGATCGGCATCACGATGGTCGTGGCGAGCAGGTACGCGGTGGTGATCCAGACCTGGTGGTCGACGCCGCCGAGCTGCCCGACGATGGTCGGCATGGCGGTGGAGACGATGGTCTGATCGAGGCTGGAGAGCAGCATGCCCGCGATGAGGGCGCTGAAGATGATCCAGATGCGGCGCTTCGTGAGCAGGAAGGGCGCATCCTTCGTGGCGGTGGCGGACATTCAGTGGTCTTTCTGTGACGGTGCGTAGAGCGCGCGGGCGAGGTCGAGGCGTCGCGCGATGAGGTCGCTGAACGGCTCGGTGGACTGGTGGTGCAGGAGCTGATCCATGCTCATCCGGACGAGCGCGCCGACGGTGTGCACGATCACCTCGGCGCGGAGTTCGGCATCGGCGTCGTCTCCGGTGCGGCGCACGATCAGCCCCATGTCGCGGCGCTCGTTCTTCGCGAGCTGCTCGAACGCGGCCTTGAGCAGACGCGGCTCCTGCTCGATCACGGCGAACATCGCCGGAGCATCCTCGACCGGGTTGAAGAGCTCGAAGCGGCGGATGGTCAGCTGGATGAAGTCGTCGAGCAGGTCGCCGTGCTGAGAGGCGAACTCCTCTTCGAGGGCCTCCTGACGCGAGTCGATGGTCGTGAACCCGAAGACCGCGTTCTCCTTGCTCTCGAAGTAGTTGAAGAAGGTGCGTCGGGACACGCCCACCTCGGCGCACAGCTCCTCGATGGTGAAACCCGCGAAACCCTGCTCCGTCGTCAGTCGGCGTGCGGCGTCGGTGAGTGCGCGGGACGTCTCGCGTTTACGCTGCTCTCGCAATGAATCTGCACTGTCGCTCATGGAGTGCAATATTGCACTCTGTTCCTTGGAGTGCACTGTGAGCGCTCGGTCTGGGCGACCGGAAAACGTTCCGACGAATCTGTGACGTTCTCCGCCCGGCATCCGTCCTAGTGGTGTCGCTGTACGGCGACCCGCACTCCGCAGGGGGAACGGACACACGGATGAAGGAGCTCGAGATGGCGAACGTGACCGGCAGCACTCAGCCCAAGACCCAGATCGTCGCACCGCAGCTGGGGGCTGCTGCGGGGAAGACCACGATCGAGGATGCGGTGGTGGCGAAGATCGCCGGCATCGCTGCTCGCGAGGTCAGCGGCGTCTACGCGCTCGGCGGGGGAGCCGCGCGCATGGTGGGGGCGATCCGCGATGCGCTCAACACGACCGACCTCTCGCAGGGGATCAGCGTCGAGGTGGGCGAGACGCAGGTCGCGGTCGACGTGACGATCGTCGCCGAGTATCCGGTCTCCCTGCAGAAGGTCGCGGATGAGGTCCGCGCCGCCATCCACCGCGCCATGGTGGAACTGGTCGGCATGGACGTCGCCGAGGTCAACGTGACCGTCAACGACGTGCACATCCCCTCCGATGACGAGGGCGACGGCACGCAGGAGACGCGAGTCCAGTGACCGCGTCGGTGATCGGAGCGGCGGCTGCGGCCGCTCTCGCGTTGACCTGGCTGGCCCTGGGCTTCTGGGCCTTCGTGCTCGTGGCCCTGGCGATGCTGGTGGGCGCGGTCGCCGGCCGCATCATCGACGGTCGGCTCGACCTGCGGGCGCTCGCCGAGGTCTTCCGAGGCCGGCGCTCCTCCTCATGACCGTCGACCGCTCATCGCGGACGGAGGAGGGAGTCGTCGTGGGGACGACGACCTTCACCGCCCGCGCGTTGCAGCGGCTCGCTGTCGGCATCGCGCACGATGTCGCCCGGGTCTCCGTCCGAGACGTCGGGGTGCAGTTGTCGGATGAGCACGGTGCACTGCGGATCGCGGTCACCGTGCCTGTGGCCACGGCATCGACGAGCGGAAGGAACCTGGTCGACGGCGGGGAGGACCTTCGCAACGGTCTGATCGACGGCATGCGAGAACTGGCCGGCCGCGAGGTCGGGACCGTGGACGTCCGGTACTCGGGCGTGCGCCGGAGTGCGGAGAGGAGAGTGCGATGACGAACGAACAGGCGACGTATCGCCGCGTCCTGCGTCGCGAGACGTACACGTCTCGCACGGCTGCGGCGATGGTGGTCGCGTCCACCGGCGCACTGCTCCTGATCGCGCTGCTCGTGGGCGCCGTGTGGTGGCTCGTCGACCGTGGCTTCCGTGACGCGGCCGCGCGCCGGCTCGAGGGGATCTCCGTCGGGGTGCAGCAGCCCGCGGTGCTGTTCGGCATCGGCGGGGTGCTCACAGTCCTCGCCGTCGTGCTCCTTGCTCTCGCGCTGCTACCCGGACGGCGGGCGCGGCGCGCGCGCATCACCGAGCGCACCGCGCTGCTCGTGGACGACGGCGTGATCGCCGACTCGATCGCCGCGGCGGTCGCCCGTCGTGCCGGGGTCGACCGGTGTCGCGTGGCCGTGTTCGTGGGCCGGCGCACGGTCGAGGTCCGCATCACTCCCACCAGCGGCGTGTTCGTCCGGGTGGTCGACGCCGAGGATGCGGCGAACGACATTCTCGCGGGGATCGGCTTCTCGGCCACCCCGCGCGTTGTCATCGAAGCGCACGGAGTGGTCGCATGAACGCGACGAACCGATTCGTGAATCGCAGCGTGCTCTTCCTCGCGGGCGCGGTACTGCTGGTCGCGGGAGCCGTCGCCCTCGCTGCCGGGGTGCTCGCCGCGGGGGAGCCGCCCGCGTGGCTGCGGCGGCCGGCGACCGAGGTCGCCGCCGCGTGGGAATCAGCCGAAGGGTGGACGTGGCAGGCAATGGGCATCGGCCCGGTGTCGATGCCGGTGCTGCTCGCCGTGGCGGCCGCGGTGGTGCTGACGGTGCTGCTGGTCGTGTTCCTGAGCTCCCGCCGACGGGGGCGCTCGAAGACCGTGCTCGACGTCGTCACCGCCACCGGGCGGACGACGGTCGATCGCAACGTGGTCGACGCCGTCCTCACCGAGCCGCTGATCCGGCGACCCGACGTGCTCTCGGCACGCACCGGCACCTACCGTGTCGGCTCGACGCGCGCGGTCGAACTGGCGGTCACCGTGCGTCCGGGGGCCCCATTGGCCACCGTCGTCGCGGCGGCCGAGGCGGCGATCGGGGATTGGGACGACCTGCTGGGTTCCCGCATCCCGATCCTGCTGCACCTCTCGGATCGACGCTTGCGCGAAGGATTCCGCTCGCCGACCAGGGTGCAGTAGCCGGTTGTGGCGGCGATACAGAGCCACGCGCGGACCACGCGCGTGCGGATACGGACCCGACATCCGGGTGCGCTGAGGAAAGGAGACGCCATGGGCGCTGAAGACAAGATCAAGGCCGCTGCGGAGAAGGTCGCCGGAAAGGCGAAGGAGGCCGTCGGCAAGGTCACCGGCGACGACAAGCTCGTCGCCGAGGGCAAGACCGAGCAGGCCAAGGGCGAGATCCGCGACACGGCCGAGAACGTCAAGGATGCGTTCAAGAAGTAGCGGGTGCGGGGAGGGACCCGAACGGGTCTCTCCCCGATCACTCCCAGGTCGGTCGGCGAGGATCCGATCCGGTGAGGTGTCCGTTCCGAATCCCCTGGGGGGATCGGATCGAGGGGTGGGGAACAGATGGAAGAGGAACGCTTTCGCAGAGCGCTCGAGCATGCTGACGACGGCATCGTCGCCGGGCGCGCGATGGACGGCGATGTCGAAGCGTTCGCCGTGCTCGTGCGGAGATACACGCCGATGATGCGCGCGTACACGCAGCGGATGCTGAAAGCCTCGGCCGATGTCGACGACATCGTGCAGGAGTCCTTCGTCACCACATGGCAGCGGTTCGGCGAGCTCGACGACCCGTCGAAGGTGAAGAGCTGGCTCATGCGGATCGTGAGCCGCAAGGCGGTGGATCGCATCCGCGCGACGCGACCCGTGGTGGACATCGACTCCATCGACCGCCCCGCGCCGCTGGACGCCTCGCCGTCGACGGTGGTCGAGGTGCGCGCCGGAGTCGCCGCGGTCGGTGCGGCGCTCCGGGAGCTGCCCGACGCTCAGCGCGAATGCTGGGTCCTGCGCGAGATCGGCGGCTACTCCTACGAGGAGATCGCGGAACAGCTCGACATTCCGGTCTCGACCGCGCGCGGACTGCTCGCGCGGGCTCGGAAATACATGATCGTACGGATGGAGGAGTGGCGATGACCGACGAGAGAGACATCCCCGAAGTCCGCCGTCTCGGTCTGGAACCGAGCGATCTCGACGGGCACACGCTCGACGAGCTCACCGACTACCTCGAAGCGGGACGACAGCCCTCCGACCGCTCGATCGACGAGTCGCCCGGATGCCAGCTGGCGCTGGACGCGCTCGAACGCCTGCACGGTCTCGGTGCGGAGTTGATGGCCGCCGAGACCGCAGCGGAACCGGAGGTCGATGCGAGCTGGGTCGACCGCATCCTCAGCGGCATCGCCATGGACGCGCGCTCGGGCAGACGCATCCCGTTCGATTCCCAGGATCCGTCGACGGATCTCGGGATCACCGAGGGCGCGGTGCGTGGACTCATCCGCGCGGCCGAGAGCACTGTGCAGGGACTGCTCATCGGGCGCTGCCGCCTCATCGGCGACGTGACCGTCGCGGATGCTCCGATCCGTGTGGAGATCGACGCCAGCGCGCTGCACGGACAGCCGATCCCGGTGATCGCGGATCGGCTCCGGGTCGAGGTCGATCGGGCCCTTCGCGCGCACACGGAGTTGAACGTCGTCGCGATCGACATCGCGATCCGGGACATCAGGGAGGTGTCTTCATGGACGCAGGAGAGCTGACGGCGGCTGATGGGCGTGCCACTCTCTCCGCCGCGATCGAGGCGGCGGTGCGGGCGACTCCTGGTGTCCGCAGCGTGTACCGCTCGGGCTCGCTCATCTCGAACCTGCTGCGGGCGGGCGCTGCGGCGCTCGGCGGACGACCGGAGGACGAGCCGCTCGTGTCGGTCGCTCCCGTGGGCGACGGCATCGCGGTGGAGGTGTCGATCGGGGTGGACGCCGACGCGAGATCGGCGGATGCCCTTCGCGCGGCGCACGCCGCGATCGATGCCGTGCTCGATGCGCGGGGCATCCGGCGGGACAGCATCACCCTGACGGTCGTGCACGTGCAGTCCGCCGAGACGGCGCACGCGGGCTGAGGCGCGGGATGCCGCCCGCGGAGGAGAGCGGCATCCCGCGGAACCCGTTGCGATCAAGCGAGCGTGCGCAGGCCCTCGACGAGGGGGGTGGTGGGGCGTCCGATCAGGCGCGAGAGCGTTCCGTCGGAGTCGGCCAGGGCGCCACCGCGGATCCCGGCATCGAGAGCGGCGACGAATCCGGCGGTTCCCTCATCGAGACCGGCTTCACGGAGGGCCGCGAGCTGATCGTCGAACGAGACGGGGACGAATACGACCTCGCGGCCCGCGACCTCGGCGAAGGCCGAGGCCAGATCGCTGTAGGTCCAGGCGACGTCGCCGCCGAGCTCGTAGACCTCGCCGACGTGTCCGTCTTCGAGTGCGACAACCGCCGCCGCCTCTGCGAAGTCCTTGCGGCTGGCCGAGGCGACCCGCCCGTCACCGGTGCCGGCGGTGAGCACGCCGGTCTCGGCGGCGCGAGCGAGGTCGGCGGCGTAGTTCTCGGTGTACCAGTTGTTGCGGAGGATCACGGCAGGGAGTCCCGCGGCGGCGATCAGCTCTTCCGTCGCCTTGTGCTCGGGCGCCAGGACCAGGTCGCTGGTGGTCGCCTTCGGCGCGCTGGTGTAGACGAACTTGGAGACCCCGGCGGCCTTCGCGGCGTCGATGACAGCCTGGTGCTGGGCCACGCGCTGCCCGACCTCCGACCCCGACACGAGCACGACGGTTTCCACACCCTCGACGGCCGCGGCCACCGAGGCGGGGTCGGTGTAGTCCAGGCGCACGACGCGTACTCCGAGGTCGGCGGCCTTGGCGGTGTCGCGGGCTCCGGCGACGATCGACTGCGGGTCGGCTCCGTGCTCGAGCAGGCTGGCGATGATGAGGCGTCCGAGATTGCCGGTCGCGCCGGTGACGAGGATGGTCATGAGGGTCCTTTCGTAAGTGACACCCTCGACAACCTCGCGACGGGCATTGCGCATTCGACCCTGACGGTACCCACTTTGAAGTAAGGTACCCACATGACGGTTAGTTTCGCGCAGATAAAGGAATCCACGGCGTTCGTCTTCGATCAGAATTGCGGCACGCGGGTCGTACTCGACCACATCATGAGCAAGTGGGGGGTGCTCGTGCTCTCGTGCCTCTCCGACGGCACGCTCCGCTGGGGGGAGCTGCGACGCGAGGTCGACGGCATCAGCGAGAAGATGCTCGCCTCGACACTGCGCACCCTCGCCGACGACGGGCTCGTGCATCGCGAGTCGCTCCCGACCGTGCCCCCGCACGTCGAGTACAGCCTGACTCCACTCGGCCGCGATCTGATGGAGCGGATGCTGCCGCTGATGGAATGGGTCGCCGACCATGCCGACGGGATGCTCGGGAGGGCCTGAACCTGCGGATTCCGTCGCGAGCGCGGGCGCTTGGCTGCGGATTCGGTTGATGAAAGAAACCGTTGACGCGATAACCGCGGTGGCTCTACTGTTCTGACATGGCAGCAACGACGCCGATTCATCTGGAACGACCCGATGGCAAGGGTCTGGCTGCGGGGACGCTGGGACTCTGGGGGTCGACCGTCATCGGTCTGGCTTCGACGGCTCCGGTCTACTCGCTCGTCGCGACGCTCGGCTTCGTGGTGCTCGCCGTCGGTGCGCAGGCGCCGATCGCCTTCATCATCGCCTTCGTCCCGATGCTCTTGATCGCCTTCGCGTATCGCGAGCTCAACAACGCGGTGCCCGATTGCGGCACGACGTTCACCTGGGGGACCAAGGCCTTCGGCCCGTGGGTGGGCTGGATGGGCGGCTGGGGCGTCGCGGTCGCCGGCATGGTCGTGCTCGCCAACCTCGCGCAGATCGCCTCGGTCTACTTCTGGTCGCTGATCGGACAGGACCTCGAGAACAACGACTGGCGTGTGGTCGTCGTCGCCGTGCTCTTCATCGCGGCGATGACCTGGGTCAGCTGGCGCGGTGTCGAGATCGGTGAGCGCATCCAGAACATCCTCCTCGGCATCCAGTACCTCGCGCTCGCGATCTTCGTGGTGACCGCGCTGTGGCAGTTCTTCGCCGGCACCGCCCCGAATCCCACGCCGTTCTCGTGGGAGTGGATGAACCCGTTCGCGTTCACCGACTGGTCGGGCTTCACCGAGGCCATCCTCCTCGCGCTCTTCATCTACTGGGGCTGGGACACGTGCCTCGCCCTGAACGAGGAGACCAAGGACCCGAAGCGCATCCCCGGCCGCGCCGCGCTGCTGACCACCGTCATCCTGCTGGTCACGTATGTCGCTGTCACCATCGCGGCCATGATGTACGCGGGGCTGGGGGAGAGCGGCACGGGCCTGGGCAACGAGGCGAACGCCGACGACTTCTTCCTCGCGATCAAAGACGGGCTGCTCGGCCCGTTCGGCTGGGTGCTGGTGGTCTCGGTGATCATCTCGGCGATCTCGTCGACGCAGACCACGATCCTGCCGACCGCCCGCGGCACGCTGGCGATGGGCGTCTACCGCGCGCTGCCGGCGAAGTTCAAGGAGGTGCACCCCACCTACAAGACGCCGTCGTTCTCGACGATCGTGATGGGCGTCGTCGCCTCGGCCTACTACATCGGCATGACGCTGATCAGCGACAACATCCTGCAGGACTCGATCCTCTCGCTCGGGCTCGCGATCGCGTTCTACTACGCCATCACGGGTTTCGCGTGCGTCTGGTACTTCCGCAAGGATCTGACGTCGTCGCCGCGGGACTTCTTCTTCAAGGGGCTCTTCCCGCTGCTGGGCGGGCTGATGCTCACCTGGGCGTTCGTGCAGTCCGCGATCGACATGTGGGCGATCGACTACGGTTACACGGAACTGCTCGGCATCGGCGGCACCTTCGTGATCGGCATCGGCTCGCTCGCGTTCGGTCTGGTGCTGATGTTCGTCTGGTACCTGTTCCCGCGGTCGAAGCGGTTCTTCCGTGGCGAGAGCCTGAACCGCGAGACGCAGGTGATGGTGCCGGATGAGCCGTCCGTCACGATCCGCTCGATCGACGGCGGCATCTGAGGGTCGACCAGGCGCCGGACGGGGTTGTCCTAGGCTTGCTCCGTGCGCATCCGGCTCGATATCGCCTACGACGGCACCCACTTCCGCGGGTGGGCGAAGCAGCCGACGCTTCGCACGGTGCAGGGCACTCTCGAGGCGGCGCTCGCGCGGATCGTCGGGTCCGACGTGCAGTTCGTCGTCGCGGGCCGCACCGACGCGGGAGTGCACGCCAGCGGTCAGGTCGCGCACGTCGATCTCGACGAGAAGCAGTGGTCGCGCATCGAGGCCAGGCAGGGACGGGCGCCGATGGCTCCGGCGGAGACCATCGCCGGGCGCATGCGCGGGGTGCTGGGCGCCTACTCCGACGTCACGGTCACGAAGACGTCGATCGCTCCCGAGGGCTTCGACGCCCGGTTCTCGGCGGTGTGGCGGCGCTACCGCTACCGTCTCGCCGACGCGCAAGCCGGATTCGATCCACTGCGCCGACACGATACGACGAACATCCGCGGGCGTCTCGACGAGCAGGCGATGGATGCCGCGGCGCGCAGCCTCATCGGACTGCACGACTTCGCGGCGTACTGCAAGCCCCGCGACGAGGCGACGACCATCCGCACCCTGCTCGACTATCGCTGGGAGCGCGACGCCGAAGGGGTTCTCGTCGCCGAGGTCAAGGCCGACGCGTTCTGCCACAGCATGGTGCGGGCACTCGTCGGCGCGTGCGCGGCCGTGGGGGAGGGGCGCCTCGACGTCGAGGACCTCGTGGTGCTGCGCGACGCCCTGACGCGCACCAGCGAGTTCAAGGTGCTGGCGGCCCGAGGACTGATCCTCACAGAGGTCGGATACCCGGCCGACGAACTGCTGTCGGCACGAGCGGAGCAGACGAGGGCGCGTCGTGACGGTGTGAGCCGTCTTCGCGATCCGGAGCCCGACCACAGCCTGGGCGAGTAGCGTGGAACGGTCATGAAGGTCATCTCCTATAACCTCCAGAAGCATCGCGCGGCCGGAGAACTCGCGGCCCTCGTCGGCGAGCACGACCCCGACATCCTGTGTCTGCAGGAGTGCGACGTTCCGGAGCTGCCCGCAGAGATCGGCGACCTCGTGCTGGCGGATGCGACGCAGGGCAACCGACTCGGACTCGCGCTGTTCTACCGATCGAGCACCTACCACCTGCAGTCGATCCGCACCCTCGGGCTGAAGAAGTCCCTGCACGACCGCATCGCGAAGCCCGCTCACGAGCGTGTGCTGGGGGCGCGGCTGCGTGACATCGACGATGCGCAGGATTTCATCGTGGCCTCCTTCCATGCGGCCCCGCTGACGGCGCTGAACTCGCTGCGCCGGCACCAGATCCGCGCAGCGCTCAGCGAGCTCGCGACTCTCGGCGAGGGACTGCCGCAGCTCATGGTCGGCGACTACAACTACCCGATCTTCAAGGAGAACCTCGGTCAGGCGGTGCGCGACCACGGTTACGCCCTCTCGCTCAGCGACGACCACACGTACACCCGCTACCGCGTGTTCCGCGGGCACTACGACTTCGCGACCTCGGCCGGTTTCGAGATCGAGCGCATCACGACTCTGCCGCAGGGGTCGAGCGACCACCGCCCGATCCTGGTCACGGTCAAGCCCGACTGACTCGGCGCTCTTCCGCTCCGGTCGCACTTGCTGCCGCTCTCAGCCGCCGATAGCGGCAGAAACTGCGACCGGAGCGAGCCGAGGGGGTGGGTTTGGGCATCCGCGCCCGGTGGCGTATGATTTCCCTTTGGTGCCTTTCCCTTTTGCGAGAGAGGGGCACGTCCGAACGTGAGCCCTCCACTGGCGTGTTCCTCCCTGTCGGGAAGAACCACCCCGGAGTGGGATTCACGAACTTCTCCGTTCGACACAAGAAAGCAGCACTATCGTGACGCGCACTTACACCCCCAAGGCTGGCGAAGTCCAGCGCGATTGGGTCGTCATCGACGCCACCGACGTCGTTCTCGGCCGTCTGGCTTCGCACGCCGCTACGCTCCTGCGTGGCAAGCACAAGCCGACCTTCGCCAACCACATCGACTCGGGTGACTTCGTCATCATCGTGAACGCCGACAAGGTCGCGCTCACCGGTCAGAAGCTCCAGAAGAAGCTGGCCTACCGCCACTCCGGTTACCCGGGCGGCCTGAAGTCGGTCACCTACGCCGAGCTCCTCGAGAAGAACCCGGTCCGCGCTGTGGAGAAGGCCATCCGTGGCATGCTCCCCAAGAACAGCCTCGGCCGCCAGCAGCTGACCAAGCTCAAGGTGTACGTCGGTGCCGAGCACCCGCACGCCGCGCAGCAGCCGCAGACGTACACCCTCGACCAGGTCGCCCAGTAAGCGCCGTAAAGACTTAAGGACATACTCGTGGCTGACATCCAGGACACCACCGAAACCCCCCAGAACTTCTCGACGTCGACTCCCGAGACCGACGTGGTCGAGGCGGCTCCCCGCCCCGTCCTCAGCGTCCCGGGTGCCGCTGTCGGCCGTCGCAAGCAGGCCATCGCCCGCGTGCGCATCGTCCCCGGCTCGGGCACGATCACGGTCAACGGCCGCACGATCGAGGACTACTTCCCGAACAAGCTGCACCAGCAGCTGATCAACGACCCGTTCACGGTGCTGAACCTCGCGGGTGCGTACGACGTCATCGCGCGCATCTCCGGTGGTGGCCCTTCGGGTCAGGCCGGTGCGCTCCGCCTCGGCATCGCTCGTTCGCTGAACGGCATCGACGAGGAGAACAACCGTCCGACCCTGAAGAAGGCCGGCTTCCTCTCGCGCGACGCTCGCGTCAAGGAGCGCAAGAAGGCCGGACTCAAGAAGGCCCGTAAGGCGCCTCAGTACTCGAAGCGTTAAGGTCCACTGCTCCGATGCCGATCTTTGGCACGGACGGCGTGCGAGGACTCGCCAATGGCATCCTCACCGCCGACCTGGCGCTCACCCTGGCCCAGGCGACTGCTGTCGTCCTGGGCCAGGGCCGTACTGCGGAGGCTCGCAAGGCCGAAGGCAAGCGACTCACCGCAGTGGTCGCCCGGGACCCTCGGGTCTCCGGACACTTCCTGACGTCGGCCGTCTCGGCCGGTCTCGCCTCTTCGGGGGTCGACGTGCTCGAGGCCGGTGTCATCCCGACCCCGGCGCTGGCGTTCCTCGTCGCCGACCGTGACGCCGATTTCGGTGTGATGATCTCGGCGTCGCACAACGCCGCTCCCGACAACGGCATCAAGATCTTCGCCCGTGGGGGCCGCAAGCTCCCCGATGAGGTCGAGCAGCGCATCGAAGAGGCCATGCACGGCGAGATGCTGCGCCCGACCGGCGCCGGCGTCGGTCGTGTCGACCGCTTCTCCGACGCGGAGGACCGCTACGTCGTGCACCTCCTCGGCTCGCTGCCGAACCGTCTCGAGGGCATCCACGTCGTGCTCGACTGCGCCCACGGTGCGGCGTCCGGCGTCTCGCCCGAGACGTTCCGCGATGCGGGCGCCGAGGTGACCGTCATCGGGGCCGACCCCGACGGCTGGAACATCAACGACGGCGTCGGCTCGACCCACCTCGACAACCTCGCCGAGGCCGTCGTGCGTCTGGGCGCCGACATCGGCATCGCCCACGACGGCGACGCCGACCGCTGCCTGGCCGTCGACGCCGAGGGCAACCACATCGACGGCGACCAGATCATGGCGATCCTCGCGGTGTCGATGAAGGAGCGCGGAAGCCTCACCGACGACACGCTCGTCGCGACCGTCATGAGCAACCTCGGCCTGCACGTCGCGATGCGCGAGCATGGCATCACGGTGCGTCAGACCGCCGTCGGCGACCGTTACGTGCTCGAAGACATGAACGAGGGCGGATACGCGCTCGGCGGCGAGCAGTCCGGCCACGTCATCATGAGCGAGTTCGCCACCACCGGTGACGGCATCCTCACGGGCCTTCACCTGGTGGCCGAGATGGCCCGACAGAAGAAGTCGATCGCCGAGCTCGCGTCGATCATGACGGTGTACCCGCAGGTGCTCATCAACGTGCGCGACGTCGACAAGGATCGGGTCGCCGACGACGAGGTCGTCCAGCAGGCGGTGCGCGACATCGAGAGCGAGCTGGGGGAGTCCGGTCGTGTGCTGCTGCGCAAGTCCGGCACCGAGCCGCTGGTTCGCGTCATGGTCGAAGCCGCGGATGCGGAGTCGGTGCACGCCTACGCCGGTCGTCTGGCAGAGGTCGTCCAGGACCGCCTCGCGCTCTGACGCTCGCAGAACCTCGAACCGGCCGGTCGCTGATCTCAGCGGTCGGCCGGTTCTCTGTCTTCGGGGCGTCGACGGGGTGCGCGGTCAGGGCGCCGCGCAGATGCGGTACTGGCCGGCGTCGACGAGCGTCTCGGTCGCGCAGGGCCGAGTGGTCAGCCGGGGCGCGTCGGCCATGGCGGGAGCGTCGAAGAGCCCGACGTGCGCACCCGTCAGCACGATCGGCGCGACCGCGTATCCCCAGGGCTCCGCCGCCAGCCATTCGACGTCGTTCGCTTCGACCCAGGCCGTGAGCGGCACGAGGGCTGTGCGCTGACTCTCCAGCGTGGTGCGGGGCTCGTACGTCGACACGACGTGGGCCGCGCCGCCGCCGGCGATGATGGCGGCCAGTGCGGACGCGGCGACGACGCCGATGACACGAACGCCGTTGCGGCGGGGCAGGGCCGCCACGGCCCACAGGGCGACCGCAGCGATGACGGGGAAGAACGCCAGGATGCCGGGTGCGGGGTGTCGCACCCACAGCGGCAGTCGGGAGGCGGTGGCCCACCAGCCCACGAACGCGAGTGCGCCGACGATGGCGGCAAGGGCGTAGGCGATCACGATCCGGTCGGCGGCGCTCGCGTCACGCCAGCGCAGCACGATGCCGGTGATCGCGAGACCGAGGGCGATGACCGCTCCGATCACGGCGAGGAAGCCGGGCAGCGACCACGAGTCCGCCAGTGTGCCGAGCTTCTGCACCACCGTGGTCGCGGCGTCGCCCTGTCCGCCCGTGCGGAGGAAGTGACCGAAGTCGCGCAGGTGCTGCACGAAACCGCCGAATCCCAGTGACAGCAGTGCGCCCAGCTCGAGCAGCAGCGTCGGCACGGCGGCCAGCAGGAGGGGCAGCCACGATCGCCGGAGGGTGTCGCGCACGCGGGCCCAGCCGGTGCCATCGGAGAGCACCCACAGGGCGATGGCGAAGGCGGGCAGCGCGAGGGCTGCGATGAGCTTCGCCTGGATGGCGAGGCCGACGAGCAGCCCGGCCAGCCAGGCGCGTCGGGGAAGCAGTGTGAGCGCCCAGACGAGGAGCGCTGCCGCGGGGATCTCGCCGAGCAGGTCGGCGGGGCCCTGGATGGGGGAGAATCCGGCATCCGCCGTGAATGCTAGGGGAACGGCAACCGCAAGCAGAGCGGCCCAGCGTCCGCCGATGCGTCGTCCGATCACGGCGAGGCCGGCGAGGAGCGCCACCCAGAAGGCCAAGGGCACGAGCCGGGCCGCCAGCACCGGGTCCATCCCGGTCGCGAGGAGCGCGGCGACGGGCAGAAGCACGACGGGACCGGTCGAGATGCGCGGGTCGAACGGTGTGATGGTCGAGCCGGAGAGGGCGCCGTCGCTGGAGTATCCGAGACCGTCCAGCAGGTTGAGCGGAACGGTGAGGTTGAAGGCCTCGTCCTCCCAGAAGCGCCAGACGAAGAGGCTGTGCCACGCGACGATGACGTGCCCGATCAGCAGGGCGACTGCCGCCGCCCAGAACGCGATCGTGCGTGCTCGCGTCATCGCGCGACGGTCTCCGGTCGACGGATGTTGCGCAGGGGAGCGGAGGGCCGCAGTGAGAGCGTCCACGCCTCGACGAGGGCGACGCGCACGAACCGGCGCAGGCGCTTCGGCGGCAGCGTGACGGCGTTCCCGCGCCCCCACATGGTGCCGGTGGTCGATTCTCCTCGTCGGGGGATGCTGGCCACACGGAGATAGCGCACGGTGAAGCCGGCGCGAGCCTCGGCGAGTGAGAAGTGCACGTGCGGCACCGTGGCGTCGGCCGGGGTCGCATCGACGAGCAGTCGCAGGGCGTCGGGGCGGTAGGCGCGCAGCGGGGTGTTGACGTCGGGGATGCGGCGTCCGGCGGCGAGGGCGATCAGGAGGCCGACGGCGCCCGTGAGCACCTTGCGATACCAGGGGTCGGTGCGACCGTCGCGCACGCCGTGGACGACATCGGCGTCCTCGGTCGTGAGCGCGGTGATGAGCCGGGTGAAGTCGCTGCCGTAGAACTGGCCGTCGCCGTCCACGTGCACGAGCACGTCGGGGTCGGCGGCGAGTCCGGCGCGGTAGGCCGAGAGCGCGGTCGGGCCGTGACCGCGGTTGAGGGGCTGCACCTCGACGGTGACGTCGGAGACACCGTCGAACACCGAAGCCGTGGCATCCGTGGAGCGATCGTCGGCGACGTGGAAGGTGACGCGGTCGGCCAGGGGAGACACGCAGTCGCGGATCTCGTCGATGAAGCCCCGGATGCCTTCGGCCTCGTTGTAGGCGGGCATGACGACGGCGAGATGGCGAAGGGTCACAGGGTCCTTGGGGTGGCGGAGGGCGCGGGGATCAGCAAGTAGCCTAGTTGAGCCATGAACCCTCCCTCTCGCATCCGTCGCCTCGCCGGCGTCGGCAGCCGTTTCCTCGTCGTCGGCGCTCTGAGCACCCTCATCGAGGTCGGCGTCTTCAATCTGCTGGTCTTCGCGTGGGGATGGGATGTCGTCGCCGCGAAGATCGTCGCCTCGCTCGTCGCGCTGGTCAACGCGTACATCGGGAACCGTGAGTGGACGTTCCGCCATCGCGACCGCCGCGGACGGGTCTCCGAGGTCACCCTGTTCCTCGTCACCAACGCCGTGTGCACGGCCATCGGCGCCTTCCTCGTCTGGGTGGGCGTCGAGGCGGTCGCCGCGGTCCTCGGCCGGGAGCCCGGAGCGGTCGCCGTCAACGTCGTGAACCTGACGAGCATCGTCATCGTGGTGCTGCTGCGCTTCGTGCTCTATCACGGCATCGTCTTCCGGGTGGCGCCGACCAAGTAGTACGGCTCGGTCGGGGCGGATCAGACTCGAGCGGTTTCGCGCTTCTTGGCGCTCTTCGCCTTCTTGGCACGCTTGGCCTTCCGACGATCCGTCGACGTCTCGCCGTCCAGGTCGTGCGTCGACCCGTAGGTGTACGAGCCGTAGCCGTAGCTGTCCGGGCCCTTCGTGGGCAGCATCGTGACGACGACGCCCAGCATCTGCACGCCGGCGTTCTCGAGTGCGCGCAGTGCCCCGGAGAGCTCCTGCTTCTTCGTCTTGCCGGAGGCCGCGGCGAGGATGACGCCGCGGGTCTTGCTTCCCACCACGGCCGCATCGGTCACCAGCAGCAGCGGCGGCGCGTCGATGAGCACGTAGTCGAAGTATTCGCCGAGCGACGTGAGCACCTGATCCATCGCGGCGGAGCCCAGCAGCTCGCTCGGGTTCGGCGGCACCTGCCCACTCGGCAGCGCGTACAGGTCGGTGGTGCCCCACTTCTGCAGCGCATCGGCCACGTCCACGCGTCCGATGAGCACGTCGGTGAGCCCGACGCCGCCCTCGATGCCCAGGTAGTCGGCTACACGGGGCAGTCGCAGGTCACCGTCGACCAGGGCCACGCGGGCGCCCGTCTCGGCGAGAGCGATGGCGAGGTTGGCGGTCGTCGTCGACTTGCCCTCACCGGGGCCTGCACTGGAGACGACGAAGATGCGGGGGCCGGCGTCGAGGTTGAGGAACTGCAGGTTCGTGCGCAGGCTGCGGAACGACTCGGCGCGCGGGCTGCGCGGATCGGCGTGCACGATGAGCGGGCGCTTGGTGGCATCCGGGTCGTACGCGATGCCGCCGAGGACGGGCCGATCGGTGAGTGCCTCGATGTCGTGGAGTGTGTGGATGCGGTTGTCGAGCACGGTGCGGAGCATCGCGATGCCGAGACCGAGAGCGAGGCCGATGATGCCGCCGAGGATGATCAGCAGGCGCACGTTGGGGCTCGTCGGGGTGGAGGAGGCGATGGCGGGTTCGGTCACGGTGATGCGCACCGGGCTGACGGCGTCTTCGGTCGCGGGCTGCTCGAGTGTCTTCTGCACCGCGTCCTGGAAGCTCACGGCGACCGCGTTGGCGATGGCCGCGGCCTGCTCGGGGTCGCCGTCGGTCACGCTGACGTCGATCAGGACGGTGTTGAGCGGGGTCGTCGCTGTGACGCGGCTGCTGAGGCCCGAGACCGAGTCGTCGAGGCCGAGTTCTTCGATGACGGGTTCGAGCACGAGCGCGGTGCCGACGACGTCGACGTAGCTGGTGACCATCTGCCGCGCGAAGGTCGTGCCCTGCACGAGGTCACCGGTGGCGGCGCCCTCGGTGCGGACCGAGACGTACAGCTGCGTCGATGCGACGTACTTCGGCTGCTGCAGCGCGGCATAGCCGGCACCGCCGGCGAGGCCGAGGACCATCAGGACGAGGATCAGGATCCAGTTTCTGTGCAGCACACGCACGTAGTCGCGAAGTTCCACGCGGCAGATTCCCCCTGATGCAGTGCGACCTCTGCCGATCAAGGCGGGCCGTGAAAACGGTATCCCAGTATTCTTCCACAGCGACGGTGGGACGACCGGCGCTGCGCGTGTTCAGTGCGTCGCCGGCGCGGCGGTGCCGTAGGTCGTGCTCGCGGCAGCGGTGATCGGAGCCTTCGTCAGCACCGTCCCGAGCACTCTCGCTCCGACCGACTCGATGCTCTTGGCCGCATCGGCGAGCCGATTGGCCTGCGACGATCCGGCGGCGGCGATCAGGAGGGCTCCGGTCGTCACGCGGGCGATCACCGCGGCATCCGTCACGAGCAGCAGCGGCGGGGCATCGATGATGACGACGTCGAAGGCTTCTGTGAGCGTGCCGATCAGGCTCTCCATCGCGGGGGAGCCGAGCAGCTCGGCCGGGTTCGGCGGCACGGTGCCGGACGGGAGGACGAAGAGGGCGCTGCGGCCCCAGCGCTGGATGACGTCGTTGAGCTGCACGCGGCCGGCCAGCACATCGCTGAGTCCGATGCCGCCTTCGATGCCGAAGTACTCGGCCACGCGGGGGAGGCGGAGGTCGCCGTCGAGCAGGGCCACGCGCTGACCCGCGTCGGCGAAGGCGAGCGCCAGGTTCGCGGCGGTGGTCGACTTCCCTTCACCCGGACCGGAGCTCGTCACGACGAAGACGCCCTGGTTGCCGGAGAAGAAGAAGCGCACGTTGGTGCGGAGGCTGCGGTAGGCCTCGGCGCGGAGCCCGTGCGGTGCGGTGCTCATGGCGAGGGGGTGCTCACCGGTGTCGGGGTCCAGCGGGATCTGTCCGAGCCCCGGCACCGGCACGGCCGCCTCGACATCGGCCGCGACGCGCACCCGGCGGTCGAGCGTCGCGCGCAGGAGAGCGATGCCGACGCCGACCGCGAGGCCGAGCAGAGCGCCGATCGTGAGTGACAGGGAGAGGTTCGGCGCGACCGGCTGCGTCGGCACCTGGGCCGGTTCGAGGGTGACGATCCGGATGCTGAACGCGGCGGTCTGCTCGCGCTCTTCGAGAGTGCCGGTGACGACGGTGGCGAAGCTCTCCGCGACGGCGTTCGCGATGCGTGCGGCCTGCCCCGGGTTGCGGTCGTTGACGCTGATCGTGATGATCGCGCTGTTGAGCGGTGCGGAAGCGCTGATGCCGGAGGGGGCTGCGGAGAGGCCGAGGTCTTCGACGACGGGGTCGAGCACGAGCGAGCTCGTGATGATCGAGCGGTAGGTCTCCACAGCCTGCTTCGCGTAGCCCGTGGCGAGCGAGCGTTCCGCGGGGGTGGCGGTGTCGGCGACCTGCACAGCCACCATCACCTCGGTCGAAGCCTGGTAGCGGGGAGGGGTGAGCATCGCGACCAGCGCGCCGGTGGAGAGTCCGATGAGAACGCTCGCGATGATCACGACGATCTGGCGACGGAACACCCGAAGGTAGTCATGGATGTCCATAGCTCTCCAGCATGGTCGGGTGCGATCGGCGGTATCGTCTTCCGAGACTACCCATTCCTATGAAGGCGACATGACTCACCTCGACGAGCTCTTCCCCGACGGGCCCCGCGCCGGCGACGCAGGGACGGCGGTGCTGGACGACCATCACACCGCTCGCCGGTTGCGGGAGATGATCGGGGAGCCGAGGCAGAGTGGTGCATCGGCGACATCGGACGCGGACGCCCGAGCACTCGCTGACATGGTCGAGGCCGCCGCCCGCACCGCCGTTCCGGTCGGTGCAGGATCCGGTGAGTCGTCCCGTCCGAAGAAGCGCCCCAGGCGCTCGATCGACGCCGTCACGCTGGCGGCAGCCTCCCTCGCCGTCGTGGCCCTCGTGGTCGCCGGCACCGTCGGCGGCATCCAGATGGCGACGGCCAGCCCGGCCGCGAGTGCCGTGGAATCGTTGGAGGCCGATGAGGCCGCCCTCCTGAACGCTCACCAGTCTTTGAAGACGGCCGGGGACCGCCTCGTCGCCGACATCGATGCGCAGACGGCGGAGGCCGCGCAGCTCCGCAGCACGCTCACCGGGACGAGCACCGCCGCCGATCCGGCCGGCGAACTCGACGATGCGCCGCTCGCCGTCACCGACGCGGCCGCGCTCGCCACGGCGCTCGCGGCCGTCGATGCGTACGCCTCGGGGTTGGCGGGGATCACCGTCCCTTCGCTGCCTGCCGACTATGTGCGCGACGATATCGACGCGGATTCGCTGGTGGAGGTCGGCGGCGCGATCGACGGCGTGCAGGAGCGTCTGGTCGCGATGGACGCTGCGACCGCCGAGGCGCGGGCGGTCCGCGAGCGCCTCGATGCGCTTCGCCCCACGGCCGACGCGGCGGTCGCTGCCTACGCTGCGTCGTTCGTGCCCGCGGCGGATGCGGCGATCGCTCGCTACCCGGACGCTGAGGACTCGTTGCGCACGGCCGTGTCCGATGCCGCGGCACGCGTCGCTGCCGCGGATCTGTGGACGGCGGAGGGCCGTTCCGCGCTGGCGGCGTACCGGGACGCGTTCGCGGCGTTGGCCGCGGACCAGCTGCGGTTCGAGATCGAGCGCGAACAGCGCGAGGAAGCGAATCAGTGGCAGCCGCAGCAACAGCAGCAGCAAGGTGACGGGAACCAGACGCCGCCGACGGAGGGGAGCACCGACCCGGGAACCGGCGTCACTCCGACTGTCCCGAACCCGGGCGGCGGCGAACCGGATCCCGGCACCGACCCGCCGCCGGACGGCGAGGGAACGCCATAACGGACGGACCTGCTCGTTCGCTGTGAGAACATATCTCCTGGGGATTGAAT
This sequence comes from Microbacterium sp. NPDC055988, assembly GCF_042269505.1. NCBI lineage: Bacteria > Bacillati > Actinomycetota > Actinomycetes > Micrococcales > Microbacteriaceae > Microbacterium > Microbacterium sp. NPDC055988. The sequence goes on from NZ_JBHJXY010000001.1 coordinate 2,086,350, forward strand.
AAGTCTGAGGGGGCTCCGTATCTTGATTCCGGATGGGTCGACCGACGTGTCTACCGGCAATATTCCAATATTGTCCGAGGTGTCCGTGAAGCAGCGGCGACGCCGGATGCTGGCCGCGGTGGTCGATGGGCTCGCCTGGACTTTCGGCGTCGTCCTGGCGATCGCGCTCCGTTTCGAGTTCATGATGGACGCCCAGGGGTGGATCTCGACGATCGTGCTCGCGCTCTCGGCCGGTCTCATTCAGATGGCCGTCGGTTTCGCGACAGCCCTCTACCGTGGACGATTCACCTACGGCTCCTTCGACGAGGTCCGCGCGGTGGCGTTGATCGTCGTGGTCGAAGCAGTGCTGCTGTCCCTGATCGTGATCCCGATCGGGCCGATCGTCGGCATCCCGCGCGGAACGCTGCTGCTCGCGTTCCCGTTCGTGCTGCTGCTCATGTTCGGCGTGCGGTACGTTGCACGTCTGGCCATCGAGCGTGCGCGCAAGCCCGGTGCGGATGCCGAGGCGGCACTGATCATCGGTGCCGGATTCCTCGGTGACAAGCTGCTCGCGAACGTCACGACCGACCCGTCCTCGCCCATCCGGCCGGTCGGGCTGCTGGATGACGATCCGGCCAAGCGCAACCTCCGTCTGCGGGGCGTTCCGGTGCTCGGCACCACGCGCGACATCGCGTCGGTCGCGCGGAGTACCGGCGCGAAGCTGGCCGTCATCGCGATCCCGAGCGCCGACAGTGCGTTGCTGCGTGCGCTGAGCGACCTTGCCGAGAGCGCCGGTCTGCGGGTCGCGGTAACCCCCACTCTGGCGACGCTTGCCTCGGGGGAGCAGTCGGTCACCGACGTGCGCGACATCAGCATCGAGGACCTGATCGGGCGTCACCCCGTCGACACGAACGTCGAGCTGATCGCCGGGTACATCACCGGGCGGCGCGTGCTGGTGACCGGCGCCGGAGGTTCCATCGGCTCTGAACTCTGCCGGCAGCTCGCGAAGTACGGGCCGCGCGAGCTGATCATGGTGGACCGCGACGAGACCGGACTCCAGGTGGCTCAGCTCGGGACGCTCGGACACGGGCTGCTCGACTCTCGTGACGTCGTCCTCGCGGACATCCGCGAGGACGAGACTCTGCGCGAGATCTTCGCCGACCGTCGCCCCGAGGTCGTGTTCCACGCAGCCGCTCTGAAGCACCTGCCGATGCTCGAGCAGTATCCGGACGAGGCGTGGAAGACGAACGTGCTCGGCACGCTCAACGTGATCAACGCCGCCCGCTCCGTCGGCGTCGACACCTTCGTCAACATCTCGACCGACAAGGCGGCCAACCCCACGAGCGTGCTCGGGCACTCCAAACGGGTCGCCGAGAAGCTCACCGCGTGGGCGGGATCCGAGACCGGGATGCGGTACCTGTCGGTGCGGTTCGGCAACGTGATCGGAAGCCGCGGGTCGATGCTGCCGACGTTCCAGCGGTTGATCGCCGAGGGGCGGCCGATCACGGTCACCCACCCCGAGGCGACGCGGTACTTCATGACGATCCCCGAAGCATGCCAGCTGGTCGTGCAGGCGGGCGGAATCGGTCGGGCGGGCGAGGTGCTGATCCTCGACATGGGCCAGCCGGTGTCGATCCTCGAGGTCGCCAAGCGCATGATCGCGATGTCGGGCAAGAGCGTCGAGATCGTGTTCACCGGGCTCCGTCGCGGCGAGAAGCTGCACGAAGAGCTCGTCGGATCGCGCGAGAACCTGGAGCGCCCGTTCCACCCCAAGGTGTCGCACACGAGGGCCGACATCATCACGCCGGAGCGGCTCAACAAGGCGGGATGGATGGACCGGATGTACGCGAGCCCGCGGAACAACGACACGACCGTGCTCAACGCTGTGGACTTCCGTGCTGCAGTGACCCGAAAGAGCCCCGAGTGACGGCACCCCTGTGGCTGGCGCTCCTGCTCGGCGCGGCGGTCACATCTCTGGCGCTGCCCGCGGTGAGACCGATGCTGACTCGATATGCCGTGCTCGACGAGCCGAATCAGCGTTCCTCTCACACTCGCGCCACGCTGCGGGGCGGCGGGGTCGCGCTTCTGCCTGCGTTCATCCTCGGCGGGATCCTCCTTGCGCTCGCCTACCCCACCGCAACCGTCCCGGTCGCCGTGGTCCTCCTGGCTGCGGTCTCCGCGGGCCTTCTCGGTCTCTATGAGGACGTGCGGGGGGTCCCCGTCCCCATCCGAGCGGTCGCGCAGCTCGTGATCGGAGTCGCGGTCGCAGTACCCCTTGTCGTCGTCACGGGCAACAGCTGGGCATGGGTGCCGGTCGCCACCGTTTTCGTCATGGGCTACATCAACGTCGCCAATTTCATGGACGGCGTCAACGGTATCTCCGGAATGCACGGCGTCGTCGCCGGGGGTATGTATGCAGTCGTGGCGGTGAGCGCTGGACTCGATTGGGCCGCGGGGATCGGCCTGCTGCTGGCTGGAACCTGTCTCGCCTTCCTTCCGTGGAATCTGAGTCGTCCCGGTCTGTTCCTCGGTGACGTGGGGAGCTATCTGCTCGGTGCGAGCGTGGCCGCCCTCGGAGTCTGCCTGACCCTCTTCGGCGTCTCCCCGCTGCTGACAGCCGCGCCCGTCGCGATCTATCTCGCCGACACGAGCTCGACACTCATCCGTCGCGCTCTGCGAGCCGAGCCCGTCTTGCGGCCACACCGAACTCATGTCTATCAGCGCCTGCTCGACACTGGTTTGGGACATGTGGGCTCCGCCGCACTGGTGACTTTCTTCACCCTCGGCGTCTGCGTCATCGCACTTCTCCCGCAGCTGGCGGGAATTGCCCCGTGGGCGTCGCTGATGGGCATGGTCCTTCTCTGTGGCATCTATCTGGCACTCCCGCGGCTGCGCGGCAACAGGCTCAAACCGGTGTCTTCTGTGCTGCTGGAGCCGTTCGACGCCCCGGCGGTCATCCCGACTCCGGCAGGGTTCGCTCCGCAACGGTGGGCTGTCCTCGGTGCCAGCGGCTTCGTCGGCAGCGCTGTCGCAGACAAGCTCGTAGCCGAGGGATTCCCGGTACTGCGCCTCGCCGGCCCCCGCGTGACGCTCTCACCGGATGTGGACTCGCCTCACACGATCGCCGCACTCGCGCACGACGATGTCGCTGTCGGGGCCCTGGCGCAGCAGCTCGAAGGCACCGACGTCGTGATCAATGCTGCGGGGATGGCGAGCCCGGATGCCGTCGCGGACGACGCCCTCTACGGCGCGAACGCTCTCCTCCCGGCCCTGGTCCGCAGCGCTGCATCGCGAGCCGGTGTCCAGAGGGTGGTGCACATCAGCTCCGCGGCCGTACAAGGACGTCGACCGATACTCGACGAGACCGCCGAGGCGGCACCGTTCTCTCCGTATTCACGATCCAAAGCGCTGGGCGAGCGGGCATTCCTGGCATCGTTGGATGATGTGCAGGCCATCGTCGTCAGGGCCACGAGCGTGCAGGGATCCAGCAGGGGAACGACCCGGAGCCTCCGACGGATTGCGGCATCCTCGCTCGCGAGCGTGGCTGGCGACGGGTCGCAGCCGACTGTCGTCAGCAGTATCGACGGGCTGGCGGGTTACATCGCCCACGTCGGGTCCACTGCGGCCGCCGTCAGGCCCATCATGCTCCAGCCGTGGGAGGGATGCTCCGCCGAGGAGATCTTGCGTGCTGCAGGAGGGAAAGCCCCGCGGAGGCTGCCTAGATGGGTGTGCGAAGCGGTCCTGGTACTGGCACGGGCAGGCGGGCGAGTCGTACCGGAGATCGCGGGAGCGGGGCGACGGCTGGAGCTCATGTGGCTCGGCCAGTCACAGATCGACTCGCCAGACGGCTACCGTTCGATCCCGAAGTCTCGTCTCCTCGAGATACTGCGATACGACGGTGAGGCGCGCGCATGAAAATCAGCCTCCTTTCGCAGTGGTACGACCCGGAACCCGGACCCGCAGCCCTTCCCGCCATCTACGGGCGGGAGATGATCCGACAGGGTCATTCGGTCCGAGCCCTCACGGGATTTCCCAACTATCCCGACGGTAAAGTCCATGACGGGTACCGCATTCGTCGGAAGACCATCGAACGGCGCGACGGCATTGACGTGCACCGCGTCGCTCTGTACCCGCAGCACAGCCGCTCCGCGATGGGGCGGGTGCTCAACTACGCATCGTTCGCGGCATCGGCATCGATCTCCGGGCGAGCCGCGCTCCAGGGCGCAGATGCAGTGTGGGTCTACAACTCCCCAGTGACCGTGAGTCTCCCGCTGCTCCTGCACACGCGACGCGGCACCGTGCCCTACTTCCTTCATGTGCAGGATCTCTGGCCGGACTCCCTGATCGCCAGCGGGATGGTGCCCGAGGGCTGGGTCGGTGACCGAGCGGCATCGATGATCAGTCGTATCGTGAAACTCACCGAGCGGAAGGCGACGAGCGTCGGTGTGATCTCGCCGGGGGTCCGAAATCTCATCCTCGAGCGTCACACGCAGCTGGATCCGGCCAAGATCGTGTACGCGCCGAATCCGACGAACGAGCAGCTGTTCGAGCCCGCCGAGGAGATCCGTCGGCGTCTGGACATCGACCTGAGCTCTGATCACACGATCGACTTCATGTACGCCGGAGCGATCGGTGATGTACAGGGACTCGACACGGTTCTGGATGCCGCCGCGTTGCTCCGTGATCTCCCCGCTGTCCGACTGACCATTTATGGAGACGGCATCAGTCGCAACCGGCTCGAGCGGCGGGTGAAGGAGGAACGGCTGGGCAACGTGCGCTTCATGGGACGGGTCGAGCAGCACGAGATCCCTGAACTGATCGCCCGGTCTCACATCCAGCTGGTGAGCCTGGCGTCGAGCCCTTTCCTTCGGTTCACGACCCCGAGCAAGATTCCGAGCCTGCTCGCGTCTGGAGCGCCGATCGTCGGACAGATCGGTGGAGACGGCGCTGATCTCATCCGAGACGCGGGTGCGGGGTTGGTCGTGGAACCAGGCGACGCCGTCGCGCTGGCGGATGCGATCGCCCGGATGGCGGCCAGCGGCCCGGAGCAATGGCAAGCTTTTGGGGAAAGCGGTCGGCGCTACTACTCCTCGCATCTTTCGGTCGCCTCGACCACGAGAATCATCCTGGACTCCCTCGGAGCTCCACGGCCCCCCATTCAGGACTGAGGTACTACTTGTGTCAGAGAACTACGGCGGCGCGCGCGTATTGGTGACCGGCGGGACCGGATCGTTCGGCCACACGGTCGCAAGGAAGCTGCTCGAGCGCGACGTGTCGGAGATCCGCGTCTTCAGTCGCGACGAGGCCAAGCAGGACCTGATGCGGCACGAGATTCCCGATGCCCGCCTGCGGTTCTACGTCGGCGACGTGCGCGACTACGACAGCGTGGACCGGGCGACGCGCGACGTCGACTTCGTCTTCCACGCGGCAGCCCTCAAGCAGGTTCCGTCGTGTGAGTTCTTCCCGATGGAGGCGGTTCGCACAAATGTGCACGGAAGCGAGAACGTGGTGCGCGCAGCCGATCGCAACGGGGTGAGGTCAGTCGTCGCGCTCAGCACCGACAAGGCCGTTTACCCCGTCAACGCCATGGGAATGTCGAAGGCGCTGATGGAGAAGGTCGCGCAGTCCCATGGTCTCAACAACCCGAACACGGACACCACGGTCTCGTGCGTCCGCTACGGGAACGTGATGTATTCGCGCGGTTCCGTCATCCCGCTATTTATCCGTCAGATCAAGGCGGGCAACAACATCACGGTCACGAATCCCGAGATGACGCGCTTCATGATGTCGCTCGCGCACTCGGTCGACCTCGTGGAGTTCGCATTCCGCAACGCAGAGCAGGGCGACCTGTTCGTGCGCAAGGCGAAGGCCACATCGATCGGTACCCTGGCGCAGGCGACGATCAACCTGTTCCGCTCTGATGCGAAGGTCGATGTGATTGGCACACGTCACGCGGAGAAGCTCTCCGAAGCACTTGCGACCCGCGAGGAGCTTGCTCGTGCGCGAGACATGGGGGAGTACTTCCGTGTGGTTGCAGACAATCGTGACCTCAACTACAGCGTCTACTTCGAGGAAGGCGACACCAGCCAGAGCCGCTTCGAGGACTACGACTCGCACACGGTCGAGCAGATGTCGGTGGGCGAGGTGGAGGCCTTGCTGCTCACGCTGCCGGAGGTGCGTGCCGAGCTCCGTCAGGCGGGTCTGCCCGACACGGTTTCAGGATCGTGACCCGTTTCGCTGTCACCGGTGCTCGGGGGTTCCTCGGATGGCATCTGCGCGGTGCCGCGCAGGAGTCGAACATCGCGGTCGACATGATCCCGGTCGGTAGGGGATTCGACTCTGCCCAGGCCGTCGGTGCCGTGGACGGTGCCGCGCGTGTCATCCATATCGCTGGCGTCAACCGTGCGGCGGATAACGAGGTCACTGCCGGGAACATCGACTTCGCGGAGCAGCTGGCGTCGGCGCTCCGCGCCACCGATGCACCCCCACCCGTCGTCGTGTACGCGAACTCGACCCAGGCCGCCAACGGTTCCGTTTACGGCGAGGCGAAGGCCCGCGGCGCGGAGATCCTCGCCGGTGCGGCATCCGACATCGGAGCGGAGTTCATCGACGTGCGGTTGCCGAACCTCTTCGGTGAACACGGTCGTCCGTTCTACAACGCGGTCACTGCGACGTTCAGCCATCTGATCGCCACGGGGCAGCGACCCGAAGTGGAGAATGACAAGGAACTCGCGCTCCTCCACGCGCAGAACGCAGTCGACCTGCTCACCGGGGCTGCGCCGCTGAGTTCGCTCGGCAGCCTGCAGCGCACCGAGACGGTATCCGCCCTGCTGGAGCGCCTCGAGGGCTACGCGGAGTTCTACGACCGTGGCGAGATCCCCGACCTCGCGGACGCGTTCGACCGCGATCTCTTCAACACCTACCGGTCCTACACGTTCCCTGCGCGCTCGCCCATCGGCCTCACGCGCCATGCCGACGCCCGCGGGTCGTTCTTCGAGATCGTCCGTTCGCACGGCGGGCCCGGCCAGTCCTCGTTCTCGACGACCGCGCCGGGAATCACCCGTGGTGACCACTATCACCGCCGAAAAGTCGAGCGGTTCACGGTTCTCCAGGGGCGGGCGCGCATCTCACTTCGTCGCCTGTATTCTGAGGACGTCGTGTCCTTCGAGGTGTCCGGCGATGCGCCGGGCGCCGTCGATATGCCCACGCTCTGGGCCCACAACATCACGAACATTGGCGACGATGTGCTCTACACGTCGTTCTGGACCAATGACATCTTCGATCCGGCGTCCCCCGACACGATTGGCGAGGCAGTGTGACCATGGCCGACAAACTCAAGGTGATGACGGTCATCGGCACCAGACCTGAGATCATCCGTCTTTCCGCGACGATCAAGCTTCTGGATGAGCACACGGATCAGGTGCTCGTCCATACCGGACAGAATTACGATTACGAACTCAACGAGGTGTTCTTCGAAGACCTCGGCCTGCGCCAGCCCGATCACTTCCTCGAGGCGGACACGTCGTCGTTGGGTGCAGCGCTGGGATCGATCCTCACGAAGACCGAGAAAGTCCTCCGTGAAGAGAAGCCAGACGCCTTCCTCGTGCTCGGCGATACGAACAGCTGCATCTCCGCCGTGATCGCGAAGCGCATGAAGGTCCCGGTGTTCCACATGGAGGCGGGCAACCGCTCGTTCGACGAGAACGTTCCGGAGGAGACGAATCGGCGACTCGTCGATCATGTCGCTGACTACAACCTCGTCTACACGGAACACGCCCGGCGGAACCTGCTGGCCGAAGGGCTGCACCCGTCGAAGATCGTGCTCACCGGCTCCCCCATGCGCGAGGTCCTCGAGCAGAACCGGGCGCAGATCAGTGCGAGCGACGCCGTCGATCGGGCGGGCCTCGTTCCCGGGGAGTATTTCCTCGTGAGCCTGCACCGGGAGGAGAACGTCGACAATCCGGACCGGCTGAGGTCCGCGATCGCCGCCTTGCAGGCTCTGCGGACTCAGTACGGCCTCCCTGTCCTGGTGTCGACGCATCCGCGCACGCGCAAGCGCATCGAAGCTCTGGATGCTGCCGAGTCTGTGGACGGCATCACATTCCACTCGCCCTTCGGCTTCCACGATTACATCAAGCTGCAGCAGAACGCGAAACTGGTGCTCTCCGACAGCGGCACCATCAGCGAGGAGTCGAGCGTCCTCGGTTTCCCCGCGGTCACCGTTCGCGATTTCATCGAGCGGCCCGAGGCGCTCGATGCGGGTGCGATCATCACCACCGGCCTGACCCCGGAGAGCGTACTGCGCGCCGTCAAGGCTCGTCTCAGCGTGCCGTCGGATCCGGCGTCGATGCCTGCGGGCTACGAGATCGACAACACGGCGTGGCGGGCGACCGCGTTCATCCTGTCCACCGCTCACTCGCATCGCGCACGTCTGGGCCTTCATGTCTGACGTCGAGCTGGCCGCACCCGACAGGGAAACGGTGCTGATCGTGTCGTTGGCGGGAATCCGCTTCGCGACACGCCCCCGCAAGGCCGCGCGTGAGTTGGCCTGGACGCACCGCGTGCGCTACCTCGCACTGCAGAGTTCCGGACGGGGTGGGCGCGTCGACGCAGCCGGCGTCTTCGATTCGGACGGCGTCGCGGTCCACCAGATCCGCGTCCGCGATCGCAGGCCCGGGGGCGGGATCACCGCCAAACTCTTCAATCTGCTCGTCGCGTACGCACCGGCGTTTCTGCGGCTCTTCTGGGTGGCGATGAAGACGCCCGCATCGATCGTCATGATCGCGAACCCGGTCCTCGCTCCGATCGCTGCCGCGCACCGTCTTCGGTTTCGTTCTCGGATCGTCCTGGATGTAGCCGAAAGGCCGGGGGCGATCGCCGCAAAAGACTCGCTTGCGTCCTTCTTCAGCAGGCTCGAGCCGTTCACATTGCGGCATCTGGCAAAGGGTGGGGGAATCGCGACTGTCGCCGTACCCAGTGACGCGGGCCTGCTCCAGCGATACGGCTTCGAACGAGTGATCCCTCTGCGCAACACACCTTTGGCCTCGTGGCGCGCTCCGTATCATGACCCCGAGCACGATGGCACGCTCCGCTGCGTGGTGATCGGCTCGGTGTTCGAAGGACGTGCGTTCGAGATCCTCATACGCGCCATGGCGATCTGCGTCGCGCGAACTGTGCCGGTCCATCTTCGCGTCGTCGGGCCGGGAACTCCCGCCTACCTCCAGCGACTGCAGGTGATGACCCAGGATCTCGGGGTCGAGCAAGTGCTCACCTGGGAGGGGCCCATCGAAGGTGACGAGGTCTCGAAGGCGTACCTCGGCGCGGACCTCGGTCTGGTGCTGTACGAGGCGGACGATCCCGCCAACGATGGGCTTTCCAACAAGATCCTCGAGTGCGTCTCTTCGGGACGCCCGGTTTTGGCCGGTGATCTGCCGGAGAACCGACGCTTCGTCACCGAGAATCGGGTCGGATGGCTCGCGGAGGTGACTCCGGAGGGAATCGCGACCGCGCTTGAGAGCATCGTTGCCGAGGCAGACCTGAGAGAGGTGAGCAGGCGGTGCCGCGCTCTCGGCGATGCTTCGCTCAGCTGGGAGGCGGAGTTTCAGCCGTTGCTGAAGGAGATCACGCACGCGCGGAGCGCGGACGCGGACTTCGTGTCCCGGGGCCAAGCGAGCGCGGGCAGATGAAGCGGGATAGCCGGGCGGTGGAGACCCCTGCGGATGCCCCTCGCCTTCGGGCTCACCCGGGCATCGCTGTTCTGCTGTTCTTCGTGCCGATCACCGGCGTCATGGCGGGAGCCATCACAATCGAGGGCTTCACTCCTCACGTTCTAACGAGCGCCATCCTCGGCGTACTGGGGGTCGCTGCTCTTCTTCGACCCCATCGAAAGGTCCGGCAGCAGGCCCTCACCCTCACCCTGCTGATAGCTGCTTGGCTCGTCGTGACCCTGCTCCACGTTGGATTGCTCGGGGATACTGTCACCAACGAAGTGACGATCACGCTGTCGGGCTTCGCGATCCTCCTCGGTGCAGCGGCTGTCCGTGTGAGCAGCCGAACGTTCGACGCCGCCATCGTCGGGTGGACTTTCGCCTACGGCCTTGCGGTGATCGTCGCGATCATGGAGAAGTACTTCGGGTTCGTTCCGCAGAACAGCTTCCTGGTGCTCCGCGGGTACGCGCTCGAGTCCGTCGGTCTGTCGAGTCTCTTCGGGAACCCGAACGCCTTCGCCCTTTTCCTACTTGCGAGCAGCGTCGTGTTCATGCCGTACGCCGTTTCGGCTCGTCGCCCGATCGTGCGCGTCCTCTACTACGCGCTTCAACTGTCGACGTTGTACTTCATGATCGAGAGCGGCAGCCGTACCGGTCTGACCTGTCTGCTCGTCGTGATGGTCATCACCCTCTGGCACCTTCTCCACAAGCGCGATCTCGCTCGCATGCTGTTGATCCTCGTTGTCATCGCCCTCGTCGCGGTTCAAGCGCTCACCGCGAGTGGAACAGCGTTCTTCAACGATCTGCGGGAGAACAGCCTGTTCACTTCGGACGACGGCTCCTTCCTTCTTCGCTTCAACCTCGTGCGCAACGGGCTGCTCTTCGCGTCCGAGAGCCCCCTCATCGGAATCGGGCCAGACCAGTACGAAGCGCACATGCTGACCAGGCAGGATCTGTATCCGACGAGCTTCATCATCAACCCACACAACGGTTTCGTCGAAATGCTGAGTCAGTACGGGATCGTGGTGTTCCTCCTGTTCGTGCTCTTCCTGCTGCAGACGGCCGTCTCGGCGTGGAAGCTCATGCGTTCAGCGTCGTCGAAGCGAGATAAGGCCTATATGGTCGGCCAAGCTCAGTTGCTGTTGATCGTGCTGCTTCCCTTCGCGTCGACGATGCACAGCACCTTCCTGGGTGCTCCGGGAGCGTGGCTGTACCTGTTCGCGCTGATCGCACTCGGAAGGATGGCGCCGGTCGGCGAGGCCGCGACACAGTCGCCCGAGCTCCTCCGATCCACGTCGGGATCGGTTTCCGTCCCCGCTCAGGGACGTCATGTCTGACGTTCCCTCGGGCAGGATACGACGTGCTCTCAGGAGTCAATCTGCGCGGCATATTCTGACGCTGAGCACGAGCAATCTCATCGCGCAGGTGATCACGATCGCGGGCATACCTCTGCTCAGCCGGATATACGGGCCGGCAGCCTTCGGGTTCCTGGCCATCTACGTGTCGGTGGCGACGCTTGTCGCATTGATCGCGACCGGACGGTACGAGTTCGCCATAGTCCTTCCGCGCTCCCGTCTGAATGCCCTGGCGCTCAAACGCCTGGCCAGAACGCTCCTGTGGTCCGTATCCGCGCTCTTCGAAGTCCTGGTTCTTCTCTTCCTGGATCCGTTCGCCGATCTCCTGGGGGCGTCAGATCACAAGTTCTGGCTGTTGACACTGCCGCTGCACGTGCTTCTCCTAGGCGAGATCTCCATTCTGAGTCTTTGGCACACGCGAGGCAGCGGATTCTCCGTCCTGGGGACGTATCGCATCATCCTCAGCGCGGCCACGGTCGTCTTTCAGACACTTCTCGGCTGGCTCCTGGTGCGTGACGTGCGAGGGCTCATCATCGGTTTGCTCCTCGCCCAGATCGTCGCACTCGTGTTCATGGTCTTTCGAGAGGGAATCAGCGCCTCGGAGAGACGGACCGTGAGCAGGAATCGCGTGCGGGTGTCGATGAAGCAGTATCGGAAGATGCCGCTGCTGAACGCGCCGACAGCTCTGCTCGACGGGCTGCGTGTGTCCGGTATCAACGTCGTGATCGGCGCTCAGTCTCAACTGGCGCTCGGCCAGTACTCGATGGCGTGGCGGAGCGTTCAGGCGCCGCTGGGGCTGCTCGGGTCAGCACTCAACCAGGTGTACTTCCAGCGGATGTCCCACCAGGATCGAGGCCGCCTCTTCTCTCTCGTGCTCTCCACCACGAGCCGCGTGGCTTTGCTGACGCTTCCGCTTTTCGTCGCTTTGTACTTCCTGAGCCCTTGGCTGCTTCCCATCCTTCTCGGAGCAGGCTGGGGAAGTGCGGGAGAGTACGCGCAGGCGCTCGTCCCGTGGCTCTTCCTCAACCTCGTGACCTCACCGATCGCCTCGATCTTCGTCGTGACGGGGACTCAAGGCAGACAGGCTGTCTTCGGCATCGTCTACACGGTCACTCCGATCCTCGTGATCCTCCTCCTGCGGGGGGATCTACTGACGGCCGTCTGGTGCACGAGCGTGGTGATGGCGCTGCTGCTCATCGGCCTGATCGGTCTCGCGCTCTGGTCTGCGCGGGAAGACGATCTGCGATTCTCCAGAGGGGCCGCTCTATGATTCCGAACCGTTTACTTGCCGCGGTGCGATCTTGGGGTCTGAGGACGCTCAGCCGAGCACCGAGTTGGCTGAACGGATCGGTCGATCGTGTCGTCGATCAGGTGTTCTTGCGTGCAAACAACGTCGTCGGTGCCTGGCGATATCGGGCAAGGTCGGCGGGAACAGAAACTCTTCCAGACATCCCCGTTCCGACGGGGGCGGCCCGCGTACTCGTCGCACCCGCGAACTATGCCGGGCAAGGAAACGCATGGGCGCGGGCGATCACGTCCCACGTCGAGGAAGCGGGCGCCGTCAACCTCGCGATCGAGATCCCTGGACGCCTGCAGTTCTCCTCGGACTACACCGTGTCTGAGTCGATGAACCTCTACGATCGTGCGTGGCAGTCCCGTGAGCTGGCGCACGTCGTGGAGAACTTCACCCACGTTCTCGTCGAGGCGGAAACGCCGATATTCGGCATGAAGTTCGGCGGCAGCCCGTCGGCAGAGCAGAGGTATTTCGAGGAACATGGCCTTTCGATGGCCTACATCTGTCATGGGACCGACATCAGATCGCCACGACGGCATATCGAGGCGACTCCGTTTTCGCCCTTTTTCGACGAGGACGTGTATTTCGATCGAGTCCAGCGCAGAGCGGATCGCAACTTCGCCGTCCTCGAGCATGCGGGGGTTCCAGTCTTCGTGTCCACGCCCGATCTGATCGACGATTTCCCTCGGGGGACCTGGGTGCCGGTTGTGGTGGACACGGCTGCATGGGCCGCCGGAGCCGACGAGGACGACGCACAGCGAACCGACGTGCCGCTCGTGCTGCACAGCCCCAGCCGTGCGTCGGTCAAGGGCAGCCAGCTGATACGCGCCGCGGTCACCACCATGGCCGACCGGGGTGTGCTGAGGTACTCGGAACTATCGGGCGTACCCCCCATGCAAGTTCGCCGCGCAGTCATGGAGGCCGACATCGTGCTGGATCAATTCCGGCTCGGATCGTACGGAGTGGCGGCCTGCGAGGCGATGGCAGCGGGGAAGGTCGTGCTCGGCCACGTGACCCCGCGGGTGCGCGAGTACGTCCTGGAAAAGACGGGGCTCGTACTTCCGATCGTGGAGGCGACCCCCGACACCCTCGAGCAGGTCCTCACCGACATCCTCGGTGACCGATCGCGGATGCGCGACACCGGGGCCGCAGGGCAGCATTTCGTGCGCGAGGTCCACGACGGCAGATGGAGCGCCTCGAGACTCGAGGAGCAGTGGATTCGCAAGGACAGGTCCGCGCTATGACATCGCTGATCGATAGGGTCCGACAGGTGTCCTGGGTGGCTGTGAGTTACGGCGCCCTCGACATCACGAATCACTCGTTCGGTCGCGGGGAGTACCGATACCTGGTCGCCCCCATCCGTCCAGCCGATCCGGTGCTGCTCATGGGCGATGGTGCTGCGGTGTGGGAGCAGCTGGTGGACGGGACGCTCGAGGACAGCGCACTTACTCCCGAGCTCATCCAGATCCTGGAAGAGATGGAAGCCATGGGCATCGCATCGACGGACACCACTCACCCGGCCAGGGTCGTCGGCGTCGATCCGCCATGGCTGTCATCGCCCCTTCACGAGATCGTCTACTCGATTCTCGGTCGGGTTGCGGACGACAACGGCGTCGAGGTGGTTTTCATCAAGGGGCCCGTACTGAAGGCACAGGGACTGCGCACGCGAGAACACTCCGGCGACGTGGACTGCTGGGTCGAGCCCGGGACAGATGTCCGACTCGCCAGGGCCATGCAGCCTTGGGGCTGGCAACCGGCGATGTCCGCATTCACGTCTACGCCGGTGCTTCATTCCCTGACCTTGCGTGCGCCCACCTGGGGGTGCGCCGTCGACGTCCACGGGTGGTTCCCCGGCATGACGATCTCGGCTGAGGAAGCATTCGGGGAGGTGTTCCGGTCGGCCGAGCTGCACACGTTCGCCGGGTACACCGTCAAAACGCCGGGCCCTCCGATGCATGCGGTGATCAGTGCGCTGCACGACGTCCGGCCATTCGGCAGCCCGACGTCCAGGGAGAGCGTGGTGCGGGCGGCGCGCGTTCTCGAACGTGGGGGAGAGGACACCGTGCGTGTCGCCGCCACGGTCGGAGCCCAGTTCGCCCTGAAGGATGCCTTCGCCGAAGCCTTTCCCGCGCTTACCCGTGACTGGAAAGACGCGCCGGTTCCGATCGACTGGGAGTGGCGATCGCAGCGCACGATGCTCCGCGCGTATGTGGCGGCGCTGCGGACTCTACCGCCCTCCCAACGGATTCGCACCGTCTACCGCATTCTGTGGCCGACAGCGGAGAGCCTCCAAGCCGGGCCGATCTCGCGAGATTCAGGCGATCTGACCGTGCGGCAGTTGCGGTCGAAGCGAATGGTGCGCGGATTTCAGGAACTCCTCGCGTCGCTGCGGCGCGGGCGCCGACCGTAGCGGCCCGAGGACTGCCTCCCGGCTCGACGTATTCACGGTGAAGTACGGTTGAATGGGCGGTGATGTCCACTTCACACCAGAGCCGCGCCGCGCTGCGCGCAGCTACCCAACGTCAAGCCGCTCGACGACCCCGCCGTCGGATCGTATGGCTCTTCGTCGTCGTGCTCGTGCTCGTGCTCGGAGCGGTCATCGGCCTTTCCTCGGTTGCAGCCTCCAAGGCACTGACGGTGCGCGATTCCTTGACGAAGGCTGTTCCCATCGCGAGCGGGATACCCGCAAAGGTCGCAGCGGGCGATGCAGGCGGAGCCGCATCGGATGCCGCTTCCCTCAAGGAGCTGGCAGCGAAGGGCGTCGAACAGACGGCAGGACTGGATTGGCGGATCGCGGAGTGGATCCCCGGCGTCGGTCAGAACCTCGCTGCCGTGCGCGCGGCAGCGGAGAGCGTGGACGAAGTCGCCGACTTCTCCGTGGAATCCCTGCCGAATCTCGATCTCGGAGCCTTCAAGCCCGTCGACGGCGCCTTCAACCTCCAGGCTGTGCATGACCTTGAGGGGGTCGTCTCGGAGGGCGCTGAGACCTTCGCGAGTGTCTCGGACCGCATCGCCGGCACCGATCGGACTTTCTTGCTGCCGCAGGTCACCGATGCGCTGAGCACGCTCGACGATGCCGCGTCCGGTGTGGCAGAGACACTGGGCACTCTCTCGCCCATTCTCGAAGTCCTTCCTTCGGCCCTCGGCGAAGGAACGCCGCGCACCTATCTGCTGATGTTCCAGGGGAACTCCGAACTGCGGGCGTCGGGCGGGAACCCGGCATCGCTGGCACTCGTCACCGCGACCGACGGCAGGATCGAACTCACCACCCAGGCGACCAGCGTCCAGTTCGCCAACGCTCGACCGGAGAGCGTCGCGCCCCTTGATGCCGAGACGGAACACCTCTATTCCGACATCATCGGGCGCTGGGTCCCGAACATGACGCTGACGCCGGACTTCCCGACCACGGTGGCGATCTTGCGCGCGTGGTGGGAGGACGAGGGGCTTCCGCCCTTCGACGATGTGATTTCCACAGACCCTGTCGCCTTGAGCTACCTGCTGAGGGCCACAGGACCCATTCCGCTCCAGACCGGCGAAACGCTCACGAGCGAGAACGCCGTGTCCCTTCTCCTGAACGAGGTGTACTTCAACTACGGCGAGATGGTCCCAGGCCGAGGCGCCGACGGCACGGAGCAGGATCTCTTCTTCGCGTCGGCTGCCGCGCAGATCTTCTCCACCCTCACGTCCGGCGTCGAAGATCCGCTCGCCCTCTTCGCCGCGCTGCGCCAGGCGAGTGACGAGAGCCGGATGAAGATCTGGTCCTCGAATGAAGATCTCGAAGCGATGCTGTCGGGGACCCGGCTTGCGGGAACGCTTCCGGCGACCAATGATGAGCGCACCGTTGCCGGTGTCTACTTCAACGACACCACCGGTGCCAAGACTGACTATTACGCGGACGCCAGCGTCGTCGCGAGCAGCGACCAATGCACCGCATCGGGGCCTCCGACCTTCCAGCAGGTCATCACGTTCGCCAACAACATCACCCCGGAACAAGCCGCTGGGCTTCCGTACTTCATCACCGGGCCGCACTACAGGCCAGGGGATATCGCGACGGATGTCGTCGTCTATGGGCCCGTCGGTGCGTCGATCGCGTCGTGGAAGGTCGAGGGCGCGCAAAGCCACGTGCTGAAGGCCGAGGGAACCCACCTGGGACGCTCGGTCGTCCGGATCAGCGTCGTCACCACCCCGCAGACGACTGCCACGATCACGGTCGACATGACCGGGGCCGAGGGCACCGTGGCGGCGGACTACGGGGACTACGACGTGTGGACGACGCCGATGGTGCGCGAGACGCCGGTGACGTTGGAGACGCCCGGCTGCGGCTGACGCGCCTACGGCCCACCCCACCGCCCGATCGGCCACAGAATCGCCCCGGCCTGACCGAACACATCGTCGCGCGTCATCCAGCGCCAGCAGCTCTCGTCGGGCGCATCCGCACCGCGGCAGAGATACGCGGAGTCGGCCGAGTTCGCCCGGTTGTCGCCGAGCACGAGGTACGAGTCCTCCGGAACGGTCACGGGCCCGAAGCAGCGGGTCGACATCGGCTCGCTGTCGCAGTCGAGCGACCCGGCGACGAAGGGGAGATCCTTGACGACGTAGGGCTCATCGAGCGGCTCTCCGTCGACGAGCACCCTGCCCTGGGCGTCGCAGCACTCCACGGTCTGTCCGGGGCCGGCGATCACCCGCTTCACGAGCACGTAGGGCCGGATGCCTGTGGTCTCGCCGACCCAGTGGAGCGCCTGCGAGAACCAGTTCTCGCCGCCCGCGGGCTTCTCGCCCCAGGCCTCATCGGGCCGGAACACGACGATGTCTCCCGGTGCGGGGTCTGCGGCGACGTACGCGAGGCGGTTCACGATGAGGCGGTCGCCCGGCTCGAGCGTCGGCGACATGGATCCGGACGAGGGCTGACCGATGAACGCGACGATGATGCCGGTCAGCGCGAGGGCGAGCGCGATGTTGACCCAGATGTTCCCGAGGAGTCGTCGACGCGGTCTCGGTGCATCCGTCGTCATCATCTGCTCTCCGGCTCGCGCGCTGCGGTGTCGACACAATACTGTCAGTGAATGGCCCAGTATTCCGGTGATGGCAGTCCCCGCCTGATCGAGTCCACGGTGGCGTCGCAGGCGCAGCGTCTGCTCATCCCCGACGTTCTCCGTGGCGTGGCGATCGTGGCGATGGTGATCGCGCACGCGAACCCGTTTCTTCCCGAACTGCCCTGGGCTGCGAAGTTCGTGACGGCGATGTTCAGCGACCTGGCATCGCCGCTGTTCGCCCTGGTGATGGGCATGTCGGCAGAGCTCGTCTGGCGCCGTGGCGGACGCGTCCGTGTGACCCTTCTGCAGCAGGTGATTCGTGGGCTGTTCCTGATCGCCCTGGGCGTCTGGATGGCGGCGTGGGGCTCGTGGGTCGATGTGATCCTGGCCTACCTCGGCGTGACCATCATCCTCGGAGCGCCGATCCTCCTCGCACGAACGCCCGTGGTGATCGCCGTGACGGCGGTCCTGCTGCTCATCAGCCAGCCTCTGGTGGGGCTCGCCCGGACCTGGACCTGGGTGTACATGGCGCCCGCGCCCGTCCGCGACATCATGCAGTGGCTCCTCCTCGGGTCGCACTATCGCGTGCTCAACCTCCTGCCGATGTTCCTCATCGGCGCGCTCCTGATCCGACACGGTCTGCGGCGCGACCGACTGCTCACGGCTCTGGCCATCGCCGCACCGTTCGCCTACCTGACCTGGGGTGTCGGTCAGCGCTTCGGCGACGTGCAGTCCGGCGACTACCTCGACACCCTGAAGGACTTCGCCCTCGTGTTCGCGGTGTACGTGGTCGTGGTCTTCGCCGCGACCGCGCGACGCGACGGCGCGAAGCGCTTCTGGAGCCCGATCTTCGTGCCCCTGGTCGCCTGCGGCCAGGTCGCGCTGAGCCTCTACCTGCTGCACGTCGGGCTCATAGCTCTGTGGAACAACGCGAACGGTCGGCCCACCGAGAACTTCTGGCCGGGCTGGTTCGTGATCGTTCCCGGCATGATCCTGGTCGGCTGGCTCTGGTGGCGGTTCGTCGGCACCGGCCCCGTCGAGTGGGTCATGGGCTGGCTGACCGGTCGGCGCAAACCTCTGCTCCGCGCACGGTGACCCGGCAGCACAGATGAAGAGAGCGCCGGCCCTGGGGCCGACGCTCTCTTTTCTCGGATCCGACTCAGAGGAGCGTGATACCGACGTTCTGCGAGGTCGCGTTGTTGCCGGTGACCGAGTCGCCGGAGACGGTCGCGGACATGACCTGCTGCGGTCCGCCGAGGAGCGTGGTAAGCAGCCCCACGTTGAGCAGCGAATCGAGAGTCGTGCCCAGCCCGATGGAGAGGTTGCCGCCGGCGGGGATCGAAGGCAGCGTCAGCGTGTAGTTGCCGTCGGCTCCGCCGACCGACACACCGGCCACAGTGGCGATGTTCAGGCTCAGCAGGCCCGGGTTGTACTGCACGACGGCCGTGGCGCCGGCAGGCGAGGCATCGGTGCCGTTGTTCGTGATCGTCAGCGTGTTCACGGTGTTGATCGTCGCGAGACCGAGGCCGAGGGTGAGAGTGATCGGGCCGCTGAGCGCCGGAACGAGGTCGTCGTTCAGCCCGGAGGCGGCCGCGAGCGGGGTGGCGACGGCTGCCGCGATGACGGGGACCGACCATGCAGCGCCCTTGACGAGCGTGCGGCGCGAGACGCCCTTGTTCTTCTGGATTTCTTCGGTCACGTGAGTGCCCTCCCTGTTCGATGCAGATGCGGTTTCCCGCGGTGTCGTGAAGAGGCGACACGTTGTCTGCATCCCCCAGGAGCCTCTTCGTGCTCATCAAAGTAGGGAGCGGAAAAGGGGGAGGAAGGGGGTTTCGGTGAACTACGCGCGGGGTGCGCTCAACCTGCGCGCACTGTGCGTTCCGCGCGCGCGCAGCTAGGCCCGGCGCGAGGAGCGGAGCGTGCGCGGGGTGGCCTGGTAGGCCTCGTCGAGTGCTCTGCGCATGCTCATCGGAGAGTGGAATCCGGCACGCTGCGCGATCTGATCGATGCTCAGCACGTCGTACCGACTGTCGACGAGCAGCGAGTGCGCCAGCCGAGCGCGTTGCCGACGGATCTCCGCCGCGACGCTGTTGCCGGATTCGGAGAAGACGAGCTGCAACTGCCGCAGCGACGACTGCACCTCGTGCGCGACGCGCGACGGATTCAGGGAGGGATCGCCGCACTGCTGCGAGATCACGGCGATGGCGCGCTCGCGCAGCACGGCATGCGGTGAGCCCTGGGCGCTGACCCCGCCGATGCGGTCGAGCAGCACCGCGCCGCACATCTCCATCACCAGCTGCTCGATCGCGTACTGCTCGATCGCCGAAGCCTTGTCATCGGTGTCGAGCAGACACCCGACGAACTGCTGCATCGAGGTGTCCAGAAGCCGGCGGTCGGGGAACACGCTCGCATCGGACGGCAGCGACGGCACGAACGAGGCGATGGCGGAGCGGGGGACGAGAGCGGCGACGAAGCGCCACTGCCCCGCCCACCGCAATCGGTGCGTGATGCCGTGTGCGGCGACGACCAGGCCGCCCTCGGTCTCGACCCAGGGCTCACCCTCGACCCGCGACCAGAGGGCCTGTGCCTCGACGAACGCGAAGACGGAGTGATCGGGGTAGGTGCTCGTCGTGTCGACGTGGAGCTCGGAGGTCCCGCCGCTCGTGGCGAGGAGGCGCACGCCGCCCGACGCCCGCTCTCGGGAACGCAGTCCCGGCCGGTCTCCGATGCGTCGGATACCATGCTTCGCGAGCTCTCTGTCGTCGATGACCTGAGCGTGTGTGTGACTCACGAGACGTTCCCCCTCAGGGTGCTGGAATGCAGCAGCGGCGCCTCTGTGGCCGGGGCGGTCATGCCGATCCGATCGACGCGTCGTGTCGCCGGTTCACCGTCCCGATGCCTCGATACAGCGGTGTATTGAATACAGATTCAAGCATCCTGGATCTCCTGTCAACACAGATCTCGACTTCGTGCAGTGAGACGACACGAAACTCGTCTGCATCCCCCAGGAGCCTCACTGCGAGCCACCGTAGAACGCCCGCCCGAGAATGTCCGGCGAATGGACGAAAAGCGCGCACTGTGCGTTGTTCCTGCGCGCTTTGTGCTGTGGTCTGCGCGGCTCGCCGAGCAGAAGAACGTGGATAGGCTTGCTGCCATGTCCGATCGCCTCCTCGTCAACGCGGTCGGAGCCGTCATCGAGATCGACGCGTCTCAGCGCGACGAAGACTTCCGCTCCCGCGTCGCCGCTGCCTGGACGGACGCCCTCCACGAGGGGGATCGCGCCGCCGATGCGATCGCCGTCGTTCCCGCCGACACGGACGAAGCCGCAGCGCTGTCCGCGCTCTCGACCGACGTCACGATCAAAGCCCTCGCCCACCGGCGACACGATCCGCTCTGGATGCTGCACGCCGCCGGACTCGCCACCGACGACGGTCGCGTGGTGGTGCTCAGCGCGGCATCCGGCACCGGCAAGACGACGGCGGCCCGCCACCTCTCGCAGCGCTACGCCTATGTGAGCGACGAGACCATCGGCATCGATGACAGCGGACGCGTCGTGCCCTACCGCAAGCCGCTGTCGATCATCGAGCAGGATGCCGTTCCCAAGGCGCAGGTGGCGCTCTCGAGCATCGGCGGATCGCACCCGCTCCCCGGCGAGCTCCGCGTCGCGAAGATCGTCGTGATCGATCGGTCGCCGGAGGGCCCGGACGAGCCCGAGGTCGACGCGCTGGACATCGCGGACGCTTTGGCCCTGCTGGGGCCGCAGACCAGCTATCTCTCCGACGGCCCCGCCCCCCTGCAGCGGATCGCTGCGCTGCTCGCGGCCACCGGCGGTGCCGTGCGACTGCGCTACCGGGAGGTCACGGGCATCGACGGCATCATCGACGACCTGCTCGACGTCGACCTCGCTCCGGTTCCGCCGATCGTGCCCCGAATCGCGCCAGCGCCCGACACAACTGCGTCCGACACGTCAGCGCTCGATACGTCAGCGCTCGACACAACTCCGCCCGACGCCTACCGTCGGGCGGAGACAGTCGACGAGCTGGTGCTCGACCAGCGCGTCGCCGTGCTGCGTCGGACGCCGACCGGGGGACAGGTGCACGTCCTCGACGGCATCGGCCCGACGATCTGGACCGCGACCGCCGGCGGAAGCACGCTCGCCCAGATCGTCGACGCGGTGGTCGCCGCGCACGGAGAGCCCGCGGACGGAGACCCCGCGTCGATCGTGCAGACGGCCGTGCAGGTGCTCATCGACGATGGACTCCTGCTGCCGACTCAGACCTGAGCGGGCCTCAGACCTGAGCGGGCCTCAGACCTGAGCGGTGCCGCGCCGGCGCACGCCGGGTTCGGCCTCGGACTGCGTGCTCGCGTCGTCGTCCTTCGCGTAGCGCTCGTAGGCTCCGTAGTACTCGCGTCCGTAGTACGCCGACTCCGCACCCTTGCGGGGCACGCGGTTCAGCACCACGCCGAGCACCCGGCCCGTCGTGCGGGTGATGTTGTCGATCGCACGCTGCAGCATGTCGAAGGTGGTCTTCCCCGAGGAGACGACGATCAGCACGCCGTCCGCGCCGGCGGCCAGCACCGCGGCGTCGGTCACCGGCAGCACCGGCGGCGAGTCCAGGATGACGATCGCCGACTTGCTGATCTCCGCCAGGAAATCGCGCATGCGCTGCGACCCGAGCAGCTCGCTGGGGTTCGGCGGGATGCGCCCCGCGCCGACCACGGCCAGCGGGATGTCGCGGGACGGCCGATGCGCCACGTCCTGCAGTTCGGCACGACCCGCGAGCACGTCGGTGAGGCCGACATCGTGGGACATCCCGAAGATGTCGGCGATCACCGGTCGACGAAGGTCGCAGTCGATGAGGATGGCCCACTGTCCGGCAGCGGCGAGACTGGACGCGAGGTTGACCGAGACGGTCGACTTGCCGTCTCCGGGCACGGAACTGGTGACCACGATCACGCGCGGCGGGTTGTCGACGTCGATGAACTGCAGGTTCGTGCGCAGCTCGCGCATCGACTCGATGAGGTGGTGCGACACCCCGTGCTGCGACTCGAGCGAGAAGTCGATCACCTGTCGCTCGTCGGCGATGGACTTCTCGAGCGGCAGGGTGCCGATGACCGAGACGCCCGTCTCGCGCTCGATGTCGCGAGGATGACGCACGCGACGGTCGACGGTGTGCCGCACGAACGCGTAGACGAGGCCGAGGGCGAGCCCGGCGAGAGCGCCGATGATCACGTTCAGCCGGGTGTTCGGAGAAGACGGAGTGCTGGGGAGCCGCGCGGAGTCGCCCACGATGAGGGAGATGGCCGCCGGCGTCTCGGCCGTGCCGCCCTCGAGCTTCTCGATCTCGATGGCCATGCCGTCGAGCCAGGCCTGCGCGAGCGCC
Organism: Microbacterium sp. NPDC055988; assembly: GCF_042269505.1. Classification (NCBI taxonomy): domain Bacteria; kingdom Bacillati; phylum Actinomycetota; class Actinomycetes; order Micrococcales; family Microbacteriaceae; genus Microbacterium; species Microbacterium sp. NPDC055988. The sequence goes on from NZ_JBHJXY010000001.1 coordinate 2,109,102, forward strand.
TGTGCCGACTCGGGCGTCGGACCCGTAGCCGTGACCTTCAGCGCGGTGGTGTCGACGGGGTTCGTCACCGTGACCCGGTTCACCAGCACGTCGGGCGAGGCGCCGATGTCGAGCTCGTCGATCGCGTGCTCGGCGACCGCCCGCCAGGAGCCGAGGTTGAGGTACGACTTGACCCGGCTCTGGGCGAGCTGGTTCCCCACGAGCGCGGAACCACTCGTGCCGTCGCCGCCCACCGCCGTCACGATGCCGGTCGTGTCGGCCGAGTACACCCGCGGCTGCAGGGAACTCCATCCGAATGCCAGAGCCGCGCCCACCAGGGTGGCGACGACGATGACGATCCAATGCGCACGCAGAATGCGCGCGTAGTCTCTCAGTTCCAACTCTTCATCCCCTCGCACATCCCGCGGGGAGGTCGGGATGCAGACATGAGAATGAGCATACGGCGAACACCTCTCCGCCGGAGGCGCACACGGCTCACTTCAGAGCAGCACGCACGATGCGTTCGACCTCGACCAGTGCGGGAGTCAGTTCCGCCGCCGACCGGGCGTAGGTCTCGCGAGACCGACGGTAAGGGTCGATCACGTCGTCGTCTTCGCCCGAGGAGGGCGTGACCCCGCGTTGGTCGTTGACCGCACGCAGCACGGCGGCGAACCGATCGTGAGGGGATGAGCCGGCTGTATCGGCCGCAGCGCGGGCGTCGTCAGTGCTCAACGTCGAGGAGAGGCGGGCGAACTCGCGGACCGTGAACGTGCGACGAAGCCGATTCGGCATCATCTTGACCACGTGCGACCGATGCTCGCGCGCCATGGTGAGCACGAGATCGGCCTCCTCGAGGAGAGGCTCGACCAGGTATCGGGCGAGATGGGCGGATGCCGTCGCGGGATCGACGCCGGCCTGTGCGGCGAGCTCGAGAGCCTGCTCGGGCATCCCGTGGCCCACCAGGGCATGGGTCCCCGCGCTGTGGACGTGCACGCCGAGCGGTTCGAGGTCGGCCCGCAGCATGACCTCGGCCAGCGGCGACCGGCAGATGTTGCCGGTGCACACAGTGAGGATGGTGAGCTGCGACGCCGGAGCGTCCGACTCCGGTGCGCCCAGGATCGCGGCGAGGGGTGCGGCATCCTCTGCGGGGGTCGACGCGGGAACGACGGGTGCGGACGGCCCATCCGCGGCGGTGACGGAGTTCTGTCGCTCGCGCCATTCCCGGCGGCTCATACCTGCCGGGGGCCCATCGTCGTGCTGCGGGTTCACGCCACCAGCCTAGGGCTCCGTGCAGGCCGGGACGGCAGGATCAGCACGAGCAGCGCCGCGATCACGCCGCCCACGAGCGTTCCGAGACTGTTCGCGATCACATCGGAGATAGTGGGGAATCGCGAGGGCATGAGCCCCTGGACCGACTCGATCAGCCCACTCATCAGCGCGCCGATCAGCACCACCTGCCACAGTCGCAGGCGCGACCAGGCGAACGGCAGCAGGAACCCCACCGGGACGAAGAGGGCGACGTTCGCGAGGAACTCGAACACCACGGCGCTCTGATAGTAGGAAGCGATGCCGGCTTCCGACACCCAGCGGGCCATCACCCCGACCAGACCGGTGACCTTCGCCGAGACGTTCGCCGGCAGCCACACCGTGAAGCCGATGAAGAGAAGGTAGCCGACGAGTGCGACCCGGGCCGTCGCAGCCCCGGCGCGGACGGGAGCAGCGGTGGCGGAGGGCATGCCGTCATGGTAGCCGCGGCACCCCGGTGCGACTCTCAGCTTCGGTCGTCGCTCCAGCTCAACTGCTCGATGTAGCGCAGCAGCACACCCTCGCGCAGCGCCCACGGCGACACCTCGAGCTCCTCCACCTTCAGCGCCGTCATCGCGGCATGCAGCGACACCGCCGCGGCCACGATCTGGAACGTGCGATCCGGGGTGATGCCCGGCAGCTCCTGCCGAGCCGACGCGGGCAGTCGCGCCAGCCGCGGGATCCACGAGCCCAGCGATGCCCGGGGGAGGAGCATCCGTTCGGTCCCCGACCACCCAGGCGCCGGGTAACCGACCAGCCGTGCCAGGGAGCGGATGGCCTTGGACGAGCCGACGACGTGGTCGGGCCGGGGGAGCGCGGCGAACTGCGGCAGGACCGAGGCGAGCGTCTCGGCGGCGTGGATTCGCAGCTTCTCGACATCGGCCTCGCCGGGCGGGTCGTTCGGCAGGAACTGCACGGTCATGCGTCCGGCGCCGAGGGGGACGGATGCCGCGGCATCGGGCATCTCCTCGGCGCCCGCGGCGATCTCCAGCGACCCTCCGCCGATGTCGAGGAGCAGCAGCTGCCCCGCCGACCAGCCGACCCAGCGGCGCACGGCGAGGAACGTCAGCTCGGCCTCGGTCTCGCCGTCGAGCACCTGGAGCGGCTGCCCGAGAGCCGCCTCGATGCGGGCGATCACCTCGGCTCCGTTGCGCGCATCGCGCACCGCGCTCGTGGCCGTCGCGAGCAGCGCATCCACGCGTTCGGTCTCGGCGACGCGGCGGGCCTGGGCGACCGCGGCTTCGAGTGCGACCACGCCCTCCTCCGAGATCGCGCCGTCGGGCGTGAGGTAGCGCATGAGGCGCAGCACCGTCCTGTCACTCGTCGTCGCGAGCGGACGTCCACCGGGGCGGACGTCGGCCGCCAGCATGTGGACGGTGTTGGATCCGATGTCGAGGACTCCCAGGCGCACGGGAAGAGACTACTCGCGCCCGGAGCCGTCATCGCGCTCGTATCGTATGGCCGACCTCGGGAACAGGGCGCCGACACGGTTCGTCACACATGGCAACAGATCGACGTGCCCGAAATGCGACTCACAGCAGATCGATAATCTCGCGCCATGCCCGACAGCACCGTCCTCCTGCCCATCGCAGCGCTCGCCGTCACCGTCGTCGCGTTCGTCGGCATCGCCCTGCTGCGTCGCCGCGGCGCGGGGTTCACCTCGCTCGTCCTGATCGCCCTCGGCGTCGGCATCGGCATCGGGATCGCCTTCCGCGACGGCCTCGAGTACGTCGCGGTGCTGGGCGACCTCTACGTGCAGGTGATCACGGCGATCGTGGCTCCGCTGATCTTCATCTCGATCCTCTCCAGCGTCACCTCGCTGGGATCGGCCGTGAAGCTGCGCACGATCGGGTTGTCGAGCGCCTTCTGGCTGCTCCTCACCAACGCGATCGCCATCGTCCTCACCCTCGCCATCGCGCTGAGCGTCGGACTCGGCCAGGGCGTGCAGCTCGATCTCCAAGAGGGCAGCGGCGACACGCTGACCGGGCTGATCAAGCCGCTCGACGAGGTGCTGCTCGGCCTGTTCCCCTCGAACATCGCCGGGGACTTCGTCAGCAACAACATCACCGGCATCATCCTGTTCGCCCTGCTCTTCGCCGTCGCCTACCTGGTGGCCAACAGGGGGGACGACCCGAACCTGCGCTCGTTCAAGAGCGTGATCGACGGGACCAAGAAGGTCATCATGACCGCGGTGGGCTTCATCATCGAGCTCACCCCCTATGCGGTCCTCGCCCTCGTAGCCACGACGACCGCGACCGCCGTCACGCGCATCGAGACCGTGCTCGCCCTGCTCCTCGTGCTCGTGCTGGCGCTCGGGGTCGCGTTCATCGACGCCTACGTCGTGAACGGCGTCCTGCTCCGGGTGTTCGCCGACGTGAATCCGATCCGGTGGTTCCGTCTGCTGACCCCCGCCCAGTACACGGCGTTCACGACCCAGTCGAGTGTGGGGACGCTTCCGCTGACCATCCCCACCCTCACCCGCAAGGTGGGCGTTCCCGAGGATGTGGCCGCGTTCACCGCGCCGATCGGCACGACCATCGGGATGCCGGGATGTGCCGGCATCTGGCCGATCATCGTCGCGGTCTTCTCGATCAACGTCCTCGGCATCCAGTACTCGGCATGGGACTACGTGGCGCTCGCGGTCCTGTGCCTGCTCGTCTCGCTCGGCGCCGCCGGGGTTCCCGGGACCGCCATCATCACTGCCACCGCCGTGCTCAGCGCATCCGGACTGCCCGTCGAGGTGCTGGTCGTGCTCATCCCCATCAGCGCCGTCGCCGGCACTGCGTCGACCATGGCCAACGTCACCGCTGCGGCGACGGCGGCGACGATCGTCGCCCGCCGCCTCGGGAAGCTCGACGACGCCGTCTTCCGGGGCGAGCGTCCGCCCGTCGACAACCCGGCCGAGCCCGTCTCCCGACGCGAGCGCCGCCGTGCCCAGACCGGTCCGACACCCGTCGTCTCCGACCTCGGCATCCCCGCCGACCTCCCCATCGGGCAGTGCGAGCTGCCCGCCGCCCGTCCGATCCACGAGAGAGTCTCCCGATGAAATCCGTCCGCCGTTCCCGGCTGCTGTCCGCCCTCGCGGTCTCCGCCGCCTTCCTGCTCGCCCCGATCGCGATCCCGACCGCCGCCCACGCCGCGGGCGATGTCTGCGACCTGTGCTCGATCAACTTCGACCTGGGAGCCTGCGAGGGCCTCGGCGGCTACCCCTACGACTCGACCGTGGAGGCGCCCCCGGCGGCGGTCTCCGGCGGCGGCGGCGCGCCCAAGCCCGCGCCTGCTCCCGCTCCGGCTCCCGCGCCGAAGCCGGCACCGGCCCCGGCTCCCGCACCCAAGCCTGCGCAGCCGCCCGCGACGGGGAACGACAAGCCGGCGGCCGGCACGTCGAACTCCACCACGACCACGACCACGAACACGAACACGAACACGGAGAAGGTGGCGGTCGCGGCTACCGTTCCGACGGCACCGACCGGCCTCTCCCACGAGATCGACGGAACGACGCTCGCCCTCGCCTGGGCGGCTCCGGCCGACGGCGGCTCCGCGCTCACCGGCTACAAGCTCGTCCTGAACGAGGGCACGCCGATCGCCCTTCCGGCAGACGCCACCGAGTACGAGATCGAGCTCGGCGAGGGCACGTACGACCTCACGCTGATCGCGACGAACGCCGTGGGCGACTCACCCGCGTCCGAGTCGATCGAGGGTGTCGAGATCGTCGCCGAGGAGGCGGAGACGGCCGAGACCGCGAGGACCGTCGCCGCCGATGCGCCCGTGCAGGCCGGGATCCCGCTGGCGGCGCCGCTGACGCTCGGCGGCATCGTCGTCATCGCCGGCGGGCTGCTCACCTGGTGGTGGCTGGGTCGTCGCGCGACGACCGGTGCGTCCGTCCCAGCCGCGGCATCCGACGACGGCACCCCCATCCTCTGACCAGAACACACACACACACACGTACCGAGAACAGGAACCCTCAACATGTCCACAGCAGCACGAGGCAGACGCCTCGCCGCCGGGTCCGTCATCGCGGCGCTCGTCGCGGGCGGAGCCGTGGGGCTCACGGCCCTTCCGGCAGCAGCCGCCCCCGCCCCGGCCCCGACGCTCGACTACTTCGCCGACACCATCCCCGGCCTCCGCGCCGGCTCGGTGTTCGAGTCCGTGACGTTCGAGCGGTTCGAGAGCCTCCTGAACAGCGACGGCACGTACGCCTTCCTGCTCGGCGGTCCGAGCGACGCGACCACACTCGCCACCGCGGCGCAGATCGACCAGGTCGCCCAGCAGTACGGCGTCGATGCGATCTACACGTTCGATCCGCTCCTGGACGGCGAGTCCGTCGACATCCGCACCTTCGTGACGGGAGTGGCCGGCGAGGCCGCCGGCGCGCTCTACACGCGCCTCGTCGACGGCTACCTGAACAAGGACGCGACTCCGGAGTTCGGCGCGGGGACCGACCCCTACCTCTTCGTCTACGACGGCGACCGGCAGGTGGCGGGTGTCGAGGACCGCATCGTGGCCTCGCTCGGCGGCACCGAGGACACCACCTCGGCGGCGACGGACGGATACCGACAGAAGGTGGCGTCGGTGTTCGACGCGGTCGCGGTGAACGGTCAGGCGAAGCTGGACACGCAGTCGCAGTACGAGTTCTTCTCGACCGCGGTCAACTCCCGCCACCGTGCGGCGTACAGCACCAACCTCGCCGCCTACGGCGAGACCATCTTCACGGACGCGGACGCCGAAGACTTCGTGCTCCAGTCGATCACATACCCCGAGCTCCTCGACCTGCTCGAGTCGGACGGGGAGCACACGATCCTGTTCGGCGGCACCTGGTGCCACAACACCCGCGCCGTGATCCGCGACGTGAACCACAAGGCCGCGGAGTCCGGCGTGCAGACCGTGTACGTGTTCGACCTGCGTCTGGACGGCTGGAGCGGGGCGAACGCGCACATCCGCGACACCAACTCATCGATCGCCCACCTCTACGGCGACCTCGTGCAGAAGCACCTCCCGAACCTCAAGACGCAGTACGTGCTCGACGGCAGTGCCGGTCAGCGCGTCGAGTACCACCCGAGCGGCGACACCTCCGCCGCGAAGGTGGCCGCCCGCAAGCTGCAGGTCCCGTACCTGTTCGACTACGACGGCTCCGCCACGGCGGCCCCCGTCACGAAGAACTGGATCCAGGACAACGGCCAAGCCGGCTTCCGCGAGTACATGACCGAGTGGTGGTGGATCTCCGACCTGCAGGGCCCCGCGAAGCGCCCGAACCAGACGGATGAGCAGTACGCGGCCGGCCGTGCGACGAGCCTCGCCTTCGCCGACGAGGCCCTCGCGAAGCTCGACGAGTTCTTCGGCCTGGGCGTCGAGCCCGTGGCGACCGCTCCCGCAGCGCCGTCGGCTCCGACGGTGACCGCCGTGGGCGACGCGGTCACGGTCAGCTGGGCCGCACCGGCATCCGACGGCGGATCGCCGCTCACCGGGTACTCCGTCACGCTCGGCTCGACGACCGTCGCCATCGCGGCCGGGGTCACCAGCCACACCTTCACCGGGGTCGCTGTCGGCACCCACACGGCATCCGTGACGGCGCTGAACTCGGTCGGCAGCTCGCCGGCTTCCGCCACCGCTTCCGTCGTCGTCGGCGGCGACCAGCCCGGCGAAGGCGAGCCGGGCGGCGGCGAAGAGGGGGAGCTCCCCGAGGCGGGGGAGGCCTCGGTCACCGTGACCGGCGACCTGCGTCCCGGTGGTGAGATCCGGGTCGAGGGCGAAGGTATCGACCCCGAATCCGACGCCGTGCGTATCGAGCTGCACTCGGTGCCCACCGTGCTCGGCAGCACGACCGCCGCGGCCGACGGCACGTTCGCGCTGAATGCCACGATCCCGGCATCCGTCCCGGCCGGTGGCCACGCGGTCGTCGTGTTCGTCGACGGCGTCGAGGTGGCTCGCACCTCCGTGACGCTGGCCGCATCGGGTCTCGCGAACACGGGAGTCGACCCCGGGCTGCTGATCGCGGGCGGCGTGACCGCTCTGGTGCTGCTCGGCGCCGGCGGACTGCTGATGTCTCGCCGTCGGGCGGCGTCGGCATCCTGACGCACGCACGTCGCACCCGGACGCCCCTTCCCTCCCGCGGGGGAAGGGGCGTCCGGCGCATCCCGTGGTCGAGCGCGCGGATACGATGTACTCCGTGACCACCGTCGACCCCACGCTGCCGCTGTCGCCCTATCGGGAGATCGGCCGCGCGGAATGGGCCAGGCTCGCCGCCGGGCTGGAGCAGCCGCTCACCGAGACCGAGGTCGTGGAGCTGCGCGGCATCGGCGACCGGCTCTCCCTCACAGAGGTGCGGGAGGTGTACCTGCCGCTGAGTCGTCTGCTCAGCCTCTATGCGACCGCGACCAAGCGTCTGGGCGCGGCGACGTCGTCGTTCCTCCAGGAGGATGACACCACCACCCCGTTCGTCGTCGGCGTCGCGGGATCGGTCGCGGTCGGCAAGTCGACCATCGCGCGCCTGCTTCGGGAGCTCATGAGCCGTTGGCCCGGAACGCCGCGCGTCGAGCTGGTGACCACCGACGGCTTCCTCTATCCGAACGCCGAGCTCGAGCGTCGCGGGATCATGGACCGCAAGGGCTTCCCGGAGTCGTACGACCGCCGCGCGCTGATCGAGTTCCTGACGAACGTGAAGAGCGGTGCGACCGAGGTGCGGGCCCCGTTCTATTCGCACATGCGCTACGACATCGTGCCGGACGCCAACGTCGTGGTCCGTCGTCCCGATGTCGTCATCGTCGAGGGACTCAACGTCCTCCAGCCGCCGCCTGCCCCGAACGATGTCGCCGTGAGCGACCTGTTCGACTTCTCGATCTTCGTCGACGCCGAGACCTCTCACATCGAGAAGTGGTACGTCGACCGCTTCCTCGCGCTGCGTCAGGCCGCGTTCGCCAATCCGTCCTCGTACTTCAACGTGTTCGCGCACCTCACGGACGAGGAGGCGATCACGACGGCGCTCGGATATTGGAATGAGATCAACATGCCCAACCTCGTCGAGAACGTGATGCCGACGCGGCACCGTGCACGACTGGTGCTGCGCAAGGGCGCGGATCACGACGTGGAGAGCGTTCTGCTGCGCAAACTCTGAGCGCGAACGGGGCGAGAGAATGTACGGACGACTCGCAAAAAACCCGCCTTACTCTTGATCCCATGTGTGGAATCGTCGGATACGTGGGCCCGCGCCCCAGCCAGGACATCCTTCTCGCCGGCCTCGCCCGGCTCGAGTACCGCGGCTATGACTCCGCGGGCGTCGCCGTGATCGACGGCGACGGCTCGCTCGGCATGCGCAAGAAGGCGGGCAAGCTCGCCATGCTGCGCGACTCGCTCGCCGACGCGCCGCTGCCCGACGGGTCGACCGGCATCGGTCACACCCGCTGGGCGACGCACGGCGGGCCGACCGACGTCAACGCGCACCCGCACCTGGCCGACGACGACAAGCTCGCGGTCATCCACAACGGCATCATCGAGAACTTCTCGGCCCTGCGCGAAGAGCTGCTCGCCGACGGCGTGGTGTTCCGCAGCGAGACCGACACCGAGGTCGCGGCCGCACTGCTCGGGCGCGAGTACGCCGGCAACGGCGGCGACCTGCAGCTGGCCTTCCGCAGCGTCGTCAACCGCCTCGAAGGCGCCTTCACCCTCCTCGCGATGCACCAGGACCACCCGGGCCTCGTGGTCGGCGCCCGCCGCAACTCCCCGCTCGTGATCGGGCTCGGCGAGGGCGAGAACTTCCTCGGCTCCGATGTCGCCGCGTTCATCGAATACACCCGCAAGGCGCTGTCGATCGGACAGGACCAGATCGTCTCGATCACGCCGGAGGCCGTCACGGTCACCGACTTCGCCGGCACGCCCGTCGAGGCGGAGCCGTTCGACGTGTCGTGGGACGCCGCCGCCGCCGAGAAGGGCGGATGGTCGAGCTTCATGGCCAAGGAGGTCTCCGAGCAGCCCGAGGCCGTCGCGAACACGATCCGCGGACGCATCCAGGACGGCCAGGTCGTCATCCCCGAGCTCGACGGACTCGACGAGCTGTTCGTCGGCATCAACCGCGTCATCATCACCGCCTGCGGCACTGCGTCCTACGCGGCGCTCGTCGGCAAGTACGCGATCGAGCAGTGGGCACGCGTCGCGGTCGACGTCGAGCTCGCGCACGAGTTCCGCTACCGCGACCCGGTGATCGGGGCCGACACGCTCGTCGTCTCGATCAGCCAGTCCGGCGAGACCATGGACACGCTGATGGCCGTGAAGTACGCCCGCGAGCGCGGCGCACGCACGCTGTCGGTCTGCAACACGCAGGGCGCCACGATCCCGCGCGAGTCGGATGCCGTCGTCTACACGCACGCCGGCCCCGAGGTCGCCGTCGCCTCGACCAAGGCGTTCTCGGCGCAGATCACCGCGCTGCTGCTGCTCGGCCTGCACATGGGCCGTGTGCGCGGGGCGATCGCCGACGCATCGACCGACGTGGCCGAGCTCGCAGCTCTCCCGGAGAAGATCGCGAAGGTCCTCGAGAGCGAGCAGGAGCACGTCACCCAGCTGGCCGGCTGGATGGCCGACACCCGTTCGGTGCTGTTCCTCGGTCGCCACGTGGGCTACCCGATCGCGCTCGAGGGCGCGCTCAAGCTCAAGGAGATCTCGTACATCCACGCCGAGGGCTTCGCCGCGGGCGAGCTCAAGCACGGGCCGATCGCGCTCATCGAGCCGGGGCAGCCGGTGTTCGTGCTGGTGCCGTCTCCGCGTCACTCCGCACTCGTGCACTCCAAGGTCGTCTCGAACATCCAGGAGATCCGCGCCCGCGGCGCCCGTGTGATCGTGATCGCCGAAGAGGGCGACGCCGCCGTGCTGCCGTTCGCCGATGAGGTCATCCACATCCCGCTGGCCGGCGCGATGTTCGAGCCGCTGCTCGCCGTCGTGCCGCTGCAGATCTTCGCGATGGCGCTCGCCACCGCCAAGGGACTCGACGTCGACCAGCCCCGCAACCTCGCGAAGTCGGTCACGGTCGAGTAAGCCCCTCTGCGGCGGAGGGGCGAACCACCCCTTCGTGTGCGAACCACCCCCTTGCGTGCGCACGCAAGGGGGTGGTTCACATTCAAGGGGGTGGCTCGGAGAGGACAGTAGGCTGAACGAGTGATCATCGGCACCGGCATCGACCTCGTGGACATCCCGCGATTCGAGCGGACGATGGCCCGAACGCCGCGCCTCCGGGAGCGGCTCTTCGCCCCTTCCGAGCGCACGCTACGTCTTCCCTCGCTCGCGGCGAGATATGCCGCCAAAGAGGCGCTCATCAAGGCGCTCGGCGGTTCCGACGGCGTGCACTGGACCGAGATCGAGATCGCCTCCGAGCCGTCGGGGCGCCCGCACTTCGTCCTCACCGGTTCGACCGCCGCGGTCGTCGAGGAGCGGGGCATCCGCACGCTGCATCTGACCCTCACCCACGACGCCGGTCTCGCCGCGGCGTTCGTCGTCGCCGAAGGAGCCCCGCTGTGACCGTCCCGTTCCGCGAGGCGACCATCGATCTCGATGCCATCGCCGACAACGTGCGGCACTTCCGCCGACTCACCGGCGTCGAGGTCATCGCCGTCATCAAAGCCAACGCCTACGGGCACGGCGCCGCCGCCACCGCTGTGGCCGCACTCTCCGCCGGTGCCACGCGCCTCGGCGTCGCCGAGATCCCCGAAGCGCTCGAACTGCGCAGGCAGGGCGTGCACGCGCCGCTCATGGCGTGGCTGCACGCGCCGGGGGAGCGGTTCGAGCACGCGGCCGCGCAGGACATCGAGATCGGCATCTCCTCCTTCGACCAGCTCGAAGCGGCTGCCGCGGCGGCAGCGGTCGACCGACCCGTGGGTGTGCACCTGAAGTTCGAGACCGGGCTCTCGCGCAACGGCATCGCCCCGGCCGATTGGGGGCGCGTGCTCGCCGAGGCCGCACGCTTGGAACGCATCGGGCGGCTGCGCATCGTCGGGCTGTTCAGCCATCTCTCGAACACTTCCGCGGACGACGACAGGGCGGCGCTCGCGAAGTTCGAGGAGGGCGTCGCCGCGGCGGCATCGTTCGGCATCCATCCGGAGATCCGCCACATCGCCGCCACCGCCGCAGCCATCGACCTGTCCGAGATGCGACTCGACGCCGTGCGCATCGGCCTCGGCCTGTTCGGCCTTTCTCCGTTCGACGACCGCAGCTCCGCCGAGCTCGGATTGCGACCCGCCATGACGCTCCGCGGAGCGATCGCCGCCGTGCGCCGCGTGCCGGCGGGTACGGGCGTCTCGTACGGCTACGACCACCGCACCGACCGCGACACGACGCTGGTCCTCGTGCCTCTCGGATACGCCGACGGCGTGCCGCGGAGCGCATCGGGGAAGCTCCCCGTCTCGATCGGCGGACGCCGTTTCGTGAACGTCGGGCGGATCGCGATGGATCAGTTCGTCGTCGACGTCGGCGACACCCCGGTCTCGATCGGCGACGAGGTCGTGCTCTTCGGCGACCCCACCCTCGGTGTGCCCTCCGCCGCCGATTGGGCCGCGGCGGCCGACACCATCAACTACGAGATCGTCACGCGCATCGGCCCCCGCGTTCCCCGGCGGGCATCATGAGCCTCGACCCGGCCTTCCTCGGCCGACGGGAGATCGCGACGACCGAGGCGATGGAACAGCTGGGCTTCCGCATCGGCGAGCAACTGCAGGCGGGCGACCTCCTGATCCTCACCGGCCCGCTCGGCGCCGGGAAGACCACCTTCACGCGCGGTCTCGCCGAGGGGCTCGGAGTGCGGGGGCCCGTGCAGAGTCCGACCTTCGTGATCGCGCGCACCCATCCGTCCCTCATCGGCGGGGCCCCGCTCGTGCACGTGGATGCCTACCGTCTCGGGTCTGCCGCGGAACTCGACGACCTCGACCTGGACCTGCAGCGCTCGGTGGTCGTGATCGAGTGGGGACGCGGCATGGCGGAGGAGCTTGCCGATTCATGGTGGGATATCGAGCTGGAGCGGCCGGTCGGCGCCTCCGACCTCGACCCCGCCGCGCTCGATCCCTCGGAACTCGACGCCGACGCTCCGCGGATCGTCACGATCGTGCGCGAGGAGATCACGTGACGGCGGCCGCGCGAACCCCGCTCGTCGCCGTCATCATCGAAGACGACCCCGGGGTCCGCTCCCTCCTGGACGAGGTGTTCCTCGCCGCCGGGTTCGAGACCCACCTCGCCGGGTCCGGCCCGGAGGGCATCGCAGCGATCGAGCACCACCGCCCCGTGATCACCACGCTCGACATCAATCTCCCCGGCATCGACGGGTTCGAGGTCGCCCGGCGCATCCGCCGGGTGAGCGACACCTTCATCATCATGCTGTCTGCGCTCTCCGACGAGTCGGACGTGGTCCTGGGGCTCACCTCCGGTGCCGACGAGTACCTCGTCAAGCCGTTCCGGCCGCGTGAGCTGCGCGCGCGCATCCAGGCGCTCCTCCGGCGCCCCCACATCGCCGAGATCCACTCGGACACCTCGCCGGCCCCGACCGTCGAGCACGAGCCGTCGGCCGAAGGCGCCACCGTCCTGACGTGGCGAGGACTGGTGCACCGCGACCTCAGCCTCGACCTGGACACGCGTCTCGTGCTGGTCGGGCAGAAGCGGATCGATCTCACGCCGACCGAGTTCGACCTGCTCGCGGCGATCCTCGATGCCCGGCTCCGAGTGCTCAGCAAGGCGGATCTCGCGCGCGGACTGCGGGGCGCACCCGACGGCGCGAACGACTACGTCAGCGAACCCGACAAACGCGCGATAGAGACGCACATCGCGAACCTGCGTCGCAAACTCGGCGACAGCTCGTCGAGACCGCGCTACATCGAGACCGTCCGTGGAGTCGGCTACCGACTGACGTCCGCCGACGACAGAGCGAGCTGACCGGGGCGGAGCCGCGGTTCCCCAACCGCGGCCCCGATGCCTGCGAATCCCCATTCGCGTGGCCCCAGCTTCTGCGCTATTCCCCAGTCGCAGCGTCGGCCCCCACGTATGAATCTAGGGGTGCGAAGCCGCCTGAAGAGCGGGCTTGTCCGATCTTTGAGTAATCTTGCGGTAAAGCTGAGGTTCTTGGGGGAGGGCGAGCGTCGATGATCCGCACCGTGTCGATCTGGCGCTGGCAATTGGTCTTCACCGGCAGCCTGGTGGCCATCGTCGTGATGGTCGCCGCCTTCAAACCTCAGACACTCGGAGTCCCCCTGTTCTTGGCGGGGATCACGCTCGTCGTCGTCACGACACTCGCGACGCTGATCGTCCCCTGGCACCGCCTCCCGCGAAACGCGGTGACCGTCGTGCCGTTCCTCGACGCCCTCGCGGTGGGCCTGACCACGAACGCTCCCGACCTCCGGCTCGGCTTCCTGTGGGTCTTCCCGGTGGTGTGGCTCGCTTCCTACTTCGCGATGCCGTGGGTGGTGGTGGGTATCGCCTTCATCAGTCTCTGCCTGGTCCTGTTCGCCGAACGCACCGGCACACCGGCCGACGTGCTGCTGCGCGTGCTCACCGCGGTCATCACCCTGGGCTTCCTCGGGGTGACGGTACGGATCGGGGCTCAGCGTGCGCGCGCCTCCCGGCGTCTGCTCCAACGGCGTTCCGAGCAGATCAACCGTGCCGCCGAGCGCGCGGAGACCAACCAGCAGCGGGTGACGCAGATCATCGACGCACTCGGTGTGGCGCTCGCCGTGGTCACGGCGGAGGGACGCATCCTGCAGATGAACGACGCCTACCGGGCCCTGTACGGGCGCGACCGCTTCGGTGCCGCACTGCCCACCGCGGCCGTCGAATACGACGGACGGCGCGGCGCGACAGTGCCACCGGAGCGCACGACGCTCGCTCGTGCGGCGCGAGGTGAGAAGCTGCAGGACGAGAGGGTCTGGCTGTTCGACGGCACCGGGCAGTGGCACGCGCTCGAGGTGACCACGCAGGCGGTGGCCAGCGCGAGAGCGAGCGATCAGATCACCCTCGTCATCATCGACGACGTCACGATGCTTCTGGAAGCAGCCGAGGAGCGGCGCGCGCTCACAGCGATCGTCTCGCACGAGCTGCGCAATCCGCTGACCGCGATCGTCGGCCATGTCGACCTGCTGCGCGAGCGCGAAGACCTCCCCGGTCGCGTGCCCGCGCAGCTCGAGGTCATCGCGAACGCGGGAGAGCGGATGCAGGAACTCGTCACGAACATGTTGGACCAGACGGGACGACCGGCGGAGGACCCGTTCGAGCCGGTGGACCTTCGTCAGGTATTCGAGGCCGCCGCCGCATCCTCCGCCCCGCTGATCACCGCCAACCGTCAGCGACTGGAGGTCACCGGCGTGGACTCCCTGGTGATCTACGGCGATGCGTTCCAGCTCCGTCAGGTGCTCGACAATCTGCTCGGCAACGCCGTCAAGTACACGCCGTCGGGCGGGCGCATCACGGCGCGGTTGCGCGCGATGGGTGCGCAGGCCGAGCTCGTCCTCTCCGACACGGGTATGGGCGTCGCGCCGGACGAGCTTCCGCGACTGTTCCAGCCGTACTTCCGCTCCGACGGTGCCATCCGCGGCGGCATCGCCGGCACCGGTCTCGGCATGGGGATCGCCCGCGAGATCGTGGTCGCGCATGACGGCAGCATCGACGTCGCGAGCGAGCTCGGGCAGGGCACCACCATCACACTCCGCTTCCCCCGCCGCCGTAAGAAAGAGGTGCAGGCATGACGCCTCTCGTGCCCGTCAACGTCGACGTCACCACGAGCATGGTGGCGGTGGTGACCGTGTTGACCGCTCTGGTGCTGGGACTGGCCACACTCGCCCGTCCCTCGCGGGCAACGATCGTGTGGGGGACCGCCTTCGGGCTGGCCGTGCTGGGCGCCTACGTCTGGCTTGCCGGCCACCAGAGCGATTTCCAACCGCTTCGCAGCGCCGCATCCGCCCTCATGCTGTGCGTCGAGCCGCTGATCTGGCTGGGTCTGCGGATGCACTTCGGCCGGCGTGCCCCCTGGTGGCCCGTGCTGACATTCGTGACCGCCGCTCTCGTGCTGCTCGTCGCGACCTCGGACACGCCGTGGTATCTCCCCTCCTTCTATGTCGTCTTCCTCGGCAGTGGCGTCTTCGCCGGGCTGATCGCCTACGAGCTGCTCCGTGGGCAGCCGGTGGCGCGAGACATCGTCCTGCCCCTCGCGCTGGCGTCGTGCGGGTTCGTCGTGGTGGCGGTCGCCAGCGCCGTCAGCGCGCTCGCGGTGGGTCCGGCGAGCACCGATGAGCAACTGAGCGCTCTGCGGGGCATGAACGCCGTCGGCACGCTCATCATGAGCACCTGCGCGGCTTTCACCCTGGTGCTGCTGGTGCGGGTGGGAGCGCCGCAGCAGACCGAGGTCGACGGCGTCGCCCAGCGGGCGCGTCGCAGGCTCAGGAAGGCGGAGGCCCAGAACGATCACGGCTGGTCGGTGCTCGAAGTGCGCCTCGACGACCCCGCCGACCTCCGCGAGGCCACGACCGGCTCGGAGTTCACCCGCATCGTCGACCGCTTCCATGACGACATCCAGGAGGCCCTCCCGCCACTGGCCGACGCCGAGCGGGTGGACGACGACCGGGCGCTGGTGGTGATCCGCGCCAGCGATGAGGCCGTGAGATTCCACATCCGGGCGGTGCTGAGCCGCATCTCCGACATCGAACGCGATGGTGCGGTCGACGGCATCCGCTGCTCGGCCAGCATCGGATGGGCGGCGGCAGACACCTGCGGCTATGACTACGACGTGCTCGTGGCGGAGGCGGCACGCGCGGCCGGGCGTGCGCGTGAGGCGGGTGGCGACCAGTGGAAACGGGCGACAGGAGTGGGCGTCGCCACCGCCTGATCGTCGAGTGCGGACGCGCCGACTAGGACGGGCGGGACTCGCGGCCCCTGGCGAGGGCGGCGACGATCGCGTCCTCGGCATCGGCTCCGGTCTCGGCCGCGGCCGACACGTTCTCGGCGACCACGGCTTCGATGATCTCGGTGCGCTGGATGCGCGTCTCGCGCGGCGCCTTCACGCCGATGCGCACACTGTCGCCTTTGATCTCGAGCAGCGTGATCTCGATGTCGCCGTCGATGCGCACGCTCTCGCCGATCCGCCTCGTCAAAACCAGCATTCGTTCAGCCTACTGCCGCGGAGACGGCGCCGATCGACGGCGCAGGCGCATCACGGACCACACCGACCGTCTCGATCGTGAGCGCAGCGGAGGTCGCCTCCGTGTAGGAGAGCACCGGGAGGCCGTCGGTCTGGGCCGATACGAGTCGTCGCACGGCGGGACGCAGCGACGGGGCGCACACCAGCACCGGCTCGCCGCCTTCGCGCACCGAGGAGACGGCCTGCTTCACCGAATCGACGACGGATTCCATGCGCTGCGGGTCGAAGACGATCTGTGTGCCGTCGTCGCCGGGGCGCAGGTTCTCGAGCATGGCCTGCTCGAGGAGCGGATTGATCATCACCACGCGCAGGATGCCCGCATCGGCGAAGCGCGCGGCGATCGCGGGTCCGAGCGAGGCCCGGGCCGCCTCGATCAGCCCCTCCGGGTCGGTAGACGTCCTCGCCCGCAACGCCAGTGCCTCGTAGATACGGCTGAGGTCGTTGATCGGCACCCGTTCGGCGAGGAGGCCCTGGAGCACGCGCTGGATCTCGGCGAGCGACAGCAGCGCGGGCGTGAGCTCCTCGACGGCGGCCGGTGAGGCCTGCTTGAGGGCGTCGGTGAGCTGACGGACGTCTTCCCGGCTCAGCAGGCGCGCGGCATGGGCATGGATGACGCTGGAGAGGTGCGTGATGATGACGCTGGCCCGGTCGATCACGGTGGCACCGGCGAACTCGGCACTGTGCCGCATCTCCAGGGGGATCCACTTGCCCTCCAGCCCGAACACCGGGTCGAGGGTCGCCGTGCCCGGGAGCGACTCCAGACCTTGTCCGAGTGCGAGCACGGAGCCGACCGGCGCCGTGCCCCTCCCGGTCTCGACGCCGGCGATGCGGATGACGTACGTCGCCTGCGCGAGCTCGATGCTGTCGCGCGTGCGCACCGGCGGGGTGATCAGGCCCAGGTCGAGGGCGATCCGACGCCGGAGCGCCTTCACCCGGGCCAGGAGGTCGTCGGGGCCGCCCGTGACCAGATCGACGATGTCGGGGGAGAGGAGGATCTCGAGGGGGTGCACCCGCATCTTCTCGATCAGCTCCTCCGGCTGGTCGGTCGGGGCTGCCGCGGGCGTCTGGGCCGCGATCGCCTCCTCGCGCTGCTGGTTCGCCTTGATGCGCTGCGCCACGAGCAGCAGGAGGGCGCCGATCGCGACGAACGGCAGCATCGGCATGTGCGGGATGAGCGACATGATGATCGCGGCGCATCCCGCGATGATGAGTGCGTTGCGGGACTGGCCGAGCTGCGCCGACGCGGCCGTCCCCATCTCGGCCTCCGCCGTGGAGCGGGTGACGATCATGCCGGTCGAGACGGCCATCAGCAGCGCCGGGATCTGTGTGACGAGCCCGTCGCCGATCGTGAGGAGGCTGTAGGTGCTGACGGCCTCCTCGATCGACATGCCGTGCTGCACGAGGCCGATCGCGATGCCGCCGACGATGTTGATGATGATGATGACGAGTCCGGCGATCGCATCGCCCTTTACGAACTTCGAGGCACCGTCCATCGCGCCGTAGAAGTCGGCCTCGGCGGCGACCTCCGCGCGGCGCTCACGGGCCTCGGCATCGGTGATGAGCCCGGCGTTGAGGTCGGCGTCGATCGCCATCTGCTTGCCGGGCATGGCGTCGAGGGTGAACCGTGCGCCGACCTCCGCCACGCGCTCCGCACCCTTGGTGACGACCACGAACTGGATGACCACAAGGATGAGGAACACGACGGCGCCGATGATGAGGGAGCCGCCGACGGCGATCGCGCCGAACGCCTCGATCACCTGCCCCGCATAGGCCTCGCCGAGCACGAGTCGGGTCGAGGCGACGTTGAGCCCGAGTCGGAACAGCGTCGCCACCAGCAGCAGCGAGGGGAACACCGAGAAGTCCAGCGGCTTCTTCACGAACATCGACGTGAGCAGGATCACGAGGGCGAACATGATGTTCAGGATGATGAGGATGTCGAGCAGGAACGGCGGTACCGGGACGACGAGCAGCATGATGATGCCGACGACCCCGATGGGCACCATGAGCTTGACGAACAGCTGTCTCATGCGGTCCTCCGGTAGGGAAGGGTGTGGATGCCGCGGGCGGCGCCGCGCCGACGCAGGGCGTCGACGAATACGAGCACGCGCGCGACGGCGTTGTACAGGTCTTCGGGAATCTCCTGGCCGAGCTCGCACGCGGCGTGCAGAGCGCGGGCGAGCGTGATCTCGCGCACGAGCGGCACACCGGCGCGCACGGCCTCGTCGCGGATGCGCTCCGCGATCACGCCGCTGCCCTTCGCGACGACCTTGGGTGCCGCGCGACCGGGCTCGTACCGGAGGGCGATCGCGATGTGCGTCGGGTTGACGACGACCACATCCGATCCCGCGACCGCGGCGATCATGCGGTTGCGGCTGACGGCGAGCTGCCGGGAGCGCCGCTGCTGACGGATCAGGGGGTCTCCCTCGGAGCTCTTGTTCTCGTCGCGGATCTCGCGCTTGGTCATGCGGGTGTGCTTGCGGTTGCGGCGCATCACGACGAACATGTCGATCGCGGCGAGGACCAGCCCGACGGCGATCGCGGTCTGCAGCAGGGCGGCCGTGCCCTCGGCCGCCGTGCCGAGCAGGCGCGAGATCGAATGGGCGCCGCTGGCGGTGAGCACCGGCATCAGCCCCGCGATGACCACCCAGAGCGCGAGGCCGATCGCCGCGGTCTTCAGGAGCGCCTTGGCGCCCTCCCACAGCGCCTGCAGCCCGAACACGCGACGGATGCCGGTGACGACGTTGAACTGCTCGAAACGTCCGGTGAGCGGTTTCAGATGCACGCCGCCCTGCACGACGGCGCCGATCAGTGTGACGATCGCGACGGCGGCGAGCATCACCGCGAGGGTCGGCAGCACCGAGGCCAGACCGCGTCCGAGCGCGCCGAGCGCCGCCTCGGGCGTGGGGCTGAACACCAGGGAGGTGACGGTGAGGAGCTGCTCGGTCCCGGCGGCAGCGCCGAGCGCGATGGCCGCCGGCATGGCGATGGCCGCGGCACCGATCCCGAGCCACGCGGTGAGGTCCTGGCTGCGTGAGAGGCGCCCCTTCTTGCGAGCCTCATTGAGGTGCTTGTCGGTGGCCTTCTCGCTGCGTTCGCCGGTGTCGGTGCCGCTCATTCGTGCACCCCCTGCATCATCTTCAGCGCCTGCCCGGAGAGGGCGTCGACGATGCCGGGGAGCACGGCGTACACGGCGCCGGCGAGCAGCAGGGTGAGCAGAATCTTCACCGGGAAGCCCATCGCGAACGCGTTGAGCGCGGGAGCGACGCGGGTGATCAGACCGAGCCCGACATCGGCGAGGAACAGCACCAGCACGAGCGGGCCGGCGATCTGCACAGCGGCCAGGACCATCTGCGACACCCCGTCGATGAGAAGTTCCGCCGGGGCCGCCACCTCGAAGATGCCGTCGACGGGCACCGCCTCGAAGCTGCGGGCGAGGCCGGCGAGGATGAGCTGATATCCACCGGAGGCGAACAGCAGCGTCAGCGCGGTGATGTGGAACAGCCGGGTGAACTGGGCGCCGTTCACGAGCGAGTGCGGGTCGAAGGCCTGAGCCAGCTGGAAACCGCCGAACACGTCGATCAGGCTGCCGGCGGCCTGCAGCGCCGAGAAGCAGAGCAGCACGAGGAAGCCGAGGAGCGCTCCGGTGAGCACCTGCAGCACCAGGGCGCCGAGGAACGGGCCGGTGTCGAGGTTCTCGTAGCCGGGAGCGACGGCCGTGCCCGCGGCGAGGGAGAGGCCGATCGCGAGCATCGCCTTCACCCGCACCGGGATCGCCCCGTAGGAGAACGGCGGGGCGATCATGATGAACGCCGTGATGCGCACCGCGGCGAGCATGGTCGCCTCGAGCCACGCGAAGTCGATGGGGATGTACACCTCGTCACCCGCTCAGCAGTGAGGGGATGCGGGCGAACATCTCGTTCGTGAAGGCGATCATCTCGGCGATCATCCAGTTGCCGGCGATGAGCAGTGCGATGCCGACGGCGACGATCTTCGGCACGAACGACAGCGTCACCTCCTGCACCTGGGTGATGGACTGCAGCAGCGAGATCGCGAAACCCACGACCAGCGCCGTGACGAGCACCGGGGCGGCCAGCTTCGCCGCGATGATCAGGCCCTGGGTGCCGATGTCGATGACCGCTTCGGGGCTCATCCCACACCTCCGTAACTCTCCAGCAGGGCGCGGATGATGAGCCCCCAGCCGTCGACGAGGATGAACAGCAGGATCTTGAAGGGCAGCGAGATCATGACGGGCGGCAGCATCATCATGCCCATCGACATCAGCGCGGCGGCGACGACCAGGTCGATGACCAGGAACGGGATGAAGATGACGAAGCCGATGATGAAGGCGGCGCGGAGCTCCGAGATCATGAACGCCGGGATGAGCGTGTACATCGGCACGCTCGAGGGATCCTCGGGGTTGGGCTGGCCCGCCATCCGTGTCATGAGGGCCAGGTCCTCTTCGCGCGTGAAGCGCAGCATCCACTCCTGCAGCGGCAGCTGGCCGACATCGATCGCCTGCGTGAAGGTGAGCGTGCCGTCAATGTACGGCTGCACGGCGACCGTGTTGATCTCGGTCAGCACCGGCCACATGATAAACAGCGACAGGAAGAGGGAGAGCCCGGCCAGCACCTGGTTCGGCGGGATCGTGGGCAGAGACAGGGCGTTCCTGGTCATCGCCAGCACGACGAAGATCTTCGTGAACGACGACATCATCAGCAGGAGCGCGGGGGCGACCGAGAGCAGCGTGATGCCCAGCAGCGTCAGGATCGATCCCGACGGGCCGCCGTCGACACCGTTGATGTCGATCGTGACGCCCTCGCCCGGGTCGTCGGGGGTGACCTCGGCGTGGGCGGCGGTGCCCGTGAGCAGCGTGAGAACCGTGACCAGGATGAGGGCTGCGACGAGGATCAGTGCGACTCGTCGCAGCGCGCGGCCGTCGACGACCCCACGGGACGCGCTCATCGCGTGCGCCGGATGGCCTCGGCGGTCTGCCGCCAGGTTTCGGGGGAGAGGATGGAGCCGCGCAGCGGATCGTTCCGGTGACGGACGCGGCGCTGCGGAGCAGGCCCAGAGGCCGATGCCGCGGTCGTCTCGGTCCGGGCGGTCGCGGCGAGGATGCGGTCGAACTCCTCGGCATCGGATGCCGCCTCCGACGTCGCCGCCGACCACACGGGACGGGTGTCTTCGTCGGGCTGAGCCGCGGCCTTCACCGGCAGCTTGTCGACCACGCTCACGCCGTGCTCGGTGACACCGAGGACGTAGCGGGCGTCCTCGGTCTGGACCACGACGACCTGCGCCTTCGGACCCACACCCTGCCGCCCGAGCACCGTGATGACCTCACCGTCGCGACGACGAGCCTGCGTGCGCGCGACGCGACGCTGCAGGAACCACAGCACCCCGAGCACTGCGGCGAGCGAGAGCACGACCCGCAGGCCGAGCAGGAGGTCGTCCAGGGTCAGGCCTCGACGTTCTCGAGGATGCGGGTGATCCGCACCGCATAGTCCTGGTCGACGACGACGACCTCGCCGTGCGCGATGATGCGGCCGTTGAGCTTGATGTCGGCCGGGGCGCCGGCGGAGCGGTCGAGCTCGACGATGCGGCCGGGCTCCAGATCGAGCACATCGCGCACCGCCATCCGGGTGCGTCCGATCTCGACCGTGAGCTCCATCTCGACGCCCGCGATGCGGTGCAGTCGGCGGGACGGGCTCGATGCCGCCGCCGGGGTGCGTGTGACGACGACCGCGAGGCGGCCGATCGTGCGGTCCGTGTCGTCCTGCAGGTCGAACAGCTGCGCCGACGCGTTCGAGAAGAGCGGAGAGGCATCGCCGATCACGGCCTCGCCCAGCGCGCCGGCTCCCAGCGCGCTCGTGGACGCTTCGAGGGCATCGCGCAGACGGTCGGCCAGGGGCGCGCCCGCGAGTCCGTCGACCAGGGTCTCGGGGTCGAAGAGCTGCACGGCGAGCTGCGCGCTCGCCTCGCCGACGAACTGCACGATCACGGCGTCGCCGGTGTCTCCGGAGACCTGCGAGGCGCGAGCGGTCAGTGCAGCCGCGGTCGGCAGCGATGCGGCGAAGGCGGCGGCGACGGCGGACTCATAGGTGGTGGTGCTGGTCACGTGGGCTCCTCGGCGAAGACGGGATCGGGGACGGTGGTGGCGACGACGCATGCGAGACGGGCGCCGGCGCTGCCCACGGCGGCGGTGGCGACGGTCTGATCGCCCACGGCGAGCAGCATCGGGCGGTCGGCGGAGTGCGGGAAGGCGACGATGTCGCCGACGGCGAGGTCGAGCACTTCGCGGGGGAGCACCGCGCGCGGAGCGAGCCGCAGCGAGAGCTCGACGGGGGAGACCTCGACCTGGCGTCGGACCAGCCCGGGCGCGGCGACGCGGTCGGCGTCGGAGGTGCGCACGGTGAAGCCGGCGAGGACCGACGCCGGCAGCATGACGCTCACCGGCACCGCCCGGCCCGCGAGGCGCATCGAGAAGCGTGCGACGATGACCGGTTCGCCCGATGCCGCGACCTGCGCGAACTGTGAGCTGTACTGGATGCCGCTCACGGTGACGCCGGAGGGGAGCAGCCCGTCCAGTGAGCCGGTCAGGTGGTCGAGCGCGTCGACGATGAGCGAGCGGATCAGCGCCTGCTCGATCGGGGTGAAGGTGCGGTCCTCCGACGTGGCCGAGGCTCGTCCGCCGACCATCTGCACGATCCAGGTCGTGGCGGCGGAGGTCGGCAGCTGCACGATGAGTCGCTCGTCGGAATCGGGCAGTGCGCACACGATCAGGGTCGTCGTGGTCGGCAGCGAGGCGGCGTATTCGCCGTAGGTCAGCATCCCGACATGCTCGACGGCGATGGTGGCACGCACGTGGATCTTGGCCGAGAGCTGCGCCGACCACTGTCGGGAGAACGTCTCGAAGGCCAGCTCCAGGGCGCGGGTGTGCTCGCGCGATAGCGTCGCCGAACGGCCGAAGTCGTACACCTCGACTTCGGCGGTCTTCGACGCCGTCGCTGTGCGCACGTCGGAGCGCACGCTGTCCTCGATCACCACGAACCCGACTATCGGGCGGTGATCGGCGTGCGTTAGGCGGGAACGGTCAGGAGGTCGGCTGCGCGGCCTGCGCTTCGGGGATGAGTGCTCGCACCTCCTCCTTCGCATCCGAGAGGACGACGATGTCGACGCGCCGGTTCTGGGCCAGCGCCGCGGGCGAGGAACCCGCCGCGACGGGTCGCGTGTCGCCGAACCCGACCGACTTCAGGTGCGCCGGCGGCAGCCCGGACGACTCGACGAGGTGCCGCAGCACCTGGGTGGATCGGCCGGCCGAGAGCTCCCAGTTCGTCGGGAACGGCGCGACCGATCCGCGGACATCGGCGTGACCTTCGACCGAGATCTCGTTCGGGGCGGTGACCAGGACCGTGCCGAGTGCATCGAGGACCAGGACCGCCTTCGAGCTGAGGGTGGTGCTGTTCGTGGTGAAGAACGTCTCGGCGCTGACGAGTCCGATCGTCAGACCCCGCTCGTCGATCGTGAAGGTGACGTCGGCTTCGAGCCCGTTCTCGGCGAGCACCTGGCGCAGACGCTCACGGAGGGCGGAGAGCTCGTCGAACTCGGTCTGCGCGGCCGCCAGGTCGACGTCGGCGAAGTCCTCGCCCTTCTCGTCGATCAGATCCGGAGGGACGACGACGCCGGTCACGGCATCCACGTCCTCCGACGGCTCCTGACCGAACCCGGTCGCGAGGGAGGCGCTGAGCGCCTCGAACTTCTCCTGGTCGACCGTCGACATCGCGAACAGCACGATGAACATGCACATCAGCACGGTCACCATGTCCATGTAGGACGCCATCCATCGCTCGTCCGGACCGCTGTGCTCCTCCTGGGGCACGCGGCGACGGGCCCGGACGCTCATGGCGCCTGCTCCGTCTCCTCGGGTTCCGAGGTGCGAGCCTTCCGGCCGGATCGAGACGACGGCCGCTCGGACACGAGGGCGCGCAGACGTTCGCCGACGAACTGCGGCGGGGCGCCGGCCTGTACGGCCAGCATGCCCTCCATGAGCACGGTCATGCGCTCGAGCTCCAGCTCGCCGAGACGCTGGAGGCGTCCGCCGATGGGCAGCCAGATGAAGTTGGCCGACAGGAGACCCCACAGCGTCGCCACGAATGCCGTCGCGATCATGGGACCGAGGGTGTCCGGCTTGTCGAGCTTCTCCAGCACATGCGTGAGGGAGACGACCGTGCCGATGATGCCGACCGTGGGCGCGAAGCCGCCGAGCGTCATGTAGAAGCGCGAGGCGGTGCGGTTACGGGCAGCGGTCGAGGTGAGCTCATCCTCCAGCAGGGTTCGCAGGTCTTCGGCGTCCGTGCCGTCGGCGATGCTCTGCAGTGCCTGGCGCAGGAACGGGTCCTTCTCGTCCTCCAGCCCCTGCTCGAGGGCGAGGAGCCCTTCGGCGCGCGCCTTCTCGGCGTAGCCGACCACCGTGTCGATCATGCTCGACGCGGTGCGGCGCTCGCCGCGGAAGGCGCGGGGGAGCGACTTGACCGCATGCAGTGCATCGCGCACGGTGCCGCTCGCGATGCCGACGGCGATCGTGGCTCCGAAGACCAGCACCATCGGGGCGGGGATCAGCAGCGATCCGATGGTCGCGCCTTCGAGGTTGATCATGGCGATCAAAGCGCCGAACGCGAGGATCAGGCCGAGGATGAGGGACGGATCCATCAGAGACCGACCTCGGGAGTGCGGGAGTCGCCGTCGGGTGCGGCGATCAGGGCGGCAGCGGTCGCGAGCACTCCGGCCCGGAACCGGGTGATCTGCGCGATCACGTCGTCCATCGTCTCGGTGACGACGAACGTCGCACCGTCGACCATGATGAGCGTCGTGTCGGGCGTTGCCTGGACACGTTCGATCAGGTCGGGGTTCACCGCGAACCGGGAACGGTTCAGGCGCGTGAGGACGATCATGGGCTCCATCCTGGAAAGATCCGTCCGCGTTCCGGGGAGCGCGGACCCGACGGCCCGTCCTGGGCTGTCGGAGGTGACTGTCGGCCGGTGGGCGTCGGGCGTTAGCGACGGGGCCGGTGGGCGCGCAACCGGCCCGCTGGTGCCTTAACCACGAGTACGGGCTCCGTTACTCGTGGTCAAGGGCGCTAAACCTTAGTTTCGAATGGGGCGTCCGAGATAGTGCCCGAACGCAGACCGGGAGGGCTCCCCGCGATCACGCGGAGAACCCTCCCGGGGAAGCAGCGAGCTGCCGCGACTCAGCGCTTGAGGTTCGTGAGTTCCTGCAGAACCTCGTCGCTCGTGGTGATGATGCGGGCGTTCGCCTGGAAACCGCGCTGGGCGACGATCAGGTTGGTGAACTCCTGCGAGAGGTCGACGTTCGACATCTCCAGCGCGCCACTGATGATGCCGCCCAGACCGTCGGTCCCGGCCTGACCGAGCGTCGGCTGGCCCGAGTTGCCGCTGGGACGGAACTGCGAGGACCCGGTCTTCTCCAGGCCGCCGGGGTTCACGAACCCGGCCAGTGCGATGCGCGCGAGCACCTCGGTGTCGCCGTTGCTGAAGGTGCCGACGAGGCTGCCGTCGTTCGTCAGGGCGTAGGAGCTCAGGGTGCCGGCCGGCTTGCCGTTCTGCTCCTTGATGGCGACATCGCTGACGTCGGCGAAGCCGGTGACCGCCGAGAGGTCGACCGTGATGCCGCCGGACACGATCGACGAGGCGCCCGCCTGCTTGCCGTCGGTGAAGGCGAGAGAGGTGCGAGCGCCGGCCGGGTCGGTGACGTCCCAACCGGCGGCCGTGCGGGTGAAGGTGAGGCGCATCGAGGTCTCCGTGCCCTGCGCGTCGTAGGTCTTGATGTCGCGCACGAGCGTGTCGCCGACGGCGGCGCCGGAGGGCAGGTTGCCGGTCACCCGGGCGGTCGTCGTCTCGGCGGCGGGGCTCAGCGCGCCCACGGGAAGCGTGATGTCACCGATGCCCTGACCGGGGACGATCGCTCCGTCGCGCGCGGTCCAGCCCTGCACGAGCGCGCCGTCGGCCGAGACCAGCTTGCCGCTCGCGTCGAACGAGAAGCCGCCGTTGCGGGTGTACAGCGTCTCGCCGCCGGAGCGGACCACGAAGAAGCCGTCGCCGGCGATCATGAGGTCGGTGGGGACGCCGGTGGGCTGCGGTGCCCCCGAGGCGAAGTTGGTGCTGATGCCGGCGACCTGCACGCCGAGACCGACCTGCGCGGGGTTCTGACCGCCGAGGTTCGTCTGCGGCATCATCGAGTTGCGCAGCAGCTGCGACAGCGAATCCTGGAACTGCACGGCCGAGGCCTTGAAGCCGGTCGTGTTGACGTTGGCGATGTTGTTGCCCGTGACGTCGAGCATGGTCTGGTGCGAGCGCAGGCCCGAGATTCCGGCGAAGAGGGAGCGGAGCATGGTGGTGCCTTTCTGGGTGCGGGGCTGATCAGGATTTGGGGACGAGGGAGACGCCGGAGACGGCGTCGAGGGGGATGGATGCTTCGCCGATGGTCACGAGCGGCACGGCGCCCGCATAGGAGACCGAGGTGACGATGCCCTTCTGAGTGACACCGTCTTCGTCGACGTACTGCGCTTCGTGGCCGATCAGTGCAGCCGCGGTCTGCCGCATGCTGAGCGCGAAGCTCTCGGTCGAGGTGGCCGAGAGCGCGGTCAGCTGCTCCATGGAGGCCAGCTGCGTGGTCTGCGAGATCATCTCGTTGGTGTTCATGGGAGAGCTCGGGTCCTGGTTGGTCAGCTGGGTCACCAGCAGTTTCAGGAACACCTCCGAGTCGAGCGTCTTCTTGCGCTCGACCGGGGGAGTGGTGCTTCCGGTCTGTACGCCGGTGGGCGGGATGGTGCCGGTGATGGGGTCGACCGTGGTCATGGGGTTCCTCTCGGATCAGGCGAAGACATCGATGCCGCCGTGCGGCGAGACGAGGGGGACGGGCGGTGTGCCGTCGGGTGCGGTGGGGACGACGACCGGGTTCGGCCGCGCGCCGGCATTCCGGTCGGCGGGGGCGTCGCCGCGGGTCTGTCCGCCGCCTGCGCTCGCCGCATTGCCGTTCGCCGCGTTGCCGTTCGCGGAGCCGCCGCCGTTCGGCGAGCTCTGCGGATTCGACGAGCCCGGACCGTCGTCCGAGGTCGACAGCATCAGGGAGGCGTGCGGTGCCGCGGCCGCGAGATCCCGTCGCAGGTCGGCGAGGACGGCACGCAGCGCCTCGCGCCCGAGGTCGTTCGGGGCGTGCAGCTCGATGTGGATGGCGCCTCCGGAGATATGCGCACGCACGGTCACCGGACCGAGGTTCTCGGGCGACACGGTCAGCGTGAGGCTGTGATCGCCGTCTGCGGCCTGGGCGAGTGCGACGACCGGCGCCGAGATCTGGGGGAGCAGGACCGGCCGGGCGATCGCCGCTGCGGCGGCAGGCGTGCTCGGGGCGACCGGGGGTGGTGATGCGGGAGCAGGGGCGGTGACGGCGGCGGTCGGGCCGGCGGCGTCTGCCGTGGCGGGTGCGGATGCGGCGGGGGCCGAGACGACCGGAGCCGAGCCGGCAGGAGACGCCACGGTGTCGGGTGCCGTATCGGGTGCCGTGTCGGGTGCGGTGGCCGTCGCGACACGGAGTGCCGGGCCGGCATTCGACGCCGATGCCGGCGCGGGAGCCGCAGCGACGGCACCGTGCTCGCCGGCGGCGGCAGCGGAGGGAGCGGGCGAGATGCGAAGAGCGGCATCGGCCGGGACTTCGGCCGTCGTGCTGTTCGTGCCGGACGCTCCCGCCACCGCAGCGGTGCTGACCGGAAGAGATGCGGCACCGACGCCGGGGCCGGACGAGGTTCGCGGCGATGCCCCGGTGAGGGCAGGCGGCGCGGCTGATGCGGCCAGGGCTCCCGCAGATGCCGTGGCGCGTGCCGGATCGACCGATGCGGCGACCGCGCCGGACGCCGCGGTGGTCGGGTGGTCGGCGGAGGCCGCAGAGGCATCCACCGCTCCCGCGTCTGTCGCAGCATCCACCGGCGGCTGCATCGTGTCGGGGTCGGGGTTCGCACCGGTTGTTCCGTCTGCGGGCATCGCCGTCGCCGAATCGTTCGGAGTCGTGAGGGGGGCGAGAGGCGGAGCGACCACGGGAAGGA
Organism: Microbacterium sp. NPDC055988; assembly: GCF_042269505.1. Taxonomy (NCBI): domain Bacteria; kingdom Bacillati; phylum Actinomycetota; class Actinomycetes; order Micrococcales; family Microbacteriaceae; genus Microbacterium; species Microbacterium sp. NPDC055988. The sequence goes on from NZ_JBHJXY010000001.1 coordinate 2,137,646, forward strand.
CCTGGTCAGCGGTCTCTGCGGGCGACTCCGTCGTCTCTTTTCCCGCCGATCCACCCTCCGCGGGGACGCCGGCGGAGGTGCCGTCCGCGCGCTGAGCCCGCGCTGCGTCCTGGATCACGTCGGCGAAGGCCGCGGCGCCCGGGGTGACGTCCCGCGAGGACGACGCGCCACCCGGCCGTGAGGCCCGGGAGCCGAGCATGTCGACGATGCCGAGGGCGGTCACGACTGCCCCTCCGTTTCGGTGCGCGATCCGATCTCGTCGAGCTCCGCCTGCTCGGCGTGCAGCTCGGCAGCCCGCACCCGCACGGCGTGCGCCTGGGCGAGACGATCGAGTCCGCGCATCGCCCGTCTCGCCTCGGCGTGTTCCGTGCGGGCCTCGTCGACGGTCTGCGCCTGCAGTTCCGAGAGCGACGTCAGGTCGGCGAGAAGCGTCCGACCGGCGACGCGGGCGGCAGCGAGCGCGGCGAGGGAGCGGACGTCGACCGCTTCGCTCCCGGCCCCGGAGAGGTGAGCGCGAAGGGATCGATCGCGTGCCTCGGTGTGCTGGGCGTCGAGCACCGCGCGGGACAGTCGCTGGGCGGCGGCCCGCTCCTGGATCTCGCGCACGCGCAGCAGGCCCGCCAGGGAGAAGGACCGTGTCATGAGAGACCTCCGAAGCCGGAGACGAGTTCGTCGAGGCGACGCCACGATTCGTCGATCCTGCTCGTCTCGTCGAGGGGCTGGGTGAGGAAGGCCGAGATCGCCCGTTCGTGGGTGATCGCCGCGTCGATGCGCGCGTCGGCTCCCGGCTGGTAGGCGCCGATATCGATCAGGTCGTTCGCCCGGCGACGCGCGGCGAGGACCGCTCGCAGTGTCGCCGCGTGCGACCGCTGTTCCGAGGCGGTGATCTTCCCCGCCACGCGGGAGACGGAGCCGAGCACGTCGATCGCCGGATGGTGGCCGGAGAGGGCGAGTGCACGATCGAGCACGACGTGGCCGTCGAGGATCGAGCGCACGGTGTCGGCGATCGGCTCGTTGTGGTCGTCGCCGTCGACGAGCACGGTGTAGATGCCGGTGATCGAGCCGCGTCGATCGGTGCCGGCGCGTTCGAGCAGCCCGGCGAGGAGCGAGAACGTCGACGGCGGATAGCCGCGGGTCGCGGGGGGCTCGCCGGCAGAGAGGCCGATCTCGCGCTGCGCCATCGCCACGCGGGTCAGCGAGTCCATCATGAGGATGGCGTGCGCCCCGTCGTCGCGGAACGCCTCGGCGATCCTCGTCGCGGTGTACGCAGCTCGGATGCGCGCCATCGCGGGCTGGTCCGAGGTCGAGACCACGACCACGGAACGGGCGAGGCCTTCGGGCCCCAGATCATCCTCGATGAACTCGCGCACCTCGCGGCCGCGCTCACCGACGAGGGCGATCACCGTCACCTCGGCCTCGGTGCCGCGCGCGATCATGGACAGTAGCGACGACTTGCCTACTCCGGAGCCGGCGAAGAGCCCGACACGCTGCCCACGACCCACGCTGACGAGCGTGTCGAGCGCGCGCACGCCGAGCGGAAGAGGGGCCTCGATCCGGTCGCGCCCCATGATGGACGGCGGAGCGTGGTCGAGGCTCACGGGGATCGCGCCCGTCAACGGCCCCTTGCCGTCGATCGGCCGTCCGAGTCCGTCGAGGACTCGTCCGAGCAGTGCGGTTCCGGTCGGTACCCGGAGCGGACCACCGCGACCGCGCACCGGAGCCCCGACGGTCAGACCGGCGACGGCTCCGAGGGGCATGCACCGAAGGCCGTTCTCGCCGATCGCGACGACCTCGGCCTCGACCCCGTCGAGGGTCACGACGTCGCCGACGGCCCCCTCGAGACCGCGCACCTGCACGCTCAGACCGCGCACCTGGGAGACGACGCCGATCCGCTCCGGCCGAACCGCCTCGCGCACGGCGGTCCAGGCCGTCATGACCCGGCCTCGACGAGTGCGCGGCGAGCGCGCTCGAGTGCGCTGCCGATCCGGGCATCGATGTGGCCGTGGGCCAGAGTCGCGACGGCATCGCCGCGCTCGAGCGTGTCGTCGGCGACGAGGGCGAACGCGGTCAACTGTGCATCCGCGGTCTGCAGCGTGCGCAGATCGTCGGGGTGCAGACGCACCTCGCGGATCTCAGCGGGTTCGGCGGCCGCGAGCACTCGCCGGGCTGCCGCCGCCGCAGACGAACCGGCGTCTGAGAGCTCGGCGCCGACGATGAGCTCGGCGAGTTCGATCGCACAGCGCAGCACCTCGTCGCGTGCGGCGGCGGAGAGCTCGTGCTCCCGGTCGCCCAGCGACAGGGCCGCAGCATGCAGGGCGGACACCGCGGTCTCCGTCTCGCGCGCGGCTGCCGCGTCGCGCGCTGCCTGCTCCGCGGCGGCGACCCGCTGCTCCGCCTCGGCCTCGGCCCGCCCGGCACGGTAGCCCTCGGCATGCCCTTCGGCATAGCCCCGCATGCGGGCACGCGCGTGCTCCGCGCCGTCCGCGCGTCCGTCGAGACGCGGGAACAGCACCGGAGAGAACGCGTCAGTAGACATATTCATCCTCGTCGGTGCGCTGCACCGTGATGTCGCCGGCCGCCTCGAGGGCTCGGATCGTGCGCACGATCTCGGCTCTGGCCTCTTCGACCTGCGAGATGCGCACCGGTCCGAGGGTCCGTGCTTCCTCGTCGAGGTTCTCGCGGTTGCGCTCCGAGACGTTGCGGCGGATGAGGTCGGCGATCGGCTGGTTCGCCCCCTTCAGAGCGAGAGCCAGCGAGCGGATGTCCATGCCGCGCAGCACCCGCTGCGTGTCGCGGTCGTCGAGCTTCACGATGTCGGCGAAGGTGAACATGCGCGACCGGATGTCTTCCGCGAGGGCACTGTCGCGGTCCTCGATGCTCGCCAGCAGCGCCTTCTCGACGGTCGCTCCGGAGCGGGCGATGATCTCGACGAGAGGCTCGACGCCGCCGAGGGTTTCCGGAGCATCACGGCTCGCGAAGCTTCCCGTGCGGGCTTTCAGCGCATCGGCCACGATCGCGATCGCCTCCTGCGACGCGGTGCCCATGGTCGCGATCGCGTGGGCCACATCGGTGCGGGTGGGGTCGGGAAGAGCCGCCAGCACCGCGGCCGCCCGATCGGTGGGCAGGTGTGCGAGCACCAGGGCGACGGTCTGGGGAAGCTCACCGTCGAGGAGGGTCGCCAGCTGCGCCGGGTCGGCCGAGCCGAGGAACTCGAACGACGAGTTCATCGACGTCGAGCCCACCCTGCCGAGCACGGCTGCGGCGCGTTCCGCTCCGAACGAGGCCTCCAACAGCCCGGCTGCGAGGTCGCGGCCACCGCGGGCGGGCGGCAGGTGCCCCGTCGCGATCCGGTGGAACTGGCCGAGCGCCTGGGCGGTGGTGGCGGCGTCGAGATCCTGCAGCTCGATGATCTCGGCGGCGACGGCCTCGGCCTCCGACTCCGAGAGGTGCTTCATCACCTCGATCGCCTGCGCGCGGTCGAGGTTCATCAGCACCACGGCCGCTGTCTGTCGGTCGGTCAGGCCGCTCATACGTGCTGCCTGTCGTCGATGAGGGTCCGCAGCAGTTCGGCCGTGCGCTTCGGATCCTGGCGCGTCAGCGAGTCGATCTCTGCACGGCGGCGCTCGAGGCTCACCTGTGCGGGCTCGGGGGCCGGCTCCGGCTCGGGGTCGGGCGTCGTCTCGAGGAAGGCCAGCGGGGTCGTGGGCGCCTCGAGGGCGGTGGTGGCCGCCCCGGGGCCGAGAGCCGCCGACAGCGGGGCGGGCCGGTCGCCGAACAGCTGGTCGAACTCGGTCGCCGAGTTGGCGCGACGCCGCATGCGCACGAGGGCCGCGATCACAGCCAGCAGCAGGGGCAGAGCGATCGCGGCGGCGATGATCGCGGTGTTCAGGAGGACGGCCTGACGCTCTGCCGCCTCGGCGTCCTTGGCAGCCTGGAGCGCGGCCTGAGCGGCTTCGGCATCCGTCTGACTGAAGGAGACGAGCTCGACCGCGATGGAGTCTCCGCGTTCGGTGTCGATCCCGGCGGCGGTCTCGACCAGATCGGTCAGCTGCGCGGTGCTCAGGTCGCCCCCGGCACCCGCGTCGACGGCGACCGAGACCGACTGGCGCAGCACGTTTCCGGCCGGGGTCGAGGTGCTCTGGGTGCTCTTGTTGACGGCGTTGGTCTTCGAGGTCTCCGTGGATTCGGAGGTGCCGTCCGCGCCGGCCGACGGCACCGCGATGTTGTCCGGTCCGAGCACGCCGGCATTGGAGCTCGACCCGTTCTGCGTGTCCGTTCGCGACTGCTCGGTCAGCGGAGGCGCCCCCTCGGCCGGGGTGTAGGTCTCTTCGACGCGCTCGTTGACCGAGCGGTCGATCTCGGCGACGACCGTCACGGTGGCGTTGCCCGGTCCGACGACGGTGTCGAGCATCTGCTGCACGCTCGCCGTGACCCGCGCCTCGTAATCGCCGGCCTGCTGGTCGACGCCGCCGGTGGCCCCGACGCCGGCGGCCGAGAGCGTCTGGCCGCTCTGGTCCACGACGGCGACGTTCTCGGGCTTCATGCCGCTGACCGCCGCGGAGGTCAGGTGCACGATCGCCTCGACCTGCTTCGACGTGAGCGATGCGCTGCCGGACGTCTCCACGAAGACGGAAGCGGTGGCGTCGACGGTCTCCGAGACGAAGACGCTCTCCTCCGGGATGGCGAGCTGCACGGAGGCCGCCGTCACGCCCTCGATCGACGAGATGGTCGCGGCGAGCTCGCCCTCGATGGCGCGCTTGTAGGTCACGGACTGCTGGAACTCCGAGGTTGTCACGCCCATGTCGTCGAGCAGCGAGTACCCGCCGGAGCTCGCACCGGGAAGCCCGGCGGACGCAGCCGCGAGCCGCTGGTCGTAGACGTCCTTCTCCGGCACGAGCACGGTGGCGCCGCCGTCGGCGAGCTCGTAAGGGACCGACGACGACCGCAGCTGCTCGACGACGGCGTTCGCGTCGGAGGCGCTCATCCCCGAGAACAGCGGGGTGTAGGTCGGGCGGCTCAGCCAGCTGGAGAGCGCGACGATTCCGAGCGCGAGCACGGCGACACCGATGATCGCGATCGTGCGCTGCGCGAGGGTGAAGCCCGCGATCACACGTCCGATCCGCTGGAAGACATTGGTCACTGCCTGAGGCATCAGGCCTGCATCCGCATGATCTCGTTGAACGCGTCGACGCCCTTGTTGCGCACGGCGGCGACGAGTTCGAGGGTGACCGAAGCGCGCGAGGAGGCGATCATGGCCGAGTGGATGTCGTCGAGGTCGCCGGTCACGGCGGCGACCTTGAGGGCGTCGGATTCGGACTGCAGGGAGCGCAGCTCGTCGATCGCGCCGGTGACGCTGTTCGCGAAGGCGGTGTCGTCCGCCGCCTTCACGGGAGCTGTGGGCGGGGCGACGGTGAAGGCCGAGGAGATGCCCTCGACGCCGGAGAGGGGATCCATCAGCTGCGTCCGATCTGGAGGGCGGATTCGTATGCGTTGCGGGCACGGTCGACGATGCCGGCGCTGGCCTGGTAGCCGCGCTGGGCGAGGATGAGCTGGCTCATCTGGTCGCCGAGGTCGATGTCGGGGTAGCGGACGTAGCCGTCGGCGTCGGCGAGCGGGTGGTCGGGCTGATGCACGAGACGGCCCTCGGCGCTGCCCTGCACGGCACCGGCCACATAGACCCCGGGCGACTGGTCGCTGGTCTGGGCGGTGATGTACCGGGCCCGGAAGGCCGCGCCGTCGGTCGCTGTGACGGTGTTGATGTTCGCGATGTTGTCGCTGATGGCGTCGAGCCACTTGCGGTGCACGGTCAGTCCGGTGCTTGCGATGCCGATCGCGTCGAAGGTCATGAGGTCCTCATCGCCGCGCGCATCGAGGCGAACGAGCCGTTCACGGCCTGGGTCGCGAACTGGTAGCGCAGCATCGTGTCGACGCTGGACAGGGTCTCGGTGTCGAGGTTGACGTTGTTGCCGTTCAGGCGCGTCGGCTCGAGCGAGGTGCCGACGGTCGCGCCGACCCGCCCGTCGCCCGCCTGGACCGAGTCGGCGAGTGCCTCTTCGAAGCGCACCCGCTTGGCGTGGTAGTCGGGGGTGTTGATGTTGGCGATGTTGTCGGCGATCGCCCGCTGGCGCAGCGCGAGGCCGTCGAGCGCGCTCGTCAGCGCGTTGATGGTCACAGAATCGAACACGACCGCTCCCCGTGTGTGGTGGTGTGGCCGATCCCTGGCCGAGTCTTGCGAGCCATCCGTGCTCTCCCTGATCTATCGGCAGGGTCGCGCGCGGCGTTAGGGAGCGGTCTCAGCCGTCCACGTCGAGGTAGGCGGGTGCGTCGGGGCGACGGGTTCCCGGGATCCGATCCACGGCGCCGAGGTGCTGGCGGAGGTCGTCGAGATCCGTGCGGGCGCGTTCCATCGCGAGGCGCTGGCGCTCGATCACTCGGCGGGCGCGGTCGGCGAGGTGCACGGGCAGGGGAGTGCTGGGCGGTGTCCACGGTTCGATGACGGCCGTGTCCGCGGTTCCGGGGGCAGCCGTCAGGATCCGGTCGGCGTCGAGCTCGAGACGATCCAGCAGCTCGGTCCACTCGTCGATGTTCCGCCGGCCGAACTCTTCGTCGGCGCTCACGAACGCGTCTCCGCGACGGTCCTGGCGGCTTCGTGCCAGGCATCCCGCAACGGGGCGACGATCCCGTGGCAGGCGCGCGTGCGTTCGGGGTCGCGGCCGATGTTGGCACCGATCAGGGTCTGCGACAGGAACACGTAGACCGAGCGCAGGCCGGCGCTGCCGTTCCAATCGTCGGTGAGAGAGGAGGACAGCTCTGCCACGATGGCCTGCGCGTGCTGGAGCTGGGCGTTCGCCTCGGTCCAGTCCTCGGCCCGCTGCGCGGCCTCGCCGCGTTCGATGTCGAGCATCAGCCGGTCGTAGAGCAGTGTCACGAGACGCTCGGGCGGTGCCGACAGGACGGCGTCGTCACGGTAGCGCTGCTGAGCGCGCAGGGCGGCGTTCATGCTCACTTCCCCGAGCTCGAGGTCGGCAGCGCGGCGATCTGCGAGGACAGGTAGGTCGACTGCGACTGCAGCTGCGAGAGCATGACCTCGAGTCGGGCGTAGGTGCGCTCCAGGTTCGCCTTGCGCTGGGCGAGACGCACGTCCCAGCGCTCCATCTGCTCGCCGAGGCTCTTCACCTCGCTCTCCTGTCCGGTGATGCGGGACGTGAGCAGGCCCTCGTACTTGTCGGAGTAGACCTTCGCGGTCTCCTGCACGCGCGAGGCGACGTCGGAGAACAGTCCGGCGACCGCATCCGGGTCCTTCGCGAGGGCTTCGGCGAACTTCTCCTCGTCGAAGCTCAGCACGCCGTACATGTCGGTCGAGATGCCGATGGAGGAGGGGGAGACCCCGTCGATCGGATGCTGGATGGCGTCGGCGAGCGCCGTCCGCAGCGAGCGGACCGTGCTGTCACCGGTGAAGACGCCCAGGGTCGTCTTCTCGCCCGCGTTCGCGGCGACGGTCGCCTTCGAGCCGTTGTCGATGCGCGTCAGGATGTCTTTGACCGCGGCGATGAACTCGGCGGACGCTTTCGTGCGGGCCGCGGTGTCGACGGTCACGCCGATCGTGACGGGATCGGCGGATGCCGCGGAGACCGTGACGTCGACGCCGTCGAAGAGGTCGGTGAAGGTGTTGCCCGACGAGGTCAGCACCTGCTCGGCACTGGTGCCGGCCCAGAGCCGCAGCTGCGCGTCGGCGCCCACTGCGATGACGGCCGCCCCCGCTTCGGTGGCGAGGTCGGATGCGGTGCCTGCCTCGACCGCGGCGACATCTCCTCGGTAGGCGCGGAACTGACCGGCCTCGCCCGAGTCGGCCGCGCGCAGCTGCAGGCGGTGCAGGGGGTTGCCGTCGGCGTCGCGGCCGGCGGGCACCGCCGAGGCGACGACTCCGAAGCCCGCTTCGTTGATGGCCTGGGCGACGTCCTGCATCGAGGCGCCGTCGGCCTCGATCTGCAGACGCTCTCCCTTGGCGTTCTCGAGGGTGATCACGGGCGGGTCGACGGGCCACCCGTTCGATGCGGCCGAGACGATGGTGTGGTTCTTCGCGATCTTGTCGACGACGATCTCCGCCGAGACCGGGGCGGCACCGGTGCGGGTCGCGACCGTGACGGTGGTCGACGACGACGATGTCGTGAACCGGGCCAGCCCGTCGGGCGACGCGGCCTTCCCTGCAGCGGTGGCGAGGTTCTGGATCGCGGTGTTCAGCGTCTGCAGCTGGGTGACGATGCCGCTCTTGTCATCCATCTTCGCCTTGAGCAGCGAGCGCGGGATGGCGTGCACGTCCATCAGGGCCTTGATGACCTCCGTGGTCTTCAGGCCGGAGACGAGGCCGTCGAGCGAGAGAGACATGATCGCCTTTGCGGGTCAGGGGCGGATAGGGTCCGGGCGACGGTCGCAGCCGCCGCCCGGACCCTATGGCGTGGATCAGCGCAGGAGCTGGAGAACGCCCTGGTTGGACTGGTTCGCCTGGGCCAGCATGGCCGTGCCCGCCTGCGACAGGATGTTCGCCGAGGTGAACTTGACCATCTCGGACGCCATGTCGGTGTCGCGGATACGGCTCTCGGCGGCGGACAGGTTCTCTGCCGACACGTTGAGGCTGTTGATGGTCGACTCGAAGCGGTTCTGCAGCGCACCGTAGCCGGCACGTGCGGTCGAGACCGCCTGGATCTGCGTGTCGATGCCCGCGAGCGCGGTGCCGTACGTCGCTGCGTCCGTCATCGTGGCCGCGAGCGTCTTGATGTCGGCACCGAGGGTGTCGAAGTCGGTCAGGGCGACCGAGATCTGGTCCTCGGCGGCGACCGCACCCGCACCGACCTGGAACGTCAGCGTCGTGCCGCCCGAGAGCAGCTTGATGCCGTTGAAGTTCGTGCTGTCGGCGACACGGGTGAGCTCGTCACCCAGGGTGTTGATCTCCTTCTGGATCGCCTCACGCGACTTCGCGTTGTTCGAGTCGTTCGCGCCCTGAGCGGTCAGGTCGCGCACACGCTGCAGGATCGAGTGGACCTCGGTCAGGGCGCCTTCCGCGGTCTGGATGACCGAGATGCCGTCCTGAGCGTTGCGAGCCGCGACGTTCAGGCCGTTGACCTGCGAACGCAGGCCCTCGGAGATCGCGAGGCCGGCGGCGTCGTCCGCTGCCCGGTTGATCCGCAGGCCGCTCGACAGCTTCTCGAGCGACTTCGACAGGTCGTTCTGCGTGTTGGACAGGTTGCGGTAGGCGTTGAGCGCCGACACGTTGGTGTTGATCTGCATACCCATAAGGGTTCTCCTCCGTGAATTTCGTTGTGCGGGAGACCATCCGTGGTCTCCCGCACACACCTATCGGCGGCGGGAGCGCGGGCGTTAGCCGAGTGAGCGGGGAACGCCGTCAGGCGGGAGCCGATTCGCGGAAGACGCCGGCGATCCGCGCGCTGGCCGCATCGGCGATCCGCGTGAAGTACGCATCGCGCGCTCCGGCCGACACCCGTGTGGTCGTGGCGGGGGCTGCCCCCTCGGCGAAATACCGGTCCAGGGCGTCGCGCAGCAGGCGGATGGCCTCCGACCGCTGCTGCGACACGGCGGAATGGGTCACCCCCAGCTCTTCGGCGATCTCCTTGACGGGGCGCTCTTCGAAGTAGACGCTCTGGACGATCCGGCGCATGCGCTCGGGGAGGGCGGCCACGGCCTGCTCGAGTACCTCGCGCCGCTCACCGACGAGCGCCGATTCCTCGGGCAGCAGGACGTCGGCCGTCACATCGCGTGCGGCGGGATCTTCCAGTGTGGTGACGGTGCGGGCGGCATCGCCGAGGGCTTCGAGGACGACATCCTTCGCGACACCCATGGCTGTGGCGACCTCGGCGGCCGTCGCCGTCCGGCCGAGCCCGGCGGTGAGGGTTTCGCGGACGGCGACCGTCTCTTTGATGCGCTTGCGGATACCGCGGGATGCCCAGTCCATGGAACGCATCTCGTCGGCGAACGCACCGAGGATGCGGCGGCGTGCATAGGCGCCGAAGGGCACGCCCAGAGCCGGGTCGAAGGCGTCGGCGGCGGTCACGAGCGCGAGCGCTCCGACCGACGCCAGCTCGTCACGGGGGATATGAGTGGCTCGAGCGTGCGTTTCGGAAGCGAGGTAGCCGACCAGGGGGAGGTTGCTCTCGATGAGGAGATTGCGCTCAGCGCGCGACGACATGGGGGATGATCCACCTCTCTGGATTCACTCCGGAAGCTCCAAGGAGATGAGTAGATGCACATATCACACTTGTCGCGATCTGTACATGGGGAGAACTACCCACCGCCGTTCCACATAGTAACCTTAGGGGCGCGGCAGCCGATAGTGACCTTTGGCCGCGTTAACAGGCGTGGCGATCACTGGGGAAAAGGGGATCATGGGAGCCAACGAACTATCGATACAGCTGTGGCGAGAGCGTGAACTGCTCGAGATGCTGCTCTTCAAACTAGACGAACAGCAGCTGCTGCTCGCCGCCGGACGATCCCAGTGGATCCAGTTTGCCGCCCGCGAGATCGATCAGGTCCTCGATCGCCTGCGTGGTGCAGGACTCGCGCGCACCGTCGAGGTCGCCGCGGTCGCCGAGGAGTGGGGGGCTCCGGAGGGCGCGACGATCCGAGAACTGGTCGCGCATGCGCCGGAGGGAGCCTGGCAGGAGGTGTTCGCAGACCACATGCGGGCGCTGACCAGACTCGCCGCCGAGGTCGAGCAGCTGCGCGACGCGAACACGGAGCAGCTCAGCGGAGTGCTCCGCGCCACCCAGGAGACGCTCGCCGCGTTGGGGCACGAGACGGGCGAATACACGACGAACGGTGACCGCGCACGCGACGACGCAGCGCGCATCATCGACACCGAGATGTGACCGGAAGGGGATCATGTCGACCTTCAGTGGATTGAACACCGCGGCCAGCGGACTCGCGGCCGCGCGACGCGGTATGGATGTGGTCGGGCAGAACATCGCCAACCAGAAGACAGAGGGGTACACCCGTCAGCGGGTGCAGACCTCTGCGGTCGCCGCCATCGCCCAGTCGGGCAGATTCAGCGTCGGCGCCCTCCCCGGGCACGGCGTCTCGATCGACGGGGTGGCGCGTCTGGGCGATGCGCTGCTCGACGCCCGAGTCCGCGACTCGCTCGCCGCATCGGGCTTCTGGTCCACGCGCGCGGTCGCCGCGACCACGATCGAGGCTTCGCTCGCCGAGCCCACCGAGAACGGACTGGCGGCCCGGCTGTCGAAGTTCTGGTCGGGATGGCAGGACCTCGCGAACACCCCGGACTCCGGCGCGGCGGCGTCCAGCATCCTCGAATCCGCGAAAGAGCTCGCCTCTCACATCGTCGGCGGCTACCGGACCGTGGCTTCGCAGTGGAACGATGCACGCGCCACGGCCGAGCGCACCGTGACCCAGGTGAACGCGGCTGCCGACCAGATCGCCGTGCTCAACGGCGAGATCCGCGACGCCCTCGCCTCCGGCCGCTCGGCGAACGAGCTCATGGACCAGCGCAGCGTTCTCGCGCAGAACGTCGCCCGCATGTCCGGCGCGGCGGCCACGATCGAGAGCGACGGGTCGATGACCCTCCGCGTCGGCGGCAACGCGCTGGTCTCGGGGTCCGATTCCCGACACCTCGTCCTCACCGGTCCGGCCTCGATCGACGCGGGTCAGCGCTTCACCGTCTCATGGGAGTCCGCCCCCGACCTCCCGGCCTCGATCGACGGCGGCGAGCTCGGTGGTTCGCTCGCCGTGCTCGCACCGGCAGCGGACGGCGGGATGCTCGCTCAGCTCGCCTCGACCTACGACGCGGTGGCGACAGCGCTGGCCGGGGCACTGAACGCGCAGCACCGTGCGGGTGTCACGTCATCCGGCCAGGCGGGCGGGGACTTCTTCACGCTCCCGACGACCGGCTCGGCCGCGCTCGGACTCAAGGTCGCCGTGACGACCCCGTCCGAGCTGGCGCTCGCCGCACCGGGCGCCGGTGCGCTGGATGCGACGAATGCTGATCTGATCTCGCAGATCGGGCGGAGCGCCACCTCGCCCGACGCGCTCTGGTCCGATCACGTCACGCGCTTCGGGGTGGCGACGGCCGCCGACGTACAGCGGGCGAAGGTCTCCGATTCGGCGGCGGTCGCCGCGGTCGGGGCGCAGCAGTCCGTGGCCGCCGTCGACGGCGACGAGGAGACGATCAGTCTGCTCACCTACCAGACCGCGTACCAGGCGGCAGCCCGCGTGATGACGGCGGTGGACGAGGCGCTCGACGTCCTCATCAACCGCACCGGCCTCGTCGGACGCTGATAAAGGAGCATCGTGATCTCTCGAGTGACATCGTCATCCATGACGCAGACGGCGATGCGCCAGCTGCAGTCGAACCTCACGGAGCTGGCACGTCTGCAGGAGCAGGCGACATCGCAGCGCGCCTTCGCCACTCCGTCCGAAGACCCGGCAGCCGCGGCAGCCGCCCTCGCCCTGCATGCCGAGCAGCGCCGCAACGACCAGTACGCGCGCAACATCGACGACGGGCTCGCGTGGGTCACAGCGGCGGATGTCGCGATCACCGCGAGCACCTCGCTGCTGAGCCGGGTCCGCGACCTCACTTCCCAGGGTGCGAACGACGGTGCACTGGACGCGACCGCCAAGGAGGCCCTGGCCGTCGAGCTCGAGGGCATCCGCAAGGAGCTCCTCACGCAGGCGAACACCCGGCTGCTCGGCCGTTCGGTGTTCGCGGGTACCTCCGACACGGCGGCGTTCGCCGCGGATTACTCGTACAGCGGCGTGGCCGGGTCCGAGGTCGGCCGTCGCGTCTCCGACGCGGCATCCGTCCGGGTCGACACCGACGGCGCCGCGGTCTTCGGCACCGGAGACGACTCGGTGTTCGCGCTGGTCGACAAGATCGTCGCCGACCTCCGCTCCGGAACAAACGTCGGTCCGCGCCTCGCGGAGATCGACGACCGACGCACGGCCATGCTCGGGGTGCAGGGTTCCGTCGGAACCCGCCAGTCTCAGATCGAACGCGCCAAGGAGGCGGCAGTGCAGAATTCCGTGTCCCTCGAATCCCGCCGCACGGCGGTCGAGGACGTCGATTCGATCGAGGTGCTGGTGCGTCTGCAGGCGCAGGAGCTCGTGTACCGCTCCGCGCTCGCCGTCAACGCCCGCGTGCTGCAGCCCTCGCTGATGGACTTCCTGCGATGACCGCCGCGCTCACCTTCCTGACGCCCCCTCCGGGCCTCGCTCCGCACGTCGACTTCGCTCTCGCGCCGGTCGACGGTGCTGACGGTCTGTTCTCGATGCGGGCCGTGGACGACGTGGACCTGCGGCTGTACCTCGTCGACCCGCGAACCGTGCTCGGCGAGTACGCGCCGATCCTCTCCGACGAACAGGCCGAGAGTCTGGCGCTCGGCTCGGCTGATGATGCGCTGGTCCTCGTGGTCGCCCACCCCTCCACGGAAGGCGTGAGCGTGAACCTGATGGCTCCGGTGATCGTCAATCGCACCACGGGAGCCGCGTCGCAGGTGATCCTCGAGGATCAGGACTACCCGCTCCGCGCTCCGCTCGGCTGAGGCACCGGCAGCGGGCGCCCCGGGCCGCTCTCACAGCGCATGCACGGCTACCCTGGAGACGTGATCCTTGCCGTCGACACCTCCCTGGGCACCGCTGTGGCCCTCATCGATGCCGACGGGGCGCGACGCGCCGAGGCGGCAGCCGTCGACCCGCTGGGCCATGCCGAGGTGATCGGCGACCTGCTCGTCGAGGCGCTCGCCGATGCCGGTCCCGGTGAGGTGACGCATGTCGTCGCGGGCATGGGCCCCGGCCCCTTCACCGGTCTCCGCATCGGCATCGCCGCGGCCCGCGCCTTCGCGCTCGGACGCGACATCCCGGTCGTCCCGGTTCCCAGCCACCTGGCTGCCGCGCTCACCGCGCTCGAGACCGAGACACAGCCGTTCGCGATCGTCACCGACGCCCGCCGTCGCGAGGTCGCGATCACGGTCTTCGACGGGCTGGATGCCGATGGGATCCCGCACGTGGTCGCCGAGACCGTCCTCGTGCGGGCGGCGGACGCCGACGCCCACCTCGAGGGTGTTCGCCGCGTCGACGTCGCGACGCTGTCGGCGGTGGACCTGGCGCGCGTCGGAGCACGCGCCCTCGCCGCCGGCCGAGTGCTCACGGGCGACGAGCCGCTGTACATGCGCCACCCGGACGTGACGGTGCCCGGCGCGCCGAAGAAGGTCGGCTCATGACCCTCCGCGACGCCACCGTGGACGACCTCGACGCGATCATGACGATCGAGGAGCGGTCCTTCCCGACCGACGCGTGGAGCCGCGAGACGATGGCCGCCGAACTCGCGAGCGTCCACGGCCGCTACCTGGTCGACGAGCACGACGACGCGATCATCGGCTACGGCGGCGTGCGCGCCTTGCGCGGCAGTGTCGACGCCGACATCCAGACCATCGCGCTCCTCGCCGAGCACCGCGGGCAGGGTCGGGGCCGTGCACTCCTGCGTGCCCTCCTCGCCGCCGCGGCCGAGCGCGGTGCTCGCGAGGTGTTCCTCGAGGTCAGGGCCGACAACCCCGCCGCAGAGGGTCTGTACCTCGCGGAGGGCTTCGAAGAGATCGGCCGCCGTCCCCGCTACTATCAGCCGGACGACGTGGACGCGATCGTGATGCGTCTGGAACTGCGCCGCCACCGGGCGTCGCACGACACTGCCGAGGAGGCGAAGGCATGAGCGAGCCGCTGGTCCTCGGCATCGAGACGAGCTGCGACGAGACGGGCATCGGCATCGTCCGCGGTCGCACCCTGCTCTCCAACACCATCGCGTCGAGCATGGACGAGCACGCCCGTTACGGCGGCGTCGTGCCCGAAGTCGCCGCCCGAGCCCACTTGGAGGCACTGCAGCCCGCAATCGATGCGGCGCTCGCCGAGGCGGGCGTGCGCCTCGATGACCTCGATGCCGTCGCCGTCACGAGCGGTCCCGGTCTCGCCGGCGCCCTGATGGTCGGAGTGGGAGCGGCGAAGGGCCTGGCCGTCTCGATCGACAAGCCGCTGTACGCCGTCAACCATCTCGTGGGACACATCGCCGCCGACATCCTCACGGCCGATTCCGCGCCGCTCGAGTACCCGACCATCGCGCTGCTGGTCTCCGGCGGCCACACGTCCCTGCTGCACGTCCGCGACCTCACCACCGACGTCGAACTGCTCGGGGAGACGATGGACGACGCTGCCGGCGAAGCCTTCGACAAGGTCGCCCGCCTGCTGTCGCTGCCGTACCCCGGCGGCCCCGAGATCGACCGAGCGGCGGCCGACGGCGACCCGGATGCGATCCGGTTCCCGCGCGGTCTCTCCCGCGCCTCCGATCTGGCGAAGCATCGGTACGACTTCTCGTTCTCGGGGCTGAAGACCGCCGTCGCGCGGTGGGTCGAGCGCTGCGAAGCCGACGGGGTCGAGGTGCCGGTGGCCGATGTGGCGGCGAGCTTCCGCGAGGCGGTCGTCGACGTGCTGGTGACCAAAGCACTCGCGGCCTGCGCCGACCTCGGCGTGCCGCGCCTGCTCCTGGGCGGCGGGGTGATCGCGAACCGTCGGCTGCGTGAGGTCGCGCTCCGACGCGCCGCGGAGGCCGGCGTCACGGTACGGATCCCCCCGTTGTCGCTGTGCACCGACAACGGCGCGATGATCGCCGCGCTGGCCGCCGAGCTGATCTCTTCGGGCCGCCGACCGTCGACACTGGCGTTCGGGGCGGACTCGACCCTCCCGGTCACCGAGATCCAGATCGCTGAAGCGGTGCCCGCATGAGCGATGTCTCGGGCTCGCCCGACGCGAAGACGCCCCAGGCGCCGCCGGCGCGCGTCGAACGCGCCAGTCACGAGGTCGAGCAGCATCCCGGGGCAGCGCCCCGGCTGCCGGGCGCCCGGCGCGACGGCTACACGAAACTCCCCACCGGGCCCGTCGGCATCGAGCCGGTGGTGGTGAGCGGACCCGACATCGATGCCCCGGGCGAGGCGGAGTGGGAGCCGACGACCGGTGCCATCCCCGTCGACGACACCCGGCTCGCGCCCTGGGCACTGCTCGCCGCGATCGTGGCCCTCGGGGCGTCGTTCTTCGTCGGCTGGGGTATCCCCGTCGCGGTGGTGGCTGTGATCGCAGCGATCATGTCGCTGCGTCGTCCGCTCGAGAGTCGTGCGATCGCGCTGTGGGCGCTCGTGCTCGGCCTCTGCGCGACGGTGTACAGCCTGGGCTGGTTGGTCTGGGCAGGCATGCAGTTCGAGAAGCTCGGCTGAGCGGATGCTCGAGCCGGAGGAGTCGGAGGAGCTGCGTTCCCTGCAGGCGCGGGCGTACGGGCGCGATTCCTCGCTGACGGCGGCCGAAGCCGAACGTCTTCGGAAGCTGGAGGACCGTCGACGCGCACCGGCAGCCGTGGCCGGACCGAATGCCGAGCACGTCGTCTCCGGGCAGCGCGAGTCGGATGAGGCGCCGGCCGTCGCCGACGCCGATGTCTCCGTCGGCGAGAGCGAGGCGGAGGACGCGGCTGTGGCGGCGTCCGCCGATGCAGCGAGCGACGACGCGGTCGAGGCATCCACGGCCGCATCGTCGTCCTGGCGCTCGCTGTTCTCCCTGCTGCGCACGCGCTGGCGGCCGGTCGCCCTCGCAGCCGTCGTGGTGCTCGCGATCGGGGTGGGTGTCGGCTGGCTCGCGTTCGGCCGATCCGGCGCCGCAGCGGTGGAGCTGACCACCGAGCAGCAGGCATGGCAGAACGAGCTCGTCGCGGCCGGTGTGTACGATCCCGGCTCGATCCGCGCGCTCGGCGTCGAGGAGGACGTGGTCATCTGGACGGCGACGAAGGACGCGAGGGAGCGCACCTGCCTGATCCTGGGCACGGGTGAGGCGACGGTTCCGTCCTGCGACCGTACCGAGATTCTCGCCGAGACCGGCATCTACGGTTCGATCTCGGTCAAGGGCGACGGTGCTCTGCAGCGAGAGGTCAGTGCGCAGATGCTGTTCACCGCGTCGGGCGAACCCGCAGTCGCGGTGAGCGCCTACGACTTCAACCCGAGCGACAGCGGCATCACCTACGCGAACGAGGCCGAATCGGAGACGGCGGCTCGACTCGCGGAGAACGGGTTCCAGGCCGGTTCGCTCTGGGTGGTCGGCTACGACGGCGACGTGCCGATCTGGACGGCGGTGCAGATCGAGTCGCAGAACCAGTGCCTCATCTACGACGGATCCACCGATGAGGCTCCGGTCACCTGCGCCGACCCGCAGACCATGCAGGAGCAGGCCTCGAGTCTCGTGCTCAACGTCGTCGACGCCGAGACCGGTGGCGTGACGAACTTCGAGATGAAGTCGAATCAGGGGCCCGGGTATCTGGTGATCACCCGGGAGGGAGGCACCTCCGGTGCCGGGGGAGACTGACACCGCGGAGCTCCGGGCGCTGCAGCGGAAGGCCTATGGGCGAGGCGGGCAGCTGACAGAGGCGGAATCCGAGCGCCTGCGCGCGCTCGAGGACGGGGTCACCGCGCAGCCGACCGCGGATGTGGCGGATGCTCCCGATCTGAGACAGCCCCACGGCGCACCGGAGGCGAAGGCGCAGGAGACGCAGGCGCAGGATGCGCAGGAGACGCAGGAGCCGCCGGCCCGCGGCGTCACGCGCCAGCGGGCGATCATGACGCTGATCGCCGCGACCGCCGCTGTCCTCGCCGTCGGGGTCGGCATCGGCGGGGCGCTCTTCGCGCCGCGAGACGCGAGCATCCCGCTGACGCCGGAGCAGCAGCAGCGCCGCGGAGAGCTGGCGACCGAGGCGTTCGACCCCGGTTCCGTCCGTGCGGTGGCGCAGAACGCCGACGCCCTGGTCTGGTACGCGACGCAGGATGGCGGATCGGTGGCCTGCCTGATCCTCGATGTCGATGAGCTGTCGCAGACGAACTGTCTCGCCGTGGAGGAGACGGAGCGCGGATTGTCGGCGGCGCTGTCGCTGCCCTCCGAAGCTTCGGGCGAGGCGGCAGTCTCCGACACCGTCTACGCCACGATGCTGATGTCGACGGCGGGGGAGCCGTTGGTCGCGATCCAACGGTGGGGCGGGGTGGATTCGCTCACGGCCCAGTTCCCCGAAGAGGTGCGCGACCGCGCGGAGTCGCTGCTCACGGATGGTTTCGAACTCGGTCTCTCGCTCGTCGGGACGTTCCGCAGCGCGCCGGTGTGGCTGGCGGATCGGCTCTCGGATGCGGGAGCGACGGAGCGATGCCTGATCGTGGATGCCGCCGGTCCCGTGGTGTGCAAGGGCTTCGAAACCGCGGTCGCGGAAGGGCTCGGCATGGAGCTCGTATCGGTCGACCAGGCGACGGGCGGCACGAAAGCGGTCACCGCGCTCGACCTGCGGTTCACGGGCCAGCAGACGCCGTATCTGACGGTTTCGGTCGAGGCTGAGGAACCCGAGGCTGTGGAGCTCGAGGCTGTGGACGACCCCTACATGATTCAGGTGTCGCCGGGTGAGCGGGTCGAGATCCCGAACCCGGGCGACGACGGCTGACCGCGTCCGAGCGCGGGCGGTCAGCTTGCGGCAGGGACCCGATCGGCGAGGATCGCCCGCCGCTGATCGCCGATGCGCGCGAGGATCAGCGTGGCCTCCTGATCGCCGCGCAGCACGAGCTTCTTCCGGAACGTCGCAGGGTCGATGTCGACGCCGCGCTTCTTGATCTCGATGCGACCGATGCCGTGCGCCTTGAGAGCGGCGCTGATCGCCTTGGGGTTGGCGGGCAGGGTCTCGCGTACGCGGAACGATTGCACGAACGGGCTCGTCAGGGCGGCATCCGAGGTGAGGTACGCGATGTGCTCGTCGAGCATCCCGGCGTCGAGGCTCCGGGCGACATCGCCGATCAGGCGGGCGCGGATCACCGCGCCGTCGGGCTCGTGCAGGAAGGCGCCGAGCTCGCGCACCGGTTCGTCGGCGACGTCCGCCGGTGCGGTCATCTCGTGCGAGCGGTCGCCCCGGATCACGAGTGCTGAGCGCCGCACGCCGTCGCGGGCGAGGGCGCCGCTCCATACGACCAGCTCGACGACGCTGCCGTCGGCGCTCACCCACTGCGCCTCGGCGTCGGCGGGAAGCGCGTCGCGGTCGTGCGCGGGGCCGAGCTTGATGCCCGTCGGCACGCGCGCGGCGACGTCGAACGCCCAGTCCAGCGAGGGAGAGTAGTCGTCGGCGGACACGCGACGGGTCTCGCTGTGCCCGGAGGTGCGCCGCGCGGGATCCATCCAGACCGCGCGCTCGGCCTCCGACCCCTCGAACGCGTCCTCCGCCGTGCTGTGCCGCACCACCGCGCCCTCTCCGAAGGGTGCGAGGTTGTAGGCCGCGATGGCGGCGGTGACCTCGTCGGCATCGACGGCGAGCACATCGAGCCCGGCTCCGGCGAAAGCGAGCGCGTCGCCGCCGATCCCGCACCCGAGGTCGGCCACGGCCGTGAAACCCGCGCTGCGGATCCGCTGTGCATGCCGTGCGGCCACACCGAGTCGCGTGGCCTGTTCGAGCCCGGCTCTGGTGAAGAGCATCCGCGCGGCGAAGGGGCCGAACTTCGCCGACGCCTTGGATCGCAGGTGCGCCTGGCCGACGACCGCCGAGACCAGCTCGGGGGAGTGCCCGGCGGCACGCAGCCGCGAGACGGCGCGCGCGACGTCGGCCGTCGACTCGACGGCCCCGGCCGCGTCGAGCAGTTCGAGACCGGCGGGGGTCAGCAGGGCACGCAGCTCGGACATCTCCACGCCCTCAGCCTAATTCCCGCCCGTGCCCGCGAATCCCGGGGTGCGCTGGCACTCGCATTGCATGAGTGCCAGCCCAGCGCATAGACTGGATTAGCACTCTCGGGTTGAGAGTGCGAACAAGTCTTTCGTGTCAGTGTCAAGAAAGAAGAGGTAGACCGTGTCGGTTTCCATCAAGCCGCTCGAAGACCGCATCGTCATCCAGCAGGTCGAGGCCGAGCAGACCACCGCGAGTGGCCTGGTCATCCCCGACACCGCCAAGGAGAAGCCCCAGGAGGGCGAGGTCGTGGCTGTCGGCCCCGGCCGCATCGACGACAACGGCAACCGCGTTCCGATCGACGTCGCCGTCGGCGACCGTGTCCTGTACAGCAAGTACGGTGGCACCGAGGTGAAGTTCGGCGCAGACGAGTACCTCGTCCTGTCCGCTCGCGACGTCCTGGCGGTCGTCGTCCGCTGATCTGCTGAACCCGGTTCCGTCCCTCTCGAAGGGGGCGGGCCAGGTCCCGAAGGGGCTCGGATGCGTGTGCGTCCGAGCCCCTTCTGCATCCGCCATCGGTCATCCGATTCCTGCCGATCTCTGCGGGGCGGCCGACCGGCGCTCTCGGAGCCTCCACCGCGGGAATAGGGTTGTGCGGTGACCCCCGAGACGACCCGCGCCACTCAGACCGCCGGAGTCGCGTACGCCGGATCCGCCTACCTCCTCTGGGGCGTGCTCCCGCTCTACTTCCTCCTCCTCGTTCCGACCGGTCCGTGGGAGGTCGTCGCGTGGCGGGTGCTCCTGTCGTTCGTCTTCTGCATTCTGCTGCTCACGGTCACGCGCGGCTGGGCGCCGTTCGGCGTGATCCTGAGGCAGCCGAAGCTGCTGGGGTGGACCGCGCTCGCCGGTCTGCTGATCTACGTCAACTGGCAGGTGTTCCTCATCGGAACCCTCAGCGACAACGTGGTCGAGACGAGCCTTGGCTACTTCATCAACCCGATCACGACCGTGCTGCTGGGTGTCTTCGTGTTGAAGGAGCGCATCCGCAAGCTGCAGTGGGCCGCGATCGCCATCGCCGCGATCGCGGTGGTCGTGATCGTCGTGGCCTACCGCGCCTTCCCGTGGATCGCGCTGTCGCTGACCGCGTCGTTCGGGGTGTACGGGCTCATCAAGAAGAAGATCGGCCCGGCGGTGGACGCCGTCAGCGGTCTGACCCTCGAGTCGTTCTGGCTGATCCCGATCGCCGTCGTGCAGCTCATCGTGGTCGCCTCGACCCCCGCAGGCCTCACGATGGGCGGGAACGGATGGGCCCACGCGGTGCTGCTGGCATTCGCCGGCGTCGCGACGGCGGTCCCTCTGCTGCTGTTCGCGGCGGGCACCCGGAGGATCAACCTCACGGTGATCGGGATGATCCAGTTCATCACCCCGGTGATGCAGTTCGTGATCGGCGTCGCGGTCCTGCACGAGCCCATGCCACCCGAGCGCTGGGCCGGGTTCATCATCGTCTGGATCGCGATCGGCGTCTTCGTCGTCGACCTGCTGATCGCCGCTCGCCGAGGGCGCAGGATCGCGCAGCCCGAACTGGTGTGAACCCGCGGTTCTCCGCCCCGGAATCCCGGTGTCGGATCGTTAACGCACCGAGATACTTGCACCCCCTGTGCGCGGGTCCCACGCCCTAGTGTTAGAGCACCCGCCCGTGGTCACAATCCACGTTCAGTTACGCAAGGGAGCATCATGAACGCATTGAAGGGCTCGCGCACCGCGAAGGTCTTCGCCGGGATCGCTTTGATCAGCGCATCCGCCATCGTCATCGCCGGCTGCAGCAGCACGCCGAACGCCGAGCCGAGCGAAGGCGGTGAGAAGCCGGCCGTCGATCTGACGCTCAAGCTCGGCTCGCTGCTTCCCGCGACCGGTTCGCTCGCGTTCCTCGGCGCACCGATGGAGGCCGGCGTCCAGCTGGCCGTCAACGAGATCAACGAGGCCGACGCCGGTGTGACCATCGACCTCACCACCGCCGACGAGGGCGACCTCGACAACAAGGCGTACGAGACGTCGATCACCAACCTCCAGAACGAGGGCATCACCGCGATGGTCGGCGCCGCATCGTCGAGCGTCACCAAGCTCATCCTCGACGGCAACGCCGGAGCGGGAATCCTCACCGTCTCGCCGTCGAACACCTCGCCGGACTTCTCGGGCATCAACCCGCTGTACTTCCGCACCGCACCGAGCGACAACCTGCAGGGTGAGGTCCTCGGCAACCAGATCGCCGAAGACGGTCACAAGACCCTCGGCATCATCTACCAGAACGACCCCTACGGCACGGGCCTGTTCGAAGCCATCAAGTCGACGTTCGAGGGCACCGGCGGCGAGGTCGTCGCCGATGCGTCCTTCAACCAGGGCGACGGACAGTTCAACGCTCAGGTCTCCGAGATCGCGGCTGCCAAGCCCGACGCGGTCGCCGTCGTCTCGTACGACCAGTTCGCGACCATCGCGCCGCTGCTCGGCAACGCGGGCGTCGACACGGGCTCGCTGTACCTCGTCGACGGCAACCTGAAGGACTGGGGCACTGACGTCTCGGTCAACCTCGAGGGCTCGAAGGGTACCCGCGCCGGCGCCGAGCTGCCGCAGGACTTCCTCGACCAGCTCAACGAGGTCTGGACCGCCGACGGCAACGACCCCATCGACGCCGTGACCTACTCGGCCGAGGCGTACGACGCCGTAATCCTCATGGCGCTGTCGGCTCTGGCCGCCGGCTCCGTCGAGGGCGCAGACATGGCTGAGCAGATGGCCACCGTGTCCGGCGGCGGCGACGAGGGCGAGAAGTGCACCACCTACGCGGAGTGCGCCGACATCATCAACGGCGGCGGCACGGCGGACTACGACGGCCTCTCCGGTGAGATCACGTTCGACGAGAACAACGACCCGAAGGGCGCCGCCATCGGCGTCTACGAGTTCGGCGCCGACAACACCACGACGCGCCTCAAGTAAGCGCGTAGACGAGGCCCCGGATGCTCGGCATCCGGGGCCTTCGTCGTCCCCGGGCTCGTTCCGTCCCGCCCCGGTTCATTCGTCGGGAGTTTTCACGGATGTCGGGAGAAACGCCGGGCGAGTACCCGACGGATGCGCGAACTCCCGACGGATGCTCACGCATCGGGGACACACGCTGAAGGGGGATGCCGCGTGGCATCCCCCTTCAGCGTGACGCGCTCAGGCGGCGTCGGTGCCGAGTGTGCCGAGGTACAGGCCGATGACCTTGGGGTCGTTCAGCAGTTCACGCCCCGAGCCCTCATAGGCGTCCTTGCCCTGATCGAGCACGTAGCCGCGGTCGCAGATCTGCAGGCAGCGCCGCGCGTTCTGCTCGACCATGATCGTCGTCACGCCCGCCTTGTTGATGTCGGAGACGCGGATGAACGCATCATCCTGACGCACGGGGGAGAGGCCGGCGGAGGGCTCGTCGAGCAGGAGAACAGATGGGTCCATCATCAGCGCCCGCGACATGGCGACCATCTGCCGCTCGCCGCCCGAGAGTGAACCTGCGCGCTGCTTGAGGCGCTTGCCCAGCTCGCCGAAGATGCTGCTGACGAACTCCAGGCGCTCGGCGAAGATCTTGGGGTTCTGGTACAGCCCCATCTCCAGGTTCTCCTGGATCGTGAGCGACGGGAACACGTTGTTCGTCTGCGGCACGAAGGCCACGCCACGGCGCACGAGCTTGTCGGCCTTGAGCCCGACGATGCTCTCGCCCTTCACCGTGACGTCGCCCGAGCGGATCTCGACCATGCCGAAGATCGCCTTGAGCAGCGTCGACTTGCCGGCGCCGTTCGGACCGATGATGCCGATCAGCTCGCCCTTGTGGGCCACGAGGTTGGCGCCGTTGAGGATGTTCACCCCTGGCAGGTACCCGGCATGCACATCGGTCAGCTCGACGATGACGTCGTCGTTCTTGATCTCATTGCGCTCGGCGGGTGCGGGCGCCGGAGTGGGCGCGGATGCGTCGGTCATGCCTTCTCCTCCTCGACGTCTTCGGCCTCGACCTCAGCCTCGACCTCGGTCTCGATCTGCTCCCGGATGCGGATCGCGTCCTCCTCCGAGATCACGGGGAGGCGGCCGGTGACGGCCCCGAGATCGACGTCCTGGTGCGCGCCCAGGTAGGCGTCGACCACGGCCGGATCCTCCATGACCTGGTCGGGCGGACCCTCGGCCACCACGCGGCCCTCGGCCATCACGACCACCCAGTCGGCGATGTGCCGCACCATGTGCATGTCGTGCTCGACGAACAGCACCGTCATCCCCAGATCCTTGAGGTCGAGGATGTGCTCCAGCAGCGACTGCGTGAGCGCGGGGTTCACGCCGGCCATCGGCTCGTCGAGCATCACCAGGGTCGGGTCGCTCATGAGCGCGCGGGCCATCTCGAGGAGCTTGCGCTGACCGCCCGAGAGCGATGCGGCGAAATCCTGCTCCTTGGCGTCGAGCTTGAAGCGGGTGAGAAGCTCGTGCGCACGCGCCTCGATCTCCTGATCCTGCTTGCGCCAGAGGAAGGGGAACAGGCCCGCCCAGAAACCCTCGCCGCGCTGATCCTTCGCGCCGAGCTTCATGTTCTCGAGCACGGTGAGCAGCGACAGGGACTTGGTCAGCTGGAACGTGCGGACCTGTCCCATCCGCGCGACCTTGAACGAGGGGATGCCCGACAGGTTGGTCCCGTCGAACGACCAGGTGCCGCTGTTGGGCTTGTCGAAGCCGCACAGCAGGTTGAACAGGGTCGTCTTGCCGGCGCCGTTCGGGCCGATCAGCGCGGTGATCGCGCCGCGCGGGATCTCCAGGTGGTCGACGTCGACCGCGGTGAGACCGCCGAAGCGGCGCTCCACCGCATCGACGATCAGGATCGGGTCGACCTTCTTGACGCCCGGCGCTGCAGGTCCAGCGGCGAGCCCCTGGGTCTTTGCGCGGGGCGTGCTCTTCGCGGGTGTGACCACCGCGTCGTCGCTATTTGACAAAGGTCATCTCCCTCTTGTTTCCGAGGATGCCCTGCGGGCGGAAAATGACGATCAGCATCAGCACGACGCCGATCACGATGTACCGCACGACGTCGGCCTGTGCGCCGGACATCGGCAGATATCCGGCGTTCGCCATCGCGGGGAGAAGCGCGCCGAGGAAGGCGAACACCACCCAGAACAGCACCGCGCCGAGGGTCGGTCCGAGCACGGTGGCCGCGCCGCCGAGCAGGAGGATCGTCCACAGGAAGAACGTCAGCGACGTCGAGTAGCTGCCGGGGATCACCGCCGACGGCAGGATGAAGACGATGCCGCCGACTGCGCCGATCACACCACCGACCACGAGCGCCTGCATCTTGTAGGCGAAGACGTTCTTGCCGAGCGAGCGCACCGCATCCTCGTCTTCGCGGATGCCCTTGAGCACGCGGCCCCACGGGCTGCGCATGAGCGCCCACACCACGAGCACGGCAATGACGAGCGCGATCAGTCCGACCACGCGCACCCACAGGTCGGTCGCGTTGTACGTCCACGGGCCGAAGCCGTAAGTCCCGGGAGGGAACGGGTTCGAGTCGCGGAAGCTCTGGTGGTACCCGGAGAGTCCGCCGGCGGAGTTCGTCCAGTCCTTGAAGAGCTCGGTCACGAACATGAGCCGCACCACCTCGGCAGCGGCGATCGTCGCGATGGCGAGATAGTCGGCACGCAGGCGCAGGGTCGGGATACCGAGGATGAGCGCGAACGCCGCGCCGCCGAGCATGCCGACGAGGACGCCTGCCCACCACGGGAACCCGAAGGTCAGGATCGAGATCGCGTAGCCGTAGCCGCCGATGGCCATGAACGCGGCCATACCGAAGTTGAGCAGGCCGGTGTAGCCGAAGTGCACCGCGAGGCCGGTGGCCGCCAGGGCGTAGGCGATCGTCGTCGGGCTGAAGAGATAGGAGGCGGTGTTGCCGAAGATGCTTCCGAAGTCCATGCGTCAGCCCAACCTTTCCTTGCGTCCGAGGATGCCTTGCGGCCGCACCAGCAGAATGATGATCAGGGCGACGAGTGCCGTGGCGTACTTGAGATCCGACGGCACACCCAGCAGGGTCGACACCTCGACGGCGAGACCGACGATGATCGAGCCGATCAGGGCGCCGATCGCCGATCCGAGGCCACCGAGTGTGATCGCGCAGAACATCAGCAGCAGCATCTGCATGCCCATGTCCCACTTCACGCCGGGGCGGAAGTACGCCCACAGGATGCCGGAGATCGCGGCGAGTGCGCCCGCGAGGATCCACACCGTGCGGATGACCTTGTCGACGTCGATGCCGGATGCCGCGGCCAGCTGCGGGTTGTCCGAGATCGCTCGGGTGGCCTTTCCGGTGCGGGTCCTGGTGAGGAAGAACGCGACGCCGAGGATCACGATGATGCTGGTCGCCATGGCGATCATGTCGATGTACGACAGCGAGATGGGTCCGAGGCGGATGGGCTCGGGGCTCGCGCCCGGCAGCTGGTAGGTGTTGCCGCCGATGAAGTACTGCATGCCGTAGCGGAGGGCGAGGGAGAGGCCGATGCTCACGATCATGAGCTGGACCACACCGAGGCCTTTTCGACGCAGGGGTTTCCAGATCCCGGCATCCAGCGCCCACCCGAGCGCGGCTCCGCCGATGACGGCGGCGATGATGCCGAGCCAGAGGGGGAGGTTCCAGAACGTCGTGCACAGCAGCGCGACCACGGCGCCCCACGTGACCATCTCGCCGTGGGCGAAGTTGGAGAGGCGGGTGGTGCCGTAGATGAGCGCGGCGCCCATCGAGGCGAGTCCGAGGAGGAGCCCGAAGTTCAAGCCGCCGACGATGCGCGACAGGAGCTGATCGAGGAACGACACGGTGACCCGCTCGCCCGCTCCGAGGAAGAAGTTGACGATCTTGGTGCCCGTGAGGCCGAATTCGAGTTCGAACGACGCGGTGGTCCCCGACACGGGCTGAATGCCCTCGGGAAGTTGCGTCGCGTCGACGATGACGCCCTTCGGCAGCGTGGATTCGTCCACCGTGAGGGTGTACGTCTCCATCTCCGGCACGTACAGGCGCCACTTGCCTTCGGCATCCGTCTCGGTCTCGGCTTCGAAGCCGTTGCCCTCGATGGACATGACGACGCCTTCTACCGGCTCATCCGCGTTGGTGACGACGCCGGCGAAGTAGAAGTCCGTGACCTCCTGCCCGTCGTCCGTCGTCTCGGCCGACGCCGATGAGGGGGGCAGGAAAAGGAACGCCATGAG
Organism: Microbacterium sp. NPDC055988; assembly: GCF_042269505.1. NCBI lineage: Bacteria > Bacillati > Actinomycetota > Actinomycetes > Micrococcales > Microbacteriaceae > Microbacterium > Microbacterium sp. NPDC055988. The sequence goes on from NZ_JBHJXY010000001.1 coordinate 2,164,611, forward strand.
CGCCATGAGGATACCGAGGCAGATGACGGCCCAGGGGCGCCTTCGCTGCACGGCGATTGTTGTGGGTCCCACGCAACCTCCACTGTGAGTGCTGTCACTGCGGCATCGGGTATGAACCGCAGCGATGGACGACGCATTTGAGCGTAGTGTGCGATCTGCGAATCACCTACCGCCGGGTCCAACGGTCCGGTAACGGCCGGCTCCGGGAATGTTCTCGGGCGCGTCGCGCTTAGAATCTTCATACGGGCCGCGGCCCCGCAAAGGCCGACGTCGACCGCCCCTCGCACTCGGACATGCGCGACTCGCGCAGAAGGAGAATCCATGGAACAGCACGATCCCTTCGGCTTCGTCGGACTGACGTACGACGACGTGCTGCTCCTGCCGGGGCACACCGACGTCATCCCCAGCGAGGCGGATACCTCGTCGCGGATCACCCGCCGGATCTCGGTCGCCACCCCGCTGCTGTCGAGCGCGATGGACACGGTCACCGAGTCCCGCATGGCGATCGCGATGGCGCGCGAGGGCGGCATCGGCATCCTGCACCGCAACCTCTCGATCGCCGACCAGGCCGCGCACGTCGACCGCGTCAAGCGCAGCGAGTCCGGCATGATCACCGACCCGATCACGACGACGCAGGACGCGACCGTCGAAGAGGTCGACAACCTGTGCGCGAAGTACCGCATCTCCGGGCTGCCGGTGGTCGACGACGAGGGCAAGCTGGTCGGCATCATCACGAACCGCGACATGCGTTTCGTGTCGGGTTTCGAGCGCCAGAGCACCTTCGTGAAAGACGTCATGACGAGCGAGAACCTCGTCACCGCCCCCGTCGGGGTGGCTGCCGGGGAGGTCATCGCGCTCTTCGCGAAGCACCGCGTCGAGAAGCTGCCGCTCATCGATGAAGACGGCAAGCTCGCGGGCCTCATCACCATCAAGGACTTCGACAAGAGCGAGAAGTACCCGCTCGCCACCAAGGACGACCAGGGTCGGCTGCGCGTCGGTGCCGCGATCGGCTTCTTCGGAGACGCGTGGGAGCGTGCCGAGGCGCTGCGCGACGCCGGTGTCGACGTGCTCGTCGTCGACACCGCCAACGGGCAGTCCCAGGGTGTCATCGACCTCGTCCGCCGCCTGAAGGCCGACGCGTCGTTCGAGCACATCGACATCGTCGGCGGCAACGTCGCCACCCGTGAGGGTGCCCAGGCTCTGGTCGACGCGGGCGTCGACGCCGTCAAGGTCGGCGTGGGTCCCGGCTCGATCTGCACCACGCGCGTCGTCGCGGGTGTCGGCGTGCCGCAGGTCACCGCCGTCTACGAGGCTTCTCTCGCCGCCCGTCCCGCCGGCGTGCCCGTGATCGCCGACGGTGGGCTGCAGTACTCCGGCGACATCGCGAAGGCGCTCGTCGCCGGCGCCGACGCCGTCATGCTCGGGTCGCTCCTGGCCGGAACCGACGAGTCCCCGGGTGAGATCGTCTTCCAGTCCGGCAAGCAGTTCAAGCAGTACCGCGGCATGGGCTCGCTGGGAGCGATGCAGACGCGCGGCAAGCAGACCTCGTATTCCAAGGACCGCTACTTCCAGGCCGACGTCCCCAGCGACGACAAGCTGATCCCCGAGGGCATCGAAGGGCAGGTCCCCTACCGCGGCCCGCTCGCCGCCGTCGCCTACCAGCTGGTCGGCGGACTCCGTCAGTCGATGTTCTACGTCGGAGCCCGCACGATCGAAGAGCTCAAGACGCGCGGCAAGTTCGTGCGCATCACCTCTGCGGGACTCAAGGAGTCGCACCCGCACGACGTGCAGATCGTCGTCGAGGCACCGAACTACAAGAAGTAGTCGTCACAGCGAGAGGGGCCGGATGCTGTGCGCATCCGGCCCCTCTCGCTGTGTGTCGTCGGTGCAAGTCAGCCGCATCGGTAGGTGATGCCGTCGACCTCCCACACTCCCGGCCCGAGGTCCGCGCACATGCCGATGAGCGCGGCGAAGGCGGTGAAGAGCACGATCAGGAGGATCACCCAGAAGATCGTGATGAGCGCGCCGACGATGATGCCGGCGATGGCGAAGCCCTTCGGCTGGCCGCTCTTGCCGAGCTTCACGGCGGCGACGATGCTGATGATCAGTCCGACCGGTGCCACCACGAACGCGAGCACGAATCCGACGATCGACAGGACTCGCCCCGGCGGCGCGGAGGTCGGTTGCCCGTAGACCGCGGCGCCGGGCGCCGGATAGTCGGCGGCCGGGGGAGCGGAGTACGCGGCGTCCGCGGGGGCCGGGTGATCGTCTGCGGGGGATCCGACCCCGGTGCCCGGGACTCCGTCCGGTGCGGTGTTCCAGTCCGGCGTGGGGGCCGAGGGGACATGTCCGGTCGTTGCGGGGGCGGCCGCGGCTGGCGGCGGCGGCGGTGTCTCGGGGACCGAGGAATCGGGGTTGGGCTGTTCGGGGAACGGAGGGTTCGTCATGTTCTGTCCTGTCAACGAGGGAACGAGAAACGTGCTGCGGTTCCGATTGCCCCGAGCGTAGCGAGGGCGGTACCGGTCGCACCATCCCCTCCCTGCTGCGGTGCCCGGGCTCCTCTTCCGTCTGTCCGGGACGCGGCGTAGCGTGCCGGTATGTGCCGAAACATCGTCCCGCTGAACAACCTCGAGCCTGCCGCGACCGATGACGAGTGCCACGACGCGGCCCTCCAGTTCGTCCGGAAGATCTCCGGAGCGAACGCGCCGTCGCGTGCCAATCGCGCCGTGTTCGACCGTGCGGTCGCCGAGATCGCACAGGCGACGCGCGCCCTCCTCGACGAGCTCGTCACGACCGCGCCGCCGAAGAACCGCGACGAGGAGGCGGCCAAGCGACGCGCGCGCTCGGCCGACCGCTACGAGGCCATCCGCGTCTTCCAGCAGGAGAAGCGCGCCGCGGCGGCCGGATCCTGAGACAGAGCCCGGCGCAGGAGGGGCACGATCGGCGGGTGCGACGAGGATCGATCTCGTCCATGAACGCATGCGGATGCGCCTCCCTCGGTGCGCGCGGGCCTATGCCAGAATCGACATACCCCGCTCGACTTTCCCAGCGGCCCCGGTGATGAAGGCGCCGAGGTCGCACGGCCGATCCCCATCGGTCAGGGAACCTCCCCAAGGAGAGCCGCACCTATGCCAGAGGATGCTCCTCGCGTACTCGTCGTCGACGACGACTCGGACGTCGCCCTGCTCGTGAAGACCGTGCTCGAGAGGCGGGCCGGCTGCATCGTCGACGTCGCCGACGACGGGAGGGCCGCTGTCGAACGCGTGGCGCAGGTGCGCCCTGACGTCGTCGTCACCGATATCGAGATGCCCGGACTCAACGGGCTCGAGCTTCTCGCCGAGCTCCGTCGCACGGTTCCCACCGTGCCCGTGGTGGTGATGACGGCCCATGTATCGGTGGAGTACGCGGTCTCGGCGCTGCGCGCACAGGCGGACGAGTTCCTCACCAAGCCTCTCGACAACGCCAAGCTCGTCGAGTCGGTCACGCGACTGGTCGAAGAAGGCCGCCGTCGCCGCGACGAAGCACGCCCGAAGGAACGCGTGCTCGCGATCGGCGCCCATCCCGACGACGTCGAGATCGGGGTCGGGGGCCTCCTCGCGGCGCACTCCCGGGCGCAGGACGAGATCACGATCCTCACTCTGTCCCGCGGAGCGCGCGGGGGCGATGCCGAGAGTCGGCAGGACGAGTCGCTGGCTGCTGCGGAGATGCTCGGTGCCCGGCTGTTCCTGAAAGATCTCGTGGACACCGAGATCTCGGGCGGCGGCTCGACGGTTCGCCTCATCGAGGAGGTCGTGCAGGAGATCCAGCCGACGATCGTCTACACGCACTCGAGCAACGACCGCCACCAGGATCACCGTGCCGTGAGCGAGGCCACGATCGTGGCGACCCGCCGAGTGGGAACGGTCGCCTGCTACCAGAGCCCCTCGTCGACGATCGACTTCCGTCCGACCCGGTTCGTGCGGATCGATCAGTATCTCGACGACAAGCTCCGGCTGCTGGAGCGCTTCGGCTCGCAGACGGCGAGCCGCGACTATCTGGCACCCGAGTTCGTCACCGCGACGGCGCGGTACTGGTCGCGGTTCGGGGGCGGTACCGCGGTGGAACCCTTGGAAGTGGTGCGCGAGACGGCCGAGTTCATCGGCGCCCATGAACTCAGCCGACGGGAGAGCTGATGACGAAGCGTGTGCTGGTGACCGGAGCAGGCGGACCGGCCGGAGTCGCCGTGATCCGATCCCTCCTCCGCCGATCCGATCTGACCGTGTTCGCCGCCGACATGGACGGCTGGGCGAGCGGTATCTACCTGGTGCCGGCGGAGCAGCGTCGCCTGGTCCCGCCGGGAAGGGATGACGATTTCGTGCCGGCGATCGCTCGGCTGGTCGAAGCCGATCAGCTCGACCTCGTGATCTCGACGGTCGATGTCGAGCTTATCGCCCTGGCTGACCGGCGGGAGGAACTCGCGCCCGCCGTGCTCGCCGCCCCGTCGGCGGACACGCTGAACACCGCGCTGGACAAGCTCGCGCTCGCCGAACGGTGCGCGCCGACCGGGCTCACCCCCCGCACGGTCCTCGCCGGCTCCGACGCGCAGGCAGTCGACTGGGAGTTCCCGGTCTTCGCCAAGCCGCGTCAGGGCGCCGGCAGCCGCGGCGTGCGCCTCGTGCCCGACCGGGCGGCACTCGAGGCGCTCCCGACGGACGAGGGTCTCATCGTGCAGGACTTCCTTCCGGGGGAGGAGTACTCGGTCGACGTCATCGCGGATGCGGCGGGTCACGTGGTCGCCGCGGTGCCCCGCACCCGCGCGAGGGTCGATTCCGGGGTCGCCATCGCCGGACGTACCGTGCAGGACCCGGAGCTCGAGGACGCGGCGGCAGCGATCGCCCGCGCCATCGGACTCGTCGGCGTCGCGAACGTGCAGCTGCGCCGGGATCGGGCCGGCCGGGCCGTGCTTCTCGAGGTCAACCCGCGCTTCCCCGGCGCACTGCCACTGACGATCGCGGCCGGTGTCGACATCCCGTCACTCGTGGCCGACCTGTTCCTCGGGCGCGAGCTGCCGGTGCGCGTCCCATTCCGCGAGGTCGCGTCGGTTCGCTTCCTGGAGGATGTGATCGTCGAGGTCGACGACGTGCTGGTCTCCGCCCACGCGGGCCATCAGGAGGAGCTGTGAGTCACGCCGTGCTGCGCGGTGACCATCACGTCCACTCGACCTTCTCGGACGATGCGGTGTCGACCCTCGCCGAGAACGTCGAGGCGGCGGCGGCCGCCGGGCTGACCACGCTGCGTCTCGTCGACCATGTGCGCCAGAGCACCACGTGGGTACCGGACTACCTGGCTGCCGTCCGCGAACTGCGGGTGCCCGAGGGACTGACCGTGCTCTCGGGCGTGGAGGCCAAGATCCTCGACGCCGCGGGGTCGCTCGACATCCCGGCTCTTCCGAACGGCATCGACCGGATCCTGATCGCCGATCACCAGTTCCCGGGCGTCGACGGCCCGCTCGGCCCCACAGCCGTGCGCGAACGGATGGCCGCGGGTTGGGCCGCCGATGACGTGCTCGACCAGTTGACCGATGCGCTCATCGCGACGATGCGTCGGCATCCCGGGAATCAGCTCGCCCACTGCTTCTCGATCCTCCCGAAGATCGGCCTGTCCGAGCTCGATCTCGGGCGGGAGCGCACGGAGGCGTGGGCGCGCACGGCGGCCGAGACCGACACTCTCGTCGAGGTCAATGAGAAGTGGGGGTGCCCCGGCGCCGACGCGCTGTCGGCTCTTCTCCGAGCCGGGGGAGAGATCGTCGCCTCCACCGACAGCCACGATGCCGCCGAAGTCGGCCGTTATTCGCGTGTCATCCCCCTGCTCGACGCGGTGGAGGCCTCCTGATGGCCGACCTGACCTGGCTGCAGACCGTGATCGTGGTCGTCCTCCTGCTGTGCGTCCTGGTGGGCACGCTGCCGGTGATCAACACGGGGCTGCAGTTCCTCATGCTGCCGCTCCACGCCTTCCGCAACCACTACGGCAAGGCGGCGCCGTACCATCCGAACGTCGCCGTCATCATCCCGGCGTGGAACGAGGGGGCGGTCATCGGCCCGGCGATCGAGCGGCTGCTCGAGTTGGAGTACCCCGCCGAGCGCTTGCGTGTGTTCGTCGTCGACGACGCGTCCACCGACGACACCCCCGCCATCGTCGCGGCGAAGGCCGATGCCCACCCGGGACGGGTCGTGCATCTGCGCCGCGAGAAGGGCGGCGAGGGCAAGGCGCACACGCTCAACCACGGACTGGACGTGGTGCTCGCCGATGCCTGGACCGAAGCCGTGCTCATCATGGATGCCGACGTGATCTTCGCGCGCGACTCGCTGCGAAAGCTCACCCGGCACCTCGCCGATGAGAAGGTCGGTGCGGTGACCGCCTACATCGCCGAGGGCAGCCGCGACCGGAACTACCTCACCCGGTTCATCGCGATCGAGTACGTGATCGGCCAGCTCTCCGCCCGCCGGGTGCAGAACGTGGGCGGTGCGATCGCCTGTCTCGCCGGCGGCGCTCAACTGCATTCGAGGGCCAACCTCGAGGCGATCGGCGGGCGGATCCCGACGGGGACTCTCGCTGAAGACACGATGACGACGTTCGAAGGACAGCTCAAGGGTCGCCGGATGGTCTTCGAGCCGCATGCCGTCGTGCTGGCCGAGGAGCCCCGGACGATCGACAGCCTCTGGAAGCAGCGACTGCGCTGGGCCCGTGGCAACGTGCAGCTCACCTCGATCTACCGCAAGCTGTGGTTCCGCCCGAGCCGGGAGCACAACCTGGGCAGCTTCTCGTTCGGGCTGGCCTGGTTCACCATCCTGCTGCTCCCCGCGTTCATGCTGCTCGCGGCGGCGGGAATGCTCGCCCTGCTCTTCCTGCACAGCGACATCGCGGAGTTCGTCTTCCGCTTCATGTGGATCTCGGCGGCCTGCATCTACCTGTTCTCGATGCTGTACTCGGTGCAGCTCGATCCGCGGACGGGCCGACACTCCTGGCGAGAGGCGATCATGTTCCCGGGGTTGGGTGCGCTCATCCTGATGGCGATCGCCCTGTTCCCCTGGGCGTTCGAGTCCCTCCTCGCCGCTGTGGGGCTGGGCCTCACGGATCAGTCCCGCATCGTCTGGGCCGTCGTGTTCTACCTGTGGGGTCCGATCTCGATGCTCGGGATCTGGCTGGCGCGCGCGGTGGAACCGCTTCCCGGCGGGCGATTCTTCGCAGGGCTCCTGCTCTACGTCTGCGGCTACGGCTCCCTGCTGTGCGCCATCACCGTGGATTCCTACATCAAAGAGTGGCGTCGCGCAGACGCCTCCTGGATCAAGACCGAGAAGATCGGACGCGTCGACTCATGACCGCTGCACCGTCACCCGAAGCCGAGCGGGAGGAGATCGTCGCGGATGCCCGACGCGAGCGACGACTGATCCCGCAGGCGGCCATCGCGCTCGCTGTCGTCATCGTCGTGGTCGTCGTGCGAGAGCTGTTCCTTCGATGACCGGGAGGCCGTTGGCCCTCGTCGTCGAGGACGCCCCCGATCAGGCGGCGCTGCTGCGCCGCTACCTCGACCGCGAGGGCTTCGACGTCTTCATCGCGCATGACGCCGAGTCGGCGATCGCGGCGTTCCCCGACATCGATCCTGTTGTCGCCGTGCTCGATCTGCTGCTTCCGGGGATCTCCGGCCAGGCATGCGCACGCCTGGTGCAGGAGCACTTCCCCGACTGCTTCCTGGTGATCAGCTCGGTGCTCGACGCCGCCGACTATCCGCCCGCGGATGCCGCACTGCCCAAGCCGATCACGGGTGCGGACCTGCATCGCATCGTGGCGCAGGTGAAGAGGTGAGGGCGACGGCCATCGACCGGGCCGAGAGCCGGTGGTACCGGATGTTCGACAACCCCAGTCCACTGGTCAAGCAGCTGCCGTCCGCCGCTGCCATCGTGATCGCGGCACTCCTCTCGTGGGGGAACGCGGACCTGCCGTTCACACATCTCGGCGTCGCCCTCCTGGGTCTCGGACTGGTCCTCGCCGCGACGGCGCAAGCCGTGGTGCTGAGCGCCCGCCATGTCTACGACGGCTGGGTCGTGCTGCTGGTCCCGATGATCGACATCATCGGGTTCGGGCTGTTCCGGGCCGGCACCGGCGGCGCCTCGTCGATCTTCGGCTCGCTGGTCATCCTCCCCGTGGTCTGGATCGCGGCGGCCCCGGGCATCCGCTGGGTCTTCGTCGTCGGTGGACTCACCTCGATCGCTCTGCTCATGCCGTATTTCGTCGACCCGCCGTCGACCTCGGTGGAATGGTTGCGCGGGGTCGTCGGTCCGTTGGTGTTCTCCGCGGTCGCCGCGGTCGTGAACGAACTGTCCCGACAGCAGCGCATGCGCGTGGAGCAGGCGGAGGAACTCGTCGTCGAGCGCACCAAGGCGCTGTCGGAGAACGTGGCGATGATCGTGCAGCTGCGCGATAAGGAGCGTCAGTACCGGGAACTGCTGGACTCCTTCGAGAGTCTGTGGTCGTCGATCACGGCGCAGGCGGTGATCGCGACGGACTGCAGCGGGAAGATCACCGCGTGGAACCCCGGAGCCGAGCGTCTGCTGGGGCTCTCGGCGGAGGAGGCGCGCGACGACGTGCGCATCGACCGGTTCTTCTCGACGGCGGTCCTGTCGATGCTGGCCGCCGACAACGCCGACCGCCCGCAGATGGGGCACGGGCTTCCACCCGGTCATGCGGATCTCTCGCCCGGAATCCAGGCGCTGTTCGCTCAGGCCGACGCCGGGCTCCCGGTCGACGGAGACATCGAGGTGACGACGGCGGGCGGCACGACGGTTCCCGCCCGGGTCACCGTCACCCCGCACAAGGACGGCGCCGGCGCGCAGCAGGGGTATCTGTTCGTCCTCACCGACGAGACCAGAGCGGTCGAGGTCGCACGCATGAAGGACGAGTTCGTCGGGATGATCTCCCACGAGCTCCGCACGCCGCTGAGCGCGATCATCGGTTTCCTCGATCTGCTGCAGAACGACCCCGGACAGCCGCTGACCGAGGACCAGCAGGAGTTCGTCGGCATCATCGAGCGCAACGCCAAGCGCCTGCTCAATCTCGTCGGCGACCTGCTGTTCACCGCCCAAGTCGAATCCGGGCGGTTCCCGCTCGAGCGTGACGAGGCCGACGTCGTCGAACTGGTGCGATCGGCTGTCGTCTCCGCAGGACCGCACGCGCAGCGCGAGGGCATCTCGATCGAAGCCGAGGTGGGGGCCGACGCGATCCCCCTCCTGATCGACTCCGGACGGATCGGTCAGGCGCTCGACAACCTGCTCTCCAACGCGATCAAGTTCACCCCGCGTGGCGGGCGCGTCAGTGCCCGCGTCCGGCTGGTCGACGGGGGAGTGGAGCTCGCCGTTCAGGACACGGGTGTCGGGATCCCGGAAGACGAGCAGGGGATGCTGTTCACCCGTTTCTTCCGTGCCTCGACCGCGACGCGCAACGCCGTGCCGGGTGTCGGCCTCGGTCTCACGATCACGCGGGCGATCGTGCTGGCCCACGGCGGGAGCATGGACGTGACCAGCCAGGAGGGCGTGGGCACCGAGTTCCGCTTCGTCCTGCCGTCCGCACCCCGCACCGAGGCGTTGACGAGTCTGGGCCGCGCGGACTGACCTCCCACCGCCTATTCGCGGGTGGTACCGTGGATTCATGGATACCACGTTCGTCGCACCGATGGGTGATCGCGGCCGTCTGGTCGTCCCCGCGGAGCTCCGCACCCGCCAGCATTGGGAGCAGGGCGTCCCGCTGTTGATGATCGAGACGGCGGGTGGGGTCATCCTCGTCACGCGCGAGCAGGCGAAGGCGCTCGTCAGGTCGCAGCTCGAAGGCAAGGACGCTCTGGAATCACTCCTCGCCGAACGCCGGGCGGCCGCGAACTCCGAGGACGCCGCTGCGTGATCGTTCTGGATGCGTCCGCACTCCTCGCATTCCTGCAGGGTGAACCCGGGGCTGATCGCGTCGAGGAGGTTCTCGACGAAGCCGTGGTCGGGGCGGCGAACTGGTCCGAGGTCGCCCAGAAGGTGCGGGCCTCCGGTGCCGACTGGGGCGTGGCATCCGGACTGCTGCTCAGCTATCGACTGCGCGTCGAGCCGGTGTCGCACCGTGACGCCGAGGAGGCAGCCCGCCTGTGGAAGCGCGGGAGTGGACTCTCGCTCGGCGATCGGCTGTGCCTCGCGGTGGCGGCCCGCCTCGACGCGGTCGCGCTCACGGCAGATCGCGCCTGGGGGGAGTCCGAACGCGTCGAGCAGCTTCGGCATTGACCTGACGGGAGCGCCCGCGCCTGATAGCCTGATCGGCTCGGCATGCGCGGGCGGAAGGACGGCCACGCACCGTGGGCTACATCGATGTCTCCAGTGTCTCTCTGACGCTCCCCGACGGCAGACCGCTTCTCGACGAGGCGACCTTCCGCGTCGGCGCAGGCTCCACCAGTGCCTTGATCGGCCCGAACGGGGCGGGCAAGACCACTCTGCTGCGCATCATCCGCGGTGACCAGTCCGCGGATGACGGTGTCGTCACGATCGACGGCGGTCTCGGCGTCATGGACCAGTTCGTCGGACACGGCGAGGCAGGCGAGACCGTGCACCAGCTGCTGGTGCGGGTCGCTCCCCGGCGCATCCGCGCGGCGGCCGAAGCCCTGGAGGCGGCAGAGAACGCGCTGATCGAACGCGACGAGCACGAAACGCAGATGGCGTACGCGTCGGCGATCGCCGAGTATGCGGATGCCGGCGGGTACGAGCACGAGACCGTCTGGGATCAGTGCACGGTGGCCGCGCTCGGTGTCCCGTTCGAGCGGGCGCGTTACCGCGAGCTCACCACGCTCTCCGGCGGCGAGCAGAAGCGGCTCGCGCTCGAAGCCCTGCTGCGCGGACCCGACGAGGTGCTGTTGCTCGACGAACCGGACAACTACCTCGATGTACCGACCAAGCGGTGGTTGGAGGAGCAGCTGCGTCAGACGCCGAAGACCGTGCTGCTGGTGTCGCACGATCGTGAGCTGCTCGCGCGCGCCGTCGACCGGCTGATCACGCTCGAGCCGGGCGGCGCCGGTGCCACGGCGTGGGTGCACGGCGGTGGCTTCTCGACGTATCAGCAGGCGCGGACCGACCGGATGGATCGGCTCGACGAGCTGCGTCGGCGCTGGGACGAGCAGCACGAGAAGCTGCGCACTCTCGTCGCGAACCTCAAGGTCAAGGCCTCGGCGAACGACGGCTTCGCTTCGCGCTATCAGGCGGCGCAGACCCGCCTGCGCAAGTTCGAGGAGGCGGGTCCGCCCGAGGAGCGCCCGCCGGCGCAGGACTTCGACATGCGCCTGCGCGGCGCACGCACCGGCAAGCGGGCCGTGGTCGCGCAGCGTCTCGAGCTGACGGGGCTCATGCGTCCCTTCGATGCAGAGGTCTGGTATGGCGACCGGGTCGCGGTGCTCGGATCCAACGGATCAGGCAAGTCGCACTTCCTGCGGCTGCTGGCTCGCGGCGGCAGCGACCCTGATGCGACTCTCGGTCATGTCACATCGAGCGGGGAGCAGCTGGGCGCGGTGGAGCACACCGGCACGGTGACGCTCGGTGCCCGCGTCGTGCCCGGGCTGTTCGCCCAGACGCATGCGCATCCGGAGTTCGTCGGGCGCACGCTCCTGGAGATCCTGCATCGGGGCGACGACCGCCGCGCCGGGATGCCGAGGGACGCCGCGAGTTCGGCGCTCGACCGGTACGGACTCGTGCGGCAGGCGCAGCAGACGTTCGACTCGCTCTCAGGCGGGCAGCAGGCGCGTTTCCAAGTGCTGCTGCTCGAGCTCTCCGGGGCGACGCTGCTGTTGCTGGACGAACCGACCGACAACCTCGACCTGGAGTCGGCGGAGGCGCTGGAGCAGGCGCTCGCGCGATTCGAGGGGACCGTGTTGGCCGTGACGCACGACCGGTGGTTCGCCAGGTCGTTCGATCGTTTCCTGGTCTTCGGGACGGACGGCGAGGTCTATGAGTCGGACGAGCCCGTGTGGGATGAGAAGCGGGTGGCCCGCGCACGGTGAGGGGTGGGACCACGCCGACGCGGACCCACCTGTAAAAGGTGAAACAATACCGATATGACAGATCTCGGGGACACTCACTCATGCGGCTCCGAGGCGGCTGCCTTCGTGCATCGCAGCGGCCTGGTCGACCGGCCTCGACTGCGGAAGATGTTCGACGCCTTCGAGCAGGGGTTCCGCATCGTGGGCATCTGGGCGCCTGCGGGCTCGGGAAAGTCCACTCTTCTCGAGCAGTGGACGGCGACGCTCGACGGCGCGGTGTGCGTCGCGGACGCCGGCGTCGAGGAACAGGTCCTCGACGCCATCGCGCGGAGCAGGGAATCGGGGGATCCCCGGGTCTACCTCGTCATCGACCAGCTGGATCGCGGGTCGTCGCGCGTGATGAACGCCATCGCGTCCGCGATCGACAGCGGCGACGCGCGCCTTCGGGTGGTCCTGGCCGGACGATTCGATGCGCTTCCCGCGTCGCCCGCGAGATGGGCGCGGACGCGCGAGATATCCGGAGCAGATCTCGCGTTCACCACCGAGGAGGCCGCCACACTGTTCGCCGGCGCGACGGATCCGGCCGGGAACACGCTGCGGGGACTCCTCGTACGCACCGGGGGGTGGGTGACGGCGCTCGTGTTCGCGCGCCGACTGCTGGAGACCGGCGACCGTGCGGCGATGGAACGCTTCGACGGCGACAGCCGCCCCGTCGCGGACTACCTCGTCACCGAGGTGCTGGCCCCGCTCACGTCCGCGCAGGAAGAGGTTCTGGTCTGGTCGGCTGTTGCGACGACCGTGTCGGCAGCGCTCGCGGTCGAGGTCACGGGGATCCCCGATGCTGGCCGTGTGCTCGACCGACTCGCGCGGATCACCATGCTCGTGGTGCGCACGACGGACGATTCCTTCCGTTTCCACCCGATCCTCTGGGCGTTCCTCGCAGCGGAGCAGCGTCGCCGGGACCTCCCACGCGCGAACAGCGCGCATGCCACGGCGGCCGAGTGGTTCTCGGCGAGAGGAGACCTGCGCCGTGCCCTCGATCAGGCTGTCCGCGCCTCCGACTCGACCGCTCTCGCCGCTTTCCTCGACCAACATGGCTACGAGCTGATCTTCCGCGGCGAGTCAGGTTCCGTGATGCGCGCCGTTCGCGCGGTCGCGCTGAAGGATCGCGAGCGGCTGGAGGCGGATATGGCCCTCCTCCTCGCGGTTCCGCACTTCGACGACCGCCGCGGCGCGGCGCAGCTGCTGCGTGTGCGCAGTCGCGCCACGCAGAGAAGGCCTCCGAGCGTGGTGGACGAGATCGTGGACGCTCTCTGGGCCCACGCGAACCGGCGGCAGGGCGGGACCCGCGACGTGGCGCCGTTGCCCGTCGCCGCACGCGTCTCGCGCGGAACCGCGCTCCTGCTCGAGTACGCGCAGGTGTGGACCGCGGGCGCGAGCGACGGCGAGATGGAGGAGAACAGGAGCGCGGCGCTCGTGCATCTCGGCTCGCCGACTGCAGACACCTCGGAACTGCGGTGGCTGCGGATGCTGATCCTGGAGAGTGCGCTGTCGATCCTCTCCCGGGCGCCGAGTCGAGTCGGCATGGAGCCCGTCCTCCTCCAGATCGAACGAAACCCGCTCAGCGGTGCCGACGAACGCGACGACGTGGCAGCGCGGGTCGTGTGCCTCCAGGCGACGCAGGCATACCATCGGGCCGATCCTCTCGCGGTGAGCGTACTGCGACGCTGGAGCCCTCGCGCCGGCGCGCGCGTCGATCATCTGACGCAGACGCTCCTCGCGCTCGACGAACTCACTCGCCGCGGTGGCACCGACGCGCTCGCGCACGTTGCAGCTCTGATCGAGAACGATCTCGCCGACTCGGTCTCCAGCCTCGCCTACGCCGTCATTCCCGCCATGGGCTCCGCCGTCCGTCAGGGCGACGGCCCCCTGGCCGACCGGCTGCTGGCGCGCAGCCGACGCGTCCTCGGCGAGTACAGCATCGAAACGGCGACCGCCGCGTTCCTCCGTCATCCGAATCGGGAGGGCGATCACGCCCTCCGGGAGGCGCTGGCACACGGTGCCCCGCGGTCCGCTCCGCTGACTCTCGCCTCCGCATGGGTGGCGCTCGCCGTGCACGCGGAGCGGCAGCGCCGCGACGCGTCCGCGACAGCGGCGATCCTGAACGCGCTGATGTGTGCGGCACCGCTGCGGGCGGTGCGGCCGTTCCTCCAGGAAGGGCAGGAACCGGCCGCCGTGCTGCGTGCACGCATCGAGCGGCTCGGCGCCTGGCGGCCGATGGCGGAGGCGATCCTCGCCCATCCGGACCTGGCGATGTCGGAGGAGACCGCACCCGTCGAGATCGCCAAGCTGACGGCGCGGGAACACGAGCTGCTGCGTGAGCTTCCCGCGTATCAGAGCATCGCCGAGATCGCAGGACGTCGGTACGTCAGCGCCAATACCGTCAAGTCCCAGCTGCGCAGCATCTACAGCAAGCTGCAGGTCAACGGACGCGCCGAGGCGGTCGAGGCCGCTCGACGCGTGGGTCTCCTCTGATCTCACCGATCGGGAAGGGGCTCGCCGCCATGAGAGACCACGAGCCCCTTCTTCGCATCTCGTCAGCCCGCGAGTACGCGCGTCTTGATCTGCTCGTACTCCGCAGCGTTGATCGTGCCGCCATCGAGGAGGGCTTTCGCCTTCGCGATCTCGTCGCTCGGGCTGCTGCCGGCGACCGACCTGACATAGTCGGCGGCTGCTGCTTGCGTCGCCTGCGCGTCACGAGCGCCACGCTCTGCCATTCCTCCTCCACGGGCGATCAGGTAGATCAGGGCGGTAAGGAACGGAACGAAGACCAGGAAGATCAGCCAGGCCGCCTTCGCCCATCCGTTCAGCTTGTGATCGCGGAACAGGTCCGTGATGATCGCGAACAGCGCGAACAGGTACGCGAACAGGACGAACACCGCCAGGAACCACCAGACGATGTCCCAGAAACCGGCCCAAAGGGTCATGAAGTCACCTCTCATAGAGAACGGGACCCACTCGGATCCCGCAGTTTCAGACTCGCTCCAGCCGACGAGGAGCGTCATCCCCTCATCGGGGTGAAAGGCGGCAGGCCCGTTTCCCGATGCCATCGAGGACCTTCGCCGTTCCGCACTGTCGCGAGCTCTGCCCGAGGCGACGGCCCCGCCCGGGTAGGCTGGTCGGGTGACCATGGAGATCGAGCTCGGCCGAGGAAAGCGCGCACGTCGCGCGTACACGTTCGATGACATCGCGGTGGTGCCTTCCCGGCGCACGCGCAACCCGGAGGATGTGTCCACCGCCTGGACCATCGACGCCTTCGGTTTCGGCATCCCGGTGCTCGGCGCGCCCATGGATTCGGTCGTCAGCCCGCAGACGGCGATCATGCTGGGCCAGCTGGGCGGACTGGGTGTGCTCGACCTCGAGGGACTGTGGACTCGGTACGAGAACCCGGAGCCGCTACTCGCCGAGATCGCCGGCCTCGACGAGGGCACGGCCACGGTCCGCATGCAGGAGCTGTACGCCGAGCCGATCAAACCCGAGCTCATCACGAGCCGCCTCGCTGAGATCCGCGAGGCCGGCGTCACGGTGGCGGGATCACTGACGCCGCAGCGCACCCAGGAGTTCTATGACACCGTGGCCCGCGCCGGCGTCGACCTGTTCGTCATCCGCGGCACCACGGTCTCGGCCGAGCACGTGTCGAGCGTCGCCGAGCCGCTGAACCTCAAGAAGTTCATCTACGACCTCGATGTCCCCGTCATCGTCGGCGGGGCCGCCACCTACACCGCGGCCCTGCACCTCATGCGCACCGGAGCAGCCGGAGTGCTCGTCGGCTTCGGCGGGGGAGCAGCGTCCACGACGCGCGCGACCCTCGGCATCCACGCGCCGATGGCGACCGCGGTGTCCGACGTCGCCGCCGCGCGACGCGACTACCTCGACGAGTCCGGTGGCCGCTACGTGCACGTGATCGCCGACGGCGGTGTGGGCACCTCCGGCGACATCGTCAAGGCGCTCGCCATGGGTGCGGATGCGGTCATGCTCGGCGTCGCGCTGGCTCGTGCCACCGACGCCCCCGGCCGCGGATTCCACTGGGGCCCGGAAGCCCACCACCCGAAGCTCCCGCGCGGCCGTCGGGTAGAGGTCGGCGGGATCGGCACGCTCGAGGAGATCCTCTACGGTCCCGCTCCGGTCGCCGACGGCACCGCGAACCTGATCGGCGCGCTGCGCAAGTCGATGGCGACCACCGGGTACTCCGACCTCAAGGAGTTCCAGCGGGTCGAGGTCGTGCTCGCACCGTACGAGGCCTGAGGTTCAGCGCACCACCGTGACCACGCCCGCACTGTTCCCCCCGACCCTTCGTGAGGTCATGCTCCGGGGACGCTGGATCGGCATGCTGCTGCTGTGCCTCCTCGTCGCCGGCGTGTTCGCCTGGCTCGGGCAGTGGCAGCTCGAGCGTGCGATCGAGACGGATCCGCCCGAGCCCGGTGCGACCGAGCAGGTGCAGCAGCTCACCGAGGTCCTCGAGCCGGGGGAGTACCTCCCCGAGCCGCTGGTGGGACAGCGTGTGGAGACGTCCGGGGCCTGGGTCCCCGAGGACTTCATCGTCGTGTCGAGCCGGTTCAACGACGACGTCGAGGGTTATTGGGTTACCGGTCAGCTGCGCGTCGACGAACGGACATCGATCGCGGTCGCGATCGGATGGGCTCCGGATCGCGCGGCGGCCGATGCGGCAGTGAACGAACTCGAGGCCAGTGCCGACGGATCGGTCGTCGAGATCTCGGGGCGCATCATCTCCGACGAGGGCCCCACGGTTCCCCCGCACTCCGATCCGGAGCGGTTGGATCGGATGTCGCCGGCTGCTCTCCTCAGCCGCTGGCACGACATCGAGCAGCTCGACGTCTACCGCCCCTACCTCGCCTCGACGTCGGCGACGGCGGGACTCGTCGACATCTCCTCTCCTGCGCCCGATGAGATGTCGCCGGTGAACTGGCTCAACGTCTTCTATGCGGTGGAGTGGGCCATCTTCGCGGGCTTCGCGTTCTACCTCTGGTACCGCCTGGCGAAGGATGCCTGGGAGCGCGAGGTCGAGGAGTTCGAAGACGCGGCTGCGGCGAAGACAGCCTGATCATCGCGCGCATCCGCGCGCGAATCGATGCGCAATTGCGTGCCGTCTCTCCGCGATAGCGACCTTCGTCAGGGGTCGTCGAGGCCATCCGGTGAGCGCTCGATGACGAATCGGAAAACTCCGTTGAGGATGTCCGGACCGCTACGTATGCTCGCACCATGTGAGCACGCTGGGAGTTCTCCCTGTGCGCCGTGACAGTCCTGAGAAGTGTCGAACCCGACCGAGGAGACAGCACCGATGATGTCCGCTTCAGACGACGAGAACCGCAGGGTTCCCGTCTCGCACCCTAGAAGTCGGGGGCGCATCGGCGCTCTCGCCGTGACCTGCGTCGCCGCGCTCGGCCTCGGCACGCTGGCCGCTGTGCCTGCCACAGCCGACACCACGGGGACGGGGGTGGTGATCAATGAGGCGTACCTCTCCGGCGGCAGCGCGGGGGCGGCGTTCAAGAACAAGTTCGTCGAGCTCTACAACCCGACCTCGGCGCCGATCACGCTCGACGGCATGTCGCTGCAGTACCGGTCGGCGACCGGCACCGGCGCCTCCAATGGCGTGGCGCCGCTCACCGGCGTCATCCCGGCCGGCGGCCACTACCTCGTGCAGGGCAACAGCAACGGCGCGAACGGTGCGGAACTGCCAGCTCCGGATGCCACGAGCACCCTGACTCCGAGCGGCACGAACGGCACGCTCGCTCTCGTCGAGGGCACGGCCGCAGTGACTCTCACGCCCGGCTCGGTCGTGGGCGTCGACGGCGTTATCGACGTCTTGGGCTACGGCACGTCCAACACGTTCGAGACCAAGGCGGCGACCCCGCCTGCCGGCAACACCGATGTGAAGTCGCTGAACCGCGCCGACGGCGTCGACACCGACGACAACAGTGCTGACTTCACGCTCTCGGCCACCATCACCCCGCAGAACTCCGGCGACACCGACCCGGGCACCGACCCCGGCGGCGAGCCGACCGAGGCGACGATCGCCGAGGTGCAGGGCACGACCGACGTGTCGCCGCTGAGCGGCAAGACCGTGCAGGTCGAGGGCGTCGTCACGGCCGACTACCGCACCGGCGGCTACAAGGGCATCGTCATCCAGACGCAGGGCTCCGGGGGCGCGACAGACGCGACGCCCGGCGCCTCGGACGGCGTGTTCGTCTTCCTGAACGCACTGGCTCCGAGCCTCGAGATCGGAGACCTCGTCTCGGTCACCGGCTCCGTGAGCGAGTACTTCGGGCAGACGCAGCTGAACCCCGCTGCGGCCGCCGACATCGAGGTGCTGACTGCCGGCGTCGGCGTTCCCGCCGTCACGCCGCTGCCCGCCACGGTGCAGGGTGCGGATCGCGAGCAGTACGAGAACATGTACGTGGCTCCCGAGGGCAGCTACCGTCTCGCCTCCAGCCACCAGCTCTTCAACTTCGGCACGCTGTGGCTGAATGCGGGTGCCGATCTGGCCGTGAAGAGCACCGAGGCCACGCGTCCCGGCGCTGAGGCGGCGGTCATCGCCGCGGCCAACCGCGCCAACCGCATCCTTCTCGACGACGGCTGGTCCATCCAGGTGTCCAACAGCGGGCACCCCGGCGAGCAGCCGTACTTCTCGAAGGACACGGTAGTCCGAAACGGCGACACCGTCGACTTCGGCGACAACGGCTACGTGCTCCAGTGGGGCTTCAACGACTGGCGTCTGCAGCCGGTCGTGCCGATCGACGACTCCTCATCCGCCGACCTGAAGGTCGGGTTCGAGGCGACGAACCCGCGCGCCGTCTCCGCGCCTGAGGTGGGCGGCGACGTGCAGGTCGCGTCCTTCAACGTCTACAACTACTTCACGACGCTGAAGAGCGAGAACTCCAACGCCCGCGGGGCCGCGAACGCGGCGCAGTTCGCGATCCAGAAGTCCAAGATCGTCGCGGCGATCAACGGACTCGACGCCGAGATCGTCTCCCTCATGGAGATCGAGAACTCGGTCAAGCTGGGCAAGCCCGTCGACACGGCCCTCAAGGACCTGGTCGCCGGCCTCAACGCCGACGCCGGCAGCGATGTGTGGGACTACGTGCCCACGCCCGCCGCGCTGAACGACGCGGCGACGACCGACTTCATCACCAATGCGATCATCTACAAGAAGGACGCCGTCGAGACCGTGGGCGACAGCGCCACGGTCACCGACGAGACCGTGTGGGGCAACGCGCGCGAGCCGATCGCGCAGGCGTTCGACATCGACGGCCGCGTCGTCACGGTGGTGGCGAACCACCTGAAGTCGAAGTCGCCGCCCGAGGGCGCAGGTGCGGAGCCGGCCGACGGTCAGGGCTTCTTCAACGCCGACCGCGTGAAGCAGGCGAACGCGATCCTGGCCTTCACCGCCGAGCTCGAGGAGACCACCGGCAGCAGCGACATGCTGCTGATCGGCGACTTCAACGCCTACGGCAAGGAAGACCCGATCGACGTGTTCACCTCGAAGGGGTGGAGCGACCTCGTCGCCGACAAGACCGATGGCCAGTACACGTACACGTTCGACGGCGAGCTCGGTTCGCTCGACCACGTGATCGCGTCGCCGTCGCTCGCCTCGTCCATCACGGGCGCAGGCGTGTGGGGCATCAACTCGCCGGAGTGGAGCGACCGCGGCTACGCGTTCGGCGCCACCGAGACGGGCACGCCCTACCGGTCCAGCGACCACGACCCGATCATCGTCGGCGTCTCTTCGGAGATCCCGCCGGTGAGCATCGACGTCGTCACGGTCAACGACTTCCACGGTCGGATCGAGGCCGACGGTGCCGCCGCCGGTGCCGCCGTGCTGGCGGGAGCCGTGAAGCAGTTCCGCGACGCGAACCCGAACACGATCTTCGCCGGTGCCGGTGACCTGATCGGCGCGTCGACGTTCACCTCGTTCATCAACGACGACAACCCGACGATCGACGCGCTGAACGCGGCCGGTCTCGATGTCAGCGCCGCGGGCAACCACGAGTTCGACCAGGGCTGGGAAGACCTGCGCGATCGCGTGCAGGAGCGTGCGGACTGGGAGTACATCTCGTCGAACGTCTTCGTCACCGAGACGGGTGAGCCCGCGCTCGCACCGGCCTGGGTGAAGGAACTCGACGGCGTGAAGGTCGGCTTCGTCGGTGCTGTCACCGAAGACCTCGACTCGCTCGTCTCGCCCGAGGGCATCAAGGATCTCGAGGTCCGCAGCATCGCCGACTCCGTGAACGCGGTCGCCGATGATCTGAGCGACGGCGACGAGTCCAACGGCGAGGCAGATGTCGTCATCCTGCTCGTGCACGAGGGCGCCTCCAGCGTCGAGCTGTCGAGCATCACTCCGGATTCGCCGCTCGGCGAGATCGTCTACGGCGTCGACGACGACGTGGACGCGATCGTGTCGGCACACACCCACCTCGCCTACAACCACGTGATCGACGGCCGCCCGGTCGTCTCCGCGGGGCAGTACGGCGAGAACCTGGGCCTGATGAACATCAAGGTCGACCCGAAGACGAAGGAACTGATCTCGATCACCAACGAGATCAAGCCCCTCACCGCAGCGGGCAAGCCGCTGTATCCGGCGGTTCCCGAGGTGCAGGCGATCGTCGACAAGGCCAAGGCCGAGGCCGACGTCCTGGGAGCGATCAAGGTCGGCGACATCACCGCCGACTTCAACCGGGCGCGCCAGAGCGACGGCAAGACGGAGAACCGCGGTGGCGAGTCCACCATCGGCAACTTCGTCGCCGACGTGCAGCAGTGGTCCACGGGCGCCGACCTGGCGCTCATGAACCCCGGCGGCATCCGCGCGAACCTCACCTACGCCTCGTCCAACGCGAACGATCCCGCAGGCAACGTCACCTATCGTGAGGCGGCGACGGTACAGCCGTTCGCCAACACGCTGGTGACGTTGACGCTCACCGGTGCGCAGCTCAAGGGCGTGCTCGAGGAGCAGTGGCAGCCGGCGGGTTCGGCGCGTCCGTTCCTGAAACTCGGAGTCTCGGAGGGGCTGGTCTACACCTACGACCGGGCCGCTGCGCAGGGCTCACGTATCACGTCGATCACGCTCAACGGCACACCGGTCGACCCGGCGGCGAACTACACGGTCGCCGCCAACTCGTTCCTCGCCGCGGGTGGAGACAACTTCTTCACCTTCAAGGAGGGCGCAGGCAAGCGCGACACCGGCAAGATCGACCTGCAGTCCATGGTCGACTGGTTCGACGCGAACAAGACCGCGAGCCCCGACTACGCCCAGCGCGCGGTCGGAGTGGCGGTCAGCTCCGCCGATGCCGACGGATACAGCGCCGGCGACCAGGTGACCGTGTCGCTCTCCTCGCTCGCCTTCAGCGCGGGCGAGCCGGCACCGGGCGAGGTGACGCTCTCGCTGGGTGACGCCGTGCTCGCCACCGGAGTCGTCGATCCCGCGGTCGTCGACACCACCGACGAGGGCGGGCGCGCGAGCCTCACCTTCACGGTGCCGTCGGGAGTCTTCGGGGAGCAGTCGCTCACCGTCGCCGTCGCTGGGACCGGGACGACCGTGCAAGTACCGTTCACGATCGCCGGTGAAGAGGAATTCGCCGGCACGATCGCCCTCGGCTCGTCGAAGGTGACCGCGGGCAAGAACCTCAAGGTCACCGGTGAGGGCTACATGCCCGGTGAGACGGTGAGCATCGAGCTGCGACCGAAGAAGGGCAAGCCGGTCCCGGTCGGCACCGTCCAGGTGGGTGCCGACGGCACGTTCAGCACCCAGGTCACTGTGCCGAAGAGCGCGCCGTCGGGCAAGTACACCGTCGCCGCGTCGCAGGCCGACGGGGATGCGGCGACTGCGACGGTCACGGTCAACCGTGCCGGCGGGATCATCGGGGCGATCCTCGACTGGCTCTGGGAACTGCTCACGCGGTGGTTCTGATCTGGACGAGTGGTTCTGATCCGGTAGTCGGATGACACAGGCGAAGGCCGTCGGGAGTGATCCCGGCGGCCTTCGTCGCGCCCGCCGTCTCCGCCCCCCGCCGCTCCTCGGCACAACTTCGGAGTCCGAGGCAGACACGCCGGGTGGAACTCCGGAGGATCGGCGTGTGGCTTCCGATCTCCGAAGTTGTGCTGTTGCGGTGGGGAGCGCGACCGTCTGAGGGCGGATTCGACGCGAATTCGCGGCGGCTAGACTGGACGCATGCCCGAACCGAAAGTCGCCAGCTTTCCGGCGATCCGCGGTGCGCTGAGGTTCTACCAGATCGCGTCGATCATCACAGGAGTCATGCTGCTCCTGCTGCTGACCGAGATGGTGCTGAAGTACACGCCGATCCACCTCGAGCTCTTCATGGGAGGCTCCGGAGGACCGCTCTGGTTCGCCGGCGTGCTCGCCGGGCCCGACTGCCAGTGGTGGTCGCTGTTCGCCCCGATGACCAACTCCTGCGAGATGACCTCGCTGGGCGACGGGTTCAACCTCTCGCTGTTCATCCTCGTGGCGCACGGCTGGTTCTACGTCGTGTACCTCTTCGCGTGCTTCCGCATGTGGAGCCTGATGCGCTGGCGCTTCCCGCGCTTCATCCTGCTCGCGCTCGGCGGCGTCGTGCCGCTGCTGTCGTTCTTCATGGAGGCCGTCGTCGCCCGTGAAGTCAAGACCTATCTCGCCACCAGGGAGGCCGCCGAGGCCTCCGCCCCCGCCCCGGAAGGTGTCCGTTGACCGAACAGTCCGAGACCCAGCAGCGTCCTGCGCTCGTCGTCGACTTCGGCGCGCAGTACGCGCAGCTGATCGCCCGTCGCGTGCGCGAGGCCGGCGTCTACAGCGAGATCGTGCCGCACACGGCCACAGCAGAGGAGATCGCCGCCAAGAACCCGGTCGCGATCATCCTCTCCGGCGGTCCCTCGTCGGTTTACGAAGAGGGCGCGCCGAAGCTCGACCCGGCGGTCTTCGACCTCGGGATTCCGACCCTCGGCATCTGCTACGGCTTCCAGTACATGGCCCAGACGCTCGGCGGCGAGGTCGCGCACACCGGACTGCGCGAGTACGGCGCGACGGACGCCGTCATCTCGGGGGACGGCGGCACGCTGCTCGGCGGTCAGCCGGCGGAGCAGAACGTGTGGATGAGCCACGGTGACCAGGTGGCCACAGCACCCGAGGGCTTCGACGTGCTCGCCACGACCGAAGCGACCAAGGTCGCGGCGTTCGCGAACGAGGAGCGCGGGTTGTACGGCGTGCAGTGGCACCCCGAGGTCAAGCACTCCGACCACGGCCAGCGGGTGCTCGAGAACTTCCTGCACAAGGGTGCGGGCCTCGCCTCCGACTGGAACAGCGGCAACGTGATCGCCGAGCAGATCGAGCGCATCCGCGAGCAGGTGGGTGACGCCCGCGTCATCTCCGCGCTCTCCGGCGGCGTCGACTCTGCGGTCTCCACGGCCCTCGTGCACAAGGCGATCGGCGACCAGCTCACGGCGGTCTTCGTCGACCACGGCCTTCTCCGCAAGGGCGAGCGCGAGCAGGTCGAGAACGACTACGTCGAGTCCACCGGCGTGCGTCTCATCACCGTCGACGCGGCGGACACCTTCCTCGGCCACCTCCAGGGTGTGACCGACCCCGAGGAGAAGCGCAAGATCATCGGTCGCGAGTTCATCCGCGCGTTCGAGAAGGTGCAGCTCGACCTCGTCGCCGAGGCGAAGGCTTCGGGCGGCGCTCCCGTCAAGTTCCTCGTGCAGGGAACGCTCTACCCCGACGTGGTGGAGTCCGGCGGCGGTGCGGGCACCGCGAACATCAAGTCGCACCACAACGTGGGCGGTCTTCCTGACGACCTCGACTTCGAGCTGATCGAGCCGCTGCGAGCCCTCTTCAAGGACGAGGTCCGTGCGATCGGTCGTGAGCTCGGCATCCCCGAGGCGATCGTCGGACGCCAGCCGTTTCCGGGGCCCGGTCTCGGCATCCGGATCATCGGTGAGGTCACCGCTGACCGTCTCGAGATTCTGCGTGAGGCCGACGCCATCGCCCGCGAAGAGCTGACCAAGGCAGGGCTCGACCAGGAGATCTGGCAGTGCCCGGTCGTGCTGTTGGCCGACGTGCGCTCGGTGGGCGTGCAGGGCGACGGCCGCACCTACGGTCACCCGATCGTGCTGCGTCCGGTGTCGAGCGAAGACGCCATGACCGCCGACTGGACGCGTCTGCCCTACGACGTGCTGTCGAAGATCTCCAACCGCATCACGAATGGTGTGCGTGACGTGAACCGCGTCGTGCTCGACGTCACCTCGAAGCCGCCGGGGACCATCGAGTGGGAGTAGGGAGCGCGTTGCTCCCCGATGCGGCGCCGGTCCTCCCCGACGCCGAGTACCTGGTGCTGTCCAGCCGGCTGATCCCGGGCCTGGACGGCGGGTACACGATCGCGACGCTCGCGCGTGCCCGGCAGCTCGCCGGAGCGGGCGTCGCCGACGGAGCCGGTCCGCAGCTGCTCACGTTCGATCCGGGAACCGCGGCCGAACATGCCGTGCACCGGAGGACGTTCGCGGAGCAGGGTGCGCTCACGGACCCGTCGCGGATGCGCAACCTCTTCGATGAAGCGGTCGCGCCCGACGGGGGAGCGGCCGACTGGCTTCGTGATGCGGCGGATGCTGCCGTCACCGCCGACCCGGATGTCGAGTATCGCGTGCTGACCGATGCCGAAGGGCGCCCGTTCGCGGCGCTGCCCGTCATCCCGGGCAACCCCGACTGGCACCTCACCGAAGAGCCGGTCCTCGTGTACGACGAGTCCGGCGAGGTCGCCGGAGCGCTGCACGGATTTCGTGGCCTCTACCGCGCCTGGCTGGAGCACGTGACGGCCGCGTTCGGCGACCGGCGCATCATCGTGATCTGCGAGTCCCGCCAGCTGGGCGAGCTCATCGCGGACTGGTCGGATCCGCGGGTGCGCATCGTCCACACGATCCACACCATGCACGTGGAGGCGCCCTACACGCCGGACGCGCCCATGAACACGCTCTGGACGCGCTGGTTCCGCCTGGCCGACCGCTTCGACGCCGTGATCTGGCCGACCGCCACGCAGCGGGATGACGTGCTCGCCCGGTTCGGGGATTCTGCTCTGCACGCCGTCGTGCCGAACCCGATCGCTCCTGTCGAGCGTCGAGATGACCTGCGCGAAGAGGGCCTCGTCGTCGTGCTGGGCCGCCTCGCACCCGGCAAGCGCATCGATCATGCGATCCGTGCCTTCCTGGCGGCCGACGTCCCCGGCGCCCGGATGGAGATCTGGGGCGGCGGTCCGGAGCAGGAGCGCCTGCAGGCCCTGATCGAGGAGCTCGACGCTGGGGACCGCATCGTGCTCGCCGGATACACCGATTCGCCTGCGACCGTCCTGGATCGCGCCGCGCTCGTCGTCACGTCGACCGCTTTCGAGGGGCAGCCGCTCGGCGTTGTCGAGGCGCTTCTGCACGGCGCGCCCGTGGTGGCGTACGACGCCCGCTACGGTATCCGCGACGTGCTGCAGCATGGCGGTGGCGTGCTGGTGCCGAGCGGAGATGTCGACGCGCTGGGCGAAGCGATCCGTTCCCTCCTGACCGACCCCGACCGGCTCGCGTCTCTGAGCGCAGAGGCGCCGTCGGTCGCCGCGGCGTGGAGTCCGCAGCGCTCCCTCGACGCCCTCACGGCAGTGATCGCTGAAGCAGCCTCCGCACCTCCGCGCCGCTGAGCCGTCCGGTTCCGTCACCTCCCTTCCGCTCCGGTCGCTGCCGGACGCTCCGGTCGCAGTTTCTGTCGCTTTACCGCGCTGAAACCGACAGAAAGTGCGACCGGAGCATCGTCCAGAAAAAAGTTCTCGCCGATGTCGATCCGTGGCATTCCCGTTCGACGTCTGTAGTGAGAGGGTCGAGAGACGGCCCTTCGAACAAGGAGAACATCATGAAGTTCATGCTCATCATGCGCGCAGACGACAGCGGTGTCGAGGCATACAAGGAGATGCCTTTCGAGCAGGTCATCGAGGCCATGGGGAAGTACAACGAGTCGATGATCAAGGCCGGCGTGCTGGTCGCCGGCGAGGGCCTGACCGACGCGGCCGAGGGCCTCGTCGTCGACTTCAGCGCCGAGAAGCCGCTCATCACCGACGGCCCCTACGGCGAGACCAAGGAACTCTTCAACGGCTTCTGGATCCTCGAGGTCTCCTCGCGCGAAGAGGCGGCTGAGTGGGCGAGCCGTGCCCCCCTCGGCCCCGGATCCTTCCTCGAGGTGCGTCGTGTGACCGGTGTCGAGGACTTCCCGGCCGACAACGAGTGGATCGAGAAGGAAGCCGGTTGGCGCGAAGAGCAGGCCCAGCGCGCACAGCAGTGATGGACGCTTCCGCACACAGCGAGACCGTGCGTTCCGCCCCCGATGACGGGTCGGCGGAGCGCGCGGTCGCCGCGGTGTGGCGCATCGAATCGGCCCGCATCGTGGGCGCGCTGACCCGCATGGTCGGCGACTTCGGTCTCGCGGAGGACCTCGCCCAGGAGGCACTCGTCGATGCGCTTCGGCAATGGCCGGTCGAGGGAGTGCCGCGCAACGCCGGGGCCTGGCTCACGGCGGTGGCGAAGCGCAAGGCGATCGACGGATGGCGACGCGCGGAGCGACTGGATGCCCGGGTCGCCGCTCTCGCCCACGACCTGGAGCGCGAACAGGCCGAGTCTCCGGACATGCTGTGGGACCCGGATGCCGTCGATGACGACGTGCTGCGCCTGATCTTCATCGCGTGCCACCCGGTGCTGTCGAAGGAGGCGCAGGTCGCTCTGACCCTCCGGGTGGTCGGTGGCCTGTCGAGCGAGGAGATCGCCCGCGCCTTCCTCGTACCGACAGCGACCGTGCAGCAACGGATCGTGCGGGCGAAGAAGACCCTCGCCGCGGCGAACGCCCCCTTCGAGGTGCCGCCTCGCGAGGAGCACGCCGCTCGTCTGGGCGCGATCCTGGGAGTGCTGTACCTGATCTTCAACGAGGCGCATGCGGCGAGCAGCGGCCCGGAGTGGATGAGACCCGAGCTGAGCGACGAGGCCATTCGGCTCGGCAGGGTGCTCGCGGCGCTGATGCCGCGCGAGCCGGAGGTGCACGGCCTACTCGCGTTGATGGAGCTCACCGCGGCCCGGTTCGCCGCGCGTGTGGATCGGAACGGCGACCCCGTGCTGCTCGCCGATCAAGACCGCGGACGGTGGGACCGCGCGCGCATCACGCGCGGTCGCGCGGCGTTGGCGACGGCCGACGCGCTCGGTCGCGGCCGCGGTGCGTACTGCCTGCAGGCCGCGATCGCGGAGTGCCATGCGGTGGCGGCATCCGTCGACGACACCGACTGGGACCGCATCGTCCTGCTCTACGAGGCTCTCGGACGGATCTCGCCGTCGCCGGTCGTGGAACTGAACCGTGCGGCCGCCGTCGCGATGGCGACGGGCCCGGCGTCGGCGTTGCGCATCATCGATCAGCTGTCGAGCTCCGGTGCCCTGCGCGGCTACCACCTGCTGCCGGCCACGCGGGGCGAGTTGCTGCGGCGACTCGGTCGCGAGGAGGAGGCACGGAGTGAGTTCGCCGTGGCTGCGGGCCTCGCGGGCAATGATCGCGAGCGCTCCCTGCTCGAGCGGAAGGCTGCCGGGGCAGAGAAATAACCCGCCCCCTTCGGATGCACGAGGCAGCCGTTGGGGACGGGCGTGTGGGATTTCGGGGAAGCGTCAGTCGTTGACCTTCTGACCGCGATTCGCGACCAGGCCGTAGATCAGCAGCACGACGATCGAGCCGGCGATGGCGAGGAGCCAGGTGCCCAGATCCCAGAATTCGGTCAGCGGCCGGTTGAGGATCAGGCTGCCGAGCCAGCCGCCGAGCAGGGCGCCGACGACACCGAGAAGCAGGGTGATGAACCACCCGCCGCCCTGCTTGCCGGGCAGGATCAGTTTGGCGATGGCCCCGGCGATGAGGCCGAGGAGAAGAAAGCCGAGAAAACTCATGATCAGCTCCTATGTGTCAGGAGCCCCGCGGGTGGCAGGGCTTCGTGAGCACAACAATGCCGGTCTTCGGAGTCGCACGACAACCCCTTGCGCACACGTCCCCGGATATGCCAAAAGGCCCGCCTCCTCGGGGGAGACGGGCCTCTCGAACGGTGATTCGCGTCAGTTGTTGCCGCGCACGATCGCGATGATGCGCAGGATCTCGACGTAGAGCCATACGACCGTGACCATGATGCCGAAGGCGCCGAGCCAGCCGTACTGGCGGGGCGCGCCGTTGCGGACACCCTGCTGGATCTGGTCGAAGTCGAGCACCAGGGAGTATGCGGCCATGATCACGACGAGGACGCCGATGATGACGCCGAGCGGGATGCCCATGATGTTGGCGCTGAGGAGGCCGAACTCCTGGCCCTGGGGCAGCACACCGGTCCACATGAGCACGAGGTTCAGCAGCGAGAAGACGAGGTAGCCGATCATCGCGATCATGAAGACCTTGGTCGCCTTCTTCGACGCGCGAATCTTGCCGCTCGCGAAGAGCGCCAGGGTCACACCGACGACCGAGACGGTCGCGAGGGTCGCCTGGAAGACGATGCCGGGGTAGATGACCTCGAAGAACGCCGAGATGCCACCGATGAAGAGGCCCTCGAGCGCGGCGTAGCCGAAGATGAGCGCGGGGCGCACCTTCTTGCGCGAGGTGAAGGTGATGACCATCGCGAGCACGAAACCGCCGAGCGCGCCGATGATCCACGGCAGCATGTTGACGGGCGCCGGGTTCTCGGGGTTGTACGGCGGAGCATCGACGCCGCCGAGCGTCCACACCCAGCCGATCGCCGCGGTGACGAGAAGGATGGCGAACAGGCCGGCGGTCTTCCAGACGGTGTCCTCGACGGACATCCGGTCGGTCTCGATGGCGCCTGCCGGCGGGGCCGCGTACATGCCCTCGAGCTGTGCGTTGGCCGCGGCATCCATCGCCCCGTGCTGGAGCGAGGCGTTCTGCGCGCCCTGAGCAGCCTGCGGTCCGCCCGGGTAGGTCGCGACGTTGCGCGGGTCCTGCTGCTGGAAAGCAGGGTTGTTGAAAGCGAAGTTGCTCATTGGTGGGCCTCACTCCAAAGGGGGTTGTAGGTCTCTTTCCTCCACGATACTCGGGTGGTGCCGCTCCGGGCGTGTTCTACGCTGAGAGCGTGCCCAGGAAATCTCCCCTCGTCATCGGGCACCGCGGTGCGCCCGGCTACCGCCCGGAGCACAGCCGCTCCTCCTACGAACTGGCGCTCGCCATGGGCGTGGATGCCGTGGAGCCCGACGTCGTCGCCACCAAGGACGGCGTCCTCATCGTGCGGCACGAGAACGAGATCTCGGGCACGACCGACGTCGCCCTGCATCCGGAGTTCGCCGACCGCAAGACGACCAAGCGTGTGGACGGGCAGGCACTGACCGGCTGGTTCACCGAGGACTTCACCTGGGCGGAGCTGTCGACCCTGCGCGGGCGCGAGCGACTGCCCGAGGTGCGGGTCTCGAGCGCGAGCTTCGACGACTCGCAGGCCATCCTCCGCCTGCGGGACGTGCTCGACATCGTGCGCGACGGCTCGGCCGAGCACGGTCGGGAGATCGGCGTGGTGCTCGAGGTCAAGCACGCCACCTACTTCGCCAGCATCGGCCTCGACCTGGCTCGACTGATCGAGCGTGAGCTGCGAGATGCCGGCTGGGCCGAGGGAGAGCTGCCGCTGGTGATCGAGTGCTTCGAGTCGACGGTGCTCGGGCAGCTGCGAGAGCGCGGCGTCGCCGCGTCGTACATCTACCTCATCGAGGCGAAGGGACGCCCCTACGACCGGCTGGTGGCCGAGGGCAAGCAGGCGCTCACGTACAAGGCGACGGTCACGCCCCAGGGGCTCGACGGGCTGGTCGGCCGCGTCGACGGCATCAGCGTGAACAAGAAGATGCTGCTCGCCCGAGGCAACACGATCGTGGACGATGCGCATGCCCGCGGTCTGCAGGTCTTCACCTGGACGTGCCGGCCGGAGAACGCGTTCCTGTCGCCGGAGTTCCGGGGTTCGGGCGGACGCTCCGAGTTCGGGGACTACGAATCCGAGTGGGGCGTCATCGCGCGCCAGGGCGTCGACGGTGTCTTCGTCGACCACCCCGATCTGGGCGTCGCGTTCTTCCGCGACTGAGCGGAGGCATCGGTGGACGGCCGCGCCTCAGAGGGGGCCGAGAACGCGCTTCACATCGTCGTCGAGTGCGAGGGCCCGCAGCGGTTCGAGGATCTCACGCTCCTCGAAGCGGAAATGCGACTCCATGATCGCGGCGATGCCGTCGAGGTGACCGGCGATGGTGGGCGCATCGTCACCGCGCTCCGCCGCGACGCGCAGCGAGCCGAGCAGGTGCGCGAGCATCGAGTGGTCCTGCATGAGCTTGTCGATGACGCCGCCGAGCTCGGGATGCTCTGCGCGCAGCGCCGGGAACAGCGCGCGATCCTCGGCGCCGTGGTGCCCGTCGAGCGCTGCGCAGAAGCCGATGCAGTAGAGCACGAGTTCGGAGGTCGCAGCGGGGGCTGCGTCGCCGCGGTCCAGCGCGTCACGGGTCGCGGCGAGTGCGGCACGGAGGCGGGAGTGGGCGGAGCGGAGTTCCTGATCCCAGGCGATCAGGCGGGCGGCATCCATCGCCCCAGTGTAGGGAGTCTCGAGGTCAGAGCGTGCGGTCGAAGGCGCCGCGGCGGGTCGAGACGATCTCCTTGCCGAGCGGCATGAGCGAGATCGGGACCATCTTGAAGTCGGCGATGCCCATGGGGATGCCGATGATCGTGATGCACAGCAGGATGCCGGAGACGATGTGCCCGATCGCGAGCCACCAGCCGGCCAGGATCACCCAGAGGACGTTGCCGAGGAACGAGCCGACGCCCGCCGTCGGCTTGCTGACGACCTCGCGCCCGAACGGCCAGATCGCGTAGGCGGCGATGCGGAACGAGGCGATCGCCCAGGGGATCGTGATGATCGGGATGCACAGCAGGATGCCGGCCAGGACGTACCCGAGGAACAGGGCCCATCCGGCCAGGATGACCCAGATGATGTTGAGGATCGTGCGCATGGGGAGATTGTGTCACCCGCGTGACTCGCTGTCTGAGCATCCGCCCCGAGGTCCCCGGCCTCCGGTGCTCCCGATGCCAGACTGACCGCATGACCGGAATCGTGGTGCAAGACGTCAGTAGAGCGTTCGGGACGGTGCAGGCGGTGAGAGGGGCCACCCTGCGAGCCGAGCCGGGCCGCGTGACCGGACTGGTCGGGCCGAACGGCGCGGGCAAGACGACCCTGCTCCTGATGCTCGCCTCCCTCCTCGCGCCCGATTCCGGCTCGATCAGCATCGGCGGAGTCGACCCGTCGGTCGACCCGCTCGCCGCACGGCGCCTGCTCGGATGGATGCCGGATGCGCTCGGCGCCTGGCCCTCGCTCACGGCGAGGGAGACCATCGTCACGACGGCCCGCCTGTACGGCATCGAGAAGCCGGATGCGGACGCTCGGGCGCAGCACCTGCTCACCCTCGTCGGGCTCGCGGAGCTCGCGGACTCGCCAGCGAAGGTGCTGTCCCGTGGGCAGAAGCAGAAGCTCGGCCTCGCCCGCGCGCTCGTGCACGACCCGCAGGTGCTGCTCCTCGACGAGCCGGCATCCGGACTCGACCCCGAGGCGCGGGTCCAGCTCCGCGTGCTGCTGCGCCGACTGGCCGCCGAGGGGCGGACGGTCTTGATCTCGAGCCACATCCTCTCCGAGCTCGAAGAAGTCGTCGACGACTCCGTCTTCCTGGTCGCCGGCGCCGTGGTGGATGCCGCGCCCGCGCAGACCTCGGTTCGCGCCTGGCGAGTGCGCCTGGCGGGCGCGACCCCGGAACGCCTGAACGCCGACACGTGGCAGGTGGCGTCGAACCTCGGCCTCGCACCGGAGTCGCTCGCCACCGACCGTGGCGGCGTCCTGGTCGGATTCGCCGGTGACGACGCGGCGGCGCAGTCGCTGCGCCGGCTCGTCGAGGCGGGGCTGCCCGTCGCGGAATTCGCCCCGGCGCAGAGCGACCTGGAGCACACGTTCCTCAACCTGCCGCAGGCGCCGGTGCCTCAGGCCGCCGCCGCCGCCCCGCAGCATCCGGCGCCGCCGGCGGCATCAGCGCCATCAGCGCCACCGGCACCGCCCGCTGCGCCACCCGCGGCACCGACCGGAACGGAGGCGGGAGCATGAGCCTCGCGAACATCGGGATCATCGCCCGACTCGAACTCACCCAGCGGCTGCGGAGCGTCGGCTGGTACGTCCTGCTGGGCGTGTTCGCCCTCATCCTGCTCGGGGTCACCGCACTCGCGTTCGCGGTGTACTCCTGGGGCGACTTCGTCGGCGCCGGCGTCTACTCGATCGTCGTCAACATCGTGCTGCTGCTGGTCGTGCTGGTCTCGCCGACCCTCAGCGGCAACGCGATCAACGGCGACCGCGATGCTGCGACCCTCGCCGCGGTCCAGGTGACAGCGGCTTCGACCGGTGACATCATGCTCGGAAAGCTCCTCGCCGCCGTCGCGACCGGAGGAGCGTTCCTCCTCGTCGCTGTGCCGTTCCTCGCGGTTTCGCTTCTGGGCGGGGGAGCGGACGCGCTCGTGCTGCTGGTCTCGCTGCTCGTGCTCGCCGTCGAGATCATCGTTGTCGCGGCGATCGGCGTCGGCCTGAGCGGACTCATCGCCCGCCCGCTGTTCTCGGTCGCAGCGACGTACCTCGTGGTCGCCGGCCTGGTGTTCGGCACGCTCATCGCCTTCGGGCTGGGCGGCATGGCCGTGCGCAGCGAGGCGACCACGTACTCCCGCCCCTACGACGCGAACGGTGCCCCCATCTGCGACGAGTGGGAGGTCGGCACCACCTACGAGGTGCCGCGGTTCGACTACGTCTGGTGGGCGCTGTCGGCAAACCCGTTCGTCGTGCTCGCCGATGCCACGCCGACGGAGTTCTCGCCGGAGGGCTACCCGGTCGATCTGTTCGGTCAGATCAAGCTCGGCGTGCGCAGCGCGCAGCAATCGCCGCTCGAGCAGCGCTGGGACGAGTGCGACCCGGACGGCGGCTACCGTACGCCGGAAGAGATCATGGAGTCCTCGGTTCCCAGCTGGTTCGTCGGACTCGGCGTGCAGGTCGTCATCGCCGGCTCGCTGTTCGCCGGGGCATGGGCTCGCACGCGGACACCCGCGCGCCGCCTGCCTCCGGGAACCCGCATCGCCTGATCCGCCCCCGAGTGTTCCGGTCGCACTTTCTGCCGCTCTGATCCCGTTCAGGCGGCACAAAGTGCGACCGGAACGGGCGAGGAGTGACGGGGCACCCGGAAGTCGCCACTTCCCGTTCACCTTCCGTGCACCGGGCGGACTCCCGGCGGCCACGCGGGATCGGTGGTCTGGGCTGGTACCCGACTGAGTCCGGTCGGGCCCCGCGCGGGCCCGCCGGCCGAGCCCACCAGGAGTCCTCCATGCCCCGCCTGCAATCCGCAGCCGCGGTCGCGGCGGTGTGCGCACTGAGCGCCGCCGCCCTGCTCGCCACTCCCACCGCCGCCATCGGCGCCGATCCCGGCATCCGCCCGGCGGAGACGGTCTCGGCCGCCCCGAGCCTCGTGCTGAACGAGATCGTCTACGACGACGCGGCGACCGGCCTCGCCGACCAGATCGAGATCTACAACACCGGCAGCGAGACGGTCGACCTCGCGGGCTGGAAGGTCGCCGATGAGAAGCGCGACAGCTTCGGCACGGCCCCCGCGGGCACGTCGCTGGCGCCCGGCGAGTTCCTCGTGCTCGTCAAGGACATCGACTTCCCGTTCGGTCTCGGCAAGGGTGACGAGGTCGTGCTCTTCGACCCGAGCGGCACCGAGGTCGACTCGTATGCGTACGAGAACACCGCACCGCTGTCGGTGTGGGCGCGCTGCGCCGACGGCACGGGCGAGTGGGCGCATGCCACTGCGGCGACCCCTGGTGCGGCCAACGACTGTTCGGTCGCTCCCGTATCGGGATCCATCGTGATCAACGAGGTCGACTCGCAGCCCGCCGACTGGGTCGAGTTCTACAACTCCGGTACCGAGGCGCTCGACATCTCGGGCTACGAGATCCGCGACAACTCCGACGATCACCGCTGGCAGTTCCTGGCCGGCACGAAGATCGAGGCGGGCGGGTTCCTCGTGGTCGACGAGGGCACGATCGGTCTCGTCGGAGGCGCCGAGGCGGCGTTCCGCGACCCGATCGGCATCGGCAGCGCCGACCGCATCCGCCTCTTCGACGCAGCGGGTACGCAGATCGACGACACCCTCCCGTGGGAGGGGCACGCCGCGATCGACGGCGACTTCACCGCAGCCACTCTCGCGCGCTGCCCGGACGGCGTCGGCGCGTTCGTGCTCGCCCATTCGACGCCCGGAGCAGCCAACTCGTGCGTCATGCCCGACGTCGTGATCAACGAGATCGAGTCGAACGGCGACACCACCGACTGGGTCGAGGTCACGAACACCGGTAGCACGGCTGTCGACCTCTCCGGCTGGACCGTCATGGACAGCGACCCCACCGGTCACGCGGCCGAGACGACACCGCTGCCAGCCGGCACGACGCTGCAGCCGGGCGCCTACTTCGTCTTCGACCAGCCCGCGAACTTCGTCTTCGGTCTCGGCAACGGCGACACCGTGACGATCCGCGATGCGAACGGCAACACGGTCGACGAGCACGTGTACACCGCGCACGCCGCGGGCGTCCTGGCGCGATGCGCCGACGGCTCCGGTGACTTCGCCGATGTCGCGGTCTCGACCAAGGGGCTGCGCAACGCCTGCGGCAACCCGGTGCGCCTCAACGAGGTCGAGTCCGACGGCGGGTCGCCCGACGACTGGGTGGAGCTCGTGAACCCGACCGACGCGGCCCTCGACGTCTCGGGCATCGTAGTGAAGGACGACGACGACACCCACGCGTACTCGATCCCGTCCGGCACCACCATCGGCGCGGGGGAGTACCTCGTGATCGAGCGCGAGCAACTCGGCTTCGGCCTGGGTGGCGGCGACGCGGTTCGACTGTTCGACGGCGAGCTGCTCGTCGACGAGACGACTTGGGGCGAGGGCCACGCGCCCGTCACCTGGGGCCGCTGCCCGGACACGACGGGTGCCTTCGCCGCGACGACCGAGTCGACGAAGGGTGCCGCGAACGTCTGCGCCGGCGAGGTAGCGGTCTCGCCGTGGCCCGGTTCGGCGGAGGTCCGCGTGCTCGACGGCGTCCCGACCTTCCTCGAGGACAGCTCGGGGCTGGATGTGCAGGAGACCGCGGACGGCGCGTTCCTCTGGGCCGTGGACAACGGCGAGGGCCGCATCTGGAAGCTCGAGGCGCACGCCGACGGCTCAGTCGAGAAGGTCGACGGCTGGGATGCGGGCAAGCGCGTCCGCTTCCAGAAGGACGCCGCGGATGCGGGCGCCGCAGGTCCGGACACCGAGGGCATCACGGTCGACGGCGACGGCTTCGTCTACGTGGCGTCCGAGCGGGACAACAGCGCCAAGGGCGTGAACCAGAACAAGGTCCTGAAGGTCGACCCCGAGTCCTCGAACGGTGACCTCGTCGCCCAGCAGGAGTGGGACCTCACCGCGCTGCTGCCGTCCGTCGGGGCGAACCTCGGTATGGAGGCCGTGCAGTGGGTGCCGGATGCCGCGCTCGCCGGAAAGCTCTTCGACGACAACACCGGCGCGGCCTACAAGCCCGCGGACTACGCCGGCCACAGTGGCGGACTGTTCTTCGTCGCGGTCGAGGACAACGGCCACGTGTACGCCTTCGCGCTCGGCGGTGAAGGCTCGGCGACGCTCGTGTCGGAGATCGCCCCCGGACTCGCGGGTGTGATGGCCCTCGACTACGACAGCGTGCGGGGCACCCTCTGGGCAGTCTGCGACGACGGCTGCCAGGGACGTTCGGCCGAGATCACCCTCAACGGCACTGCCAAGCCGGGCATCGCCCAGTACGACCGTCCGGCCGGCATGCCCGACATCAACAACGAGGGCTTCGCGACCTCGCCGGCATCGCTGTCGGTCGACGGCAAGCGTCCGGTGTGGTGGTTCGCCGACGGCTTCGCGTCCGAAGCGCTGCGCACCGGAACGCTTCCGGGCGTCGACGGCGAGAACCCCGGTGGCGAGAACCCCGGAGGCGAGAACCCGCCGCTGCCCGGTACGGATCTGATCGACGGCAACCGCAACGGCGTGACGGTCGATCCCTCGGTCGCCACCCGCGGTCAGAAGGTCACGGTCACCGTCGGAGCGGACGCGGCGGGCGAGGACATCGCGGTGTGGATGTACTCCGACCCGGTGCAGCTCGCGACCGGCACGCTGTCTGCGGCGGGCGCGATCACCGTGACGGTGCCGACGGATGCCGCACTGGGTGCGCATCGGATCGCGGTGTACGACGCCGACGGCGCACTGCTCGGCTGGGCCGACATCCGCATCGCCGGCGGTGCGGGCGGGCTCGCGGCGACCGGTGCCGAGCTCCCGGTCGCGGCGATCGCGCTGGCGCTGATGCTGCTGGTCGCGGGAGGCGTGGCGGTCCGACGCCGCGCACGCACCGCCTGAGGTCGGTGGGGTGCGTGGGTCGTCCGGCGCACCCCACCGCAGTCGTCTCGGATGCCGCATCCTCGTGCCGCAGTGTCGGTGCCGACGCCTAGACTCATAAGGCCATGACCGAAGCTCCTCTCATCGTCCCCGGATCCGTCGGCCCCCGCTCCTCCGGGGCCCCGGGGCAGGACGATCTCCTCGCCGGCCTGAACCCGCAGCAGCTCGAGGCCGTCACCTATCGCGGCCCCGCGCTGCTCATCGTCGCGGGTGCCGGATCGGGCAAGACGAGCGTGCTCACCCGCCGCATCGCCTCGCTGCTCCGCGGGCGCGAGGCCTGGCCGAGTCAGATCCTCGCGATCACCTTCACGAACAAGGCGGCCGGCGAGATGCGCGAGCGTGTCGAGGGGCTGATCGGCGACGCCGCCCGCGGCATGTGGATCTCGACGTTCCACTCCGCCTGCGTCCGCATCCTGCGCCGCGAGGCCCAGCAGTTCGGCTACACGAAGTCGTTCACGATCTACGACTCCGGCGACTCGCGCGCCTTGCTGAAGCGCCTGGTCAAGGAGCACGAGGCCGACGCCTACGGGCTCACCCCGGCAGCCGTGCAGTCGCGCATCTCCAAGCTGAAGAACGAGCTGTCCGACGCCGAGTCGTATGCGCGTCAAGCCAACATGACCGATCCGGCCGAGCGGGTCTTCGTCGAGGTCTTCGCCGACTATCAGCGGCAGCTGCAGAAGGCCAACGCCTTCGACTTCGACGACCTCATCGGACAGACCGTCTACCTGTTCCGGGCTTTCCCGCAGGTCGCCGACACCTACCGCCGCCGGTTCCGGCACATCCTGGTCGATGAGTACCAGGACACGAACCACGCGCAGTACTCGCTGATCCACGAGCTCACGCGCCCGGTCTCCGGTGCCGCGGGCTCGGCTCCCGACCCGTATGCCTCGAACGGCATGATGATCTTCGAGCCCGATCCCGAGCCCACGGCGGACGCCGGAGAACCCGGCGCCTCGCTCACTGTGGTCGGCGACTCCGACCAGTCGATCTACGCCTTCCGCGGCGCCGACATCCGCAACATCAGCGAGTTCGAACGCGACTTCCCCGGCGCCCGCGTGGTGCTGCTCGAGCAGAACTACCGCTCGACGCAGAACATCCTCTCCGCGGCGAACGCCGTGATCGGCAACAACTTCGATCGCAAGGACAAGAAGCTCTGGAGCGACAAGGGCGATGGCGACGCCATCATCGGCTTCACCGGCTACTCGCAGCACGACGAGGCGCAGTTCGTCGCCGATGAGGTCGAGGCGCTGCACCGCGCCGGAATGCCCTACTCCGAGATGGCGGTGTTCTACCGCACGAACTCCCAGTCCCGTGCGCTGGAAGAGATCTTCATCCGTTCGGCCGTGCCCTACAAGATCATGGGCGGCACGAAGTTCTACGACCGCGCCGAGATCAAGGACGCGCTGGCCTACTTGGTGGCGGTCGCGAACCCGGCCGACGAGATGTCGGTGCGCCGCATCCTGAACAAGCCGCGGCGCGGCATCGGAGATGTGACCGAGACGGCCATCGCCCGTTTCGCCGAAGACCACGGCATCAGCTTCCGCGACGCGCTGTCGATGCCGGGTCAGCTCGGGGTCGGACCGAAGATCCAGGCGGCGATCGGGCAGCTCGACGCCGTGCTCACCGAAGCCGCCGCGATCCTGACCCCCGCCACGGGCGAGGTGCCGCCACCCACGAGCGTGGCCGACGGCCTGGGCGTGCTGCTCGGCAAGAGCGGCTACCTCGATGCGCTGCGCGCGAGCCGCGACCCGCAAGACGAGGCCCGTGTCGAGAACCTCGACGAGTTCGTGGCCGTCGCCCGCGACTTCGCCCGCAACAACCCCGAGGGCACGATCGTGGACTTCCTCACCGAGGTCGCGCTGGTGTCCGACGCCGACGACCTCGACGACGAGTCCGGCTCGGTGTCGCTCATGACCATGCACACGGCGAAGGGCCTCGAATACGACGCCGTCTTCGTCACGGGTGTCGAGGAAGACCTGATCCCGCACCGTATCTCGGCCGGTGAGCCCGGCGGACCGCAGGAAGAGCGGCGACTCTTCTACGTCGGCATCACGCGTGCCCGCAAGCGGCTGCACCTGTCGCTTGCGATGACGAGGGCGCAGTTCGGCGAGGTCACCGTCGCCATGCCCAGTCGCTTCCTGCAGGAGATCCCGGCGAACCTCATCGACTGGCGGCAGTCGCCGGGAGACGTGAACTCCCGCGGGGGTATGCAGTCGCGGGCTCTGAACGCCCGTCGCCAGGGCGGGTTCGGCGGTTCGGGATCCGGTGACCGGTTCGCCGTCAAGGCGCTGCCCGGTCGCGATTCCCTGAAGCCGCTGTCGACTGCGATGGACAAGTTCCCCAACCGGGTCACGGCCAAGATGCGCGACAACGGCGACCTCGAGCTCACCGCGGGCGACCGCATCCGTCACGTCGATTTCGGCGACGGGCGAGTGGATGCCGTGACCGGCGAGGGTGCGAAGCGCATCGCCCACGTGCGGTTCGACTCGGCGGGGCAGAAGAAGCTGCTCATCAAGGTCGCGCCCATCGAGAAGATCTGACCGGCGCCGCGCCTCCGTCGACGGCGGAGCGCACAGGGGAATGCCGGTTAGGCTGGCTGATTATGGCCCTCTTCTCCCGCCGCAAGAAGTCCGCAGACGATGCCGTCGCTCCCGCCGCTGAGACGGAGGAGACGGTGGCCGGGTCGGATGCCGTGAACACCGATCAGGGCGCGACCGAGGTCGAGCAGCCCGTCGAGGCACCCTCGATCGGCATCTCGGTGCAGGCGTTCCGCGGTGTCGGCGCCGAGGCCGGGCCGGAGGTCGCGCTGCCGACCTCCGATGCGCCCTCCGCGACGGCGTCACCTGCTCCGCGTCCGGCGCAGTCCGCTCCTGCACAGCCCGCGGCCTCCGTTCAGCCCGCCGTCGCTGAGGCACGACGCCTTCCGCTCGCCTCGCCCCTGCCGCCCGAGCAGACCGAGACCGTCGCGGGAATGAAGGACAACGTCCTGCTCCGCGAGGCGCTCACCGAGATCGAGGCGGGCGCGTCCAACGACCAGCTCCTCGGGGTGATGCGCCAGGCGCTCCAGGGCCACCTCTACATCCGTGTGAACGGCGACGCGCGTGCGCAGATCAGCGAAGGCAAGCCGCTGTCGGTCGCCGTCGTGCGCGACAACGACGACCGGCAGTTCATGCTGGCGTTCAGCTCGGCGCGTGCCGTACGCGACTCGGTGCAGCTCGAGGCCGATCCCGCCGCGACCTCCGCCGTCGCGCAGCCGGTGACCTCGGTGCTGCAGCAGGTCGTCTCCGGTGACTTCGCGGGCCTCATCGTCGACAACGCCTCCGCTCCGCACCGTGTGGTCTTCCCGACCGATCTGCTGCAGAAGACGCTCGAGCAGGCAGATGCCGAGATGACGGTCAAGAACATCCTCGCCGCTCCCCGAGAGCAGGACTCCGGTCTCAAGGTCGGTGAAGCGCTCGCGGTGAAGCGGATGTGGGTCGCCGTGAACGAAGGGGACGGCAGCGGCCAGGCCGGCATCGCCGAGGCGCAGACCACCGACGGTCGCCGTTTCCTGCAGCTCTTCTCCCATCCCCTCGAGGTCATCGCGCTGGGCCGTGGCGACCGACCGCTCCCGTTCGAGCCGGAGCAGCTGGCGAAGGTCCTGTCGAGCCATTCGGACATGGCCGGAGTGATCGTCGACTCCGCGGGGCCGTCGATCATCGTCGAGCGGGATGCGCTCACCCCGGTGCTCGCGCTGGCCGTCGCCCTCGGCGACTGACGGAGCGCGCCGGGGCAAGCGCGGGGGTTCCTTCCGTCGGAGCCTCGCTCTAGGGTCGGAGCATGGCCTCAGAACGCGTGACTCTGACCGTCGCCGACTCCGATGGGGAACGCGAGGTCGCGCTGTCGAGCCCGAACCGCGTGGTTTGGCCCGACCTCGGCATCACGAAGGCCGAGTTGGCCGAGTACGCGCAGCTCGTCGCGGAACCCTTCCTCGCGGCCAACGGCAACCGTCCGGTGTCGCTCGAGCGTTTCCGTGACGGTGTCGGCGCATCCGGGGGGCCGCGCGCCGAGGGCTTCTTCTCAAAGAACCCGCCCAAGGGGACACCCGACTTCGTCGATGCCGTGACCGTCACGTACAACAGCGGACGCCAGCATCCGCAGATCGTGCTGAACAGGGCGAGCGCGATCGTCTGGGCCGTGCAGATGAACACGATCGTCTTCCACCCCTGGGCTTCTCTGGCCACCGACGCCGACAACCCCGTCGAGCTGCGCATCGACCTCGATCCGCAGCCGGGCACGGATTTCGCGGATGCCGTGACTGCCGCGCACACGCTGCGCGAGGTGCTGCGCGAGGCCGGGCTGGAGGCGTTCGCCAAGACCAGCGGCAACCGCGGCCTGCATGTCTTCGCACCGATCGAACCGACGCACGAGTTC
Organism: Microbacterium sp. NPDC055988; assembly: GCF_042269505.1. Taxonomy (NCBI): domain Bacteria; kingdom Bacillati; phylum Actinomycetota; class Actinomycetes; order Micrococcales; family Microbacteriaceae; genus Microbacterium; species Microbacterium sp. NPDC055988. Next base: position 2,205,661 of record NZ_JBHJXY010000001.1, read on the forward strand.
CTGAACGTGCGGCATGGCGTGATCGCAGCCGGGCGCGAGTTGGAGCGACGGATGCCGGAGCAGGTCACCACGAACTGGTGGAAGGAGGAGCGCGGGGAGCGGATCTTCGTCGACTTCAACCAGGCCAACCGCGACCGCACGATGGCCGGTGCTTACAGCCCGCGCGCGCTGCCGGGGGCGACGGTGTCCACTCCCGTCGAGTGGGACGAGCTCGACGGCCTGGACCCGCGCACGTTCACGGTGCGCAGCATCCCGAAGCGCCTCGAGGAGGTCGGCGATCCCTGGGCGACGATGCAGGCCGCTCCCGGCCGCATCGACACCCTGCTGCAGTGGTGGGAGCGCGACAAAGAGAACGGGCTGGGGGAGCTGCCGTTCCCGCCGGAGTTCCCGAAGATGCCGGGGGAGCCCCCTCGGGTGCAGCCGAGCAAGAAGGTCGCCGCCAACTGGGACGAAGACGGCACTCCCGCCGAGAAGGACTGAACTTGCGGGCTGAGCATTTTCGTATAACAATATTTCTATGATCTCGCGCGAAACCATCGACGGCAGTCCGGTCACCGAGGAGCAGATCGCTGAATGGTCTGCAGAAGCGGAAGCCGGATACGACGCTGACGTTCTCAAGAAGCGTGGTCGCGGGCGGCCGGGACGTGGGGCGATGCCCTCACAAGTCGTGGCGCTGCGGCTGACTCTCGATGAGATCGCCGCGCTCGACGCCCGCGCGGAACGCGAAGGAAAAACTCGATCTGAGGTAATCCGCGAGGCGTTGTCGGCTGCAGCCGCGTGAAAGTCCATGCTGCCGCACTCAAGCACGGAGTCGAGCCTGACGACATTGTGCAGGCCGCAACCTGGGCCCTGTGGATAGAGGATCTGGACGATGACAGCCCTGCGCGTCAGCTGCGACTCGGATTCGATACGCGAGGGCGTCTGTTGGAAACCGTTGTTCTCGTGTTCGACAGCGGTCACGAACTCGTCATCCACGCGATGCCGGCGAGGCCTCAGATGATCGCTCTGCTCCCGTGAACGGCGGAGGGCACGAGATATGTCGGGGGCTTCTCCGACGACCCCGTCAGCGGAGCACGTCCGCGAGGTCGTAGCCCGCGACCGTGTCGAGCTGGTCGTAGGTGCAGGAGCGGGCGTCGCGGTCGGGGCGCCAGCGCTCGAACTGCACCGTGTGGCGGAAGCGCGCGCCTTCGAGCCGGTCGTATCGCACCTCGAGCACCCGTTCGGGGCGCAGCCGCACGAACGAGACGTCTTTGCTGCCGCTGAACCGGGAGCGCTCGCCCTCGGCGGTGACCGCCTCGCCGCTGTCGTCGCGCTCGACCAGGGGTGCGAGCTCGTCGACGAGCTCCTGACGCCGGGCATCGCTCCAGGCTGCGACCCCGCCGACCTGCCGCAGCACGCCGTCGTCGCCGTGCAGACCGACCAGGAGCGACCCGACGCCGGATCCGGACTTGTGGATGCGGTAGCCGAGCGCCACCACATCGGCCGTGCGGGCGTGCTTGATCTTGAACAGCGTCCGCTTCCCCGGCGCATACGGCTGGTCGAGGGGTTTGGCGACGACGCCGTCGAGTCCCGCCCCTTCGAACTCGGCGAGCCAGCGGACCGCCGCCTCACGGTCCCGGGTCGTCCGGGTGATGTGCAGCGGATGCTCGACGCCCTCCATCAGCGTCTCGAGGCGGTCTCGCCGGGTCTCGAAGGGCTGCGTCAGCAGATCGTCGTCGCCGTCGGCGAGCAGATCGAAGGCGATGAACATCGCCGGTGTCTCCACGGCGAGCTTCGCGACGCGCGAGGCCGCCGGGTGGATGCGCTGGCTCAGCGCCTCCCAGTCCAGACGCTGCGAGCCGAGCGGTCCCGTGGCGACGACGATCTCTCCGTCGAGCAGACACGGTCCGGGCAGCAGCTCGGGGATCGCCTCGACCAGCTCGGGGAAGTACCGCGTGAGCGGCTTCGCGCCGCGGGAGCCGATCTCGACCGACTCGCCGTCCCAGGCGATCAGGCCGCGGAAGCCGTCCCACTTGGGTTCGAACAGGAGCCCGCCGGGGGTCTTCGCCGGGTCGGGAACCGCCGGAACGGCCTTGGCGAGCATCGGCGCGGGGATCTCGTAGCGCATGGTCCCATCCTGGCCGCGGGCTTTCGATTCCGGTACCCCGGTGTCGCCGACCGGGGTCAGCCGAACAGCTCGTCGAGCCCGGCCGGCGTCCCGGCGTCGTGGAGCACCGTGCGGGCGGCGTGCCATCCGGCCATCCCGTTCACGGCAGGACCGGGCGGAGTCGACGCCGACGCCAGGTACACGCCCCGCATCGGGGTGCGCCACGGGGTGGGGGACAGCACCGGACGCCGGAGCGCCTGTCGCATGTCGAACACGCCACCGGAGATGTCCCCGCCGATCTCCGCAGGGTTGATGGCCTCCCGAGAGGAAGCGGGAACCGCGTGATGCGCCAGGATCAGGTCCCGGAAGCCGGGCGCGAAGCGCTCGACCTGCGCCGTGATGAGCTCGGTGGGGTCGAGGTCGGAGCCGTTCGGCACATGGATGTATGCCCACAGGACGGCTTTGCCCTCGGGGGCGCGTGTCGGGTCGAAGACCGAGGGCTGCACGGCGAGCACATACGGCTTCTCGCCCACACGCCCCACGGCCACGGCGTTCTCGCTCGCCCACACCTCTTCGTGGGTGCCGCCGAGGTGCACGGTCACGGCGTTTCGCACCTCCGGGTTCGACCAGGGGATGGGGCCGTCGAGTGCGAAGTCGACCTTGGCGGCTGCGGCGCCGTAGCGGTAGCCGCGCAGTGCCCTGGCATAGCCCGCCGGCACGTCGGGATGGGTGAGTGCGAGCCGGGGCGAGGCATTCAGCAGGAGCACGTCTCCGCGTGAGGGGTCGCCGGCGTCGAGGGTGCGCAGGTCGTTCACGCGCGCACCGGTCTCGACCGCTCCGCCGTGCGCTTCGAGGTCGGCGACCAGAGCATCGGCGATGGTCTGCGAACCGCCGCGAGGGTAGGGCCAGCCTCCTGCATGCGCGAGAGCGGCGAGGAGGAGCCCTGCTGCGGCACCGGCGAGGGTCGGCTGCGGGGAGTTCGCGTGCGCGACGACTCCGGACATGAGGGCGGCAGCCTCCTCTGTCCGGAACGAGGTGCGGGCCAGGGGTGTGCCCTGGTCGAGCATCCGGATCGCGTAGCGCACAGCGGTGAGGGGCTCGGCGGGTATGCGGAGAAGCTGGTTGCCCGTGAAGTCGGTGACCCCGTCGATGTGGGTGGTGAGGGGCCGCAGGCGGGTGAGCCAGGCGTCGCGGTCGACTCCGAGGGCGGCGGCAGTGCGTTCGATGTCGCGCCAGGCGACGGCCGCAGCGCCACCGTCGAGCGGATGGGCGAAGGAGATCTCGGGGCGGATCCACTCGATGCGTTCTTCCAGCCGGAATGCGCGGAAGAAAGGCGAGGAGACCGCCGCCGGATGTACGGCGGAGCACACATCGTGGCGGAAACCGGGAAGCGTGCCTTCCCCGGTGCGCAGCCCGCCGCCGATCGTGTCGGCGGCCTCGAGAACGCGCACCTCGTAGCCGGCGCGTGCGAGCGCCACGCCTGCGGCGAGGCCGTTGGGTCCGGATCCGATGATCGTCGCGCGTGCCATGCCGCCAGTCTCGCACGCGTCGTGTGGTCGAAAGAGGGGGTTGCGGCGTGCGATCCTGGAACTGATGAAAGAAGTTCAGGGGCCGACCCCCGCAGGCACCTCCCGTCCATACCGTTCGCTCCAGGAAGCGTTGCGCGCGCACCGCATCGACCCCTCGAACCACGCGTTCATCGCGGAGATCACCCAGGCGATCGGGATCAGTTCGTTCATCGACCGTGGTCGCTACATCGAGGCCATCCGTCGCGGTGAGGGCGCTCCTCTGCACATCGGTCGCACCTACACGAACGGCTTCACCGAGGATGAGCGTCTCGTCGTCGGATCCGCGCCGCTGCGCCTGCAGCCGAGCGAGGGGCGGGCACCGTACTTCTACGTCAGCCACCCGAGCGAGTTCATCCCGTTGACCGCGCCGCGCGCGGCCAAGCGCACGACGACGCCTCGCGTCTCCGCACCCCGCGCGGAGAAGGCGCCGAAGCCCGTCGAAGAGCGCGACTACGGCGTGTGCGACGTGTGCTTCATGGTGAAGACCCCGTCCGGCGGCTGCGGCTGCGACTGACGGTGAGCCCCGACGCGCACGGTCCGGTCGAGCGACCGATGATCCGCGTGGCCGATCTGACCGGCCCTGATGCGATCGCGGTCGGCTCCGCGGTGCGGGAGTATCTGCAGCAGACCGAGCTCGAGAAACGGCTGCAGGAGGGGATGGTCTCGGAGTCCGCTGCACCTCTCCCCGACCGGTACCTCCCTGAGGTAGAAGACCCGGCCGCCGCCTATGCCGGGCATCGAGTTCTGATCGCGCAGATTCGGGAACGTGTCGTCGGGGTGGTCGTGCTCTCCGAACGGGACGGGACCGCGGAGATCAAGCGTCTCTGGGCGATTCCTAAGGCCCGCGGACTCGGCGTGGGGTCGGCGTTGCTCGACGGCGCCGTGCGCTCGGCGGCCGAGACGGGAGCGACCGAGATCCGGCTGTCGGTCTGGGACTGGCGAGAGGGCCCCCTGCGTCTGTACGAATCCCGAGGTTTCGAGCGCGTGCCGTCGTGGGACGATCGCGAGCGGCTCGTGTGCATGGTGCGCCCGGTCTGACGAGACCGGACCCGGCCGACCTCGGTCAGGCGAAGGCGCTCATCCCGGTGATGTCACGCCCGAGAAGCAGCGCCTGCACGCTCTCCGTGCCCTCGTAGGTGTGGATCGCCTCGATGTCGGCCATGTGCTGGATGACTCCGTTCTCGAGCAGGATGCCGTTGCCGCCGAGCAGGTCGCGGGCGGTCGAGGCGATGCGTCGCGCGGCCCGGGTGTTGTGGAACTTCGCGAGCGACGCCTGGGTCGGACGCAGCTCGCCCGCGGTCTCCAGATCGGCCATCCGCCGGCAGTACAGCTGCATGGCGGTGAGGTCTTCGAGCATGTGGGTGAGCCGCTCCTGCACCATCTGGAACTTCGCGAGCGGCTTGCCGAACTGCACCCGCTGGGTCGCGTAGGCGAGGGAGGCCTCGTAGCAGGCGGTCGCATGCCCGAGCGCCGACCAGGCGACACCGGAGCGGGTCGCATAGAGCACGGTCGAGGCGTCTTTGAAACTCCTCGTCCCCGGCAGCACGGCGTCGAGCGGCACCCGCACGTCGTCGAGGGCGATGTGGGCCTGATGGATCGCCCGCAGCGAGGCCTTTCCGCGGATCACGCTGCCGGCATAGCCCGGGGTGTCCTGCTCGACCAGGAAGCAGCGGACCGCTCCGTGCTCGTCGGCGGACTCATCGTCGACGCGGGCCCAGACGAACGTGATGCCGCCGGACGCGCCGTTTCCGATCCACTTCTTCGCGCCGCGGATGACCCACGAGTCGCCGTCGCGGCGGGCGACGGTCTCGAGGGAGACGGAGTCCGAGCCGTGGTCGGGCTCGGTCAGCGCGAAGGAGCCGAGCACAGAGCCGTCGGCGAGGGCGGTGAGCCACTTCTCCTGCTGGTCCGGCGAGCCGAAGAGGGCGAGTGTGCGCAGTGCGAGCCCGCCCTGTACGGCGAGGATCGTACCCAGCGAGCCGTCGCCGCGGGAGATCTCCATGTTGACGAGCCCGGCGGCCAGCGGCGACAGGCTCGTGAGGGCGGGGTGCTGGACGCCGTCGACGACGAGGTCCATCTCACCCATCCGACGGGCGGCATCCAACGGGTACTCCGCGCGGTCCCAGGCATCCGCCATCTGCGGGGCGACCTCGTCGACGTAGGACTTCGCCCGGTCCCACGCCTCGCGGTCGGCGGCGGGGATGTCGGTGAAGACGGCGTAGTAGTCGCTGTCCTGACGCGCGGTGATGTCGTACGACGAGACCCGCTCGCCGGGGAACGGGGTGGCTGCATCGCTCATGAGGCTCCTTCGTGGACCTGAGTATCGTACCCCTCGATACTCGGTTCCACGACCCTCAGCGGCTAGTCGAGCTCCGACTGAAGCCGCCGAGACACCTCGGCGATCGGCATGGACCGCGGGAACACCGCGACGACCATGTCGTCCGGGGCCGTGGCCGCGTCGTCTGCCACGCCGTAGCGGCGTCGCACATCGGTCAGCGCGGTCTGCAGGGTGGCCAGCGGCACCTTCTTGCGCCCCCGCAGCAGCTGGCGCAGCACGTGGTTGTGCACGGCGGTCACGAGAGCGGCGAAGCCCACGGCATCCAGCGGGTCGACGCCGGGAAGCGCTCCGCGCAGGTACTCGTCGAACAACCGCTCGTAGCGGAAGACCGTGATGATCTCGCGTTCGCGCAGGACGGGCACGTCGCGGACGATCTGGTAGCGACGCCGGGCGAGCTCCGGGTCGTGCGCGAAGTGCGCGAAGACCGACTCGGATGCCGCACACACCGCGCCCCACGGATCGTCGTGCCCCTCGTCGAGGAACTCCCTGAGCTGCTCGAGGAGCACCTCGTGATCGGCGAAAACCACGTCCTCCTTGCCGCCGAACTGGCGGAAGAACGTCGAGCGCGAGACGCCGGCGGCCTTGGCGATCTGCTCCACCGAGGTCTGGTCGAACCCCTGGGCGCTGAAGAGCTCGAGCGCTGCGGCCACGACGCCGGTGCGCAGTTCTGCGGATTCGTGCATGGCGAAAGCCTAGACCTCGGCAGGCGGAGACGCCGAGGCGACACCGTCATACTGAGAGCGTGAGTGAGCGCAGGATTGCGGCCGGATGGTACGAGACGCGCCGCCGCGGCACCCTGCGATGGTGGGACGGTGCGCGGTGGACCGATCGCATCGCAGTGCGCGGTCGCGAGACGACGCTGGCGGAGGACAGCGCCTCCACACGCAGGCAACTCCTCATATGCGAACTCGTGCTCGCCGCCGTCCTCGTCGCATCCATCCTCTTCGCGCTGTGGGGCTCGCTGCCGGTTGTCGTGATCCGTCCCGTGATCGTCGGGACCGGTGCCGCTCTGGTCTTCACCCCGTTCGTGATCTCCCGGCAGCTCCGGCTCGTCGCACTTCCGGCAAGGCGCTGGGGCGTGCCGACGCTGCGCTGACCGGAACGACCCGGTGGCCGCAGGAGCGCCCAGGCCGAGGTAGTAGGCTGGGGGACTGGTCGATGTCTCGACATCGAGAGAATTACCAGACAGCAGCCCAGTGAAGGAACCACAGTGGATCTGTACGAGTACCAGGCACGAGACGTTTTCGAAAAGTACGGAGTGCCGGTCCTCGCCGGCATCGTCGCGGACACCCCTGAAGAGGTGAGGGCGGCTGCCGAGAAGATCGGCGGAGTGGTCGTCGTCAAGGCTCAGGTCAAGACCGGCGGCCGTGGAAAGGCGGGCGGCGTCAAGGTCGCCAAGACCCCCGACGAGGCGTACGAGGCAGCGAAGGCCATTCTCGGCCTCGACATCAAGGGCCACGTCGTCAAGCGCGTCATGGTCGCGCAGGGTGCGCGCATCGCCGAGGAGTTCTACTTCTCCGTGCTGCTCGACCGCGCCAACCGCTCCTACCTGAGCCTCTGCTCGGTCGAGGGCGGCATGGAGATCGAAGAGCTCGCGGTGGAGCGTCCCGAGGCGCTCGCGCGCGTCGAGGTCAACCCGCTCACGGGTATCGACAAGGAGAAGGCCGTCGAGATCGCTCGTGCGGCGAACTTCCCGGAAGACCTCATCGAGAAGGTCTCCGACGTCTTCGTCAAGCTCTTCGACGTCTACAAGGGCGAGGACGCGACGCTCGTCGAGGTCAACCCGCTGGTCCGCACCGAAGAGGGCGACATCATCGCGCTCGACGGCAAGGTCACGCTCGACGACAACGCCTCCGAGATCCGTCACCCCGAGCACGAGGCGCTCGAGGACAAGGACGCAGCCGACCCGCTCGAGGCCAAGGCCAAGCAGTCGGGCCTCAACTACGTGAAGCTCGACGGCGAGGTCGGCATCATCGGCAACGGCGCGGGACTCGTCATGTCCACGCTCGACGTGGTCGCCTACGCGGGCGAGAACCACAACGGCGTGAAGCCGGCCAACTTCCTCGACATCGGCGGCGGCGCCTCGGCCGAGGTCATGGCCGCCGGCCTCGACGTCATCCTCGGCGACCCGCAGGTCAAGAGCGTGTTCGTCAACGTCTTCGGCGGCATCACGGCGTGCGACGCCGTCGCCAACGGCATCAAGGGTGCCCTCGAGACGCTGGGCGCCACGGCCTCCAAGCCGCTCGTCGTGCGCCTGGACGGCAACCGCGTCGACGAGGGTCGCGCGATCCTCGCCGAGTATGCACACCCGCTTGTGACCCTGGCCGCCACCATGGACGAGGGCGCCGACAAGGCCGCCGAGCTCGCCAACGCCTGAGACTGAAGGACGAGAAGAATGTCGATCTACCTCAACAAGGACTCCAAGGTCATCGTCCAGGGCATCACCGGCGGTGAGGGCACCAAGCACACCGCGCTGATGCTCAAGGCCGGCACCCAGGTCGTCGGTGGCGTGAACGCCCGCAAGGCCGGCACGACGGTCTCGCACACCGACAAGGATGGCAGCGCCGTCGAGCTGCCCGTGTTCGCCTCGGTCGCCGAGGCCATGAAGGAGACCGGCGCCGACGTGTCGATCGCCTTCGTCCCCGGCGCCTTCACGAAGGACGCGATGATCGAGGCCGTCGACGCCGAGATCCCGCTGCTCGTCGTCATCACCGAGGGCGTCCCCGTCGGCGACTCGGCCGAGGCCTGGGCCTACGCGCAGAGCAAGGGCAACAAGACCCGCATCATCGGGCCGAACTGCCCCGGCATCATCACGCCGGGCGAGGCGCTCGTGGGCATCACGCCCGCCAACATCACGGGCAAGGGACCGATCGGCCTCGTGTCGAAGTCGGGCACCCTGACCTACCAGATGATGTTCGAGCTGCGCGACCTGGGCTTCTCCACCGCCATCGGCATCGGCGGCGACCCGGTCATCGGCACCACGCACATCGACGCGCTCGCCGCGTTCGAGGCCGACCCCGAGACCAAGGCCATCGTCATGATCGGCGAGATCGGCGGCGACGCCGAAGAGCGCGCGGCCGACTACATCAAGGCGAACGTCACCAAGCCGGTCGTCGGCTACGTCGCGGGCTTCACGGCCCCCGAGGGCAAGACCATGGGTCACGCCGGCGCGATCGTCTCCGGCTCGGCAGGAACCGCTCAGGCGAAGAAGGAGGCCCTCGAGGCCGCCGGCGTCAAGGTCGGCAAGACGCCGTCCGAGACGGCAGACCTGATGCGCGCGATCATCGAGTCGCTCTGATCTGAGCTACGCTTGATCTGAAGGCCCCGGACTCCACTCCGGGGCCTTCTTTCATGCCTGGGCAGTGGTGGAGCCTGAGGCCGGCCGGAGACGAGTCAGCGCCGAGGAGCGACGGAGTCCAGGATGCCGTCGAGGGCTCCGTGGGCGTGCTCCCGGGCGTCGGTGTCGTTCGCATGCGCGGCCAGCCAGAGCGCGAGTTCGTTCATCGCTCCGGACAGCGCTGCGGTGAGCGGCTCCAGGAGTGCGGGGGAGACCCCGGCCTCGTCCAGTCCGGCGCGCAGCTCCTGCTCTGGGCCGTCCGCGTCGAGCTGCCGCCACTCCTGCCATCCCAGCACCGCGGGGCCGTCGACGAGCAGCACGCGCGATGCCGCTCCTCGGGTGATGGCGTCGAGGAAGGCGTGGCTGCCGCCCCGGAGTGCGGTGTCGGGTGTGCTGTCCGTGATGGCCGTGACGATCGCAACGGCGACGATCCGCTGCTGCTCCGCAGCGACTGCCGCGAAGAGCAACGGCTTCGACGAATAGTGGTGGTACACGGCACCGCGGGTGACGCCGGCCGCCTGGGCGATCTCGTCGACGGACGCTGCGGCATATCCGTGTTCGGCGAAGTGCACGGTGGCGACGTCGAGGATCCGACGTGCGGTCTCAGCCGCGTCGGCGGCGGATGCTCTGGGCATGGGGTTCCTTTACGTGCTTTGTGTATGTATCCTAGCTCGAAGATACAAACACGCTGTATGTAAAGGGGAGATGATGGAGATCACGAGCTTCTATCCGGTGCTGATGGTGGACGACGTCGCCGAGGCGGCGCGGTTCTATCGCGAGGAACTCGGCTTCGAGGTGACCTTCGAGGCCGACTGGTACGTGAGCCTGCGCTTCGACGGCGGTGAGCTCGCGATCCTCGACCGCACGCACGAGACCATCCCGGAAGGGTTCCGCGAGCCCGTGCGCGGGCTGCTGCTCAACGTCGAGGTCCCCGATGCCGCAGCCGAATATGCGCGGCTGGTCGGGGAGCGCGGGCTGCCTGAGCGGCTGCCGTTGCGGGATGAGGCCTTCGGGCAGCGGCACTTCATCGTCGAGGCTCCCGGAGGTGTGCTGATCGACGTGATCGAGCCGATCGAGCCGTCCGCCGAGTTCGCCGCCGCCTACGGGGGCTGAACACGAAAGAGGGGCGGATGCCGCAGCATCCGCCCCTCTTTTGCCGCTTCGGGTCAGATCCCGACGCCGAAGAGCGCCTCGATGGGCCCCCGGGCGAAGAAGATCAGGAAGCCGGCGCCGACCACCCACAGCAGCGGGCTGATGGTCTTGGCCTTGCCCGAGAACGCGTGGATGAGCACCCAGCTCACGAAGCCCGCGCCGATGCCGTTCGCGATCGAGTAGGTCAGCGGCATGACCGAGACGGTGAGGAACACCGGCAGCAGCACGCGGAAGTCACTGAAGTCGATGTAGCGGATCTGCGCCATCATCATCGCTCCGACGATGATCAGCGCGGCCGCGGCGATCTCGGTCGGGACGATCGACGTCAGAGGCGTCAGGAACATCGCGATCAGGAAGACCACGCCGGTCACGACGTTCGCGAGACCCGTGCGCGCGCCTTCGCCGATGCCGGCACCCGACTCGATGAAGACCGTGCTCGACGACGACGAGGTCGCTCCGCCGGCGATCGCGCCGACACCCTCGACGACCAGCGCCGACTTGATGCGGGGGAAGTCGCCGTTGTCGTCGGCGAGGTTCGCCTCTTTCGCGAGGCCGGTCATGGTGCCCATGGCGTCGAAGAAGTTGGTGAACAGCAGGGTGAAGACGATCATCACGATCGCCACGAGGCTGACCTTGCTCAGGTCGAAGCTGAAGTCGACCGCGCCGATCAGGCTGAGGTCGGGAATGCCCACGGGGGAGCCGTTCAGCGCCGGGACGGTGAGTCCCCAGCCGCCCGGATTGACCACGTTGCCCTCGTCGTCGAAGCCTCGGGCTCCGATGTGCCAGATCGCCTCGACGATCACGGCGAGCACGGTGCCGCCGATGAGGCCGATCAGCATGCCGCCCTTGATCTTGAGCGCGACGAGGATGCCCGTGAGCAGGAGCGTGATCACGAAGAGCAGCGTCGGTACGGTCGCGACCGAGCCGTTGACACCGAGGCCGACGGGCGGCGACGAGGCGCCGGTCGCGGTGACGAAGCCGGAGTTGACGAAGCCGATGAAGGCGATGAACAGGCCGATGCCGACCGTGATCGCGATCTTCAGCTGGAAAGGCACGGCGTCGAAGATCGCCTTCCGGAGCCCGGTGGCGGCGAGCAGCACGATGACGACACCGTTGATCATCACCAGCGCCATGGCCTCGGGCCAGGTCACCTGGCCGACGACCGAGAACGCGACGAAGGCGTTGATGCCGAGGCCCGCGGCGAAACCGAACGGGAGGCGCGTGACGAGTCCGAAGAGGATCGTCATCACGCCGGCGGTCAGCGCGGTGGCCGCTCCGACGGCGTTGAACTCGAGCATGTTCCCGGCGACGTCGGGTTTGCCGGAGAGGATGATCGGGTTCAGGATCACGATGTAGGCCATCGTGACGAACGTCACCAGACCACCTCGGATCTCGGTACCGATCGTCGATCCGCGCTTGCTGATCTCGAAGAAGCGGTCGAGCGAGTTCTTGGGCTCGGTGGATGCCGGGGCGGGCGGGGCAGTTGTCATCGGGAAACCTCCGGAGAAACGCTATCGTGTCGCCGACCCCACGCGCGCCCCCAGGGCTTCGTCGGCAACTCGTCGTAGTCTCGAAACGCTATGCAACGCCTCCTCGTCGCGCTCCTCGCCGCCTTCGACGCCGCCATCGCCGCGGCGGTCGGTCTCGTCGTGCTGCTGGCGCCGCTGACGCTGCTGTGGACGGTCGCCTTCGGGGTCACGGCCGACTGGGGCGCGCTCTGGCCGCTCACCGGGACGCTCTGGGAGTTCGGTCACGGAGTTCCGCTGACGATCACGATCCCGGACGCGCTCCTGGTGGCGCTCGCGATCCCACCCGCGGCGGCGAACTTCGTCGTGTCGATCACACCGCTCGCCTTCCTCCTGTTCACGCTGCTCTTCGCCGCGCGTTCGGGCAGCAGGGCGGCGAAGGCGGGCGCGTGGCTGCTCGGCTCGCTCACCGGAGCCGCGGTGTTCACCCTCATCTCCGTGGGCGTCGCACTGAGCGCACGGCTGGAGGCGGCGCAGACGCCGTTGTCGCCGGCGATCATCCTCCCTGCCGCGGTCTACCTCGTGGGTGTGCTGTGCGGGGCGGTGCGCGTCACGTGGGACGACGGCGACGGGGGCCTCCTCGACCGCTTGCACGACTGGTTCGACGCCCGCGAGGACTGGGCCCCCGTTCCGGCGGCGATCGTGCGCGGGGCAGCCTTCGCGCTCGTCGGGGTGGCCGGCGCATCCGCCCTCGCGCTGGCCGTGACCATCCTGCTGCGCGGCGGCGAGGTGGTGGCGCTGTTCCAGGCCGCCAGGGTCGACGCCCTCGGTGCGACGGTGATGACGCTCGCCCAGCTCGCATACCTGCCGACCATGCTCGTGTGGACGGCGGCATGGCTCGCCGGTCCCGGCTTCGCGGTCGGTGCCGCCACGGCGGTCTCGCCCGCGGGTACGCAGCTCGGGGTCGTCCCCGGCATCCCGGTGTTCGGCCTGCTGCCCGAGAACAGCTCGATCTGGATGCTGATCGTCGTGCTCATCCCCGTCGCCGCCGGTGCGTTCGCCGGCTGGGCGGTGCGCTCGCGTCTCGTCTGGGAGGGCACGCCGCTCGGGGTGTTGCAGCGCGCCGTGATCGCCGTGGGCATCGCTGCCCTGACCGCAGGGATCGGCGGTCTCGCCGCTGCCCTCGCGAACGGCTCGATGGGTCCGGGGAGGCTGGCGGTCGTCGGGCCCGCCGTCTATCCGTTCGCTCTGGCGCTCGGCGCGGAGGTTCTCGTGGGGGCGGCCATCCTCCTGCTATCTCCTCGGAACCGCGATGAGCTCGCCGAGGAGCGGACCGACCGCTGGATCGCCGAGATGACCGAGCTCGACCCGAACGCCGTCGTCATCGCGGGAGAGGCATCCGGTGCGCCCTCCGCGGGCGTGTCCACCGCGGACGACACGGCACCGCTCGATGACGTGCGCGGATTCCTCGCGCCGCCGCGCGATCGAGCGGAACCGCGCGACTGACGACGACATGCGAGCGGTCCGGACACCGGGCGGGAGCAGCATGCACACCCCGGTAGACTGGGCGCGTGCTCACGGTCGCCGTTCTCATCTCGGGCACCGGCTCGAACCTTCGCGCCCTCCTCGAGGCCGCTCGTCATCCCGATTTCCCCGCCAGGGTGATCGTCGTGGGTGCCGACCGCGAAGCCGACGGGCTGGCCCATGCCGAGGAGTTCGGCATCCCCAGTTTCACCGTGCCGTGGCACGAGCACGAGAGCCGTGAGGCCTGGGGTGAAGAGCTCGCCCGTCAGCTCGCCGTCTGGAACCCCGACCTCGTGGTCCTCTCAGGACTCATGCGCCTGCTGCCGCCGTCGCTCGTCGCGCAGTACTCGCCGCGCCTCATCAACACGCACCCGGCATACCTGCCGGAGTTCCCCGGAGCGCACGGCGTCCGTGACGCGCTCGCTGCGGGGGTCACCGAGACCGGTGCCAGCGTGATCGTCGTCGACGACGGCGTCGACTCCGGGCCGATCCTCGCCCAGGAGCGCGTGCCCGTGCTCGAGGGCGACACCGAGCACACGCTGCACGAGCGCATCAAGCCCGTCGAACGTCGTCTGCTCATCGACGTCGTCCGCGGGATCGCCACGGGCGACCTCCCCCTCACCTCTTCTTCCTGACCCCCACCCGACGCCCCCGCACGAAGGAGCCCATCATGGCCGGCCCCCGCCACGACCCCACGCTCTACCGCGATCGCGACACCGTGCCGATCCGGCGCGCGCTCGTCTCGGTGAGCGACAAGACAGACCTGCTCGTCCTCGCGGCAGCTCTCGCTGAGGCCGGGGTGGAGATCGTCTCGACGGGCTCGACCGCCGCGACCATCCGCGATGCCGGCTTCACCGTGACCGATGTGGCCGCCGTCACCGGCGTCGCCGAGATGCTCGACGGTCGCGTGAAGACGCTGCACCCGAAGGTCCACGGAGGCCTGCTGGCCGACCTGCGTCTCGAGGAGCACGAGCGTCAGCTCGAGGAGCTCGACATCGCGCCGTTCGAGCTCGTCGTGGTGAACCTGTATCCGTTCGTCGAGACCGTCGCCTCGGGCGCGGTCGGCGACGACGTGGTCGAGCAGATCGACATCGGCGGCCCCGCCATGGTGCGCGCCGCGGCGAAGAACCACGCCAACGTCGCGATCGTCGTGTCGCCGCAGTCATACCCCGCGATCGTGGAGGCGGTCGCCGCCGGCGGCACCTCCGTCGCGCAGCGTCGCGAGCTCGCCGCCCGCGCATTCGCGCACACCGCCGCCTACGACACCGCGGTGGCCCAGTGGTTCGCCGAGGGCACGCTCACCGAGCCCGGCGACCTGCCCGCACACCTCACGATCCAGGCCGAGCGCCTCGCGACCCTCCGCTACGGCGAGAACTCGCACCAGCGCGGCGCGATCTACACCCGCGCCGGCGGTCACGGCATCGCCCAGGCCACGCAGCTGCAGGGCAAGGAGATGTCGTACAACAACTACGTCGACGCGGATGCCGCGCTGCGTGCCGCCTACGACATGGTCAAGCCGGCCGTCGCGATCATCAAGCACGCCAACCCGTGCGGCATCGCCACGACCGCCCCGAACGCCCTCGACCCGATCGCCAGCGCCCACCTGCGTGCGCACGAGTGCGACCCGGTCTCGGCATACGGCGGGGTCATCGCCGCGAACGGCACCGTGACCCTCAAGATGGCCGAGAACCTCAAGGACATCTTCACCGAGGTCATCGTCGCGCCGTCGTTCGAGCCCGCCGCCCTCGAGGTGTTCAAGGCCAAGAAGAACCTGCGCCTGCTGCAGCTCCCGCAGGACTGGCAGCAGGAGCGCATGGACGTGCGTCTGGTCTCGGGCGGACTGCTGCTGCAGGATGCCGACCGCTTCCCGGACGACATCGGCTCCGTCGCCAAGAACTGGGAGCTCGTGTCGGGTGAGCGTCCGAGCGACGACGAGATGGAGAACCTCATCTTCGCGTGGAAGGCCTGCCGCGCCGTCAAGTCGAACGCGATTGTCCTCGCGAAGGACAACGCCACGGTCGGCGTCGGCATGGGCCAGGTCAACCGCGTCGACTCGTGCCGCCTCGCGGTCGAGCGCGCCGGGGACCGTGCCGCCGGTTCGGTCGCCTCCTCGGACGCGTTCTTCCCGTTCGCCGACGGCGCGCAGGTGCTGATCGACGCGGGCGTCACGGCCATCGTGCAGCCCGGCGGATCGGTCCGCGACGAGGAAGTCATCGATGCCGCCCGCAAGGCCGGCGTCACGATGTTCTTCACCGGGGAGCGTCACTTCTTCCACTGAGCGGCCGGCCTCTGCGCCGAAACCCCCGCTTCTCGCCGAGACCCCGGCCTGCCGACGTGTGCAGGTCGGGGTCTCGGCGTCAGGTCGGGGTCTCGGCACGGCTCGACGGACTCCGCGACAGCCATGTCCGATTTCCGCCAGTCGACGTCGGAGGCCCGTGACAGCATGGAGGCATGAGCTTCCCCGTGATCGACTTCGACGAGCGCTACCGTGCGATCAGCGCGCGCGACACCCGCTTCGACGGGCAGTTCGTGACGGCGGTGCGCTCGACCGGGATCTACTGCCGTCCGAGCTGCCCTGCGCGCACACCCAACCCGCAGAACGTCACGTTCTATCCCACGAGCGCGGCCGCGCACGAAGCCGGATACCGTGCGTGCAAGCGCTGCCTCCCCGAAGCCGCCCCCGGGTCGCCGGCGTGGGACATCCGCGGCGACGTCGCGGCCCGCGCCATGCGGCTCATCTCCGACGGCGTCGTGGAGCGCGAGGGCGTGCCGGGGCTCGCCGCGCGCCTCGGGTATTCGAGCAGACACCTCACGCGTCTGCTGACCACCGAGCTGGGCGCCGGGCCCCTCGCCCTCGCCAGGGCGCACCGCGCGCACACGGCGCGGATGCTGCTCGTCGGCACCGATATGCCCATCTCCGACGTCGCCTTCTCGGCGGGCTTCGCCAGCATCCGCCAGTGCAACGACACGATACGCGAGGTCTTCGGCCTCACCCCCGGCGAGCTCAGGGCACGTCGACGACTGCCGGCATCCGCGGTACCGGGTGCCATCGACCTGGTCCTGCCGTACCGCGGTCCGCTCGACGCGAGCGGCATCTTCACCTGGATGGCGGCGCGCGCCGTGCCGGGCGTCGAAGAGACCACGGCGATGTCGTTCTCCCGGCATCTGCGGATGACAGGCGGTCCCGCCTGGTTCGAGGTGAGTCAGGATGCGACCCAGCGCCTGCACCTGCGCGCCCGTGTCGCGCGCCTGGGCGATCTGGCACCGCTGGTGTCGACCGTGCGCCGCATCTTCGACCTCGATGCCGACCCGCTGGCGATCGACGAGGCGCTCTCCGACCACCCCGAGCTGGCGCCGCTCGTCGCCCGCACGCCCGGCATGCGCGTTCCCGGCTCGGCAGACCCGCACGAGATGCTCATCCGCGCCATGGTCGGACAGCAGATCACGGTGGTCGCCGCCCGCACGGCGCTCATCGCGCTCACCGAGGCGCTGGGGGAGCGCACCGAGCAGGGACTGCTCTTCCCGACGATGACGGCGATCGCCGAGCGCGGGGCCGAGGTGCTGCGTGGCCCCGCCGCCCGCATCCGCGCGATCACCGGTGCGGCCGCGGCCCTCGCCGACGGCTCCCTGACATTGACCGTCGGCGATGACGGCGTCGAGCAGCGCGAGGCCCTCCTCGCGATGCCGGGCATCGGACCGTGGACGGCCGACTACGTGCGCATGCGCGTGCTCGGCGACCCCGACATCCTGCTCCCCGGCGACGTCGCGCTGCGTGCGGGAGCTGCGGCCTCCGGGCTTCCGGGCGAGGCCCGTGCGCTCACCGCCTGGGCCGAGCGCACGGCCCCCTGGCGCAGCTATCTGAGTGCGCATCTCTGGCGCGCCGCCCCGGTGCGGCCGGCCGGACCCCGACGGGCAGCATCCACCGCCCGCGCAGCCGCCACAACTGACACGACATCGAAGGAGACCTCATGACCGCTCTCATCCAGACCATCGAGACCCCGGACGGGGCCTTCACGATCCTCGCCGACGACCGTCAGCGGGTGCTGTCGTCGGGGTGGACCTCCGACGTGGAGGCGATCCTCGCGCGACTGGCGCCGGCGCACCGCCCCGAAGAGCTCCGCGAGGGCGAGACGGATGCCGCAGACGCCGCGCTGGCCTTCTACGCGGGCGACCTGTCCGCGATCGACGCGATCGCGGTCAAGCAGTCGGGCACCGTCCTGCAGCTCGCGGGGTGGTCGGCTCTGCGGGCGATCGAGCCCGGTGCACCGCTCACCTACACCGGCTTCGCAGAGCGGCTCGGCAACCCGAACGCCGTGCGCGCGGCCGCCTCGATCTGCGCCAGGAACGCCCCGGCGCTGTTCGTGCCGTGCCACCGCGTGCTGCGCACCGACGGCAGCCTCGGCGGCTTCGCCTGGGGGCTGGACGTGAAGGAGAGCCTGCTCGCGCGCGAGAGCATCGCCGCCTGATCGGCTCCTCTTCGCCGCGCTGCCGACATCCGGTGGCGCGGCGAAAGCGCGCTCGGACACAGGATGCCGGGCCCGGCGCAGGAAAGACGCCGAACAAATCGGGAATGCGTCTTGTGTTCAGCTGGTTCACAGCAATAGGCTGGTGGGCTGTCGCGCCAACCGGACGACACAGCCGAGCCCCTGAGGAGGACACCATGACCACGATCGCCACCGCGCGGATCGCAGCTCTCGGCTCGACCCCGGCGCGTCCGCTCTCCTAGAGCCACCCCGCCCCTTCTGCACCGGATGCCGGACTCTGCGAGTCCGCTCTCGCATCCGTCCCCTTCCGCAACCGCATTCCATACGAAACTCGTCTGAGAGACATGTCTTCCTCGCCTTCCGCGCAGAATCCCTCGCCTTCATCCACCCTTTCCACTCCGGCCGCGCTGTGGCGGCTGAAGCCCTTCGTCAAACCCGTCATCTGGCGGCTCGCCGGCGGTGCCGCCAGCGCGCTCATCGCGGCCATCATCGCCCTGATGATCCCGATCGTCCTCGAGCAGATCATCAGCGGACCGGTCCGCTCCGGTGACTTCCGCGCAATCGTCTGGGGTGCGCTCGCGGTCTTCGCGCTCGGCCTCGGCGAGGCGCTGATGGTCTGGCTGCGTCGCCAGTTCGTGCTCAACCCCTCGACCGAGGTCGAGTACAAGATGCGCACCGAGCTCTACTCGCGCCTGCAGACCCTTCCGGTCTCGTTCCACGACAGGTGGGGTTCCGGTCAGCTGCTCAGCCGCATGATGCAGGACATCGGCCTCATCCGCCGCTGGCTGGCCTTCGGGCTCGTGCTGCTCGTCGTCAACGTCCTCACGATCATCATCGGATCGGTGCTGCTCTTCCGTTGGCACTGGCTGCTCGGCACGATCTTCCTGGTCACGGCGATCCCGCTATGGATCCGCGGCTACCTGTTCGAGAAGCGCTACGGCGCGCTCACCCGCCGCAGCCAGGACCAGGCCGGTGACCTCGCGACCAGCGTCGAGGAGAGCGTGCACGGCATCCGAGTGCTGAAGGCGTTCGGCCGTGGCAAGCACGCGCTCAGCCGTTTCAGCCGTCAGGCCGAGACACTGCGCGAGACCGAGATGAGCAAGGCCGGCGCGATCGCCTCGATCTGGTTCTGGCTCGACATGATGCCGCAGATCGCGTTCGGTCTGAGCCTGATCTCGGGCATCTGGTTGATCTCGCAGGGGCAGATCGATGAGGCACAGCTGTTCGCGTTCTTCGCGATGGCCGTCGTGCTCCGCTGGCCCATCGAGTCCATCGGCTTCCTGTTCTCGTTCATGCTCGACGCCCGCACGGCGACCGACCGTGTGTTCGACATCTTCTCCGAGACCAACACGATCACGGACCCCGAGAACCCCGTGCACATCGACGACCCGCGCGGAGAGCTGGCCTTCGTGAACGCCCACTTCCGGTACCAGGACGCCGGTTCCCACGAACGCGATCTGCTCGACGGCATCGACCTGGTCCTGCGCCCCGGCGAGACCATGGCGCTCGTCGGTCTCACCGGTAGCGGCAAGACCACGCTCACGACGCTGCCCACGCGTCTGTACGACGTGACGGGCGGCAAGGTCACGCTCGACGGTGTCGATGTGCGCGATCTGCCGCTGTCCGAGCTGCGCCGGCACATCGCGATGGCCTTCGAGGATGCGACGCTGTTCTCGGCGACCGTGCGCGAGAACGTGCTGCTCGGCCGCGCCGACCTCGACGTGCACAGCGAAGAGGGGGAGCGCGTGCTGCGTGAAGCGCTCGACGTCGCGCAGGCGTCGTTCGTGGACTCGCTGCCCGACGGTGTCGAGACCGTGATCGGCGAGGAGGGGCTCAGCCTCTCCGGTGGGCAGCGTCAGCGTCTCGCCCTCGCGCGTGCGGTGGCGGCGGCGCCGAAGGTGCTCGTGCTCGACGACCCGCTGTCGGCGCTGGACGTCGACACCGAGGCGCTCGTGGAAGAGGCGCTGCGACACGTCCTCGCCGAGACGACGGCGCTGATCGTGGCGCACCGTCCCTCGACCGTCGCCCTCGCCGACCGCGTCGCGCTGCTCGAGGCCGGCCGCGTCACCGCGGTGGGGACTCACTCCGAGCTGCTGAAGAGCAGCCGTCACTACCGTCACGTCATCTCCAGCCTCGAGGCCGAGGAAGCCGCTCGCACCGGAGCGATCCCGATCATCCGCGACGAGCAGCTCCAGGTCGAAGACGAGGTCCGCGAGGGCCGCAGAGCCGAGGCCGCCGACGATGCTTCGACTGGCTCAGCAACCACGTTCGATGAAGAGAAGGAGGTGCAGCGATGAGCTCCGCCATCACCGGAACCCAGGACGAGGATCGTTCCGAGTACACCCGCGAGGAGAGCCGGGAGATCCGTCGTCGGTCGCTCCGGCTGCTCGGATCGCTGGTGCGCCCGCTGAAGCCGCAGATCGTGCTGGCCGCCGCTGTGCTGATCATCTCGACCGCGCTGCAGGTCGCAGGTCCCATCCTGATCAGCATCGGTCTCGACCGTGCGCTGCCGGCGGTGCTGAAGAACGCCGACTGGATGCCGACCTTCATGATCGGCGGCATCTACCTGGCCGCGGGCATCCTGGCCGCCGTGATGATCGCCTGGTACGTCATCATCGCCGCCAAGCTCACGCAGGCTGTGCTGCTCGATCTGCGCAAGCGGATCTTCCTGCACACCCAGCGCCTGAGCCTGGAGTTCCACGAGTCGTACACCTCCGGGCGCATCATCTCGCGCCAGACGAGTGACCTCGATTCGATCAAGGAGCTCCTCGACGGCGGCCTGAACGAGCTCGTCTCCGGCGTGCTCTTCGGGCTCTTCACCTTCATCGCGCTGTGCTTCTGGGACTGGCAGTCCGGCCTGATCCTCGCGATCGGCGGCGTGCCGCTGTTCTTCCTGATGAAGTGGTTCTACTCGCGCTCGCAGCTGGTCTACCGCGAGTCGCGCGTGATCAGCGCGAAGGTGATCGTGCAGTTCGTCGAGACGATGACGGGTATCCGTGCCGTCAAGGCGTTCCGCAAGGAGCCGCGCAACGACAAGTCGTTCCAGGCGATCGCGGGGGAGTACCGCGATGTCAACCGCCGCTCGATGCTGCTGTTCGGCACGTTCGAGCCCGGTCTCATGGGCGTCGCAGCCCTCGTGCTCGGCATCGTCGTGCTGTGGGGCGGCATCCGCGTCTCGGAGGGGGCGCTCACCGTCGGTGTGCTGCTCTCGGCAGTCCTGTACGTGCGCAACTTCTTCGCTCCGATGCAGGAGATCGCGATGTTCCTGAACTCCTATCAGTCGGCCACGGCCGCGCTGGAGAAGGTGTCGGGCGTGCTCGAGGAGGTGCCGACGGTTCCGGACCCCGAGAAGCCGGTCGACCTGTGGGAGTCGCGCGGTCACATCCGGTTCGACGAGGTGACCTTCGGCTACAACGGCGAGAAGACGATCCTCCCGAACTTCTCGCTCGACATCCCCGCCGGGGAGACGATCGCCCTGGTGGGCACGACCGGCGCGGGCAAGTCCACGCTGGCCAAGCTCATCTCGCGGTTCTACGACCCCTCCGAGGGGCGGGTCACGCTCGACGACATCGACCTCCGCTCGCTGCACCCGAAGGACCTCCGCCGCGCGATCGTCATGGTCACGCAGGAGGCCTACCTGTTCAGCGGAACGGTGGCCGACAACATCGCGCTCGGCAAGCCGGATGCGTCGCTCGACGAGATCAGGGCGGCCGCACGCGCGGTGGGAGCGGACGAGTTCATCTCATCGCTGCCCGACGGCTACGGCACCGATGTGAACAAGCGCGGTGGGCGAGTGTCGGCCGGCCAGCGTCAGCTCATCTCGTTCGCCAGGGCGTTCCTCGCCGACCCCGCGGTGCTGATCCTCGACGAGGCCACCGCCTCGCTGGACATCCCGTCGGAGCGGTTGATCCAGGATGCGCTGCAGACCCTGCTCAAGGACCGCACCGCGATCATCATCGCGCACCGCCTGTCGACGGTCGCGATCGCCGACCGGGTGCTGGTGATGGAGCACGGGCAGATCATCGAGGACGACACTCCGGCCGCGCTCATCGGCGGTACCGGCAAGTTCGCCCAGCTGCACGCGGCCTGGCAGGAGACACTGGTCTGATGACGCCGATCACCTCACCTCTGCGGACACGGGAACACCCCGTGCTCGCGGGGGTGGGGATCGGTCGCGGACGCGCGGCACGGGGGCTCCGTCGGTCGCCGCGCCTGGGTAGCATCGGATCATGGATCCTTTGCTGCTCGCCGCCGAGTGGTGGTGGATCGCGCCGACCGCAGTCGCTGCGGGAACGGCCGGTGCGATCGGTCTGCGTCGCCGGAGCAGCACGATGAGCGGTCGCCGGCTCGAGGTCGATGCCGCGCGCCACGACCTCAGGACGGCTCAGCGGATCGCATCCGAGCGACGCATCGCGCTGAAGATCGCCCGCGCCGACCTCGCCCGCGTCACGGCGGAACGTGCGGCGCAGCGCGCGACGGCCGAGCAGGTCGCCGGAGCGCGACGGATGCTCAAGGAGCGGGAGCGCGACGCCAAAGCGGCCTCGGCCGACGTGCGCGCCCGGCAGGTCCGGCTGAACGCCGCGCGTGCGGCGGTACCGACGGCCTCCGAGCCCGGCCCCGTGGAACGGCTGCATGCCGCGCACGATGCCGTGACGGTCCGGTGGATGCGGTACGAGACCGACCCCGCGCTCCAGATCGCCTATCCCGCGATGACCGACGTCAAGCTCCCCGCCACAGCGGCGTACCTGCGGGCATCCGGACACGCGGCCGAGATGCGGCGTGCGGTCTCGGGCAAGACGACCCCTGCCGACTTCGCGGCCTACCGCGACGCCGTCGCCGAGCTCGAGCGCGCCTTCGAGGCGGCGGAGCATGCGGCGAGGGTCCAGGCCGGCGAGGCCCCGCCGAACGCGGCCTGGCAGGACGCGGCGCAGGACATGCTGAGTCGCTCGGCCGAGGCGATCGACCGTGCTGCCGGTGCGGCGGCATCCGCCATCGCCGCCTGGACCAACCGCAAGAAGCCCGGCAAGCCGGACGACCGTCCCTGACGACCGCCCGGCGACGCCCGGTGCGAGGTCAGCCCTCCACGGTGCGGGTGCGGATGAGTTCCCGGTACCAGAGGCCGGAATCCTTCACGGTGCGCGTGAGGTCGTCGAAGTCGACCCGCACGATCCCGAATCGCTTGGCGTAGCCGTATCCCCACTCGAAGTTGTCGAGCAGCGACCACACGAAGTATCCGCGTAGGTCCACCCCGCGTTCGATCGCCCGGTGCGCCGCGGTGAAGTGGCGGCGCAGGTAGTCGGTGCGCTCGACGTCGTGCACCGCACCGTCTGCGGCGACCTCGTCCTCGAAAGCGGCGCCGTTCTCGGTGACCATGAGCGCCTGCTCGGGGAACTGCTCGGAGAGTGACACCAGCAGCTCCTCGAGGCCCTCCGGAGCGATGTTCCAGCCCATCGCGGTGTAGGGTCCGGGCTGCTCCACGAACTCGACCAGCTGGTCGCTGCCGGGCCATGCCGTTCCGCCGGCGGCACCCTTGTGTCCGTCGTTCTGCTGCTTCGGCGAGACGCCGTCCCAGAGGCGCACGGTCGCGGTCGAGTAGTAGTTCACCCCGAGCACGTCGATCGGCTGGGCGATCGTGGCGAGGTCACCGTCGTGTACGAAACCCCAGTCGGTGACCGAAGCGGTGTCCTCGAGCAGATCGGCCGGGTACTCGCCGCGCAGCATCGGGCCGGTGAACGCGCGGTTGGCGAGGGCATCGATGCGGCGCATCGCCTCCGCGGCGCCGTCTCCCTGTCCGCGCAGCACGTGGAAGTTCAGGGTGACTGAGTAGTCGGGGTCGCCGGTGGAGGTCGCGCGAAGCGCCTGCACGGCGCGCCCGTGGACGAGGTTGAGGTGATGCACGGCCGACAGCGCCGATGCCGGTTCGTGGCGTCCCGGTGCGTGGCCGCCCTGCCCGTAGCCGAGGTAGGCGGAGCACCACGGCTCGTTGAGGGTCGTCCAGGTGTGCACGCGGTCGCCCAGTGCCGTGCCCATGATCTCGGCGTAGCGCTCGAAGGCGTCGGTGGTCGCCCGCGACGTCCAACCGCCCGTGTCTTCGAGGTACTGCGGGAGGTCCCAGTGGTAGAGGGTCGCCACCGGGCGGATTCCGCGCTCGAGCAGCCCGTCGACCAGGCGGGAGTAGAACTCGATCCCGGCCTGGTTCACTTCGCCAGACGCGGTCGGGACGATGCGCGGCCAGGCGATCGAGAACCGGTAGGCCCCGAGCCCCAGGTCGGACATCAGATCGAGGTCCTCGTCCACGCGATGGTAGTGATCGCACGCGACGTCGCCGGTGTCCCCGTTCCACACCCGACCCGGTGTCTTGCTGAAGGTGTCCCAGATCGACGGGGTCCGGCCGTCTTCGGCTGCCGCTCCCTCGATCTGGTACGAGGCGGTGGCGGATCCGAACGTGAATCCCTCGGGGAACACCAGGCCGGAGCCGCGGTAGTCATCACGGGGCGTGAGCAGGCTGGTCATGCGGTGATCTCCTCGAGGTCGACGGTGTAGTCCTCGGCGCGACCATCGGGGTCCGTCACCGTGACGGTGGTGCTGCCGGCGCCGCCGGGGAAGACCCGGAGCCGCAGTCCGTCATGGTAGTCGTAATCCGGACGGTCGACCCGAGCACCCCAGGGGAGCGCCGTGCCCGGCCGCACATACAGCGGCAGCGAATCGAACCCGTGCTTCTCGCGTCGCCAGCCGCCGCCGGTCACGGTCTCGCCCGTCAGCAGCGAGGTCCACTCACCGGCGGGGAGGTAGAAGTCGACCACCCCGTCTTCGGTGAACACCGGGGCGACGAGCAGGTCGGACCCCAGCATGTACTGCCGGTCGAGGTATGCAGTGGCCGGATCCTCGGGGAACTCCAGCATCATCGGACGCATCAGCGGCACGCCCGTCGCCGCGGCATCCAGCCCCTGCTGGTACAGGTACGGCATGAGGCGCATCTTGAGGTGCGTGAACTGGCGCGTCACCTCGACGGCCTCCTCGTCGAACGCCCACGGCACCCGGTACGAGCTCGAACCGTGGAAGCGCGAGTGCGATCCCAGCAGCCCGAACGCGGTCCAGCGCTTGAAGACGCCGGCATCCGGCATGCCCTCGAACCCGCCGATGTCGTGGCTCCAGAAGGCGAAGCCCGAGAGGGCGAGCGACAGCCCTCCGCGCAGCGTCTCGGCCATCGACGTGTAGGTCGAGGTGGAGTCGCCGCCCCAGTGCACGGGCATGCTCTGCCCGCCCGCGGTCGCCGACCGTGCGAACAGCACCGCGTCGCCCTCCCCGCGCGTCTCGGTGAGCACGTCGAACACCGCGCGGTTGTACAGGTCGGTGTAGAGGTTGTGCATGCGCTCGGGGTCTCGCCCGTCGGCCCAGACGACATCCGTGGGGATGCGCTCGCCGAAGTCGGTCTTGAAGCAGTCGACGCCCTGCGCGACGAGTCCTCGCAGCTTCGACTGGTACCAGGCGGTGGCGTCGGGATTCGTGAAGTCGACGAGGCCCATGCCGGCCTGCCAGAGGTCCCACTGCCACACCGAGCCGTCGGCGCGCTTCACCAGGAAGCCCTGATCAGCGGCTTCGCGGAAAAGCGCGGAGCGCTGGGCGATGTAGGGGTTGATCCAGACGCAGACCCGCAGATCCTTTTCGTGCAGGCGCCCGAGCATCCCCTCGGGATCGGGGAACACCCGCGGGTCCCACTCGAAGTCGCACCACTGGAACTCGCGCATCCAGAAGCAGTCGAAGTGGAAGACCGACACCGGCAGCTCGCGCGCGGACATCTCGTCGATGAACGAGTTCACGGTCTGCTCGTCGTAGTCGGTCGTGAAGCTCGTCGACAGCCACAGCCCGTACGACCAGGCGGGGACCACGGGTGGGCGCCCGGTGAGGGCCGTGTAGCGGCCGAGCACGTCCTTCGGCGTCGGGCCCGCGATCACGAAGTACTCGAGCACCTCGCCGGAGACCGAGAACTGCACGCGCTCGACGGATTCCGAGCCGATCTCGTACGAGACATGGCCCGGGTCGTTCACGAGCACGCCGTAGCCGCGATCGGAGAGGTGGAACGGGACGTTCTTGTAGGCCTGCTCGCTGGAGGTGCCGCCGTCGGCGTTCCAGATCTCCACGGTCTGACCGTTCTTCACCAACGGTCCGAAGCGCTCGCCGAGCCCGTACACGTGCTCCCCGACGCCCAGGTCGAGCTGCTCGTGCACGTAGGCGGATGCTCGGGGCGCCGCGCCGCCCTGGCGTCCGTTGCCGACGATCCCGCGATCGACCTGCGCGTCGTCCGCCAGCCGCACGTAGCCCTGCGCCTTGTGGCCGCTGCCGGTCACCCGGCGGCCGTCGACCTCGAACGAGAGGTCCCACGGATCGCCGGGGGCGATGCGGGCGACCAGCGACCCGGCGTCCAGCACGCCCCCCTCATCGCCGATGGTGATCGAGGCCGTGCCGTCGCCGGCCCCCGGCAGTGCGAATCCGCCATGCCATCGACCGCCGGCGTGATGCGCGATGCGCACTCGGATGATGCCCTCGGCGGGGGAGGAGAGGGTGGTGGTGAGCACGGGCCGGTTCAGGGTGTCGCCGCGCTTCGCGATGACCATCGTGGGTGCCGTGATGACGATGCCGGTCCCGTCCGGCGTCTCGTCGGTCTCCGCGATGTCGTACGCCTCCTGCGCGTAGAGCGCCGAGACTCCGGGACGCAGTTGCCAGAACCCGTCGGTGAACTTCATTACTTGACTGCTCCTGCGGTGATGCCCCTGGTGAGGGTGCGTTGGAAGATGAGGAAGAAGATGAGCGTCGGGATGATGCCGAGCAGCGCCGAGGCGCTCGTGGTGGTGACGTCCATCAGCCGGTCGCCCTGGAGCACGCTGATGGCCACAGGAACCGTTTGATTCGCGTTGGAGGCGAGGAACGTCAGCGGGATGAGGAACTCGTTCCACGTCCAGATGAAGAAGAAGATCAGGAGCACCGAGAGCGTCGGACGGCTGATCGGGAAGATCACGCGCCACAGGATCTGCCAGCGGCTGGCACCGTCGAGCGACGCCGCCTCGAGGACCTCCTTGGGGAAGGTGCCGTAGACGGACGAGAGCAGGTAGGTGCCGAACGCCGCCTGGATGACGGTGAACACGATGATGACCGACCACACGTTGTCGTACAGTCCGACGGATTTGAACATGTAGTACAGCGGGTAGAGCAGCGCCTCCTGCGGCAGGAGGTTCGCCATCAGGAAGAGCAGCACGATCCAGGAGCGACCGCGCACGCGGCCGATGCCGATCGCGAAGGCGTTGAGCATCGAGATGACGACCGCGAGCACCGATACGATCCCGGCGATGAAGATCGAGTTCCACACCTTCTCGGGGAAGTTCACCCGCTCCCAGAACTTGACGATGCCGCCGAAGTCGAGCGACTCGGGGAGGGCGAGAGGGCCGGAGGTGGCGTAGTCGACGGGCGACTTGAAGGAGTTCACGAGCACCAGATAGAACGGCGCGATGACGAGCAGCGCGCCGACGATGACGAGCGCAAGCAGCAGCCAGTCGATCGGGCGCTTCTTGGTCATGCCGCCGCGCGGGCGCGTCTTGGCAGGCTTTCCGGTGACGATGGCGGTGGTGGCGTGCATCACAGACCCGCCCTTTCCTTGCGCTCGAGGGAGTTCTGGACGCGGATGAAGACGATCGACACGATCACGACGACGATGGTGAGGACGGTGGCGATCGTGGCGCCGTAGCCGACGTTCCGCTTCGTGAAGAACTCCTGGTAGGCGTAGTACGCGGGCACCAGGGTGGCGCCGGCCGGACCTCCGCGGGTGATGATGTAGACCGGACCGAACACCTTGAGCGCGGCGATCGTGCAGGTCAGGGTGACGACGAAGATCTCCGGGCGGATGATGCTCATCGTGATCGCCGAGAACCGCTGGAACCAGTTCGCGCCGTCGAGCTCCGCAGCCTCGTACAGCTCCGGGTCGACGCGCTGGAGTGCGGCCATGAAGACCACGACGGGGTAGCCGAGCTGCACCCACACCATCACGACCATGAGCACGATGAGCGCGGACGGCATCTGGCCGAGCCAGTCGTAGGCGGGCAGGCCGAACCAGCCGAGCATCTGGTTGAGGGCACCATCGCTGCCCGGGCGCACGATCCAGCCGATCACGATGCCGGCGACGGCGATGGGGAGGATCTGCGGAAGGTAGTAGGTGGCCCGAAGGAAGCTGCCGACCTTGCCGCCGAACTTGCGTCCGACCACGTCGAACAGCAGTGCGGCGACGACGAGCCCCACGATCGTCGGCACCACGACCATCGCGATGATCATCCACACCGAGTTCGTGAACGAGGTCCAGAAGTCGCTGTCGGTGAGGATCTTCTGCCAGTTCTCGAGCCCGATGAACTCCGGTGCGCGCACCCCCTTCCACTTCGTGAAGGTGAGGTACACGTTCCAGATGAGCGGAACGATCACGACGATGAGCAGGAGCACGAAGCCGGGGAGCAGGTAGAACCAGTAGGCACCGGTCCCACCGCTGCGCTGCGGGATCGACGGCTGTTCGGGCGGCAGCTTGGTGCGGCCCTCGCGGCGGGTGGCGAGTGACATCTTCATCTCCAGGAGGTGCGGGGGCGGCATCCGTGGATGCCGCCCCCGCAGGTCGATCAACGGAATTCGGCGGTGCCCTCGTCGTACTGCTCGCCGAGGTTCTTGTTCGTGGTCTTCACGTCCTGCACGCCGGTGACGAGGCCCTGCAGCTCCTGCACGATCACGTCGTAGAAGCCCGGTGCGGGCCAGTCCGGGTAGAAGGAGAGACCGTCGGCGTCGAGGACCCCGTTGAACGTCTCGATGAGGGCCGCGCTCTTCTCGTCGGTGATGTCCGCGGTGTCGGCCGCGACGGGCAGGCCACCGTTGTTGCCGATGATCGCCTGGATCTCGGGGCGCATCGTGATGTCGATGAACTCGTAGGCGAGGTCCTTGTTGGCGGCGTTTTCGGGAACGACCCAGAGGTTGCCCGAGGAGCCGAGCGAGAGGTCGGCTCCGGGGAATGCCGTCATCGACCAGTCGAAGCCGGTGGCCTCGGCGACGAAGCGGCCGAACCACCACGAGCCGGACACGAAGATCGGCGACGTGCCGTTGATGAACGAGACGCCCGCGTCCTCCGCCTTGACCGACGACACGTCGGAGGCGATGTAGCCCTTGTCGACGTACTCCTTCAGGGTCTCGGTGGCAGCCGTGACCGCGGGGCCCTGCCAGTCGACGGGGTTCTTGTAGAGCTGGTAGTCGTCGACGAAGCCGCGGTCCGCCTCGAGCAGGGCGAGCTGGTACCAGAGCTGCCCCAGCGGGTACTCGGCGCCGGCCTCCGCGAGGGGCGTGACGCCCTGGGCGACGAAGGCGTCGAGCACGTCGACGAACTCCTCGTACGTCGTGGGGATCGCAAGCCCCGCTGCGGCGAAGGCATCCTCGTTGTAGTAGACGCCCACGAACTCGCCGTAGTTCGGAATTCCGAACCACGTGTCACCGCCCATCACGCCGTCTTCCGAGTACTTGGCGGTGGTCTGCAGTGACGGTGCCAGCTTCTCGTCCCACCCGTACTCCTCGACCGCGTCCGAGATGTCGGCGATCAGGCCGGTGGAGGCGAGGAAGCCCGCGGTCGCGTTGCCCTTGTTGAACTCCATCAGGTCGGGCGCGGCATCCGTGTCGAGCACCTGGCTGGCGGTCTTCTGGATCTGCTCGAAGGACTTCTCCTCGAACTCGACCTTCGCTCCGGTCTCCTCCTCGAAGATCTTGATGGATTCGGCCCAGGCCTTGCCCATCGCGCTGTCGGCGCCTTCGTAGTGCCAGAGCTTGAGACTCTGGCCGTCGCCGCCGTCGTCACCGGAACCGGCTGTACAGCCGCTCAGCGCGATGCCGGTCGTCGTGAGCGCGGCCATCAGGGCCAGCGCCTTCGTCCTGCGGGTGGTGCGTGCCATCGTCGGCACTCCTTTCTCAATGGCCCCAAGGGCCGGACACTTCACTGGGTCGGATTGTTCAGTTGTGAGCGACATTCGTCGAAGCGTTTCGACCGCGACCATGCCTGCGGGAGCGTGGAGAGACGGTCAGTCTCGGGCGGGGGAGGAGACAGAGCCGACCGAGCGATACTCGGGCGGGATGAGATGGATCTCGGCGGGTGCGAGCGGGTCGTCCAGATGGCGGACCGCCAGGTCGACCGCGAGTTCGCACGATCGCTGCGGAACGAGTGGGATCGTGTCGACGGGCACGGGCAGCGCCGATGTGTCGAAGGATGCGGCAGCGGAGACCACCGAGACGTCGTCGCCGACGCGGAGGCCTTGTTCGGCCAGCACGGACAGCAGCACCTGGTGCACGTCGTCGACGGCGTGCACGATGAACGCGCGATCGCCGCGAGCGAGCGCCGCCTCCACGGATGCGCGCACGGCGGCCGCATCCGTGACCGATGCGCCCGACTCCGACCAGTCGAGAGCCACCCCGCGCGCGGTTGCCTGCTCCTGCACGCCACGGAGCAGCCGGCGGGGGAAGTTCGACTTGCGGTACGAGACCTCGGTCTGACCGAGCAGGGCGATGCGTCGATGACCCGCGTCGGCGAGACGGTCCACCGCCAGCTGACCGGCCGCCTCGAAGTCGAGGTCGACGCAGGTCAGGCCGACGCTGTCGTCGGGCAGGCCGATGAAGACGGTGGGCGTGCCGACTGAGCGGGCGATGGGGACGCGTTCGTCGTCGGGAGCGACGTCGAGCACGAGGATCGCGTCGACGAGGTTGCTCGCCGCCACGCGGTTCATCCCCTCGGAGGCCTGCTCGTCGGTGAGGAGGAGGATGTCGAAGCCCTGTCGTCGCGCGGCGACCGCGGTCGCGAGTACGAAGGCCATGTGGGTCGGGGCATGGGTGTCCGCGCGCAGCGGCTCGGTGAGAGCGAAGATGTGCGTGCGTCGGCCGGCCAGCATGCGCGCACCGGCATCGGGCTCATACCCGAGCGCGTGCACGGCGTCTTCGATACGCATGCGGGTCTTCTCCGAGACCGGGCGCTTGCCGCTGAGCGCGTAGGAGACCGTGCTGATCGACACACCGGCGGCGCGTGCCACCTCATGGATCGTCGTCATCGGGACTCCATCGTCATCGTGCGGGAAGCAGTCGTCGAAGCGTTTCGCTCACGCTTCTTCAGTGATGATAGGCACGACCCGATGCGGCACGCAAGCCTTTTGTGGTCAGGCGCAACAAATCCGCTCTCGTGACCATGGGAGCGATCCCGCGGTCAGGGGCGACGAGGTCTCGATGGGGGAGGGGATTCGAGACCCCGCCGCCGGCCCTAGGACGTGACGCGGATCTCGGCGATGACCTCGCCGTATTCGGTCTCGCCGACAGGCGTGAAGCCGACGCGGTGGAAGAAGGTCTCGGGCCCGCCCTCGCCGGCCTCGTAGATGACGTTCACGTGGTCGACGCCACGCTCCTTGGCCTCGTCGACCAGCGCCTCGACGGCGAAGCGGCCGACGCCGCGACCCTGATCGTCGGCGTCGACGTTGATGCGCCACAGCACGGAGCGGAAGTGCTCCTCCGGCGCTTCGGGATCGAAGTTCGCACTGACGAAGCCGACGACCTCGTTGCGGTCGAGGATGACCCGCTGCCAAGACGTCTGCGGGTTGATGACTGTGGCTGCGATCCCGTACGAGACGGGAGCGAGGAACTGCTCCTGCCCGGGCTTGAGCGACAGGTTGTTCACGGCGACGATCGTCGCAGCGGAGAGTTCGACCATGCGCAGTTCGGACATGGACCCAGGCTAACGCCTCGCGGCGGACCCGACACGGTTCGGTCGAACTTTTCGTCCAGATCTGGCCGTTCGTCCCCACTCCTCGGACGGCGTGGAGAGGCCGGGGCCGCGGGCTCGAGGCCACTCAGGTATCTTGGTATCGAGACAAATAGACCACAAGAGCGGAGAACCTCCCGGTGACCGACGAAGCCATCATCTACACCCACACAGACGAGGCGCCGGCACTGGCCACCGCCTCGTTCCTGCCGATCATCCAGGCCTACACGGGTCAGGCGGGCATCGACTTCGAGACCCGCGACATCTCGCTGGCCGGCCGCATCCTGGCCGCCTTCCCGCAGAAGCTCACGCCGGAGCAGCAGGTGGGTGACGCCCTCGCCGAGCTGGGTGGCCTGGCCACGCTCCCCGAGGCGAACATCATCAAGCTGCCGAACATCTCGGCCTCGATCCCGCAGCTCAAGGGCGCCATCGCGGAACTGCAGGAGCAGGGCTACGACATCCCCGACTTCCCGGACGAGCCGTCGTCGCTCGAAGAGAAGGACGTGCGCGCGCGGTACGACCGCATCAAGGGCTCCGCCGTGAACCCGGTGCTGCGTGAGGGCAACAGCGACCGCCGTGCGCCTCTCGCGGTGAAGAACTATGCGAAGAAGCACCCGCACCGCAACAAGCCGTTCGCCGAGGGATCGAAGACGCGCGTCGCCACTCTGGGGCACGATGACTTCAAGCACAACGAGCGGTCCTGGGTCGCGGCCCACGACGACGTCCTGAGCTTCCGCCACACGGCGGAAGACGGAACGGTCACCGTGCTGAAAGAGGGGCTCAAGGTCCTGCCGCGCGAGATCATCGACGCGACGTTCCTCTCCGCCACCGAACTCGACGCGTTCCTCGCCGAGACTCTGGCCACGGCGAAGGCCGACGACGTGCTCTACTCGGTGCACCTCAAGGCGACCATGATGAAGGTCAGCGACCCCATCATCTTCGGTCACGTGGTGAAGGCGTTCTTCGCCGACGTGTTCGCGCAGTACGGCGACAAGCTGGCTGCAGCCGGACTCAGCGCGAACGACGGTCTCGGATCGATCCTCGCAGGGCTCGCGAACGTCGCGGGTGGCGACGAGATCGCCGCGGCGTTCGACAAGGCCATCGCCGAGGGTCCGCGCCTGTCCTACGTGAACTCCGACAAGGGCACGACCAACCTGCACGTGCCCAGCGATGTCATCGTCGACGCCTCGATGCCTGCGCTCGTGCGCAACGGTGGCAAGCTCTGGGGCAAGGACGGTGAGGAGGCGGACACCCTCGCGGTCATCCCCGACTCCTCGTACGCGAGCGTCTACCAGGCCGTGATCGATGACGTCATCGCGAACGGACCGCTCGACCCCGCCACGATCGGCACCGTCCCGAACGTGGGGCTCATGGCGCAGGCGGCCGAGGAGTACGGCAGCCACGACAAGACGTTCGAGATCGCTGCGGACGGCATCGTCCAGGTGCTCGACAGCGAGGGCACGGTGCTCATCGAGCACGCGGTCGGCAAGGGCGACATCTGGCGGGCGACGCAGACCAAGCACATCCCGGTGATGGACTGGGTCAAGCTCGCCGTCACCCGTGCCCGCGCGACCGGCGACCCCGCCGTGTTCTGGCTCGACGCGAACCGTTCGCACGACGCGCAGATCATCGCGAAGGTGCACCAGGGGCTGGCGACGCTCGACACCAAGGGCCTCACGATCACGATCCTCGCGCCCGAGGAGGCGACGCGTTACACGCTCGCGCGCCTGCGTCACGGGCTCGACACGATCTCGGTCACCGGCAACGTGCTGCGCGACTACCTCACCGACCTTTTCCCGATCCTCGAGGTCGGCACGAGCGCCAAGATGCTCTCGATCGTCCCGCTGCTCGCGGGCGGCGGTCTCTTCGAGACGGGTGCGGGCGGCTCCGCCCCCAAGCACGTGCAGCAGCTGGTCGAGGAGAACTACCTGCGCTGGGACTCGCTCGGCGAGTTCTTCGCCCTGGCCGCCTCGCTCGAGCACTTCGCCGACCGCACGGGCAACGAGAAGGCCCGCGTGCTGGCTGAGACGCTGGACGCCGCGACCGGCACCTTCCTCGAGGAGGACCGCTCCCCGGGCCGTGCGCTGGGCACGATCGACAACCGTGGCAGCCACTTCTACCTGGGCCTGTACTGGGCTCAGGAGCTGGCGAAGCAGACGAAGGACGCCGAGCTTGCAGCGGCCTTCGCACCGATTGCCGCCACGCTCGCCGAGAACGAGGAGACGATCGTCTCCGAGCTCAACGCGGTGCAGGGCAAGCCGGTGGAGATCGGCGGCTACTACCGTCCGGACGAGGCTCTCGTCGCGGCGGTCATGCGTCCGTCCGAGACGCTGAACGGCATCGTCGACGCGCTGCGCTGACACGCGAGAAGGGGGTGGATGCTTCGACATCCACCCCCTTCTTCATGTCCGCGCCAGGGCGGCTCAGTAGTAGACCGAGACCTCGAGGCCGACGGGCGACCAGTCGTAGACGTACTTGGCGAGGTCGATCGGGAGGTTCACGCAGCCGTGGCTCATCCGCTGGCCGAAGTTGTTGTGCCAGTAGGTGCCGTGGAACCCGATGTTCGGTGCGAACCAGGTGATCCAGGGGACGTCTTCGGTGCAGTAGGGGGCACCCTCGTAGCAGCCCATGTCCTGGATGGCCGTGTGCGCGAACACCTTGAAGTTGCCGGCCGGGGTCAGCGTGCCGGGCAGGCCGGTCGACACCGCCCAGGACTGGACGACCTCGTTGTTCTGGAACAGGTAGGCGCGCTGCGAGCTCAGGTTGATCTCGATGCGGCGGAACAGGTTCACCGTCTCGAACGCGGTCTCGCCCACGGTGAGCTTGAACACCCCGTCGCCGGCGGCGAGCTGCTGCGCGAACTGCTCGGCGACACCCGATGTGTCGCCGACGGCGCGGCCGACGACGCCCTTCTGCTCGGCACGCAACACCGTGCCGGCGGAGTCGACGATGTTCGTGGCATTGACCGGCGCCCGATCGACGAGACCGGGAAGTGTGTCGACCGTGGCCTGGATGGCCTGCGGATCGGCTTCGATGCGCAGCTGGCCGTCTTCGTCGACCACGGACAGCCAGGTGGCGGCTACCGCGGGCTTGACCGGTACGGTGCGTTCGTCGCCGACGTAGAAGCCGATCGTTCCGAGCATCGTGTTCAGCCCGGTGGCCGTCGCGGTGGCGTCGTCGTCGGAGACGGCAGGCAGGGCCTCGGCCGGACCGCCGGGGTATTCGAGAGACGTCTTCCCCTCGGCCACGGCGTCGGTGAAGGCGGCGGTGAGGTCGTCGACGTCGATTCCGGTGCCGGGCTCCGCGGCCGTGACGATGTACTTTCCGCTGCCGGGGTCGAAAACGACACCGGCGTCCACCGGGTCTGCGAAGCTCGTCGGCACGGCGCTGCGCAGCGCCGCAGAAGCCTTCTCCGTATCGAGGGCGATGTCGGCGGGAACCGGATCGCCCATCCACATGCCGAGGTTCCACAGGGGGCGCTCGGCGAAGGCGGCATCGGCGAGAGCGGTCGCATCGAGGGCCGCGCCGAGGTCGGCGCCCGTCAGCACCACATCGTCTCCCTCGCCGGTGAGCGTGACCTCGGTCTCCGCGAGATGCGTGCTGATCGCTTCGGCAGCGGCACCGGGGGTCATCCAGCCGACCGGGATCCCGGCGACGGTGGTACCCGGTGCGATGAGCACCAGTGAGGCGGCTCCTGCGCCCAGCGCGACGACGCCGAGTCCGAGCCCGATCCAGAGGCCGAGGCGACGCTTCTTGGGGGCCGGCTCGACGGGCGCCCACGCCAAGGGCTGCTCACCCGTGGTGGGCGGTTCGGCGTCGGCGGATGACTCTCGCGGCGTGAGTACTGCGGTGGGCGTGGCGTCGTCGCCGTGCGCCTCTGATGCTGCGCCCGGCGCGGAAATCAGATCGGTCACGAACTCACCCCCCGGCTCTCAAACGTGTCCTAGACGTCCAATGGTACGGGATGGGAGGTAACGGGGAGGCAACGGTCCGTGATATCGTCCCTCCCCGCGCCGGCGGTCAGTCGACGATGGCGATGCCGTCGATCTCGACGAGCATCTCCTCGCGGGGCAGACCGGTGAAGACGGTCGTGCGCGAGGGGAGGACCCCGCTGGGGGTGTTCGCCGTCACGAAGGCGCCGTAGGCATCGTTCATGATCGGGAAGTCCTCGCGCTTGGTGAGGTACACGCGCAGCATCACGACGTCGTCGAAAGTCGCGCCGGATGTCTCGACGATGGCCTTGACGTTCTCGAGCGTGCGGGTGGTCTGCGCGGCGACGTCGCCCGGGAAGAGGTACTCGTTCGTCTGCGGGTCGACCGGGCCCTGGCCGGACACCTGCACGAACGGGCCCTTGCGGATTCCCTGAGAGAAGGTGTGAGCGGGAGCGGGGGCGGCATCGGTGGAAACTCGGATCTTCGCGGTCATGTCATCCAGCCTAGTAGCCTTGTTAGATGCCTCTACAAATTCCGGATCCCGTTCTCGGCGCCTGGACGAAGGGCTTCCCGGCGCATGCTGCGGGACTCCGACTCTCGGAGGTCGCCGGCGCCGATCTGCACCTTTCCGACCTGGTCACCCCGGTGCTCACAGTGCATGAGGGCGGGCTCGACCACAACGAGAAGACCGTCTTCGCGTGGGCGCGGGAGCAGAGGGTGCTGCTCGCGCCGCACGGCAAGACCACGATGGCGCCCGCCCTCTGGCAGCGGCTCCTCGATGCCGGCGCGTGGGGCATCTCGGTGGCGACGCCGTGGCAGGCCGAGGTCGCCGTCGACGCCGGTGTCCCGACGGTGCTGATCGCCAACGCCGTCACGGACGCCGCTGCGGTGCGGCGACTGAGTGCGCTGCTCGCCGCCGATGAGGGGCTGCGGGTGCTGTGCTGGGCGGACTCCCTCGACGGCGTCGCGATCCTGGCGGACGGGGTGTGCGGTGCCGCGCGGCCGCTCGACGTACTGGTCGAACTCGGCGGGGCGCAGGGCCGGACCGGCGCGCGCAGCGTGGACGAGGGAGAGCGGATCGCGCAGGCGATCTCGAAGGCTCCCGGGCTCCGACTCGCCGGCGTCGCCGGATACGAAGGCCCGTTCGGACCGGATCGCAGCGATACTTCCGTCGCGGCCGTCGACGCGTATCTCCGGACGATCATCGAGCTCCACACGCGGCTGGTGTACCCCGAGGGCATCCGTCCCGTGCTCAGCGCGGGCGGCAGCTCGTTCCCCGACCGCGCCGCCGCGGTTCTCGCGCCCGAGGGCGCCGACGCCGATGTCGTGCTGCGGTCGGGTGCCTTCCAGATCCACGACGACGGCTTCTACTCCCGCATGTCGCCGTTCGGTCCGTTGAGCGGAACCGCTCCGCTCCGCTCGGCGATGCACGCCTGGTCGCGCGTCGTCTCGCAGCCGGAGGAAGGCCTCGCCCTGCTGGATGCGGGCCGACGCGATGTGCCGTTCGATCTCGATCTGCCGGTCCCGCAGTCGGTCGACGGCGAGGTCATGGCGCTCAACGATCAGCATGCGTTCCTGCGGTTGGCGGACGGCGCCTCGGTGGCGGTCGGCGACGTGGTGCGTCTGGGGCTCTCGCACCCCTGCACGGCGTTCGACAAGTGGCGCGTGGTCGCGGTGATCGATGATCCCGATGCCGAGGATCCGCGCGTGATCGGGGCGGTCGCGACATGCTTCTGAGTGCGGAGAAGGCCGCTGCCGGCCTGGTGCGGGTCTACCGCGGAGCGACGGTCGTCGACGGGACGGGGTCGGCGCGCTACGTGGCCGACGTCGCCGTCGAAGGCGCGAGGGTGGCGGCGGTTCTGCCGATCATCGGGACCACCGGGGCCCTCGAGCTCCCGGACGGCGCCGTGGAGATCGATGCGGCCGGCCTGGTGCTGGCCCCGGGATTCATCGACATGCACGCGCACAGCGAACTCGCCGTGCTGAGCGGGGCCGCTCACGACGCGAAGATCCGGCAGGGCGTCACCACCGAGGTGCTCGGTCAGGACGGCCTCGGCTACGCCCCGCTCGATGACGACGCCGCCGCCATCATCCCCGGGCAGATCGCCGGATGGAACGGCACGCCGGCCGAGGTGCCCTGGCGGACGATGGGCGACCTGCTCGCGGCGATCGACGCGGCAGCCGTGGCCAACGCCGCGGTGCTCGTGCCGCAGGGGAACCTCCGACTGATGGTCGTCGGGCACGAGAACCGCCCGGCGACAGCGGCCGAGATCTCCGCGATGGCGGAGCTGCTCGGTGCGGCGCTGGACGCCGGCGCGTTCGGGATGTCGAGCGGGCTCACCTACACGCCGGGAATGTATGCCGACACGGCAGAACTCGAAGCGCTGTGCCGCGTGGTCGCGGAGCGCGACGGCTATTGGGCGCCGCATACCCGCAGCTACGGCGGGGGAGCACTCGACGCCTACCGGGAGGCGCTGGACATCGGTCGCCGCACCGGATGCCCCATCCACCTCACCCACGCCACGATGAACTTCGCCCCGAACCGGGGGCGGGCAGCGGAGCTCCTGGCCCTGATCGACGAGGCCATCGCGGATGGCGTCGACGTGACCCTGGACACCTATCCCTATCTGCCGGGAGCAACGACGCTCGCCGCGCTGCTGCCGAGCAGGCTCGCCGCGACGGGTGACCTGTTGCGCGCCGTCTCGGAGCTCGACGCGGCCGGCCGGGAGGCTGTTCGCCTGGAGCTCGAGGAGATCGGGTGCGACGGCTTCCACGGCGAAAGGGCCGACTGGACGCAGATCCAGATCTCGGGCACGGCCCATCCTGCCCTCGCAGACCTGGTCGGTCGGACGGTGGCCGAGATCGCCGAGACCACGGGGCACCGAGCGGTCGACGTCGTGCTCGACACGATCATCGCCGATGCCGGCGCCACGGGCATCCTGATGCACATCGGAGATGAGGAGAACGTCCGCGCGATCATGCGCCATCCCCGGCACTCGGGGGGAAGCGACGGGATCCTGATCGGCGCGCGGCCGCATCCCCGCGGTCGGGGCACGTTCCCGCGGTATCTCGGACACTACGTGCGCGAACTGGGCGTGCTCACGCTGGAGGAGGCGGTGCGGCACCTGACGGCGACGCCGGCCAGACGGCTGGGCCTCGACCGCGATGACGCTCCGCGCGGTGTGATTCGCTCCGGTGCGACCGCTGACCTCGTGCTGTTCGATCCCGAGACCATCGCGGCCGGGGCGACCTTCGACGAGCCGTTCGCCGCACCGCTCGGCATCCTCGAGGTGCTGGTCGGGGGAGTGCCCGTGGTCTCCGACGGCGAGCCCACCGGCGCGACGCCGGGCCGGGCGCTGCGGATGCCGCCGGCGCCCCACCGGGCCACGGTGCCCCGCATCGACGCGCGCATCGACCCGATGGCGCCCGGGTTCGCCTGGTCGGGGAAGACCCCCGTGCTCGCCCCCGCGGAGCTCACGGCCGCCGCGGTCGCGCTGGGCGGTCTCGGTGATGACGGCGGAGGGCCGTGCATCCGCCTCGTGCTCGACGAGACGCTCGGCGACGACGCCGCCGCAGTCGGGCGCATCGGCGGCGAGGCGTTCCGCGTGAGCGTGAGCGAATCGGGCATCGAGGTCCGTGGCGCGAGTCCCGCCGGCGTATACCGGGGCGCCACGGTGCTGCGGCAGCTGCGTGACCCGGACGGGGCGGCGACGCCGATCCCGGCCGGCGTGTGGGAGGGGGCGCCGGCCTATGCCTGGCGGGGCGCGATGCTCGACGTCGCACGCCACTTCCGGACCGTCGAGGAGGTCCGCCGTCTCATCGACCTTCTGGCCGACCATCACCTCAACGTCCTTCACCTGCATCTCACGGACGATCAGGGGTGGCGGTTCGAGGTGCCGGGGTTCCCCCGGCTCACCGAGGTCGGTGCCCGTCGAGCGGCGACGCAGCGCGGCCACGGTCCGCTCGCGACCGTCGAGCCGGGCATCCACGAGGGCTTCTACACGACGACCGAGCTGCGGGATCTGGTGAGGTACGCCGCCGAGCGCTTCGTGACGCTCGTCCCGGAGGTCGAGCTGCCCGGTCACGTCCAGGCCGCGCTCGCCGCGTATCCCGAGCTCGGGAACACCGATGTCGGAGATCCGGTCGACTCGCCGTGGGAGCGGTTCGGTGTGAACCCGCGCACGCTCGCTCCGACCGAGGCCTCGCTGGCATTCGGCCGTGCGGCCATCGACGCCCTGTGCGACGTGTTCGATTCGGAGTGGATCGGCATCGGCGGGGACGAGGTGCCGGTGACCGAATGGGAGCAGAGCGGCGCAGCCGCCGCGCGGATGCAGAAGCTCGGACTCGCCTCCGCGCACGATGTGCAGCCCTGGTTCACGGCCCACTTCGTCGCACATGTGCGCGCGAGAGGTCGCACGGCGCTGGCGTGGGACGAGGTGTTGGAGGGTGATGTGCCCGACGGGGTCCGGATCCTCGCCTGGCGGGGCCCGGTCGCGATGCGTGCGGCTCTCGCGCGCGGCATCGAGGTCGTGGCGTGCCCCGACCTCGAGGTGTACCTGGACTACCCGCAGTCCGGGTCTGCGGAGGAGCCCATCAGGGTCGGCCCTCCGCTGACGATCGAACGCGCCTATTCGCTGCGTATCGAGGATGGAGCGGT
The DNA here is from genome assembly GCF_042269505.1 of Microbacterium sp. NPDC055988. Lineage (NCBI taxonomy): Bacteria > Bacillati > Actinomycetota > Actinomycetes > Micrococcales > Microbacteriaceae > Microbacterium > Microbacterium sp. NPDC055988. The sequence goes on from NZ_JBHJXY010000001.1 coordinate 2,246,009, forward strand.
CGGCGGCCAGGCCAACGTCTGGAGCGAGCATCTGCCCACCCGTGATCGGGTCGACTTCGCGATGTTCCCGCGGCTGGCGGCGATCGCCGAGCGGCTCTGGGAGGGTGGCGAGCCCGCAGCCTACGCGGGCTTCGGGCGACGTCTGTCGACGCACCTGCGCCGCCTCCGTGCGGCGGGGGTGCGGTATCGTCCACTGGACGGACCTGCGCCCGATCAGCGCCGTCCCGGCGTGCCGGGCAAACCCCTGACGATCGAGGCGCGCGAGCGCATCGTCGCCGGTCTGGTGGCACGCCTTCTCGAGCGTTCGCACGACGCCTCCGCCGAGCATCGAAATTAATGTAACGTTTCGGTAACCCTCCCCGCGCGTCTGCGGGGAGAGGTTGCACAAATTTTGTTCGTAAGGTCTACTAACAAACATGTCCGTTTCGGATGAACAGCGTCCCGCGCCGCAGGTGGAGTACCTCGGCGCGAACACGCATGCCTTCGGTCCTGGGCGCCACCTGCGCTCGCGCGCGAAAGTGCTCCCTGAGCATGCGCGCGGCCACAACCGTGCACTGGTCCTGCAGACGCTGTATCACGCCGGGGCCATGAGTCGTGCCGACCTCTCGCGCGAGACGGGCCTGACCAGGGTCACGATCTCCGATCTGGTCGCGGAGTTCATCGCCGACGGCATCGTCGTCGAAATGGGCGTCCGCGAGGCCGTCGGGCCCGGCAAGCCTCCGATCCTGATCGACATCGACCGCGTGGGCCATCAGATCCTCGGCCTCGATCTCTCGGGTCCCAGTGCTTTCACCGGCGCCGTGCTGAGCCTGGACGGCGACGTGCTCGAGCGGCGTGAAGTCCCGCGGCCGGAATCGCCCGACGGCGAGGCGGCGTACGCCGCACTGCACGAACTCGCCCAGACGCTGGTCGCCGCCTCCACGCAGCCGCTGCTGGGTGTCGGAATCGGCACGCCGGGAGTCGTGCGGCCCGATGGTCTCGTGCTCAGCTCGCCGAACCTCGGCTGGACGAACTTCCCCCTCGAGGCGAAGCTGGGCATCGACCTCGATCTGCCCGTCCTCGCCAGGAACGACGCCAACGCGGCGGTGCTCGCCGAGTACACCTTCGGGGACGCGAAGGCCGACTTCATGCTGATCAAGATCGGCAAGGGCGTGGGCGCCGGGCTCATCACCGGCAGCCAGCCGCTGCTGGGCAGCCGCTTCGCGGCAGGGGAGATCGGGCACGTCGTCGTAGGCACCGACGGCGGTCCCCGGTGTGCGTGCGGCAAGGACGGCTGCCTCGAAGCCTGGCTGAGCGTCAGCCGCCTGCGCGCGGCATTGGAGTCCGACTCCGACGCCCGCGACGAGATCTTGCGCGACGCCGGAACCCGCATGGCGATCGCCATCGCTCCGATCGTCGCGGCTCTGGACCTCTCCGAGGTCGTGCTCTCCGGACCCGCGGATCTGCTCGACGGCATCCTGATCGACGCCGCGATCGAGACGTTGCACGCCCGCACGCTCGAGGGCGTCTTCGAGGACGTCGTCGTGCGCCGGACGCATCAGGAGGACATCGTCCTGCGCGGTGCCGCAGTGATGGTGCTCTCCGGTCAGCTGGGCGTGTCGTGACGCACTTCTGCACCGCCGCCGAGACCGCCGGGAGCGGCATCCGATGACCGGTGCGAGTGTTGCCGACCACACCGGTCGGCCGATTCGAGTGGGCCTGGACGTCGGTGGAACGAAGATCGATGCGGTGGCCGTCGACCCCTCCGGTGAGATCGTCGGGCGACTCCGCCGGGTCACCGGCTGGGGAGACGACGCCGTCGTCGAAAGCATCGTGGCGGCTGTCAGCGCTCTCGCCGATGAGGTCGGCTTGCCGTCGTCCGATATCGGCTCCGTAGGGATCGGCATCCCCGGGCTGGTCGATGCCGACGCCGGGCGGGTCGATCATGCGGTCAATCTCGGCGTGGAGTCGCTGGAGCTCGCCGACCGCGCGGAGCAGGCCCTCGGCATCCCGTTCCGAGTCGAGAACGACGTGAAGGCCGCAGCGCTCGGAGCGGCGGCCCTGAGCGGGGTCACCGGGTCGATGGCGTATCTCAACCTCGGCACCGGCGTCGCGGCAGGCATCGTGATCGACGGTCGCATCTGGCGCGGTTCCCGTGGCACCGCGGGGGAGGTGGGGCACCTCTCGGTCGACCCGAACGGCCGTCTGTGCGGATGCGGCCAGCACGGCTGCGTCGAGACGTTCTGCGGGGGCGGAGCGCTCGCCAAGGCGTGGGGGCGCCCGGGTGCATTGCCGATCAGAGACATCTTCGATGCCGCGGACGCCGGAGACCCGCTCGCCCTCGCGCTCTGCACCGACCTCTTCCACGGCGCCGCCGCCGCGGTGCGGGTTCTCGTGCTCTCCGCCGACGTCGAGACGGTCGTGATCGGGGGAGGGCTCACGGCTCTCGGCGACCGACTGGACGGCGGCATCCGCGCAGCGTTGCACGCGGGCGCCGAGGCATCGCCGTTCATGCGGTCCCTCCGCCTGGATGAGAGAATCGAACTGCTTCCGGCCGGGTCTCCCGCTGCCGCTTTCGGCGCCGCACTGGTCGGCGCATCCATCACCGAGAAGGAGATCGTCCCGCATGGCTGAGGTCGTCATCGTCGAGAATGCCGAGGCCGCAGGCGCCCTGGTCGCCACCGAGATCGTCGAGCTGATCGAACGTCGCGCGGATGCAGTGCTGGGGCTTGCGACCGGATCCACTCCGCTCCCCGTCTACCAGGCGCTGCGCACGCAGCTCGCCGGTCGCGACGTCTCGCAGGTGCGCGGTTTCGCCCTCGACGAATACGTCGGCATCGACCCGGCTCATCCGGAGAGCTACCGATCCGTCATCACGCGCGAGGTCGTGGAACCGCTCGGGCTCGACCCGCAGCGCATACATGTTCCCAACGGCGCTCTCGCGACGATCCAGCATGCCGGCGACGACTACGAGGCGGCCATCGACGCCGCTGGTGGGGTCGACCTGCAGATCCTCGGGATCGGCACCGACGGACACATCGGCTTCAACGAGCCGGGGTCGTCGTTCGCCTCGCGCACTCGCGTGAAGACGCTCACGGAGCAGACCCGCGAGGACAACGCACGCTTCTTCGACTCGATCGACGACGTACCGATGCACTGCATCACCCAGGGCCTCGGCACCATCCTGAAGGCGCGGCACCTGGTGCTGCTCGCGTTCGGCGAGGGCAAGGCAGAGGCGGTCGCCGGCGCCGTCGAGGGACCGCTCACCGCGCTCCTTCCGGGTTCCGCCATCCAGCTGCACCCGCATGCGACCATCGTGGTCGACGAGGCCGCAGCCTCGCGTCTCGAGCTCGCCGATTACTACCGTTACACGTTCGCGAACAAGCCGGCCTGGCAGGGCATCTGACGCCTGGCCGGCGTGCTCAGCCCGCCAGTGCTGGCCAGGCGATCGGCAGCAGGTGCTCGACGCTCAGGGGTGCCAGGGGTAGCGTCGCGATATCCGCCGGAGTGATCCACCGCAGCTCGGCGAGCTCCGCCTGGACCGTGACGGCCCCGGGGTCGACGGACGCCGCGAAGGCCGCGGCGACGACACGGTGCCCGGGTTCGTTCGCGGCCGCGGAGATGAAGGTCCCGAGCGGCTGAAGCTCACTCTCGTCGAGCGTCAGCCCCAACTCCTCGTGGAGCTCGCGGATCAGGGTCTGCACGGCGGATTCGCCGGGCTCGGGCTTGCCTCCCGGCTGCATGAACCGTGTGGTGCCCTGTTTGCGGACGACCAGCACCCGCCCTTCGGCATCGACGATCACGGCCGCGCTCACATGGATGTCAGGCATCGGGGCTGAACACCTTTCCCGGGTTGAGGATGCCGAGGGGATCGAACACCGCGGCGATCTGTCGCTGCAGCTGCCACTGGTCTTCCCCGAGCTCGTCGGCGAGCCAGCGGCGCTTCAAAACGCCGATGCCGTGCTCTCCGGTCAGCGTCCCGCCGAGGGCGATCGCTGCGCGGAACAACTCGTCGGCCGCGGCCCACACCTCAGGTGGGACGTCGGGGCCCTCGAAGAGGAAGTTGGGGTGCAGATTGCCGTCGCCCGCGTGCGCCACCGTCGGAATCGTGAGTCGGTACTCGCGTTCGATGCGCGCGATCTCGTCGAACATGGCGGGCATCGCGCTGCGGGGCACGGAGACGTCTTCGATGAGCGTCGTCCCCAGCGACGCCATGGCCGCGTGCATGGACCGGCGGATCGCGAGCAACTGCTCGCCCTCCGCGCGATCGTGCGAGACCACCGTCACCCCGCGGTGAGCGCGAAGGATCTCCGCGATGGCATCGGCCTCGGCGCGCGCGGCCGGGCCGTCGGTCTGGATGGTGAGCTGGGCCGCTGCCGGCGTCGGTGCGGGAAGGCCGAGGAGCGCGTGCACAGCCGCGAGGCTCGCGGCATCCATCAGCTCCATGATCGCCGGTTGCACGCCCGCGGCGGTGACCGCAGCGGAGGCGGAGGCGGCGGCACGCACGCCGGGGAAGGTGGCGACCACCGTGCAGGTCTCTCCCGGCACGAGCCTGCGCAGCTTGAGGGTCGCTCCCACCACGACACCGAGCGTGCCTTCGGAGCCGACGACCAGCGCCGTGAGGTCGAGCCCGGTGACGCCCTTGACGCTGCGGTGTCCGAGGTGCAGCAGTCGCCCGTCGGCGAGGACCAGGTCGACGCCGAGCACGGCATCGCGGACGACACCGTATTTGGCGCAGAGCAGCCCGCCGGCGCCGGTGGCGATGTTGCCGCCGACCGTGGAGATGTCGCGACTGGCCGGGTCGGGTGCCCACCACAGCCCGTGCCGCGCGAGCTCGTCGTTGAGGTCGGCATTCAGGATGCCGGGTTCGACGACGGCCAGCAGATCGTCCGGTCGTACTTCGCGGATCGCGGTCATCCGCCGCAGGGACAGCACGATCTCGCCGCTGCCGGCGTTCGCCCCACCGGCGAGCCCGGTTCCGGCGCCGCGGATGACGACCGGGGTGCGCGTGGCCGTCGCGATGCGCATGGTCTGCTGGACGTGCTCGACCTGTTCCGCGTGGACGACGGCGATCGGGCGTCCGGCCGCGGCGTGACCGGAGCGATCGGCTCTGGCCTGCTCGAGCGAAGCCTCGTCGGTGTCGACGAGCGCGCCGAGCGACTCCTTCAGCTGTGTCAGGACGCTCATGGCCGCGCGCTCACGACGGGAGACTCACGACAGGGCGCGCCGACCGCTGAGGACGCCCGCGACGACGGCCACCAGGGCGAAGGCGGTACCGATCAGCGCCTGGCCCATCGACCACCAGGCGATAGTGACGCCGACGTAGATGAGCAGCTCGACGGCGGCTCGGAGGAAAGGATGCACGCGCAGCACCGGGCGCGGCGACAGGAAGAGCGCCCAGATGAGGATCACGATCACGGGTGCACCGATGCCGAGGATCACGTTCCACGGGAGATCCCAGCTGGCGAATCCCCACAGCGCGAGAGAGGCGACGGCAGCAACCAGGACGACGGTGCGGACGACATCGAGGGCGGAGATGTTCGGGCGCTCGACGCCGGGAACGGGTGCGGGATCCGAGGACATGCAACCAGTCTATTCGGCGGCCGGAGCGTCCTCGGCCGGGGCGATGGCGGCGGTGTCGGCAGCAGGTGCGGGCTCGGCAGGCGCCTCGGGAGCGGGAGCGGGCGGAGCCGGAGCGGGCGGAGCCAGAGCGGCCGGAGCCGGAGCGGCCGGAGCCGGTGCGGCCGGCTCGACGGGGGTGGGTGCGGGTGCGGGTGCGGGGGCCGGCGCCGGTACGACGGGTGCGGCCGGTGCCGGCACTGTCTCCGCCGCGGTGTCGGCCGTCGCGGGGTACTCGCCCTCGAGAGCCTGTTCCGCTTCCTGCAGGACGGCCTCGACAGCCGCACCGGACTCGAGTGAAAGCAGAGTCGTGTCGGCGGACGGCCCGACCTTGTCCGCCAGGATGTAGCGGAACGTGACGACGGTAGTGTCGGCGTTCACGACCTGCCAGAAGTCCGGACGAAGGTCGATCGTCCCGGTGCCCGCGTCGTCGAGGACGATGGTGTCGCCACCGCCGCCGCTGCCGTCGAGGAGCGCTTCGACCGTCGTCCCGGGTGCTCCGGCGACCGGCACGCTGTAGTGGATGGTGAAGCCGCTGAACCAGATGGTCGCTCCGGACCAGGTGGGCGCTTCCGTCGGCTCCACAGGGTCGACCGGGTCCACGGGGTCGACCGGGTCCACGGGGTCGACCGGGTCCACCGGATCCACGGGGTCGACCGGGTCCACGGGGTCGACCGGGTCCACCGGATCCACGGGGTCGACCGGGTCCACGGGGTCGACCGGGTCCACCGGATCGACGGGGTCCACCGGGTCCACCGGGTCTACGGATTCCGCGGGAGGAACCGGCGGCGCGACGGCGGGGCCTGCGTCTTCCTGCGGCTGCTCCACCGATGACTCTTCGACCGGAGGGAGCGCGGGCGCCTCGTCCGGCACGGTCTCCGGCTCATCGATGACGATCGGCTCTTCGAGGTTCAAGGATGCGTCAGGCCCGACCTGCGACGTGATCGACGACGGGTCGGCGTCTCCGGCGCTCGGCTGCGAGGTGGCCGGCTCGGCACCGGAGAGCCCGGGGATGATGGTGGCCGCGGCCACGACTCCCGCGACGACCAGCGCCGCAGAACCCGCACCGACGAGTGCGCCGATCCCTGTGAAGGCTCCGCCGGTCGACGATGCCCCGGCCGCGCCGCCGGTGCCACCGGCTGCACCGCCCGACCCGGTGCCGCCACTCGAGGAGGCGATGCCCGTCGCCGCAAGGCCCGTCGGGTCTCCGGCGAACACGGCGCCCGGGATGCTGGAGGGCATGGCCGCCAGAGCGACGATGGGAGTTCCCGCACCCTGCAGCGTCGCAAGGTATCCCGCCGCGCCGGTGACGCCCAGCACGAGGGGGAGCAGGACGAGGGCGAGGCGCTTGGAGACGTCTTTGGCCTCGGCGGCGACGATCATGCAGCGGGCGCACTCGTCGAGGTGCAGCTCGAGGCGCTTGTGGTCGCGAGTGCTGAGGTTGCCGCGCGAGTAGGCGCCCAGGTGCTCGATGGTCCACTGGCACTCGGAGCCGTCTTCGGCGCTGCGCAGATGCGCCTGGATCCAGGCCTCGCGGAGTCCCTCACGAGCGCGGAAGGCCAGCTGCGACACCGCGCCTGACTTCATGCCCAGCAGGTGTCCGACTTCCTGCGGCTTCATCTGCTCGATCTCGGTGTACCAGAGCACTTCCTGCCAGCGGGAGGGAAGGCTGCGGAACGCCTGTGCGGTGAGGCTCCGATCGAGGGCCTCGTTCGCGGCCTGGTCGGTGGTGTCGGGGTCGGCGACCGTGTCGAGCTCGTCGATCGCGGTCTCGCGGCGGGCACGGCCCCATCCTGCGGCAGTGTTGCGGATGCTGGTGAAGAGATAGGCGCGGAACGAGCCGTTGGGGCCCCCGCCCTTGAGGATGGCCTGGTAGATGCGGGTGTACGCCTCCTGCACCAGGTCGTCCGGGTCGATCGACGAGGTGACCGAGCGGGCGACCGCGATGCCGGACGGGTAGTGGCGGCGCCAGAGTTCGCCGAACGCGCCTGTGTCGCCCGAGCGGGCGCGCAGGATCAGGTCGGCGTCACCGATCGGTTCGTCGTGAGTCGTGTTCTCTTCGTGCACAATCATCCATCTGTCGCGGGCGCAGGTACGTCTCTACAAGGTGAGATGCGTGAGGGCGCCGCTCATCACGCGACTTCACCATTCTCTCGCGAATCTCCCAGGTAAGCCACCCTTCTCTGCGAATTCTGAACCGATATGGGGGTTCTGGACAGGCGCGGGTCGCACCGGCTCGGCTCGGGCATCCACGGTCTCTCGAAGTTTTTCTGGAAGTCGCGTAATGAACCCGTGGGGTCGCCGTCTCATCCCATAGAGACAGCCGTACGAACTCCTCCGGGGGGCGGAGTTCAGGTGCTGGTGCGAAGGATGTGCACCGGTCGGGCGGGTCGGGATCCTCGGGGGAGGAGAGCCCGGCCCCCCATCTCTGCACACGAGGAATGAGACCGCCGATCTGGGGACCGGCGGTCTCCCCGCGTGGGTCGGTCTTCGGACCGGAAGAACTTCTCGAAGATTTTCGACGAGTCGCGTAATGAATCGGTGGGGATGCCGTCTCATCCCATAGAGACAGCCGTACGAATCCCTCCGGGGGGCGGGATTCAGGCAGCGGTCGGTCGGGATCCTCGGGGGAGGAGAGCCCGGCCACCGGCTCTGAGAGGGGAAACGGGGCCGCCGATCTGGGGAACGGCGGCCCCCCACCCTGAACAGGAACGACCGGAGAGCGCAGGGTTGCGCGTCGCGCGATGCTCTGCCGCCTCTAGGCGAGCAGCCGTGGTCCCGACCACACTCGTGCGACGCGCAGCTCGGCATCCAGCAGCACGGCATCTCCGAGCATGCCGATGGCAAGCCCGCCGAGTTCGGCCGAGCGGCCGATCGCCCGCGCCGGCGTCCCGGTGAGAGCCCGCACCGCCTCGGTGAGCTCCACGCCCGCGGCCACTGCGCGTCGCAGCGCCACATCCTGAGTGAGGGTCGAACCGGCGATCGAGCCGGTGTCATCCGCTCGGGCTACGCCGTTCTCGACCGTGACACCGACCGCTCCGAGGTCGTAGTGGCCATCCGCGCTTCCGGCCGCGGCCATGGCATCGGTGATGAGAGCCACGCGGCCCGGGGCGGAGTCGAAGACGAGCTTGACGACGTGCGGGTCCAGGTGAACGTCGTCGGCGATCGCCTCCAGCACCACCCGATGATCGGCCGCGGCGGCGAGCACCGGTCCGGGAGCGCGATGGTGGATGCCGGGCATGGCATTGAACGCATGGGTGAGGATCGACGCGCCGGCCTCGAACGCGGCCACGGCCATCGCCGCGTCGGCATCGGTGTGACCGACGGCTGCCGCGGATCCGGCGGCCACGATCTGCCGGATCGCATCCAGTCCACCGGGGAGTTCGGGGGCGATCGTCACCTGGCGGACCGTGCCGCGGCCGGCTTCGAGCAGGCGCGCGACGTCGGATGCGACCGGGTGGCGCAGGAGCGTGGGCTCGTGCGCGCCGTGGTGACCGGGGTCGAGGAAAGGCCCTTCGAGGTGCGAGCCGAGGATGTCCGCGTCGGTCTCGGTCAGGTCCGCGATCGTCGCGACGTTGCGCGCGAGCGCATCGATCGATGCCGTCACGAGCGACACCACCGCTCGGGTGGTGCCGTGCGCGCGGTGCAGATCACGCCCGGTGCGAATCGCCTCCACCCCGTCGTCGAACGATGCACCGGCACCGCCGTGTCCGTGGATGTCGATGAAACCCGGGGTGAGCAGGGCGCCGGGGCCGGCATCCGTCGCGGCATCGACGACCGCATCGGCGGGCGACCAGTCGGTGCCGGTGCCGCGAGCGGTGACGATGCCGTCTTCGATGCGGACCCAGCCGTCTTCGGTGACCTCGCCGCGATCGATGATCCTGGCCGAATGGATGACCAGCGAACCGGTCGCGGAGGAGTGGGTGCTCAACGTTCGCTCCAGGGGATCTCGTCTGTGGGGTGGAAGTCGACCCCCTCAGCCTTCCACAGCGGTGCGAGTGCTCCGACCCGCACGCGGAAGGACTCCCAGACGCGCTCGGGACCGTGCTGGGGCGACCATGCCACCTCTGCCTGGGCGGCTGCGCGGGGGAAGACCAGCTGCTCGACGTCGGCGAATGTGCGCGTGGTCTCGGACCACAGCGGCGCCTCGACACCGAGGATCGCGGCATCCGGCACGTCGAGGACCGCGGTCGGCTCCCACTCGTAGGCCGAGCGGACATCGATGATCGCAGCCCAGGTGAGGCCGAGAGGGAAGTCCTCCGTGTACTTCATGTCGAGGTAGGTGACATCCGCTGCGGACATGATCAGTGCGCCGCCGCGCTCGACGAAGTGCGCGGCCTCCTCGGCATGGGTGCCCTCCGGGGTCGTCTTGCCCCAGTACTGCCCGACCGTTCCCTCGGCGATGTTCGCCGCGGATCCCATCTCGTGCCACGCGATCGGCGTCTTGCCGGCCTCGACCACGATCGCGGTGGCGCGCTCGGCGAACAGGTCGAAATCGGCCTGCGGCGTGCCGAGCGACTCGTCGCCGCCGATGTGGATGTAGGGACCCGGGGTCATCTCGGCCAGCTCGCGCACGACGTCGCGCACGAAGTCGTACGTGCGCTCCTCATGGATGCGCACGCTGGAGTGTCCGACCCCCCAGCCCAGGTAGCTCTCGCCTGCGACCGGCAGAGCCTGGCCGAGGCGTTCCGAATCCGCGATGAGGTTGTCGTTCATGACGGGCTCCTCGACGAGCTCCGGGTAGGCGACGCCGATCGCGTGCGTGTGACCGGGGAGGTCGATCTCGGGGATCACGATCATGTGGCGCGAGGCGGCGTACGCGACGATCTCGCGGTAGTCGTCCTTCGTGTAGAAGCCGCCGGGGTCGCCGTTGGCCGACGTGCCGGCGGACAGCTCGGTGAGCCGCGGCCAGGAGTCGATGTGCACGCGCCACCCCTGATCGTCGCTGAGGTGCAGGTGCAGATGATTGAGCTTGAGCGCACTCGTGCTGTCGATGAACTTCTTGACGTCGTCGACGCCGAAGAAGTGCCGTGCCACGTCGAGCATGACGCCGCGTCGGGCGAAGCGCGGGGAGTCCGCGACGTCGGCTCCGAGGAGCGCCCAGCCGGAGTCGTCCTGCTGGAGCAGCTGCAGCAGTGTCTGCACGCCGTAGAACAGTCCGGCCTCATCTGCGCCGACGATGACCGCACGATCGCCGATCTCGAGCGTGTAACCCTCCGGCGCCGACGAGTTCGGGTCGACGAAGAGCTCGATCTCGGCGGGGGACTCGTCGGCGACGGAAAGACGGATGCCGGTGCGGCGCTCGACCGCGGCGATCAGCTGGGCGGCGGCGGGGGAGGAGCCGAGCACACGCGTCGTCGCGGTGACCGGCATCCGTCCTTCTCGTGCGGTGGCGGACACGGGCGTGGGCACGAGCGGAAGAGGATGAGGAAGGACCATGAACAAAACGTACCGGTCAGCGCGGTCGAGTGGAATGGGCGAATCGAATCGATTCTGCAGTGACTCGAAACACCGGGGTGCAGCGCCTCCGGCATCGGCTATGCTCGTAACCGTCGCGACTGGCGTCTGGGTGGACTACCACCGGGGAGCGACTGACCACGGAATTCGACCGCGCGCCTGGGCCGATTGGAACACCCCTTTCGAATCCGTCGTCAAAGGAGCATGTCACCATGACCGACCGTTACTTCAACGCCCCGCTCGCCGAGGTCGACCCGGAGATCGCCGAGGTCCTCGATCGCGAGCTGAAGCGTCAGCAGACCTTCCTCGAGATGATCGCCTCGGAGAACTTCGTTCCCGTCTCGGTGCTGCAGTCGCAGGGCTCCGTGCTCACGAACAAGTACGCCGAGGGCTATCCCGGTCGCCGCTACTACGGTGGCTGCGAAGAGGTCGACGTGGCGGAGTCCCTCGCGATCGAGCGGGCGAAGAGCCTGTTCGGCGCCGAGTTCGCGAACGTGCAGCCGCACTCCGGTGCATCGGCGAACGCGGCTGTCCTGCACGCGATCGCGCGCCCCGGCGACACCCTGCTCGGCCTTTCGCTCGACCAGGGCGGGCACCTCACGCACGGCATGAAGATCAACTTCTCTGGCCGGCTCTACGACATCGTCGCGTACGGCGTCGACCCCGAGACCTCGACCATCGACATGGCCGAGGTCCGTCGCCTCGCGATCGAGCACAAGCCCAAGGTCATCATCGCCGGCTGGTCGGCCTACCCGCGCACCATGGACTTCGCGGCCTTCCGCGAGATCGCCGATGAGGTCGGCGCACTCCTCTGGGTCGACATGGCGCACTTCGCCGGTCTGGTCGCGGCGGGCCTGCACCCGAACCCGGTTCCTCACGCGCACGTCGTCTCCTCGACCGTGCACAAGACGATCGGCGGCCCGCGCTCCGGCTTCATCCTCACGAACGACGCCGAGCTCGCCAAGAAGATCAACACCGCGGTCTTCCCCGGGCAGCAGGGCGGCCCGCTCATGCACGTGATCGCCGCCAAGGCGACCGCGTTCAAGCTCGCCGGTACCCCGGAGTTCAAGGAGCGTCAGGAGCGCGTGCTGCGCGGTGCCAAGCTCATCGCCGAGCGCCTGTCGCAGCAGGACGTGAAGGATGCCGGCATCGCGGTGCGCTCCGGCGGCACCGACGTGCACTTGGTCCTGGTCGACCTGCGCGATGCCGAGATCGACGGCAAGCAGGCAGAAGACCTGCTGCACGACATCCACATCACCGTGAACCGCAACGCCGTTCCGAACGACCCGCGCCCGCCGATGGTGACCTCGGGTCTGCGCATCGGCACGCCGGCACTCGCGACCCGCGGCTTCGGCGACGCCGAGTTCACCGAGGTCGCCGACATCATCGCCCTCGCGCTGCTCCCCGGTGCCGATGTCGAGGCGCTGCGCGCCCGCGTCGACGCTCTCGCCGCCTCCTTCCCGCTGTACCCCGACCTGCAGCAGTAGCCCCGCACCCCGCTCTCCGCACTCGCGAGTGCACGGATGCTGCCGAGTGCACGGGATGCTACCGAGTGCACGGCCTGTCGACGTGAACGGGCCGTGCACTCGACGAGACGCCGTGCACTCGGCGGCGACGGCGGGGGATGTGACGACGCACGACTTGGACGCACGAGGTAAGGAAGAACACATGACGGCGAAGATCCTGGACGGGAAGGCGGCGTCAGCCGCGATCCGTGCTGAACTCACCGAGCGCGTCGCCGCGCTGAAGGAGCGGGGCATCACGCCCGGCATCGCGACGGTGCTCGTGGGCGCAGACCCGGCATCGCAGCTGTACGTGGGCATGAAGCATCGGCAGTCCGGGGCGATCGGGATGAACTCGATCCAGCGCGAGCTGCCGGCGGATGCCACTCAGGCCGAGGTCGAGGCACTGATCGACGAGCTCAACGCCGACCCCGCGTGCCACGGCTACATAGTGCAGCTGCCGCTGCCGAAGCACCTCGACACCGACGCCATCCTCGAGCGGATCGATCCGGCGAAGGATGCCGACGGACTGCACCCGACCAACCTCGGGCGGCTCGTGCTGAACGTCAACGGTCCGATCCACACGCCGCTGCCCTGCACGCCGCGGGGTGTGATCGAGCTGCTGCTGCGCAACGACTACGACCTCAAGGGCAAGCACGTGGTGGTCGTCGGCCGCGGAGTGACGATCGGCCGCTCCATCGGGCTGCTGCTCACCCGCCGCGACCTCAACGCCACGGTCACGCTCACCCACACCGGCACCGTCGACATGCCGCGGTACCTGCGGGAGGCCGACGTGATCGTCGCCGCCGCCGGTGTGAAGCACCTGATCCGCGCCGAGGACGTCAAGCCGGGTGCCGCTGTGCTCGATGTGGGCGTCACCCGCGAGAGCGATCCGGAGACCGGCAAGAGCCTGGTGTTCGGCGACGTCGCGCCCGGAGTCGCGGATGTCGCGGGCTACATCTCACCGAACCCCGGAGGTGTCGGTCCGATGACCGTCGCCCTGCTCATGACGAACGTCGTCGAGGCGGCCGAGCGGGCCGTGTGACACGCTGCGCCATGTCTGCGGGTGTGAGGCGGTTCAGCCGAGCTCGTCGAGCATCCGGCGCTGTTCGGGTGTGAGACCGTCACGCAGCTCGTCGCGGGCCGCGCTCGTCTCGGGGGACTCCGGTGCGATGGTGGTCGTGGAGGTCGCCGCGGGCGCGGACTTCGAGCGCCCGCCCTTCACCCGCGCCTGGACGGAGTCGTAGATCTCCGCGGTCTTGGCCCGCATCCGGTCGTCGATCTGGTCGTAGATCATCCAGCCGAACAGCAGCGCCAGCGGCGGCAGTATGAACGCCCACAAGCCCGAGGCGCGCACACCGCTGAACCACACCGTGAGCACCCAGATGATGAGCTCGACCAGGTAGACGAGGACGTACTGGACGATCTTCTCCCCGGTCTTGGTGCGTTCGCCCGCAGACTTCGCGGCGGACCGGCGGAAGGCTCCGGCGAGCAGCGGCTTCACGAACAGGGCGGCGAGGGTCAGGATCACCGAGGCCCACAGCGCGTTCCATCCGACGGAGACGCCGGGCAGCAGCAGGCCAATCAGGAGCAGCACTGCGACGTTGAACACGTAGAGTGCGACGAACCGGACGATTCCGTTCTTCATGCGACCAAGAATCCCACAGATCACGGTCGCGCGGCCAGGTCGCGCGGCCGCCGCGAGTGGTCAGCCCTGCGCGTGCAGCGTGCTCTCGATGCCGCTGATGCGGGCCTGCTCATCGAACCGGAACGTGGCGGTTCCGGAGGAGTCCGACACGGATGCGCCGGAGAAGGCCTCATCCGTCCAGGTCAGCGTCCAGCCCGCGAGCCGCGCGAGATCCCAGACGGCGGTGCGTGCGTCGGGCAGGTCTGCGCCGGCGAGTACCCGCGGGAGGGCGACGACCGCATCGGCGACGGTGAGCGGTGCGAGCGGCGCATCGAGCAGGAACACCGCGCGGGTGCCGTTGCCGACGGGGGCGGAGTAGTACGGTGAGCGTCCGGTCAGCTCGACGGCCACCCCGCCGATCGTGTGAGCTGCCTGCGCGATCCACTCGTCGTCACCGGCTCCTTCGGGGAACGGCACCTCCGAGGTCGTCAACTCCGCGATCCCGTGCTCGGTGCCGTATGCGTGCAGCTGAGCGGCGACACCCTGCGGGTCGCCGCTGGGGTGCGCCCAGGCCCACAGCAGCGAACGGGGGCCCGGCGCGATCGTCGCGATCAGGTGTGCGCGGGTGACGAGCTGCCGCGAGGGGTCGTCGTTCGCCGTGAAGGTGAGCGTGCCCGCAGCCATGTCCGCGTCCCAGCGGTGCTCGCCGAGGGCATCGGCGGCAGCGGCGAGGGCGTCCTGTCGGAGTGCGACGAAGAGGGCGGCACGGTCGGCGAGGGGCTGGAGAGCGGCGAAGGTCATGCCGACAGTCTCGCCGGAAATGCTATGAATCCGCTAGCTCAGGGGGATGCGCCGGGTGCTCGAATCGCGCGAATGGTCGGTGCGGAGACCCGTATCGAACCGTTCGCGCGATTCGAACGGTTCAGTAGCTCGCGCGCGCCGCCCCGTCCGCGGCGATGAAGCGGGCGGCCAGTGCCTCGGATGCTCGGGCGAGCAGGGCGACGTCGGCTCCCACCGCCACGAAGTCCGCGCCCGCGGCGAGGTAGGCGTCGGCGGCGACAGGGTCGAACGCGTTCACGCCGACGGCCTTGCCTGCGGCCTTGACCGCCGCGAACACCTTCTCGACGGCCGCCGTCACGTCGGGATGGGTCTGCTGCCCCAGGAGCCCCATCGATGCGGAGAGGTCGGACGGCCCGACGAAGACGGCATCCACGCCGTCGACCGCGGCGATGTCGGCTGCGGCCTCGACTCCTGCGGCCGTCTCGATCTGCACCGTCAGCGAGACATGCTGCGCGGACTCCTGCAGGTACCGATCGACGCGGTTCCACCGGGCGCTCCGGGCGAGGGCGCTTCCCACTCCGCGCACGCCCTCCGGCGGGTAGCGGGTGGCGGCCACGGCGGCGCGGGCCTCGTCGGCGGAGGAGACCATCGGCACGATCAGGTTCTGTGCCCCGAGATCGAGGATCTGCTTGATCGCGACCGTGTCATTCGACGGCACGCGCACGAGCGGGGCGATCGGATAGGCGGCGACGGCTTGCAGCTGCTGCAGCACGGACTCGAGCGTGTTCGTCGAGTGCTCCATGTCGATCAGCAGCCAGTCGAGCCCGGACCCTGCAGCGACCTCCGCGAGAATCGGGCTGCCGGAGCAGACCCACATGCCCACGAACGGGTGATCGGAGTCCGCGAGCTGCTCGCGGAACGAAGGGGCTAGACGAAGCGGCATGCAATTGTTCCCATCGGTCCGTAATCGCACAGCACTTCATCGCCACGCGACACCCACATCGGGCGCGTGAACGATCCTGCCAGGATGATCTCCCCGGCTTCGAGACGCGCGCCGTGCTGATGGAACTTGTTCGCGAGCCAGGCCACGCCGGTGGCCGGGTGGCCCAGGACTCCGGCGGCGACGCCGGTCTCCTCGATCTCGCCGTTGCGGGACAGGACGCCCGGCACCCAGCGCAGATCGATCTCGTCCGGCCGTCGATGCTCCGTGCCGAGGACCATCGCACCGTAGGCGGCGTTGTCGCTGATCGTGTCGACGATCGTGCGCCCCTCGAGCTCGATGTGGGAGTTGAGCACCTCGAGGGCAGGGACCGCGTAGTCGATCGCCGCGAGGGCGTCGTCGAGCGTGCAGTCCGGCCCCTCCAACGGGTGCTTCAGGACGAACGCCAGCTCGACCTCGATGCGCACGTTCGAGAAGTGGTCGACCGGGATCTCGGCGCCGGATTCGTACACGGTGTCATCGAACATCACGCCGTAGTCCGGTTCGGTGATGCCCGTGGCCTGCTGCATCGCCCTGGACGTCAGGCCGATCTTGCGCCCGACGAGACGGCGACCCGCCGCGAGGTTCTGGTCGCGCCAGACCCCCTGGATCGCGTAGGAGTCCTCGACGGTCGCCTCCGGGTACCGAGCGGTGATGCGCGGGATCACGCTGTGCGTGCGGTCGGCTTCGGCGAGCTCCGCCGCGATCGCCGAGATCGTCTCGTCTGACAGCATCCGTGCCTCCTAGAGCTGGTGGCCGAGCTTGTACTCGCCCTGCTTGTACTCGGGCATATCCTTGTCGTCCTCGGAACGGGTGTACGAGAATCCGTCGGCGCCGATGGTGACGGCCATCTCGCTCGAGTCGGTGCGCGCGACGACGGGCTGCGGGTTGCCGTCGAGGTCGAGCACGAGCGAGGCATCCGTGTACCACGAGGGGACGACGGGGTTCCCCCACCAGTCGCGGCGCTGGTTGTCGTGCACGTCCCACGTGACGACCGGGTTGTCGGGGTCGCCGGTGTAGTAGTCCTGCGTGTACACCTCGACCCGGTGGCCGTCGGGGTCGCGCAGGTACAGGTAGAACGCGTTCGAGACGCCGTGACGGCCGGGACCGCGCTCGATGGAGTCGGAGCGGCGGAGCGCGCCGAGCTTGTCGCAGATCGCGAGGATGTTGTGCTTCTCATGCGTGGCGAAGCACACGTGGTGCATGCGGGGGCCGTCGCCGCCGGTCATGGCCGTGTCGTGCACGGTGGGCTTGCGGCGCATCCAGGCGGCGTAGACGGTGCCTTCCTCGTCCTGGATGTCTTCCGTGACGCGGAAACCGAGATCCTGCATGAACCCCACGGCGCGCGGCACATCGGGGGTGACCTGGTTGAAGTGGTCGAGGCGCACCAGCTCGCCCGGGATGTGCAGGTCGTAGCGCCACGACATCCGCTCGACGTGCTCGGTGGCGTAGAAGTACTCGTACGGGAAGCCGAGCGGATCGACCACGCGGACGGAGTCGCCGATGCCCTTGACGAAGCCGTTCTCGTTCCGGCGCACGTCGCAGCCGAGCTCCGTGTAGAACTCGACGGCGCGGTCGAGGTCTTCGGGCGTGCGGACCCGGTACGAGAACGCGGCGACCGCGGCAAGGGATCCCTTGCGGAGCACCAGGTTGTGATGGATGAACTCCTCGGTCGAGCGCAGGTAGATCGCCTCGTCGTCCTCTTCGGTCACGTACAGACCCAGGATGTCGACGTAGAACTGACGCGACGCCGCCAGGTCGGTGACCACGAGCTCCATGTACGCGCAGCGGAGGATGTCCGGTGGCGTGCTCTTCGGCGTCGCTACGGGGTTCTCGGAGCGGATCGGCGCCTCCTGGGAGACGTAGAAGCCGGAGGAGGTCAGGGTCATGTCTTCGCGGTGTGTCATGTCAGCGTCCTTGCGTGAGGGTTCCGGTCGCACTTTCTGTCGCCTTCGCGCCGGCGAGGCGACAGAAAGTGCGACCGGAACGAGACAGTGTGGTCAGTTCTTGCCGAAGGTCGGATTGTGGGCGGGGCCTAGCGTGATGTGCACGCTCTGCTGGTCGGTGTAGAAGTCGATCGAGCGGTAGCCGCCCTCATGACCGAGACCCGAGGCCTTCACGCCGCCGAACGGGGTGCGGAGGTCGCGCACGTTGTTGCTGTTCAGCCACACCATGCCGGCCTCGACCGACTGCGCGAAGTTGTGCGCGCGCTTGAGGTCGTTCGTCCAGATGTACGCGGCGAGCCCGTACTTGGTGTTGTTCGCCAGCGACAGCGCCTCCTCGTCGGAGTCGAACGGCGTGATCGCGACGACCGGGCCGAAGATCTCCTCCTGGAAGATCCGGGCATCGGGGGAGACGTCGGCGAACACGGTCGGCGCGACGAAGTTGCCCTCCTCGAAGCCCTCCGGACGACCGCCGCCGGCGACCAGGCGCCCCTCGGTCTTGCCGATCTCGACGTAGCTCATGACCTTCTCGTAGTGCTCGGGATGCACGAGCGCGCCGACCTCGGTGGCCGGGTCGTGCGGGTAGCCGACCTTGACCCTCTTCGCCTGCGCGGCGTAGCGCTCGACGAACTCCTCGTAGATCGAGCGCTCGACGAGGATGCGGGAGCCGGCGGTGCAGCGCTCGCCGTTGAGGGAGAAGACGCCGAAGATCGTCGCGTCGACCGCGGCCTCGAGGTCGGCGTCGGCGAAGACGACCGCGGGGGACTTGCCGCCGAGCTCCATGGACAGGCCCTTGAGGAAGGGTGCGGCGTTGCCGAAGATGAGCTGCCCGGTCGAGCTCTCGCCCGTGAACGAGATCAGCGGCACGTCCGGGTGCTTCACGAGCGCGTCGCCCGCGTCTTCGCCGAGGCCGTTCACGAGGTTGAAGACGCCCTGAGGCAACCCGGCCTCTTCGAAGATGCCGGCCCAGAGGGATGCCGAGAGCGGCGTGAACTCGGCGGGCTTGAGCACGACCGTGTTGCCGGTCGCGAGCGCGGGACCGAGCTTCCAGGACTCGAGCATGAACGGCGTGTTCCACGGCGTGATGAGCCCTGCGACGCCGATCGGCTTGCGGTTGACGTAGTTCATCTGGCGGCCCGGCACCTTGAAGGCATCATCGGACTGCGCGACGATCAGGTCGGCGAAGAAGCGGAAGTTCTCGGCGGCGCGGCGGGCCTGGCCCAGCGCCTGCGTGATCGGGAGTCCGGAGTCGTAGGACTCGAGCTCGGCGAGGCGGGCGTCGCGGGACTCGACGATGTCGGCGACGCGGTGCAGCACGCGAGACCGCTCTCGCGGGAGCATCCGAGGCCATGGGCCCTCTTTGAACGCGCGCGTGGCGGCGGCGACGGCGAGCTCGATGTCGGCCTTCTTGCCTGCGGCGGCCGTCGTGTAGGTCTGGTTGGTGACCGGGTCGAGCACGTCGAACGTGTCGCCGTCGACGGAATCGACGAACGCGCCGTCGATGTAGTGCTGGATGTGGTCGGGGAGGTCGGCGGGGATGCGCGAATCGGTCATGAGTCTTCTCCGGTCGTCTGGGCGGAAGTCGT
This sequence comes from Microbacterium sp. NPDC055988, assembly GCF_042269505.1. Lineage (NCBI taxonomy): Bacteria > Bacillati > Actinomycetota > Actinomycetes > Micrococcales > Microbacteriaceae > Microbacterium > Microbacterium sp. NPDC055988. The sequence continues at coordinate 2,265,481 of NZ_JBHJXY010000001.1, forward strand.
CTGGGCGGAACGGGTGTGCAGCGCGTCGAGGAACGCGTCCATCGTGCGCCAGCGGTGGTTGCGGGCGGCGAGTTCGATCTCGAGCGGGTCTGCGCCCGCACGGATGAGTTCGAGGATCTCGGTGTGCTCTTCGACCGAGTGCTGGGCGCGTCCGGGGATCGATGAGAACGTCGTGTCGCGGATGCCGGAGAGCCGCGACCAGCCGCGGTGCACGAGGTCGAGCAGGTGCGGGTTGGGGCACGGCTCGAACAGCACCGAATGGAACTGGCGGTTGAGCTCGGTGAAGGCGTGGGCGTCGAGGTGGTCGAGCATCTGCGCCATCCGCTCGTTGATGCGGGCGGCCTCGTCGAGGGCAGCCTCGTCGAGCAGGGGAGCGGAGAGCGCGGTGGCGCAGCCCTCGACGAGGCCGAGCGTCTGCATGGTGTGCGCGTATTCGCTCTCGTCGACGAGCGTCACCCGTGCTCCGACGTTGCGCTCGAACGTCACGAGGCCCTCGGCTTCGAGACGGCGGATCGCCTCGCGCACGGGGACGACGCTCATCTTGAGGTCTTCGGCGATGGAACCCAGCACCAGGCGGTAGCCGGGACTGAACATGTGTCCCGTGATGCGCGACCGGATCCACTCGTACGCGACCTCGGACTTGCTGGCCGCCGTCGTCGTGGTCGTCGCCGTCATCGTTCGCTCCGGCGGGCTGTGGCCTCCTCATAGCGGGCTCGCCACTCGGCGTCGAGTGGGAACAGGCCGTCGACGGAGTGGCCGGCGGCGACCTGCTCGGCGATCCAGGCGTCTTCGATCTCCTGCGCGACGGCGCTCGCCGCGACCTCGGCGGCCAGGGACGGCGGGATGACGATCACGCCGTCGCCGTCGCCGACGATGATGTCGCCGGGCTGCACGGTCGCCCCGCCGCAGGAGATCGTGACATCCACGTCCCACGGCACGTGCTTGCGGCCGAGGACCGAGGGGTGCCCGCCCTGCGAGAACACGGGGAGGCCGATCTCGGCGACCGCGTCGAAGTCGCGGACCCCGCCGTCGGTCACGACGCCGGCAGCACCACGGGCCTTCGCGCGGAGGGCGAGGATGTCGCCGAGGGTTCCGGTCGTGGCGTCGCCTCGGGCTTCGATGACGATGATCTCGCCGTCTTCCACCGCGTCGAATGCGCGCTTCTGGGCGTTGTAGCCGCCCCCGTGCGTGGCGAAGAGGTCTTCGCGGAACGGCACGAACCGCAGGGTCTTCGCGGTGCCGACGATCTTCTGCCCGGGGATGTTGACGGAGACGCCATCGATGAAGCAGGAGTGGTGTCCGCGCTTGCGAAGCTGTGCGGAGAGTCCGGCCGTCGGAGCTTCGAGCAGCTGGGCGCGCAGCTCGGGCGAGAGGCGCGAGGGGCCAGGAATCGCCGCGTCGGCAGGGGTGCGCGCGGCATTCTGCGACCCCTCACCGGTGGTGGGCGCGAGCCCGGCGGCCTCGGCCGAGCCCCAGGCCTCGGTGCGCTGCAGGTCGTCGACGGCGGGGAGCGAACCGAGGTCGCCGTCGAACGGAACGTCGCCCTGGGTCACGGTCGTCACCAGACGGCCGGATGTCGGGGCTCCGGGGGCCTCGGGTGCGTCCACCTCGACCTCGACGACATCGCCGGGGACGATGACGGAGGAGCCGGCGGGGGTGCCCGTGAGGATGACATCGCCCGGTTCGAGCGTGAAGTGCTGGGACAGGTCGGCGACGAGCTGCGCGAGGGGGAAGATGAGCCCGGCCGTGGTGTCGTCCTGGCGGAGCTCGCCGTTGACCCAGGCGCGGACGCGAAGGGCTGCCGGGTCGACCGTGCGGGCATCGATCAGGTCGGGGCCGAGAGGCGTGTAACCGTCGCCGCCCTTGGAGCGGACGTTGGAGCCCTTGTCGTTCGCGCGCAGGTCGTACAGGCCGAGGTCGTTCGAGGCGGTGACCCACCCCACGTGGGCCCAGGCCTCGTCGAGCGAGACACGACGGGCGGTGGTGCCGATCACGAGCGCGATCTCACCTTCGAAGGCGAGCAGCTCGGTGCCGGCCGGTCGCTCGACCGTGCCGCCGGAGACGCCGACGGAACTGGCCGGCTTGAAGAAGTAGGAGGGGGAAGCGGGGCGCCTGCCGCGCTGATCGGCGCGGGACGCATAGCTCAGATGAATCGCGATGATCTTGCCGGGGCGGTCGATGGTATCCGTCACGGGGCGCCTCCTCGCGCTCGTCTGCGTTGTCGTGCAGGACGCCTTGTGCGTCGTATTCGAAATCATATATCATCGGTTCACCCCTCGGCAAGCACTCCGGATCCGCATCCGCTGCACGCCGTGACAATGCGGTCACAACCAAAGGAGACACCCCATGAGCGGGCAGTCACAGGGTGGGTTCACGCCCACCGGAACCATCGCGACAGCGGCAGACCGGCGCCGCGTCGTCTTCGCCACCGTCGTCGGCACCACGGTCGAGTGGTACGACTTCTTCATCTACGCCACGGCGGTCGGGCTCGTGTTCGGGCAGCTGTTCTTCGAGCCGCTCGGTGCGAACAGCGCGCTCGTCGGCTTCGCCACGGTCGGCGTGAGCTTCCTGTTCCGCCCGCTCGGCGCCTTCCTCGCCGGTCACTACGGCGACAAGCTCGGACGCAAGGCCGTGCTGATGTGGACGCTGATCCTGATGGGGGCGGCGACCGCACTGATCGGCCTGCTGCCCACGTACGAGACGATCGGCATCATGGCTCCGATCCTGCTGGTGCTCCTGCGCATCGTCCAGGGCATCTCGGCCGGTGGCGAGTGGGGCGGTGCCGTGCTGATGGCGGTCGAGCACGCTCCGCGCAAGAAGCGCGGCATCTTCGGCGCCTCGCCGCAGATCGGTGTGCCCCTCGGACTGCTGCTCGCGTCTGGGGTGATGGCGCTGATGACCGTGGTGGCTCCCGGCGAGCAGTTCGCCGCCTGGGGCTGGCGTGTGCCGTTCCTCCTCAGCGTGGTGCTGATCCTCATCGGCTACTACGTGCGGCGCAAGGTGGAGGAGAGCCCGGTCTTCACAGAGCTCGCCGAGCGCAAGGAGAAGGCGCGGATGCCGATCGCGCAGCTCTTCCGCAAGCACCTGCTGCTCGTGATCGTCGCCGCGTTCGTCTTCGCCGGCAACAACGCGGTCGGGTACATGACAACCGGCGGATACATCCAGGGCTATGCCACCAACCCCGAGGGGCCGATCGGCCTCGAGCGCGGTCCGGTGCTCTGGGCGGTCGCCGGTTCCGCGGTCACCTGGCTGCTCACGACGCTGCTCGCCGGGTGGATCTCGGACCGGATCGGTCGCCGAACGACCTACATCATCGGCTGGGTCATGCAGCTCGTCGGAGTGTTCACGCTGTTCCCACTGGTGAACACGGGCGAGATCGGCCTGCTGTTCGCCGGGCTTGCGATCCTGACCATCGGCCTCGGCTTCACCTACGGCCCGCAGGCGGCGCTCTACGCCGAGCTGTTCCCCGCCAGCATCCGGTTCTCGGGAGTCTCGATCTCGTATGCGATCGGTGCCATCGCGGGTGGGGCCTTCGCGCCGACGATCGCCACGGCCATCGTGAGTGCCACGGGCTCGACCGACGCGGTCACCTGGTACCTCGCCGGGATGACGGTGCTCGGCCTGATCGCCACGCTCCTGCTGCGCGACCGCTCGGGCATCCCGCTCGGACCGGACCACGAGGAAGAGCAGTCGGTCAGCCCGATCCGCGGCTTCGCGAAGGTCTGACTCCTTCCGCGCGCTGACCTCGCTCCCGTCGCACTTCCTGTCGCTCCCCGTTGCGGGGACCGACAGAAAATGCGTCGGGAGCGTTCGGCGGTCGGGGGATCGAGCGAGGCGTGCGGGGAAGGGTCAGCCGTCGAGGGCCTCGCGGATGACGGCCGCCGAGCGGTGCAGGCGGGCGGCGATCTGGGCGTCGTCGAGATCCGTCGCGACATGCACCACCGCGATCGCCGCCAGGCGCTGGCTCCGAAGGACCAAGGGCACGGCCACGGACTGCACCGTGGGGATGACCTCGTCGTGGCTGGTGGCGTAACCGCGGACCCTGGTCGCCTCGACGTCGGCGGACAGCGACGTGGGCGCGTCGGCGGGCCACTCACCCACGGGCAGCCGGGCGAGGATCGCCTTGCCGGGCGCACCGACCGTGACGGGGTGCCGCGCGCCAGGACGCTGGGCGACGCTCGCGACCGCGTGCCGCGGTTCGACGCTGGCCAGGGTGATGCACTCGGCGCCGTCGAGCACGGCGAGGAAACACGTCATCCCGAGTTCGTTCGCGATCGCGGTGAGCTCGGGGAGCGCCTCGGCCTGCAGGTCGTGCGCGACTCCGGCCGCGAGGGCCGCCATGCGAGCGCCGAGACTCACCGCCCCCGCCGAGTCCCGCGTGACGAGCCCGTGGTCTTCGAGCGTGCGCAGCAGGCGATAGGCGATGGAGCGATGCACGCCGAGGCGGCTCGCGATCTCGTCGATCGTGAGGGCGCCGCGCGCGTCGGCGAGGACTTCGAGGATGCGGATGCCGCGACTCAGCGTCTGCGAGGCGGGAGAGGCGCTCGGGCTCTCGGGCATGCGTGCGCTCCTCCTTGCGATCGTCAACGTGGCGGTTTACGCTGTGTTCAATAGTAGAACAGTGTGTTCGAATATAGAACACGGATCTGCTGAGCGCAAGACCCGAAGCACAGGACCGACGAAGAAGTCCGGAAGGAATCGACGACGATGCAGTTCCACCACCACGGCTACGTCTCCGCTGACCCGCGCGTGCAGGACGCCGCCGGCGTCGGGCTCGACCGACCGAGCGACCTCCCCGATGAGATCGATGTGCTGATCGTCGGCTCCGGGCCTGCCGGGATGCTCCTCGCCGCCCAGATGTCCCAGTACCCCGGCATCTCCACCCGCATCATCGAGAAGCGCGACGGCCGCCTCCCGCTGGGACAGGCCGACGGGATCCAGCCGCGCAGCGTCGAGACCTTCCAGGCGTTCGGCTTCGCCGAACGGATCGTCGCCGAGGCCTACAACATCGGCTGGATGAACTTCTGGGGCCCGAACCCCGACAAGCGCGGCGAGATCATCCGCACCTCGCGCACCGCCGACTACGCCTACGACGTCTGCGAGTTCCCGCACCTGATCGTCAACCAGGCGCGCGTCCTCGACTACTTCGCCGAGGCCGCGGCGAACGGGCCGGCGCGGATCGTCCCCGACTACGGGGTCGAGTTCGTGGGCCTGACCGTTCACGACGAGGGCGAGTTTCCGGTCGAGGTGCGCATCCGCTACGTTGCGGGGGAGCACGCGGGGGACGAGCGGACCATCCGCACCAAGTTCGTCGCCGGGTGCGACGGCGCCCGTAGCGGCGTGCGACAGGCGATCGGGCGCACCCACGTCGGCGCCTCCGCCGCACACGCGTGGGGCGTGATGGACGTGCTCGTCAACACCGACTTCCCGGACTGGCGAACCAAGTGCGCCATCAACTCCGAGGCGGGCAACATCCTGCACATCCCGCGCGAGGGCGGCTACCTCTCGCGCATGTACATCGACCTCGGCGAGGTCGCAGCCGACGACGACCACCGCGTGCGGCAGACGCCGATCGAGGAGATCATCCGTCGTGCCAACGAGATCCTCCACCCGTACACGCTCGATGTGCGCGAGGTCGCCTGGCACAGCGTCTACGAGGTCGGCCACCGCGTCACCGACGGGTTCGACGACGTGATCGACGAGTCGGGGCGTACACCGCGCGTGTTCCTCACCGGCGACGCCTGCCACACGCACAGCGCCAAGGCCGGCCAGGGCATGAACGTCTCGATGCAGGACGGCTTCAACCTCGGCTGGAAGCTCGGCTCGGTGCTCACCGGCCGCGCTCCCGAGGCGCTCCTCGCGACGTACGGTGCCGAGCGGCGTCCGGTGGCGCAGCAGCTCATCGACTTCGACCGCGAGTGGTCGAGCCTCATGGCACGCAAGCCCGAGGAGATCTCCGACCCCGACGACCTCGCGACCTACTATCTCGCCACCGCCGAGTTCCCATCGGGCTTCATGACGCAGTACACCTCGTCGATGATCACCGGCAGCGACGCGCACCAGGCTCTCGCCGTCGGCTACCCCCTCGGCAAGCGCTTCAAGTCGGCCGAGGTCATGCGCGTGGGCGACGGCAACGTCACCCACCTCGGACACCACGCGAAGGCGGACGGCCGCTGGCGCGTGTACGCCTTCGGCGACCGCACCGGTGAGGCTCTCGCGGCCTGGGCCGCCGAAGCCGAGCCCCTGTTCGCCCGCTTCACCCCGGCGGATGCCGACGTCGACGCCGTGTTCGACGTGAAGGCCGTGTACCAGCAGCCTTTCGAGGAGGTCGAGGTCACGTCGGCGCCGGCGCTGTTCCAGCCGAAGACCGGTCCGCTCGGGCTCACCGACTGGGAGAAGGTCTATGCGGCGGGCCCCAGCAAGTGGACCGAGACCGACATCTTCGCCGCGCGCGAGCTCTCGCGCGACGGCGTGGTGGTCGTCGTGCGGCCCGACCAGTACGTGGCGGCGATCCTGCCGTTGGACGCGGTGGACGAGCTCGCGGGCTTCCTCGACGGGGCGCTGCTGCCGGCACGCTGAGGTATCCGCTCGTCTTGAAGGAGAACTCGCGTTCTGAAGGAGCGTTCCGGCGGATCCCTCCTTCGGAACGCGAGTTCTCCTTCAGAACGCGAGGCCCGGTTCGCCTCTCCTCGGCATGACACGTGTCATGCCGAGGAGATGACACCTCCCTCCGGCGCGGGGAAGCTCCTCCCGCGAGGCTGGAGGCATGAACAACACCTCTGTGGACGGGTCGGCGACGCAGGTCACCGCGCGTCCGGCATCCGAAGCCCCGAACCATGATCCGGTCGTGCTCGAGCTGAACGGCGTCACCCGCCACTTCGGCTCGGGAGACCGACGTGTGCAGGCCGTCCGCGGGGTCGACCTCTCGATCCGTCGCGGCGAGGTCGTCGCGCTGCTCGGCCCGAACGGTGCGGGCAAGACGACGACGCTCGACATGCTCCTGGGGCTCACGCAGCCCAGCAGCGGCAGCGTCCGGGTGCTCGGCGTGGCTCCCGAGCAGGCGACCTCGAGTGGGGCGATCGGCGCCGTGCTGCAGACCGGCGGCCTGCTGGGCGACTTGACCGTGGGCGAGACCGTGCGCCTCATCGCTTCGCTGTACGGAGCGGAAGCAGCCGCGCGGGTGCCGGAGGTCATGGCCCGTGCCGACCTGGAGCACCTCGCCCGCCGCCGCGTGTCGAAGTGCTCGGGGGGAGAGCAGCAGCGGGTGAAGTTCGCGCTCGCGATGGTGTCCGATCCCGACATCCTCGTGCTCGACGAGCCGACGGCCGGAATGGACGTCACGGCTCGGCGGCACTTCTGGGACGTGATGCGGGCCGATGCGGATGCCGGGCGCACGATCATCTTCGCCACCCACTACCTGGAGGAGGCGGAGCAGTTCGCGCGGCGCACCGTGGTGATGCACCGCGGCGCGGTGGTCGCGGATGCGCCGACGGCTCTGCTGCGAGCGAGCCTGGGGGAGCGGACCGTGTCCGCGACGGTCGGCGAGACCGGTGCGGCCGGTGCGGCGCTCGTCGCGACGCTGAGCGCGACGGACGGCGTCGTCGACGTGCGGCTGGACGGCGACCGCCTCAGCCTGCGCGCCGCGGACTCCGACGCCGCCGCCCGCATCCTTCTCGACCACGGCGCTCACGACCTCGAGATCGCCGCACCCACCCTCGAAACCGCCTTCACGGCTCTGACGGAGAACTGACATGCTCGTCTCACCCACCATGCTGCGCATCGAAGGCGTCCGCCAGCTGCGCAACCCCTACACGCTCGCGTTCACCCTGGCGATGCCGGTCGCGATGTATCTGCTGTTCGGTGCCGGGATGGGCTACGGCTCGCTCTCGGCCGGGCACGGCAACGTCTCGTTCTATGTGATGACCTCGATGGCCGCATACGGCACGGCGGTCGCGATGAGCTCGCTGACCTCGCTCGCCGCGACCGAGGCGAAACAGGGCTGGGGCCGCCAGCTCGCCATGACACCGCTGACGACAGCGGGCTACGCGCTGACCAAGCTGCTCACGGCGGTCGCCTTCGCGGCGCTGGCATTGGTGGCGGTCTTCGCAGCGGGGATGATGACCGGCGCGGAGGTCGAGGACGGCTGGCGCTGGGTGGCGACCGCGGGCATCATCCTCGGCATCGGTCTGATGTACGGTCTGTTCGGCCTCGGCGTCGGGCTGTTCTTCAGTTCCGACTCGGCGGCCGCGCTCGCGTCGATCTCGATGACGTTCTTCGCGTTCTTCGGCAACGTCTTCATGCCCCTCGACGGGGTCATGCTCGACATCGCCCGATTCACACCTCTTTACGGTTTCGTCGCCCTGAGTCGCTGGCCGCTGACCGACGGCACCCTCACCACGGGGCAGACGGATGAGCTGTGGATGCTGTTCCTCAACGTCGCCGTGTGGCTCGCGCTGTTCGTGCTGCTGGTCACCATGGGCATGAAGCGTTCGCGGGCGCGGCAGTAGCCGCGCCGGCAGCATCGCGGGACGACAGTAGGTTGGACGGATGACGCAGCACTCGAAGCGGGCCTCCTCGGAACCATCCGGGGAGGCCGGGCGGTTCGCCGCCCTGGGAGCGCCGCCCGCCGCATGGTCGGCTCCGGGAGCGAGGTCGTCGCGCGGAGCGGTCGGGAAGGACCCGTGGGCGCGATTCGGCTGGTTGATGGCCGTGATCTGGCTGGTCTTCCTCGTCTACCCGGTGATCGCGCTGCTGCGCTCCGAGGCGCCGCTCGCGTGGATCGTCGTGGGCTGGATCGCGCTGGTCACGTTCGTCGTGCTGTACGTCAGCGGCTTCATCCATGGCATGCGCGGCGGCGGAGGGTTGGGTCGGCCGCCGTCGGTGCGGCAGTGGGTCACGTTCGCGATCCTCATCGTGTGCGCTCTGGTCTCGGTGCCGGCGGAGGGCGGATCGGCGCTCAGCTTCCTGCCGTTCGTCATGTCGTTCGCCTCGTACGGGCTCACGCGCGTGTGGCACTGGATCGCGACGGTCGGCGCCTTCGCCGTCACGGCCCTCTGTGTCTTCCTGCTGCCCGGCGGACTGAACTACCTTTCCGTCCTGGCGATCGTCGGACTGCTCGGCGTGGTCAACACGGTGTCCACCTGGCTCATCATCCGCTCCGGTGAGGCGGAGCAGCTCGGTCTCGAGTTGGCCACCAGCGAGGGGCGCGAAGCCGTCGCCCGCGACGTGCACGACCTGATCGGTCACTCGCTGACGGTCGTCGGACTCAAGGCACAGCTCGTGCGCCGCCTCATGGACTCCGATCCGGAGCGCGCCAAGGCCGAGCTCGCCGACATCGAGCGACTGACCGCGGAGGCGATCGCCGGGGTGCGGTCGTCAGTGGCGGGTGCGCGGGCGACGACGCTGGTCGAGCAGCTCGCGTCGTCGCGGGACTCGTTCCGGGCGGCCGACATCGACCTGCGGGTCGAGGGGGAAGCCGATGCCCTGTCGCCGGTCCAGGCCATCACGGCGGGGTGGATCCTGCGCGAGGCGACGACCAATGCGCTGCGTCATTCCGAGGCGCGTACCGTGCGGGTGCTGCTGGCGCCGGGGCGGCTCGTGGTCGAAGACGACGGGGTCGGCATGAAGGAGGGCGCGGGGCGCGAGGCGGGCAACGGCATCCGTGGCATGCGCGAGCGTGCGGCAGCGGCGGGGGCGGGTTTCGTGATCGCCGCGGCGCGTGAAGCCGATGGCTCGGGAACCCGCGTGGAGGTGACCTGGTGACGGCCACCGGTGAGGGCACCGGCATCCGCCTGCTGATCGCCGACGACCAGGCGCTGGTGCGCGGTGCTCTGGGTGCACTGCTCGACCTGGAGCCCGATCTCACGGTGGTCGGCATGGCCTCCGACGGCGCGGAGGCGCTGCGGCTCGCGGAGGAGCTGCGGCCCGAGGTGTGCCTGATGGACGTCCAGATGCCGGGCATGGACGGGGTGGAGGCGACGCGACGCATCCGCGAGGCGAGTCCGCAGACCCGCATCCTCGTCGTGACCACCTTCGCGCGCCCGGGTTACCTGCGTGCGGCGCTGGATGCCGGAGCCAGCGGCTTCATCGTGAAGGACACTCCTGCCGAGCAGCTCGCGGAGGCCGTTCGTCGCGTGCATTCCGGATTGCGCGTACTGGACCCCGTTCTCGCAGCCGACAGTCTGTTCGAGGGGGCGAACCCGCTGAGCGACCGGGAGCGTCAGGTGCTGCGCCTCGCCGCGGACGGGCGCTCGGCCGCGGACATCGCGGCGGAGGTGTTCCTGTCCGCGGGAACCGTGAGGAACCACCTCTCCGCGGCGATCGGCAAGACCGGTGCGGCGAACCGGGCACAGGCCGTGCGGATCGCGGTCGACAAGGGCTGGATCTGACCTTCAGTCGTCCGACGGGGGTCGGGTGATCCGTCGGGATCTGGTCCGTCGGAGCTCTGGTGCGACGTCGGTGGCCGCGCGTACGGTGGACGCCGACGGGCGACGGCGCCCGACAGGAGGAGTGCGTGATGGATTGGAAGATCGAACTCATCTTCGTCCCGGTCTCGGACGTCGACCGGTCGAAGGCCTTCTACGAGAAGATCGGCTTCAACGCCGACTGGGACCAGACGCCCGTCGAGGGTCTGCGGTTCGTGCAGATGACTCCGCCGGGGTCGGCCTGCTCGATCGCGTTCGGCACCGGTCTCGGCATCGATCTCGAGCCGGGACAGCAGAACACGATCCAGGTCGTGGTTCCCGACGCCGATGAGGCGTTGGCGCATCTGCAGGGGCTCGGCGTCGAAGCCGGAGGCGTGGAGAACATGGACTGGGGGCGGTTCGTGTCCTTCGACGACCCGGACGGCAACAGCTGGACGCTGCAGGAGCTCCCGGATTACGGCGCTCAGAGCTAGACGGCAGAGGTGGTCGCCGGCATCGACGCGGTGTCGGCGACCACCTCGACCTTGAAGCCTGCGGCGTTCTCTAGCCACCCCGCGTAGTGCTGTTCGCCGCCGGCGTGTGGGTAGCGCTCGGCGTAGAGCGGGTGCCAGCCGTGCGCAGGAGCCTCGGCGATGAGCGCATCCACGGCAGCGGGGGTGCCACCGTGGAACGCCAGATGATTGAGTCCCGCGCGACGACGGTCGTGTGCGGCATCCGACAGATTCGGAGAGGTCGTGAAGGTGAGGTAGGTGCCGCCCGCGGCCCAGGATTCCCCGCCGCCCCATTCGCTGTCGAGCGTGAAGCCCAGGCGATCGAGGATCCAGCGCCATTCCGTGCGCACGGCATCGAGGTCGGCGACCCAGAGTTCGACGTGATGGAGACCCGGCATCCTCCGAGTCTGCCAGTCGCGTCAGGAGTTCACGCGGATGATCTCCTGCTGGTACGGCGCGATGACGTCCCCGGAGATGCGCAGGTCGAGGAGGAGGAAGCGGCGGGAAGCGGCATCCTCGGCGGTCCAGCTCTCGAGGCGGTCGAGGTCGGCGAGCGTGCGCACGACGATGCCCTCCGCTCCGACGGCTGCACCGAACGCGGCGAAGTCCACCTCGGGGATGCGCATCGGTCCCTCGGCCAGCCCCTTGAGGCCGTAGAGGTTGACCTCGGCCCCATAGGCCGCGTCATTCCAGACGACGGCCATGCCCCGGCCACCGGCCGCGCGGACAGCGGATTCGAGATCGGCGATCGCCATCAGCCCACCGCCGTCGCCCGAGGTGAGCACCACGGTCGATTCGCGCCGAGCCAGGGCGGCCCCGACGACGCTCGGCCAGCCCTGCCCGATCGACTGGAAGGCCGTGCCGATCATCATCATCCGATCGGGCGCGGCGACCGGCCAGTACATGTTCGCCCAGCCGATGAAGTGGCCGCCGTCGGACACGACGATGCGGTCTTCGGGGAGAAGCTCCGCGATACGACGCGCGGCCGACCGCGGGTCGAGACGTCCGTCGGCGGCGAGATCGTCGCCGGCCTCGTACGCCCGGGCCGCCACGACGTCGACGGTCTCCCGCCACGGGGTCGACGGCACGGAACCACCGAGCCGGGTCACGAGGGCCTCGGCGGCCAGACGCGCGTCGGCGCGCACGAACCCGCCGACGTGGGCATGAGTGGCCGCGGGGGAGATGTCGACCTGGAACACCTTCGTCCCCGGCGCGAAGAGCTCGCCGAAGCGCATCGTGAACTGGTTCAGGGAGGCCCCGAACACCACGGCGACGTCGGCCGAGCGGATGAGTTCCATCGCCCTATCGGCGCCGAAACCGCCGGTGACGCCGAGGTCGTACTGCGTGTCGGGGAAGACGCCGCGGCCGAGAGCCGACGATGCTGTCAGGGCGCCGATGGCCGCGGCGAGCTCGCCCAGGGCCGCGCCGGCGCCGGAGAGCCACGCGCCGCGGCCCGCGAGGAGGAACGGGCGCTGCGCCGTGCGCAGAGCATCCGCGATCTCGTCGAGCATCCCCTCGGCGAACTCGCCACGCGGGGCGAGGGGAGCGGGCACCCGCGGCGACGGGGCCGCAGGAACGTCGCCGGCTTCGAGGGCCGCGACGTCGTAGGGGATGGCGAGGACCACCGGGACGCGGTAGGTCAGCGCGTGCTCGATGGCGATGACCGTCGTGGCGGCGGCATCGGCTCGGCCGACCGTATAGGTGCGGGCGCCGACGGCGGAGGCGAGCGCGATCTGGTCGACATCCCACGGGCGCGGGCCCGACGTGGGCTCGTCGCCGACCACGAGCACGAGCGGCACGTGCGCCTGCACGGCCTCGGCCAGAGCGGTCAGCGTGTTGGTGAATCCGGCGCCGTACGTCGAGGTGCCGGCGGCGATGCGCCCGGACGCGCGGAAGTGGGCGTCAGCGGCGACCACGGCGCCCTGCTCGTGGCGGACGGCGGTGAAGGAGGCGTCCGTCTGCGTCTCGATCGCGTCGAGGAAGTAGGCGTTGCCGTTGCCCATCACGCCGAAGACGGAGTCGATGTGCTGGGCGAGGGTGAGAGCGACGTGTGCGGAGACGGTGGGCATGCAAAAGCCTTTCGAGACAGGGACGGAGGAACTGCGGGATCCGTATGTGTCTCGCCTCCGCGTCTTCGCGGAGTGCTTCGTGCCTCTTTTTCAGGCACCGGCCGGGCCGGACCCGCTCAGTCTAGCGGCGAGAGTGCATACCGGGATGCGGGAGAATGCAGAGATGACGGATGCGGCGCTCGAGCGCGAGACACTGACCTGGGACGGCTTCGGAGCGGCGACACGAGAGCTGGCGCGGAACATCCTCGCCACGGGCTTCGAGCCGGAGGTGGTCGTGGCGATCGCCCGCGGCGGGCTGCTCCCGGCCGGCGCCATCGCATACGGTCTCGGGGCGAAGAACTGCGGCGCGATCAACGTCGAGTTCTACACCGGGATCGGCACGGTGCTGGATGCGCCCGAGGTGCTTCCGCCCGAGCTCGACATGGCGTATCTCGACGGCCGCCGGGTGCTGCTCGTCGACGATGTGGCCGACTCCGGGCGCACGCTCGCGCTGGCGGTGCAGCTGCTGCAGGAGAAGGGGGCCGACGTGCGGTCGGTCACGATCTACACCAAGCCCTCGACGATCATCCAGCCCGACTTCGCCTGGAAGGACACCGACCTGTGGATCAACTTCCCGTGGTCGTTCCAGGGCACGGTGCGCGAAGAGGACCTGGGGCTCACGCCCTCGGCCTGAGCCGCCCTCACCCGGCGGGTCATCCGCGCAGCAGTGACCGCAGCGTCTGGATCGTGTCGGCCTCTGCCGCGGTCTTGTCCGGACGGTAGCCCTTCACCCGGGCGAAGCGCAGCGCGATGCCACCCGGATACCGCGGGGAGCGCTGCACGCCGTCGATCGCGATCTCGACGACGATGTCGGAGCGCAGGAACACGGTGGACGCCGTGCGATGCGACTCGTGCTCGGGGAACTCGGAGGTCTGCCACCGCAGCAGCTCGTCGGTGAGCCCCTTGAAGGTCTTGCCCACCATCACGAACCCGCCGGAGTCGCCGAACTCGCCGTCGGGATCGCGCGCACCGAGGTGCAGATTCGAGAGCCACCCCCGACGACGCCCTGAGCCCCACTCTGCGCCGAGCACCACCAGGTCGAAGGTCAGCACCGGCTTGACCTTGACCCACGACTTCCCTCGGCGCCCTGCGGCGTAGGGCGCATCGATCGCCTTGACCACGACACCCTCGTGCCCGGCGGCGAGGGCCTCACGCGACAGCTGCTCGGCGGCATCCGCGTCGGCCGTGACGACGCCGGGCATCCGCCATGCACCGGCCACCCGTTCCAGCTCGGTCAACCGGGTCGAGAGCGGCTCGTCGAGCAGGTCGCGCCCATCGATGTGCAGCACGTCGAAGAACCACGGCCGCAGCACGAGCTCCCGCGAGACCTCTGCCCCGAACCGCGACATGGTCTCCTGGAACGGTCGCGGCCCGCCGTCTTCGTCGAGCGACAGCGTCTCGCCGTCGAGGATGATGTCGTGCACCGGCAGCGACCGCACGATCTCGACGATCTCGGGCACTCGGTGCGTGATGTCGGCGAGGCTCCGCGTGTAGACGCCGACCGCGTCACCGTGGCGGTGCACCTGGATACGGGCGCCGTCGAGCTTGTATTCCACGGATGCCTCGCCGGTGACCTGCAGTGCCTCCGACGCCGTCGCCGCCGTCGAGGCCAGCATCGGCAGGACCGGACGCCCCACTTGGAGCCCGACCGCCTCGAGGTCACCGGGTGCTCCGGTGAGGGCGATGCGCGCGGTCTCGCCGAGGTCGCCCGACAGCATCGCGGCCCGTCGGACGACGGCCGCCGGACGGTCGGACGCTCGGGCGATCGCGTCGAGGAGCACGCCCGACAATGCACCGGTGCGCAGCTCGCCGAGCATCGCGCGCACGAGGAAGTCCCACTCAGTTGCGGTCGCCCGCGAGCCGAGATCGACGAGGATGCCGGTGCGGCCCGCCGCCGAGCCCGAACCCGACGTCGCGGCGAGGGCATCGAGAGACGCGTCGACATCGTAGACGGTGAGTGCGGACTCGTCGGCGTGCGCGATGTCGATGGCCGAGAGTCCGCGCCATCCGACGCCCAATCTGCCCTGGCGTGGTGAGGCGAGGAGCAGGCCCATGACGACCGGAAGCTCGGATGGGTCGGCACGTGCGAGCAGTTCGGCGAGGGCATCGATCTTGGCGAGCCGGGACGACGTGGCCCCGACGCGGTCGGTCGTGGTGACCAGCTCTGCGAGCTTCATCCGAGCATTCTCGCACCGGCCTCCGACATCGGAAGGTTCCGTAGACCGGGGCGCACGGCGTGGACAGGCAAAAGCCCCGCATCAGGCCGATTCGCGGACGAATGGCCTGATGCGGCGTGATGGCCTGATGCGGCGTGGTGGCCTGCTGCGCGCGTGCATGCGCCGGACGTCGCGCCCTCAGCGCCCGCGGAACTCCGGCTTGCGCTTCTCCTGGAACGCGGCGAAACCCTCGCGGTAGTCGTCGGTGTCGCACAGGGCGGCCTGCGCGGCGTTCTCGATGCCGACCGCATCCCACAGCGCGAGCCGCTCGTCGCGGATGCGCGCGATCAGCTCCTTGCTCGCGAGGAAGGCCGCCGTGGCGCCGCGGGCGGCCGTCGCGGCGGCGTCCGTCGTCGCCTGCACGACCTCGTCGTCGGGGAAGACCCGCGAGAAGAGCCCCGAAGCCACGGCCTCGGCCCCGCTCATCAGGCGCCCGGTGTAGATGAGGTCGAGCGTCTTGTGCGCCCCGAGCCGGTCGAGGAAGAGCGCGTGACCGCCGGAGTCGAGCGTCGCACCGAGTGCGGCGAACGGGGAGCCGATCTTCGCGGACTCGGCGACGTACACCACATCGGTCGCGATCAGCAGGCCGAGACCGACACCGAGGCAGGCGCCGTGCGCGACCGCGAAGGTCGGTGCGGGGAACCGTGCCATCCGCTGCAGCAGCGGGGTCACCAGACCACCGAGGTAGCCGAGGACGTCGTCGTCTCGCGGGTCGACCGCCGAGATGTCGCGCCCGGCGCAGAAGGCGCGACCCTCGCCGCGCAGCACCAGCGCCCGCACGCCCGCGGCCTCCGCGGCCGCGTAGGCGGCATCCAACTCGCCCAGCGCGTGCTCGTCGAGCGCATTCAGCTTCGTCGGCGCATTCAGCACGATCGTCGCGACGTCGTCGGTGACGGTGAGGTCGATCATGGGGGCTCCTGGTCAGACGTCGTAGTCGACGACCACACGGTCGCTGGTGGGGTGGGACTGGCAGGTGAGCACGAACCCGCGTTCGAGTTCGTCGGGCTCCAGGGCGTAGTTCTCGGTCATCGTGACGCTGCCCTCGAGCACCCGTGCGCGGCAGGTGCCGCAGACCCCGCCCGCACAGGCGAAGGGCGCGTCGGGGCGCACGCGCAGGGCGGCGTTGAGCACCGACTCGTGCGCGTCCACCGGACTCTCCACGGTCGAGGAGACGCCGTCGAGCGTGACCTCGATGCGCACGGTCTTCTCGCCGGTGCGCACCTGCACCGGGCGGGCCGCACGGGCCGGTTCGTCACCGGTCGTGAACAACTCGAAGCGGATGTGCGAGCGGTCGACGCCGACGTCGGCCAGCACTTCGCGGCAGAGGTCGACGAGGGCGAGCGGGCCACACAGGAACCATTCGTCGACGGTGGCGGGAGGGATCAGCGTGCCGAGGATCGTGCGCAGCTTCGCCTCATCGATCCGGCCGGACAGCACCGGTGCCGCCCGCTGCTCGCGGGAGAGCACGTGGTGCAGCACGAGTCGCGTCGGATACCGGTCCTTGAGGTCGGCGAGGTCCTCGAGGAACATCACGTCGAGCGTGGCGCGGTTCGTGTACAGCAGCGTGAACCGCGAGGAGTCGGAGCGGGTCAGCACCGTGTGCGCGAGCGCCATCAGCGGCGTGATCCCGGAGCCCGCGGCGATGCCGACGACATGCCGGTGGTCGAGGTCGTCGAGCCCAGAGGTGAACGTGCCCTGCGGGCTCATCACGTCGATCCGGAATCCCGCGTGCAGCCCCGTCTGCGCCCACGTGGAGAAGAGCCCGCCCTCGTCGCGCTTGACGGCCACGCTGAGGCGCGTGTCCTGCCCGTCGTCGCGGTGCTCCGGCGCGCGGCACAGCGAGTAGGAGCGCCGAACCTCGACCCCGTCGAGCGTGATGCGCAGGGCCACGTACTGGCCGGGAAGGTGGTCGTACTCGTCGGCGAGCGCGGCGGGCACCGTGAACGTCACCTCGACCGCGTCGTCGGTGAGGGGGCGCACGTCCTCGACGGTGAGCGTGTGGAAGCGGGCGCGCTTTCGGGGGGCGGTCTCGCGCGCTGTCGTCGCACGGGGGACGGATGCCGGCGCGGACGTGAAGAGCGACATGTCAGTGCACCTTGAAATGGTCGAAGGGCTCGAGGCACGCGCGGCATTCGAACAGCGCCTTGCACGAGGTGGAGCCGAAGCGGGAGACCTCACGGGTGTCGAGGGAACCGCAGCGGGGGCAGCGCACGCTGAGCGCGAGCCGGATGGGACCGGTCGACACCGCAGCACGGCCGGACGGCGGTGCGATTCCGTAGGCGGCGAGCTTGGCCTTGCCGGCATCCGACATCCAGTCCGTCGTCCAGGCGGGGGAGAGGACGAGGCGCACCTCGACCCGGTCGAACCCCGCGGCCGTGAGCGCGAGGATCACGTCGTCGCGGATCGTGTCCATCGCGGGGCAGCCGCTGTAGGTCGGGGTGATGTCGACCCAGACGCGATCGCCGTCGGCCTCGACCGCCCGGAGAACGCCGAGGTCTTCGATCGTGAGCACGGGGACCTCGGGGTCGGGCACACCGGCGGCGATGCGCCAGGCCGCCTGGGTCGGGGT
This sequence comes from Microbacterium sp. NPDC055988, assembly GCF_042269505.1. NCBI lineage: Bacteria > Bacillati > Actinomycetota > Actinomycetes > Micrococcales > Microbacteriaceae > Microbacterium > Microbacterium sp. NPDC055988. Next base: position 2,283,289 of record NZ_JBHJXY010000001.1, read on the forward strand.
GAGGGTCACCATGACGCCCCAGGATGCCGTCGCGCGAGCACCTGCATCTCGGCGAGGATGTGGCCGAGCGGAGTCGCGTGGGCGCCGTGCCGTCCGCCAGCGGAGGAAGCCGCGACCGCGGGCACCGACAGCTCCGCCTCGGCGAAGACCGTGGCGACCACACCGTCGAATCCGGGTCGCAGACTCGACGGGCGCACCGCCGCATCGCCGAGTCGCTCGATCAGGTCGTCGTCGCGGAACAGCTCATCGACGTACGGCCAGACGTCTCCGATCGCCCGGATGGTCCGGGTGCGGGACTCCTCGGTGCCTCCCGCGAGGCGCAGCACCCACTGCACCGCGTGATCGCGGTGGTAGTCGACCTCTTTGAGCGACTTCTCCGCGATCGCCGCGAACGTCTCGTCGCTGCTCGCCCGGAGCGCGGAGTAGAGCTCGAACATGTAGGTGGCCACCACGAACTGCCGGGCGATGGTCTGGGCGAAGTCGCCGTTGGGCTGCTGCACGATCCAGGCGCACCGGAACTCGGGCTCGTCGCGGAAGAAGGCGAGGTCGTCTTCGCTGCGGCCGTCGTACGACCCGGCGTAGTGCAGGAAGGAGCGCGCGTGCCCGAGCAGGTCGAGGGCGATGTTGCCCAGGGCGACGTCTTCCTCCAGCTCGGGGGCGCGGGAGATCCATTCGCCGAGCTGCTGGGAGAGGATGAGCGCGTCGTCCCCGAGGCGCAGGGCGTACTCCGCGATGTCTGCCGATGCCGCGACCGCGCCGGTGCCGGAGAGCTCCTGCGAGAGGCGGAGCTCGTCGACCGAGACGTCGCCGTGCACGTCGGTGTCCTCGTGCGCGGTGTCCAGGTGTGGCGCGCTCACAGGTGCGGCACCCCCTCGGAGGCGGTGTAGTAGACGGCGTGGCGGTAGTTCTTGCCGGCGGGGCTCTCGAAGTAGGCGCCCTTGGCATCCGGGTCGCTCGTCGTGATCGCCTCGGCCGGTGCGACCCAGATCGAGACGCCCTCGCCGCGGCGCGTGTAGAGGTCACGGGCGTTGCGGATCGCCATCTCGGCGTCGGGCGCGTGCAGCGATCCGACGTGCACGTGACTCAGCCCGCGATTGGCGCGGACGAACACCTCCCACAGCGGCCACAATTCCCCACCATGGGTCCCTGAGCGTGCCGAAGGGTCGGCTCCCGGAGTCGCCATCACGCCACCGCCTTCGTCTTCAGGGACTGCTTGCGGGCGTACTCGGCCGCGGCCTCGCGCACCCAGGCGCCCTCTTCGTGCGCGGTGCGTCGGCGCTCGAGCCGCTCGGCGTTGCAGGGTCCGTTGCCGCGGAGCACCTCGAAGAACTCGTCCCAGTCGATCTCGCCGATCACGTACTGCCCGGTCTCATCGTCGAAGCGCAGGTCGGGGTCGGGGAGGGTCACGCCGAGGATCTCCGCCTGCGGCACGAGCATCCCGACGAAGCGCTGACGCAGCTCGTCGTTGGAGAACCGCTTGATCTTCCACTTCATCGACTGCGCCGAGTTCGGGGACTGATCGTCGGGCGGCCCGAACATCGCCAGGCTCGGCCAGTACCAGCGGTTCACGGCGTCCTGCGCCATCTCGCGCTGCTCGTCGGTGCCGCGCATGAGGGAGAGGAGGATCTCGAACCCCTGCCGCTGGTGGAACGACTCCTCCTTGCAGACCCGCACCATCGCGCGTCCGTAGGGACCGTATGACGCCCGGCACAACGGCACCTGGTTGCAGATCGCTGCTCCGTCGACGAGCCAGCCGATCGCGCCCATGTCGGCCCAGGTGGGCGTGGGGTAGTTGAAGATCGACGAGTACTTGGCCTTGCCGCTGATGAGCTGGTCCATCATCTCGTCGCGGGTGGTGCCGAGCGTCTGCGCGGCGGAGTAGAGGTAGAGGCCGTGGCCCGCCTCGTCCTGCACCTTGGCCATCAGGATCGCCTTGCGCTTGAGGCTCGGGGCGCGCGTGATCCAGTTGCCCTCCGGCTGCATGCCGATGATCTCGGAGTGCGCGTGCTGGGAGATCTGGCGCACCAGGGTCTTGCGGTATGCGTCGGGCATCCAGTCGCGCGGCTCGATGCGCTGCTCGTTCGCGATGAGCTCGTCGAAGAGGCGCTCCTCATCGGAGATCTCGCCCACGAGGGACAGGTCTGCGGGACTGGTCATCATCGACTCCTCGGCATCGGGTCATCTTTACTGACCGATCGTTAGGTAATTCTGACACAGTGGATGGCCGGTTTCAAGACGGCATCCGCGCGCGGCTCAGTGCGAGCGGGAGATCAACTCCAGCAGAGCGCGCCCGTACGCCTCGGACGGGTCCGGATGCTCGAAGACCGAAGTCGCGTCTGCGATCTCGATCTCGACGCGGAAGGCGTCCTCGACGCGCGTCAGTGAGCGGAAGGTGCCGCGCAGCAGCTCGCGCAGCTGGTCCTCGCGCGGCAGCCAGACCGCGTCGGCGAGCGTCACCGCGTCGAGCGCCCACTCGGTCGTGCCGTTGAAGGCGAGGTCGGTTCCGCTCGGGGTCTGCCTGGCCTCGATCGTCATCTCGCTGACCGTGAAGATCTCGGCCTCCGCCTCGAGCTCGACCTCGTCGGGCAGATCGAGCTGGAAGCGATCGCCCTCTGCCGGGTGCCAGACGAGTCCGGCCTCTCGAAGGGTGACGGCGAGCTCGCGAGTGATCATCCCTTCACGCTAGACGACGGAGGATCGCCCGGGATGCGAGCGGGCTGAGGAGGAGGGGCCGGTCGTGTCGGCGGGGTGAGGCAGAGTGGGGGGATGACCTCCCCAGCCCCTGCCGACACCCGCGATGCCGCACTTTCGGCCCTGCGCGAGCTCGTCGGCCGCCCGGACGCCGACTTCCACGACGGCCAGTACGAGGCGATCGAGGCGCTGGTCGAAGGGCGCCGGCGTGCGCTCGTGGTGCAGCGCACCGGATGGGGCAAGTCGGCGGTGTACTTCGTCGCGACGCTGCTGCTGCGACGCCAGGGCGCGGGGCCGACCGTGCTCGTCTCGCCGCTGCTGGCGCTCATGCGCGACCAGATCGCCGCCGCCGAGCGCGCGGGTGTGCGCGCGGTCGCGATCAACTCCACCAACGCGCACGAGTGGTCCGACGTGCTCGCGCAGCTCGACCGCGACGAGGTCGACGTGCTGCTGGTCTCCCCGGAGCGGCTCAACAACCCGGCCTTCCGCGAGCAGCAGCTGCCCGCGCTCGTCCGTCGCATCGGCATGCTCGTGGTCGACGAGGCACACTGCATCAGCGACTGGGGTCACGACTTCCGCCCCGACTACCGGCGGCTGCGCGACCTGATCGCGCAGATGCCCGCCGACGTGCCGGTGCTCGCGACCACCGCGACCGCGAACAGCCGGGTCGTGGCCGATGTCGCCGAGCAGCTCGGCAGTCTTCATTCCGGCGAGGGCGACGCGGCGCCCGTGCTCACGATCCGCGGGCCCCTCGCGCGCACGTCGCTGCGGTTGGGGGTGCTGCGGCTGCGCGACTCGGCGAGCCGCCTGGCCTGGCTGCTGAGCCACCTCGACGACCTGCCGGGGTCGGGCATCATCTACACGCTGACCGTCGCCGCCGCGGTCGACACCGCCCGGCTGCTGCGCGATCACGGTCATGACGTCCGTGCGTACACCGGGCAGACCGACACCGACGAGCGCGCGGAGTCGGAGGGGATGCTCAAGCGCAACGAGGTCAAGGCGCTGGTGGCCACCAGTGCGCTCGGCATGGGGTTCGACAAGCCCGATCTGGGCTTCGTCCTGCACCTCGGTGCGCCGTCGTCGCCCGTGGCCTACTACCAGCAGGTCGGCCGTGCGGGGCGTGCGAGCGAGAGCGCCGACGTGCTGCTGCTCCCCGGCGTCGAAGACCGCGACATCTGGCACTACTTCGCGACCGCGTCGATGCCCGACCGGGAGCGCGCGGAGCGCGTGATCAGTGCGCTCGGAGACGCCCCGATCTCGACGCCGGCACTCGAGGCGATGGTCGACATCCGGCGGACGCCGCTCGAGCTGCTGCTCAAGGTGCTCGACGTCGACGGTGCGGTGCGACGCGTGCAGGGCGGCTGGGTCGCGACGGGCGAGCCTTGGACCTACGACGCGGAGCGCTACGAGCGCATCGCCGCCGAGCGCCTCGCCGAGCAGCAGCACATGATCGACTACGAGCAGACCGACGGATGCCGCATGGAGTTCCTGCAGCGCGCCCTCGATGACGACACCGCGGCTCCCTGCGGGCGGTGCGACAACTGCGGGGGCGGATGGTTCCCGCGCGAGATCGGGGAGTCCGCGACCACGCAGGCCGCGGAGTCGCTCGACCGGGTCGGTGTTCCGATCGAGCCTCGTCGCGCCTGGCCGACCGGTGCCGATCGGTTGGAGGTGCCGGTCAAGGGTCGCATCGCCGCGGAGGAGCAGGCGGGGGAGGGGCGGGCGCTGGCTCGACTCACGGACCTCGGGTGGGGCGGTGCGCTGCGCGACCTCTTCGCCGCGGGGGCAGCGGATGCCCCGGTGACGCCGCAGTTGCTGCAGGCCTGCATCCGTGTACTCGCCGGATGGGGCTGGGACGAGCGGCCGGTGGCCGTGGTCGCCCTGCCCTCCCGGTCGCATCCGCTGCTCGTCGACTCGCTCGCGCGCGGTCTCGCCGATGTCGGGCGACTGCCCTACCTCGGGGCGCTCGAACCGGTCGGCGGTGGGCCGACCGGACAGCCCGGCGGCAACAGCGTGTTCCGTCTCGCCGACCTCTGGGATCGGTTCAGTGCCGAGCACCTCGACGTTCCGACGGGACCGGTGCTGCTCGTGGACGACCTGGTCGACAGTCGGTGGACGATGACGGTTGCCGCCCGGGTGCTGCGGCAGGCCGGCGCGTCTCAGGTGCTGCCGTTCGCCCTGGCGCTGCGCGGCTGAGGAGGGCCGGACCGGCGATCGCCGTCAGTCGTCGGCGGGCGCGACGCGGGGCGGCCACGAGGTCGCGCCGAGTTCCCGCGAGATGTTCCTGGCGGTCTCCCGCAGGGCGTTCATGATCGCGTCGGAGGCCGGCGTCTGAGAGGTCGGCAGGACCACCGCGACCGCCGCGACGATGTCGTTGGAGGCATCGGCGACGGGTGCGGCGAGCGAGGATTCGCCCAGTACGGCCTCATCGAACTCGCCGGCGGTGCCGCGCTCCGCAATCGCGGGCAGTTCCAGGGTCAGGCGGGCGATGTCGGTGATCGTGTCGCCGGTGAGGCTGCGCAACGGCTGCTCGAAGACGGTCTGCTGGAAGCCCTGGTCGTAGGCGAGCAGCACCTTGCCCATGGCGGAGGCGTGCGCGGGGATGGCGACACCGGTCTCCAGCATCTGCTGGCTGTCATCGGGGCGCAGGTTGTGGTGGATCACGAGCACGTCGGTGAAGTGGGGGGCGCCCAGCCGCACCGAGAGGTCGGTGCGACGAGCGAGCTCCTGTGTCCAGCGCATGGCCCGCGCACGCACGTCGAGGGTGTCAAGGTACACGTTGCTCAGGCGCAGCAGCGTCGGCCCGAGCATGTAGCGCTGGCCACCGCGCTCTTTCGCGACGAGGCCGTGCGAGCGCAGCGACTTGACGATCCCGTGCACGGTCGACGGCGGCAGGCTGAGCGCTGTGGCGAGGTCGGTGATGCCGAGGTGGCGTGCTCCCTGGAGCAGCTCGAGGATCTTCGCCGCGCGGTCGATCGCCTGGATCACGGGGGGAGCCTCCTTCCGGTGCGTCGTCGAGCCGGTGCGTCTGCCGTGCCGGTCTTCAGGATGATCTTGACAACCTGGCAGGCTCCGAGCATATTCGACATTAACGAATTGCTTTCGGATTCTGCGAAAGAAATCCCGAGGATCAAAGGAGATCGAACGATGAAGAAGCTCATCAACGCCCCCGAGGACGTTCTCGTCGAATCCCTGAAGGGGGTGGCTCTCGCTCATCCCGAGCTCTCCGTCGACCTGGAGAACCACGTCATCACGCGGGCGACGCCCAAGGCGCAGGGCAAGGTCGCGATCGTCTCCGGCGGCGGGTCCGGCCATGAGCCGCTGCACGGCGGCTTCGTCGGCACCGGGATGCTGGATGCCGCCGTCGCCGGCGAGGTCTTCACGTCTCCGACGCCCGACCGTGTCCAGGTCGCCACGAAGGCGGTCGATCGCGGAGCCGGCGTGCTCCACATCGTGAAGAACTACACCGGCGACGTGCTGAACTTCGAGATGGCCGCCGAGCTCGCCTCCATGGAGGGGATCGAGGTGGGCAGCATCACCGTGGACGACGACGTCGCCGTGCAGGACTCGCTGTACACGGCAGGTCGCCGAGGAGTGGGTCTGACGGTGCTGCTCGAGAAGATCGTCGGCGCCGCAGCCGAAGAGGGCCGCGACCTCGCCGCCGTCGTGGAGCTGGCCCAGAAGGTCAACGGCCAGGGCCGCTCGATGGGCATGGCGCTCACCAGCTGCACCGTTCCGGCCGCGGGCAAGCCCACCTTCGACCTTCCGGACGACCAGATGGAGATCGGCATCGGCATCCACGGGGAGCCGGGTCGTCATCGTGAACCGCTCGCTCCGGCCTCCGACATCGCCCGACAGCTCGTCGAGCCGATCCTCGCCGACATCGACGCGGCGGGCCCGGCGATCGTGATGCTCAACGGCATGGGGGCGACGCCGCTGATCGAGCTGTACCTCATGTACGCAGAAGTCGCGGCGATCCTCGAGAAGTCCGGGGTGCAGATCGCCCGGAACCTGGTGGGCAACTACATCACCTCGCTCGACATGGCGGGGTGCTCGGTCACCGTGCTCAAGGCCGATGATGAACTGCTGCGTCTCTGGGACGCTCCCGTGAACACCCCCGGCCTGCGGTGGGGTGCGTGATGGCGGCTGTGGACACCGCTGTCCTCACCGACTGGGTCTCCCGTTTCGGTACGGCCGTGACGGAGAAGCGCGACTGGCTCACCGAGCTCGACTCGGCGATCGGCGACGCCGACCACGGCGCGAACATGGCCCGGGGGATGAACGCCGTGAGCGAGAAGCTCGCGGCGGGCGCTCCCGCCACGGTCGATGACCTGCTGAAGACCGTGGGCATGACGCTGGTGAGCTCCGTCGGCGGGGCCAGCGGACCGCTCTACGGCACGTTCTTCCTGCGGATGGGGATGGCGGCCGGTGCCGAGTCCGAGCTCGACGGGCCGGCGCTCGCCGCCGCCCTGCGCGCAGGGCTCGACGGCATCGTGGCGCGGGGGAAGGCCGAGCCGGGCGACAAGACGATGTTCGACGCGATGGCTCCGGCCGTCGATGCGCTCGATGCCGCGCTCGCCGGCGGTGCGTCCGTCGCCGATGCCGTCAGGACCGCGGCGGATGCGGCAGCCGACGGTCGCGACGCCACGCTCCCGCTCGTCGCCCGCAAGGGCAGGGCCAGCTATCTCGGCGAACGCAGCGCCGGGCACCTCGATCCGGGGGCTGCATCGACGGCGATCCTGTTCGACACGCTCGCCGCAGCCGTGGCGGACGGCGCCGGATGATCGGCATCGTCGCCGTCTCCCACAGCGCACAGCTCGGGGAGGCGGCACTGGAGCTTGCCCTGCAGATGGTGCAGGGCGACGGGGTGCGCGTACAGGTCGCCGCCGGCGCGGGAGTGGACGGTGACGGCGCACCGATCCTCGGAACGGATGCGGTGGCGGTGGCGGCCGCGATCGACGAGCTCGCGGCGGACTGCGACGGCGTCCTGGTCCTCATGGATCTCGGATCGGCCGTGCTGAGTGCCGAGCTCGCGCTCGAGCTGCGCGCGAGCGACGTCCCCGTGCGGCTCGCACCGGCTCCGTTCGTGGAGGGGCTGCTCGCCGCCGTCGTCTCCGCCGCGGCGGGCGGAGGGTTGGACGTGGTCGCTGCGGAGGCGACCGCCGCACTCGGCGCGAAGACCGGGCAGCTCGGAGTTCCCGACGACACGGAGCCATCGCCGGAATCAGAGGACGAGCCCGCCGGCGAGGAGCTCGTCCGGCGGGTGCGGGTGCGGAATCCGCTGGGTATCCATGCGCGCCCCGCCGCGCTGATCGCGGAAGCCTCGGCCGGGGCCGATGTGCGGCTGCGTCGTCTTCCCGACGGTCCCGACGCGTCGGCCGCGAGCCTCTCGCGACTGCTGATCCTCGGGGCTCGGCAGGGTGACGAGCTGGAACTGGTCGCGCGTGGGCCGGAGTCCGACGCGGTGCTGGAGAAGCTGGCGGCGCTGTTCGACGACGGATTCGGAGAGGGGACGGACGAAGCGACGCCGACGGCCGCTGCGGCGGGATCCGCGTCCCCGGTGCCCGACGCCCCGGGCTCCGACGCCCCGGTTTCCGTCATCGCGCCCGGTGCGGTGCTGCGGGGACGCGGTGTCAGTCCCGGCCGGGTGGCCGCGCCGCTCGTGCATCTCGCACCGGCGGTCGGCGAGCCGGAGGCGGGCGCCGTGGTCGCTGCGGAGGACCGCGACGCCGAGGTCTCGGCGATCGAGTGGGCAGCGGTGACCGTGGCGGATCAGCTGCGTGCGCGGACGTCTCAGGCGACGGGGGAGACCAGGGCGATCCTCGATGCGTCGCGCCTGCTGGCCTCCGACCCCGAGCTGGTGTCGGAGGCGACGGCGCTCGTCCGCGCGAAGGGCCGCAGCGCGGCGCGAGCGATCTGGGAGACCGCAGCCGCGCACGAGAAGGCTGTGGCCGCGCTGGGAGGGCGGATGGCCGAGCGTGTCGCCGACATCCGCGACGTGCGCGACCGGATCATCGCCGAGATCCTGCAGGTCGACATGCCGGGGGTGCCCGAGCGCGATGAGCCGTTCGTGCTCGTCGCGACAGACCTCGCGCCCGCCGACACCGCAGCGCTCGCCGGAGGGCACTGCGTCGCGCTCGTCACCGAGCAGGGCGGGCCGACGTCGCACACCGCGATCATCGCGCGATCGCTCGGCCTTCCCGCGGTCGTCGGCGTCGCCGGCGCGGTCGGCATCCCGGTCGGCTCGACCCTCCTCGTCGACGGCGGGCGCGGCACGGTCGAGGTCGATCCGACGGCATCCCGCGTCTCCGAAGCCCAGGCTGCCGCGACCGTCGTGGAGTTCGACGGATCAGGGCGCCTCGCCGACGGGCACCGCGTGGCGCTGCTGGCGAACGTGGGCGGCACCCCGGACGCGGTGAACGCCGCGGCCGCGCGAGCGGAGGGCATCGGCCTGTTCCGCACCGAGTTCTGCTTCCTCGACCGGGCCGAAGCACCGACCGTCGCAGAGCAGATCGCCGCCTATCGCGGGGTTCTCGCTGCATTCCCCGATCGCAAGGTCGTCGTGCGCACACTCGATGCGGGGAGCGACAAACCTCTCCCGTTCGCGAATTCCGACGCGGAGGACAACCCGGCGCTCGGCGTGCGGGGGCTCCGGATCGCGCGCCGTCGGCCTCAGCTGCTCGACGATCAACTGCGCGCGCTCTCCCTCGCCGCCGCCGAGGAGCCGGCCGAGGTCGAGGTGATGGCCCCGATGGTGGCCACCGTCGAAGAGGCCCGGGAGTTCGCCGAGCTCGCGCGCGCGGCGGGGGTCGGCCGCGTCGGCATCATGATCGAGACGCCGTCGGCAGCACTGCTCGCCGCCGAGCTGTTCGAGGTGGTCGACTTCGTGAGCATCGGAACCAACGACCTCGCGCAGTACACGCTGGCCGCCGACCGGCTGCTGAGCGACTTGAGTGATCTCAACGATCCGTGGCAGCCGGCGGTGCTGGGTCTGATCGGGATGGTCGGCGCGGCGGGGCGTGCGGCCGGAAAACCGGTGGGCGTCTGCGGCGAGGCGGCCGGCGACCCGGCCCTCGCCCCGGTGCTCGTGGGACTCGGGGCGACCTCGCTCTCGATGACGCCGCGGTCGCTCGGACGAGTGGCCGACGCGCTCCGTGATGTGACCGAGGAAGAGTGCCGTCGGGCTGCCGAGGTCGTATTCGAGGCCGCCACTGCGGAGGACGCCAGGGCCGCAGGAGCCGCCGCTCTGCAGCGGGCCGATGCCCGGTGATCGGGTTGCATATGCGCGCTCCGGCATGTTCAGAATCTCATTCTGATCTCGACATGAAGCAAACACCTCAGGGCGTCGGTGGGAGGCTCTAGGCTCGGCAGCACGGGGGTGCGCCGATGCCGGCGCCGAGTGCGGATCGGAGTCGGACATGTCGCGGTCGAAGATGTTCGTGCAGGGCCTGATCGGTGTGGTCGCGGTCGGGGCGTTGGTGGCGCTGTCGGGGTGCGCTCCGACTCCGCAGTCCACGCCCACCCCCAAGCCCACGGCCGCGCCGGAATCCCCGGCTCCCGATCCGTACGCCGGACCGATCGCCTTCGTCGGCGACGAGCTGGACTGGTTCCTGCTGAGCGCCGAGGAGATCTCCGGCCTGCTTCCCGATGTGGGTGATGTCAGCCCGGCGGTGCCCTCCTTGATCCAGGTGTCCGACGGGGGCGGCTCTGAGCCGGATCCCACCATCTGCAACGCGGTCTACGCCGAAGCCTCGCTGGGCTCCATCGGTGCACGGTCCGTCACGTGGACGACGACCGTTGCCGAAGGGCGAGACGGTTGGCTCCACGTGATGCAGTTCGCCGATGAAGCGGCCGCTACGGCGCGCATGGACCAGTACGCCCAGGCCGCGGAGCAGTGCGGCGAGTTCACCTTCGGCGGGGCGCCTTCTTCCTTCGCATCGTCGACGGCCGAGGGCGACGGGGGCGTCCGTGCCATCGCCGGCTCCCTGATCCTCACCTACCCGGGTGGCGACGGTCACTCCCTCTACAAGACCTATTCGTCCGTCGGAAACGTGATCGTCGAGATGTGGCAGCCGTTCACCGGCGAGCCCGCATTCGACACCGAGGCCGCCGCAGCGCTGCTGCGCGATCGCGCGAGCGAGGCGAGGGCGAACCTGGTCGACGAGCTGACGGAGAACCCGCCGGTTCCCGTCGACGTCCCTGCCGCCGACCCCGCTGCGCCCTGGAGCGAGTGGGAGATCACGACGGCGGGAGTCGGCCCGGTTCGCCTGGGTGTCGAGCTCGATGAGGCCATCGCCGCCGTGCCGGGGGCCCAGGTCGAAGAGCCAGAGTGGGTGGGCGGGACGACGCGACTGATCTCGGCTGACGGCTCGGCCTCGCTGCTGCTCTGGACGCAGGAGGGCGCGAGCGTCGTCTCGGCGGTCTCCGTCGGCGTCGGAAACGTCGCGGGCGAGCCGACCCACGATGGCGCGTCTCTTCCGTCCGCCGGTGGTGTGCGCGTCGGCGATCCCCTGAGCGCCGCGGTGTCCGCCTTCCCTCAGGGCACGGCAGTGCGCATCGTCTCCTCGGGTGAGTACTTCTACGACTGGTCCAGCCGGGAGGGGGTCGTGATGCGGTTCCGACTCGATCGCGACTCGACGGTCGACAGCGCTGCGGTCATCACCGGCATCACGGTGGAGGACGCCACGCTGCGCAAGGGACTGATCTTCGGCTGACCCGCGCGCGAGGAGCCGCCGCGGACAACCCTTCTTTACCGATCGATCGGTCAGTTAGTATGGGCCGCGCGGATGCTGTCGCTGCGGCGTCCGCGCGACGAGGAGGTCGACGATGACGGACGCGACGCCCCAGGCCGCGGAAGCCGTGCGCCCGAGCCGGGCCATGATGGAGCGCGATCGTGCTTCCGCCTCGCTGGGTCTCGTCATCGAACGCGATGACCCCGGTCACGCCGTGGTCTCGATGCGCGTGCGCGACGACATGACCAACGGGTTCCACATCACCCATGGCGGCTTCGTCTTCGCCCTGGCCGACACGGCGTTCGCGATCGCCTGCAACGAGGATGATCGGGTCACGGTGGCCGCGGGCGCCGACATCTCGTTCCTGAAATCGACCGTCGCCGGACAGACGCTGACCGCGACGGCCGTGCGGCGCACCCGCAGCGGCCGCTCCGGCATCTACGACGTGACGGTCGTCGACGAACTCGGCGATCCGGTCGCGGAGTTCCGAGGTCGCTCGCGCACCACCGATCAGACCTTCTGACCTCGCGCTGCCGCTCCCGGCCGACAGCGCGATCCGATGCGAGACTGTGGGGATGTCCGAGATGCAGAGCACGCGACGAGGCCGCCCCGGTTACGACCAGCAGGGCATCCTCGCCGTCGCCGTCGCCGCGTTCAACGAGCACGGGTACGACGCGACCTCGATCGGGAAGCTGGCCGAGCGCCTCGGCCTGTCGAAGTCGGCGATCTACCATCACTTCGGTTCGAAGGACGAGATGCTCGATCTCGCGCTCGACGCGGCGCTCAGCGGGCTCGAGGCGGTGGTGGACGACCCGCTTCCGGCCACGGTCGATCGTGAGGGGTCCCACGCCGTCGCCCGCCTCGAGCACGTGCTCCGCGGGGCCGTGCACGTGCTCGTCGACCAGCTTCCCGCCGTCACGCTGCTGCTGCGGGTGCGCGGCAACACCGATGTCGAGCGCCGGGCGCTCACCCGCCGTCGTGCGTTCGACCGCCGGATCACGGCGCTCGTCACCGAGGCGCAGGCCGAGGGCACACTGCGCGCCGACATCGACGCCAGCGTCGTGGCCCGCCTCGCGTTCGGAATGATCAACTCGATCGTGGAGTGGTACCGCCCAGGCGGACGCGAGGACGCGGACCGGCTCGCCGACGACGTCGTCGCCATCGCCCTCGACGGCCTGCGCCGTCGCTGAGGCCGTCCGCCGAGACCCCGTCTTCCCGCCGAGACCCCGTCGTATCCGAGTCGGAAGGACGGGGTCTCGGCGACAGCCCGGGGTTTCAGCCGGACTACACCGCGGCGAGTTCCTTCGCGACGAGGGTGAGCACGTCGTACGTGGCCACGATCTCGTCGCGCTGGTTCTTCAGCACCGCGTCCCAGCGCACCTCGCCGTACTCGTCGGTCTCACGCGGAGTGATCTGCTTGGCGGTGAGTTCGACGCGGATCTCGTCACCAGGGGAGACCGGGGTCAGGAAGCGCAGGTTCTCCAGGCCCGAGTTGGCGAGGACGGGTCCGGGTGCGGGGTCGACGAACAAACCGGCAGCCCACGACACCAGCAGATACCCGTGGGCGACGCGACCCGGGAAGAACGGGTTGGCGGCGGCGGATTCCTCATCCATGTGCGCGTAGAAGGTATCGCCGGTGAAGGTCGCGAAGGTCTCGATGTCTTCCAGCGTCACCGCGCGTGAGCCGCTCGCGACCTGGTCGCCGATGCGCAGCTCGGCCAGCGACTTGCGGAAGGGGTGGACGCCACCGCTCTCCTCGTACGGCCGTGCCTCCGTGCCCTGATGCCAGACGCCGGTGAGGGCGGTCAGCATCGCGGGCGAGCCCTGCACCGCGGTGCGCTGCATGTGGTGCAGGACGGCGCGGATGCCGCCGAGCTCCTCGCCGCCGCCGGCGCGGCCGGGGCCGCCGTGCACGAGGTTCGGCAGCGGCGAGCCGTGACCCGTCGAGCTGCGGGCGTCGTCGCGGTCGAGGAAGAGCACCCGTCCGTTGTAGGCGGCCATGCCGGTGGCGAGCGCCACGGCGACCTCGGGGTCGTGCGTGGCGACACTCGTGACCAGCGAACCTCCGCCGCGCGCGACCAGGGCACTCGCCTCGTCGAGGGTGCGATAGCCGACGATGCTCGAGACCGGACCGAACGCCTCGATCTCGTTGACGGCTGCACTCTCCGGGTCCGGGAAACGCAGCAGCATCGGGGCGAGGAAGGCGCCGTCCGGGGCGGGTCCCTGGCTTCCGTCGCTGCGCCGCACGTGCGGAGCATCCGTGGAGCCGATGACCAGATCGCCACCGCCCTCCTGCAGACGTGCCACCTGGCGCAGCACCTCGTCGCGCTGCGCGGTCGAGGCCAGCGGCCCCATCGTGACGCCATCCGCCCGCGGGTCGCCGAGCACGATGCGCTCGGAAAGTCGTGCCCGCACGGCGCCGATCACGTCGTCGACGACACCGGCCGGCACGATCGCGCGTCGGATCGCGGTGCACTTCTGCCCGGCCTTGCTGGTCATCTCCGCCACGAGCTGCTTGACGTAGGCGTCGAACTCGGGGGTGCCCGCGACCGCGTCGGTACCCAGGATCGACGCGTTGATGGAGTCGGTCTCGCTCGTGAAGCGCACCCCGCCCGTCTGCACCGCATCGTGCGCCCGCAGCCGTTCTGCGGTGGACGCCGACCCGGTGAAGGCCACGAGATCTCCCAGCCGCAGCTCGTCGAAGAGACCGGGGACACTGCCCGAGACGAGCTGCAGGGAGCCCTCGGGCAGCAGCCCGGAGTCGACCATGATCCGCACCATCGCTTCGGCGAGGTACCCGGTCGGCGTCGCGGGCTTCACGACGGTCGGCACGCCGGCCAGGAACGCCGGGGCGAACTTCTCCAGCGACCCCCAGACCGGGAAGTTGAAGGCGTTGATCTGCACGGCGACTCCGGGGAGGCGTGTGTAGATGTGGCGCCCGAGGAAGGAGCCGTCCCTGGACAGGTTCTCCACCGCGCCGTCGACATAGACCTTCGCGTTCGGCAGCTCGCGCCTGCCCTTGCTGGAGTAGGCGAACAGCACGCCGATACCGCCGTCGATGTCGACCCACGAGTCCTGGGCAGTCGCGCCCGTGCGGCTCGAGATCTCGTACAGCTCCGCCTTGCGCTCGGTGAGCGCGAGCGCAAGCTGCTTGAGCCGCACTGCGCGCTGGTGGAAGGTCAGCTCGCCGAGCGAGGCCTGCCCCGCGGAGCGTGCATGCGCGAGAGCCGCGGCGAGGTCGATGCCCTCGGTGGACACGCGGGCGACGAGTTCGCCCGTCGATGCGTCGCGCACCTCGGTCGCCTCGGCGCCGGCATCCGGTGACCACCAGGATCCCTGCAGATAGCTGGGGAGGATCTCGGTCATGTCAGTTCCCTTCATGAGGCGTCCCATTCGTAGAAGCCGCGTCCGCTCTTGCGCCCGAGGTGGCCCTCGGCGACGAGACGGCGCAGCAGAGCCGGCGGTTCGAAGCGCTCGCCGAGGTTCGCAGCGAGGTACTCGGAGATGCCGAGCCGCACATCGAGTCCGACGATGTCGGTGAGGCGGAGCGGCCCGACCGGATGCTTGTAGCCCAGCGTCATGGCGGTGTCGATGTCCTCGGCGGAGGCGACGCCCTCCTCGAGCATCCGGATCGCCTCCAGGCCGATCGCGACGCCGAGCCTCGACGACGCGAACCCGGGGGCGTCGGTCACGACGATCGGCGTCTTGCCGAGCGCGTGCACCCAGCCGCGCGCTGCGTCCACGAGCGGGGGAGCGGTGGCCGCGCCTCGCACGATCTCGACCAGGGTGGATGCCGGCACCGGATTGAAGAAGTGCATTCCGAGGAAGCGCGACGGGCGATCCAGCACCGCTGCGAGCTCATCGATCGAGATCGAGGAGGTGTTCGAGGCGAGCGCCGCGTCCGGTCCGATCTGCGCTTCGACGCGGGTGAGCGCGTCGACCTTCAGAGCCAGATCCTCCGGCACCGCTTCCACGACGAGGTCACACGCCGCGAACGAACCGACGTCCGTGCCGGTGTCGACGCGTGTCCGATAGGCGTCTCCCGGTTCCGCCGCTGTGCCTCGGGCGATCGAGGCGTCGACCGATTCGAGCACACGGTGTGCGGCGGCCTCGGCGCTCTCCGGATCGCGTTCGACCACGGTGACCCGGGAGCCGGCCAGCAGGAACGCATGGGCGATGCCGGCGCCCATGCGTCCGCCGCCGAGCACCCCGACATGCGCCGGCGCGAGGGGCGTGGTCTCGATCATCGGTCTCTCCGCTCCAGGAAGTCGGTCATCCGCCGGAACTTCTCCGGGCTCTCGAAGAGGTCGGCCTGGGCTTCCAGATCGACGGCGGGGTGGCGGTCGCGGGGCGCGCGGAACACCCGCTTGGTCGCGATGGTGGCGGCCGGGTCGTTGCGGGCGATCCGGTCGGCGATCGTCTCGGCCGCGCCCAGCAGCTCCTCGGGGTCGTGGACCGCCGAGACGAGACCGATCCGCAGCGCCTCCTCGGCCTTGACCGTGCGGCCGGTGAGCAGCAGCTCGATCGCCCTGGCGTCGCCGACGATCTCCTTCAGCCGCCAGCTCGCTCCGGCGGCGGCGAGGATGCCGAGGCCCGTCTCGGGGTTTCCGATCGCGAGCGAGGGTGTGGCGATGCGGATGTCGGCGGCGTAGGCGAGTTCGGCGCCGCCGCCCAGGGCATAGCCGTCGATGGCCGCGATGACGGGCATCGGCAGCTCCGCGACCCGCACGAAGGCGTGCGCGTTGATGCCGCGCAGCGCGTCGGCGGCCCGGCGTTCGCGCAGTTCGGCGATGTCGGCGCCTGCCGCGAAGACACCGTCGGCGCCGACGAGGATCAGGGTGCGCGGAGCCTCCTCGAGCTCATCGCAGAGGAGGTGCAGGGCATCGATCGTGGCCTGGTCGATCGCGTTGCGCTTGTGCGGACGGTTGAGCGTCGCGATCACACGGTCGGGGCGCCGCTCGACGAGCAGCGGCTCTTCGGCGGCTGCGTCCTCGGCTGGCGATTCCGCGGGCATCACACCTTCTCCAGGATCACGGCCGCACCCTGACCGACCCCCACGCACATCGTGGCGAGGCCGTGCCGTGAGCCCTCGCGCTCCATGCGTCCGAGCAGCGTGATCAGCAGACGGGAGCCGGACGAGCCGAGCGGGTGACCGAGGGCGATGGCCCCGCCGTCGGCATTGACCCGCTCGTCGTCGAGACCCAGTCGACGGATGCAGGCGATCGACTGCGCGGCGAAGGCCTCGTTGAGCTCGACGGAACCGATGTCGTCGATGGTCAGTCCGGCGCGGCGGAGCGCCTTCTGCGTGGCGGGCACGGGCCCGAGGCCCATGACCTCGGGGGCTAGGCCGGCGCTGGTGCCGACGACGATCCGGGCGCGGGGCACGAGACCGTGGCGCTCGACGGCCTCGGCGCTCGCCACGACGATCGCCGAGGCGCCGTCGTTGAGGGCGCTGGAGTTCCCGGCCGTCACGACGCTGCCGCCGGCGACCACCGGGCGCAGTCGGGCGAGTGCGTCGAGTGTCGTCTCGGGCCGCGGTCCCTCATCGACCCGCACCTCTCCGGTGGCGGTCGGCACGCCGACGATCTCGGGTGCGAAGCGTCCTGCCGCGATCGCGGCGGCGGCGCGCTGCTGGGAGCGGAGCGCGAAGGCGTCGGCCTCGTCGCGCGTGATCCCGTCGGTCCGGGCGACCTCCTCCGCGGTCTCGGGCATCGTGAAGGTCGCCTTGTCGCGGGCGACGAGACGGGGGTTCGGGAAGCGCCAGCCGATCGAGGTGTCGAACGCCGCGCCCGGCTTGGACCAGGCCTTCTCGGGTTTGGCCTGCACCCAGGGCGCTCGGGTCATCGACTCGACGCCGCCGGCGACGATGAGGTCGGCGTCTCCGGCGCGGATCGCCTGCGCGGCCATCGTCACGGCCGACATGCCGGAGGCGCACAGCCGGTTCACCGTGATGCCCGGAACGCTGTCGGGGAGCCCGGCGAGCAGCACCGCCATCCTCGCGACGTTGCGGTTGTCCTCGCCGGCCTGGTTCGCCGCGCCGAGGATGACCTCGTCGATGTCGATCTGTGCCGCGTCGATACCGGCCCGACGCACGGCCTCGGCCACCACGATCGAGGCGAGGTCGTCGGGGCGGATGGTGGCGAGCGCGCCGCCGTACCGTCCGACCGGGGTGCGCGCCCCTCCGACGAGGAATGCCTCGGTCATGCGGATCTCCTGACTTCGTCGTCTCGGCGGGTCGTCGCCCGGCTCTTCGGTCCGGAATTACTGACCGATCGTATGGTAATTATGGCACAGGCGCGATGCCCGACCGTGGGCGCGGCGGAGTCAGACCCGCCCGAAAGCACGCAGCGGATTCTCGATGAGCTCGGTGACGCGCCGCAGGAACCCCGCGGCGTATCCGCCGTCGCACACGCGGTGGTCGAACGCGAGTGAGAGCTGGACGATACGACGGGCGACGATCGCGCCATCGACGACCCACGGCCGCTCGATGATCCGGCCGATGCCGAGGATCGCGACATCGGGGTGGTTGATGATCGCCGCGGAGCCGTCGACCCCCAGCCCGCCGTAGTTGTTGAGCGTGAAGGTCGACCCGCGCAGCCGCTCCGGCGGCATCGTGCCGGCCCTGGCCGTGGTGGCGAGGTCGCGCAGTGCCGCGTCGAGCTGCTCCACGGTGAGGGCGTGCGCACGGGGGACGACGGGGACCAGGAGACCGCGCTCGGTGTCGGCGGCGATTCCGAGGTTCACGCCGTCGAACGAGATCAGCTCCTCACCGCTGGCGTCGAGTCGCGATGCGAGCACCGGGTAGTCCTCGAGGGCGAGCAGCACGAAGCGCGCGAGCAGCGCCGTGATCGAGGGGGCCTTGCCGCCCGCCGGAGCCATCTGGGCGCGGATGTCCCAGAGAGAGGTGGCATCGACGTCGACCCAGACGGTCGCCTCGGGGATCTCGGTTCGACTGCGCGTCAGCTTCGCGCTGACTGCGCGCCGCAGCGGCGACATGCGCTCTCGGGAGACGACATCGAGTCCGTCGACCGACTCTCCCTTCCCGTTCGCGGCGCGGTGATGCGCGGCGGCGCCGTCGACGGCGTTCTCGACCGCGGCTTGCAGCACGTCGGCGCGGGTGATCGCCCCGTCGGGGCCGGACGCCGCGATCGTGTGCACGTCGAGTCCCAGATCGCGGGCCAGACGACGCACGAGGGGGGAGCGCACGGCCACCGGGCGGCGGGCGGATGCTGCACCGGCGGAGGTCGCGGCGGGGTCGACGGCGGCGGGTTTCGGCGCAGGGGTCGGAGCGGCTGCCGGTGGGGCTGCCGGTACCGATTCCGGTGCGGGCGTCGGTGCGGTCGGGCGGTCGGCTCGGACCGGCGTGGCGGCCGGCCGGCGACGGCCCTTCGTCGTGTGCGCCGTGGTGCCGTAGCCGATCAGCACGTTTCCCGATCCGGCGCGTTCCTCCTCGCGGTACGCCTCGTGCCCGGGGGTGCTCGATGCAGCAGCCTCGGCGGCATCCGGAACCGTTCCCTCCGTGCCCGTGCCCGTGCCCGTGCCCGTGCCCGTCTCCGCCTCCGAGGCCGATTCCGGGTCGGCCACCTCGAGCACCGGCGCGCCGACATCGATGGTGTCCCCGGCGGTGCCGTGCAGGGCGGTGACGACGCCGGCGAACGGCGACGGCAGCTCCACCACGCTCTTGGCGGTCTCGACCTCGGCGATCGGCTGGTCGGTCGTGATGGTGTCGCCCACCGCGACGAGCCACTGCACGAGACCCGCTTCGGTGAGTCCTTCGCCGAGGTCGGGCAGGCGGAAGATCTGCGCGGACGGCTTCAACGGGGCGCTCATACGTCGTCCTCCCAGTGCAGAGTGTCGATCGCATCGAGCACGCGGTCGACGTCGGGCAGGTACCAGTGCTCGAGCTTCGGGGGTGCGTAGGGGGTGTCGAAGCCGGTGACGCGCCGGACCGGGGCAGCGAGGTATTCGAAGCAGCGCTCGAACACGCGGGCCTGGATCTCCGAGGCGACGCTCACATATCCGGGGGCCTCGGCGATGACCACGGCGCGGCCGGTGGACTTCACCGCGGCGGTCACGGTCGCATCGTCGAAGGGGGAGAGCGAGCGCACGTCGACCACCTGCACGCTGCGCCCCTCCGTGGCGGCGACCTCCGCGACCTCGAGCGCGAGCGGCACGGAAGCGCCGTACGCCAGGAGCGTCACGTCGGTGCCGTCGCGGGCGATGCGGGCGGTGCCGAGCTCGGTGGTGAGGGAGGTGTCGACTTCGCCCTTCGACCAGTACAGCTTCTTCGGCTCGAGGAAGATCACGGGGTCGGGTGAGGCGATGGCCGCGCGCAGCAGCGAGTAGGCGTCCTGCGGCGTCGACGGGCTGACGACCGTGAGTCCCGGGGTGTGGGCGTAGTACGCCTCGGAGGAGTCGCAGTGGTGCTCCACGCCGCCGATGCCGCCGCCGAACGGAATGCGGATCGCCAGCGGCATCCGCATCCCGCCGCGCGTGCGGTTGCCGAGCTTCGCGACATGGCTGACGACCTGCTCGAACGCCGGCAGGGCGAACGCGTCGAACTGCAGTTCCACCACGGGACGCATCCCGTTCATGGCCATGCCGACCGCGGTGCCGACGATGCCGGACTCGGCCAGGGGAGTATCGAAGCAGCGGTCCTCGCCGAACCGCGCGGTGAGTCCGTCGGTGATGCGGAAGACGCCGCCGAGCGCCCCCACGTCCTCGCCGAAGACGACCACATCCGGGTCGGACTCGATGGCATCCGCGAGTGCTCTGTTCAACGCGGCCGCCATGGTCATGGTCGTCGCAGCGGCGGCCTCGACCTCGGCGCGGGTGTCGTCGTGTGCGATCGTCATCGGTGGCCTCCGTTCGGGGTGGTCCCTGCGCCCGCGTCGGCGAGGCGCGAGCGTTCGATCTCGTCGTGCAGCAGGTGCCATTGCTCGTCGAGCTGTGGCGAGCGTGTCGCGGTGACGAAGCGGAACAGATCCTCTGGGTCGAGGTCGGCGTCGGTGTTCAGCGCAGTCCGCATCGCGACGGCGATCTCTTCGGCTCCGGAGGCGAACCGCTCCTCGGCGTCGGCGTCGAGGGCGCCGATGCCGGCCAGGTGGGTGCGCAGGCGCAGCAGCGGGTCGCGGGCGATCCAGGCCTGCACCTCGTCGCGCTCCCGGTAGCGGGTGTCGTCGTCGGCATTGGTGTGCGCCTGCATCCGGTAGGTGTGCGCCTCGATGAGGGAGGGACCGCCGCCGGTGCGGGCGCGATTCACCGCTTCGCCGAGCACGGCGAGCACGGCGGCGACGTCGTTCCCGTCGACGCGCTCTCCGGGCATCCCGTAGCCGACGGCCTTGTGGGCGAGGGAGGGAGCCGCGGTCTGCCGCGAGAGCGGCACCGAGATCGCGAACCCGTTGTTCTGCACGAAGAAGACGACCGGCACCTGGAAGACGGCGGCGAAGTTCATCGCCTCGTGGAAGTCGCCCTCGCTGGTGGCGCCGTCGCCGCACAGCGCGAGCACGACCGTGTCCTCGCCGCGGTGCTTGGCCGCCTGCGCGAAGCCGACCGCGTGCAGCAGCTGGGTGGCGAGCGGGGTGGCCTGCGGCGCGACCCGGTGGGCGCGCACATCGTAGCCCGAGTGCCAGTCGCCCTTGAGGAGCACCATCGCATCGGCGGGTTCGACTCCGCGCGCGATGACGGCGACCGAGTCGCGGTAGGTCGGGAACAGCCAGTCCGTGTCTCCGAGCACCATGGCGGCGGCGATCTGGCACGCTTCCTGGCCGTGGGAAGACGGGTAGACGGCGAGGCGTCCCTGACGAACGAGCGCGCCGGCCTGGTCGTTGATCCTCCGGCCCTCGACGAGTCCGCGATAGGCGGCCAGCAGGGTCTCGCTGTCGGGGAGCGTGTAGTGCTCGTCCACGACAGGCTGTCCGTCCGCATCGATCAGTTGCACCGCGGTGTCTCGCGGAAGCATGTCGGTGTGCCGCATGCGTTCGCCCTCCTTGCCGAACTCGATGGGGACAGCATGCCCCTGTGCGCGACAATCATCCAAGATCATCCGCGAAATACTGGATGAACGAGCGACTCATGGGGCATTCTTGATCGAAGTGTCAGAGTTTCTGGCTCGATGAGAGGGGTGCCATGGCTGCGCTGGACGACACCGACCGAGCGATCATCGAAGAGCTGCGCCGCGACGCGCGCTCATCGATGACGGCGATCGCGGATGCCGTTCACATCTCGCGCGCCGGTGCGCACGCGAGGATCAAGCGCCTCACGGATGCGGGTGTCATCACGGGCTACACGGTGCGCACGGATCCCGTACTGCTCGGGCATCATGCGAGCGCCTACGTGACCCTCGCCATCGAGCAGGCGACCTGGCAGGCGGTGAGCGACCGGCTGCGCGCGATCCCCGAGATCGAGCACATGGCCCTCGTCGGCGGCGACTTCGACGTGATCCTGCTGGTGCGCGCCAACGATGCCCGCGACCTCCGTCGCATCGTGCTCGAGGACATCCAAGCGATCCCTTCGATCCGCTCGACCCGGACCACGCTGATCTTTGAGGACTACACGCGGGACTGAGGGTGCTCGGGCGGGTTCTGTGTGGCGGGGTCTGCGGGGCGTGTTCTGTGGGGCGGGCTCTGCGGTGGGTGTGGAGAAGTGCTGTGTTGGTGTTTCTGTGGAGGGCGTGTGGGTGTTTCGAGTGTTTCGGAATATTGCTCTGAACGGGGGTTATTCGGGGTTCGAATGTCGGTGGCCCTCGGTTGACTGGGGGGTATGAACAACCCCGTGGAGGTGCTGGACCGGGTCGTCGCCGACCTGGATTCGGTGCTGCGCTCGGACGTGATCGCGGGGCTCGGTGACGACGTGAAGATGGGGCTGTTGCGGGTCGCGGGGCAGGTGCAGCGTCGGGTGGAGGCGGTGGTCGTGGAGGCGGTCGCGTCGGTGGATGAGCGTCCGGCGGGGTCGGGAGAGCCGGCGTTCTGCGGGCGGTTCGGGTGTCGCACGGTGAACGAGCTGCTGCAGCGGGTGCTGCGCACCGACGGCCCGGGTGCGGCCCGGGTGGTGAAGGCCGCGAAAGCGGTGCGGCGGGAGGTGGAGTTGTCGTCCGGGGCGTGGTTGCCGCCGCGGTGGCCGGCGTTGCGGGAGGCGGTGGTGGACGGGACGATCGGGGTCGCGGGGCTGTTGGCGGCGATCGGGCCGATCGAGCAGGCCGGGTCCCGGATCGGGACGGTCGACCGGTTGCGAGCGGACGCGGAGTTGGCCGCGTACGCGCGGGGAATCGCGGTCGCCGACGCGGACACGGAATCGGACGCGGATGCGGATGCGGGTGCAGATGACACTGTGCCGGCGGCGACGCCGGAGGATCTGCGGTTGTTGGCGCAGGTGATCGTGCAGTACCTCGACCCGGACGGTGCGGAACCCGCGGACGATATCGCGATGCGGGCACGGGGTCTGACCCTCGGGCGGGCGAAAGACGGGGTGATCCCGATCCGGGGACGGCTGCTGCCGGAGGTCGCGGGGCAGTTGCAGCGCCTGTTCGACGCGTACCTGAACCCGAAAGTCGACGGGCCACCCGTCCCCGGGGTCGCGTTCGAGCCCTCAGACCGGAGCGATGCGGGTGCCGAGACGCCGGAGGGCACCGACGGAGACGCCGGGGCCCGGGATGGCATCACCGACGACGGCCCCGGTGCGGGTGTTGATGACGGTGTCCTCCCGTCCGGTGACCCGGGGCGGATGATCGACCCGCGTTCCCGGTCGCAGAAGCAGCACGACACCCTCGCCGCGATCCTCGGCATCGCCGCTCGCCACGACCACACCCCACGCCTGGGCGGCGGGGCACCCACCCTGGTCGTGTCCGTCACCGCCGACGACTACACGACCGGGCGCGGTTGGGCGCACGTGGACGGCATCGACACCCCCGTCTCCACCCGTGTCGCCGCGCACACCGCGTGCGCGGGCGGCGTGCAACGGGTGCTGTTCGACCCGAACGGGCGCATCATCGGCATCAGCACCACCGACCGGATCTTCACCGCCCACCAACGCCGCGCGATCACCCTCCGCGACACAGAATGCCTCATCCCCGGCTGCCACGTCCCCGCATCCTGGTGCGAGATCCACCACGTCCACGAACACGCCAGAGGCGGACCCACCCACACCGACAACGGCGTCGCCCTCTGCTGGCACCACCACCGCACCCTCACCACCTCCGGATGGGAAATCCGAATGCACCACGGCACCCCGCACGTCCGCGGACCCGCCTGGTGGGACCCCACCCGACAATGGCGCACACCACGACCCCCCACACGACCGACGACGAGGTCGTCGCTACATGACGGGCGCGCTGTTCCGCTGCGAGTGTGAAGCGCTGCTGCGGGAGCGAAGCGCCAGCCGACTCAGCGCACCAGGAGTGACACCGCGACGATGGCGAGGGACACGAAACCGAAGCCGGTGGCGAGCATCGTGAAGGCGAGAAGCGTCCCGCCTCCGGGCAGATCAGCGGGCGACGCCTCCGGCGCCAGCGAGGACTGCAGCGCAGCGGTCGTCTGCAGCTGTCGGCGCCGTGCGGCCACCCAGAACGCACACGCGGCGCCGATACCGATAACTCCCGGCGCGAACCCCCACGCTGCGGCGTCGGCGGGCAGCAGGAGGGGGAAGATCCGCAGCGACACGACGGAGCCGATCGCGATCGCGAGCGCAGTCCGCCGCCACGCGAGCTCGGTCCGCTCCGGCTGCAGTCCCGGATCGAACGGCCCCTGGGCGGTCTGCCCCTGATCGGTCACCGCCAGAGCACCCCGGCCAGTACCAGCAGACCCACGACCGTCACGACGACCGTCAGCACGATCGCGGAGAACGCTCCCGGGAGCGGGCGTGACTGCCGCAGAGCCCGCTCGGCGCGCATCCACTCCCACCACGCGAGTGGGGCGACCGCCGTTCCGGCGAGCATGAGCAGAAGTGAGGCGGCGAGGCGGAACCCGGCATGCAGGTCGAGTCCCAGGACCTCGAGAGCGACGCCACCCGCGATCAGCGCGAGCCCGGTGCGCGTCCAGGCGAGGAAAGTGCGCTCGTTCGCCAGGGAGAAACGCGGATCGGGTTCTTCTCCGATGCCGTACACCGAGGCGGGGAAACGTCGCATCGCCTCATCGTAGCGGCCGAGGTGCGGCGGTCGAGGGAGGGATTCTCGTCAGGAGATCGTGATCTCGAACCCGGTCGCGGTGGGGGCCACGGCCACTTGGGAGAGGTCCGTCACCAGGACGGTCGGGTTGTGCGCCGCCGCGTGCTTACCGACCCCGACGACCCGCATGCCGGCTGCGAGACCCGCCTGGATCCCCGCGCCGGAGTCTTCGAACACGATGCAGTCGGCCGGGTCGATCCCCAGCAGACCCGCAGCGCGGACGAACCCCTCCGGATCCGGCTTGGAGGCGGACACGTCTTCCGCGGTCACGCGGCGCTCGGGGACGGTGAGCCCGGCGGCCTGCATCCGCGCGGTCATGAGAGCCACGTTGGCGGAGGTGACGATCGCGTGCGGGAACGGCTGAAGAGCCTCGAGCAGCGCGCGCGCACCCGGAATCTCGATCACCCCGTCGACGTCGCCGGCCTCGGTGGCGAGCATGATGTCGTTCTCGTGGAGATTGATGGCGTGGTCGCGGTCGGGCAGCATGATCGCCATGCTCTGATGGCCCTGTCGGCCGTGCACGACACGGAGCACCGTCTCGGGGTCGATGCCGTGCGGCTCCGCCCAGGCGAGCCAGAGTCGCTCCACGACAGCTGTCGAATCGACGAGTGTCCCGTCCATGTCGAGAAGGACGGCGCGGGCAGCGAGAGTCTGAGGCACCCCTCCAGGCTAGCGCCGCCCGGTTCCGACGCCGGCGACTTCTATGATGTGGACCGGGAGGCTCGGATGATGAATGCGCTCGCGACGAGAGTCATGAGGGTGCTGCGGCAGGTGCGGGGTCCAGAGACTGCGGATGCCGTCTTCGAGGCGACCGCACTGATCGTCGGCGCGGGCTTCCTCGTGATCGGCTTCTTCATCGCGCTCCCGGTGTTCTGGGGCCACGAGCTGGCGATCAGCGGCAGCGGTTCGATCGGTGTCTTCGCCGCGTTCGGAGGGGCGATCACCGCGGCCGTCTCCTTCGCGCTCGGGCGCATCGCGGTGCGGCCGGAGCAAGTGGATCCGGCCGCGGCCCGCGACGGCTTCACCGTGCCGGGCGACCGACTGCGCTGGTACGACCTCGCCGCCATCGCGTTCGCACATGCGGCGATCGCCTACCTCGGCTGGCTCGGCATCGCAGAGCTGCTCGAGCGGAGCTTCACGGACGCGCCGGTGTTCGCCTTCCCCGGCGCGGTGCTGGTGGCGGTCGCGTTCGCCCTGACCGGCTACGTGTCCTTCCTCAGCGCTGTGGCACTGACCCCGATGGTCCTCTCGCTGGTGCTCGCGGTCTTCCTGGTCGTCGGCGCCTTCGCCAGCATGCTCGCCTCCAGCGACGTGCACTGGTGGCGCGACAACCTGTCGGCGCTCGGGATGAGCAGCAACAGCTCGTCGGTCGCCTTCAACGCGACGCTGATCATCGCGGGCGTCATGGTGACGACCATCGCCCGGTACGCGACAGCCGGACTCCCCGCCGACGATCCCTCCGACCGCCGCGGACGATTCCTCGTGCGCGGAGGTCTGATCCTCCTCGGGATCTTCCTCGCCTGCGTCGGGCTGTTCCCCGTCGACGAGTTCTTCCTCCTGCACAACACCGTCGCCACGGGCATGACCGTCGTCTTCGGAGTGATCGTGGTGGGGCTGCCGTGGTTCCTGCCCAGCATCCCGCGAGTGTTCGTGGCCTTCGGCTGGGCGTTCGTGCTGGTGATCATCCTCCTCGCCGCATTCTTCGCGGTGGGCTACTACAACCTCACAGCGGTCGAACTCATCGCCGCGGTGCTGATCTTCAGTTGGATCATCGTCTTCCTGCGCACGGCGGGCTCGATGGGATCAGTACCGCCTGCTTCCGCCGACGAAGTCGAGGGGGCGGTCGCCACAGGCTGACGGGGTCTTCCCGTGAACTGCGGGGCCTCTTCAGTCGCGCAGCTCCTGCATCGCCTCGTGCGTGCGTCGCAGGGCATCGACGGTCTCGTGGAACCGCCGTTTGGCGACCCCGACGAAGAGACAGTCGACGAGCGTGAGCTGTGCGATGCGACTCACCATCGCACCCGCGCGGAACGTCGACTCCCGCACCTCGGTGAACAGGGCGTGATCGGCTGCCCGGGCGAGCGGCGAGTCCTTCGCCGAGGTCACGGCGATCGTCGCCGCGCCGTGCCGGCGAGCGGTCTCGAGGAAGCGCACGGTCTCGATCGTCGCGCCGGAGTGCGAGAAGCCGATCGCGACCGTGGGTGCCGTCTGCAGAACCGTGGCGGCGACGGCCTCGTGGGGATCGGCGAGCACGTGGGCATTGCGCCCGACGCGCAGGAGCTTGTGAGCGAGGTCTTCCGCGACGAACTGGCTGGCGCCGATCCCGTACAGGAGGATGCGGTCGGCGCCGTCGATCGCGGTGATGGCGGCCTCGAGCACGCCGAAGTCGAGCCGGGCGACGGTCTCCTCGATCGCGAGCAGTTCGAGTGCGGCAAGCTTCGACACCGCCTCCTGAAGCGTGTCCTCATCGGAGATCTCGGACCCGAAGGCGCCCCGTGCGGAGAACTGGGCGGCCTCCTTGCCGAGTTCGGTCGCCAGGGCCATCCGCAACGCGGCGTAGCCGGCGAAACCGATCGCCCGGCAGAAGCGGACCACGGATGCCACCGACGTCCGGCACTCCTGGGCCAGCTCGTTGATCGTCATGTCGATCACGATCGACGGGTTCTCGCGGATCGCTGCCGCGATGCGGGAGAGCGAAGGCGGCAGCGTCGAGGCAGCGGCTTCGATGGTCGATTGGATGCTCACACGGCCCTCCGGTCGTACGTTTTCCGTGATGTCTCGAGAGTGCGGCGGGGTGGTAAATTCTTTCCGGTGAGTCTACTTCGTATGTAGTCTCTTTCCATAGCTCTGCGACCGCGTCTGTGAGGAGAACCGATGCCCGTCCATCCGATCGCGTCCGTCGATCTCGGCAAATCCCGCTGCCGCATCACGATCACGGGCGACGGTGGACGGATCGAAAGATCAGGCGTCGGAGCGCCCGGTCTCGCGGCGGCCGGGGGCGTCAGCGCATCGTTCGACGCGATCATGCCGCTGCTCGAGGGGAGTTCCGGTCTGGAACGGATCGGCGTCGGTGCCGCCGGGGCCTGGCTCGCGCCCGACGCCGCCCGTGAGCTGGCCGAACGACTCGCCGTCGCGACAGGTGCCCGCATCGTCGTGGCCTCCGATGTGGTCACCGCCCACGTGGGAGCGCTCGACGGCGGGACGGGTGTGCTCCTCATCGCCGGAACCGGCGCCGCCGCGCTCGGCATCGACGACGACGGCGCACGACTCGTCGACGGCTGGGGACCCGAACTGGGCGACCTCGGCAGCGGTTCCTGGCTGGGACGCGAGGCGCTGCGTGCGGTGCTGCGCGCCGCTGACGGGCTCGCGGCGCAGACCGGCCTCACCGACGCGATCGCGGGTCCGGTCGGAGCCGTGTCGGACATTCAGGAGTGGATCGCCCGGAGTGAGCCGTTGCCGCGGCGCCTCGCGACACTCGCCCCTCTCGTGCTTGACGCCGCGGAGGACGGCGACCCCGTCGCCCGCGAGATCGCGGCGGAAGCCGTGCGCCTGCTCACCGCCACGGCCGTCGCGGCCTCTACGCTGACCAGCGATGTCGTGCTGCACGGCGGCCTCACAGACCATGCCTGGTTCCGCGACTCGCTCGTCTCTGCCCTGCATGCTGCCGGCCGACGGGTCGTCCCCGCTGCCGGCGATGCCCTCGACGGTGCGCTGCTGCTCGCACGCCGCACCGACCTCCCCCACGAAAGGTTCGTCCACCGTGCCGAATGACGACTCTCGCCTCGCCTCCCTCCTCTCCGTCCTCGAGGGCCTCGACACGGAGGCGTCCACGACCGAGCGCGGGGATCTGGACCTGTTGGACACGGCCGAGCTCGTGCGCCGGATGAACGCCGAGGATCGCCGAGTCCCCGAGGCCGTCGCCGAGCGGGCGGAGGAGATCGCCGCGGTCGTCGATGCCGTCACGGAACGATTCCGGCGCGGTGGTCGACTGATCTACATCGGCGCCGGAACGGCAGGGCGCATCGGCGTCCTGGACGCGAGCGAGTGCCCGCCCACCTTCGGCACGGATCCGTCGATGGTGGTCGGACTGATCGCCGGCGGCGAGACCGCGATCCGCTCGGCCGTGGAGAACGCGGAGGACGATGAGTCGGCCGCGGGCGAGTCCCTGCGGGAACTCGGCCTCTCCGCCGATGACACGGTGGTCGGCATCTCGGCGTCCGGACGCACGCCGTATGTCGTCGGCGGCCTGAACTATGCTCGCAGCGTCGGCGCGTTCACCGCGGCGATCGCCTCGAACGCGCATTCCGAGATCGGAGCCGTGGCCGAGGTCGCCATCGAGGTCGTGACCGGGCCCGAGTTCATCTCCGGGTCCACGCGGCTCAAGGCCGGCACCGCGCAGAAGCTCGTCGTGAACATGCTCACGACGCTGTCGATGATCAAGCTCGGCAAGACCTACCGCGGGGTGATGGTGGACCTCCTCGCCACCAACGAGAAGCTCCACGCGCGCTCCATCCGCACCGTGGCACAGCTCGCCGGAGTCGACATCGAGGTCGCGGCCGCCGCGCTGCAGGGGGCCGACGGCTCGGTCAAGCGGGCACTGCTGATGCTGGCGGCCGACGCCACCCCGCAGGACGCGGCAGCCGCACTCGACGAGGCCGACGGGGTGCTGCGCGACGCGATCGCCGCTCTCGTCTGACTCGGGACGACCCGTGCGGTCCGCCGCTCAATAGGATGCGGTTGTGGATGATCTCGTGCCGGCCGCGCCCTGGCTGCTGGCGGTCGCGGCAGTCGTCGCTGCGGCGGCGTCCGTCGCGGCGGGGCGAGCGGTTCCGTGGCAGGGCCGACAGGTGGTCCTGGTGATGGCTGCGGCGATGCTGGTGACGGCGATCACCGACGGCGCACCGATGGGGGGACTCGTGCTCGGCGCGGTCCTGATGCTCTCGGCGATGCTGGGCACGGTCGGCGTCCGCGGGACCCGGGATGCTGCCGAGTGCTTCCGACGAGCGCTCGTCGCGCTGCTCCTCGCCGTCTGCTCCTTCGAGAGCGTGGCGACGGGGACGGCGCCCGACCCGGGTCCGCACGGGGGGCACGGCGGACTCTCGGGATTGTTGGCGGTGCTGGTGGTCGCCGGGGTGATCGGCGTCGTGTTGTGGAACGTCATCGAATCCTGGATCGTCGAACCCGTGCATCACGGTCGCGTCGCGCGGTTCGTGACGATCGAGTCGTGGGCGCTCGCGGCCGGTGCCGTCGTGATGTGCCTCGGCACCTGAGCGCGGCGCCGGGGTCGTAGCTCCGGTCGGGTAGCGTGGCCGGATGCCCCTCGCTCTGATCACCGGCGCCGCCCGCGCGAACAGCATCGCCGCCGGCATCGTTCCCCGCTTGCGCGCAGCCGGCTGGACCGTCGTGACGAGCGACCTCCGCGACGCCGACCATCCCGCCGACCTGTCCACCCCGGAAGGGCCGGAAGCCCTGGTCGCCGAGGTCGTGGCCGCGCACGGCCCGATCTCCGCGCTCATCCTCAGCCATGCGCACGACGTGCAATCCGGCATCCTCGACACCACGGCCGAGAGCTTCGACCTGCACGTCGCCGTGAACGCACGGGCCAGCCTGCTGCTGATCGCGGCCTTCGCACGGCAGGTGGGCGACGACGGGGGAGTGATCCTGGCGCTCACCAGCGATCACGTGACGGGAAACCTCCCGTACGGCGCATCCAAGGGTGCTCTCGACCGGTTGGTCATCTCCGCGGCCCGGGAGCTGGGTCCGCGGGGTATCTCGGCGAACGTGCTGAACCCCGGCCCCATCGACACCGGGTGGATGGACGACGAGACGCGCACGGGGCTCACCGGCATGACGCCGCTCGGACGACTCGGCCGCCCCGCGGATGTGGCCGCCGTCGTGGAGTTCCTCGTGTCGGACGAGGGGCGCTGGGTCTCGGGACAGCTGCTGAAGTCGGACGGGGCGTTCTCGGCGCAGTACTGACCGAGCGCGCTCGGCACGCCTCCCGTCCGTGCACACGACCGATTCGGCTCGTCATCTCACGGCTTGTACGCTGGTGGCATCCCCCGATCCACCCGGCACATTCGCGCGCCGGCGATCTCGGCGCGCGCTCACACATGCAAGGATGCAGATGAACGATTCCGCGGCACACCGCGACGACTGGGCTGAGAGCGAAGAGCTGGCGGAGCGGATGATCCCGCTCATCGGGGCGCTTCGACGCGAACACGATGTGGTCACCTCGCTGCACGGGCACCGATTGCTCGGACTCTCGGCGACGGGACTGGTCGAGGTACACGAGCGCGTCGCCCAGCTCGGACACGAGCGGCTCCCCATCGAAGACACCCTCGCCGTGCTGGAGGCGATCCACGCACTCGCTCCCGGTGCCTCTTCCCTCGACGTCGCGCGGCTCGTCGCCGGCCACGCCGAGAGCGGCCGGTCGCTGGAGGCCTACCTCGCCGAGGAGCTCGCGCCCGCCATGGGAGCCGTCGCCGCCGAGCCCACCGACGTGGTGCTGTACGGCTTCGGACGCATCGGGCGCCTCCTCGCCCGCATCCTCATCGCCCACACCGGCGGCGGCAGCGGATTGCGGCTGCGCGCCATCGTGGCCCGCCGCGGTGCGGAGAACGACCTTGCGAAGCGCGCCTCGCTGCTGCTGCGCGATTCGGTGCACGGTCGCTTCGCCGGCTCCGTCACCGTCGACGAGGAGGCCGAGCAGATCATCGCGAACGGCACCCGCATCCAGGTGATCTACTCCGACGACCCGGCATCCATCGACTACACCGCCCACGGCATCCACGACGCGATAGTGGTCGACAACACCGGACGCTGGCGCGACGAAGAGGGCCTCTCCCAGCACCTGCGCTCGAACGGCGTCGCCCGCGTTCTGCTCACCGCGCCGGGCAAGAGCCCGCTCAAGAACATCGTGCACGGCATCAACGACGAGACGATCGCCGACTCCGACCGCATCCTGTCCGCGGCCTCCTGCACGACGAACGCCATCACCCCGGTGCTCGCCGCGATCGACGAGGCGTACGGCGTCGTCAAGGGGCACGTCGAGACGGTGCACTCGTTCACGAACGACCAGAACCTGATCGACAACTTCCACAAGGGTGACCGTCGCGGGCGCTCGGCGGTGCTCAACATGGTCATCACCGAGACCGGAGCCGCGAAGGCCGTCGCCAAGGCGCTGCCGCAGCTGGAGGGCAAGCTCACCGGCAGCTCGATCCGTGTGCCCACCCCCGATGTGTCGCTCGCGGTGCTGCACCTGACCATCGAGCGCCCCGCCACCAAGGAGCAGGTCAACGACTACCTGCGCCGCGTCTCGCTGCACTCGAAGCTGCGCCAGCAGATCGACTACGTCGAGAGCCCCGATGTCGTCTCCACCGACTTCGTCGGCTCGCACCGCGCCGGCATCGTCGACGGCCTCGCCACGATCGCCGACGACGACACCCTGATCCTCTACGTCTGGTACGACAACGAGTTCGGATACTCGTGCCAGGTGATCCGCGTGCTCGAGGTCATGGCGGGCTCGCACCCGATCGTGCTCCCCGAGCGCCGTGAGGTGACGCTGCAGGGCTGAGGCTCCTGCGCCGCGTCGGTGGCGCCCGGCATGATGGGGGCATGAAGACCGCGGCCCTGCTCGCCGAGCGCCTCCGATCGCATCGTCTCAGCGCGCCGGCGCGCACGGTGACGGATGCTGCGCACCACATGCTCGCAGTACAGAGTCAAGACTTCACCGCAGGCCGATGGGCGCTCGCCGCGCGCGCCCGTGGGCCGGTGCGACTCCGCGATGTCGATCGTGCCTTCGACCGCGGCGACCTCGTGCGCGCGTGGACCATGCGCGGCACGCTGCACATCGTTCCGGCACGTGACCTGGGCTGGATGCTCGATGTCACCGCTGCCCGGCAGCGGCAGCAGGCGGCCTCCCGTCACCGCCAGCTGGGCATCGATGACGACATGGTCGCGACGGCGGTGCGAGCGCTGATGCCGCAGCTGCGCGACGGCGGACGCACACGCGCCGAGGTGTTCGAGATCCTCGAGGGCGTCGGCATCGATCCCACGGGGCAGCGCGGCATCCACCTGCTCTTCACCCTCACGATCGACGGCCTCATCTGTCAGGGGCCCGTCGCGACGCGGTCGGGCATCACCAGGGACCAGCGGTTCGTGCTGGCCGAGGAGCACATCCGCGAGCACACGCGTCCGTCAGACCCGCTCGCCGAGCTGTTCGTGCGGTACATCGACGGACACGGACCGGCGGGTGTCACCGACTTCGCCTGGTGGTCGGGACTCACTCTCGGTCAGTCACGCGAGGCGGTCGAGCGCGCGGCGGGGCGGGTCGAGGAGGTGGACGAGGGGCTGTTCGTGTCGCTTCAGCGTCCGCGGCGCGCGTCGGGTGCGGCGACGGTCCACGCCCTCCCCGCGTTCGACGAGTACTACATTTCCTATGCCGACCGCACGACCGTCTGCGCGCCCGAGCACCTCGCCATCGTCGGCCCGGGCAAGAATGGGATGGTGCGGGCCACGATCGTCGAGCAGGGACGCGTCATCGGATGCTGGACGCACGCGAGCGCGACCCGCGAACTGCCCCCGGAGCTGTTCGTGCAACCCGCCGACCCGGCAGCCGTCGAGGCCGTGCTGGCGCGCTTCGCTCACTTCGCCGGCGACTGAGCGCGCCGCCGGCGAAGAAGGCGAAGAAGGTAGTCACCGCGAGGCGAGCACGGCCTCAGCAGGAGCGACGAGTGCGGCGATCCGGGGAGCCAGTGCGATGAGCCGCTCGTTGGCCTCGGACTCGGCGACGGTCGCCCGGAGCCCTTCGCCCGGGAACGGTCGCACGAGCAGGCCGTGACGTTCCAACAGCTCGGCGGCAGCGGAGGTGGCATCACCGAGGGGAAGCCAGACGAAGTTGCCCTTGCTCTCGGGCAGTGCCAGGCCGGCGGCGGTGAAGGCGGCGACGACGCGCTCCCGCTCGACGACGAGTTCGGCGACCCTGGCCGCGAGCTCGTCCTCGGCGGCGAGGGAGGCGATCGCGGCCGTCTGCGCCAGGTCGGTCACGCCGAACGGGATCGCGACCTTGCGCAGCGCGATGCCCAACTGCTCGGGGGCGATCGCATAACCGATGCGCATGCCGGCCAGGCCGTATGCCTTCGAGAAGGTGTGCGCGACGGCGACGTTCGGGTAGCGGCGGAAGTACTCGATGCCCACGGGGGAGTCGTCGCGGTCGTTGAACTGCACGTACGCCTCGTCGATCACGACCACGATGTGCGGGGGGACCTGTGCCAGGAAACGATCGAGCTCGGCGTCGCCGATGGTGGTGCCCGTCGGGTTGTTGGGGTTGCACACCAGGATCAGGCGCGTGCGGTCGGTGATGGCCGCCCGCATCGCGTCGAGGTCGTGACGGTGATCGTCGGTGAGGGGAACCATGACGGGCACGGCGCCGGCCGCGCGAGCGAGCATCGGGTACGCCTCGAACGACCGCCACGCGAACAGGATCTCGTCGCCCTCGCCGGCCGTCGCCCGCATCAGCTGGGAGACGACCTCGACCGATCCGCTGCCGAGCACGACGTTCACGGGCTCGACGCCGAACCGCTCGCACAGCACCGCGGTGAGGGCGGTCGCCGCGGTCTCGGGGTAGCGGTTGATGTGTGCGAGCCGGTCGGCGATGGCCGCGGTCACCGACGGGAGCGGGGGATAGGGGTTCTCGTTCGACGACACCTTGAACACCGGTGCGATGGTCTCCGCCTGCGGCGCGGCCTTCCCCGGCGTGTATCCGGGGATCGCGTTCAGGTCCTCCCGCAGTCTCAGCTCCGACATCCGTTCCGCCTCTCTCATGATCCGCTCGTGCGGCACCCGTCCGTCCGTTTGACAGTGCCGGGCAGGATCCATACTATCGCAATTGAATATATCGAATGTGGTCAATTCGGTCGATGGTGGCCGGAACGACGGAAGGAGCGGAGCGACGGTGCCCCAGTCTGCGGTGGATTCCCCGGAAGCGCCCCTCGCCCTGCGCGTGCGGGCGATGCGGTGGGAGGCGCGTGACGTGCTGTCCCTCGAGCTCGACGACCCGACGGGCGCGCCCCTGCCGGCGTGGGAGCCCGGCGCGCACATCGATCTCCGCTTCGCGAATGGAGTGGAGCGCCAGTACTCGCTGTGCTCCGACCCGGAAGACCGTTCGGCATGGCGGGTCGCGATCCTCGCCGAGAGCCCGAGCCGCGGTGGCTCCCGCTACGTGCACCAGAGTCTCCGCGTCGGCGAACTCGTGACCGTCTCCGCCCCCATCAACCACTTCGCGCTCACCCCGGCGACGGAGTACGTGTTCGTCGCGGGCGGCATCGGCATCACGCCGATCCTGCCGATGCTGGCCGAGGCCGTCCGACGCGGGATCTCCTGGCGTCTGGCGTACCTCGGGTCGACGGCGGAGCGGATGGCGTTCCTCGACCACGCGCCGCTCACGGGCGGCGAGACGCTCCTGGTGCGCGGCGACGCCGACGAGCGACTGGACCTCGCGGCGTGGATCGGCATCCCCGCCGCCGGGACCGCCGTGTACGCGTGCGGCCCGGAACGCATGCTCGATGCCCTCGAAGCACTCAGCCTCGACTGGCCGCACGACGCCCTGCACCTCGAGCGCTTCCAGCCGAAGACGTTCGGCGAATCGCAGGGCGCCGACACGTTCGAGGTCGTGGCGACCAGGTCGGACCTCGTCGTCACGGTCGACCGCGGCTGCAGCATCCTCGAGATGCTGGAGAACGCCGGGATCGGGGTGCCGAGTTCCTGCCTCGAGGGTGTCTGCGGCACCTGCGAGACCGCCGTGATCGACGGCGCCCCCGAGCACCGCGACTCGATCCTCACCCCCGACGAGCGCGAGAGCAACGAGACGATGATGATCTGCGTGTCCCGCTCTCTCGGCGAGCGTCTCGTCCTCGACATCTGACCCCCGCACGAACGGAGCGAACATGGACACCGGAACCGCATACGGCCTACGCCTCGGGCAGCCGCTCAACGAGCTCGCCCAGGTCGGCCCCGGCACCCCCTACGGCGAGGTTCTCCGCCGTTACTGGCACCCGGTCGCGAAGGTCGAGGATGCGACGACGCGCCCGATCTCGCTGCGGGTGCTGGGTGAGGAGCTCGTGCTCTTCCGCACCCGCAAGGGCAAGCCCGGTCTGCTGCACCCGCGCTGCATC
This sequence comes from Microbacterium sp. NPDC055988, assembly GCF_042269505.1. Taxonomy (NCBI): domain Bacteria; kingdom Bacillati; phylum Actinomycetota; class Actinomycetes; order Micrococcales; family Microbacteriaceae; genus Microbacterium; species Microbacterium sp. NPDC055988. The sequence continues at coordinate 2,319,045 of NZ_JBHJXY010000001.1, forward strand.
CACCGTGGTGCCTCGCTGTTCTACGGCGGCGTCGAGGAGGAGGGGATCCGCTGCTGCTACCACGGCTGGGTGTTCGACACCGAGGGGCACTGCCTGGAGCAGCCCTGCGAGCCGGAGCTGGGTCTGCACCGTGACCGCGTGCGCCAGCCCTGGTATCCGGTCGAAGAGCAGTACGGCCTGATCTGGGCGTACCTCGGACCGCCCGAGAAGAAGCCCGTGCTGCCGCGCTACGACACCCTCGAGGAGCTCGCCGACGACGAGCAGCTGATCGTCAACGACCAGGGCGTGGGCGGCGGCGGACCCGCCCAGCTCGACTTCAACTGGCTGCAGCACTGGGAGAACGTGATGGACCCGTTCCACGTGCCGATCCTGCACGCGCGCTTCAGCGGCAACCAGTTCACGCCCGAGATGGCGCTGATCCCCGAGGTCAGCTACGAGTACACGCCGCTCGGCGTGCGCAGCATCCAGATGCGCGAACTCGGCGACGGACGTCAGCTGCGCCGCGTCACGGAGGTCATCTTCCCGAACCTCCGGGTGGTCGCGAGCCCCAAGCTCAGTTCGGGGCAGACGAACATGATCGGCTGGGTGGTGCCGATGGACGACACGAACTTCCGCATCTTCACCGTGGCGCGCGACGCCGACCCCGACTTCCTCGCGAAGCTCCGCTCCACGCACGAGGGAAAGCCGTGGAAGGAGCTCACCGACCTCGAGCACCAGCGCCTGCCCGGTGACTACGAGGCGCAGAAGTCGCAGGGTCCGATCTCGCTGCACTCCGAGGATCACCTCACGACCACCGATCAGGGCATCGCGATGATCCGGCGCATGATGGCCAAGCAGCACCGCGCCGTCGCGGGCGGGGGAGACCCGGTAGGAGTGTTCTTCGACGAGTCCGAGCGGCTGGTGCGCATCGAGGGCGGCAACTACTTCGAGGGCGCCGCCGACGCTCCGCTGCTCGCCGACGCGGTGGACGACTGACATGGCGAAGTACACGGCGCGACCGCCGCGCGGAGACCGCCCGGTCCTCGTGCTCGGCATCAGCGACGTGTTCGTGATCGAGGGCGAGCCCTCGGTGCCGGTGAGCATGCACCACCTCTCCGCCTGGGGCCGGTGGGTTCGCGACGTCGCCATCCCGGACTCGGCGGCCCGACGGCTGCACGAGCTGGCCGAGCACTTCGACATCGTCTGGGCATCGGAGTGGGGACACAACGCGCACACCGCGTTCCGCGAACCGCTCGAACTGCCAGAGGAGCCGTGGCCCTTCCTGCCCGTGCAGTTCGACAAGCTCGCGCACATCCGCCGCTATGCCGACGGTCTGCCGTGGGTCTGGGTCGACGATCCTCTCGTGGATCTCCGCGGGGAGCCGCCGGAGTGCGAGGACGGGATCGTCGTGCGGGTCGACCCCGCCGCTGGCATCCTCAGCCTCGACCTCGATGATCTGCTGGCACGGACGCGCGCGCTCGTCGAGCGACGCGCGGGAGGGAACGCGATGAGCGAGGAGCGGGAATGAGCGCAGACGTCGCGATCGTCGGTGGACACGTGGTCACCGGCCTCGGCGAGGAGTTCGACGGCGGCACGGTGCTCGTGTCGGACGGCCGCATCGAGGCCGTCGGCGTCGGAATCGCCGTGCCGGACGGTGCGCGGGTGATCGACGCCACCGGATGCTGGGTGCTTCCGGGACTCATCGACCCGCACAGCCACATCGGCGTGCACGAGGAGGCGAACGGCCCCGCGGGCTTCGACGGGAGTGAGGTCTCGTCGCCCGTCACCGCGGGGGTGCGGGCGATCGACGCGATCAACATCGAGGACATCGCGTTCCGCGACGCTCTGGCGGGAGGCATCACCGCGGTCGTCGTGAAGCCGGGATCGGGCAATCCGATCGGCGGACAGAGCGTGGCCATCAAGACCGCGGGCGGGCGCTCCGTCGACGAACAGGTCATCCGGGCGGCGCTCGGAATGAAGTCGGCGCTCGGCGAGAACCCGAAGCAGGCTTACGGAGAGCGCAAGCAGCTGCCGTCGACCCGTCTCGGCATCGCGCTCGTCATCCGGCAGGCGCTCCTGGATGCGCGCGACTACGCCGCGCGACGTGATCGCGCACGGGAGGAGGGCACGCCCTTCGCCGTCGATCTCGGGAAGCAGGCGCTCACAGAAGCGCTCGACGGTACCCTCACCTGGGAGCAGCACGCGCACCGGCACGACGACATCGCCACCGCGCTGCGCATCGCGGAGGAGTTCGGGCTGCGCCTCGTGCTCAACCACGGGACGGAGGCGCACAAGCTCGCCGACGTGCTCGCGGAGCGCGACATCCCCGTCATCTTCGGCCCCATCCTGTCGAGCCGATCGAAGGTTGAGGTGCGCGAGGCCGACCCGACGAACCTCGCGACCCTCGCTGCAGCGGGGGTCCGCGTCGCCCTGACCACCGATCACCCGGTGGTGCCGATCGGGCTCCTCGCTCTGCAGGCCGCGGTCGCCGTGCGCGCCGGCCTTCCCCGCGAGACCGCGATCGCCGCCATGACCTCGGCCGCGGCCGACATCGCCGGCATCGGCGACCGCGTCGGTGCGCTGGCACCGGGACGAGACGCGGATGTGGTTCTGTGGACCGGAGACCCGCTCGACGTCACCTCGACCGTGCGGGAGGTGCTCATCGACGGACGCACCGTCCACACCGCCATGAAGGAGACCTTGTGACCCTGCGCGAGGATGCCGCCCGCCTGTTGCCCGAGCTGGTCGAGCTGCGACGCCGTCTGCACCGGATCCCCGAGGTCGGCTTCGACCTGCCGCAGACGCAGGCCGTCGTGCTCGAAGAGCTCGCCGACCTCGGTCTCGAGATCACCACCGGCAGCGACTTGAGCTCGGTCACCGCGGTGCTCCGCGGTGCGGCGGACGGCCCGTCGGTGCTGCTGCGCGGCGACATGGACGCGCTGGCGATCGTCGAGGAGACCGGGCTCGAGTACGCGTCCGCGAACGGTGCCATGCACGCGTGCGGCCATGACCTCCATGTGGCCGGACTCGTCGGCGCCGCCCGGCTGCTCGCGGCGCGGCGGGAGAGGATCGCGGGGTCGGTCGTGTTCATGTTCCAGCCCGGCGAAGAGGCAGGCGGCGGCGCACCGCTGATGATCCGCGACGGTGTGCTCGACGCCGGGGGACGCCGGGTCGAGGCGGCCTACGGCATCCACGTCGGACCGGGGGAGCGCGGCACGTTCCAGCTCAAGCCGGGCACGATCATGGCCGGCGCGAACGTGCTGAACGTCACCGTGCACGGACGCGGCGGCCACGGCTCCCGTCCGCACCAGGCGGTCGATCCGGTCCCGGCGGTCGCCGAGATCGTGCTGGCGCTGCAGAGCTGGGTCACCCGACGCGTCGACGTGTTCGACCCCGTGGTGCTCTCGGTGACGAAGCTGTTCGCGAGCGAGGTCGTGAACGTGATCCCCGAGCAGGCCGGTCTCGCGGCGACGCTGCGCACGTTGTCCGAGGCCTCGATCGCGCAGGCTCAGGCGGAACTCCCGCCCCTTGTCGAGCGCATCGCGGCCGCGCACGGGTGCACGGCCGATGTCGAGGTGATCGTCGGCTATCCGGTGACCGTCAACACGGCTCCGGAGACCGCGGCGGCGACGGCGGTGCTGCGCGAGGAATTCGGCGACGACCGGGTCGAAGAGCTCGCCGTGCCCTGGATGGCATCGGAGGACTTCTCGTTCGTGCTCCGCGAGGTTCCCGGGGCGTTCCTGTTCCTGAGTGCCACGCCGCCGCATGTCGACCCCGACGACATCCCGATGAATCACTCCCCGCACGCGGTGTTCGACGATGCGGTGCTCGGCGATCAGGCCGCGGCGCTGGCCGCGCTCGCTCTCCGGCACGTGGCCCGCTAGGCGCGCCGGCGCGGACCGGCGCCGAGCCCGCGCTGTTCAGCGACCGAGCGTGCGGTGGTCCAGCACGGCCTTGCGACCGGCTTCGACGTCGCTGCTGCGGATCGCCTCGATGAGCGCCTCGTGGATGTGCAGGCGCTCGTCCGTGTCCTGGCGGAATCCGGGGACGGCCAGTGCATCCTCGTCGACCGCGCCGGCGGTCTCGCCCTCGATGTAGTCGACGAGGTTGAGGTAGAACGTCCGCAGCACCGCGTTCGGCGAGATCTCGGCGATGCGGCGATGCAGCCGCCAGTTGCCGTGCAGCCCTTCGATGGGGTCGTGCCAGTGCTCGGCGAGGTCGGACATGACCGCGTCGAGGTCGGCCATGTCCGCGTCGGTGCGGTTCAGGACCGCATCGTGCATGACCGCTTCGTCGAGGGCATCGAGCACCTTGATCACATCGTTGACCGGAGCGCCGGTCTGACGCAGGCGGAGCACGCTGTGGGCGAGTCGGATGAGGGGCGACTGGTCGGCGACGAAGATGCCGCCGCCGGGACCGGGTCGCAGGTCGACGGACCCGCGGGCCCGCAGCACGCGCAGCGCCTCGCCGAGCGTGGCCGGCGCGACACCGAACTGCTCGCACAGCTCCTGGCGCGTGCCGATGCGGTGGCCGGGGGCGAGGCCCTCGGACTTGATCATCGCTTCGACCTCGGTCACCACGCGGTCGGCGACGGACTGTGCGGGCGCGACGCGTTGGAAGGTGCGCGCGTCATCCTGGGTGCTGGCCACGGGAGTCCTTCGGTCGGGGCATGTTCTGGCGGATCTCTCACATCCTAGGGACGCCCTGCCGCCGGGGAGCGGCGGTTCCGGGCGATTCTCCTATTTGCAGTAATTGAATGTATCTAATACAGTCAATCACGCAAAGCTGCTCACGAGAGGAAACAGATGACCGACCACACCGGTGGCGATCTGCTCGCAGACTCCCTCATCAACCAGGGCGTCTCACGGATCTTCGGCATTCCGGGCGTCCAGCTCGATGCCGCCGCAGACGCCCTCCACGCCCGCACCGACCAGGTCGACTTCATCTGCGCCCGCAACGAGCAGGCCACGACCTACATGGCCGACGGGTATGCGCGCAGCACCGGAGACGTCGGCGTCGCCATGGTCGTTCCCGGCCCCGGAGTGCTCAACGCACTCTCCGGCGTGGCGACGGGCTACTCCGCGAACTCGCCGATGCTCCTCATCGCCGGGCAGATCGATTCGAAGGCCATCGGCCGCGGGCTCGGTGCCCTGCATGAGATCCCCGACCAGACGGGCATCCTCGAACGGCTCACCAAGTGGACCGGCATCGCCCGCTCCGCCGACGAGATCCCCGGACTCGTGCGCGAGGCCTTCGTGCAGCTGCGCAGCGGACGCCCGCGTCCCGTCGCGATCGAGGTGCCGCCGGACGTGCTCGCCGCCACCTCGCGCATGGCCGCGGCCGAGAGGGTCGCCGACGCTCCGCTCGTCCCCGACGAGCAGCAGATCCGCGACGCGGCCGCCCGACTCCTCGCAGCTAAGCGCCCGATGATCGTCGTCGGCGGCGGAGTACTCGCCTCGAACGCATCCGTCGCACTGCAGGCGCTCGCCGAGGCGCTGGAGATCCCCGTGCTGATGACTGAGAACGGCCGTGGAGCGCTCGACGCCCGGCACCGCCTCGCGTTCGACGCGCTCGCGCTCCGCGCCTTCCGGGAAGACGCCGACCTCGTGCTGGCGGTCGGAACCCGCTTCGTCTCCACTTTCGGCACCCAGGTCGACACCCACGGCGCACCGGTGATCCTCGTGAACGCCGAAGAGGCGGACCTCGCCGGCCCGCGCGCCGCCGTGCAGACACTCCACGCCGACGCCCGGCTGGCGCTCGCCGCGCTCGCTGCCGAGGTGGGGTCCCCGCAGCGGGATTCCCGTGAGAGCGAGTTCGTGCGCGTCCGCTCCTGGCTCGCCGAGCAGTTCGACGACATCGCCCCGCAGCGCGAGTACCTCGCGGCGATCCGCGGCGCGCTGCCCGACGACGGCGTCTTCGTGAGCGAGTTCACCCAGGTCGGCTACGCGGCCAGCGCTTGCTACCCGGCCTACCAGCCGCGCACCTACATCGGCCCCGGCTACCAGGGCACGCTGGGCTACGGCTTCGCGACGGCCCTGGGCGTCAAAGCCGCAGATCCGACCCGCTCGGTGGTCTCGGTGAACGGCGACGGCGGATTCTCCTGGACGCTGCAGGAGCTGTCGACGGCGAAGCGCTACGGCCTGGGGCTGGTGACCATCGTCTTCCACGACGGGTTCTACGGCAACGTGCGCCGCATCCAGAAGAACCGCTACGGCGCCCGCTACTTCGCCAGCGACCTGACGAACCCCGACTACGGCAAGCTCGCCGACGCCTACGGCATCCGCTCCGCGCGGGCGTACACGCCGCAGGAGCTGGCGGGGGTGCTCGCCGATGCGGTTCCCGCGAACGAGCCGATCCTCATCGATGTGCCGGTGGGGGAGTTCCCCTCGCCGTGGCATCTCATCCATGAGGGCGTGCCGCGCCCTGTGCCGCTCGCCCCCGACGCGCACCTCGTACAGCGGGCAGGGGTCTGACATGATCATCGGGCACGACATCGCAGGCATCAGGGAAGATGTCGATGGCCTCAGGGCGATCGATGTCGTCAGCCCGGCCGACGGCACCGTGATCGGCGCCGTCGTCGCAGGCGGCCCCGCAGACGTAGATCGTGCGGTGGCTGCGGCCGCGGACGCGTTCGGCGGCTGGTCCACGACGCCGATGGCGCAGCGGATCGCTCACGTAGAGGCGCTCGCCGAGGGGTTGGCGCGCCACCGTGAGCTTCTCGCCGCGACCCTCAGCGCCGAGATGGGCTCGCCGATCGCGTTCGCGCGTTCCGCGCAGGTGGGGGTGGCGATCGCCGACCTGCACATGCTCGTCGACGCCGCCCGCGCGCACGTCGAGCGCGAGGCGGTGTCGAACTCCCTCGTCGTCTCGGAGCCGGTCGGGGTCGTCGCCGCGATCACCCCGTGGAACTTCCCGCTGCATCAGATCGTGCTCAAGGTCGGCGCCGCGCTTCTCGCCGGCTGCACGGTCGTGCTCAAGCCGAGCGAAGTCGCCCCTCTCAACGCCGCGATCATCGGCGACATCCTCCGCGAGATCGGATTGCCGGCCGGTGTCGTGAACATCGTCCACGGCGATGGCGCAGGAGTCGGCTCGCCGCTCGTCGCCCACCCCGGCGTCGACATGGTCACCTTCACCGGCTCGCGCCAGGTGGGGGAGCACGTGGCCCGTGCCGCTGCGGCGACCATCAAGAAGGTCGCCCTCGAACTGGGTGGCAAGTCCGCGGCGATCGTGCTCGACGACGCGCCGCTCGAGGACTCGGTGCGGGGCGTGCTCGCCTCGTGCTTCGCGAACGCGGGCCAGACCTGCGCGGCACAGACCCGGGTCCTGGTGCCCGAGAACATGCTCGACGCCTGGCAGGACGCCGCGCTCGAGGTGGCCGCGGGCTGGGCCCCCGGCGATCCGCGCGAGGAGGGGACGGCGACCGGCCCGCTCGCCTCCGCTCTGCAGCGCGACCGAGTCCTGGCGCACATCGCCACGGCGATCGACGAGGGGGCGCGGGTGCTGACCGGTGGTCTCGATATCGTCGAACCGACGGCCGGCGGCGCCTACGTGCAGCCCACGATCTTCACCGACGTGACACCGGACATGCGGATCTTCCACGAGGAGGTCTTCGGTCCGGTGCTCACGATCACCCCCTACGGCACGGTCGATGAGGCTGTCGACCTGGCCAACGACAGCGTCTACGGACTGTCGGGCGGCGTGTGGTCGAGCGACCCTCGACGCGCCCTCGACATCGCTCTGCGCATGCGCACGGGGACCGTCGGCATCAACGGCGCAGGCCTCGATGTCGGCGCACCCTTCGGCGGGTACAAGCAGTCGGGTGTCGGTCGGGAGTGCGGTGTCCACGGGTTCGAGGAGTTCCTCGAGCTCAAGTCGGTGATGGGCGCCGCTGCCCTCATCGACGACCGCTCGTGACGTTACATACCCGAAACACCGGCGACACGAGCCAATAAAGAGTAATTCATAACATTCAATTGGGTTGACCCGCACCGTGCGGAACCCGTGAGAGAGGACACCATGAGACGCAGCATTGTCGCCGCGGCCGCCGTCGGCGTGACGGCCCTCGCCCTGTCCGGCTGCGCCGGTACGGCGGAGCCCGGGGGAGGAGAGGCGCAGACGATCAAGATCGCCGTGCAGTCGGACCCCGGTACGCTCAACCCGATCACGAACGCGACGAACGCGAGTGAGTCCGTATCCACGTTCGGGTACGAGTCGCTGCTCTTCTACCCGACCGGGGAGGAGCCCCGCGGGCTGCTCGCCGATTCGTGGGAGTCGACCACGACCGGCGTGGAGTTCACGCTCAAGGACGGCATCCTCTGCGCCGACGGCACGCCGTTGACCGCGACGGACGTCAAGTCCACGTTCGAGTACGCCGCCGCAGACGAGACGGGCTCGCCCTACAAGGGCGTGTACTTCCCCGCCGAGGGCCTCACGATCGAGGCGGACGATGACGCCCGCACGGTCACCTTCACCAGCGCGAACGCCCAGAGCTTCCTCGCCGAGACGATCGGCGCCCTGCCGATCGTGTGCGCGTCCGGTCTCGCCGACCCGACCATCCTCGACACCGAGTTCCACGGCACCGGCGCGTACGCGTTGAAGGCGTCGTCCCCGGGGCAGTCGTACACGTTCACGCTGCGTGACGACTACACCTGGGGTCCCGACGACACGACCAGCGAGACGGCGGGGCTGCCCGGCACGGTGGAGATCTCGATCATCGAGAGCGACTCGACCGCCGCCAACATGCTCCAGACCGGCGAGGCCAACGTCGCAGAGGTCGGCGGCAGCGAGCGCGACCGGCTCGACAACACCGAGTTCGCGAAAGAGCTCGAAGTGCCGCTGCGTCCGGGGCTGATCTTCTTCAACCAGGCGGAGGGCCGGGTCGGCCACGATCTCGCCGTCCGTGAAGCTCTCGCCCAGGCGGTCGACCGCGAAGCAGTCGGCCCCGTCGCCTCCGCCGGTCGCGGCGAGCAGATCACGACACTCGTGTCCGAGTTCGGCGCCGCGTGCACCGCGATGGACAGCTCCTCGGCCATCCCCGACTACGACGTGGATGCGGCGGCGGCCGCACTCGACGCCGCGGGCTGGGTCGAGGGCGCCGACGGCATCCGTGCGAAGGACGGTAAGCCGCTTTCCATCCTCATGCTCTACCCGGCATCCGAGAGTCAGGGCGTGACCGCGGCGATCGAGCTGCTGCAGACGGAGTTCCAGAAGATCGGTGTGGATGCCGTGCCCACCCCGTCCGCGTCGTACACGGATGTCATCTTCTCCGGTGGCGACTGGGACATCGTGTGGGCGCCGATCTTCACGAGCCTGCCGAGCGACTGGGCCGGCATCCTGGGCGGCGAGTTCCCGCCGAACGGCGGCAACTGGACCTACAACAGCAACCAGGAGTACTTCGACCTGGTGGGCGAGGCGCAGGCGCTGGCCGGATCCGACTCGTGTGACGCCTGGCAGGCTGCGCAGGACTCCCTGTTCCGCAACCTCGAGGTACTGCCCGTCTACTCGTCGACGTCGACGTTCTACGGCGTCGGCGTGGAGTTCGGCATGTCGAAGAGCATCCTCGCTCCGACCACGATCCGCGTGACAGAGTGACAGGATGACGTCGCAGATCGTGACGCGGCCGAAGACCGTCGTGGTGGCCACCCCTCGGGGTGGTCGCCGCGGCGGCGGCCGCTGGGTCCCCTTCCTCCTCCGGCGCATCGGCCGGATGCTCATCGCGATGTTCGTGATCGTGACGGCGGCGTTCGTCGTCCTCCGCGCCGCCGGAGGAGACCCGGTCCGCGCGGCTCTCGGGCCGACCGCACCCGCCTCCGTCGTGGCGGAGCGCCGGGCGCAGCTCGGTCTCGATGAGCCGCTCGTGGTGCAGTTCTGGAACTACCTGACCGGCATCGTGTTCCACGGCGATCTCGGCGTCTCCCTGATCACCGGGCGATCGGTGAACGAGCTGGTGGAGTACCGGCTCCCCGCCACCGTGCAACTCGCCGGCATCGCGTTCGTCGTGATCCTCCTCATCGCGATCCCGCTGGGGCTCGCGATCGCGATCCTCACCGCCGGCAACCGCCGTCGCCCCGTCGAGGTCGCCTTCACCTCGGTGACGGGCTTCTTCGCCGCCGTGCCGGAGTACCTGATCGGCGTCGTGCTGCTGACACTGTTCGCCATCACCATCCCGCTCCTCCCGGTCGCGGGCATCAGCGGACCGCAGTCGTACATCCTCCCCGTTCTCGCGCTCGCACTCGGCGCTTCCGCGTCGCTGTCGCGCATCGCCCGAGTCGAAGCCCTCAACGTGCTCGGCGACGACTACATCCGCACCGCGCGCTCCAAGCGGCTCCCGGCCGCCATGGTGTACTTCCGGCACGCGCTGCCGAACATGCTCACCGCCACCCTGACCCTCGGCGGCGCCCTGCTCGCGACGATGATCGCCGGCAGCGTCCTGGTCGAGCGGGTCTTCAACTGGCCGGGCATGGGAAGCGCGTTCGTGCAGGCGATCATCACCAAGGACTATGGCATCGTGCAGGGGCTCGCGATCGTCTACGCGGCGATCATCCTCGTCGTGAACCTGCTGGTGGACGTGGTGCTCGCCATCCTCGACCGTCGCACGACCATTCTGGAGACCGCATGACCTCCTCGCACCGGCGGCGTTCCTGGCTGCTGCAGTCGCCGATGGCGCTGATCTCGCTGACCTTCATCGCCCTCTTCGCCCTCCTCGCCGTGTTCGCCCCGATGCTGTGGGGCACCCAGGCCGAGACCCCGTCGCCGACCGACCTCCTGCAGCCGCCGAGCGCCGAGCACCCGTTGGGCACCGATGCTCTCGGGCGGGACCTGCTGCTGCGCACGCTCGTGGCCACGCGGCTCTCGCTCGTGATGGCGCTGACCGCGACCGCACTGGGTGCCGTGGCCGGGCTGATCCTGGGCGCGCTGCCGGTGGTCGCCGGTCCGCGCGTGCAGCGCATGTTCGGCTCGGTCATCAACACCTGGCTGGCCTTCCCGGTGCTGCTGGTGGCGATGCTCACCGTGATCCTGCTCGGCACCGGATCCACGACGGCCGTGATCGCGCTCGCGCTCACCATGACGCCGTCGTTCGCCCGGCTCGCGCAGACGCTCTCGTCACGCGTCGGCGGCTCGGAGTACCTGGCGGCCGCCCGCCTGCTCGGAGTGTCGAAGACGCGTCAGTTCACCCGCTACATCCTTCCCAACATCGCCGAGCCCGTGATCGTCAACGTCACGATCTCGATCGGCGGGGGCCTCCTCGCCCTGTCGAGCCTCAGCTTCCTCGGCGTCGGCGTACAGCCGCCCGAGTACGACTGGGGTCGCCTGCTCAGCGAAGGCTTCGAGCAGGTCTACAGCCAGCCGTCCGCGATCGTCGGCCCCGGCGTGATGGTCGTGCTCGCCGGCATCATGTTCGGAATGTTCGGCGAGGCCCTGGCCTCCCACATGCGCGGCCGGGGACGCACCCGCACGCTCAGCGCCCGCGAGCTCGGCGACCCGGCCCGCGTCTCCTCGACCGGCGCGGCCGAGGAGCGGACGGACGAGGTCGAACCGCTGCTCGACGTGGCCGGCCTCAGCGTCTCGTTCCCCGGCGAGCACGGCTGGGTGCGCCCCGTGCAGGACGTCTCGTTCCGCATCGCGCCCGGCGAGATCGTCGGCGTGGTCGGCGAGTCCGGCAGCGGCAAGAGCGTCACCATGATGGCGATCGCGCAGCTGGCCCCGACCGGTGCCGCCGTCAGCGCACAGCGTCTCACCTTCGCGGGCGAGGAGCTGTCCGGGCTGTCGAGCGAGCGCGCCGCGAAGAAGCTTGGCACCCGGGTCGGCGTCGTGTTCCAGGACTCGCTCACCGCGCTGAACCCGGCACTCCGCGTGGGCACGCAGCTCGCCGAGGTGCCCCGGGTGCACCAGAAGGCGACGCGACGGGAAGCGGATGCCGCGGCCGTCGACGCTCTGGCGGCCGTGTCGATCACGGATCCGGCGCGTCGGGCCAAGCAGTTCCCGCACGAGTTCTCCGGCGGCATGCGTCAGCGCGCGCTCATCGCGATGTCGCAGATCGGCAAGCCGCGGCTGATCATCGCCGATGAGCCCACCACGGCGCTCGACGTCACGGTGCAGCAGCGGGTGCTCGCCCTGCTCCGCCGCGAGTGCGAGGAGACCGGGGCCGCGGCGATCGTCGTCTCGCACGACATCGCGGTGCTGGCCGAGCTCTGCCAGCGCATCCTGGTGATGTACGGCGGCCGGATCGTGGAAGACGTCGACGTGCGCCACCTCGCAGAACCCGAGCGGCTGGCGCACCCCTACACCCGCGCGCTGGCGGAGTCGCTGCCCGATCTCGACACCGACCGCACCGCACCGCTCGCGACGATCCCCGGAGAGCCGCCGGACCTCGCACAGCCGGTGGTCGGCTGCGCGTTCGCGCCGCGCTGCGCGTTCGCCACCGAGCTCTGCCGCACCGAGACCCCTCAGCTCGTCGCGCACGGCTCCGGACGTGTGGCGTGCTGGCACCCGCAGGACGTCGGCGTGCACGAAGACGATTTCGCGAAGGCGGGTGCATGATGGCCGATCTCGTCATCGAGAACCTCGTGGTCACGTTCGGTCGCGGGCCCCATGCCGTGAACGCGGTGGACGACGTCTCGCTCACGGTGCCGCACGGCACGACGGTGGGACTGGTGGGCGAATCGGGGTCGGGCAAGTCCACCGTCGCGCGCACGGTCGCCGGGCTCCAGAAGCCGACCTCGGGCCGGATCCTGCTCGACGGCAAGGACCTCGCCGTCGGGCGCCGCGACCGCCGCGCCCACGCCCGAGATGTGCAGATGATCTTCCAGGACCCGTACTCGTCGCTGAACCCGCGCATGTCGGTGGGCGAGACCCTGGATGAGGCCCTGGCCACGCACGGCACCGGCAACGCCAAGGCTCGTGCCGCCGGCGTCAAGGAGCTGCTCGAACTCGTGCGCCTGAAGCCGGGGGTGTCCGAACTGCATCCCTCGAGCCTGTCCGGCGGCATGCGGCAGCGCGTCGCAATCGCCCGCTGCCTCGCGGTGAGGCCGCGGCTGATCATCGCCGATGAGATCACCTCCGCTCTCGACGCCTCGGTGCAGGGCGCCGTGCTGAACCTGATGCGCGATCTGCAGCAGGAGCTGGAGCTGTCGGTGCTGTTCATCACCCACAACCTCGCCGCGGTGCGCTACATCGCCGACACCACGGCCGTGATGCGCAGCGGCGAGATCGTGGAGCACGGCGACGCCGACGCCATCGTCACGAACCCGCAGCATCCGTACACCCAGGCGCTCGTGGCGGCCATCCCGCGCATCCAGAACGCCGGCACCGACAGTCTCCTCCACTCGATCGGATCCTGAATGACCCTGCTCGACGACGCCCAGGCCCTGCTGCCCGAGCTCGTGGCCCTGCGCCGCGCCATCCACGCCGACCCGGAGCTGGGTCTCGAGTTGCCGCGCACCCAGCGGCGCGTGCTCGAGGCGCTGGAGCCGCTCGGGCTCGACGTGGTGCTCGGTGCCGGACTGAGCTCGATCGCCGCCGTCGTCCGCGGTGCCCATCCCGGCCCCACGGTGCTGCTGCGCGCCGACATGGATGCGCTTCCCCTCACCGAAGACACGGGGCTCGACTACGCGGCGTCCGGCGAGCGGATGCACGCCTGCGGGCACGACCTGCACGTCGCCGGCCTCATCGGGGCCGCGCACCTGCTGGCCGGCCGCCGCGACGAGCTCCACGGCGACGTCCTGCTGATGTTCCAGCCGGGCGAGGAACTCGGCGACGGGGCGAAGCGGATGCTCGCCGACGGACTCCTCGAGACCACGGGCTCTCGACCGGTCGCCGCCTTCGGCATCCATGTCGTGCCGGGGGAGTACGGCGTGTTCTCGACCCGGCCCGGCGCGCTCATGGCCGGCGCGATCGAGGTCGAGATCACCATCACGGGCTCCGGCGGCCATGCCTCGGCCCCGCACCTGACGCGGGACCCCGTGCCGGTGGCCGCGGAGCTCGTGACCGCGCTGCAGACCTTCGTCACCCGACGCTTCGACGTGTTCGACCCGGTCGTCCTCAGCGTCACGCAGTTGCACGCCGGAGGCCCGGCCCGCAACATCATCTCCGACACCGCGACGCTCGTCGCCTCGGTGCGGGTGCTGTCGCACGAGTCGAGCGCACGCGTGCAGGAGGAGATCCCGGCCCTCGCCCGCGAGATCGCGGCCGCCCACGGCTGCACGGCCGAGGTCGACGTGACCGTGCTGTGCGCTCCCACCGTGAACGACGCGCGCGCTGTGGAGCGGGTGCGTGGCACCTTGCAGCGGCTCTTCGGCGAAGAGCGCGTGTGGGAGACCGCGCACCCCGTGATGGGGTCGGAGGACTTCTCCTTCGTGCTCGAGCAGGTGCCGGGGGCCTTCCTGTTCCTGCGGGCGACGCCGGCGGAGGTCGACCTCGAGTCGGCGGCACCGAACCACTCTCCGACGGTCGTGTTCGACGATGCCGTGCTCGCGGATCAGGCCGCCGCGCTGGCGGCGTTCGCGCTCGAGACGCTCACGGCCTGATCCGCGGCACGGGTCGCGTCGCTCAGCGGGTGAGGAACGCGCGGAGATCGGCGTTCAGGCGCACCGCGACCTCGGGGTCGCTGTACATCATGTGCCCGGCGCGGTACTCGTGCATCTCGGTGCGCTCGCGCGGCAGGCCCCAGTGCCGCAGCAGGTGGTCGGCCGCGCCGACCGTGGTGAGCGAGTCGTACACGCCGGTGCCGATGAACAGGCGCCCGCGCGGTGTCTGCTTCATCCAGCGCGACAACCTCGCCGGGTACGGGTAGGTGTGGAACGGGGAGGGGCGCCCGTAGGCGACGAACTCCGGCCCGCCCTGCTCCTCCCACTCCCAGTCGCGGCCCGCCTCGGGGTCGACCACGCGATACGGCTGCTCGGGGGCGGCGCCGAAGACGCGGCGCAGCAGCTGCTGCAGCCCCGCCACGTACCGCGGGGAGAGCGCCACATCGGCGGGGTCGTACTCGATCTCCCCGGTGCGGCGGTCGGCCGCCGGCGCGGAGTACCGGCTGTCGGTCACCCCGAGCACGCGCCCCGGGAGCAGACGCGATCGGAAGTCCTGTTTGCTGACCCAGAATCGATCGTCGGCGAGCTCGTCCGCGGGAATCCCGATCATCCGCGAGAGGCGCTCCGAGATCGCGGCGCGCTCGTCGTCCGGCAGCAGGTCACCCTGCAGCATCGCCGTCGCGAGGTCGCCGCGGGCGAAGTCCAGAGCGGCGTCGATCGCCTCCTCCACCGTCGCATGCTCGCGCGAGCCGACGCCGTGGTGCCAGGCCGTCGCCGCCTTGTACGGCAGGTTGGCGAGGGCTCCGACCACGTTGCCCGGACGATCCAGCGTCTCCTGGATGTTGACGGCCTGTCCCAGCAGCACCAGCCCGTCGACGGGCGCGGTGTCCATGCTGTGCGATGAGGTGGCGAGGAATGCCGCGCGCAGGGTGCCGTAGCTTTCACCGAGGAAGTACTTCCGGGCGTTCCATCGCTGGTGCCGGTCGACCCAGTCCGAGAGGGCGGCGGCGATCGCGTCGGCGTCTCCCTCCACGGAACGGAAGGCAGACGCCTCGGCGTCATCGGTGAAGGCTCCGAATCCGGTGCCCGGTGCATCGAGGAACACCAGGTCGACGACGTCGAGGATCGTCGACGGGCTCTCCTCCACGCCGTAGGGAGGATGCCCGGCATCGGCGAGGTCGACGGGGACCTGTGCGCGCATCGGCCCGATCCCGCTCAGGTGCAGATACAGCGAGGACACTCCCGGACCGCCGTTGGTGAGGAACAGCACGGGGCGATCCGGCCCGTCCACCGTGTAGCTGAAGGCGGACAGAGTGCCCTGCGCGGAGCCGTCCGAGCGCCGCAGCGGGAGCTCCTCGAGGCGTGCGGTGTAGGCCAGGTCGCCGATCCGACCCGCGGCCTCGAGCTCGATCATCCGTGCGTCGTCGCGTTGCGGTAGAAGTCGTCGAGGTCGCTCTTCATGCGCTCCACCGCCCGTTCGTCCACGAAGGTCATGTGGCCCGACTCGTAGAACGTGAAGCGGATGTTCTCGCGCAGGCTGGGCGCCAGATACAGGTGTGCGACGTCGACCTCGGGCCCGAAGAAGGGGGTGGCCAGGTCGTAGAAGCCGCCCATCACGTAGACCTTCAGGTTCGGGTTGCGGCGTACGGCGGCGGAGAGGTCGAGAGAGACGTCCGGCACCAGCTGCGGGGCATCCACGCCCGGTGCCTTGTGCTTCCAGTCCCAGGCGCGGGAGATGGGCATGTTGTGCAGGTGGCGGTAGTGCAGGTCGCTGGTGAAGCCGATGTCGTCCACGAGGTGGGCGCGGTACGTCGAGAGGTGCGCACTGTTGACTCCTGCCGTGGCGGCGTCGTCGGTGGCCGGGTCGTGCGAGCCGTTGCCGACGACGTACTGGTGCTCGGCGGTGAAGCGGGTGTCGAAGCGGCCGATCACGCGTCCTTCGTCGGCGAGCAGCGCGTAGCGGTACTGCTCCATTCCGATGCGGAAGTGGTGCTTCTTCAGGTAGTCGGCGTCGAGCCCGATGAGGGCGCTCATGCGCTCGGCGACGGCCTCTTCGAGGTCGGCGGGCAGCAGATCGCCGCGCAGCAGCGCCTCCGCGAACGCGCCCTGTGCGAACTCGCGCGCCTCCACCAGGAGCGGCTCGAGCTCGGTGTGTGCGGTGCGAGCCTTGCCGTGGTACCAGGCGGTCGCCGCGTACGAGGGGAGCAGATTGATGTACTCGCGCGGGCCGCCCAGGTTGCTCTCGCCCCAGTTCAGCACGGTCGACAGGAGCACGACGCCGTTGAAGTCGAGGCCCTGGTTCTGCAGCCGGTGCACCAGCGCTGCGGCGCGCGTGGTGCCGTAGGACTCGCCGAACAGGAAGCGCGGCGCGTTCCAGTTGTTCGTGATCGTGAGCCACCGCGTGATCGCCTTCGCGAAGGCGTCGACGTCCTGGTCGACGCCCCAGAGCTCGGCCGGGGTCGCGTCGCCGAGGAGACGCGAGTATCCGGTGCCGGGCGCATCGATGAACACGAGGTCCGAGGCGCTGAGCAGCGTGTAGGGGTTGTCGCCGCTCGTGTACGGGGCAGGCGGCGTGGCAAGGGGAGTGTTCGTGGGGGTGCGCTTGGGGCCGAAGCCGCCGATGTTGAGCCAGAGACTCGCCGAGCCGGGCCCGCCGTTGAAGAGGAAGGTCACGGGGCGTGCGGGGGCGCCGTCTTCGCGATCGGCGACGTACGAGGTGTAGAAGACGCTCGCGAGGGGGCGGTGCTCGTCGTCGCGGACGATCACGGTGCCCGCCCCAGCGGTGTAGTCGAGCGAGCGACCGCCGACGACGATCCGGTGGCGCCGCGAGGTGAAGGTCTCCGCGTCAGGTGCGTCTGCGGGGGTCGGCTCGGTCACAGGTCTCCCTCGGGAAAATGAATGAGTGAATTGAATATATCTTAATCACTCGCTCGCGTGCCGCCCGAGGAAGTTGTAGACCTCGTTGTCATCGACGCCGGGGAACGCGCCGCGGGGGAGAGGCGAGAACATGTGCGTGTGCACGCGCGCGCTCGGCCACGCCTTGCCGTTCCAGCGCTCGGTGAGTTCGGCGGACGGCCGCCGGCAGCACGACTCGTCGGGGCAGGTGGACACCGCGCGATCGCTGGTCTCGCGGCCGCGCCACCAGCGCGCGTCGTCGAAGGGGACGCCGACCGTGATGGAGAACTCCCCGTCGGTGGACGCCCCGGTCTGCGTCGAGCACCAGAACGTGCCGGAGGGGGTGTCGGTGTACTGGTGATGCTCCGTGGTGCGGTTCTGCTGCGTGAACGCGGCGCGCGCCTGGAACTTGCGGCACACCCGCTGTCCCTCCACTGCGCCGGTGACGTCCATGGGCAGCGGCAGGTCGTCGTTCTCGTAGACGCGGGTGATCGCGCCCGTGGCGTCCACGCGGAGGAAGTGCAGAGACATCCCGAGGTGCTGCGTGAGCAGGTTCGTCATGCGCATGCCCGCACCTTCGTGCGTCACGCCGAATGCGTCGCGGAAGTCCTCGACCGCGAGGTTGCGATCTTTCTTGGCCTGCTGCAGGAACGCGACGGCGGCGGTCTCCGGCATCAGGCAGCACGCGGCGAAGTAGTTGATCTCGAGTCGCTGCTGCAAGAAGTCGGCGTAGTCGGTCGGGGGCGTGTGCCCCAGGTAGCGGTGTGCCATTGCCTGCAGTGCCATCGAGCGCAGGCCGTGCCCGCCGGGGATCGACGCCGGCGGAAGGTAGATCCGCCCGTTCTCGAGGTCGGTGACCGATCGGGTGGAATGCGGCAGGTCGTTGACGTAGATCAGTTCGAAGCCGAGCTTCTCGGCCATGATGCTGACCGTGCGGTGGGTGAGCGCGCCCTGCACGTGACCGGCGGCCTTCAGATGCTTCTCCGCGAGCTTCTCGATCTCGGGGAGGTAGTTGTTCTGCGCGCGCATGCGCAGCCGCATCTCGGTGTTCGCGCGCCGCGCCTCCTCCGGGGTGGCGATGGCTTCGCGCTCGCGGCGCTGCAGTTCGCGGTGCAGTCCGAGGACCGACTCGATCGTCTCGTCGCTCATGCCCTTGGTCACGCGCACCGGCGCGACACCGAGCTGACGGAAGACGGGACTCTCCTGTGCGCGCTCGAGCTCGATCTCGAGGGCGGCGCGACGGTTCGGCGGCTCACCCGAGATGAGGTCGGTCACCTCGGTGCTCGTGGCGTGCGCGATCGCCTGCAGCAGCGACAGCTTGGGTTCGCGCTTGCCGTTCTCGATCAGGCTCAGCTGCGACCCGGCGACGCCGACGAGCGCGCCGAGCTCGTCGAGGGTGAACCCCTTCTCCTGCCGGTGGTGTCGGATGCGGTGACCGAGAGTCGTGAGGTGAATGCCGGAGGACGCCATTCCTTGAGTGTAGCGAAAGAATCGCGGTTCTTATCGCCTGATTTGTCCGAAAGTCCGGCCGGAAGCGGAAGAAGATAGGTGCAACGCCCCACAGTTCAAAGGAGCACACGTCATGGCCTTCGCCGAAGTCTTCACCCCCCGCACGTCTCCCGTCGCACCGACGCGTACGTTCGGCGCGGCTCCGACGTATGACACCCCCGCCATGGCCGAGCTGGCCGCGTGGGTCGAGGAGATCCGCGCGCTCACCCAGCCCGACTCCGTGCACTGGGTCGACGGTTCCCGCGCCGAGAACGACTGGCTGCTGCGCGGCCTGGTCGACGAGGGCAAGCTCATCAAGCTCAACCCCGAGTGGCGTCCCGGCTCTTACCTCGCCCGTTCGCACCCCAGCGACGTGGCCCGCACCGAGGGACGCACCTTCATCGCCTCAGAGCGCGAAGAGGATGCCGGCCCCACGAACAACTGGGCGGACCCCGCCGAGATGCACACCAAGATGGACCAGATCTTCGAGGGTTCGATGCGCGGGCGCACGATGTACGTCGTGCCGTTCTCGATGGGACGCGTCGGCGGCCCGCTCTCGCACATCGGCGTGCAGATCACCGACAGCGCCTACGCGGTCGCCTCGATCGGCATCATGACCCGCGTCGGCGACGCCGTCACGCGTCAGATCGCCGAGGGTGCGCCCTGGGTCAAGACGGTGCACACGGTCGGCGCCCCTCTCGGCCCGGGCGAGCAGGATGCCGAGTGGCCCTGCAACGACGACAAGTACATCGTCCACTTCCCGGAGACGCTGGAGGTCTACTCCTACGGTTCGGGCTACGGCGGCAACGCGATCCTCGCCAAGAAGTGCTTCGCGCTGCGCATCGCCTCGGTCATCGCCCGTGACGAGGGGTGGCTCGCCGAGCACATGCTGCTCATCCGCGTGATCGACCCGCAGGGCAAGGCGTACCACGTCGCTGCCGCGTTCCCCTCGGCGTGCGGCAAGACGAACCTCGCCATGCTCCGTCCCACGATCCCGGGGTGGAAGGTCGAGACCCTCGGCGACGACATCGCCTGGATCCGCCCGGGCGAAGACGGTCGCCTGTGGGCGATCAACCCTGAGGCCGGCTTCTTCGGTGTCGCCCCCGGCACCGGCGAGTCGACCAACGTCACCGCAGTCGAGACGCTGTGGGGGAACACGATCTTCACGAACGTCGCGCTCCGCCCGGACGGCGACGTGTGGTGGGAGGGTCTGACCGACGAGGCTCCCGCGAACCTGGTCGACTGGGAGGGCAATGACTGGACGCCCGACTCCGGTCGTCCGGCCGCGCACCCCAACTCCCGCTTCACGGTGTCGGCGGCGCAGTGCCCGCAGATCTCCGACGACTGGGAAGAGGCCGTGCCGCTCGATGTCATCCTGTTCGGCGGGCGCCGCGCCAGCAACGTCCCGCTCGTGGTCGAGGCCACCGACTGGACGCACGGCGTCTTCCTCGGCTCGAACATCTCGTCGGAGCGCACGGCAGCAGCCGAGGGCACGGTCGGTGAGCTCCGCCGCGACCCGTTCGCGATGCTCCCGTTCTGCGGCTATAACATGGCCGACTACTTCGGTCACTGGCTGAAGGTCGGTCGTGGTCTGCGCTTCGACCGGGCGCCGCGCATCTTCCAGGTGAACTGGTTCCGCCGCGGCGACGACGGCCGGTTCCTGTGGCCCGGCTTCGGCGACAACTCGCGTGTCGTCGACTGGATCATCCGCCGCATCTCCGGCGACGTCCCGGCGGTCGACAGCCCGATCGGACGCCTGCCGCGCGTGGAGGACCTCAACCTCGACGGGCTCGACATCCCCGCCGCCGACCTCGACGAGCTGTTCGCCGTCGATGCCGAGGCGTGGCAGACCGAGGCCGACCTGACCGAGGAGTTCTACGACACCTTCGGCGACAGGGTTCCGGCGGCGCTGCGCGCCGAGCTGGCCTCGCTGCGCTACCGCCTCGCGAAGGCGTAACCCCCAGACCGGTGCCGGTTCGGGGGAGCCGGCACCTTCAGGGCCTCGTGCCCTGCAAACCCGCGAAGGCGGGACATCAGAGACGAACCCATGGCTGAGTGGTCTCCGACGTCCCGCCTTCGTGTTGCGTGTGCTCCGCCCCATCGCCGAGACCCCGCTTTGTCGCCGAGACCCCGGCTTGCTGTCGTCAGCAGGCCGGGGTCTCGGCGTGAACCCGGGGTCTCGGCGGGAACGGCGTGCGTCAGGTGAGCAGCTGGTGGCGGGCGAGGTCGCGATAGAGCGGCGTCGTCTCGACGAGCTCGGCATGCGTGCCCTGACCGACCACGACGCCGTCCTGCAGCACCACGATCAGATCGCTGTCGACGACGGTCGAAAGACGGTGCGCGATCACGATGAGCGTGCGGTCGGTCGAGACGGCATCGATGGCCTCGCGCATCCGCTGCTCGTTCACACCGTCGAGCGATGACGTCGACTCGTCGAGCAGCAGGATCGGGGCGTCGGTGAGCAGGGCGCGGGCGATCGCGAGGCGCTGACGCTCACCGCCGGAGAGCATCACTCCGTCCTCGCCGACGGGTGCCTCGATGCCGAGCGGGTTGCGCTCGAGCACGTCGCCGAGGTTCACGGCACGCAGCACGCGCTCGCAGTCGGCGTCGGAGGCTTCTGGGGAGGCAAGACGCAGGTTCTCGGCGAGTGTGCCGGCGAGGGTCGGTGCGTCCTGCTCGACGTATCCGAAATTGGCGCGCAGGTCGTCGCGCGGATAGGTGCGCGCATCGTGACCGTGCAGGCGGATCGATCCGCCGGTCGGGTCGTAGAAGCGCTCGATGAGCGAGAGGATCGTGCTCTTGCCCGCACCGCTGGGGCCGACGAGAGCGACGCGGGAGCCGTGCGGCACGGCGAACGAGACTCCGCGGAGCACCTCGTGGTCCTGCACCGTCGGGGCCGCGTCCTCGGCGGATTCCAGATGCGCGTCGGCGAGCAGGTTCCGTGCTTCCTTGGCCGCGGCCTGGCGGGCTGCCACGACGTTCGCGGGGTAGTGGAAGCGCACGTCGCGGAACTCGATGGCCGGTGCTCCGGGTGCTGCGTCCTCGCGAGGCAGCGCCGCGGCGATCTTCTCGTCGTCCTGTGACTCCGTCGGCAGGTCGAGCACCTCCTGGATGCGCCCGAGCGCGCCGAGCGCCTGGTTCACCGAGGTGATGGCGCCGAAGGTCGTGGCGAGCGGCATCACGAGCAGGAACAGGAACATGATGAACGAGATCAGCGACGCGATGGTGATCGCGCCGGCGGCCACCCGGAACCCGCCGACGCCGAGGACCACCAGCAGCGACAGCTGCAGCGCGATGCCGGAGACGGGCACGACCATCGAGGAGATCTTGGCGATGCGCACGCCGATGCCGTACGCGTCGGAGGCGAGCTGCGACACCGCGGCAGTCTCGCGCTCGGTGGCGCCCGAGGCGCGGATGGTGCGGATCGAGCCGACCGCGCGCTCCACGCCGGAGGCGAGCTCGCCGACCTTCTCCTGCTGGGCGGTCGACGCGGTGCGGATGCGGCCGCTGAGCAGCACGACGACCGTGACGGAGATGCCGATCACGACGACGATGAGCAGCAGCAGGATCGGGTCGATCACGAGCATCGCGATCAGCGCGCCGAGGAACAGCACGGCGCTGCCGACGGCATCCGCGAGGCCCTGCGTGAGCACGGCGTAGAGGAGAGTCGTGTCGGTGCCGACGCGCGAGACGAGGTCGCCGGTGCGGCGGGCGTCGAACTCGGAGGTCGGGAGGTGCAGGATGCGGGCGATCAGCTTGCGGCGGCTCGAGTGCACGACCGCGGTGCCGGTGCGCTGGAGCAGGTAGTGCTGGAAACCGGAGATGACGGACGACACGATCACGAAGCCGACCAGCAGCCACACGAGGATTCCGATGCCGGTGTCGGACTGCACCGCCTCGATGACCTGGCCCACGAGCAACGGCTGCACCAGTGAGGTGGCGGCACCGACGACGCTGAGCACAGCGACCGCGATGAGGGTGCGCTTGTGTTCGAAGAGGAAGGGGAGGAGCTGGCGGAAGGTGGCGCGCGGGCCTTCGGGCTGTGCGCCACGTCCGCGGCGGCGTGCTGTCGCCGAACCGGACATGCGGGACCTCGATCTGGAGATGGTACTTCGACCGTACTTCGTGCGCGGTCGAATCCTATGTGCGGGCTGTAAGGGGTGTGCGGTGCCGGGGTCGGCGTCAGGAGCGACCGAACCGCCGGTGCGCGGCCTGCTTGCTCACGCCGAGCGCGCTCGCGATCGCCTGCCAGGAGTACCCGAGGTTCCTGGCGCGGCGCACGTTCGCCTCTTCGGCGCGGGCGATTTCCTTGCGCGTCTCTGCGAGCCTGTGCAGCGCGGCCAGCGGCTCGCTGCCATCGTCCTGTGCGATCGCGGTCGGTAGCGTCATGATGGACCTCCTGCGTCAATACTTGTTGACTTCTGCAGGGAAGTCAATTTCTGTTGACGCTGCGAGTTATCCACAAACGCCTCTTTCGCGCATGTGCAGCGCATGCGATCCTGGAAGAGTGGGTCGGATGCTGCAGGTACGAAATCTCCCGGACGATGTTCATTCACGCCTCAAGGAACGCGCAGCCGCGGAGCGAATGTCGCTGTCCGACTATGTCGCCCGCGAACTCGCGGACCTCGTGCAATACCGGACGAACGCGGAGATCATCGCGGCTGCGCGCGAACGGTCGGCGGAGCAGGGAGGCGCGCTCACGCGCAGGCAGATCCTCGCGGCGCGTGACGCGGCTCGTGCCGACAGAGACGATGCGCTCGCTCCGTGACCACCGCGGTCGTGCTCGATGCCTCCGCGGCGATCGATGCGCTGTTGGGCACAAGTGAGTGGGTGCACGGTGACGACTTCCACGCGCACGCCGGACTCGACATCGAGGTGCTGTCGGTGCTGCGGCGGCAGACGCTCCACGAGCGTCTGCCCGCCCACCGTGCACGGGAGGCGCTCGACCTCTTCGGTGAGCTGCAGATCACGCGGCACCCGCTGCGTCGACTGATACCGCGGATCTGGATGCTGCGAGACGATGTCACCGCCTACGACGCCGGGTATGTCGCTCTTGCCGAGGCCCTCGGTATTCCGCTGCTCACGCTCGACCGGAAGCTCGCGAAAACGGCGGCGCGCTACTGCGAGGTCATCGTCCTCTGACCGGTGTCGCGGCCGCGTACTGATCTGAGTCCTGCGGGAGCGGCAGCCTGCCGATGCAGGAGGCTGCCGCTCTCCGTGATCAGAGTTCGACGGCGGCGGCGACCCCGAGGTCGTCGTCGTAGTCGTGGTCCTTCGTCTCCGGGGAGAGGAGCAGTGCGATGAAGGTCAGCACACCCATCGCGGACAGGTAGAGGCCCACCAGCCACGGCGCGCCGTCGCCGAGCGCCCACAGCCAGAGTGCGATCAGCGGTGCCACAGCCGCGCCGAGGATCGACGACACGTTGTAGGCGATCGCCGACCCCGTGTACCGCACGTTCGTCGGGAACAGTTCGGGGAGCAGGGCGCCCATCGGGCCGAACGTCGCTCCCATCAGCATGAACCCGAACACGAGGAACGCCTGGGCGAGTGCACCGGTGAACTTCGGGTCGACGGCGGGGAGCAGGAACGTGTTGAACGTGAAGCCGAACACGATGATGGCGCCGGTGACCCAGAGCAGCAGCTTCCGGCGTCCGACAGCGTCGGCGATCGGGCCGGAGAGCAGCGTGAAGATGCCGAAGAACACCACGCCGATGATCTGCATCAGCACGAAGTCGGTGTAGCCGAAGCCGAGGCCGGGATAGAACTGCGCGGCGAACTTGGTCGGGTCGAACGGGGCGCCCGTCGCTTCGGCTGCGGCCTTCGCGGCGGCCGAAGCGGTCTCGAGCGACGCGGGCTTGGTGCCGTAGGCGAGCGTGAAGTTCGTCATCAGATAGAAGAGCACGTACGTCGCCAGCATGATGAACGTGCCGAGGATGAGCTGCTTCCAGTGGTGACGGAACACGGTCGCGAGCGGGAGCTTGCGGATCACGCCCTTCGTCTCGGCCTTCTTGAACGTGTCGGACTCGACGAGCTTGAGTCGCACCCACAGGCCGATGATGACCATGACAGCCGAGAACAGGAACGGGATACGCCAGCCCCAGGAGAGGAACGCCTCGGACTTGAGGACCGGGTTCTCGGCGTGCGGCAGCAGCCAGTTGATCGAGAGGAAGAGGAAGTTGGCGATGATGAAGCCGAGCGGTGCGCCCAGCTGCGGGAAGGTGCCGTACCAGGCGCGCTTGCCCTTCGGGGCGTTCTCGGTGGCGACCAGTGCCGCCCCCGACCACTCGCCACCGAGTGCGAATCCCTGGGCGAGACGCAGGATGAGCAGCAGGAGCGCCGCCCACCAGCCGATGTCCTGATAGGTGGGGAGCAGGCCGATCACGAAGGTCGCGATACCCATCGTCAGCAGCGATGCCACCAGGGTGGCCTTGCGACCGAACTTGTCGCCGAAGTGACCGAACACGACGGCGCCGATGGGACGAGCGACCATCGCGGCGCCGAAGACCGCGAACGACGAGAGGAGCGAGGTGGTGTCGTCCCCGGTCGGGAAGAACAGCACCGGGAAGACGAGCACGGCTGCTGTCGCATACGCGTAGAAGTCGTAGAACTCGATCGTCGTCCCGACCAGGCTCGCCGTGATGACGCGCGAGCGCGGGTTCGCGGGCGCAGTGGCAGTACTCATGAGGCTCCTCCGTTCAGCCCCTTGGTATACCGGGGACTCGGTGAGTTTACGCCTACCTGAGTGTTGGCTGTGTACGCGTTTCGCGTGTCATCCGGCGAGCGACGCCGTTGCATAGAGTCGGAGGCGGCGAAAGGCGGGGGAACGATGACGACGAGGATGCTGCTTCTGGCCGACACGCACGTGCCGAAACGGGCACGGCGTCTGCCCGACGCGGTGCTGCAGGCGGTCGACGAGGCCGACGTGGTCGTGCACGCGGGCGACTGGGTCGACGAGGCCACGCTCGATCTGCTCGCGGCGCGGTCGCGGGTGCTGCACGGCGTGTACGGCAACAATGACGGGCCCGAGCTGCGCGCGCGGCTGCCCGAGGTCGCCCGGTTCACGGCCGAGGGTGTCGAGATCTCGGTCGTTCACGAGACGGGGGAGTCCCGCAAGCGCGAGGAGCGGATGGACCAGGCGTACCCGGGCATCGACCTCCTGGTCTTCGGGCACTCCCACATCCCGTGGGACACCGTGTCGCCCTCGGGCATGCGGCTGCTCAACCCCGGGTCGCCCACGGACCGCCGTCGGCAGCCGGCGTGCACCATGATGTGGGCCGAGGTGGACGGACGCCGGATGGACGCGACGCTGGTGCCGCTGTGAATCATCCGCCTGTCTAGCGCGCTCCGATGCGCTCCTGCGTCACTCCTCCGTGACGCCGAGTGCCGGTGCGTCGATGAAACGGGCGGCGGGCGTCAGAATCTGCTCGAGCTCGAGCACGACGAGCCGGTTGCCGCCGGGGCGTGTCGCAGGAGCCGGCACGTAGAGCGTGCGCTGCGGCTCGTTGCGCCAGTAGCGGCCGAGGAAGAAGCCGTTGACGAACGCATAGCCCTTGCTCCATGAGGCGGTGTCGAGAAAGAGGTCGCTCGCGGTGTCGAGGTCGAACTCGGCCGTCCAGGCGGTGGGGCCACCGGGCACCTCGCCGCTCGCCGATTCCGAAATGAGCGCGTCGGTGATGGCGTCGGCGATGGCGGTGATGTCGAGCGGTGTCGAGCGCCACCCGGTCACGGCAACGCCGTCGAGAGTGATCTCGCCGATCAGCCCCTTCTCCTCGCCGAGCCGGTGGTCGTAGTTCACCCGGCCCTGGTCCTCGACCAGGATGCTGAGGGTGCGGCCGTCCGGAATGCGGAGCGCACGGTCGTGTCGCGTGCGGGAGAGGGTGCCGACGGCCACACCGTCGACGCTGACCCAGGCGAGGTCGCGCACCTCGTCGATGAGGAGGAGGCCGCCGTTCCTGTCCGGAAGGTCTACGTCGTACCGCACCAGGGCGCTCAGATGTCCGAGGGCGTCGAAGGTCTGCGGCTGGGCCGCGACCGCACCGGATCCGGCGGCATCCGTCCACGCCCCGGCGGGGGAGAGCGGGACGTCGAAGGCGGGCGCGGTGCTCGCGGGTGCAGGCAGGTCGTCCGGCACCGGGGCGTACTTCGCGATCACCTCTCGGAAGGCGAAGAACTTCTCCGTGGGGTTGCCGGCCTCGTCGAGCGGCGCGTCGTAGTCGTAGGACGTCACGAGCGGCAGGTAGCGGCCCTTGTCGTTCGCGCCGTTACTGAGACCGAAGTTCGTTCCGCCGTGGAACATGTAGATGTTGACCGAAGCCCCGGCCGCGAGGAGGGCATCGAGATCGGCTGCCGCAGCGGCGACATCCGTCGTATGGTGCACTCCGCCCCACCAGTCGAACCAGCCGTCCCAGAACTCCGAGCACATCAGGGGCCCGGTCGGCTGATGACGGCGCAGGGTGGCGAGCCGTTCCGCGCTGCGGGATCCGAAGGAGCCGGTCTTGTGCAGCTCGGGAAGACTGCCGTCGCTCAGCATCTGATCGACGGGTTGATCCACGGTCGTCAGAGGCACCGTGATGCCGGCGTCCCGTGTGACGGCGACCAGGGCTTCGAGGTAGGCCTCGTCCGAGCCGTACGCGCCGTACTCGTTCTCGATCTGCACGAGCACGACGGGGCCGCCCCGGTCGATCTGGCGCGGCGCGACGATGTCGTACACGCGTCGCAGGTAGGCGCTCACCTCGGCGAGGAACTCGGGTGCGGACGAACGCAGATCACCCATGCTCCCCGTCAGCCACACCGGCAGCCCGCCGTTGTGCCACTCGGCGCAGATGTAGGGTCCGGGGCGCACGATCGCGTCCAGGCCCTCGGCGTGCACGAGGTCGAGGAAGAGTCCGAGGTCGTTCCATCCGGTCGCATCCCACTCGCCGCGCCGGGGCTCATGCGCGTTCCAGGCGACATACGTCTCGATCGTGTTCAGGCCCATCAGTCGTGCCTTGCGGATGCGGTCCTGCCACAGGTCCGGGTGCACGCGGAAGTAGTGGATGGCGCCGGAGATCACCTGATGCGGCTGACCGTCGCGGAGGAAGTCGGTGTCGCCGAGAGAGAACGTGGTCACGTGTGGGAGTGCTTTCGATCGAGGGGCTGAGCCGGCCCCGCCCGGAGCCGGCTCAGCCGCGGGTGTTACTTGTTGACGGTGAAGCCCTGCGCGTTGCCGTACTCGACCAGCGCGTCCTGCCAGGCTGTGAGGCCCTCGTTCAGGTCGGTGCCGTTCTGGTACGACTGGCCCACGGTGTCGCCGAAGATGCTGTTCGCGTACACCTGGTAGGGCAGGTAGCTCCAGTCCTCGACCACCTCGTCGGCTGCGGTCGCGAGGACCTCATTGATCTTCTGTCCGCCGAAGTACTCGGGGGCATCGGAGAGGAACTCCTCGCTGGAGAGCTCGGCGGTCGTCGACGGGAAGCCGCCGGACTCGAGGAAGATCGAGATGCTCTCCTCCGAGTTGTTCAGCCACCACAGGAAGCCGGCCGCGAGCTCCGGGTTCTTGCTCTGCGACGTGACGGCCTGGCCGCCGCCACCGTTCTCGGCGCTCGCCGGGGTGCCGTCATAGGTCGGCATCGGCGCGACGCGCCAGTCGCCGGCGCCGTCCGGGGCGCCGGTGATGAGGTTGCCGGGCATCCAGGCGCCGATCACGAGGGTCGCGAGGCTGCCGTCACCGAGGCCACGGAACCACTCGTCGCTCCAGCTGCCGTAGGGCGCGACCAGGTCCTCCTCGACGAGGCGGTTCCAGTTCTCGGTCCACTTCTTCGACCCCTCGTCCTGCAGATCGATCGTGACGTCGGTGCCCGAGGTCTCGAACGGCTTGCCTCCGGCCTGCCAGATCATGGAGGTCGCGAACCCGGCGTCGCCGGTGTCGTTGGTGATGTAGGCATCCGGGTTCGCGGCGTGGATCTTCTTCGCCGCCTCGTAATACTCGTCCCAGGTGGTCGGCACCTCGACGCCCGCGGCGTCGAACACCGTCTTGTTGTAGAACAGCGCCATGGGGCCGGAGTCCTGCGGCAGGCCGTAGATCGCGTCGCCGCTGGTGACCGAGTTCCAGGTGGACGCGGTGTAGTCGTCCTCGAAGTCGGCGAAGCCGTACTTCGACAGGTCGGCGAATGCATCGGTCAGCGCGAACTGCGGGAAGGCGTAGTACTCCACCTGCACGACGTCGGGAGCGCCGGAGCCCGCCTTGATCGCGTTCTGCAGCTTGGTGTACTCCTCGTTGTTGGTGCCGGCGTTGACGAGGTTGACCTTGACGTTCGGGTATTCCTTCTGGAACGCCTCGACTTGGGCCTCGGCAGACGGTGTCCACGACCAATACGTGATCTCGCCGCCCTTCTCGAGCGCGGCCTCGACGGAGTCGAAGGAGCCGGAGCCGCCATCGGAACCGCTGCCGGCGTCGCTGCCGGTGCTGCAGCCGGCCAGCGTCAGCGCTGCCACGGTTCCTGCGGCGAGCACCGCGAGGGCGCGCCGTGCGGGTGAGGGAAGGTGCTTCATTGCTGTGTCCTTTCGGGAGGTGCGGTCCGACATCGGATCGCGAGGGGTGATGCAGGAGTGCGGGGCTACTGCTTGACGCTTCCCGCGGTGAGACCTGACTGCCAGAAGCGCTGCAGCAGCAGGAAGGCGATGACGATCGGGATGATCGTGAGGAGCGAGCCCATGATCACGAGGTTGTAGATCGGCTGCGAGCCCGCGCCGATGGCCTGCGCACTCCACTGGTTCAGGCCGACCGTGAGCGGGTACCACGCCGGATCCGAGAGCATGATCAGGGGCAGGAAATAGTTGTTCCAGGTCGCGACGACGGTGAACAGCGCGACCGTCACGATGCCGGGTGCGAGCAGACGCATCGAGATCGTGAAGAAGGTGCGGAACTCTCCTGCGCCATCGATGCGCGCGGCCTCCAACAGCTCGGTCGGCACGGACTCGGTGGCGAACACCCAGATCAGGTACAGCCCGAAGGGGCTGATGAGTGAGGGGATGATCACGGCCCAGGGGGTGTTGGTCAGGCCCAGCTCACTGAACAGCAGGAACGTCGGGACGGCGAGTGCCGTGCCGGGCACGGCCACCGCGCCGAGGACGACGGCGAACACCGCGCGCCTGCCGGGGAAGCGGAACTTCGCGAGACCGTATCCGGCCATGGTGGCGAGCAGCGTCGCACCGCCCGCGCCGACCACGACGTAGAGGAGTGTGTTGCCGAGCCAGCGGAGGAAGATGCCGTCGCGGTACGAGAACGTGGCGACGAGGTTGTCGAAGAACGCGAAGTCGTCGGCGAACCAGAGCCCGAACGAGCTGAAGAGCCCGGCCTGGGTCTTGGTCGAACTGAACAGCAGCCAGACCAGCGGGACGAGCGTGTACAGCGCGTAGACGATCATGACGATCAGCAGCGTGTTGGACTTGCGCGGATTCATCGGATCGTGGCGTCGGCGGGAGGGGCGGGCGAGGGGGAGAGCCATGTCAGCGCACCTCCGACTTCGAGCCGCGCAGCTGCACGACGTAGGCGATGACCGCGGTGATGATGCCCATGATGATGGCGATCGTGGCGGCGTAGTTGAACTGCTGTCCGGCGAACGACAGGTTGTAGGCGTACATGTTCGGCGTGAAGAACGTGGTGATCACGTTCGGAGCCAGGGGACGCAGGATGTTCGGCTCGTTGAAGAGCTGGAAGCTGCCGATGATCGAGAAGATCGTCGCGATCACGAGCGCGCCGCGCACGGACGGGATCTTGATGGAGAAGATCGTGCGCCATGCACCCGCGCCGTCGAGGGAGGCGGCCTCGTACATGTCGGTCGGGATGGTCTTCAACGACGAGTAGAAGATCAGCATGTTGTAGCCGACGAACTCCCACGTGACGATGTTGCCGATCGAGAGCAGCATCCATTCCTTGGCGAACGGCGTGATGGCGTCGACGCCGAGGAAGTCGTTGATGTTGCTCGTGAGGCCGAACTGATCGCCGTAGATGTAGCCCCACATCAGCACCGCCACGACGGCGGGCACGGCGTAGGGCAGGAAGATCAGGATGCGGAAGAACGATGCGCCGCGCAGGCGGGCGCTGTCGAGGGCGAGAGCGGCGCCGAGTGCCAGGAGCAGCATGATCGGCACCTGCACCACGAGGAAGATCAGCACGCGGCCGAACGCCTCCCAGAACTGGGGGTCGGTGAGCGCGCGGACGTAGTTGTCCAGCCCGACGAATGCGTTGCCGCCGATGAGCTTCTCCTGGAAGAAGCTCAGGTACAGCGCGTAGGCGAGCGGTGTCAGGAACACCAGGGCGAAGACGACCATGAACGGGCCGACGAAGGCCCAGCCCTTCCAGTCGCGCTTGTCGCGGCGCCGGACGCCGGGGGCACCCAGGGTTACGGGGGTTTCAGTCGTCATCGACGATTCCTTCTTACGTTCCGGGCGCATGTCGCGCCGTGTGTCAACGTCAACATATTCGATGCGCTGCTAGTGTGTCAACGTCAACATATGAGGGGATGGGTGATCGTGATCCCAGCGCAACCGACAGAGACGTCGACACGTCGTCGTGAGCCCTCGATGGAAGACGTCGCCCGTGAGGCCGGTGTCTCCGGGCAGACGGTCTCGCGCGTCGTGAACGCCAGGGGCTACGTCGGCGCCGCCACCCGCGAGCGCGTCGAAGCCGCGATGCACAGCCTCGGCTATCGCCCCAACAGTGCCGCCCGCGCGCTGAGATCAGGGCGGTTCCGCACCATCGGCGTCGTGATGTTCTCGTTCAGCTCCTACGGCAACCAGCGCACGCTCGACGCGATCGCCGTGCGCGCCGCCCAACTCGGCTATGCCCTCACCCTCATCCCCGTGGAATCGAGTGCCGGCGAGACCGTGGCCGGTGCGTTCCGGCGACTGGAGGAGCACGCGGTCGACGGCATCATCATCGTGATCGAGGCGCACCAGCTCGACGAGGCCGACATCGAGATCCCCGAGGCGCTGCCCGTGGTGTTCGTCGACTCCAACCGCGGTGAGACGCATCCGTTCGTCGACACCGACCAGGCTCAGGGGGCGCGACTGGCCACCGAGCATCTACTCGAACTCGGCCACGACACGGTGTGGCACGTCACCGGCCCCTCGCGCTCGTACTCCGCGGAACGACGTCGTGAGGCCTGGAAAGAGACCCTCGAGAAGCATGGACGGCCCGTGCCGGAGCCGCTGCAGGGAGACTGGTCGGCGGCCTCGGGATATGCGGCGGGCCTCGCACTCCGGGAGATTGACGACGTCACCGCGGTGTTCGCGGCGAACGACCAGATGGCGATCGGCGTGCTCCGCGCATTCCGTGAGGCCGGGCGCGACGTGCCCGGCGATGTCAGCCTCGTCGGATTCGACGGATTGCCGGATGCGGCGCAGCTGTGGCCGCCGCTGACGACCGTGCAGCAGCACCCGGAACGGGTCGGCGCACTCGCGGTGGACGCGCTGCTCGCCGAGCTCGACGGCACCGGCCGTCAGCCGACGCCGCTGGTGAGCACCGAGCTCGTCGTCCGGGAGAGCACGGCGGCGCCGCGGAAGCGCTGAGACTCAGCGGAAGCGGGAGGCTCAGCGCCAGATGACGGCGAGGCCCGCGTTCAGGAGCGCCAGGATGCCGATCAGCCAGAACACGGCGGGCGGCACGGTCACGCCGCGCTTCTGACGTGCGGAGCCGATGCCCAGCAGGGCGCCGATGATGAGCAGCACCACGAGCTTCACGCCGATCTTGACGTAGTTGAGCTCGTACTCGATGCCCCACGGAGCGGCCAGCGCGAGGCCGGCGACACCGGCGATGGCCAGGCCGTAGTCCATGATCTTCGTGATCTGACGCTTGCCGCCGAAGGCCTGAGCCGCCCACGCTCCGAAGAGCACGGCGAAGCCGATGAGATGGACGAACAGCACGATGTGGCGCAGAGTCTCCATGCCCTCACCGTAGGAGGTGTCGGTCGGTCTGCGCTAGCAAGGTCAGGCTGACCTGCGCCGGTGTGCGGCTGGCTCGCCTCGTCCACCTGTCGGGAGATTGCACGGATGTCGGACGGAAACGCCGATCTCGCCCCTACGCCCGGTCATTCTCCCGACAGGTGGACGGCATACTCAGCCGCGCAGCTCCCGGACCACGAGCGCGGTGCGCAGCGCGGCGTCCGCAGCCTCCGCGCCCTTGTCTTCCTTGGAGCCCTCGAGGCCCGCCCGATCGAGACCCTGCTGCTCGTCGTCGAGGGTCAGCACGCCGAAACCGACCGGCTTGCCGGCGTCGAGCGCGACGCGGGTGAGACCGTCGGTGGTCGCGGCCGACACGTACTCGAAGTGCGGTGTGCCGCCGCGGATGATGACGCCGAGCGCGACGACCGCATCGGCGCCGCCGGCGAACGCGGCCTGCGCGGCGAGAGCGAGCTCGAAGGAGCCGGGCACCCGCACGAGGCGGTGCGTGGCCTGAGCGTCGTTCAGCACGCGCTCCGCACCGGCGATCAGGCCGTTCGAGATCGTCTCATGCCAGGTGCCGGCGACGATCACGACGTTCAGACCGCGTCCATCGATGTCACCGGTCTCGGGTGCTCCTGCGCCGCTCATTTCTCGTCCTTCCCGTGGGCGAGCGCCTCTGCGAGTTCCGCTTCGCCGATGATGTGACCCATCCGGTCACGCTTGGTCTCCAGGTACTGGTGGTTGTTCGGTCCGACGCCCACGATCAGGGGCACCTGCTCGATGACGTCGAGCCCGAGCTCGCGGAGCTGTTCCACCTTGTCGGTGTTGTTGGTCAGCAGCCGCACCTTCGACACGCCCAGATCAGCGAGGATGCCCGCCGCCGCAGCGTAGTCGCGCGCATCGGCCGGCAGCCCGAGCGCGAGGTTCGCGTCGACCGTGTCGAGGCCCTCCTCCTGCAGGCTGTACGCCCGCAGCTTGTTGATGAGGCCGATGCCGCGCCCCTCGTGACCGCGCATGTAGATGACGACGCCGCCCTGCTTCTCGATCGCATCGAGCGCCGAATCCAGCTGCGGGCCGCACTCGCACTTCAGTGAGCCGAACGCCTCGCCCGTCAGGCACTCCGAGTGCACCCGCACGAGAGCCGTCTCGCCCAGCTCACCCGAGACGACGGCGATGTGGTCGGTGCCCGTGACCCGGTCCTTGTAGGCGAGGAAACGGAAACTCCCGTGGGTGGTGGGGACCGTGGCATCGGCGCGCAGGCTCACGCGGCGCCCGCGATGCGCCGACGGGGTGGCGCCTTCGGGGTCGATCTCGTTGAGGTGCGCGATGAGCTGCTCGATCGTGATGACCGGCACTCCGTCGCGAGCGCCCAGGTCGATCAGGCCGGGCAGTCGCATCATGCTGCCGTCTTCGGCGACCACCTCGGCGATCGCACCGACCGGCCGCAGGCCCGCGAGCTTCATCAGCTCGACGGCGGCCTCGGTGTGCCCACTGCGCTCGCGCACGCCGCCGTCGACGGCGCGCAGCGGCAGGACATGGCCGGGCCGGATGATGCTGGTCGCCGTCGAACCGGGGTTCGCCAGCACGTTCAGCGTGTGCGCGCGGTCGTGCGCGCTGATGCCGGTCGTGACGCCCTCGGCGGCGTCCACGCTCACGGTGTAGGCAGTCGAGCGGGCGTCTTCGCTGGCGGCCACCATCGGCGGCAGGTTCAGGTGATCGGCGAGGTCGGTCGGCATGGGGGCGCAGATGAAGCCGGACGACCAGCGCACCGTCCAGGCCACCCACTCGGGCGTGGCGAGTTCGGCCGACAGGATCACGTCGCCCTCGTTCTCGCGGTTCTCGTCGTCGGCGACGAGCACGGGGCGCCCGGCGCGCAGCGCCTCCAGGGCCTCGGCGATGGTGGAAAGGCTCATCGCGAGCCTCCTTCCGGTGCGGCACGGAACGCGAGCAGGCGCTCGACGTGGCGGGCGAGGATGTCGGTCTCGAGGTTCACGTGGTCGCCGACCGCGCGACTGCCCAGAGTGGTCGCGGCGAGGGTTTCCGGGATGAGCGAGACCTCGAACCAGGGGGAGGCGTCGGCGGGCTCGCTGACGGCACTCACGGTCAGCGACGTCCCGTCGACGGAGATGGAGCCCTTGTCGACCACGAGTGGGGCGAGGTCGGACGGCAGGCTGATGCGCAGGACGCTCCACTGGGCACCGGGGCGCACTTCGAGCACGTCGCCGACTCCGTCGACGTGCCCCTGCACGATGTGTCCGCCCAGTCGTGCGCCGACCGGCATGGCCTTCTCGATGTTGACGCGCGTGCCTACCGTCGCCGACCCGATCGCGGCGACGTCGAGCGTCTGCTTCATCACGTCGGTGTCGAAGGTGTCTGCGGTCGAGCCGACGACCGTGAGGCAGACGCCCGAGACGGCGATCGACTCGCCGTGTACGGCATCCGATGCCGCGCGGGGGGCGCGCACGGTCAGGCGCCAGCCGTCGCCGGCGGGCGCGATCGCGGTGATCTCGCCGATCTCCTCGATGATTCCGGTGAACATCAGGCGGCTCCTTCGTTCTGAGGGTCTGTCGGTGCTGCGGGGTGTGCGATCGCGAGCAGATCGGAACCGAGGGGTACCCACTCGTCGATCGTGAGGCGGCGCGCCTGGTCGATCGACGCGACGCCGATGTCCCGGAGGGCGAGATTGTCGCCGCCGAGCAGCACCGGGGCGATGTAGGCGAGCACCCGGTCGGCCAGACCCGCCTCGATGAAGGCGCTGGCCAGGGTCGGCCCGCCCTCGACGAAGACGCTCTGGATGCCGCGCGCGTGCAGATCGGCGGTCACCGTCTGCAGATCATGGGTCGCGTAGAAGAGAGGGGAGTGCGGATGCCGGTGCACGGCGGCCTCCGTCGGCGTCGGGCGCGCACCGATGACCACCGGGATCGGCTGGTGCGGCAGCAGCTCGTCGCCGTCGCGGGCGGTGAGCGCCGGATCGTCGGAGAGCACGGTGCCGGTGCCGACGACGATCGCGTCGGCCTCCGCGCGGCGGCGGTGCACGTCGGCGCGGCCGGCCGGCCCGGTGATCCACTGGCTCGAACCGTCGGCAGCAGCAGCGCGGCCGTCGAGGCTCTGCGCCCATTTGACCGTGATGCGAGGGCGCCCCAGCCGCTGCGCCGTGAGCCAGCCGTCGATGAGCGCGTGCCCGGCATCCGCCTGCTCACCCGATTCGACGTCGACGCCGGCGGCGCGCAGGCGCTCCGCCCCGCCTCCCGATTCGGCGCCGGGATCGTCGAGGGCGTACACGACCCTGGTGACTCCCGCCTCGATCAGGGCGACGGCGCACGGGCCGGTGCGCCCGGTGTGGTTGCAGGGCTCGAGCGTCACGACGGCGGTGGCGCCGTGGGCATCGCCGCGCGCGAGCTTCGACAGTGCGTCGACCTCGGCGTGCGGGGTGCCGGCTCCGTGATGCCAGCCCTCGGCGAGGACGGTGCCGTCGGGGGAGAGGATGACCGCTCCGACCTGCGGGTTCGCCCCGCGGGGGCCACGCGTGGCGAGTCGGAGCGCGCGATCCATAGCGCTGCGCTCTGCCGCGTTGACTGCCATCCCTCGTCCTCCTCTGAGGCTGCGGGGTCAGACAGGGATGGCGGAACGGACGCACGGATGCGTCTCGTGCGCCTCCCTTCCGGACTAGCGAGGTCTCCCTCGCATCACCGTCGGTCCCGGAATTCCACCGGATCGGCATCCCGATCTCTCGAGACGCTCGCGGACTGTCACCGCCGGTTCGGATTCCCACCGACCCCGGAGCACGTTGTTGCTCTGAGTGTACTCAACGCATCTGCGCACATTTCATTCCAAGACATGGACCGGCAGGGCCGCGATCACTTCAGCAGTCGAGAGAGTCGCCGATCGGCGAGCACCTTGCCGCCGGTCTGGCAGGTGGGGCAGTACTCGAGCGAGCGGTCGGCGAAGAACACGCTGCGAACCGTGTCACCGCAGACGGGGCAGGTCTCGCCGCGGCGGGCGTGCACCTGCATCCCCCGGCGTTTGGCGTCTTTGAGGTCGGCCGGCGGCTTGCCTGACGCTTCGGCGACCGCCTCGGTGAGCGTCTCGCGCATCGCCCCGAATAGGCGGTCGATCTCCGCATCGTCGAGCTTCCCGGCGATCGCGTACGGCGACATCCGGGCGGCATGCAGGATCTCGTCGGAGTAGGCGTTGCCTATCCCCGCGATCACCGCCTGGTCGCGCAGCAACCCCTTGATCTGCATCCGCCGATCTTCCAGCAGCGCGGCGAACGCATCACGGGTGAACGAATCATCGAGCGGATCGGGGCCGAGCCGTGCGATGCCGGGAACCTCCTGCGGATCACGGACGACGTACACGGCCAGCGACTTCTTCGTTCCGGCCTCGGTCAGATCGAACCCGCTGCCGTCGTCGAGCGCGATCCGCAGGGCGATCGGCGACTTGCCGGGTTTGATGAGCGTCGTCGGCAGCGTCTCGTACCACCGCAGCCACCCGGCCTTCGCGAGGTGGAAGACGAGGTGCAACTCATCGCCGCAGGACAGCACGACGAACTTGCCGAGCCGGACGGACGCCGTGATGGTGGCGCCCTGCAACGCGGTGATCGGGGGATCGTACGTCTTCAACGCGGCGATCGCCGACACGGTCGCGCGGGTGATCGTGCGCCCCACGGCACGGTCGGCGAGGAACGTGGTCAGGCCCTGGACTTCCGGCATCTCCGGCATGCGTTCATCCTGTCACCGGCCGCCGACACTGTCACCTGGCCCCGACACTCCGGGTCGTGGCCGCGATCGCGCCTCAGAGGATCGGCCAGTCCACCGGTGCGCGGTCGTCATCGTGCAGCAGGCCGGCGATCCAGCCGTCGTCGCGACCGCGCGGGCTCGTGAGGGCTTGCCGCTGCAGACCCTCGTAGCGGAAGCCGAGCGCGCGGGCGGCACGCGCCGAGGGGATGTTCCCGGCGACGGCCTGCCAGCGGATGCGGACGAGGCCGAGGTCGGCGAAACCCCAGTCGATCACGGCGCGGGCCGCTTCGGAGAGATGACCCTTGCCCCGAGCGGCCGGACTCAACCAGTACCCGAGCTCGGCGGATGCGCCCGTGAAGTGGGCGGCGATTCCGTGCAGACCGATCATGCCCACGAGCTCGTCGTCGGCGTACATGCCCCAGACGGCCTCTGAGCCTTCGGCCCACGATCCCGCGACGAGACGCACGAAGTGCTCGGCATCCTCGCGGTTGTAGGGGGTCGGAACCGTCGTCCAGCGCGCGATCTCCGGGTCCTGGCACGCCTCCGTGATCGCATCGATGTCCGCCTCTGTCGGTGCATGCAGGACGAGGCGTTCGGTGGTCAGGGTGACGGATTCCATCCCGACAGCCTACGGAGCGCGCCTCTCGTCCCGCGAACCACGGGGGAGGGGGAGACGCGGCGGGCCGGAGTGTCCGTGGGCGCGACTAGTCTTATCCGGTGACTGTTCCGGGGATTCTGCGCGCCTTGGAAGAGGCGTCTCTGTACCGTGACGCCCTGCAGTGGGCGCACACCGACGCCGACCTCGGACTGGTCGACGGGCTCGATGCGCCGGCGCTCGCGGGTCTGCTCGCCAAGCGCGCGGCGGCGGGGCATCCCCCGGCGCTCCTCGCCGTCGTCCCCACCGGGCGCCGTGCCGAGAGCCTGGCGCTGGCGATGCACGCCTACCTGCCCGAGGCAGACATCCTGACCTTCCCGGCCTGGGAGACGCTGCCGCACGAGCGCCTGAGCCCCAGCGTCGACACGGTGGGCCAGCGCCTGCAGACGCTGCGCCGCATCGCCGAGTGGTCGGGCGGCCACCCGCTCGTGATCGTCGCCTCGGTGCGCGCGGCGCTGCAGCCGATCGCGGGCAACCTCGGGGAGGTCGCGCCGCTCGAGCTCTCCGTCGGCAGCAGGGGCAACGAGCTAGACCGCGTGGTGGAGCAGCTCGTGGAGCGCGCCTACTCCCGCGTCGACATGGTGTCGCGTCGTGGCGAGTTCGCCGTACGCGGCGGCATCCTCGATGTCTTCCCTCCCGTCTCAGAGCACCCGTTCCGCGTCGAGTTCTTCGGCGACGAGATCGACCAGATCCGCGCCTTCTCCGTCGCCGATCAGCGCTCGCTCCCGGGCGACGTGCCCGGCGTCGACCTTCCGCCCAGCCGCGAACTGCTGCTGACCGCCGACGTCCGCGAACGAGCGCGTGGTCTGATCGAGGGCTTCCCGGCGATCAGGGGCATGCTCGAGAAGATGGCCGAGGGCATCCCGGTCGAGGGCATGGAGTCGCTCCTGCCCGCGGTCGCGGGCCCGCTGAAGTCCCTGGCCGAGTACCTGCCGGCGGGCGCGGCGACGGCCGTCGTCGACCCCGACCGCTCCACCGCGCGTGCGATCACTCTGGGCGACACGAACCGCGAGTTCCTCGATGCCGCCTGGAGCGCGGCCACCTCCGGCGCGTCGGCGCCCATCGACCTCGGGGCGGGCGACTTCCTCACGATCGCCGAACTGCGCGAGGTCGTGCGCGACCGGGGTGGTGTCTGGTGGCAGCTGAGCCCCTTCGGCATCAGCGTCGGCGACGGCGATGCGGCCTCCGATGCGGATGCCGCTGCCCTCGGCGCCGCCATCATCCCGTCGTTCCACGGCAACGTCGACGGGGCGATCTCGTTCGTCGAGGCCAAGGTCACCGACGGCTGGCGCGTGGTGGTGATCGCCGCCGGCAGCGGCCTGGTCGACCGGGCACGCGACGTGCTGTCCGACCGCGGCCTCGCAGCCCGCGTCGTCGAGAGTCTCACCGATGCGCCGGAGGCGGGTGTCGCGACCCTGGTCACGGGGTCCGTCGAGGCCGGATTCCAGGTGCCGGAGGCGAAGCTCGCCGTCCTCACCGACAACGAGTTCTACGGGCGGACGATCGGTGGCGACCAGCGTGTCGTCAAGAAGCTCGCCTCACGGCGGAAGAACGTCGTCGACCCGCTGCAGCTGAAGCAGGGCGACTTCGTGGTGCATGCCACCCACGGCATCGGGCGGTTCGTCGAGATGACGCAGCGCGAGGTGTCCACCGGTGGCCGCAACGCCACCAAGTCCGTGCGCGACTATCTCATCCTCGAATACGCGCCGTCCAAGCGCGGCTACCCGGGCGACAAGCTGTACGTCCCCACGGATCAGCTCGACTCCCTCTCGAAGTACGTCGGCGGTGAGGCTCCGACCCTCTCGAAGATGGGCGGCAGCGACTGGTCGCAGGCCAAGGGCAAGGCCCGCAAGGCCGTGCGCGACATCGCCGTCGAGCTCGTCAAGCTGTACTCGGCACGCATGAGCGCCAAGGGTCATGCTTTCGGCCCGGACACACCCTGGCAGCGCGAGCTCGAAGAGGCGTTCCCGTTCGCCGAGACGCAGGACCAGCTGCAGACGATCGACGAGATCAAGGCCGACATGGAGCGGCCGATCCCGATGGACCGGCTGCTCTCCGGCGACGTCGGCTTCGGCAAGACCGAGGTCGCCGTGCGCGCGGCGTTCAAGGCGATCCAAGACGGCAAGCAGGTCGCGATGCTCGTGCCGACGACGCTCCTGGTCAAGCAGCACATGGAGACTTTCACCGAGCGCTTCGCCGGCTTCCCGGTGAAGGTGCGCGCGCTGTCGCGGTTCCAGACCGACAAAGAGGTCCGCCTCACCCTCCAGGGGCTGCTGGAGGGGTCGGTCGACATGATCATCGGCACCCACCGCATCCTCACGGAGGGCGTCATCTTCAAGGACCTCGGCCTGATGATCATCGACGAGGAGCAGCGGTTCGGCGTCGAGCACAAGGACGCGCTGAAGAAGCTGAAGACCAACGTCGACATCCTCGCCATGAGCGCCACCCCGATCCCGCGCACGCTGGAGATGGCGGTCACGGGTATCCGCGAGATGTCCACACTCGCGACGCCGCCCGAGGACCGGCATCCGATCCTCTCGTTCGTCGGACCCCGCAGCGACAAGCAGATCGCCGCGGCCATCCGGCGGGAGATCCTGCGCGAGGGTCAGGTCTTCTTCGTGCACAACCGTGTGCAGTCGATCCAGCGCGTCGCGGCGCAGCTGGCGGAACTCGTGCCGGAGGCGCGCATCGCCGTGGCCCACGGACAGCTGGGCGAGCACCAGCTCGAGCAGGTCGTCGACGACTTCTGGGAGCGCAAGTTCGACGTGCTCGTCTCGACCACCATCATCGAGACCGGCCTCGACATCTCGAACGCGAACACCATCATCATCGACCGCGCCGACAAGTACGGGCTCAGCCAGCTGCACCAGCTCCGCGGCCGGGTCGGGCGAGGGCGTGAGCGGGCGTACGCGTACTTCCTCTACGACGAGATGAAGCCGCTCTCCGAGACCGCGGCCGACCGGCTGCAGACCATCGCGGTCAACAACGAACTGGGTTCGGGCATGCAGGTCGCGTTGAAGGACCTCGAGCTCCGCGGCGCGGGCAACATGCTCGGCGCCGAGCAGGCCGGGCACATCGCGGGCGTCGGCTTCGACCTCTATCTGCGCATGATCGGCGAGGCCGTGGCGACGTTCCGCGGCGACGAGGTCGAGACGGGGCAGGAGCTGCGGCTCGAGCTGCCGCTGGACGCGCGCATCCCCGAGTACTACATCGACAGCGAGCGGCTGCGTCTCGAGGCGTACCAGAAGCTGTCGGCGGCGTCGGCGGCCACGGCGAAGGACGGTGCCATCGACCTCGTGATCGAAGAGCTCGTCGACCGCTACGGCACGCCGCCGGAAGAGGTCGAGGGACTGCTGGCGATCTCACGGCTGCGTCGTCGGGCTGCGCGCGCCGGACTGACGGATGTTGTCGTCATGGGGTCGAACCTGCGCATCGCGCCGGCGCGGCTCGAGGACTCGATCAAGGTGCGGCTGCAGCGGCTGTATCCGAAGGCGAAGCTCGTGGCCGGGGGAGAGGCGCTGGTCGTGCCGATGCCGACCGTTCCGGCCGCTGTCGGGGTCGGGCTCGAGCCTCTGCCCGACACGCAGCTCCTCGAATGGGTCGAGCAGCTTTTCACCGCGATCTTCCCGGAGCCGGTCAAAGTCGAGTAGCGTGCGGCGGCTGTTTTCGCGGCTGTGGCGGGACTAGTCTGGCCGCATGTTGTACGAGCACCTCGGGGCTCGCCCCCGCATCCATGACACCGCCGTCATCGCCCCCACCGCCGTCATCTCCGGCGATGTGGAGGTGGGGCCGGGCTGCCAGGTGCTGCACGGCGCCGTGATCACGGCCGAGGGCGGACCGATCACCCTCGGCGAGAACGTGATCGTGATGGAGAACGCGCTGATCCGCGCCACCGCGGCCAATGCGGTCCATATCGGCGCGCACACGCTGATCGGGACGCTGGCGAGCATCGCCGGGGCGACGGTGGGCGAGGAGGTCTTCTTCGCATCCGGCGCCCGTGTCTTCAACGGCGCGCTGGTGGGGGCTCGCTGTGAGGTGCGGGTCAACGCGATCGTGCATCGCCGTGCCGTGCTTCCCGAGGGCACGGTGGTCCCGATCGGATGGGTGGCCGTCGGCGACCCCGTGCAGCTGCTCTCGCCCGACCGGGATCAGGAGATCGCGGCGGCGCAGCCCGAGCTCGACTTCCCCGGTCATGTGTTCGGCGTCGACCGCGACACCCCCGACCTGATGGTGCAGCTCACCGAGCGCTACGGGAGCTCGCTCGCCCGGCATGCCAACGACCGCCCTCTCCCCGACGCCCCCACCCGCTGAGCTCTCTCACCCTCCTTCCCGTGAGGGGTCAAGACACGCCCCGTCCTCGTGCGGACTCGCGGCGTGTCATGACCCCTCACGGAATGAGCGCGCGCGAGAGCGGGTGAGGGAGAGGTCGAGTGCGGATCAGATGACGCCCTGGGCGAGCATCGCGGCGGCGACGCGCTCGAAGCCCGCGATGTTGGCGCCCGCGACGTAGTCGCCGCCGACGTCGTGACGCTCTGCGGCGTCGAAGGCGGCGTCGTGGATG
This sequence comes from Microbacterium sp. NPDC055988, assembly GCF_042269505.1. NCBI lineage: Bacteria > Bacillati > Actinomycetota > Actinomycetes > Micrococcales > Microbacteriaceae > Microbacterium > Microbacterium sp. NPDC055988. Next base: position 2,361,810 of record NZ_JBHJXY010000001.1, read on the forward strand.
TCGGCCATGATCTCGCGCAGCTTGTTCTCGCTGTCGGCGAAGGTCCAGCGCTGACGTGAGGCGTTCTGGCTCATCTCGAGAGCCGACGTCGCGACACCGCCGGCGTTCGCGGCCTTGCCGGGGGCGAACAGCACGCCCGCCTTCTGGAAGGCTTCGACGGCGTCGGGAACGCAGGGCATGTTCGCGCCCTCCGACACGGCACGGACGCCGTTGGCGATCAGCGCCTCGGCATCCGCGAGACTCACCTCGTTCTGCGTGGCGGAGGGGACGGCGATGTCGACCGGGACCTCCCAGACGCTGCCGCCCTCGACGAAGCGCGCGCTCGGACGACGGTTGGCGTACTCGACGATGCGGGCGCGCTCGACCTCCTTGAGCTGACGGAGCAGGTCGACGTCGATGCCGGCGTCGTCGATGACGTAGCCGGACGAGTCGGAGGCCGTGACGGCGGTCGCGCCGAGCTGGGTGGCCTTCTGGATCGCGTAGATGGCGACGTTGCCCGAGCCCGAGATGCCGACGCGCTTTCCGGTGAGGGAGTCGTTGTGCACGGCGAGCATCTCCTGAGCGAAGAACACCGCCCCGTAGCCGGTCGCCTCGGTGCGCACCTCGGCGCCGCCCCAACCGGTGCCCTTGCCGGTGAACATGCCCGACTCGTGGCGGTTGGTGACCTTGCGGTACTGGCCGAAGAGGTAGCCGATCTCGCGGCCACCGACGCCGATGTCGCCCGCGGGGACGTCGGTGTGCTCGCCGAGGTGGCGGTACAGCTCGTTCATGAACGACTGGCAGAAGCGCATGACCTCGGCGTCGGAGCGGCCGTGCGGATCGAAGTCGGACCCGCCCTTGCCGCCGCCGATGCCCTGACCGGTGAGCGCGTTCTTGAAGATCTGCTCGAAGCCGAGGAACTTGATGATCGACAGGTTGACCGAGGGGTGGAAGCGCAGTCCGCCCTTGTACGGCCCGAGGACCGAGGAGAACTGGATGCGGTAGCCGCGGTTGACCTGCAGCTTGCCGGCGTCGTCGATCCACGGCACGCGGAAGAGGATCTGCCGCTCGGGTTCGACGAGGCGCTCGAGGATGCCGCCGTCGACGTACTCCGGGCGTCGCTCCAGGACGGGTGCGATCGAGTGCAGCACCTCGTGGACGGCCTGGTGGAACTCCGGCTCGTACGGGCCGCGGGACAGCACGGTGTCGAACACGGGCTGCACGGAGGCGGCGAGCGGATGGAAGTCGGCGGGAGTCGTAGCGGTCACGCGGAAGAGACTTTCTGATGGGGGATTGTGGTGCAGGCGATCGTGTCGCGTGAGGCATCGCCGGAGTCGGCGGAGGTTTCACTCTAGCGGCCGGCCGAATGCGGATCGCGCACCCGGCCAGACGGCATATCGGTCACCCGGTGTTCTGCAGGCCGGCGGCGACACCGCTGACCGAGAGCAGGAGCAGGCGCTGCTGTTCGGCATCGGCGCCGGACCCGGTGGGCTCCTCGGCCGAGCGCAGTGCCCGCAGAGCGCGCAGCTGCAGCAGCGAGAGTGCGTCGACGTAGGGGCTGCGCAGCTGCACGGCACGCTGGAGAACCGGCTTGTTCTCCAGCAGGCGCTCGCCGCCGGTGAGGCGGATCACCCACTGCCGCGTGATCGCGAGTTCGTCGAGCACGAGCTGTGCCAGGTCGTCGCGGTCGCCGAGTGCCAGATACTGCCGGGCGATGCGCTCGTCGGTCTTGGCGAGGCTCATCGCGACGTTGTCGATCATGGTGCGAAGCAGCGGCCACTCGCGGTACGCCTCGATGAGCAGCTCCTCATCGCCCACGGCGTCCAGAGCGGTGCCCAGACCGAACCAGCCGGCGAGGTTGATGCGCGCCTGCGTCCACGCGAACACCCACGGGATGGCCCGCAGATCCTCGAGGGACTCGACGGACAGTCCGCGTCGAGCGGGCCGCGAGCCGAGCGCGAGCAGGCCGATCTCCTCCATCGGGGTGACCGTGGCGAACCAGGGCGCGAATCCCTCGGCCTTCACGAGCGAGAAGAAGCGCTCGCGGGAGGCGGCATCCATGATCGAGGCGACCTCGGCGTAGCGCTCGGCCGCGCGGCTGGTGCGCTGCTCCTCAGTGGGCGACGACGCGAGCAGAGTGGCGGCGGCGACCTGGTCGATGTGCCGCATCGCGATGGCCGGCTCGCCGTAGCGCGCGAAGATGACCTCACCCTGCTCGGTGAGCTTGAACCGGCCGTCGACCGAATGCGGCGGCTGGGCGAGGATCGCGGAGTTGGCGGGGCCGCCGCCGCGTCCGAGGGCGCCGCCGCGACCGTGGAAGAGCGTCAGCTCGATCTCGGACTCCTGCGCCCAGCGTGCGATCTTCTCCTGCGCCTCATACAGCGCGAGGTTCGCGGCGACGGGACCGACATCCTTCGACGAGTCCGAATACCCGAGCATGACCTCGAGGCGGTTGCCGGTGGCGGCCATGCGCTCGCGGAACTCGGGGAACGTCACGGCCTCGGCCAGGATTCCGGGCGCCGACTGGAGGTCGGCGAACGTCTCGAACAGCGGTACGACGTCGAGCACCGGTGCGTCGTCGCCGAGCGCGTACCGGGCGAGGCGGTGCACGTTGGCCAGATCCGAGGCCGCCTGAGTGAAGGAGACGACGTAGCGTCCGGCCGCCCGCAGGCCGCGGTCGCGCTGGATGTCCGCGATCGCGCGGAACACTTCCAGCACCTCCTCGGTCTGGGCGCTGATGGCTTCACCCGCGTCGAGCTCGGCCAGCGCCTTCGCGTGCACCTGCGAGTGCTGACGCACCTCGAGCTCGGTGAGGTGGAAGCCGTAGGTCTCTACCTGCCAGATCAGATGCTGCACGCCGCCGAAGGCATGGCGCTTCGCGCCGGCGGCCGCGAGCGAGGACTGCACGGTCCGCAGGTCTTCGAGCAGCTCCTCGGGGCGGGCGTAGCCCTGCGCGGAGTCTCCGCGGCGGGTCGCGGCGACGCGGCGGGAGAGGACGAGCAGCACGCGGCGGTGGGGCTCATCAGGGGAGCGGGTCGCGAGTTCGGCGGCGAGCTCCGGCTCCTCGGCGGCGAATCGCTCCCACACGGCGACGACCTCCGCGTTCGGCGGGGTGTCGTCCGCGGAGAGCGTGAGGGTCCGGCCGATGCGGTCGAGCGCACGCTCGAGCCCGCGGAGGACGTGGTCGGCAGCGATCTGCGAGGCCTCGCGTGTGACGGATGCCGTGACGAACGGGTTGCCGTCGCGGTCGCCGCCGACCCAGGAGCCGATGCGCACGAAGGCGGGCACCACCGGGGCGCTGGATCCGGATTCCTCGCCACGGAGGGCGTCGTCGATGCGGCGGTACACGTGGGGCACCGTCGTGAACAGCGTCTCGTCGAACACGCCCATCACGGTGCGGACCTCGTCCGTCGGGGAGGGCTTCTGCGACCGCAGCGGTGCGGTGCGCCAGAGCGTGTCGATCTCCTCCAGCATCCGGCGGCGGGCGCGGTGCTCCTCGGACCCTCCGGCGCTCGCCGCGTCGTGCTGGGTCAGCAGCTCGGACAGGCGGCGGATGCTCGAGGACACTGCACGGCGGCGGGCCTCGGTCGGGTGCGCGGTGAACACCGGGTGGAAGCGGAGGCCGTCCAGGCGGCGGCGGGCTTCGTCATCACCGACCTCGCTGCGCAGCCGGGCGTAGGCGGTCGCGACGGTGTCGGCCGTCTGGCCCTGGGTCCCTGAGCCCGTCGAAGGGACCGGCTGACCGGCGCGCTCGCGCAGCACCCGCACGCGCTGATGCTCCTCGGCCAGGTTCACCAGGTGGAAGTAGCAGGTGAAGGCGCGGGCGACCTCGTCGGCCCTGGCGATCGTGAACGATTCGGCGATCGCCGCGGCGCGCTCGAACGCGTCGGGCGTCTCCTCGTCGTACGCCTGGATCGTCGCGAGTCGCAGACGCTCGACGTCTTCGAAGAGACCGTCGCCGCCGGCTTCGCGCAGGACCTGCCCGAGCAGCTGCCCGAGCATCCTGACGTCGGTGCGCATCGCGTCCGGCGTGCCGCGACCGGCTTCGAATCGGCCGATCACACGGATCGCCTCGGTGTTCGTGGGCTCGGAGAAAGAGTGTGCGGGGGTCACCCTTCGAGAGTATCCCGGGCGATGGGGGTGTCCTGCACGCATGACGCCCGGAGCCGGAGGGGCAGAGCGAGACCGCGGGCACGGCGATATCCCGGCGACCTACGATGGAGGGGATGCGCATCTCAGCGAACCCCCTCCGCGGTCAGCAGTTCCCCGCCGTCCTCCTTCTCGTCGCCGCCGGCCTCGGCCTGCTGCTCGCGAACCTGCCGACGCACGACGCGTTGGCGGCGTTCCTCGACTTCCACATCGCGGTGCCGGGCACCGATCTCGACCTGTCGATCTCGCACTGGGTGTCCGACGGACTTCTCGCCGTCTTCTTCCTCGTGGTGGCCATCGAACTGCGTCACGAACTCACGCACGGCGAACTCGATTCGCCGCGCAAGGCCGTGCAACCCGCGATCGCCGCGGCCGGCGGAGTGCTCGTGCCGATCGCGGTATACCTGCTGATCGCGGGTGGCGACAGCTCCACCGCGTCGGGGTGGCCGATCCCGACCGCGACCGACATCGCCTTCGCGCTCGGCGTGCTGGCGATGTTCGGCAAGGGGCTGCCCTCGCGGGTGCGCGTCTTCCTCCTGGCCCTGGCGATCCTCGACGACATCATCGGCATCATCTTCATCGCGGTGCTTTTCGCCGACGATGTGCAGTGGCTGCAGCTGGTTCTCGCCGTCGTCGGCGTCGCCGTTTTCTGGGCGCTCAGCCGCCTCCTGCACGCGAAGGGGCACCCGCTGATCGCGGTGGCCATGGTCGTGGTCGGCCTCGTCACCTGGGGCCTCGTCGCGTCCTCCGGCATCCATGCCACGATCGCCGGCGTCCTGCTCGGGCTCGTCATGTCGCCGGTCCCCGCGGGGCGCACCCGCCACGCGCTGGAGCCGACCGTGAACGGCGTGATCCTCCCTGTCTTCGCGTTCGTCGCCGCATTCGTCGTGATCCCCGCCCTCTCGCTCACGCAGCTGTCGCCCGCGTTCTGGGCGATCGTGGTCGCACTGCCGGTCGGCAAGATCGTCGGCATCTCGCTGTTCGGCTGGATCGCGATGCGCATCCGTCCGAAGGGCGCGGAGCCCGCGCTGCCCTTCGCCGACATCCTCGCGGCCGGTGCACTCGGCGGCATCGGCTTCACGGTCTCGCTGCTCCTGGCCAACCTCGCTTTCGCGAGCGACGGCGGCATCCGTGATCAGGCGATCCTCGGTGTGCTCGTCGGCTCGCTGATCGCGCTCGTGCTCTCCGCGTTCATCGTGTCGCTGCGTGCCCGCTGGTACCGTCGGGTCGCATCCGTCTCGTCGTGAACGCGGCGCGGAACCCGGACCGATCGAAGGAGGACGCGTGAACGCGCAGCCCGAGTCTGAGTCCCGTGCCGAGGGGGAGGACCCGCTCCGTACCGCCGCCGACACCATGCACGCGGTCCGTGACCGCTGCGCGTGGTCGCAGCAGATCACGCACCGCGACCTCGTGCCGTACCTGATCGAGGAGTCGCACGAGGTGATCGATGCGGTCGAGTCGGGCACCCGCGACGACCTCCGTGAAGAGCTCGGCGATCTGCTCTGGCAGGTGCTGTTCCATGCGGCGATCGCGGCGCAGGACCCGGATGACCCGTTCGACATCGACGACGTGGCACGAACCCTGACCGAGAAGATGGTGCGACGGCACCCGCATGTCTTCGCCGGGGAGGTGGCCGAGACGCCCGAGCAGGTGCTGGTGCACTGGAACGCCGCGAAGGCCGCCGAGAAGCGCACGCGTCGCAGCGTGCTCGACGGGGTGCCGCGGGGGATGCCGGCGCTCGCGCTCGCGCAGAAGCTGGCCGGGCGTGCGGCAGGAGTCGGCGTGACGGTCGCTCCGACCGAAGCGGTGCCCCCGGCATCCGAAGCCGAGCTCGGCGATGCGCTGCTCGCGCTCGTGGCGACAGCCCGCGCCGAGGGGTGGGACGCGGAACGCGCACTGCGCGAACGGCTCCGTGTACTCGAAGACGAGGTGCGGGCGGCCGAAGCCGGCTCCTGAGGCGTCGGCGCACGGCCGAGCCGGGCGACCTGGGAAGATGGAGCCGTGGCTACTGTGAACCCGCCGCGCGGTATGCGCGACATCCTCCCCGCCGACAAGGCCCGCCGTGAGCGTGTGCTCTCCGTCATCCGCGACCGCTACCTCGCGCACGGATTCGACGAGATCGAGACGCCCGTCGTCGAGGACTACGACCGTCTGCATGCCGGGATCGGCGGCGACAACGAGAAGCTCTCGTACAACATCCTGCGGCGCGGCCTCGACGCCGACGCGATCCGCGCGGCCGCCGACGACCCGGCTGCACTCTCGGACCTCGGCCTCCGCTACGACCTCACCGTGCCGCTCGCTCGTTTCTACGCGAGCAACCGCGGACAGCTGCCCACCGTCTTCCGCTCGATCCAGATCGGTCCGGTCTGGCGTGCGGAGCGTCCGCAGAAGGGCCGCTACCGACAGTTCGTCCAGTGCGACATCGACATCATGGGCGACGACTCCGCGCGGGCCGAGGCCGAGCTGATGGTCGCGTCGCTCGACGCGGTGGACGCGCTGGGCCTCGAGGGCGCGACGGTGCGCATCAACGATCGCCGCGTGCTGGACTGGATGCTGGACAGCTTCGGTTTCACGGCAGAGGAGCGCCCGGGGGTGCTCATCACGATCGACAAGCTCGACAAGATCGGCCCCGAGGGCGTGGCGACCGAGCTGCGTGAGCGCAGTGCGTCGACTGCGGCCGCCGACGCGTTCGACGCATTCCTGCGTCGCCCGCAGACGATGGAGTACAACCCGTTCGGCGAGCGGCAGATCCGCAAGGCGCTGCCCGATGGTGCGCCGGCCGAACTCGTCGAGCACCTGGTCGGCATCGGCGAGGCGGTGGCTGCGGGGCGTGGTCAGTCCGACATCCCGCTCGTCTTCGACCCGTTCCTCGTGCGCGGCATGGGCTACTACACGGGCACGATCTTCGAGCTCGCGCACCCGTCCGTCGGGTACTCGCTCGGCGGGGGCGGGCGCTACGACGGCATGATCGGGCGTTTCCTCGGGCAGCAGGTTCCGGCGGTCGGGTTCTCGCTGGGCTTCGAGCGACTGGTCGATCTGATCGCCGATGACGACGCCGCCGCCGCGCAGGCGGTCGTGCTGATCCACGACGCCGACGTGCCGGTGCACGAGCTCGTCCGCCACAAGGCCGCGCTCATCGCCGGGGGTGCCCGGGTTCGGCTCGAGCGACGCACGAAGAACGTCAAGGCGCTGCTCGAGCGCTCGGCGGCCGACGGGTACACGGCGTTCGCGACCGTGTCCGCGGGCGCCGGTGACCTCGAGGTCAAGCCGCTCTCCTGACGCGAGCCTGTCGCGCCCGCTCCGGTGCAATCCGGTCCACCCGGTCCACCTGTCGGGAGAATGCACGGTTGTCGGGAGAATCGCCGAGGTTCCGTCCGACATCCGTGCGATCTCCCGACGAATGAACCCGGACGGACGGAAAGTCCCCGCGTCGCGTTCACGCCGCGTTCACGGTGACGGGGTGGAATCGGGGCGTGAGCCGTATCCGCACCCTCGCCGTCGTGACGCTCGCGCTCGCGGCCGTGCTCGGCGGAGCTCGTTTCGCCCTGATGCAGCAGGCTGCCATCGCGCGGAAGCGGATCGGGAAGCCGCTGGGGGAGGAGTCGCTCGATGCCGACCGCGTGTGGCGGCGCGCACTCGACGGCGAGACCCTCGATCTCCTCGTGCTCGGCGACTCCATTGCCGCGGGTCTCGGCGCGGAACACCGCAAAGAGACGCTCGGCGGTCGTCTGGCGAAGACGACGGGGCGCCGGATGCACCGTCCCGTCCGGCTGCGCACCGTCGCGGTCGTGGGGTCGGAGTCGCCCGACCTTCCCGCGCAACTCGATGCGCTCCCCGCCGACTATCGCCCGGACGTGGCCGTGATCGTCGTGGGTGGGAACGATGTCACGCACCGTCTGCCGGTGGCACTGTCGGCACAGCATCTGCACGAGGCGATCCGGCGACTGCGGGAGACCGGTACCGAGGTCGTCGTCGGCACCTGCCCCGACCTCGGTGCTCTCCGCGCCGTTCCGCAGCCGCTCCGCCGGATCGCGTCGAGCCTGTCACGCCGTCTCGCCGAGATTCAGGACGAGACGGCGCGACGGGCGGGCGCCGAGCCGGTCGATCTGCGCCGTGCGGTGGGGCCGATGTTCTTCGACGACCCCGAGGGGATGTTCAGCCTCGACCGCTTCCACCCGAGTGCTCTCGGCTATCGCCGCACCGCCGAGGCCCTGCTTCCCGCCGTATGCCGTGCGGCAGAGGTGGCGCTCAGCTCGCGCCGTCGGCGGGCGCCGCGCTGAACGAAGCAGCCCATTCGGCCACCCGTCGACTGCTCTCCTCTTCGGAGATGTCCTCGACACGGGTCATCACCGACCAGCGCACGCCGAACGGGTCGCGGATGCTTGCGAACCGGTCGCCCGAGACGAACGGCGCCGGTGCCTCGCGCACGGTGGCTCCGGCGGCGACGGCCTTCGCCACGACCGAGTCCACGTCGGAGACGTACAGGCCCATCGAGTAGCAGTCGTCATCGCCTTCGGGCGAGCGCACGAGGTGATACTCGGGGTTCGGCTCGCCGAGCTGGAGGATGCCGAGCCCGAAGTCGAGGTCTGCGTGTGCGACCACGCCGCCGAACTCGGTCAGGTCGATGACCCTGGCGCCGAACACGTCGCGGTAGAACTCGATCGCCTGTTTCGCATCGGGGATCGCCAGGAATGGTGTGAGCGAGGTCGCGCTGTTCGGGCGCCCGTCGGTCGTGTACGTCCCGGTCGCGCCGGTCATGGGGGCATCTGTCAGGGGGGTGTCGTTGCTCATGCCGCCACGCTAGGGCGGGGGGAACCCGCGCGACTTGAACATCCGCGACAACCTCCCGACGTCGGTGCCGGAGCCTACGCTGGGCGCATGGTGAACCCGACCCGAGGCGTGCTCTACCCCGCCCGCCTGCCCGAGTTCCACCGCCTTCCGGCACCGGCCGCGGTGGCGGATCTGGTGGCCTGGTTCTGGATCCCGGAGTGGGACATCGAGCCCGGTCTATCGTCGCGCCAAGAGGTCGTCGCCTATCCGGCGCTCAATCTCGTCGTCGACGCCGAGGCCGTGACACTGTCCGGGGCGACGACCCGGCTGTCCCACCGCGACCTGCGCGGAAAGAGTTGGGCCGTGGGTGCCCTGTTGCGCCCCGCCGCTGTCGCCGCCCTGATCGATGACCCCACCGCGTTGGTCGACGGCGGGCGAGCGCTGGATGCCCGGGGCGGCGATGTCGCCGAGCTGCAGGGGGCCGTGGTGGCGGCGATGGGTTCCGGAGACGGGCATCGCGATCGGGCGGTCGAGGTCTTCGCCGGGTGGCTCGCGGAGCGGGTCGGTCCGGTCGAGGAGCCGGCCCGCCAGGCCAACGCGCTCATGGAGATCCTGATGGGGGAGGGGGCCGCGCTCACCCCGGAGGAGGCGGCCGCGCGGCTCGCCGTGTCGGTCCGCACGCTTCAGCGGATGACCCACCGTCACGTCGGCCTCTCTCCGGGAGCGATGATCCGACGGCGGCGCCTCCAGGAGGCGGCCGTGCGCGTGCGGGAGCAGCCGGACGTCGACCTCGCGTCGATCGCCGCCGATCTCGGGTACGCGGATCACGCCCATCTCACGCGCGACTTCCAGGCCGTCCTCGGGCTAGCACCTCGCACGTACCGTTCGGAGTCGAGCCGCTGACCTCAGACGCGCGCGCGTCGCAGCCGCAGCATCCGGTATCCCACGCCGAGCACGACCACACCTGCTCCGATGGCGGAGGCCAGCACGGGGAGGGTTGCGACCAGCACGAGGCACCCGAGCGCGCCGACGACCTGCAGCGCGCGGGGGTGGCGGCGTGCCGATCCCTGCTGCCGGAAGGCCGACGCGTTGGCGATGAGGTAGTAGAGCAGCACTCCGAACGACGAGAAGCCGATCGCGCCGCGAAGGTCGGCGAGCAGCACGATCACGATCACGATCACGGCGATCGCGATCTCGGCGCGCTGCGGTACGTGGTGGCGCTCATCGATCTTCGCCAGGAACCTCGGGAAGTCGCTCTCCCTGGCCATCGCCAGCGTCGTGCGCCCGATGCCGGTCAGCAGCGCCAGCAGCGCGCCCAGTGATGCGGCGGCCGCCGCCACACGGATGATCGGCGCCCACGCCGAGACGCCCGCCGCGTCGAGCAGGTCGACCAGGGGCGCCGTCGATCCGATCGCATCGGCGCCGAGCACCAGGATGACCGCGACGCAGACCAGGGTGTAGACGACGACAGCTCCACCGAGGGCGAGGATGATCGCGCGCGGAATCGTCTTCGCCGGGTCGACCACCTCCTCGCCCATGGTCGCGATGCGCGCATATCCCGCGAATGCGAAGAACAGCAGCCCGGCCCCCTGCAGCACGCCGTAGACGGTGGCGTCGGGCAGCGGGCTCGGAGTGGCCGTCGGTGCGGCGGCGATCCCGAATCCGACCGCGACGGCGATCCCGAGCAGCGAGCAGACGACCAGGATGCGCGTGAGCAGAGCGGTCCGGGTCACGCCGAAGCAGTTCACGACCGCCAGTGCCGCGACCGCGATGACGGCGACGGGCACCTGCCATCCCTCGGGTGCGGCGTAGGCGGCGAAGGTCATCGCCATGGCGGCGCAGCTCGCGATCTTGCCGATGACGAAGCTCCAGCCGGCGACGAATCCCCACCACGGGCCGATCTCGGCGCGCGCGTACGCATACGTGCCACCCGCGACGGGATGCACCGCGGCGAGCTGCGCCGATGCGGTCGCGTTGCAGTACGCGACGACGGCGGCGATCGCGAGGGCGATGAGGATGCCGCTGCCGGCGGCCCCGATCGCCGGAGCCCACACGGCGAACACTCCGGCGCCGATCATGGATCCGAGGCCGATGGCGACGGCGTCTCCGAGCGTCAGTCGGCGAGCGAGGGGCATCCGTCCATGGTGACAGTTCGCGGTGAACGGCGGGTGACGGGGTTCAGCCTCGGGACGCTGTGACCCGTTTCTTCTCCCGGATGTACACCTCGCGGCGGACCTTCGCGACCACGTCGCCCTCGCGGTCCGTGATCACCGTATCGAACCACTCGAGCACCTTCGCGCCACCGCGGGCGCGCTCGCGGATCTCCTCCGCCTTCTCCTTCGACACCTCGAACTCCGCCGTCAACACCCCGCGGCCGGGCTTCAGGAACTCGATCTCCCCACGGGTATCCCACACCACGTGGTCGCGCCCGAGCTGATGCATGACGAGCATGAAGAAATACGGGTCGGTCATGGCCGACATCGACCCGCCGAACGCGGTCTTGACGTAGTTGCGGGTGAAGACGTTCACGTGCAGCTCGACGGTGGCGTGCGTCCAATCCTCACTGAAGCGGCGGATGCGGATGCCGCTGAAGAGGTTCGGGATCCAGAGGCTCATGCCGAGGGCGAGGCGGCGGGGCGTGATGCGCATCCCGCCAGTGTGGGGGAGACAGGGCCGGGGGACGAAGACGTCTGGAGGGTAGCTACAGTTGTTCTAGTTCGTATAGAATAACTAGCGATACCGGAGAAGGAGAGTCGGATGCTGATCCGCGTCGATCCCGACAGCCCCCGCGCGCTGTACGACCAGGTGGCGGCGTCCGTGCGCTCGGACATCCTCGCCGGAGTGCTCGCGCCAGGAGACCGCCTTCCCGCGGCGCGAGATGTCGCCGAGGCGCTGGAGATCAACCAGCACACCGTTCTGCACGCCTATCAAAGGCTGCGCGACGAAGGTCTCGTCGATCTGCGTCGAGGCAGGGGGGCCGTCATCGCGACCTCGGCTGCGCCGCTCGCCGAGCTCGCGCACGACATCGATGAGCTGGTGCGTCGGGCCGCAGCTCTCGGGGTGTCCGCCGACACGCTCGCCGGCATCGTCCAGGCGCATCGCCAAGCCCGCACCGTCATGAACCCGATCGAGAACCCCGAGGAGGATTCGCCATGACCGCCCACGACCTCACCCGCACGCCGCCTCCGCTGCTGCGACGTGCACGGCTGACCTTCTTCGTCGTCGCGGTGATCGCGCCGATCACGATCACTGCGATCGCCGTCGTGGTCATGCTCACGTGGCTGCCCACGATGCCGGAGCAGGTCGCGACTCACTGGGGCGTCGGCGGTGCCGACGGCTTCGGGGCTCCGTCCACCTATCTCTGGCTCCTCGTCGGGATCGGACTCGGGCTGCCGTTGCTGATGGCGATCACCACCCTCGCCTCGGTCGGCGCGCACTGGGGCGGCGCGGGACGCCTGATGGGTGCTCTGGCGGCTGGCATGTCACTCTTCGCCGCGATCATGAGCCTCGGCTCGCTCGCGATCCAGCGTGATCTCACCGATATCGCGGACGCGCCGGGCATCGGCGGGATCATGGCGCTGGCGTTCGGGGGGCTCATCGCGGCTGGGGGCATCGCCTGGGCCGTGCAACCCCGCGTGAGAGCGGAGCAGGGACGCACGCTGGAGCCCCGGCATGCCGTCCGTATCGCGAACGGTGAACGCGTCGTGTGGGTCGCCACGACGACCATGCCCCGCGGAGCGCTGGCCTTCCTCTTCATCGTGCTTCTCGGCCTCGTCGCGCTCGCCGCGCACATGCTGGGCACCGGCGTCGCGGGCGGTTGGATCGTGGCCGTGGTCGTGCTCGTCGTGGGCCTCGCACTGGCAGCGACCGCATCCTTCCGCGTCAAGGTCACTCCGGAGGGCTTCGCTGCGCGGGCTCTGTTGGGCTGGCCGCGCATCCGCATTCCGCTCGACGAGATCGAGTCCGCTCGTGCGGTGGAGATCTCGCCGTTCGGTGAGTTCGGCGGTTGGGGCTGGCGTATCTCGGTCGACGGGCGGACCGGCATCGTCATGCGGCAGGGATCCGCGATCGAGGTCAGCCGTCGGGGTCGGCGGCCCTTCATCGTCACCATCGACGGAGCCGAAGAGGCTGCAGCACTGCTCCAGGCCTATGCGGACCGTACTCGAACGCCGGGCGTGACGCCCGCAGAACCCGGAAAGGCCGACTCATGACCGAATCGACTCCACACCCCCGCGCCGTGCACTGGCCCGCCGTCATCGTCTTCGTGGTCGTCGCCTGCGCGCTGGCGTGGCTGGTGGCGCTGCCCCTCTGGCTGGGGGCCGGTCTCGCCGAGCCGATGTCCGTGTTCCTCCTGCCGATCATGATGTTCACTCCTGCCATCGCGGTGCTGGTCGTGACCTTCGCGATGGGGGTGCCCGCCCGGGGCCAGCGTGCACGCTTCCTCGGACTCTGGCCGCTGCGGCCCGCGAAGCGCGTGGTCTGGCTGATGGTCGCCGCCTGGCTCGTGCCGCCGGTGCTGGTCGGGCTCACGATCGTCGTGTCCGCGGCGCTCGGGTTCGTGCAGCTCGATCTGACCTTCGCCGGTTTCGCGGCGGAACTCGCGAAGGCACTGCCCGCGGGTGCCCCCGTGCCGCCGGTCGAGGTCGTGGTGTTCGCCCAGATCGCGATGGTTCCGCTCGGGGCGCTGTTCAACAGCATCTTCGCTTTCGGGGAGGAGATCGGATGGCGGGGCTGGCTGCTTCCGGCGTTGCGGCCGCTCGGCACCTGGCCCGCACTGATCCTCAGCGGCGCGATCTGGGGCCTGTGGCACAGCCCGATCATCCTGCTCGGCTACAACTTCGGGCGCACCGACATCACGGGCGTCCTGTTCATGGTGGGCGGCTGCGTCGCCTGGGGCGTTCTGCTCGGCTGGCTCCGACTGCGCTCCGCATCCGTCTGGCCGGCGGTGATCGCGCACGGATCGCTGAACGCCGCTGCCGGCCTCATCGTCCTGTTCGCGGCGACGCAGCCCGATCTCGCTCTCGCCGGGCCGCTCGGCGTCTCGGCATGGATCGTGGTCGCGGCGGTGGTCCTGGTGCTCGTGCTGACCGGCCAGTTCCGGAAGCAGCCCGAGCTCGCCGACGCCCCCGGTCGTCTGCTCTCGCCGCCGCGGGGCTGATGCCGCGGGGGTTGACGGCGATCCGAGGCGGCGGTTGGCTGAGGTCATGGACTCCACCCCCGCCGCCTGGTCGCAGGCCGATTCGTATCTCGCCGACACGCTCATCGGGCCCGACGCCGAGCTGGAGTCGGCTCTCGCCGCGCAGCGCGAGGCGGGGATGCCCGAGATCGAGGTCGCGCCCGTCGCGGGCAAGCTGCTGAACCTGCTCGTCCGCATCAGCGGTGCGCGACGGGTGCTCGAGATCGGCACCCTCGGCGGTTATTCGACGATCTGGCTCGCCCGGGCCGTCGGGGCCGACGGTCGAGTCGTGACCATCGAGGCGGAGGCGGATAACGCCGCCGTCGCCCGGTCCAGCATCGACGCCGCCGGTGTCGGCGACCGCGTCGACATCCGCATCGGCAGAGGTGCCGACGTGCTGCCGACCCTGGTCGGCGGGTTCGATCTGGTGTTCATCGACGCCGACAAGGAGTCCAACACCGTCTATCTCGACTGGGCCGCGAGGCTCGGTCACGCGGGCACGGTCGTCGTGCTGGACAACATCGGGCGCGAAGGCGAGATCGTCCGCGACGACAGCAGCGACCCGAAGGTGATCGGCACCCGTGACGGCCTCCGCATGCTGGGGGAGGACCCGCGCTTCGACGCCACGGCTCTGCAGACGGTCGGGGCGAAGGGTTGGGACGGCTTCGCGATCGCCGTCGTGGTCTGAGCCCGCTCCGTGCGGAATGCCCGGACGCGTCCCTGATCCGGTCGCACGGCCGGGCTAGACTGGGCGCGGATCGACGACGCTCCACACCACGTTTTCCCCCTGAGCAAGGAGCACATCAGTGGCACTGATCGAGGCTGTAGGCGCACGCGAGATTCTCGACTCGCGCGGAAACCCGACCGTCGAGGTGGAGGTCCTCCTCGACGACGGCATCGTGCAGCGGGCGGCCGTGCCGTCCGGTGCATCCACCGGCGCGTTCGAGGCGTACGAGCTCCGCGACGGCGACAAGAGCCGCTACGGCGGCAAGGGCGTGCTCAAGGCCGTCGAGGCCATCATCGACGAGCTCGGCCCGGCCATCGAGGGTGTCGAGGCGAGCGAGCAGCGCATCGTCGACGAGATCCTCATCGAGGTCGACGGCACCGAGAACAAGAAGCGCGTCGGTGCCAACGCCATCCTCGGCGTGAGCCTCGCCGTCGCCAAGGCGGCCGCGGATTCGGCCGACCTCCCGCTGTTCCGCTACCTGGGTGGCCCGAACGCCCACGTGCTGCCCGTTCCGCTGTTCAACGTCATCAACGGCGGCGAGCACGCCGACAACGGCATCGACATGCAGGAGTTCTTCCTCGCCCCGATCGGCGCCGAGACCTACTCCGAGGCACTGCGCTGGGGCGTCGAGACCTACCACGTGCTGCGTGCCGAGCTGAAGGCCGCGGGCTACGCGACCGGCCTCGGCGACGAGGGCGGCTTCGCCCCCGACCTCCCCAGCAACCGTGAGGGCCTGGACTTCCTGGTCAAGGCGATCGAGAAGGCCGGCTTCACGCCCGGCACCGACATCGCCCTCGGCCTCGACGTCGCAGCGACCGAGTTCTTCAAGGACGGCGTCTACCGCCTCGACAACAAGGACTGGGACGCAGCAGCGCTCACCGAGTACTACGTGGGCCTCGTCAACGACTTCCCGATCGTCACGATCGAGGACGCGCTGGCCGAGGACGACTGGGACAACTGGAAGCACCTCACCGACGCCCTGGGCTCCAAGGTGCAGCTGGTCGGCGACGACCTGTTCGTCACCAACCCGCAGCGCCTCGCCGACGGCATCAAGCGCGGCGTCGCCAACTCGCTGCTCGTCAAGGTCAACCAGATCGGCACGCTCACCGAGACGTTCGATGCGGTCAGCCTGGCGCAGCGCTCCGGCTACACGGCCATGCTGTCGCATCGATCCGGCGAGACCGAGGACACGACCATCGCCGACCTCGTCGTCGCGACGAACTCCGGCCAGATCAAGGCGGGCGCACCCGCTCGCAGCGAGCGCGTCGCCAAGTACAACCAGCTGCTGCGCATCGAGGAGGAGCTCGGCGACGCCGCGGTCTTCGCCGGTCGCTCGGCTTTCCCGCGCTCGCAGGCCTGAGCGCGGCTGACACACGAAGAAGCCGCGGAAGCGGCGGCTGAGACGGCCGTCATCCGCGGAGCATGACGCCGTTGAAGCGGCACGACGAAGGAGGGGCCGTGGCACGACGACCGGCTCCTCCTTCGTCGGTTCCGGCCGCGAAGGCGGCCGGAAAGGGCGCCGGCAGATCGAGGGCGTCATCCGTGACCGCCCCCGCGCCCCGAGCCTCGCGCAGGAACCGCGGTGATGCACCGCGCGTCGATGTCCGCGAGTGGGCCTCCGGCATCCGTCTCTCGGCGTTCTCGGTGATCATGTTGTCGCTGGTGGTGTTGGGTGCCTGGGTCCTCGTGCCCACGCTCGGCACGTTCATCGACCAGCGTCAGAAGATCGCGGCGCTGGAGGCATCGGTGCAGGTGAGCGAAGACGAGATCACCGCGCTGATCGCCGAGCGCGAGCGGTGGAACGACCCCGCCTACATCACGACGCAGGCGCGTGAACGCCTCTACTACGTCAAACCCGGCGAGGTCGTCTATCTGATCGACAACGACCTCGATCCATCGGCTCTCCCGCGCGAGCAGGCACCGGTGAGCGACACGCTCGAGGAGAAGCCGTCGGACTGGATGCCGCAACTCCTGCGCACCCTGGTCGCGACAGGACTCAGCGACACGGCAGCGACCGCTCCCTGAGCGCTCCCTCCGAGCATCCTCTCGGGCGGCTCCCCTACGCTGGAGGGGTGACCACGCCGCCGTTCCCTGCCCCCACGTCCGCCGAGCTCGCCGTCGTCTCGGCCCAGCTCGGCCGTCCCGCCCGGGGTGTGGTGGGCATCGCGGCTCGCTGCGCGTGCGGCAACCCCACGGTCGTCGCCACGACGCCCCGCCTTCCAGACGGCACGCCGTTCCCCACGTTCTACTACCTGACGCACCCGGCGGCCACGGCGGCGATGTCGACCCTCGAGGCCACGCAGGTGATGCCGGAACTCGCGGCGCTCCTGGCCGATGATGAGGAGACCGCTGCCGCCTACCTCGCCGCGCACGAGGCGTACCTCGCCGACCGGACGCAGTTCGGGGAGGTCTCCGAGATCGACGGGATCTCAGCCGGAGGGATGCCCACGCGCGTGAAATGCCTGCACGCGCTCGCGGGACATGCCCTCGCTGCCGGTCCCGGCGTGAATCCGATCGGCGATGCTGCGCTGGCGCGGTCGTCCTGGTCGCCCGAGGTGTGCCGGTGCGAAGACCCCGGCGCCGCACTGCGCGAAGCGGCGGCGTCACCCGAATGACAGCCCGCCGGACGCTGCGCAGCGCTGCCGCCATGATGGTGGTCGCGGCGTCTGTGCTGCTCCTCGGTGCCACGGCGACGCCGCCGCCGATCCCCGACGACCCATCCGATCCGACCCGTGCGTCGGAGTACTGGCTCGACGGGGCGAGGATCCGCGAGGCGTGGCAGACGACCCGTGGCAAGGGCGTGACGATCGCCGTGATCGACACGGGCATCGGCAAGGTGCCCGAGGTGTTCGGCGACGCCGTGGTCGGCGGCACGGACGTGTCCGGCGCCGGCACCCCGGATGGACGGACGCCGCTGGGAGCGGTGGACGGCAATCACGGTTCCTGGGTGGCCTCGCTCGCGGCAGGACGCGGCGCCGCCGACGGTACCGGCATGATCGGCGTCGCGCCGGAGGCCAACCTCCTCTCCATCTCGGTCGGCTTCGGAGCGGCGGCCGCTGTGCCGTTCACGGAGCAGGTCGCGAAGGGGATGCGCTGGGCGGTCGACAACGGTGCCGACATCATCAATCTGTCTTTCACGACGAACACGCTCGACTGGGATGAGAGCTGGGACGACGCGTTCCTCTACGCGTTCGAGCACGACGTGGTCGTCGTCGTCGCCGCGGGCAACCGGGGGAGCGGCACGAACATCATCGGCGCTCCTGCGACGATCCCCGGCGTGCTCACGGTGGGCGGCGTGGACCAGACCGGCACGGCGAGCGTCGAGGCCTCCACCCAGGGCATCACGATCGGGATCTCGGCGCCCAGCGAGGGACTGATCGGTGTCTCCGCCGACGGCAAAGTCGAGCGCTGGCGTGGGACGAGCGGCGCGGCACCCATCGTTGCCGGAGTCGCCGCTCTCATCCGCTCCGCACACCCCGACATCAAGGCGATCGACGTCATCAACCGCATCATCAAGACCGCGATCCCTGTGCCGGACGCCACCAAGCCGCAGGATCCGCTCTACGGCTACGGGTTGGTGGATGCCGCTGCCGCGATCTCTGCAGACATCGCCCCGGTGAGCGTGAACCCCATGGGCGACCTTGCGGAATGGGTGCGCTACTTCCGCCGCGCGGAGTCGGAACCGCAGCCCGTTCCCTCGATGACGCCGGTCGCCGTGCCGCCTCTGCCCGCCGCCGATGCGCCGAGCGAAGCTGCTTCACCGTTGCTTCCCAGCGCCGATTCACTGCGCTACGGTACCCTGCCGCTCATTGCGCTCACAGTGCCTGGTATCCTGGTAGCGCTTGGCGTCACCGCAGCTGCCCGGCGCATCCGATCGGCGCGCGTTTCCGTACGCCAAATCCCCGACTCCGAGGAGTAGTTCTTCTGTGCCTCAGAACAGCACTGTGCCCAAGATTCTGATCGTCGGCGGAGGGTACGCAGGTTTCTACACCGCGTGGAAGCTCGAGAAGCACCTCCGCAAGGGTGAGGCCGACGTGACCATGGTCGACCCGCTGCCTTACATGACGTACCAGCCGTTCCTGCCTGAAGTCGCCGCCGGTTCCATCGAGGCGCGTCACTCGGTCGTCGCGCACCGTCGTCACCTCAAGCGCACCCACGTCCTCACCGCCAAGGTGACGAACATCAACCACGCCCAGAAGGTCGCGACGATCACGCCGCCCGTCGGCGAGCCTTACGAGTTCGCGTACGACCAGATCGTCGTCACCGCGGGAGCCGTCTCCCGCACCTTCCCGATCCCCGGCATCGCCGACAACGCGATCGGGCTGAAGACGATCGAGGAAGCCGTCGCGATCCGCGACAAGGTCATGTCCAACTTCGACAAGGCCGCGGCTCTTCCCGCCGGTCCCGAGCGTGACCGTCTGCTGTCGGTCGTCGTCGTCGGTGGCGGTTTCGCGGGTATCGAGGTCTTCGCCGAGCTGCGCTCGCTCGCCTCGTCGCTCGTCGGCAAGTACCCGCAGCTCAGCTTCGAGGACACGCACTTCCACCTCATCGAGGCTATGGGGCGCATCATGCCCGAGGTCTCGCTGAAGACCAGCGAGTGGGTGCTGAAGGATCTCGCCAAGCGCGGTGCCAACGTTCACCTCGACACCCAGGTCACCGGCGCCATCGACGGTAACGTCGAGCTCTCCACGGGCGAGGTCATCCCGACCGATGTCATCGTGTGGACCGCGGGTGTCATGGCGAACCCGACCGTGGTTCGTGGCGGAGACCTCCCGGTCGAGGAGCGCGGTCGCATCCAGACCCGTGCCGACCTGCGCGTCGGCACGCCCGAGGCCTTCGTTGAAGGCGCGTGGGCTGCGGGCGACGTGTCGGCTGTCCCCGACCTCTCGGGCGGCGGCGTCGGCGGCTTCTGCGTGCCGAACGCCCAGCACGCTGTTCGCCAGGCCAAGCTCCTCGCGAAGAACCTGGTCGCCGTGCTCCGTGGGGAGAACCCGAAGGAGTACTTCCACAAGAACCTCGGTGCTGTCGCGGGTCTCGGCCTGTACAACGGCGTCTTCCAGTCCGGCAAGATCGCACTCAAGGGCTTCGTGGCCTGGGTCGCGCACCGCGGCTACCACGGCCTCGCGATGCCCACGTGGGAGCGCAAGTTCCGTGTGATCTGGGGCTGGTGGAACAACCTGTGGCTCGGCCGCGACCTGGTGAACCTCGAGACGGTGCAGAACCCCCGTTACGTCTTCGAGGAGTTCGCCGCACGTCCGCGTCCGGCAGCTCCCGCGGCGCCTGTCGCGGACGCCGCTCCTGCGGCGAAGGCTGCTCCGGCGGCATCGGCTGAGGCACCGGAGGCGACTGCCGCCGCGAAGAAGCCCGCGGCCAAGAAGCCGGCCGCGAAGAAGCCTGCGGCGAAGAAGCCCGCCGCCGAGAAGGCTCCTGAGCCGGCCGAGGTTGCCGCCAAGTAGCTGACTCTCGAATCGATGGATCGGCCCCGCGCGCTCTGCGCCGGGGCCGATCTTCGTTTCTTCGGGGCGGCTCCGAGGCGGAGCACAGGTGCGGCCGCTAACGTGGGGGCAGCAAGGGGAGTACTCCCGTCTGCAGCGTCGTCGTCATTACGAGCACGAGATCGTGCTCCGGCCCGCTGGCCCGCGAGGGTGGAGGAGACCTTGGCACCCGCATCGCGGGGTGCCGAGAAACCCCTGCCGTCGCTTCGACGTGGGAATCCCCGGTGGCCCGCACCACGAAAGGGACACCCATGGGAAAGCTCTCCCGCTTGATCGGACTCGCCACCGACGCGCTCGACAAGAGTGCCGGGTCCGGACGCAACGACCATTCGGCGGGCGGATCCCGCTCGACGGACTGGGGTGGAATGCTCCGCGGAGCCGTGGACGCGGTCCGAGGCCCGGCCGACGGCGCCCCGCGAGCCGAGCAGAGCGCACCGCCCGCGGCTGCAGACCCCTATGCGCCGCCGGTATCCGGCGCTCGGAGCGGTGCGGCCGGTTCCCCTCGTCCGAAGGATGCATACGCACCCCCGGCTGCGCAGACTACCCGCTCATCGAACGTGGCCTCCGACGCCGACCGGGCAGCGATCGCCCGGTATGACTACCTGCTGCAGACGGCCGACCCGCAGCGCGTCGAGCAGATCCACCGGGAGGCATTCGCCCGTCTGACTCCCGAGCAGCGCACGCTCGTCGAGGCACGGATGCGGCAGGAGCTCGAGCCGGGGGAGCGTCCGAGGTCTTCGTCGCCGGACGACCTCGCCCGTGCTGCCGGACGTGCCGAGGCCATGAAGCCGGGGCGGATGCGCGGACTCCTGTCGCGGGTGCGTGGTGCCGGCGTCGGTGGTGCTGCGGTCGCCGCGGGCGGCGCGGCGGTGGGACTCCTCGGTGTGGTCGCCGGCGGTGCCGTGCTCAGCACCGTGGCAGGCCCGCTCCTGGAGCAGGCGGCCGACATCGGCGTCGACTTCGGTGCGCTGGCGGAGGGCATCGACCTCGAGTCACTCGCCGCCGGAATCGATGTCGAGTCGATCGCCGGCGGGGCAGGCGACCTGATGGGCTCCGCGGGGGAGGCGGCGTCCGGACTCGGCGAGGCGGCCACCGGATGGGGCGAGCGGCTCGGAGACCTGGGCATCCCGGGCATCGGCGATCTCTTCGGACGCTGAGCGCGGATGTTCTACGCGACCGAGGCCGAACACGGCTTCAGCGGCCTCACCGGATTCGCGGCCGATGTGCTCACCTCCCTCGGCGACGTCGGGGTCGGTGTGCTCGTGTTCCTCGAGGTGCTGATCCCGCCGATCCCGAGCGAGGTGATCCTGCCGTTCGCGGGCTACCTCAGCCAGAGCGGAGAGCTGAACCTGGGCTGGCTCATCTTCTGGAGCACCCTGGCCTCCTGGCTGGGAGCGCTGCTGCTCTACGGTCTGGGAGCGGCGATCGGCATGCAGCGCGCGGTGCGACTGCTGGCGTCGACTCGACTGGTGAGTCGCACGGATCTGGAACGCGGCGCGGACTGGTTCACGCGCAGCGGGGGCTGGACGGTGCTCGTGGGCCGAATGGTCCCGGGCGTGCGCAGCCTCATCTCGATCCCCGCCGGGGCGTCGCGCATGAATCTCGTCACGTTCAGCATCTACACGATCGTCGGCAGCGGCGCCTGGAACACTCTGCTCCTCGGCGTCGGCGCGGCGCTCGGCACGCAGCACGAGCAGCTGGAGGAGTACCTGGGATACCTCGACTACGCCGTCTACACGGCGATCGCGATCGCGCTCGTGGTGCTGGTGGCTCGGCGGGTGCGTGAGGCGGCGGGAGAGCGGAGGGCGGTTGCGGACGGCGAGGAGTGAGAAGCCGGAGTGCCCCCGCTGGGACTCGAACCCAGACTGAAGCGATTTTAAGTCGCCTGCCTCTGCCATTGGGCTACGGGGGCCGCGTCGTCAGCCTATCGCCGAGCGGCGGCTGCGACCGGGTGCCGCGGGGGATGATCCGGAGTATGGCGAGGCCTTAGGGTGGGGGAGTGCTCGACCTCATCGACGAACTGAGCCCCGTTCAGGGTGCGCCCGCGATCGCCCCCGAGTGGGAAGATCCGGCCCGGTACTGGCCACGCCTCTCCGCCGCGACCGGACACTTGCCGGCGCCAGTCGGGGTGATCGATCGAGAGGCGCTCCGCTACAACGCGATGGACCTGCTGGTGCGCGCAGGCGGACTCCCCATCCGTGTCGCCTCCAAGTCGGTGCGAGTGCGGGCCGTGCTCGACGCAGTGCTGAAACTCCCCGGATTCCGCGGCATCCTCGCGTTCACGCTCGAAGAGGCGCTGTGGCTGGCCGAGACGCACGACGACATCATGCTCGGCTATCCGACGGTGGATCGCGCGGGTCTGGAACGGCTCTTCGCCGACGAGCAGGCGGCGCAGCGCATCACGCTGATGGTCGACGATCTCGTCCACCTCGATCTGATCGACAGCGTCGCCGGTCCCGCAGCCCGCCCCGAGATCCGGGTCGCGATCGACGTCGACGCGTCCTGGCGATCCTCGATCCTCGGCCACATCGGCGTGCGCCGCTCGGCCCTCTTCACGCCGGGTGAGGTCGCCGGCTTCGCCCGCAAGGTCGTCGCTCGGCCCGGGTTCCGGCTCGTCGGACTGCAGATGTACGACGCGCAGATCGCGGGTCAGGGCGACGATGCCGGGCCCGACGCGCCGCTGATCCGCATGGTGCAGGCGCGCTCGAGGAACGAATTGCGGGAGCGTCGGGCGGCCATCGTCGCCGCCGTGGGGGCGATCGCTCCGCTGGAGATCCTCAACGGCGGCGGCACCGGCTCGCTCGAGTTCACGGGCAGCGACGAATCACTCACCGAGGCGAGCGCGGGGAGCGGGCTGCTGGGCGGCCATCTGTTCGACGGATACCGGTCGTTCCGCCCCGCCCCGGCCTCGGCCTTCGCGTTCGATGTGGTGCGCCGGCCGGCCGACGACATCGCCACGGTGCTGGGCGGAGGGTGGATCGCCTCCGGCCCTGCGCTCCCCTCCCGTCAGCCGCGCCCGGTGTGGCCCGAGGGACTCCGCACGCTCGGGCGTGAGGCCGCCGGCGAGGTGCAGACGCCGCTGCAGGGGCCTGCCGCGACGTCGCTGGGAGTGGGGGATCGCGTCTGGTTCCGGCATGCGAAGAGCGGAGAGCCCGCGGAGCGCATCGAGCGCTATCACCTGGTGTCGGGGGAGCAGGTCATCGACGAGCTTCCCACCTACCGCGGCGAGGGAAAGGCGTTCCTGTGACGAGAATCGGCGGCTCCTGGCAGAACTGGGGCCGGTCGGCCTCGGTGCGTCCCGTGCGCGTCGAACGCCCACGCAGTCCCGAGGGTGTGCAGCGTGCGGTGATCGCCGCGGTGAAGCACGGTCTCAGCGTGAAGGCCGTGGGAGCGGGGCACAGCTTCACCGGCATCGCCGTCGCACCCGGCGTCCTGCTGGAACTCGACGACCTGCAGGGTCTCGTCTCGGCGGATGCGGCCAGCGGGCGGGTCACCCTGCTCGCGGGCACGAGGCTGCATCGCATCCCCGGCCTGCTCGCCCCCTACGGGCTGGCCATGGAGAACCTCGGCGACATCGACCGTCAGTCCATCGCCGGAGCGATCTCCACCGGAACCCATGGCACCGGCGCGCAGTTCGGCGGCCTGGCGACTCAGGTCGTCGGCATCACCATGGTCACGGCCGAAGGAGAACTCCTCCGCATCGATGATCAGCATCAGAGCGAACTGCTGCCGGCCGTCGCGCTCGGGCTCGGTGCGCTCGGCATCATCGTCGAGGTCACGCTGCAGTGCGTCCCGGCTTTCGTCATGCACGCCATCGATGAGCCCGCCCCTCTCGACGACGTGCTCGCCACGCTCGATGAGCGCGTGGCCGCGTCGGATCACTTCGAGTTCTACTGGTTCCCGCACACCGACGTCGCGCTGACGAAGCGTCAGACACGGCTGCCGGAGTCGACGGTGCGCAAACCGCTCCCCGTGGTCGGCAGATGGATCGATGAGACGCTCCTCTCCAATGGCGTCTATCGTGTCGTGTGTGCCGCGGGGCAGGTCATTCCGGCGATGACGCCTCCGTTCAGCAGACTGGCCGTCAAGCTCACCGGAGACCGTGAGTACACCGAGCTGTCGCATCGAGTGCTCATCCAGAGCCGGACGGTGCGGTTCCGTGAGATGGAGTATGCGCTGCCGGCCGAGAATGTCGTGCCGGCGTTCCAAGCCGTCCGCGCCCTCATCGTTCAGCGCGGGTGGCGCATCGAATTCCCGATCGAGGTGCGCTTCGCGGCGGAGGACGACCGGTGGCTGTCGACGGCGCATGGGCGCTCGAGCGCCTACATCGCGGTGCACCGGTATTGGCGCGCCGACCCGTCGGAATACTTCAACGCGGTGGAGGAGATCATGCTCGAGTTCGGTGGCCGCCCGCACTGGGGCAAGCTGCACACTCTGACGGACGAGACGCTCAGCGAGCGCTATCCGCGATTCGACGACTTCGTCGCGCTCCGCGACCGCCTGGATCCGGAGCGGCGCTTCACGAATCGCTATCTCGATCGGGTGCTCGGAGCCTGACACGGTCCGGGACCGCGGCCCCGGCATGCGCCCAGTCCACGTGCAGGGTGCGCGTCTAGGATGAGAGAAACACGAGGAAGGGTGGGCCTCTGATGGAATGGCTCGTGCCGGTACTGATCGTTGTCGGAGTGATCCTGCTCGCCGGCATCTATCTGTGGGCCACGTACAACTCGCTGGTGCAGCTGAAGGTCCGCGTCGACGAGGCGTGGAGCGGCATCACGGTGCAGCTGAAGCGACGAGCCGACCTCATCCCCAACCTCATCGAGACGGTCAAGGGGTACGCCTCCCACGAGAAGGCCGTCTTCGAGAACGTCACGCGTGCCCGCGCCGAGACGCTGTCCGCCGGCGGGCCCGGTGAGGCCGGAATCGCCGAGGGACACCTCCAGCAGGCGCTTCGCAGCCTCTTCGCTGTCGCCGAGGCGTATCCGCAGCTGCAGGCGAGCACGAACTTCCTCCAGGTGCAGCAGGCGTTGGTCGATACGGAAGACAAGATCCAGGCCGCGCGTCGCTTCTACAACGGCGGCGTTCGCGAGCTCAACACCAAGATCAAGGTCTTCCCGAACAACCTGTTCGCCAAGGGACTCGGCTTCACCGAGCGCGAGTTCTTCGAGGTCGCCGACAACAGCGCGATCTCCGAACCGCCCCGCGTGCAGTTCTGATCCGACGCGCGCTCACCAGGCGGTCAGCACCACGTCGTCCGCGGTGAACGACACGTCGCCGCGCACGGCCCACGTGTCGGTCCGATAGGTGGCCTCGCGCTTCTCACCGTCTTGACCGGTTCCGGTGACGGTCGCGATGAGGATCCCGCCTTCTGCGCTGAACACGGTGGTCGACAACGTCGTGGTCGGCAACTCCTCCACGCGGTACCGGATGTCGGTGACCGCGCGGAACTCCGTGCCCCAGGGGATGCGGATGCCGCAACCGTCGGGCGGGGCCGCAGCACCCGGTTCCGTACAGGTCGCGAGGTGCTCGTCGAGCTGCTTCTGAGCCGCGCCCGCCGCCTCGGCGCGGACGGACACGTCGACATCGACGGCTGTCTCGTCGCCGGGGAGCACGGTCACCGACTTCTCGCCGTTGAGCAACGCCACCGGCGCGGCGGTGACGGTGTAGGTCGCCGGCAGCAGCGCCGTCGCCTCGCCGGCGGGCAGGATCTGCTCCCCGACGGCGACGAATGTGCCGACCGATGGAGTGGCGCTCACGCTGCCCCGCCCGGAATCGTCCACGACCCATCGTCCGTCGATGGGGGAGAGCGTCACCTCTGCCGTGTGCTCTTCATCGGCCAGGCGGAAGGAGATCTCGGCCACCGCCGTCGCTCCCCCGATCGGGGCGCTGTCATCGCCCGTGACGGAGGTCACCTCCGCATCCTCGACGAGTGCCGTCGCGCCGGAGAACGCCTCCAGGGTCTCCGGTGAGACCACGGCGCCGGTCTTCTCCACCGCTGCCGGGTCACCGGATTCGAGCGCGCGCAGGTACGCGACAGCGGCCTCCTGCGCAGTGGCAGGACGACTCGTCGCCTGCAAGATCCACACACCGGTGACGACGGCCGCGACGACTCCCGCAACGCTGCCGATCAGCCACCAACGGCGCCGACTCATGGGGCGCTCTCTCTGGCGTGCACGTGGCGATGCACACTGCCACCCGCCCCGGTCAGCGCGCCGTGCAGCGCCGAGGTGGCATCGCCCCAACCCGAGATCGAGACCCGTTCCAGGCCCTGCCAGGCGGCTGCCAGGGCCAGTTCCGCGGCGACGGGCTCGGCATCGCCGGGCCGAGCCTGCGGCTCCCACCACGCGGACTGCACCTGCAGAGTGGAGCTGGCGCGGTCGGCCTTGAGATCGACGCGCGCCACGATGCGGTCGCCGACGAGCACGGGTAGCGAGTAGTAGCCGAACCGACGCTTCTCGGCCGGCACGTAGATCTCGATGCGGTAGTCGAGATCGAAGATGCGGAGCGCCCTGTCGCGGAACCACACAACCGGATCGAACGGCGTCAGAACGGCCGCGGTGTCGACCTTGCGCGGCAACACGGCGTCGCGATGCCGCCACGCGGGCAGCGGACGGCCGCCGCGCTCCCACCCGCGCACCTGGACAGGGAGCAGTTCGCCGGCGTCGACGAGCTCGCTGATCGAGCGAGCGACTGCGGTCCGGTCGCGGATCCGGTAGTAGTCGGCGAGGTCGGACTGCGTCGCGACACCGCTCGAGCGGGCCGCACGTCGCGTCAATTCCAGGATCGCCTCGTCGCGGGAGATCTCCCGCGATCGGATCCCGTCGGGGATCACCTGCTCGGCCAGCGCGTATGTGCGCTCGAAGCCCCTGCGGCCGCTGACGGCGACATCCCCTGTGCGCCAGAGGTGTTCGAGTGCGAGCTTGGCCTCGTCCCAGTCCCACCAGGTGCCGCGCTCTCGAGGCGCGTCGTCACGCAGGTCGGCGGGACGCAGCGGCCCCCTGGCGCGCAGCTCGTCCTGCACCCACTGCACCGTGCGCGCGTTGTTGCTCATCCACGAATCTTCACCCGCCCACTTCCGCCGGAAGTCGTCCATGCGGAATCGCCACAGCGGCCAGTCCGCGACCGGGATGAACGTCGCCTCGTGGGCGAGGTACTCGACGTAGTGGGTGGTGCGCGAGAGGAAGACCCTGTCGAGGAGCGCCGGGTCGTACGAGCCCAGACGTGAGAACAGGGGCAGGTAGTGCGAGCGTGCGAACACGTTCACCGAGTCGATCTGAAGCACGCCCAGGCGGTCCATCACCCGGTGCACGTGGCGCGCGGCGACGGAGGCGGGCCTCGCGCGGGTGAACCCCTGCGCTGCGAGGGCGATTCGCCGGGCCTGCGTCGAACTGAGGGTCTCGGTCACGTCGCCAGCGTATCGCCGGACGCCGACATCGCTCCCGCTCGGCGATGGATGCGTCGAACGGCATACCGCTTGACCGTAGACTTGGGCGATGAGCGAGGACCAGCGCCCCCGGCTGCGAGATCTCTTCCGTCCGCGCCCGGTCTCCACAGACCGCACCGTGACGACCGATGCCGATGAGGCGGTGCCCTTGCCGCTGCGGATCACAGCGAGCTATTCGTGGCGGCTGCTGATCATCGCGGCCGCGATCGGCGTCTTCATCTGGCTGGTGATGCTGCTGAAGCTCCTGGTCATCCCGCTGATGGTCGGCATCCTCATCACGGCGCTCCTGTGGCCGGCCTTCTCGTTCATGCTGCGACACGGACTCCCTCGCTGGCTGGCGATCGCCATCTCGCTCATCGGAACGGCCGCCATCGTGACCGGGCTGATGTGGCTGGTCGTCTGGCAGGTTCGTGCCCAGCTGCCCGACGTGCAGGCTCGCTCGACCGAGGCGTTCGACCAGTTCCAGGTCTGGCTGCATGAAGGCCCCCTGAACCTCTCCGACACCCAGATCGCCGACTACCTGCAGCAGGGCCTCGACTTCCTCAATGAGCAGACGCAGGCCCTCTGGACGGGTGCGCTGGCCATCGGAACGACGGTGGGACACGTCGCCACCGGCGCGCTGCTGTCGCTGTTCATCCTCATCTGCCTGCTCGCCGACGGCGCAGGCATCTGGCGGTGGACCGTCAAGATCTTCCCGCGCAAGGCCCGCCCGGCGGTCGACGGGGCCGCGCGAAACGGCTGGGCGACGATCGTGAATTACGCCCGCACGCAGTTGTTCGTGGCCACCATCGACGCGATCGGCATCGGCCTCGGGGCCTTCCTGCTGCAGGTGCCGCTCGCGCTTCCGGTCGCCGTCCTGGTGTTCCTCGGCTCCTTCATCCCGATCGTGGGTGCGGTCGCGACCGGCGCTGTCGCCGTGTTCCTCGCCCTCGTCTACAACGGACCGTGGATCGCGCTGTGGATGCTCGTGGTCGTGCTGGCGGTGCAGCAGATCGAGGGGCACATCCTGCAGCCGATCATGATGGGCTCTGCGGTGAAGGTCCACCCGCTCGCCGTCGTCCTCGTCGTGGCGGGCGGCGCGATGATCGCCGGCATCCCCGGGGCGCTCTTCGCCGTTCCGTTGGCCGCTTTCGTCAACGTCGCGGCCGTGACCATCAGCTCCGGCTCCTGGCGCACCGGCGTCGGGCCCAGCGGAGACCTTATCTGGAGCACAGTACCGCGCGAGCGGAGACGGAGGAATCGATGAGCGAAGTCCCCAGCCTGACCGAGTTCGAGCTAGCGGCTCAGAGTCTGGCTGAGGTGATCTCGCACACGCCGACGCTGCCGTCGCGAGCCCTCTCCGACATCCACGGAGGCACCGTCCTGCTGAAGATGGAGAATCTTCAGCGCACCGGCTCGTTCAAGATCCGCGGTGCCGCGTATCGCCTGTCGCGGCTGAGCGCCGAGGAGCGCTCGCGGGGCGTCGTCGCCGCATCCGCGGGCAACCACGCCCAGGGCGTCGCACTCGCGGCTCAGGCGCTCGGCATCCCCGCGACGATCTTCATGCCGCTGGGGGTTCCGGTTCCCAAGCTCCTCGCCACCCGCGGGTACGGCGCAGAGGTCGTGCTGGAGGGCGAGACCGTGGCCACCTCGCTGCGGCTCGCAGCGGAGTTCTCCGAGCGCACCGGTGCCGTGCTGATCCACCCGTTCGACCACCGGGACATCGTGATCGGGCAGGGGACCCTCGGGCTCGAACTGCTCGATGATGCGCCGGACGTCGACACCGTGGTCCTCGGCATCGGCGGTGGAGGGCTGATCGCCGGAGTCGCCGCCGCGGTGAAGGCGCGTGCCGCCGAGCTCGGGCGCACCGTGCGCGTCATCGGCGTCCAGGCCGAGAACGCCGCCGCTGTGCCCCCGTCTCTCGCTGCGGGGGAGCCCGTCGACATCGTCACGCGACCGACCATCGCCGACGGCATCCTGGTCGCCCGTCCCGGCGCCATCCCGTTCGACATCATCAAGGACCTCGTCGATGAGGTCGTCACCGTGTCCGACGACGATCTCGCGCGGGCGATCCTGATCCTGCTGGAGCAGGCGAAGGTCGTGGTGGAGCCTGCCGGCGCGGCGGGCGTCGCGGCGATCCTGGCGGGCAAGGTCTCCGGCACCGGCACGACCATGGCGGTGCTCTCGGGCGGCAACATCGATCCGCTGCTGCTGCAGCGCGTGGTCTCGCACGGGCTCGCGGCCTCCGGGCGGTACCTCACCATCCGGGTCCCGCTGCCCGACCGTCCCGGCCAGCTGGCCCGGGTATCCGAGCTCATCGCCGAGGCAGGGGCGAACGTCATCGAAGCGATGCACACCCGTCACGGTCACGGTCTTCAGATCAGCGAGGTCATCCTCGAGCTCAGCGTCGAGACGCGAGGGCCCGAGCACTCCGAGCACACGCTCGACACATTGCGTCGCGCAGGCTTCGAGCCCATCCTCATCGCCGACTGACCGTCGAAACCACGTAGAAGCGCCCCCACGTCCGAGAGGATGCGGGGGCGCTTCTACGTGGCACGTCAGCCCGAGTAGGTCTCGACGTTCACGATCTCGACGCTGATGGAACGCCCGTTCGGTGCTTCGTACGCCGACTTCTCGCCGACCTTGAGGCCGAGGATGGCCTGACCGAGGGGGCTGGCCTCGCTGTAGACGTCGAGGTCGCTGCCGACGGCGATCTCGCGGCTGCCGAGGAGGAAGACCTCTTCGCCCCCGGCGACGAGCGCAGTGACGACGGTGCCCGGCTCGACGATCCCGCGGCTGGCGGGAGCCTCGCCGACCTTGGCGGTCTTCAGCAGAGCTTCGAGAGTGCGGATGCGGGCCTCCTGCTTGCCCTGTTCATCCTTCGCGGCGTGATAGCCGCCGTTCTCCTTGAGGTCACCCTCTTCGCGGGCCGCCTCGATGCGCTTGGCGATCTCATCGCGACCGACGGTGGACAGGTGCTCCAGCTCGGCGACGAGCCGGTCATACGCTTCCTGCGTGAGGAAGGGAACCTGAGCATCGGTGGACATGACGAAGCTCCTTCTTTCGGGATCCCTCCGGCGTGCTGCGGGGGATATGCCAAGACGCCCCGGCACGGTGCCGGGGCGTCGTCTGTCTGGCACGAGTCTAGGCGACCCAGCAGGTGTTCACCAAACCTGTGGTCGCCTCCGCCACGGTGGGAATGGTGACCGATCGGGTCTGCGAGTGGCTGTCTCCGGCGGGGATCTCGACGATCTTCCAGCCGACCACGCCGAACTCCTCATCGAGTGCTTCGAGCGCGCACACGACCTCTCGACCCTGTACGCCGGTCACCTGGAAGCTCACTTCCACCGAGTACTCGTCGACCAGCGTGAAGCCCAGATCGTCGGCGTCCACGGAGGCCATCGACTGCGCGACCGTCATCCAGCTGAAGGCACCGACGACGAGCAGCGCGAGGCCGCCGCCGACGATCCACGGCCATCGACGTCGTCGCGTTCGGCCGTAGCGTTCGTCGAGCTGTTGTGCGGTCGTCACAGGTGGGTCTTCCCGGTCGTTAGGCTGGTGATACCAGGTTATGCGACCTGCGTACGAAAGGCCGATTCATGCGCGCTCTGACCGAGACCCCGATGCCGACACCGTCGATGACGGTGGATCCGGAGGCTGTCTCTCCCGGGTTCGTCGGCTTCGCCGTGATCGTGGTGATCGTGCTCGCCGTGATCCTGCTGATCTGGGACATGAATCGTCGGATCCGCCGCGTCCGATACCGCGATGAGGTGCGCGAGGAACTCGACGCCGAGGATGCCGCACGCGCCGCCGCCGGAGCACAAGCCGGCACGAGCGTCACGGGAGCAGCCGAGGTCGACGGTGTGAGTGCACGCGACGAGGACGAAGAACCGCCTGCACGCTGAGCGACGCCGAGTTCCGGAGCGCGCGACGGCGGGCCGACGGAGACTACGGCGCGCCCAGTGAGGGAGACAGCGGTGCCAGGGCGATGAGCAGGCACGCGGTCCAGTGGCAAAGGAACGCGAGCACCGTGCACACGTGGAAGATCTCGTGGAAGCCGAAATGGCCGGGCCACGGGTTCGGCTTCTTGAGCGCGTAGACGACCGCGCCTCCCGTGTACAGAAGCCCGCCGACGATCACCAGCACCATCATCGCGAAGTTCGCGTTCATCAGGTCGACGATGTACATCACCGCCGCCCAGCCGAGCAGCAGGTAGAGGGCGACGTAGAGCCAGCGTGGAGCGTGGATCCAGAAGACGCGGAAAAGGATGCCCACGAGCGTGCCGCCCCAGACCAGGGAGAGCAGCAGCACGCCCTTCTCCGGCGGCAGCGCGAGCACCGCCAACGGGGTGTACGTCCCGGCGATCAGCAGCAGGATGTTGGCATGGTCGATGCGTTTCAGGACCACCTTGATCTTGGGGGACCAGTCGAACCGGTGGTAGAGCGCGGAGTTCCCGAACAGCAGCAGGGACGTGGTCATGAACACGGCGGCAGCCCACTTCGCGGGCGCGCCCTGGGCGACGAGGATCAGGACGACACCTGCCACGATGGCCACCGGGAAAGTCGCGGCATGGATCCATCCGCGCCAGGTGGGTTTGATCTCGACCGCGGCGTCCACGGCGGCGGCTTCGAGGAGCGGCAGCTGGGGGACATCGGGACCGGAGTGTTCGGGTGTGCTCACGTGCTCACTCTAGGCCGAGGCGCATACCCCGATGAGCACATATCCTCAGCATCCGCACACGGTGGCGAAAGCCTCGGCACGGTAGCGTAGGGAGGTGATATCACGCGAGAATCCGGTGAGAGGGCCGCTGTATCGGCTCTACACCAGTCGGCTGCGTCGACACCTCGATCCCGCTTCCGTCCCGCACCACATCGCGATGATGATCGACGGCAACAGGCGATGGGCGCGCCAACTCGGGTTCGACAGTGCAGCCGAGGGCCACCGGGCCGGGGCCGCGAAGATGCGTGAGTTCCTCGGATGGTGCGACGAGCTGGGCGTGCGCGTCGTGTCGCTGTATCTGCTCTCCAGCGACAATCTGCGCAAACGCGACTCTGCGGAGCTCGCCGACCTCATCGAGATCATCGCCGAACTGGCAGAGGCGTTGTCGCAGGAGGGCAACTGGCGGGTCAAGCACGTCGGGCGCTCCGACATCCTCCCGCCCGAACTAGCCAGAGTGCTCGCCGATGCCGAGGCGCGCACCAAGGACCACAGCGGACTGCATGTGAATCTCGCCGTCGGATACGGCGGCCGCAACGAGATCGTCGACGCCGTTCGCAGCATCATCGCCAAGCACGAGGCCTCGGGTGGAACCCTCGAGGACCTCGCCGCCCACCTCACGCCCGAGATGATCGGCGAGCACCTGTACACCGGGGGACAGCCGGATCCGGATCTCGTCATCCGCACGAGCGGTGAGCAGCGACTCAGCGACTTCCTGCTCTGGCAGAGCGCGCACAGCGAGTTCTATTTCGTCGAGGCTCTCGGTCCGGACCTGCGACAGGTCGACTTCCTCCGCGCGATCCGCGACTACACGGATCGCGAACGTCGGTTCGGCCGCTGACCAGGGGCGAGACGCGCGGCACCGTGCCACAATGACGCAGTGAGCACTTTCCAGGACTACGTCGACACGTTCGACAATGAGTCCGGCTACCTGAACTGGGCGGCTTTCGGCCCGTTGTCTCCGTCGGTACGCGAAGAGATCTTCGCCGATGCCGACCTCCTGGGAAGCGGACGCCCGTCCTCCCTGTCCCTGGTCGCCGAGCGCGTCGGACAGGCCCAGGAGCTTGTCGCAGAGCTGCTCAGTGGCGACCCCGATGACGTCACGCTGCAGCCCTCGTCGACGCACGGACTCATGCACGCGCTGTATGGCATCTCCGGGGCGGTGATCGCGAGCACGGCGGAGTTTCCCAGCGTCAGCTTGACGCTCGACCGGGCTGCGACGGCATCGGACCGCGCGGTCACGCCTCGGTGGATCACCCCCGACGACGGGCGGGTGACCCCGGACGCGGTCGCCGAGGCGCTCGATGACGACGTCGTCGCGCTCGCGGTGAGCCACGTCGACTTCCGCACCGGGTACCGTGCCGACCTCGCTGCACTACGCGATGTCATCGGCCCTGACCGCCTGCTGGTGGTCGACGCGGTGCAGTCGTTCGGCGTCATCGACGTCGACTACACGGCCGCCGACGTCGTGGTCGGGCACGGCTACAAATGGCTGCGCGCGGGACGAGGCAGCGCGTTCGCCTGGTTCGCACCGCGCGCACGAGAGCGGATCGTCCCCGTGCTCTCCGGGATCACCGGAACCACGGCGACCGATCTGTTCGTCGATGAGCTGCCCGCACCGGCCGCATCCGCCAGGGCCTTCACGGTCAGTCAGCCGGACACCCTCGCTGCGGGACGGCTCGCGATCGGCGTGCGCGATGTCCGCGACGCCGGCGTCGCACACATCGAGGAGCAACTCGCAGTGCGCGTCGACACCGTGATCGAGATCGCCGATCGCCACGGGATCGACGTGACCTCGCCACGCGAGCGCTCCCAGCGTGCCGGCATCGTCGCGCTGGCGCCGGAAGAACCCGCGCGGCTCGCGGCGGCGCTGGCGAACGCCGGAATCGTCGTGACGGCACGCGGCTCCTCCGTGCGCATCGCCCCGCACGCGGGCACGGACGCGGCGACCCTCGAACGACTGGATGAGACGCTGCACGCATTCGGCAACGAGACGTTCATCAGCGTGTAACGAATCCTGGCGTGTCGAAATCGGGTTAATCCACTCAGCGGTCGTACGTTCTAGGCATCGGGCAAGGCGCCCGCTCGAGTCGGCCTCAGGTTCGCGGCTCGTGACCCCCTGGTCGACTCGTTCGAATAGCCGGGATTCCCCGGGTCGGGAGTGGGTCGTGACCACACGTACAGCGCAGCAGGCCACCAGCACCGCGCAGCAGTCCACCCGTAAGACGTCGAGCCGGGCATCGTCCGCCGATCCGGATCAGGATCTGCGTACGTATGTGCTCGATACCTCCGTCCTGCTGAGCGATCCGCAGGCGTTCTTCCGGTTCGCCGAGCACTCGGTCGTCGTCCCGGTCGTCGTGATCACGGAGCTGGAGGGCAAGCGCCACGACCCCGAGATCGGCTACTTCGCACGGCAGGCGCTGCGGCATCTCGACGACCTGCGCATCGAGCACGGACGCCTGGACTTCCCGGTCGAGGTCGGGGAGGGCGGCACACTCCGTGTCGAACTCGCGAACACCGACTCCTCGGTGCTCCCGGCCGGTATCCGGCTCAGCGACAACGACACCCGCATCCTCTCCGTCGCGATGCACCTCGCACAGGACGGCCAGGACGTCACGATCGTCTCGAAGGACCTGCCGATGCGTGTGAAGGCCGCATCGCTGGGACTCCGCGCCGAGGAGTACCTCGCTGAGCAGGCGGTGGACTCCGGATGGACCGGCATCTCGACCCTCGACCTCTCCGGCGACGACATCAGCGACCTCTACGAGAGCGAAGTCGGCATCAGCGAGCAGGCTCGAGGGCTCCCGGTCAACACAGGGCTGATCATCCACTCCGAGCGCGGTTCCGCTCTCGGGCGGGTCACGGGTGACGGCGAGTACCGCCTGGTTCGCGGCGACCGTGACATCTTCGGGATGCACGGACGCTCGGCCGAGCAGCGGATCGCGATCGACCTGCTGCTCGACCCGGAGGTCGGCATCGTCTCGCTCGGCGGTCGCGCGGGGACCGGCAAGTCGGCGCTCGCCCTGTGCGCGGGGCTCGAGGCCGTACTCGAGCGCCAGCAGCAGAAGAAGATCATCGTGTTCCGGCCGCTGTTCGCGGTCGGCGGCCAGGAGCTCGGCTACCTCCCCGGCGACCAGGGCGAGAAGATGGGCCCCTGGGGGCAAGCGGTGTTCGACACGCTCGGCTCGGTCGTCTCCGGCAACGTCATCGAAGAGGTCGTCGAGCGCGGACTGCTCGAAGTGCTGCCGCTCACGCACATCCGTGGACGCTCCCTGCACGATGCCTTCGTGATCGTCGACGAGGCGCAATCGCTCGAGCGGAACGTTCTGCTCACGGTGCTGAGCCGCATGGGGCAGAACTCGCGCGTCATCCTCACCCATGACGTCGGTCAGCGGGACAACCTCCGCGTCGGTCGGCACGACGGGATCGCCAGCGTGATCGAGACCCTGAAGGGGCACGACCTCTTCGGTCACGTCACCCTGACACGCTCCGAGCGCTCGGCCATCGCCGCCCTCGTCACCGAGCTCCTGGAGGGTGGAGAGCTCAGCTGACGGCGGAAACACCGGATGCCGCGAGGAACGAGTCCACGCGGCATCCGGTAGTCGGTCGGCCCGTGTGGGTCAGCCCGGGTGGGTCATCGACAGCAGGTCGAGCTTCTCGTCCAGCTGCTCCAGCGTGAGGTCACCGCGCTCGACGTAGCCGAGGTCGATGACGGCGTCGCGCACCGTGATGCCCTTGGCGACCGAGTGCTTGGCGATCTTCGCCGCCGCCTCGTAGCCGATGAGCTTGTTCAGCGGCGTGACGATCGACGGGCTCATGCCGGCGAAGGCCGCTGCGCGCTCGACGTTCGCCTGGAGGCCGTCGATCGTCTTGTCGGCGAGCACGCGCGAGGCGTTCGACAGCAGACGGATCGACTCGAGCACGGCAGTGCCCATGACCGGGATGGCGACGTTCAGCTCGAAGGAACCGGATGCTCCGGCCCAGGCGACCGTCGCGTCGTTGCCGATCACGCGTGCGCACACCATCAGCACGGCCTCGGGGACGACCGGGTTGACCTTGCCGGGCATGATCGAGGAGCCGGGCTGGAGGTCGGGGATGTGCAGCTCGCCGAGGCCCGTGTTGGGGCCGGAGCCCAT
This sequence comes from Microbacterium sp. NPDC055988, assembly GCF_042269505.1. Lineage (NCBI taxonomy): Bacteria > Bacillati > Actinomycetota > Actinomycetes > Micrococcales > Microbacteriaceae > Microbacterium > Microbacterium sp. NPDC055988. Next base: position 2,398,381 of record NZ_JBHJXY010000001.1, read on the forward strand.
CCACCGCAGATCGTTATTGATCTTGGTGAGCGAGACCGCGATCGTGCGCAGTGCGCCGGACGCTTCGACGAGGCCGTCGCGGTTGGCCTGTGCCTCGAAGTGATCCTTCGCCTCGGTGATGGGCAGCTCGGTCTCGGCCGCGAGGAGCGCGATGACCTTCTGCGGGAAGCCGAGGGGCGTGTTGATTCCGGTGCCGACGGCGGTGCCGCCCAGCGGAACCTCAGCGACGCGGGGGAGGGCCGACTGCACGCGCTCGATGCCGAGGCGCACCTGACGGGCGTAGCCGCCGAACTCCTGGCCGAGGGTCACGGGCGTGGCATCCATGAGGTGCGTGCGGCCGGACTTGACCGCGTCCTTCCACAGCTCGGCCTTCGCCTCGAGGGCGACGGCGAGGTGGTCGAGCGCCGGGATGAGGGTGTCGATGAGGGCCTGCGTCACGGCGATGTGCACCGACGTCGGGAACACGTCGTTCGACGACTGCGACGCGTTCACGTGGTCGTTGGGGTGGACGGTCGCGCCGAGGATGCGCGTCGCGAGCGTCGCCAGCACCTCGTTCATGTTCATGTTCGACGAGGTGCCGGAGCCGGTCTGGTAGGTGTCGACCGGGAACTCGCCGTCGTGCGCACCCGAGGCCACCTGGTCGGCGGCCTGGGCGATCGCGTCGGCGATGGCGCCGTCGAGGGTGCCGAGCTCCTTGTTGGCGAGTGCTGCCGCCTTCTTGATCCGCGCGAGGGCGGCGATCTGCGTCGACTCCAGCCCCTTGCCCGAGATCGGGAAGTTCTCCACGGCGCGCTGCGTCTGTGCCCCGTAGAGCGCGTTGACGGGCACCCGCACCTCACCCATGGTGTCGTGCTCGATCCGGTAGCCCTGCGCATTTTCGCCGCTGCGCTGGTCGGTGTCGGTCATTCAGAACCCTCCTTGGTTTCGGGGTCGATCCCCTTGGTGACGTCCTCGGTGTCGATTCCGACCGTGATGACGGGCACCGCCACGCCCTCGGCCAGACGGTAGTTGGCGCCGACGATGCCGAGACGGCCTTCGGCGACGGCATTGCTGATGATCTCGGACGACTGCAGCAGGTCGCGCACCGTGTTGCGCAGGTGCTCGATGCCGACCAGTTCGGAGTCGATGTCGGCGACCGTGCCGCCGCCGTTCTCTGCCAGGACCTTCCGTGCGGCGGGGACGATCGGGGCGATCAGCTTCCAGATGTGCGGCGGCAGAGGAGCGGCGTCGATCGCTGTGCCGTCGATCGCCGCGCGAACCGCGCCGCAGGAGTCGTGGGCGAGGACCACGATCAGAGGAACCTCGAGCACCGCCACCGCATACTCGAGGCTCGCGACGATCGACTCGCCCATCACCTGACCGGCGTTGCGGACGACGAACAGGTCACCGAGCCCGAGGTCGAAGATGATCTCCGCGGCGAGGCGCGAGTCCGAGCAGCCGAACAGGGTCGCGACGGGATGCTGCGCCGCGGCCAGGTCCTTGCGTCGGGCCACATCCTGGTTCGGGTGAAGTGGCTCGTCGGCGACGAAACGGCGGTTCCCCTCCTGCATCTGTTGCCAGGCTGCGGAGGGGGACAGGGGGTGAGTCATGAGGCCTCCGAGATGTCGCGGATCTGCGGGATGAGGGATTCGGCGAGCTCGGCGGTGGAGTCCGCCGAGCGTGCGCCGTAGAGCAGGATGTAGTCGTCGCCCGCCTGAGTGCCGATGGCGTAGGTGACATTGGCGTTCGACTCGGCGCTGGCGGGCTTGTAGACGTCCCACTCGAGTCCGCCGATGCGCACCGTGTCTGTGGGCGCGATGCCGTTCAGGCGCTGCGGAGCCCAGGATGCGTCGGCGTCGAAGGCCTGCGCGACCTTGACGAACCCGCGTTTGGTGTCGGATTTCGGGGCGAGAGTCACTTCCCAGACGACCGTGGCGCCGCCCTGCATCTCGGCGTCGTTCGCGCGCCAGAAGGTGCCGAGCTCGGGGATCAGGACGGGGCGTTCCATCGAGGACTCCACGCCTTCGGCCACGGCCGCGACGTCGAGCGGCTTGCGTTCCACCGGCTCGCCCCGCGGCACCGCGAAGATGATGACGGCGACGACGGCCACCGTGACCAGCAGCGCCGCGATGAGATTGCGGAAGGTCTGACTGGATCGGTAGGCCTTGCTGGAGGCCGCCTTGCGGGCGGCGGTCTCTTCCGGGGTCTCCGGGCGTCCGAGCTCGGCGATGATCGGAGGCTGCTTGCTCATGCGTCTCCGCCAGACGTCTCGTCGGATGCGGCGGCACGTGCGGCGTCCAGTCGGCGCTTCGCGCCGAGCAGCCATTCCTCGCAGCGAGCGGCCAGCGCTTCGCCGCGTTCCCAGAGCGCGAGCGAATGCTCGAGCGTCGGAGAGCCCTGCTCGAGCTCGGCGACGACCTTCACCAGCTCGTCACGGGCTGCCTCGAACGACAGCGTTTCCACGGGGATGTCGTTCAGCGCGCTCACTCCTCCATCCTACGTCGTGCGTCGCGCCGGCCCGGCTCAGTCGTTCTCAGGGATCTCGCCCTCGGAGCGGGCAGCCACCGAACCGCGATCGACCATGATCGTGAGGCTGCTGCCGGCCGGGGCATCCGCCGCATCGCGAAGGATCACGCCGCCGTCGAGGTGCGCGATCGCGTAGCCGCGAGCCAGCGTCGCCGCAGGGGAGAGCGCCCGCAGGGAGGCACGCAGCTCGCTGGTGCGACGGCCCGCGGTGTCGAGCTGTCGGGTGAGGCTGTCACGGCCACGCGCCAGCAGGAGCCACAGCTCCTGGGCGCGCGCGTCGATGATCGGGGCGGGGGAGCGGAGCACCGGTCGGGAGCGGAGCTGCTCGAGCTGCGCGATGTCGTGAGTGACGCGCTGGGTGAGGCGGGTCGTCGCGCGAGATCTCAGCTGCGCTATGAGCGCCCGCTGCTCTCCGACGTCGGGTACCACGCGCTTCGCCGCGTCCGTCGGGGTGGACGCTCGGAGATCTGCGACATCGTCGAGCAGGGGATGATCGTTCTCGTGTCCGATCGCGCTGACGACGGGAGTGGACGCCGCGGCCACCGCCCGGACCAGACGCTCGTCGCTGAAACCGAGGAGCGTCTGCGGGTCGCCGCCGCCGCGGGCGATGATGATGACGTCGACTTCGGGGTCGGCATCCAGCCGTGCGAGAGCGGCCAGGGTGTCCGGCACGCAGCGATCGCCCTGCACGGCGGCGTACTCGGTGCGGAAGCGCACCTGCGGCCAGCGCAGCTCGGCGTTGCGGTGCACGTCCTTCTCGGCGTCGGAGCGCTCGCCGGTGATCAGGCCGATCACATGGGGGAGGAACGGCAGGCGCTTCTTCCGGGCCGGATCGAACAGGCCCTCCTGGCGCAGCTGCACCCGGAGCTTCTCGAGGCGTTCGAGCTGATCGCCCAGCCCCACGTGCTTCATCGCCGAAACAGCGAAGCTGAAGTCGCCGGCCTTTACGAAGTAGTCGGCTTTGACCGCGACCACGACGTGATCGCCGATGCCGATGTCGGAGGGGATGCGGCCGCGCACGCTCGACCACACGCGGATCGAGATCTGCGCGTCCGATCGGGTGTCCTTCAGGCGCGCGAAGACGTTGCCGGCGCGCACGTTCCACGAGGTGATCTCGCCCTCGACCCAGACGGTGTTCCAGCGGGCGATGAAGTCGCGGATCGTCGCGTTGAGCCGCGTGACCGAGGTCGGGGCATCGGCTGTGGAATCGCGAGGGGCGACCGAATCGGCGGGCGGTGTCTCGCCCTGGCCCGTCGTCGCTTCGAAGACTGTCATCCGCTCCCGTTCCTGCCCCTGCGCTCTCCGGCCTCGCACAGCCGCGCGGCGGTAGAATCCAAGGGTGACTTCGACTGCCGTGCATCTCCCCGTCCCCCGTCTCCCGCGTGTGCGTGCGGCGGCCGGACGGCTTCAGGATAACCCGGTGGCCGGACACAAGCGGGTCCTGCTCGCCGCGCCGCGCGGATACTGCGCCGGCGTCGACCGAGCTGTCGTCGCCGTCGAGAAGGCGCTCGAACGCTACGGCGCCCCGGTCTATGTGCGCAAGCAGATCGTGCACAACATCCACGTCGTGACCGAGCTCGAGGAGAAGGGCGCGATCTTCGTCGAAGAGGTCGACGAGGTTCCCGAGGGCGCACACGTCGTCTTCAGCGCGCACGGCGTCTCGCCCGCGGTCGTGAACGCCGCATCCGATCGGGGACTGCATGCGATCGACGCGACCTGCCCGTTGGTCACCAAGGTGCACCGCGAGGCCGTGCGGTTCGCCCGGGACGACTTCGAGATCCTGCTCATCGGTCACGAGGGCCATGAAGAGGTCGAGGGAACGGCGGGCGAGGCCCCGGAGCACGTCACGGTCGTGAACTCTCCGGAAGAGGCCGACACCGTCGTCGTCAAGGATCCGAACAAGGTGGTCTGGCTCTCACAGACGACGCTCTCCGTCGACGAGACCATGGAGACGGTGAACCGGCTCCGCACGCGCTTCCCCGAGCTGCACAATCCGCCGTCCGACGACATCTGCTACGCCACGCAGAACCGCCAGGTCGCGATCAAGAAGGTCGCGGCCGGGGCCGACCTCGTGATCGTCGTGGGCTCGTCCAACTCCTCGAACAGCGTGCGTCTGGTCGAGGTCGCACTCGAGTATGGGGCGAAGGCGGCATATCGCGTCGACTATGCCGAGGAGATCCAGCAGGAGTGGCTCGACGGCGTCGAGACCGTCGGCGTGACCAGCGGGGCCTCCGTGCCGGAGGTGCTGGTGCGCGAGGTGCTCGAGGCGATCGGCGATGCCGGGTATCGCGATGTCGAAGAGGTCAAGACGGCGGAAGAAGACCTGATGTTCTCGCTGCCGAAGGAGCTTCGACACGATGCTTCCGGTCAGCGCGACGATCGGGCGCTCGGCGGTCGTGCCACTGGAGGAGGCGCGTAGCCTTGAGCGCCGCGGACGCGGAGCCGACCCTCATCGGGTCGGTGCAGCGTGCTCTGCGGCTGGTCGACATCGTCGCCAATTCGCCTCGCCCGCTTCCGGCGAAGATGCTGGCCGCGATCACGGGATTGACGCCGGGCACGACCTACAACCTCGTACGCACCCTCGTCCACGAGGGGTACCTCAGCTCGGAACCGGACGGGCTTGTGCTCGGCTCGCGGTTCCCCTCGTTCCAGCAGCAGATCGACTCGCGCGGGGTCTTCCTCGCCCGGGTTCGGGCCTCGCTCCGGGATGTGACGGAAGACCTGGGTGCGACCGCGTACCTCTCCCGCTTCGCGGACGGAGAGATGCACCTGGTCGACATCGTCGACGCGGTGCGCAACCCCCGTGTCGAACTCTGGGTGGGGTTGCAGTCGAGCGCCCATGCGACCGCACTGGGGAAGCAGATCCTCGCGGATCTGCCCGATGACGACCGGCTCGACTACCTCTCCCGGCATCGCCTGGAGGAGCTCACGCCGCGCACGATCAGCGATCGTCGCACACTCCTGACGCAGCTGGAGCATTCGCCGGGATGGGCCGTGGATCACGAGGAGTATGTGATCGGCGCGACCTGCGTCGCGGTGCCCGTCATCGCCCCCGGCGTCACCGCGTCGCTGGCGATCTCGCTGCCGGCTGACCGGGCCGTCGTGGACAGCGAGCTCGTCGCGACGCTGCAGCGAGCGGCGAGGCGGCTCTCGCTGCAACTCGGGGCCGACACCCTAGACGGCGGCTCGGACGGTGCGGAGTTCACTATCTGAAGTCTGACCCCTGGTGCTCGGGCACACGTTTTCCTATGATCGGGGGAGTAGCGGCATGCAACAGCGCTACAGATCACCTCAGGCGTCCCCAGCGCCGGTGATCAAACTGGATGAGAAGCGTCCCCAGCGCTTCACATCCGCGGCCCCGCGAAGTCCCCACTTCTCCGGGGCCGCTATCGTTTTCGGGGTCTCTCGCTGTGAGGCGTGCAGAGCCGGGGCGGTTAGCATGGCGTGATGACCGATCAGCGCCCGCAGTACGGCGAACTCGCCACCCCCGAGGAGCAACGGCGTGCCGCCGGCCTGCCGCCCCTCGACGAGGTCGTCGTCGTGTCGCCGATGCCGGCAACCGCGGGGCCGGCGGCGCCCGGGCCGAGCGCGAGCGCTCCCGCCGCACGTCCGCACCCGGTCGACCGCTTCGTGACGATCGGGTTGCTGGCCTACGGCCTGGTGAACATCATCATCACCGGGCTCTCGTATCTCGACCTGCCGACCGTGATGAACGAGACGATGAAGATCCTCGGCATCGAGGGGGAGTTCACCAACTTCGCCCAGGGGCGCACTTGGGGAGTGATCGCCGCCATCGCCCTCGCCGTCGGATGGTCGATCACCGCAGCGCTGTCGATCCGACGGCTGCGGCGTCGACGGATCACCTGGTGGGTGCCGATCGTGGGTGCGCTGGCGACCATGATCGTCGTGATTATCTGCATCTCGGTGCCGATGATGAACGACCCGGCATTCGTGGCCTACATGTCGACCGTCGCGCCGTAGACGTCGAATCGCACGGCTACTGTCGGAGGATGCCCCAGAACAGCTTCGGCGTCCATCTCTCCTACGCTTCGGTCGATCGTACTGACGGGACCGACCCTCGCCCCTCGGCCCGCGACATCCTCTCTCTGCTGCGCGTTCCCGCCGGCGTGCGTGATGCGACGGCCGAGTGGGATGGCCGGGAGGAGGCCGTGCTCGCGATTCCGGTGACGGATGATGGCCACGTGCTGACGCTCAGCGAGGATGACACGATCGAGTCGACCTTGTCGGCGAGCGAGCTGGAGGCAGCCTTCGAGGAGAAGGGCCTCACGCTCTGGCTCGACGTGGACGGGGACGTGGACGGAGACGTCGCGACCGGCTTCGATTCGGTGGAAGAACTGGTCGACGACCTCATCGACGATTCCGTCGAGATGGGCGGCGACGGATCGGAGGCTGCCGCGATCGATTCCGCGCTGTTCGCGGCACCGGCGGTGCAGGTCTCGGCGTTCTCGCACCGCGGACCCGCCGTCGCGAGGATCCTGGCGACGGCGCGCAGAATGACCGTCGATCACCGGGAGTCCGGCGACTGGTCCCTTCAGCAGTTCGAAACCTCGGAGCCGACTGGTGATTGGTCGACCTCTCCTGCGGAGGTGCCCGTGATCGAGCTGAACCGTGCGGAGGCCGCCGTGTGGTTCGAGGTGACCGTGGGCATCGGCGGTCCGGTTCCGTTCTGGACGGATGCGGAACGCGACACCGTGCCCGTGCTCGACATCGCGGCGATCGGTGTTCCCGAGACCGCGGAGATCTATCGCCGGCTCCTCACCGAGGGCGACGGGAGCCGCGATGACCTCCTGGAGATCGCCGCGGCCGTGAGGCTCGATGTGGACGCCGCCCATCGTGCACTGATCCCCGAGGCGCTGGGCGGCGTCATCGGTGCCGAGGCTCGGGAGCGCGCCTTCCTGGCTGCCTTCGGTGTCGCTCCGGACCTGATCGACGCCGCGTTCGGCGGTGCGACCGCTCCGGCGGTACGGCGATTCTTGCCCGTGGGATGGTGGACCGCGGTGCGGGAGTCGGCGATCGCCGGGGTCGGGGAGTTCACGCCTCTCAACCGTCGGGAACGGCCGCTCGCGCGGCTCGGCGATGCTCTCCGCCGCCGCCCGGTGGTCGGCCTGGCCCTGTCGTTCGGAGAGTTCGTCGTGGGGGCGTGGGTCACGTCTCGCGGGCGGGGTGCAGGCAGGACCCTCGGGCTGCTGCTGGTGGTCGATGCGTTGATCGATGCGTCGATCCTGATCACGCGGATCCGCCGAGGTCGTCGCTGACGGCTGTCCGGCTGGTCGGCGCAACCCCGCTGCGAAAGAGAGATGCCCCAGCCATTCGGCTGGGGCATCTCTCGTCGAAGTCGTGGCGGATCAGCTCTTCGACTGGCCGTAGGAGCCGAGCTGACGGGTCGACTCGACCACGCGGGCGGCCATCGCCGACTCGGCGATCTTGCCCCAGGCGCGCGGGTCGTACTGCTTCTTGTTGCCGACCTCGCCGTCGACCTTCAGCACGCCGTCGTAGTTCTTGAACATGTAGTCGGCGATCGCACGCGTGTAGGCGTACTGCGTGTCGGTGTCGATGTTCATCTTGATGACACCGTTCGCGACTGCGAGGGCGATCTCCTCGTCGGTCGAGCCGGAGCCGCCGTGGAAGACCAGGTCGAGCGGCTTGGCGCCTGTGTTGTACTTCGCGGCGACCTCGGCCTGGATCTCGCCGAGGAGCTCCGGGCGCAGCTTGACGCCACCGGGCTTGTAGACGCCGTGCACGTTGCCGAACGTGAGGGCGGCGATGTAGCGACCCTGCTCTCCGAGACCCAGCGCCTGCACGGCCTGGTCGACGTCTGCGAAGGTCGTGTAGAGAGCCTCGTTCGAGCCCTCGTGCTGCACGCCGTCCTCTTCGCCGCCGACGACGCCGATCTCGACCTCGAGGATGGCGTTGATGTTCTTCATGCGGGGGAGAAGGTCCTTCGCGATCTCGATGTTCTCCGCGAGGGGAACGGCCGAGCCGTCCCACATGTGGGACTGGAAGATCGGGTTGCGACCGGCCTTGACCTCTTCCTCGGACGCAGCGATCAGCGGCTCGACGAAGCCGGCGAGGGCGTCCTTCGGGCAGTGGTCCGTGTGCAGCGCGACGGTGATGGGGTAGTTCTTGGCGACTTCGGTGGCGAAGCGCGCGAAGGCGAGTGCGCCCGTGGCGCGTGCCTTCACCGTGTGGCCAGCGAAGTAGTCGGCTCCACCCGTGGTGACCTGGATGATGCCGTCGGAGCCGGCCTCGGTCAGCCCCTGGAGGACGGAGTTGATCGTCTGCGAGCTCGAGACGTTGAATGCGGGGTACGCGAAGCCGCCGGCCTTCGCGCGGTCGAGCATTTCGGCGTACTGATCCGGGGTGGCGACGGGCATGAGAACTCCTGCGATAGGTGAAGCCGGGACAGGTGCCACTCTATCGGGGCCACCGGAGTCGATCGAAGGCGGAGAGTCCCGGCCGTACCGCTGCTTGTGCCCAGACGTTAAGAATCGTGATTCCTTCGCGGGATGGAGGCCGAAAACCGGGCCGTTCGCTCGCGTCGATAGCTAGGCTGACCGCATGGTGAGTCTGACAGCGGATCTGAGCCCTCTTCGTCCCGACCGTAACCTCGCGATGGAGCTGGTGCGAGCGACGGAGGCTGCGGCCATCCGTGCGGTCCCCTTCATCGGGCGCGGGGCGAAGGAGGCGGCCGACGGGGCCGCCGTCGACGCGATGCGCGCATTCCTCGGGACGGTCGATTTCCAGGGCCGCGTGGTGATCGGTGAGGGCGAGAAGGACAACGCGCCCATGCTGTTCAACGGCGAGGTCGTCGGCACCGGACGTGGACCGCTGTGCGACATCGCGGTCGACCCCATCGACGGAACGTCCCTCACCGCAGCGGGTCGGCAGAACGCGCTGTCCGTGATCGCCGTGTCCGACCGCGGCACGATGCTGGACGCGTCCACCGTCTTCTACATGGACAAGCTCGTCACGGGGCCGGCGGGCGTCGGCGTCGTCGACATCCGGCTCCCCATCGGCGAGAACATCCGCAAGCTCGCCGGTGCGCTGGACAAGCCCGTCGACGAGATCGTCGTGTCGGTGCTGAATCGGCCACGCCACGAGCAGCTCATCCAGGAGATCCGCGACGCCGGCGCCGGCACGCGCCTGATGAGCGACGGCGACGTCGCGGGTGGGATCAACGCGGCTCGGCACGACGCCCGCACCGACATGTGCGTCGGCGTCGGCGGCAGCCCCGAGGGCATCGTCACGGCATGCGCCATCAAGGCGCTCGGCGGACACATCCAGGGACGTCTGTGGCCGCGTGACGACGATGAGCGTCAGCGCGGGATCGACGCCGGGCTCGAGATGGACAGGGTCTACGAGGCCGATGACCTCGTGCAGGGCAACAACACGATCTTCGTCGCGACCGGCGTCACCGACGGTCAGCTCGTTGCGGGCGTGCGCCGCGAGCGGGGCTACGTGTACACGGAGAGCGTCGTGCTCCGTGGAGCTTCCGGGACCCTCCGTCGCATCGCCTCGGAGCACCTCGTCTCGAAGTGGCTCTGATCTCGGGGCCTTTCTGAAGGCTTGTTCCCCCTCGACGATGACGGCATCGTTATCGAGCCGGTATGGGCTCAGGGCGGGGTGAGCCACGCTTTCCGGAGCGCCGTGTCACAATTGTCACTGGGTTTGTCGCCGTGGACGGAGCCGTCAGGCATCGCAGGCACAGGAGGGCGAACGGATGACAACGCAGCACACGAGTGGCTCGAAGGCCGCCGCGACGAAGATCATCACGACGAACACCGGACGGATTCTCCGAGTGAGCGCCGACGCTGAGTCGGGCGTCGCAGCCACCCCGTCCGTGACCACCCCGCCGGCGGCCGTCGCGGACCCTGCTCGCCGCGCTGACGTGCTGTTCCGCGTCCGCCGCGACGAGGGCCATGAGGTCAGCGCCTGGTGGATGATCGGAGCCTTCCTCGCCACCAGCGGCCTGGTCATCCTGCTGCTCAGCGGCGTCCCCGGCATCGCCTGAGGCGCTGTTCGACGCTTCGGTTCAACGCCACGCGGCTCGGCACGATGGTCGGCCGCCCGGCAGTGCGCGACGGTGGTGGCGCGACCGTGGCGGTGCCTAGATCTCGTCGAGACGAGTCCGCACCTCGCCCACATCCGCGCGCACCGATGCGGAGTCGATGCCGTCTGTGGCATCGTCGGCCTCAGTCGTCGGCTCACTCGCATCGCCGTCGAGGGTGATCAGCTCAGGAGCGGTGAAACGTCGCCCCGTGGTCGCGGTCGCCGACGGAACGGACGCGAGAGCCGCGGCATCGACGCCGGGGAACTGCCGGGCCGTGACGAGTACGCGCGTTTCGAGCGATCCGGCGAAGCGGTTGTAGCTGTCGACCGTGCGCTCCAGGGCGCGGCGCAGATCGTCGGCATGCCCGGCGAGAGTACCGAGCCGGTCATAGAGCTGCGTGCCGAGGGCCAGCAGTGTGCGTGCCTCGGTCGACACCTCCTGCTGGGTCCATGTGAACGCCACGGTCTTCAGGACGGCCCAGAGGTTCACAGGAGACGCGAGCGCCACTCGACGGCTGAACGCGTAGTCGAGCAACGTGGGGTCTTCGTCGATGGCCGCGGCGAGGAGGGACTCGCTCGGCAGGAAGCAGATCACGAACTCCGGACTCGCGTCGAGTCCCGCCCAGTACGCCTTCTTGGCCAGAGCGTCGATGTGCGCGCGGACGGCTTTGACGTGCTTCTGCATCAGGGAGCGCCGCTGTGGTTCCTGGGCGTCTCCCGTCGACAGTGCCGAAGCCTCGAGGTACGCGTCGAGGGGCACCTTGGCGTCGACGGCGATGGAGCTGCCGCCGGCGAGGCGGATGACCATGTCGGGTCGACCCTGACCGCGGTCGGACGAGATCGTCGCCTGCAGGTCGAAGTCGATATGACGCGTGAGCCCCGCCGCTTCCACCACGCGGCGCAGCTGCGTCTCGCCCCACACCCCGCGCGTGGCCGTCGAGCGCAGGGCGCCGGCCAGAGACTCCGTCGTCGCCCGGAGCGCCTCATCGGATTCCTGCGCGCGTCGCAGCTGCTCCTCCAACGTGCCGAACTGGGCATGGCGCTCGCGCTCGATCGCGGTGACCTTGGTCTGCATCTGCTGCAGGCTCTCCCGCACCGGCGCGAGCGCCGTCAGCACCGCGTTCTGCTGCTGCACGCGCTGCGCCTCGGCCCGCTGCTCGTTCCGGGCGTGCTCCACGGCATCGCGGTAGAGGTCGTACTGGCGGTCGCGGTCGTCGCGCGCGGCGGCCAGCTCGGCCTGAGCGCGCGCGAGGTCAGCGGCACCGCGCCCTGCGCGCAGGAACCAGCCGACGGCGACGCCCGCCGCGAGGGCGACGAGGAGGAGAACCACAACCAGAGCATCCATGTGTTCATGATGCGGCCGGCGTCGGACATTCCGAGGTCGCCGCGCACGGGAGCGGTGTGTCGACTCAGGCGACGGCGCGCTCCAGAGCAGGTGCGACGGGTGCGACGGGTGCGGTGACGCGCAGGCTCAGCGCATCGGCGAGCGCGAACACGTCGGCGGCACCCGCCCTGGCGGCCGCATCGATCACGATCTGCGCGCAGGCGCGGGCGTCGGCGAGGGCGTCGTGGTGCGCGAACTCCTCGAATCCGGCGGCGGCCGCGGCGACCGGCAGGCGATAGGAGTCGAGAACGTAGGTCTTCCGTGCGACCTGCAGGCTGCAAAGGGAGCGGTACGGCGGGCACAGCTGGCCCGTCGCCTCCGAAGCGCGGCGCAGCACGTTGAGATCGAATCCGGCGTTGTGGGCGACGAGCACGTCGGCTCCGGCAAAGGCGCACAGGCGGTCGAACTGGTCGACCCACGTGGCCGCGGACAGCACGTCCTCCGGCTGGATCCCGTGGATCCGCACGTTCCACTCCTGGAACTCGTCGTGGCCGGGCGGCGGCTGGATCAGCCATCCGGTGGTCGCGACGACCTCGCCGCCGCGCACACGGACCAGCCCGACGGAACAGGCAGAGGCGGGGCTGGAGTTCGCGGTCTCGAAGTCGATCGCAGTGAAGTCCAGTGGCACGTCTCCACTCTCGCCCCGAGGTCGGCGACCACGCGGGAGACTCGCCGTAGGCTGGCCGCATGGCTGAGGACATGGCGACGTCGTTCGGTGCGCAGGCCGCGGACTACGAGGTCGGACGACCCGAATACCCCTTCGACGCGGTGGCGTGGATGCTGGAGAAGATGCCGCACGGCACCCGCCGTATCGCCGATGTCGGCGCGGGCACAGGCAAGCTCACGCGGGTGTTGGCGGAAGCGCCGGATGCCGAGGTCGTCGCGATCGATCCGGATCCCGAGATGCTTGCGACCCTCCGTGGTGCGGTGCCGGGGGTGCCGACCTTCGTCGGGTCGGCGGAGCGGCTGCCCCTCCCGGATGAGAGTGTCGACGCGGTCGTCCTGGGGCAGGCCTGGCACTGGGTGGATCCCGCTGCCGGATCAGCCGAGATCGGTCGGGTCGTGCGCAGCGGGGGAGTGCTCGGCCTCATCTGGAACATCCGCGACGATCGCGTCGAGTGGGTGCGCCGGTTGACCGAAATCATGCACGGCAGCCACGCCGAGAACATGCTCGCCGAGGGAGATCCGGTCGTCGCTGCGCCGTTCGGCCCGCTCGAGCAGGAGCGCTGGGAGTGGGTCCGCCCGATCACCCGCGACAGCCTGCACCGCATGGCGGCATCACGCAGCTACATCATCACGGCGTCGGACGATGAGAAGGCCCGCATCCGGCGCGACCTCGACGAGCTGTTCGACGAGCTCGATCTGCACGACGACACCACTATCGACCTTCCGTACGTGACACGGGCCTACCGCGCCGTGCGCGGCTGATCGCCGAATCAGGCGATCAGCCTGTATCAGGCAGAACTCCGCTGCATCCGCCTGATCTCACGCGCTCGCCTGATCTCGCGCTCTGAGTGCGCGACTGAGGAGCAGGCTTCCGCAGGGTGGTGGGGGTGGGGCCAGGTAGACTCGTGCCCCGTGGCTCTCACTATCGGCATCGTCGGCCTGCCCAACGTCGGCAAGTCCACCCTCTTCAACGCACTCACCAAGAACGACGTGCTCGCAGCGAACTATCCGTTCGCCACGATCGAGCCCAACGTCGGCGTGGTGAACCTGCCCGACCCGCGACTCGACAAGCTCGCGGAGATCTTCGGCAGCGAGCGGATCCTCCCCGCGGCCGTGTCGTTCGTCGACATCGCCGGCATCGTGCGCGGCGCGAGCGAGGGTGAGGGGCTCGGCAACAAGTTCCTCGCGAACATCCGCGAGGCCGACGCCATCGCGCAGGTGGTTCGCGGCTTCGCCGACGACGACGTCGTGCACGTCGACGGCACGGTCAACCCGGCATCCGACATGGAGACGATCAACGCCGAGCTGATGCTCGCCGACCTCGAGACCGTCGACAAGGCGATCGCCCGGTACGAGAAGGAAGTCCGCGGCAAGAAGATCGAGCCCGTCGTTCTCGAGACAGCGAACGCCGCCAAGGATGCCCTGGAGCGTGGCGTGCTGCTGTCGGTCGCGGGCATCGACCTGACGCCGATCCGCGAACTGGGTCTGCTCACCGCGAAGCCCGTCATCTTCGTCTTCAACGTCGATGAGGCCGTGCTGACGAACGACGCCCGCAAGGCGGAGCTCGCCGCCCTCGTCGCGCCCGCCAAGGCCATCTTCCTCGACGCGAAGATCGAGTCCGAGCTCATCGACCTCGACCCGGAGGACGCCGCCGAGCTTCTCGCGTCGACCGGCCAGGACGAGTCCGGCCTCGACCAGCTCGCCCGCATCGGCTTCGACACCCTCGGCCTGCAGACCTACCTGACGGCCGGCCCCAAGGAGGCTCGCGCCTGGACGATCCCCAAGGGCTCGAAGGCGCCTCAGGCCGCCGGTGTCATCCACACCGACTTCGAGAAGGGCTTCATCAAGGCCGAGATCGTGTCGTTCGAGGACCTGGTCGAGACGGGCTCCGTCGTCGAGGCCCGCGCCAAGGGCAAGGCACGCCTGGAGGGCAAGGACTACGTCATGCAGGACGGCGATGTCGTGGAGTTCCGCTTCAACAACTGAAGTGGGGCACGGGGCGGCTCGAGGGAGGCTTCGTCCATGATCCAGGGCAACAGAGCGTGCTCAGCATCCGCAGCGACACGACGACGGTCGCCGAGATCTCCGCGATGCTCGGGCTTGAGCCTGACGACGGGGGCAACAAAGGCGATCTCACCCCCGCGGGCCGGGCCGGGCGGAACTTCGCGCCGCAGTATCTGACGTATCAGCGGAGTTCTGGTCGCTCATGGAAAGCGTCGATGAGCCGGGTGCCGACGATCAAACCGGCTTCTCCGCGCTCCGAGCGTTGGTGGTGAGGCTGGAACCCGCCGCACAGGCGCTCCGGGAATTGCGCCAGGGCGGTGAGACCGTGCTCTGGTGGTCCGGAGACTCCGACAGCACACAGGGCGGATTCGTGCTGGAGGCTGACCTGATCGACTCCCTAGCGAAGTTGGGGTGCTCCGTCTACGGGACCGCCTTTCTCACGGAGGACGAGGCCCAGCGCGCCTGATTGCACGGATCATCCGCACACCTCATGATGCTGACGCCCGCTCCCTGCGGACTCACTCTGGCGCAGGCAGAACTGCCGACCTGGTCCACGTTCGGGCTCAATGTCCTCCTCGTGCTCGTGGCCGCCCTTCTCGCCGTCCTCACGGCGGCGCTCCTCGTCCGCCGCCTGAGGGCACCTCGGGAGACGGAATCCGACGGGCGCACGGATCTCGGCGCGACATGAACGCTGTGCGGCCGGTCGATCCGCGGGGTGCCACGGGTGATGGAGCGGTGCCGCCGAAGGATCCGGGGCGACGCGACATCCTCGTGATCCGCATCTGCCTGATCATCGTCATCATCGGGCTCGTCGTGAGCGGGGTGACCGCCTTCCCGTTGCGTGAGGAGCTCATGCTCGGCCGCGACATCCTGAACGGCACCGGCCTGAGCGCGACGTTCCCCGACCTCGCCTTCTGGGTGCAGCGGGTCGCGGAAGGGCTCGAGGTCATCGGGGACGACTATCCGTTCCTGGCTTATGGCACGGATTGGTTGGCGTTCGCGCACCTGGCGATAGCGGTCGCCTTCGTCGGACCGCTCATCGATCCGGTGCGCAACGTGTGGGTCACCATCTGGGGTCTCATCATGTGCGCGGGCATCGTCCCGCTCGCCCTGATCGCGGGAGCCCTCCGCGGTCTGCCGATCGGCTGGCAGCTCATCGACATCTCGTTCGGCGTCGTAGCGGCCGTGCCTCTCACCGTCGCGCTCGTGCTGACGCGCCGACTCCAGAGGTCGGGTGCCATCGCCGCCTGAGACCCTGCGTCCGCGCACCACACCCACGGGTGACAGGATTGACGGATGACCGCAACACTCGTGGCCCAAGGGCTGGCCGGCGGGTACGGCCACCGCACCCTGTTCGACTCGCTCGACCTCACTGTCTCCGCGGGCGACGTCGTCGGCCTCGTAGGAGCCAACGGGGCGGGGAAGTCCACCCTCCTGAAGCTGCTGGCCGGCGTCGACGAGCCGCAGGCAGGCACGATCCGGCTTTCTCCGGCGGATGCGTTCGTGGGCTGGCTTCCGCAGGAGCACGAGCGCATCGTGGGCGAGAGCGTCGTCGACTACATCGCCCGCCGCACCGGGTGTGCCGCCGCGACGAGGGACATGGACGCGGCAGCGGCAGCGCTCGGTGACCCCTCGCTCGCGGCCCCGGGCACGGACCCCGCCGACACCTACTCGACGGCGCTGGATCGGTGGCTGGCCAGCGGCGCCGCAGACCTCGACGAGCGTCTCCCGGCGGTACTCGCCGACCTCGGACTCGACCTGGGCGATGAGCCTGCCGACACGATGATGACCTCGCTGTCGGGTGGCCAGGCCGCCCGCGTCGGGCTCGCAGCGTTGCTGCTCTCGCGCTTTGACATCGCCCTGCTCGATGAGCCGACCAACGATCTCGACCTCGACGGCATCGAGCGACTGGAGGCCTTCGTTCGTGGCCTTCGCGGCGGTGTCGTGGTGGTCAGCCATGACCGCGAGTTCCTCGCCCGCTGCGTGACCAGAGTCCTGGAGCTCGATCTCGCTCAGAACAGCAACCGGGTGTTCGGCGGCGGCTACGACTCCTACCTGGAGGAGCGGGCGACCGTTCGTCGGCACCAGCGCGAGAAATACGACGAGTTCGCCGACAAGAAGGCCGACCTCGTCGCCCGCGCCCGCACGCAGCGCGAGTGGTCCAGCCAGGGTGTGCGCAACGCGATGAAGAAGTCTCCCGACAACGACAAGATCAAACGCAAGGCCTCGGCCGAGTCCAGCGAGAAGCAGGCGCAGAAGGTGCGTCAGATGGAGAGCAGGATCGCCCGACTCGAAGAGGTCGAAGAGCCGCGCAAGGAGTGGCAGCTCGAGTTCACGATCGGCTCGGCCCCGCGTTCCAGCTCGGTCGTCTCGACACTGAGCTCGGCGGTGTTCCGGCAGGGATCCTTCCAGCTGGGACCCGTGTCGCTGCAGGTGAACGCGGGGGAGCGCATCGGCATCACGGGGCCCAACGGCGCGGGGAAGTCGACGCTGCTGCGCGGACTGCTGGGGCGGCAGCTCCCCGACGAGGGAACGGCGAGCCTCGGCGCGAGCGTGCAGATCGGCGAGATCGACCAGGCCCGTGCACTGCTGGTCGGTACGCAGCCGCTCGCGGTCGCCTTCGAGGAGCTCGTGCCCGAGCTGGCATCGGGCGAGGTGCGCACGCTCCTGGCGAAGTTCGGGCTCAAGGCCGATCACGTGACACGCGCCGTCGACGAGCTCTCGCCGGGCGAGCGCACACGCGCCGGTCTGGCGCTGCTGCAGGCACGCGGCATCAATCTTCTCGTGCTTGACGAGCCGACCAACCACCTCGACCTGCCCGCGATCGAGCAGCTGGAGCAGGCACTCGAGTCTTACGAAGGGACGCTGCTGCTCGTGACCCACGATCGACGGATGCTCGCGACGGTGCAGACCGACCGGCACTGGCGGGTGGAAGCCGGGCAGGTCGTCGAGGTATGACGAGCCTCGTCATCGACGGCGTCCCGCACGAGAGCCTGACCTCGAACGACGTGGCGAGCCTGCGAGAGCTGTTCGACGCCGAGTACCTCGCCGAGTTCGGAGCGTGGGATCCCGATCAGCCGTACGGCTACGCGCCCCACGACGTTCATCTCATCGCGCGCGCCGGCGACGAGGTGGTGGGCCACGTCGGCTGGGCGCGGCGGACCATCGGCGTCGGTACGGCGGAAGTCGTGGTCGCGGGAGTCGGTGGAGTGCTGGTCTCTCCGCGCGCACGAGGGGAGCGGGCGGGTGCTCTGCTCCTGGCACACGCGGCCCGGTCGATGACGGATGCGGACGACATCGATTTCGGCTACCTCGGCTGCCGCGAAGAGGTCGTCTCCTTCTACGAATCGTGCGGATGGAGCCGTATCTCGGTAGCCGAGCGCTCGATCGACCGCACCGGTCGGCCCACCATGCAGCCCCCTGGGCCGCCCATACTGACACTCGCTCTCGAGTCTCCACCGCGCCGGTGGCCCTCGGGCGCGATCGATCTTCGGGGGCGGGCCTGGTAGCCACGAGGTGCTGATCCGGGCGTCTCCGTCTCGCCAACGGCCCGCTCGGGATACGCTGGAGCACGGCGGCTCCGGTCGCGGTCCGGTCGCTGGCGTCCGCCGTGTACGTTCCGCCTGAGTTCCTGACACCGACGGCACGAGGAGATTGACGCCGATGACCGACACCCAGATCTTCGAGCCCGACGGCCGCGCGATCCCCTTCGTCGACGAGGGCGACGGTCCCGTCAAGCTCGCCCTGATCCAGGAGCGGGACCTTGCGGCCGACGTGCTCGGTGTCGTCGCGCACTACCTCGCCGAGGAGGCGGGCTTCCACGTGCTGCTGATTGGCCACCGGGCCGAGGTCAAGGGCGAAGAGGTCTCGCTCGACTCACGGGTCGAGGATGCGCTCGCCGTGATCGACCACGTCGGCCTCGGTGACACATGGATCGGCGGGCACGGGTTCGGGGGCACGGTCGCGCGGGCGTTCGCCGTCGCGCACGCCGACCGCGTGAACGGCCTGGCGCTGCTCGGCGTCGAAGAGGACGAGACCCCGCTCGCACCGGTGATGCCGGTGCTGATCATCCAGGGCACCAAGGACACCGCCACCCCGTTCGCGAACGGCGAGCGGCTGCAGGCGACCGCGCCCGAGCGCGCGAGCGTGAAGAGCATCGACGGAGCGGATCACCACTTCCCGATGACGCACCCGATCGAGACCGCGGTCGTGATCGAGGAGTACCTCGACTGGGACTGACCCCCTAGCGGCCCTGCCGCTTCTTGTAGGGCTTCGGCTGACCCTTCACCGCGGGGGTCCGGCCCTTGCCCTTCGAGGCCTTCGCCTTGCCGCCGGCGGGTGCGGGCGGGTTCTTCACCGGCGCAGGAGCCGCGGCGACCTCGGCCTTCGCCTCGACCAGCAAGAGCTCACCGACGTGTGTCAGCCGTGTCTGGCCTTCGCGGTGGACGATGGGATGGCCGACCTCGGCTTCGAGCTTGTCGATCGACGTGTACAGCGAGGCCAGCGGGATGCCGAGCTTCTCGGCCGCTCGCGGGAAATGAAGCTCCTCCGCGAGGACGACGAAACGGCGGAGCAGAGAGATCTTCACGGTGGCCCTTCGACTGTTCGCACGGGATTGCGAGCCACTCCAGGTTACGCGGTGGAAGCCGCCGGTCAGATGTCGCTGAAGTCGTTCGCGGGAACGTTGATCTGTGTCACCGTGTCACCGTCGAGCCGGAACAGGGTGTAGAGGATTCCGACGGATCCCGGATGGGTCAGCGACTCGGTTCCCGGTACCTCGCTCTCGCCCAGCCCGACGTATTCCGCGGTCGCGGGGTCATCGGTGTCGACGATCCCCCAAGCGCCCGCATCGAGGAGGTCTGCCCGGCTCGACCCCACCTGGAGACCCTCTGTGGTGGTCACGGGGATTCCGTCGACCTCGGCCGCGGTGACCGCCATCGAGGCGGGGCTCTCGCCTGCAGTGTCGGTGAGCACCCGCAGGCCGTCCCAGACGTAGGCCTGCATCTCGATGTCGTAGCCTTCCATCCCCTCGACGGGTTCGGGCTCCGGGAGTTCGCCCGTCGCATCCTCGAGCAGTGCGAGAAGCGCGTCCGGATCCGCGTACTCGGCCGTCGTGGTGCCCCCGTCGTCCGTGAAGGACACTCCGTCGATCATGACGACGAGCTGCGGGTCGACCTCGGGCTCCGCAGACGCGGATGCGGAAGGCGTGGCCGCGGGCGAAGCGGACGGGGCCGCCGTCGGGGAGCTGCAGCCGAGGAGCAGCAGTGCGGAGGCGGTGAGGATCAGAGCAGGCGCGAGACGACGTGGCATGAGTGGAGAGTAGCGTGCGTTCGCGTTCCCCCGTGGAGCGCGGTGTCGTCGAGATGAAATCGTGAGGACGAATGCTGCCGTGACGCGACGGATGCCGCGACCGAAGCGGCCGCGGCATCCGGAATCCTTTGGTCAGGCGACCTGAGGGAGCACCGCGAACGACACGGAGCCCTCGTCGTCCACGCCCGCGTCGAGGATCTTGTCATCGAGTGCGGCGACGGCGGACTCGTCGAGGAAGAGCCGGGTGCCGGCGACTTCGACCACCTGATCCTGCGGCTCCGGATCTGCGGCGACGAGCACGGCGAGACGCGCGCCGCCCTCCGCATTCTGAGGTTCGGACGAGTGGATGCGCAGTCCGGCATCCGGGGCGTCGGTCTGACGACTCACCAGAGTCGTCACGATGGCGGAGGCGTTGTCGGTGAGGGTGAGCACGAGACTCTCCTTCCGTTCGGGGCATGCCACGGTCGCGACATGTCCGGGCAACGATGCCGAACCCGCAGGACGACCTCAACCCCCTTGCGCCGATTCGGAGGAGGCTCTTACCCTCCTCACAGGTTCTTGCGAAGGAAGATCTGTTCCGTGCCGTCGCCATCCGGGATCCGCTCGTGCTCCACGTATCCGCACCGCTCGTACAGGCGGATGTTCGCCTCACTCAGGCTGCCGGTGAAGAGTTCGGCGACCTCCGCCGTGGATGCGCTCTCCGCGTGCTCGAGCAGCATCCGCCCCACTCCCTCGCCCTGCATGTCTGGGGCGATCGCGATCCGCCCGATCAGGAGCATCCCGTCTTTCTCCACGAATCGGATCGCGCCCACGAGGCGTCCGTCGATACGTGCCGTCAAGCCGGACTCCGAACGAAGCTCCGCCTCGAGCTCAGCGAGCGTCTGCGTCAGGGGAGGCATGTCGACGCTGCCGTAGATCGCCGCCTCCGACACGAAGGCTGCGCGCTGCACGGTCAGCACCTCGCCGGCGTCCGCCTCGCCGATGGGGGAGATGACGATCTCCCGATCCTTCTCGCCGTTCTGCTCTGTCACGATGCGGGGCCTCTCCTTGAGTCGGGTGTTCAGGTTGAGTCGGGTGTTCAGGTCCGGTCGCCACACTCGGGCTCGGGGCTTCCGGTGTCAACCCCCTCGGACCCGGCCGCAGACCTTCGTTATCCTCGCCGGCAGGAGGTCAACGAAATGGCTGAAAGCAAGACGAAGAAGACCGGTACCTCGACGAAGGGGGCCGTGAAGACCACTCGCCAGCAGAACGCGGAGAAGGGCTTCACCGCCTCGCCCACGCTCGCGGGCAATCTGCAGCGCGTGCTCGTCGACCTGCTCGAACTCGCCATCCAGGGCAAGCAGGCGCACTGGAACGTCGTGGGGCGCAACTTCCGCGACACGCACCGTCAGCTCGACGAGATCATCGACGATGCACGGGCGTTCAGCGACACGATCGCGGAGCGGATGCGCGCACTGCATGCGGTGCCCGACGGGCGCAGCGCGACCATCGCCAAGGCGACGTCGTTGCCCGAGTTCCCCGCGGGCGAGGTGTCGACGACCGAGACCATCGATCTGGTGACGGAACGTCTGGAAGCAGCGGTCGGCACAGTGCGAGACGTCCACGACGCCGTCGACGAGGAGGATCCGACCTCGGCGGACCTTCTGCACGCGATCATCGAACGCCTCGAGCAGTTCGCCTGGATGGTCAGCGCCGAGAACCGCAGCCCGGCCGGTCGCTGAGACTCCCTGCTCCCCGGGCCCGGTTCAGTTCGGCCCGGCTCCGGGGGTGCGGGGGCGACCGCGCATGATGCGCGGCAACGCGATCCACAGCGCCACGACCAGCACGAGCGCCGACACCAGCGCGACGAGGCCGGCCGTGCGGTTCACCGTGAAGTCGACGATCAGCATCGTGACCCCGATCGTCAGCGCGCCGATCACGATCAGATCGAGCCGGACGATGCGGGCGGCGATCCGCACGAGGTCGGGCTTGCGACGGTGGCCGAACAGAGCGCGGTGCATCCCCACGGGAGCCAGCGCGAGGATCGTCGCGACGGCGGCCAGAGCGACGAGCACGACGTAGAGATCGCGCTGGAACTCGTCCATGTCCGTGAATCGCGGCTGGAAGGCCACCGCGAGAAGGAAGCCGGTGAGGATCTGGGTCCCGGTCTGCATCACGCGGAGTTCCTGTAGTAGCTCTTCCCAGTTGCGATCCGCGCGTTCGTTCGCCGTCTCGTCTCGTCCGTCCCTGCGGTCATCGAGTTCGTGGTCGCCGCGTGGAGGATCCGATGTCATGATCTCAGTGTCGTGCCGACTCTCGCACGAAGTCCAGACTCTTGTCCCGATGGATCGAAAGAAGGCATCATGACGCTCCCTCCGATCAGCGACTGGTGGTCCGAACTCTCGGAGGAATCACGTCGCTCCGTGCTCGACGGCGACTCGCCGCACCTCGACGAGGACGTCCGGGAGGAGATCCGGGTGATCACCGGAGCGGTCGTCGGGATGGTGGAGAGCCTGACCGATGAAGATCTTGATTACGCCCGCGCGCACGCCGAGACGGCGTCGGACTGACGACACGTCCCAGAGCCCGGGCCGCGGAGGCTCACTCGGAGGCGTCGGGATTCCGGGTGGGCTGTTCCTCGCGAAGCCGCGGCTCGGTGCGACGCTCGGGTCGCGCCCCCGCCTTGTCGGCATAGAACGCGCGGATCCGGTCCATGTCGGCGGCGACGTCCCCGGTCAGGTCGATGGTGGGGCCGAGACCCGTCGTCATCGTCGTGCGATCGACGAAGCCGAGCGTGACCGGCATCCCCGTCTCCCGGGCGATGCGGTAGAAGCCCGACTTCCAGTACTCGTTGCCGCCACGGGTCCCGTCCGGGGTGACCACCAGACCGAAAACGGTTCCGGCGTGCACCTGGCCGACGACATCCTTGACCACGCGCGCCGGATCCGCCCGATCCACAGGGATCCCGCCGAGTCCGCGCATGAGCGGACCTCGCCACCCGCGGAAGAGGCTCTTCTTCCCGAGCCAGTGCACGTCGATGCCGAGGCGCCAGGCGATCGCGAGCATCAGGACGAAGTCCCAGTTGCTGGTGTGCGGGGCGCCGACGAGCACGGTCGGGCGCGTGGGCGCTGCCTCGCTCACGAGCGTCCATCTGCTGAACGCCCAGAACATGCGGGCGAGGAGTCGTTTGAGCATGGATCAACCGTAGGGGAGAACGGCTGTCGTCCCGCTGTCCGCAGCCTGCGCGCGGGTCCGGCGCCACTACCTCGGAGCAGGCGTACGATCGAGGGATGAAGAAATCGCCGGAGGACACTGTGCAGCAGGAGGCCCCCATCGGGCTGCAGCCGCTTCCGGGTGCCCTGGACCTGCTCGAAGGCGACGCCGCCGGTTACTGCAGCAACGGCGTCTGCCACTTCCCCGCCCCGAAGGCCGAGTAAGCAGCAGACGCCGTCGCGCGCGGACGCTGAAGTTCAGTGGCCGCCGTGGAATCCCTCGCCGGCATCGTCGGCGGGCTTGCGGACGAACGGGCTGAGCGCCACCGCTGCGAGAGAGATGATCGCGGCGATGAGGAACGCCATTCGGGCACCCGGAGCGCCGGCCGCCGCTCGTGACAGTCCATCGCCCTCGCCGGCATGCAGGATCGCCGAGTAGGTGACGGTGAGCAGAGCGACACCCGCCGCGCCGCCGACCTGCTGGAGCGTGTTCAGCACAGCGGAACCGTGCGAGTACAGCGACCGCTGCAGCGAGCCGAGCGAGGCGGAGAACAGCGGCGTGAACGACATCGCGAGCCCGACGGACATGGCCGCCTGCACGATGATGAGCACCCACCACACGGTGTGCTCTCCGACCGTCGAGTAGAAGAACAGCGCCGCCGACACGAGGATCGTGCCCGGGATCAGCAGCGGCCGCGTGCCGCGTGCGTCGTACACGCGACCCATGACCGGACCCAGCAGACCCATCAGCACCGAGCCGGGGAGCAGGATCAGACCGGACTCGAGGGCGTTCAGGCCCGCGACGTTCTGCAGGTACTGCGGCAGCAGCGTCAGCGTTCCGAACATCGACAGCGCCAGGATCGTCATGATGATCACCGAGAACGTGAAGTTGCTCGAGCGGAAGACGCGCAGGTCGAGCAGTGCGTCGTCGACGCGCTGCAGGATGAGCTGACGCCACACGAACAGCGCCAGCGACACCGCGCCGACGACCAGGGCGATGATGCCCGTGGTCTCGCCCGACCCGCCTTCGCCACCGAACTGGCTGAGGCCGAACACGATGCCGCCGAAGCCGAGCGCCGCGAGCGGGATGGAGAGCACATCGAGCGGGACGACGCGGGTCTCGCCGAGGTTCGTCATCCACTTCACGCCCATGAAGAGCGCGATGAGTGCGATCGGAAGGATGATCGCGAAGAGCGCGCGCCAGTTGAGCGTCTCGAGGACGGCGCCGGCGATGGTGGGGCCGATGGCCGGGGCGAGCGAGATGACCAGGCCGACGCGGCCCATCATGCGACCGCGGGACTGAGGCGGTACGACGTTCATGATCGTCGTCATCAGCAGCGGCATCATGATGCCGGTACCCGCGGCCTGGATGACGCGCCCGACGAGCAGCACCGAGAAGCCGGGGGCGACCAGCGCGACGAGCGTGCCGAGCGAGAAGGCGATCATCGCGGCGATGAAGACCTGACGCGTGGTGAACCGCTGCAGGATGAACCCGGTGGTCGGGATGACCACGGCCATGGTCAGCATGAAGGCGCTGGTGAGCCACTGGCCGAGTTCGGGCGGGATGCCGAGATCGGCGTTCAGATGCGGGATCGCGATCCCCATCGTGGTCTCGTTGAGGATGGCGACGAACGCGGCGACGAGCAGCAGCCAGATAACGCGCATGTCCTTGCGCGAGATCTCACCCGCTGCCGGTGCGGGGGTCGTCGAGATGGAGCCGGTATCGACGGCAGACATGGGCGGCCTCCTGGGCGAAGAAGAAACGGAGATATCGCGAGAGTTCGCAAGAGTCCTTCAGCGTAACGGCGGGCGCGGACATTTCATTCCGAACTCACAGAAATCCGCTGTGGGCGGATGTGCCGGCCCTCGACGTCGCCGGGCCTGAGTACGCTGGCGCCATGAGCATGGGCGGTGGACGAGGGGGAGGCGCGAGCTTCCGCGGGGTGGATGAAGACGCTCAGCGGCGCATGAACGCCGAAGCGCCGCGGATCAGCGGCCTCGGCTCGCGGGTGGTCTCGCTGTTCCGCGCCTACCGCGCGCGCATCTTCCTCACCGGGATCCTCGTGATCGTCGGTGCGGCCATCGCCGTCATCCCGCCGCTGATCGTGCAGCGCATCTTCGACGACGCCCTGTTCCCGGTCGCCGGCGGCGGACCGCACCTCGAGCTGCTGGCCTGGCTCGTCGCCGCGATGGTGGGGCTCTTCCTGCTCTCCGCCGTCCTCGGGGTCGCGCAGACGTGGCTCACCTCCACCGTCGGCAACAGTGTCACCGGCGACTTGCGGGTCAAGCTCTTCGAGCACCTCCAGGCCATGGAACTCGGATTCTTCACGCGCACGAAGACGGGGGTGATCCAGTCACGACTGCAGAACGACGTCGGCGGCGTCTCCGGTGTGCTGACCAACACCGTCACCAGCATCCTGGGCAACGTCGTGACGGTGATCGCCTCGCTCGTCGCGATGATCCTGATCGACTGGCGTCTCACGCTCATCGCCGTGATCATGATGCCGTTCCTCATCTTCGTCCAGCGCAAGGTGGGCCAGGTGCGAGCGCGGATCGCGGGGGAGACGCAGGAATCGCTGTCGGAGTTGACCTCGATCACGCAGGAGACGCTCAGCGTCTCGGGCATGCTGCTCTCCAAGGCGTTCAACCGCCAGCGCACGGAGTCGGAGCGCTATCAGGCCGAGAACCGCAATCAGGTCGTCCTGCAGGTGCGCCGAGCTATGAGCGGCCAGGGCTTCTTCGCGGTCGTGCAGGTGCTCATGGCCAGCGTGCCGGCGGTCATCTACCTCGTCTCGGGCTATCTGATCGCCGGCGGCACCGGGGCGATCACGGCGGGGACGGTCGTCGCGTTCACCACCGTGCAGGCGCGGCTCCTCATGCCGCTGATGGGCCTCATGCGGGTCTCGCTCGATCTGCAGACGTCTTCGGCGTTGTTCGCGCGCATCTTCGAGTACCTCGACCTCGTGCCCGAGATCCAGGATGCTCCGGATGCGATCACCGTCGACGAGGCACCGGGGCCCAAGGGGAGGCTCGAGTTCACCGATGTGGTCTTCCGCTACCCGGACGCCTCCGCTGATGCCCGACCGACGCTGGACGGTGTCTCGTTCGTCGCCGAGCCCGGGCAGCACGTGGCGTTCGTCGGTCCCTCCGGTGCGGGCAAGACGACGATCCTCTACCTCGCGCCGCGGCTGTACGAGGCGAAGGGCGGCGCCGTGCTCTTCGCGGGCGCCGACGTGCGCACACTCACCCAGGAGTCGATCATCGACAACGTGGGCATCGTGTCGCAGGAGACCTACCTGTTCCACGCGACTATCCGTGAGAACCTCCGCTATGCCAAGCCGGATGCGACGGAGCAGGAACTGATCGCCGCGTGCACCGCGGCCAACATCCACCACATCATCGCCGGGTTCGAGCAGGGGTACGACACCGTCGTCGGCGAGCGCGGGTACCGGCTCTCGGGCGGGGAGAAGCAGCGCATCGCGATCGCGCGCGTGCTGCTGAAGGATCCGCCGGTGCTGCTCCTCGACGAGGCGACCTCTGCGCTCGACACCGTGTCGGAGCGAGTCGTGCAAGAGGCGCTCGACGAGGCGGCGAAGGGGCGCACCACGCTGTCGATCGCGCACCGCCTGTCCACGGTGATGGGTGCGGACATGATTCACGTGCTCGAGGCCGGACGCATCGTCGAATCGGGAACCCACTCCGAGCTGCTCGCGCGGGGAGGTCTGTATGCGGAGCTCGCCGCTCAGCAGGTCGCGGCATCGCGCGTGCTCGACACCGAGGCTGCGGTCGAGGAGGCGGTGACCGGGGGAGTCGGTGCGGCGCTCACCGAACGCCGCGCGGACCGCGCTCCCGCGGACTCCGCCGGTGCCGATGCCGTCGCGGCGATCACCGCTGCCGTTCCTCTGCTCGCCGAGCCGCGCCCCGATGAACGGGTCTACCCGCCCGAACCCTGAACCGCTCCGGGAGTCAGTGCACGGACAGCCCGCCGTCGACGAACAGGGAGTGGCCGGTGACATAGCCCGAACCGGCTCCGGCGAGGAAGACGGCCGCGCCTGCGAAGTCGCTCGGGAGCCCGTTGCGGCCGATCATCGTGCGGGCGGCCAACTCGGCGATCTTTGCCGGGTCCTGCTGCAGACGGGCGTTCAACGGTGTCAGGACGAAACCCGGTACCAGCGTGTTGCTGGTCACTCCGGTCCCTCCCCATGCTTCTGCCTCGGAGCGCATCAGCGACTCCACCGCGCCCTTCGAGGCGCCGTAGACGCCGCTGCCGACGAAGGCACGGTGAGCCTGCTGGGAGCTGATGTGGATCAGCCTGCCGTAGCCGCGCTCCGCCATGCCCGGCGCATACCGCTGACCGAGGAGGAACGGCGCGAGGGCGTTGACCGTCATCGTCGCGTCCCAGTCGTCCTCCGTGATCTCCGCAAACGGCGGACGGATGTTGATGCCCGCGGAGTTGACGAGGATGTCGGGCTCACCGAACGGCTCTACAGCGGCCTCCGCGAGGGCACGGATGCCCGACCGCGTACTGAGGTCGCCGACCACTCCGGCGACGCGGCACCCGTGCGCGCGGAGCTCCTCGACGGTCTCCTCGATTCGGGCCTCGCCGCGCGCGACCACCACGGTCGCGGCACCGGACCGGGCGAGTGCCGTGGCGATGCCCCGGCCGATACCGGAGCTGCCGCCGGTGACGACCGCGGTGCGGCCTTCGAGCGAGAAGAGGGAGGAGAGGTAGTCGTTCATGCGGTCATCCGTGTCGTTCGTCCAGCGGTCTGGTTGGTCCAGATTGCGGTGTCACCACGAGAGTGCGGCGGCGAGGGTGGGGTCGGGGGTGGCGTCGGTGAACTCGGACATCGCTCGCAGCTCTGCGATGAACGCATCGACCTCGGCGGTGTATGCCGGGTTGGCGTGGCTGCTCGCGATGTCGAGCAGGGACGGCATGTCCATGGCGAGTATGAGTTCGAGTCGGGCGATGACCGAGTCCCGGGCGCCCGCGTCGTGCAGAATCCGGATGCCGCCGCGCAGCGCCGCGAGGTAGTCCCTCAGCACGGGCAGCTGCGCCTTGCCCTGCGTGATCGAGGTGCCGTCGGCGCGGAGCCGCCACTGCACGACGACGTCGGGGATCACGTCGAAGGCCCGCGCCCGGGTGTACATGATCTGGGCGACCACCTGGTCCTCGTACGCGACCCCTTCGGGGAAGCGGAGGTCCTGCCAGAACTCGGTGCGACTCACCTTGGACCAGGCGACGATGTTCGACACCGCCCGAGGGTGCGCCGCAAGAGTCGTGCCGAGGCGCTCCGGCGAGGTCGCCGCCGCGACCCAGGGCTGCACGCGCCCGGCGACGTATGCCGCTCCCTGCGCACGGGAGCGCACGTAGGCACCGGCGACGAAGTCGCTTCCGGTCTCAGCGAGAGTGCCCGTCATCCGGGCGAGCGCGTGGGGGAGAAGCTCGTCGTCACCGTCGAGGAAACCCAGGTAAGGGGTATCGACGAGATCGAGGCCGATGTTGCGCGCGGCACCGAGCCCGCGGGATGCCGGGTGACGGATGGTCGTGAATCGATCGTCGTCGTCGGCCGCCGCGGTGAAGATCGCGCCCGTGTCGTCGGTCGAACCGTCGTCGACGAGGATGGCGCGCCATCGCGACTCGGTCTGGGAGCGCAGCGAGTCGAGTGCGGCGGGGGCGAAGGCGGCGATGTCGCGTCCGGGGACGATCACGGTCACGATCGGGGCGGCGGCGGTCACCAGCCGAGTCTATGGCCGTACATCAGCCCCGCGCCGCGCGCACGGACTCTGCGACGACGGCAGCCAGGCGCTCGGGTGCGTCGTCAGGCAGCTCCCCCCGACCGAAGGTGAACCGGACGGATGTCTGGGCCACCTCGGCGGGTACGCCGCACGCGAGGAGCACGTGCGAAGGCTCATTGCTCCCGGCGGCGCACGCCGAGCCGCTCGACGAGATGACACCGCGACGCTCCAGCTCCAGCAGCACCGCTTCTCCGCTGGTGCCGGCGAACGTGAAGCTCGCCGTCCCCGGCAGACGGCGCTCGGGGTCGCCGGTGAGTGCGGCCTTCGGGACGTTGTTCAGCACGTGGGAGATGAACCGTGCAGTGGCAGAACCGACCCGCGCAGCCACGGTCGCCCGCTCCTGTTCCGCGAGTTCCAGCGCGGTCGCGAGCCCCACGGCCCCGGCGACGTTCTCGGTTCCCGAGCGTCTCCCTCGTTCCTGGCCGCCACCGTGCAGCAGAGGTTCGATAGGGACGCGCCCCCGCACGGCCAGAGCGCCGATCCCCTTGGGGGCGCCGAGCTTGTGCCCGGCGATCGACACGGCGTCGGCGCCGAGCTCGTGCAGGGGAAGCCACCCGGCCGACTGCACGGCGTCGAGGTGCAGCGGCACGCGGGCGGCGCGGGTGACCGCCGACAGCGCCGCCGCATCCTGCACGGTCCCGATCTCGTTGTTCGCGTGCCCCACCGAGACCAGTGCGGTGTCGGGGCGGACCGCCGCGGCGACGGCATCCGGAGTGATCCGCCCGCCGGCATCGACCGGCAGCAGTGTCACGTCGACGGAGTGGAAGCGTCTGAGGTACTCGGCCGACTCCAGGATCGACTCGTGCTCGATGGGGGAGACCACCAGGTGTCGTCGCCCGGCCTCGAGAGCGCTCTCGACGATGCCCTTGACTGCGAGGTTGTTCGCCTCGGTACCGCCTGCGGTGAACACGACGTCACCGGCACGCATCCCCAGAACACGCGCAACTCGCGCGCGGGCATCGTCGAGAGCGCTCGCCGCAGCCTCTCCCGCGGTGTGGTGGCTGGACGGGTTGCCGAACACGTCCGTCAGATACGGGTGCATCGCCTCGAGCGCCTCCGGTCGCACCGGAGATGTCGCGGCATGGTCGAGGTAGAGCACGCTGTTCAGTCGATCCGCAGGTCCAGGCCGAGGTCGAGCGCGCGTGCCGAGTGGGTCAGCGCGCCCACCGAGATCACGTCCACACCGGTGCGCGCGATTTCTCCGACGGTGTCCAGGTTCACACCTCCCGAGGCTTCGACCGTGGCGCGGTCGCCGATCAGGGCGACGCCTTCGCGCAGGTCGTCGAACGAGAAGTTGTCGAGCAGCACGGTGTGCGCGCCACCGTCGAGGACGGCGGGGATCTGGTCGAGACGGTCGACCTCGACCACGACGTGAGTGGTGTGGGGCAAGCGCGACAGGGCGTCGCGCAGCGCCGACGCGAGGTCGAGGCCGGAGCGGGTGAGCACCGCGAGATGGTTGTCCTTGGCCATCACGGCATCGGACAGCGAGTATCGGTGGTTGCTGCCCCCGCCGGAGAGGACGGCGTGCCGCTCGAACGCACGCAGGCCCGGCGTCGTCTTGCGGGTGTCGGCGATGCGTGCGCGTGTGCCGTCGACAGCCGCGACATAGGCTGCCGTGAGCGTCGCGATGCCGCTCATCCGCTGGGTGAAGTTGAGCGCGACACGCTCCGCCGTGAGGATGCTGCGCGCCGACCCGGAGACCGAGGCGAGCACGTCGCCCGCGGTGAACTCATCGCCGTCGCCGACGTGCAGGTCGACGGTCAGAGTCGGATCGGTGAGCGCGAACGCGGCGGTGAAGACCTCGCCGCCGCTGAAGACTCCCGCCTCGCGGGCGACGAGGTCGGCGGTGGCCGTCGCTTCGGCGGGGAGCAGCGTCATGCTGGTGAGGTCCCCCCACGGGGCGTCCTCCTCGAGGGCTGCTCCGACGACGCGGGTGAGGGTGGAACGGGTGAGCATCAGACGGTCTCCAGGATCGACGAGCGGGTTCGGGGCGGGGCGGCATCTGCGGGAGCTCCGGCATCGACCCTGTGGTGGGCGCCGACCGAGACGGTGCGGTCTGAGGCTGCTGCGGCAGTGGCTTCGGCGAGGAGCAGCAGGTTCGCGTCCTCGTGCGCGGTGGTCGTCGTCGGCTTCGATGCGGATGCGGCCCATTTGCGCACGGTGGCCAGCGCATGTGCGAGGCCGTCGTCGGTGCGGAGCAGCCCGACTTCGTCCCACATCAGCTGCTGCAGTGCCGCACGGCTGAAAGTGGGGGCAACCGGCCCGCGGTCCTCCACCCGATGCCGCTCGGTGGCAGCGCGTGTGGGTGCCGGCGCGAGGCGCCAGGGCAGCGTCAGGGCTGCTGCGGCTCTCGCGCCGAAGACGGCTCCTTCGAGCAGCGAGTTGGAGGCCAGGCGGTTCGCCCCGTGCACGCCGGTGCGGGCGACCTCGCCGACGGCGAAGAGCCCCGGGATCGTGGTGCGTCCGTCGAGGTCGGTGACGATGCCACCCATGAGGTAGTGCGCCGCCGGTGTGACCGGGATCGGTTCGCGCGACCAGTCGAATCCACGCTCCCGCGTCACCCGATCGATGGTCGGGAAGCGCGCGGCCAGGGTTTCGGCGCCGAGCATCCTGGCGTCCAACCCCACCGGCCGTCCCTGCGCGGACGCCTGCCGGGCGATTGCCCGGGAGACGACATCGCGAGGGGCGAGTTCGCCGTCGGGATGACTGTCGAAGGTGAAGCGTCGACCGGAGTCGTCGAGCAGCGTCGCACCCTCACCGCGCACGGCTTCCGAGATGAGGAACGCCGGACCCGACGCGAGGATCGTCGGATGGAACTGCACGAACTCCAAGTCGGCCACGGCCGCTCCCGCGCGCAAGGCCGCGGCGATGCCGTCGCCCGTCGTGCCGGCAGGATTGGTCGTGTGTGCGTAGAGATGGCCCGCGCCGCCCGTCGCGAGGATCACCGCGTCGGCGTGGAGCTCGTCGTTCTCCGTGCCCCGCAGCAGGCGTATGCCGCGCACCGCGCCCTCGGCCACGACCAGTTCGGTGAGCAGAGCATGCTCGATCACGGTGATCGCCGTGCCCCGCACCGCAGCGATCAACACCGTCGAGATCGCTGCACCGGTGGCGTCCCCGCCTGCGTGCACGATGCGTGCGTGGCGGTGAGCCGCCTCGCGTCCGAGCTGCAGCGCCCCCTCGGCCGTCCGATCGAACCCGACGCCGCGGGCGATCAGCTCCGCGATCCGCTCCGCACCTTCGGCCACCAGCACGTCGACCGCCGCGGGATCCGAGAGTCCGGCACCGGCGCCCATCGTGTCGGCGGCGTGCTGCTGTGCAGAGTCGTCGGGTCCGTAGATGCCCGCGACGCCGCCCTGAGCGAGCCCGGTGGATCCGTCGCCGAGCGCTCCCTTGGTGACGAGCGTCACCGCGTGCCCGGCTTCGTCCGCATGGAGCGCCGCCGTGAGACCGGCGATGCCCGAACCGACGACCAGGATGTTCATCGTGTGGCCGCACTCACCGGGGGCTTCGCGGCGAGCATCCGCTCCAGTGCCAGGCGGGCGGGATCGGCGACGTCGCCGGCGACCGTGATCCGGTTCGGCGTGCGACCGGCGACGAGCTCCTCGAGCACCCAGGCCAGGTAGCCCGGGTGGATGCGGTACATCGTGGAGCAGGGGCACACGACCGGGTCCAGGCAGAAGATCTCGTGCTGCGGGTACTGGGCTGCGAGTCGGCGCACGAGGTTGATCTCGGTCCCGATGGCGAACGTCGTCGGTTCGGTCGCGGAGTCGATCGCGCGACGGATGTATTCGGTCGAGCCGGCTTCGTCCGCCGCATCGACGACCTCCATCGGGCACTCCGGGTGCACGATGACCCGCACCCCGGGGTGGTCGGCACGCGCCTGATCGATCTGCCCGACGGTGAAGCGGCGGTGCACGGAGCAGAAGCCGTGCCACAGGATCACCCGGGAATCGACCAGCTCAGCAGCCGAAGAGCCGCCGAGCGCTCGCCGCGGGTTCCACATCGGCATCTGCTCGAGCGGCACGCCCATCGCCTTGGCGGTGTTGCGCCCCAGATGCTGATCGGGGAAGAACAGCACGCGCCGCCCGCGCTCGAACGCCCACTCGAGCACGGTCTGGGCGTTGGACGAGGTGCACACGATCCCGCCGTGGCGTCCGACGAAGCCTTTGATCGCCGCCGAGGAGTTCATGTACGTGACGGGGATCACGGGCACGCGGCCGTCCGCGTCGGGGGTGTCGAGGTCGCCGAGGACGTCGGCGAGCTGCTCCCAGCACTCCTCGACCTGGTCGATGTCGGCCATGTCGGCCATCGAGCATCCGGCTGCGAGGTTCGGCAGGATCACGGCCTGCTCGGGCTGCGAGAGCAGATCGGCGGTCTCGGCCATGAAGTGCACGCCGCAGAACACGATCGCCTCGGCATCGGCCCTGCCCTTGGCGGCCGTCGCGAGCTGGAAGGAGTCTCCGACGTAGTCCGCGTGCCGGACGACCTCTTCCCGCTGGTAGAAGTGGCCCAGGATCACGACGCGGTCGCCGAGTGTGGCCTTCGCTGCGCGGATGCGCGCGTCGAGCTCGTCCTCGGACGCCTCTCGATATGCGACGGGGAGCTCACCCTGACGGGGGGATCCCGTGGGGATCACGTCGCCCATCGAGGAGCCGGGGCCGTATCCGGGGCGGGAGTCGAAGTCCCAAGGGCCGGCAGCCAGGTCGGTGGCGCAGGTCGGGTCGGTGGACGCGCCGGCGACGATCGCCTGGATCGCGTGGTCCACCGAGGCATCCAGCGGCGGGACGGTGGGAGCGGGGACGAAGGTGATGCTCATCGGGTGCTCGTTTCTTCGGGTCCGAGGGGGCCGCGGTCGGCCAGCTCGACATCGGTGTTGTCGCGGTACAGACGTGCAGGACGGTGGTTACCCGTGCGGAAGTGGTCGGTGGGGAGCAGGTTGCCCGCGGATTCCACCTGGCGGCGGAAGTTGGCGGGGTCGAGGCTCTTGCCGAGGATCGACTCATACGCCTCACGCAGTTCGGCCAGGGTGAACTCGGCGGGCAGGAAGCCTCGCGCGACCCGGCTGTAGCCGACCTTGTTGCGCAGGCGCCACAGGGCGTACTCGACGATCTTCGCGTGGTCGAAGGCCAGCTGCGGCAGCTGATCGATGTCGAACCAGCGCACGTTCTCGGGGGCGCGGCCGGATGCTCGATGGGCGGCTATCTGTGCGGTCACGTCATCCTGACGCAGAAGCGCCCAGTAGACGATCGAGACGACCCGGGTGGGGGAGCGGTCGACGGCGCCGAAGGCGTAGAGCTGCTCCAGGTAGCTGGGGGCGAGTCCGGTCGTCTCGGCGAGCGTGCGCGCAGCGGCGTCGACAGGAGACTCGGTCGCCGTGAGCCAGCCACCGGGAAGTGCCCACTGGTCGGCGAACGGCTCACGGGTGCGCAGGACGAGGGGCAGCGCGAGGACCGCACGTGCGTCTTCGGTGCGACGCAGCGTGAGGATGACCGTCGAGACGGCCACTCGGATCTCTCCGCTTCGAGTCATAGACACCTTAACCTCCGTGATCGATCTTAGTGTCATGGAGACCCTTAGTGCGCGCATATGACGGATCTCATCGTTGAGTCCGAAACGTTATCTGGGGCGCTCCGGGAGGGTTGTCTACCCGCAGGTGGGTTTGTTAGGTTACTGTCCTAACAAACCCCCTCCGGGAAGAGGCGATCCGCACCTCCCCGGGCCCACGAACCCCACAGTCGGGGTTCCGCTCCATCCGGAGCGATCCCTCCTGCAGTGCAGCACCGAGAGGAAACAAGAGAAATGATCCGAAACGGAAAGCGCAGAATCGCGCTCACCGCGATCGCCGGAGCATCCGTCCTCGCCATGGGCCTGACCGCCTGCGGCACCGGCGGCGGCGGCGACGACAACGCCGACAGCGACCGCGCCCTTCGCGTCTGGGCCGGCAGCCAGACGCCGATCGCCGCGAACTACAACCCGTTCGCCCCGACCGTGCTCCACGGCGCGCTCGGCCCCATCTACGAGCCGTTGTTCTTCTACAACAAGACGGCTGACACCGAGCCCGTCGGCCTGATCGGCGACACCTTCGAGTACAACGAGGACGGCACGGTGATCACGATCGCCATCAAGCCCGACCTCAAGTGGAGCGACGGCGAGCCCCTCACCGCGGAGGACGTCGCGTTCTCGTTCAAGTACGAGGCGAACAATCCCGAGGGCAACGGCCTGGTCTCCGCTGAGGCCACCGACGACACCACCGTCGTGCTGACGTACTCGTCCGCGCAGTACACGACCGAGTTCCAGCGCCTCGGCTCGACCTACATCCTCCCCAAGCACATCTGGGCGGACGTCAAGGACTTCGCGAACTTCACCAACGAGGAGCCCGTCGGCTCCGGCGCATACGTCGTCGAGAAGACGACCAGCGAGTCGTACACCATCGTCGCGAACGAGAACTTCCGCGACGCCGACAAGCTCGGGGTCAAGAAGGTCCAGTACATCGCGGTCGACAACAACCAGACCGCGCAGGACCTGCTCGCGGCCGGCGAGCTCGACTGGACCGGTATGTTCATCCCGAACCCCGACGACGTGACGGGCAACGGGAAGATCGACTGGATCAACACGCCGCAGGACCCGACCGTGCTGTACACCTGCTCGAACGCAGAGCTCGGCTGCACCGGTCCCCAGACCGACGTCGCCGTGCGTCAGGCCCTCAACCTGGCGATCGACCGCGCCACCATCAAGGACAAGGCGTTCGTCGGGCTCACCGGTGACATCTCGCCCACGTACGCTCTGCTGCCGCGCGACGAGAAGTGGGTCGCGGACCCCGCCAACGAGGTCAGCCCGCAGGAGGCGAACGTCGCCGAGGCCGACGCGATCCTCGAGGCCGCCGGCTACACGAAGGACGGCGACTTCTACGCGAAGGGCGGCGTGCCGCTCGAGCTCACGCTGACCTCGGTCGACGGCTGGACGGACTACAACGACGCCGCCAAGCTGATCGCCGAGCAGGCGGCCGCAGCCGGCATCAAGATCAACGTCTCGACCGTGCAGTGGCAGGAGTTCTCCGACTCCCGTCAGGGTGGAGAGTTCCAGCTCATCGTCGGCGGCATGATCGGCACGTCGGTGGCAGACCCGTTCCAGATCTACCGCGACTGGTTCGGCGGCACCGCTGTGCAGTCGACGAGCCCCGTCGGCACCGAGGTCCCGGCCGGACGCTGGAACTTCAGCCGTTACAACAACCCGACGGTCGATGCTGCGGTGCAGGCTGCGATCAGCACCGATGACGAGGCGGAGAAGAAGGAGCTCTACGGCACGATCCAGACCGAGATCGTCCGTGACCTGCCGTACATCCCGCTCGTGATCAACGCGACCCAGACGTTCTACAACACGAAGGACTTCACGGGTTGGCCGACGGAGGAGGACCTCTACGCCTTCCCGCCGTCCTGGGGTGCGATCGCGGCAGGCTACGTCCTGACGCAGCTGCAGCCGGCCAAGTAGTCGAGAGGAGACGGGAAGCAGGAAGTCAGGAAAGAGTGACATGAAGTTCTATGCACGAAGAATCGGGTTCTACGCGTTCACGCTGTGGGCCGCGATCTCTCTCAACTTCCTGCTTCCCCGTCTCATGCCGGGGAACCCCGCCGACATCATGATCGCCAAGATGCAGCGGGCCGGCGGCGAGATCTCCGAGACGACGATCCGCAACATCAAGCTCCTGCTCGGTGGCGACGACTCCTCGCTCTGGGACCAGTACCTCGCGTACTGGGGCCGCATGTTCCGCGGTGACCTCGGGATCTCGGTCACGAAGTACCCGACGCCGGTGACCGAGCTCATCGCCGGAGCGCTGCCCTGGACCCTCGTCCTGGTCGGCACGGCGACGGTCATCTCGTTCGTCCTCGGCGTCGCCCTCGGCGCGTGGGCCGGATGGAAGCGGGGCACCTGGGTCGACCACGTCATCCCCGCGACCACCGTGCTGCAGTCCATCCCGTACTTCTGGCTGGCGTTGATCCTGGTCTCGATCTTCGCGGTGGGTCTCGGCTGGTTCCCGATCTTCGGGGGCTACGACGTGTTCGACTTCCCCGACGGGCCGGAGCCCACCTGGGCCTTCTTCTCCGACGCGCTCGCGCACTCGCTCCTCCCGGCGATCACGATCGTGATCAGCTCCGTGGGCGGCTGGCTGTTCGGCATGCGCAACATGATGGTGGCCACCCTCGCCGAGGACTACGTCCTCACCGCCGAGGCCAAGGGGCTCCGGCATCGCCGCATCATGACGACCTACGCCGCGAGGAACGCGGCCATCCCGTCGATCGCCGGATTCTCGATCACGCTCGGCTTCGTCGTCTCCGGCTCCATCGTCATGGAGCAGGTGTTCACGTATCCCGGCATCGGCAAGCTGATGTTCCAGGCCGTCACGAACAACGACTATGCACTCATGCAGGGCCTGTTCCTGGTGATCACCATCACGGTGCTCGCCGCCAACTTCTTCATGGACCTCGTCTATGGCTTCATCGACCCGAGGGCGCGCCAGAATGTCTGATCCGCAGAACACCGCCGGTCTCCTGACCGTGGAAGACGCGCCCATGACGGCGCCGGCCAGCACCGTCTCACTCGCCACTCAGAGCCGAGGCCGCAAACGGCGCATCCTGCCGAGCACATCGCCGAAGTTCATCGTCGGCTCGCTCCTCGTGCTCGCGATCGTGCTGTTCGCGATCATCGCGCCGTTCTTCACGCAGAACCCGCGCAGCACGGCCAACCCCGCACTGCAGCCGCCGTCGGCGGAGCACTGGTTGGGCACCACCAAGCTCGGCAACGACATGTTCGCCCAGCTCGCGATCGGTGCTCAGGGATCGCTCATGGTCGGGTTGATCGCCAGCGTGATCGCGATCGTGCTGTCGCTCGTCTTCGGTGTCCTCGCCGGATACCTCGGCGGCTGGCGCGAAGACGGACTCGCCCTCATCACCAACGTGATGATCGTCATCCCCGCCCTGCCGCTGGTCATGGTGATCGCCTCCTTCGTGCCGCAGCGCACCTGGCAGCTGGTCGCGATCTTCCTCGGCATCACCTCCTGGGCCGGGGCCGCCTACGTCCTGCGCCTGCAGACCCGTTCCCTCCGCACCCGCGACTATGTCTACGCCTCGAAGGTGGCAGGCGAGCGATCGCTGCGTGTGATCCTCGTCGAGATCATGCCCAACCTCCTGCCGCTGCTCACGGCGCAGTTCCTCTTCGCCCTGATCTTCGCGATCCTCGGCGAGGCCGGGCTGTCGTACCTGGGACTCGGGCCGACGGACTCGATCACCTGGGGGACCATCCTCAACGATGCGCAGTCCGGTCAGGCTCTCGGACGCGGAGCGTGGTGGTGGTTCGTCCCGCCGGGAATCATGATCGCCATCCTCGGCGCCGGTCTCGCACTGATCAACTTCGCGATCGACGAGGTCATCAACCCGAAGCTGCGCAACGCGCCCGATGCCGCGCGCCGGCTGCGCAAGGCCGCGAAGACCAAGGGGGTCACCGCATGAGCGAGCCGGTGCTGACGGCGCGGAACGTGTCGATCGAATACGAGGTCGACCCGCCGGTGAAGGCCGTGCGCGACGTATCGCTGACGCTGAACCGGGGCGAGATCCTGGGTCTCGCCGGGGAGTCCGGCTGCGGCAAGACGACACTGGCCTATGGCATGAACCGACTCCTGAAGGCGCCTGCGCTGATGACGGGCGGGGAGATCGTCTTCCATGACCGCGATGGTCATGACATCGACATCGTCGGTCTCGACGGCGAGGGCCTGCGGGCATTCCGATGGGACAAGATCTCGATGGTGTTCCAGGGCGCGATGAACTCGCTGAACCCGGTGATCTCCGTCAAGGCGCAGATCTTCGACATCTTCGACACGCACCGTCCCGGCATGAGCAAGAAGGCGAAGACCGCGCGGGCGGAGGAGCTGCTCACCCTGGTCGGTGTCGACCCCAACCGCCTGACGAGCTTCCCTCATGAGCTCTCTGGTGGGATGCGCCAGCGGATGATGATCGCGATGGCACTCGCCCTGGATCCGCAGGTGATGATCATGGACGAGCCCACGACCGCGCTCGACGTGGTCGTGCAGCGAGGGATCATCCGCGAGATCATGCGGCTGCGCGAGAAGCTCGGGTTCGCGGTGATCTTCATCACCCACGACCTGCCCATGCTGATCGAGATCAGTGATCGGATCGCGATCATGCTGCAGGGGCAGATCGTCGAAGAGGGCACGGCGGAGGAGATCTACCGGGCGCCGCAGCACGAATACACGAAGCGACTGCTGTCGAGCTTCCCCTCGCTCAAGGGCGAGCGGGGCGATTTCGTCCGCACCGGTGTCAGCCAGGAGGGCGTCCGATGAGCGCGAACACCACGACCACCACCGGGACGGGCGTGTCGGAGCCGGCGCGGTTGGAGGCACGGAACCTGGTGAAGGACTTCCACCTGCGCTCCGGCTTCAAGTCGAGCGTCCTGCACGCGGTGAAAGACGTGTCCTTCACGATCGAGGCGGGCAAGACGGTCGCCCTGGTCGGCGAATCGGGATCCGGGAAGTCGACCATCGCGCGCATGCTCATGAAGCTGGAGACCCCGACATCCGGGGAGATCCTGCTGGACGGGAAGCCGTCCGGGACCCGCGGTCGCGCCCTGGAGCGCTACCGGGCGGATGTGCAGATGGTGTTCCAGGACCCGTTCGCGTCGCTGAACCCCTTCCACACGATCGTGCATCACCTGGAGCGGCCGATCCGTCTGCACCACCCGGAGCTGTCTCGTGGCGAGGTGCGCGAGCGCGCAGTCGAGCTGCTGGAGCGCGTCCGTCTCATCCCGGGGGAGAGCTACGCGGATCGTCGCCCGCATGAGTTGTCCGGTGGGCAGCGTCAG
This sequence comes from Microbacterium sp. NPDC055988, assembly GCF_042269505.1. Classification (NCBI taxonomy): domain Bacteria; kingdom Bacillati; phylum Actinomycetota; class Actinomycetes; order Micrococcales; family Microbacteriaceae; genus Microbacterium; species Microbacterium sp. NPDC055988. The sequence continues at coordinate 2,438,179 of NZ_JBHJXY010000001.1, forward strand.
CGGGTCGCGATCGCGCGGGCACTGGCTCCGGGGGCCCGGTTCATCGTCGCGGACGAGCCGGTATCGATGTTGGATGTGTCGATCCGTCTCGGGGTGTTGAACCTGCTCGCGGATCTGCAGCGCGAAGAGAACCTCGGTGTGCTCTACATCACGCACGACCTGGCGACGGCCCGACACTTCTCGGACGAGATCATGGTGCTCTACAAGGGCGATGTCGTGGAGCGCGGTCCTGCGGACGAGGTCATCCTCAACCCGCAGCACGAGTACACCAAGACGCTCCTCGGAGCCGCACCCGAACCCGACAACCTCGGCCGCCTCCGCGACGAGGTGCGGGCCGAGCTCGGCATCGCGCACTGACGGACCGATCCACCGTCGTCTCGGTGCGCAGGAGGGGACCGGCTAGACTTGCAGCACAACTGAAGACAGGCCGAATGAACCACGCGGGAGAGCCCCGGCGAACGCAGCCGGGCACCGAAGGAGCAAGCCTCCCCGCCAATCTCTCAGGTACGCGTACCGCGCGGTTCCGGCCACTCTGAAAAGCGATCCCGCGAGACTGCGGATCCGCCGACGGTGAAAACCCCGCCTCCGTGCACGGGTGAAGCTCTCAGGCCTATGACAGAGGGGGAGTTCCGAGGAGCGGCGATGCCGCCGTTCCGCCCGTCACCGCCCGGGAGAACTCCATGTCCGACCCCCGCTACACTCCGCTGCGTGAGCGCCATGAGGCGCTCGGCGCGTCGTTCACAGACTTCGGCGGCTGGCAGATGCCGGTGCGCTACACCTCCGACCTCGCCGAGCACCACGCCGTACGGCAGGCCGCCGGCCTCTTCGACATCTCGCACATGGCGGAATTCCTCGTCACGGGCGAGAAGGCCGCCGAATTCCTCGATTTCGCACTCGCCGGCCGCATCTCCGCGATGCCGGTGGGTAAAGCGAAGTACTCGCTGATGCTGGCCGCGAACGGCGGCATCGTCGACGACGTGATCGCGTACCGGCTGGCGGACGACCGCTACCTCGTGATCGCGAACGCCGGCAACCGGGGCTTCGTGGATTCCGCGTTCGCGAAGCGCGTGCGCGACTTCCCTTCGCTCGTCGAGCGCGAGCAGCCGCCGCTCACGCCGGGGGAGGACCGCACCTTCGCCGGTTTCCTCGGTGATCGCGGCGTCGATGTGGAAGATGTATCGGACTCGTACGCGCTGCTCGCCGTGCAGGGTCCCGCTGCGGAGACGATCCTCGAAGCGACCTCCGGCATCACCGAGCTGAGCACGCCCTGGCCAGATCAGAAGTATTACGCCTGGGCCGACGGACGCTTCCTCGGTGAGTCCCTGCTCATCGCCCGCACGGGATACACGGGCGAGGACGGCTTCGAACTGCTCGTCTCGGCGGCGGACGCGCCCGCACTGTGGGATGCGCTGATCGCGGCCGGCGAACCGCACGGTCTCGTGCCCGCCGGCCTCGCGGCGCGCGACACCCTCCGTCTCGAGGCGGGCATGCCGCTGTACGGGCACGAGCTGAGCCTCGACACGCTGCCGGCACAGGCCGGACTCGGACGCGTGGTCGTCACCGCGAAGGACGAGTTCGTCGGCAAGGAGGCGCTCGTCGCCGGCGAGCAGGCCGGAGTCTCTGCTGCCCCCGTGCTGGTCGGCCTCGTCGCCGAGGGCAAGCGCGCCGGCCGTGCCGGCTACGCCGTCGTCGACGCGGAGGGGGAGAAGCTCGGCGAGATCACCAGCGGAGCCCTCAGCCCGACTCTCGGCCATCCGATCGCGATGGCCTACGTGCATCCTTCTTCCGCTGAAGAGGGAACCGCAGTATTCCTTGATGTGCGGGGGACGAAGATCCCCGCGACCGTGACCGCCCTGCCTTTCTATCGGAGGACCAAATGACCGACCTCGCCGCCCTCAGCTACACCGAAGAGCACGAGTGGATCGCCGCCGACGGCGACACCGTGACCATCGGCATCACCGACTACGCCGCCGAGAAGCTGGGTGACGTCGTGTTCGTCGAGCTCCCCGCCGTCGGCACCGAGGTCACCGCCGGCTCGGTTGTGGGAGAGATCGAGTCCACGAAGTCGGTGGGCGAGCTCTACGCGCCGGTCACCGGCACGGTCGTCGAGATCAACGACGCGGCCGTCGACGACCCGTCGCTCGTCAACGCGGCACCGTTCGAGGGCGGCTGGCTGCTCAAGGTCTCCGTCGCCGCCGGTGCGCTTGACGGACTGCTCGACCGCGACGCCTACGTCGCGCTGACGGAGGGCTGATCCACCAGTGGTCACTTTCGCCGATCGTCACATCGGACCCACGGATGCCGCGCAGCGCACGATGCTCGACGCCCTCGGTCTCGACACCGCCGGAGCGGACGACGCGCTGAGCCCGGTCGAGGCGCTGATGCGTCAGGCCGTGCCGGCGTCGATCTACACCGGCCCGTCTCCCGAGGCCGATGGGGCGACGCCGTCGCGCATCCCTGCGGCAGCGAGCGAGACCGAAGCGCTCGCGGAGCTGCGGACCCTCGCGTCGCGCAATGCCGTGAACCGCCCGATGATCGGCCTCGGCTACTACGGGACCATCACGCCGCAGGTGATCCAGCGCAACGTGCTGGAGAACCCGTCCTGGTACACGGCGTACACGCCCTACCAGCCGGAGATCTCGCAGGGCCGCCTCGAGGCGCTCATCAACTTCCAGACCATGGTCGCCGAGCTCACCGGACTCACCACGGCCAATGCGTCGATGCTCGACGAGTCCACCGCGGTCGTCGAGGGCATGCTGCTCGCACGCCGCGCCTCGAAGTCGTCCTCGAACGTGTTCGCCGTCGACGCCGACGCCCTGCCGCAGACGAGGGCGATGCTCGCGACCCGCGCGGAAGCCCTCGGGATCGAGCTCGTGTCCGTCGACTTCGCCGCGGGAGAGGAGCTGCCCGGGGATCTCTTCGGTGTCTTCGTCCAGTACCCGGGCGCATCGGGTCGGGTCTGGGACCCGTCGGCCGTCTTCGACGCCGTGCACCTCGCTGGCGGACTGGCCGTCGCGGCGGCCGACCTGCTCGCGCTCACACTGATCTCCTCGCCCGGCTCGCTCGGCGCCGATGTGGCGGTCGGCACGACGCAGCGCTTCGGTGTGCCGATGGGCTTCGGAGGACCGCACGCCGGCTACATGGCCGTCCGCTCGGGCCTCGAGCGGCAGCTGCCCGGGCGTCTCGTCGGGGTGTCGGTGGATGCCGACGGCAAGCCCGCGTACCGCCTCTCGCTGCAGACGCGCGAACAGCACATCCGCCGTGAGAAGGCCACGTCGAACATCTGCACCGCCCAGGTGCTGCTGGCGGTGATGGCATCGATGTACGCGGTCTATCACGGCCCCGACGGGCTCCGCGAGATCGCGACCCAGACGACCGCGAAGGCCGCGCTGCTGCGCGACTGGCTGACCGAGGCCGGCGTCGAGATCGTGCACGCGAACTTCTTCGACACCCTGCAGGTGCGCGTGCCCGGCCGTGCCGTCGAGTACGCCGCGCAGGCACACGACGGCTACGGCATCCTGCTGCACGTCGCAGACGCCGACACGGTCGGCATCGCGGTGGACGAGACCACCACGCTCGGCGAACTGCACCAGGTCGCCATGGTCTTCGGCGGCAAGAACGAGCGGGCGTTCGGCCTCTTCGGCAACGAGAAGCTGCGGGCGCTCCCTGAAGACCTGCGGCGCCAGGACGAGTACCTCACACACCCCGTGTTCCAAGCGCACCGCTCGGAGACCGCCATGATGCGGTACCTGAAGAGCCTCGCCGACCGCGACTACGCGCTCGACCGCGGCATGATCCCGCTGGGTTCCTGCACGATGAAGCTCAACGCGGCCACCGAGATGGCGGCGATCACGTGGCCCGAGTTCGCGGGCATCCACCCGTTCGCTCCGGCGGCCGATGTGCAGGGTTACCTCGAGCTCATCGATCAGCTCGAGGGCTGGCTCGCCGAGGTCACCGGGTACGACGCGGTTTCGCTGCAGCCGAACGCAGGCTCGCAGGGTGAGCTCGCGGGTCTGCTCGCGATCCGCGGCTACCACCACGCGAACGGCGATCAGCACCGCACGGTCTGCCTGATCCCGTCTTCGGCGCACGGCACGAACGCCGCATCGGCCGTCCTCGCCGGCATGAAGGTCGTGGTCGTCGCGACCGATGAACTCGGCAACGTCGACCTCGACGATCTGCGCGCGAAGATCGACCAGCATGCCGACGATCTGTCCGCTTTGATGATCACGTACCCCTCCACGCACGGCGTGTACGAGGAGCAGGTGGTCGAGATCACCGCGGCCGTGCACGACGCGGGCGGGCAGGTCTACGTCGACGGCGCGAACCTCAACGCTCTGCTCGGCTACGCGCGCTTCGGCGACCTGGGCGGCGACGTCTCGCACCTCAACCTGCACAAGACGTTCGCGATCCCGCACGGCGGCGGCGGCCCCGGCATCGGTCCGGTGGCGGCGAAGTCGCACCTCGCCCCGTTCCTGCCCTCGCACCCGCTCGCCCAGAGCACGGAGCACTTCGGCGGGTACACGTTCGAGGGCGGTGTGATCTCCGCTGCTCCCTACGGCTCTGCCGGGATCCTGCCGATCTCATGGGCGTACGTGCGGATGATGGGCGCCGACGGACTCCGCCGCGCCACCGCGGCAGCTGTCCTCTCCGCGAACTACATGGCAGAGCGGCTCGGCTCCCACTTCCCGGTGCTCTACACGGGCGAGAACGGGCGGGTGGCGCACGAGTGCATCCTCGACCTGCGTCCACTCAAGGAGGCGACCGGCATCACGGTCGACGACGTGGCCAAGCGCCTCATCGATTACGGCTTCCATGCCCCGACCATGTCGTTCCCGGTCGCGGGCACGCTCATGGTCGAGCCGACCGAGTCGGAGGACCTCGACGAGATCGAGCGCTTCATCGAAGCCATGGTGATGATCAAGGCCGAGGCGGAAGCCGTCGCCGCCGGTCGCTGGCCGGCCGACGACAACCCGCTCGTGCACGCGCCCCACACGGCGGTCTCGCTGATCGCGGGGGAGTGGAACCACGCGTACTCGCGAGAAGAGGCCGCGTACCCGGTGCGCGCCCTCGTCGCGGGCAAGTACTGGCCGCCGGTGCGTCGCATCGACCAGGCGTACGGAGACCGCAACCTGGTCTGTGCGTGCCCTCCGGTGGAGGCATTCGCCTGAGCCTCGTGCTCATGTGAGCAGACGGTGCTGCGCCCCTGTTGAGGGGCGCAGCACCGTCTCGTATTTCCCGGTGTTTCAGCCTTGTTACGTATGGTCACCACTCAGTAACAGTTCGTTAGCTGAGGGCGGGCGCGACGCGGGTGCGGGTTACTCTCGACTATCCCTACGCGTTCAACGATGAGCGCGCAGTCTGAGTAATAGTCCACAGGAGGACACAAAGTGAAGCGCAACAAGATCGCCCTTGCGGGCTCCGCGTTGTTCGTGATCGGCGCCCTGACGCTCGCGGGCTGCGCGAGTGGTGGCGGCAACGAGGGCACGGAGGAAACCCCTTCCGGTGACCCGACGGCAGTGATCTCGGTCAACAACACCGAGCCCCAGAACCCGCTGATCCCGACGAACACCAACGAGGTCGGTGGCGGCCTCGTCCTCCAGAGCATCTTCGCCGGTCTCGTGTACTACGACGCCGAGGGCGCCGTGCACAACGACCTCGCAGAGTCGATCGAGACCGACGACGCGCAGACCTACACGATCAAGATCAAGGCCGACCAGAAGTTCGCGAACGGCGACCCGGTCGACGCCGAGTCGTTCGTCAAGGCCTGGAACTACGGTTCGGCGCTCGACAACAAGCAGCTCTCGAGCTACTTCTTCGAGTCCATCGAGGGCTTCTCCTATGACGAGAACGTCCCGGAGCTCTCCGGCCTCGAGGTCGTCGACGACCTGACCTTCACGGTCAAGCTCAAGCAGCCGGAGTCCGACTTCCCGCTGCGTCTCGGCTACACCGCGTTCTTCCCGCTGCCGGCTTCGGCTTGGGAAGACCTTGCGGCCTTCGGCGAGAACCCGGTCGGCAACGGTCCGTACGTCTTCGCCGAAGAGGGCGCCTGGAAGCACAACGAGAGCATCGAGCTCGTCAAGAACGAGGACTACACCGGTCCTCGTGAGGCACAGAACGGTGGCGTCGACATGAAGCTCTACGCCAGCACCGAGGCGGCGTACGCCGACCTCCAGGGTGGCGACCTCGACATCATCCAGGAGATCCCGGACACGGCGCTCCAGACCTTCGAGACCGACTTCCCGGACCGCACGGTGAACCAGCCGGCCGCCGCGAACGCCACCATCACCATCCCGGAGCGCCTCGAGCACTTCAGCGGTGAAGAGGGCCAGCTGCGCCGTGCGGCGATCTCGCACGCGATCAACCGCGAAGAGATCACGGATGTGGTCTTCAGCGGCACGCGCACGCCGATGAAGGACTTCACCTCTCCGGTGATCGACGGCTACTCCGAGGACATCCCCGGATCCGAGGTGCTCGACTTCGACGCCGACAAGGCGAAGGAGCTGTGGGCCGAGGCCGACGCCATCGCCCCGTGGACCGGTTCGTTCCAGATCCAGTACAACGCCGACGGCCCCAACCAGGGCTGGGTCGACGCCATCGCCAACCAGCTGAAGAACAACCTCGGCATCGAGGCATCGGGCAACCCGATCCCGACCTTCGCCGAGCACCGGACGCTGATCACCGAGGACCAGACGCAGACCGCCTTCCGCACCGGATGGCAGTTCGACTACCCGTCGATGTTCAACGGTCTCGGCCCGATCTTCGGTACCGGCGCGGGCTCGAACGACGGCGACTACTCGAACCCCGAGTTCGACGCACTCCTCGATGAGGGCGCGGCAGCGGCGGATGTCGAAGAGGGCATCACGAAGTTCCAGGAGGCGCAGGAGATCCTCTTCCAGGACCTGCCCGCCATCCCGCTCTGGTACACCAACGCCATGGGCGCCTGGGGCGAGTCGGTCGAGAACGTCCAGTTCGGATGGGACACCTGGCCGATCCTCTACCAGGTCACGAAGGACGGCGAGTAAGCCTGACGGCACTCACCTGTGAGGCGGTGACGATTCTTCGTCACCGCCTCACAGGCTGTGTTCGTCACGCTCTACCGCCCTCTCGTTACAGGACTACCGATGTTCGGCTATATCGTCAGACGTCTCCTGCAGGTCATCCCGGTCTTCTTCGGGGCCACCCTGCTCATCTACTTCCTCGTCTTCGCCATGCCAGGCGACCCGATCCTCGCCCTGTTCGGCGACCGCACCCCGAACCCTGCGGTCGTGGAGCAGCTCCGTGAGCAATACCACCTGAACGACCCGTTCCTGGTGCAGTACTGGTACTACATCACGGGCGTGTTCCAGGGCGACCTCGGAAACACCTTCTCCGGCCGCCCGGTCTCGGAGGTGCTCGCAGAGACCCTTCCCGTCACGGGCCGTCTCGCGGTCATGGCGATCGCCATCGAGTTCGTGCTCGCGATCATCATCGGCACGATCTCGGCGCTGCGCAAGGGCAAGATCTTCGACCACACGATGCTCATGGTCGCGCTCATCGCGATCGCGATCCCGATCTTCGTCGTGGCATTCCTCGCGCAGTACTTCCTCGCGATCAAGCTCGGCTGGTTCAAGCCGACCGTGGGTGCCGACAACGACTGGGGCGGATTGTGGCTGCCCGCCCTGGTTCTCGGCTTCAGTCTCTATGCCGTGAGCATGCGACTCATGCGCAGCTCCGTGATCGACACGCTCAATCAGGACTGGGTGCGCACCGCGTACAGCAAGGGCCTCTCGCGAGGCCGGGTGATCCCGGTGCACGTGCTGCGCAACTCGCTGATCCCGGTCATCACGAACTCGGCCACCAACTTCGGTGTGCTGCTCGTGGGCGCGACCGTGACCGAGGGTATCTTCAACGTCCCCGGCGTCGGCAACACCCTCTATCAGGCCGCGATCCGCAACGAGGGCCCCACCGTGGTCTCCTTCGTCACCGTGTTCGTGATCCTGTACGTCCTGGTCAACCTCGTCATCGACCTGCTCTACGGTCTTCTCGACCCAAGGATCCGTTATGCCTGACCCCACTACGCACAATCACTTCGTCGCGCCGGTCGAGACGGAGACCATCGCCGTCGACGCCGTGCGCATCGCCGAGAAGCCGCGCAACCTCTGGCGCGACGCGTGGGCCGACCTGCGGCGTCGTCCGCTGTTCTGGTTCTCCGTCGTGCTCGCACTGGTCTTCATCCTGATGGCCGTGTGGCCCTCGCTGTTCACCTCGACTCCTCCGGACAGCAACTGCCAGCTGTCGAACAGCAACGGTGGTCCCACGGAGGGACACCCGCTGGGGTTCACGTTCCAGGGCTGCGACATCTACTCGCGGATCGTGTGGGGCGCCCAGACCTCGCTCTCCGTCGGTCTGCTGGCCACGGCGATCGGCTCGATCCTGGGGCTCATCATGGGGGCGCTCGCCGGGTTCTACGGCGGCTGGCTCGACTCGCTGCTGTCGCGCATCGGTGACATCTTCTTCGCCATTCCCTACATCCTCGCGGCCGTGGTCGTGATGACGGTCTTCTCGCAGTACCGGTCCGTCCCGGTGCTCGCACTGGCGATCGGAGGGTTCGCGTGGGCATCGACAGCGCGAGTCGTGCGTGCGGAGGTGTTGAGAGTCAGGCAATCCGACTTCGTCGTCGCCTCCCGGGCGCTCGGACGGTCCAAGTTCGGCACACTCGTCGGACACGTGATCCCCAACGCTCTCGCGCCGCTGCTCGTGGTGTCGACGTTGGCCCTCGCCGCCTCGATCGTCGCCGAGGCGACTCTGTCGTTCCTCGGCGTCGGGCTCGGTGGCACGGTGATGTCCTGGGGCAATGACATCAGTGCGGCGCAGTCGTCGCTCCGGGTGGCGCCCATGGCGCTCATCTATCCGTCGATCGCGCTCACGCTCGCCGTGCTCGCGTTCGTGACCCTCGGCGAGCTCATCCGAGACGCCATCGATCCGAGAGCGAGGGCACGGCGATGAACGAACGTGAAACCGCGCGAGTTCCACTCCTGAGCGTGCGCGACCTGAAGGTCGCGTTCCGTACGCAGGAGGGGGACCGCGAAGTCCTACACGGGGCGAACTTCGATATCTTCCCCGGGGAGACCGTCGCGATCGTGGGCGAGTCGGGGTCCGGTAAGTCCACGACGGCGAGCGCCATCGTGAACCTGCTGCCGGGCACGGGAACCATCACGGGCGGATCGATCACGCTCGACGGACGCGAGCTGACGACGCTCGGACGTCGGGAGATCGAGGCCATCCGTGGCCGCGAGATCGGCTTCGTCCCCCAGGACCCGATGTCGAACCTCAACCCGGTGTGGAGCATCGGCTTCCAGGTGAAGGAGGCGATCCGCGCCAACGGGATCGCGCGCGGCCGGGATGCCGTCAAGAAGCGGACCGTCGAGGTGCTGCAGCAGGCGGGTCTGGCCGACGCCGAGCGGCGCCTGCATCAGTTCCCGCATCAGTTCTCGGGCGGAATGCGTCAGCGCGCGCTGATCGGGATCGGCCTCGCGGCCGACCCGAAGCTCCTCATCGCGGACGAGCCGACCTCGGCACTCGATGTCACGGTGCAGCGCGTCATCCTCGACCACATGGCCACTCTCACGCGGGACAAGGGCACCTCGGTGCTCCTGATCACGCACGACCTCGGTCTCGCGGCCGAACGTGCGGAGAAGATCATCGTGATGAGCAACGGCAACATCGTCGAAGCCGGCCCGAGCAGGCAGATCCTCGAGAACCCGCAGCATCCGTACACCAAGCGCCTGGTGGGAGTGGCTCCCAGTGTGGCGTCGCAGCGCATTCAGGCCGTGGTCGAGGATCGCGGCATCGAGACGCTCGAGGACCTGGCCGACATCCCGCCCACCGTGCGGGTCGCGGGTCTGACGAAGGACTACAAGATCCGCCAGGGGAACTTCCGCAGTGAAGCGTTCCGTGCGGTGGACGATGTGACCTTCGACATCCCTCGCGGCAAGACCCTCGCCCTGGTCGGGGAGTCGGGATCGGGCAAGTCCACCGTCGCGAAGATGCTGCTGAAGCTCGAAGAGCCCACCAGCGGCACGATCGAGATCGACGGTCAGGATGTGTCGAAGCTGTCCAACGCCCAGGCGTTCGGACTGCGTCGCCGCATGCAGCCCGTGTTCCAGGATCCGTATGGGTCGCTCGATCCGCTCCGCAACATCGGGAACACCATCTCGCAGCCCCTGCAGATCCACAATGTGGGCGATCGCGCCTCGCAGCGCGCCCGCGTCGAGGAGCTCCTCGATCAGGTGGCTCTGCCGAGGGCGCTCGCCACCCGGTATCCGAACGAGCTCTCGGGTGGTCAGCGGCAGCGAGTCGCGATCGCGCGTGCGCTCGCGCTCAAGCCGGACATCGTCGTCCTCGACGAGGCCGTGTCGGCGCTCGACGTGCTGGTGCAGGACCAGATCCTGCAGCTGCTCGCCGACCTGCAGTCGGAGCTGAACCTCACGTATCTGTTCATCACCCACGACCTCGCGGTCGTTCGGGTGTCGAGCGACCTCGTGTGCGTCATGGAGCGCGGAAGGGTCGTCGAGCAGGGCACTGTCGACGAGATCTTCGCCAATCCGCAGCAGGAGTACACCGATCGCCTCCTCAAGGCGATCCCGGGAGCATCGATCCCGCTCGGCGGACGCTGACAGTGTCGAACGACTCAGGGCCGGGAGCCGCACGGACGTTCCGTGCGGCTTCCGGTCCCGTGTTCCTGATCGGCTGCGGGCTGCTGGCGCTGTTCCTGCTCGGCGATGCCGTGCTGCGCGCCGGCTGGGGGCAGACGCTGCTGCTCGCCCCCTGGATCCTTCTCGCGCTCTGGGTCGTCTACGAGGTCGCTTTCGTCTCCTTCGTCCGCATCGACGACGCGGGTGGCACCGTGCAGAACATGCTGCGGCGCACGACCTTCGGGTGGAGCCGCGTGCGGGATGTCGACCTGAAGTGGCAGCTCGTGTTCTCGCTCGATGACGGCTCCGACATCACCTGCTACGGAGGTCCCGCTCGCGCGCGACAACCGCGTGCCCGCGCCGGCAGGGATGAGGAGCCGAAGGCCCCGACGGGTCTGCGGGACATGACCGCGATCCGCGACCGGTGGGAGAGTGCCTCCGCCACGGCGGACGCCCCGATCCGCCGCAGTTGGGACCTTCCTGCCCTCATCGCGCTCGGTGCGATCGTCGTGTGGGCCGTGCTGGCCGTGCTCGTGGCCAACGCGGGCTGACCGCGAACCTCCGCTCAGCCCGGCAGCCCGAACAGGTCGGGCCACATCGCCGCCGCCCACGGGTAGCCCACGAACGCGGCGGCATCGATCAGGAAGTGCGCCACCAGGAACGGCATCAGGCGTCCTGATCGCTGATACAGCCAGCCGAACAGCAGCCCCATGGCGAGATTCCCGAAGAACGCGGGATAGCCCTGGTAGAGGTGGTAGCTGGCGCGCAGAACAGATGTGCCGATGATGATCGACCACGGTCCCCAGCCGAGTTGCTTCAGCCGGGTGAAGAGATAGCCGAGCAGGACGAACTCCTCTTGCAGGGAGGCGCGTGCCGCGGCGAGCAGCAGCACGGGCACCGTCCACCAGTACGCGTCGATGCCGGCGGGGTCGATCGCGACGGTCATCCCGAGCGCGCGGCCGGCGAGGTAGAGACCGATTCCGGGCACACCGATCGCCAGGACCAGCAGGATGCCGCGGCCGACATCGCGCCCCGTCCGGGTGCCGTCGAGCCCCAGACGTCCTAGATGTGGACGATGTGACTGCCAGAGCAGGAAGCACACCAGCAGCACGGGGACGAGGGAGAACCCGATCGCGAGCACCTGGTAGATGAGGTCGAAGACCTCCCGGTCGCTGCGGGAGGGATTCAGCTTCGCGACCTGATCGGCGATCGGGATCTCGTCCGTGAGGCGGTAGGCGAGCTGCACGATCGCGTACACGGCGGACTGGCCGAGCCCGAGCGCCAGGACGATCGCGATCTCCCACCACAGCCGTGCGCGGGAGGGCGCGGGGGAGAGGTCGGGAAGTTCTCCGGAGGCCTGCGGTCGGGTCACGATCTCGATGCTACGACCTGTTTTCAGGAACACGCCCTGAGCTTGCGTTATCCTGGAACGTCGGCTTCCCGGCGAAACCCCACACTCTTTTAGGACACCTGCATGGCGCACGCCCTTCGCTCTGACCTCCGCAACGTCGCAATCGTCGCCCACGTCGACCACGGCAAGACGACTCTCGTCGACGCCATGCTGCGTCAGACGGGCTCCTTCGGCGAGCACGCCCACGTCGATGAGCGCGCCATGGACTCCAACGACCTGGAGCGTGAGAAGGGCATCACGATCCTCGCCAAGAACACGGCGATCACGTACAAGGGCAAGCACGCCGGCGGCAAGGAGATCACGATCAACGTGATCGACACCCCCGGCCACGCCGACTTCGGTGGCGAGGTCGAGCGCGGGCTGTCCATGGTCGACGGCGTCGTGCTGCTGGTCGACGCCAGTGAGGGCCCGCTGCCGCAGACCCGCTTCGTGCTGCGCAAGGCGCTTGAGTCGAAGCTGCCGGTCATCCTGCTGGTCAACAAGACCGACCGTCCCGACGCGCGCATCGCCGAGGTCGAGGAGGAGGCGCACGACCTGCTGCTGGGTCTCGCCTCCGACCTGGTCGACGACGTGCCCGACCTCGACGTCGACGCACTTCTCGACGTGCCGGTGGTATACGCCTCCGGTCGTGCCGGCGCCGCATCGCAGAACCGTCCTGCGGACGGCTCGCTGCCCGACAACGACGACCTCGAGCCGCTGTTCGAAGCGATCCTCGAGCACGTGCCTGCTCCGGCCTACGACGACGAGCACCCGCTGCAGGCCTGGGTCACGAACCTCGACTCCAGCCCGTTCCTCGGCCGTCTCGCACTGCTGCGCGTCTTCAACGGCACGCTCAAGAAGGGCCAGACCGTGGCCTGGGTCCGCGCCGACGGCACGCACCAGAACGCGCGCATCACCGAGCTCCTGAAGACCCGTGCCCTGGAGCGCTACCCGGCCGACTCCGCCGGCCCCGGTGACATCGTCGCCATCGCCGGCTTCGAGAACATCACGATCGGCGAGACCATCGCCGACCCCGAGGACGTGCGTCCGCTGCCGGCCATCACGGTCGACGACCCCGCCATCTCGATGACGATCGGCACCAACACCTCGCCGCTGATGGGCAAGGTCAAGGGCCACAAGCTCACCGCTCGCATGGTCAAGGACCGCCTCGACAAGGAGCTCATCGGCAACGTCTCGCTCAAGGTCGTCGACATCGGACGTCCGGATGCCTGGGAGGTGCAGGGCCGCGGAGAGCTCGCCCTCGCCATCCTCGTCGAGAACATGCGCCGCGAGGGCTTCGAACTCACCGTCGGCAAGCCGCAGGTGGTCACGAAGAAGATCGACGGCAAGACCTACGAGCCGTTCGAGCATCTCACGATCGATACGCCGGAGGAGCACCTCGGCGCGATCACCCAGCTGCTGGCGAACCGCAAGGGCCGCATGGAGAACATGACGAACCACGGCACCGGCTGGGTGCGCATGGAGTTCATCGTGCCGTCGCGCGGTCTGATCGGCTTCCGCAGCGAATTCCTCACCACCACCCGCGGCACCGGCATCGCGAACGCGATCTCGCACGGTTACGAGCCGTGGGCCGGCTCCATCACCACGCGACAGAACGGATCGATCGTCGCCGACCGCCAGGGCGTCGTCACCCCGTTCGCGATGATCGCCCTGCAGGAGCGCATGTCGTTCTTCGTGCAGCCGACGCAGGAGGTCTACGAGGGCATGGTCATCGGCGAGAACTCGCGCGCCGACGACATGGACGTGAACATCACCAAGGAGAAGAAGCTCACCAACATGCGTGCGGCGAGCTCCGACACCTTCGAGTCGATGACGCCTCCGCGCCAGCTGACGCTCGAGGAGAGCCTCGAGTTCGCGCGTGACGACGAATGCGTCGAGGTCACGCCCGAGGTCGTCCGCATCCGCAAGGTCAACCTCGACGCGAACACCCGCGCCCGCGAGACCGCGCGGCTGAAGCGCCAGGACGCCAGCGCCTGAGTCCGAGTCTGCTCCGAGAAGAGGGCCTCGTGCCGCCGAAAGGCGTGCACGAGGCCCTCTTCTCATGTAAATCCCAGGTCAGGGATGGTTTTCACTCAGGTTGATGGTGCAGACTCGTTGGCTTGCGCCCGGGACGAGCTCCCGATGAGTCTCCTGCAAGGGCGTACGACAACCCGAAAGTCGAACCCGATGCTTCAGAAAACCCGTGCGCTTCGGCGCGCCTCGGACGCGGCGTCCGCCCGCGCCGCCGTCACCGCCCGCCGCCCGATGACCATCCTCGGAGTGACCGCGGCCACCCTGGTCGGTATCACGCTCAGCGTGGGGCTGGCATCCACCTCTGCTGCGGCCGCCATGAGTCCGGCCATCGCCGTCGCCGCGCCCGCACTGTCGGGTGCCGAGCCCCTGGCACAGATCACCCGAGACGCCTCGTCCACGCGCGTGGAGGCTCGGAGCGCTGTCGCGGCAGCCGAGGCGGTGACTGCCGACGTCGCGGCATCCGGCCTCGACGTCGGCGCCTCGACGTCGGTGGAAACGGCCGAGCTGGAGCGCGGCATCGACAAGCTCGCCGACAGCGAGGTGACGCCGTTGCTCCTCGTGGGCATCGTCACCGACGACGTGGAGACGGAACTGGCGAAGGTCGTCTCGGACACGGAGGATCTCCGCAGCGCGCTGACCGCGGCACAGGAGAAGCGAGCTGCGGAGGAAGCTGCCGCAGCGGCAGCCAAAGCTGCGGCAGAGCATGCGGCCGCCGAGCGCGCAGCCGCCGCGGCGCTCGCGTCCGCGAACACCGTCGAGGGCGCGAAGGCCTCCGCTCAGCAGCAGATGTCGAGTCGGTACGGCTGGGGCGGGGATCAGTTCTCGTGCCTGGACTCGCTGTGGACCAAGGAATCCGGCTGGAACTACCAGGCGTACAACGCCGACGGCGGGGCCACCGGCATTCCGCAGGCTCTTCCCGGCAGCAAGATGGCATCGGCGGGAGCCGACTGGCAGACCAGCGCCGCTACGCAGATCGCCTGGGGGCTCGAGTACATCTCGGCAGCGTACGGAACCCCGTGCAGCGCCTGGTCGCACTCGCAGGCGATGAACTGGTATTGATGACGGTCGAGCATCCGAGGATCCTCTAGGCGGAGGTGACGGTCGAGCGCTACGGTGACTCTGACGGCTGGGGCGTCACCGATCCGTGGAGGAAGATGTGCTCGACCCGACCGCATGGCGAGATGTCCCGCAGATCGCCTCGACCGGCACCCTGCCGGCGTGGGATCGCGTGGAAGAGATCGTGCGGGATGCCCACTCCCGTTATGTGCAGGAGCGTGGGGGCCGGGTCGCCGATTACATCCCCGTGCTCGCGGAGGTCGACCCCGAGCTCTTCGGCCTGGCGGTGATCGAAGTCGGCGGCGGGTTGCATGATGCCGGTGACGCCCTGCACCCCTTCTCCATCCAGTCGATCTCGAAGATGTTCGTCTACGCTCTCGCGATCCAGGAGCACGGGCACGAGCGTGTGCGCGAGATCGTCGGCGTGAACAACACCGGGCTTGCCTTCAACTCCGTGATGGCGGTGGAGCTCAACGACGGCCACCCGATGAACCCGATGGTCAATGCGGGAGCCATCGCCACCACCGCGCTCGTGCCGGGGAGCACCTCGGTCGAGCAGTGGGAACGTGTCCGGGAGGGACTGTCGGCGTTCGCAGGTCGTCCGCTGAAGCTCGACGGCGTCGGTGTACGCGTCGGAAGCGCAGACGAACGACCGCAATCGTGCGCTCGGTCGTCTGCTGCGAAGCTACGGGCGGCTGACGGGCGACCCGGACGAGGTGGTCGACGTCTACACCCGCCAATGCGCCCTCAGCGTGGCCGCCCATGACCTGGCGGTGATGGGAGCGACGCTCGCCGACGGGGGAGTGAACCCGGTCACCGGGGAGCGCGTGGTCTCGGCGGAGGTGTGCCGCGACACGCTCGCGGTCGTCGCATCGACAGGCCTGTACGAACGCTCCGGCGACTGGCTGTTCGAGATCGGGCTGCCCGCGAAGTCCGGCGTCTCCGGAGGCATCGTCGCCGTCGCCCCGGGCAAGGGCGCTGCGGCCGGGTTCTCCCCGCGTCTCGACGAGGCCGGCAACTCCATCCGATCGCAGATGGCCATCGGCTACCTGTCGCGCGTGCTCGGGCTCAACCTGTTCGCCTCCGCACCGGCGCAGAGCAACCCCGCCACGATCGCAGCCTCATCCGCAACTCGGGAGCAACCATGACCCAGACGCAGCACAGCCCGACGAAGACCTCGTGGTTGCCGATGGTCAGCCTGTTCCTCGCGCAGGTGCTGATGTCGTTCAACGTCGCGGCGCTGCCGATCTCGCTCGGCGGCATGGTGAGCGAGTTCGGCGTTCCGCCGACGGTGGCGAGCACGACCATCGTCATGTACGGTCTCGCCGTCGCCGCGCTCGTGATGACCGGCGCGAAACTCGGACAGCGAATCGGCTGGGTCGTCATCTTCCGGATCGTGATCGCGCTGTTCGCGGCCTCGTCCGTGATGATGATCCTCGCACCCACGGTGTGGTGGGCCATCGCCGGGCAGGCGGTCGCGGGAGCGGCGGCGGCGATCATCGTCCCGTCGATCGTCGCGCTCATCGCCGAGAACTACCGCGGCGCGCAGCAGGCGACCGCCATCGGGGCGATCGGCTCGGCGCGCGCGATCTCCGGTGTCAGCGCCTTCCTGATCGGCGGCACCCTGGGAACGCTGGTGGGCTGGCGGCCGATGTTCTTCATCGTGTTCGGGATCGCCGTCGTCGTGTTCGCGCTGAGCTTCACCCTGCGCGGCGACCATGGTGACGCGTCGATCCGGATCGATCTCGTGGCGTCGCTGCTCATCGGTGCCGGCATCGTCCTCCTGACCCTCGGATTCAACAACCTGAACTCCTGGGGTGCGGTCGCGGCGACCGCCGATGCCCCCTTCTCCGTGTTGGGGCTCTCTCCGGCGCCGATCTTCATCGTGGTGGGACTGGTCCTCGGGCAGGCGTTCTTCCTCTGGACCAGGAAGCGGATGGCAGAGGGGAAGGTGCCGCTCATTGACCTGAGCGTCCTCGGCTCCTCACGGGAACGGGCAGCCGTGTACGCGATGTTCATCGTGGTCGCCCTGGAAGCGTGCGTGAACTTCACGATCCCGCTCTACATCCAGATCGTGCAGGGACGCACTCCGTTCGACACCTCCATCGCGATGATGCCGTTCAATCTCACGGTGTTCGTCACGGCCACCCTCGTGGTGCGGCTGTACAAGCGCTTCCCTCCTCGCACGATCGGCGTCGCCGGCTTCATCCTCACCACGGTGGCACTCGTGTGGCTGTCGTTCGTCGTGACCAACAACTGGGAGACCGTCCCCACGATCGCAGGCCTCATCGTCTTCGGAATCGGACAGGGCGCACTCGTCACGCTGGTCTTCAACGTGCTCGTGACCGCAGTGCCCGCCGAGCTCGCCGGCGATGTCGGATCGTTGCGCGGCACCACGCAGAACCTCGCCTCGGCAGTCGGCACGGCCCTCGCCGGCGCGCTTCTGGTCTCGCTCCTCGGGCTCAGCATCGGCCGGGCCGTGGTGGAGCACCCCGAACTGCCGCCGTCGCTCATCGCCCAGGTCGACATGGACAACCTCAACTTCGTCAGCAATGACGACCTCCGCGCCGCCCTCGAGAACACCGATGCGACACCGGCTCAGGTCGACGCCGCTGTCGCCATCAACGAGGAGTCTCGGCTGGGGACGCTCAAGCTCGGCCTGCTCCTCCTCGCCGGGATCAGTGCGCTGGCGATCCTCCCGGCCTCGCGGCTGCCGCAGTACCGACCGCACGAGATCCCCGACCCGTCGCCTGCGCCCGGCGGGGAGTGAGACTCAGCGGAGTTCGGAGATGAGCACGGCGCTCGTGCCGGGGGCGGCCGCCTCGAAGATGTGCGGGTCGTCGCCCGCGTACGTCAGATAGTCGCCGGGGTTGAGGAGTACCGGCTCGTCGACCGGTCCGATCCGGGCCTGGCCGGAGATCAGGATGACGTGCTCGATCGTGCCGGGGTGGTGCGGGTCGGAGCGTCGGGCGTCGCCCGGTTCGGCCTGGATCAGGTAGACGTCGCGACGGGCGCCGGGAGGGCTGGCCGACAGCAGCGTGGCGCTGTATGCGGCTGCGGAGGAGGGGACGCCGGCGAGGTCGTCGGCGCGGATCAGAGTAGGAGCGTTCGTCTGCTGGTCGACGAGCACGGCGAACGGTACTCCGAGCGCGACGCCGAGCGCCCACAGAGTCTCGACACTCGGATTGCCTGCGCCGCTCTCGAGCTGCGACACCGTCGCCTTGGACACGTCGGCGCGACGCGCAAGCTCGGAGATCGAAAGGCCGACGGCCTCTCGTTCTCGGCGCAGAGTGCGAGCGATGCGCGTGCGGAGGTCTTCCATGCGTTCATCATGCCAAACGTTCGTTCGCTTGACTATCCTTACCTCGGTGTTCAGAATTATCATCATGTGTTCAGCGAAGCGAACAAAGGCCGGCCGGGTGGGCGATGACCGCCGAGCGTGAGGTCTGGCGCGAGGCGCTCGGTGTCGTGCTCGCGACCAGCGCCTATGGCGTCTCCTTCGGCGCGTTGGCCGTGGCGTCCGGGCTCGATGTCTGGCAGACCTGCGTCCTCAGTCTCTTGATGTTCACCGGGGGATCCCAGTTCGCCTTCGTCGGCGTCTTCACCGCCGGCGGTCTGGCCGCGCTGCCATCCGCAGTCGCATCCGCCGCCCTGCTCGGCGTGCGCAACGTCGCCTACGGAATGCGCATGTCGCCGATCGTGGGCGGGGGACCGGTGCGCAAGGCCGCCGCCGCGCACTTCACGATCGACGAGTCGACGGCCGTGGCGATCTCGCAAGGGGACCCGCGACTGCGGCAGGTGGGTTTCTGGGTGACCGGCATCGGCATCTTCGTGGGCTGGAACATCACGACCCTCGTCGGCGCGCTCGTCGGTGACGTGCTCGGCGACCCCCGGACCTGGGGATTGGATGCCGCGGCCGCAGCCGCCTTCCTGGCACTGCTGTGGCCGCGGCTCCGGCGGCGGCAGGCCATCGCGGTGGGGGTGGCGGCCGCCGTGGTCGCCGCGGCGTTCACTCCGCTCCTCATGCCCGGCCTCCCGGTGTTGGTCGCGGCCGTCGTCGCGATCGCCGTCGGCTGGTTCAACTGGCTGGGCGGGCGCGGGACGCCGCCGGATGATCGCGCCCGGGTCGGATCGGAGGGAGCGCCATGAGTCTGTGGAGTGCGATCCTCCTCGCGGCCCTCATCTGCGTCGCGCTCAAAGCCGCCGGGTACCTGGTGCCGCCCAAGGTCCTCGAAGCACCTCGCACTGCTCGCATCTCCGACCTGCTCACCGTCGCGCTGCTGGCAGCGCTCGTCGCGGTGCAGACCCTCGGCGACGGGCAGGCGATCACGGTGGACGCGCGCGTGCCCGCCCTGCTGGTCGCGGGAGGGCTCCTGTGGCTCCGGCAATCGTTCCTCGTGGTCGTGGCAGCGGCCGCACTGGTCGCGGCGCTTCTGCGGCTCTTCGGCCTCGCCTCGTGACGGACTGCTCCGTCACAGGGGGCGCCGGTAGGATCGACGGGTGCGCGTGAGCTGGGTGTCGAGAGTGTTGTCGTGGGTTGCTGCAGCTCTGGTGGGCGGCGTCTACGGCATCGCCGGCACGATCGCGCACAGCGTGATGTGGGGGCCGATCCCGGTGGGGCTCATCGTCGCCGCCATCGCCTGCGCGGCGATCCTGGTCGCTGTGCGCGCACTCACCCACGACCGGGGAGCGGCGGTCGCAGCCGGCCTCGGCATGATCGGCATGCTGGTGCTGATCTCGGGCGTGGGGCCTGGCGGATCCGTCGTCGTCCCGGACTCGCTCAGCGGACAGATCTGGACCTACCTGGTCGCGGGAATCGTGCTGCTCGTGATCGCCTGGCCTTCCTTCTCACGCGTGCCCGTGCGCACGGTCGCGCCTGCCGCGCAGGAACCCGAGCGCCACGAGTCGTAGACTGGAGGGGTGACGTATGTGATCGCCCTCCCGTGCGTCGATGTCAAGGACCGCGCCTGCATCGACGAGTGCCCCGTTGACTGCATCTACGAGGGTGAACGCTCGTTGTACATCCATCCCGATGAGTGTGTGGACTGCGGCGCCTGCGAGCCGGTGTGCCCGGTCGAGGCCATCTACTACGAAGACGACCTGCCCGACGAGTGGCAGGACTACTACAAGGCCAACGTCGAGTTCTTCGACGAGATCGGCTCGCCCGGCGGCGCCGCCAAGGTCGGCGTCTACGACTTCGATCATCCGATCATCGCCGCGCTCCCGCCCCAGGGCGAGTAGGCGTCTTCTGTGAGCGTCCGCGACCTCGCCGACTACCCGTGGGATGCCGTCGTCCCGTTCCGTGAGCGTGCCGCGCAGCATCCGGAGGGTCTCGTGGATCTCTCCGTGGGGTCGCCGGTGGATCCGACGCCGGAACTCATCCGCCGTGCTCTGGCCGAGGCCACCGATGCACACGCCTATCCGCAGACGGTCGGCACGCCGACGCTGCGCGAGGCCATCGTCGACTGGTACGCGCGGCGCAGGGGAGTGCCCGATCTCCGGGTCGACAACGTCCTGCCGACGATCGGCTCCAAGGAGCTCGTCGCCCTGCTGCCCACGCTCCTCGGCCTCGGCGAGGGCGACATCGTCGTCCACCCGCGAGTGGCCTACCCGACCTACGAGGTCGGCGCGCGAGTGGTCGGCGCGACGCCCCTGCCGGCCGACGACCCCGCGGAGTGGCCGGAGGGCACCAAGCTCATCTGGATCAACACCCCGGGCAATCCGGACGGCCGCACCTGGACGGTCGATGAGCTCGCTGCAGCCGTGCGCCGTGCGCGTGAGCTGGGGGCCGTCCTCGCGAGCGACGAGTGCTACGCCGAGCTGGGATGGGCCGGAATCTGGGCGACCGAGCCGATTCCCTCGATCCTCGACCCGCGGGTGACCGGTGGCAGCAGGGCGAACTTGCTCAGCGTGTACTCGCTGAGCAAGCAGTCGAATCTCGCCGGCTATCGCGCCGCGTTCGTCGCCGGCTGCGCGCGCGTCGTCGGAGAGCTGCTCACCGCGCGCAAGCACCTCGGACTCATGCCGCCCGCCCCCGTGCAGCACGCCATGGCGGTCGCGCTCGGCGACGACGAGCACGTCGCCGTCCAGAAGGAGCTGTACCGCACCAGGCGCGAAGCACTGCGCCCGGCGCTCGAGGCCGCCGGCTTCCGCATCGACGGTTCGGAGGCCGGGCTGTATCTCTGGGCGACGGAAGGGCGCGATGCCTGGGAGTCGATGGGCCGCCTCGCCGATCTCGGCATCCTCGCCGGCCCCGGTCCGTTCTACGGTGCGGACTCCTCGCAGCACGTGCGCCTCGCGCTGACCGCTCCCACCGAGCGGGTGCGAGAAGGCGCGCGCCGGCTCACCGCCTCGGCTCTGTAGGTTTTCTCCGTGAAGAGGGCATCTGTTTGGCGGATGTCACAGTAGGCCTGTGTGCCTACTAGGCTGTAAAGGCGATTCGGTCGTGTCTCGACCTGGTGCCACAGCGCCGTGAGATCGCCAGTTCCGACTTGATCAAGATCTTGTCCGATACACCGCGACCAGCGGGGTCGGACGCCAGGAGGAGGACCGCGTGAGCGCAGCGGCAGAGCAGACGGCGAAGCTGACGATCGGCGATACGACCGCCGAATTCCCGGTACTGCGCGGCACGGCAGGGCACGACAGCATCGACTTCTCGACGCTGACCCGGCAGACCGGCTACACGGGCCTCGACTACGGCTTCGTCAACACCGCGTCCACGAAGTCCGACATCACCTTCATCGACGGTGACAAGGGGATCCTCCGCTACCGCGGATATCCGATCGAGCAGCTGGCAGGGTCCACGAGCTACCTCGAGGTCGCGTGGCTCCTGATCTACGGCGAACTGCCCTCGGCCTCCGAGCTCGCGGAGTTCGACGAGAAGATCCGTCGTCACACGCTGCTGCACGAAGACCTCAAGCGCTTCTTCTCGGCGCTGCCGCACACCGCGCACCCCATGTCGGTGCTCTCGTCGGCCGTCGCCGCCCTCTCGACGTACTACGAGGGGCAGACCGACCCGCACAACCCCGAGCACGTCGAGCTCAACATGGTGCGCATGCTCGCCAAGCTGCCTGTGATCGCGGCGTACGCGCACAAGAAGAGCGTCGGTCAGGCCTTCCTGTACCCCGACAACTCGCTGAGCTTCGTCGACAACTTCCTCAAGCTCAACTTCGGCGTGCACAGCGAGGAGTACGAGGTCAACCCGGTCATGTCGAAGGCTCTCGAGCTTCTCCTGATTCTCCACGAAGACCACGAGCAGAACGCCTCCACCTCGACCGTCCGCCTGGTGGGCTCCACCGGCGCGAACCAGTTCGCCTCGGTCTCCGCCGGCATCCAGGCGCTCTCCGGTCCGCTGCACGGCGGTGCGAACGAGGCCGTCCTGACGATGTTGGGGCAGATCCGCGACTCCGGCCAGAGCGTCTCGCGCTTCGTGGAGCGGGTGAAGAACAAGGAAGAGGGCGTGAAGCTCATGGGCTTCGGGCACCGCGTCTACAAGAACTACGACCCGCGCGCCAAGCTGGTCAAGGATGCTGCCGATGAGGTGCTTTCGTCTCTCGGCGTCACCGACCCGCTCCTTGACCTCGCGAAGGAGCTCGAGGAGCTCGCCCTCGCCGACGACTACTTCCGCGAGCGTCGCCTGTACCCCAACGTCGACTTCTACACGGGCGTCATCTACAAGGCGATGGGCTTCCCGACCCGGATGTTCACGGTGCTGTTCGCCATCGGTCGTCTGCCCGGCTGGCTGGCGCAGTGGCGCGAGCTGCAGCTCGACCCGCAGACCAAGATCGGCCGCCCGCAGCAGCTGTACACGGGGTCTCCCGAGCGGTCCTTCCCGACTCGCTGAGCGCAGAACGAGAAAGCGCCCCTTCCGCCGAAGCGGAAGGGGCGCTTTTCTGTCTAGTGGAGTCGGCGGGTCAGCGACCCTGCGAGCTGCGGCCGCCGCCCTGACGGGACTGGCCGCTCTGCGTGGAGTAGCCACCACCCTGGTAGCCGCCGCCCTGGCCGCCGCTGCCACCGGCGCGGGGACGGCGACGACGACGTGCGGGCGGGTTCGCCGCGCCGCTCTTCTCGCCGCCGGCGGGACGCTGCTTGGAGGACTGGCGCTGCTGCTGCTGCGGAGCCTGCACCGGGGCCGGGCGCACGTGCGGTGCGCGCTCGGGAACCAGCGCGGTGATCGCCGCCGTGGTGACGTCTTCGAGGGGAGCGGTGATCGCGGCCTTGCGGAGCAGGTCCTTCACATCGCGGCGCTGCTCGGGCAGCACGACGGTCACGACGGTGCCGGCGGCACCGGCACGGGCCGTGCGTCCGGAACGGTGCAGGTACGCCTTGTGCTCGACGGGCGGGTCGACATGGACGACCAGGTCGACGTTGTCGACGTGCACGCCGCGAGCCGCGACGTCGGTCGCGACCAGGACGCGCACTCCGCCGTCTTCCGGGGCGGCCGAGAACGCGCCGAGGTTGCGCTCACGAGCGTTCTGCGACAGGTTTCCGTGCAGGTCGACGGCCGGGATGCCGGCTGCCGTGAGCTGCTTCGCGAGCTTCTTCGCCTGGTGCTTGGTGCGGGTGAAGAGGATGCGGCGACCGGTGCCGGAGGCGAGCTCCTTCACGAGGGCGGTCTTGTTGTCGGTGGAGTCGACGACCAGCACGCGGTGGGTCATCTCGCCGACGGGTACGCTCTCCTCGTCGACCTCGTGGCTGACCGCGTTCGAGAGGAAGCGGCGGGCGAGGGTGTCGATGCCGCGGTCCAGCGTCGCGCTGAACAGGAGGCGCTGGCCACCGGCCGGCGTCGCGGTGAGGATGCGGGTGACTCCGGGGAGGAAGCCGAGGTCGGCCATGTGGTCGGCCTCGTCGAGCACGGTGACCTCGATCGCGCTGAGGCGCACGACCTGCTGCTTCATGAGGTCTTCGAGTCGACCGGGGCAGGCCACGACGATGTCGACGCCGCCGCGCAGCGCCTGCTCCTGCGGACGCTGGCTGACGCCGCCGAAGACGGTCGTGACGCGCAGGCCGGCGGCCTCGGCGAGCGGGGCGATGGTTGCGGCGATCTGCGTCGCGAGCTCGCGGGTCGGTGCGAGGACGAGCCCGCGCGGGAGACCTGCGCGGCGCTGTCCGCCGGAAGCGGCGAGGCGCGCCACGAGCGGCAGGGCGAAGGCGATGGTCTTGCCGCTGCCCGTGCGTCCGCGACCGAGGAGGTCGCGTCCTGCGAGGGAGTCGGGAAGGGTGTCGCGCTGGATCGCGAAGGCCTCGGTCTTGCCGGAATCGGCGAGAACGGCGGCGAGCTCGGCGGGAACGCCGAGTTCAAGGAAAGTAGACATGCAGAAACTCCGTCAGCGCACGAGTGATCGGCGCGAGATAAGGGGTGAGGTGGGCGACGGCGCAGGAATTGCGCATCGGTTCGCCGTTCGAAATGCCAGCTCATGCTGGTGGTGGGAGCAGCTTCTGCTCGCTTCGGTCCTCGGAGACCCCATGACGACGACGATGTTGCAGCACCGGCGGTGCAGACAACGGTGTCAGTCTAACAGTGCGCGTATGTGATCAGCTGCATGTCGACTGCGGACGCGGGTCGAACCTGCCAGCTGAGGCGGCTCTCAGGCGTGGAGAGCCTCGTTGAGCGTCACCCCCACGCCGGCGCGGCGCACGGCCTCGACGGCGCCGCTGAGGGAGTTCCGGCGGAAGAGCAGCCCGTCCTGGCCGGAGAGGTCTCCGCCCTTCACGGTCTTCCGTCCACCGTCCGGTGTCACCGGGCCGTCGACCAGCACGATCTTCGTCCCGGCGGTCACGTAGAGGCCGGCTTCCACGACGCAGTCGTCGCCGAGCGAGATGCCGATGCCCGCGTTGGCCCCGAGCAGGGTGCGCGCGCCGATCGACACCCGATGCGTGCCGCCGCCCGAGAGCGTGCCCATGATCGAGGAACCGCCGCCGATGTCGCTGCCGTCGCCGACGACGACCCCCTGCGAGATGCGGCCCTCGACCATGGAGGAGCCGAGCGTGCCGGCGTTGAAGTTGACGAAGCCCTCGTGCATGACGGTGGTGCCGGGGGAGAGGTGTGCGCCGAGCCGAACGCGCGAGGCGTCGGCGATCCGGACGCCCGCGGGCTGCACGTAGTCGGTCAGCCGGGGGAACTTGTCCAGGCCCTGCACCTGGATGCCGGCACGCTGGAGGTGCGGTCGCAGGCGGGCGGCGTCGACGGGGAGCACCGGGCCGGCGTTCGTCCAGGCGACGTTCGGCAGATGGCCGAAGATGCCGTCCAGGTTCAACTCGTTGGGGCGCACGACGAGGTGCGAGAGAGCGTGCAGGCGCAGGTATGCGTCGGCCGTGGAAGCGGGAGCCTCGTCGAGGTCGATCTGGAGCTGGATGATCTCCACGGTCACGTTCCGTCGCACATCGGCACCGACGAGGGGCTCGAGGGCCGAGACCGCGGCATCGTCTGCCGTGAGGATTCCCGCCCGTACGTCCGGGAACCACGCATCGAGAACCGTGCCATCGCCGGCGATCGTGGTCAGGCCGATACCCCATACAGTGCGTGCGTCGCTCATGCCTCCACGCTATCGCGCCGTGGGGTGGGGACTTCACGCATGACGGGGTAAGTAGGCTTGACCCATGGTGCTCGATCTGACCGCGTCCTCCGTCGACCTCACTCGTGCGATCTGCGACATCCCGAGCGTGTCCGGCGACGAGAAGACACTCGCCGACGCGATCGAGGCGGCGATCACCCCGCTGTCCCACCTCGAGGTGTTCCGCCACGGGAACACGATCGTCGCCCGCACCGATCTCGGTCGTGCCCAGCGCGTCGCCATCGCCGGACACATCGACACCGTACCGATCAACGCGAACCTGCCGACTCGGGACATGGAGATCGACGGCGTGCCCTACCTCTGGGGGCGCGGAACCGTCGACATGAAGGCGGGCACGGCCGTGCAGCTCAAGCTCGCGGCAGAGCTCACCGATCCCGCGATCGACATCACCTGGATGTGGTACGACAACGAAGAGATCGAGGCGTCCAAGAACGGCCTCGGCCTGCTCGCCGCCGTACGACCGGACCTGTTCCAGGCGGACTTCGCGATCCTCGGCGAACCTTCCAACGGCGAGGTCGAGGGCGGATGCAACGGCACGCTGCGCGCGATCGTGCGCACCACCGGTGTTCGCGCGCACAGCGCACGCGCCTGGATCGGCGAGAACGCGATCCACCGTGCAGCGCCGATCCTGACCCGGCTCGCGGAGTACCGGGCCAAAGAGGTGCCGGTCGAGGGACTGCTGTACCGGGAGAGCCTGAGCGCCGTGCGCATCGCCGGTGGTGTCGCGGGCAACGTCATCCCCGATGCGTGCGAGGTCGAGGTCAACTACCGCTTCGCTCCGAGCAAGTCCGCTGCAGACGCCGAAGCGCACCTCCGCGGGGTTCTCGCCGGCTTCGATGTCGAGATCACCGATGCCGCCGAGGGGGCGCGCCCCGGACTCGACGCCGAGATCGCGAAGCAGTTCGTGGCGGCTGTCGGCGCCGAGCCCCGCCCGAAGTACGGCTGGACCGACGTCGCCCGGTTCTCGGCGCTCGGCATCCCGGCGGTGAACTACGGCCCAGGTGACCCGCACCTCGCGCACCACGACGAGGAGCGGGTGCCGCTCGCGCAGATCGACGCCGTGGAGCGAGGCCTGCGCGCATGGCTCACCTCGCGCTGAGCGCGGTTCGACGGTGGGCGCAGACGCCTGTCGCGCTGAGAATCGCGGTCATCTACCTCGCCGCGCGGGCGACGACCACGATCTTCCTGTTCATCGCCGCGTCGCTGTCGACGTCGTTCTCGCGCTTCGGGGCCGACGCTGGACTCGATGACTTCGTCCTCGGGTGGGACGCCCAGTGGTACTGGCTGGTTGCCGAGACCGGGTATCCCACCGAGCTTCCCCGGACGGAGTCGGGCGAGGTCGCCGAGAATGCCTGGGCTTTCATGCCGGTGTTCGCATTTGCGGCGAAGGCGGTGGGCTTCGTCTTCGGATCGTGGGGAGTCGGCGCTCTCCTGATCTCGTTGGCGGCCGGATACCTGGCCTGTCTCGCTCTTCATCGTCTGCTCCGTGACCGTATCGGCGCGTCCGCCGCTCTCTGGGCGGTCGTGTTCTTCGCTGCCGGGCCCATCGCCGCGATGTTTCAGGTCGGCTATGCCGAGACCCTCTTCCTGCTTCTGCTGTTCCTCGCGCTCGACGCGACGATCAGACACGAGTACGGCCGGCTCTACCTGCTGATCCCGGTGATGGCCTTCACACGCCCGGGTATCCTCGCGTTCGCCCTCTACCTCGGGTTGCACGGTGTCGTGCGCTGGTTCCGTCGCAGAGAGGAACCGCTCTCCGCACGGGCGATCGGGCACATCATCGCGCTCGGGGCGCTCGCGACCGCGGCGGGCTTCGCCTGGCAAGTGATCGCGGGCATCGTCACGGGCGATCCCGGCGCCTACCTCGCAACCGAACTCGCGTGGCGCCGGCATTGGGTCACCGGAGGCGTCGACGGGTTCGTTCCGTTCGAGGGATGGCTTCAGGCTTCGGAGTTCTGGTTCGCCCTCTGGGGCCTGCCGCAGTGGTGGGGGCCGGTGGCGCTCGTGCTGCTGGTCGCGGCTGTCGGAGTCGCCCTCCTCCGCTCGCCGCAGGTGCGTGCACTCGGCAGCGACTTGCGTCTGTGGAGCGCGAGTTATCTTCTGTACCTTCTGGCGGTGTTCTTCCCGCAGTCGAGCACCTTCCGTCTGCTGCTACCGCTCAGTCCGCTCTGGGGGGCCGTCGCGGTTCCGCGATCGCGGTGGTGGCGGGTGGGAGTGGTGGCCCTCTGCCTCCTGGGTCAATGGTTCTGGATCTACCACGTCTATGCGCTCGGGAGCACGTTCTGGCAGGTGCCCTGAGGCCGCCGGGCGACCCAATTGTTGCCCGGTGACCTCCAGGTCCCGGTGACACCCGATAAACTCATTCCATACCACCGGAGGAAAGGGAGCCACGATGGCAGCGATGAAGCCGAGGACCGGAGACGGACCTATGGAGGCCGTGAAAGAAGGACGACTCATCATCGTGCGCGTTCCGCTCGAAGGCGGCGGCCGTCTGGTCGTCTCCGTGAACGACGCCGAGGCCAAGGAGCTTCACGACGTGCTTGCCGCCGTCGTGGCACCGGCCTGATCGATCTGGGGTCCGCATCCGCGGATCCGGAAGGGCGGCGGATCTTCGGATCCGCCGCCCTTCGTCGATTCCGGGGCACACCCGGAGCGAGGTTCTCGTCAGTCGCTGTCGGCGAGTCTGATCAGCTGAAGCAGTCCTTCACCCGCGGGTGACACGGTCGCCAGGACGGCCGAGGACTCCTGGGTCTCCTGCACCAGCGAGCGGTAGGCCGACGTGACCTCGTCGCGCTGTACGGGGTCGGCGACGCGGCCGCCGCCGAGGATCCGCGGGACCAGGACCATGCCGCCGGTGCGGGCGAGGCGGAGTCCGTGCTCGACGTACTCGATGATGTGGTCGGGGTCGGCGTCGACGAGCACGATGTCGTACGAGGACTCATTCATGCGGGGGAGCACGTCGATCGCGCGACCGGTGATGAACCGCACCTTGGTGGACGGCACCTTCGCGTCGGTGAAAGCCTGTCGTGCAGCCGCGAGATGCTCGGGCTCGTTGTCGATGGAGGTGAGCACGGCCTGCGGTGCTCCGCGCAGCAGCCAGAGTCCGGAGACTCCGGCTCCCGTGCCGATCTCGACGATCGAGCGTGCACTGGTCGCTGCCGCGAGCACGGCGATCTGGGAACCGACGACGGTGCTGATCGGCATCGCGCCGAGCTCGACCGCGTGTGCGCGCGCCCGTGCGATGGAGTCGGGTTCCACGATGGACTCGCGAAGGAATCGCGCGTTCGCGTCGTGCTCGCTCATGACCTGTCTCTCCCTGCCTGCCCGGTGATTCCCTCCAGAGTATTCGCTCGGTGTACCTGCGGACCGCAGGCGCGACGGTAGCCTGTAGAGATGACGTTCGGGCTCACCTTCGAGAAGCTGTTGCTGATCGGTCTCATCGCGGTGCTCATCATCGGCCCTGAGCGTCTTCCGCGAGCAGCCGAGGGCTTCTCCCGCATGGTCCGCAAGGCCGGCGAGTACCTTCGCTCGACCAAGTCCCGCATGCGCGAGGAGATGGGCCCGGAGCTCGACGACGTGGACTGGCGCAAGCTCGATCCGCGTCAGTACGATCCCCGACGGATCATCCGCGACGCGCTCTTCGAGGAGCCGCAACCGGCGACTCCCGCCCAGGCGAAGGAGACGATCGCCGAGCCCATCTCTCCCCGTGCGCTTCCGCAGGAGTTCAGCGCGAGCAACCGGCCTCCGTTCGATCCCGAAGCCACGTGACCCGAGGGCGGCTCGCCGATCGCGACGCCGTGGCATTCGGATTCTCCGCTCTGTGCGCGTGCATCGGCGTCCTGATCTGGACGCTGTGGGTGATGCCTGTCGCAGCATCCGTGGGAGAGGCGGACCCGCTTCCGCTCGGACGAGGGCAGACGGTCGAGCTGAATGCGGGCGAACGCGTCGGCATCTGGGGAAGCGGTGTCTCCGCGATGCTCGGGACGCTGGAGTGCTCGGTGTCGGGTCCGGGTGGAGACTCGCTCGCTCAGCGCGGAGGCCCCTCGCTGTCCTGGGATGACACGCTCTGGTGGATGACCCCGAAGCGCGGGTTCGAACAGCACACCCAGTTCACAAGCATGGATGCGGGTGTTCACACCGTCACCTGCACCGACTCGCTCGACACCTACGACGGCGAGTTCCTCATTGCCGGAGACGTTTTCGGAAGCGGCTCCATCGGGCTCGGCCGCACCGGCGGGAGCGACTTCGCCACGGGGACGCTCCTGGCGTTCGGCGCGGTGTTCTGTCTCCCCGTCGCCGTGCTGCTGCCCGTCGTGATCCTGATCCGACGACTGGTCACCAGACGCAGGAGCGCACGGAATGCGCAGCGCGCCGGCGCATCCTGGGCAGCGCCGCCGGGGTCTTAGATCACCCGCACCCTCAGCCGATCGTCATCGGCAGTGAGCGGCCGGAAAGGCCCCGCCCCTGCCGAGCGAGCGTGCGTGCGAGGGCGCGGATCGTCGCGGCTGCGGAATCCGTCGTCTCACCGGCGACGATCGGGAGGCCGGCATCGCCACCCTCGCGGAGCGCGGGGCTCAGTGGGATCGAGGCCAGCAGCGGGACCGTCGTTCCCGGCTCGGAGAGAGCCTCGGCGACCGCGGCGCCTCCACCCGAGCCGAACAGATCGATGACCGTGCCGTCGGGGAGCGTGTATGCCGCCATGTTCTCGATGACGCCGATCACCCGCTGCCCCGTCTGCCGTGCGACGAGTCCGCTGCGGATGGCCACCTCTGCGGCAGCGGTCTGCGGGGTCGTCACGACCAGCACCTCCGCATGCGGGAGGAGCTGGCCGATCGAGATGGCGATGTCGCCGGTGCCGGGCGGCATGTCGATGAGCAGCACATCGAGGTCGCCGAAGAACACATCGGTGAGGAACTGCTGCACCGTGCGGTGCAGCATCGGTCCGCGCCATGCCACCACGGACTCGCCGTCTCGGAGGAACATGCCGATCGAGATGGTCTTCACGCCGTGCGCCACCGGGGGCAGCATGAGATCGTCGATACGTGTCGGCTGCGTGCCAGCCGGGATGCCGAGGAGCCCCGGGATCGAGAATCCGTGCACGTCGGCGTCGACGAGGCCGACCGACAGACCCTGGTCGGCGAGAGCCACGGCGAGATTCGCGGTCACCGTCGACTTGCCGACGCCGCCCTTGCCGCTGGAGACGAGGATCACGCGGGTGAGCGAGTCCGGGCCGAACGGCATGTGGCGGGCCGGCCTGCCGTCGCGGAGCTTCTCGGTGAGGGCCTTGCGCTCTGCCGGAGTCATCACGCCCACCTCGACGTCGACCGACGTGATGCCGGGCACGGAGGCGGCAGCCTCGCGCACGTCGGACTCGATGCGCGTCGCGGCCGGGCAGCCCACGATGGTCAGCACGATGCCGACCTGAGCCCGGTCGCCGTCCACAGCGATCTCGCGGACCATGTCGAGCTCGCCGATCGGGCGGCGCAGCTCCGGATCCGTCACCGCGGAGACGGCGGCGCGGACGAGGTCGGCCTCGGTCACGAGGCGGCGCCTGCGGTCGGTTTGTCCCCGTCGTCCTCGAGCTCGGCGAGGAGGGCCTTCAGCTCCTGCCGCAGCACGTCGCGCGTCACGGCCTGCGCGTTGCGTTCCTCGAGCGCCATGCGCAGCGCCACGATCTCACGGGCGAGGTACTCGGTGTCGGCGAGGTTGCGCTCCGCGCGCTGCCGGTCCTGCTCGATCTGCACCCGGTCGCGGTCGTCCTGGCGGTTCTGCGCGAGGAGGATGAGCGGTGCGGCGTACGAGGCCTGCAGCGAGAGCATGAGCGTCAGGGCGGTGAAGCCGAGGGCCGCATCGTCGAAGCGCAGGTTCTCGGGCATCAGCGTGTTCCAGACGATCCAGACCACGCAGAACAGGCTGAGGATGACCAGGAACGCCGGGGTGCCCATCGCCCGGGCGACCCACTCGGTGAAGCGGCCGAACCGGTCGCGCGAGGTCGCCCGGGGCCGTGTCGTGGTGCGGCCCGGCGCATCGAGGCGCGGGGAGCGGGGCATCAGCGTGCCTCCTTCGCGGGAGACGGTGTGTCGTCGCTGTCGTGCGATCGCCAGTCGTCGGGGAGCAGGTAGTCGAGCACGTCGTCGATGCTGATCGCACCCACCAGGCGGTGGGCTGCGTCGATCACCGGCAGCGAGACGAGGTCGTAGCTCGCCAGCAACCGCGCCACCTCGGCGGCGGATGCGGTGACGGGAACGGGTTCGAGGCTGTCGTCGAGGATCGCGCCGAGTCGCTCGTGCGGCGGGTAGCGCAGCATCCGCTGGAAATGCACGAGGCCGAGCAGACGTCCGGTCGGTGTCTCGAACGGAGGCAGGGTCACGAAGACTGCGGCGGCCAGCGCGGGGTGCAGCTCGTGGCGGCGGATCAGGGCCAGCGCCTCCGCGACGGTCGCGTCGGCGGAGAGGATGATCGGCTCCGGGGTCATCAGACCGCCCGCCGTGTCGGGACCGTACCGCAGCAGCATCCGGACGTCTTCGGCCTCTTCGGGCTCCATCAGCTCGAGCAGCTGCTCGAGCCGGTCCGGGGCGAGCTGGGCGAGCAGGTCGGCGGCGTCGTCCGGTTCCATCTGATCGAGGATGTCGGCCGCGCGCTCGTCACCCAGTCGATCGAGGATGTGCACCTGCTCGTCCTCGGGCATCTCCTCGAGGGCGTCGGCGAGACGGTCGTCCGACAGCTCTTCGGCCACTTCGATCATGCGCTGCTGCGGAAGATCGAGCAGGGTGTTGGCGAGGTCGGCGGCGTGCAGCTCGGAGTACGAGGCGACGAGCTGCTCGGCGGACTGCGATTCACCCGGTGCGCGCTGCTCGGCCACCTCGCTCCAGCCGGCGAACGTGGTCGGGCCCTTCGCGAACGGCGAGGCACTGGTCTTCGGGCGGCGGAGGAACAGCTGGCTGATCGCCCATTCGCCGAGGCGGTTGGGCTCGATCGCGACGTCTTCGATCACGGCTGTGCCGCTGCCGTCCACGAAGCTCACGCGTCGTCCGAGCATCTCGGCGAGCACACGCACCTCGCCGGCACGGGGAGAGAAGCGGCGCACGTTGATCAGGCCGGTGGTGATGACCTGTCCCGACCGGATCGAGGTGACCCGGCCGATCGAGAGGAACACATGGCGTCGTCCCGGGATCTCCACGACCAGACCGATCACGCGGGGCGCCGCCGTACTTCGGTACACGACGACGACATCCCGGACTTTGCCGAGCCGGTCGCCGAGGGGGTCGAAGACGGCGCACCCGGCGAGGCGCGCGGCGAAAACCCGTTGTGTGCTCACTTCTCCAGAGTAGTCGGCGGGTCCGCTCGGCGGCGGGATGGTCGCGTCTCGGGCCCCCGGACGATGCGCATGGAAGAATAGCCGGATGAGCATGCTGAACCGCCCCGCGAGCGGCACCGAGACCGGCGAGATGGTCGCTTCGACGCGCGACTACGAGAGCGCGCAGAAGACGGTGTCGAAGCTGATCGCGGGGGAGGTGCCAGCACGGGACATCGCGATCGTCGGGCAGAGCGTTCGCACGGTCGAGCGCGTGACCGGGAAGCTCGGGTATGCGGCGGCCGCGCGTTCGGGTGCAATCAACGGGGTCCTGATCGGTCTGTTCCTCTCGGCCATCCTCGTGATCGGCAACCCCGAGGTGCCGATCCAGCTCTTCGTCGGGTTCGTCTTCATCGGCGTCGCACTCGGCATGCTCCTGAGCCTCGTCACCTATGCGATCGTGCGCCGCCGGCGCGATTTCGCGAGTGTCACGCAGTTCGCTGCCGACCACTATGAGGTCACGGTGCAGGCGGCATCGCTCGCCAAGGCCCGACAGGTGCTCGGATCGACGAAGGTCGCGCCGGTGCGTCCCCCGGTGAACCTCGACGAGCCGCCGCGCTACGGCGAGCGGATCACCCCCGGCGCGGCAGCACCCGTGCCGACCCCCGCGCCTGAGGAGCCGGCCATCCCGCCGCGTCCAGCCGACCCGCAGCCAGGGGCCGACACCATGCCGGAGCCCGATGCCACGCCGGAAGAGCCCCTGTCGCCCCCGGCCGCCGAGCCGGACAGTGCTCCCGGCGCTGAAGGCCTCGAGGGCGGACGAGCGTGACGCTCCGGTCGCCGCTCGACGACTGATGGTCCAGATCCCGGTCGATCTGCCCACGGGGGCCACGACGGTCTCGGCAGACTGGACAACCGGCGGGAACCGGACGGTCATCGCCATCGCGCACGGTGCGGGCACGGGCAAGGACCATCCGTTCCTCACCGGCTTCGCGGCAGCACTCGGCGAACTCGGTTTCTCGACGCTGCGCTTCAACTTTCCCTACGTCGAGCAGGGCAGGAAGATGCCGGGCCCCGCGGCACACGCCATCGCGACGTGGAACGCCGTCGTGGAGTTCGCGCGGGCGAACGAGCCGTCCGCGAGCGTCTGGGTGGCCGGCAAGTCCTACGGGGGACGCATGGCGTCCATGGCCGTCGCTGACGGTCTCGTCGTCGACGGGCTGGCGTACCTCGGCTATCCGCTGCACCCACCAGGACGGCCGGAGAAGCCACGAGCGGAGCATCTGCCCGCCATCTCGGTTCCGCAGCTGTTCGTCGAGGGGACGAACGACCCCTTCATCCAACCGATCTCGCAGTTCGAAGAAGCGGTCGCCAGCTGCCAGGATGCCCGAGTCGTGTGGGTCGAGGGCGGAGGCCACACCTTCGAGGTGAAGGGACACAAGCGTCCCGCTTCCGAGATCGGCTCATCCCTCGCGCCGCTCGTGGCCGAGTTCGCCCGCCGCTAGGTGAAGGCCGACAGCTCCTCGTCGGTGAGCAGCCGGCGCAGCGTCGAGAGACCCAGGGCGCTCATCGTGGGGTTCGACTCCTCGTAGTACCAGGCGAGTCCTATCGCCTGTTGGAACGCCCACGCGGCGCCCCGCAGCCACTCCACGTCCTCGGCACCGACGCTGGAGCGGAGAACCTGTCGTGCGGGAGCGTCGAAGTGGTGCCACGCGGCGACCAGATCGAGCCCGGGATCGGCTGGTCCGAAGCTGCCGCCGTCGAGCACGCCCGAGAGTCGGGTCTCGCCGGCCCGAACGTCGATGAGCAGGTTGAACGGTGTCAGGTCACGGTGGCTCATGACATCGGGCCCCGACCGAGGGAGCACCCGCAGTGCCTGCCACAGCCTGGCCGCTTCGGGAACGTCGAGCAGGTGTGCGCCTCTGTCCAAGCACTCGGCGACCCACTCGTCATGGTCCGGGAGGATGCCTCCTCGCCCCCGGCCGTCGAAGACACGTCCAGCGGGATCGACGGCGCGCAGCGCCCGGACCAGCGCGGCCAGATCCTGTGCGAGTGACACCGAACCCGCGTGCGCATCGAAATGCGCGGTGATTCCGGGCAACCAGGTCTGCATCGACCATGCCGACGAGTACGTCTCTCCGCCATGCGCGAGACCGTACGGCAGCGGCGCCCGGACCGGACATGCGTCCGCCAGCGCCGTCATGGCCGCTGCTTCCCTCTGCAGCTCCTCGTACGAGGCCGGGAGGAGAGGGAACCGTGCGACCAGGTCGTTTCCGACGCGAACGATCGAGTTCACCGTGGCGGCGGTGCGGACCCGGCGCAGTTCTCGCTCGTCGAGCTCCGGGAACGACTCGGTGACCAGCGCCCGTGCGAGCGCATCGTCGACTGCGAACTCGCCGTCGTGCATACGTCAGAAGGGCCGGGACCGGCCTGGTTTCCCCTGGTCCACCCAGCGCGTGTGCGACTTGAGTGCGAGCAGCACGGCGAAGTAGATCACCGCGCCCGCGATGAGTGCCGCGACGGCGTAGATCAGGACGATGGCGAAGAAGCTGACGACTCCGAACACGGCGTCAGCCCTGCAGTCGGGCGATCCAGGCCTCGACCTCGTCGGCCGTGCGCGGGATGTCCGCCGACAGGTTCACCGGGCCGTCCTCGGTCATCAGGATGTCGTCCTCGATGCGCACACCGATCCCGCGGAGTTCTGCCGGGACCGTCAGATCGTCGATCTGGAAGTACAGGCCGGGCTCGATCGTGAACACCATGCCGGGGGCGAGGATGCCGTCGTAGTACATCTCCCGGCGGGCCTGCGCACAGTCGTGCACGTCGATGCCGAGGTGATGCGAGGTGCCGTGCACCATGTACCGGCGGTGCTGGCCGCCCTTGTCGGCGTCGAGGGCCTCGTCGGCTGTGACGGGCAACAGGCCCCACTCGGCCGTGCGCTCGGCGATGACCTTCATGGCGGCGCCGTGCACGTCGCGGAACCGCACGCCGGTCCGCGCCGCCGCGAAGGCCGCATCCGCTGCTTCGCGCACCGTCTCGTAGACACGGCGCTGCACCTCGGTGAACGTGCCGGAGACGGGGAGAGTGCGGGTGATGTCGGCCGTGTACAGGCTGTCGGCTTCGACACCGGCATCGACCAGGATCAGGTCGCCGGGAACGACCGTGCCATCGTTGCGCGTCCAGTGCAGGTAGCAGGCGTGCGGGCCGGAGGCCGCGATCGTGTCGTAGCCCTCGCCGTTGCCGTCTTCGCGTGCCCGGCGGTGGAAGACCCCCTCCACGACGCGCTCGCCGCGGGCATGGGTGACGGCGGCGGGAAGCTCGCGGATGATGTCGTCGAACCCGTCGGCCGTGATCTCGACCGCACGGCGCATCTCGGCGATCTCGAACTCGTCCTTGATGAGACGCAGTTCGGAGACGAAGCGGGTCAGCGCGTCGTCGTCGTCGAGCACCAGTTCGCCCTCGACGGCCTCGAGCTCGTCGAGGTGGGCGGTCGCGATGTCGAGGTCGGCGGCAACACCGGCCAGCGACGGGCGGGGCCCGATCCAGAACTCGCCGACCGTGGCGTCGGCGTAGAACTCGGTCGTCGTCCGGTCGGCGCGCTCGCGGAAGAAGAGCGTGATGTCGTGTCCCGCGTCGGTCGGTGCGAAGACCAGTACCGAATCGGGCTCCGCATCCGACGCCCATCCGGTGAGGTGCGCGAAGGCGGAGTGCGCGCGGAACACGTAGTCCGTGTCGTTGCTGCGCTGCTTGAGCGACCCGGCGGGGATCACCAGGCGCTTGCCGGGGAATGCGGCCGAGACGGCAGCGCGTCGGACGGCGGCGTAGGCGGCCTGCTCGCGCGGACTCGGAAGAGTCTCCGGACGCTCGGCCCAGCCGGTCGAGATGGTGTCGAGGAAGCCCTGGGGGAACGGCTGCTTGCGGTTCGTGGTGCTGTTCTCGGCCGATGCTTCGACGGTGGGTTCTGCGATCGTGTCGCGCTCTCCGGTGCTCATCCCTCCAGTCTGTCATCTGGAGAGGATGCACGGGAGCTCAGCCGGCCGGCTCGAGCTGCACGACCAGCGCGCGGTGGTCGCTGCCGCCGGCATCGTCGAGCACGACGGAGCCGGTCGGCGTCCAGTTCTGCGATGCCATGACGTGGTCGATCGGTGCGCCCGCGAGCGTCGGGAGCGAGCTCGGCCAGGTGCCGGTGACACCGTTGCCGGTGCGCGCCGCCACGTCACGGCAGTAGCCGATGTCGCCGCCCTCCACACCGAGACCGGCCATGTGGTCGATCGTCGCGTTGAAATCACCGGCCAGGATGAAGTCGCCTTGCGGGCACTGGTCGGCGATCCACTGCAGGTCGCTCTGCCACTGCTGCATCTCTTCCATACGCGGTGCGACCGCGTGCACGGCCACGATCGTGGGGCCTTCGCCGTCGATCGGCATGAGGACGACGCTGGGAACGGAACCCGTGTTGCTGGTGCCGTCCTTCGCCGACTCGATCACCGAGTACTCGCCGAGGTCGGGGGCGACCAGGACGGTGGTCTGCCAGGACTGCGGACCGTCCTGCACGTCGGGACGGAACTGCACGTGGTGCACCCACATCGGGTGGCCCTGCTCCCGAAGCATGATCGCGATGCGCTCGCCGACCTCCTCGGTGGTCTCGGGAAGTGCGACCACGTCGGCGCCCTGGTCGAGGATGCGCTGCGCGATCACGTCGGCGGACACGGCCTCGCCCGCGGTGTTCCAGGTGAGCACCCGCACGCTGCTCTCGGTCTTCTCCGGAAGGGCGGTAGCCCCGAAGCCCCTGCTCGCTCCGATCAGTGCGGTGGCGCCGGCGCCCAGCAGTGCGACGATCAGCACCGAGGCGGCGAACCCGCGAAGCGGCCGCGCGAAAAGCAGCAGGAGGGCGAGCACGACGACGATGAGGAACCCGCCGAGGACCAGGCCTCGCACCGAGACGAGCTGCGCGAAGGGATAGGTCTGCTCGAGGTGGAAGAACTGCGGCCACACCACGATCGCCGTCGCGATCGCGAGCAGGACGGTGAAGAGGATCCCCAGTAGTCGAAACATCCCCTCCAGCCTAGAAGCGGCTCCTGTGAAGTCCCTGCCCCGACATCCCCTCCGTGCGCCTCCGCGCCCGGTGCGGGTGACGCTGGGTACGCTCGGAGGATGGCCACTCCGTCCACCGGGTTCGCCGGTCCCGCCGACCTGCACCTGCACTCCAATCAGTCCGACGGTACTGAGTCCCCGGCCGAGGTGATGCGGCAGGTCCACGCGCACGGAATTCGCACGGCCGCCCTCACCGACCACGACCGCTCCACGGGGTGGGGCGAAGCCGGCGACGCGGCCGTCGCGCTCGGCATGACGTTCATCCCCGGTATGGAGCTCTCGGCGAAGCACGAATGGCGCAGCGTGCACGTGCTGGGCTATCTCTTCGACCCCGAGGATGAAGCCCTGCGCGCCGAGACCGATCGCATCCGCGGCGACCGGATCGGCCGCGCCGAGCGGATCGTGCGCAACATCGGGCGGGACTACGACCTGGACTGGGCCGATGTCGTCGCGCAGACGACTCTGGATGCCACGGTGGGGCGCCCCCACATCGCCGACGCACTCATCGCTCGCGGCATCGTGCGCGACCGGACAGAGGCGTTCGACGGCATCCTGCACCCGCGCGAGGGGTACTACGAGCCGCATTACGCGCCGGACCCCCTCACTGCCGTGCGGTTGATCACCGAGGCCGGGGGAGTGGCCGTCATCGCGCATCCCGTGACATCGGGCCGCGACCGGATGATGCCTCTGCCGTTCATCGAGCGGTTGATCGCCGCCGGTCTCGGCGGCTTCGAGATCGACCATCGCGAGAACACGGAATCGGGCAAGCGGAAGCTGCGCGAGATCGCCGCCGAGCACGATCTCATCGTCACGGGCTCCAGCGACTACCACGGCAGCGGCAAGCCGAACCTTCCCGGCGAGAACACCACGTCCGACGAGATGGTCGCGCGGCTCATAGCACGCGCCACCGGCAGTTCTCCGCGGTATCCCTGATCCTCGGCATTCTGTCGGTCATCTCCCGGCGGGCTGTCGACGGCGACCGATACCGTCCGAGGCATGCAGCGAGCGACTTCTCTGGAGCAGCGGGTCGATGCGGTCGCGCACCGCGTGCTGCTCGGTGCCCCGGCGAACGGCATCCGCGCGGGCCTGATCGAGTTCGCGGTGTTCGTGCTCAAGCAGGCATGGGCGTGCATCTTCGGGGCGGCGTTGCTCGTCGTGATCGTCGCAGCGCGTCTCTGGTATCCCGATGATGCGGTGCTCGCCCGCAACGATGCGCTCACGATCGCCGCGGTGCTCATCCAGCTCGCGATGCTGGCCTTTCGACTGGAGAGCGGTCGTGAGCTCTGGGTCATCGTGCTGTTCCACATCACCGGCACCGTGATGGAGCTGTTCAAGACCGATGTCGGATCGTGGGCCTATGCCGCGGACGGATTCCTGCGCATCGGCGGGGTGCCGCTGTTCAGCGGGTTCATGTACGCGGCCGTCGGGTCATACATGGTGCGCGTCTACCGGCTGTTCGATCTCGGCTTCGAGAGGTATCCGCGACGTTGGTTGACGGCGATCCTCGCGGTGGCGATCTATGCCAACTTCTTCACGCACCACTGGTGGTGGGACGCGCGATGGGTGCTGCTGGCCGGCGTCGTGATGCTGTGGCTGCCCACGGTCATGCATGCCCGCATCTGGAGGCGCACGATCAGACTTCCTCTTCTGGCGGTGTTCGTCGGCGTCGCCGTGTTCATCTATCTCGCCGAGAACATCGGCACCTGGGCGGGCGCCTGGGCTTATCCCGACCAGGCCGAGGGCTGGCAGCCGGTGTCGTCGAGCAAGCTGACCTCGTGGTTCCTCTTGATGATCATCTCGGTCGTGCTCGTCGCGTGGGTGTATCCGCCGCAGGTCCCGGCAGCGTTGCTGCAACGGGTGCAAGCCGCTCAGGCGCCGCTCTGACCACGCGTGCGCGACGAAGGGCGCGAGATGCAGACGATCGTCCGCTTCTCGCGCCCTTCGTGAGGTGCTGAGGTCTGTCAGGCCCCGGCGACCGGAGCCGCTCCCGCGCCGGAACCGCCGCGGCGACGCCGGCGACGACGTGCGGGGGCCGGCTTGCCGTCGTGGTGCTCCTTGCCCGCACCGTCGTGCGTGCCGGCGCCCTCGGCGCTGCGGTCGGCTGCCGGAGCGGACTGGCCCTCGGCGGAGGCCGTCTCGGCAGCACCTTCGGCGAAGGTCGAACCGACCGGGGTCGTACTGTTGCGGCGACGGCGGCGACGGCGCGTGCCGCCCTCGTCGGTGCCTTCAGCCGCGGCATCCGCCGCACGCTCGGGACGACGCGCGCGCTCGGTCTTGACCGACTCCGTCTTCGGTGCCGATACCAGACGGCCCTTGGTGCCCTGCGGGATGTCGAGGTCCTCGAACAGGTGCGGGCTCGACGAATAGGTCTCGATGGGCTCCGGCTGACCGAACTCGAGGGCGCGGTTGATGAGGGCCCACTTGTGCAGGTCCTCCCAGTCGACGAAGGTGACCGCGATACCGGTCTTGCCGGCGCGACCGGTGCGGCCCGCGCGGTGCAGATACGTCTTGTCCTCGTCCGGGATCGTGTGGTTGATCACGTGCGTGACATCGTCGACGTCGATGCCGCGGGCGGCGACGTCGGTCGCGACCAGCACGTCGCGCTTTCCGGCCTTGAACGCCGCCATCGAGCGTTCGCGCTGATCCTGTCCCATGTCGCCGTGCACGCCGCCGACGTTGAAGCCGCGGTCGCTCAGCTCGTCGACGAGGCGCTGGGCTGCACGCTTCGTGCGGGTGAAGATCACGGTCTTGCCGCGGCCCTCGGCCTGCAGGATGCGGGCGATGATCTCGTCCTTGTCCATCGAGTGCGCGCGGTAGACCAGGTGCTTGATGTTCGCCTGCGTGAGGCCCTCATCGGGGTCGTTCGCCCGGATGTGGATCGGGTTGGACATGAACCGGCGGGCGAGCGCAACGATCGGGCCGGGCATGGTCGCCGAGAACAGCTGCGTGTGGCGGACGGCCGGGACCTTCTGGAAGATCTTCTCGATGTCGGCGAGGAAGCCGAGGTCGAGCATCTTGTCGGCCTCGTCGAGCACGACCTCGGTCGCGTTCGAGAGGTCGAGCAGCCGCTGGCCCGCGAGGTCGATCAGACGCCCGGGGGTTCCGACGACGATCTGCGCGCCGGCCTTGAGCTGGTCGATCTGCCCCTCGTACGCCTTGCCGCCGTAGATGGCGACGACGCTGGTGGAACGGTTGCTGGTGAGCAGGTCGATGTCTTCGTAGACCTGCACTGCGAGCTCGCGAGTCGGCACCACGATGAGGGCCTTGACCCCGTGCTCCGGGTCTTTGCCGAGGCGCTGGACGACGGGGATGCCGAAGCCGAAGGTCTTGCCGGTTCCCGTCTTGGCCTGACCGATGATGTCCTGGCCGGGAAGGCCGAGGGGAATGGTCTGCTCTTGGATGGGGAACGCGTCGACGATGCCTTTGGCGGCGAGTGCGTCGACGATGTCCTGGTCGATGCCGAGATCGGCGAAAGTTGTCACTTTATTCAGATTGCCTGTCCGGCGAGCCTGGGGGATCGCCACGTTAACGGATCCACGCCGTCTCTTGTGCCACAGGCGCGGGGCCCCGCTCCGACGGCGGGGACACGCCCAGCCTACCCGAGGGGCCGTCGAGACCCGGAAGGAGGTCCGGGCGCGGGTATTGTGAACGACGTGGCGGACTCGGGAGGAAGACCTCGTGGTTAAGTGGTTCTGGCAGCGCGAAGATGCGCCGCGGCGTACCCTCGCCCTGCGCAGTCGAGGGGAACAGGGCGATGCCACGCGCATCGACTTCGCCGAACTCGCGCCCGAACTCGATCGCTTCCTCGGCCAGGCGGCCTACCTGCAACTGGGGTATTTCGAGACGCTCACCCGACTCATCCGAGCGACGCCGGAGCTGTCCGAGAAGGAGTCGCTGTCACGCGCCGCCGGGGCAGCACTGACCAAGCACCGCGGCATCGTCGAGGTCATCGCCGAGCGCGGCGGGGATCCGACGCAGGTGATGCTGCCGTTCCGCGAGCACCTCGATGCGTTCCGGCGCAAGACGATCGGTGCGCGTCCGCGCGAGACCCTGCTGGCGGTCTACATCACCGCGGGGATGCTCGACGACTTCTATCTCGCGCTCGCCTCGAGCTATGGGGACACCGGCCGTCGGGTCGCGCAGATCCTGCGGGAGGATGACGCCGGCCACGAGATCGTCGCGATCATCCAGGAGACGATCGAGAGCGACGAGGAGTGGCGTTCGCTGCTGTCGATGTGGGCTCGCCGACTGGTCGGAGACACGATTCTCGTCTGCCGTTTCGCCCTGCGGCCCGAGCTGCTCGACGTCGACGACGCGCGCATCGAGCCGGTGTACACCGAGCTGATGGGCGCGCACGCGCGACGCATGGATGCGATGGGCCTCGCGTCGTAGACGCTGATGCCGAGGTGGCCCGGGCCGCTTCGGTCAGATGCCCAGTGCGGTTCTGGCCGCCGCGTCCGAGCGCTTGCGCAGTGTCGTGACGGCCACGGTCGCGCCGGCCGCGATCACGGCGGCGCCCGGAACGCTCGCGAGCCACAGCCAGATGCTGTCCTCGCCGACGCCCAGCCACTGCAGTCCCGTGTAGAGGATCGCCGACATGGCCGTCGCGATGGCAGGTGCGAGGGCGACCCCGCGCAGCTCGCGGTCGGCGATCAGGAAGTGCACCGCGATTCCCAGCGCGCACGCCCCGACGAGTGCGAGGAGGATGTACATCGTCGGATCAGGCGACGAAGCCGACGCGGCGCGATTCCTCGGAGCCCAGCTCGATGTAGGCGAGGTTCGCGGTCGGGACGATGTAGGAGTTGCCCTTCACATCGGCGAAGCTCACGTGCGTCGCGTTCTGCTCCAGCGCCGTGGCGACCTGGGTGCGGACCTCGTCTGCGCTCGCGCCGGTGTCGAAGCTCAGTTCACGGCCGGTGTTGATGATGCCGATGCGGATTTCCACGCGTGCTCCTTGAAGTTCGGGGACTGGCCCAACTCTACCCCGCGCGCCTCGTGCCGGATCGGCCTGCCGCCGCCGTTTCGCCCTGAGCGCACAGGCGGCGACGCACGCCGATGTCCGCGCGTCCGGATAGCGTGGATGACATGACATCGGATGCCGCGCAGCGAGCTGTGATCGCCGCAGAGTCGTCGGCATCCGGCATCATCATCGGAGCACCGGGAACGGGGAAGACCCGTACCCTCGTCGACCGCGTCGTGCATCTGCTGGACGCGCAGGGGCTGCGACCGGAAGAGGTGCTCGCGCTCACTCCGAGTCGACAGGCGGCTACGGCGCTGCGAGATCGGATCGGCGTGCGCATCGGTCAGGCCACACCCGGGCCCCTGGCGCGATCCCTCGGATCCTTCGCCTTCCAGCTCGTGCGCGGGGCGATGGTGCGACAGGGGTCGGAGCCGCCCGCGCTGCTCACCGGTGCGGATCAGGACCGGATCATCGCCGAACTGCTCGCCGGTGACGCGGAAGACGGGCGTATTCCGTGGCCGGACGCTCTCAGCGCCTCCGTTCGCGCCTCGAAGGGATTCCGTTCCGAGCTCCGAGCCTTCCTGGCGGAGTGCACCGAGAGCGGCGTCCATCCCGACGAGCTCCGCGCGTCGGGCAACGATGTGTGGGCCGCAACGGCGGAGTTCCTCGTCGAGTATCGAACGGTGCTCGATGCGCTGCGATCCGCACACCGCGATGCCGCAGATCTGCTGAGTGAGGCGAGCACGATCCTGCAGGAGGCGGACGCGGCGACCCT
The DNA here is from genome assembly GCF_042269505.1 of Microbacterium sp. NPDC055988. Classification (NCBI taxonomy): domain Bacteria; kingdom Bacillati; phylum Actinomycetota; class Actinomycetes; order Micrococcales; family Microbacteriaceae; genus Microbacterium; species Microbacterium sp. NPDC055988. The sequence goes on from NZ_JBHJXY010000001.1 coordinate 2,482,029, forward strand.
CGGCCCTCTGGCGCCCCTACGGGCGGTGCTGATCGACGACGCGCAGGAGCTCACACGCGGCGGGATCGCGATGGTCCGGGGTCTGCGTGAGCGAGGCATCGCCGTCTTGGCCTTCGGCGACCCCGACATCTCGTCCGGTTCCTTCCGCGGGGCGAGCCCGGAGCTGTTCGCCCAGCTCGCAGGCGCGCTCGGGGAGGTGCATGTGCTCGACGGTGCACATCGCCAACAGCCGGCGCTCACCGCTCTCACCAGGACGGTCACGCAGGCGATCGGCGTCTCCGGTCGGGTGGAGCACCGGCGTGCTCCCGTGCCGGTGCCATCGGAGGAGATCGAGGCCCGGGTCTCGACCTTCATCGCTCCATCGCCCTACGAAGAGCTCGATCGCATCGCCGGCGTGATGCGGGAATGGCATCTCTCCGAGGGGATCCGCTGGGATCGGATGGCTGTCGTCGCGCACGACACGCGACAGGTGACCACGCTGGAGACCGAGCTCGCGGCCCGCGAGATCCCCACGCGGGCCGCCGGAGTGCAGCGCCCGCTCGGGAGCGAGGGTATCGTGCGCGACATCGTCGGCATCGTGCGCCTCGCGCTGACCCCGACCCAGGAACGCACATCCGACGCGCTCGAAGAAGCCATGCGCACCCCGTTCGGAGGGATGGACGCGATCGGACTGCGCCGCCTCCGTGCCCGGCTCCGGCACATCGAGCTCGAGCAGGGCGGCGCGACGCCCGCACGAGAGCTGCTGCGGCAGGCCATGGCCAACCCTGCCCACCTGACCCTCATCGACGCCCCGGAGTCGCGTACGGCCGAGCGCTTCGCCGAGACGATCGAAGCCACGGCCAGAGCGGCCGCCGAAGGGGAGACGATTCACGACCTGCTGTGGCGGGTGTGGGATCAGGCCCGCGCCGTGGACGGTCGCCGACTCCAGGTCGCCTGGCGCGAGATCTCGCAGCTGCCCACCGGTGCCGAGACGGCCCGCGCACTCGATGCTCTCGTCGCCCTCTTCGACGCCGCGAAGAGGTTCGTCGAGCGCACCCCCAACGAGAAGCCGCATACTTTCGTGCGCGACATCCTCGACAGCGAGGTCCCCGAGGATTCGCTGTCGACTCCTGATCGCCCGGGCAAGGTCACGCTCCTGACTCCCGCCACCGCCCTCGGCACGGAGTTCGACGCGGTCGTCGTCGCGGGGGTGCAGGAGGGCATCTGGCCGAACGTTCGCCTGCGCGGCGGGCTGCTGCAGACCTGGCGGCTGGCAGATGCGATCCACGCGTCGCGCACCGGCATCAGCACTGAACCTCCGGGCGTGCTGGATCGGCGGCGGGCGGCGCTGCACGACGAGCTCCGGCTGTTCGTCCGGGCGGTCTCGCGTGCGCGTGACCGCCTGCTGATCACGGCGGTCGACGATGACGACCTCACGCCGAGTCCCTTCTTCGGGTTCCTGCCCGCTCCGGAACCGCCCGAACGGCACGCGTCCGCCGAGCATCCCCTCACCCTGCGCGGACTGGTCGCCCGGCATCGTCGCGCCCTCACCGCCGCGCATGCGGAGCCGATCAGACGCGACGCCGCCGGGCAGCTCGCCGTGCTCGCCCGGGAGGGTGTGCCCGGCGCAGATCCGGCCGAGTGGTACGGGGTGACCCCGACCTCGACCGATGCGCCGCTGCGAGACCTCGCGGTCACCGGCGCAAGGGTCTCGCCATCGAAGATGGAGTCCTATGAGGAGTGCGGTCTCAACTGGGTCGTCTCCGCGCTCGGCGGCGACACCGTGATGCCCCCGACCGCCGGCATCGGCACGATCGTGCACGAGGCGATGGAGCGCGTTCCCGACGGTGACCTGGAGCGCATGCGCGCGATCGTCGCCGAGCACTGGCCGGAACTCGACTTCGAGACCGAGTGGATCGGCCGCAAGGAGCGGCGGCGGGCCGACGTGCTGGTGGATCGCCTGCACACCTATCTCGGCGACGTGCGCCGCGAGGGCGGTCGGGTGATCGGCAGCGAGATGGAGTTCCGCTTCGCCGTCGACGTGGCCCCCGACGCGGAGCTCGAGACCGTGCCGACGGTGCATCCGGTCGGGGAAGACCGGGCGAACAAGGCGATCATCCACGGGTACATCGACCGGGTCGAGGCGTATCCGCCCGAAGCCGGTGAACACTCCCACGCCCGGGGCCGGGGATGGGAGCGGATGTCGGGCGGAACGGAAGGGCCCGTGGTCGTCGTCGACTTGAAGACCGGAAAGAACGACCCGGAATCCGACTCCGGCGTCGCCGAGCACGCGCAGCTGGCCGCCTATCAGGTCGCCGTCCAGGAGGGCCTCGTCGAGGGAGCCCCGCCGACGTCGCTGGCGGGGGCGCGGCTGGTGATCGTCTCGAAGACGCTCTCGAAGAGCGACTATCGCATCGCGCATCAGCACACGCTGAGCGACGAGTCGCGCTCCGCCTTCCTCCGGCGGGTGTCGGATGCGGCGCGCGGCATGTCGGCATCGAGCTTCACCGCGCAGGTGGAGTCGCACTGCGCAGACACGCAGCGCCGCGTGCATCCGTGTCGCATCCACACGGTGCCGGCGGTGAGCTCGTGACGGGGTGGAGCGGTGGCGAGGGTATCTCCGCCACAGACATCGCCGCCGCCCTCGGCCAGCCGTCGCCCACAGCCGCCCAGCAGCGCGTGATCGAGGCCCCACCGGAGCCGGCCCTGGTCGTTGCCGGCGCCGGCAGCGGCAAGACCGAGACGATGTCGGGGCGCGTGGTGTGGCTGGTCGCGAACGGACACGTGCGCAGAGATGAGATCCTCGGCCTGACGTTCACGCGGAAGGCGGCGGGCGAGCTCGCAGAGCGGATCGGTCATCGGCTCGCGGTCATCGACGAGTACGGACGCCGGGGGCTTCTGCCGCATCTGCCCGAGATCGTGCGGACCGGTGCGCTTCGTCGTGTCGACGAGGCGGTGCCGGGCCGCCAGCGCGAGCTCGTGCGCACGCATGTGCTCGATGAGCTGGCAGCGCGCGTCGGCACCGGGTGGGATCCGGCGACGCCGCGATCGGCGGAAGACCTCATGGTCCGGCCGCGCGTCTCGACGTACAACGCGTTCGCCGACGGCATCGTCCGCGAACACGCGGCACGGATCGGGCGGGATCCCGATGTCGCGATGCTCAGTCAGGCAGCCTCCTGGATGCTCGCGCGGGAAGTCGTGCTCCGCAGCGATCTGCCGGAGCTCGAGAACATCGACTACGCGCTCGGGACGATCATCGACGCCGTGCAGCGGCTCGCGGGTGACGCCCTCGACCATCGTGTCGACCTCGATTCGGCCGAGCGGATCGCGCGGGAGCAGGCGCTCGCCTTCGAGCCTTATCGCAGCAACGCCGATGTCGAGAAGGCGGCGGTCAACCTGCTCAGTCTGCCCACCCTCGCACGCCTGGTGCGCGACTACATCGACGCGAAGGAACGCCGTGGCGTACTTGACTTCGCCGATCAGGTCAGCGGGGCCTACGACATCGTCGAGTCCGCGCCCGATGTCCGCGCGGAGCTCCGTGAGCAGCACCGCGTCGTGCTCCTCGACGAGTATCAGGACACCTCGGTGATCCAGACGCGGTTCCTCGCCGAGCTCTTCCGTGATTCCGCAGTGATGGCGGTCGGCGACCCCCATCAGTCCATCTACGGCTGGCGGGGCGCGAGCGCCGACAACCTGTACGCCTTCGCGGCCACGTTCTCGGGCACGGGAACAGCGACGACCTACAGCCTCATGACGAGCTGGCGGAACGATCGGGGCATTCTCGGCATCGCGAACCGTGTGCTCGAACCGTTGCAGCGGCCAGGACTCGACGTGCCGCCGCTCGAACCTCGCCCTGGAGCCGGAGAAGGCACGGTCGCCGTGCGATTCCCGTTCACGGTCGACGAGGAGGCCGCGGCCGTCGCGGACTGGTTCGCCGATAGGCGGGCGGAGCACGATGCCCGTGCGGCCGGTGCGGGGCAGGCTCAGACGCCCCACACCGGCGCGATCCTCTTCCGCTCCAAGCGGCATATGCAGACCTTCGCGGCTGCACTCGCCGGCCGAGGCATCCCGCACCGCATCCTCGGCCTCGGCGGACTCCTGGCGACACCGGAGGTCGTCGACGTCGTCTCGACCCTTCGTGTCGTGCACGACCCGACGGCCGGGTCTGCACTGATCCGGCTGCTCACCGGTCCCCGATTCGGCGTCGGTGTCGCCGACATGGCTGCCCTCTACGACCTCGGCCGCACCCTGTCGGAGCGTGACACCGCGATGGCGCCGCTGCCGGAGGAGGTGCGGGCACGGCTGCGCTCTTCCCGCGGCGCGGACGAGGCGGTGTCGATCATCGACGCGGTCGACGTGGTGCGAGCAGTGCGCGACGACTACCGGCTGCTCGAATCGATCACCCCTGACGGGCGCGCGCGGGTCAGAGCAGCGGGGGAGATGCTGGAACGGCTCCGACGCGCCTCGTCGCAGCCGATCCCGGAGCTGATCCGGCTCATCGAGCTCGAACTCCGCCTGGATATCGAGCTCGCGGCCAACGAGACCCGCGGCCCGGCACGCATCGCGGCCACGCAGCTGCGCGCCTTCGCCGACGAGGTTCGTGCGTTCCTCGCCGCCGACGAGCGGGGGAGCATCGGCAGCCTGCTCGCCTGGCTCGACAAAGCCGAGAGCACGGATGAGCTGATGCCGCGTCCGGAGCCGCCGGAGGCCGGTGTCGTCCAGCTGCTGACCATCCATGGCTCGAAGGGACTGGAGTGGGATGCGGTCGCCGTGGTCAGACTGGTTGCCGATGAGCTCCCGAGCAGGGTCTCCGACACATCCGGGTGGTTCGGGTTCGGCGTCGTGCCGTTCGCGCTTCGGGGTGACCAGGACGCGTTGCCGCACTTCGAGTGGGACCCCGTCGAGGCCATGGGCGGCGAGGCCGACTCCGCGAAGCGGCAGAAGCTCGCGCAGGCGTCGCTCTCGGGCGGCGCGACGAAGGCGAATCCGCACGGGGGCGCGCTCAAGCGGTTCAAGGACGCCTACCGCGCCTACCAGCAGCAGGAGGAGCGACGCCTCGCCTACGTCGCAGTCACCCGAGCGCGGACGGATCTGCTCCTCAGCGGTGCGCACTGGGCCGGGCAGAAAGCCCCTCGCACGCCGAGCCCTTTCCTGGTCGAGGCGATCGAGGTGCGCGGCCTCGAGCCGATCGAGGCGGTGGACCCGGAAGACAACCCCTACGACGGTCCAGGGTCCACCCTTCGATGGCCCCTCGATCCGCTGGGCGCCCGGAGGCACGTCGTCACCGCGGCAGCCGTAGCCGTCGACGACGCGATTCACGCCGGGACCGCCCGGCCGACGATCGAGCTCGAACGCCTGCTCGCCGAGCGTGCCGCGCGCCAGCGCGGGACGGATGCCGAGGCCCCGACACGCGTGCCCGCTTCGCGATTCAAGGACTACGTGACCGATTTCTCGGGAACACTGTCGTCGATCGTGCGCCCCATGCCGGAGCGACCCTATCGGCAGACGCGCCTCGGCACCCTGTTCCACGCCTGGGTGGAGCAGCGGTCCGAAACCGTCGGAGTCGGCAGCCGCGTCGACGAGGCACTCTGGGAGATCGACGAGGACGAAGCCGCGTCAGATCTCGTGCGAGAAGGGTCGGGCGCTGCCGCTGACGCCGCCGACCTCGACGCCCTGCAGAAGACGTTCGAGCGCAGCGAATGGGGCGGGTTGAAGCCGATCGCCGTGGAGATCGAGATCGACTTCGCGCTCGGGGCCGGCCTGCCCGGGGCGGACGAGCGCGGAGGGGCACACATCGTGATCTGCAAGCTCGACGCGGTGTACCGGCGTGCCGACCGCGGCGACCGCATCGAGATCGTGGACTGGAAGACCGGCCGGGCACCGCGCACAGCGCAGGAGCGCGACGAGCGGATGCTGCAGCTCGCGCTCTACCGCCTGGCCTATCACCGGCGCTTCGAGGTGCCGCTCGACGACATCGACGTGGCGTTGTACTACGTGGCCGACGATCTGATCATCCGCGGCGACCGCGTCTATTCGGAGGAAGAGCTCTTCCACCGCTGGAGCGCCGCTCGCGCGGCGCGCTGAGCCTCGTCGGAATCGTCCCCGTCGTCGTCGGTGTGCTCGCGAGGGGCGAGCGGATGCGAATCCTCGCGCGCTCCGGCGGCTCCGCTGGTTCCCGCGAACAGGCTCGCGACACCCGAGAGGTCCTCGGTCTCGATGTTCAACATCTGGGCCCGGTGCGCGCTCTCATCGGTGCGACGGTCGGCGCCGGTGCCCGGGACCGGGTCGTGGGGCGCCGTCTCGCTCTGCGCGGGGTCCGACTCGTCGTGGGTGGTCGCCCACAGTTCTTCCGGGTTGTACGCGTCGGTGTGCATCGACGTGTCGATCTCGGCGGCGGCGTCCTGGGGAACACGGTCGAGCGCCTCGAGGGCGGAGTCGACAGCGTCCCCACGGGCATCGACGATGTTCAGGTCGTCGTCGCGGATGCCTTCGGCGAGTGCATCGAGCAGGGCGGCGGCGTCGTCGACGATGTCCGGTCGGTGCATCGAATCGCCGTGGACCAGCCACCGGGCGAACTCGAGCTCGGCGAGCAGGCGCGCTCGTACTTCCAGCCCGCCGTCGGGAGCGCGATCGACCGCGCGCGCGTATGCCGCGTGCACGTCGGAAGCGGCATCGGGAGCGGCCGAAAGCCAGGAGAGGTCGAGGGCCGGATCGCCGACGGAGAGTCCGTGCCATCCGACCAGTGCGACCACTTCCGGGCCGCGCTCGGCATCGTCCTCGAACAGGAACGAGGTCGCCTGGGCGCCGCCCAGGATGACGGTAGACTCGAAACGCCACAGCTCGTCGTCGGCGACGGCATCGCGCCAGCGGACCGTGAGGCGGGCGGGCACGCGACCGGTGGCGGCGGCGGTGTCGATCAGGCGTTCCAGCTCGGCGCGGCTCTCTTCGGCGCTGCGCGTGGCGAGCCCTGCGCCGCGGACGACCGAGGTCGGAAGACCGTGTACGGCGGCGATCGACGCCCCCATCGATTCGGCGGCGCCACGCCCGGCCGGCACCAGGGCGGCCTCGATCTGGAATCCGGGGAGGAGCTCGGTGACGAGGGCGCGTGCGTCGCCGAGACGCGTCTCCCCGACGTAGGCCGGGGCGCGGAACGGGAGCATCGCCCGTGCGCCGTCGGTCAGTGCGCGCAGCGCGAGCGCCTCGGCAGCGAGTTCACGCGCGGTCTCGTCGTCGTCTGCCACGCGGATCGCGAGCTCGCGACCGTCGGCGAGCGAGGCCACCGCAGAGTCGAACCGCGCGTCGCCATCCGCGCTCAAGCGGCGGGCGCCCGTGACCTCCGCCCCGGGCAGAGCAGCGGTCACTGCCGCGGCTAGAGTGAAAGGAGAGCGTCCCATGCCCCCAGGGTAGGTCGGCTCAGGGGCGGTCCCGCCTCCGCCACGCCCGTGAAAGAGGGAGTCGATGACCATTCAGCGCCCGTCCCTCGACCGCGCAGCCGAACTCCGCGATGAGCCGGACGTCATCGGTCGCCTCCGTGACGACCCGGCCACCCGGGCGATCGTCGTCCGCGAAGGGCGTGTCAGAGTCGTCGATTCGGCGCTCCTCCGGGTGACCACGGAGACCGTTGTCGAGGCGACCTGGGCTCTCCTCGGACGCGACGTCGACGGCACCGTGCTTCTCCTGGCCGCCGCGCCGCCTGAAACCGACGCGCTCGACACCGCGCCCGACGAGGTCTGGCTCGGGCTGCGCGATCTCGGCGGCCGCATCGACGGTCAGGAATCGGAGTTGCTCACCGGTGCTATCGCACTCGCCGGGTGGCTCCGCGATGCGCCGTTCTGTCCCACGTGCGGCGGGGGTACCGAACTGCGCAACGCCGGGTGGTCGCGACGCTGCCTGGTGTGCCGGCGCGAGCACTTCCCGCGTACGGATCCGGCCGTGATCGTCGCGGTGGAGAGCCGTGACGGGGAGCGCCTGCTGCTCGGCGCCAATGCGAACTGGGGCGGCCGCATGTACTCGTGCTTCGCCGGCTTCACCGAGGCGGGGGAGTCGCTGGAGTCGACCGTCCACCGCGAGATCGAGGAGGAGTCCGGCGTGCGCCTGTCGTCGCTGCGCTACATCTCGTCGCAGGCCTGGCCGTTCCCGCGGTCGCTCATGGTGGGGTTCCGCGCCGTCGTCGACGATGAGTCCGCAGCGCTCGCAGACGGCGAGGAGATCGTCGATGTGCGCTGGTTCACCCGTGCGGAGATCGGATCCGCGCTCGCCGGGGACGGCCCGGTCGGGCTCCCGGGGCACGCGTCGATCGCCCGCGCACTGATCGTCGACTGGTACGAGGAGCGCGCGTGAGCGCACTCGATGCCCTCGACGAGCGGCAGCGGGCGGCAGCATCCGTTCTTCGCGGTCCCGTCGTCGTGCTGGCCGGAGCCGGTACCGGGAAGACACGTGTCATCACGCATCGCATCGCGCACGGCGTCGACACCGGCGCCTACTCGCCCTCGCGCGTCATGGCGGTCACCTTCACCGCCAAGGCGGCGGGGGAGTTGCGGGGGCGACTGCGGGCGCTCGGGGTCGATGGGGTCGCTGCTCGAACCTTCCACGCGACCGCGCTCGCGCAGCTCAACTTCTTCTGGCCGACGCTCGCCGGCTCGCCGGCGCCGTCGATCATCGACAACAAGGTGCGGATGCTCGGTCAGGCCGCCGACGCGATCCGGCTCCGCCCGAGCACGGCCACCCTTCGCGACATCGCATCCGAGATCGAGTGGCGCAAGGTCTCGATGCTGTCGATCGACCAGTACGCGGCGCTCGGGCGTCCGATCAGCGGTGTCGACGCCGGTCAGCTGGTCGAGCTCATGCGCGGCTACGAAGCACTGAAGGACGACCGTCGGCAGCTCGACTTCGAAGACGTGCTGCTCGCATGCGCGGGCATGCTGGAGGCGGAGCCGCGGGTCGCGGCATCCGTCCATGAGCAGTACCGTCACTTCACGGTCGACGAGTTCCAAGACGTCTCGCCGCTGCAGAACAGGCTCCTGGAGCTGTGGCTCGGCGACCGGCACGACATCTGCGTCGTCGGCGACGCCAGCCAGACCATCTACTCCTTCGCCGGGGCGGAGCAGCGGTTCCTGCTCGAGTTCGAACGCCGTCACCCCGATGCCACCGTCGTACGGCTCGAGACCAACTACCGATCCCAGCCGCCGATCCTCACGGTCGCCAATGCGCTCATGCAGGGCCGTCCCGGAGCGCTGGAGCTCGTACCGGCGCGCGAGCAGTTCACCGCCGACGCCCCCACCGTCACCGCCTACGACACCGAGGGCGAAGAGGCCGCGGGCATCGCTGCCGCCATCTCCGCTCAGATCGCGGCGGGAGCGTCGCCCTCGGAGATCGCCGTGCTCTACCGTGCCCATGCGCAGTCCGCGATGCTGCAGCAGGCGCTCGCCGCGGAGGGCATCGCGACGACGGTGCTGGGCGGGACCCGCTTCTTCGCGATGCCTGAGGTGCGACAGGCGATCCTGGCTCTGCGTGCGGCGGCGGTCGCACCCACGGAGCAGGGCTTCCTTCCCGGTGTGCAGCGAGTGCTGCGCGAGCTCGGACTCACCGACGAGCCGCCCGCGGCAGGCGGGGCGCAGCGCGGCGGCTGGGAGGCGCGGCGCGCGATTCTCCGGCTCGCCGAGGAGGCGGGGCCCGACGCGAACCTGCGCAGCTTCAGCGACGCACTGATGGCGCGAGCGAAGGACCAGCACGAGCCCACGATGCGCACGGTGACTCTCTCGACCCTTCACGCGGCGAAGGGCCTCGAATGGCCTCATGTGCATCTCGCCGGCTGGGCCGAGGGCTCCCTCCCGATCTCCTACGCGACGAGCTTCGAGTCGATCGATGAAGAGCGGCGTCTGGCCTACGTGGGGGTTACGCGGGCCGCGCGAACGCTCTCGCTGTCCTGGTCGAGATCGGCAGGACGGGGGGAGCGTGCTCCGTCGAGGTTCCTCGCTGAGATGGGGACCACGGGCCGCGGCACCGGCATTCTTCGTGAAACGTCACCGAACGCCACACGCGGGAACCGCCCTCGCTGACACGCACGACGCGGCCCTCAGCGCCGCCGTCGTCGGCGAGGAGCGCGGCGGCGAGCCGTCCGGCCTCGGCGACCTGCGCGGCGCGGATCGGGCCGGGGTCGCGCCCGATCATCTGGGTGTGCAGCAGCGGCCACGCCGGGTCGAGGGCGGTCGCATGCGCATCACGGCAGGCGAGGCAGGCGGTTTCGCCGGGGATCACGAGCGGCCCGAGGGTCACCCTGCCCGGCTCGAAGGAGACGGGCAGATGCGGGGTGTCTTCGCGCAGGTGGCGTGCGAACTGCAGGGCCGCCGCGGCACCTCGCACGAGCACGACGCTCACGCCCGGTCGCCGGCCCGGATCGACGAGGGAGACGCCCTCATCGGCGAGAGCCTCGCGGATGCGGTATTCGCTGCGCCCGTCGTCGATGCCGATGCTCTCGATCCACGCCGGGCGGGGCGTGGTGGGCTCGTCGACAAGAACCGGCTCCAGGCGCGCGAGCAGATCTCTGGCCGCCTCGCGCGGTGCTCCGGCGGCGTGTGCGATCACGTCGAACGCCCCCCGGCGGAAACCCGTGCGCAGGCGGCTGAGCAGGAGCTCCACCCAGGCGGCATCCGCCTCGATGCGCAGTCCGTCGTCGTCGCCGAGCTGCAGTGTGCGCTCGTCGCGCCACAGCAGGGGCGCACTCGGATCGAGGCGCGTGAGGATCGGCGGTGTGAGGGGCATCTCTCCGATTCTGGAGGGACACCGGAGTCCGCGGGGTGCTCTCGGACCATCCGTGGACAACTGCCGGCCATGCCCCCGACGGGGGAGGAGAGGTGTGGACCTCCTCCCGCTCCGGCCGACGGCGGATCCTCAGACGGGGCGGTCGCCTTCCGGGGCGCCACCGTCGTCCGCGGTCCCACCGTCGTCCCCGGTCCCACCGTCGTCCCCGGTCCCACCGTCGGCTCCATCGGCAGGCGTCTCTTCCGAGAAGTCGTCGCCGTCGAGCAACCGGGCGAGCGCCTCGTCGAACTCGTCCGCGACGGGCTGTTCGCCGCGCTCCACGGCCTGCAGGCGGGCGACGAGTGCGCTCGGATCGTCGATGTCCTCGGCCGTCGGCATCAGGTCGGGGTAGTCCCAGAGCGAGTCGCGGGCGCTGATGCCCACGGCATCGGTCACCGCCTGCCACATCGCAGATGCTTCGCGCATGCGCCGCGGTCGCAGCTTGAGCCCGACCAGCGCACCGAGCGCGTCCTCGGCGGGACCGCCGACGGCTCGGCGTCGACGGGCGGCCTCGGCGATCCGCGCGCCGTCGGGGAGGCGGGAGGTCGCCTGTGCGGTCACCACGTCGACCCAGCCGTCGATCGTCGCGATGAGGTTCTCGAGTCGGGTCAGGGCCTCGCGCTGCGCTTCGCTCTGCACGGGCAGGAGCGCGCCTCCTTCGATGGCCGCGCGCAGCTCCTCAGGGTTGGAGGGATCCAGCCGGCTCGCGACATCTTCGAGCGCGTCCACGTCGACGGTCACGCCGCGGGCGAAGTCGGTGATCTGCGCCATCACGTGCAGGTGCAGCCACTTCGCGTGCCGGTAGAGCCGGGCGTAGGCGAGCTCCCGGGTGGCGAGATAGAGCGCGATCTGGTCTTCCGGGATCTCGAGGCCCTCGCCGAACGCCGTGAGGTTCTGCGGGATGACGGCGGCTGTGCCCGCGGGCAGCACGGGGATCCCGACGTCGCCGCCGGAGACCACCTCGAGCGACAGGTTGCCGAGCACCTGGCCGAATTGAGCGGCGAACACCGATCCGCCGAGGCCGCGCATGAGCTTGCCCGCACCTTGGACGACGTCGCGCATCTCCTCGGGGACCTGCGTATCGAGCGCGGAGGTGAGCGCGTCGGCGATGCTGGTCGACACCGGATCGGCGATCTCCTTCCACACCGGCAGCGTCTTCTCGACCCATTCCCCGCGGGTCATCGCGGTGGGCGTCTCGGCGAGCTCGGAGATCGTGGTGGCCTCGCCGAGCCACAGATTCGCGAGGGCGAAGGAATCGGCGAGCGATGTGCGGGAGCCGTCGGTGATGCCCTGGCCGTCGCGGTTGGCGATGAACAGGGCCTGCCGCAGCGCGTTCTCCCACGGGTCGCCGCCGAAGGCTCCCTGGAGCTGCGACATGATCGTCTGCATCATCGCGGGGTCGAGGGTGAAGCCGTCCATGCCTTCGAAGGCGCCTCGAAGCGCCTCGGGATCGATGTCACCGCCGCCCTGATTCGCGAGCATCCTTCGCAGGAACTCCTGGAAGTCCTCGGGGGTGGGGTCGTTGTCTGCCATGTCGCTCGCCTCTCAGCAGGTCTGAAGCCGTGGCCTCTACGCTAGTCACAGGTTTCTGCGCGCGAACCCGATGCGGGCAGATCGGTGTACGCCGCCCGCGAACGACGGAGGAATGCAGTGGATCGAACGCGGTCTGGAAAGCTCGGACTCGGAGTCTGGGCGCTGATCGTCGCACTCGTCGCCCTGGTCGTGCTGACGTTCCTGCCTTCGCCGTACGTGATCCAGCGGCCGGGTCCGGTCTACGACACCCTCGGCACCGCGACGGACAAGGACGGCGATGAGGTTCCTCTGATCAAGGTCGAGGGCGCTGAGACCTTCGAGACGGCGGGCACGCTCGACCTCACCACGGTGCAGGTCGTCGGCAACCGTGAGCGTACCCCGAGCTGGTTCGAGCTGGCGCTGGCATGGATGGACTCCTCGCGCGCGGTCGTGCCGCTCGACTCGGTCTTCCCCGAGGGCGTCACGACCGAGCAGCGCGATGAGCGCAACGCCACGCTGATGGTCGACTCGCAGCACGAGGCGACGGCGGCCGCCCTGAACGAACTCGGCTACGACACGGGCGCAGAGGTCGTGGTCGTGGAGGCGGTCGAGGACTCACCGGCCGACGGTGCGCTGGAAGCCGATGACGTGATCACGGCGATCGACGGCACGGCAGTCGAGTCGGCGACCGAGCTTCGCGCCGCGATTCAAGAGGCCGCGGGCGACCCGGTGACCCTCACGGTGCGCCGCGACGGCGAGGAGCAGGCCGTCGTAGTGACGCCGGAAGAGCACACCGAGGGCGGGGTGACGACCTGGCTCATCGGCGTCACCCTCCGAACCGGCTACGACTTCGAGATCGACGTGACGATCCAGCTGGACAACGTCGGCGGTCCGAGCGCCGGGATGATGTTCGCCCTCGGAATCATCGACACCCTCACCGAGGGCGAGCTCAACGGCGGGGAGAACGTTGCCGGTACCGGGACGATCGATGCCGCCGGCACGGTCGGGCCGATCGGGGGGATCCGACAGAAGCTGTACGGCGCGCGTGACGCCGGAGCGGAGTATTTCCTCGCTCCGGAGGCAAACTGCGACGAGGTCGTCGGGCATGTCCCCGACGGGCTGCAGGTGATCCGCACGGGAACGCTCGACGAGTCGCTCGACGCGCTCGAGGTCATCGCCGACGACGGTGACGTCGCCTCGCTGCCCACCTGCGAATCCGCCGCCCGCTGATCCGCGGAGCGGCCGTGACCTCGCCGTGATCGGGATGACAGCCTGCGCACAGTGAGCGATGCCTAGGATGGAAGGGTGACCTCACCCTCAGCTCCGAATCCGGCCACGCCTCGAACATCCCGACGTATTCTCGGCATCTCCCTGGTGATCATCGCCGCCCTGATCGCGGTGTTCTTCGTGTTCGCCTCCCTGTACACCGAATTCCTCTGGTTCGACCAGGTGGGCTTCACCGGCGTTCTCACGACGCAGTGGATCGCCACGGCGGTGATGTTCGTCGTCGGTTTCCTCGGCATGGCCGTCCCGCTGTTCGTCGCCATCCAGCTCGCGTACCGGCTGCGCCCGGTGTACGTGCGGCTCAGCTCCCAGCTGGACCGGTACCAGGAGGTCATCGAGCCCCTGCGCCGCCTCGCGATGTGGGGCATGCCGATCTTCTTCGGCCTGTTCGCCGGATTCGCCGCTGCGGGGCAGTGGAAGACCGTGTGGCTCTGGGCCAACGGCGTCGCCACCTCGAGTGTCGACCCGCAGTTCGGCATCGACACCGGCTTCTACATGTTCGCGATGCCGTTCTACTCGATCCTCCTCGCGTTCGTGTCGGCCGTCCTCCTGCTGGCGCTGCTGGTCACGGCGCTCGTGTCGTACCTGTACGGATCGGTGCGCATCGGCCAGGGTGAGCTCCGCATCTCGAAGCCCGCGCGCATCCAGCTCGCCGTCATCGCCGGTCTCTATCTGCTCGTGCAGGCGGCCAGCCTGTGGCTCGACCAGTACAAGACGCTGGTGCAGCCGGACGACCGCATCACCGGTGCGGCGTACACGGGTGTGAACGCCACGATCCCGGGTCTCGCGATCCTCGCGATCATCGCCGCCGTCGTGGCGATCCTCTTCTTCGTCACCGCGGTCATCGGTCGCTGGCGCTTCCCGCTCGCGGCCACGGCGCTGCTGATCGTCGCCGCACTGGTCGTGGGCGTCGGCTACCCCTGGGTGGTCACCACCTTCCAGGTGAAGCCGAACCAGAACGCCTACCAGGCCGAGTACTACCAGCGGAACATCGACGGCACGAAGGAGGCGTACGGGGTCGCGAACCTCGAGACGACGCCGTTCGCCGCCAAGACCGACGCCGAAGCCGGCCAGCTGCGCGCCGACGCAGAGACCACGGCGTCCACTCGCATCATGGACCCGAAGGTCATCCCGCCGACGGTCCGCCAGCTCGAGCAGTACCGCGGGTACTACCAGTTCCAGAAGACGATGGACGTCGACCGGTACGAGATCGACGGGAAGATGCAGGACACCGTGGTGTCGGTGCGCGACCTCGACATGTCGGGCCTCGGCGACGGAGACAACTGGAACAACCGCGTCGCGGTGTACACCCACGGCTACGGCCTCGTCGCGGCCGCGGGTAACCAGCGCACCACCGACGGTGAGCCTGTGTTCCTCGAGCGCGGCATCCCCACATCCGGCTTCCTGTCGGATCGGGAGAACTTCGAGCCGCGGGTCTACTTCGGTGAGAACTCGCCCGAGTACTCGATCGTGGGCGCCCCCGACGGTGCCGAGCCGGCGGAGATCGACTACCCGCGCGGCAAGGACGGCTCGAGCGAGACGAAGACGACGTTCGAGGGGAGCGGCGGTCCGAAGATCGGCGACACGTTCACCAAGCTGCTCTACGCGCTGAAGTTCCAGTCGGAGCAGATCCTGTTCTCCAACCTGGTGAACGAGGACTCGCAGATCCTGTACGACCGCGATCCCAAGACGCGCGTGCAGAAGGTCGCTCCGTACCTCGAGCTCGACAGCGACCCGTACCCGAGCGTCGTGGACGGTCGGATCGTGTGGATCGTCGACGGTTACACGACCAGCTCGACCTACCCCTACTCGACGAGCGTCAGCCTGTCCGACGCGATCGCGGATTCCAACGTCCCGTCGCCGACGCTCGCCATCGACGACATCAACTACATCCGCAACTCGGTCAAGGCCACGGTCGACGCCTACGACGGCTCCGTCACGTTGTATGCGTGGGACGACGAAGACCCGGTGCTCAAGACCTGGCAGAAGATCTACCCGTCGACCCTGAAGCCGATCAGCGACATGTCGGGCGAGCTCATGAGCCACGTGCGCTACCCGACCGACCTGTTCAAGGTGCAGCGCGATGTGCTCGGCGTCTACCACGTCGACAAGGCCGGCTCCTTCGCTCAGCAGGACAACCGCTGGCAGACACCGAACGACCCGCGCAGTGAGTCGATGCTGCAGCCGCCGTACTACCTGACCATGCAGATGCCCGGCCAGGATTCGCCACGGTTCTCGATGTTCTCGACGTTCATCCCGAACTCGCAGGGTGCAGGCGGAAGCCGTGACGTGCTGATGGGCTACCTCGCGGTGGATTCGGATGCCGGCTCAGAGAAGGGCAAGAAGGCAGAGGGCTACGGCCAGCTGCGCATGCTCGAGATCGACACCGATACGACGGTGCCCGGACCCGGCCAGGTGCAGAACACCTACAACTCGGATACGGCCGTCGTGCCGCAGCTCAACCTGCTGCAGCAGGGTGAGTCCGAGGTGATCTACGGCAACCTGCTGACGCTGCCCGTCGGTGGTGGTCTGCTGTATGTGCAGCCCGTGTACGTGCAGTCGTCCGAGGGGACGCAGCTGCCGCGTCTGCAGAAGGTGCTCGTCGCCTTCGGTGACCGGGTCGCCTTCGAGAACACACTCACCGAGGCACTCGACACCCTGTTCGGAGGCGACTCCGGTGCGACCGGTGGTGACGACGAGGTCGAACCCACCGAGCCGGGCACGGAGGATCCGGACTCGGGAGAGACGCCGACAGAGCCCACGCAGCCTACGGATGCTCAGGCGGACGCCCTGGCCTCCGCACAGGAGGCCCTGATCGATCGTGAGACGGCGCTGAAGGCCGGTGACCTCGCCAAGTTCGCCGAGGCCGACGAGCGCCTCACCGCAGCGGTCGAGAAGCTGCTGCAGCTGGAGTCCGCGGCGGGGGACTGATCACCCCTTCTCCACGATGAACAGAATGGGCGCCCCCTCGGGGGCGCCCATTCTGCTTCGTGCTCGACGTCCATCGACCAACTCGTCGGGGAAATCGACAGCGTCGTGGCAAAGCGAAAGGCCCTCTGACCTGGATTTCTCCGAGTCAGAGGGCCTTTCATTTGTTGCGGGGACAGGATTTGAACCTGCGACCTCCGGGTTATGAGCCCGGCGAGCTACCGAACTGCTCCACCCCGCGGCACAAGAAGTAACTTATCACGGATCTCAGGACTCGGCCAATCGGGGCCGCCCCTCGCGATGCCCCGGGCGTGTCGATGCGAGAGGATGGGGATATGCCCGAAACCCCTGCCGTCGCCGTCGCCGTGTGCCAGTTCGCGCCGACGGCGTCCCGTGCCGACAACCTCGCGCAGATCGCGGAGCTGACCGCCGATGCCGCCGCGCGGGGCGCGAAGCTGATCGTCTTCCCCGAGTACTCGAGCTACTTCGTCGACCCGATGGACGACACCCTGGCCGCGAACGCAGAAGACCTCGACGGCGACTTCGTCGAAGCTCTGACCGCGCTGGCCGCCGACCGTGCGGTGGTGATCGTCGCCGGCCTCGTCGAGCGCGCCTCCGACGGGCATCGCGTGCGGAACACGGTGGTGGCGGTGCGGGGCGACGGGATCCTCGCCGTCTATCGCAAACAGCATCTCTACGATGCGTTCGGGCAGACCGAGTCCGACTGGATCGAGCCCGGAGAAGTGGGGGAGGCGTCGACGTTCGAGCTCGCGGGTCTCCGGTTCGGGCTCATGACCTGCTACGACCTGAGGTTCCCCGAGGTCGCCCGCTCGCTCGTCGATGCGCAGGCCGACGCCCTGGTCGTCCCCGCCGAATGGGTGAGGGGGCCGCTCAAGGAGCACCACTGGACGACGCTGCTCGCCGCGCGGGCGATCGAGAACACCGTCTACGTGGTCGCGGCCGATCACCCCACGCCGATCGGCGTCGGCCACTCGCAGATCATCGACCCGCAGGGCGTGGTCCTGGCGGGGGTCGGGACAGCCCCCGGCATGGCGGTCGCGGTCGTGGAGGCTGCGGCGATCGAGCGGGTGCGACGGAGCAACCCCTCGCTGCGTGCGCGCAGGTACGCGGTCGTCCCGCGCTGAGGGCGAGGCGGTGCGAGCCGAACCGTCAGGCGGAGAACCGCGCCAGGCGTGATGCCGCCTCCTCGAGAACATCGACGCGCTTGCACGCGGCGAAGCGCACCAGCCCGGCGTACTCGTGCCGGCGGGCCTCGGAGACGAACGCGCTCAGGGGGATCGCCACGACGCCGGCGCGCTCCGGCAGGGTGCGACAGAATGCCGCGGCATCCGTGCCTGCGAGCGCCGTCGCATCCGCGACCGTGAAGTAGCCACCCTGCGGGGCGAACACCGTGAATCCGGCCGTGCGCAGTCCGTCGCCGAGGATCTCGTGCTTGTGCGCGAGCGTCTCCGCGGCATCCGTGAAGTACGAATCGGGCAGCCGCAGGCCGACGGCGACAGCGGGTTGGAAGGCGGAACCGTTCACGTACGTGAGGTACTGCTTCACGGTGAGGACAGCCGTGATGAGGGCGGCTGGTCCGTGCACCCAGCCGATCTTCCATCCCGTCGCGGAGAAGGTCTTGCCCGCCGAGGAGATCGTGAGCGTGCGCTCGGCTGCTCCGGGGAGCGTGGCGATCGGCGTATGGGGAGCATGGAAGGCGAGGTGCTCGTATACCTCGTCGGTGACGATGACGGCATCATGTCGTGCGGCCAGCCGGACGACCTCCTCGAGCACGTCGCGTCCGAAGACCGCGCCGGTCGGATTGTGCGGATCGTTGACCAGGATGATGCGGGTGCGGTCGGTCACGCTCGCGGCGAGCTGATCGAGGTCGGGCTGGAAGTCGGGAGCGCGAAGGGGGACCGTACGCAGCCGGGCGCCGGCCAGTGCCACCGCCGCGGCGTACGAGTCGTAGTACGGCTCGAAGACGACCACCTCGTCGTCGGGGCCGTCGATCAGCGCGAGCAGTGTCGCCGTCAGAGCCTCGGTGGCGCCGGCCGTCACGATCACTTCGCTGGCCGGGTCCACCTCCAGGCTGTAGAAGCGCCGCTGGTGCTCGCTGATGGCGTCGAGCAGGTCCGGGATGCCGCGTCCAGGCGGATACTGATTGGCGCCGTGCGCGATCGCGCTGCGGGCGGCCTCGAGCACCTCCGACGGTCCGTCCTCGTCGGGGAAGCCCTGTCCGAGATTGATCGCCCCGGTACGGGCTGCTGCTGCGGACATCTCTGCGAAGATGGTGGGCGCGACGGTTCCGTCTGCGGCGAGCAGGCCTGCACCGGCCGCCGTGCGCCGCCATGCGCCGGGAATGACACTCATGAAGAACAGGCTAAGGCCATAGCGGAAACTCATCCTCGACATAAGGAACACACAGACACAGGCGTCATTCTGAAGTGGTCGTTGAAGGAGCACACCATGAACGAGAACGAACCCCAGGACCACTCGGCACCCGCGTCGAACGACGCCGTGCCGTCCACCGAGGCTGCAGAGGTCGCCGCTCAGCCGGCGACGGCTGCCGCCGCTGACACGACCGAGTCGGCATCCGCCGGGCCCGTCGCGCCCGCCGCGCCGACGTCCGGTGCGCCGGTGCAGGGCCATGAGGTGCCGTCGACGTTCACGTCGCACGTGCCACCCGCTCCGCAGGTCGGGCCGGTGCCGCATGCGTTCACCGCGCCGGTCGCGCCGGCCGTCGGCACCGCTTCGGGCGCCGCTTTCGGCATCCCGTCGGCGGCGCCGCACGCACAGCCGACCCAGCCGCTCGGTTCTGAGCCGCTCGCGGGTGCCGGCGTCAAGGCCAAGGAGCAGAAGACACGAGGCGGCACGAAGTTCGCGGCCCTCATCGTCGCGGCCGCGCTCGTCGGCGGCGTCGCCGGATTCGGCGGCGGTGCGCTGCTGAACGGACTCCAGGACACCCCGTCATCCGGTACGGCGACCGGGCCGCAGACCGTGACGGTCAACAACCCCGGCTCGGTCAACGAGACCACCGCGGTCGCGACCTCCGCCCTGCCGTCCGTCGTCACGATCGAGGTCGCCGGCTCGCAGGAGGCCGGCAGCGGCTCCGGCGTGATCATCAGCGAAGACGGCTACGTGCTCACCAACACGCACGTGGTGACGCTCGGCGGCGCCGCGGCCGATCCCACCATCCGCGTGACGGCGTCCGACGGAAAGATCTACGAGGCCACGATCGTCGGCACCGATCCGATCTACGATCTCGCCGTGATCAAGCTGAAGGACGCGGAAGGGCTCACGCCCATCGACTTCGCCGACTCGTCGAAGCTCAACGTCGGTGACACGACGGTCGCGCTCGGTGCTCCGCTGGGCCTGGCGAACTCGGTGACCACCGGCATCGTGAGCGCGCTCAACCGGAGCATCCAGATCGCCTCCTCCGCTTTGCCCGATTCGTCCACCGAAGACGCTCCGCAGGAGCAGTCTCCCGAGGAGGGTCAGGGCCAGGGGCCGTTCCAGTTCGACATCCCCGGCAGCGGCCAGCAGCAGACCTCGGAATCGATCTCCATCGCCGTCATCCAGACGGATGCCGCGATCAACCACGGCAACTCGGGCGGCGCGCTCGTGAACAGCAAGGGCGAGCTGATCGGCATCAACGTGGCGATCGCGAGCTCGGGCAACTCCGAGGAGTCCGGATCGATCGGAATCGGCTTCGCCATTCCCTCGAACATCGCCAAGCGCGTCTCCGAGGAGATCATCGCCGACGGCGCGGCCACGCACGGTCTGCTCAACGCCTCCGTCCAGGACGCATCGAGCATCGAGGGCGCGACCGTCGCCGGTGCCTACATCGCCAAGGCCAACGAGGGCGGGGCTGCTGCCGCCGCAGGTATCGAGAAGGGCGACATCGTCACCTCCTTCAACGGAGTGCCGATCACCAGCGCCACCGACCTCACCGCGCAGGTACGGGCGGCGGCGGCCGGCAGCGAGGCCAAGGTCACGTATGTCCGCAACGGCAAGGACTACGACGTCGAGGTGACGCTCGGCGAACTGGCCGGCTGACCCCGAGCGTCACAGAGAAGGACGCCACCCCGCGATAGGCTCGCGGGGTGGCGTCCTTCTCTTTCGGCACCGGCAACGCGGCCAAACTGCTCCGGATCCCGCTGTATGCCGTCGGACGCATCGGTACGCTCCTCGTCCCGCGAGGGCGACGCTGGGTGTTCGGCTGCGGTGCGGGGATCGGCGACGGGGCGCTCGCGTTGCGACAGCATGCCGCGGCCGCAGGACATGACACGCTCTGGCTCACTTCCTCCGCACGGGAGGACCGAGAGGCCGCCGCCCGCGGCATCCGATTCGTGCGCAAGAGCGGTCTGCGCGGCTGGTGGGCGACCGCCAGAGCCGGCGCCCTGGTGGTCACTCACGGCCTGGGCGACGTCAACCGCTACGCGAACGGCGGCGCGTTCGTCGTCCAGCTCTGGCATGGCATCCCGCTCAAGCGGATCGGACTGGACTCGCCCGCGACGACCGAGGTGCCGAACGTCCCCGGTGCACCGCTGCTGCGTCATGCGATCGCGGTGCTCTACCGCTCCGCCGCGCAGCGGATCCGCGTGCTGCCCGCCGCCTCCCATCGCGCGCGGGGAAGGCTGGAGTCTGCGTTCGGTCTCGGCGACGACCGGGTCGTGGTGACCGGTGAGCCTCGCGTCGATGTCCTCTCCGCAGGTTCGCCGGGGGAGCGTCGCGGCGCTGCGTCCGAGCTTCTCCGGGAAGCTGTCGGTGACCTCCCCGCGTCGGCACGCACGATCCTGTACGCCCCGACCTGGCGGGACGGGGCTCCCGACCCCGCGGTTCCGACTGCGACGGAGTGGATCAAGATCATCCGCCTCCTCGAAGCACAGGATGCGGTCCTCCTGGTGCGCTCGCACCCGCTGGGGGAAGGCGGCTACGCGCCTCCGCTGCCGAGCAGGCGGGTTCGCGCGCTGGGCTCGTCCGTCATCACCGACGTCACACCGGTGCTCGCGGCGGTGGACGTGCTCATCACCGACTACTCCTCCCTCGCATACGACGTCGGGCTCCTGTCGATGCCGGTGCTCTTCCTGGCACCGGATGCGCAGCAGTACGCGCGCACGCGAGGCTTCTACGGCCGGTACGAGGAGGTCGCGGGCCCCGATGCGGCAGCTGATTGGGCCGGGTTGCTCGTGCAGCTGGAGCATCTGCTCTCCGACCGCCGCGTGTACGACGCGGCGTCCGAGCGGTCCGCTACGCTCAGCGCGGGGATGCACGCGTATCGGGACGGACGCAACACCGAACGTGTCTACGACGTGATCCGCGCACGGGGGATTCCCGCGCCGAAGGGAGCAGCATGACAACGGCCCGAATCGACGACGCGGCAGAGGCGCTGGTCGTCGCAGGGACCGGAGCGCGACCGGCGGATGCTGCGCTGGTCGGACCGCGCGCACGGGTCGAGGGCCGCATCAGCGGCGGTGGCAAGACGTGGAAGGCCACCTTCCCGCTGCAGGCGTCGCGCTGGGGTGGTCCGTCGCTTCCGCTGCCGACCGGAACGTACGAGCTGCGGATCCCGGATGCGGACCTGCAGGAGGTGAGGATCGATCCTGTCGTCCTGACCGGTGTGCGCATCGCCGTCGACGGCGGCACGGTCCGCATCGCCGCGCCGATCGAGCCGGTGTACGAGACGGCGGAGGGCAGGTCGACGCTCGAGGAGCGCTACGTCGCTCAGAGCGGTGGCACCGAGAACGCGGTCTTCTTCGAGAGCTTCTACGGCCGCACCGTCGGCTGCAATCCTCGCGCGATCGACCGTGAGCTGGCGGCTCGTGCTCCGCAGGTGCGTCGCTATTGGAGCGTCGTCGATCTCTCGGTCGAGGTTCCGGAAGGCGCGATCGCCGTCGTCGAGGGGAGTCCCCAGTGGTGGCACGCGCGAGGAGCATCGCGTCTGCTCGTCGTGAACGACTGGCTACGGCGTCGGTTCGCCCGCAAGCCGGGGCAGAAGGTGCTGCAGACGTGGCACGGCACCCCGTTGAAGAGGCTCGCGCTGCACCGTCCCGGTTTCGATCCGCGACGCATGGCGGCCGTGGTGAAGGAATCCCGCCGATGGGACGTGCTGCTGGCGCAGAACACGTACTCCGAGCGCATCCTGCGGAAGGCCTACGCGTTCTTCGGGCGGCCGATCTGGGTGGAGGGCTACCCGCGGAATGACACGCTGATCACCGGAGACGCGGCCGCGATCCGTCGTTCTCTGGGCATCGGGGCCGAGGAGCGGGTGCTCCTGTACGCCCCGACGTGGCGAGACGACCGCGCGGAGATGGTCGACTTCGTCGACCCCGAGCTCCTGGCGCGGCAGGCCAACGCCGTGGTGCTCGTGCGCGGTCACTCCCGCACGCTGGAGCAGGGTCGCGACCGCGACGGCGCGCGTGTCATCGATGTGACGGGGTATCCGGAGACCGCGCGGCTGCTGCTCGCCGCCGACGCGCTGATCACGGACTACTCCTCCGTCATGTTCGATTTCAGCGTCACGGGCAAGCCGATGTACTTCCTGGTGCCCGACCTCGACCATTACCGCGGCCAGTTGCGCGGCTTCTACTTCGATCTCGCCGAACGCGCCCCGGGGCCCCTGGTGCGCACTCAGGAGGAGCTCACCGCCGCCCTCGACGACCGAGGCCACGAGGCCGCATACGCCGAGCGCTACGCCGCATGGCGCCGGCAGTTCAACTCCCGAGAAGACGGCCATGCTGCTCAGCGCGTGGTCGACCGCATCCTCGATCTCGGCTTCGTCACGCTCTGACGTCGCTGCCCGCGCCGCCGGTTCGGTTCAGGGGAGCGGGGTGTTGCGAGTGCCGAGGCGAGACGCGTCGACGGTGTCGCGAGCCCCTCGGAGGACACCGCCGATGAAGCCGATGCCCCAGGAGAGGTGCATCGTCGGCAGGACGAGCATGGTCCACAACCGTTGGCGCACGCCGCCGCCTCCCGGTGCCAGAGCGACTCCCAGCACCAGGAGCACATACAGCGCGAGGGGCCCGTACACGATGATCGAGACGATCAGCGAGACTGCGCCGCCGAGCACTCCGGTGAGCTGGAGGATCCCCACCACGAGGGCGAGCAGGACCAGGACCACGAGCGCAGGCGGTGCGAAGTAGCGGATGCCGTTGCGGCGACCGAACCGCCGGACGAGCTCACCGCGCCAGGCGCCGGTCGCGCGGAACTGACGCGCGAGCCGAATCCAGCTCTCGCGGGGCCAGTAGGTGACGGCGAGTTCGGGGTCGAACCAGACGCGGTGCCCCGCCTGGCGGATGCGCAGGTTGAGCTCCCAGTCCTCACCTCGCCGGATCGACTCGTCGAAATGTCCGACCTCGTCCAGCACTGCGCGGCGCATCACGCCCAGATAGGCGGACTCGGCCTCACCCTCCTGGGAGCTTCCGTGGTAGGCGCCACCGCCGAGGCCGACCGGGGAGTTGTACAGGCGAGCGACGGCCTTCTGGAACGGCGTGCGCCCCTCGGCATGCATGACGCCGCCGACGTTGGCCGAATCGGTGCGCTCGAGCGTTCGCAGCGCCCGGGCGGCGTAGCCGGGGGAGAGCTCCGAATGCGCGTCGACCCGCACGATCGTCGAATAGCGGCTCGCGCGGATCGCCGCATTGAGCCCGACGGGGATGTGCGCTGCAGGGTTGTCGACCAGTCGGATGCGCTCGTCGTTCTCCGCCAGCCGCCGAGCGAGCTCCGTCGTCCCGTCGTTGGACGGCCCCAATGCGAGGACGAGCTCGGTGGGGACATCGACGTCCTGGGCGAGGACGGATTCGACCGCGTGTTCGAGGTACGCGCGCTCGTTGAGCACCGGCATCACGAAGGACACCCCGGATAGGGGAGCGGCGGTTTCGTCGGCTGGCACATGACGATCATGTCACGGTGGCTCTCGGTGATCCTGAGCAGGACGCGGACTATCGGCCTTCCGGCGCCGGATCCGTCGTCGAGGCGCCGGATGATGCCGCCTCGACGAACTATTCTGGAGGGATGGGTGCACTGTCTGATGCGAAGAAGGCGTACCGACTGCTGAAGCGGGCGCTCGCATCCCGCACGGCCGTGCAGCGCGTGCGTCGACGGCTCTCCGAACGCGAACCGCTCCCGACCGACCACTTCCAGGTGGCGGTCTACTTCGCCGACGGTGCCGTGAACATGTACCAGATGCGCCAGTGGTACCGCCCGCTCGCCGAGCTCTCGAAGCGGTGGCCCGTCGTCGTGCTCTCGCGACAGGCGACCGGCACCGAGCGGCTGCTGGACGAGGATTCCCCTCCGGTCGCGTTCGTGCCGAAGGTCCGAGACCTCGAACGGTTCATCGCGACGCAGGACATCCGCGTGGTGCTGTACGTGAACCAGAACACCCGCAACTTCCAGATGTTCCGCTACGGCCGGCGGTGGCACGTGTTCATCAACCACGGCGAGTCCGACAAGATGTATATGACCACGAATCAGTACAAGGCGTACGACTATGCCTTCGTCGCCGGACAAGCTGCCCGCGATCGGCTGTCGCGCACGCTGTGGGATTACGACGTGGATCGCCGCACGATCGAGATCGGCCGGCCGCAGGCGGATCACTACTCCGGAACGCTCCCTTTCGTGCCGGACGAGCGGACCGTCGTGCTCTATGCCCCCACGTGGGAAGGGGATCGGCCGAGTGCCCACTACGGCTCGATCGCCACCCACGGCGAGACGCTGGTCGCGCGACTGCTGGCGACCGGTGCGCATCGGGTGATCTACCGCCCGCATCCCCGCAGCGGGGTGGTGGACGAGGCTTATGGCGCCGCCCACAGGCGGATCATCGCGGCGATCAACGCCGCGAACGCGGCGGACCCGACCGCCCAGCACGTCTACGATCATGCGCCGGAGCTCGGCTGGCAGCTGACGGCCGCCGACGTCGCCGTCGTGGACATCTCCGCGATGGTCTACGACCGTCTCGCGGCGGGGAAGCCGCTCATGATCACGCGTCCGACAGACGAACGTGCCGCCATCGACATGCAGGGCTACCTGGCGGATTGCGAATGGCTGACGGCCGAGGGCGCGAACGACATCGTCGCCGAGGTCGAACGTGTGCGAGCGGATGAGGCGGCCATCGCTCGTCTGCGGATGTGGGTGCAGCACTACTTCGGCGACACCACGCAGGGCGTGGCCACCGAGAAGTTCCACGCGGCGGTCGACGGACTCATGCAGGAGTGGGAGCGGTGGCAGGCCCACGAGGTGGGCGCGATCCGCGAGGACGAGGACGACGACGACGAGGAAGTCGACGACGAGGAGGCATGACGGTGGAATTTCCGCTGGCTCAGACCACGGTCCCCCGCCTGGAGGCGCTGGCACGCACCGGGTCGACGAACGCTGATCTTCGTGCGCACGTGGAGGATGCTGTCGGCTGGCCGCATCTGTCGACGATCGTGACGCGCGACCAGACCGCAGGTCGCGGCCGCCTCGACCGCAGCTGGGTCGCCCCGGAGGGCAGCGCCTTGGCCGTCTCCGTGCTTCTGCGCACGCTGCCGGTCGATCCGGCAGTCCGAGGGTGGGTTCCGCTCGCCGCAGGAGTGGCGATGTCCGAAGCGGTCGCGGCGCAGCTGCCGGAACACGACGTCACGGTGAAATGGCCGAACGACGTGCTGGTCGACGGCCGCAAGATCTGCGGCATCCTCGCCGAGGCGACCGCGGATGCCGTGATCGTCGGCGCCGGCGTGAACACGGCGATGACGACCGAGCAGCTTCCGGTGCCGACGGCCACCTCGTTCGCGGTGCTCGACGTCGACGTCGACGAGGACCGCCTCCTGGCCGACTATCTCTCCGCGCTGGATCGTCTGCTCTCGAGGCTCGTCTCGACGAGTGACGCGGGCAGCAGCGGGCTGCACGCGGCGGTGACCGACCGATGCGCGACGATCGGACAGTCGGTCCGCGTGTCTCTGCCGGCTGGTCGGATACTGGAGGGCGTGGCCACAGCGCTCGATCCGGAGGGGCGCCTTCTGGTGTCCGTCGACGGTGAACAGCAGACGATTTCGGCGGGCGACGTCGTGCACGTCCGCCCCGCGGGATACTGACACGCCGTCGCCCAGACGACGATGTCGCAGATCACAGGCACAATGGTGGGGTGACCCAGCCTGTGACGCTCGGCGGGCGGCCCCTGATGCCGCCGCCCGGTACACCCTCGGAGGAGTTGCTGATCGCGCGCTTCCGGGGTCACGCGCGTCGGCTGTTCTGGTCGGCTCTCGTCCTCATCGCTACTTTCGGTGCGACCGCGTACTTCTATGGCAACCTGCCCGCCGGCCTCGAGGATTGGATGCTGCTCGCAGCGGCAGGCCTCGTGGTGCTCGTCGCGGTCGTCATCCCGTTCGTGGTCTGGTATTCGCGGAGTACCACGGTCACGACCAGGCGCGTCATCGCACACCACGGCATCGGCGCTCGCGGGCGTCGGGAGATGTCGCACGCGCGCGGGTACACGATCGCGGTTCGCCGTGGTCCGCTGCAGCGGCTGTGGGGTTCGGGGAACATCACTCTCTCGAACGGTGTCGATGCACCACTACGTCTCGCGAACGTCCCGAACGTGACGCTCGTGCACGAGACGCTCGCCGACCAGATCGAGGTCGGGCAGATCCTGGCGCATCGCGACGCACAGGCCGGCGGAGACGAATCGTCCCCCTCGTGAGTCCGCGGCGAGCAGCACGGCGGAGCCTCGTCCGCTGACGCGGAGAGTGTCGAACCAGTCCGTCCCGGTGCGCGAGAATGGGGGCAGACGAATGGAGACGGCACATGGCGTTGCGTGTTGGTGTGATCGGCGGAGGACAGCTGGCTCGGATGATGATCGCGCCCGCGGTGGAGCTCGGTCTCGACCTGCGAGTGCTCGCAGAAGACGAAGGCATGTCCGCCGCGCTCGCGGCGACCGCGATCGGTGACTACCGCGATCTCGACACGGTGCGTGCTTTCGTGGCGGATGTCGACGTCGTGACTTTCGACCACGAGCACGTGCCGCAAGAGATCCTGCGTGCGCTCGTCGCCGACGGCGTGGTGGTGCATCCAGGACCCGATGCCCTGCAGTTCGCCCAGGACAAGCTCGTCATGCGCGCGCGTCTCACCGAACTCGGCGTACCGCAGCCGGACTGGGCAGCGGTACGGAGCACCGCCGAGCTGCAGGACTTCCTCGATGCCCACGCCGGTGCGGGCGTCGTGAAGACACCCCGCGGCGGGTACGACGGGAAGGGCGTGCGGGTCGTCCGTGCGGCCTCCGAGGCTCAGGACTGGCTGGATGCGCTGGCCGGAGACGATGCGCTCCTCGTCGAAGAGCTCGTCCCCTTCGTGCGAGAACTCGCGCAGCAGGTGGCGCGCCGTCCGAGCGGGCAGATCGTCGCGTACCCCGTGGTGGAGACGGTGCAGCGCGACGGAGTGTGCGCCGAAGTCATCGCCCCTGCCCCCGCCGCCGCCGACCGCCTCGTCGAGGTCGCGGAGGAGATCGGTCGCACGATCGCGGAGGGGCTCGGCGTCACGGGCATGCTCGCCGTGGAGCTGTTCGAGACCGACGACGAGCGGATCCTCGTCAACGAGCTCGCGATGCGCCCCCACAACAGTGGGCACTGGAGTCAGGACGGCGCCGTCACCGGACAGTTCGAGCAGCATCTGCGGGCGGTCGCCGATCTTCCGCTGGGAAGCACCGCGCCCCGCTCTGCCTGGTCCGTCATGGTGAACATCCTGGGCGGTCCCGAGGGGGGCACGCTCGATGAGCGCTTCGGTGCGGCGATGGCCGAGCACCCGCAGGCGAAGATCCACACCTACGGCAAGGCTCCGCGACCCGGCCGGAAGGTCGGTCATGTGAACGTCGTCGACGATGACCTCGACGATGCCGTGTACGTGGCGCGGGCGGCTGCCGCGCACTTCGACTGAACAGTGCCCGCTGTCGGCGCCATCACACCGGAGACATGCGCGCGAAGAGGCGCGGCGTTCGGGGTTTCTCCCAGCGGCAGACCGTAGCCTGATCTGGTGACCGAGCCACTGCACTCCTCCGCCGCTCCTCTCGTCGGCGTCGTCATGGGATCCGACTCCGATTGGCGCGTGATGAGCGACGCGTCCGGGGCGCTGACGGATTTCGGGATCCCGCACGAGGTCGAGGTCGTCTCGGCGCATCGCACCCCCGACAAGCTCATGTCTTACGCTCGTGACGCGCGGTCTCGGGGAGTCCGCGTCATCATCGCGGGCGCCGGTGGAGCTGCCCACCTTCCGGGCATGCTCGCCTCGATGACTCCGCTTCCCGTCGTGGGCGTCCCGGTGCCGCTCGCCTACCTCGACGGCATGGACTCGCTGCTCTCGATCGTGCAGATGCCTGCCGGGATCCCGGTCGCCACGGTGTCCATCGGCGGCGCACGCAACGCGGGGCTCCTCGCCGCGCGGATCCTCGGGACGGCAGACCCCGAACTCGCCGATCGGGTCGAGGCGTACGCACGCGAACTCGAGGCCCAGGTCGAGCAGAAGAACGAACGGCTGAAGGGATCGCTGTGACCCTTGCGCCTCCGCGCGCATCAGGGCGCCCGTTGATCGAGACCCGGCCGCTGCGGCACCCGGATGTCTCCGATCAAGGCACCATGGCGAAGCGCGGCTGGTGGCTCGTCGCGATGAATGTCCTGCTGCCGGGCTCGGCTCAAGTGCTCGCCGGCAATCGTCGGCTCGGTCGCTTCGGTCTCGGCGCGACCCTCCTCGCCTGGTTCTTGGCGATCGTCGCTGCCGGCCTCGCGCTGTTCGCACGCCCTGTCCTGCTGTGGATCACGATCGGCGGCGGTTTCTTCTCGGCGGCGGTCCTGACGATCGTGCAGGTGCTGCTCGTCGGATACGTCGTGCTCTGGATCGTGTTGACGTTCGACGCGCTCCGCCTCGTGCGACTCGTGAAGGTTCCGGGGTTGTCGCGCCTCGCCATTCCCGTCGTCGCGCTCGTGCTGCTCGGTCTCGTCGGGGGCGGAGCTGCGTATGCGGCAACGGCAGTGGGCTCGGTCCGGAGCACGATCGGCTCGATCTTCGGGCAGAGCGGCCCGAGTGTGGAGCCGAGCGACGGCTACTACAACATCCTCCTGCTCGGCGCCGACAGCGGTGACGGACGCGACTCGATGCGGTTCGACAGCATCTCGGTCGTGTCGGTCAATGCCGACACCGGCGCCGTGACCATCACCGGCATCCCGCGCGAGCTCCCGAACGCCCCGTTCAGCGAGGGCAGCCCGATGCAGGAGCTGTATCCGAACGGCTTCGAAGGGCACAGTTCATCGTCCTGCGGCTGGAACGGGTGGATGAATCACGTGCGGAACGCGGCCGAGGTCTGCCGCGAAGACGGGGGAGCCGGGCTCTATCCCGACGCCGTCGCCCACGGCTCGGAGCCGGGTGTCGAGGCGACCAAGGACGCGGCGGAAGGTGTCCTCGGCATCGAGATCCCGTACTACGTTTTCGTGGACATGCACGGTTTCGCAGAACTCGTCGATGCTCTGGGTGGTGTCGAGATCGACGTGACCGAGCGCTTGCCCAAGGGTGGACCACCCGAGGGCTGGTCGGGCACCGACGTGAACGAGTGGGCCATCGGCTGGATCGAGCCGGGGAAGCAGCGGATGGACGGCGACACCGCCCAGTGGTACGCCCGATCGCGCTACACGACCAGCGACTGGGATCGCATGAAGCGTCAGCGCGAGCTCCAGGAGGCGATCCTCGCGCAGTTCACCCCGCAGACCGTGCTCACCCGGTTCAACGAGGTTGCAGCGGCGGGCACGGCACTGATCAGCACCGATCTGCCCTCGGACAAGCTGCCGGAGTTCTTCGATCTGATGCTGAAGGCGAAGGAGCAGCCGGTGACGTCGATCGAGCTCACGCCCGACTTCGGTGTGGACGAGCATCAGCCGGACTACGGCTTCATCCACGACCTGATCACACAGTCACTGCATCCGCCGACTCAGACGCCGACACCCACTCCCTGAGAGCGAGTCCGCGTCGACCGGATGGTCCCGGACGGTGGTGCGACGTTCCTCGCGGGCGCGTCAATGCCCACGGCCGTCCCCTCCCAGAAGGGGGCGTGCCGTGGGCTTCCGGTGGGTGCCACCGGATGCACCAGACGACGGTGATCGGAGGGGGAGGGATCACCGTCGTCCAGTCGACCACCGCGCGAGGCGGCAGCCGGACCTAGGCGCGCTTGCGGCGAGAGGCTCCGACCGCGACGAGAGCACCACCGGCGACGAGCGCTGCAGCGCCGCCTCCGAGGACCCACGGCGAGACGCTTCCGCCGGTGAGGGCGAGTTCGAATCCGTCGCCCGTGAGCGGCATCTCGGCGCCCGCCGGTGCGACCGCAGGATCGTGGTCGCACGTCGAAGCTGCATCGTGACCGTGCGCGACGGTGATCGTCGCGGTGTACGACCGCGAGCCGCCGAACGAGACGGCGTAGGAGCCCTCTCCGTCAGACGGCGGGCGGAAGGTGAGCGTCAGGCTGCCGTCGGTTGCAGCGGTGTTGCCCGAGACAGCAGAGTTGCCCGCGTTGAGGCCGGAGACGGAGACATTCACGTTCTCGGACGGCAGGAAGTAGCCCGGGCCGAACACGATGGTCGAGACTTCGCAGATGTCGATGACCGGGTCGCCGACCTTGACCCCGGGAGGTGTCGTGTACGAGTCGGAGGACGCGGTTGGAACAGACGATGGCGCAGCGGTTGCGACGGCGGGCGCCACGAGTACGAGCGCGCCGGCAGTGAGGCTGATGGCAGCCAGTTTTTTCAGCATGATTTCTCCCCAGAATTTCACGCGGAATCGCCTTCGGACACACCCCTGCGTCCGACTGCGTGGAGTCATCTTGCCCCCACGGCAAGATTGCAGACTCCAGATATTCCCCAGTGAGTCGACACTACCCTATCGAGCCCAGAATGTCACGACGCGCAGCTGAGTGGTTCTCGCGTGATGTCCGGAGCCTCGATGAGCGGCGTGTGCCGCACCTCGGTGAAACGCGCGCCGGCACCGGTGCCCTCGAACTCGATCGTGATCGTCGTCGATTCGCCGGGCGCGAGGGACACCTCGTGCTGCACCACGGAGCGGTCGCCGAGCATGGCTGTCTGCACGCCCTCTTTCTTGCCGTCCCGGTCGACATGAGCGGGTGTCGCGCCCTCCGGTCCGTAGACCGCGATCAGCGTGCGCACCGTGCCGGCGGGGACGCCGTAGAAGCCGTCGGCCGTGACATAGGCGGGCAGCGACGTGGCGGCGTCCGCCGGGGCCGTGCTCGTCCACGTGATGCGCACCTGCGTGGTCGGGGAGCCCTGGCACGTGCCGATCGAAGTCACGATGGATGCCCGGGTGTAGTAGTCCATCTTCCCGCCGGTGGTGTCATTCATCAGCACGCCGACGTAGGTCGCGTCGTCGCTGTCCGTGGGGATCGTTCCGCCCAGTTCGGAGGCGGCGAGCACGGCCTCCTCCTCCGGATGTGCGCTCCAGATGCGGATCCGACCCTCGTCTGCCGATGTCGCCAGCGCGCCGATGAGAGCCCGGGGATCGCCGCCGGACAGCGCGGCGCTGAAGAGGCCGCCCGCTGCCTGGGCGAAGATCGCGTCCTGCGCGGCGGGGTCGGGGACGGCGGCGTAGATCTGCGACAGCAGGATGTCGGTCACGGTATCCGCTGTGGCCGTGAAGGGGCCGAACGAGAGATCTCCGGTGGCTTTCATGAGGTGCTCCGCGACGACGGCGTCCACGGCGATGACGCCGTCGACGGTGCCGCCGAAGCGACCCGTCCACCGCGCCGCGATGATCTCGCCCGCTTCGGCGAAGTCCGGGATGGCGGTGATGTTCTGGAGGTAGCGTCCGGGGCGGTCCTCGAACAGGGCGATCGTGGAATCGCTGAGCGGCAGAGCGGTGTCCAGAGGCGGGAAGTCCCGAGTCGACGCCTGCCTCTGCAACGTGATCGTGCCATTCTCGGCGTGGAGGAGAGCGATGGACCCGATGATCCCGCCGGAGGATCGCAACTCGGCGTTGTTCTGCATGGCCAGCACGTAATTGCGCGGGCCTTCGCCACCGAGCATCGTCGGCAGCAGCACGGAGGCGCCGTGCAGGGCTCCGACCGCTGTCGCTGCTCCGGTGACCGCGGATCGCAACTCGCCGACGGCATCGGCGAGGGGCGGGAGCGTCGCGTCCGCGTCGATCCGCTTGGCCTGCAGTTCGGCAGCGGAGAGCGCAGTGCTCGCCGTCTCGAGCGGCTCCTGGATCTCGGCGAAGGGGGCGAGGTCGATCGTGCCACCTGTGACGCCCAGGCCCGCCAGATCGAGTCCGCCGGCCACGTCGAGCAATGGGGTGAGCGCGTCCGTCGAGACGTCGTGCGCTATCTCCGCCATCTCGCTCACCGCGCGGAAGTTGGGTCCCAGCCACGGCACGGCGCCGAAGGCCTGCCAGACGATATCGGAGGTGAGGTCGTCCGCAGATGCCGCGTTGCGCGCGATGCTCCCCGAGATCCGCTCCGCCTCGTCGAGATCCCCCGCGGCGATCGAAGCCTTCAGCTGCGTGGCGCCCTTGGCCACCTGCTGAAGATCGTTGACCGCGCCGATCCCGCGGATCGCCACCCAGCCGATCGCGATGAGCAGTATCGCCAGCAGAACGCCGACGGTCCACCCGATCCATCGGCGCCGGACGGGAAGACGACCATCGCTCACCCGAGCATTCAAGCACGAACCGCTGGGGCGGCGGTGGGGAAAACTGTGGGAACGCTGACATTCGCGCGGCGCGGTCGGTGCGCTCCACGGGGGAGCGGTGCGGCGAGGATAGCCTGATCACATGGGTGCTCGGCTGCGTGTTGTTCTGGATCAGCTCGTGCATGTCGTCGACCCCGACCAGGCCTCCGCGGCCGTCGATCTCGCGCGCGGCCTGATCGCCACGGCACCCTCGGGGTGCGCGGTCGACGCCATCGTGCCTGCCGGGGCGGAGGTGCCGATCGCCGGCGTCGGCGAGGTGCGCACTCTCGCGCTCGGGCGTCGCGAGCTGGCCGCCTCCTGGCAGCTGGGTATCGCCCCGGGCGTCGGAGGGGGAATGATCCACTCGCCGACGCTGATGGCCCCGCTCGTGCGTCATGACCGCGTGCACGACAACGACCAGACCACGGTCACGCTGTGGGACCTGCGTGCGTGGGATGCGCCGGAGGAACTGCCCAAGACTGTCGTCGGCTGGCAGCGTGGGATGCTGCGACGTGCGGTGAAGCACGCCGACGCCGTGGTCGTTCCCTCGCATGCGGTCGCCGAGCGATTGTCGGAACTCGCCCGCCTCGGCGATCGGGTCCGCGTGGTAGCGGGCGCTCCGCCGCACGGGTTCGCGGTGCCGTCTGACGCCGCCGAGCGCCGCGCGGCATTGTCGTTGCCCGCGCAGTACGTGGTGTTGGCGGGGTGTGCGGCAGATCTGCAGGAGGGTTTCCGCGGCGCCGTCGCAGCGGGAGTCGATGCGGTCGTCGTGGGGGTTGCCGAGGGCGCGGAGCCCCGTTACGCCGAGCTCGCCTCGGCCGCAGGGCTCCCCGAGCGCCGTGCGCACATCAGAGGTGCCCTGGATACCGCGGACCGCGCGGCGGTGCTGGCGGGGGCGTCGGTGTTCGCCGCAACCGGTGGGTCCGCCGGCTGGCCGTGGCGAGCGGTCGAGGCGATGGCTCTCGGAATCCCTGTCGTCGCGGTCGACAGCGGATCGCATCGGGACGTGATCGCCGACGGCGGCATGCTGGTCGCCGCCGATGAGATCGCGGATGCCGTGGCAGAGGCGACGGAAGCGGCGGCGAAGCGGTTGCGCGTCCTGGCTGCGGATCGCTCCCGGGCCTTCTCCTGGGCGAGTTCGGCGGAACGGCTCTGGGGTTTGCACGCCGACCTCTGAGTGCTGGGAGCCACCTGCACATCGGTGCGACACGCCGGGGTGTTGTGGCCAAAAGGGTGCAACAGTGGCATCATCCTGCAACTTCCGTCACACTGGTCACATGTCTCGACGTGCCCCACGCTCGCGAAACACCCTGAGGACCGCCCCACTCCTCACCTGTTTCCTCGCTGTCTCCGCCCTTGTTCTCGGAACGGTCGTTCCCGCCGCCGCTGCTCAGGCGACGGTCGCGTCGCCCGTGGCGACAGCTGCCAGCGCATCCGCCGCCCCCGTCGACACGGGTATCGCGAAGAGCAGCCTCACCGGCTTCACGCCCGGCAACCTCATCAGCGACGCGGTCTTCACCAACAAGAGCACGATGACCGAGGCGCAGATCCAGACGTTCTTCAACGGCAAGGTTGCGCGCTGCCTGGGTGGTCGCGACGAGAACAACGAGCCGATCGTCTGCCTCAAGGACTTCAAGATGACCACGGTCACCCGTCCCGCAGACGCCTATTGCTCCGGATACAAGGGAGCCGCGAACGAGTCGGCCGCACGCATCATCTATCGCGTCGCGCAGGCCTGCAACATCAACCCGCAAGTGCTGATCGTGATGCTCCAGAAGGAGCAGGGACTGATCACCCACACGTGGCCGAGCGCCTGGCGCTATCGGATCGCGCTCGGGCAGGGATGCCCGGACACCGCGCCGTGCGACCCGAACTTCATCGGCTTCTTCCACCAGATCTACGGCGCGGCCCGCCAGATGCAGATCTACATGGAAGGCAAGTGGTTCCAGTGGTATGCGCCGGGGAAGACGTGGAACATCCTCTACAACCCCAAGGCGTCCTGCGGCTCCGCGCCGGTGTACGTCGCGAACAAGGCGACGTCGGCTCTCTACTACTACACGCCGTACCAGCCCAACGCGGCTGCCCTGCGAGCCGGCTACGGCGAGGGTGACGGCTGCTCGGCCTACGGCAACCGCAACTTCTACAACTACTTCACCGACTGGTTCGGCCCGACGCGGACGCTGACCTTCACAGCGGGCAAGCCGCTCGTCAACGGCTACGTGATCCCCGGTCAGACCCTCACGGCGACGGGTGTGTTCACGCCCGCGCCCACCACGACCGTCTACCAGTGGTTCCGCAACGGGACGGCGATCCCCGGTGCCACGGGGCGGTCGTACAACCTGACAGTCGCCGACAGCGGCACGAAGCTCGAGGTCAAGCTGACGGCGAAGCGTGCCGGCTACGTCGATGCGACGGCACAGTCCGCCGCCTACACCGCGACGACGGTGAAGGTCGATCGGATCTCCGGGAACAGCCGAGAGCAGACCGCGGTCGAAGCCTCCCGCGCCGCATGGCCGACCGGGACCAGAACGGTCTTCCTCGCGACGAGCCTCGACTTCCCCGACGCGCTGTCGGCGGTGGCGGCAGCGAGCAAGGCGCAGGCATCGCTCCTGCTGACGACCCCCGGAGCGGTCCCGGCGAACGTCGCGGCGGAGCTCAAGAGGCTGGCGCCGACCCGGGTGGTCCTCGTCGGCGGAGTGGGCGTGATCTCGGACGCCGTGGCGGCGCAGACGAAGGCGGCGGTCCCGGCTGCCAAGATCGAGCGGATCAGCGGCGCCGACCGATACTCGACCTCGCGCGCCATCGTCGAGAGCTCCGGCGCGAGTGCGAACGTGCTCCTGGCGACCGGTGCCGACTTCCCGGATGCCCTCAGCGCGGCTGCCGCCGGTGGCGCAGGACGCATCCCGGTGCTGCTCGTGGACGGACTCGCCAACAGTGCCGATGCCGCGACGATCGCGACGCTCCGCAAGATCGGGGCCACGAACATCACGGTCGTCGGCGGTGCCGGCGTGGTCAAGGATTCCGTGGTCGCCCAGCTGCAAGGCCAGGGGTTCAAGATGAACCGTCTCTCCGGCACGGATCGCTACCTGACCAACATCGCCGTGAACAACGCGTACTTCCCCTCGACGGCACTGCGTGTGCTCGTCGCCACCGGCGACGGGTTCCCGGATGCCCTCACCGGATCGGCGCTCGCGGGCAGGCTCGGGGTTCCGCTCGTGCTGTCCCAGAGCACCTGCATGTTCCCGCAGGCGGCGGAGTTCCTGCGCACCAGGGGAGCGACGACCGTCACTCTGGTCGGAGGGACGGGAGTGCTCTCCGCGGAGGGCATCGGCCAGCTGCGTCGATGCTGAGATCGTCTGCGCGTGGGCAGCGCAGATCCTCAGCATGCCCCGGCTAGTATGAAGGCTGCTCCTTTCCCGGATGGAACACCTGTGACGATCAAACCCGATCCTTACGCCATCATCCCGCGAGCCGACTTCGACATCCCCGGCAAAAGCCATGGGCTCATCGACGTGGTGCGGTGGCGCTATCTGCTGAACCTTCTCGTCCGCACGGGCGTCACGACGCGGTACCGCAACTCGGTGCTCGGATGGACCTGGTCCTACGTGCGACCCGCGGCGCAGTTCCTCGTGTTCTGGGTGGTCCTCGGCATCTTCATGAAGCTCGACCACGGGATCCCGAACTACGCGGTCTACCTGTTCTCGGGGATCGTGGTGATCAACCTGTTCTCGGAGGGATTCAAGAACGCCACCACCTCGATCGTCGGCAACGCCCCGCTGGTGCGCAAGGTGTTCCTTCCTCGCCAGCTGTTCGCCGTCTCGGCCGTCATCGTCGCCTTCGTGCACTTCCTCCCGCAGGTCGGGCTGCTGCTGGTGGTCTGCCTCCTGATGGGATGGATCGCGCACATCTCGGTGCTGAGCATCCTCGCCGTGCTCGCGGGAATGATCATCGTCATGGTGTTCAGCCTCGGCCTCGGGCTCTTCTTCGGCGCCGTCAACGTGCGCTTCCGCGATGCCGAGAACATCGTGGAGCTGATGCTGCTGCTCGCCACGTGGGCGTCGCCCGTGCTGTACGCGTGGACCATGGTGCAAGAGGCGGTCGTCGACCGGCTGCACTGGCCGTCCTGGCTCGTGGAGCTGTACCTGCTCAATCCGATCACGCAGGGCGTGGAGCTCTTCCACTACGCCTTCTGGCGTCCGGCGACCGAGGGCATGGTCTCGGCCGCGGGATACGCGGGTACGGAACTCGTGGCGCTCCCGCCGAACCTGGGCTGGAACACGCTGTGGACGTTCCTCATCGCCGTCGCCACCCTGCTGCTCGGGCAGTTCGTCTTCCGCCGCCTCGAGGGAAAGTTCGCACAGGACCTATGAGTGAACAGACGGCGATCAGGCCGAGCATCATCATCGACGACGTGCGCAAGCGGTTCACGCTCAACCACGCCTTCTCCCTCAAGGACACCGTCGTCGCCTGGATCAAGCGGCAGAAGCTCACCAGTCAGTTCGAAGCGCTGAAAGGGGTGGACCTCGTCATCGGCGAGGGGGAGTCCGTCGCCATCCTCGGGCTCAACGGATCGGGCAAGTCCACTCTTCTCAAGCTGGTGTCCGGAGTCATGGAGCCCGATGAGGGTCAGGTGCTGACCCGCGGTCGGGTCGCCGGTCTCATCGAGGTCGGCGCCGGCTTCCACCCCGAACTCTCCGGGCGCGAGAACGTCTTCCTCAACGCCGCGATCCTCGGGATGAAGCGCCACGAGATCGAGGCGCGCTACGACGAGATCGTGGCGTTCAGCGAGATCGAGCAGTTCATCGACCAGGAGGTCAAGCACTACTCCTCCGGGATGTTCATGCGGCTGGCCTTCTCGGTCGCAATCCACGTCGAGCTCGACGTGCTCCTCGTCGACGAGATCCTCTCCGTCGGCGATGCGCCGTTCCGGGAGAAGTGCCGACTCAAGTTCGAAGAGCTCATCGCCGCGGGCAAGACCCTCGTGGTCGTCAGCCACGACATGGAGATGGTCCGCGAACTCTGCACCCGCGGCATCGTGATCAACAAGGGCGAGGTCGTCTACGACGGTGAGGTCGAGGGCGCCATCGCCCTGGTGGACGCGTGAGCGACTGGATCGGCCAGATCCCTGCGCTGCTCGTCGCGGCCGCCCTTCTGATCGTCCCGGGACTGCCTGTCGCGCTCTGCCTTCGCGGCGTGCAGGGAATCGTGCGTCTCGGAGTGGCGATCGCCGTCTCCCTCGGCGTGATCGCCGCTGCCTCTCTCTTCGCGCCGTTGCTGGGGATGCGTTGGGGACTGATTCCCGTCGCCCTCGTCGCCGTCGTCATCTGGATCGCCGCCGCCGCGCTCCGCTTCTTCGACCGTCGCGCGGTCGACGCCGCACCCCGCGCGGGGAGGGCCGCATGGATCGCGCTGGCCGCGGCCGGTGTCGCGTGGATCGCTATCGTCGCGTTCGGCATCGGTGCCCCCGGCAACCCCACCCAGCTCTACGACGGCCTCTTCCACCTGAACGCCGTGGAGTTCATCGCCGAGACGGGTGACGCCTCCCCGCTGCACATGACGATGGTGGTGCCCGGCGCCGCATCGTCGTTCTATCCCACTCTCTGGCACGCGCTGGTCAGTCTCGTCGTGCCGGCCGCGGGCAGCATCGTCGCGGCGACCAACGTCACCACCGTCGCGGTGATCGCGCTGGTGTGGCCCGTCGCCCTCGCCTGCCTGGCCGCTGTGGCCTTCCCGGGCCGCCCGGCCGCCACCACGTGGGCCCCACTCGTGGGCCTGGGCTTCAGCGTCTTCCCGCTCGGCTTCCTCAACTGGGGCGTCCTCTATCCCAACCTCCTCGGCACCGCGCTGATCCCGATCTTCCTGGCGGTCGTGCTGATCGCCTTCGCGCCGGCGCTGTCATGGCCCGGGAGGACGCTGCGTATCCTCGTCGCGCTCGCCGCTGCGGGTGCCGTCGCCCTTGCGCACCCCTCCGCACTCCTCGGCGCGGTGGTGCTGCTCGTGCCCTACTTCCTCTGGTTGGCATGGCGCATGGCGCGCACGGGTGGAACCACGACCCGGATCGTCGTCGCGCTCGCGGTGCTGCTGGGGGCGGCAGCACTCGCCGCGGTCTGGATCGTCGCCAACGTGACGACACACGAGTGGCTTCCGACCTCCTCGCTGGGGCAGGCTCTCGGCGAGGTCGCATTCCTCAGTCCGGTCGGGAGGTCGACGGGCCTCCTGCTCGGCCCGCTGGCGGCGATCGGCATCTGGCGCGTGGTCAAGGACCGGACGTGGTGGATCCTCGGCTCGTACGCTGTGAGCATCTTCTTCTTCCTGATGGCGACCTGGTTCCCGGTCGAGTGGATCCGCAGTGCATTCGTCGGTGTCTGGTACGACGACACGACCCGCGTCGGCGCCCTCATCGCGATCTGGGGTCTGCCCCTCGCCGCGCTGGGTGCGTCCGTCGTCGTCGAGTGGATCCGTGGCTGGTGGCGCGCAGGGCGCAAGGGCCTCGTCGTCGCGGTCATCGCCGTGGGCGCCGTCGCCGCGGCGACCCACCTCGTCGGGCTTCGTAACGACGTGGGCTACATGCGCAGCGTGAGCTTCCAGTTCAGCGAGGAGTCGCAGGGTCTGTCACCGGACGAGGCGGCGCTGTTCGATGAGCTCGAGGATGAGCTGCCCGACGACGCCGTCGTGATCGGCGACCCGCTGACCGGAGCCGGTCTCTTGTTCGCATTCACCGGGCACGACGTGGTCTTCCCCCATGTGACCGGGCGATACGGCGACGATGCGTCGACCCTCGCTCGGTATCTGGTGGAGGGCGGACCCGCCGTATGCGACGCGATCGAGAGACTCGGCGTCACACACGCCCTCGACTTCGGCGACCGCGTGCTGTTCGAGAACCACTACACGACCTTCGACGGCCTGCACGGCCTCGACGGTGCCTCGATCCTCACGGAGGTGGACCGCGTCGGTGATGCCGTCCTCTACGAGGTCACGGGTTGTGAGTAGGGTGCTTCTCGTTCTCTGACGCCTCGAGCAGGGCGATCTTGCGGGCGAGCAGGGTGAGCTGCCGCTGTAGCGCGACGTTGCGGCGGTACTGCGAGTACACGAACGCCAGGAACATCACGATCAGCGCGTAGAGCACCAGGTCGGTGCCGCGACCGACGCCGACGAGCTGCGCGAGCCAGCTCAACCATTGCGGGAAGAGTACCGAGAGCACCGCGGCGATCACGAACAGTCCCATGAGCAGTCGACGGATCGCCAAGTGACTGTCTGCGCCGGTCCGGCGCATCATGAACACGGCGAGCACCACGATCGCGGAGATCAGGAGAATCTGGATCCACATGGTCTACCTCACCACCAGGTCGACGAGGATGTTGACGGAGTTGAGCACGCTCTGGCCCTTCGCCTTCGAATAGTCCGTGTACAGGAGCTCCACCGGATACTCCTTCCACGAGAGGTGGGTGCGCCCGAGTTCCAGCACGATCTCGGTGGCGTGTGCCATCCGATCCTGACGGAGGTCGATCGCGGCTGCGGCATCGCGACGGATGACGCGGAGGCCGTTGTGGGCGTCGGTGAGCTTGAGGCTCGTGGTGAGGTTGGTGACCCACACGGCCGTCTTGAGGATCACCTTCTTGATCCAGCCCGGATTCGTGCGGTCGTCGAGGAATCGAGATCCGAAGACGATGGCGACATCTTCGTCGCGTGCGAGCTGCAGCATCCCGATCGCATCCTCGATGCGGTGCTGGCCGTCGGCGTCGAAGGTGACGATGTACTCGCACTCGGGGTGCGCCAGCGCGAAGTCGAATCCGGTCTGCAGCGCCGCCCCCTGTCCCAGGTTCACCGGATGCTGCACGAGGATGGCCCCCGCCTTCACGGCCTCCTGCGCGGAT
Source organism: Microbacterium sp. NPDC055988 (assembly GCF_042269505.1). Lineage (NCBI taxonomy): Bacteria > Bacillati > Actinomycetota > Actinomycetes > Micrococcales > Microbacteriaceae > Microbacterium > Microbacterium sp. NPDC055988. The sequence continues at coordinate 2,523,091 of NZ_JBHJXY010000001.1, forward strand.
CCGTCTCGAGAGCCGTCGTCGACGCAGACGATGTGCGCGAAGAACGGCTTCAGGCTCTCCACCACGCCGCCGATCACGCTCGCCTCGTTGTAGAGGGGGATGACGACCCAGGCGCTGCGGTCGGGGGAGGGAGGCGCGGGGACGCTCGAGGACATGGTTCTATTGTGTCAGGTGTCCGAACGGACCTTCATCAACCGAGCTACAGGGGCAGGATGCCGAGGAGAAGACGAGTCGTCGTCGCGACGCGGCTGTACACGCCGGAAGTCACAGCCGCCAGCTTCCGGATGGACGCACTCGTCCGGGCGCTAGCACCCGACTCCGACGTCGTCGTGCTCACCACGAAGCCGCCCCGCGGGATGACGATCACCGATGCGCCCGGCGCGACCGTTCGGCGTGCCCCGGTCCTTCGTGATCGCACCGGTGCCATCCGCGGTTACGTGCAGTACCTCTCCTTCGACATCCCGTTGTTCTTCCGGCTGCTGTTTCGCCGCGCAGACGTGATCGTCGCGGAGGCACCGCCCACGACCGGTCTCGTCGCCGCGCTCGTCTCGCTGCTCACCGGGCGTGTCCTGGTGTACTACCCCGGCGACGTCTGGACCGACGCCGTCGCGTCCATGGAAGCTCCTCGACCGGTGATCGCGGTCATGCGCGCCGTCGAGAGCTTCGTCCTGCGACGAGCGGCATCTGCCGTCGCCGTGTCGCCGGAGGTCGCGGAGCGACTGGCGGAGATCGGCGGCCATCCCGAGCGCGTGATCAGCGTCGGCAACGGGATCGACACCGACGTCTTCTCTCCCGACGTGCCGGCTCCGTCGGTGGACGTCCCGTATTTCGTCTACACGGGAACCATGTCGGAGTGGCAGCAGCCCGAGGTGTTCATCCGCGCGCTGGCGGAACTCTCCGAGGTCGACGTCCACATCAGGTTCTTCGGGCAGGGGTCCGTGGAGCCCGAACTCAAGGTGCTCGCAGAGAAGATCGCGCCCGGCCGCGTGCATTTCGGCGGTCTCGTCGGACCCGCGGAGTCCGCCTCATGGCTCCGGGGCGCGGTGGCAGCGCTCGTGAGCATCGTCCCCGGCATCGGCTACGACTTCGCGCGACCGACCAAGACGTATGCGGCCGCAGCGGTCGGCACGCCCGTCCTCTTCGCCGGCGCGGAGACCGGCGGAGAGGTCGTGCGTTCGGGAGGACTCGGGGAAGCGGTCGGTTTCGACGCGCATGACGTCGCCTCCGCGATGCGGGGGCTGATCGCCGAGTGGGCGGACGGGAGCACCGAGCGGGCGAGGCCGGCGCGCGTGGCCTGGGCCGTCGACAACGCGTCGTTGCGCACGGTCGGTGCTCGGGCCGCGGAGGTCGTTCGCGGCGCGCGTCGAGGTTCGCGACGCAGCGCCAAGTAGAATCTCGTTCAGTGCTGCCAGTTCTCGGCGGCGTGCTAGGAGCCCCCGTGACTGAAACCCCTCGCGTGCGGATCGTCGATTCCGCAGATGTGTCCCCTGACGCCGTCATCGGCGACGGTTCCGCCGTCTGGCACCTCGCGCAGGTGCGAGAGGGTGTCCGGATGGGGGAGAACTGCATCGTCGGACGCGGCGCATACATCGGCACGGGCGTCGAGATGGGCGACAACTGCAAGGTGCAGAACTACGCCCTCGTCTACGAGCCGGCGAAGCTCGGAGACGGCGTGTTCATCGGACCCGCCGTGGTGCTCACCAACGACACCTACCCGCGGGCGATCAACCCCGATGGATCGATCAAGAGCGCGCACGACTGGGAGCCGGTCGGCGTGACCATCGAGAAGGGCGCATCCATCGGCGCCCGAGCGACCTGCGTGGCTCCGGTCACGATCGGCGCGTGGGCGACCGTCGCCGCCGGTGCGGTAGTCGTCAAGGATGTCCCGGCGCACGCCCTCGTGGTCGGCGTGCCGGCGAAGCGAATCGGATGGGTGGGCGAAGCGGGTATCCCGCTCGAACCCGGCGACGCCGCAGACGTCTGGGTCTGCCCGAGCACCGGTGACACATACATCGAATCTGAAGGCACATTGAGCAAGGAGACCGTGTGAGCGAGTTCATTCCCCCCGCGAAGCCCATCATCGGCGACGACGAGCGTGAGGCAGTCGACCGAGTCCTGCGCAGCGGCATGGTCGCTCAGGGACCCGAGGTCGCCGCGTTCGAGCAGGAGTTCTCGGCGCACTTCGTGCCCGGGCGTCCATCCGTAGCGGTGAACTCCGGTACCGCGGGCCTGCACCTCGGCCTGCTGGCGGCTGGCGTCGGCGCCGGCGACGAGGTCATCGTGCCGTCGTTCACGTTCGCGGCGACGGGGAACTCGGTCGCTCTCACCGGCGGTACACCGGTGTTCGTCGACATCGAGCCCGAGACGTTCTCGCTCGACCCCGAGGCGGTCGCGGCCGCGATCACGCCGAAGACCAAGGGCATCCTGCCCGTGCACCTGTACGGCCACCCCGCGCGCATGCGGGAGCTAGAGGCACTGGCTGCCGAGCGCGGGATCGCACTCTACGAGGATGCGGCTCAGGCTCACGGCGCCTCACTCGACGGGCGACCGGTGGGGTCGTTCGGCGAGTTCGCGATGTTCAGCCTCTACCCGACGAAGAACATGACCAGCGGCGAGGGCGGCATGGTCACCACGGCGACCGACGAGATCGCCCGCCGGGTCAAGCTTCTGCGCAACCAGGGCATGGAGCGTCAGTACGAGAACGAGGTCATCGGCTTCAACGCCCGCATGACGGACATCCACGCCGCGATCGGACGTGTGCAGCTCACCAAGGTCGATGCCTGGACGAAGACCCGGCAGTCCAACGCCGCGTTCCTCGACGCCAACCTCGAGGGCGTCGTGGTTCCGCCGGTCGCAGACGGTGCCGTGCACGTCTACCACCAGTACACGATCCGCGTTCCCGAGGACCGCGACGGTTTCGTCGCGGCGCTCAAGAGCGAGTACAACGTCGGCGCCGGGGTCTACTACCCGATCCCGAATCACCGCCTGCCTTCGCTGACCCACTTCGCTCCGGGCCTCGACCTCCCGGAGACCGAACGTGCCGCCCGGGAAGTGGCCTCTCTGCCGGTCCACCCGTCCCTGACCCAGGACGACCTCGAACGCATCGTCGCCGCCGTGAACGCGCTCGCGAAGGCGGGTGCGTGATGACACTGCGCGCTGGCCTGCTCGGCGTGGGGATGATGGGGCGTCATCACGCCCGCGTCCTGCGCGAGATCGACGGCGTTGAATTGGTGGCGATCGCCGATCCCGGGGGTGACCCGCACGGGGTCGCCGGTGATCTGCAGATCCTCCCCGACATCGAGTCCCTGATCGCCACGGGCATCGACATCGCGGTGGTCGCGGTCCCGACGCGGTTCCATGAGGACGCAGCACTGAAACTCGCCGCCGCGGGTGTGCACACGCTGGTGGAGAAGCCGATCGCGCACAGTGTCGACGCCGGTCAGCGCATGGTCGATGCATTCGCGTCGGCCGGTCTCGTCGGGGCCGTCGGTCACATAGAGCGTTTCAACCCCGCTGTCCAGGAAATGCGGCGCCGGATCGAAGCCGGCGAACTCGGAGCCGTGTATCAGGTCGTCACACGCCGGCAGGGGCCGTTCCCTTCGCGCATCGCCGATGTCGGCGTCGCGAAGGATCTCGCATCGCACGACGTCGACTTGACGGCGTGGGTCGTGCAGAGCGATTACGAGCGCGTCTTCGCGCAGACGGCGTTCAAGAGCGGGCGCGAGCATGAGGACATGATCACCATCACGGGACGCACATCGTCGGGCGTCATCGTCAACAACATCGTGAACTGGCTCAGCCCGATGAAGGAGCGGCTGACGGTCGTCACGGGGGAGAAGGGCGCGTTCCTCGCCGACACCTCCACCGGTGATCTGACCTTCTACGCGAACGGGACGATCCCGCTCGAGTGGGAGTCCGTCTCCTCGTTCCGGGGCGTCTCCGAGGGTGACGTCACGCGTTTCGCCTTCGCGAAGCGCGAGCCGCTTCGCGTCGAGCACGAGGCATTCCGCGACGCGGTCCTCGGTCAGCAGACCGACGTGGTCACCATGGAGCAGGGCCTTCGCACGCTGGTGGTCGTCGAGGCCGCACTCGAGTCGGCGCGCGACGGCGACTCCGTGAGGCTGTGAGTCGGCGGACCATGCTGCGGGGCCAGACGCCTTCCGATCCGGTGGCACGATGAGCGGCTCCTTCGTTCGTCGAAGCGCCGGCCGCATCTTCGACGCGCTACCGGAGGGGGTCCGGCTCCGCATCGCCGGTTCTCGCTACGGCTTCGACGCCTCCGAGGTTCCCGCACCGGTGGTCGCGCCCGTCGGGGACGTCCGGCTGTACATCGCACCGGTGAACTTCGCGGGGCAGGCGTATCGCTGGGCACGAGCCGCCGAGCTCCTCCCGGGTGTGGGGGCGGTGAACATGCAGTATCGCAACCCGACCGGCGACTTCGGTTTCCCCGCCGACTACGCCCTGCCCACGGCCGTGTTCCTGAAGAGTCGGCGGTGGCAGCGTGCGCAGTTCGACGCCGTCGTGCACGGCTTCTCCCACGTGCTCGTGGAAGCCGTCCGCCCGATCTTCGGGGAGCTCTTCGACGGCGACGTCCGCCGGGAGGTCGCCGCGATGAAGGATGCGGGCCTGCAGGTGGGGCTCATCGCCCACGGCACGGACGTGCGGGTTCCGAGCGTCCATCGCTCCGACAACCCCTACTCGCCGTTCCACGGAGACGAATGGGACCAGACGCCCCTGCTGGAGCAGAGCGCTCAGGTCCGCAGCGCCCTCGCGACGTCGCTGGCCCTCCCGACGTTCTATTCGACGGCCACCCTCGCGCGACACCTGCCGCCCGCTCACTGGCTCCCCGTCGTGGTGGATCCGGATCGCTGGGCGAGCACCGAACCTCCGTTGACCGGCGCGAAGCCGGTCGTGATGCACGTGCCCAGCAGCGGAATCGTCAAGGGCACGGCGGCCGTGCGCGAAGCTGCCGCACGTCTCGAGGCCGAAGGACTGATCGAGTACCGGGAGGCGCACTCGGTGCCGGCGGACGAGATGCCTGATCTGTACCGCTCGGCGGACATCGTCATCGATGCGCTGCGCATGGGGAACTACGGCGTCGCCGCCGTCGAGGCCATGGCGGCCGGACGCGTCGTCGTGACCTACCTCACCGACCTCGCGGTCAGCGAGGCGGAGGCGGCCGGCGCGGTACCGCCGTGCGTCTTCGCGAACCCCGAGACGCTCGAAGACGTGCTGCGTGAGATCTGCGCGGATCCCGACCGCTTCCGCACGCTCGCAGAACAAGGTCCCGCGTTCGTGCGCCGAGTCCATGACGGGCGGCGCTCAGCGCTCGCTCTCGCCGGTTTCCTCGGCGTGACCGCTCCCTGGAGCGAGGAAGTCCTATGAAAGCGATCTTCTCCACCTATCGCGACATCATGCCGAATCTCCCAGAGTCGGCCCGTCGCTACATCAACACCTTCGTGCTGCTCTCTGCGCTGCTCGCCGCGCTGGATGTCGCAGCGCTCATGATCCTGGCCGTTTCCCTGTCGTCGATGCTCGCCGGGTCGCCGGTTCAGCTGCCGGTGGTCGGGGCCATCGGACCCGACGGTTACATCTGGATCATCGTGTTCGTCTCCGGACTCATCATCCTCAAGTCGACGGCGTCGCTGATCATGCAGTGGTTCGCGACCAGACGGCTCGCCAGTTTCGAGCTCGAGATCGGCGACCAGCTCTTCCAGAGCTACATCCACGCGCCGTGGATCGACAGGCTCCAGCGGAACACGACGCATCTCGTCCGCCTCGCGGATGTCGGGATCGCCAACGTCACGTCGGGCTTCCTGCTGCCGTTCATGAGTCTGCCCGCTCTGCTCACGACGTCGCTTCTCGTGGTGGTGGTCATCGTCATCATGCAGCCGCTGACAGCGCTCGTGACCGTGTGCTATCTCGGACTCATCGCCCTGCTGCTGTACGTGGTGCTCTCGCGCCGCACCGTGACAGCCGGGCGGGTGAACCGCGACTACTCGTTCCGGGTGGCCGCGCTGATGACGGACATGGTGTCCGCCCTCAAGGAGATCACGCTGCGCAACAAGTCCGACGAGGTCGCTCGCGTCGTGCAGGCGGACCGCAGCGTGTCGGCAAAGGCACGCGCGAATCTGAACTTCCTCTCCTCGGTGCCGCGCTTCGTCCTCGACGCGGGAATCGTCGGCGGCTTCCTGCTCGTGGGCGGCGCCGCGATGCTCTTCTCGGGATTCGAAGCCGCCGTCTCGGCCATCGCCCTCTTCGGCGTCGCCGGGTTCCGTCTCGTGCCCTCGCTGACCGGGTTCCAGTCGCTCGTCTCGATGATGACCGCGAACATCCCTCATGTGGAGGCCGTGCTCCGCGACATCGAGTCGTCGCGGCGCTATCGCGACAACTCCGAGCACATCGGTCACGACCCCATCGTCGGCACTCCGACAGAGCTGAGCTTCCACGGTGTGGGGTTCACCTTCCCCAACGCGCCTCGCCCGGCCCTGGCCGGTGTGACCGGATCGATCCCGTTCGGCACCAGAGTCGGGATCGTCGGGGCATCCGGGGCCGGGAAGTCGACGCTCGTCGATCTGCTCCTCGGACTCCTGACCCCGACAGCAGGACACATGTCGCTGGGGGACCAGGACCTCACGGACGTGATGGCCGCGTGGCGCGGACGCGTGGGATACGTGCCGCAGGACGTGGCGCTCTTCGACGCCACGATCGCACAGAACGTCGCTCTGACCTGGACCGACGACTTCGATGAGACCCGCGTCCGCGAAGCGCTGCGCAAGGCGCAGCTGCTCGACGTCGTCGAAGCCAGAGCGGACGGGATCCACGGACGCGTGGGCGATCGAGGACTGCAGCTCTCGGGTGGCCAGCGCCAGCGTCTCGGGATCGCCCGCGCCCTCTACGCGGAGCCGCTCGTCCTCGTCCTCGATGAGGCGACCAGCGCGCTCGACACGCGTACGGAAGCCGCGGTGACGGCCTCTATCGATGCGCTCGGCGCAGAGATCACCGTGATCTCGGTCGCGCACCGACTGTCGACGATCCGGCACTCCGACCAGGTGTGGTTCCTCCGGGAAGGAGAGGTCCGCGCTCGCGGCACCTTCGCCGAGGTCATCGCGCAGGAGCCGGAGTTCGCCCACCAGGCCGCTCTGGCCGGTCTGACGAAGGACGCGTCGGATGACTAAGCCGCGCCTGCTGCTGATCTCGTTCTCGCCGATCGTCTCGGATGCGCGAGTGCTCAAGCAGGTGGTGGCCTTCCGAGACGACTTCGAGTTGACCACCGTGGGCTACGGCCCTGCGCCCGAGGGGGTGGCCGCCCACTGGGAGGTGCCGCGGTCTGCCGACTATCAGGACTACAACGGGCGTCTGATCACTCTCCATGCCTACCGTGCCGTCTACTGGCGGATCTCGGCGGTGAAGTGGGTCCGCGAGCACCTGCCCCGCGGCGAGTACGACATCATCCTCGCGAACGAACCCGAAGCGGTCGGCGTCGCGCAGTGGCTCCGGCCACGTCTCGGCATCCATGCCGACCTCCACGAGTACACCCCGCGTCTGAACGAGGAGCATGCGGCGTGGGCTCGGCGCATCAAGCCGTACCACGAGTGGATCTGCCGGACCTACGTGTCGAAGGCCGTGAGCTGGACGACCGTGAGCAACGGCCTGATCCGTGAGTACGAGAAGGAGTTTGGCTTCCGTCCGGAGCTCGTCACGAACGCCGCCCCCTTCGCGGACCTGACTCCGACGCCGGTCGCGGGGCCGTTGCGCCTGGTGCACAGCGGAGCGTGTCTGCGCAATCGCAACCTCGACGAGATGATCCAGGCGGTCGAAGCGTCCCGCGTGGACGCGACGCTGGATCTGTATCTGACTCCCAACCACCCGGACTACCTCGAGGAGTTGCGCGCCCTCACGGCCGGGAGCACGCGGGTGAGGATCCTCGACCCCGTGCCGTATGCAGACCTGATCCGCACGATCAACGCCTACGACATCGGCATCCATCTGCTTCCGCCGACGAACTTCAACAACACCTGGGCCCTGCCGAACAAGCTCTTCGACTATGTGCAGGCGCGTCTCGGCGTCCTGATCGGTCCCTCACCCGAGATGCGCGAGTACGTCGAGCAGTACGGATTCGGCGCAGTCGCCGACGGTTTCGACGCGGCCGACCTCACGCGAACGATCGATGCGCTGACCGTCGAAGACGTTCGCGGGTACAAGGAGCGTGCGCATGCCAGCGCCCACGCGTTGGGCGCGCAGGAGCAGGTCCAGGTCTGGCGGCGCAACCTCGATGCGATCGCCGGGCGCGAGAGAAGCTGAGATGCGGATCCTCATCGTCACCCCGTGGTACCCCACCGTCGAGAACCCGCAGACCGGCGTCTTCGTGCAACGCGACGTCGAGACTCTCCGACGATCGCACGAGGTGTCGGTGCTGCATCTGAGCACGTCGACCGACCGGCCGCTCGACGGCGCGGGCGTCGAACGCATCCCGTACGCCGCGGCGTCGCTCCGGGGGATCCGTCGCGCGCGTCGAGCCATCCGAGAACGTGCCGCGGGCGTCGACATCGTGCACAGTCATGCCATCTCCGCGTTGCCCGCCGTCCCTCGAAGACTGTCCGTCCCGTGGGTGCACACGGAGCACTGGTCCGGCCTGCTCAGCCCGCGCACCGCGCCTCTCCCGGTGCGCGTGGTCGGGGGCTGGATGGCGCGACTGCTCGAGTATCCGGCCGTGGTGATCGCTGTCAGTGAGCAGCTCGCCAGCGCCGTCCGTCGCACACGCACGGGTCCGACGGTCGTCGTGCCAAACGCCGTGTCAGCGCCGGTGGAGCCGCCACGCGACACCGCCGACCTGGTGATGGTGGGCGTCGGCGGACTCATCGGCCGCAAGCGCCCCGTGCTCGCCGTCGAAACCGTCGCGGCGCTGGTGGGAAGGGGCCTGGAACCCCGCCTCATCTGGGCCGGCGACGGCCCCGAGCGTGATCGTGTGCTCGCGCGGGCCTCCGAATTGGGGGTACGAGACAGGGTGGAGCTGCGGGGCAACGTCGCTCCCGCCGACATCTCGGTCCTGCTCGGCTCGGCTCGCGTCTTCCTCCTCCCCACCGAGGGGGAGACCTTCGGAGTGGCGATCGCAGAAGCGCTCCGTCATGGACTCCCCGTCGTCGTCGGCGATGAAGGTGGCCACACCGAGTTCGTCCGCGCCGAGGACGGGGCACTCGTCGGTACGACGGACGCGATGGACTGGGCGGCCGCCGTCGAAGACGTTCTGGATCGAGACCGCGATGAGATCCGCCGCAGTGCAGAGCTCCGTTTCTCGGACGACGCGCGCCGTGCCGCCTTCGATGCCGTCTACGAGACGGCGCTGGACAGGAAGGGACAAAGATGAAGCTGCTCGTCCTCTCGTTCTCCCGAATCGAGTCGGACCCGCGAGTGCGGCGACAGATCGAGCTGTTCCGAGACGACTGGGAGATCGTCACCTGCGGTTACGGCCCGAAACCCGAGGGCAGCAGCGAGCATTTCGAGGTTCCGGAAGAGCTCGCGGTCTGGCGTTATCCCCGCGCGGCGATGATCGCCCGGCAGTACCGCCGCGCGTACTGGGGAAACCGTGCCCTGGCGTGGGCGCGCGACCATCTCGCCGGCCATCGATTCGACGTGATCCTCGCCAACGAGGTGGAGTCCGCCGGTGTGGCCGCCGGCCTCGCGCCGACCAAGGGCTTCCACGTCGATCTGCACGAGTACGCGCCCACGTTGCACACGGAGAAGTTGACCTTCCGGCTCTTCGTCGCCCCGTTCCTGCGCTGGCAGCTGCGGAAGTTCGTCTCGAAAGCCGCGTCCACCACGACCGTCGGTCGAGCCATCGCCGATCGGTATCGCCTCGAGTTCGCCTTCGACACGAAGCTCGTGATGAACGCGCCTGCCTATTCCGAACGGGCACCTCACCCGACAACGTCGCCGATCCGCGTCGTCCACGCCGGTGCCGCGCTGCGCAACCGCGGACTCGGTACCCTGATCGAGGCGATGGAGCGCACCTCCGCCGATGTCACGCTCGACCTGTATCTCCCGCCCAACGATCCGGCGTATCTGGAAGAGCTCCGGGCGGCGGCAGCACGGGTGCCGGGGGTCCGGATGCATGACCCGGTACCTTTCGACTCGTTGATCGACACCCTCGCCGGCTACGACGTCGGCATCCACATCCTCGCGCCCACGAACTACAACAACGCGTATGCGATGCCGAACAAGTTCTTCGAATACGTGCAGGCGCGGCTCGGGCTCGTGATCGGACCGTCGCCGGAGATGGCTGCGACTCTGACGCGACACGGGCTCGGTGTCGTCTCAGATGACTTCTCGGCCGATGCCGTGGCACGTGCGCTCGATGCCCTCACCCCGGAGCGGGTCGACGGATTCAAGGCGGCGGCCGCGGACGCGGCGCGCGAGCTGTCCGCCGAAGCACAGATGCCGGTCTGGAAGAGCGCCATCGACACGATCGCGAGCCGATGACGATGGCTACGCCCGCACAGGTCGATGTGCTCGTCCCGGTGCACTCCGAATCGCGGCCGGTGGCCAGACTCGCGCAGAGCGTTCTCGAGCACACGAGCGTTCCGGTGCGTGTTCTCGTCGTGGCGCACAACATCGGTGAGGATCGAATCCGAGCAGCACTCGGGTCGTACGCCGAGGACGCCAGGGTGGAAGTCGTCGGGTTCCGTGACGGGATCCCCTCGCCGGCCGGGCCGATGAGCTTCGCCCTCGACCGGGTGAGTGCTCCCTGGTTCACGAAGATCGACTCGGATGATCGGCTCAGCCCCGGCGCACTGGACGGTTGGGTCCGCCGCGCCGAGACGCGAGGCGCGGATGCGGTCCTGCCGTCGATGCTGATCCCCGCCGTCGGTGAGGGATTTCCCACGCCGCCGCGCCGTCCCGCCCGCGTCGTGCTGGACCCCGTGCGCGATCGTCTGAGCTACCGCACGAGCACGATGGGCCTGTTCTCCGCCGACCTGCGCGAGCACGCACGCCCCGTGGAGGGACTGGAGACGGGGGAGGACATCGCACCGAGCATCCGGCTGTGGTTCGGTGCGCGCAAGGTGGTCGCCGCACGCGAGGGCGATGCCTATCTCGTCGGCGATGACGCCGTCGACCGCGTCACGGAGTCCGCTCGCACGCTCGCGACCGAGCTCGCCTTCGCGCCGCTGCTGGTCGCCGAGGAGACCTGGGGTGCGCTCGGTGCGGCAGCGCGGGCGGCAGTGACCCGCAAACTCATCCGCGTGCATGTGCTCGGGGCGCTGGGGCGACGTGAGCTCGATGCCGCCGCGGTGGACCACGCGGCGATCGCGCTGGAGACGCTCCTGGAGTCGGCGCCGTCCGCGCTGCGCTCGCTCTCCCGCCTCGACGGCGAACTCATCGATCGGCTGCGGGCGCGGGCTGCGGTGGACGACGTCGCAGCCCTGGTCGAACGGCGAAGGCGCTACGCGCAGCCGAGCGCGATGCTCACGCCGTCGCTCCATCGTGCGCTCGACCGCGATGCCCCGCTGCGTTTCCTCGCGGCATCACTGCTCGCGCAGCGTCGAGCACGACGGGCAGCGCGCGCCGCATAGGATCGTAGGGTGAAGATCCTCAGCGTCGTCGGCGCCCGCCCGCAGTTCGTCAAGCTCGCCCCCATCGACCGTGCCGCGCGTGAGGCCGGTGTGGAGCACGTCATCGTGCACACCGGTCAGCACTACGATCCGATGCTCTCGGACATCTTCTTCTCCGAGCTCGGCATCTCGAGCCCCGACGTGCACCTCGGTGTCGGATCGGGGAGTCATGGTGTGCAGACCGGGGCGATGCTGGGGCAGCTCGACGCCGTCTTCGACGCCCACGCGCCGGACTGGGTGCTCGTCTACGGCGACACGAACTCGACGGTGGCTGCCGCGTTGAGCGCCGTCAAGATGCACATCCCCGTCGCGCACCTCGAGGCCGGGCTGCGGTCGTTCAACCGTCGCATGCCGGAGGAGCACAACCGCGTGCTCACAGACCACGCGGCGGACATCTTGCTCGCGCCGACCGAGGTCGCCATGGCGCACCTCGCTGACGAGGGGCTCGAGGCGCGTTCCGTCCTGGTCGGCGACGTGATGACGGACGTCCTCTACTCGACCAGGGACGAGCTCTCGGGTGAGCCCTCCGTGCTCATCGACGAGCTGGGACTCACCGCCGGCGAGTTCCAGGTCGCGACCATCCACCGCGCCGAGAACACCGACGATCCGGTACGCCTCGCGCAGATCGTCGAGGCGCTGGGGGCGCTCGCCACCCCGACCGTCCTCCTGGCCCACCCGCGTCTGGTCGCCAAGGCGGCGGAAGCCGACATCGATCTCGAGCAGGGCAACCTGCGCGTGCACCGTCCGCTCGCGTACCGAGACCTCATCGCGGCGGTGCTCAGCAGCGGACACGTGGTCACCGATTCGGGTGGACTCCAGAAGGAGGCCTTCCTGCTGCGCGTGCCGTGCACGACGGTGCGCACCGAGACCGAGTGGGTTGAAACGGTGCAGCTCGGCTGGAACGCACTGGTCTCCGACCCGTCCGTGCTGGCCGAGACCGTCGCACGTCCGGCTCCGTCGCCGACCGACGAGGCTCCCTACGGAGACGGCTCCGCAGCGCGTCGCGTCGTCGAGGTGCTCTCCGCGGGCTGAGACGCGTCGTCGGTCTGAGACGCGTCGTCGGTCTGAGGCGTGTCGCCCGGCTCGGCGGACTCGTGCGACTCGGGTGCGGCAGCCTCGGAGTCGTCCGGCGCACCGGGAAGGGCGGTCGGGTTGGTCCGTGATCGCTGCACCCAGGTCACCGTCGCGCTGACGAGCATGCCCGCGGCGAGAAGCCAGAAGATCAGTCCGGGTGTCGCGTATCGGAACTGGGTCGGCGTGCCGTTCGTGATGTTGTAGACCGCTGTCGCGGCGATGGCGCCCAACAGCAGGTGCGACTCCACACGTCGCCAGAAGATGATCATGCCGGCGACCGCGAGGCAGATGAGCACGAGCAGCGAACGATCGCCTCGCAGCATCGTCACGACATCGGCCCTGACGATGTCGAACGCCATGCGCGGAACGTTGAGGAGGGCTTCGCCCAGCGAGCTCGCGCCGGCCTGCATGAGGAACTGGTCCAGCTGCGAGAACGAGGGGAAGATCAGCGATTGCAGCACCTGGCAGCCGATCGTCGCCGCACCCACGATGATCGCGGGGAGCATCATGCGGCTGTTGCGACGCTCGATCAGTGAGCCGATGACCCACGCGGCGATGAAGGCGCCGGCCATGATGAGGGTCGCCTGGCGGGTGAAGGCCGAGAGTACCGTGACCGCGCCGATCGCGATCAGCATCCATGGTCTGGGCTTCTCCAGCCAACGCCACGCGAGCAGCAGGGCGACGGCGGTGAAGAGTGCCGAGAGGCCCTCCGTGAGCATCCCGGTTCCGATGGAGACGAGGAACATCGACGTGTTCAGGAGCAGGCCGATGAGAAGCGCGACGAGGGTGCCGAAGCGACGGCGGAGCATGATCACCGCGATGACCATGAGCGCGGCCGTCGCCAGCAGGGGGATGACGGCGAGGCCGGCCGGGCCGAAGAGCGCGATGAACGGGGCGCTCAGCGTCGGCAGGACGACGCGCGGCTGCACCAGGCCCCATCCGAACAGATCCTCCACGGGCGGGACGTCGATGTTGCGCGGAGCCGCGTAGTCCACGGTGAGTTGGCGCGCCGTCTCGGGATCGTTGCCGAGGAAGAGGTACGCCATGGCGAGGTAGTAACGCGAGTCCGGATAGAACATCCGGTACCACCTCACGTACGTGGCGTAGGTGAGGAGGAAGGTCGCGGCGAGGATCGTCCAGAGGAGGAGCGTGCTGCGGTGGCGCAGAAACCAGGTGAGCGCGGGAGAGTGTGCCATGGCGGTATCACGCTAGCACGGAGGTTTCGCGGTGACGGCTCGGCGGTTTCGATGCGCGGGTCGTGGACGGGATAGCGTACGGGGGTGACATCGCATCCAGGTACCCTCGCCCACCGACGCTGGGGACTCGACATCCTCCGCATCGTGGCGATCATCGGCGTGGTGAGCATCCACACCTTCGGAGCGCTGCGCTCCTCACCCGAGCTGGAGGGCTCTCGCTCCTGGTGGGTCGCGGTCGCGCTGAACGCCGGATTCATCTGGGCGGTCCCGGTCTTCGTCATGATCAGCGGTGCCCTCCTGCTCGATGCGCGGCCCCACGCCGCCGGTCCCGCTGCGTTCTATCGTCAGCGTCTGGTCCGGCTCGCGCCCGCGTTCATCTTCTGGCAGATCTTCTATCTGATCGTCGTTCGGCAGTGGATGAGCGGCCTCGACGAGAGTGCGTCGACGATGCTCGCGCTCGTCCTGCGCGGGCAGCCGTACACGCACCTCTACTTCCTCTGGCTCATCGTCGGGCTCTACGCCATCGCGCCGGTTCTCCGCCCGTTCCTCAGAGACGGCGGTCGACGGCGTGCGCTCGTTTTCGCCGGGGTCCTGATCCTGGTCACCGTCGCGACGTACTCGACATCGGCGTTGCTGGCCTGGGCGGGGAGCCCCTCGCCGATCATCTTGAGCGCACTCACGCAGTGGCTGCCCTACGTCGGTTACTTCGTCGCGGGATATGCGCTTCGTGACCTGCATCTGACCGGTGCGCGCCTGTGGGCGTGCGGCGCGATCGCGGCGGTGGCGATCGCGTGGACGATCCTTCAGGCGGGTGCCGTCGATCCCGCGTCGCTGCTCGCAGCGCTGCTTCCGCAGAGTTACCTCGGCCCCGTGACGGTCGTGATCGCCCTCACCCTCTTCGTCTTCGTCAACAGCCTCTTCTCCGGCGATGTCGGCACCGGCGCGGGGCGGGTCATCCGAACCCTCTCGGATGCGACCTTCGGGGTCTACCTCGTGCATTTCGCCCTCCTGATCGCCGTGCGGTCGGTGCCCTGGTTCGCCGATGCCGCGACCACGTCCGTCCTGTCGGCCGTTCTCGTGTGGCTCATCGTGGTGGTGCTGTCGTTCGCGCTGGTCGTGCCGCTGCGTCGCGTGCCGGTGATCGGGCGCATCTTCTGACCGCGGTCGCGGAGTGCAGGGAGCGCTCCGGAACCTCTGCCGCCCCGTAGACTGGACCCCATGCGTATCGCCGTCGTGGCCCTCGGAAAGATCGGGCTTCCCCTCGCCGTCCAGTTCGCCTCATCCGGCCATGACGTCATCGGAGTCGACGTCAACCAGAGGGCGGTCGACACCATCAACGCCGGGCGCGAGCCGTTCCCCGGGGAGGCGCACCTCCAGGAGCGACTCGCCGAGCTCATCCCCGCCGGTCGGCTGCGTGCGACGACCGACTACGCCGAGGCGATCCCGAATGCGGATGCCGTCGTGCTGGTGGCTCCGGTCTTCGTGAACGACGAGACCTGGGAACCGGACTTCAAGTACATGGACGCGGCCACCGCGTCGCTCGCCGAGCATCTGACACCGGGGACGCTCGTGTCCTACGAGACCACTCTGCCCGTGGGGACGACGCGCAACCGGTGGAAGCCGATGCTGGAAGAGGGATCGGGCCTCACGGAGGGCGAGGACTTCTTCCTCGCCTACTCGCCGGAGCGCGTGCTCACCGGGCGCGTCTTCGAAGACCTCCGCAAGTACCCGAAGCTCATCGGTGCGCTCTCCGCCGAGGGAAACCGACGCGCGCGCGAGTTCTACGAGGCCGTCCTCCAGTTCGACGAGCGCACCGACCTGCCCCGCCCGAACGGCGTCTGGGACCTCGGGAGCACCGAGGCCTCCGAGATGGCGAAGCTCGCCGAGACCACCTACCGTGACGTGAACATCGGCCTGGCCAACCAGTTCGGCCTCTTCGCGGCATCCCACGGCATCGACGTCTACAAGGTCATCGAAGCCTGCAACTCTCAGCCGTACAGCCACATCCACCGGCCCGGCATCGCCGTCGGCGGACACTGCATCCCCGTCTACCCGCGGCTCTACCTGGCGACCGACCCCGACGCAGACATCGTGCGGGTCGCCCGCCAGCTCAACGCGTCGATGCCGGAGCGTCTCGTGGCGCAGGCGGAGGGGATCCTCGGCTCCCTCTCCGGACAGCGCGCGGTCGTCCTGGGCGCCGCCTACCGCGGAGGCGTCAAGGAGACGGCCTTCTCGGGAGTCTTCCCCACGGTGAAGGCGCTCCGTGACCGTGGAGCAGAGGTGCAGGTGCACGATCCGCTCTACACCGACGAAGAGCTGCGTGGCCTCGGCTTCGAGCCCTACGAGATCGGCGACGAGGTCGACCTCGCGATCCTGCAGACCGACCACGCCGACTACCGGGAGCTCGCTCCCGCCCAGCTGCCCGGAGTCAAGCTGCTCGTCGACGGCCGCGCCGCCACTGACGCCGAACGATGGACGGGCACGCCCCGCATCGTCGTCGGTACGGCGGCTTAGCGTCGAGAGGACAAGCGGGCGGCCGGCGCATCTGCGGGCCGCCCGCTTGTTCATTCCCTGGAGTCGAAGGGCGAGTAGGTCGGGGTCGAGGGCGTCGCCTGGATGTCCAGCTGCAGCGCGCTGATCAGCATCTGCGTCCCGATCATGAGCGGTAGCGCCGCGAGCATGACGGTGGCGGCGGTCGCCACGACGGAGCTCGCGATCTGGAACATCACCCAGACCGCGATGCCGAGCCCGACGACGAACAGCAGCAGGCCCATGAACAGCAGAAGCGCGATCGGGGAGAAGGACCACAGCACGTAGCGGTACCAGATCCGCGACCAGTAGCCGACCGTCAGCCGGTGCAGAAGCTCGGGGACGACCTTGCTCAAGCGGATGCTGGAGACCTCGTCGCCGTACACCGCGGGAATGGGCACATCGGTAGCCGGCACCTGGAGGATGTTCAGGTGGATGAGGAGGTCGTTCTCGAAGCTGTAGCGCTTCGCGACGCGCTCGAGCGGGACCCGGGCGAGGGCCTCGGTGCGAATCGCCGTGTACCCGTTCTGCGGATCGAAGAGGTTCCAGTAGCCGGACGCCAGTTTCGTGAAGAAGGAGAGCACGACGTTGCCGAACACCCGGTACCCGGGCATGCCGCGGAACGACTCGGGGGAGTAGAAGCGGTTCGCCTTGGCGAATCCGAACCCGCCGTCGGTGACCTTGTCCAGCAGCGTAGGCAGATAGTCGGGGTCCATCTGCGCGTCGCCCGCCATCACGACGTTGACGTCCGCCCCGAGATCCATCGCGGTCCGATGCGCCGTGATGATCGCACCGCCGACGCCCTGATTCTCCTCGTGGCGGATCAGGGTCACCCGGGGATCCTCGATCCCGCGGACGACGTCGCTGGTCCCGTCGGGGCTGCAGTCGTCGACGATCACGATGTGATCGACATAGTCCGGCATCGTCTGGATGACCTTCGCGATCATCTTCTCTTCTTTGTACGCGGGGACGACGGCCGCGATGACCGCATTCTTATACATCCGAACTCCGAGCCGGGGGATTGGTGAACACCCAGTAACGATAGGCGAAGTAGTTCCACACGGTGGTCGCGATCACCGCGATCACCTTGCCGACGAACCATCCACCGCCGAGCGAGTCGACGAACCACACGATCGCCGTCGTCGCGATCGTGTTGAAGATGACGAGCGCCGTGTAACGGGCGATGCTCGGGACGACCCTCGAATCGGAGGCGAACGCGACAACACGCTGCAGCGTGTAGGTGACGGCGAAAGACGCGAGGAAGGCGACGGGGGTGGCGATGGCGAGGGGGACGCCGAGGAGGTCGTGAGCGATCCAGAGCAATCCGGCATCGACCACGAAGCAGAATCCGCCGATGACGAGGTAGCGAACCGCGCTGTGACTCCAGATGCGGCGCACGGCACCGCCGACTCGATTCGGCATGGTTCCAGTCTCTCAGACGACACGCGCAGGTTCGGGCAGTCGCCGCCGATACGATTGGTGCATGGATCTTCTCGTCGTCGGGTCGGGTTTCTTCGGCCTCACCATCGCTGAGCGCGCCGCCGAAGCCGGCCGCAAGGTAACCGTCATCGACCGCCGCCCTCACATCGGCGGCAACGCCTACAGCGAGGCCGAGCCCGAGACGGGTATCGAGGTCCACCGCTACGGTGCGCACCTCTTCCACACCTCGAACGCCACGGTGTGGGAGTACGTCAACCGCTTCACCAGCTTCACGAACTACGTCCACCGCGTCTACACGACGCACAAGGGCACGGTCTTCCCGATGCCGGTGAACCTCGGCACGATCAACCAGTTCTTCCAGTCGGCCTACACGCCTGACCAGGCGCGCGCGCTGGTCAAGGAGCAGGCGGGCGAATTCGATGCCAAGACGGCCGCGAACTTCGAGGAGAAGGGCATCGCCCTCGTCGGGCGCCCCCTCTTCGAGGCCTTCTTCCGCGACTACACCGCGAAGCAGTGGCAGACGGATCCGCAGAAGCTCTCGGGCGACATCATCAGCCGCCTCCCCGTGCGCTACACGTACGACAACCGCTACTTCAACGACACCTGGGAGGGCCTTCCCACCGACGGCTACACCGCGTGGCTGGAGCGGATGGCGGACCACCCGAACATCGAGGTCAAACTCGGCGTGGACTACTTCGACGACGCGCAGCCGCTCAGCAAGAAGGCGACCGTCGGTCAGCTCCCGGTCGTCTACACCGGACCGGTCGACCGCTACTTCGATTACACCGAGGGCGCGCTCAGCTGGCGGACGCTCGACTTCGAGCAGGAAGTGCTGAACGTGGGCGACTTCCAGGGCACGAGCGTCATGAACTACCCGGACATGGACGTGCCGTACACCCGCATCCACGAGTTCAAGCACTTCCACCCGGAGCGCAAGGACGTCTACGAGCAGGACAAGACGGTGATCATGCGCGAGTTCTCGCGTTTCGCCGAGCGGGAGGACGAGCCGTACTACCCGGTGAACACCCCGGCCGACCGCGAGGGTCTGCTGGCCTACCGCGAGCTCGCCAAGGGGGAGAACGGCGTCCACTTCGGAGGCCGACTGGGTACTTACCAGTACCTCGACATGCACATGGCCATCGGCTCGGCGCTGTCGCTCTGGAACAACTCTCTCTCCTAGACTCGACATCGTGAGTCACGCTGCTGTCGGGGCGCCCGGGACGCCCCGGCGCTATCTGCATTCGCTGTGGCTGCTGTCGGCCCGCGACCTGAAGGTCCGCTATTCGACCAGCTTCCTCGGCTACCTCTGGTCGGTGCTGGATCCGCTGGTGATGAGCGCGATCTACTGGTTCGTCTTCACGCAGATCTTCCAGCGCGACGTCGGTGAAGAGCCGTACATCATCTTCCTGATCAGTGCGCTGCTCCCGTGGGTATGGTTCAACGCCTCCGTGTCGGACTTCACCCGGGCTTTCAAGAAGGATGCCCGGCTCGTGAGATCGACCTCGATCCCGCGGTCGATCTGGGTGAACCGGATCGTGCTCAGCAAGGGCATCGAGTACTTGTTCTCGTTGCCGGTTCTCGTGCTGTTCATCATCGTGAACCTCGTCGTGGAGCTCGATCCGAGCCAGACGGTGCACGTCGGCTGGGGGATCCTCTGGATGCCGGTGGCCGTGCTGCTGCAGACGATCCTGCTGGTCGGGCTGGGGCTCCTGGTGGCGCCCCTGTGCGTGCTCTTCGTCGACCTGGAACGCACGACCGCGCTGATCCTGCGAGCGATGTTCTATGCGACGCCGATCATCTACAACGTGACCGATCTCCCCGGCATCTTCCAGACGCTCGGAGCATTCAACCCGCTCGCGGGAATCTTCATGCTCTACCGGATGCCCTTCTTCCCCGACCAGTGGAACCCGTTCACGCTGACGATCAGCGTCCTGATGAGTCTGCTGATCCTCGCGCTCGGCATCTGGACCTTCCGCAGCCTGGAGCGACCCGTGCTGAAGGAGCTGTGATGTCCTCGGCGATCGAAGTGCAGAATCTCGGCGTCCACTTCCGTCGGAACAGGCGGGGAAGCCGCAGCTTCAAGGACCTCTTCGCCGGTGCCTCGAGGCGGTCGCGTCCCGGTGAGTTCTGGGCGCTGCGCAACGTATCCTTCTCTGTGCAGCCGGGGGAATCGATCGGGGTCGTCGGGCGAAACGGGCAGGGCAAGTCCACGCTTCTCCGCCTTGTAGCGAAGGTTCTCCTCCCAGACGAGGGTACGGTCACGGTGAACGGGGGCGTCGCCCCCCTGATCGAGATCACCGGGGGCTTCGTGGGAGACCTCACGGTGCGTGAGAACGTGCGCTTGACCTCGGGGCTTCACGGGATGTCGCGCGAGGAGGTCTCGCGCCGCTACGACGGCATCATCGAGTTCGCCGAGCTCGCCGGGTTCGAGGACACCCCCTACAAGCACCTCTCGAACGGGATGAAGGTCCGGCTCGCGTTCGCCGTCGTGTCCCAGCTCGATGAGCCGATCCTGCTGGTCGACGAGGTGCTCGCCGTCGGTGACAAGGCCTTCCGCGACAAGTGCTACAAGCGCATCGACGAACTGCTCGCCGAGGGGCGGACGCTGTTCTTCGTCAGCCACAACGAGCGCGACCTCCGACGGTTCTGCACCCGCGGGCTCTACCTCGACAAGGGCGCGCTCGCGCTCGATGCGCCGATCGCCGAGGTGCTCGACCGCTACAACGCCGACTACGCGGTGTAGCGGCCAGCACTCGACGAGCTGACGGAGGTGTCGCTCAGAGCCCGACCAGGCTCCGCAGCGCGTTGACCGATTTCCGTGCGGCATCGACGGCCGCAGCAACACCGGAATCGTTCGTGATCGCCGTACGGAGCTGCGTGAGGCGCTGTGCATAGTCCGTCACACCGTCGTACCACTTCGAAGCGATGGACGAGGGCGCCTGCGCATCCGAGAGCCGCTGCGCGTCCTGCTGCAGGGTGTCGACGACGGGAAGGGCATCCTGCCCGCTCGCACCCGCGATGATGTCGAGCCCGCGCGGTGCCGAGTTCAGCCACCCGCTCACCTGACTGCGGAACACCTCGACGGTGGGGTCGGTCGCGGGGGGAGGCGTGAGGGCCGGGGTCGGCTCCGGCTCCGGAGCGGTGGTGGCCGTCGGCGTCGGCGTGGGTGTGGGCGTCGACGTGGGAGTCGCCGATGCTGTCGGCGTCGGCGATGCGGACTCCGACGGGGTGGGGGAGTCGCCCCGCGGCAGGAGGAAGAAGAGCAGCAGACCCACGATCACGAGAGCGACGACGGAGAGACCGACGATGAGCCACACCCGTCCGGTCCGCTTCGGCTGCGGAGGCAGAGGTGCCCAGCGCAGTTCCTCCTGCGATTCGTCCATCCTCACCCCTCCAGAGGTGGCATCGGCTGCCAAGTGCGATCGCGACCGGCCTTGCCCCCGTCGCGGATGCCGCGGAAGAGGTTGCTCGTGCCGCGTACGGTCCGCTCGACGAACACGAGCCGGATGAGTTCCTTGAAGAACGTCGCCGCGGTGCCGAGGCCGAAGAGCACCGGGTTGTAGACGCCGTGGACGCGGTAGTACTGCTTGATGAATCCGCGGTTGCGCATGATGTAGTAGCGATACGCGTTGCTCGACGCGTTCATGTGGCGGATGCCCATGTCCCACTGCTTGATCTCACGGGTACGGCGCAGCACGAACTCGTCGACGATCACGGCGGTCGTCAGGCGCGAGGCCAGCCAGCCGTACATCTGGTCGTCCCAGTAGATGAAGAACCGGGGATCGGGCAGGCCGATCTGCTGCACGATCGAGCGATGGATGAACATGCCCTCGAAGCAGCCGCTGTTCATCTCCTTGTAGCCCGTCTCATCGAAGCCGGACGGAGCGAAGGGGATGGGGATGCCCATGCGCTCGGCGATACGGTACTGCCAGTAGAACTCGCTGCCGTCGTAGTCGAAGCGGCGCCCCTGGATGCTCTTGAATCGGCTGCTCCAGGCGCCCATCTTCGCGAGCCCCTCGGTGAGGACCTCGACGTCGTCGTCCATCATCCAGATCCACTCGGAGCCGAGCTCGTACGCGGTGCGCATGCCCTCGCTGAAGCCGCCGGAGCCGCCGGTGTTCTTCTCGAGCCGCCGGTACACGATCTCGGTGCCGATGTCCTCACGGAACGACTCGACGACGTCGGTGGTGTCGTCGGCCGAGGCGTTGTCGATGATCACGACATGGCCGGGCTTGGGGTCCATCGCGGTGATGCTCGTGAGCAGTCCCGAGAGCAGATGCGAGCGGTTGAAGGTGACGATGACGATCGTCGCGGCCGTGGGGTCGAATGCAGCGGGCGCCGCGGTCATGCCTTCTCCTCGAAGATCTGCTGCCAGGACTGGGGTGAGACGAGATCGGGCAGCGCCTCGCGGTACTGCCTCTGCAACTCCGGCCAGCGTCGGCGCAGTTCCGCATGCAGCCGCACGGTGTCACGCAGCATCCGCCGGTACTTCGCGCGATCACGCGTGTAGATGTTCTTCCCGGAGCCGTCCGCGGCACTCACCAGTGCACTGTCGAACCCCGGGACGCGCCACCAGTGCGCGTCCTCCTTGCCGAACTCGACCTCGGGCTGCGCGACGTTCGCCGGGGCCGGACGGTGCAGGAAGTGCGACGTCAGCGTGGAGAGGGTGAACCACCGCAGTCGCAGGCCTGTCGGATTGTCGAGGTCGTTCTTCGAGAGCTGTTTGTACACCTGGCGGCCGCGGCGAGAGTGCAGCACGGTGGACGGGTCGCGATGCACGACGGTCTCCGGGTACTCGGCGGCGAGGCCGCGAGCGGCAGGCATCGCCGTCGCCAGGTTGCGACGCATGTGGTCGGGGCCGGAGAGGACGTCGCGCAGCGCCTGTGCCCGCAGGGCCACCGGGTAGTACTGCATCATCATGAGGTGTTTGAGGTCGACGCGGCGACTGTGGACCAGGAGGCGACCGCCTCGCGGGGCGTTCGAGTGCAGCAGCCCGGCGACGATGCGGTTGCGAGCGTGGAAGTACGCCTGCCAGTCGATCGAGTCGTCCTTGTTCACCCAGGACACGTGCCAGAGGGCGACGCCCGGCATGGACACCGTGGGGAACCCCGCCTCGCCGGCGCGAAGGCAGAATTCGGCATCGTCCCACTTGATGAAGGCCGGCAGTGACAGGCCCACCTCGCGGATGGCATCGAGAGGGATGAGGCACATCCACCAGCCGTTGTAGTCGGCATCCATCCGCATGTGAAGCAGAGTGGACTGCCGCAGGTTCGAGACGCCGAAGTCGTGCGGCATCTTCTCCTGATACAGGTTGCGCCACATGAAGGGGCCTTCGTCGACGACCTCGGCCCAGCCGTGCAGCTTGGGGCGGTCGAGCAGGTCGAACATGTGACCGCCGACCAGCACCGGGTTCGTCGCGTACTGACCGAAGACGATGGAGCGGCGCAACGACTCCGGTTCGATCCGCACGTCGTCGTCGAGCAGCTGCACGAAGTCGCTCTCGGGACGCTGGAGCGTCTCGTGCATGGCCCGGGCGAACCCTCCGGATCCGCCGAGGTTGCCCTGGCGGATGACGTGCAGCGTGTCTCCCAGCTGCTGGGCGACGTCGTCGTAGCCCTCCTGATCGGCGACGAGCTGCGTCCCCTGATCGATCAGGAAGATGCGATCGACGAACTCCAGCGCATCCGGCGACGCTGCGAGTGCGCGAAGCGTCTCCACGCAGTAGTCGGGCTTGTTGTACGTGGTGATGCCGAGCGAGGCCTTGCCGGTGCGCGTCGGCTCCTGCTCCGTCGTCCACTCCGCGCCCTCGAGCACGGCCGGCTTGTCGTCGGCGACGATGTCGAACCAGATCCAGCCGCCGTCGCTGTACTGCGTGAGCTCGAGGTCGAACGACGTCGATGCCTCGCCCGTCACCTCGCGCGTGGCCACGCGCTGGCGGATTCCGGACCCGTTGGAGCGGTATACGAGGATCGTGGCGGGTCCCGTGGTGCGAACCGTGAGCCGCACCTGTCGAACGCTCGTCCAGTGCTGCCAGTAGGACGCGGGGAACGCGTTGAAATACGTGCCCATCGACACGCGCCTCCCGGCCACGATGCGAGCCCGGTGGCGGCCGAGGATGTTCCCGAGGTGGGCGCGGTTCGAGACTCGGACGGGTTCGTCCTCGATCACGGACCAGGTCTCCGGGTCGGCGTAGAGCGGAAGGAGGTCGGGGTCGCGATCAAGTGGGAAGACGACGTTCTGAAGGACGTGGGCCACTGGGAGGTTCTCCGATGTTGGTGCCGCAGGCCACTGTCAGAGGACAGTGCGGGACTCGACGAGCAGTGAGTAGCCTACCGTCGATGACCTTCGCATCTGCGGAGAGTCGCCCCGAGTCCCCTCGGACGCGCTGGGTAGACTGACCGCGATGAAGGTACTGATCACCGGCGGCGCCGGCTACATTGGCTCAACCGTCGCAACGGCGTGCATCGAGGCCGGGATCGATGTCGTCATCCTCGACGACCTCTCCACGGGGCTCCGGTCCTTCGGCGAAGGCCGCAACCTGTATGTCGGCGACATCGCCGACGGGTCCGCGGTGGAGGCACTGCTCACGGATCACCCCGACATCGACGCGGTGATCCACTGCGCTGCCCGCATCGTGGTTCCGGAGTCGGTCGCGGACCCCCTCGGGTACTACGACGCCAACGTGGGCAAGACGATCGTGTTGCTCCAGCGTCTGCGTGACGCGGGGATCCCGCGCATCGTGTTCAGCTCTTCGGCGTCCGTATATGCGGGTGAGACGGGCGACGGAGTGGACGAGGGCGGCAGGCTCGCGCCGTCGAGCCCCTACGCCAGGACGAAGGCGATGGTCGAGCAGATCCTCGACGACGCCGCGACGGCGGGCGACTTCCGGGCGATCGCGCTCCGCTACTTCAATCCGATCGGCGCAGACCCGCGACTTCGCACCGGTCTGCAGAATCCGACACCCTCGCATGCGCTGGGGAAGATCATGCAGGCGCGCGCGACCGGGGAGCCCTTCACGATCACGGGAACGGACTGGACGACGCGTGACGGCTCCGGTCTCCGCGACTACATCCACGTCTGGGACCTCGCTCTCGCGCACGTCGCGGCCGTGCAGAAGTTCGACGATGTCGCCACGCCCGAGGACCCGTATCAGGTGATCAACCTCGGCACGGGAGACGGCGTGACCGTGCGCGAGCTCGTCGCGGCGTTCGAGCGGGTGACGGGCGAACCGCTTGCGGTGACGGAGACCGACCGCCGCCCCGGGGATCAGGCCGGTGCGTTCGCGATCGTGGACCGCGCGGCAGCGGTCCTGCAGTGGCGCGCACAACGCTCGGTCGACGACGGGGTCCGCGACGCGATCGCCTGGGCGGAGAAGCTGCGCGCCACGCTCTGACCGCCGGGGTCCTCCGGCTGGTCACACCTCGGAGCGCAGCGTAGGGATCGTGCCCGTGTGGGCGGCGTCGATGTTCTCCCGCCAGGAGCGCGACTGCCCAGCGCGCAACGCGCACAGCACGAGCATGAACCACCCGGCGCCCACCAGGGTGAAGCTCTCGAACATCGAGTCGACGGCGAGCGTGACCAGGATGATCGGCGTCCACGCATAGACGACCGAGCGTCGCACGCTCGCGACCAGCCAGGACCGGATCAGCGCCACCCCGCCGAGGAGCAGGAAGAGAACCAGCCCGGCGGCCCCGAGTTGGAGCAGCACGTCGAAGAACGCGTTCAACGCGCTCTGGTGATGGTCCTCGAGCTGGAAGTTGATGTACGTGAACGGGTACTCGCCGCGCGCCCAGTCGCCGAACCAGCCCCACCCTTGGATCGGTTTGACGGCGACGAAGTCGAGGATCGTGTTCCAGAGCGACGCACGCATCGAGAAGTCCGAGCCGGCGTCGAGCAGCGCGATGATCTGATGGCGCAGTGCGAACGCGATCGTGAGTGCGAGCGCGACCAGGATGCCGAGCATCCACTGCACCAGATTGCGTCGCGCCGGCGACGTGTGCCGCACGATCGTGAGAGCGAGCGTGACGATTCCTACGGCGACGGCGAGCACGAGCACCGTGGGGGAGGCCGAGAGGAAGGCGAGCGACCCCGCGAGACCGATCGACACCACGGCGAGGGGAGAGTTCACAGACTGCGTCCGCCACTCGATCACGAAAGTGATCAGGGCGATCACGGCGACGAACCCGAGCATGTTGCGGCTGCCGAACAAGCCCTGCACCGGGCCGCCGGCGGCGAGGTTGCCCTGGATCGAGAGAAAAGTGAACGGCAGGTCGAGCAGCACCCCGGAGAGGATCTCCACGCCGAGCGAGACGGCTAGCAGCACGCGCAGTGTGTCGCCGATGGCACGCACGGTCTGCAGCGTGTCGCGGATGTGGCCGATCGTGATCGCGAGGAACGCGTAGCCGAACAACGACATCCACCCGAAGAACGTATCCGAGCGATCCGTGGTCCAGACCATGCTCACGAGCGCCCAACCGAGGAAGGCGAACAGCGACGAGGGAGCGATCCGCAACGGCGAGAGCTCGTCGCGTCGCACCCAGAGGATCGCCGCGCCCAGGACGCACAGCACCGCGATGATGGTGGCCAGAGTGACGGCCGAGGTCATCCGTCCGATCGCGTACGAGCCGAAGATGGCGGTGAGCGCAGCGAGGGCGAAGGCTCGCGCGAGTTCCACCGAACCGAGCAGCCGGACCAGCGGGCGGGCCGACGTCACGGCACCCGCCGTTGCCGCGTGCCGCGTTCGAAGACCAGATCCCGTTCCCCGACACCCACCAGGGGCACCGATTTCAGCTTGAAGGACAGGAGCACCAGGAGCATCCAGCCCCAGAGCATGATCGGCGTCGACTCCGAGAATCCCTGCACCAACAGCACCACGGTGAACAGACTCGGCAGCAGGGTCAGCGGGGAGAACGGCCGCTTGGCGTGGAGATCCCACCGGGGCCGGTCGACGGCGAAGAACCAGGAGCGCCACAGCAGGCTCAGGTACGCGATCCCCATCAGGATCACGCCCAGCACGCCGAGCTGGAACAGCACGTCGAGCCACATGTTGTGCGCGTGGAACACGGTGATGCCGTGATCGACGATCCAGCGGTCGAACGCCGGGTCCGTCGGGATCCAAGGGCTGGAGAACCCGTTGCCGAAGAGGGGGTGTTCTCGCACCCGCTCGAGCACCTTCGCCCAGATCAGATCGGAGCGCCCGGTGAGGTCGGAGCTGCGCCCGACGAGTCCGAGCAGCGGCTCGCGCAGCAGCCAGACCGCGGCGGCGGCCAGCGCCGAGCCGCCGATCGCCGTCACATAGATCCGCGTGCGCGCCCCCGGAGTGCGGGCACGGCGCATCAGCAGGGCGACCAGGAGCACGAGTGCGGCGGCAGCCGCGCACGCGAGCGCGGTCACCGACGACGTGCGCAGCAGGAAGTATGCCGCGAGCACCATCCACAGAGCCAGCGTGGTGCGCCAGCGCGCGCGAGCGGCGAACAGCACGCCGAAGGTGATGATCGCGAAGAGGGAGATGATCGCGAGGAGGTTGGCATTGCCGACGATCCCCTGGATCCTTCCGCCGTCGAACAGGTTGTCTCGGACCCAGTACCACTGGGGGTCGATCTCGCCGTCCGGCAGCGTCGCGAAGTTCGGCAGCAGCGGCCCGTGCAGGACGAGCGAGACCCACAGCTCGATCGCCAGCGACAACCCGAGGATCCACTTGAAGGCGGAGGACAGTGCCCGGATGATCTCGTGCCAGGTGAGCACGTGGGCGATGAACAGACCGTTCACGGTGACGGCGGCCAGGAGTACCCAGGTGATCAGGGTCGGTCCTCGCCATTGGGACCACGCGACCGAGACCAGGGCAAGGGTGGTGTATCCCATCGCCGTCCACGGCAGGCGGCGCCAGCGGAACGGCTGCGGGCGGTTGCGCGCGAGCATCGGGACACCGATGCCGAGCGTCGCGAGAGTGAAGACGACGAGGGTGACCGCGGCGCCCTCCATGCCGACCAGGTTGTACACCGCGGTGTGCGCGAAGGTCACGATGAGAACGAGGATCACGTAGCCGCGCAGCAGAAGGTGCCCCGTCGACTCGCGCTCCGGCGCCGTGGGCGGGGCTGTCACCGGGTGCTTGGTGTACTGGGCCATCGCGTTCAGGCTACCGCGCCGCGCTCGGCGCGTGCCTGAACGCCGCAGTGCGGCTCTACGCTGGTGGCATGCTGCTGAGCCTCACGAACGCACCCCGCGACTACGCCTGGGGATCCGACTCTCTCCTCGCCGGACTCGAAGGGCGCACGCCGACCGGCGCTCCCGAAGCGGAGGTGTGGTTCGGGGATCATCCCGGTGACCCCGCAGACGTGGAGGGTGGCGGCACCCTCGATCAGATCACCGGTGGCACCCTCCCGTATCTGCTGAAGCTCCTCGCCGCGGGGCGGCCGCTCTCGATCCAGGTGCACCCGACCATCACGCAGGCGCGCGAGGGATGGGCGAGAGAGAGTGCACTCGCCGCGGACGATCCGCAGCGCAACTACCGCGACGACAACCACAAGCCCGAGCTCATCGTGGCGCTCAGCGAGCGGTTCGAATCGCTCAGCGGCCTGCGTCCGGTGGCGGACACGCTCGAGCTGCTGGACCTGGTGGACGACAGCGACGGCGTCGTGCAGCTCCGCGCGCGGCTCGCGGGCGGAGCCGATGCGCTGCGGGACACCATCGGCTGGCTGCTCGGCGGTGACGCGCAGCACGAAGTCGACGAGATCATCGCCGCGGTGGTGCGCGCAGCGGAGCGCACCGATACGGGGGAGCGGGGCGCGACGCTGCGCGCGATCTCGGGAGTGGCCGCGAACTATCCGGGGGATCCCGGCGTCGTCGTCGCGCTGCTCATGAACCACGTCGTGCTGCGACGTGGGGAGGGCGTGTTCCTGCGCGCCGGTCTTCTGCATGCCTACCTCGCGGGCCTCGGCGTCGAGATCATGGCGGCGAGTGACAACGTGCTCCGCGGTGGACTGACCCCCAAGCGCATCGACGTCCCCGAACTTCTCGCGATCCTCGACCCGACGCCCGGCGAGGTGCCGGTGCTGCGGCCGGAGGATGCAGACGCGGTCACGGCCTATCCCGTTCCCGTCTCCGACTTCGCGCTCAGCAGGATCGCGGTGGATGGGGCTCCGGTCACGGTGGAGATCTCGGGACCGACGATGGTGCTCGCGACCGCCGGGACCATCACGGTCCGCTCCTCCTCCGGAGCGGAAGTGCAGGTCCCCGTGGGAACCGTGGCGTTCGCCGGCGGCGACGAGCGCACGCTCACCGTGTCCGGCGAGGGCGAGGCGTTCGTGGCCGGCCCGGGGTTCTGAGCGCGTCGCGTTCGCCGCACCGCGACACGCCGAAGGATCGCCATGAACCTTCAAGAGTCGCTTGAGGGTTTACGATCCGCGACTTGACCGGAGCGAATGACACGGGTGTAATTAGTCATGCGCACGGCCCGCCGGGGGGCGGAGACAGGGTTGGAGATCGAGATGACGGGATACCGTTCCGACGTACCGGAGAACTGGTTCGTCGATCCGATCAACCTCGGTGTTCCCGGGGTGCGGCGCACGGACGCCGCCGACGATGACAACGCCCTCGCCTGGCAGGCGGATGCGCTCTGCTCGCAGACCGATCCCGAGGCCTTCTTCCCGGAGAAGGGCGGATCGACCAGAGACGCCAAGCGGATCTGCACCACCTGCGACGTCCGCAGCGAATGCCTCGAGTACGCGCTCAACAACGATGAGCGCTTCGGCATCTGGGGCGGACTCTCCGAGCGCGAGCGCCGCAAGCTCAAGCGCCGCGCCAGCTGATCGGCCGAGGCGGTCACGCGCGCTGAGGTCGTTGGCGCATCGCTTCGCAGGCGCGCCGCATCCACTGCTCCAGCGCCGGTCCCGACGCGCATAGGCTGACGACGTCATGCCAGCCCGAGTTCACGCCATCATCGTCGCGCGCCCCGGATCCTCATCCCGCGCGCAACTCCTCCGCACTCTCGACGCCGTGCGCTCCCAGACTTCACCCGCAGAGGCCGTGACGCTCGTCATGTGCGGAGATGCTTCCACCCTGCGCGAGAGTGAAGCCGTCGGAGCCGTCGTCGAGGGGATCATCGAAGCCCGCGCGACGACATCGTTCGCCGAAGCGGTCGAACTCGCGCGCCCGCGCGTGAGCGAGGGGTCGGCGATCTGGCTGCTCGCACAGGACACGGCTCCGCATCCGCGGGCACTCGAGCGTCTCCGCGGCACGCTGGAGCGGTCGCCGTCCGCGGCGATCGTCGCTCCCAAACTCGTCGCGACCGACAACGATCGGGAGATCGTCTCGCTCGGAGTCAGCATGACGACTTTCGGACGATCGGTCGAACTCGCGGCAGGGGAACTCGACCAGGGACAGCACGATCGCATCGACGACGCGCTCGGCTCCGACGTGCGCGGCATCCTCATCCGCGGCGAGGTCCGCGACGCGTTGCGGCCCGACCCGGCGCTCGCCGGCGCCGACGAGGGGCTCGACCTCGGCGTCCGCGCACGCCTCGGCGGGGGGCGGCTCGTGCTCTCGCCGAGTGCGCGGATATCCGCAGCACCCGACGGTCCGGCCGCGCTGCCCTCCGGCCGATCCCGACG
This sequence comes from Microbacterium sp. NPDC055988, assembly GCF_042269505.1. Lineage (NCBI taxonomy): Bacteria > Bacillati > Actinomycetota > Actinomycetes > Micrococcales > Microbacteriaceae > Microbacterium > Microbacterium sp. NPDC055988. Next base: position 2,553,547 of record NZ_JBHJXY010000001.1, read on the forward strand.
CGCCTACGTCACCCGGCTGGCACAACTGCACCGGCGACTGGCATATGCTCCGGCGGCCGCCGTGCCGCTGCACTGGCTCAGCCTGCTCCCGCTCGCGCTGTGGCGCTCGATCACGCACCTGGTCGGCAAGCGGCCGGAAGCGGTCCTCCCCGAGTGGGGGGCCGCCCTCACCGCGATGCTGCGGATCGGCGCTGTCGCGCGGTCCCGGTCGCGCATCCGCGCCTTCCGCTCATCCACCTGGGCGAGCATCGCACCGCTGCGGGTGACGTCGTCCGATCTGCGGCGGCGTCTCGATGACGGGCACGGCAGCGAAGGCGGCGCCGTCAGCGAACTGCGATTCTTCTCCGGCGGCGGTGCCTGGGCCGTGCTCGCGGCGCTCGTCGTGAGCATCGCCTCCTTCACGACTCTGCTCGCGTGGCCGGCACTCGGCGGCGGCGCGCTTCTGCCACTGCGTCAGACCGTCTCGGCGCTCTGGAGCGACGCGGCGTGGGGTGCGCGCGGCACGGCGATCGGCCTGGTCGGCCCTGCCGATCCTTTCGCCGCGGTCGTGGCCGTGCTGGGCTCGCTGTGGCCGGCGGGGCCGTCCTTCGCGATGGTGCTGCTGTGGATTCTCGCGCTTCCGCTCGCGGTGCTCGGCGGGTGGTTCGCGGCGACCCGAGTGACCGACCGGGCGGGGCTGCGCATTTTCGCGGGCGTCGCCTGGGCACTGGCTCCCACCTTCCTGACGGCGCTCGTCGACGGCCGCCCGAGTGCGGTGCTGGCGCACCTCCTGTTGCCGTGGCTCTTCCATTCCGCTGTGGTGGCGCACCGATCCTGGGGAGCGGCGGGAAGTGCCTCTCTCCTTCTCGCCGCCGTGGTCGCCTGTGCTCCGTCACTGGCGCCGGCGCTCGCGCTGCTGTGGGTCGTGGCAGTGGGCATCGTCCTGGGCACCGGACAGTTCCGTGGCGTCGGCCGTCTGCTCTGGCTGCTCGTGCCGACGGCGGCGCTCTTCGCTCCTCTCGTCTTCTGGCAGCTCGCACACGGGACACCGTTGGCGCTCCTGGGAGACCCCGGTCTCGTGTGGGCGGGCCCGCAGGCGGCCGCGGACGCCGCAGGCAGGCTGGCGCTCGCGATCGGATTCCCCACCACGGATCTCGCTGGCTGGGCGTCGCTCGTTCCCGCACCGATCGCCGCGTGGGCACCGCTGCTGTGTGCGCCGATGGCTCTGCTCGCCCTCGGAGCGGCCGTCGCCCCTCGGTGGCGCGCGGGGATCACGCTGCTCGTCGTCGCTCTGGCCGGTCTCGCGACGGCGTTCTTCGCTGTCGGCATCACGGTGAGCTTCGCCCAGGGTGCGGGCGTGGCGATCTGGCCGGGGGCGGGGCTCAGCCTGGCCTGGGTCGGGGTGGTGGGTGCGGCGCTCGTCACTCTGGACACCGCCATCACGCTTCCGAGGCTCCGGGTCCTCTCCGCGGTCGCTGCAGCGGTCGCGCTGGGGATCTGCGCCGTGCCGGCGCTCACAGCATTCCACGCACAGCGGTCCGTCCTCACGAACGGCCCCGAATCGACTCTGCCTGCCTATGTCGCCGCCCAGGCGGCCGGGGACCGTCCGCTCGCGACGCTCGTGATGACGCCGCAGAACGACGGAGGACTCGCGGTCGAGGTGGTCTGGGGAGCGAGCGAGACGCTCGGATCCCAGACGACGATGGTCTCGACCGCCGTGGAGCCGCAGGGGGACGACGTCGCGACGCTCGCCGTCGATCTCCTCTCCGCCCGCGATTTCGACGCCCCGGGCGAACTGGCGGCGAAGGGGATCAGCTACGTACTGCTCGCGGAGCTGCCCGGAGATGAAGGAGACAAGGCTCGCACGCTCCGCGCCGCGGCCGTCGCCTCGATCGATCAGCGTGCCGGGCTGGTGCATGCGGGGGAGAGCGATCGCGGGGTGCTCTGGCGTCTGGAAGCCGAGGTCGCTGCGCCGCCGACCCTGACGTCCGCTCAGGAGGGAAGCGCTCGCCTCGTGTTGACGATCCAACTGCTGGCGGTCTTCGTGGCACTGCTGCTGTCGATCCCGACTCGCGCATCGCGGCGCGCGGCACGAGCCCAGTCGCGCATCGTCGGACGCGCGCCGGATGAGCCGATGATCCTGCCCCGGCACGCGGAGGACCGGTCTCCGCTCGAGGAGCAGACTCCGGTCGGCGCGATCGAGGAGCCGCAGGACGAGGCTGCTCTGACAGACGAGGCGCTGGTGCCGATCGCCGAGCCCGAGCCCGTCGGCGAAGAGCCGGCTGAGCCGTCCGAGCCCGCCGACGCGCCGACGGTCGCCGACGATGAGAGATCCGAGACGGCAGGGGAGAGGGACCGATGAGCGGTTCGCGCGCATTCAAGGTGGCCGCGACGGGCGCTCGCCTCGCCACCGGAGTCGCCGTGATCGCGGCGTGCGTCGTCGGCGTCGTCGCCGCGGTGCACGCACCGTGGCCGGTCATCCGGCATGATGCCGCCCACGTCGACGTCACGCCGCTCCCCGGAGACAGCGTCCTGGTGTGCAACGGAGACCTGCGCGCGCTCGGTCGCGAGGCCATGGACCCGCTGGCGCTGAGCTCTGCGGGGTCGCCGACCCTCACCGCAGGCGGCACGTCGGGTGAGCCGTCCTCGGCCGCTCTGGCGGTGCAGGATCTTCCGGATGCGGGCGAGGTGCGCGTGCTCACGGGCGCCGTCGAAGGACGCTCGGCGCCGCTCATCGCCGCCGCCGAGTCGATCGCTCTCACGACGGACGACCTCGCCGGGTACGCGGCCGCCCCCTGTGGCGTTCCCCGGCTGAACTCCTGGCTCGTCGGCGGGAGCACCGCCACGGGGACCGAGGACATCGTGATCCTGACCAATGCCGCGGAGGTCCCTTCGACCGTGACGCTGACGGTCTACGGAGAGGCCAGAAGCACACGCACGGTCATCGTGCCCGCGCGCACGCAGACCGCGCTGCCGCTCACCTCGATCGCCGCCGGCGACACGGCGCCCGTCGTCCGCGTCGATGCGACCGGGGCTCCGGTCCGTGCGGTGCTGCAGTCGTCGCTCACGCAGGTGCTGGATCCCGCAGGCCTGGACCTCCAGGATGCGGTGCCCGGCCCGCAGCAGAAGATGGTCCTCACGGGGGTGGAGGTCTTCGGCTCCGACGGCGACGACGACGAGATGGCGGTGCTGCGGCTGCTCTCACCCGGCGCGGACGCGCGCGTGCAGGTCCGGGTCGTCGCGGAGGGGCCCGGCTCGGCAGCCGATGAGTTCACGGTTCCGCTCGAGCCCGATCTCCCGGCGCAGGTCGCGCTCAGCGGTCTCGAACCCGGCCGCTACACCGTCGAGGTGGAGGCGGACGCTCCTGTCCTGGCGGCACTGCGACAGCAGGACGGCTTCGGGCGCGATGCCGACTTCGCATGGGTCACGCCGGCACCGTCGATCGACGGCGAGGTGGTGTTCGCGGTACCGTCGGGTCCGCCGGGCCGACTTCAGCTGGCGAACTCGTCGGAGGAGGACACCACGGTGACGATCGAGCCGCTCGACGGGGGCGCGTCCCAGGATGTCGTCGTCGCCGCAGGCGCGACGGTCGGGGTCGATGTGGAGACCGGGACGACCTATCGGATGCAGTCGACGGGCGCGGTGCACGCGGCTGTCGCGCTCACCGCTTCGGGCGCACTCGCGGTGCTGCCGGTGCAGGCGAGTGCCGGCGTCGAGAAGGCCATCACCGTCTACCCCTGATCGATCCTCCGGACGGGAGATCGGCGGGTTCAGTGTTCGTGGCCGAGATCCCACGGTTCGCGGCCGACGTACTCCGCAGCCGCCCGGAACACCGCGCTCTCGATCGCCATGCGGCGGTGCGCGGCATCGTCGTGCCCCGGCGGCAGGAGGCGCTCGATGGGCAGCCGGAACAGCACGATGCGCCGGTTCTCCCGATCGAGATGCCAACGCGGAACCGCATCGGTCGTTTCGAACGCCGGTATCGCGCCGATCTCGAACCGGACGTCCTGGAGTTCCGGCCAGGTCCCGCGCAAGAACTCGACGGCGGTTCCGACGGTCAGATCGAAACGATCGAGACGGCCGTCGAGCGGCGCGAGAGGGGGACGTACGACCTCGCTGCGGCCCAGACGTCCGTGGCGGCCGTGCCGCGCACCGCGCCGTGGTGCGGCAGAGGCGTGAGCGGCGCGGCGACGGGGCATGTCGAAAGTCTAGGCGGTGCCGACGTGCGCGGCGCGGCATCCCCGGCTCGGATGCGTGCGAGCCGTACGCTGACGGAGATGGACGGACGACTGTGCTCGAAGGTCGGCTGCGCGCGAGAAGCCGTGGCCACCCTCACCTACGACTATGGGGACAAGATGGCGGCACTCGGTCCGCTCGGTGCAGCGAACGACCCGCAGGCGCATGACCTGTGCTCGCCGCATGCCGATCGACTCTCGGTGCCGGCGGGTTGGCTCGTCGTGAGGCACGAAGCACTTCGAGCCTGAGGGCGCGCCGACACGCGGTCGCCTTCGCGATAGCGGGAAAACTGTTTCTGGATACGCTGACTCCAGGCGTGCCAGGGCGGCGCTGCCGGAAAGGCATTCGTGATCGTCTGGCGTCGCTGGATCTTCCCCCTGCTTCTCGTCGTGGTCATCGGCGCGTGCGCTGCAGCACTCGTCAAGATCGCTTTCTTCCCCGACCGAGCCGAGAGCATGGTCAGCCCGGAAGCGGCGATCACCGATCCGGTCGTGGCCGTCGAGCGCGGATCCGTCGTGAACGCGTTGAGCCTGACGGGCAACGTCGCGCGCGATGAGATCTTCGGGGTGCGCAGCGAGATCGACGGCACGGTCACCGCCGTACACGTGAGTGAGGGCGCGGCGGTATCAGCCGGCCAGAAGCTGTTCACCATCCGCCAGGAAGATCCCCGCAAGGACATCGATGTGCTCGCGTCAGAGGCCGGCGACGTGTCCGAGATCGCGCTCGTGAAGGGGCAGCCGACATCGGTGGGCACCGAGATCTTCAGCCTCACGCCCGCGCGGTACCACCTGCTCGCGACCGTCGACCCCGTGCAGCTGTATCGGCTCGTCAACGCTCCGAGTGAGGCCACGGTCACCATCACCGGTGGTCCGGCGCCGTTCGCCTGCACAGGCGTCCGTGTGCAGGTCACCGCAGAGGGCACGGCGAGTGTGCGCTGCGCGATCCCCGCCGGGCAGACCGTCTTCGCCGGGCTCCCCGCGACCATGGATCTGGCCCTCGGTCAGGTCGAGGATGCACTCGTGATCCCGGTCACCGCGGTCCAGGGCGGCGCGGGCTCAGGGAACGTCTGGGTCGATGCAGCCGACGGTGCGGAGCCCGAGGAGCGCGCGGTGAAGCTCGGGGTGAACGACGGGACGATCGTCGAGGTCACCGAGGGCCTGGAGGAGGGCGAGAGCATCCGCCAGTTCGTGCCGGGCTTCGTAGCCCCGGTCGAGGAGTTCTGCTACGAGGTCTCCCCGGGCGTGGAGCAGTGCGACAGCGGGATGAGCTGGTGACTCTGGTCGCTCTGGAGGACGTCACCAAGAGCGTCCTCCTCGCCGACGACTCGCAGCTCGAGATCCTCCGCGGCATCACTCTCGAGGTCGGCGCGGGTGACCACGTCTCGATCGTCGGCCGCTCCGGCTCGGGCAAGTCGACGCTGCTCAACATCCTCGGGATGCTGGACTCGCCGACGTCCGGCTCGGTCTCGTTCGAGGGGCGAGAGGTTCGTCGCATGCGGTCGGGGCGCCTGGATCGGCTGCGCGGCGACAACGTCGGCTTCGTCTTCCAGCAGTTCAACCTGCTGCCGGGGCGAACCGCACTCGACAACGTGATGATGCCTCTCGGCCATGCGAAGGGGAAGACGTTCTGGAACCGACGGCAGATCGCCGCGGACATGCTCGAGCGGGTGGGACTCGGCCACAGGGTCGGCCAGATCGCCGACAAGCTCTCCGGTGGTGAGCAGCAGCGTGTCGCGATCGCCAGGGCGCTGGTGCGCAGACCCGTCCTGATCCTCGCCGACGAGCCCACCGGCGCGCTCGACATCGACACCGGCGCATCGGTCATGTCGCTCCTCGACGAGGTCGCCACCGAGACGGACGCCGCCCTGGTCACCATCACGCACGACCTCCACGTCGCGGCCCGCGCGCGCCGGCACTACCGACTGGACGCGGGGCGTCTGGAGACCGCGGACCTCAGCCGTGCCTTCGAGGCCTCGACGCTCGCAGCGCCCGTGCCCGCCGCTCCGGCGCAGCCCGCGGCCCCCGCTCCGGCACCGCCTGTGGCCGTGCCCGCTGCGTCCGAGGTCGTCTGATGACGGGCTTCCTCGGCGCGCTCTCCGACGCGTGGGCCGAGATCCGCGTCCACAAGCTCCGTGTGCTGCTCAGCCTGATCGGCATCGCCGTGTCGGTCGGAGCACTCACGGCGGTCGTGGCGATCTCGGAGTACCAGCGTCAGTTCCAGGCCGAGCAGTCCGACCGCTGGGGAGGGCGTGTGGCCACCCTCGTCGTCGCGGCGAGCACTGGCGACGGCTCTCCCGTGGATCCCGATGACTTCGATGCTCGTTTCACTCGCGTCTCGGAACGATTCGGCTTCAGCCACACGGCGCGCATCGCGCAGGGGATCATGATGGACGCGCAGCTTCCGGAGGGCATCACCCCGGTCCCGGCGCGCGTGATGGATCCGGCCTTCTCGCAGATCCACCGCGAGCAGCTTCTCGAGGGACGCTGGTTCCTCGATACCGACGTCGAGGCCCTGGCCCCACCGGTGGTCATCACAGAAGCGCTGTGGGACCGGCTCGGACGGGTGCCGCTGGCGCAGCATCCGACCGTCGTGTTCGGTGGTCCGGCCGGTGGCACCTACCAGGTGATCGGCATCGTCCCGCGGCAGGGGTTCGGCGACGAGGAACTGCGGGTCGATCTGCTCTACGACGTGTATCGCGCTCGCGTAGATGCGTTGCCGCCCGATGCGATGACGCAGTACGAGGTCTGGGTGGGAGCCCAGCAGGCCGACGAGATCGGCCCGGTGCTGGCGATGGACCTGCGCGCCGGACTGCCCGAGGGCCAGACGGTCTCGGTGAGCCGCACCGACTGGGCGGCGCAACCGGGAGCGATGGACGTCCAGGCCACATTCGAGATGATCACGGGCGGGATCGCCGCTCTCATCCTCGCGCTCGGTGCGCTGAGCCTGATCAACATCCAGCTCGTGGCGATGCGCCAGCGCGTCCGCGAGATCGGAGTCCGCCGTGCGTTCGGTGCGAGCTCGGGGCGCGTGTTCTTCGCGGTGTTCCTGGAGAGTCTCGTCGCCACGACGGTCGCCGGTGTGATCGGGATCGCTATCGTCGTCGCGGTGCTGCGCTCCGACTGGGTCGTCACCTCGATGTTCTACGGCATCCAGGACGTGCCGCCGTTCCCGATGCGGGCAGCCCTCGTCGGGCTCGTCGCCTCCGTGATCGTCGGTGCGGTGTCGGGGTTCATCCCCGCACTCGTCGCGCTGCGCGTGAAGGTGATCGACGCCATCCGCTTCTGACGCACACGCTGTGCCGGCTTGATCGTGATGGAAGAATACGAAAATGCCTGAGCTCGAGTACCGCGTCGCCGACCTGTCGCTCGCCGAAGCCGGCCGTCACCAGCTGCGGCTCGCCGAGAACGAGATGCCGGGGCTGATGTCCCTCCGGGAGGAGTTCGGTGCCGGGCAGCCGCTGAGGGGCGCCAGGATCGCGGGTTCGCTGCACATGACGGTGCAGACGGCCGTGCTCATCGAGACGCTCGTGGCGCTCGGCGCCCAGGTGCGGTGGGCGAGCTGCAACATCTTCTCGACCCAGGACGAAGCAGCCGCCGCCGTCGTGGTCGGACCTGACGGCACGGCCGACGCCCCGGCGGGGGTGCCGGTCTTCGCCTGGAAGGGGGAGACGCTCGACGAGTACTGGGCGTGCACCGAGCGCATCTTCGACTGGTCGTCGACGGGATTCGACGGGCCGAACCTCATCCTCGACGACGGCGGCGACGCCACGCTACTCGTGCACAAGGGCGTCGAGTTCGAGAAGGCGGGCGTTGTCCCGGCGACGACGGACTCCGACTCGCACGAGTACTCGGTCATCCTCGATCTGCTGCGCCGTTCGCTCGCGTCGTCGACCGATCGCTGGACGAAGCTCGCGGCCGGACTCATCGGGGTGACGGAGGAGACCACCACGGGCGTGCATCGTCTCTATGAGCTCGCCGCCTCCGGGGAGCTGCTCTTCCCGGCCATCAACGTCAACGACTCGGTGACCAAGAGCAAGTTCGACAACAAGTACGGCATCCGGCACTCCCTCCCGGATGGGCTGAACCGCGCGACCGATGTGCTCATGGGCGGCAAAGTCGCCTTCGTGTGCGGGTACGGCGACGTGGGCAAGGGGGCAGCCGAGGCTCTGCGCGGACAGGGCGCCCGGGTGATCGTCAGCGAGGTCGATCCGATCTGCGCGCTGCAGGCGGCGATGGATGGGTTCCAGGTGGCACGCCTGATCGACGTCGCGGGTGAGGTCGACATCGTGGTGACCGGCACCGGCAACCGTGATGTCGTCACGACCGAGCATCTTCAGGCCCTCAAGCATCTTGCGATCGTCGCCAATGTCGGCCACTTCGACAACGAGATCGACATGGCGGGCCTCGAAGCCATCGAGGGCGCCGAGAAGATCGAGATCAAGCCGCAGGTGCACGAATGGCGTCTGCCGAGCGGACGCAGCGTCCTCGTGCTCAGCGAGGGGCGCCTGATGAACCTGGGCAACGCCACCGGGCATCCGTCGTTCGTCATGAGCGCCTCGTTCACCAACCAGGTGCTCGCGCAGCTCGAGCTCTTCACGAACATCGTCGCCTATCCCACCGGCGTCTACGTCCTCCCGAAGGCGCTTGACGAGAAGGTCGCCCGCCTCCACCTCGACGCACTGGGAGTGCGGCTCACCACTCTCAGCGATGAGCAGGCGGCGTACATCGGCGTACCGGTGGACGGACCGTACAAGCTCGAGCACTACCGCTACTGAGCGTTCCCGCGACCGAGGGTCGCGCTGCGACGGATCAGACCCCGACGCGTCGGCCGGTGAGGCGCTCGGCTCGACGGTCGGCATTCTCCAGCGCGCGCCGTTCCCGCTCCCGCCGGAGGACGGTGATGCCCACCAGCACCTGCTCCGGCGGGGCTGAGGGCATCGGCGAGACGAAGGGCGTGGCCTCGGTGAGCAGATCGTGCGCCACCCGCGCTCGAGCGACGGGGACCATCCGCGGCGCGCTCACGAGGAACTGCGAGATCCGGCGCGCGAGGCGGTCCGGCATGCGCGCCACGTCGGCGATCTGCGCCCAGCCGGCCAGAGCCGGGGGCAGTACCGGCATGTGCGAGGGGAGTGCAGGAGTGCGGACGCGCTGGCTGTACGTGCCGGCGACCAGGTCGCCCAGGCGCTGCGATCGCGCCGTGAAAGCGCCGGTGAGCACCGCGATGCCGCCGAAGGTCATGTAGATCTCGAGGACTCCGAGAAGCGCGCGGATGAACGCGTGCCGGAACCCGGCGGCACCGCCGTCCACGCGGACGATCCGCCCTCCGACGGCGAGCTTGCCGAGGCTGCGGCCCTTGAGGGCGACCTCCATCGTGATGGGGAGCACCACGAAGCTCACGACGATCGCGGCGACCGTGGCGATGCGGTCGGTGGCATCGTCGAGCACGCCGGCATCGAGCAGCCAGATGCGCAGGAAGAGCCAGAGGATGAACACCGCGTATCCGAGGAGCATGTCGATCGCGGCGCCCAGAGCGCGGAGCAGGAAGCCGACCGGCTGCACGTCGATCGCGACGGCTTCGCCGGAGAGCACCTCGTCGGAGACGTCGATCGGGACGGACATGAGTACAGTAAATCAGGTGGATGCCGATGCGCTGACCGATGCTCGCCGTGCGGAATGGGAACGGCTCGAGGAACTCAGCCGAGCCCGGCTCGACGGCAGCGGCGTGGACGAACTGATCGTGCGGTACCGCGCAGCCTCCGCCGATCTCGCCGAGCTGAAGACGTCGGTCGGCGACTCCCCGCAAGGCGCCTACCTCTCCACGATCCTGGTCCGCGCCCGACTGCGCCTCACCGGAGCATCCGACAGCATCCTCACCCAGACCGCTCGGTTCTTCCGACTGCAGCTTCCGGCCGCCCTGTACCGGCTGCGGTGGACGACCCTGGTCATCGCTCTCGCCTTCATCGCCGTCGCGGTCGGCACGGCGGCGTGGATCGCGAGCGACCCGGCGCTCATCGCAACTCTCGGACCGCCCGACCAGCTCGAACAGTATGCCGACGAGAGCTTCACGGGCTATTACACCGAGAACCCCGCTGCCGAGTTCATGGGCATGGTCTGGACGAACAACGCCTGGATCGCCATGCAATGCGTGCTCTTCGGCGTCACGGGGATCTGGCCGGTGTACATGCTCGTGCAGAACGCCATGGGCCTCGGAACCTCCGGCGCGGTCATGGCCGCGCACGACAAGGCCGACCTGATGGTGCTCTACATCCTCCCGCACGGCATGCTCGAGATGACCTGCATCTTCGTCGCGGCCGCCGCCGGTCTGCACGTGTTCTGGGCCTGGGTGGCTCCGGGACACCGCACCCGCGGGGAGGCGCTGGCCGAAGAGGGGCGATCGCTCGCGACGGTCGCACTCGGTCTCGTGTTCGCCCTTTTCCTCGCCGGGCTCGTGGAGGGCTTCGTGACCGGCTGGGGACTGCCGTGGCCGGTGAAGATCGGCATCGGCGCTGCCGCGCTGGCGGTGTTCCTCATCTACATGCTCGTCATCGGGGGGCGGGCGCATCGACGCGGCGAGACCGGCGACCTCGTCGAGTACGAAGCGGGCACGCCTCGACTCATCGCCGGCTGATGACCGGCTGATCGCGAACCGTCAGAGCCGGCAGCGGTCAGAGCCGGCCGGCCGCCTTCAGCTCCAGATAGCGGTCGGCGATGCGGGGCGGGAGTTCTTCCGGATCGGCGGCGATCGCCTCGCCACCCGCTCTGCGGATCGCATCCGCGACGTTCTCGGCGTCGCGAAGCGTGCGTTCCGCCGCAGCGGCGAGATAGACCTCTTCGCGAGAGTCGCGTTCACGCGCGAGCGCGGCGATGCCGTCGTCGGTGACGGACCCGACGAGAACGGTGGTCGCACGCGACGCGGTCGGGAAGGCGCCGAGGAAGCCGCGAGCGGATTCGGCTGCGTCCTGTGCCGTGAGCACGACGATCAAGGAGGGTCGCGTGGTGAGCGTGCGCACGGCGGCGAAGGCGCCGTGCCAGTCGGTGTCCACCAGACGCGCGTGCACGGGCGCCATGGCGTCGCTCATCGCCGGCAGGAGTGCCGAGCCGTCGACGCCGGTGACCCGGCCGCGCACGACGCGGTCGTACATCAGCAGGTGCACGTGGTCGCCCGCCCGAGAGGCGAGGGCTGCCAGCAGGAGTGCCGCTTCGAGGGCTGCATCGACCCGGGTGCCGTCGCCCACGCGTGCGGCTGCCGTCCGACCGGTGTCGATGATGATGACGACATGCCGGTCGCGTTCGGGTCGCCAGGTGCGCAGCATCGTCGTGCCGGCGCGCGCGGTCGCGCGCCAGTCGATCGAACGCACGTCGTCGCCGCGGACGTACTCGCGCAACGAGTCGAACTCGGTTCCCTGGCCTCGGACCTGGATGCTCGTGTTGCCGTCCAGCTCGCGCAGCCGAGCCAGCCTCGACGGGAGGTGCTTTCGCGAGGTGAAGGCGGGAAGCACACGGATCGCTCCTCGGACCGGATGCCGTGCCTGTCGACCGGCGAGACCGAGGGGCCCGCGCGAACGGACCATAACGAACTCGCTCACGAGCTCTCCGCGTCGGCGCGGAGTGAGCGGGATGGCCACGCGACCGCGCTCGCCCGGGCCCACCCGCAGCTGCTGTCTCTCGGCGGGGGCGCCGGCCGTGGGCTGCCAGGCGTCGCGGATCACCGCGTGCAGCGCCCTGGCACCGTGGTTGTGGACGGCGACGCTCACCGGAACCTGTTCGCCGAGCCGTGCGCGCTTGGGCAACCGGCGGCTGACCGTCACCGACCGGGCGCTCGCGGCGAGGGCGAGATCCACGACGACCAGAAGGATGCATAGGCCGATCCAGGCGCCCAGCACCGGGTACGGCGGATAGCCCGCGAGCCCGGCGAGGACCAGCGGGACGACGCCGACGGCGAGGGCGACGGCGAGACGACCGGTGATGAACACCTAGATCGGAACCCTGGTCTGCTGCACGACCGAGGTGAGCACGGCGTCTGCGGAGACGCCCTCCATCTGGGCGTCCGGCCGCAGCTGGAGGCGGTGACGCCACACCGGCACGAGCATCGTCTGCACGTGATCGGGTGTCACCGCGGTGGAGGCGTTTAACCACGCCCAGGCCTTGGCGGCGGCCAGGAGGCCGGTCGAGGCGCGGGGGCTGGCGCCGAGTTCGACGGAGGGGGACTGCCGCGTCGCGCGCGCCAGATCGACGACGTATCCCAGCACGTCATCGGTGACGTCGACCGAGGCGGCGGCCTGCTGCGCGGCTCGGATCTCGTCTGCGGAGACGACGGCCTCGACGCCCGTCAGCTCGCGCGGGGAGAAGCCCTCGGCGTGCCGGCGGAGCACCGACACCTCGGCGTCGCGCTCCGGCATGCCGACGACGAGCTTCATCAGGAAGCGATCCAGCTGCGCTTCGGGCAGCGAGTACGTGCCCTCGTGCTCGATCGGATTCTGGGTCGCCGCGACGAGGAAGGGATCGGGCAGCGGGCGGCTGACACCATCGGCCGACACCTGGCGCTCCTCCATGGCTTCGAGGAGGGCGGCCTGCGTCTTCGGCGGCGTCCGGTTGATCTCATCCGCGAGCAGGATGTTGGTGAACACCGGGCCGGCGCGGAAGTCGAACTCGCCCGTGCGAGCGTCATACACGAGGGAACCCGTGACGTCGCCCGGCATCAGGTCCGGCGTGAACTGCACGCGTTTCGTGTCGAGGCCGAGGGCACGTGCGAACGACCGGACCACCAGCGTCTTGGCGACGCCGGGCACTCCTTCCAGGAGCACATGGCCGCGCGCGAGCAGCGAGACGAGGAGGCCGGTGACGGTGCCGGCCTGGCCGATGACCGCCTTGTCGACCTCGGTGCGCACCCGGTGCATGGCCTGACGAAGCGCGGCGTCGTCGGTGGAGTGGTTCTCAACGGTCACGTGGTTCCCTCGGCTTCTGTGGGATGGATGGTCGGTCGACGGGTGCTGGTCTCCACGGCCGCCTCGAGCTCGTCGAGACGTCGAGCGAGGTCGACCAGGGTGGCGTCGTCTGTGGGAAGAGGCCCCGACAACAGCGTCTGCAGGGTTCCCCGGGGGATCCGGAGCCTGTCGGACGCGGCGTCGGCGACCTCGTCCGCGCCGGCATGCACGGCCAGGCCGAGTCGGCGGGCGAGGCGCCGCTGCGCGCCGTCGCGAAGGGCCTCGGCAGCGTGCGCGGCATCAGCGGCCCTGGCGGTGAGACGTGCGCGGCCGTGCATCGTCTCGGACGCGCGGACCGTCACCGGCAACGTCTCGGCGACGAGGGGCCCGAAACGCTGACCGCGCCAGATCGACGCGGCGACTCCGGCGAGCAGCAGCAGGAGGATCGCCGGTGTGACCCACGGGGGAGTGAGGCTCCCCAACGTGTCGACCGACTTGCCCTCGATGTCGGAATCGCCGAGGCTCGGCACGTACCAGACGACCCGTTCGGTCTGCCCGAGCAGTGCCAGCGCGAGCGCGGCGTTGCCGTTCTCCGCCAGGTACGCGTTGCTGAAGAGCCGGGTACCCTCCACGACGACGCGGCGGTCTCCGGCGCGGTCATCGACGAGCACGGCGGCGCCGTCGGCATCTCCGAAGCACCCCTCGACCTCAGCGGCGGGGGAGAAGAGACGGTCGGCGCGGATCGTGCCAACCTCCGCGAACTCCGGGACATCGCACGCCGCCTCCACGGCCGAGCGCGTGCCCGGGGCGTTCTCGCCGATGCGCAGCGTGTTCAGCAGGTGCGAGCTCGTCGAGAGGAAGACCACGCGGTCGGCCGGTTCCATCAGCGTCTCCACGGCGCCATCGGTGAGCGTGTACGGATTCGCCATGACCAGCGTGGCTCCCTCGCCGACGGCGGCACGTGCCTCCACCCGCGATCGTCGGACGTCGACCTCGACGCCCTGGTCGCGAAGGATCTCCGCGAGGGCGAGGGCACCGGAGTCATCACGCCCTTCGGGGTCGAGAGCTCCGTGTTCCGCCGGTGGCGAGGCGCTGACGCGCACGGCGACGAACACGGCGACGAGGACGAGGACGACGATGATGCCCCAGCCCAGGACGGTGTTCCTTCTGCGTGGTCGACGCTCGGCCGTCGCCGCGGCAGTCCCGCTCTGCTCGGTCACGGTCATGCCGGCACCGCCTCGAGGCGACGGGTGCGGAGACGTTCGTCCGTTGCCGCGAGGTCCTGGTAGGTCTCCACCGTCGCCGGGTGCCCGAGGTAACGGACGTCGTCGAACGCCACGGCTGCGCGGCGCAGCGCTGAGGCCTCATCCGGGAAGACGGCGCCGGCATCGCGCGCGATCGACTGCGCGGTGGCGCCGGGGGCGGGATCGATCAGATCGCGTTCGAGGAGGCTGCGGGCGATCGCGCGATAGCGGAGGATCGTCGCGGTGCTCCAGTCGGCCGCGCGGGCGCTGCGCTCGGCATCGGCTCGGAGCTGTGCCGCCGTGCGGTCATCGGACTCGCCGAGGAGGTCGCCCCGTGCACGTCGCACGGCACGCGAGCTGCGCGGCCGACCCCAGATGACGAGGGCTGCGATGAGAGCGGCGGCGATGATGACCGTCACGATGATGAGAGCGGACGGTCCGATGTTCGCGCCGTTGTCCGAGCTGAACAGATCGGCGAGGAAGCGGCCGATGTCCCGCGCGACCAGATCGAACCACGTCGGTTTCGCATCCGCGTACCGCGGGTTGGCGAGCTCGTCCTCCGCCCATCGGCGTGCCTCATCCCCGTCGGGGATGAACAGGTCGTCGAACCGGGAGATCATGCCGTGTCGTCGCTGCCGGGAGCAGCCCAGCCTCCGTCAGCCGGTCCGGGTGCGTGAGTCGGGTTCGATGCGGCAGCAGCTGCCGCAGGTGGCGGAGGCGGCGGGAACGCCCCGGGAGCGCTCGTGACCGGCGCGGTCGCTGGCGTCGTCGGCGCGCTGCTCTGCTGCGGTGCATACGCCTGTGGCGCGTAGGGCTGCTGCCCGTACGGCTGCGGCTGCTGAGCATACGGCTGTCCGGGGTACGGCTGTCCGGGGTATGGCTGCGGGGAGGCGCCCTGTGTCATCAGTACGTGGTCCGGCACCTGCCGGGGCGGAGGCGCGGAGGTGACGGCTCTCGCCGGATCGACGATGAACGGATCGCCGAGCTGATCTTCCGTCCCGCCCAGATCACGGTGCTCGACATAGGCGATGAGCGTCTGGTCCAGCCCCTCGTACCGCATCCGGCAGTCGAGGTAGACGAGTGCCGACCCCGTGCTCTGCACCACGAGAGTGATCGCCTGGATGACGAGGAGCAGGATCTGGGGTGCGAGGAAGGCGAGGACAAAGCCCACGATGGCGCTCGGATCCTCGGCGCCCGTCGGCGCGATGACCGAGCCGAGCAGGCTGCTCAGCAGCGTGGCCGGGATGCTCACCACCTGCGCCGCGATGCCCATGATGGCGCTGATGAGGAAGGTCACGCCGAACGCGACCCAGAAACGGCCGCGGGTGAGTCGCCAGGAGCGCACGAAGGCGTCGCGGAACCGTGCGTGCTCGAGGACGAGGATCGACGGCACCAGCAGCAGCTTCGTCGTCAGCCAGACGAACAGGGGGATCGCGGCGAGTGCGAGGAGGACCACGACGAGGACGACGACTCCGATGAGCTCGACGCTTCCGCCCGCACCACCGGCGACGAAGGCGGCGATGATGCTCACGACGATGGCGAGGATGCCGAACAGGGCGATCACCGAGAGCGACGCGAAACCGGCGAGACGCCAGAAAGCCGGTGCCATCCGGCGCCAGAGCATCCGCAGCGTGGCCTTGACCCCGACGGCTGCGTAGCCGATCTCCGCGGCGACCACGCCCTGCATCGTCGCCGTGAAGGCGGTCGACGCCAGTCCGACGCCGAGGCCGGCGATGAGGTTGATCCCGATGGTCCCGGCCAGCACCGCCTCGAAGTCGGGGGAGGAGGGTGAGACGGTCTCCAGGCGGGAGAAGGTCGTGAACAGGACGACTCCCATCACGGACGCCGTGACGACGGTCGCGACGAGCTGAATCACGACGGCGAAGCCGAACAGTACCTTCGGGTTGTGTCGCAGGGCCGCGAAGGCCCGGCCCAGCAGCATCCCGAACGTCAGCGGATGGAGGGGGATGACCCCCTTCTTCGGCGCGGGCGTCCACATCTGGCCACTCACAGGCACTCCCTCCATGGTGGCTCCATCGTGTCACACCGCACACGTGGTGCGCAGACCTGGGGTCGGCGGGACTCGGTGCCATAAGGTAACAGTTATGACCTCACGCATTCTCGTGGTCGACGATGACACAGCGCTCGCCGAGATGATCGGCATCGTGCTGCGCACCGAGGGATTCGAGCCGGTGTTCTGCGCGGACGGTGCGCGTGCCGTCGACGAGTGGCGCTCGCAGCGGCCCGATCTCGTGCTGCTCGACCTCATGCTGCCCGGCATGGACGGGATCGAGATCTGCACCCGCATACGTGCGGAATCGGGCGTCCCGATCATCATGCTCACGGCGCGCAGCGACACCGCAGACGTCGTTCGCGGACTCGAGGTGGGCGCAGATGACTACATGGTCAAGCCCTTCAACCCGAAAGAGCTCGTCGCGCGCATCCGCACCCGTCTGCGTCCGACACCGCAGGCCACCAGCGAGCAGCTGCGGGTGGGCGACCTCACGGTCGATGTCGATGCCCACGAGGTGCGTCGTGGTACCGCGCCGATCGCGCTCACGCCGCTGGAGTTCCAGCTGCTGGTCGCGCTCGCCTCCAAACCGCAGCAGGTGTTCTCCCGCGAGATGCTCCTGGAGCAGGTGTGGGGCTACCACTACAAGGCCGACACCCGCCTGGTGAATGTGCACGTGCAGCGCCTCCGCGCCAAGGTCGAACTCGACCCGGACAATCCGAAGATCGTGATGACGGTGCGTGGCGTCGGCTACCGTGCCGGGAGCGTCGGCTAGGAGCACGATGGCCGCGACGACAGCGACCACGACGACGGTCGCTGTCCTGCGCGACTGGCGCGGCTGGCCGACGATGCTCGGCACCCTGTGGCGACGATCGCTGCGGTTCCGTACCCTCTCGATCACGTTGCTCGCGACCTCGCTGGCGATCTTCATCACCTGCGTGACGATGGCGCTCGTGATCCAGAACGACCTCTTCATCTCGCGCAAGACCGTCGCTCTCGAAGACGCCCGCCGCGCGGTGGACCAGGCCCAGCGCATCCTCGATGTGGCCGAGGTGGGAGACGACCCCGCGGCGCTCTCGAGTCTCTGGGCCGGAATCCAGGACACGCTCGCCCGCACCTCGAGCACCGATCAGCTCGCCGGCTACAAGATCGACACCGGCGCGGACACCGCGCGACTGAACGGTTTCGAAGCGGGGTTGAACGAGAGCCTGCTGAGCCCGAATCTCCGCGCACGCGTGGTCAAGCTCGACGATCGCCAGGCCTGGCAGTCGGTGGCGCTTCCGGTGGAGGACGGCCCGGCCGTCCCCGGGATCGTCGTGGGGCAGCAGCTGCAGGTGCCAGAAGCTGGGCCGTTCGAGATCTACTTCGCCTACGACCTCGGCGATGCCGATCAGACGCTCGTGTTCGTGCAGCGAACCCTGTGGATCGCCGGGATCGGGCTGGTGGCCATCGTCGCGGCCATCTCCTGGATCGTCCTGCGGGCGGTGTCGTCCCCGATCGTGCAGGCCGCCGAGACGAGCGCGCGACTCGCGGCGGGCGAACTCGGAGTGCGCATCGATGTGCACGGAGAAGACGAGCTCGCCGTGCTCGGTCGATCCTTCAATGCGATGGCCGACAGCATCGAGGCGCAGATCAAGGAGCTCGGCGAGCTGTCGATGGTGCAGCAGCGGTTCGTCTCGGATGTCTCGCACGAGCTTCGCACTCCGCTCACGACCATCCGGCTCGCCGCGGACATGCTCAACGACCAGCGCGACGAGTTCGATCCCACCACCGCGCGCACCGCCGAACTGCTGCACACACAGGTGCAGCGGTTCGAGACGCTGCTGTCCGACCTCCTGGAGATCAGCCGGTACGACGCAGGGTCGGTGCAGCTCGAGCTGGAGGCGACGAGCCTCGCGCATCTGGCGGAGGACATCATCGATCAGATGCGACCGCTCGCCGACGGGCACGGCACGGAGCTGCGACTGGTCGCCCCCGGCGGATACTCGCCCGTCGACATGGACCCTCGCCGCGTGCGGCGGGTCCTGCGCAACCTGATCGGCAACGCCATCGAACACGGCGAGGGGCGCCCGGTCGTCATCACCATCGACAGTAACCAGCATGCGGTGGCGGCGGGTGTCCGGGACTTCGGCCTGGGAATGGAGCCGGACGACGCGGAGCGGGTGTTCGACCGGTTCTGGCGCGCCGATCCCTCTCGTCAGCGGACGATCGGAGGGACCGGGCTGGGACTGTCCATCGCTCTCGGTGACGCCACGCTGCACGGCGGCACGCTCGCCGTATGGTCGGAACTGGGCGTCGGCACGAACTTCGTCCTCACTATTCCTCGTCACGACGGCGTGCTGGACGGACCGAGCCCGATCCCGATCGAACCGCAGGAGCCGCTCGCGGAACTCGGTGACGCGACGCAGCCGATCTCCCTCACCGACCCTCCCCCCGGACTCTTCGACGAGAGCGACAGGTCATGAATCAGACCGGATGGACGAGGACGCTGCGCGGTGGGGCGGTGGCCCTCGTGGTGCTCCTGCTCACGGCCTGCGCCGGACTTCCGACCAGCGGCGGGGTCTCGGTGGGGCTCGAACTCGGCGAATCCACGCAGGATGTCGACTTCCTTCCCGTGGCCTCCGGGCCGATCAAGGGTGCCGGACCCGAGGAGATCGTCGAGGGGTTCCTCGAAGCGGGGATCACGACGTCAGACAACTGGGCCACGGCGCGGGAGTTCCTCGCTCCCGACCTGCAGCGCACGTGGCGGCCGGCGGCAGGGGTGTCCGTCGACGTCGGCACCGACACGCGCACGATCACCTCCACCGTTCCGCAGGCGGAGGTCGAGAACGCGGACTCGGCCGACGTCCAGGTCCTGCTCGACCTGGTCGCGAGTGTCGACGACGCGAACACGTACTCGGAAGCACTCGGCGCGTCCACCATGCCGTTCACACTCCAGCGCATGGAGGACGGCGAGTGGCGCATCACGGAGGCGCTCGACGGGATCGTGATCGATGAGCCTCGATTCGAGAACGTCTTCGAGGGCTACCCGCTGCAGTACTTCGATCTCAGCTGGTCGCGCCTGGTCCCCGACATGCGTTGGTTCCCGCGGAGGCAGAGTCCGGCGACGACGGTGACGCAGGCCCTGATCGGCGGTGCTCCCAGCGACTGGCTCGACCCTGCCGTGCAGAACGCCTTCCCGGCCGACGTGCAGCTGGCCCAGGACGCCGTCCTCATCACCGGGCAGGTGGCCGATGTCGCCCTCACCCGCCCGGCGGCCGCGCTCGACGAGACGACGCTCTCCCGGATGCGCACGCAGTTGCAGGCCACTCTCCGGGCTGCGGGGGTCGCCGTCACCAGGGTGCAGTTCACCGTCGACGGCCGCAGCGTCGACGCCGGGGTCGTCGATGTCGTGGAGCCGTCGGCGGAGATCGGCACTCTCGTGCTGCAGAACGGCGTGTTCGGTCGGATCGTGGGGGACGAGATCTCCCCGGTCGCGGGAATTAGCGACGAGATCGCTGCGATGCCTCAGCCCATCGCGTCGATCGATGTGGCTCTGGACGACTCGATCGCGGCCGTCCAACTCGGCGACGGGCGGGTGTATCGGGTCGGCGACGGGAGCCGCAACGAGTTCGACGCGCCGCCGGGACTGATCGAGCCGTCCCTCGATCCATACGGGTACACGTGGACCGTCCCCGAAGGAGACCCGGCGGCCCTTCAGGCGTGGGGGAGCGATATCGCAGCGCACGCGATCGGGAATGCGTGGCCGACGGCGTCGGCGGTCTCCGACCTGCGCGTCGCCGGCGACGGCAGCCGGGTGGCCGCGGTGGTCACCGTCGGCAAGCAGCGCTGGGTCGTCGTGGCCGCGGTCGTCCGCGATTCGACGGGACTTCCGGTCGAGCTCGGCGATGCCAAGCAGCTGGTGCAGATCGACGAGCCCGCAACGGGTCTGGTGTGGTTGGGGCCGGATCGGCTCGGTGTGCTGGTGGATCCGGTGAGCCCCCGGCTCATCACCCAGATGGTGGGCGGCCCCGGCACGTCGGAGGCGGCTCCGGGAGATTCCGTCTCGGCCGCAGGTGCGCGGACCGCTGCCGGTGTCCGCATCCTCGGCGCGGGCGGACAGTTGTTCGCACATGCGGGGTCGGCATGGCGCGAGGTCGCGTCCGACATCTCGGTGCTCGCCACTCGGGTCGGGGAGTGACTCCTCCTGCACGGCAGGGGCAGTAGTCCCCGTTGTCGGTGGCAGCAGCGGTAGCGGCGGCGTCATCGGTGGAGTCGAGCGCACGGCGTCAGAATCGTCAGATGCAGCGATCCTCCCTTCTTCCCGGTGTCGGCGCGGAGCTGGCGGCGTTCCTGCTGGCGGCGACATGCGCAGGGTGCGATGAACCCGGGACGCTGTTGTGTTCCCGGTGTCGCGGCGACCTGACGCCGCGTCCGCGATCGTCGGTGACCCCGGGAGGACTGCCGGTGCACGCAGCTCTCGAGTTCGGGGGAGTAGCGGCCCGCTGCATCCGTCGGCTCAAGGGCGAGGGCGATACCTTTCTCGCCCGTCCGCTCGCCGCGGCACTCGCGACGGTGCTCTCCCCCCTCGTGACGCCGATGACCTGGATCGTTCCGGTCCCCACCACGCGGAGGGCGTTCCGCCGCCGCGGCTATCGAGTGCCCGAGCTGCTGATCCGTCGCGCGCGCGCCGAACCGCGACCCGTGCTGTCGGTCGCGGCCACCGGCATCGATCAGCGTGGCCTGGGCGCGCGTGAGCGTGAGGAGAACGTCCGTGGCACGATGCGTGCGCGGCGCCGGGGGGCGGGCGCCGAGGCCGTGATCGTCGACGACGTGGTCACGACCGGGGCGACGCTCGACGAAGCATCCCGCGTGCTCGAAGCGGCCGGCTTCCGCATCGTGGCAGCAGTCGCGCTCGCCGCCACGCCGCATCGATCGGGATTCTGAGGAACCTCATCGAGGATGCACCGCCGACACAGGGGCGCAACCCCGTGACATCCGTCGGCGGTCGGACTACGGTGGGGTGACACAAGGCGACCACGGTCCGCCCTTGGCCGGGAGGACCGGGACAAGGAGGCAGCAATGGAAACAAGCATCGTTGGCGTCGGAGTGGGTATCACCGATCGCTTCCGAACCGTTGTCGAAGAGAAGATCGCCAAGGTCCAGATGTTCGCGTCACGGGCGCAACGACTGGATGTCAAGGTCACCCACCGCGTGTATCGCAACGGCCGTATCCCGGACGAGACAGTCGAGCTGACGCTGGTCGGCAAGGGGCCCGTCGTCCGCGCGGAGGCGACGGACGGTGACAAGTTCGTGGCTCTCGACCTCGCCATCGACAAGATGTCCGAGCAGCTTCGTCGTGCGAAGGAGAAGCGTGTCGACGGCCGACAGCACCCGCGCGGCGCTCACTTCGAGAAGGGCAGCGGGTCGCTGGAGGGCATCGACGTCCAGCCGGCATCCGTGGACGTGCTCCATGCCGTCGCGACGGGCAGCGTCCCCGTGCAGCAGTCCGAGGAAGAGACCTACTCGCCCGTCGTCATCCGCACGAAGAGCTTCGACGCCGAGTGGATGACTGTGGAAGAGGCGGTCGATCGGATGGAATTGGTCGGGCACGACTTCTTCCTCTTCGTCGACGTCCGCACCGACCACCCGAGCGTCGTCTACCGGCGCAAGGGCTGGGACTACGGTGTGATCGCGTTGAGCACGCAGGCGCCGCCCTCTGAGGCTCTCGCCTCCTGACAGAGTTGCAGAACGGCCCGGTCCCTCAAGGGGCCGGGCCGTTCTGGCGTCGTGGTGCCGCGGGCGTCGATCGTCAGTCGAAGATTCCGTCGAGGAGGCTTCCGATCACGAGGCCGCCGAGGATGCCGGATGCGATGTCGCCGCCACCACCGCCGCGCCGCGGTCCGCCTCCCCAACCGCCACCGCCGCCCCAGTCCTGATCCCGAGGACGGGAAGAGTCGATGTCGCGCTGTGCGAGCTGGAGCGCCTCGGAGGCGAGATGCGCGACGCGTCGTGCCTGCACGAGGGCCGCTTCGCGCGTGTCCTCCGCCGGGAGGAGGTCGGAGACATCGACGCGGAGTCGCTCGGCCTCGGCGAGGCGCGTGCGGGCGTCGGCGCCGATCCAGCCGCGATGACCGGCGATGAGGCCGCGCGCGACGCCGAGCTGGCGGTCGGCATCGTCGATCGCATGCTGGACCTGCGCGATGCTCGGGAGGGGGTTCTCGGCGCGGTGACGGGCTTTGGCGATGGCTTCGTCGAGCGCGGAGTTGGCGTCGCGCAACTGGGAGAGTTCGGCGAACGGATCGTTGGGCTGGCCCGACGGCGTGAGGGCGGCCAGCGCGGCCTGGAGTGCGGCGACGGCTTCGGCGACGGCAGGTGCCGCGGGGGCATTGCGCGCCGCGATGAGGTCACCGCGGGAGTCGGCCACGACCTCGGCGAGGGTGGACTCCGCGCGGAGGGCCTCGATCTCGAAGTCTTCGACCGCATCGAGGAGCGCGGATGCGCGCCGCGTGGCCTCGGTGGCCGTTTCGAGGGCGACGTTCGCCTCTTCGTTCTGCTTGGCCGCACGACGGCGCTCGGAGATGTCGGCGCTGTGGGTGGCGAAGCGGATGAGTTGCTCGGCCTCGGCCGCGCTGGCGGTGATCTGGTGCATCGCGGAATCGGCGTAGCGGGCCGAGAGGCGTGCGACGGCTTCGTTGGTCTGGGGGATGCGTGTGCTGAGCTCGGCGGCCTCCGCCCGGACCTGCGCGATGATCTCGGGAGCGCGGCGCACCTTGGCCACGGACTCCGCGAGGACGGAGGTCTTCTCGTCGAGAAGATCCTGGGCCCAGTCGCACAGCTGCAGGATGCGCGCGTTCCGTGTGCGCAGCTCCTCGGCCGTGTCAGGGATCTCATCATGGTTCAGCTGGTGCAGCTGGAACGCCTCGCGCAGGTGGGTACGCACCGCGGTGAGAGCCTTGCGCAGATCGGCGGTCAGCGACTCGCCGAGCTCGGCCTCGGCGAAGGAGAGCTCGTCCGACGTCGTGCGAATCCGCTCGTCCGCGCCGACCAGTGCCTGCTCGGCGCGACGCGCCAGATCGGCGTCCTGTGCGGCGAGCTCTTCCTGTTCGCGTTTGCGTCTGCCCCAAAATCCAGCCATGGATCGATCCTAGTTTCTTGGGCACCGGCGGTGGCTGAGCATCCGCTTCGGGGCGGCGCTGTTCGCTCAGGGCACGTCACGCGATCGTCGCGCGCCGGATGAGCTCCGCACGTCGGGGGACGAGTCGGCTCCCAGGCGTAGGACCGTCTCGTCGCTCACAGCGAGGGTGCGGCACCCGCGAGTGCGGTTCCGGCCTTCGCAGGCCGCCCGCGCTTGGGTCGCTCGGTCGCGAGTTCGAGCGCCATCGCGTGTCGCGGGTGCGAGCCGAGACGTTGTTCCGCGTGGTCGAGCCAGCGCACCTCGGCCTCAGCGGCGAAGATCATCGAATCGACGACCAGGGCCCAGGAGAGCTCCTCCGGACCGTCCGCCTCACCGCCGGCGTACTTCGCCCGCTGCAGGGACTGCAGTTGACGCAGTGAGGCCGTGCGCTGCGATTGGATGACCGCCGCGACGTCGACCCCGGGCATCGTCGCCGCGACCGCGAGCTTGATCGCGAGCTCATCCCGGGTCGCCTGCGTCCGCACCACGGGGGAGGAGAGCCACTGTGCGACCGCGGCCGAACCGGCATCAGTGATCTGCCAGTACACGTGGCCGTGCTCGTCGGCGTCGCCCCGCTCCACGAGAGCGTCACGCTCGAGCCTCTCGAGTGTGTTGTAGATCTGTCCGACGTTCAGTGGCCAGGTGGAGCCGGTGCGTCGGTCGAATTCGTGCCGCAGTTGGTAGCCGTAACAGGGGCCCTGCTCGAGGATCGCGAGCAGGCTCTGACGTACCGACATGGTGTGTGCCCCCTGGTTGTCGCTCGAATGCGTTACCGAGTATATGCATACTCGGTAACTGCCCGAATCCTCCCGCGGGAGTCCCGTGCAGGCGACGTGCAGGTCACAGACCGGTAACATGGCAAAGTATGCCTGGCGTCGGGTTCACCGATGGCCGGCGATTTACCCACTGACAGGGAGATGACATCCGTGGCCAATCCTCTTGAGAAGCTGCTGCGCGCTGGCGAGGGGCGGGTCATCCGCCGTCTGAATCAGGTCGTCAAGGCAGTGGGAGCGCTGGAAGAGGACATCTCCAAGCTCACCGACGACGAGCTGCGCAACGAGACCGTCGAGCTGCGCGCGCGCTTCGAGAAGGGCGAGACGCTCGACCAGCTGATGCCCGAGGCCTTCGCCGCGGTACGGGAGGCTGCGAAGCGCACCCTCGGCATGCGTGCCTACGACGTGCAGGTCATGGGCGGCGCCGCCCTTCACCTCGGCAACATCGCCGAGATGAAGACCGGTGAAGGCAAGACCCTCGTCGCGACCCTGCCCGCGTACCTGAACGCGATCGCCGGCAAGGGCGTGCACGTGATCACGGTCAACGACTTCCTCGCGAGCTACCAGGCCGAGTTGATGGGACGCGTGTTCCGCGCACTCGGCATGACCACCGGCATCATCGTCTCCGGTCAGACCCCTGCGGTGCGCCGTGAGCAGTATGGGGCCGACATCACCTACGGCACGAACAACGAGTTCGGCTTCGACTACCTGCGCGACAACATGGCCTGGCGCAAGGAAGACCTCGTCCAGCGCGAGCACTTCTTCGCGATCGTCGACGAGGTCGACTCGATCCTCATCGACGAGGCACGCACCCCGCTCATCATCTCGGGCCCCTCCTCGGGGGAGGCCAACCGCTGGTTCGCCGAGTTCGCGAAGATCGCCCGCACCCTCGAGGTCGGCGTGGATTACGAGGTCGACGAGAAGAAGCGCACCGTCGGCGTGCTCGAGCCCGGTATCGAGAAGGTCGAGGACTACCTCGGAATCGACAACCTGTACGAGTCGGCCAACACTCCGCTCATCTCCTTCCTCAACAACTCGATCAAGGCGCTCGCCCTGTTCAAGAAGGACACCGACTACGTCGTCATGAACGACGAGGTCATGATCGTCGACGAGCACACGGGCCGAATCCTGGTCGGTCGTCGCTACAACGAGGGCATCCACCAGGCGATCGAGGCCAAGGAGGGTGTGCCGGTCAAGGCCGAGAACCAGACTCTCGCGACGGTCACGCTGCAGAACTACTTCCGTCTCTACGACAAGCTCGCCGGCATGACGGGTACGGCCGAGACCGAGGCCGCGGAGTTCATGTCGACCTACAAGCTCGGTGTCATCCCGATCCCGACGAACCGGCCGATGATCCGCAAGGACCAGTCGGACCTCGTCTACAAGAACGAGACGGCGAAGTTCGAGCAGGTCGTCGAGGACATCGCTGAACGCCATGCCGCCGGGCAGCCGGTGCTGGTCGGAACCGTGAGCGTCGAGAAGAGCGAGTACCTGTCGCGCCTGCTCGCGAAGAAGGGCGTCAAGCACGAGGTCCTCAACGCGAAGAACCACGCGCGTGAGGCCGAGATCGTCGCCCGCGCCGGCCGCCTGGGGGCCGTCACCGTCGCCACGAACATGGCCGGTCGAGGCACTGACATCATGCTCGGCGGAAACGCCGAGTTCCTCGCGGTCCAGGAGCTCAAGGGCAAGGGGCTCGACCCCGTCGAGACGCCCGAGGAGTACGAGGTCGCGTGGGATGAGACCTACGAGGCGATGAAGGCTGTCGTCGCAGAGGAAGCCGAGAAGGTCATCGAGGCCGGGGGTCTCTACGTTCTGGGGACCGAACGTCACGAGTCGCGTCGCATCGACAACCAGCTCCGCGGTCGTTCCGGGCGTCAGGGCGATCCCGGCGAGAGTCGCTTCTACCTGAGCCTCACCGACGACCTGATGCGTCTGTTCCAGTCGGGTGCCGCCGAGGCGATCCTCGCCCGCACGAACTTCCCGGACGATGTTCCGATCGAGTCGGGACTCGTATCCCGCGCGATCCGCAGCGCCCAGTCCCAGGTCGAGTCGCGCAACGCCGAGATGCGCAAGAACGTCCTCAAGTACGACGACGTCCTGAACCGTCAGCGCGAGGCCATCTACGCCGACCGTCGACACATCCTGCAGGGCGATGACATCGCCGACCGCGTCCAGCACTTCATCGAGGATGCGATCAGCGGCGTGGTCCGCGACCACACCGGCGAGGGCCACAACGAGAGCTGGGACTTCGACGCGCTCTGGACCGAGCTCAAGACGCTCTACCCGGTGGGCGTGACGATCGACGAGGTCGTCTCGGAAGCAGCGGGGCGCAAGGGCGGCATCACGGCAGACGGACTCACCCGCGAGCTGCTCTCCGACGCGAAGATCGCGTACGAGGCGCGCGAGGAGGCGCTCGGCGAGGCGGCCACGCGTGAACTGGAGCGTCGCGTGGTGCTCCAGGTGCTCGACCGCCGCTGGCGCGACCACCTCTACGAGATGGACTACCTCAAGGACGGCATCGGGCTGCGCGCGATGGCTCAGCGCGATCCACTCATCGAGTACCAGCGCGAGGGCTACGCGATGTTCCAGTCGATGATGGGCCAGATCAAGGAGGAATCCGTCGGATACCTCTACAACCTCGAGGTCGAGGTGCGGCGTGCCGGCGACTCTCAGACCGCCGAGGTCGAGGCCAAGGGTCTCGCCACGGACGGGGGAGAGCAGCGTCTCGAGTACTCCGCGGCGAACGACGCGGGCGAGGTCGAGGTCCGCAACGATCGTGGTCAGGTCCAGCAGGCGGCGACCGATCGTGTCCGTCAGGCGGCGGCTCGCGCTCAGGCCCCGCAGGCCGAGCCGGAAGAAGCACCGCGAGGCGCCTTCGGCCAGCGCACGGATGCCGAGGCTCCGGCCGGCAACCGTGAGCAGCGTCGCGCCCAGGGTAAGAAGAAGAAGTAGCTCCAGCGCAGAGGAGGGCCAGTCCACGTGGATTGGCCCTCCTCTCGTCGCTGTAGGCTTGGCCGATGACCCCAACGCGCAACTTCGACCAGTCGTCGAAGCTCAAGAACGTCCTATACGAGATCCGCGGAAACGCCCTCGTGGAGGCTGCGCGTCTGGAGGCCGAGGGGCACAAGATCCTCAAGCTGAACACCGGGAATCCCGCGATCTTCGGCTTCGACGCTCCCCACCAGATCGTCCATGACATGCTCGCGGCGCTCCCGTCCGCGCACGGTTACAGCGATAGCAAGGGCATCATCTCGGCCCGCCGTGCGGTCGTGAGCCGCTACGAGCAGATCGAGGGCTTCCCCCGCTTCGACCCGGATGACGTCTATCTCGGCAACGGCGTCTCCGAGCTCATCACCATGACCATGCAGGCGCTGCTCGACGAGGGCGACGAAGTGCTCATCCCGGCCCCGGACTATCCGCTGTGGACGGCGATGACCAGCCTCGCCGGCGGTACGCCCGTGCATTACCTGTGCGACGAGGATGACGAGTGGCAGCCCGACCTCGAGGACATCCGCTCGAAGATCACGCCGCGCACCAAGGCTCTCGTGATCATCAACCCGAACAACCCCACCGGCGTCGTGTACTCGCGCAAGATCCTCGAAGGGCTCGTGCAGATCGCTCGGGAACATGAGCTGCTGCTCCTGTCGGATGAGATCTACGATCGCATTCTGTTCGACGGTGCCGTCCACATCCCGACCGCGACGCTTGCTCCCGATCTGCTGTGCCTGACGTTCAACGGCTTGTCCAAGACCTACCGAGTCGCGGGCTATCGATCGGGGTGGATGGTCATCACGGGGCCGCAGGGCCACGCCAAGGGATTCCTCGAGGGGATCACGCTGCTGGCATCGACGCGACTGTGCCCGAACGTTCCCGCCCAGCACGCGGTGCAGGCGGCGCTCTCGGGTGTGCAGTCCATCGACGCGCTGATCGCCCCGACCGGTCGACTGCACGAGCAGCGCGACATCGCGTGGGAGGGGCTCGAGTCGATTCCGGGGGTCTCGTGCGTCAAACCGCAGGGGGCGCTGTACGCCTTCCCTCGGCTCGACCCCAACGTGCACGAGATCAGAGACGACGCGCGCCTGGTCTACGATCTGCTCGTCTCCGAGCACATCCTCCTGGTGCAGGGGACCGGTTTCAACTGGGCGACTCCGGACCACCTCCGGCTCGTCACGCTCCCCGAGCCCCGAGTACTGAGCGAAGCCGTCGAGCGACTCGGGAACTTCCTCGCAAGCTACCGTCAGTAGCGGGCTCCGC
Organism: Microbacterium sp. NPDC055988; assembly: GCF_042269505.1. Taxonomy (NCBI): domain Bacteria; kingdom Bacillati; phylum Actinomycetota; class Actinomycetes; order Micrococcales; family Microbacteriaceae; genus Microbacterium; species Microbacterium sp. NPDC055988. The sequence continues at coordinate 2,582,123 of NZ_JBHJXY010000001.1, forward strand.
ATCGGCGGGAGACAGCGCCGCCGCGAGCCCTCGGATACCCGACACGAGTGTCGAGCGCGGTGTGACATCCGTGATCGGACGGGCATGCAGCAATGCGGCATCGGCTGCACGCTGGTCGAATGGCAGGAACGTGACCTCCGTGATGCCGGCGAAGCGCTCGAGCGTGCGCCGCACCTGCCCGCGGGCGTCGATCCCGAGCGGCCCCGGCCGCACCTGGTTGATCACGACCGACACCGGCGTCGGGGCGGTGAGGCGCCGCACTTCCGCGTAGTCCCGGAGGAAGCGGCTGATCCCCAGTGGGTCCGCCGCTGCCACGGCGACGATCAGATCCGCTTCGCTCAGCGTCGCCGTCGTCGCGGCGTGACGGCGGGGCCCGGCGATGTCGAAGGTCACCTCGTCGTCCGCATCGAAGGCTGCAGCCACATCGACGACCGTTTCCTCCATCCATTCACGGCAGGCGCTCAACGCCATTCGAAGACGCGCCGAACCCAGCTCGGGCCATCGGCTCGGGCGGTTAATGCCGGCGAGCACTTCCACGGCCTCGCCGCTGCCGCTCTGCAAAGTGGTGGCGAGCCGCGTCAACTCCGTCGAGTCGAGGGCGCCGCGCTCGGCGCGACGGCAGGCAGCCGCGATGCCGGGGGCGTCGTCGCTGAGCCCCAGCCGCAGCGCGAGCGATGGAGCCACGGTGTCGGCATCGACGAGGGCGGCGCTGCGCCCGGACCGCGCGAGCTCCACGGCGAGCTCGACGGCGATCGTGGAGCGCCCCGGTGCCCCGTGTGGCCCCCACACGGCGATGATGCGGTGCGGATGGGGTGATCGTCGTACGGGCTCGGGGGAGATGTCGGCGCCCAGCGCCGCCGCGACCTCCCAGCCGGCTGCCTCGGGAGGCAGCGCGGCGGACAATCCGAGCCGTCCGAGCAGTCGGCTGTCGGCACCTCCGAGCGGGAGGATCCGGACCCCCGCTCGATCGCAGGTGGACACCAGCTCGGCCGACAGCACTGCGCGTGCAGCCGTGACGATGATTGCCTCGGCATCACGTGGAAGGTCGATCTCGCCGGTGGGCACGGGGAGGACGGCGAGGACCCGGATTCCTTCGAGCTCCAGCTCTGCGGCCAGTTCACTGGCGCGGGGCTCCGGGATCGCCACGACGACAGCTGTCACGAGCCGGCGCCGACCGGGAGGACGGAGAGCGATGCCCCTCCGGTGATGGCGGCGAGCACATCGGCCGCATCGCTCGTGTCGATCACGAGTTCGAGCCGGGCCGACACGGCGTCGGCAAGCATGCCGTCGGGCTCGATCACGTCGCGGACGGTCACATCGGTGACGAGGATTCGTGGAGCGTCGTAGGTGCGACCGTCGTCGAGCAGAGCCGCGGACCAGACGTCGACCACCGTCCCGGCCTGTACTTCTCCGGGGACCCCGGTGCTGCTCTCGATCACGATGGTGGTGCTGCGGGTCTGATCGGCATCCGCCAGCGCGGTTGCCGGCAGGATCTCACCCTCCGTGAGCGTGCGCGCGGCGATCTGACCGGGCTGCAGATCTTCGGGGCCGAGGTAGTCCTCGGCGGCCAGGCCCAGCCCCACCTCGATCACCTGGAAGTCGTCGGATGTCAGCGTCTCGCCCTGCACGATCGTGCGGTCGGCTCGGAGCACCGGCCGCGCATGGTCGGATGTGGTGATGATGAGCCAGACCGCGGTGATGGAGAGCGCCACCAGGGCGATACCGACGAGGAATCGGGTGTCGCCCCAGAACGCGCGCCGAGGGCGGGAATGGGTAGCCATGGCGATATCGTCACAGAAATCCCGGACCGGCACCGTCGGTTATCCACAGGACAGCAGAGCGCCGGATCCCCCGCGATGCCGTCATGGAGAATGGGGGGATGGCACCCCCGACCCGGCCCGCGTCGCGATTCCTCGCCCCTGCCCAGGTGGCTGAACTCCTGAGCATCGGTGTGGACGAGGTGATCGCCCTCCTCCACGAAGGAAGGCTCCGCGGCGCACAGCTCGGGTCGCCTCCGCGCTGGCGTGTGGAGGAGTCGTGTCTCGATGGATACCTGGCGGAGGAATCGGAGATCGCCCGCCGTATGGCGTTGTGGAGACAGTCGCAGGTCGCGAGCTTCCCCGAGGTCTGGGGCACCTCCTCCGCTCACCGCAGCTGATCTCCGGGTGTGCGTACGGCGACGAGCGTCGAGAACGGGATGATGCGGAAGCCGCGCACAGCTCCGGCGAGGCGCGCCTGCCCCGGATCGTGCAGCGCCAGATCGAGGTGATCCGCCGCCGCGCGATCGATCGTGCCGTGCACGTCGTCGCCGACGCGCACGCTGATGTGAACGGGAATCCGTCGTCGAGCGAGATCCCGTAGGACGAATCCGAGCGTCATCCGCTCGCGAAGCGGGTGCGCCTCGGTCGCAGAGTCATCGAGGCTCGCCAGGACCATGCCATGGTCAGTCGTGATCCCGGCGACGGCGTGCAGGGGGAGGATCAGCGCCGATGCTGTCGTGCCCGACGCGTGGGCGGCACCGCCGATATCGCGTGAGGCCACGGCGAGCCAGTCTGCTCCGAGTGCCTGGAGCGTGACAGGCAGCCGTCGTCCGTCCACCAGGTCGATCATCGCTTCGGTGCTGGCGCCGCACAACGTCCGGAGGCGGGCCCGCAGGTCCAGTTTCGCGATGCGTAGTCGCTCGGACTCGGCGTCGAGCACGGCGCGCTCCGCCTCCCAATCCGACGCGAGCTGGCCTTCGAGGTCTTCGAACAGACGGTCCCAGTGCACCCGACAGAGCGTAGGCGACGGCCAGGTGCCACGTACGAGTTATCCACATACTTCCCCGAAACGGCACCTTCGCCGGGCGCCGCGGTGCTGTACTGACGAACTTCAGACCTCCCCGACCGAGAGTTCGACATGATGCCCCACGAGTATTTCGCCGCCCAGCCCACACCGACAAGCGAGCTTCCCGACCCCGCGCCGCTTCTGCGCAGCCTCACCACCGGCGTCCTCGAGGCGCTCGCCGGGGTCAGGGAGGTCGAGCAGCTCGCCCGGTGGTTCAGTGAGGACGCCTATCGGAGTCTGGTCACCAGGGCCAATCTCTCGGCGAGGGCACGCAGTGCGCGGGGTGTCGCTCCGGCACGACCGACGTTCGCGATCAGATCGCTGCGAGTGGCCGAGCCGACCGACGGCGTGATCGAGGCCGTCGTCGTGGTGGCGGGACCGGGGCGCACGCGTGCGGTCGCAATCCGCCTCGACGGCATCGATCGGCGCTGGCGCGCGACGTCCTTGGCGGTTCTCTGAAGGATCTGACCGTAGGCTGGTCAGGTGTCAACCCTCAGCGACCTCGCCCATGCCCAGGGCCTCCTGACCGACAGCGACGTCGAGTGGCTGCACCGACTTGCCGGTGACGGTCAACTCCTCGCCGATCTCGCGTCAGCGGACATCGTCATCTGGATCCAGACGGAGGACGGTTCCTTCATCGCGGTCGCTCACGCGCGGCCGAGCGGCGCGGCGACGCTGTTCTACCGCGATATCGTCGGCGAGCGGGTGCGACCGCAGTGGCGAACGCAGGTCCAGGGAGCTTTCGAGTCAGCGGAGATCGTCGACTCGTCGTCCCCGGACTGGTTCGAAGAGACCCCCACCCGGGTTCGCGCCGTTCCGATCGTGAGCGAACGACGCAGCGCGGATGCGGGAGCCACGGTGATCGGTGTGGTGACCAGACACACCAACCTGGGCGAGTTGCGCACTCCGTCTCGCCAGCAGATCACGTTCGACGAGTGTGCGAACGACCTCTTCCGGATGATCGCGGACGGCAGCTTCCCCGATCTCACCGCTCCGACCTCACCGCGCCGTGGCGCTCCGCGCGCGTCGGACGGCCTCATCCGGATCGACGTCGACGGGATCAGCACGTTCGCCAGCCCGAACGCCCTGTCGGCGTTCAATCGCATGGGGTTCGATGACGAGCTCGAGGGCGAGTCCCTCGCCGAGGTCACCACCCGACTCGTCCCGCCCTCCAGACAGGTCGACGAATCCCTGCCTGTCGTGGTGACCGGTCGCGCTCCGTGGCGCACCGACATCGAGGCGCGCGGCGTGACGGTGTCGTTGCGTGCGATCCCGTTGAAGGACCATGGAACGCGGATCGGCGCGATCGTGCTCTGCCGCGACGTGTCGGAACTGCGCCATCAGGAGCAGGAGCTCATCACCAAGGACGCGACGATCCGCGAGATCCACCACCGCGTGAAGAACAACCTCCAGACGGTGGCGTCGCTTCTGCGTATCCAGGCGCGTCGGACGCACTCCGACGAAGCCCGCGATGCGCTCACGCAGGCCATGCGCCGCGTCGACGCGATCGCGGTCGTGCACGACACCCTGGCCCAGGGGCTCACGCAGAAGGTCGACTTCGATGAGGTCTTCCATCGCGTGCTCAAGCTGGTGGCCGAGGTCGCGTCTGCGCCGAACACGCGCGCTCGCACGCAGTCGACCGGTCGGTTCGGGGTGCTCCCGAGCGAGTATGCGACACCTCTCGCCCTCGCGCTCACCGAGGTCGTCACGAACGCCGTCGAGCACGGCCTCGCCGGCCAGGAGGGCATCGTCACCATCGATGCCGCCCGGACCGAGGAGAACCTCCGCGTGACCGTGCGCGACACCGGTCTGGGTCTCCCCGAGGGGCGGATCGGCCAGGGCCTCGGCACTCAGATCATCCGCACCCTCATCCAGGGGGAGCTGGGCGGCACCATCGAGTGGCATGGAAGCGATGGCGAGGGCACAGAGGTGGTCATCGACATCCCCTTGCGCTGGCTCGACCGCTGATCGGGCCGAAGCCGAGGCAGACGAAAGCGGCCTGAGAACCTGATCTCAGGCCGCTTTCGTGCAGGCTCAGGAGGCGCGGCGGGCGCGTGCGGCGCGACGCTTCAGAGCACGGCGCTCGTCTTCGGAGAGTCCGCCCCAGACGCCGGAGTCCTGACTGGTCTCCAGTGCGTACTGCAGGCAGATCTCCGTGACCGTGCAGGTGGCGCAGACGGTCTTCGCCTTCTCGATCTGATCGACGGCCGGGCCGGTGTTCCCCACGGGGAAGAACAGCTCGGGGTCTACAGTCAGGCAGGCGGCCTTATCGCGCCAGTCCATGGGGGCTCCTCGGTGTGGATTTCAAGAGATGTCGCGATGCGACCTCTCGGATTCGGGTAGCAGTTCGGGTTCGGCTACCCTGGTGATGTGCGGACGGATGCCCGCGATTTGTGATGCGAGCGTGATTGCTCGCCCCACGCCGCTGTGGGAGCACATGACTTTCTCTATTCTGTTACATGAAAACCCCGAAATCAAGGGTTTTCTCCGCTTCGATGCTTAGGAGATGCTGTGCGCGCACCGGGGATCGCACTCGCGGCAGCGGCGGTGCTCGCCGCCGAAGCAGCGGCGCTCATCGTGTTCGCAGTGATCGAATTGGTGGGCCTCGGCGCCGGCGACGCGGCCTCGCTGCCGACCGCTGTGGCGCTGATCGCGCTCACTCTGGTCGGCGCAGCTGCCCTCGTGGCCTTCTCCATCGGCACCCGTGTGGGCAAGTCGTGGGCGCGATCCGGGGGAGTGGTGTTCCAGGTGCTCGCGATCGCCCTCGCGCTGGCCTCCCTCACACTGCAGCCGGTCTCGTGGGCTTTCACCGTCGGGGTCGGACTCCCCGGGCTGGTGGGCTTCGTGCTGCTGATCTCTAGCGCACGACGCGAGGGCGAGCAGCGCGCGGCCGAGTGACCTCCGCGCGCCCGCTGCGCTCCGGGCCGACGGGTCAGGCGTCGATGCCGAGCTGCTTGCGCAGCCGTGCCACGTGACCTGTGGCCTTCACGTTGTACTGCGCGAGAGTGATCTTTCCGTCCTCGTCGAGGACGAAGGTGGAGCGGATGACACCCTCGACGAGCTTGCCGTAGTTCATCTTCTCGCCCCACGCGCCGTAGGCGGTGTGGGTCGCGTGGTCGGGGTCGCTCAGCAGCGGAAAGGTGAGACCGTCGCGTTCGCGGAACTCGGTGAGCGTGGCCGGCTCATCGCGCGAGATGCCGATGACCCGGTAGCCGGCGCCCTGGAGCGACGAGATGCTGTCGCGGAAGTCGCAAGCCTCGGTGGTGCAACCGGGGGTCATCGCGGCGGGGTAGAAGTACAGCACCGTCTTCTGGCCGCGCAGGTCGGCGAGGCGAACGGTCTTCCCATCCTGGTCGAGGAGGGAGAAGTCAGGGGCTGCGGTTCCGGATTCCAGGCGCTGAGTCACGCCTCCAGCCTAACGGCCGGGGGCCTGCTCCGCTTTGTCCGCGAACGTCTGGAGCAGTCGCTGCAGGGAGTCGAGTCGCGCCCGGCCGGTCTCGCCCAGCTCGCCGCGTTCTGCCGCTTCGATCAGAGCGCAGTCGGGGGCATCCGCGAGGTGTGTGCACCCGCGGGGACAGTCCTGAGCGATCCCGGCGAGTTCGGTGAACGCGGCCAGGATGTTGGCGGGGTCGACGTGACCGAGACCGAACGAGCGGACGCCGGGGGTGTCGATCACCCAACCGGTGCCCTTCGTTCCCTCGTAGCGCAGCGAGACGGTCGAGGAGGAGGTGTGGCGGCCGCGGCCGGTGACCTGGTTCACGTGTCCGGTGGCGCGCAGAGCCGTGGGCACGAGCGCGTTGACGAGCGTGGACTTGCCGACGCCCGAGTGTCCGACGAAGACCGTGGAGTGTCCGACGAGCGCTTCGCCGATCTCTTCGACGGGCATCTCGTCCTGCGCGCTGGTGAACACCCGCAGGTCGAGGCCGTCGAAGTGGGTGAGGAACTCCGTCGGATCGGCGATGTCGGTCTTCGTGACGACCAGCAGAGGGCGAATGCCCGCATCCAGCGCTGCGACGAGATATCGGTCGACCAGGCGGGCCCGCGGCTCGGGGTCGGCCGCGGCGACGACGACGAGCATCTGATCGGCGTTGGCGACGATGACGCGCTCGACCTGGTCGGTGTCGTCGGCACTGCGTCGCAGAAGCGAGGTGCGCTCGACGATGCCGACGATGCGGGCGAGCGTTCCCTCGTCACCTGAGGTGTCGCCGACCACGCGCGCCTGATCGCCCGTGACGATCGGCATGCGTCGCAGCTCCCGGGCCCTGGTGGTCGTGATCATGCGTTCCTCGGCCGTGTCCTCGCCGAGAAGCACCGAATACCGACCGCGGTCGACACCGAGAACCCTGCCCACCTGGGCATCCTCGTGCGCGGGACGGCGCTTGGTGCGCGGGCGGTTCGCCTTGGGGTTCGGTCGCGTCCGGATGCTGCTCTCGTCGAAGTCCTCGAAGTCGTCATCGAGGTCGTCGCTGTCGTCCAGCCAGCTCACCATCAACCTCGCAGCATCCGCTCCCAGAGCATCGTGAACTCCGGGAGGGTCTTCGCGGTGGTTCCGATGTCGTCGATCTCGACACCGGGCACGCGCAGGCCGATCAGCGCACCGGTCGTGGCCATCCGGTGGTCGTGGTGAGCAGCCCAGCTGCCACCGCGCAGCGGGCGGGGGATGATGCGGAGCCCGTCCGGAAGCTCCTCGGCCTCCCCGCCGAGTGCGCGGAGGTTGCCTATGAGCGCCGCGATCCGATCGGTCTCGTGGAGGCGGATGTGGCCGATGCCACGGATGGTCGTCGGGGAGTCGGCGAACGCGGCGAGGCCGACGAGAGTCGGAGTCAGCTCGCTCGCCGCCGAGAGATCGAGATCGAGACCGCGTATTCCGGAGCCGGCGCGCACCGTGAGGGTGCCGCCGTGACGCCCGACGTGCGCTCCGGCGGCCTGCAGAATGTCCGGGAGCAGCGCGCCCGGCTGTGTGGAGTGCGCCGGCCAGCCGGTGACCGAGACGGAACCGCCGGTCACGAGAGCTGCGGCGAGGAACGGAGCAGCGTTGGAGAGATCCGGTTCGATCGCGATCTCCTTCGCCCGTGGCACACCGGCTTCGACGAGCCACTCGCCCACCGCCGGACGCTCGATGCGGATACCGCGGCGACTCAGAGCCTCGATGGTCATATCGATGTGCGGAAGGCTCGGCAGGTGCTCGCCGACGTGGACGAGGTGGAGTCCGACGTCGAATCGGGGTGCGGCGAGCAGCAGCCCGGAGACGAACTGGCTCGAGGCCGATGCGTCGATCTCGACTCGACCGCCGCGGATGCGCCCGTGACCGCGAATGGTGAAAGGGAGCGCCCAGGTGCCCTCGTCGTCGATGTCGACTCCGAGGTCGCGCAGTGCGCTGATCAATCCGCCCATCGGTCGGTGGAGTGCGGTCTCATGCGCTGTGAGGTGCACATCGTGCTCGGCGAGGCCTGCCAGCGGGGCGATGAAGCGCATCACGGTGCCCGCCTGGCCGCAGTCGATGGTCGTACCGCCGCGGAGCTTCGCCGGGGTGACCACGAGGTCGGGGCCGAACTCGTGACCGGCATCCACCTCCTCGATACCCACCCCAAGCGCACGCAGCGCGTCGACCATCCGGGCGGAGTCGTCGGAGTGGAGAGGGGCGATCAGCCGGCCGGGGCCGTCGGCGATCGCGGCGATCATCAGCTCCCGATTCGTCAGCGATTTCGAGCCGGGGATCGTGAGCTCGGCATGCACGGGCACGTCGGTGGTGGGCGCAGGATAGGTGCCCTGCACCCGGGCGGGGGAATACCTGTTGGCGCTCATCGGTTCTCACCTTAGTGAACGCAGGGAGGATCGTCGTGAAAGACAGGCTCCCTGAAGCGAAGGAGAGAGAATGACGGCGACCTTGGAGCGCGAGGTGATCGACCTCAGCGGCCTAGACTGGCCGGTGATGGATGACACCGCAACCGCAGACATCGTCGGCGACCCTCGACGCGAGTTCGAAGAGCAGGCGATCCCTTTCATGGATCAGCTCTACGCCGCCGCGATGCGCATGACGCGCAACCCCGCTGACGCCGCCGACCTCGTGCAGGAGACGTTCGTGAAAGCGTACGGCTCCTGGTCGACGTTCTCGCAGGGGACCAACCTCAAGGCGTGGTTGTACCGCATCCTCACGAACACGTACATCAACATCTACCGCAAGCGTCAGCGCGAGCCGTTCCAGGGCACGATCGACGAGCTCGAGGACTGGCAGCTCGGTGGGGCGGAGTCCACCACGGCGTCGCACAGCCGCTCTGCCGAGGCGGAGGCCATCGACCGGATGCCGGCTTCGGTGGTCAAGGACGCGCTGCAGGCCGTGCCGGAGGACTTCCGGCTTGCGGTGTACCTCGCGGATGTCGAGGGCTTCGCGTACCAGGAGATCGCCGACATCATGAAGACCCCCATCGGCACCGTCATGAGCCGTCTGCATCGTGGCAGGCGGATGCTGCGGGAGCTGCTGGCAGATTACGCCGCCGAGCGGGGCATCGCCGCGGCTGAGACGAGGAGCAAGGAATGAGCGACTGCGGCTGCGACAAAGCGCGTCAGGATCTGGAGGAATACCTCCGCAACGAGGTGTGCAAGACCGAGCACACCGAGATCCGTGAGCATCTCGAGCACTGCCCGTCCTGCCGTGACGAGGCCCTCGTGGCGACGACCCTCACCGAGGTCATCGCCCGTGCCTGCAAGGAGACGGCTCCCGAACAGCTGCGCGACCAGGTGTTCGCCCGGCTGCGGGAAGTCCAGGCCGCCCAGCACTGACCTCCGTCCGAGGCCGTCGGTAGTGTGGATGGATGAGCTCCATCGATGCGCGGGACGTGCCCGCAGACACCACCTCGGTTGAACGGCTGGCGAACGCCGGACTCGAGTATCGCGTCGTCGATCTGACCGACGACGCGAGCGCCGCGGCCTTCCAGCGCGCGGTCGACCGCGGGTTCCTCGGCGCCGAACCGAGCACGGACATGCTCGCCCAGATCACGAAGACCTTCGCCGCACGACGCAACATCGGCGTGTTCGAGAAGGTGGCGCCGGAAGCCGCGTTGCCGGTCGCGACCACCAATGCCTGGGTGACTCCGCTCACGCTTCCCGGCGGCGGCGAGGTCAGCATGTGGGCGATCAGCGTCGTCACGGTCGCGGCGACGCACCGGCGCCGGGGCATCGCCAGAGCCCTTCTGGAGGGTGAGCTGCGAGCCGCAGCATCCGCCGGCGTCGCTGTCGCCGGGCTCACGGTGACGGAAGCGACGATCTACGGGCGCTACGGCTTCGGCTCTGCCGTCCCCGTCGCACGCCTGACCGTGGACACACGACGCGCGGGGTGGGGCGGCGCGACCCCGCCGGGTCGCCTGGAGTACATCGACCGCGAGACGCTGGCTGCCGACCTCGGGGCGGTCCACGAACGCGCGCGGCGACGGGCAGCCGGACAGATCCCCGGTTGGCGCGGCCGCTGGGAAGGTTATGCCGGTGTCGCACCGACCGCCGACCGCGACAAGGCCCGCGGCGTGCGGTATCTCGACGAGGACGGTGTGCTCCGAGGTGTCCTGGCCTACACGGTGTCCGAGGCGGGCGGCCCGCTGCGGTTCCGGATGGACGTCCGACTTCTCGCCGCCGAGACCGCCGACGCGCGCACCGCGCTGTGGCGTTTCGCCCTGCAGCACGACCTCGTCGCGGAGGTCGAGGCCGACCTCCGCCCACTGGACGACCCGCTGCCGTGGCTCGTCGCCGACGCCCGCGGCGTGAAGCAGGAGGTGCATGACCACGGGTGGCTGCGCATCCTCGATCTGCCCGCCGCACTCACCGCACGACGCTACTCGGCGCCGCTCGACACCGTGCTGCGCGTCGAGGACGCCCTCGGATTCGCGGACGGTGACTGGCGGCTGCGGGTCGACGAATCCGGCGTCGCGACGGTCGAGGTCGCAGCCGAGGGCAGCGAGGCCGACATCGTGCTCGATGTTTCGGCGCTGTCGTCGCTGTACGCCGGGGGAGTCCGCGCGGCGTCGCTGCACGGAGCAGGGCGTATCTCGGGTGACGCGGTGGCCGTGGAGGCTCTCGATCGGGCGTTGATCGCCTTCCCCGCGCCCTCCCTGGACATCTGGTACTGAAGCCGGACGAAAAGGGCGCCTCGACCGAAGTCGAGGCGCCCTTTTCGTCGATCGATCAGCCGAGTGTGACGGCCGCGCGGATCAGAGCGGCCTGTTCGGCGGCGTGCACCTTGGACGATCCTGTTGCGGGCGACGCGGAAGCCGAGCGTGCGACGGGGCGGAAGGACCGGTCACCGGGGACGTCGGCGAAGGCCAGCGCGAGGAACGGCCAGGCGCCCTGGTTCTCCGGCTCCTCCTGGACCCACACCAGCTCGGCGTTCGGGTAGGAGTCGGTGATCGCCTTGAGCTCGTCGATCGGCGTCGGGTAGAGCTGCTCGAGCCGGACCAGCGCGACCTCGGGGTTGGGGTTCTTCTCGAGTTCGGAGCGCAGGTCCCAGTGCACCTTGCCCGAGTGCACGAGCACGCGCTTCACGGCGGAGCGATCGAGACCGCGGTCGTCATCGATCACCGGCTCGAACCGACCCTGTGTGAAGGCCTCGACCGGGCTCGTCGCTCCGCGCAGACGCAGCATCGCCTTCGGGGTGAAAACGATGAGCGGCTTGCGAGGACGGGCGTAGGCCTGGCGGCGCAGCAGGTGGAAGTACGACGCCGGGGTCGAAGGACGGGAGACGATCATGTTCTCCTGTGCGCACAGCTGCAGGAAACGCTCGATGCGTGCCGACGAGTGGTCGGGTCCCTGGCCCTCGTAGCCGTGGGGGAGGAGCAGCGTCACGCTGGACTGCTGGCCCCACTTCTGCTCAGCCGCCGAGATGTACTCGTCGATGACGGACTGGGCGCCGTTGACGAAGTCGCCGAACTGCGCCTCCCAGAGCACGAGAGCTTCGGGAGCCTCGACCGAGTAGCCGTACTCGAAGCCGAGAGCGGCGTACTCGCTGAGCAGCGAGTCGTAGACGAAGAAGCGGCCCTGCGCGTCGGACAGGTTCGACAGCGGCAGCCATTCCTGGCCGTTCGCGCGATCGTGAAGGGTCGCGTGACGCTGCACGAAGGTGCCGCGGCGGGCATCCTGCCCCGCGAGACGCACCGGGGTGCCCTCGACAAGGAGCGAGCCGAATGCGAGCAGCTCGCCGAAGCCCCAGTCGATACCGCCGTTGCGGCTCATGTCGAGACGCTTGTCCAGCAGCTGCTGGATCTTCGGGTGCACCGTGAAGCCCTCGGGCTTGTTGACGAACGCGTCGCCGATGAGCTGGATGACCTCGCCCGGCACACCGGTGACCTCGGGTGCTCCGACCTGGTCCTCCACCGGAGGCAGGTCCGGCGCGATCGGTGTCGCCCCGGTCTCCGCGGCATGGGTCTCGGCGAATGCGATCTCGAGGCGGTTCTGGAAGTCGGCCTTGGCTTCGTCGTACTCCTGCTCCGTGATGTCGCCACGGCCGACGAGCGACTCGGTGTACAGGCGGCGGACCGACCGCTTCGCCTGGATCAGGTCGGTCATCAGCGGCTGCGTCATCGAAGGGTCATCGCCCTCGTTGTGACCGCGTCGGCGGTAGCAGACGAGGTCGATCACGACGTCGCGGTGGAAGCGCTCGCGGTACTCGAACGCGAGCTGCGCGACGTGGATGACGGCCTCGGGGTCATCGCCGTTCACGTGGAACACCGGCGCCTGGATGGTCTTCGCCACGTCGGTGGAGTACACCGAGGTGCGACCGTCGTTCGGTGTCGTCGTGAAGCCGACCTGGTTGTTCACCACGACGTGGATGGTGCCGCCGGTGCGGTAGCCGCGCAGCTGCGACATCTGCAGCGTCTCGACCACGACGCCCTGGCCCGCAAAGGCGGCGTCGCCGTGGACGAGGATCGGCAGCCAGGCGAACGTGCCGATCGGCTTGCGGTCCTGCTTCGCCCGGACGATGCCTTCCAGCACGCCGTCGACCGTCTCGAGGTGCGAGGGGTTGGCGGCGAGGTAGACGGGCAGCTCGGACTTGTCGTCGGCGACGAAGGTGCCCTCGGTGCCGAGGTGGTACTTCACATCGCCGGAGCCGCGCTGGTTGCCGGGGGTCTGGGTGCCCTCGAACTCACGGAACACCTGACCATAGGTCTTCCCTGCGATGTTCGTGAGCACGTTGAGGCGGCCGCGGTGGGCCATGCCGATCGCGGCACCCTCGAGGCCTGCGGTCGCGGCGCCCTGGAGGATCTCGTCGAGCAGGGGGATCAGCGATTCGCCGCCTTCGAGCGAGAAGCGCTTCTGGCCGACGAACTTGGTCTGCAGGAAGGTCTCGAACGCCTCAGCCTCGTTGAGCTTGCGGAGGACGCGCAGCTGCTCGTCGTGGCCGGGCTTCTGGTACTTGACCTCGACCTTCTCCTGGAACCAGCGGCGCTGCTCCGGGTCCTGGATGTGCATGTACTCGATGCCCAGCGTGCGGCAGTACGAGTCGCGGAGCACCCCGAGGATGTCACGGAGCTTGGCGATGCGCCGACCGCCGAAGCCGCCGGTGACGAACTCGCGGTCGAGGTCCCAGAACGTGAGCCCATGGCTCTCGATCTCGAGGTCGGGGTGCGAGCGCTGCTGGTACTCGAGAGGGTCGATGTCGGCCATCAGATGGCCGCGCACGCGGAAGGAGTTGATGAGCTCCTGCACACGGGACTGCTTGTCGACGCGCTCCGCGAGGTCGACCGCGATGTCGGGGTTCCACCGGATGGGGGCGTACGGGATGCGGAGTGCCGCGAAGATGTCGTCGTAGAAGCCGCGCTGGCCGATGAGCAGCTCGTGCACCTTCTTGAGGAACTCGCCCGAGCCTGCACCCTGGATGACGCGGTGGTCGTAGGTGCTGGTGAGGGTGATCGTCTTGCCGATCGCCAGCTCGTTGAGCGTCTTGTCGCTCGCGCCCTGGAACTCCGCGGGGTACTCGAGCGCGCCGGCGCCGATGATGCACCCCTGGCCCTTCATGAGTCGCGGCACCGAGTGCACGGTGCCGATGCCGCCCGGGTTGGTGAGCGAGACGGTGGTGCCCTGGAAATCTGCGGCAGTGAGCTTATTGCCGCGAGCACGGGTGACCAGGTCTTCGTACGCGCTGAGGTACTCGGTGAAGGACAGCGTGTCGGCGCGCTTGATGCTCGGAACCATGAGGGCGCGCGTGCCGTCGGGCTTGGGCAGGTCGATCGCGATGCCGAGGTTGACGTGCGCGGGCGCGACGACCGAGGGCTTGCCGTCGATCTCGGCGTAGAACACGTTCTGGCTGCGGAACTCGTCGAGCGTGCGGATGAGCGCCCACCCGATGAGGTGGGTGAAGCTGATCTTGCCGCCGCGGGTGCGCGCCATGTGGTTGTTGATGACGATGCGGTTGTCGATCATCAGCTTCGCGGGCACGGTGCGCACGCTGGTCGCGGTCGGGACGGTCAGCGACTCGTCCATGTTCGCGGCGAGGGTCTTCGGCAGGCCGCGGAGAGGCGTGACCTTGTCTTCCTCGACCGGCTCGGCGGCTTCCTTCGACTCGGGCTTGGGCGCGGGCTTCGGTGCCTGAGCCGGGATCGGCGCGGCGGCCGCCGGCTTCGCGGTCGTGCGGGCGACCGGCTGCGAGCCGATCACCGGGATCGGGGCCGTCACCGGATGTGCGGATGTGTCCGCAGCAGCGGGCGAGGACGAGGCCGTCTCCGAGTGGTACTTCTCGAGGATCGGCCACCACTCCTTGTCGACGGAGTCGCGGTTCACCTTGAACTGCTCGTAGAGCTCTTCGACGAGCCAGGAATTGGCTCCGAACCCCCCGTCGCCGTTGACGCCGGTCACCTGGTTCGACACTCTCGATCGCCCTCTTTCATCGCTGAAGCTCTCTGGTGCGGACGTCGTCGCAGGATGCGTTCGGGCCCGCACACTCTCGACCAACAAGCCTAACGTGTTTCGCTCGGGGAATCGTCGGAAGCCACGCGCCCACGGGGCTGCGATCTGGGTACCGTGGAGACATGGAGTTCTCTGGAGAGCAGCCGACCGTCGACCTGACCTACTCGGACGTCTTCCTGGTGCCGCGGCGATCCGGGGTCACCAGCCGTCTGCAGGTCGATCTGGCACCGCTGGACGGCACCCCGGCGACCCTTCCGATCGTCGCCGCGAACATGAACTCGGTGACCGGACCGCGCATCGCGGCGGTGCTCGCACGCCGAGGCGCGCTCGGCGTGCTTCCTCAAGACCTGCCGCTGCAGGATCTCGATTCCGCGATCCGTGACGTGAAGGACCAGCCGGTGCTCTGGGACACGCCGATCGTGCTCCCGCCGGAGGCTTCCGTCGCGGACGCGCTCCGCCTGCTTCCGGCCGCCGTGGGTCACGGCATCGTCGTCGCGCAGGGCGCCGCGCCGATCGAGGTCGGCCGGATCCTCGGGGTGCTCCCGGCGACCAGGCTCGCCACCGCGCTGCCGGATGCGCAGCTCGGGGATCTCGTGCATCGCGGGACGCCGTCGATCGACGCCGACGACATCGGCTCGGAGCGGCACGCCTTCGACGTCATCACGGACGCCGACGTCGAGATGGTGACGGTGGTCCACCACGGACATCTCGTGGGTACTCTGAGCGCGCGGAGCGCACTCCGCTCGACCCTGTACCGCCCGGCCGTCGATGCGCACGGGAGGCTGGCTGTGGCCGCGGCCGTCGGCATCAACGGCGACGTCGCGGCGAAGGCCAAGGCGCTCGCCGCAGCCGGAGTCGACGTGCTGGTCGTGGACACCGCGCACGGTCACCAGGAGGGGATGCTGCGGGCGCTGCGTGCCGTCGCCGAGCTCGACCTCGGGCTGCCGATCGTCGCCGGCAACATCGTCACCGCCGACGGCGTCGGCGACCTCGTCGACGCGGGCGCCACGATCCTCAAGGTGGGGGTGGGGCCGGGGGCGATGTGCACGACGCGCATGATGACCGCGGTCGGCCGCCCGCAGTTCTCCGCCGTGCTCGAGACCGCTCAGGCCGCTAGGGAACTCGGTGCCCATGTGTGGGCGGACGGCGGCGTGCGCTACCCCCGCGATGTCGCACTCGCGCTCGCGGCCGGCGCCGCGTCCGTCATGGTCGGATCCTGGTTCGCCGGCACGATCGAGGCACCGGGGGAGCTGCAGCGCGACGGCGACGGACGTCTGTTCAAGGAATCCTGGGGCATGGCGTCGACCAAGGCGGTGCAGGCGCGCTTCGGCCGACTCGACGCCTACGAGCGGGCTCGCAAGGAGCTCTTCGCTGAGGGCATCTCCTCTTCCAAGATCTACCTCGACCCGCTGCGACCCGGTGTGGAAGACCTGCTGGACATGATCACCTCGGGCGTGCGCTCGTCGTTCACGTACGCCGGTGCCTCGTCGGTGCCGGAGTTCCACGATCGCGCGCTGGTCGGACTCCAGTCGGCGGCCGGTTACGAAGAGGGGAAGGCCCTGCCCGTCAGCTGGTGAGCGCGAGCGCGGGCACAGTCGTCTTCTGTACAATCGTCCGCATAATGGACGACCCTCCCAGTTGCAGAACATCGCCCCACTGTCCGCCTCTCTCGCAGGAGAGGAACCGCTGATGGACTACATCATGTTGGGCGTGGGGCTCCTTCTCACGGTCGGCACCGGCCTCTTCGTCGCAAGCGAGTTCGCACTGGTCAACCTCGACCGCGCCGAACTCGAGGCGCGACAGGCTCGAGGTGAATCCCGGCTCTCGCTCACGATCGGCGCCCTCCGGCATACGTCGACGCATCTCTCCGCCGCCCAGCTCGGCATCACGCTGACGACGCTGCTCACCGGTTACACGATGGAGCCGGCGCTGTCGAACCTGCTTCGTCCGACGCTCGTCGCCTGGAGCATCCCGGAGGCGGCGGTCGCACCCATCGCGACGATCGTGGCCATGCTCGTCGCCACCGTGCTCTCGATGATCCTCGGCGAACTCGTCCCCAAGAACTTCGCGCTCGCCCTGCCACTGGCCACGGCGAAGCTCGTCATCCCCTTCCAGGTCGCCTTCACCACCGTCTTCAAACCGGCGGTGGTCGTGCTCAACGGCAGCGCCAACGGCGTGCTGCGGAGCATGGGGATCGAGCCGAAGGAGGAGCTCTCCGGCGCCCGCAGTGCGGAGGAGCTGTCCTCGCTCGTCCGACGCTCCGCCAGTGCGGGTCTGCTCGAGGCCGACACCGCGACGCTGCTCGACCGCACCCTGATGTTCTCCCGACTGACCGCCGCCGATGTGATGACGGCGCGGCCGAGCATGCACGCGATCGCCGCGGGCGACTCGGTGGACGACGTCATCCAGCTCGCGCGCCGCACCGGACACAGCCGCTTCCCCGTGTACGACGACGACCTCGACGACATCACGGGCGTCGTGCACCTCAAGGCGGCCATCTCCGTGCCTCGTGACCGTCGGACCGAGGTCCCCGTCGGTGCTCTGGCGACCGAGCCGTTGCGTGTGCCCGAGACCGTGCACGTCGACGCCCTGATCTCCGAGCTCCGCGCCCGCGGGTACCAGCTCGCCGTCGTCGTCGACGAGTACGGCGGGACGGCCGGGCTCGTCACGCTCGAAGACCTCGTCGAGGAGCTGGTCGGCGAGGTCGCCGACGAGCACGACCGCACGAGGGCGGGAGTCATCCGCAACCGGGAGGGCGTGACCTTCCCCGGCGAGCTGCGGCCCGATGAGCTGCGCCGTCGCGCGGGCGTCGAGGTGCCGGAGGGCGATGTGTACGACACGGTCGGCGGCTACGTCATGAGCGTGCTCGAGCGTGTGCCCTCGGTCGGTGACGAGGTGCCGCTGGACAGCGGCATCCTCCAGGTCGTCCGGATGGACGGCCGGCGCGTCGACCGCGTCCGCTACGTGCCGAGTCCGCTCGACGGGGGAGAGGAGGCCACCCGATGAACGATTGGGGAGGACTCGCCTGGCTCGTCGTGCTCCTGGTCGCGAACGCCTTCTTCGTCGGAGGGGAGTTCGCGGTCATCTCGGCTCGACGGTCGCAGATCGAGCCCCGTGCGGACCAGGGCTCTCGTGCGGCGAAGACGGCACTGTACGCGATGGAGCACGCGACGCTGATGCTCGCGACCTCGCAGCTCGGGATCACGATCTGCTCGCTGCTGATCCTGAACGTCTCCGAACCCGCGATCCACCACCTGCTCGCCGTGCCGCTGCATGCGCTCGGCTGGCCGGACGGCGCAGTGGACGCTGTCTCGTTCGCGATCGCGCTGCTGATCGTCTCGTTCCTGCACGTCGTGTTCGGCGAGATGGTGCCCAAGAACCTCGCTTTCTCTGTGCCGGATCGTGCCGTGCTGATCCTGGCTCCGCCGCTCGTGTGGGTGTCGAAGGTGTTCATGCCGGTGATCTGGGTGCTCAACGCGGCAGCCAACGGTGTGCTGCGCCTCTTCCGGGTGGAGCCGAAGAACGAGGCCGCCTCCACGTTCACGCTCGACGAGGTCGCGACCATCGTGAGCCAGTCGCGACGTGAGGGCGTGCTGATGGACACCGCAGGAACCGTGGCCGCCGCCGTCGAGTTCACCGACAAGAAGGCGCGCGACGTCGCCGTGCCTCTCGGTGATCTGGTGACTCTGCCGCAGTCGACCACGCCGGACGACATCGAGAAGGCCGTCGCCCGCTACGGGTTCTCCCGCTACGTGATCGTGGACGACGAGGCCGTGCCGATCGGGTACGTCCACCTGAAGGACATCCTGCGGGCGTCCGAAGGGCCGGACGCGGAGACGAAGATGATCCAGCCGGTCCCGGCAAAGCGCATCCACCACATGGTGCCGGTTCAGGAGGACACTGATCTGGAGGACGCCCTCGCGGTCATGCGCCGCGCGGGTCGCCACCTGGCGAAGGTGCGCGACGCGCAGGGCAACACGACCGCCGTGCTGTTCCTGGAGGACATCCTGGAGGAGCTGGTCGGCGAGGTGCAGGACGCGACGCGTCGCTTCCGCGGACGCTGATCCCAATGACGCGAAGGCCGCCGACCCGGGAGGATCGGCGGCCTTCGTGGCGTGCGCGCGGTCAGCGCCAGTGCGCGCGCTCGTACTGCGGCGGCCAGGCGACCTCCGCACCGAGTTCGTGGGCGGCCCGGAGGGCGAAGTGCGGGTCACGCAACCACTCCCGTCCCGCGAAGATCACGTCCGCCGCGCCGTCGGCGAGTACCTGCTCGGCCTGGGCCGACGCGGTGATGAGCCCGACCGCGGACACCGGGATGCGGCCGCGCTGGCGCACCGTCTCGGCGAGAGGCACCTGGTAGCCGGGGAACACGTCGATGCGCTGATGCGCCACGAGACCGCCGCTGGAGACGTCGATCAGGTCGGCCCCGTGCTGTTCCGCCCAGTCGCCGACGATCGTCGCCTCCTCCGGGGTGAAACCGCCGTCCGCATGGTCGGTGGCCGAGATGCGCACGAGCAGCGGCACCTCGGCGCCCGCGGCGGCGCGAACGGCGTCCACCACGCGCAGCAGCAGCCGGGCACGGTTCTCGAGCGAGCCCCCGTACTCGTCGTCGCGCAGGTTCGACAGCGGCGACAGGAACTGGTGCAGAAGGTACCCGTGCGCTCCGTGGATCTCGATGACGTCGAAGCCGGCGTCGAGCGCGCGGCGCGTGGCGGATGCGAAGGCATCGACCACGCGGTCGATGCCCGCCAGGTCCAGAGCCACCGGTTCCTCGAAGCGGTCGAACGCCACCGCCGAGGGCGCCGTGGTGGTCCAGCCGCCGTCCTCGTGCGGGACGGAGCCGCGCAGGGGAGCCCAGGGCCACCAGGTCGATGCCTTGCGTCCCGCGTGCGCGAGCTGGATGCCGGCGTGCGCTCCGCGGTCGTGGATCGCCTGGACGATCGGCGCGAGTGCGTCGCGCTGCTCGTCGTTCCAGAGACCGAGATCACGTGGCGAGATCCGGCCCTCCGGGACGACCGCGGTGGCCTCGGCGACGATCAGCCCGGCGCCGCCCGAGGCGAACTGGGCGAGGTGGGCATGGTGCCACTCCTGAGCGACGCCGTCGACGGCGCTGTACATGCACATGGGTGAGACCCAGAGGCGATTGCGGAAGGTGACGGATCGGATGCTCAGCGGGGAGAAAAGAAGACTCACCGTTCGACGCTACCTCCGCGGGCGTGCACCGCGGGCCGTCGCACTAACGTGGAGTCATGGTCGAGGTGCGGGAGTGGTCACGCAGCGATACCGCACGGCTTTTCCGTGCGCCGACGGCGGACGACGACAAGTACGCCCGAGGGGTCGTGGCGCTGCGCACCGGATCTCCCGCCTACCCGGGCGCCGCGGTGCTCGGAGTCGAGGCGGCGTGGCGGTCCGGGGCGGGGTTCGTGCGCTACGTGGGCGCGGATCGGGTGGCGGATGCCGTCCTGGCTCGGCGACCCGAGACCGTCGTCGGAGCGGACACCGGTGGTTCGCGCATCGGAGCCTGGGTGATCGGCTCCGGCACGGATCCGACGCATCGCACCGAAGCGGAAACCGTCGCGCTCCGCGAGATCCTCGCCGGCGCGGTTCCCGTGGTCATCGACGCCGGCGCGTTGGACCTCGCGCCGGGTGCGCGGGCGCCGTTCCTCGTCACCCCGCACGCGCGCGAGTTCGCACGTCTGCAGGAGCGTCTTCGCGTGCAGACTCAGGACGAAGACCACGATCGGGCGGATGCGGCACGACAGCTGGCCGCGAAGATCGGCGGCACCGTGCTGCTCAAGGGCGCGCGGACGCTGGTCGCCGACCCGGGCGGAGCCGTCATCGCCGTGGAAGCGGGAACGGGGTGGCTGGCGACAGCGGGTACCGGAGACGTGCTCGCCGGCGTTCTCGGAGCGGTGATGGCTGCGAATCCCGGAGCCGCGCTCGCCGAGGTCGCAGCCGCGGGCGCCTGGCTGCATGGTCATGCCGCGCGGATCGCCGCCGGGGCGCTCGCCGACGGCCCGGGTCACCCGATCGTCGCGATGGATGTGGCCGAGGCGCTTCCGCGCGCGATCCAGGACGTCCTGGGGTGAGCCGCGACTCGACGACGAGACTGCTCGTCCTGTGGTGCGCGTTCCTCCTCGTGCACCTGCTCACCGCTCTGCTGGGCTGGGTGTATCCGAGCCAGCCCATGGGTGATGTCGTGCTCGTGTACGAGCCATGGGCGTCGGCGGCTCTCGGGGGCGGGCCGATCGTCGGCATCAGCGAGACCTGGGTCTATCCGCAGCTCGCCCTGCTGCCGATGCTGCTGGCGGCCGGACTCGCTGCACCGCTGGTGCCCGTGCTCGGTGTCTCGAGCGCCTACCTCGTCGGCTGGGCGGTGCTGGTGATCGTGCTCGATGCGATCGCGTTCGGCGTGCTCGTCGGTCGCTCGCCCTCGCACGCACGGCGGGTCGCTGCCTGGTTCTGGTGCGGTGCCGTCCTGCTGCTCGGGCCGATCGCGCTGTATCGGATCGACGCGATCACCGTGCCCCTCGCCGTGATGGGCGGGCTCTGGCTCGTCACGCGACCGATGGTCGCCGCCGCGCTGCTCACCGCCGGCGCCTGGATCAAGATCTGGCCCGGCGCACTCGTGCTGGCCGCCGTCGTGTCCGTCCGCGCGCGGCTGCGGGTGCTGCTCGGGGCGGTGGTCGTCACGGGCGGCGTGCTTGCGCTGCTGCTCCTGCTCGGCGCCGACACGGAGATCCTCGGTTTCCTGACGGAGCAGACCGGTCGCGGCCTGCAGATCGAGGCGGCGGCGGCGACGCCGTTCCTCTGGCTCGCCGTCGCGGGGGCTGCGCGCATCGAGTACAGCTTCGAGATCCTCACGTTCCAGGTGACGGCGCCGGGGGTGGATGCCGTCGCCGCGGCGCTCACCCCGCTGATGGTGGTCTGCGTGGGGGTGGTCACCGCGATCGGCGCGGTGAAGGCGATGCGCAGTGCCGCATTCCCTCGGCTCTTCCCGCCACTCGCGCTCACCCTCGTGGCGCTGCTCATCGTCACCAACAAGGTCGGTTCTCCCCAGTTCCAGACCTGGCTGATCGCGCCGGTGATCTTGTGGATCGTCCTCGACCGGGCCAGAGCGCGCACGCCCGCGGTCATCGTTCTCGCGCTCTGTTTGCTCACCTGCCTGGTCTATCCGCTCGGCTACGACGCCCTGCTGCGCGCTGAAGCGCTCGCCGTGGCGGTGCTCACCGTGCGGAATGTCCTCCTCATCGTCCTGCTCGTCCTCGGCCTCCGCGCGCTCCTGCGCGTACCCGCCGCCCGTCA
Organism: Microbacterium sp. NPDC055988; assembly: GCF_042269505.1. NCBI lineage: Bacteria > Bacillati > Actinomycetota > Actinomycetes > Micrococcales > Microbacteriaceae > Microbacterium > Microbacterium sp. NPDC055988. The sequence continues at coordinate 2,604,140 of NZ_JBHJXY010000001.1, forward strand.
TCCGAAACCCCGGGAGTGAAACCATGCTGATCGCCTTCTCCGTCGCCCCGAGCGGCACGCCCGCCGAAGGAGCCGAGCGAACCGACGCTTCCGTGCACGACGCGGTGGCCGCGGCCGTCCGCGTGGTGCGCGAGTCCGGCCTGCCGCATCGCACGACGAGCATGTTCACCGAGATCGAAGGTCCCGACTGGGACTCGGTGATGGACGTCGTCAAGCGCGCCACCGAGGCGGTCATGCCGTTCGGCTCACGGGTGTCGTTGGTGCTCAAGGCCGACATCCGCCCCGGATACTCGGGCGAGCTCGATGCGAAGATCGAGCGCCTCGAGGCGGCGATCGAGGAGTCGGATGACTGATCGCCGCGCTCTCGCGGTGGTCCATACGCGTCCGGCCCTCGCGGGCGACGTCGAGTGGATCGCAGAACTGCGGGCGGTGGTGCTCCGGGCGGACCTGACGCGGCTCAGTCGCTACGACGACGCGCGTGTGCGGCAGCGGTTCCGAGACGCGTTCGAGCCGACCCAGACCCGGATCATCGTCGTGGACGACCAGGAGGTCGGCTCCGTCGCGCTCCGCGACGAAGGCGGGTCGCGCTGGCTGGAGCACTTCTACATCGCTCCCTCGCATCAGGGGGCCGGCGTCGGCGGACGCATCCTGACGATGCTCCTGGACGATGAGGTGACCCATCGGCTCAACGTGCTCCAGGGCAGTCCTGCCCAGGCGCTCTATGAGCGGCACGGCTTCGTCGTCGAGAGGCAGGACGAGGTCGACGTCTTCCTGCTGCGTGAGCGGAGGAGCGAGCGCGACACCCTGTCGGACGGCCGCTAAGCTGTACCGGTGAATCCCTCGACTGAATCGAGGGGTGCGGCGAAGTGGGCGCTCCTCTCTCTCGCCATCGGCAGCTTCGGCATCGGCATGACCGAATTCGTGGTCATGGGCCTGCTGCCCAACATCGCCGCCGACCTGCTGCCCTCGCTCTGGGCCACGAGCCAGGAGGAGGCGCTCAGCCAGGCCGGCTGGCTGATCTCGCTGTACGCGCTGGGCGTCGTGGTCGGTGCGCCGACCATCGCCGGCTTCGTCGCTCGCTTCCCGCGGCACCGGGTCATGATCGTCCTGGCTCTCGCTCTGACCGTCTTCAACGCGCTCACCGTGGTCCTGCCCACGTTCGAACTCGTCGCCGCCTCCCGGTTCCTGGCAGGGCTCCCGCACGGCGCGTACTTCGGCATCGGCGCCCTGGTCGCGGCCGACGTCATGGGTCCGGGCAACCGTGCCAAGGGCGTGGCATTCATCCTCACGGGGTTGACGGTCGCCAACGTCGTCGGTGTGCCGCTCGGCACGTTCCTCGGGCAGCAGTGGGGCTGGCGCGCCGCGTTCGCGGTCGTCGCACTGGTGTTCGCCGTGGCGACACTCTTCATCGCGCTGTTCGTGCCGCAGCATCCCGGTGACCCCGGACGCACGATGCGTCAGGAGCTCCGGGTTTTCCGCATCCCGCAGGTGTGGTTCACGCTCGGCGTGGGGGCGATCGGTTTCGGCGGCTTCTTCGCCGTCTACAGCTACATCGCGCCGCTGGTGACCGAGGTCGCCGGCTCGCCGGAATGGGCCGTGCCGATCGTCCTGGTGCTCATGGGTCTCGGGATGACCGCAGGAAACCTCGTCGGCGGCCACCTCGCCGACATCGACCTGCGCCGCACGCTGCTCTTCGGGCTCGCCGCGATGGCCGTGGTGTTCGCCCTGCTCGCCGTGCTGTCGTTCTGGATCGTGAGTCTGGGGCTTCTCGTGTTCGTGGTCGGGTTCGTGTCGTCGGTGCTGAGCCCGACGATCCAGACGCGTCTGATGGATGTGGCGGAAGACAACCAGTCGATCGCCGCGGCGATGAACCACTCCGCCCTCAACATCGGGAACAGCCTGGGTGCCTTCCTCGGTGGCCTCGTGATCGCGGCAGGGTGGGGCTTCACGGCGCCGGCGTGGACCGGAGCCGCCCTTGCTGTGGCAGGGCTGCTGATCGCACTGCTGTCGTACCGCGCGGAAGCGCGTCGTCCCAAAGTCGTGGAGCGGGTCGCGTCGTAGAGTGACGGGGTGAGCACGCTCCCGCATTCCCTGCCCGTCGCCGGCACGGTCGTCCTGCTGCGCGCAGCCGATCCCGGCTTCGAGGTGCTGCTGATGCGTCGGCCCGATCGTGGATCGTTCGCCGGTGCGTGGGTCTTTCCCGGCGGCAAGGTCGAACCGGCCGATCGACGCGGCGGCGACGAGGAGGTCGAGGACGCGCGTCGTGCGGCGATCCGGGAGACCTACGAAGAGGTCGGGGTCGTCGTCGAAGAGCTGGTGGCGTTCTCCGAATGGCATCCGCCGGTCGAGGTGCCCACGCGCATCCATACCTGGTTCTTCCTCGCTGCGGCCCCGGCGGCTGACCCCTCACCCTCGGAGGACGAGGTGGCGGAGCTCGTGTGGGTCCTTCCCGCCGAAGCTCTGGCGCGGCACGGTGCAGGGGAGTGGATGCTCTACCCGCCGACCTGGATGACGCTGCATCAGCTGTCGGCCTTCACCGACGCGGCATCCGCTCTCTCTTCGGGCGGTGCCGTGCAGCTGTTCCGGACGCGCGTCGTGGGCTCGGGTGCCGCGCAGGCGTTCGCGTGGGAGCAGGGGCGTCTCGAGGCGGCCGAGCTGCCGTGGCGGTTCCTCCCGGCGTGAGCCGAGCGGATCAGCTCTCGAGCAGCCGCCGCAGGTTCGCGCCGACGATGTCGGTCTCGATGAGGAAGCCGTCGTGCCCGAAGTCGCTGGACACCACCACCGCCTCTCCGTCGATCACGTTCGGGATGCTGCGGGCGATGCGCTGCTGTCCGTCGACGGGGAACAGCCGGTCGCTGTCGATGCCCAGGACGAGGGTGGTGGCGGTGACGGCGTGCAGCGCCTCTTCGACTCCGCCGCGCTCGCGACCGACGTCGTGCGAGTTCATGGCCTCGACGAGCGTGATGTAGCTGTTCGCGTCGAAGCGACGGGTGAACTTGTTGCCGTGGAAATCGAGGTACGACTCCACGGCGAAGCGTCCGCCGTGACCGAGAGGTGAGACATCCGACTGCCACGACCGCTGGAAGCGCTGGTTCAGCTCGATGGGGCTGCGATAGTTCAGCAGCGCCATCCGCCGTGCCAGCGCCAGTCCACGGTGCGGGCCGTCGCCGTCTCCGAGGTCGTAGTACTCGCCGCCCTGGAACCGCGGGTCCATGCGGATCGTCTCGAGTTGCACCGTGTTCAGCGCGATCTGGTCGGCGGTGGTCACCGGGGGAGAGGAGAGCACGGCGAGGCGCTCGACGCGCTCCGGATGTGTGACTGCCCATTCGAGGGCGTGCATGCCGCCCATGGATCCGCCGATGACCGCGGCCCAGCTGTCGATGCCGAGCGCATCGGCGAGCCGCACCTGCGCCGCCACCTGGTCGCGGATCGTCAGGTACGGGAACCGCGATGCCCATTCGTAGCCGTCGGGGGCGACGCTCGCCGGACCGGTCGATCCCTGGCAGCCGCCCAGCATGTTCGGAGCGATGACGAACCAACGGTCGGTGTCGAGCGGCGCACCGGGACCGGTGATGTCCTCCCACCACCCCACGGTCGGATGCCCGGATCCTGCGGGCCCCCGCACATGGCTGTCGCCCGTGAGCGCATGCAGCACGAGGATCGCATTGTCGCGAGCGGCATTCAGCTCACCCCACGACTCGTACGCGATGCGGATGCCCGGCAGCTCCTGACCGCTCTCGGTGGAGAAGGCGCCGAACGCGGCGAAACGCCTGCCGCCGACCGGGTCGCCGTCGCGCCAGGCGCCGGTCGCCGGTGGGCGGGCACGGAGCAGCCGGACGTCGGCCTCCGTCACGGGTGCCGACGGCACCGTGTCCTCGGAGGTCGTCTGCCAGTCCATCCCTCCATTGTCGCCTGGTCGAGCACCCGTCGGCGGCAGGTTACGACCCGGTGTCGCGCCATCCGCGGCGCCGCGGCTCGGGCCAGGGGCGCAGGACTCAGCGCACGCGCGTCATCGTGGCGAGGTGGTCGCTGTTCCCGGTGCGCAGCGTGCCCGAGGCGACGACGTCCACTCCGCGGACGAACACCTGGTCGATCCGGACGAGCGGGAACGCGGCCGGCCAGGTGAATCCGAGCGTTCCGTCGGTTGGCCGTGCCCAGTCGGCCTCCGCACGCAGCGCGGCGAGGGCCGGGTCCGTCGACGGGGCGTTGAAGTCTCCGACGACGACGAGTGCCGTGGCCTCGTCGGAGGCGACCTGCTCGGCGATGCCGTGCAGCATGGTGTCGCGGTCCTGCTGCTGCCCTGGACGCACGGATGCGGCGTGCAGCACGTAGACGGCGACCGGGCCCGCGGGGCTCTGCACCTCGACGCGGAGCGCGCGCTTCCAGCTGAGCCCGAGCGTGAGCGGTTCGGCACTCGTCAGGGGGTATCGACTCCACAGGGCAACCGTGCCGACCGTGTAGGAGTGCGGGTAGGCGTCGGCGAGCACCCCGCTCGCGGCGGAGAGGCTGTCGCCGTCGAGTTCGGTGAGGGCGATCACATCCGCCTCGCTCTGCGCGAGTTCTGTGGCGGAGGCGGCGGCGCTCCCGGAGTGCGCGCGCACGTTCTGGCTGACGATCGTGAGCTCCTCCTCCGCACTGGCCGGTGCCGGGAGGGCGGGGAGCGCAGGAACCATCGCGAGGATCCAGAGGAGTGCCGGCACCAGGAGGAGCACGCTCACGCGCCGCGCGAGGAAGAACGCGGTGACGAGGAGTGCGAGGATGACGAGCCCGAGCCAGGGGAGTACGGCGGCGACAGCGGTACCGATCACGCCGGGGATCCAGCCGCACGCGACCAGGATCAGCACGATGATGCCGGCGATCGCGAGACGGCGGGCACGGCGCGTCGTGGTTCGGCGGGCGAGCGGTGCTCGGTGTGCGACGTCGATCATGCAATCCTCACGGTGGGGATCCCATTCTCGACGGAGCCGCCTGTGGTTCGGCCGGATGGTGACCCTGCCGCGAACGTGAGGATGCCCCGGACCGCGCGGTCCGGGGCATCCTCAGTACTGTGCTGTGCGTCAGGCGCGAGCAGCCTCCGACACGGCGCGTGCCGCAGCGAGAGCCTGGTCGAGGTCGGCCTTCAGGTCCTCGATGTTCTCGATACCCACGGAGAGGCGGACGAGGCCCGGCGTGACGCCCGCGGTGAGCTGCTGCTCGGGGGTGAGCTGCGCGTGGGTCGTCGACGCGGGGTGGATGACGAGCGAGCGCACGTCGCCGATGTTGGCGAGGTGGCTGAACAGCGACAGGCTGTTCACGAACTCGCGTCCGGCCTCGACTCCGCCCTTGAGCTCGAACGACAGCACGGCGCCGACGCCCTTGGGGGCGTACTCGTTCGCCTTGGCGTACCAGGGCGAGGAGGGCAGACCCGAGTAGTTGACGGACGCGACGTCGTCACGGCTGTCGAGCCACTCCGCGATCTCCTGCGCGTTCTGCACGTGACGCTCGATGCGCAGCGACAGGGTCTCGATGCCCTGGATCAGGTTCCAGGCACTCTGCGGTGCGATGGCCGAGCCGAGGTCGCGCAGCAGCTGCACGCGGGCCTTGATGATGTAGGCCAGCGGGTCGCCGACCGCGGCGGTGTAGCTGGCGCCGTGGTACGAGGGGTCCGGAACCGTGAGGCCCGGGAACTTGTCGACGTTCTTCGACCACTCGAACGTTCCGCCGTCGATGATGGCGCCGCCGATGGTGGTGCCGTGTCCGCCGAGGAACTTCGTGACGGAGTGCACGACGATGTCGGCGCCGAACTCGAACGGACGGATCAGGTACGGGGTCGCGATCGTGTTGTCGACGATCAGCGGGACGCCGGATTCGTGCGCGATGTCGGCGACGGCGCGGATGTCGAGGATGTTGATCTGCGGGTTGCCGATGGTCTCCGCGAAGAACAGCTTGGTGTTCGGGCGGACCGCGCGGCGCCATTCCTCGGCGTCGTCCTGGTTCTCGACGAAGGTGACCTCGATGCCGAGCTTGGCGAGCGTGTACTTGAAGAGGTTGTACGTGCCGCCGTAGATCGAGCTCGAGGCGACGAAGTGGTCGCCGGCCTGCGCGATGTTGAGGATCGCGAAGGTCGAGGCAGCCTGGCCGCTGGCGAGCACGAGCGCGCCGGTGCCGCCCTCGAGAGCGGCGAGGCGCTGCTCGAGCACGTCCTGCGTCGGGTTCTGGATGCGGGTGTAGATGTTGCCGAACTCCGCGAGGGCGAAGAGGTTCGCCGCATGGTCTGCGCTGTCGAACACGTAGGAGGTGGTCTGGTAGATCGGCGTGGCGCGGGCCTTCGTGACCGGGTCGGGGGCAGCGCCGGAGTGGACCTGCTTGGTCTCGAAGCGCCAGGACTCAGGTGCGGACATGTTTTCCCCCAGGAGTGGTCGGAAGGTCGGATGGCGAATGCCGTTGCAGCGAGAGTACGGAAGATCGGTCCGTGTCAACAACAAGCGGGAAATGTGACGTAACACGGTGGAGGCCCGGAATCACGCGGGAGAAGGGTTCCGCGACAGCCCCGTGCGGGTCTGCGCATTCCCGGCGGAACATCGTACGGTGGAGGCATGGTGAACAGACGTGCAGTGGTGACAGGTGCGAGTTCGGGAATCGGCGCAGCAACGGTGCGCGCACTCCGGGCGCGGGGATGGGATGTCGTCGGGGTCGCCCGGCGCGAGGACCGTCTGTCCGCGCTCGCCGCAGAGACCGGGGCCTCGGCCGTCGCGTGCGACCTGACCGACTCGGCCGCCGTCGATGCGCTGGTCGCGGAGCTCGCGACGTCGGGCCCGGTGCACGCGCTCGTGCAGGTGGCCGGCGGGGCCCGGGGCACGGACCGCATCGAGGACGCGTCGGTCGACGACTGGCAGTGGATGTTCGATGCCAACGTGCTGGCGACGCAGCGCCTCGTCGCCGGACTGCTTCCGCTGCTGCGTCGGGCTGCGGCGGCAGACGGCCACGCCGACACGATCTTCGTCACCTCGACCGCTGCGCAGTCGGCGTATGCGGGCGGCGCCGGGTACAACGCCGCGAAGGCCGCCGAGGGCATGCTGGTGAAGGTCCTTCGTCAGGAGCTCAACGGCGAGCCGATCCGCGTCGTCGAGGTCGCGCCCGGCATGGTCCACACCGAGGAGTTCACGCTGAACCGCCTGGGGGGAGATGTCGCCGCCGCCGAGGCCGTGTACTCCGGCGTCGAAGCGCCTCTTCTCGCCGAAGACGTCGCCGACGTGATCGCCTATGCGTTGGAGTCGCCGGGACACGTCAACCTCGACCTGATCACGATGCGCCCGGTTGCGCAGTCCGCGCAGCACCTGCTCGCGCGCGGTCCGCTGCGCGTGCGCTCCATCGACTGACGTGGCGCCGTCTCTCGCCGAGCTCGCTGCCGACGGGCGGATCGACGCGGGGTGGGCGGAGGCGCTCGCTCCGGTACAGGACACCATCACGGAGATCGGCGAGCGACTCCGCGCCGAGCAGGCGGCCGGGCACGGGTACCTGCCGTCCGGTGAGAACGTGCTCCGGGCCTTCCAGCGGCCACTCGCCGATGTGCGGGTGCTGATCACCGGACAGGATCCCTATCCGACCTCCGGTCACCCGATCGGTCTGTCGTTCGCGGTCGATCGTGACGTGCGGCCGCTGCCGCGCAGCCTCGCCAACATCTACAAGGAGCGCGAGAGCGATCTCGGCATCCCGCCGGCACCCCACGGCGACCTGACCGCGTGGAGCGATCAAGGCGTGCTCCTCCTCAACCGTGTGCTCACCGTGCGCCCGGGTGCCGCCGCCTCGCACCGCGGGTGGGGGTGGGAGAAGGTCACCGAACTCGCGATCCGGACGCTCGTCGCCCGCGATCAGCCGCTCGTCGCCGTGCTGTGGGGAAAGGATGCCGCGAGCCTGCAGCCGATGCTGGGTTCGACGCCGATCATCGCCTCGGCCCACCCGTCTCCGCTGTCTGCCAGCCGCGGCTTCTTCGGCTCCCGCCCGTTCTCCCGCGTGAATGCGCTCCTCGCGGAGCAGGGTGCGGAGGCGATCGACTGGCGGGTGGGCGGCGAGCCTGCGGAGGCTGAGCGCTTGATCTAGCTCGGAGCGCAGGAGAAGCACTGGAAAAATTGTCCGCGCGTGGATAGAACATCCAACCGTGGCATCTTCATTGAGAGCATGGCAAGGGAGCCTCAGGTGCAATCCGATGGGCAGGACAGTATGGAAGCAGGGGAGGTGGATGAGATGACTGTCGCGCGTTCAAACCAAGATATAGCTTCACTCCTGGCGTCGATGATTGAGGGGGAGCAGAATGTCGACGCCGTTGTTATGGCGGACGAGACAGCGGCGAGGCTTTGGCTAAGATCGCGCCTCGGTGGCGATCGCGTCGCCTGCATCGCCCGAATTGCGAGCAATCTATATTCCTTGAGTCTTGACGACACTTACTTCCTGGACGAGATCGACGAGGATGTCTTGTCGGCTGATGACGAACATGAACTTCGACAGTCATTGGCGGATGAGGAGGAGCAACTGCGGCGCCGAGTCGCGATCGGATTGCAGTATGTCCGAGCGGGCGGACACGGTGGACGTACTCGTTTTCTGCGGACGCCGTTTGTGGATGTCACAGTGAGAGGCGAACAGGTACGCCTGTATCGCGGATATGGCGCCGGACGCGAGATCGCGCCGCCCTGGCGGCCTAGCTCGTGAGGAATGGGCCGCGCGCTAGGTCGATACGCGAGCAGGCTCTCGCCGAGAGAGCGAGGAGACTCGGGCCGGCCACGTTCTTCTTATCCTCGCTGGTGGTGCCATCGGTTTTTCTCGCAGTGCGGACTGGGGGCCTTTCTACCTGAAGTTCGTGACCGAGTCGCGGTCGCAAGACGTCTTGATCGAGGTGACGTTCAACCCGGAGCTCGCCGTGCTCGATCCACCGCATCCGACTGATGTCCTGGTGTTCTGGGGCGATCGAACCGAAGTGAGCGAGCGGGTATCTGCGCTTCTGGCGGAGTTCGTCGTGGAACTGTGCCCCCTGCCGCAAGAGAAAGAGGCTGATTCGTATCTCTTCCGAACCGGTGAAGATGAGGTGCAAGTCATCGACCCCGAGTCGCCGTGGCGGTTCACACATCATTAGCGTGATCGCGCCTGCGGCACCCAGAAGTCCGGATCTTCCGCCGCGGAACGTGCTCCCAATAGGCTGAGCGCATGCAGTTCGAACCGGGGGATCGCCGCCGTGTCCTCCCGCGCCACCTCCGCCCCGAGGTCGCGCCCGAGGTCTTCTCGTACACGATCCGTGCAGCGCGTCCGGCTGACCTGCCTCACGTCCGCGAGATCTACAACCATTTCGTGAGCAACTCGGCGGTGACGCTCGATGAGCGGCGCAGCAGCATCCCGTACTGGCGTGACAAGTACGCGCTGCTCACTCGCCTGGAACTGCCGTTCCTCGTCGCCGTGTCGCCGGCCGGCGTGGTCATGGGATACGCGCTCGCGCAGCCCTGGGCCGGCAAGAACGCCTACAAGTACACGGTCGAGGACTCGATCTACCTCGGACCGGGCGCGGGCGGGAAGGGGCTCGGCGCGGCGCTCCTGCAGGCATTGATCGACGCCTGCGAGCAGATCGGCCTCCGCGAGATGGTCGCGGTGATCAGCGACAGCGGTGCGGAGGCGTCGATCCGACTGCACGAGAAGCTGGGCTTCGTCGAAGCCGGCCGCATGGGCCGGGTCGGCTACAAGTTCGGCCGCGACCTCGGCACGGTGTACATGCGGCGCGTGCTCAAGCCGACCGGACGCCGTCGTAGGCTCTTCGGCGCGCGCTGACGACGCATCCTCTCACCGATCCCCGACTCACCCCTTTCTGTGCGAACCACCCCTTTCCGTGCGCACGCAAGGGGGCTGTTCGCACGCAAGAGGGTGGCTCGACCTCGCGGGTCGCGGCGGCTCAGTCGCGGGAGGCGCGAGGGGGTGCGGCCGGGATCACCGGGATCGCCGCGAGCAGCGTCTTCGTGTAGTCCTCCGTGGGGTGCAGCAGCACATCCTGAGTCGAACCCCGCTCGACGATGTGGCCGTCCTTCATCACGACGACCGCGTCGCACAGGTTCTGGACCACGCCGATGTCGTGCGACACCAGCAGCAGCGTGAGGTCGGTCGTGCGACGGAGCTCGATCAGCAGCTCGAGGATCTGCGCGCGCACCGTCACGTCGAGGGCGGAGAGCGGCTCGTCGCCGACCAGGATGCGAGGGCGGTGCACGATCGCCCGTGCGAGCGCGATCCGCTGGCGCTGGCCGCCGGAGAACTCGTGCGGATAGCGGTCGCCCATCTCGGGCTCGAGCCCGACCTGCGCCAGCACTTCGCGTACTCGCGCCCGGTGGTCTCCCTCGATGCCGAGCGCCCACAGCGGCTCCCGCACGATCTGACCGGCGGTCATCCGCGGGTCGAGCGACGCGTACGGATCCTGGAAGACCAGCCCCGTCTCCCGCCGCAGCCAATGCAGCGACTTCGCAGATGCCGCAGCGTCGACGGCGCGTCCGTCGATTGACACGGTCCCGGACGTGGGGCGGTCGAGACCGAGCAGCAGCCGCACGAGCGTGGACTTCCCCGATCCCGACTCGCCGATGATCCCCACCGACGAGCCCTCGACGACATCGAGGTCGGTCTCCGCCAGCGCCGTCTGCGTGCGGGTGCGCTCGAACGCGGTCCGCTTCGGGACGACGAAGTCGCGGCGGAGTCCCCGTGCCACGATCAGACTCATGCGGCACCGCCGTTCGGGCGCCAGAGAGTCGCAGTCGCATCCCGCAGCAGGCCCTGGGTGACCGGCGAGGCAGGAGTCGACAGCAGCGTCGAGACGGGGGCGGCCTCGACGACGCGTCCGTGCTCGAGCACCACGCCCTCGGTCGCGACCTGCGCGAGCACGGCGAGGTCGTGCGTGATGAACACGAGCGACATCCCCTCGTCGGCGACGAGCGCGAGCAGCAGGGAGAGGATCTCGGCCTGGATCGTGACGTCGAGCGCGGTGGTCGGCTCGTCGGCGATGAGCAGCCGCGGACGACAGGCGAGTGCCATGGCGATCGCGACGCGCTGGCGCTGACCGCCCGAGAGCTGGTGCGGGTACCGGTCCACGATCGACTCGGGATCGGGGAGCCGTACGCGTGCCGCTTCCGCGATCGCGCGTTCCCGGGCTTCCCGACGGCCGAGCCCCTCGTGGATGCGGATGGATTCGGCGATCTGCCTCCCCACCGTCCGGATGGGGTTGAGTGCAGTCCGGGGCTCCTGGAACACGATGCCGATGTCGTCCCCGCGGAGCTTCGCGAGCTCCCGATCCGGCATCCCGATCAGCTCGGTGCCGTTCCAGCGGATGCTGCCGCTCGCGGTCGCGCCGTCAGGGAGCAGCCCGAGGACCGCGAGGGCGGTGAGCGACTTGCCGGATCCGGATTCACCGATCAGCCCGAGCCGCGCGCCGTCGGGTACCTCGAACGAGATCCCGTCGACGACGCGGCGCCCGTCGATCTCGACCACCAGATCCCGCACGGACAGGCTCATGCGACCACTCCCGGGGTGTGGACCTCGGCGGCGCGGTGCCGCAGGGTCGGATCGGTCGCCTCGCGGAGCCCGTCTCCGAGCAGGTTGAGCGCGAGCACGGTGATCGTGATGGCGAGCCCCGGCCAGATGACGGACAGCGGGTGCACGCCGATGTAGCGCTGGAGGTCGGCGAGCAGCAGTCCCCAGCTCGGCTCGACCACCGATGCGCCGAATCCGAGGTAGGACAGACCGGCCTCGGCGAGCACGGCGACGGCCATCGACCAGGAGAGCTGCACGATGAAGACGGGGGCGACGTTCGGCAGCAGGTGCCGCACGAGACTCTGCGTCGGTGTGAGGCCAGCGGCACGGGCGGCGAGCACGAAGTCGCTCTGCTGCACCCGGCGCAGCTCGGGTCGGGTGACACGGGCGATGTTCACGCCGAAGCCGATCCCCACGGCCCAGATCACGACCCAGAGCGACCCGCCCCAGACGGACGAGATCATCATGGCGATCAGCAGCACGGGGAAGGCGATCAGGATGTCGACGAGCACCGCGACGGTCTCACGCATCCACCGCGCGGTGAGGGCGCCGAGGGCTGCCAGGGCGATGCCGACGAGCGTGGCCACGATTCCCGCGCCGACGCTGACGAAGACCGTCGTGCGCGCGCCCGCCATCAGCAGGCTCAGGATGTCGCGGCCGGTGTCGTCGGTGCCGAGCAGGTGCGGCCAGCTCGGCGGCAGCCAGCGGTCGCCGATGTCCGACGCCTGCGGGTCGAACGGGGTCCAGAACAGCGCCACGATCGCGGTCAGGGCGATCACGACGACGACGATGATCCCGAAGCGCCCCGTCGGGGTGCCCCAGAGTCGGCCGAGCCAGCGCGGCGTCATGCGGCCTCTCGCTGTCGAGGATCGATGGCGCGGTGCAGCAGGTCGACGACGAAGCCCACCACCAGCACGAAGCCGGTGAGGACGAGCAGTTCGCTCTGCACCTTGATGAGGTCGCGGGTGCCGACGTCGGCGACCAGCATCCGTCCGATGCCGGGGAGGGTGAACAGCTGCTCGATGACCACGGATCCGACGATGATCCCGGCGACCTGGAGTCCGAGCACCGTGATGATCGACAGTCCCACCGCAGGGATACCGTGCTGGATGAGCGCGCGCGTGCGGGTCAGCCCTTTCGCCGCTGCCGTGCGGACGAAGTCCTGTCCGGCGGCCTGCAGGGTCGCGCTGCGCACGAAGCGCATGAGCATGGCGCCCTCGACCACGCCGATCGTCAGCGCGGGGAGCAGCAGCGATTCGATCGCCCGCCCGGGCGTGGACCAGCCGGTGCGGGGGAATCCCTGCGGCGGAAGCCAGCCGAGCCAGACCGAGAACACGACGATGAGCATCATGCCGGCCCACACGACGGGCACGGCGGCCAGCGTCTGGGCGCCGACGCTGAGGGTGGTGCCGGTGCGGCGGCCGCGCAGGAGGGCGGCGAGGATCCCGAACGGCACCGCGATGAGCACGGCGATGAGCAGCGACATGATGCCGAGGGGCACGGTGACCTGGGCCTTGAGCAGCAGTTCCTCGCCCACCGAGGCGCCAGAGAGCAGCGAGGTGCCGAGGTCGCCCCGGAAGATGCCGCCGATCCAGTCGGTGTACTGCGCGAGCAGCGGCTGGTTCAGCCCGAGCGACTCCCGAAGGGCATCGACCTCGGCGGGGGAGGCCTGCGTGCCGGCGATCAGCTGAGCGACATCTCCCGGGAAGACCCGGAGGGTGAGGAAGATGAGCACGCTCGACACGAGGAGCCCTGCGATGAGCAGGGCTCCTCGGACGAGCGCGTAGCGGATCACGGAGGGGTGACCGCTTGCTACTTCTCTGCGGAGACGGTCACGCCGGCGAGGTTGATCCGGGAGTTGATCGAGTCCTCGGGGAATCCGGCGACGATCGGTGCCACGGCCGTGATGGTCTCGCCGTTGTACAGCCAGTCGGCAGCGTGGTCCTCCGACACGATGCGCGCGGCCTGAGCCAGCAGCTCGGCGGACTTGTCGGGGTCCACCTCGGCCAGAGCCTTGGAGTACAGGTCCTGCACCTCGGCGTTGTCGTAACCGAAGTAGTAGTCGGGGTTGGCGAAGTTGCCGAAGTCGCGCGGCTCGACGTGCAGCACGAAGCTGAGGTCGTAGTCCTTGTTCGTGTACACGTCTTCGAGCCAGGTCGGGAACTCGACCGAATTGACGTCGAGGGAGACGCCGACCTTCTTGAAGTCGGAGATCAGCACCTTGGGCACCGTCGTCCCGTAGAACGCGGGGATCGTGAGGGTGAGCTCCAGGTCTTCCTGGCCGGCCTCGGCGAGCAGCTCCTTGGCCTTCTCCGGGTCGTACGAGATCACGTCCGACAGGTCTTCGTAGCCGGGGTCGAGTTCGGGGATCGGACCGAACAGCGTCGTGCCGGCACCGACGGCCTCGATCAGCGCATCGTGGTCGATGGCGAGTCGGAGTGCCTCACGCACGCGGACGTCGTCGAGCGGCGCCTTCTTGTTGTTGAAGGCCAGAGTGGCCTTGTCGGTGGTGCGGCCCTTCGTGAGCGCGAAGTCGCCGGAGTCCTCGAGCTGCGGCGCGAGGTTGGGGTCGACCGCCGTGAGCACATCGACGTCGCCGGCGAGTGCGGCGTTGACGCCGGCCGTGAAGTCGGGGATGTACTGGAACTCGACCTGCGCGACGCCGGCCGGGTCTCCCCAGTAGTCGTCATTGCGGGCGAAGGTGATCGTGCTGCCCTTGTTCCAGCGGGTCAGCGTGAACGGCCCGGTGCCGTTCTCGGCCGACTTCAGGTCGGTGGTGTCGCCGGTCTTGAAGACCAGCCCCGCGGGGCCCGTCAGGGCGAACAGGAAGTTCTGGTTCGGCTCGGTGAGCCCGATCTGCACCGTGGTGGCATCCGGAGCCGTGATCGACGAGACCGCTGCGAAGTCGGCGTTCCCCTGCACGGTGGCGTCGGTGCGCACGGTCTCGTAGGAGGACACCACGTCGGCGGAGGTGAGCGGGGTGCCGTCGTGGAAGAGGATCCCCTCACCGAGGGTGAACGTGTACGTCAGGCCATCGTCGGAGACCTCGTAGTCCGAGGCGAGACGCCCTTCGATCTCGTTGTCCTGCGTGCGGGTGACCAGGCCCTCGTAGATGTTGTCGATGAGGATCTGCTCGAGAGCCGCGCCGCTGGTGTGCCGGATGTCGAGGTTGGTCGGTTCGAGGACCAGTCCCACGTGCAGGGTCGCGTCGGGGTCGGGCTCGCCGGCGCTCTCGGAAGGGCTGGGCGCGGGGGAGCCGGCGCAGGCGCTGAGGATGACGGCGGTGGCCGCGAGCGCGGAGATCAGCGCGAGACGTCGGGTGCGTCGGAACATGGGGCGATTCCTCTCGGTGCGGCAGTTGCTGTGTGCCGTTGGATCGAGCCTAGAGTTGCGTGGCGGGGTGCGGGTCGGGTGTGGAACGGAACGTCATATTCCGCGAGCGGCGGATGCTGTCGCGATGAGGCCGGCCAGCTCGACCGGGGCAGTCTCCTGCACGTTGTGCGTCGCGTCCAGGGTCACGACGCGGGCCGCGGGCACTCGCCGCTGGAAGTCCGCGGCGTCGGCCTCGCTGACGAAACCGCGGGCGGCGCGGACGAGGGTGATCGGGGCGCGGACTCCGGACAGGTCGTCCCATCCGGTCTCGTGCAGGACCGACGGCGCGGTGGCCGACCCGGGGTCGTGCGCGGCGAGGGCGTGTGCGGCGAGGTGTGCGAAGTGGTGCTTCCACTCCACGCGACCGTCGGGGCGCACGCGGGTGTTGAGGAACACACCGCGTTCGGTCTCGGGACGGCTGCCGCCGAAGCCGAGCAAGATCGCCTTGTCGACGAGCTCGTCCCGGGAGGCGAAGTCCGTGGGACCGGCGTAGAACTCGCGCAGCGCCGCCGGTCCGGCGGTGACATCGATCCCGGGGGTGATGTCGACGATCACGAGCTCGGCGACCAGATCAGGGCGAGAGGCCGCGAGGGCGGCACCCGTGAGTCCGCCGAGCGACTGCCCTACGACGACCTGCGGCTGCGTCGTCCACGCGTCGAGTGCCTCGGCGACATCGCGTGCGAGGGTGCGCGGGGTGTAGTCGACGTCGTCCCGCCAGGACGAGTCGCCGTGGCCGGCCAGGTCGATCGCGAGCAGCGGCAGCCCGAGCGCGAGAGACGTCGTGTCCCACGTGTGCGCGTTCAGGCCCGCGCCGTGCAGGAGTGTGACCCGGGGCGCGTCTCCGCCGAACCGCAGAGCGCTCAGGGAGCGTCCGTCGGAGAGGGGGAGGGTGAGACGCTCCACCTCCGGGAGGGGAACGCCGAGCGCTTCGGCCTGTGCGGGAAGATAGCTGAACTCGCTGATGTCGATCGCCACGTGGATATTCTGCTCCTCCGCGACGACGCAGGAGAAATGCGGGAGCAATGTGCCAAGCATCGTCCGAGTATCGAATGTCATTCTGGTGAAACTTTGCCTTTCGGTTCTGGCATTGTGCATTCCACGTCATCGAAGCCCGTCGAGACCGTGAGCGCGACCGCCGAATATCATGGAGTCATGAGTGAGACGCGTGTGCACCTTTCCAAGACCGAGCCGACCGCGTATCAGGCGCTCGATGCGTTCTCGAAGACCGTCGGGCAGATCTGCGCGGCGAACGGCATCGACGATCGTCTCAAAGAGATCGTCATGATCCACTGCTCCCAGCTCAACGGCTGCGCGTACTGCGCCCGTATCCACGTCGACCGGGCTGTCGCCGCCGGCATCGACACCGACACGCTCACCCAGATCCCGACCTGGCGCGAGAGCGGCGTGTTCAGCGAGCGGGAGCGCGCGGCGCTCGAACTCGCCGAGGCTTTCACCTTCATCTCCGAGGACGGGGTGTCCGACGAGGTGTACGACCTGGTCGGCAGCGTCTTCACCGAGAAGGAGTACGCGGCCCTCAGCTGGGCATGCGTCTCCATCAACGCGTTCAACCGTGTCGTGATCGCCGGACGCTACCCGGTTCCCCCGCGGACGCCACAGGCTCAGGCATGACGATCATCGAGGTCGACGGCGTCACCAACGTCCGAGATGTCGGCGGTATGCCGGCGTCGGGCGGCCGCATCCGCGCGGGTGTCCTGTTGCGGTCAGGCCAGCTCTCCGGGGCCACGACCAGAGGAGCGGCCGCGCTCCGCGCGAAGGTGCAGCACATCGTCGACCTCCGCGACGGCGAGGAGGTCGCAGCCGAGCCCACCGAGATCGAGGGGCCGGACACCACGCATCTCCCGCTGTTCCTGGGGTCGGTCCGTTCGTTCTTCGAAGCCGACACGAGCCTCGACGACCTCTATCTGCATCTGCTCGAGGAGAGTGGAGAGCGGCTGGTCGAGGCCATCCGCATCATCGCTGTGGGGGAGCCCACGCTGGTGCACTGCACGGTCGGAAAGGATCGCACCGGGGTGACAGTGGCGCTCGCGCTCTCCGCCGTCGGAGCTGATCGCGAAGCCGTGATCGCCGACTATGCGCTCACGGAGTCGCAGCTGCCGGCGGAACGCTCGCGGCGCATCGCCGCGTATCTGCGCGCCGAGCACCCCGAAGCGGTGCACGCGGTGGCTCTCGCGACGCAGTCGCCCGCCTCGGTGATGAGGAGTCTGCTGGAGCAGGTCGATGAGCGCTGGGGTTCGGCGGTGGGCTACCTGCGTGCCAACGGGATGACCGAGGCGGAGCTCGCCGCGTTGACGTCCGTGCTCGTCGAGCCGGTGGAGTAGCCCGCGTCACGCCTGCCTGCTCCTCGCGCGACGAAGGTTAGGCAAGCCTTCACTTGGTGTACGATGAGAGCATCATGAACACCTCGCTCGAGACTCGCAGCACGCGCGCAGCGCGCCGCGCGGCACGTCAGCGCGCGCACCATCTGGTGACGGCGGACGAACAGTCCCTCACCGAGCTCGAGGTGTTCCTGACGACGCTGCCGCTGTGCGCGTCCGGACGCATCTTCATCGAGGTGCCCTCGGTCGCCGACATCGGCGTGATCGAGGCTCCGGGACGGATGACGGTCACGTGGCTCGCGCGCGAGCAGCGCTCCGGTGCTCCCGGCAGCGGTCGTGCCTGTGCCCCCGGTCAGGCCCTGGCGCGTGCGACCTGCGCGTGGGCCGACGAGATGATGTGCGACGACGAGATCGAGACGCGTGTCACGCTGCTCGGCGGCTACCTCGGCACCGCCGACATCGTCGAGCACCTGACGAGCGCGCTGGAGATCTCGCCCGCACTCATCCACGCGCCCGAGCGCTTCGGTCTGCTTCCCGCCGACCGCTGATCACGCGAGCGCGGCGTCAGCGAGACCGGCGCACGTAGTTGCCGTCTTCCAGCCCCGCCTCGATCTCGAAGCGGTTGCGCAGCGGATCCCGGCCGGCGAACAGATACAGCACGGGCATCAGGAAGCCGTAGCGGAGCCACTGCTCCTTGTGCACGGCTTCGTGGCGTAGGACGGCATCACTCGGGCGGGCGTCACCGGTCAGGAAGCACCCGCCGACGCACACCCCACCGCGATTGAAGGTCCACGTCGGCATGCCCCGGAAGATCCACAGTCCGGCCCGTCGCTCGACGGGTCCGGTGCTCCACAGCGAGCCCCAGAGCCAGCCGACGGCCGTACCCCAGGCATAACCGAGGCGACTGATCGGCGAACGCAGGAGGAACGCGGGGATCCGGCGATCGAAGCGCCGCCCGCGGGCCAGCGCTTCGTCGGCGGCAGAGCGCCAGTCCGCAACCGTGCTCATGCGACGGCTCCGACCAACCGGAGCAGCGCCCCGAGGTCGTCGACGGCATCAGCCGGCGTTCGAGGAGCGAAGCCGGCGATCGTCGCACCGGCCAGTGGGATCTCGGCGCGCAGCGCGCGGATCGCGGTGCTCAGGGCCGCGGGGGAGAGCCCGAACGGCACGGAGGAAGACACACCGGCGAAGTCGGAGGGATCGAGCACATCCACGTCGATGTGGACCCAGACCCGTGATGCCCCGGTGGCTCTGACCGCGTCGAGCAGCGCATCGGGCCGTTCGAGGTCGTCGACGGAGAGGTTCGTCAGGCCCTCGAGCGGGGCGACCTCGGCGTCATCGAGATTGCGCACGCCCACGGTGACCACCCGGTCGGCGGAGATCGCGGGGGAGAGGACGAGCTGCTCCTCGCCCTCGCCGAGCAGAGCGCGCAACGCCATTCCGGAGAATGCTCCGGAAGGGGAGGTCTCGGGAGTGTGCAGGTCGGCATGGGCGTCGCACCACACGACGGCGAGGTCATCCGTGCCACCCGGGAGGGCACCGATCGCGGCGACAGTGACGCTGCAGTCGCCGCCGATCACGACCGTGTCCGCATCGATGTGCCCGTGCGTGAGCTCGCGTGTGCGGATGAGCGCGCTCAGGCGGCGGACCCCGGTGCCGAGGGACTCGCCGGCCTCGACCGGAACCTCCAGCATGGTCGTCGCCGCCCGGGGGAGGTCTCCGGCGATGGCTCCAGCACCGTCGACGAGGAGCATCGCGCGCGGTGCGGGTGAGCCCTGCCACTGCGGGATGACGAGGAATCGCACCATGGGTGCCTCCCAGAAGACGAGTGCGGATGCCCCGGGCGCACGGCCCGGGACATCCGCTGGTGGTGTCAGTTGCCTTCGATGGCCTGACGGGGAGCGCTGCCGCCGGCCTTGAGCTCAGCCAGACGTGCCTCGACCTCGGTCAGCTCGCCGAGATCTTCCAGGCTCTCGAACTGTGCGTCGAGGCTCGACGCCGCGAGCTCGATCTTTCCCTGGGCGATGGCCTCCTGGCGGCGGACCTTGTCTTCGAACCGACCCAGTTCGCTGGTGGGGTCGAGCACGTTGATCGAGCCCACAGCGTCCTGCACCTTGGTCTGCGCCTCGGCGACCTTGGCGCGCGCGAGAAGCTCGCTGCGCTTGTTCTTCAGCTCGACGAGCTTGTCCTTCATGCCGTTGAGGCCGCTCTTGAGCTTGTCGACGATCTCGGTCTGCGCCGCGATCTGCGGCTCGGCGCCGGTCGCCTCGCGCTCAGCGCTGATCTGGCGCTGCAGGGCGATCTTGGCGAGGTTGTCGAACTTGTCGGCATCCGTGGCGTCGCCGCTCTTGCGCATCTCGTCGGCCTTGCGGCTGGCGGCGAGGGCCTTGTTGCCCCACTCGGTTGCGGCCTGGACGTCTTCCTCGTGGTCACGCTCGAGGAGTCGCAGGTTTCCGATGGTCTCGGCGATCGCGGATTCGGCGTCGGCGATGCTGTTCGTGTAGTCGCGAACGAGCTGGTCGATCATCTTCTGCGGGTCTTCCGCGGAATCCAGGAGGGAGTTGATGTTCGCGCGGACGAGGGTCGAGATACGTCCGAAGATGGACTGCTTGGTCATGCGTGATTCCTTTCAGAGGGCGTCTTCGAGAGCTTGGCGTATGTGTCTGTGTGGGGGATCAGAAGCGTCTACCTCCGGATCGACCGCTGCGGCCGCCGCCGCGGGATCCTCCGCCGCCGAAACCGGAGCTGCGGAAACCCCCGCCCCCGGAGGAGCGCCAGCCGCTGCTGCCGCTCCGGCGCGATGAGCCGCCGCCGCCACCGGCGAGGAGCCCGCCGATGATGCCGCCGAGGATGTCGCCGCCGATTCCGGAGCCGCCGGAAGAAGAGCCGCCGCCGAACGGGCTGCCCCAGCCGCTGTCGTAGCCGGGAGGGTTGTATGCCTGGACATCGGATTGCGCGGCGGACGTGGCCTGGCCGGCGAGAGCGAGTGCGCGGTTGGCCTCGGCCAGAGACGCCTCGGGGTCGGTGGCGCGGAGGTTCAGGGCCTGCGTGAGGCTGGCCTCGGCGTTGGCGAGCCTGGTTCGTGCGGTCGAACCGACCGTGCCGCGGCGGGTCTCGATGAACTCGCGCGCCGCGCGGATCTCGGAATTCGCCTGCGCGAGCGTCTGCTCGAGCATCTGCTGCACGCGGCGGGAGCGCTCGACGCCTTCTCTGCCCTGGGCGATCGCCGCATCGATCTGCGCGTTCGCAGCGCTGAGCGCCTCGAGCACCCGCTGCGGATTGCGCTTCGTGCTCGCGAGGTCGGCCTGCGCCAGCTGCAGCTGCTGCACGGTCGCAGAGGAAGCCGACGCGATCGCGCCGGTCGCGTCGGGCAGCTGTTGTGCCGCGGCGAGGTCGGCCTGCAGCTCGGTGACGAGTGCCTGCGACTGGGTCTCGATGGCGGCCAGCTCGGCGCCCAGGGTCGAGACCGCCTGGGCGAGTTGGGCGGCCTGTGCGACCGACTGCTCGGCGGTGCGGATCGCGAAGGCGGCCTCGCCCGAGCGGCCCGCCGCGATCGCCTGCGCGGCCGCCTCGATCGAGCGGTCGGCAAGGTCGGCACGCTCCTGTGCCTGCGCGGGATTGTCGGCGACCGTGGTGAGGGCTGCCGGATCGTACGTCGCGGACAGAGTGGACAGCGCCGGCGCGGCAGAGGCGAGGACGGGGTTCAGTGCCGCGCGTTCACCGCGGACCCTCTCGAGTTCCTGCGGTGCGTTCTGCTCGAGCTTTCGGAGCGCGTCGAACGCCTCGGTGTTGTCGTCGAGCAGGTCATCGATCTCTTCGGCGATCCGGATGATGCGGATGTGCCAGGCCCGGCGATCGTGGATCGTGTCCTCGATCTCGTCGTCGAGCTTCTGCTTGAGGTCGAACGCCTCGGCGATCTTGGCCTTCGCCGCGTCGACGACGCGAGTGAACTCCTCGGTGGCGCCCTCGCCGAATTGCGCGACCGCGAACCCGAGCTCCTCTTTGCTCGAGGTGATGGCGTCATCGGCCTGCACGAGTGCGAGTCCTGCCTGCGTCTCGACCTGCTCGTCGGTGAGGGTGGAGAACGGATCAGCGGGGTCGGGTGTCTCCGGCATCGCGCCGCGCTTGCGGATCTCGGCGTTGCGCCGCGCGCGTCGCACCAGCGCGATGACGAGCCAGATGAGGAGAGCGGCGGCGATGACCGCCACGACGATCAGCACGGTGCGCAGCGCGCCCGCGCCGCCGTCTCCCTGGATCTCGTCGGCGGCGAGAGTGATCGCGCCGACCCAGTCGCCGTCGGCGGCAAACGGAACCATCTTGTCTTCGATCGTGTCGAGCTGGTCGAAGCTCACCGGCCCGTCGGGCGCTGCCGAGATGTAGTAGCTGCGGCCGTCCACGGCGATCGCGAGCAGGTACTGCTCGCTGCCGAGGTTGTTGCTGTCGGCGACGGCGTCGGCCCATTTGACGTTGTCGCTCGGGTTGGTGAAGTCGTCGACGAGCACCACGAACAGGTCGGCGTTCGAGTTGGCGGTCAGCTCCTCGAGCCGGGCCTCGACAGTGGCTTCCTCATCGGCGCTGAGCACGTCGGCCTGGTCGGTGACGTATCCGGAATCGAGAGTGAGCGGATCGGTGGCGGATGCGGCGGACGCGGTGAACGCTCCTGCCACGGCGGCCAGCGCGAGTGCGGCCAGCGTGAGCCACCGTTTCGTCATCGTGTTCCCTCCGACCGGCAGCCGAGCCCCATGCCATGAGTCTATGCACAGAGCCCGACACGCGACAGCACCAGCGGCGGGTTCGCCGTTCGCCCTCAGCGGAGGCACATACGCTGGAAGGCATGGACGACATGTACGGTTCGGATGTGCTGGCGACGGGCTGGCGCGACCGCGGCGCGAAGAAGGTGCCGCAGGTCGCGGCGGAGGCGGATCTGGTCGTCGAGGTCGCGGATGACGGCTTCTGCGGAGCGGTCACCCGCGTGCAGGGCGGCACCGTCGAGTTGGAGGACCGCCTCGGCCGCCGACGGCTGTTCCCGCTCGGCGGCGGCTTCCTCATCGACGGCGCTCCGGTGCGGCTCGTCGTTCCAGCCGCGAAGGAACAGGGGCCGCGGCGCACAGCATCCGGATCGTTCGTCGTCGCCGACCAGCGGGCGCGTGTCGCCCTGCCCAGCCGCATCCTCGTCGAGGGCCGGCACGATGCCGAGCTGGTGGAGAAGGTCTGGGGCGCCGATCTGCGCGTCGAAGGTGTGGTCGTCGAGTTCCTGCAGGGCGTCGACCTGCTCGACGAGTTGCTGACCGCCGAGCCGCCCAGCGCCACCCGCAGGTACGGCGTGCTCGTCGACCATCTCGTGCCGGGCTCCAAGGAGACCAGGATCGCGCAGGCCATCGCGCGCGGCCCGCACGGTCGACACCTCCGCATCGTCGGACACCCGTTCATCGATGTCTGGCAGTGCGTCACCCCGCGTGCTCTCGGCATCGCGAAATGGCCCGAGATCCCGCGCGGTATCGAATGGAAGGTCGGGATCTGCCGTGCCTTCGGGTGGCCCCACGAGACGCAGGCGGACATCGCTCGCGCGTGGCAGCACATCCTCTCGAAGGTGACCACCTATCGCGACCTGGAGCCTGCATTGCTCGGCCGCGTGGAGGAGCTCATCGACTTCGTCACGGCCCCGGCGGGCTGAACGCCGCCGCCACGGGGCGCAGGGAGCGCGGGGCGCCGACGACTACCCTGGAATCATGCCCGAACCCCGCACCTTCCGAGACGAGCCGGTGTCGTTCGTACGCCGCAGCGGCCGGATGTCCGAGGCGCAGGAGCGCGCCTTCACCGAGCTCGGCCCGCACTATCTGCTCGACGTCCCGCGCGACGTCGCCTGGACCTCGGTGCACCCGGAGGCCCGCCTCGACCCGGCGACCGAGTACGGCCGTGCCTCCGACCTCTACGTGGAGATCGGCTCTGGGCAGGGGCACGCGATCGTCGCGGCGGCCTCCTCCCGTCCGGATGACGACTTCCTCGCCGTCGAGGTGTTCCGCGCCGGCCTCGCCCGGACGATGCTCGATGCCGACAGGGAGGGCGCCCGAAACATCCGAGTCGTCGAGGCGAACGCACCGGAGGTGCTCTCGTCGTACCTTCCCGAGGCCGCGGCGCGCGAGGTCTGGATCTTCTTCCCCGACCCGTGGCACAAGAAGAAGCACACCAAGAGACGCCTGGTGCGGCCTGGATTCGGCGACACCGCGGCGAGGGCTCTGAAGGACGGCGGTCTGCTGCGGCTCGCGACGGACTGGGAGGACTACGCGCTGCAGATGCGTGAGGTGCTCGACGCCGAGCCGCTGTTCGAGCGTGCGTTCGACGGGGAATGGGCTGAGCGCTTCGACGGCCGGGTGATGACCGCGTTCGAGCGCAAGGGCATCGCGAAGGGACGCGACATCCGCGATCTGGTCTACCGGCGCAGGGCGCGCCCGTGACCGAGGTTCGACGCGAGACCACGCTGGGCCTCGGCATCGTGCCCGCGTTGCTCGTGTGCGCCGCCGCGCCGGCGTTCTTCGTGCTGGAGATCCCCTGGCTGGGCTGGGTGCTGCTCGCGCTGGGAATCGTGATCGCCTGGTTGCTCGAACGCGGCCGTCCGGTGGAGGACCAGGTCGTCAGCATGGGGGCACGGCGAGAGACCGCCAAGGTGATCGGCGTGCACCGACCGCCATCGCTCACGAGGGACCTCTCGCTGATCGCCGTGGGCCTGCTGATCGTCAGCATCATCCCGCTGGCGGCCGAACTCGACAACCTCGCGATGCTGCGATTCACGCTCGCGCTGGGCGGTGCGGTCGCGGTGCCCTACGTCATCTCGAGGTTCGTCTACCGGGACAGGGCCATCAGCTTCCCGTGGCGCACGCACCGGCGTTGGGGTCGCCTGCAGTGGGGGTGGCTCGTGGCGGTGCTGATCCTGGGGTGGCTGATCCTGCCCTTCTACTTCATCACCAGCGGGGTGTACCAGAACTGGCCGGTGGTGGACACTCCCGAGCTCATCGCCCGGCTCTTCGTCGGCGTGGGCGCCGTGGGCATCTGGGACGAGCTGTTCTTCATCTGCACGGTGTTCGCGCTGCTGCGACGCCACTTCCCGAACCTGGTCGCGAACCTGCTGCAGGCGATCGTGTTCGTCTCGTTCCTCTGGGAGCTCGGATACCGCGAGTGGGGTCCGTTGCTGACGATTCCGTTCGCGCTGCTGCAGGGCTACATCTTCCTGCGCACCCACTCGCTCGCCTACGTCGTCACTGTGCATCTGCTGTTCGACGCCGTGGTGTTCGCGGTGCTCGTGCACGCGCACAACCCCGGCCTCCTGCCGATCTTCCTCGTCTGACAGAATCAGCACATGCTCATCGTCGGTCTCGTCCTCGCCGCAGCCGCCGCTGCGTTCCACGTGTTCATCTTCGCGCTCGAGTCGCTGCGGTGGACCGACCCGGAGACGAGGAAGATCTTCGGCGTCGCGAGCGAGGCGGATGCCGTCACCATGAAGCAGCTCGCCTTCAACCAGGGCTTCTACAACCTCTTCCTGGCGCTGACGACCCTGCTCGGCATCGGCCTCGTGATCGTCGGAGCGGAGACCGTCGGTCTGACTCTCGTGTTCGCCGGTACCGCGACGATGCTCGCCGCCGCACTGGTGCTGATCCTCTCGGACCGCACGAAGGCGCGCGCCGCCGTGATGCAGGGGACGCTCCCGCTGCTGGCCGTCGTGGGCACAGCGATCGGTGTCGCGATCAGCTGAGCGCCGACCGACCAGATGCACGTCGCGGGGTGACAGCCGGGTCCGTAACCGTCACACTCGTTGCATGGCCGACTGGGTGCTGCACGTGGACATGGATCAGTTCATCGCCGCGGTAGAGGTGCTGCGCAGACCCGAGCTCGCCGGGCTCCCGGTGATCGTGGGCGGACGCGGTGACCCCACGGAGCGCGCCGTCGTGTCGACCGCCTCCTACGAAGCCCGCGCGTACGGCATCGGCTCTGGTATGCCGCTCAAGATCGCGGCGCGCAAAGCTCCGGAGAATGCCGTCTTCCTGCCCGTGGACCAGGAGGCCTATGCGGTCGCGTCCGGGGAGGTGATGGGTGCGCTCCGGTCACTGCCCGACGTGGTGCTCGAGGTCATCGGGTGGGACGAGTGCTTCCTCGGGGTGACGACGGATGACCCGGAACGGGTCGCGAGCGCGGCACAGGCTGCCGTGCTCGCCGCGACCGAGCTGCACTGCTCGGTGGGCATCGGCGACAACAAGGTGCGCGCGAAGATCGCGACCGAGTTCGGAAAGCCGCGGGGCGTCTTCCGGCTGACGGCGGAGAACTGGTTCGAGGTCATGGGCGACAAGCCGACGCGCGATCTCTGGGGAGTAGGCTCGAAGGTGCAGAAGCGACTGGCTGCGCACGGGGTAGAGACGGTCCGTGAACTCGCGGACGCCGATGAACAGACGCTGATCGCGGAGTTCGGCCCGCGGATGGGCGTCTGGTATCACGGGCTCGGCTCAGGGCTCGGACCGAGCGTCGTCGACGACACTCCGTGGGTCGCCCGCAGCCACAGCCGCGAGACGACCTACCAGCAGAACCTCACGACGAGCGAGCAGGTCGCCTCCGCCGTTCGGGAGCTGGCCGTCCAGGCCTTCGACGACTGCGCCGCCGAAGGCAGGCCCGTCGTGCGGGCGCACCTCAAAGTGCGATACGCCCCCTTCGAGACGAAGACCTTCGGCCGCAAACTCTCCGGGCCGACGAGCGATCGCGAGGAGTTCGTGTCAGCTGCCCTCGCGCTCGCCGAGACGCTCGATACCGAGCGCGAGGTTCGCCTCCTCGGCGTGCGGGCCGAGATGACGATGCCGGACGAGGGCGACGCTGCGGAGCGGACGCCGGTTCGCGGCAGGATCTGAGCCCGGCGGATGCGCCGGAGGCGGCGCGCAGAGATCACTCGCGGATGACGGCAGCTACGGCGCTGACCTCGATCAGCGCTCCGGGAACTCCGAGACCGGCCACGATCGCTGCGGTGACCAGAGGCGGTGCGCTTTCTCGCGCGAGCCTCGAGGCGACGGCTCCGTAGGCCGCGCGCAGGTCGGCGTCCTGATGGATCAAGACCGTCCAGCTGATCACATCGTCGAGTCCTGCGCCGGCGGACTCGAGGGCGATGCGGGCGTTCTCGACGGCGCGCAGCGATTGCTCGCCGGCATCGGCAGAGACGACCGCTCCGGTGGAGTCGACGCCGTTCTGGCCGCCGACGTAGATCGTGGTCGCGCCCGGGGGCACGACGGCGACGTGGCTGAATGCGGGGCTTACGACGAGGCCCTCAGGGCTGGCGAGTGTGATCTCCATGCCCATACTCTGCACCGGGGCTCCGACGTTCGGAACCCCGGTGTCGAGGAGCGGATCAGAAGCGCAGGAGCACCTTGCCGATGCGACCGGCGGTGTTGCTCGCCTGCACGGCCGCGCCGATGTCGGCGGCGTCGAAGACGCCGGCCACGGGAAGGGTCACGGTGCCGTCGGTGACGCGCTGGACGAGCTCTCCGAACAGCTCGCCCCGCGTGCCGGGGTCGAGGCTGGGCATCACCTTGCTGCCCCAGAAGCCCTTGACCGTGGCCTGCTTGAAGATGACGTCGGACGAGGCGATCTCCATGACGGGGGAGTCCATCGCTCCGAAGGCCACGAGCGTGCCGCCCTCGGCGAGGAGCGAGAGCACGTCGCCCGCCGACGAGCCGCCGACCGAGTCGACGCCCGCCACGATCGGGGCGCCACCGGTGACGCGTGCGACCTGCTCCCGCCAGTCGTCCTGATCCGTGGCGACGACGCCCTCGATGCCCTGCGTGCGGAGCTCGTCGACGCCCGCGGTGCGGCGGACGAGCCCGACGACGTTGATGCCGCGCGCGGCGCCGAGCTGCGCGAGCATCCGGCCCACGGCACCGTTCGCCGCGTTCTGCACGATCCATTCGCCCGGCTTCACGTCGAGGAAGCGCAGCAGGGTGATGGTGCTGAACGGCATCGAGACCAGCTGCGCGGCATCTTCATCGGA
Organism: Microbacterium sp. NPDC055988; assembly: GCF_042269505.1. Classification (NCBI taxonomy): domain Bacteria; kingdom Bacillati; phylum Actinomycetota; class Actinomycetes; order Micrococcales; family Microbacteriaceae; genus Microbacterium; species Microbacterium sp. NPDC055988. The sequence continues at coordinate 2,631,392 of NZ_JBHJXY010000001.1, forward strand.
GAGCGCGTCGGGCACGGGGATCAGACCGGCGGCGTTCGCGAGGAAGTACTCCGACCACGCGCCGAACGTGCCACCCGTCGCGACGCGCTGACCGACGGTCAGGTGCTCGACGCCCGAGCCGAGGGCGTCGACGATACCGAGCGCCTCGGTGCCCGACGCAGCGGGGAGCTCGGGCTGGAAGCCGTAGGTGCCGCGGACGGTCCACAGATCGTGGTTGTGGATGGGGGAGAGGATCGTCCGTAGACGAACCTGCCCGGCACCGGGCTCCGGCAGGGGGCGGTCTTCGATCCGGAGGACCTGCTCGGGATCGCCGAACGTGGGGTGGATGAGTGCGCGCATGGGTTTCCTTTGCGGGTGGAGGGATTCAGGGGGTGTCGTCCGCGGGTGCTGGCGCGGCGAGGTCGGCTGTGAGGCGCTGGAGCCGTTCGGTGATGTCGTGCAGTTCGCTGATGAGCTCGCGGCGACGCTCGTCGTCGCTCAGCCCGGCGGCTTCGGCGACCGCGCTGTGGATCGGGGCGACTTCGGTGCGAAGCGCCTTCCCGTGCGCCGTGAGCTGCACAGTCACGACCCGTTCGTCCGCCTCGCCGCGGACCCGAGTGACGAGGCCGGCCTGTTCCAGTCGGCGGACGAGGGGCGAGAGCGTGCCGGAGTCGAGGTGCATCAGCGCGCCGAGCGAGCCGATCGTCTGATCGCCTTCGATCCACAGTGCTGCCAGCACCAGGTACTGCGGGTAGGTCAGCCCCCAGGGAGCCAACAAGGCGCGGTACGCCTGCGTGGTCGCCCGCGACGCGGAGTACAGCGAGAAGCACACCATCTCATCCGTCATGACCATCCGTCGAGTATCGCACACAATTCAGTTGTGCACAATTTAATCTCGATCACGAGACCGGTCGAGCTCAGGAGCGGTCGACCGGCCACCCCGGCCGGGTGAGATGTGCCGCACGGCGAGACCCGCCCGCAGTACGCTCGGCCAGACGACCATTCGGAAGCGGGGAATGCAATGACCAGACCGACCTGGCTGTTCAGCACACTCGCGGGCTACCGGAGCAAGTGGATCGTGCGAGACGTGATCGCCGGGCTCTCCGCCGGTGCCGTGGTGATCCCGCAGGCGATGGCATACGCGACGATCGCCAATCTTCCGGTTCAGGTGGGTCTGTACACATGCATCCTGCCGATGGTGGTCTACGCATTCCTCGGCGGCAGTCGGGCTATGAGTGTCTCGACCACCTCCACCATCGCTACGCTCACGGCGACGACCCTCGTGTCCGCCGGAATCGCCGCCGGCGCGGAGGACGCGATCGGCTCACTGATGATGCTGACGCTGCTGGTCGGGGTGATCCTGCTCCTCGCCCGGCTCTGCCGGCTGGGCTCCCTCGTCGAGAACATCAGCGGCGCCACCGTTCTCGGACTCAAGATCGGGGTCGGTGCGACGGTGGCCGTCGGGCAGCTGCCGAAGCTGCTGGGCGAGACCTACAATTTCTCGGGGCACGGGTTCTTCCGATCGTTGGCCGCCGTCGGGGAGGCGTTCGGCAGTGTCAACTGGCCGACAGTCGCGCTGTCGGCAGGCTCGGTGGTGCTGCTGGTCGTCCTGAAGCGCTGGGCGCCGAAGGCCCCCGGCACCCTCGTCGTCGTGGTCGGGGGCATTCTCCTGGTCTGGCTCGGCGGCATCGACCGACTCGGCGTGGGCCTCATCGCCGCCGTTCCGAGCGGCCTGCCCGTTCCCGGATTGCCCGACCTGACGCAGGCGACGGCGCTCGTTCCCGGCGCCCTCGCGATCGCGGTGATGGCGTTCCTCGAGTCCGCGGCGGTCGCTCGGAGCCTTCGCACCGCGGCCGAACCGCAGATCGACAGTGATCAGGAGCTCCTCGCCACCGGAGCGGCGAACTCGATCGGTGCCTTCTTCGGCACCATGCCCGCGGCGGGAGGATTCTCGCAGAGCGCGGTCAACCAGAGTGCTGGAGCGCGATCGCAGCTGGCAACCGTCGTCACGGTCGCGCTCGCCGTGCTCGTCGCCCTCTTCCTCGGCCCGGTGCTCAGCCTGATGCCGGAGGCCACTCTGGCCGCTATGGTCTTCGTCGCGGTCGCGGGTCTCATCAACATCCCGGAGCTGGTGCGCTGGGCCCGCATCAGTCGGATGGACTTCTGGATCGCGCTGTCGGTCGCGATCATCGGACTCACAGCAGGACTGCTGTCGGCCGTGGCCGTCGGAGTCGTGGTGACGCTGATCCTCGTGTTGCGTGAAGCGAACATCCCGAAGATCCGCGTGGTGGGACGGATCGGCGGGGTGCTCGGCGTCCACCTGGAGCGAGGGCTGTACACCGCGAACGCGCTGGTCAATGAGCGCAGGCTCCTCGAGATCGTCGACGGCGAGGAGGAGGTGATCGCCGCCCTCGTGCTCGGGATGAGGCAGCAGGACGTCATGACGATCACCGTGCTCGAGGCGCTCGAGAACCTCGACCGCGAGCTCTCCCAGCGCAACACGACGCTCCACCTGGCGGCTCTCCCTGCCCCGGCGGCAGAAGTCGCCGGGCGCACGGCGTGGTTCACCGCCCTGCGGTCCGCCGGCCGCGTGCATGACACGGTTCGGGAAGGGATGGATGTGGCCGTCGCCGCCCGCCGCGCAGAAGCGCCGGGAGGCGCCGTTCACCCTGGTGAAGTCGACGAAGCGCGCTGACGGCTGGTCACGGGGTGCCTAGGCTGAGCCGCGAGGGTGCGCGGCGCAGGCCGCCGTCGACATGGGCGAACAGGGGGACGGGCATGCGAACAGGCCTTCGGATGACGTCGGCGAGGCGGTCAGGGTGGACGACCGGGTCGGCCTGACCTGGCGGTGGGCGAGATTCGGTCTCGGCATCGCCTTCGCCCTGCCCGCCATGGCCGTCGCTCCCTTCAGTTCGACGCTCGGTCTCGCCCTCGCCGTCGGTGTGCTTCCCGCGGCGGCGTTCCGGCTTCCGCCGCGGCGACACAGTCGCGCGGTCATCCTCCTCGTCGGCGGTCTCAGTGCGGTCGGGCTGCTCGTGGGTTCAGTGCTCGCCACCGTCCCCGCCGTCGCGGTCGTCGCAGTCTTCGGCGCGGCCGTTCTCGCGTGCGTCAATGCGGTCCGCGGGCGACTGGCCCAGCTCGTACTGATCCTCGTCCTGCCGATGGTCGGCATCGGCCTGAGCTTCCCCTGGTCGCCGGCTGCTCTCGGACTCGCGGCGTGCATGGTGGTGGGCTCCCTGTACGCGTGGCTCATCTCGCTGTTCTGGCCGGAGCGAGATGACCCGCCGCCGCCCGCAGCACCTGTGCCTCGAGGCCGGGCGATGCTGGTCTACGGGCTCCTGCTCGGCGCTGCGGCCGCGATCGCCGCCGCGGTGGGCTTCCTCCTCGATCTGCAGCACGTCGGCTGGGCGACGGCGGCGGTGCTGCTGGTGATGCGTCCGGCGCGCGGGCAACTCATCTCGCGCAGCATCGGGCGTGCGATCTCGGTGCTCGTCGGTGCCTTCGCCGCTGCCGCTTTCGCGCTCCTCGCGCCGGGAGATCTCCTGATCGGCCTCGTGGTCGGCGTCGTCGTCGGTGCCCTGTGCGCGACCCAGGAGAGCCGCTGGTATGTCGCTCCGGGATTCACGACGTTCATCGCGCTGACTTTCATCCTCGTGAACTCCACGGGGTCGCCGGGAGCACGGTTCCTCGAGCGGGTAGTGGAGACGCTTCTCGGCGTCGGGCTGGCACTCTTCTTCGGCGCTGTGGTGCCGTCTCTGCTTTCGCTGCTCGCCCGGCGACGGAGGTCGACCACGGTCTAGACCTTCGTCCCCTCAGAAGTGCTTGAGGCCCTATCGGCGCGGTGCCATACTGCGGATATCTGCTGACCTGGCGTCGAGCGTTGGACCGGGGGGTTCCCATGACGGAGAGCATCGGCGACGACGATGCACCGAGGACGTTCGTCCCCGAGATCGTCGAAGAGGACGTGGTGCGCCCACGACTGCTCGACCGGCTGACCGCCGCGATGGACGAGCCGTGGACGTTGACGCTCGTCACCGCGTCAGCCGGAGCGGGCAAGACCAGGCTGCTCGCGCAGTGGGCGGAGGCGATCGGGAGCGAACCGGACACCGCGGTGGTGTGGCTTTCGTTCCAGCGGGACGACGTCGATCTCTCGCTTCTTCGTTCCGCTCTCGAACGGATCGATGACGGGCGTCTCGGCGAGACTCTCGCGAAGGTCCCTCGGGCGGAGACGGATGACACGGCTCGGTCGCTCGCTCGTGCGCTGCGAACGACCGTCCGAAGGATCGTGATCGTGTTCGACGATGTTCACCTGATCGGGAGTCCGGAGCTGGCCGACATGCTGTCGGCGTTCGTCCATGCGGTCCCCGGCAACGCGCATGTCGTCCTCTCCGGGCGCGGCACCCGGCTGATCCGCGTGGCGCGGCGTCGTATCGCCGGAATCGCGCTCGAGCTCGACAACGCCGACCTGGCGTTCACCCCCGCAGAGGTGCGGTCTCTCTTCCGTGCCAGCGGGATCACCGTCTCGCAGGGAGAGATCACGACGATTCTTCACCGGACCGAGGGATGGGCCGCGGGACTCCGTCTCGCGGTGCTCGCCGGGCTGGAGCACCGCGACACCACGGACGCCCCGCTCCGCGGGGACGCCCCTGCGCTTGTCGACTACTTCCTCGAGGAGGTCTTCGGCGATCTGGACGAGGAGTTGACGGAGTTCCTTCTCTTCACCTCTGTCCCGGAGGCGTTCTCGCTCGACCTCGCCTACCGACTGTCGCCCGGTGTTCCCGCCGCCGCCCTCGTCGAGAGACTCATCCAGCTCTGCGTGCTGATGGGCAGGCGCGGCACGGACCCGGTCTGGTACCACTATCACCCGCTGCTGCGGGAGTTCCTCGCCGCACGCCTGCGGGATCGGGGGCGCGCGATCGTCGAGCGTCTCGAGAAGGACGCCGCCGAGTGGTTCGCCGAACAGGAGGCGCATCTCCCAGCCCTGCGACACGCCGCGCAGAGTTCTGATCCGGCGTGCATGGCCGTGATCCTGCGTCGGTGCGGGATGCAGCTGATCCTGACGGGTCATGCGTGCGAGGTGACGGAGGCGATCAGGGTGATGCCCGCTCCGCTGCGAGCGGATCCCGCGGTGCAGATGCTGATCGCGGCAGCGGAGCTCGCGCGGGGCGATGCCTCCGCCGCCGCCACCGTCCTCGCGACGCTGCGCGACGAAGACGGATCGGCCGTGAGTCGTCAGTGGCTGACCGGCCTCGATCTGCACACCGCCGTGCGCCGCGGAGGCATCGCTCAGGCCCTCGACCGACTCGGACGCGCGTTCGACACCGTCACCGGGGAGTCGCAGCTCGACACCTACGCATTCCTGCAAGCGGCGATGGGGGAGCTGTACGTCGGTCACCTCGACCGCGCAGAGCGCTATGCACGGACGGCCGCAGATCAAGCTCGCGCGGTCGGAGCGGTCGCGGCAGAACTCCAGGCGTCCGCCGTCCTGAACACCAGCGCTCTCTTCCGGGGCAGGATGCGCGACGTCCTCGCCGCCGGGTCGCGACTGGACGCGAGGTGGCGCGAACTCGGTGAGCCCGACGACGCCTTCTACGAGGTGACGAGAGTGTGGCGGTGCTGGGTGCCGTATGAACGCCTGCAGGCGATCGACGCGGAGCAGACGATGCGCGCAGCAGCGGCGATCATCGACTCGGGTTCCGAACCCGCGATCTCGAGGGGGCTGAGCGGGCTGGTGGCGCTGCTCGACACCGACGGCGCCGCGGATGCGCGCGCGGCCGCCAGCATGCTGCTCGAGACGCTCGTCCCTCGCGATGACATGCCGCTTCCTCCGCACTGGTATGCGATGGTGGGCGTGTTCGCCGTGCACGCGTTCGACCGGCTGGGCGAGCCGAATCTCCGGGATCAGTTCATCGCCGACACCGAGCGGGCGCTCGGCACGAGTGGCGAGGTGGTCGTCCTCCGCGCGATCGCGGCCCTGCACGACCATCGGCACGCCGAGGCGCGCGAGACTCTCGCCCCCGTTCTCGACGGCTCGACGACGTGTGCGCTGCCGGCATCCCTGGTGGACGCCTGGCTGGTGGCGGCCGCGCTCGATGTGCACGGCGGTGACTCCGAGAGGGCTCAGGCCTCGCTCTCGCTGGCGCTGTCGCTGGCCGAACCGGAGGAACACGTCCGGCGCATCGCGGCAGCCGATCAGGCTGTGCTCCGGCTCCTGGGCGCACGGGCTACCGCCGGAACCCGGACCCGCTTCGCCGACACCGTCCGGGAGCGACTCGTCGCGGCGGGGCTGCTCGTGGACGAGCAGCTCACGCACCGCGAGCGCATCGTGCTGCTGGCGTTGAGCCGTAACGCGACGCTGCGTCAGATCGCTCAGCAGGAGTTCATCTCCCCGAACACCGTCAAGACGCACGTGCGGAACATCTACCGCAAGCTCGGCGTCTCGGACCGGGACAGCGTGACGGCGGCCGCTCACGCACTCGGGATCGAGTAGCGCTCGCGGCCGCCGTGGGCAGGTGATCAGTCGCGCGCCAGTGCCGCCGCCAGGTGCGCTTCGAGGTCGAGGTAGGCGTCGTCGGCGATGTCGAACACGACCTTCGTGATCTCACCGCCGGCGAAGTCGAACCCGTAGCCGTACAGGGACGAGACGGGGTCGGCACTGTCCCGACCGATCGTCAGTCCCTCGCCACAGAGTGAGAAGTGGCCGAGGACCGTGCGGATGCGCTTTTCGCCGACCACCTGGTCGTCGATGTACAGCTTCACCGGACCGACGCCCTCACGGTGCTCGCCCATGCCCTCCTTTGTGAACTCGACGCCGATGATGTGCGTGCCCGAGGTCGGCACCGGGGCCGAGACGCGGTCTTCGGGCGGGATGCCGAGGAAGTTGTACACGTAATGCACCTGGCCGTCCTTCACGACGAGCGCGTGCCCGCCGAACCGGGAACCGTGGGCGAAGATGACGCCCTCCGTCTCGGGGGTGAACTCGACCTCGGCGGCGATCTTGTACGAGACGCCGTGCGTGTTCGCGGCGGACCGCTCGGGTACCTCGCTCGTGCCCGGGTAGTAGACGAACTGTCCCGAAGGCGGTGCGGGCTGGTGGAACTCCATGCCGACGAACGTCTCGAAGTCCTTCGGGTTGCCGATGATCTGCAGGTCGTTCAGCGGAAGCACGTTGTTGGCCTTCGCCTCCTCCATCCAGAGTGCCTTGAGCTCTTCGAGCTTGTCGGGATGCTCCTCGGCGAGGTTCTTCGCTTCAGCTCGGTCGACGTCCGTGTGATAGAGCTCCCACTCGTCCTGGTCGAAGTTGCTGACGCCGCTCATGGGCCCGTGGACGGCGACGGCCTTCCAACCCTCATGCCAGATGCCGCGCTGACCGAGCATCTCGTAGTACTGCGTCTTCTTCTCGGTCGGACCTTCCGGTTCGGCGTCGAAGGAGTACGCCATCGACACACCGGAGAGAGGGGTCTGTGCGACGCCGTTGTAGACGTCGGGGAACTCCACCCCGCAGGCCTCGAGGATCGTCGGAACGATGTCGGTCGAGTGGTGGTACTGGTGACGCACTTCGCCGCGCGCCTTCATCCCCGCGGGCCAGTGGATCACGAGCGGGTCGCAGACGCCGCCCTGATAGGTGTAGCGCTTGAACATCTTGTAGGGCGTGGAGAACGCCGCCGCCCACCCCGTCGGATAGTGGTTGTAGGTGTCGGGCGAGCCGAGCTTGTCGACGAGGCGCAGGTTCTCCGCCTCGTCGTCCGGGTAGCCGCCGAAGATCTTGCCTTCGTTGACAGAGCCGTTCGGGCTGCCCTCACCCGAGGCGCCGTTGTCGGCGCAGTAGAGGATGAGCGTGTTGTCGAGCTGGCCCGATTCCTCGAGGTAGTCGACGATGCGTCCGACCTGCGAATCGGTGTACTCGCTGAAGCCTGCATAGACCTCGGCCATACGGGAGAACATCGCCTTCTCCTCGGCGTTCAGCGAGTCCCAGGGGCGCACCTCGTCCGTCGGGTTGAACGTGCCGTCGGGCATCGGATTCAGCGCCGTCAGGTCGGTGTCCGCCGGGACGATCCCCTTCTCGATCATCCGGCCCAGCACCCAGTCGCGGTATGCCTCGTAGCCGTCGTCGAACTGGCCCTTGTACTTGTCGATGTACTCCTGCGGGGCGTGGTGGGGCGCGTGATTCGCGCCCGGGCAGAACCAGAGGTACCACGGCTTGTCCGGCTCAGTCTGCTTGACGTCGCGGATCATCGTGAGCGCCTGGTCGGCGAGATCCTTCGACAGGTGATAGCCCTGCTCGGGGAGGTACGGCTGATCGATGTAGTGGTTGTCCTCGGCCAACGACGGGTACCAGTTGTTGGTTTCTCCGCCGATGAACCCGTAGAACCGGTCGTAGCCCTGCGCCAGCGGCCAGTGCTTCTTCGAGGCGCCTGCCGTCCATTCGTCGATCGGCACGTTGTGGTTCTTGCCGACCCAGAACGTCGACCATCCGGCGTCGCGCAGCACGTGCGCCATGGTCACGTTCGAATCGGGGATGTGGGAGTTGTAGCCCGGGAACCCGGTGGAGGATTCGGAGATCGTGGCGAAGCCGTTGAGGTGATGGTTTCGTCCGGTCAGGAATGTCGACCGCGTCGGCGAACACAGTGCCGTCGTGTGCCACTGCGAGTAGGTGAGGCCGTTCTGCGCGAGCCGATCCATGGTGGGCATACTGATCCGCCCACCGTACGGCGACCACGCCGCCATGCCCGTGTCGTCGTAGAGCACGACCAGCACGTTCGGTGCCCCGGCCGGTGGTGTCGACGCCCGGTAGGCGTCCCAATCCGCGACCGAGTCGCGCACGTCGAGTTCGATCTTGCCCTGGAAGTCGCGAGCCATTGCCGGTTCCCTTCACCTGTCGGAACGATGTCTATCCGCACAGTACTGCGGCGCGATGACTGCTGTCACCGGGGGAGTGCGACGTTCATCCGGGTGATCCCCGATGCTTCGCGGCAAGGGGTCTCGTCGGAGGGGCGACGTCGGTCACTCAGAGCAGACCCGCGAGTGCCTTCTGCAGCTGGAGAGCGCCGATCACGAGGAGCAGGGCCGCATTGAGGACGTGCGTGTTTCCGGCGATCCACGCTCGTACCCGGTCGAGCAGCGGCTCAGCATCGCGGCCGCGCACGACGACGTACACCACCGGAAGCGCGATCGGGAGAGTGCCCACCACGACGAACGCCGCAGCGATCCAGAGCCCCGCGGCCGCATCCACGTCGGACAGGGTGATGTCCAGGGCGGCGAGGATGGCGCACGACGCGTCGACCGGGTTGAGCACGAAGAGCCCGATGCCGAGGAGGAACGTGCGCCCAGGGCGGAACGACTCGACCGAGTGCAGCCAGCCGGGCAGCTGGGGCGACGCGGCGACGACATCGCGCGGGGTCGAAGCCGCCGCCATCCGCTGGACGTGTGCGCGGCCCTTCCGATACACCCAGACGGCAGCGACCACCAGGAAGAGGCCGACGAGCAGACGCACGAGGGGGACCCACAGGGGCGGCTCCCCGCGTTGATGCACCTCCAGCACAGGGAACAGCCAGAGGAACAAGGCCATGAGGCCGGCGAGCCCGAGGAACCAGCCGAACAGATACGCGATCCCGTTGGCGCGGGCATTCCGCGAGAGCAGGACGGCGACGAGCGCCATGATGGCGAGCGGACTCAGCACCACGCCGAGAGCGACGGGAACGAGGTCCAGGATCAGCTCGCCCATATCCTCGTTCCTCCTTCTGGTTCCCCGGTCCGGCCCTAGAAGCTCCCGATGCCCTTGCCGAGCATCGAGACACCGATCACCAGCAGCAGGACGGCCATGATGACGGCGTTCTCGGTGGCGAGCCAGCCGCGGAGGGCGTCGAGCGGACCGCGAAGGCGGTCGGCGGCGATGAGGTATCCGATGACAGGGACCAGCACGGTCGACGCGGCGATGAGTGTGTAGATGACGATCACCACGACGACGGATCCGGCAGGAAGCGATGCCGCGCCGATGTCGGTGCCGGCGCCCGCCGCCATGATCAGGTTCTTCGGGTTGACCGCAGACAGCAGGAAGCCGAGTCCGAGCGCGACCGGGAAGGTGATCGTGTCGATGGCCTTCATCCACTTCGGGAGGGCGGCCTCTTCCCCTGCCTTCGGCCGCTTGCGCCACTGTCCGAACGCGAGGAGGAAAAGCAGCAGGCCGAGGACGAGCTGCACCACGCCGCGGATCGGGTGGGAGACATCGGGATCGTCATCCGGCAGGATCGACGACAGCAACGTGAACACCGTGACCGCGACCACGATCCCGACGACCCAGCCGAGGAGGAAGCCGACGCTCGTCACCCGTGCTTTGGGTGAGAGCAGCATCAGGATCGCGGCGATGATCGGTATCGGGCTGATCGCGACGCCGAGAGCGAGCGGAAGAATGTCTCCGACGACGGTTCCCATCAGTGGCCTTCTCTCTCTGAACGCTGTGATCCCGAGGTCGTTCGGGTGAGGTCGCTGATCGCTGCGCGATTGGTCGCATAGACCTGCTCCGACTCGAGCAGACCGAGCCCCGTGAGTCGGTGCAGCGTATTCGGCCGGACTCGACTGAACGCGAGCGAGATAGAGCCGGCGGCGAGCCACTTCTTGAGCGAGTCGAACGACTCCGCCCCGGTGACGTCGACGTCGGTCACGGCCTCCATGTCGACCACGAGGTGCTGGACGGATCCCTCACCGGCCGAACGGATCGCGTCCTTGACCGCCGTCGAGAACACGGCCCCGTTGGCGAAGAACAGCGGAGCGGCTAGGCGGATGACGATCACGCCTGGTGCGGTCACGGTTCCTGCGGGTGCGTCCTCCAGCAGCGACTCGCCCGGATCGCCGCTGGATTCGAGGACGTCGATGGCGGGATTCGAGGCGCGGCGCGCGATGTTGATGAGCGCGAGCACGAACGCGACCAGGATGCCGGGGATGGAACCGACGAAGAGGGTGACCAGGAAGCAGGTGGCCCCGATGAGGAACTCGAACCGATCCTTTCGCCACAGATCGATGAAGTCGCGGATCCCGAGCAGGGGGATGATCGCCACCCCGACGATCGCGCCGATGGCGGGCGACGGGATGTCTGCCAGCAGCGCGGTGCCGAACAGGAGCAGCAGGAGTGTTCCGGCTGCGAGGATCAGGGCCGGGAACTGCGTGCGCGATCCCGCCTGATCCATTGCCGCCGTTCGCGAGGTCGATGATCCGACGGCGAAGCTGCCCTGGGCTCCCGCGGCGACGTTGGCGATGCCGAACGCGAAGAGATCGCGGTTCGCATGGAACGGGTAGCCGTGCTTCTCGGAGTACGAGCGCGAGACCAGGAGCCCTTCCGCGGTGGTGACCAGCGTCAGTGCGATCGCGGACGGCACCAGCGCGAGCCAGAGCGTCCAGTCGATCATCGGCCAGGTGAGCACGGGCGGGCCCGCCGGAACCTCACCCAGAACGTCGACACCACGTTGGTCGAGTCCCGTCAGCACGACCACGAGTGTCGTCGCCACGAGCACGATCAGCGCCCAGGGGACGGCGCGGAGGTAGCGGCGCCCCAGCAGCAGGACGGCCACCGAGCAGGCCGAGATCAGGACAGCCCAGCCGTTGAGGGTGGTGATGCCTCCGATGAGGTCGGCGACCTTGCCCGTGAACTCCTTGCCGGAGTCGATCTTGACGCCGAGCATCTTGGCGACCTGGCTGACCATGATGTCCAGCGCGAGGCCGCCGACGAATCCGACCAGGATCGGCTTGGAGAGGAAGTTCGCCAGGAATCCGAGCTTGAACACGGCCAGGAGTACGAACATGCCGCCGCAGATGATCGCCTGCGCGAGCGCGAGCGTTGCGTAGTCGGCACTGCCGGCCGCGGCGAGTCCACCGATCGAGGACGCGACCAGTGCGGCCGCGGCGGCGTCGGGGGATGCGACCAACTGCCGGGAGGACACGACCAGCGCATACACGATGGTCGGGACGATGAGGGCGTAGAGACCTGCGGTGGGCGGGAGCCCCGCGATCTGCGCGTAGCCGATGTTGAGGGGGATGGCGATGGCGAGCAGCGTGACGCCGGCGGTCAACTCCGTGACGAAGTTGCGCCTGGTCAGCCCCGCGAGCGGACGTTGCACGTCTTCTCCCTTCGGGCGCGCCCCGGCCGAGCGCGTCGACGTCCACGATCCCACCGAGGCGGATCCGGCGACCACGTCTGGATCGCAACCTCCCCCGGGTGATTTACGGTCGCCATGATCAGCCCTGCGCCTCGGGAGCTCGGCTTCCACGACGCCGCAGGAAGCCGCGGCCGCCGGTCACCGGCACAGGATCGGGCTCGGGCTCGGGCGGCACCGCGGTGCGGTCACCCGAGAGCCAGCGCAGCCACGTCGCCTCGGGGTCTCCTTCGAAGACGAGAGCGCGGGTGAGCAGCGTGAGCGGAATGGAGAGGATCGCACCGAGCGGGCCGATGATGAACGTCCAGAAGATCACGGAGAAGAAGCTCAGGGTGAGGCTGAGGTCCACGGCATCACTGACGAACTTCGGCTGCACGAGCACCTGGAGCACCACGTTCACGATGCTGTAGACGGCGATGACACCGAGCAGAAGCGGCCAGCCCCCGACCACGAAGGCGAGGATCGCCGGGGGGACGAGCCCGATGACGAAGCCGACGTTCGGGATGAAGTTCGTGACGAAGGCCAGGATCGCCCACACGACCGGAGCCGGGATGCCCATCCACCACAGGGCCAGGCCGTCGACGACGGCGACGATCGCCCCGAAGGTGGCATTGACGATGTAGTACCGGCGGATGCCCGAGTTGAGATGTGCGATCCTCGCCAGAACCGGTCCCTTTGTCGCGCCGAAGAGGGCGGGGGCCTGACGATAGCGCGCCGCGTCGATCGCCATGAAGATGATGTAGGCGCAGACGAAGAACAGGGCGGTCGCGACGCTGAGGACGGTGCCTCCCACGCTTCGCGCGACACCGAGCAGCGTCTCCGGATCGAGGATCGAGGTAGCGGCATCCGAGGCCTCTTCGTCCAGTCCGAGCGTCTGCAGCCATCCCACCAGCTCGGTGGCGGTGTTCTCGAGACCGCCCTGAGACACCAGGTCGCCGATGAGCCGCGCGAACTGCGTGCCGGCGAGCCAGAGCAGAGCGCCCATCGACAGCAGGATCAGATAGGCGACGACGATGACGGCGGTGGTGCTGGCCCACTGCGGCCAGCCGCGGCGATCGAGTGGGCGTCGGAGTGGCTCGCAGATGATCACGATCACGATCGCCAGCGCGATCGGACCGAAGAGATCCCGTGCGAAGTACACGCCGGCCAGCGTCAGCACGCTCGCGGCGAGCACGAGGAGCACCCGCAGGCTGGGGGAGAGCGAGCGGTCGGTGGTGCGCTCGGGCGCAGGCGAGGGGGTCACGCGGCCAGCGTAGCCCGCGGCTGGACGGGAGTCCGGTCGCCTCGCGGACGGCGCACCGGCGGCCCGGGCGCTCAGAACGGCTCCGGCGGGACGAGGGGAGGGGGCCCCTGCTCCGACACGACCACGGCACGCACTCCTGCCGTCTCGAGAGCCTCCGCGACGCCACGCACCGTGCCCGAGATCACGGCGCTGCCGTGCAACGGGTGATGCCAGATCTGGAGCGTCAGCGCCCACCGCTCGGGCGAGATCGCGGCGATTCGTACGTTCGGATGCTCGCGCGCGTGCACGCCGTCGACGTCGCCCGCCGCGGCGGTGATGGCCGTGATCACGTCGTCCAGGTCGAGTTCGGCCGATCGCGCGATGCGGATGTCGACGTCGCTCCGACGCGCGCCATGACGGGAGTCGTTCACCAGGACCCCGGTGAGGAGCGCGGCGTTCGGCACGTGCACCGTGAGGCCGTCGACGGTGGTGAGGATCACGGAACGTCCGTTGAGCTCCTGCACAGTCCCGCGGATCACGCCGTCCGGGCCTTCTATCCCGATCTCCTCGCCGATCTTCACCGATTGGCGGGATTGGATGAGCACGCCGGCGGCGAAATTGTCCGCGACGCCGCGCAGCACCAGGATCAGCACGACCACCGCGATCGCCGTCATCGCCAAGAGCGGCTGCACGTTCGCCCCGAGGAACGCCAGCCCGACGCCGATACCGACCAGGAGGAGGGCGTACTGCGTGAAACGGGCGGCCAACTGCGACACCGAGTCGGAGATCCCGGGCGTCCGAGCCGCCAGTTTGAGCACGCCCTTGCGGGCGAAGCGCGACAGCAGCCAGCCGATGAGCACCGACACGATCGCGAGCACGATCTGCCAGGCCGACAGCCCGTCGGGGAACAGGTCGCCCAGCGTCATGATCCTCGGCCCCTCGGGGGCAGCCTTCGGCTCGTCCGCCTCATACGACCAGGATGGGCCGCGCGGCTCCCCGGCGCTCCGGGAGGTCACCCCGCACGGGTGACCTCCACGCGACAGGCATCGTATGGCACCTCCAGCATTGCCGCATGGAAGATCGGCCCGCCCCCGCTCACGACCGCAAGTACGGAGTGCTCGAGGTCAGCACGGTGCTCCTGCTCTCCATCACAGCGGTCATCACCGCCTGGTGCGGCTTCGAGGCGTCGAAGTGGGGCGGTGAGATGTCGATCGCGTTCAGTCAGGCATCAAGCGCGCGGGTGCAGGCGGCCTCGGCCGAGTCGACTGCCCAGGCCGCCCGGCAATACGACCTGACCATCTACACCGAGTGGGTACTCGCAGAGCGGGAGGGGCAGGACGATCTCGTCGAGTTCATCGAGGCCCGCTTCACTCCGGAGTTCGCTGCGGCGTTCGACGCCTGGGACGACGCGGGGCGGGAGGCGGACGGTCCGTTCGCCATGGACGAATACGCCCCACCAGGTGAGTCGGAGGCCGTCGAGCTGAACGACCGTGCCGACGAGAAGTTCGACGAGGCACTCCGGAACAATCAACGCGGCGACGACTATTCGCTCCTGACCGTCCTCTTCGCACTCGTGCTGTTCTTCGCCGCCCTCTCCCAGAACCAGCGGGCTCGGTGGCGGCGCACCGTCTTCCTCTCCCTCAGCGGTGTGCTCGCCGTCGTGGGCATCGTCGTCCTGGCCACCTTTCCCATCAAGATCTGACCCGCGACCCGCATCGCCCCGCGCGGATGAGCCGCCGAAGCCGACGCCGAAGCGGAGAAGGAGACTGAGAGCATGTCCACGACGCCAGCAGGCCACGATCTCCTCACGGAAGCCCGCTCGCGCGGAGCCACTCGAGAGCGCGCTCGGGAGGCCATCGGGCTTCAGATCTCGATCGTCGCATTCGTGCTCGCGGCCCTCGTCGCGCTGCCCGTCTTCCGGTTGCAGTCGGCTCCCATCGCCGGCCCGGACTCCCTGGGACAGTTCGCGGCGCTGATGTCCGCGGTCACGGCGATCGTCGTCTTCGTGCTCGGACGCGTCATCGCAGCCGACCCCGCCCGGCGGAAGCGGCTCGGCGCGCTCGACGTCGTCGACATCGCCGCATTCGCCTTCGCTCACGCCATGATCGCCCTGCTCGGGTGGACCCTGGCCGCCACGATCGTCGAGGCAGGGCTGATCGGAGCCGTCGTGTTCCCGCTCCCGGCGCTGATGCTGGCCGGCGCCGCCGCCGCGCTCACCGCCTACGTGACGTACTACTCGGCGACGCACCTCGACCTGCAGCTGCTGGCCACCGTGCTCGCGGTGTTCCTCGTGCTGGGCGTGCTGGCGAGCATGCTCACAGCGAGCGATCCGCAGTGGTGGAAGGAGAATCTGAGCGCCCTCGGCATGACGGACGATCTCTCCGCCCGGGCCTTCAACCTCACGCTGATCATCGCGGGGATCCTCGTGACGACGTTGGCGCGCTACGCGACGAGGGGGATTCCGACGACCCACCCGCGCGGGGCTGCCTCCGTGCGCACGTGTCTCGTGATCGTCGGCATCTTCCTCGGTCTCGTCGGTGTCTTCCCGGTGGACGAGCACTTCGCCCTGCACACCGGCGTGGCGTCGGGGATGGTGGTCGCCTACGCGGTCCTCGTCGTCGCCGTCCGATGGTGGGTCCCCGGCGTCTCGCGCACCTTCCTGCTCGTCGGCTACGTGTTCACCCTCCTGATCCTGCTCCTTTCGGTGTTCTTCGCCGTCGGCTACTACACCCTGACCGCTGTCGAACTCGTGGCGGGAACCGTGGTGTTCACATGGATCATCCTGTTCATCCGCACCGCCGATGCGCTCAAACGCGACGAGGGGACCGGTGGTGCGGACTGAAATATCACCCGGGGGAGGCCCTTGAGGTCACCTGTGTGCCGCCACTAGCTTTGGTGCCATGTCGCCCCCCGTACGATCGACGACGCCGGGACCCGCAGTGCGCTATCGCCCACCGGGCCCCCAACCCGGTGCGATCCGCCGCGAACGGGTGAGCACCGCGATCGCCGATGCGGTGGGAGAATACCCGCTCACCGTCGTCACTGCCCCCAGCGGCTTCGGCAAGACGACCGCCGCCGCGGATTGGGCGTCCGGCCTCGAGCAGGTGGCCTGGCTCGGGCTGAGCTCCTTCGACTCCGACCCGTCGCGTCTGACGCAGGGCGTCGTGCACTCCCTGCTCGTCGGAGCCGAACGTGCGGGTCAGCCGCTCGCGCTGGCGCGTGACCTCGATGACCCAGAGCACGCTTACCAAGCGATCTGCGGTGCCCTCGAAGACCTCGACACCCGTGTGCACCTGATCGTCGACGACGCCCAGCGCGCGGGAGAAGACTGGCGCCGTGGGCTGCTCGGGATGCTCGCCGAACAGACGCCGGAGAATCTACGGGTCGTGCTGGTCGGCACGACGCTTCTCGAGGTCACTCTCTCCCGGCAGCGCATCATGCATCCGGACTCCTTCATCGGAGTGGAGACCCTCAGCTTCACCGCGCCGGAGGTGAAGCTCCTCCACGCAGGGGCGAAGGGGCTCGCCGCCGACACGATCTTCGACGAGACGCAGGGCTGGCCGATCGCGGTCCGGCTCATGATGATCGGCGGAGCCCGCCCTGACGCCCGCGCACAGAGTGCATCGAGCTTTCTCGGGAGCTACGTGCGCGAGCACGTGCTCGGGGCGCTGCCGGCGGAGATCGCAGATTTCGTACTCGACGGAAGCGTCTGCGGCGAGCTGACTCCTGAGCTCGCCGCCGCCGTGACGGGACGCCCGGACGCGGCGGAGCTGCTCGAGACCTGCGTGCGACTCGGCCTGTTCCTCGATCGGTTCGACGGCCAGCATGGCATCGTCTACCGCTGGCATGCGTCCTTCGCCAGGCAATGCGCGGAGATCGTCGCGCTCGATGCCGCGCGCGCCGCAGCCTGCCATCGTCGTGCGGCCGCGGCGCTCGAGACCACGGATCCCACCGCTTCGATCGCGCACTCGCTTCGTGCGGGAGATTCGGAGACCGCGCGCGACACTCTGCTTCGCCACTGGCTCGGGCTCGTGGTCGGGGCCGGGGCGGCAGAGGTCGAGCGCACCGCGACGGAGATGCTCCGACGCACGCCGGAAGACCCTCAGGTGCTCCTCGTCCGCGCGTGTGCGAGCGATGTGCTGGGCGACCATCGCGTCGCACGCGAGCTGTTCCGGCGTGCAGAGGGGACGATCTCGAGATCGGGCGGCGGGACCGAGCCCGCCGTGCTGCAGATCGCGCGTCTGTTCATCGCGGACGAGCGCGCGGAGGTCGCAGAGGCGAGCGCAAAGGTGCGACGGATGCTGCTCGACGCGGATTCGACCGAGCTCGGGGATCGTGCGGCACTCAATTACCTCCTCGGCTGGACAGAGATCCGGCATCGCGGCAACCCGATGATTCCGCTCGAGTACTTCTCGGCCGCGGCGAGGGAGGCGCAGAGCTCCGGCGACCGCGAACTCGCGAAGCGGACGCTGGGACATCTCGCCTTCGGACAGACCTGGGCCGGACGGCTCATCGATGCGCGGGAGTCGCTGGCCAGGGCACACGGCGAGGAGAACGTGAGCCTGCCCTGGAGCACCTATGCCGGAGGGAGCGCTGCGGCTGCCGCCGGGTACGTCGCATATTGGTCGGGAGAGTTCGCCGAGGCGAGCCGGGAGTTCGGGACGGTGATCGCCAACGGCGGCTCCGACCGCTCTTTCACGAGCATCGCGCGGATGATGATCGCGTACACGGCGTCCGAGACCGGTGATGTCGCGGCGTGTCGCCGCGCGGCGATCGGCGTTCAGGACATCCCGCTCGAGGTCGTCCATGGCGTCTCCTGGCCGGCGTTCCGCGAGTCGTCCGTCGCCCTGCTCGAGGAGGCGGTCGGCCGGCATGATCGCGCGATGAGGATCGCCCGGAAGTACATCAATTGCCCGGACCTGCCCGTCGTGAACGTCGCGCTCGCCGGTGTGCTGCGTCGCGCCGGCGACTACCCGGCAGCGTTGGAGATGCTGAGATCGCTGCGGGCATTCGGCGAGGTGTCGTACGTGAAGACCGCGACTTTGCTCACGGCTGCGGTCCTGCGCCGTCATGCCGGTCACCACGACGAGGCGCACGAGCTGTGCGAAGCGGCGGTCGCGGTCGCCGCCGGGGAGAACATCCGTCTTCCGTTCGGGCCGCGTGAGACGGCGGTGCGCAAGCTGCTGGGCGAGCATGTGCATTTCGGCACCCAGTTCGAGGACTTCATCGGGCGCTGTCTCGCCAATGATGCCGCAGGTTCGCTGGTGGAGACGCTCTCAGAACGGGAGCGCGATGTGTTCCAGCAGCTGCAGACGGCGCGCACGTTGCACGAGATCGCGCGGGAGTTGGCCGTGTCGATCAACACCGTGAAGACACATCAGCGCGCCATCTACCGCAAGCTCGGGGTGTCCTCCCGTCGCGAGGCGGTGCGGACCACCGTCTGACCCACCGTGGCGGACGGATGCACGCCCGACGGTGACGTCAGTGTTGGCGCAGCGCCGATGCGAGGACGGTGTTCGCGATCGCCGCGGGAATCGGCTGTGTCGCGAGGATACGGTCACCCCGACGGTCGACGTCTCGGGAGAAGCGCTCGCTCCATGTCGGCTCGAGCAGTATGAGCGCCGCGAGCGACCCGATCGGGAGCCCCGAGGCGAAGTAGCGGGCGTCGTCTTCGCAGACGAGGCCGGGGGTGTCCAGTCCGAGCCCGGCGAGTGTGAACTCATCGGCATCGACCTCGATGAGACGCCAGTCCTCCACTCCGAGCCGGTGGATGAGGAGGAAATCCAGGAGGCGGATGGCGCCGCTCTCCACCTGCCGGAGCAGGGCTTCGAGGATGTCGGGGCTGAGGCGGTCGTCCTCCAGGCGAACGACGACGAACTCGACGTCGCCGAGCGCCTGCAGGGTCATGTCGACCACCTCAGCCACGATCTCAGCTCAGCGCGCGCGTCTTGATGGCGGCGAACTCGTCCGGCGTGATGGTCCCCGCCGCGAGGAGCTTCGATGCCTTGTCGATCTCATCGCTGGGACTGGATCCGGCGACGCTGCGGATGTAGGAGTCGGCCGCGTGCTGCTGCTCCCGGTACGCCGAAGCGCTGCGTTCGCCCATTCCCTTGCCGCGTGCGATCAGGTAGATCAGCGCCGTGAGGAAGGGGACGAAGATGAGGAAGATGATCCACACGGCCTTCCACCACCCGTTGAGGGTGTGATCCCGGAACAGGTCGGCCACGATGTTGAAGAGCACCATCAGGTAGGAGATGAACACGAAGACCCAGAAGAACCACCAGATGATGTCCCAGAAGCTTTCCCAAATGGACACTTCGGACCCCTTTCGTTGAGTTACTGCGTACGGCGATAGTGACAGCGCGACCATGGCGGCGGGAAAGCCGCTCACCCCTAGCGGGCGACCCCGAATCGTCCGGCCCTGTGACGGTCACCACGAACGGGTGAGGTGGAGGCGTACTCCGAAGGGCCGCGCGCGTAGCGTGCACCCCGTGGACGCGAATCGGAACGAACAGCACGCCGAGGGCGACGGCGGGCGGCGGCGCGCAGGGCTTCTCCGTGTGCTGCCCGCGAAACCGCTGCTCTCCGGCTTCTCGGTCGCCGTCGGTGTCCTTCTCGCCATCGCACTCGCGGCCACGATCGCGGGTATCTCGACGGTGCTCATCTCGATCTTCCTCGGCATGTTCCTCGCCCTCGGCCTGGACCCGGCCGTTCGTGCGTTCGAGCGCCGAGGCATGAGCAGAGCGGCGGGCGTCACGATCGTGGCGATCATCTTCCTGGGTGTGGTCGCGCTGATCCTGCTGGTCCTGGTGCCGGCGACGGTCCGACAGATCGCTGCGGCGGTCGAGGCCGCCCCCGAGACGATCGCCGCCATTCAGCAGAGTGGGTGGTATCGAGACCTGGAGTCCGCTCTCGGTGTCGACCTCTCCGCCGTCGTGGCCGAGAGCATCCGCTCTCTGACATCGCTCTCCTCCTTCCTCGCGATCTCCGGAGGGGTTCTGAAAGCCGGATTCGGCGTCGTCGGTGCGATATCGAGTTTCGTGCTGGTCGTCGTTCTGACCCTCTACTTCGTCTCCTCCCTGCAGAGCATCAAAGGGGCGCTCACGAATCTCCTGCCGCGGTACCGACGGGCACGATTCGCCGGTGTCCTCGACGAGATCACGCAGTCCGTCGGGGGAGTGGTGGCCGGCGGCGTCACGCTGTCGGCGATCAACGCGAGCGTCGTCCTCGTGATCCAGCTGATCGTCGGCTCATCCATTCCCGCGGTCATGGCGATCGTCGCCTTCTTCGTCACGCTGGTACCGATGATCGGATCACTCGTGTTCCTCGTCATCGGCGGTATCGCGACGCTGCTCGTCAGCCCGACGGCCGCCTTGGTCTTCGTGGTCGCCTATCTGGTGTACATCCAGGTCGAGGCCTATGTCGTCACTCCGCGGATCATGGGAAAGGCGGCGGCGGTGCCCGGCGTTCTGGTGATCATCGGGGCGATGATCGGGGCCACCCTCCTGGGACTGCTGGGGGCTCTCGTCGCGATCCCGTTGACGGCCTCGATCCTGATCGTCATCCGGCAGGTGTGGATCCCGCGCCAGAATCGCCAGACCGAGCCCCCCGACGATGAGATGCTCACCCCGTAGGGGTGAGCGTGGGCATCACCCCGGGCGCCGCGATGCGAGCATGAGCGCACAGTCCCGGTACGTCGGCACCGTGAGAAAGGACAATCCATGAATGACTTCCGATTCGGCCCCGCCGAGTTCTACCTCGTCGGGTTCGAGGGCGAGCGTCCGGACCCGGCGACGTTCCGCGCGCTGACCGACCTCATCGACAGCGGTGTCGTGCGACTGCTCGACTTCGTTCTGCTGGCGAAGTCGGCCGCGGGTGAGGTCGAGATCGTCGAGCTCGATGCCGACGACGGTTCGCTGGGACTCGACGACTTCGCACCGATCGCTGCGGGCCTCGCCGGCGAAGAGGATGTGGAGGCTCTGGCGAGCGCCCTCGCTCCCGGGCAGTCCGCTGCCGTCGTCGTCCTCGAGCTCGCCTTCGCCCGCACTCTCGCGCAGAACCTCGCCGCCTCCGGTGGTCAGGTGCTCCGCAGCGAACGCGTGCCGGCTCCCGTCGTGAACGCCATGATGGACATCCTCGATCAGGAAGGTGAATGACATGCCCTTGAGAAGATTCGGTCGCCCCGGCCTGATCGGACTGGCCGCCAGGACCGCGGTGGTCGCGGGAACGGCTTCGGCTGTCGGCGGCGCGATGTCGCGGAATCAGCAGGAACGTGCGCAGGGTCAGTACGAGCAGCAGCAGTACGAGGCGGCGCAGCAGCAGGCGCAGGTCGATGCCGCTGCGCAGAACGCGGCAGCGCAGTACGCGGCCCCGTCGGCCCCGGCGAGCGCGCCGGCCGGAGGGGATGATCTGATCGCGAAGCTGCAGCAGCTGGCTTCGCTGAAGGACGCAGGCGTGCTCTCCGAGACGGAGTTCGCCGCGGCCAAGCAGAAGCTCCTGAGCTGAGGCGGACCGACTGCCGTCGGCGGAGACACCTGATGCGGCATTTGGAGGAGGAGAGCGAATGAGCGAACTGGATGATCTGCGAGCCCGGGTAACGCTCCTCGAACAGGAGAACCAGACGCTCAAGAGCGAGACGGGTGAGAAGCCGCGTCGCCGACCGGTGGGCCGAAGCATCGTCGCCGGAATCGTGCTCGCCGTGGCGGTACTGCTGGCACCGATCGCCGCGATGGGAACGTGGGCGCGCCTGCAGCTGGTGGATGCCGATCGGTTCGTCGCGACGTTCGCGCCCTTGGCCGAGGATCCCGCCGTGCAGGACTTCGTCGCCGCTCAGGCGAGTGCCGCGATCCACGAGCAGATCGACCTCACGGCGGTGGTCGGCGAGGTGTTCGACGGACTGCGCGAGCTCGACCTCCCGCCGCGCGCGGCGTCGGCCCTCACCCTCCTGGAGGCGCCGGCGGCGAACGGACTGACGTCCCTCGTGGACGGGGTGATCCATGACGTCGTCGCCTCGGACCAGTTCGCCGACATCTGGGCGCAGTCGTTGCGGTTCACCCATGAGCGAGCTGTCGCGATCATGCAGAACAGTCCGGACACCGCTCTGCAGCTCGCGGACGACGGGGTGCTGTCGATCGATCTCGGGCTCGTCGTCGACCGGGTCAAATCGGTGCTGACCGAACGGGGGGTCGGCTTCGCCGATCTGATCCCGGAGATCGACCGGTCCATCCCGATCGCCCAGGCGGATGCTCTCGTGCTCGTGCGGACCGTCTATCAGATCGCTGTCGCGGCGGGATTCTGGCTGCCCTGGGTCGTTCTCGGTCTCGTGGTCGCCGGCATCCTGATCGCCCGGAACCGCCCCCGAGCGCTCTTCTGGACCAGCGCCGCGTTCGCGGTCGCCTTCCTCCTGCTCTCCGCAGGCATGGGCATCGGGAGAACGTTCTTCATCGGGGCCGTGAGTCCGTCGATCATGCCGTCGGCCGCTGCCCAGGCGCTGTTCGACGAGGTCACCACGCTGTTGAGCTCGACGATCGTGGCGCTGGCGATGGTCGGCGTGCTCGTGGCGGTGTGGGCGTGGCTCGCCGGCTCGAGCCGCAGCGCGGTGGCCACGCGAGGCATCCTCGAGAGCGGATTCTCCGGGGCGCGCAGCACCTGGGAGCGACGGGGATTGTCCACCGGGCGATTCGGGCTCGCGGTCGACCGTTTCCACGGTCCGATCGTGATCGTCGGCATGGCGCTGGCTCTGCTCATCCTGATCGTGACGCGGCCCGTCTCCCTCGGGAGCGTGATCGGCGTGACGATCGGACTGCTCGTGTTCATGATCCTGGCCGAGCTGCTGCGGCGACCGACCGCGGCGTCTGAACCCCGTGACGCACAGGCGGACGCCGAAACGGATGACGCCGTCGTCGAGACGGCGGACCCAGAAGCTCCGGTCGTGACGGCCGCGTCGTGAGCGGCTCATCCCCGCAGGTCACCCTGCGGGGATGAGCGGCCTATCGCCTCTCCGTCGGCGAAGGCGATACTCGGGATGGGCAGGCAACCGGCAACCCGTGATCGAAGGAGAGAAGATGTCGGAATTCAATTCGGACTTCGCAGGGAAGATCTCGCTGGACGTGCGCGACTCGGTCCCGGACTGGTCGCCATACGAACTGAAATCGGCGCCCGAGGGTGCCCCCAACGTCCTCGTCGTCCTCTATGACGACACCGGCATGGCGTCCTGGTCGCCCTACGGCGGCCGGATCAACATGCCGACGATGGACCGGCTCGCCAAAGACGGGCTCACCTATACGCAGTGGCACACCACATCGCTGTGCTCGCCCACGCGATCGACCATGCTCACCGGGCGTAACCATCACGTCAACCGTGCCGGGGTCATCATGGAGGCCACGAACGGATTCCCCGGACTCGCGGGGCGGCTGCCGGCCGAGTGCGCGACGATCGGGCAGATCCTCCAGGAGAACGGGTATTCGACCTTCTGGGTCGGCAAGAACCACAACGTGCCGGAAGAGGACAACGCCCCAGGGGGTCACCGCTCGATGTGGCCGCTGCAGCTCGGCTTCGACCGCTTCTACGGCTTCCTCGGTGGAGAGACGAACAACTGGTACCCCGACCTGGTCGAGGACAACCACTTCATCGAGGCGCCGGCGACTCCCGAGGAGGGTTACCACCTCTCCAAGGACCTCGCCGACCAGGCGCTGAGCATGATCCGCAACCAGCAGGCATCGAACCCCTCCAAGCCCTGGTACATGTGGTTCTGTCCGGGTGCCAACCACGCTCCGCATCACGCGCCGCAGGAGTACATCGACAAGTACAAGGGCGCCTTCGACGACGGCTACGACGCCTACCGTGAATGGGTGCTCGCCCGCATGGTCGAGAAGGGCGTGGTGCCCGAGGGGACCGCGCTGACCCCGGTCAACCCGCTGCCGGAGGACGTCGCGAATCCCGCCGACTTCGTGCGCCCCTGGGACGAGCTGAACGACGACGAGAAACGGCTGTTCGCGCGGTTCGCCGAAGTGTTCGCGGGCTTCTCCGAATACACCGACGCGCAGGTCGGGCGGGTCATCGACTATCTCGAGGAGACCGGCCAGCTCGACAACACGCTCGTCTTCTACTGTGCGGACAACGGCGCTTCCGGTGAGGGATCGCCCAACGGATCCGTGAACGAGAACAAGTTCTTCAACGGCTACCCGGATGACCTCCAGGAGAACCTGGCGATGCTCGATCGTCTGGGCTCCGCCGATACGTACAACCACTATCCGACCGGATGGGCTGTGGCGTTCTCGACACCGTTCCAGATGTTCAAGCGGTACTCGCAGTACGCGGGCGGAACGTGCGACCCGATGGTGATCCACTGGCCCAAGGGTATTGCCGCCAAGGGCGAGATGCGCCACCAGTACCATCACTCCGTCGACGTGGTCGCGACGGTGCTCGACGTCGTCGGCGTCGAGATGCCCGAGACGTATCGCGGCGTGAAGCAGCAGCCGCTCAACGGCGTATCGATGAAGTACAGCTTCGATGCCTCGCCCGACGCGCCCACTCAGAAGAAGACCCAGTACTACGCGATGCTCGGCACCCGCGGCATCTGGAAGGACGGCTGGAAGGCTGCGGCCGTGCATGCGCCGCTCACCGGACGCGGGAACTTCGAGGCGGACGTGTGGGAGCTGTACAACGTCGAGGAGGATCGCTCCGAGTCGAACGACCTCGCCGCGAGCCATCCCGAGAAGCTTCAGGAGCTGATCGACGCGTGGTTCGAGGAGGCGGATGCGAACTTCGTGCTCCCGTTGGACGACCGTTCGGCGCGCGACCAGCTCACGGTCGAGCGCCCCCAGGCCGAGCCCCCGCGTGAGCGCTACATCTACTACCCGGGCTCGGCCGCGATCCCGGAGAGCGTGGCCGTGAACGTCCGCGGCCGGTCGTACAAGATCATCGCTGACGTCGTGCTCGACGAGGGCGCCCAGGGAGTGCTCTTCGCCCACGGCTCGCGTTTCGGGGGTCATTCGCTGTTCCTCAAGGACAACCGACTGACCTACGTCTATAACTTCCTCGGCATCCCGCCGGAACAGAGCTTCACGTCTGAGGAGTTGACGCCGGGGCCGCATACGCTCGGTGTGGAGTTCGTCCGTGAATCGGCGGGCGAGCACGGCGAGTCGCTCGGCACGGCGACGCTGTACGTCGACGACCGCGCGGTGGCATCCGGCCCGATGCGGGCGCAGATCGGCAAGTTCACCCTGTGCGGGGACGGACTGTGCATCGGCTGGGACAGTGCAGACCCGGTGAGTCGCCAATACAGCAACCCGTTCCCGTTCACCGGCGGCAAGCTGCTCGGTGTCGGGGTCGACGTGAGCGCGGAGCAGTATCGCGATCTCGAGCTCGAGGCGGCGGCCATGCTCTCGCGAGAGTAGCCGCACGAAAGAAGGCCCGGAGACTGAGGATCTCCGGGCCTTCTGCGTCGTCTCAGGCTCCGTCGACCTCTGAGGATGCCTCGGGGAAAACGGTCGCCCAGTCATCCTTGACGCTCACGACGGTGTACCCGGCGCCCGCGGCGGATGCGAGGGCCTTCTCAGCGCCCGCATCGTAGGGCGCGTCGCCGCGGTCGGTGTCGTCGTGGTGGATGAGGATCGCGAACCCGGGGCGCGGGCCCTTGCGGGCGAAGTCGAGCATCGCCATGTCACCGTTCGAATTCCCGCCGGCGAACAGCGGGCGCCGACCGATGCGGCTCCAGATGCGCACCGGCTTCTCGGGCCCGTCGTCGAAGAAGGCGAGGGAAGACGAGTACCGCACGGTGGCACCCGCGTCGTCCCAGCTGAGGCCGAAAGCTGAGCCCACCACGCGCTCGGGCGGGATGCCGTAGTTCGCCTGCGTCATCGGGCGCATGAAGTCGCGCTCGCCCCCCGACACGATGTAGCAGGTGAACCCGTGGTGCTCGAGGTAGCGGAGCAGCTCGATCATCGGCTGATACACCGCGTCGGCGTACGGGCGCTTCAGGAGCGGATGCTGAGCTGTGCGGTAGAACTCGGCGACGGAAGCGGCGTAGTCCTCCACGCTCATGCCGTCGGTGAGGCCGACGAGGGTCTGGATGATGGTCTTCAGGTCCGAGTCATCCCCTCCGTAGTGCTTGTCGATCGCTGTGCTCAGCCAGCCGAAGTCGCCGCTCACGGCCGCCAGATACGGCTGTCGCTCGGCGAGCTCCGGGTTGTGCTCGGCTGCGAGACGCCATTGCTCCACGACGTAGTGCAGTTGCGTGGGCATCGGCTTCTCCGACCACAGCGTCCCGTCGTTGTCGAACACGGCGATGCGCTCTTCGACGGGCACCGCGTCCGGTCCCGCGGTGACGGAGGCGATGAATGCCTCGATGGCACTGCGCGTGGGGGTGTCGCGCCAGGAGGGAAGGGAGCTGTGATCGATCATTTCGGGTCCTCGCTTCTCGATGACTGGGGCGGCGATGGCTTCCAGAGTCGCATCCGCGGTCTCCTCGTGCACCCCTCCGTCACCCGGTCAGGGCGATGCGGAAGACTCCGCACGCGCGGCCGTCGTCGGAGCAGAGCCACGGATGGGTGGGCCGCCGCGAAGCCGTACTGAATCACCGTGACGCCGAATCCGCAAGGGGGGTCACGTGCGGAAATGACTCGACCTAGTGTGAAAGCGCCGCCCCGGACCCGGTGGCGAGAAGCATCCGGACGAGTCCAGGGAGTGAGCATGAAGACACTCGTCACCCAGGTCGGAAGCTATCTGACCGGCGACGCGACGGCCGATGCGGTGGTGCAGTACTGGCTGGCGTTGACGGAGGAGCGGCGAACCGACGTCGTCGAGATCCCCGTCGTCGGATCGGGTGGAGAACGCTCGAACGTCCGCCTGGCGCTCGGCGCGATGCTCCCGATCGCCGTGGTCGAAGCAGACCTCGCACCGGAGATCGATGACGATGAAGCGTCGGCGAAACGACTCCTCGCGCGGGCACGTACCCTCACGCCGACGGCCGCACCCGCTTTCGACCCGGGCGAGGAGCCCGAGGGGCTGACCGGGTTCGAGTCCTCGCTGGTGTGAAGCCGCCTGCCCGATGCGACTGCGTCACTGCCGCGCCCGTCGCCCGGTCGACTGCGCTGGATCCCGCCCCCGGAAAGGACGAGACCCCGCCTGGATCAGGCGGGGTCTCGTCGTGCTGCAGTTGATCTGATGTGCCCCCGACAGGAGTCGAACCTGCGACCTACGGTACCGGAAACCGGCGCTCTATCCACTGAGCTACGGAGGCGTACCGATCGACAATATCACTCGTCGGGGGTCGTCTCCGACCCACCGGCTTCGGTGACCGGTGCGGCGCGCAGCTCTTCGAGCGCGGAGGCGAGCTTCTCGGCCAGATACCGGTGCCCGTCGGTGGACGGATGCTTGCGCCCGACCTCGACGTCGATCACGTCGAGGTAGTTCTGCTCCGTGATCCAGTTCTGGGCTATGGGAGAGATGTACCACCAGCCGCGGGCTCCGGCGAGCTCGCCGAGGTCAGCGTCGATCCGCGCGGTCGCGGTGCCGACCGGCAGCTCGTGCGGCGCCGGTCCCAGCACGACGATGACGGCATCCGGGTAGGTCGCGGCCAGGGCGTCCCAGGCGGCGGTCACGGCCTCGCGGTAGCCCTCGACGCCCTGAGCCCGGTCGTTGATCGAGCCCTGGATGATCACGAGGTCCGGTGCGAGTGCGGGGTCGAGCGCCGCGATGCGCTCCCCGAAGGCCGGGCCGTCGAGTCCGGGCTTCAGGTAGCCGCTCCCGCGGACGCCGTTGACGATGGTCTCGCCGCCGATCAGGTCGGCCAGGACGTAGGCATAGCCGAGCGTCGGATCAGTCGCGGCTGACCCGTAGGTCCACGAATCTCCGAACACCAGCACGGTCGGGTGATCGGGCAGTGCGAGCGGCGCGGGTGCGACCGCCTCGGAGGCTGCACCCGCAGCCGCGACCGGGGCTCCGACGGGCGCTGCGGAGGGTGGTGCTGTCCACGGCCGCCACATGCCCAAGACGCCTGCCGCGACGGCGAGGACGAGGGCGATGGCGACCCCTGCGGTGCGCAGTCGACGACGGGTGGCGGGGGCCTTCATGGGATGAGAGTAGATCACTGCGCGCCGATTACGAATTCCGCGCGCCCCGCGCCGTCGGATGGCCTGTCCCCGACCCGTAAACTGGGGAGGCTATGAACCCCGAAACCCTCGCTGCCGCCGTCCTCGCCGTCCTCGCTCCGATCGCCGAGGAACGACTTCCCGGCGAGCCTCTCGGGGTCTCCGCGGCCGACATCGTCCTGGAGCGTCCGCGCAACCGCGATCACGGCGACTGGGCATCGAACATCGCCATGCGGCTCGCGAAGCCCTTCGGCACGAATCCGCGTGAGCTCGCGCAGCAGATCGCCGACGGCCTCGCCGCCGTCGACGGCATCGCGAGCACCGAGGTCGCCGGTCCCGGGTTCATCAACATCCGTCTGGATGCCGCCGCAGCGGGTGCGCTGGCGAAGGTCATCGTCGATGCAGGCACCGCCTACGGCACCAACGCATCGCAAGCCGGCGTCAGCGTGAACGTCGAGTTCGTCTCCGCCAACCCGACCGGGCCGCTGCACATCGCTCACACCCGCTGGGCGGCGCTCGGCGACTCGATCGTGCGACTGCTGCTCGCCAGCGGAGCGCATGCGGTGCGCGAGTACTACATCAACGACGCCGGAGCACAGATGGACCGTTTCGCCGTCTCCGTGCTCGCGGCTGCCAAGGGCGAGCCGACTCCCGAGGGCGGCTACCCCGGTGCGTACATCGCGACGCTCGCCGGTCGGGTACTCGAGTCGCGTCCCGACCTGCTGCAGCTTCCCGACGCCGAGCAGCTGAGCGTCGCGATGGAGCTCGCGTACGAGTTCCAACTCGCCGAGATCAAGAGTTCGCTCGAGCGGTTCAACGTGCCGTTCGACGTCTGGTTCTCCGAGCGCACACTGCACGCGAAGGACGCATCGGGCACGAGCCTGATCGACCAGGCCGTCGATCGTCTGCGCGAGCAGGGTCACGTGTTCGACGAAGAGGGCGCCGTCTGGGTGCGCACGACCGACTTCGGCGACGACAAGGATCGCGTGATCCGCCGTTCGAACGGCGAGTACACCTACTTCGCCGCCGATGCCGCGTACTACCTGAACAAGGGCGATCGCGGGTTCCAGAACAAGATCTACCTGCTCGGCGCCGACCACCACGGCTACGTGCACCGCCTGAAGGCGGTCGCGGGAGCAGCGGGTGAAGACCCGGAGAAAAACGTCCAGGTGCTGATCGGGCAGATGGTGTCGATCAACGGCGCGCGCCTCAGCAAGCGGGCGGGCAACATCATCGAGATGGACGACCTGCTCGACTGGCTGGGCACCGACGCGCTGCGGTACTCGCTGGAGCGGTCGCCCGCCGACTCGCCGCTCGACCTGGATCCGGAGCTGCTGCAGAAGCGCACGAACGACAACCCCGTCTTCTACGTGCAGTACGCCCACGCCCGCACGCACAACGTCGGGCGGAATGCGGCTGATTCGGGCGTCGACCGCTCGGAGTTCGCCCCGGAGACGCTCACGCATGAGTCCGAGGCCGCGTTGTTGGGAGCGCTGCAGGAGTTCCCCCGCATCGTCGCGTTCGCCGCCGAGGTCCGCGAGCCGCACCGTGTCGCCCGCTACCTCGAGGAACTCGCGGGGCTCTACCACCGCTGGTACGACAACTGCCGTGTGATCCCCCAGGGTGACGACCCGATCGAGAGTGTGCACCGCACGCGTCTGTGGCTGAACGACGCCGCCGGTCAGGTGTTCCGCAACGGCCTCGATCTGCTCGGAGTGAGTGCGCCCGAGCGCATGTGATGTGCGCTGCCATCCGGTCGGGTACGGCAGGATGGCAGGCATGAGCGACGACAACCACACCCTGCCGTATCCGGACGCCTCGACCGAGCATCCGACGCTCGTGATCCCGGGGAACGCCGCCGGTCAGCAGGCCGATGCCGCGCCGCGGAAGCGCCGCCGCTGGCCGTGGGTGCTGCTGATCGTGGTGGTCGTGCTGGCGCTGCTCGTGGTCGCCGCCGAGTTCATCGCCCGCGCGGTGCTCCCCGCGACCGTGCGGTCGATCGTCATCGAGCAGCTGGATCTCCCTGCGGACCAGCAGCTCGAGGTGGAGACGCAGGGACTGCTGCTCCCGCAGCTCATCGGCGGATCCCTGGACACGCTGCACCTGTCGACGAACTCGGTGACGCTGGAGGGGATCACGGGCGCGGCCGATGTCACTGCGACCGCCGTCCCGCTGCGCGGCGGGGATCTGGGGGAAGCCGCGGGAACGATCCGCATCGATCAGGCGGAGTTCACCTCACTGCTCGCCGGCACCGAGCTGCCCGTCGAGTCGGTCGAGTTCGCCGCCCCCAACGCGACGGTGAGCGGGTCGATCACCGTGTTCGGGGCAGCCGTGCCGCTCTCCCTGACGCTCACGCCCGGCGCCGTGGAAGGGGACCTGGAGCTCACGCCGGTCGCCGCGAGCATCGGCGGACTCGACATCGACCTCGACGAGGTCGGCTCGACGCTGGGGTCGCTCGGCGAGGGGCTGACGAGGCCGCAGCGGGTGTGCATTGCCGATCAGCTGCCGGCCGGGCTCGCCCTCACCGGACTGGAGATCGTCGACGGCGCAGCCGTGATCGACATCGACGTGGACGGGGCGATCGTCACCGACACATCGCTGCAGGAGAAGGGCGTCTGCCCGAACTGATCGGTTCGGGCCGCGCTGTCATCGGCCGCGCGTTTCCTCGATGCGCCGCGCGAGCCACTCGGGGCGCTGCAGTGGGATGCCGTGGCCGCATCCGTCGACGACCTCGAGCGTGCTGTGGGGGAGTGCGGCGTGCAGCGCTGTGGCCGAGCGTCTCATGAGCTTCTTCTCCGCTGCCCCGACCAGGATCAGTGCCGTCCCGGGGAACGTCGACCATCCGGCGGGCGGCACGAACCGCAGATTCTCCTCGACCGAGGCGAGCAGCGACTCGCGGGAAAGGGACGACGACGTCTGGAGATAGTCGGCCAGATGAGACTCGGGTACGAAGAGCTCCCGCGCCTGCAACCGTGCGAACCTCTCGTTCCTCGCGAGCCCGGCGGTCGCCCCGAGCAGCGCCAGAGTCGGTCCGGTCATGCGCAGGGGCAGCGCCTGGGCGCTGATCACCACGGTTCTTTCGACGAGGTCGGGTCGCACAGCGGCGAGGAGTACGGCGAGTTGTGCTCCGAGGGAGAACCCGACGACGGTGGCCGGGCGTCCCTCCTCCTCGAGAGTGCGCGCGAGCAGGTCGACCGTCGCGCGATGCGAGGCGTACGACTCCGCCGCGCTGCGGCCGTGACCGGGGAGGTCCGGCACCAGCACCCTCGCGTGAGGAGGCAGGTGGGCCCGCATCGGCTCCCACATCCACCCGGCCACGCCACCGCCGTGCAGGAGCAGCAGTGGGGGTTCGCCCGTGCGCCCGAAGGTCTCCAGGTACATCATCTCTCCGTCTCGAAGGCCGCGGCCATCCGCCCGATGGTGTCGATCGTGCCCTCCAGCAGCGCCGGGTCGAGAGGGCCGAGCAGACGCGCCGCGGAGAGCAGCCCGATCGTCGTGCTCGACAGTGCCAGAGCGAGCGTGCGCGGATCGACATCAGCGACGATCAGGCCGCGCTCCTGCAGCTCGCGGAACCACTCGACGACCCGCAGATGGCGCTCGCGGTAGCGTCCGTCGGTCTCCTCCACCACGTGGGAGCCGAGGATGCCCCGATCGTCGAGGAAGGCAGCGGTCATCAGGGGGTCGTCGAGCAGCGCGCGTGCCGTCGCGCGACAGGCGTCGCTGAGACGAGGATGCTCACCGAGTTCGGCTCGGACCCGGTCGGCCATGCGCAGGTTGCCCTGCAGCAGCAGGGCGTCGAGGATGTCGCGTTTGCCGGCGAACTCCAGGTACACGGCACCCTTGGCGATGCCGGCGCTCTCGGCGATCGCGGCGACGTTCATGGCGTCGAACCCGTGCGCGAGCACGAGCGTTCGGGCCGCATCGAGGATGCGCTTGCGTCGGTCAGGTATTCGTGGTCGGGGCACCGGCACTCCTCAGCTGCTCGAGCATCGCGGGGATGACGAGGTCGGGGCGGTCGCGTTGCACCCAGTGTCCGGCGCCGGGGACGAGCCGGAGTGAGCCGGACGGCAGCAGTGCGGCCGCCGTCTCGATGCGAGCGAGAGGAACTCCGGCGTCGCGATCGCCGTGCACCAGCAGCGTGGGGGTGCGTATGCTCGCGAGCTGTCCCGTGTAGACCGTTCGCAGCCGGTTCCAGAGAACCTGATCGCGCTGCCACTGTCCGAACGACTCGAGACTCGTTCCTCCGACGGCTTCGGCGATGACAGCATCGACGAGCTCGGGGGTGCGCGCCTCGGGATTGCGCACGAGGTCGCGGAGACCGCGCTCCATCGCGGGGCGGTTCCGTGCGTAGGAGCGGGTCATCGCGGCCAACAGCCCGGAGCGCAGCAGGAGGAATGAGGTCAGATGAGTGATCCGTCCGCGGAATTCGTCGGCGAGACGGGGCATCAGGCCGTAACAACCCAGCAGGATGGCGGTCCGAGCCCGGCCGGGTTGATCGAGCAAGTGCCCGACGCTCATCCCGCCGCCGAGGGAGAGTCCCGCGATCGCATACTCGCCCAGATCGAGCGCGTCGACCAGTTCGCCGACGTGTCGGACGAGTCTCTCCTGGCTGAGGGGCCAGTCGGCCCGGGGGCTGTGCCCGAATCCGGGATGATCCGGCGCGATGACTCGGTGCCCCGCGTCCGCGAGTGCGGGCCCGACCTCGCCCCACGAGAGCTCGGCGCTGTCGGCGCCGCCGCCGTGCAGGAGCAGGACGGGAAGCCCGGTCTCAGCAGTCGGCCGCCACTCCAGGGCGGAGACCGTGGCATGCGGAAGGTCGATGACCGTGCGTCGGGCGTCCATGGCGTCCTCTCGTTGTGACCAGCATAGCCGATGTGGTCACAACGAGGCGTGATGCGGCTACGCGGACTTCTCGGCGGACGCCGCCTCCTGTGCGGCGCGCAGCTCCGCGGTGGCGACCTTGACGTCGACCTCGGCCCGCTGCAGACGCCGCTGGACGAACGTCGTCGCCGCGAAGCGGGCGTGCACCCGATCGGACTTCTCCTCCTCGGCCGTCACGATGTAGGCGCACGCGAACAGCATCACCTGCGCCGAGAAGTTCAACCAGATCAGCAGCGCGAGCAGCGAGGCGAAGGAGGCGAGAAGCGGGTTGCTCGTCGCTCCGCCCACGAACAGTCCGGACAGCTCCTGCAGGATCAGCAGACCCAGTGCACCCAGCAGTGCTCCCGGCCAGAGCGAACGTGCCGACGGCCGAACCCCGGAGAGCAGGAGGAACACGCCGATGATGATCGCCGTGTCCAGAGCGAAGACGACGACGAGGGAGAGCAGGCGCACGGTCCAGGCCACGACCGGTGCGTCGGCGGGCAGGCCCAGCAGATCCGCGATCCACGAGACGCCCAGCTGCCCGGCGAAGGTGACGGCGGCGGAGAGCACGAACGCCAGGCCGATGCCGATGGCCAGCGCGAGGTTGCGGAGGATCACCCAGATCCACAGGATGTCGGCCTGCACCGTGCCCGCGAGCACTCGCACGGCCGTGCGGAGCGATCCGATGGCGCCGAGTGCGGCGCCGACGAGAGCGACGAGCGAGATGATCCCTGCGAGCGACAGGGACGCCGGCGCCTGGAGGTCCGTCGTCTTGATCACGCCGTCCTCGCCGATGAGCCCGGGCACGGCAGACTGCACGGCGTCGATGATCGCCTGCCACGCCACCGGGTTTCCGGCGAGCCACAGAGCCGCGATCGAGAAGCCCAGCAGCACCCCCGCGAACACGCTGAAGAGGGCACGGTAGGTGACGCTGTCGGCGAGCATCGGCCCGCGGCGCTCGGTGTACAGCAGTGCCGCGCGCACCGGCCGGCGCGCGAGAGCCCACGCGATGATCGGTCCTGTGATGCGCGGGATCAGCCCAGGACGCGTGGGGGAGTCGTTCGTCGTTTCAGAGTTCGCCACGCCCCCACCCTAGGAGGCTGAGACAGGCTGCTGCAGGGGCTTGACGCGGCGCGTCACCATGACCAGCGACACGCGTCCGGTGCCCTAGAATCGGGTCAACCTCGATGTGCGCGACCCCGCCCGAGATCCTTCCCACGATTGGTGATCAGTGCTTCTCCCTGCCGATTCGCTCGCTCCGGAATGGCTCGCTGTGCCCGATGACGCGAATGACCTCGCCGACGGCGTCTGGCCGGCATCCGCGACACGTGATGGAGACGGTGTGCTCGACATCGCCGGTGTCAGCGTCACCACCCTGGCCCGCACCTACGGCACGCCGTTGCTCGTGCTCGATGAAGAAGAGGTGCGTGGGCGAGCGCGGCGGTTCCGTCTCGCCTTCGACCTGGCCGCTGCGGAGAACGGCACCACGGCCCAGGTGTACTACGCGGGCAAGGCGTTCCTGTGCACGACGGTCGCGCGCTGGGTGGTCGACGAAGGTCTGCGCGTCGATGTCTGCACGGGGGGAGAGCTGGCCGTGGCCCTCGCGGCCGGTGTCGCACCCGGATCGCTGGGCTTCCACGGCAACAACAAGTCCGTCGCCGAGCTCGAGCGTGCCGTCGAGGTGGGCGTCGGGACGATCATCGTCGACAGTGCCATCGAGATCGAACGGCTCGCGGCGATCACGGCTCGCACCGGCGCGACGCAGCGGGTGCTGGTCCGCGTCATCAGCGGCGTGCACGCCGAGACCCACGACTTTCTCGCCACAGCTCATGAGGACCAGAAGTTCGGCTTCCCGCTCCCGGAGGCCGAGACCGCCGTCGCCCGCATCCGCGAGATCCCCGGCCTGGTCTTCGCCGGACTGCACTGCCACATCGGTTCGCAGATCTTCGGCGTCGCCGGCTTCCGCGAGTCCGCATCCCGCGTGCTCGACCTGCACGCCACCCTCCTCGAAGGCGGTCCGGTGCCGCAGCTCAACCTCGGCGGCGGATTCGGCATCGCCTACACGCGCGTCGACGACCCGACTCCGATCGAAGGACTCGCCGACGCGATCGTCACCTCGGTCGCGGAGGGCTGCGCCGCACGCGGCATTCCCGTTCCCGCCCTGTCGTTCGAGCCGGGTCGTGCCATCGTCGGCACCGCGGGCGTCACCCTCTACGAGGTCGGCACCACCAAGGACGTGACTGTGGCGACCGGTGCCGTGCGCCGATACGTGAGCGTCGATGGCGGCATGAGCGACAACGCGCGTCCCGCGCTGTACGGCGCTCAGTACTCGGCGCGCCTCGCCTCTCGCATCGGGACCGGAGAGCCTCGACTCAGCCGGGTCGTCGGCAAGCACTGCGAATCCGGCGACATCGTGGTCGACCACGAGTACCTGCCCGACGACCTGGTACCCGGCGACCTGCTCGCCGTGCCGACCACCGGCGCGTACTGCGTCCCGTTGGCGAGCAACTACAACCATGTACCGCGTCCGCCCGTGGTCGCCGTGCGCGATGGACGCTCGACCGTCATCGTCCGGGGCGAGACCGTCGACGACGTGCTGGCTCGTGACGCGGGCATCGACGGGGCGAAGGCCCCCGAGGGAGAACAATGACCCACCTCCGAAGGAGCAACCATGACTGAATACCGACGACTTCGTGTGGCACTTCTGGGTGCCGGAGCGGTCGGCTCGCAGGTCGCGGCGCTCCTGCTGCGCCACGGCGACGAGCTGGCCGACCGTGCCGGTGCGGAGCTGGAGCTCGCCGGCATCGCGGTGCGCGACGTGGATGCGCCGCGTGACGTCGACCTCCCCAAGGAGCTCTTCACCACCGACGCGGAGTCGCTGATCCTGGGCGCCGACATCGTGATCGAGCTGATCGGCGGCATCGAGCCGGCCCGCACCAGCATCTTGCAGGCGATCGGCTCCGGCGCCGATGTCGTCACGGCCAACAAGGCCCTGCTCGCCACGCACGGCCCCGAGCTGTTCGAGGCCGCCGACCGCGTGGGCGCATCCGTCTACTACGAGGCTGCGGCCGCCGGCGCGATCCCGATCATCCGCCCGCTGCGCGACTCGCTCGCAGGCGACCGGGTCGTTCGCATCATGGGCATCGTGAACGGCACGACGAACTACATCCTGGACCGGATGGACTCCGAGGGCGCCGACTTCGCCGACGTGCTCGCCGATGCGCAGCGTCTGGGATACGCCGAGGCCGACCCGACAGCCGACGTGGAGGGCTACGACGCCGCGCAGAAGGCCGCCATCCTCGCGAGCCTCGCTTTCCACACCGCCGTGCCGCTCGAAGCCGTGTACCGCGAGGGCATCACCTCGATCACGCCGTCCATGATCGAGGAGGCTCGCGCTGCGGGCTTCGTCATCAAGCTGCTCGCGGTGTGCGAACGCATCGAGGCCAACGGTGCAGAGTCGATCTCGGTGCGCGTCTACCCGGCCCTCGTGCCGAATTCGCACCCCCTCGCATCCGTGCACGGCGCCAACAACGCCGTCTTCGTCGAGGCGGAGGCCGCCGGATCCCTGATGTTCTACGGCGCGGGGGCGGGTGGCGTCCAGACCGCCTCCGCCGTGCTGGGTGACGTCGTCTCCGCTGCCCGCCGTCACATCGCCGGGGGCGTCGGAGTGGGCGAGTCGACCAGGGCCAACCTTCCGGTCGTTCCGATCGGACACGTCACCACCCGCTACCAGATCACCCTCGAGGTCGCGGATGCGCCGGGCGTGCTCGCCACGGTCGCCGGAATCCTCAGCGACGGCGGAGTCTCCGTCGCGACGGTCGTGCAGACCGTCGAGGGCGAAGACGAGCCGACCGCCCGTCTGATCATCGGTACGCACCGCGCGACCGAGCAGGCGCTCAGTGCCACCGTCGATGCTCTCGCCGACAGCACCGTCGTCGCCCGGGTCGTCTCGGTGCTCCGGGTGGAAGGCGAGTGACGATGGCGTCAGCCCTCGCCCCCGTCGAGGGCAACCCGGTGGAAGGTCGCACCGTCGAGGTGCGGGTGCCGGCCACGAGCGCGAACCTCGGCCCCGGCTTCGACACGCTCGGCTTGGCGCTCAGCATCTACGACACCCTCCAGGTCACGGCGCTGCCCCCCGGCGAGCTCGAGATCGAGGTGACCGGTTCCGGTGCGGCCGAGATTCCGCGCGATGCGTCGAACCTCATCGTCCGCACGATCGCGTATGTGTTCGCCGACGCGGGCCGTTCGGCGCCCGGCCTGCGGATCGTCGCAGAGAACGGCGTGCCGCACGGCCGCGGACTGGGGTCGTCGGGCGCCGCCGTCGCTGCCGGAGTGCTCGCCGCCAAGGGGCTGCTCGACGGTGACGTCGAGATCGGCGACGCCGACCTCCTTCGTCTCGCCACCGAGCTGGAGGGCCACCCCGACAACGTGGCTCCGGCGCTTTTCGGCGGGCTGACGATCGCCTGGATGGGGGAGCGCGGGCCCCAGCACAAGAAGCTGCTCGTGCACCGCGGCGTCTCGCCCCTCGTGCTCGTCCCCGCGTACACGATGTCGACCTCGCAGGCGCGTTCGCTGCAGCCGCCGCACGTCTCGACTGCGGATGCGGTGTTCAACGTCTCGCGCTCCGCGCTGCTGATCGCGGCCCTGATGCAGAGTCCGGAACTGCTCCTCGACGCGACCGCCGACCGCCTCCATCAGGACTATCGCGCCGAGGCGATGCCCGAGACACAGCGGCTCGTGCAGGCGTTGCGCAAGGCGGGTTTCGCAGCTGTCGTCTCCGGTGCCGGGCCCAGTGTGCTCGTGCTGGCCGACGGGCCGGGCAGCCGTCAGGACGCGGTGGAACTGGCCGAACGTGTCACCGACACCCCGTGGGAGGCGCTTCTGCTCGCAGTCGACGTGCGTGGTGGTACAGTGGGGACTCGAGCGGAGGGCTCCACGTAACTACGTGAATCTGGCCCCATTGCAACTCTTGCAAGACCCGCACGCAAATCCCTGTGGCACAAGTGCCGAGGCTGGCTGGCGCCGAGCGTCAGCCCGTGCGATCGCGCGCAGCACCCGTTGTGTGCGTTCAACGCTCATTCCCCATGACATATAAGGGAGTACTCGTGGAGAACCTCTCCGAGACCCAGAACGACCAGTCCGCTTCGGTTTCCGAAGCACCTGCGACCGAGGCCCCACCGGCGCGCAAGCGCGCACCGCGTCGTGCCAGCACCGCCACGGCGGCGGCGAAGGCCGAGAAGGCCGAGGCGGCGAAGGCCGAGAAGGCGGAAGCCGCGCCGAAGGCAGAGTCCGAGCCGAAGACCGCATCGGCGCCCGCTGAGGCATCGGCGGAGCCCGCGGAGGCCGCGCCCAAGGCGAAGGCACCGCGTCGCAGCCGTGCGAAGAAGGCGGATGCCGAGGCCCCGACCGCGGAAGCCGCTCCGGCAGAGGCACCCGCCGCAGATGCCGCTCCGGCAGAAGCTCCGGCGGAGTCGGCGCCCAAGTCGACCGGCCGCGGACGCCGTGGCGCCCAGAAGACGGCAGCCCCCGAGGCCGACGCTGCAGAGGCGGCGCCCGCGGCGGATGCCGCTTCCGAGACGGCTCCCGCCGAGCCGGCCCAGAACGGCAACGCTCGGGGCCGCAACGCGCAGAACAACAACGCGCAGAACAACGACAACGACGACGACTCCGAGGGCGGCGAGGAGCAGGGCGGCCGAGGTCGCAACCGCAACCGCAGCCGCAACCGTGGCCGTGGCCAGAACGGTGCCGCGCAGGAGCAGCAGGCTCAGCCCACCGACGATGACCAGTCCGGTGGCAACAACCGCAACCGTCAGCGCAACAAGCGTCGCAGCGGTGTCCCGACCGACGAGTTCGACACCGAGATCGGCGAGGATGACGTCCTCATCCCGATCGCCGGCATCCTCGACGTCCTCGACAACTACGCATTCGTGCGCACCACCGGCTACCTCGCCGGTCCCAGCGACGTGTACGTCTCGCTCGGCCAGGTCAAGAAGTACAACCTTCGCAAGGGCGACGCGGTCGTCGGCTCGATCAAGCAGCCTCGCGAGGGCGAGCAGCAGGGCCGCCAGAAGTACAACGCGCTCGTCAAGGTCGACTCGATCAACGGCCTGTCGGTGGACGACGCGGCCACCCGCGTGGAGTTCGGCAAGCTCACCCCGCTGTACCCGCAGGAGCGTCTGCGCCTGGAGACGGCCCCCGAGAAGCTGACCCAGCGCATCATCGACCTGGTCGCCCCGGTCGGCAAGGGCCAGCGCGGCCTCATCGTCGCGCCGCCCAAGGCCGGCAAGACGATCGTCCTGCAGCAGATCGCGAACGCGATCGCGCAGAACAACCCCGAGGTCCACCTCATGGTCGTTCTCGTCGACGAGCGCCCCGAAGAGGTCACCGACATGGAGCGCTCGGTCAAGGGCGAGGTCATCGCCTCGACGTTCGACCGTCCCGCCGAAGACCACACCACGGTCGCCGAGCTCGCCATCGAGCGTG
The DNA here is from genome assembly GCF_042269505.1 of Microbacterium sp. NPDC055988. Lineage (NCBI taxonomy): Bacteria > Bacillati > Actinomycetota > Actinomycetes > Micrococcales > Microbacteriaceae > Microbacterium > Microbacterium sp. NPDC055988. The sequence goes on from NZ_JBHJXY010000001.1 coordinate 2,671,177, forward strand.
CGAAGCGCCTGGTCGAGCTCGGACGCGACGTCGTCGTGCTGCTCGACTCGATCACCCGCCTCGGCCGCGCGTACAACCTGGCTGCTCCGGCGTCCGGTCGCGTGCTCACCGGTGGCGTCGACGCGTCGGCGCTGTACCCGCCCAAGCGGTTCTTCGGTGCGGCGCGCAACATCGAGAACGGCGGATCCCTCACGATCCTCGCCACGGCGCTGGTGGAGACCGGCTCCAAGATGGACGAGGTCATCTTCGAGGAGTTCAAGGGCACCGGCAACAGCGAGCTGCGCCTGTCCCGCGCCCTCGCCGACAAGCGCATCTTCCCGGCGGTCGACGTGAACGCGTCGAGCACCCGTCGCGAAGAGATGCTGCTCTCGGCCGACGAGGTCAAGATCACGTGGAAGCTGCGTCGCGCTCTCGCGGGCCTCGACCAGCAGCAGGCTCTCGAGGTCGTCCTCGGCAAGCTCAAGGAGACCAACTCGAACGTCGAGTTCCTCGTGCAGATGCAGAAGTCGATCCCGACGCTTCCCTCGGGCGCGCACGGGCACGACAACAACATCCGCTGAGCGGCTGAGCCGTGTTCGAGTCCGTCCAGACTCTGATCGACGAGCATCGCCGGGTGCAGGAGGAGCTCTCCGACCCGGCGGTGCACGCCGACGCCGCCCGCGCGAAGCGTGTCAACCGCCGCTACGCCGAGCTGTCCCGCATCGTCGCCGCGTACGAGGCTTGGATCGCCGCGACCGATGACCTGGAGACCGCGCGCGAGTTCGCTCGCGAGGACGAGTCGATCGCGGCCGAGATCCCGGCGATGGAAGAGGAGCTGCAGGCCGCACAGGAACGGCTGCGGCGTCTGCTCATCCCGCGCGATCCGGACGACGCTCGCGACGTGATCATGGAGATCAAGGCGGGGGAGGGTGGTGCGGAATCTGCGCTGTTCGCCGCCGACCTGCTGCGCATGTACATCCAGTACGCGGCGTCCAAGGGATGGAAGACCGAGCTTCTCGAGCGGAACGAGTCCGACCTCGGCGGCTACAAAGACGTCCAGGTGGCGATCAAGGGATCCTCCTCCGACCCCGCCCAGGGCGTGTGGGCCCACCTGAAGTACGAGGGCGGCGTGCACCGCGTGCAGCGCGTTCCGGCGACCGAGTCGCAGGGGCGCATCCACACGTCGACCACCGGGGTGCTGGTCTTCCCCGAGGTCGACGAGCCCGAAGAGATCCACATCGACCAGAACGACCTCAAGATCGACGTGTTCCGCTCATCCGGTCCCGGTGGTCAGTCCGTGAACACGACGGACTCCGCGGTGCGCATCACCCATGTGCCGACCGGCATCGTCGTGTCGATGCAGAACGAGAAGTCCCAGCTGCAGAACCGTGAGGCCGGCATGCGCGTGCTGCGCGCCCGTCTGCTCGCGCGACAGCAGGAGGAGCTGGATGCCGCGGCTTCCGATGCCCGTCGGTCGCAGATCCGCGGCATGGACCGCTCGGAGCGCATCCGCACCTACAACTTCCCCGAGAACCGCATCGCGGATCACCGCACCGGCTTCAAGGCGTACAACCTCGATCAGGTCATGGATGGAGCACTCGACCCGTTGATCGAGAGCGCGATCACGGCGGACGAGGAAGCGCGGCTCGCCGCGGTCGGCTCCGACTCCTGACGCGCCACGCGAACGCTATGATCGGGCCGTGATCACACTTCTGTTCCGCGGTCTGATGTACGTCGTGTCGGCCGGTCTCGGCCTGATCGCCGCCGACCTCGCCCTCGACGGTTTCCAGATCGAGTGGGACAAGTGGTGGGGCTTCGTCGTCTGCATCCTGATCTTCGCGATTCTGCAGAGCGTGCTCGCGCCGTGGGTGGGCAAGATGGCCACGCGATATGCCCCCGTGCTCATGGGTGGCATCGGCATCTTCTCGACGCTGATCTCGCTCATCATCGTGGTGCTGCTGCCCATCGGCGGACTGCGCATCACCGACCTCACCGGCTGGCTTCTCGGCTCGGTGATCGTCTGGCTCATCACCGCACTCGGCAGCGTGCTGCTTCCTCTGATCTTCCTCCGTAAGAAGGTCGAGGCGGTCAAGACCAAGCGGCGCTAGGCGCGTCGGTCTGGCCGACGCTCAGATCGCGTAGTCCGGTGCGGTGAGCAGCGCTCTGGTGTCTTCGTCGGTGCTGCGCTGGCGCGGCTTCGCGGGAACCCCGACGAGGATGCTGCCGGCCGGCGCGTCGCGGGTGACCACCGCGTTCGCGCCGACGACGGAGCGAGCACCGATTGTCACGGGGCCGAGGATCTTCGCACCGGCACCGACCGCGACCCCGTCGCCGAGCGTCGGGTGGCGTTTGCCGGAGGTGCGCGTCCGTCCGCCGAGAGTCACACCGTGGTAGAGCATCACGTCGTCGCCGATCACGCTGGTCTCGCCGATCACCACTCCCATCCCGTGATCGATGAAGAAGCGGCGACCGATCCGCGCGCCGGGATGGATCTCGATCCCGGTCAGCCAGCGCGACAGCTGCGAGCCGGCGCGTGCGAGCAGCCGCAGACGGCGTCGCCAGAGCGCGTGCGACACGCGGTGCGCCCAGATGGCGTGGAGCCCCGGATACAGCAGAGCGACCTCGGCGGTGCTGCGTGCGGCGGGGTCGCGAAGGCGAGCCGCCGCGACGTCCTCGCGCATCCGCCCGATCATGCCCATCGAGAGACCCTCAGTCTTCGCGCAGGTCCTCGAACAGCGCGGTGGAGAGGTAGCGCTCACCGGTGTCCGGGATCACGACGACGATCGTCTTTCCGTCGTTCTCCGGGCGCGCGGCCACCTTGAGCGCCGCAGCGACAGCCGCGCCGGATGACATGCCGACGAGCAGACCCTCCTTGGCGGCGAGGTCGCGGGCGACCCGCAGCGACTCCTCGAACTCGGCGGTCATGATCTCGTCGAGCACATCGCGGTCGAGCACGTCGGGGACGAAGTTCGGACCGATGCCCTGGATCTTGTGCGGGCCGGGGTGGCCCTCGGTGAGCACGGGCGAGTCCTTGGGTTCGACGGCGATGACCTGCACCCCGGGCTTCGCGGCCTTGAGGGCCTGTCCGGTCCCCGTCACCGTTCCGCCGGTGCCGACGCCCGCGATGAAGATGTCGACCGCGCCATCGGTGTCGCGGAGGATCTCCTGCGCCGTGGTCTCGCGGTGGATCTGGGGGTTGGCCGCGTTCTCGAACTGCCGGATCCAGATCGCGCCGGGCGTCTCCGAGACGATGCGCTTGGTCTCCTCGATCGCCCCGCTCATGCCCTTGGTGGGATCGGTGAGCACGATCTCCGCGCCGAACGCCTTGAGCAGCACTCGACGCTCCTTCGACATGGAGGCCGGCATCGTCAGGATGACCCGGTAGCCGCGGGCGGCGCCGACCATGGCGAGAGCGATGCCGGTGTTGCCGCTCGTCGACTCCACGATCGTGCCGCCGGGCTTCAGCTCGCCCGACGCCTCCGCGGCGTTGATCATGGCGATGCCGATGCGGTCCTTCACGCTCGATGCCGGGTTGTAGTACTCGAGCTTGGCGAGCACGGTGGCCCCGAGGCCCTCGGTCACGCGGTTCAGACGCACGAGCGGCGTGTTGCCGAACGCGGTCGTGATGTCGGAGTGGATGCCGGCCATGAGGAGCCTTCCTGTGCGGGGACGCTGCCGGTCCAGCCTAGGGGAGGGGCCTTGTCGCAGCGGCATTGTGACAGCCCAGCGCGCTCTACGCTGGAAGCCATGTCCGACACCTCTCTTGCGGCGCTCGTCCGCGCCGCCGCTCAGCGCCTCGCCGACGTCGGCGTCCCGGATCCTCTGGTCGACGCGGAGCTGCTCGCCGGGCATGTGCTGGGTCGGCGACGCGGCGAGGTGCAGGCCGCGATCATCCGCGGAGACGAAGTCGATGACGAGTCGGCGGGTGCCCTGGAAGCCCTGGTGACGCGCCGTGCCGCGCGCGAACCCTTGCAGCACATCACCGGCACAGCCCCGTTCCGTCATCTCGAGCTGGCCGTCGGACCTGGTGTCTTCGTGCCCCGGCCGGAGACCGAGACGGTGGTGCAGTATGCGATCGATGCACTGCTGAACTCCGCGGACCCCGCACCGATCGGGGTCGACCTCGGCACCGGCAGCGGTGCGATCGCCCTCGCGATGGCGACGGAGGTTCCGCACGCCCGCGTCTTCGCCGCCGAGCTCTCCGAGGACGCGCACGCATGGGCGAGCCGGAACGTCGCCGGCGTCGACAATCTGACGCTCGCGCTGTCCGACCTGGGCGAGGCCTTCCCCGAGCTCGACGGCACGGCATCGGTCGTCATCTCGAATCCGCCGTACGTGCCAGACGCCGCGATTCCGCGCGACCCGGAGGTGCGGCTCTTCGACCCCGCGATGGCGCTGTACGGGGGAGAGGACGGCCTCGACATCGTGCGGGTGCTCAGCTCCCGGGCGCTCGCGCTCCTGCATCCCGGCGGCCTGCTCGTGATCGAGCACGGCGAACTGCAGGGCGAATCGATCAGGGACATCCTCGCCGCGGACGGATGGCGCGCGCCGGCGACGCATCGCGATCTCACCCTGCGGGATCGCACCACCACCGCACTCCGGCCCTGATCAGCCGGCTCGGAGCATCTGCAGCACTCGCGCAACGTAGAATCGAACCGTCATGTCAACCATCTTCGACTGCCGCGATGACTCGCAGCTGCTCGCCGGCATGCGCCATGCGCGCCAGGCGATCGGCCGTGGCGAACTCATCGTGATGCCCACAGACACCGTGTACGGCGTCGCCGCCGACGCCTTCTCCCCGGCCGCCGTCCAGCGGCTGCTCGATGCGAAAGGACGAGGTCGCGATCAGCCGCCGCCCGTCCTGATCGGGACGAAGGAGACGCTCGCGGCCCTCGCCGAGTCCGTCCCGGAGCCGGTCGGACGCCTCGTCGATGCGTTCTGGCCCGGCGGTCTCACGATCGTGCTCCCCGCCCAGCCCTCGCTGGTGTGGGACCTCGGTGAGACACTCGGCACCGTCGCCGTGCGGATGCCGGAGGGACGCGTGGCCCTCGAGCTGCTGGCCGAGACCGGTCCGCTCGCCGTTTCCAGCGCCAATCTCACGGGCCAGCCCGCGGCGATCTCGGCGTCGGACGCGGAGGAGATGCTGGGCGACAGCGTCGCCGTGTACCTCGCCGACGGTCTGAGCAAGGACGGCATCGCCTCGACCATCGTCGACGCCACATCTCTGATCCGTCGCGGAACGGACGCCGAGCCCGGCACCGTCCGCATCCTCCGAGACGGAGCGGTCACGCGGGAGCAGCTGCAGGAGGTGCTCGGCGACCTGCTCGAACCCGAGGAGCCCCAGGGCGCGGAGCATGTGCATGCGGAGGAGCCGCAGGACGCGGATTCGTGAAGCAGTATCTCGCCACGGTCATCCTCACGGCAGCGATCACCTTCGCGCTGACCTGGGCGGTCTGGCGACTCAGCCTCCGATTCAAGCTGTACCCCGGCATCCGCGAGCGCGACGTCCACACGACGCCGACACCGCGTCTCGGCGGTGTCGCGATCTTCCTCGGGATCGCCGCCGCCTTCGGGTTCTCGGCCGTCAACCCGTTCTTCCAGAGCATCTGGATCCCGCCGCAGACGATGTGGTCGATCCTGGGAGCCTCTCTGCTGATCGCGATCATCGGTGTGGTGGACGATCTGTGGGACATCGACTGGATGATCAAGCTGGGCGCCCAGTTCCTGGCCGCCGGGCTCATCACCGTCGGCGGCGGACTTCAGATCCTCTCGCTGCCGTTCGGCGACCTCATCGTGGTGTCCAGCTGGCTGAGCATCACCATCACCATGTTCGCGATCGTCATCGTGATGAACGCGGTGAACTTCATCGACGGGCTCGACGGACTGGTCGCCGGGGTCTGTCTCATCTCGAACGGCGTCTTCTTCGCCTACTCGTACATCTTCACGCGCGACTCCGGCGCCTCGAGCTACTTCAACCTCTCCACGTTCCTCGCCGCGGTCCTGATCGGCGCCTGCCTCGGCTTCCTGCCGCTGAACTGGAGCCCGGCGAAGCTGTTCATGGGGGATTCGGGCGCTCTGGTGATCGGTCTGCTGATGGCGACGTCGGCGATCTCCATCACCGGGCAGATGGATCCGTCCGCTCTGGATCCTGAGCGACTCGGTCGCTCGCAGTTGATCGGCGCCTTCCTGCCGATCCTCCTGCCGCTGCTGGTCGTGCTGCTGCCGCTGCTCGACTTCGGTCTGGCCGTGCTGCGACGCATGAGCGCCGGTCGCTCGCCGTTCTCGCCCGATCGCAAGCACCTCCATCACCGCATGCTGGACCTCGGCCACCGCGACCGCGACGCGGTCCTCATCTTCTATGCATGGACGGCCGTCATCTCACTCGCCGTCCTGCTGATGTACGTCGGTGCGCGGGAGGACTGGCCCGGCCAGTACCTTCCCGGCGTCGGCTTCGGCGTCGTGGGCATAGCCGCGTGCCTCGTCGTCACCCTGAGCCCCACCCGCCGCAGGAAAAGCGCAGCGGCCGCCGAAACCGACCCGACACCCGTGGAGTCATGATGAGCCCGAGCCCCGTTTCCAGCACGCCGATCCTGCGTCGCACCCTCATCTGGTCGGCTGTCGCGACCGCCGTGCTGGCCGTCGTCGCCGGCGGTGTCGGCTACGCCGTCGCCGGGGGAGAAGGGCTCATCAGTGGGCTGTTGGGCGTGCTGCTCGCAGCCGTGTTCCTGGCGATCACCGGCATCAGCATCCTCATCGCGAACCGCTGGTACGGCGACCCGATCTACGTGCAGCTGTTCTTCGCGATCGTCCTCGGGGGCTGGCTGCTCAAGCTCGGACTGTTCGTCGTCGCGATGATCCTGCTCGCCGGCCAGCCGTGGCTGGAGCCGATGGTGTTCTTCCTCTCGATCGTGGCCGGCGTCCTGATGTCGCTCGCCATCGATGTGATCGTGCTCACCCGCATGCGCCTGCCCAACGTGAGCGACACCACGCTGCCGACCGAGGTGCCCGAGGACCGTGCGCCCGGAAACGCGAATCGCGTCGACGAGGGACCTGTCGCCGAGGGACCCGTCGACGGGGGCCCGCGGTCTTAGGGGACCCTCAGATTCTGATACTGTTGAAACGTGCCCGCCGCTCGCCCGCGAGCGCTTGCGCTGATTGCACACCGACCATCGTCGCCCCGGTTTAGACCGGTGCCCCGAAGCTGGAGCCCGCGCTGTTTAATCTTGCTGCGACCCTGACCCCCCGACTTGCCTCCGACGGCGAGTTCCACGGCCCTTCGATCGACGATTTCTTCCCGGAGATCCTCTTCTACGTAGGCCCGATCCCCGTCAACCGGATCCACCTGGTCCAGTTGCTCGCGGTGATCGCCGTGGTGCTGATCCTCTGGCTCGGCACCCGACGCATGAAGGTCGTACCCGGACGCTTCCAGAGCCTGGTGGAGATGGGGCTCGGCTTCGTCCGCACCAACGTCGCCCACGACATGCTCGGGCGCAAGGACGGCGATCGCTTCCTGCCGATCCTCACCACGATCTTCTTCATGGTGCTGTTCATGAACATCACGGGAATCATCCCGTTCCTGAACATGCCGGGAACCGCGATCGTCGCGGTGCCGCTGACGCTCGCCGTGGTCAGCTACGTGACCTTCATCTACGCGGGTATCAAGCGCCACGGACTCAAGTTCTTCAAGAACTCCCTGTTCCCGCAGGGTGTGCCGGTCGCCGCGATGCCGATCGTCGCGATCATCGAGCTCATCTCGACGTTCATCCTGCGCCCCGTCACGTTGACGCTGCGTCTTCTCATGAACCTCGTCGTGGGGCACATGATCCTGGTGCTCGCGTTCTCCGCGACCCAGTTCTTCTTCTTCACCGCAGGCGGCGGCTGGGCCGCGCTCGGTGTCGGAACCCTCGCCTTCGGCGGCGCCTTCACGATCTTCGAGATCCTGGTCGCCGTCCTCCAGGCATACGTCTTCACCGTCCTCACCGCGGTCTACATCCAGCTCGCGGTCGCAGAAGAGCACTGAGCGGGCAGGCATCAGCCTTCCCACCCAACGAAAGGAAAAACCCGTGGACGCTACTACGGTTCTCGCTGAAATCAACGGTCACCTCGGAGCGGTCGGCTACGGCCTCGCTGCCATCGGCCCGGCCATCGGCGTCGGCATCGTCGTCGGCAAGACCATCGAGGGTGTCGCCCGTCAGCCCGAGCTGGCCGGCCGTCTCCAGGTCCTCATGTGGATCGGTATCGCCTTCACCGAGGCGCTTGCGTTCGTCGGCATCGCCGTCGCATTCATCCCCTTCCCGTAATCCTCACCGACTTCTGAAGGAGACAGGATGCTGAACGCTCTTGTCACGAACCTCGCAGCAGAGGGTGAGCCGAACAACCCGCTCATCCCTGCGTGGTACGACATCATCTGGTCGGGCCTCTGGTTCATCGTCATCCTCGTCGTGGTCTGGAAGGTCGCCCTTCCTCGACTGACGAAGATGCTCGACGAGCGGTCCGCCGCCATCGAGGGCAACATCGCCAAGGCTGACGAAGCGCAGAAGCAGGCGGAGGCGGCGCTCGAGGAGTACACGCGTCAGCTCGCTGAGGCGCGTACCGAGGCCGGCGAGATCCGTGAGGCCGCCCGCGAGGACGGCAAGAAGATCGTCGCCGAGGCGAAGGACGCCGCGACCACTGAGGCCGCACGCATCACCGCCACCGCGCACACGCAGATCGAGGCCGAGCGTCAGACCGCTCTCGTCTCGCTGCGCAGCGAGGTCGGAACGCTCGCGATCGACCTCGCCGGTGGCGTCGTCGGCGAGACGCTCTCCGACGACGCACGTGCGACGGCTGTCGTCGACCGCTTCCTCGCCGACCTCGAGGCATCCGAGAAGGCGGCTCAGTAATGGGCAGCGCGACCACTCAGGCACTCGCGGCATCCATCCAGACGCTTGCCGCAGCGAAGGGCGTCACTCTCGACACCGCACGGGAGCTTCTCGCTGCCGCACGTGCCGTGAGCGAATCGTCTCAGCTGAGCGGCGCGCTTGCTGACCCCTCCGCTCCCGCAGCAGCACGACAGAACGTCGTCGCCGCGGTGTTCGGCGGGTTCTCCGCAGACGCTCAGAGCGTTCTGAAGACGGTCGTGGCGGAGCGCTGGTCCAACGCGGGTGAGCTCGTCGACGGTGTCGAGGAGCTCGCGATCCGCGCTGCGGCGATCGCCGAGCCGGATGCGGACATCGAGGGGGAGCTGTTCAGCTTCTCCCGCGTGGTCGCCGCCAACCCGGAACTCGAACTCGCCCTGGGCGGACGTCTCGGCGGAGAAGACGCCAAGGGAGCGCTCGTCGAGCGCCTCCTGGCCGACGGCTCGACGAGCGCTGCTTCGACGCTGATCATCACGTCGCTCGTGCGTCAGCCGCGCGAACGACGCGTTCGTCGACTGCTCAACCGCGCGATGAGCATCGTCTCGAGCCAGCGCGGTCGTGTGGTCGCCACGGTGCACACCGCGTCCCCGCTGACCGACGCGCAGCGCGCCCGCCTCAGCGACTCGCTGTCGCGACGCTATGACGGTCAGGTGTCCCTCAACGTCGTCATCGACCCTGCCGTGGTCGGAGGTCTGCGCGTGCAGATCGCCGACGACGTCATCGACGGCAGCATCTCCGCACGACTCGCAGACCTTCGCCAGAAGCTCGCGGGCTAACACGACTTCGCGCGGGGAACCGCGCACCCAGATACAAAGGGAAGACAATGGCAGAACTATCGATCAGCCCCGACGTCATCCGTGACGCGCTGAAGGACTTCGCCGCAGCATACGAGCCCTCCGGGGCCGGGGCGACCGAGGTCGGCACCGTCATCGACGCCGCAGACGGCATCGCGCACGTCGAGGGACTTCCCGGCGTCATGGCGAACGAGCTCGTCATCTTCGCCGACGGCACGAAGGGCCTCGCACAGAGCCTGAACGAGCACGAGATCGGTGTCGTCGTCCTCGGCGAGTTCACCGGCGTCGAGGCCGGTCAGGAAGTCACCCGCACGGGTGAGGTCCTCTCCGTTCCGGTCGGCGACGGCTACCTCGGCCGCGTGGTCGACCCGCTCGGCAACCCGATCGACGGCCTCGGTGCCATCGAGACCGAGAGCGTCCGCGCCCTCGAGCTGCAGGCGCCCGGCGTCATGCAGCGCAAGTCGGTCCACGAGCCGATGCAGACCGGCATCAAGGCCATCGACGCGATGATCCCCGTCGGCCGCGGCCAGCGTCAGCTGATCATCGGTGACCGCCAGACCGGTAAGACGGCCATCGCGATCGACACGATCATCAACCAGAAGGCCAACTGGGAGTCGGGCGACGTCAACAAGCAGGTCCGCTGCATCTACGTCGCCATCGGCCAGAAGGGCTCGACCATCGCTTCGGTGAAGGGCGCGCTCGAAGAGGCCGGCGCTCTGGAATACACCACGATCGTGGCTGCTCCCGCTTCCGACCCCGCCGGTTTCAAGTACCTGGCTCCCTACACGGGCTCCGCCATCGGGCAGCACTGGATGTACGGCGGCAAGCACGTCCTCATCATCTTCGATGACCTGTCCAAGCAGGCCGAGGCCTACCGTGCCGTGTCCCTTCTCCTCCGCCGCCCGCCGGGCCGCGAGGCTTACCCGGGTGACGTCTTCTACCTGCACTCTCGTCTGCTCGAGCGTTGCGCGAAGCTGTCCGACGAGCTCGGCGCCGGTTCCATGACGGGTCTCCCGATCATCGAGACCAAGGCGAACGACGTCTCGGCGTACATCCCGACCAACGTGATCTCGATCACCGACGGCCAGATCTTCCTGCAGTCCGACCTCTTCAACGCCAACCAGCGTCCGGCGGTCGACGTGGGTATCTCGGTCTCGCGCGTCGGTGGTGACGCGCAGGTCAAGTCGATCAAGAAGGTCTCCGGAACGTTGAAGCTGGAGCTCGCGCAGTACCGCTCGCTCGAGGCGTTCGCCATGTTCGCGTCCGACCTCGATGCGGCTTCGCGTCGCCAGCTCTCCCGTGGTGCGCGTCTGACCGAGCTGCTCAAGCAGCCGCAGTACTCGCCGTACCCCGTCGAGGAGCAGGTCGTCTCCATCTGGGCCGGCACCAACGGCAAGCTCGACACGATCGAGGTCGAGGATGTGCTCCGCTTCGAGCGCGAGCTCCTGGACTACCTGCGTCGCAACACTCAGGTTCTCGAGACTCTCCGCGACACCAACGTCCTTGATGACGCCACGGTCGAAGAGCTCGGGAAGCAGACGGATGCCTTCATCCTGGAGTTCCAGGGCGGCAAGGGTCACGCCATCGGCGCCCCGGGCCACGAGGAGCACGCTGCAGCCGAGGCGGAGGACGTCAACCAGGAGAAGATCGTCAAGGGTCGTCGCGCGTAACCGCGTGAGGTACTGACATATGGGCGCTCAACTCCGGGTCTACAAGCAGAAGATCTCTTCTGCTCAGACGACCAAGAAGATCACGAAGGCGATGGAACTCATCGCGGCTTCGCGCATCCAGAAGGCGATGGCACGCGTCAAGGCGTCCACCCCCTTCGCGCGTGCCGTGACGAGGGCCGTGTCGGCCGTCGCGACGCACTCGAACGTGGATCACCCGCTGACCCGCGAGTCCGAGAACATCACCCGCTCCGCGGTCGTGATCTTCTCGTCGGACCGCGGTCTCGCCGGAGCCTTCAACTCGCAGATCCTCCGTGAGGGTCTCGAGGTGGCGGAGCTCCTGCGCGAGCAGGGCAAGGAGCCCGTCTTCTACCTCATCGGTCGCAAGGCCGTCGGATACTTCCAGTTCCGACGTCTTCCGGCCGCTGCGGAGTGGACGGGCGACACGGACACGCCGTCGTTCCACACCGCGGAGGAGATCTCCGCGACGCTGCTCGAAGCTTTCTCCCGTGGGGGAGAGGGCGGCGGCGTCGATGAGATCCACCTCGTGTACAACCGTTTCGTCAGCATGATGACGCAGTCGCCGGAGAACGTGCGGCTGCTTCCGCTGGAGATCACGGAAGCCGATGAGTCGGAAGCCGGGAGCACCGTCTACCCGCTGTACGAGTTCGAGCCGGACGCCGAGACCGTTCTCGATGCGATCCTGCCGGTGTACATCCAGAGCCGCGTCTTCAACGCTCTTCTGCAGTCTTCCGCCGCGAAGCAGGCGGCGACGCAGAAGGCGATGAAGTCGGCCAGCGACAACGCCGACAAGCTCATCACCGACTACACCCGTCTGCGCAACAACGCGCGCCAGGCGGAGATCACGCAGCAGATCGCCGAGATCGTCGGCGGCGCCGACGCCCTCTCGAGCAAATAGACCATCAGGAAAGAGACGAAAATGACCCTCACCGCTCCGGCTGACCAGCCGGCGACCGCGGTCGTCGGGCGCGTCGCACGCGTCAACGGTCCGGTTGTCGACATCGAGTTCCCTCACGACTCGATCCCCGACATCTACAACGCGCTGAAGACCACGATCGCGATGGACGAAGAGTCCACCGAGATCACGCTCGAGGTCGCACAGCACCTCGGCGACGACCTCGTCCGCGCCATCGCCCTGAACCCGACCGACGGCATCGTCCGCGGTCAGGAGGTCCGCGACACCGGTGAGGCCATCTCGGTCCCCGTCGGCGACGTGACCAAGGGCAAGGTGTTCAACGTCATCGGCGAGGTGCTCAACCTCGAGCCCGGCGAGACCATCGAGGTCACCGAGCGCTGGCCGATCCACCGCAAGGCGCCGAACTTCGACCAGCTCGAGTCCAAGACTCAGATGTTCGAGACCGGCATCAAGTCGATCGACCTCCTCACCCCGTACGTGCTGGGTGGAAAGATCGGTCTGTTCGGTGGTGCCGGTGTCGGCAAGACCGTCCTCATCCAGGAGATGATCCAGCGCGTCGCGCAGGACCACGGTGGTGTGTCGGTGTTCGCCGGTGTCGGTGAGCGCACCCGTGAGGGCAACGACCTCATCCACGAGATGGAAGAGGCGGGTGTCTTCGACAAGACGGCCCTCGTGTTCGGCCAGATGGACGAGCCGCCGGGAACGCGTCTGCGCGTCGCCCTGTCGGCGCTGACGATGGCGGAGTACTTCCGTGACGTGCAGAAGCAGGACGTGCTGCTCTTCATCGACAACATCTTCCGCTTCACGCAGGCGGGTTCCGAGGTCTCCACGCTGCTGGGCCGTATGCCCTCCGCCGTGGGCTACCAGCCGAACCTCGCCGACGAGATGGGCGTTCTCCAGGAGCGCATCACCTCGACGCGTGGTCACTCGATCACCTCGCTGCAGGCGATCTACGTGCCGGCCGATGACTACACCGACCCGGCTCCGGCGACCACGTTCGCCCACCTCGACGCGACGACCGAGCTCTCTCGTGAGATCGCCTCGAAGGGTCTGTACCCGGCCATCGACCCGCTGACCTCCACGTCGCGCATCATGGACCCCCGCTACTTGGGCGAGGACCACTACCGAGTCGCCACGACGGTCAAGCAGATCCTCCAGAAGAACAAGGAACTGCAGGAGATCATCGCGATCCTCGGTGTCGACGAGCTCTCCGAGGAAGACAAGATCGTCGTGTCGCGTGCACGTCGCATCCAGCAGTTCCTCTCGCAGAACACCTACATGGCGAAGAAGTTCACCGGTGTCGAGGGTTCGACGGTTCCGCTCAAGGAGACCATCGAGTCGTTCGACGCGATCACCCGCGGTGACTTCGACCACGTGGCCGAGCAGGCCTTCTTCAACGTCGGTGGCATCTCCGACGTCGAAGAGCAGTGGGCGAAGATCCAGAAGGAGAACGGCTGACCATGGCGTTGAATGTCAGCCTCGTCTCCGCGGATGCGGAGGTCTGGACGGGAGAGGCGAGCCTCGTGGTCGCCAAGACCGTCGAGGGTGAGATCGGCTTCATGACCGGCCACGAGCCGGTGCTGGCGATCCTCGCTGAGGGCCAGGTCCGCATCACGCAGTCGGATGGCACCAAAGTGCTGGCCAACGCCCAGGACGGGTTCCTCTCCATGGAGGGGAACACCCTGACGATCGTTGCCGGCAACGCGGCTCTCATCGCCTAGCAGTACTCGTTTCGACACGTCCGCCTCGGTACCCGTTCGGGTCCCGGGGCGGACGCGTCTGCTTCCACCGAGGTTCCATGAAGATCCTGCTTCCGCCGTCGGAGACGAAACGTGAGGGCGGTCACGACGCCCCGCTCGACATCACCTCTCTCACGCTGCCATCGCTGAGCGCGCATCGATCCGCGGTGCTGGACGCTCTCGTCGACCTCGCGGCCGACGAGGAGGCGTCGCGCCGCGTGCTCAAGCTGAGTGAACGCCAGATGGGCGAGATCGCGCACAACCGCGACCTGCGGACGGCGCCCACGATGCCGGCGGTCGATCGCTACACGGGCGTGCTCTTCGATGCCCTGGATGCGGCCAGCCTCTCCGCGGCATCGCGCCGATGGCTGGGGGAGCACGTCTGGATCCACAGCGCTCCTCTCGGGCCCATCGGTGCTCTGGACGCGGTGCCGACCTATCGGCTTGCCGCGGGGACCTCCCTCCCGGGTGTCCCGGCGTTGCGCAAGCACTGGGCGGACCCCACTTCAGCAGCGATCGCGGAGGCGTCAACCTCGTTCGTGCTCGATCTGCGCAGCGAGGCGTACGTGGCGCTGGGTCCTGTTCCGGACACTGTGCCGTCCGCGTATGTGAGGGTCGTCACAGAGCATGGGCGGGCGCTGAACCACTTCAACAAGAGGTCCAAGGGGCTGCTCGTGCGTGCTCTCGCGGAGGAACGGCCGCGCGTCGGATCGCTGCGTTCCCTTCGCCGCTGGGCCGACGGCCGCGGCATTGTGCTGCGCGACGCTCAGCAAGCAGGAGTCCTGGAGATGGTCGTCCACGAGTGACGGCACAAGTCCGCGTATGAACGGACCCGCGTGGGTCTTTGCTCGCCTATGGTGTCCCCGCTATGGTTGTCACGCGGCGCGACCTGCGCCGAATACTGGATCCGGAGGGGACCATGTACGACTATTACGACACAGGCTCGTTGGCCGTTTTCGGCATCCTGATCGTCTTCGGCTTCATCTTCGCGATCGCGGGATACGTACTCTCGTCGCTGTTCCTGATGAAGATCTTCGAGAAGGCCGGCGTCGAAGGCAAGTGGCGGGCGTGGGTTCCCGTGTACAACGCCATGATCCTTGCGAAGCTCGGCGACGTGTCGCCGTGGGTGATGCTCGGCGCCATCGTGATCAACGTCATCCCGATCCTCAACTACATCTCCTGGATCGCCTACGTCGCTGTCATCGTGATCGTCGCCTGGCGCGTGGGTCTCAAGCTGCAGAAGGATGCCGTCTGGATCCTCCTCGGGCTGATCCCCGGCATCGGTGCGCTGATCTGGCTCGGCATCAACGCTTTCGACAAGTCGCGCTGGAACCCGAACATCGTCCCCGCACCGTGGGCGAACAACGGATTCCTCGGCGACAACACGGTCTGGCAGGGCATCCCGGTCCAGCCCCGGCCTGCCGCCGCCGCTCCTGGTTACGGTGCGCCGCAGGGCTACGCGCCTCCGGCGCCGCAGGGCTACGCACCGCCCGCCCAGCCCGGCTACGCACCGCCTGCGGGGCCCGCCGCCCCGGCCACGGGTGCGCCGGTCCCGCCCGTTCCGCCGACCACTCCGCCGGCACCGCCGGCACCGCCGGCAGCTCCGCCGACCGCTCCGCCTGCACCGCCCACGGCACCGCCCGCTGCCCCGCCGGCACCGCCCGCCGCTCCGCCGGCACCGCCGAGCGATCCCACTCAGCCCCCGGCGTGATCTTCTGACACAGAGCCCTCGATTTCGATCGGGGGCTCTGTGCTGTTCTGGCTGGTCGTCACTCCGACGTGCCCGCTAACGTGGAGGACATGGTCTTGTCTCAGCGCCGAGTGGGCGCGTCCGGTCTTCTCGTGTCCTCCACCGGCCTCGGCTGCAACAACTTCGGGCGCGCGGGGACGGTGACAGAGACTCTCTCCGGAACCCGCGAGGTGATCGATGCGGCACTCGCCAACGGGATCACGTTCCTCGATACCGCTGACATGTACGGTGCAGTCGCGGGGGCCAGCGAGACCCTGATGGGCGAGGCTCTCGAGGGGCGACGAGACCGCGTGGTCCTCGCCACGAAGTTCGGGCAGGAACGGGACATGGGCTACGAGTTCCCTGCGGCTCGTGGTTCTCGCCGCTACGTGCGGCGGGCGGTCGAGGAGTCGCTTCGGCGGCTCCGCACCGACTGGATCGACCTCTACCAGCTGCATCTGCCAGACCCGGAGACGCCGATCGCCGAGACGACGGATGCGCTCGATGAGCTCGTGCGTGAAGGCAAGATCCGCTACTACGGGCACTCGAACTTCACCGGATGGCAGATCGCCGAGGCGGAGTTCACATCCCGCGCGCGATCTTCCGGCAGGTTCGTCTCCGCGCAGAACCACTATTCGCTGCTCGCGCGCGCAGCCGAACGCGAGGTGCTGCCGGCCGTGGAGAGGTATGAACTGGGCTTTTTTCCGTACTTCCCGCTGCACAACGGACTCCTCACAGGCAAGTTCACCCGCGAGGGCGGGCCGGCGTCCAGCCCGATCATGTCCGCGCGTCGCCATGTGTGGGAGAACGCGCCATGGGCGGCCATCGACGCGTTCCGCGCCTTCTGCGACGAGCGTGGCATCACGATGTTGGAAGCGTCGTTCGGCTGGCTTCTCGCCCGGCCGGCGGTCTCCAGCGTGATCGCCGGCGCGACGACGCCGGAGCAGGTCGAGGCGAACGCGGCGGCGGGAGATTCGTGGCGTCCGAGCGCCGCGGACGAGAAGATCATCGACGAACTGTTCCCTCTGCCGGCCGACCCGGGTGCCCGAGTGTGATCGCAGTGCGGGGGAGTTCTACTACGATGTGTGAGTATCCTGCGGACGCCCGACCCGTCGCAGATCCATCGGAGGCAGCACGTGGCTGAGACGAAGACGCATCGCGTCACGGTTGCGCAGCGCCCGCTGCTGCTCTCCTGGGCGGGGGTCACCGATCTCGGTCGTCGCCGGGAGACCAACCAGGATGCGTTCCTGGCCGAGTTCCCGCTGTTCGTCGTCGCAGACGGCATGGGCGGTCACGCCGGTGGAGAGATCGCGAGTCGCAGCACGGTGGAGCGACTCCAGGCCGTGGTCTCCGCGGGGGACGTCAACGCTCCGGCCATCGAGCAGGCGCTCGAACGTGCGGTGAGTGACATCGCCGATCACCCCGACACGACCGACGAGGGCACCGGAACCACGCTCACCGGTGTCTTCTTCGTCGTCGACGGTGACGAAGCCCGGTGGGTGGCTCTGAACATCGGAGACTCCCGCGTCTACCTTCTTCGCGATGACCGACTCGTCCAGGTCACGACGGATCATTCCGTGGTGCAGGAGCTGATCACCGCGGGCAAGCTCAGCCCGGAAGAGGCGGAGGGGCACCCGTACAGCAACGTGATCACGAGGGCCGTGGGAGCGAGCGAGCTCACGGCGCCGGACTACGTCACGATCGATGTGCGTGCGGGCGACCGGTTCGTCATCTGCTCCGACGGGCTCACCAAAGAGCTCACAGACTATGGGATCCAGCACTTCCTCCGGGAGCACCACGATCCGAGCCGCAGCGTGGAGGCGATGCTCGCCGCCGCGCTCGAGAACGGCGGGCGTGACAACGTGACGCTCATCATCGTGCAGGTCGAAGACGAGGACGACTCGTCCTCCCCAATCGAGGACACCGCAGAGTAGCCGCTCGGCGCTGTGGACAGCGCCGTCACGTCGAGGGGAATGCGATCCACTGGACGCATGGAACCCCATTCGATCGTGCTCCCGACGGCTTCCGCACCCTCTCGTCGTGCCCCCGTACCGTTCATGGCGGCGATCGTCCCGGTGGCCGGAGGTGTGGTGCTGTCGCTGATCACCGGTTCGGTGTTCGCGCTGTGCTTCGCGGCCCTGGGGCCCTTGATGATCGTGGCATCGCTCGTCGACGCTGCTCGAAACCGGCGACGCGAACGTCGGCGTGACGCCGCACGGTCCGAGCAGGACTGGGCGACCGCCGAGGCCGAGCTCGAGCTCCGTCACCAGGAAGAGCGCGAGGACAGGTGGCTGCGGCACCCTGACACGGCTGCGAGCCTCGCGCAGCCTCCTCTGCGTGGTGCACAGCCGCCGGACTCCCTGACATCGCTCGTGGTCGGCACCGGGAGCTCGCCGAGCGGAATACGATGCAGCGGAGGCGAAGACGGTCGCGGTCGGGACTTCCGCGAGCGATGCGGAGTCCTCGAGGGCGCCCCGATCGTGGTGCCGTTGGGCGGAGGGGTGTGTCTTCGAGGTGCGCGGCCGATGATCATGGCCGCGGCACGCGCGCTCGTGCTGCAGCTGAGCCTTCGGTTCAGCGCAGCGCAGCTCTCCCTCGTCGGCACAGAGGTCCGAGATTGCGGGCTCGACGCCCTCCCGCACGCGCGGCGCGCACGCAGGGGCGGTTTCAGGGTCGGCATCGGCTCGGGCGCAGCGATCCGGATCGACGCAGATGCCCTGATCTGGCTGGCTCCAGCCGACGCCGAAGTTCCGGAGGGGATCACCACGGTGATCGACGTGGTGGAACCGGGACGGTCCCGCCTGCGCACTCCGCAGGGCACCGCTGTCATCGCGGTGGAGTGCGTCTCGCTCGAGCAGGCGTCCCTCATCGCCCGTGAGCACGCAGCGGCGGGCGTCGAGCTCGACGTGCTTCCGGACTTCGTCGCTCTGCACGAACTCGAGCAACCGACGCCCGACCCGCAGCGCATCGATGGTCTGGCCGCGGCGATCGGCCGGACCGAGCGGGGGCAGATGGTGGTCGACATCGTCGAGGACGGGCCGCATGCCATCGTCACCGGAACGACAGGCACGGGCAAGAGCGAGCTTCTGGTCAGTTGGGTCACGGCCATCGCCGCTGCCAACGGGCCGGACCGAGTGACATTCGTGCTCGCCGACTTCAAAGGGGGGACCGCGTTCGAGCCGTTGCGCGAACTGCGGCAGGTCGCAGCAGTCATCACGGATCTCGATGAGGACGGTGCCCGACGCGGAGTCTCGAGCCTCACCGCCGAGCTGCGGCGAAGGGAGGGTGTTCTCGCCGACGCAGGCGCGCGGGATGTACGAGAGGTCGGGATGCCGCGGTTGGTCATCGTCGTGGACGAGTTCGCGGCACTGCTGGCGGAGCATCCCGACCTGGGGGCCGTCTTCACCGACGTCGCCGCCCGGGGCCGCGCGCTGGGCATGCACCTGATCCTCGGCACGCAGCGCGCGGCCGGGGTCGTACGGGATGCGCTGGCGGCCAACTGTCCGCTCCGCGTCAGCCTGCGCGTCGGTGACGCCGCAGACAGCAGGCTCATGATCGGGACGGACGCCGCGGCCGAGCTTCCCGGCGGCGCGCATTCGCGGGGCCTCGCACTCGTCCGTCGTCCGGCCGATTCCGAGCCGTCGGCGATGCGCATCGCTCTGACGGGGCCGGCCGATCTGCGAGCGGTCGGGCAACGCTGGGCGGCAGCGGACGGGCCCCGCAGCCCCTGGCTCCCCGCGCTTCCCCGACGGATCGCCCTCGCCGACCTCGTCACGTCCACCAGCCTGGCTCCGGATGTGATCGTGCTCGGTCGTGCCGACGATCCGGAGCGCCAAGCCCAACCGCTCGAACTCTTGCACTGCGGGCAGGATCGAGGAATCGTGCTGCTGGGCGCGCCGGGGTCGGGCCGCTCCACCGCATTACGAGCACTGGCTGCGCAACGCCCGGATGCGGTGTGGATGCCACACGACGCAGAGGCGGCGTGGGACCTCCTCGAGGGGTGGGCGATCGAGACAGGACGGATGCCTTCCCTCGTCCTCGGCGACGACATCGACGGGCTGCTCTCTACTCTGCCGCCCGAGTACGGTCAGCAGTGGGCGCAATGGTGGGAGATGCTCGTCCGCGCCCGCGCTGACACGACCTTCGTGCTCACGGCGACCAGGGCAGCGGGACCCCTGGGACGGATGCTCGACGCCCTGCCGCGACGAGCACTGCTCCGCCTGTCGAGCAGAGTGGAGCATCTCGCGGCAGGGGGAGAGGCATCGTCGTTCATCCGCGACCGATCTCCCGGACGCGCCCGCATCGGCGATCGCGAGGTGCAGTTGGCATGGGTCCCCGAAGACGCGGGGATCACACCTGTGGCCGGCGCGCATGCTGTCTGGGTGCCGTCGTGCGCCATTACCGCCGTCGTGAGTACGGGAGCCGCTTCGGTGGCATCGACCCTGCGGGAGGCGCATCAGGAGTCCGAGGTGATCGTCGCCGGAGCGGAGCCGACACAACCGGGCCGTTCGTGCATCGTCGTGGGAGAAGCGGAGGCGTGGCAGCGTAATTGGTCTTTGTGGCAGCGCATCCGCGCGGAGGGTGAGGTGCTGATCCGAGTAGAGCAGCACGCCGATCTCCGCCAGCTCGCCGGCGTGCGGGAGCTCCCGCCCTACGCTCGCCCCCATGCGGGACGTGCCTGGTCGTTGCGCGGTGCCGGAGCGCCGAGGCGCGTCATCCTTCGCGGGTTGTCTCCGTGTTGAGCAGCGCGATCGGCGCAGCGGGAAAGAACCGGTGCGTCAGATTCCGGCGCCGGGCCGGATCGCACCGACGATCGAGCCGCCTCCCGAAATCGTGAGAGGGAGTGCGTCCGCCAGCGTCGCGACCTCCGCGCCGGTCAGGCCCCCTGCGCGCTCGAGGAGCGTCGCCGCCACGATCGTCGAAGCGCGCGTCGCACCGTCCAGCATCTTCAACGCGACGGTCGTGCCGTTCGGGGCGACCATCACCATGACGCCCTCGGCGCCGTGCTTTGTGAAGACCCCGAGCTTCTCGATCGCGATCGTGTCGGGGCGGCCGGGGCCCTCGATCGTCCAGGGGCTCTCCCGCACTGCCCGCACCAGCGAACCGGCGACGCGATGAAGGGCGAAAGGCGAGCGGTCCGATGCCGTGCCGATGCGGTGGATGCCCCGCGCGAGGGCGGTGAGGGTCATGGCGTGGACCGGCGCTCCGCACCCGTCGACAGCCGTGTGGGCGACCTTCTCGCCCGTGAGGCGCTCGACGACATCGCGGATGTGCACCTGAAGCGGATGCGACGGGTCGAGGTAGCCGTCGGTCGGCCAACCGGTCGCCACGCACGCGCGCAGCATCGCGGCGTGCTTTCCGGAGCAGTTCATGCGCACGCGCGCCGGCTCGCCGTGCTCACGGACGAGTTCATCGCGCGTCGCCGAGTCACTCGGCCACGACGCCGGGCACGCCAGGTCGTCCTCGGTCAGCCCGCCCTCGGTGAGGATGTCGCGAACCACGGATGCGTGCCGGTCGGTACCGATATGGCTCGCCGTGGAGATCGCGAGCTGTTCGCCTTCGAGCACCGCACCCGCGGTGATGCATGCCACCGCCTGCAGGGGCTTGAGGCTCGAGCGGGGCAGGATCAGCGCGTCGGCGTTGCCGTGGCGGGCGACGATGTCGCCGTCGGATGAGAGTACGATCGCTGCGCCCGCATGACGGGATTCGACGAATCCGCTCCGTTCGACGACGGCGAGTTCCACGGAATCCTGAACGGTGAGAGTCTCCAGCACCCGTCAACTCTAGCGCCGGGCACGCGATCGCTCACCTCGGGTCGGCGGCCCCTGGCAGACTTGAGGACATGGCAGAGTCGACCCCCCGCGCCCTCGGCGAACATCACTATGCGCTCACCTCGGTCTGGACCGGAAACACCGGTACGGGCACCTCGGGCTACCGGGACTACCGCCGCGAGGTGACCAT
Organism: Microbacterium sp. NPDC055988; assembly: GCF_042269505.1. Lineage (NCBI taxonomy): Bacteria > Bacillati > Actinomycetota > Actinomycetes > Micrococcales > Microbacteriaceae > Microbacterium > Microbacterium sp. NPDC055988. Next base: position 2,692,880 of record NZ_JBHJXY010000001.1, read on the forward strand.
CGAAGTCGACGGCAAGCCGGAGCTGCTCGCCTCGGCCGACAAGCCCTTCCGCGGCGATCCCTCGCGTTGGAATCCGGAAGACCTCCTGCTCGCGTCGCTCTCCGAGTGCCATCTGCTCTCGTACCTGCATGCCTGCGTGACAGCCGGTGTGGTCGTCGTCTCCTACCGCGACGAGGCGAGCGGGATGATGCGCGAAGACGGCAAGGGCGGTGGTTCGTTCGTCGAGGTGATGCTGCGCCCCGAGGTCGTCGTCGCGGATGCATCGATGATCGAGGCGGCCGAGCGCGCCCACGCGCAGGCGAACGGATGGTGCTTCATCGCGAACTCGATGAACTTCCCCGTGCGCCACGAGGCGACCGTCCGCGCGGTCGACTGATTCGGAGCGGCGCAGGCGTCAGCGGCGCTCGTGGGGCAGGGCCTGCTTGATCTTCTCGATCGTGCCCTGCGCGGGAGCCTCGTTGTACGCCCCTGCGAGCTCCTGACCGGAGAGGCCGTGGATCGCGGCCATGATCTCGTCGGTCGCGAGGCGACGCGCGCGCCCGCTGGTCGCTGGTCCGTGCGGTGACAGGTCCAGCGGTTCGCCGAACCGGACGGTGATGCGCTCCTTGAGCGTCGGCATCTTCGCGCCGACGGGCATCACCTTATCTGTTCCGATCAGCCCGACCGGCACGACGGGGGCGCCGGTCTGGAGCGCGAGGAACGCGACCCCGGTACGCCCCTTGTACAGGCGACCGTCCGTGGATCGTGTGCCCTCGGGGTAGAGCGCGACGGCGAGTCCCTCGTCGAGGAGCTGCCGCTGCAGGTCGAGAGCATCCAGGGCTGCTTGGCCCGCTCCCCGGCGAACGGGGATGGCGCCGATCGACTCGAAGAAGGTCTTGCTCATCCAGCCCTGGAACCCGGTGCCTTCGAAATACGTCGATTTGGCGAGGAAGTGCACGGGTCGAGGAGCAGCGACGGGGATCGCGATCGAGTCGATGAAGGACAGATGGTTGCTGGCGAAGATGACGGGCCCGGTCAGCGGAACGTTCTCGCGGCCCTCGATCTTCGGCCGGTACACGAGCCGGGCGAGCGGGGTGATGAGGCTGCGGCCGAGCGTGTAGGCGAACCCGGCGTGACGTGGCTTGGCAGTCTCATCTGACGACGAGGATTCCTCTTCTGACGAGGATTCGGGCTCGACGGACTGCTCAGAGGTCATCAGAGCAGGTTACTCCCGGATCCATGCCTGCGTGGGAATGAAGGGTTGCGCCGCGCCTCCCAGCGGGGGCAAAGGGGTATGCGGCAGGATGGAGGTTCCCACCCGCGATCCCGAGGTCTCACTGTGCGCAAGCGTCCGCTCATCGTTCTGTCCACCGTCGCCGCGGCGACCCTGCTGCTGGCGGGCTGCTCCGGCAGCTCCGCGCCGTCGAGCTCCGGCACGCCGAGCCCGACCGCTTCGAGTGAGTGCTTGCTGGACGCGAAGCCGGGTGAGACGTCCGACGCGGTCGTCGTCGAAGGAGAAGGCGTCGACGCGAAGGTCACCGTGCCCGCAGACGCGCCGTTCGCCGACGTCGAGCGAACGATCATCTCCGAGGGAGATGGTGACGAGGTCGTCGCGAACGACCTCGTGGGTGTGAAGTTCCAGATCGTCGACGCGGCGACGGGTGAGGTCGTCGACTCTTCTGCTCGCAGCGAGGGAGGAGAAGCCTCCGTCCTGCTCGACCAGAACAGTGCGTCGCTGTTCATCGCCGCCCTCGAGTGCCAGCCTCTCGGCACGCAGGTGGTTCTCGCGCTCCCCGGAAAGGTCTTCGGCGAGGGTGGTACCGCCAAGGTCGTGTACGCCGAGGCTGTCGAGCAGCTCCCCGAGGTGGCGACCGGCAAGGACGTCGACCCGACCCCGGGCATGCCGACCGTCAAGCTCGATGACAACGGCAAGCCCTCCGTCAAGATCCCGGACGGGGATGCGCCGACCGAGACGAAGGTCGCCGTCCTCAAGCAGGGTGATGGGGCCACAGTCGGCTCCGGTGACCTCGTTGTCGTCCAGTACCTCGGCGTCAAATGGTCTGACGGCGAGGAGTTCGACTCCAGCTGGAGCCGCGACGCCGCGCCCACCCAATTCCAGACCACGGGTGTGGTCGCCGGTTTCCAGAAGGCGCTCGAAGGACAGAAGGTCGGCTCTCAGGTCGTCGTCGTCATGCCGCCGTCGGACGGCTACGGTGCCAGCGAAGGACACGAACTCCAGAAGGAGAGCCTCGTCTTCGTCGTCGACATCCTCGCCACCACGCCCGTCCAGCAGTAGCCGCAGCAGGGTCGAGGACGTGTCCTAGGCTGGCGTCATGCGTCGCATCATCGTCCTCGGCTCCACCGGCTCCATCGGCACCCAGGCGCTGGATGTCATCCGTGCGAATCCTCGTCGGTTCGAACTGGTCGGTCTCGCCGCCGGTTCCAACGCCGAGATGCTGGGAGAGCAGGCTGCGCAGTTCCAGGTCGAGGACACCGCGCTCGGCGCCGACCAGGCCGAGCAACTCGTCCGAGACGTCGAAGCCGATGTCGTGCTCAACGCGATCACCGGCTCGATCGGACTCGGATCGACCCTCGCGGCACTGAAGGCGGGACGCACGCTCGCCCTGGCCAACAAGGAATCTTTGATCGTCGGTGGGGATCTGGTGCTCGCCGCCGCCGCCCCCGGACAGATCGTCCCGGTGGACTCCGAGCACTCCGCGCTGGCGCAGGCCCTGCTCGCCGGCACCCACGCGGAGGTGCGTCGGCTCGTCGTGACAGCATCCGGCGGCCCGTTCCGAGGCCGTACCCGCGCAGAACTGAACGACGTCACCCCTGCGGAGGCCCTTGCGCACCCGACGTGGGACATGGGGCGCATGGTCACCACGAACTCGGCCACGCTCGTGAACAAGGGGCTCGAGGTCATCGAGGCGCACCTGCTGTTCGACGTCGCCTACGACGACATCGAGGTCGTCGTGCATCCGCAGTCCATCGTGCATTCGATGGTCGAGTTCATCGACGGGTCCACCATCGCCCAGGCATCTCCGCCCGACATGCGACTTCCGATCTCACTCGGACTGGACTGGCCGCACCGCGTCGGGGGCGTCGGACGACCGCTCGACTGGACCACGGCGTCGTCGTGGACCTTCGAACCGCTCGACGGCGAGGCCTTTCCATCGGTCGCGCTGGCGAAGGCCGTCGGTCGGGCCGGTGGCACCTTCCCCGCCGTCTACAACGCGGCGAACGAGCAGGCTGTCGATGCCTTCCACGAGGGCCGGCTGTCGTTCCTCGGCATCGTCGACACGATCGCGCGTGTCGTCGATGCTCATGACGCGCCCGACGCGCTGACCGTCGAGACTCTCGCCGCGGCCGAATCCTGGGCGCGCACGACCGCAGATCGGATGATCGCGGTGAGCTGAGCGGAACCCGGAGCAGCTTCTGCCGCCCCGGCCGACCGGATCAGTCCTCGTCGGGGTATGGGACGGGCCAGCGGGGTTCGGGAACCGGCCAGCCTGCGGCGAGGAGAGCCCTGCGGGCCAGCTCGCGCGCCGAATAGGGCGTACGCACCCCGCGGATGTCGCGGTAGTCCTGGTGGCCGGGCCCCGCCCAGAGGATCGCGTCGCCGTCGCCCACGAGTCCGACCGCGGTGACGATCGCGTTCTCGGGCGGAGAGGCCTCGTGGATCTCGGCATCCGGTCTTGCCGTGCGCGCGCCCTCGATGAGGGTCGCGCGAATGGAGGCCGGATCTTCGAACCGGGGGTGATGGTCGGTGACGACGAGGATGTCGCTTCCCTCGACGGCAGTGCGCGCCATGTCGAACCGCTTGCTCGCGTCACGGTCGCCGTCGGCGCCGAAGAGCATCAGTACCTTGCCCGGCGTCACGCGGCGCACCGCGGCGAGAGTCTTCTCGAAGGCGTCGGGGGAGTGGCCGAAGTCGACGAACACCGCCGGGCCGCGTTCACCGGACACGAGCTGCGTGCGACCGGGGAGGTAGGCGCGGATGCCCTCGTCGCGGGCGAGAGCGTCGACGATGCGCTGCCAGTCGTAGCCGCCCTCGAGCAGCATCACGATCGCGAGCGCGGCGTTCGCGGCCATGTGCGGACCGATCACCGGGACGGTGGTCGTGAGTGAGCCGGCGGGGCCGGTCATCGTGAAGGTCGTGCCCGCCGCACGTTCGTCGTCGATGACGACGACCCAGTCCGCGGCGCCCGCGGCCTCCGGGTCTGCGGCGATGGAGGGCGTTCCCACCGTGACGACGGGGATCTCAGAGCGGTCGACCACGACCGTGCCGGACGGCGAGTCGAGGCAGATGACGCCGCGCTTGGCGCGGTCCGGCCGGAAGAGCGGGAGCTTCGCCTCGAAGTACTCCTCCATGTCGGCGTAGTCGTCGAGGTGGTCGTGGCTGAGGTTGGTGAAGCCGGCGACGTCGAATCGGATGCCGTCGACACGGTGACGCGACAGGGCCTGTGCGCTGACCTCGACGGCGACGGCTTCGACCTCGCGCTCTCGCATCAGCGCCAGCAGCGCGTGCATCTCGGAAGCCTCGGGCGTCGTCAGCCGCGAGACGATGACCTCGCCGGCGATGTGACGTTCAGCGGTCGAGGAGAGTCCGGTGACGACGCCGATCTGGTCGAGGATGCCCTCGAGCAGGTGCGAGACGCTGGTCTTCCCGTTCGTCCCCGTCGTCGCGAAGAGCAGCGGAAGCGGGTCATCCGCGCCAGTGCCGTACACCCAGGCGCTCAGGTCGCCGAGCACCGCGCGAGGATCGTCGACCACGAGGATCGGCAGTCCCGCCGCCTCGGCGATCGCGGCGCCGGGCTCGTCGGTGATGACGGCGACGGCGCCCTTCTCGGCAGCGGCGACGGCGAAGTCCGCCCCGTGCCGATTGACGCCCTGGATCGCGACGAACGCCTCACCCGGGCGGAGATCCGCCGTGGCGAGGGTGATGCCGGAGAGGGCGACCCCGTCGGTGTCGCCGCGCACACTGCGGGCGAAACGGGAAGCGAGTTCGGACAGCTCACGCCGGGGCGGGTTCGCGGGGCGGAGCACGGGAGGCAGGCTCGGTTGTTGTTCAATCGACATGTCGGATCCATGATCTCACGGCGGCACGGTGAACACCTCTGCGGCACGACTCCTCGCGCGCCGCGAGTGCGGCGCACGAGGAGTCGTGGCCCGGCGTCAGGCGCGGCGACGGTATGCGAGGATCGCGACGATCAGCGCCGCGATGCCGGCGACGAGTCCGCCGGCTCCGAGCGCGATCCCCAGCGGATCGGTCGAGGTCGGCGTCGCCGCGGTCGCCTCGGAGGAGTCGGCGGCGTCATGATCGCCGTGGCCATCGGCCGCGGCAGCGGTGACGGAGACCACCGGCGCCGGCGCGTCCAGGCTGTGCGGGTCCTCACCGTTCTCGGCGAGCTGTGTCCATTCGGTCTTGCCGTCGACGCACTCCTGCACGACAGGGAACGCCAGCGTTTCGGGCGTGCTCTCGTCGAGGCCGACCGACATGCTCACCGCTCCGCGGAGGTCGTTCGGCACGGGGGTGAGTGCCGTGTAGGTCACGGCGCTCACGAGACCGTCATCGCCGCGCTCGACCGCGATGTTCCAGTCGCCGTCCATCGTCGGCGCCACGGATGCGAGACCCTCCGGCATCGTGATGCGGAGGGCGGTGGTGGGGGAGTTCTCGCATCCGTGCGAGAACGAGAAGGTGAGCACGCCATGGTCGCCGGCGGTGAGTTCGTCGGGGCTGACCCCGACGTGTGCGCCTGCCATGGACGGGACGGCCAGGGCGAGGACGACGCCGCCGAGGACGCCGGCGGTGGCGAGGGCGGGGCGTCGGGCACGGGTGGTACGGGACATGAAAAACTCCTGAGGCTCGAAAAGCGGGCGCGCGACGGCGCACCCGGCGAAGGGATGGTGCCGCGAGGAATGCGGCGAACTCCGGTGCGACGGACCGCTGATCGATCAGTCGCGGATGAGCGCAGGTGGCCCGCGTCGGGGCACGGCGGCCAAGACCGCGGCATCGAACGATGGCAGGAGAGTGGAACGCAGACGCGGTGGCCGGGGGTGCTCTGCCGGGGCGACCGTAGCGGCTCGCTGCAACATCGCCTCGACCCATCGCACGACGCTTCTCAGGAGCGCCTCGCCGTGCCAGACGAGCACAGTCGTGAGCAGGGCGGCGGCGATGTGCGCGAGCAGCATCATCGTGGTGAGGGAGGTCTCGGCGGTCGCCGGACCGAGAAGATCGAGATCCAGGTGGTGGTCGTGGCCGACGACACCGACCGTGTCGGCCCCGGTCGGCGATCCCAGTGCCTGGAACAGCAGGTGGAACGCGCCCTGTGCGACGAAGACGGCGGCCGCGACGCGACCGCGTGACTGCCTGCTGCCCACGAGCAGTGCCGAAAACGGTGTGAGCAGGGTTGCGACCGCGAGGATCAGCAGCGGATGCGGGGCGGCGCCGCCTCCGAACGTGTGAGAGAGCGCCGCGAGCAGAGTCGCGACGGAGGATACGGCGGCGGCGCGGAGGAGTCGCAGCTGCCGGGCATTCACGCTTCCACCCTAGCCGCGCCCGCGTCGTCGGGCGGATTCCTAGCTGGGGGCAGTACCGTTGGCACGTGGAATTCCTGCTCTATCTGGGCGGCATCCTCTTCATGCTGATCGGCCTCGGCCTCTCGATCGGTCTGCACGAGGTCGGCCATCTCGTCCCCGCGAAGCTCTTCGGCGTGCGCGTCGGCCAATACATGATCGGTTTCGGGCCGCGGCTGTGGTCGAAGCGGATCGGCGAGACCGAGTACGGATTCAAGATGCTTCCGCTGGGTGGCTTCATCTCGATGTCCGGGATGTATCCGCCCTCGAAGAGCACCGGCCCCGCCTCCGGGATGTTCCGGTCGCTCATCCAGGATGCCCGGTCCGCGAACGACGAGACCATCGCCGAAGGTGCGGAGGATCGTGTCTTCTACCGCCTGCCGGTGTGGAAGCGCGTGATCGTGATGCTCGGTGGGCCGGTGATGAACCTGATCCTGGCGACCGTGATCTTCACCGTGCTCGTGTCCGGCATCGGCGTGCAGCAGGGGACCACGACCATCGCGTCGGTGACGGAGTGCGTGGTGCCGGCCGGCTCGACCCAGACCGAGTGCACTCCGGACGATCCGGAGTCGCCGGCGGCCGAGGCCGGCATCGAGCCGGGCGACGTGATCGTGTCGGTCGACGGCCAGCCCGTATCGAACTTCGCCGAGGCGACGGCGATCGTCCAGGCGGCTCCCGGCGAGACGCTCGACATGGTGGTGCTCCGTGACGGCGTCGAGGAGACCCTGAGCATCACGCCGATCGCTGCGGAGCGCACGATCACGGATGCGGCCGGCCAGCCAGTCCTCGACGACTCCGGCGAACCCGTGGTCAAGGAGGTCGGCTACGTCGGCATGGGCTCGCAGATGGGCTATGTGCAGCAGCCCCTGAGCGCGGGACCGCAGATGGCCGCCGAGAACGTCGCCAGGGTCGGCTCGCTGATCGTCACGCTGCCCGTGCGGCTCTGGGACATCGGCGTCTCCCTGGTCACGGGTGGCGAGCGCGACCCGAACGGACCGCTGAGCGTGGTCGGTGTCGGTCGGCTCGCCGGCGAGGTGGCGGCGACGGATGCGCCCATCCTCAACAGGTTCGCGATCCTGCTCGGGCTGCTGGGATCGCTGAACATCGCCCTCTTCGTGTTCAACCTGATCCCGCTGCTGCCGCTCGACGGCGGTCACATCGTCGTCGCCCTGTGGGACGGCATCAAGCGAGCCTGGGCGAAGCTATTCCGTCGACCGCCGCCGGCACCCGTCGATGCCACGAAACTCGTGCCGCTGACAGTCGTGGTCGCCGTGTTGCTGATAGCGATGGGCGCGCTGCTCCTGATCGCCGATCTCTTCAATCCCGTCGATCTCCTCGGCTGACCCACCCGGGTCACGCTGTGCTGTCGAGCGCGCTCAGGCGAGAGCGTGCGACACGAGGCGCTCGAGCGTCCGGATGCCGTCGCGCGACAGGATGGACTCGAGATGCCCCTGCACGGAAGCGAAGTGCGGGCCACGAAGGGCGTACACGTCGCCCGAGGACGCGTCCGCCGAGATCTCGGCCGCTTCGACCGTCGTCGTCTCGGGGTCGACGCGTGCGGTGAAGGTGTTGTAGAAGCCGATCGAGGCGTCTTCCCCGAACACCGGGACCGACTTCTGCAGGCCCTGGTGCGGGGCGTCGAGCGGAGTCAGCGCGATCCCGAGTCGATGGGCGAGGATCTGGTGGCTGAGGCACACGGCCAGCAGCGGTGAGCCCGCTTCGAGGCGGCGGCCGACCACGTCGCGCATCCGAGCGATCCGGCCGTTCTCCTCGTCCCGGGGGTCGCCCGGGCCGGGACCCGCGACGACGAGGTCGGCGGCATCGAGGTCCGCATCCTGCACGTCGCTCCAGCCGGCGATCGTGACGGTCAGGCCGAGGTGACGGAGCTGATGGGCGAGCATGGTCGTGAACCGATCCTCCGCATCCACCACCAGGGCGGTGCGTCCGACGAACGGGCCGGTGAAATCCTCGCCCTGCGGGTTCAGCCAGAACTCGGCGAGACGGGCATTGCGCGACGAGAGCAGGGCAGCGACCTGCGGATCGTCACCGAGGGCGCGCTTCTCTGCCGGGGCGTCGGCATCGCTGCGTGCCTCAGCCACGCGGTCTCGCTCGATCGCACCGATGGCGCCCAGCACGCCGGCCGCCTTTCCGTGGGTCTCGGATACCTCGCCCTGGGGATCGGAATGACGCACCAGGGTGGCGCCGACGGGCACGCTGAGCTGCCCGTCCTGCAGATACACGGTGCGGATCAAGATCGGGGCATCGAGGTCGTGGCCGCCATCGGCGTTCGGGGTGAACAGTGCCGCGACTCCCGAGTAGTATCCGCGCGGCTTTCGCTCGTGGCGCCGGATCACGGCGCAGGCGTTCTGCATCGGGGATCCGGTCACGGTCGGTGCGAACATCGTCTCGCGCAGGATGTCGCGCGGGTCGAGGGCGCTGCGTCCGCGCAGCATGTACTCGGTGTGTGTGAGTCGGGACATCTCCTTCAGGTGCGGACCGGTGATGCGTCCCCCGTCGGAGCAGACCGCGCTCATCATCTTGAGCTCTTCGTCCACGACCATGAACAGCTCCTCGGTCTCCTTGGTGGAGGCGAGGAAATCGATCAGCGTTTCTTTGGTGGCGCCGCCGGCCGGGTGACGGAACGTCCCGGAGATCGGGTTCATCGTGACGATCCCCTCGCGAGCGACGACGTGCGCCTCGGGGCTCGCGCCGACCGCGATGTGGCCGGGGGTGAAGACCGCGAACGTCCAGTATGCGCCGCGCTCGTGCGTGAGCAGGGCACGGAACCAGGTCAGCGCGGCTGTCCGGTCGTCCACGTCGATGTTCGCGGCGAAGTCGCGCCGGATGACGAAGTTCGCGCCCTCGCCTCGACCGATCTCGTCGGCGATGACCTTCTCGACGATCGCCGCATACTCCGCATCCGCGATGTCGAATCCGTCGTCGTGCAGTGGCACCGGATCCGACGGGAGCGCGGCGAGGAGCTCCGTGGTCGGCAGGTGGAGGTGTTCGTCGACGATCACGCATCGGAGCGGGGCGCCGTCGTCCTGGGCGACGAATCCGCGTTCGCGAACCTGACGATAGGGGACCAGCGCGAAGATCTCGCGCGGGGTGCCGTCGATGGCGAGCGGGATGTCGGCGAGCAGCTCGACATCCCTCACGTCGCCGCTGAGGAGCTCGACGGTGTCTGCGCCGTCGCGGGCGATCAGCACGAAGGATGCCGCCGGGTCGGCGCTGAGCTCTGCGAGTCGTGAGAGGGTCATCGATGTCTCCTGTGCAAGGCTCCGGCTCGGCGCAACGAAAAAACCGCCCGGGAGGCGGTCTGGATTCGTGGGAACGCGAACACACCGCCTAGAAGGCGGGCCACCAGGTGAAGTTCGCGAGCATGGGGCCGAAACTACCACATCGCCGGTGGCGGGTCTCGCGCGGTGACGTCACCAGATGCTTCCGCCGGGCACCTCGACCTCGGCATCGAGCGCGTGGTCGACGACGACGCGCACCGCACGCGCCAAGTCCTCGTCGGGGAGGTGCGGGGCGTCCGCCGGTGCGGCGCTGGTCGACCACGGAAGGTGGACGAACCCCGCGACCGTCTTCGCCGAGACAGCCCCCAGTGCGGTGTAGAGGACGTGATTGCACACGTAGGAACCCGCGGAGAGCGAGAGCTGCGCCGGCAGACCGTGCGAGGAGAGGATCTGGACCAGGCGTTTGACCGGAAGCGTCGCGAAGCGGGCGGCGGGACCATCGGGTTCGCAGGGTGCATCGAGCGGCTGCGCGCCGTCGTTGTCGGGGATGCGTGCGTCCATCAGGTTCACACCGATGCGCTCCATCGCGATCTGTCGACTCCCTCCGGCGAGCCCGGTGGCGATGACGGCGTCGGGGGAGTGCCGCGCGATCAGGGCCCGGAGGCGGCGCGCGGAGGATGCGAACGCGACGGGCAGCGTCTCGGCGATGAGCTCGTGCGGACCGTCGTAGTCGCCTGCGACGGCGTTCACGGCATCGGCCGATGGGTTGTGGTCCGCGCCGCCGAAGGGCTCGAACCCGGTGAGGAGAAGGACCGCCATGAGTTCAGCGTACGGGCCGACTTCCAGCCCTCATGCATCCTGGCGGCGTAGGCTTGGGGCGTGCCAGCAGTGAACCTCGGAATGCCGAAGATCCCCGAAGTCCTCGCCCCGCGTCGCAAGTCCCGCCAGATCAAGGTGGGCAAGGTGCTCGTGGGCGGCGACGCTCCCGTCAGCGTGCAGTCGATGACGACCACCAAGACGACAGACATCAACGGGACGCTGCAGCAGATCGCCGAGCTCACGGCGTCCGGCTGCGAGATCGTGCGTGTCGCCGTTCCTCACCAGGATGATGCCGACGCGCTGAAGATCATCGCGATGAAGAGTCAGATCCCGGTGATCGCCGACATCCACTTCCAGCCGCGCTACATCTACACGGCGATCGACGCCGGGTGCGGTGCGGTTCGCGTCAACCCGGGGAACATCCGCGAGTTCGATGGGAACGTCGGGAAGATCGCCGAGGCCGCGAAGGCCGCCGGCGTCTCGCTCCGCATCGGTGTGAACGCCGGATCGCTGGATCGTCGCATCCTCGCGAAGCACGGTAAGGCGACTGCGGAAGCGCTCGTGGAGAGCGCCGTCTGGGAGGCGTCGCTGTTCGAGGAGCACGATTTCCACGACTTCAAGATCTCGGTCAAGCACAACGACCCGATCGTCATGGTGAAGGCCTATCGCCAGCTCGCAGAGCGCGGCGACTGGCCCCTGCATCTGGGCGTGACCGAGGCCGGTCCCGCCTTCCAGGGCACGATCAAGAGTGCGACGGCCTTCGGCATCCTTCTCGGCGAAGGAATCGGGGACACCATCCGCGTGTCCCTCTCGGCTCCCCCCGCCGAGGAGGTCAAGGTCGGCCACCAGATCCTGCAGTCGCTCAACCTGCGTGAGCGCAAGCTCGAGATCGTGTCGTGCCCGTCGTGCGGTCGCGCCCAGGTCGACGTGTACACGCTGGCGGAAGACGTCACGGAGGGGCTCAAAGACATGACCGTGCCGTTGCGCGTCGCCGTCATGGGGTGCGTCGTCAACGGTCCCGGCGAGGCGCGCGAGGCGGACCTCGGCGTGGCGTCCGGCAACGGCAAGGGGCAGATCTTCGTCAAGGGCGAGGTCATCAAGACCGTGCCGGAAGCCGAGATCGTCGCGACCCTGATCGAAGAGGCGAACCGGATCGCCGCCGAGATGGGGCCCGAAGCGCCGCTCGGCACCGCTCAGGTCGTCGCGGTCTGACCACAGCGGATTCCGCGCCGCGCCGATCGCACCGTCGCGTGGAGGAGTCCGAGCTTTCTCCGCCTCCACGGGCGGACGCACCATCGTCGAATTCGAGGAGAGCCATGTCGACGCCCACCATCGTGTCCTTCGCAGGCGGCACCACCACCGGGGACGGCACGGTCACCCGGGTGGAGAGCGGGCCCGACGGGACGGTCGTGGTCGTCGACGCGACGCCGTTCCACCCGGTCGACCACACCTGGCCCGACCAGCCGGGTGATGCCGGCACGATCGCCGCGGGAGACGAGTCGGTGACGGTCAGCGAGGCGCTGATGGCTGCGGCCTCCGATGAGGGCGAGTTCGCCGTCGGGCGCGACATCCCCGCCAAGCGCGGTGCCGAGGGGTGGACCTGGCTCGTCGCACACCGCATCGACGGCGCGGCTCCCGCGTGGCTGGCCGAAGGTGCTCGCGTACGGCTGACCGTCGACGGCGCGCGGCGCGAAGGACTCAGCCGCGGCCACACCGCCTGCCACCTCGCCTCGCTCGCTCTGGACCTCGCCGTCGCGGACCTGTGGCGGAAGGATCCGGGCGAGGATGCGCTCGGGAATCCCGACTTCGAGGGGCGCGCCAATCAGTCCAGCCGTATCCACGAAGACGGCGCGGTCGATGAGTACCGTCTGGGCAAGAGCCTTCGCCGTGCGGGCTTCGACACCGAGACCTTCGCGGCGACCGTCGCCGACCGGGAGCAGCGGATCAACGCCCAGCTCGCCGCGTGGATCGCCGCCGGCGCCACCAGCCGGATCGAGACGGAGGGGCCGACGATCGTTGACCGGCGACGTTGGCGCTGTGCGCTCCCCGAAGGTGAGGCCGTGATCCTGTGCGGCGGCACCCACGTCGAATCGCTGACCGAGTTCGCGGCCGTCTCCGTGTCTCTCGACCTGAGCGACCCGCAGCTCCTCGTGATGACGACGAGTGCAGCCCCGGCAGTGCCCTAGGCCCACCATCGAGCCGCCTCCGCGAGCGTGAGCGGTGACGGACCTCGACCTCCGCCGCAGGTCAAAACCACTTCTCAGACCGCGAACTCCACCTCGCCCGCGGCGATGTCAGCGCGCACGATGCTCAATCGCACGACACTTCCCGGCTCCGCGCCCGTCGGCAACGGTGCTGTGGCGGTGACGGCCGGGTCCGCGATCTGGACGAGCGCACGCTCGCCGCGCAGCTCGATCACGGTCGCGTCGATGGCTGTCCCCACCAACGGGGTGAGCAGGGCGGCCTCGACGCTGTTGATCGTCGCCGTGTTCAGGCGGGATGCGCGCTGAGCAGACTCCTGCATGAGGGCCGGGAGCTCCGACAGCGATTCCCGCGCCCACTCCGGGATCGCCTCGCCGTTCGATACCGCGAGGCAGATCGTGAGCACCCAACGGTCGACGAGCCGGCGCAGGGGAGCCGTCGCGTGAGCATAGGGGGAGGCGATGGCCGCCTGTACGGCGTTCGACGGCGATTCGCCGTCGAACACCAGATACCCCGCACCGCGGAACAGCGACGCCGCGGCCTCGAGCACCGGAAGCGTCATGGGGTCCGTGCGGTCGAGGGCGCGAAGGTACTCACCGTACGTGCCCGACGCCCAGGGGCGCCCGAGCGCCTCGGTCTGAAGGCGGAACGCCGTGAAGGCGGCATCGTCCGGCTCGGGCATCGTGCGCAGGATGCCGACGCCGGCTCCGAGCATCAGGGACGCCGCGGCCATCCCCGTCATGAGGGAGAGTTGGGCGTTCCACTCCTCGACGGGGAAAGGGCTGCGGCGCTCGATCGCGTAGGTCCCGTCCGCGTCGCGGACGACCTCCTCGTCGGGGAGGTTGAGGCTCGCCCCGCCTCGCAGGCGCTCCTGTTCGAGGCGCAGCGACCCGATCTCCGGAAGCAGTGCCGCGGGGCCGTCTTCGCCGAGATCGAGTGATCGTTGTGTCGTCACGTAGTCGAGTTGCGCGCGCGAGCGGATGAGCGCACGTTCCAGCCGGAACTCCGTGACCACGCCGGCGGCGTCCAGGGAGAAGGTCCACACGAGTGCCGGTCTGTCGACGTCGGCGAGCAGGGAAGCCCGATCTTCGCTCAGCGTGGTCGGATGCAACGGGATCCTGCCGTCGGCCGCGTACAGCGTCTGGCCGCGTCGACGGGACTCGGCATCCACCGCTCCTCCCGGTCTGACGAACGCGGGGACGTCCGCGATCGCGTAGCGGACGGTGTAGCCCGAGCCGTCCCGCTCCAGATGGAAGGCCTGATCGAGGTCACGCGAGCCCTCAGGGTCGAGAGTCGCGAACGGCATGTGCCGCAGGTCGAGCGCCGGTTCGGACGCTGTGGCGTCCTCGGCCTCGGCGAGCACCGCGGGAGGAAAATCTCCCGGCGTCTCCGCGTTCTCGCGCAGAATGGCGAGCGCGGCAGCGAGTTCGGTCTGGACGGCGGAGGGGGCGACGTGTGATCTGCGCTGCGGCATGGCTCCCACCCTAGGTGCGCCGGCAGAGCTCTTCACGGTGAAGGTAGTGGCGCGTAACATGTTACCGAGCCACGATCCCGGGCGTGCCCGGGGAAGGAGGAGTCATGAAGGCGCTCGTTTTCCACGGTCCCGGCCGCAAGCGTTGGGAAGATGTCCCGGATCCGAAGATCCTGGCTGCGACCGACGCGATCGTCCGCATCGAGAGCACGACGATCTGCGGCACCGATCTCCACATCCTCAAAGGCGACGTTCCCGCTGTGGCTGAAGGCCGCATCCTCGGGCACGAGGGAGTGGGCGTCGTCACAGAGGTCGGCGACGCCGTGACCGGCCTCGCGGCCGGGGACCGCGTGATCATCTCCTGCATCAGCGCGTGCGGCAAATGCGAGTTCTGCGTGGCAGGTCTGCAGTCGCACTGCCTCGCGGCGGAGGGCGCGTCGGGCATCGGATGGATCCTCGGACACCTGATCGACGGAACCCAGGCCGAGTTCGTGCGCGTTCCTTTCGCGGAGACCTCTCTGCAAAGGCTCCCCGACGCGATCCCGCCCGAGACGGCGGTGCTCCTGAGCGACATCCTCCCCACCGGACACGAGATCGGCGTGCAGTACGGCGGAGTCAAGGCGGGAGACGTCGTCGCGGTCGTCGGTGCCGGACCGGTCGGTCTCGCCGCGATCATGACGGCTCAGCTCTACGGCCCCAGCAAGGTCATCGCCATCGATCTCGACGCCAATCGCGCCGAGCTCGCGCAGCAATTCGGCGCCACCCACTCGGTCGTCTCCTCGGACACCGACTGGCGCGACCAGGTGCTGGCCCTCACGGATGGGCTCGGGGTGGATGTCGCGATCGAGGCGGTGGGCATCTCGCAGACGTGGGGCATGGTGCTGGAAATCGTCCGGCCCGGCGGTCACGCGGCGAACGTGGGGGTTCACGGTTCACCGGTGGACTTCCCGCTGGACAGGCTGTGGATTCAGAACCTCACGATCACGACGGGGCTCGTCAACACGAATACCGCGCGGATGCTGACGAAGCTCGTCGCGGAGCAGCGCATCGACCCGAGCGGGTTCGTCAGCCATCTGTTCGCTCTCGACGACATCGAGAGTGCGTACGACACGTTCGGCCGTGCGGCGGAGACCAAGGCTCTCAAGGTGGTGCTCAACGCCTGATGCGCCGAACTCGGCCCGGCCGTGCGCATCCCGCGTTAGCGTGTAGTCATGACGACTGCAGCCAAGGCCCAGACCCTTGTCGGACTCTATGACGCTCCGGAGATCCTCCGGGTCGTGAACGTGTGGGATGTCGTGTCCGCGCGGGCGGTCGCCGCCCTCCCGGAGACGAAGGCGCTCGCCACCGCGGGCCACGGCATCGCCGCGTCCTTCGGCTACGAAGATGGTGCGACTCCCCGCGAGGTCATGATCGACATGGTGGGGCGGATCGCCGCCGCCGTCCAGGTTCCCGTCACGGCCGACCTCGACGACGGCTACGGCGACGCGGGGGAGACCACGCGCCTCGCCATCGCGGCCGGAGTCGTAGGCGCGAACGTCGAAGATCGGCTCAAGCCGCTGGGCGAATCCATCGCCGCGGTCGAGGCGATCGTCAAGGCGGCGGAGGCCGAGGGCGTGCCCTTCGCGCTCAATGCCCGCACCGATGCCTTCGTCCGCGCCGGCGCACGCCCGGTGCCGCAGAGCATCGCCGACGCGATTCAGCGCGGGCGCGCCTACCTCGACGCCGGAGCGACGGCCGTGTTCGTCCCCGGCATCCTCGACATGAACGTCACCCGTCAGCTCGTCGAGGGCATCGGAGAGCGCAAGGTCAGCGTGATCGGCATTCCCGGCGCTCTCGCTGCGTCGGAGTACGAGAAGCTCGGGGTCGCCCGCATCTCGTACGGTCCGCTCCCGCAGCGGGTCGCGCTCACCGCACTCCAGGAGCTCGCGGCTGACCTGTACGCCGGCGGCGTCGTCCCGGCGAACCTCCCTGCCCTCAACTGACGGCGTCGAAGACGAGTGACCGCGGCTCACTAGACTTGCTCCGTGGTCACTCGTCTTTCGAACTTCTTCCTCCGCACGCTCCGTGAAGACCCTGCAGGCGCAGAGGTCGCCAGCCACCGGCTGCTGATCCGGGCGGGATACATCCGCCCGCAGGCCGCCGGAATCTTCGCGTGGCTGCCACTGGGGCTTCGCGTCAAGTCGAAGATCGAGACCGTCGTCCGCGAGGAGATGGCCGCGGCTGGCGCGCAGGAGGTCCATTTCCCCGCACTGATGCCTCGTGAGGCCTATGAGGCGAGCGGTCGTTGGGACGAGTACGGAGACCTGCTCTTCCGTCTGCAGGACCGCAAGGGGGGCGACTACCTCCTCGCCCCCACGCATGAAGAGGCCTTCACGCTGCTGGTGAAAGACCTGTACTCGTCGTACAAGGATCTGCCGCTCTCGATCTACCAGATCCAGGACAAGTACCGCGACGAGGCTCGTCCTCGCGCCGGCCTCCTCCGCGGGCGCGAATTCACGATGAAGGACGCGTACTCGTTCGATTCGTCGGATGAGGGCTTGGACGTCAGCTATCAGGCACAGCGTGACGCATACGAGCGCATCTTCCAGCGACTCGGACTCGAGTACGTCATCGTTCAGGCGGATGCCGGTGCGATGGGCGGGTCCCGCAGCGAGGAGTTCCTGCACCCGACCCCCGTCGGCGAGGACACCTTCGTGCGCAGCGAGGGCGGGTATGCGGCGAACGTCGAGGCATTCACCACCGCGGTGCCCGATGCCATCCCGTTCGACGAGGATGCTGCTCCGGTGATCTTCGATTCCCCGGACACCCCCACGATCGAGACGCTGGTCGCGCACAGCAACCGCGAGCTCGAGGGGGAGTACACGGCAGCCGACACGCTCAAGAACGTGGTTCTCGCCCTGACCCACCTGGACGGCACGCGCGAGCTCGTCATCGTCGGCATCCCCGGCGACCGCGACGTCGACGAGAAGCGGGCCGAGGTCGCCTTCGCACCCGCTGCGGTCGAGACGGCCACGGCCGATGACTTCGAGAACAACCCGCTTCTGGTGAAGGGGTACATCGGGCCCTGGTCACCGACCGGCGCCGTGCTCGGCGAGGAGTCGGCCACCGGCATCCGCTATCTGGTCGACCCCCGCGTGAGCGAGGGCACGAGCTGGATCACCGGGGCGAACATCGATCAGAAGCATGCACACTCGGTGGTCGCCGGACGCGACTTCGCTGCCGACGGGATCGTGGAGATCGCGAACGTGCGCGCCGGCGACCCCGCCCCCGACGGCTCCGGCCCGGTCGAGCTCGCACGGGGCATGGAGATCGGTCACGTGTTCCAGCTCGGCCGCAAGTACGCCGAGGCGCTCGGGCTGAAGGTGCTGAACGAGAACGGCAAGCTCGTCACGGTGACGATGGGCTCCTACGGCATCGGCATCACCCGCATCCTGGCGATCATCGCCGAACTCAACAACGACGACAAGGGCCTCATCTGGCCGGCATCGGTCGCGCCGTTCGATGTGCAGGTGGTCGCGGCAGGTCGCGATCAGGTCGCGTTCGATGTGGCCGAGGGGCTCTCGGCGCAGCTGGAAGCCGCGAGTCTCGATGTGCTGTACGACGACCGCCCGAAGGTGTCACCGGGCGTGAAGTTCGGCGATGCCGAGCTCGTCGGCGTGCCCAAGATCGTGATCGTCGGCCGCGGCGCCGCCGAGGGACAGGTCGAACTCTGGGACCGCGCCACGGGCGAGCGCGATGCGGTCTCCGTAGATGAGGTCGTCGCCCGACTCACCTCTGCCGGCTGAGACCCGAGGCCGCGTCGTCAGCAGACGATGCGGCCGTGGTTCATGATGTCGTCATCCGGAGTGTCGCGGGTGACGAGGGACTTGAGGGCGCCGGCCGCGGTCGCGAGTCTGCCCTTCGCCGGTTCCCAGAACTCCGTCACCTTTGGCGTGACCCGGAGCAGAGCGATGCCCGGCGTCTCCAATCCGTCCGCGAACCAGATCTCCAGCGACGGCGAGTAGAGCTCCTCCATCCTGGCTCGGTCGTGGACGATCTCTGCGGTGCCGGCGACGGACACGTACCGCATGCCCTTGGCGTCGCAGTAGGCGAGCCCCACATCGTGGTGTCGGCGAGCTTCGGCGACCTTCTCGGTGTCCTCGGCGGTGAAGAACCAGATGTCTCCGGCGTCGTCCATCTGCCGGGTCGACATCGGTCGGCTGACGAGGTTGCCTTCCTCGTCGATCGTGGTCAGCATCGTGAAGTCGATGTCCTCGACGAGTTCGGCGACGCGGGCGAGAGCTTCGGGTCCGGTGATCTCGGTCATGATTCCACAGTGCCGCGTGTGCCCGCCGGCGGCACGGGCATTGACATCCGGGCCTGGCGGTGATCAGGCCGGGACGTCGACGCGATGCCCGGCGTTGCGGCCCACGGGGATCCGGCCGCGTGCCACGCTGGTGTCATGATCGACGAACCGCTGCCGGACGCCCTCAACTCCGAGATCGACGCCATCCTCGACGGCGCGGATGCACACGCCGACCGTCGGCTGGTGAGGAGGATGGTGCGGACGGCGATCCTGCTGGGAGAGGACGACGCCGACCGGCTCGACCTCAAGATCGCCTCTGCCGCGCTGGCGGAGATGCGCGACGCCTTCCGGCTCTTCGCACCGTTCCGCGGTGTTCCCAAGGTGACCGTCTTCGGCTCCGCGAGAACCCGGCAGGACGACCCGCTCTACCTCACTGCTCGCGACGTCGCCGCCGCGCTGGCGAGTGACGGATGGATGGTGGTCACGGGGGCGGGCCCCGGCATCATGCAGGCGGCCTCCGAAGGTGCCGGTCCCGCGCTCTCTCTCGGCGTATCGATCCGTCTCCCGTTCGAGGAGAAGGCGCAGGGTCTCATCACGGACAACGACCAGGTCGTCGCGATGAAGTACTTCTTCACCCGCAAGCTGATGCTCATCAAGGAATCGCTCGGGTTCATCTGCCTTCCCGGCGGATTCGGCACCCTGGACGAGATGTTCGAGCTGCTCACGCTTCAGCAGACGGGGAAAGCGGAGCCCACGCCGATCGTGCTCCTGGATCAGCCGGGAGGCACGTTCTGGCAGGGTCTTCGGAGCTTCATCGACGACCACCTCGCTCCCACGGGAGTGATTTCGGAAGGCGACTTCGATCGGGTGGTCATCACCGATTCCGTCGACGCGGCTCGTGCGGAGATCACCGGTTTCTGGCACAACTACGATTCGCTCCGATGGGTCGGTGGCGCGCTCGTGCTGCGCCTGCGCGCGGAGCCGACGGACGCCGAGATCGAGGCGCTGAACGAACAGTTCGCCTCGATGCTCTCCTCCGGGCGGATCGAGAGGACCGCACCGCGGCAACCGGAGGTCGCCGACGACGACCTGCTGGAACTCCCGCGGCTGATGCTCCACCTCGATCAGCGTCAGGTCGGGAATCTGTTCCGACTGATCGGTGCGATCAACGCGCTTCCCTCTGCTCCCGCTCGATGATGCGAGCCGCGAAGTCGTCGAGGTCGATCGCGCGGCCCAGGATCCGTTCCGCGGCACGGTGCCCCGAGTAGTAGGCCGCCCCGACGGTGGCAGGCTCATCGCCCCAGGTGGCCTCACCCGCGAAGTGCAGGACTCCGTCGACGGGGCCGGCCAGGTCGTCGTGGTCGTGGTGACTCGACCCCAGGGCCAGATGTGAGTATGAGCCGTTCGAGAACTCGTCCTGACCCCAGTGCGTGACCCAATGAGCCCGGGGCTCGCCGACCGCATCCCCATAGAGCGCTCGCAGGGCACGCACGGCATCGGCGACGACGTCTTCGTCGGGGAGCTCCTGCATACGTCTTCCGAAGGGGCCGGCGGCGAAGGTCAACAGCGTGGGGAGGCCGCTGACCGCGGAGACGTCGTACCAGGAATGCCAGTGCTCCCCGGCCTCGCCGAGCGCACGCAGCACATAGCTGTCCTCGTTCCAGAACCGCTCGTCGAACTGGATGAAGACCTTGTTGAAGACTCCCATCCCGAGTCGTGCGAGAGGACCGAGCACGGCCTCCGGCAGCGCAGGATCGAAGGCGATCGTGCCGGCCTTGAGCACACCCAGGGGGACGGTGACGACGACCTGATCCGCGGCGAAGGCTGTGTCGCCGGCGTGCACCACCACGCCGCTGCTCGAGTGAGCCACCCTCGTCACCTTCGTCTCGAGGCGGATGTCGAGACCCGCGCCGATGCGCCGGGGAACCTCGTCGTATCCACGCGGGAAGATCACCTCGTCACCGTCGATCGCGTCCTCGTCGAGGCCGTGTGCGTCG
The DNA here is from genome assembly GCF_042269505.1 of Microbacterium sp. NPDC055988. NCBI lineage: Bacteria > Bacillati > Actinomycetota > Actinomycetes > Micrococcales > Microbacteriaceae > Microbacterium > Microbacterium sp. NPDC055988. The sequence continues at coordinate 2,713,448 of NZ_JBHJXY010000001.1, forward strand.
AGGTCTCCGATCCAGGCTCCGCATTGCTCCTCGACCCGGTGACGGAAGAACTCGCGGATGTCGTCGATGCGCTCGGGCGCGAGGCCGGACCGGTCGAGAGCTCGTTCTGTCACGTCGAGATACGTGTCGCCGGGGGAGGAGGCGCCGATCTCCTCGACGAGGAGTCGATCGACCGCATCGACATCGTCGATCCACTCAGCGGTGGCGTCGGCACCCATGGGTCGTCCGTCCCCGTCGAAGTTCTCGATGGGCCGCCCGCCGACCTGGAAGCTGCCCACCGTGTACTCGATCGTCGGAATCCGCAGTGCCTGGACGAGATCCCACAGTGGCGATCCGTCGATTCCATGAATCCAGGAGGCGCCACGGTCCACGGAGAACCCCGCCTCCCGATCGGTGTGCATCCGCCCGCCGACGCGGTCACGACCTTCCAGGACCACGACTCGATGCCCCGCATCGGCGAGCATGCGCGCGGCCGTGACACCCGACATCCCTGCACCGATCACGATCGTGTCGAACGATCCCATGCGTCCTCCTCGACTTCCGGCGCGGAAAACTGCCGCCGTCGTGGCAGGGGCCGGTTGGCACAGGGTATCGTGGTACGGATGTCGCGCGTGCGAACAGGCGCGACGAGAGCTGAATAGAGAGGCCGTCATGGACATCGAACTGAGTCTTCTGCGAGGGATCGAGAAGGAGAAGGCGATCCCCTTCGACGAACTCGTCGCGATCATCGAGCAGGCGATCCTGACCGCGTACTCCAAGCATGTCTCCGAGGACGGTGTGACGCCCGAGGGTGTCCGCGTGCACCTCGACCGCAAGACCGGGCATGTCGCCATCCTGCAGGTCGTCCGCGACGAGGAAGACGCCATCATCGGCGAAGAGGATGCGACCCCCGACGACTTCGGTCGGATCGCGGCCTTCGCCGCGAAGCAGGTCATCAGCCAGCGACTGCGTGACATCGCCGACGACGTCGTGCTCGGCGACTTCAAGGACAAAGAGGGTGACATCGTCGCCGGCGTGATCCAGCAGGGTCCGAACCCGCGCATGATCCACGTCGACCTCGGTGCCGTCGAGGCGATCCTGCCCCCTGAGGAGCAGGTGCCCGGCGAGGAGTACACCCACGGATCGCGTGTGCGCGTGTACGTCACCAGCGTCGCCAAGGGGCTCAAGGGACCGCAGATCACTGTTTCCCGTACGCACCCGGGGCTCGTCCGCAAGCTCTTCGCGCTCGAGGTGCCGGAGATCGCCGCCGGTCTCGTCGAGATCGTGGCACTGGCCCGCGAGGCCGGTCACCGGACGAAGATCGCCGTCAAGGCGAACGACCCGTCGATCAACGCGAAGGGCGCCTGCATCGGGGAGCTCGGACGCCGCGTGCGCGCCGTGACCGAGGAACTTGCGGGGGAGAAGATCGACATCGTCGACTACGACGCCGATCTCCCCACGTTCGTGGCGCACGCGCTGTCGCCCGCCAAGGTCACGAGCGCTTTCGTGCTCGACGCGAGCACCAAGGCCGTTCGGGCCCTGGTGCCCGACTACCAGCTGTCGCTCGCGATCGGCAAGGAGGGCCAGAACGCGCGTCTGGCCGCCAAGCTCACCGGCGCGAAGATCGACATCCAGCCGGACAGCGTCCTCGACTGACCGGCTCCGGCCTTCCGCCTCGCCCGGCGCGCGGGCGAGGCGGGGTGAAACGCAGGTGTAAGATGGAACCCGTACGAACGTGCGTCGGTTGTCGCACGCGTGCTCCCCGCTCCGCCCTTCTCAGGGTGGTGTCCCAGAACGACACTCTCATCATCGATGAGGGTGCTGTGCTGCCGGGGCGAGGCGCGTGGGTCCATCCGACTCGGGAATGCATGGATGTCGCTCTGCGGCGCCGCGCATTCGGACGAGCACTGCGCGTGACCACTGAGCTGGACACGCGGACCTTCGAACAGCACCCACCAAGAAACAAAGGCTGAACAGCTATGGAAACAAAGTGAACGGCTCGAAATGAGACCCGTCCGCGACTAGTGGTCTGCCCTGTCTGGGTGGACCGACTCAGACAGGAGAATTGTGGCTGGTAAACCACGCGTACATGAGATCGCCGCCGAACTCGGCGTCGACAGCAAGGTCGCTCTTGCAAAGCTCAAGGAACTCGGCGAGTTCGTGAAGAGCCCCTCTTCGACCATCGAACCGCCGGTGGCGCGCAAGCTGCGCGCGGCGATCGAGGCCGACGGGTCGCTCAAGGGTGCGGCCGAGGCCGCTCCCGCGGCCAAGCCCGCTGCCGCCAAGTCGGCTGCGAAGCCGGGCGCCAAGCCCGCGCCGACCCCGGGCCCGAAGCCCGGCCCCAAGCCCGCTCCGGAGGCTCCGGCCCCCGAGGCGCCCGCGCCCGCTGCACCGACTCCTGCCCCCGCGGCAGCGGCCCCCGCAGCACCGGCAGCGGAAGCATCCAAGCCCGCAGAGGGCAATGCACCGACGCCTGGCGCCCCGCGTCCCGGCAACAACCCGTTCTCCTCCGCGCAGGGGATGGGTCAGCGCCCGGCCGGACCCCGTCCGGGCAACAACCCCTTCGCATCCGCGCAGGGCATGGGTCAGCGCCCGACGCCGGGCAACATCCCGCGTCCGCAGGCTCCGCGCCCCGGCGCACCGCGTCCGGGCGCCCCGCGCCCCGGTTCGCCCCGTCCGGGTGCACCCCGTAGCGGCGGTGGCGGTCGTCCCGGCGCTCCGTTCCAGCAGCGTCCCGGCGGTCCGGGTCGTCCCGGCGGTGCCGGTGGCCCCGGCGGTGCCGGTGGTCCTGGTGCACGTCCCGGCGGTGGCGGCGGCTTCGCCGGTCGTCCCGGTGGCGGCGGTGGTCGTGGTCGTGGTCCCGGCGGTGGTACCGCAGGTGCCTTCGGTAAGGGCGGCGGCAAGAGCAAGCAGCGCAAGTCGCGGCGGGCGAAGCGGCAAGAGTTCGAGATGCGGAGTGCTCCGGTCGTCGGTGGCGTCAACGTCACCCGCGGCAACGGAGAGATCATCCGCATGCGCCGTGGCGCGTCCATCGCGGACTTCGCCGACAAGATCGAGACGCTGACCGGCTACACGGTCCAGCCCGGAACCCTCGTCACCATCCTCTTCAACCTGGGCGAGATGGCCACGGCCACGGAGTCCCTCGACGAGGCGACGTTCGAGGTCCTGGGTGCGGAGCTCGGATACAAGATCCAGATGGTCTCGCCCGAGGACGAGGACAAGGAGCTCCTCGAGGGCTTCGGTCTCGACCTCGAGGCCGAACTGGAAGCCGAGAGCGAAGACGACCTCGAGATCCGTCCTCCGGTCGTGACCGTCATGGGTCACGTCGACCACGGTAAGACGCGACTTCTCGACGCGATCCGTCAGACCAACGTCATCGAGGGTGAAGCCGGCGGCATCACCCAGCACATCGGTGCCTATCAGGTCTGGACCGAGCACGAGGGCATCGAGCGGGCCATCACGTTCATCGACACCCCGGGTCACGAGGCGTTCACCGCCATGCGTGCCCGTGGTGCGCAGGTCACCGACCTCGCGATCCTCGTGGTCGCAGCCGACGACGGCATCATGCCGCAGACGGTCGAGGCGCTGAACCACGCCCAGGCGGCCAATGTGCCGATCGTGGTCGCTGTGAACAAGGTGGACAAGCCCGACGCCAACCCGTCGAAGGTGCGCCAGCAGCTCACCGAGTACGGTCTGGTCGCCGAGGAATTCGGTGGCGACGTCATGTTCGTCGACGTGTCCGCCCGGGCCAACACGGGTATCCAGGAACTCCTGGACGCCGTGCTGCTCACGGCCGATGCCGGTCTCGACCTGACCGCCAACCCGAACAAGGCCGCTCGCGGTGTCGCCATCGAGGCGAAGCTCGACAAGGGTCGCGGTTCGGTCGCCACGGTGCTCATCCAGTCCGGAACGCTTCGGATCGGTGACGCGATCGTCGCGGGTACGGCATACGGCCGTGTGCGTGCGATGGCGGATGAGAACGGCGAGCAGGTCCTCGAGGCCTACCCGTCGCGTCCGGTGCAGGTGCAGGGTCTGAACTCCGTGCCGCGTGCCGGCGACGTCTTCATCGTCACCGAGGAAGACCGCATGGCCCGCCAGATCGCGGAGAAGCGCGAAGCAGTCGAGCGCAACGCCCAGCTGGCCAAGGCCCGCAAGCGCATCTCGCTCGAGGACTTCACCCGCGCTCTCGAAGAGGGCAAGGTCGAGTCGCTCAACCTCATCATCAAGGGTGACGTCTCCGGTGCCGTCGAGGCGCTGGAGGAGTCGCTCCTCAAGATCGAGGTCGACGATTCGGTCCAGCTGCGCATCATCCACCGCGGCGTCGGCGCCATCACCGAGTCCGACGTGAACCTCGCGACGATCGACAACGCGATCATCGTGGGCTTCAACGTCCGTCCTGACACGAAGGCGCGCGAGCGTGCTTCCCGTGAGGGCGTGGACATCCGGTTCTACTCCGTCATCTATAACGCGATCGACGAGATCGAGAGCTCGCTCAAGGGCATGCTCAAGCCGGAGTACGAAGAGGTCCAGTCGGGTGTCGCCGAGATCCGCGAGGTGTTCCGCTCCTCGAAGTTCGGCAACATCGCCGGTGTCATCGTGCGATCGGGAACGATCACTCGAAACGCCAAGGCTCGTGTCATCCGCGACGGTGTCGTTCTGGCCGATGGTCTCGCCATCGAGTCGCTGCGTCGCTTCAAGGACGACGTCACCGAGGTCCGTACCGATTACGAGGCCGGTATCGGTCTCGGCAAGTACAACGACATCCAGATCGGCGATGAGATCGAGACGACCGAGCTTATCGAGAAGCCTCGCGGCTGATCTAATTCGAACACCTTCGGGCGTCCTCCCCTCCCGCTCCTCCGGAGCGCGGAGAGGAAGGGCGCCCTGAGGGTTCCTGGACAGGGAGAGAACAATGGCAGGCGAACGACAGGCCCGACTCGCGGATCGTATCCGCGTGATCATCGCCGAGCGGCTGGAGAAGGGGCTGCGCGATCCGCGCCTCGGCTTCGTCACCATCACCGACGTCCGTGTCAGCGGAGATCTGCAGCATGCATCGGTGTTCTACACGGTGCTGGGCACGGAGGAGGAGCGCATCTCCAGCGGTGCGGCCCTCACTTCCGCCACCGGCATGCTGCGCAGCGAGGTCGGACGGCAGCTGAGCACCCGTCTGGTGCCCACGCTGGAGTTCATCCCGGATGCTCTCCCCGAGAACGCGGACCACATCGGTGCGCTGCTCCGCGAGGCGCAGCAGCGCGATGCCGACGTCGCGAAGCTCGCGTCATCCGCATCACACGCCGGCGACGCTGATCCGTACCGCGCGGAGGACGAGCCGGAGTGATCACCGTTTGATACGCTCGGCTTCGCGGGATTGCTTCCGTGAAGCTGGGGGAACGGCATCGAGGATACGGGTACGCAGGGGGCTCTCTTCGTCGCGCCTGCCGCGTTGGGCCTGTTGCTCGACGAGCTCCTGGATGTCGATCTCGGCTGTGTGCCCCATGTGCTCGCCCGCCTCGCCGCCGAGCTGGATGCGGACTCCCGGGCGATCCTCGAAGTCGCCGAGCGGTTGTCGGCGGACCAACGCCATGGCTTGCGCCCGCTGCCCAGCCCGCTGCCGCTCGTACAGTCCATCGCACGCAGATTCGAGGCGACGGAGCTCGACGCGAGGGACCGCGAGTTGCTCACGGCGCTCGCGCTCTCGCTGGACGGTGGACTCGACGCCCTCCTGGAGTTCGACGGCAGGTCCGCGGCCGTGATCGCCGCGGGCCCGTTGGGGGAGCACGTGCGGCTCCATGCCGGCCACGTGCGCTTCGCCGATCCCCGCCTCTCCATCTGGATCAGGGCAACGACCGGCACCGCAGCCGTCGCCGGCGTCCATGCGCGGCTCAGCGTGATCTTCCGCCGTCGGGGAGACCGGGTGAGTGAGGATTGGCATCGCGCTCGCGCCTCCCTCGAGGGGGCTCCCGAGAGCGCAGTCGAGTTGACGGCGATCGCGCGACAGCTCAGCGAGGCGGGTCACCCGGAGCGGGCACTGCTGCTCGCGAGGGAGGCGGCGGAGCATGCCGTCGGCGAAGCCCGGGATGAAGCGCATCTCGTCGCGGGGGCTTCGGCCGTCGGCGCCGGCTTCGCGACGGAGGCGATCGCGTGGTTCAGCGGGCTGTATCCGCACTCCGCGGAGCGCTGGCGACTCATGGGCCTCGGCGGCCTGCTCGTCGCCCAGGCGTTCGAGCAGGGCGCAGTGCCGGAGGTCGAACCGAGTGCCTTGCGCCCGCGCACGGATGACGCCGCGGACTGGTGCCATTGGACGAGGGCTGCGGCGCTGGCCGCGGTGATGTGCGCGGAGCGGGGCGAGCGTCGCGCGATGCGGGTGTGGCTCGACGCCGTGCGGGAGGGCACCGCACGAATCGGTGCAGAACGCGAGCTCGGAGACCCCGTCATCGCGCTGAGCTGGCTCATCTCCGGTGAGCGCGACATCGACGCGACCGTGGGCTCGGGGCCGGTGGCCGGCGGTATGCTGCGCGCGCTGCAGGCTGCGATGGACGGCGACGTCGATCTTGGACTGCGCGTGCTGGCACGGGGTGGATCCGGAATGTCCGCCGATGCGGACCCGTTCGTCCCCGGATTCGAGCACAGTCCCGTCGTCCAGGCATATCGCGCTGTCATAGAGGTGCTGCTCCTGGTGTGGCGTGGTGACATCGGTCTTGCACGCGACCGGCTGACCCGGGCCGCACTCGTGCTGCCGGTCTCGTTGCCCCTCGCCGGACTGGGCGTGGTGCTCGCCAGACGTCTCGATCTCGCCGTGCTCGGCGAACTGGGACCGTACGCACGAGCGCTCACCGCCGCGCTGCCGGCCGGTGCGAGGATCGACCGTCTCGTGGATCGCGGCATCCAGTCGTTTCTCGCGGGTTCGTTCGACGATGCTGCAGCGACGATCCGCCTCTGGGCCGATCTCGGGTCGGCGCGGACCACCATGACGGTTCCGGCGCTCGATGAACTCGCACTAGACCCGGACGGTGGCTCGACCCCCGCGCCATCGATCGAACCGCCGGAGATCGCTCTCGCGCAGCGGCTGCGGGTCCGGCTCGCGACGGCTGGAGACGGTCGCTGGCGGTCCGAGTGCATCGAGGTGCGAGAGGCGGCTCGGACGCTTCGTTCGCCGTTCGCGCGGGCGAGGGTGGAGACGATGCTCGGTACGCAGTACGCCATTCGCGATGACCATCGCTCGGCGCGCATCCACCTGCAGCATGCCGAGAGGCTGTTCGAGCTGTGCGGCGCGACGGCATGGGCGCGGACGATCCGCGGACGGCTGGACAGGCTCGACGCAAAGGAAGGGAGCATCGTTCCCGCTGTCGATCCGTTGTCGGCGTGCCGCGCCGCGTGGTCGCTTCAGCTGACCGCGCGCGAGTTGGAAGTGGCGATGTGCGCCGTCGGGGGAGCGGCGAACCGCGACATCGCGGAGCACCTCAACTTCTCGGTCCGCACGGTGGAGGTCCACCTCGGTCGGGTCTTCACCAAGCTCGACGTCCGCAGTCGAGTCGAGCTGACGGTGCTCGCGCATCGCACCGACCACCACCTCTGAGCCCGTCAGCGCGGCAGCGAGAGGGTGGCTCCATCGGCTTCGGCGAGGCCGTCGGCGATGAGCGAGTCGATCGCGCGGTCCCGCTGACGGGCGTCCGGCCAGTCAGGGAGAACCAGGTCGAGCGGCACGGCCCCGGGAGATCGATCGCGCAGCAGCCGCAGCACGGCACCCCGCGCCTGCCGGTCCGAACCCTCGTAGGCGGCCTGGCGACGACGTTCGTCCCCCGTGTCCGGCCTGCCGGCTGCCAGCCACGCACAGCCGCCCGCGAGCGGACACAGCTCGCACCGCGGGGAACGCGCCGTGCACACGGTCGCGCCGAGCTCCATCATCGCGGCGTTGAACACCGCGGCCTGATCGAGGTCGTCCGGGAGCAGTGAGGCCATCAGATCGAGGTCCCGGCGTGATGCGGCGCCGGGCTGGGCGCGGCCCTCGACAGCGCGCGCGAGCACGCGTCGCGTGTTGGTGTCGACGACGGGGTGCCGGTCGCCGTAGGCGAAGACGGCGACGGCGCGGGCCGTGTAGTCGCCGATGCCGGACAGGGCGAGGAGGGAATCGACGTCGCGGGGCACGACCCCGCCGTGACGCTCGGTGATCTCCACGGCTGCCCGGAACAACCAGAGCGCGCGACGCGGGTATCCGAGGTTGGCCCACTGCTGCACGACTTCCGCTGCCGAGGCAGAGGCCATCGCCGTCGGCGTGGGCCATCGGGCAAGCCACGCCTCGAGATGCGGGATGACCCTTGCGACCGGGGTCTGCTGAAGCATGAACTCGCTCACCAGAACACCCCACGCGCCGAACTCGTCATGGAATTCGGTGCGGCGCCACGGCAGGTCGCGAGCGGTTGATCGGTACCACCTGGGCAGGCGCGATACGACATCGGAAGAGGCCTGCGGTCCGGGCATTCCTCCAGCGTACGTGAGCCCCGAGCCCTTGCCGTTCGGCGGATCACGGCTGGACACCGGGGTCGGCCCGGAACAGGTGGCGCGCGCGTCGTCGGTAGGCTGGGGGGATGGTCTCGCCCGGCATCCTCCTAGTCGACAAGCCCGCTGGGATGACCAGCCACGACGTCGTCGCACGCACGCGGCGGGCGTTCGGCACGCGGAAGGTCGGCCACGCGGGCACACTCGATCCGATGGCGACCGGACTCCTCGTCATCGGCATCGAAGGAGCCACCCGACTGCTGACCTACATCGTCGGCGCGGACAAGACCTACGAGGCGACGATCCGTCTCGGGCAGAGCACTGGGACCGACGATGCCGAGGGCGAGATCCTTGCCACCGCCGAACCCGAGGCGTGGAGCGCTGTCACGGATGCCGCGGTCGACGCGGGCATCCTGGCTCTGACCGGCGAGATCTCGCAGGTTCCCAGCTCGGTGTCCGCCATCAAGGTCGACGGCCGGCGTGCATACGATCGGGTGCGGGCGGGCGAAGAGGTCGTGCTCGCGGCGCGGGATGTCGTGGTCTCCCGCTTCGAAGTGTCGGCACGGCGACAGCAGGACGGTTTCCTCGACCTCGATGTGATCGTCGACTGCTCGTCCGGCACGTACATCCGGTCTCTCGCCCGCGACCTCGGGGCGTCCCTCGGCGTCGGCGGGCACCTGACCGCACTGCGGCGCACGCGAGTGGGACCGTTCGAGGTGAGCGACGCCCTGGGCCTGGATTCGCTGGAGGGGGCCCGCACACTGACTCCCGCCGCCGCCGCCGGCCGCATCCTTCCGGTGCTCGACGTGTCGGCCGAGGAGGCACGCGATCTCCGTCACGGAAAGCGACTCCTCGATCAGGCCGGTCGCCTCGACGGCGCAGGAGCGAACACCGCGGCCATCGACCCGGACGGCGTCCTGGTGGGCATCGTCGAGAAGCGCGGCGCCGATCTGAAGAGCGCCATGAACATGCCCGAGGGTGACCGATGATCCTGTGGCTGACGATCGCGCAGATCGCCGTCGCCGTCGCTGCCGGGGTCTTCTGCGTCGTCGCCGGGCTGAGTGGGCGTCGACCCAGCGACATCAGCGTCGGTGCTCTCGCCCTCGTGGAGGTGCTGCTCGTCGTCCAGGTGATCGTCGCGATCGTCGCACCGCTCGCGGGAAACCCGCCCACGGGAGACCTGCTCGAGTACTGGGTCTATCTCGTGTCGGCGGTGCTCCTTCCCATCGGAGCCGTGCTGTGGGCGCTCATGGAGCGCAGCCGGTGGAGCACGGTCATCCTCGGAGTCGCGGCACTCGCCATCGCGATCATGCTATGGCGCATGCAGGTCATCTGGACCGTCCAGATCGCGTGACGCGAGGCGTCGTGGCGGAGTCCGCCTCCCTCCCGCGGCTCTAGGATGGAATGCGCTATGAGCTCCACCGCCCCCTCCACTCGGATGACCGGAATCGGTCGCGTCCTGGTGATCGTCTACGCCGTCATGGCGCTGGCGGCCACCGGCCGCAGCTTCGTGCAGATCGTCCGTCGATTCGACGAGGCGCCGCTGGCGTACTCCCTCTCCGCACTCGCTGCCGTCGTCTACATCCTCGCGACCCTCGCGCTCATCCTGGCCCGTCGTCGCGGGTGGTACACCGTCGCCTGGGTCGCGATCGTCTTCGAGCTCACCGGTGTGCTCGTCGTCGGGCTGCTGAGCATCCTGATGCCGGCGCTGTTCCAGCACGAGACGGTGTGGTCGCTGTTCGGGCGTGGATACCTGTTCATCCCCCTGGTCCTCCCGGTGTTCGGGATCTGGTGGCTGCGCACGCACCGCCCCATCGACGCCGCGGTTCCCACCGAGGTGCACGCGTGATCGTGTTCCGCAGCCCGGAGGAGGTTCCGGCGGGATTCGGGCCGAGCGCGGTCGCCATCGGCAAGTTCGATGGTGTCCACGCCGGTCATCGTGCGGTCATCGAAAGGCTGAAGGAAACGGCGGCGTCCACCGGGAGCCGCGCGGTCGCCGTGACCTTCGACCGCAATCCGCTGGCCGTCATCCGCCCGGATCGGTGTCCCGAGAACGTCGTCACCGTCGATCGCAAACTCGAGTTGCTGGGTGGCCTCGGGCTCGACGCGACCCTCGTGCTCACGTTCGACGAGGAGATGGCCGCCCGCAGCGCCGAGGACTTCGTCGTCGACATCCTCGTCGGTGCCCTGCAGGTATCGACCGTGCTGGTCGGCCAGGACTTCCGCTTCGGGCACCGCGGTGCGGGCACCCCTGACCTGCTGCGCGAGCTCGGCCCCCGCTACGGCTTCTCCGTCGAGGTCGTCGACGACGTGTACCTTCCGGGCTCCACGCGACGCGTCTCGTCCAGCTGGATCCGTGAACTGCTGATGGAGGGAGATGTCGCATCGGCGGCCACCGTGCTCGGGCGCTATCCCGATGTCCGTGGCGAGGTCGTTCACGGCCTCAAGCGCGGGCGGGAGCTGGGGTTTCCGACCGCCAACCTCTCGACCATCGTCGACGCCTTCGTTCCCGCCGACGGCGTCTACGCCGGGTGGCTCGTCGATCACGACACCGGCATCCGTCATCCTTCCGCGATCTCCGTCGGCACGAATCCGACCTTCGACGACGTCCTCGTGCGGCAGGTCGAGGCGCATGTGCTGCGTGAGACCGGGCTAGACCTTTATGGACACGACGTCACGGTCGAGTTCGTGGCGCGGCTGCGGGGCATGGTGGCGTTCGAGGGAATCGAGAAGCTGATGGAGCAGATGGGGGCGGACGTCACGGAAGCTGCCCGGGCTCTCGGCGTCACGTTCGAGTAGTCTCCGCCCGTCGCCGTCCGCGCCCCTCCTCGGACGACTCGGCGTGGGCGATCCGCAGGTGTCGCGTCGGATGACATAGAATGGACTCGGCTCCCGCCGATTCTCACGCTTCTCGCGTGCTTCGACGGGAAGAAGACCCACTGTTCGTACGGTCCTGGCTCACGCCACACGCGGACATCGAGAACGGCCCGCGGCTTCATGGGGAAGCCGGAGCCTTCACGCTCAGGAGGAGCATGCCGACCACGGCAACCGCCACCACACGGCGCAAGAAGACGTCCCGTCGAGATGACGAGGCACCCCTCATCCCGATCCTCGCGCGCAAGGTGCGCGAGATCGAGGCGAAGTCGCAGCGAGGGAAGCTCGGCCCGACCAATCGGGTGAAGTTCCAGGTGATCGCGTTCCTGGTGCGTGAGGAGCGCGCCCGAGTGAAGGCGGACGCCGAGATCGGTGATCCTGCACGCGCTGAGCTGCTGAAGCGGCTCGACGGTGTGGCCACGATCCTCGCCAAGACGGCTGCACGCGATACCTCGCTCATCCAGTTGCTCGAGGCCGACCAGGCGACGTCGCCGGTGGCCAAGCGCATGCGACGCGACTGGCTGCTCGAATCCGGCGCGGAGCTGGCTCCCGAAGAGCTGATCATCGCCGATGCCGCACCTGTCCAGATCTCCACGATCCCCGCGGCCATCGCCGAGCGACAGGTGACCCCGCCCTCGGTCGAGTCCCGGCAGCTGGCGAACCCGTTCCTCGCTCCCGACCTGACGCCGCGACCTGCCGCGACCCCGCGCCGCCGCCTCGACGGCTGGGAGCTCATGGGCCCGCTGTACAAGGCTTTCGAGACCGGCGCCGGCGGATCCGCTGCGTCTATGGATCTGCCACCCGCGCCGGAGTACGACCACATCTCGCCCAAGGGCCTCGAGGTCATGGTGCATCAGTCGCGATTCCTCGAGGCGGTGAAGGCGGGCCACCGCAGCTTCCTCCTCGCCGATGAGCCTGGCCTCGGCAAGACGGCGCAGTCAGTGCTCGCCGCATCCGTCGCCGGCGCCTATCCGCTGCTGGTCGTGGTGCCCAATGTCGTGAAGATGAACTGGGCGCGCGAGGTCGAGCGGTGGACACCGCAGCGGCGTGCCACGGTCATCCAGGGCGATGGCACCGACATCGACGCATTCGCCGACGTGTTCATCGTGAACTACGAGATCCTCGACCGGCACATGTCGTGGTTGGCCTCGATCGGTCTGCGCGGAATGGTTGTCGACGAGGCGCACTTCATCAAGAACCTCTCCTCGCAGCGTTCACAGAACGTGCTGTCGCTCGCCGCGCAGGTTCGTGAGCGCACCCCGGGACACGATCCGCTCATGCTCGCTCTCACGGGTACCCCGCTGATCAACGACGTCGAGGACTTCGACGCGATCTGGCGCTTCCTGGGGTGGACCACGGGGGAGAAGCCGGGTCCCGAGCTGATGGAGAAGCTGGATGCGACCGGGTTCACCCCGGCCGACAAGGCGTTCTACCCCGAAGCCCGCGACGCGGTCATCTCGATGGGCATCGTCCGCCGTAAGAAGAAGGACGTCGCCGCCGACCTGCCGGACAAGCTGATCGCCGATCTGCCGGTGCAGCTCGACGACGAGTTCGGACGCAGCATCCGTCAGGCCGAGCGCGAGCTGGGGGAGCGGCTCGCCGCTCGCTACCGCCGCATCATCGAGGCCCGTGGCGACCGTGGGTTGGCCCCCGGAGAGATCGACGAGGACATCGTGCGTCTCGTCGCCCAGAACGAGCTCGAGGAGTCGAAGGCCGCCGGCACCGGGGGAGACAACGTCTTCACCATGGTCCGTCGCATCGGTCAGGCCAAAGCGCCGCTGGCCGCGGACTACGCCGCCCAGTTGCAGCGCTCGGTCGGCAAGGTCGTCTTCTTCGCGAAGCACATCGACGTGATGGACCAGGCCGAGGCGCACTTCGCCGCCGCGGGCATCCGGTCGGTGTCGATCCGAGGCGACCAGACCTCGACGACACGTCAACAGGCGATCGACGACTTCAACAGCGATCCCGCGGTGGGCATCGCCGTCTGCTCGCTCACCGCTGCCGGCGTGGGGCTCAACCTGCAGGCGGCGTCGAACGTCGTGCTCGCCGAACTGTCGTGGACCGCTGCCGAGCAGACGCAGGCGATCGACCGCGTGCACCGCATCGGTCAGGACGAGCCGGTCACCGCGTGGCGGATCATCGCCGCGCATACGATCGACACCAAGATCGCGGAGCTGATCGATCAGAAGCAAGGCCTCGCAGCTCGCGCGCTCGACGGCGAGGCTGTCGAGGAGTCGGCCGCGGAGCCCGTGCAGCTGGCGGCGCTCATGCACCTGCTTCGTCAGGCCCTGGGCTCGGCTTGAGCGTGAAGAACACCGGTTCTTAAGGCTGGTTTCCCCTCTCCGGCGACCGGAATCGGGAAGTTCATCGATATCGGCGAATCCCGTTGTCAAGATCGACGGTTTTCGTCGGCATCGAATGGCGCGGGGGGAGCCGGGGCGCTAGTGTCGATCGAAGGCAGCGTCGCCTATTTCCCCCATATCTCCCGAACGTCTGTAGGCACCAGCATGAAGATCGGCATCCTGACGAGCGGCGGCGACTGCCCCGGCCTCAACGCGGTCATCCGCGGCATCGTGCTCAAGGGCACCACCACGTACGACCTGGAGTTCGTCGGCATCCGCGACGGATGGCGAGGGCTGGTCGACGGCGACTTCATGCCTCTCACGCGCCACGAGGTGAAGGGCCTGTCCAAGGTCGGCGGCACGATCCTCGGCACCAGCCGCACGAACCCCTACGAGGGCGAGCGCGGGGGAGCCGAGAACATCGCCAAGACCCTCTACGGGCACAAGATCGACGGCATCATCGCGATCGGCGGCGAGGGCACTCTTGCCGCGGCCGACCGTCTCGCGAAGGACGGGATCAAGGTCATCGGCGTCCCCAAGACGATCGACAACGACCTGCAGGCGACGGACTACTCGTTCGGCTTCGACACGGCCGTGAACATCGCCACGGACGCGATGGACAGGCTTCGCACCACCGGCGACTCGCACCAGCGGTGCATGGTCGCCGAGGTCATGGGACGCCACGTGGGCTGGATCGCCCTGCACGCCGGGATGGCTGCCGGGGCACACGTGATCTGCATCCCCGAGGTGCCGATGTCGATCGTCGACATCACCGAGCTCGTGACCAGCGCCCACGACCGTGGCCGCGCGCCGCTGGTCGTCGTCTCCGAGGGCTTCAAGCTCCTCGGCATGGACGAGGCTTACAGCGACAAGGGCCTCGACGCCTTCAACCGGCCGCGGCTGGGTGGTATCGGCGATCTGCTCGCTCCCGAGATCGAGCGCATCACGGGGATCGAGACGCGCGCCACGATCCTCGGCCACATCCAGCGGGGCGGGTCTCCTTCCGCATTCGACCGTGTGCTGGCGACGCGTCTCGGCCTCCACGCCGCGGACGCGCTCGTCGACGGAGCCTGGGGTCAGATGGTCGCGATGCAGGGCACCGACATCGTGCGGGTCCCGTTCGCCGACGCGCTCGGGGAGCTGAACACGGTTCCGCGCTACCGCTACGACGAGGCCGCTGCGCTCTTCGGCTGAGACTTCTCGCGCGGCGCTCTGCTCGCCGGTTCAGGCAATCCCGCGCGAACAGGCAGTTTCGCGGCTCAGATGCCTGATTCCGCCCGTTTGCATGATCTCGCGGGCATTCAGGCGTGCGCGCGACGGCAATGCAGACCCTGCGCCATCGCGGTCAGCACCGTCTGTTCGACGTAGCGGGCGTCGTTCATCACCTGGTGCACGTCGAATCGGAGGATCGTGTAGCCGCGGAGCACCAGCCGCGCATCGGCGCGGATGTCACGGCGGCGATCCTTCGGCGTGCTGTGATGCGCGAACCCGTCGATCTGGATGCCGAGGCGGTCGCCGATCATCCCGTCCATCGGGTGTCCGTCGACCCAGACCTGCTGGCGCACGACGACGCCGATCCCGCGCATCAGGGAGACGAAGGTGGTCTCCGGCCCCGAGTCCGAGCGATCGCCGACGAGCACGGCGATACGGGATGCCGCCGTCGAGCGCCACGTGACGCGCTCGAGGACATCGACGTCGACCCCGCCGCGGCGCACCGCGGACTCCCAGACCATCAGGGCATCCGGTTCGGGCAGACACCGGGCGATCTGGAAGAGGACGTTGATTGCAGGCTCCTCCGTCGAGCGCGGATGCACGGGAACGGGACCCTGGCTGCGGTGGACGAGGATGCCGGATGAATCGAACCGCGATGCGCTGTGCGCGAGTGCGACGTGCACGGCATCCGTCTTCAGCTCCCACCAGCCGTGGAGACTCGCCGCGCTCGCGCAGGTCACGCGTCCGCCGACCTTCGCAGCCGCGACACGCCTCGGGTCGCATTCGGGGGTGAGGAGCCAGGATCGGCGCACACGCCTAAGCCGTCCGTCCTCCACTGCTCGCGACACCGCGTGATCGGTGAAACCGGCACGGCGGAGGGCGGAGGAGTGCGCGGCGCCGTTCTGCGCGCGCACCCATTCCGCAGCTGTCAGATCAGGCATGAGGTCAGCTTGCCCGTGCCGGCGGGCGTGGCGGAGCCGCAGTCCCCGCGCTGGGGGAG
Source organism: Microbacterium sp. NPDC055988 (assembly GCF_042269505.1). NCBI lineage: Bacteria > Bacillati > Actinomycetota > Actinomycetes > Micrococcales > Microbacteriaceae > Microbacterium > Microbacterium sp. NPDC055988. The sequence goes on from NZ_JBHJXY010000001.1 coordinate 2,729,351, forward strand.
AGACGTCCCCGCGCGCCAATCTGTGGAGAGGGCGTCGCGCGCGCCGGCGGCAGAGCCGAGACAGGCGATCGTGCCGAAACAGGCAATTTCGGGCGGGGGTTGCCTGATTCGGCGGGATCGCCTGATGCGGCCGCGTCGAATCAGGCCTCGGTGAGTCCGAGCGTGTCGAGCAGCCACGCGAGCTCGAACGCACGCTCGCGCCACGAGTTGTAACGGCCGCTCACGCCGCCGTGCCCTGCGACCATCTCGCACTTGAGCAGCACGTCGGAGGCACCAGCCTCCCGCAGACGTGCGACCCACTTCGCCGGTTCCACGTAGAGAACGCGGGTGTCATTGAGCGATGTCACCGCGAGGATGCGCGGGTAGCGGATGCCGTCGCGCACGTTCTCGTACGGGGAGTACGACTTCATGTACTCGTAGACGTCGGCGTCGTGGAGAGGGTCGCCCCACTCGTCCCACTCGATGACGGTCAGCGGCAGCGAGGGATCGAGGATCGTCGTGAGTGCGTCCACGAACGGCACGCCGGCGAGGACGCCCGCGAAGAGCTCGGGCGCGAGGTTGGTCACGGCACCCATCAGCAGTCCGCCGGCGCTGCCGCCCTCGGCCACCATCCGGCTCGGCGAGGTCACGCCGGTCGCGACCAGGTGCTCGCCGCACGACACGAAGTCCGTGAAGGTGTTGCGCTTGTTGAGCAGCTTGCCGTCTTCGTACCACTGGCGGCCCATCTCGCCGCCGCCGCGCACGTGAGCGACCGCGAAGATCACGCCACGATCGAGCTCCGAGAGTCGCGCGACCGAGAACCCGGGGTCGATCGAGTGCTCGTAGGAGCCGTAGCCGTAGAGATGCACGGGACGTGCTTGCGCACCCGGCTCTCCGAATGACCGCTTCCACACGAGAGAGATCGGCACCTGCACCCCGTCGGAGGCCGTCGCCCACTCCCGCCGCTGGCCGTACTGTTCGGGGTCGTAGCCGCCGAGGACGGTGACCTGCTTGCGCAGCAGCAGCTCGCGGCTGGCGAGGTCGAGATCGTACACCGTGCCGGGCGTGACGAAGGATGTGTATCCGAGTCGCAGGAAGGGGGAGTGCCACTCCGGGTTCCCGCTCACCCCGGCCGAGTACAGCGGCTCGTCGAAGGGGATCTCGTCGACCTTATCCGTGGCGTAGTCGAGCAGTCCGACACGCTCGAGACCTTCGCTGCGGTACTCGATCGTGGCGAAGTCGCGGAACGCATCCATGCCCAGCAGACGTCGGCCTGCTTCGTGGGCGATCACCCGGTGCCGCTCGCCCTGAGGGTCGGACGCCGCCACCGAGACGAGTTCGAAGTCGAGGGCTCCGTCGTTGTGCAGGATGAAGAGCCGGTCCTCGCCGTCCACCACGGCGTGATCGATCGAGTACTCCACTCCTTCCCGGCGCGGCCAGACCAGGCGGGGTGCCGCGGTCAGGTCGCCGGTCAGGTCGACGAGGTACTCCTCGCTCGTGATGCTCGAACCGACCCCGATCACGAGGTAGCGCCGGCTGCGCGTGATCCCTGCGCCGAGCCAGAACTTCTCGTCGGGTTCGTGGAACAGCTGCACGTCGTCGGTGATCGGAGTGCCGAGACGGTGGAGCCAGAGCGTGTCCGGACGCCACGCCTCATCCCGGGTCGTGTAGAGGACGCCGGTGCCGTCCGGAGTGAAGAACGCGCCGCCGGTGTTCGGGATCTCGTCCTCGAGGGTGTCGCCCGAGACGAGGTCGCGCACGTGCACCGTGTACAGCTCGTCCCCCTCGAAGTCGGTCGACCAGAGCAGTTTCGTCGCGTCGTCCGACGTGTCGAACGCCCCGAGCGAGAAGAACTCGTGCCCCTCGGCCTCGACGTTCCCGTCGAGCAGGATCACCTCACCGGGAACCGGCACGCCGGCCTCGAGCGTGGGGGGAGTCCAGTCGTCGTGTTCCGCGGCAGCCCGGCAGTGGATGCCGTACTGGGCGCCTTCCTCGGTGCGGCTGTAGTACCACCAGTCGCCGCGCCGGGTGGGCACCGACAGGTCGGTCTCCTGCACCCGGCTCTTGATCTCCTCGAAGAGTCGCTCGCGGAGATCGGCCAGGTGCGCCGTCTCGGCGTCGGTGTGGGCGTTCTCCGCCTCGAGATGCGCGATGACCTCTGCGGAGTCCTTCGCGCGCATCCACTCGTACGGGTCGTCGAACGTGTCACCGTGGTGCGTGCGAAGTGCGGAGCGGCGGGCAGCGAGAGGAGCGTCAGTCACCGTCCCACGCTATCCCAGGTCGAGTTGACCGGCACGGGGGAGGGTGGGAGAATTCACCGGGGCCGGTTAACGGAAGTCAAACCCACGGTGAACTCTTCGTTCGTCACGTCGATCACGTCGACATCTCCTTCTTCCTCAAACGACCGAAAGCGAACGGTGGAAACCGCAGCCCTCATCGTCGTGCTTGTCATCGCGCTGGCACTCTTCTTCGACTTCACCAACGGCTTTCACGACACGGCGAACGCCATGGCGACGCCGATCGCCACCGGTGCGCTCAAGCCCAAGACCGCCGTCCTCCTCGCCGCCGTCCTGAACCTGGTGGGTGCATTCCTGTCCACCGAGGTGTCCAAGACGATCTCCGGCGGCATCATCCGCGAGGACGCGATCATCTCTGCGGGAGCGGATCTGTTCCTCTCGCTGATCTTCGCGGGCCTCATCGGCGCCATCACGTGGAACATGCTGACCTGGCTCCTCGGGCTCCCGTCGAGCTCCTCGCACGCACTTTTCGGCGGCCTCATCGGCGCCACCCTGGTGGGCGCAGGTCTCGGCGGCATCGACTTCGGCATGGTGCTCTCGAAGATCGTGCTGCCGGCGCTCATCGCCCCTGTCACCGCGGGTCTCATCGCCTTCGCGGCGACGAAGATCGCCTACTCGGTCACGCGACGCTACGACGGCAAGCCCGACGGTCGCGACGGTTTCCGGTGGGGGCAGATCTTCACGTCCTCCCTGGTCGCCCTCGCGCACGGAACCAACGACGCGCAGAAGACGATGGGTGTGATCACCCTCGCCCTGATCACGATCGGCTGGCAGTCCGGCGTGCACCACGAACCGCAGCTCTGGGTGATCATCGCCTGTGCATTCACGATCGCACTCGGCACGTATCTCGGCGGCTGGCGCATCATCCGTACCCTGGGCAAGGGGCTCACCGACGTCAAGCCCGCGCAGGGCTTCGCAGCGGAGAGCTCGACGGCGGCGACCATCCTGGCCTCCAGCGCGCTCGGCTTCGCCCTCTCGACCACGCAGGTGGCGTCGGGTTCCGTCATCGGCTCCGGCCTCGGTCGCAGAGGCTCCACGGTCCGCTGGCGGACGGCGGGTCGAATCGGCATCGGATGGCTCCTCACCCTCCCCGCAGCGGGCGCCGTCGGCGCTCTGGCTGCTCTTCTGGTCGTCTGGCTCGGCAACTGGGGTGTGGCGATCGATGCGGTCATCGCCCTGGCCATCATCCTCGGGCTCTTCATGCGCTCGCGCCGCAACGCGGTCACGTCGGCGAATGCCATGAGTGACGTGGCCGAATCCGGCATGGCCATCGAACTGCCGGATACCCCGCCGCCGACGCGTCGCCAGCAGCGCATCCAGCAGGCCAAGGCGGAGGCGAAGGCCCGGGCCGAGGCCCGTGAGAAGGTCAAGGCTCAGGCGAAGAAGGACGCGCAGGCCAAGGCGAAGAAGAAGGCACAGGCCAAGGCGAGCGCCAAGGTCGATTCTTCCTCGAAGAACACGGACGCGATTCGGAACGGGGACTCGGAATGAACGTCGTCATCGATTGGATCGCGTTCCTCCAGGTGTTCCTCGCGGCGCTCATCGGCGCCGCCGCCATCGTCACCTTCTACGCCCTCGGTCTTCGTCTGCTGGTGCGCAGCGGTCGCGCACCGGTGGTGAGCCCTGCGGAGTTCACGGATGCCATCACCGTGATCACCGAGAAAGAGCTGAAGCGCGCGGAGAAGCAGGCGGCGAAGGCCGCGCGGAAGAGTCCGCTCACCGAGGGGCAGAAGCGGGTCGCACTCCTCGGCGCGTACGGCTGCTTCGCGCTGTGTGCCGCGGCCGTAATCGCCGGCATCCTGCTCCTCGTCATCGGACACTGATCCGGGCGCGGCGCCGGCACGTCGAGCGTCGGTGCGGAGGCCTAGGCTGTTGGCATGTCCGCAGGAACGGGGAGAACGTACGCCTTCGGCCGCCATGAGCCCGCAAGCCATGTGCTGATCCACGTCAGTGATCCGCACTTCCTCGCGGAGGGAGCCCGGCTCGGCGGCCGCTACGACGTCGAAGCGAACTTCGCCCGGACGCTGGACGCCATCCGATCCGTGCATCCGCACCCGTCGGCGATCGTCGTCACCGGCGACCTCGCCGATCTGGGCGAGCCAGACGCATACCGCCGGCTGAGAGCCGCGGTCGAGCCGGTGGCGGATGAGCTGGATGCTCCGCTCATCTGGGTCGCGGGCAACCACGACGAACGCCCGGCACTGCGGGCGGGACTGCTCGATGCGGAGCCGACCGAAGACCCGGTGACGGGTGTCTGGGACCTCGACGGTCTTCGTCTCATCGCCCTCGACACCAGCGTCCCCGGCTGGCATCACGGCGACGTCGATCAGGACCAGCTGTCCTGGCTCGCCGATGTGCTCTCGGACCCCGCTCCACACGGCACCATGCTCGCGATGCACCATCCACCGCTCCCGAGCCATCTGCCACTCTTCGACATCCTGGAGCTGCGCCATCAGGACGAGCTCGCCGCCGTCATCCGCGGAACAGATGTCCGCGGCATCCTCGCCGGGCATCTGCACTATTCGTCCCAGGGCACCTTCGCCGGCGTCCCGGTGAGCGTCGCATCGGCCACCTGCTACACGATGAACGTGGCGCGCCCGTCCGCCGAGGTGAACGGTATGGACGCGGCGCAGGCGTTCCAGCTCGTGCATGTGTATCCGGAGACGATCACGCACACGGTGGTGCCGGTGACCGAGGCTCCGACGGGAGACTACTTCTCCGAGGCCTGGCTGGAGCGGATGGCCGCCCTCACGCCGGAGGAGCGACTCGAGGCGTTCTCCCGCAAGCCCGGTTGGTGAGCGGCGTAGACTGGCAGCATCCCCCACCCTTCTCACCCGCCACGACCCACGAGGATGTGACATGGCTTCTGCCGCGCCTACCCCGACCCGCACCGAGACCGATTCGCTCGGGAGCATGGAGATTCCCGTCGACGCGTACTGGGGGATCCACACCGCCCGCGCCGACGCGAACTTCCCGATCACGAAACGGCCCATCTCGGTCTACCCCGACCTCGTGGTCGGCCTGGCCATGGTGAAGCAGGCGAGCGCGCGGGCGAATCGCGAGATCGGCGTGTTGGATCACGAGCGTGCCGACCTGATCGACCGTGCGGCGCAGCGCGTGATCGACGGCGAGTTCCACGAGCAGTTCACGGTAGGCGTCATCCAGGGCGGCGCCGGAACCTCGACCAACATGAACGCGAACGAGGTCATCACCAACATCGCGCTCGAGCTGGCCGGCCGCGACAAGGGGGACTACGCGTTCCTCTCGCCGATCGACCACACCAACCGCAGCCAGTCCACCAACGACGTCTACCCGACCGCCGTGAAGATCGGCCTGTCGCTGACGCTGCGCTCGCTGCTCGAGGAGCTCGACCTGCTGCGACTGTCGTTCCTCGGCAAGTCCCGCGAGTTCCACGACGTGCTGAAGGTCGGACGCACCCAGCTGCAGGACGCCGTGCCGATGACGCTCGGCCAGGAGTTCAACGGCTTCGCCACGACCCTCGGCTACGACCACACGCGGCTGACCGAGAACGCCTCGCTCATGTTCGAGATCAACATGGGCGCCACGGCGATCGGCACCGGCATCACCACGCACCCCGGCTACGCGCCCGCCGTGCTCAAGCACCTGCGTGAGATCACCTCGCTCGACCTCCGCACTGCCGGCGACCTGGTGGAGGCCACCAGCGACACCGGCTCGTTCATGTCGTTCTCCTCGACCCTCAAGCGCAACGCGATGAAGCTGTCGAAGATCTGCAACGACCTCCGTCTGCTCTCCTCCGGCCCGCAGGCGGGCTTCGGCGAGATCAACCTGCCGGCGATGCAGGCGGGTTCCAGCATCATGCCCGGCAAGGTGAACCCGGTCATCCCCGAGGTCGTGAATCAGGTGGCCTTCGCGGTCGCGGGTGCCGACATGACGGTGACGATGGCCGCCGAGGCGGGTCAGCTGCAGCTGAACGCGTTCGAGCCGGTCATCGCACACTCGATCTTCCAGTCGATCACGTGGATGCGCCAGGCGATGTGGACGCTGCGCGTCAACTGCGTCGACGGCATCACCGCCAACCGCGATCGTCTCGGCGCGATGGTCGGAGCATCGGTCGGCGTCATCACCGCCCTGACGCCCTTCATCGGATACGCGGCAGCCGCGGCGCTCGCGAAAACTGCGCTCCTGACGAACCGGAGCGTCGCGGACCTGGTCGTCGAGGCCGGTCTGATGTCGCGCGACGAGGTCGTCAAGCAGCTCTCGCCTGCGCGTCTGTCCGGACTCGAGACGATCACCGCGGCGATCCCGGTGATCTCGCCGGAGGACCGCATCGAGGTCTGACCGGCTGCGAACGCGAGAGGGGGATGGATGCCGCGGCATCCATCCCCCTCTTCGTGCGTAGAACTGCTCAGTCGATGATGCGGCAGTGCGTCGTGAGCTCGCCGATGCCGTCGATGCCGACGGTCACGGTGGAGTGATCGCGCAGGAAGATCTGCGGATCCCGCGAATAGCCGGCGCCGCCGGGGCTTCCGGTCGAGATGAGGGTTCCGGGCAGCAGCGTGAGGGACTGCGAGAGGTGCGCGATCAGTTTCGCGACGGAGCGCACCATCTGGTCCGTGCTGGCGTCCTGAACGGTGTGGCCGTCCACGACAGCCCAGATGTGCAGATCCTGCGGGTCGGCGACCTCATCGGCGGTCACGGCGAACGGTCCGGTCGGAGTGAAGCCGTCGAACGACTTGCAGCGCGACCACTGGGCCTCGGAGAACTGGATGTTCCTGGCGGTGATGTCGTTGACCACGGTGTAGCCCCAGACGTACGAGAGCGCATCCGCTTCGCTGACGTCTTTGGCGGGGGTGCCGATGAGCACACCGAGCTCGGCCTCGTAGTCGACCGCCTCGCTGAGGGACCGCGGCCACGACGTGGTCTGCTCGTGTCCCGTGAGCGAGTTCGGCCACAGCGTGAACACGGTCGGCGCGGCATCGGTCTTCAGGCCCAGCTCGCTGGAGTGCGCCGCATAGTTGAGTCCGACGGCGAGCACGGCAGGGGGAGCGATCACGGCGGAGGAGAACGCCCAGTCGCCCAGGGGATGGCGCACCGCGTCTCCTGCGGCCAGCGCAGCACGCAGTCGCTCGAGCAGGGCGTCTCCTCCCTCGATCAGCTGCTGCAGCGTGGCAGGGGGGTCGTTCAGGAGATCAGAGACGAGGATGGCGTCCGAGTCCTGCACCACCGCGAGAACGGCGCGGGGGGAGTCAGGACGGCGCAGGTGAGCGAACCGCATGGTTCTACGCTACCGGCTGGCGCACGGCGAGCGGGTGGAGGACTCAGCCATACCCGGGCCGCCTGGTTTGTTCCCCATAAGCTTTGGCTATGAGTTTCGGAGGACCCCCGCCGCCGCAGCAGCCCTCGCCGTACATGCCGCCGCCCTCGCGGCAGGCGTCGTATGCCTCACCCCTGGCGCAGCCGACGCCGTACACGCCTCCCGCGCCGGTCGCGCCGTCGCCGGCCGAGTCGCTGCCCGCGCTGCCCGTGCCGACACGCAAGGGACGCACGATCTCCCTCTGGCTCTTCGGTTTCCTCGGCTTCCTGCTGCTCGCTCTGGTGGGCTACTTCGGGTGGGCGCTCGGAGTGTTCGCCTCGGTCGTCGGGCTGGTGCTCGCCCTCATCCCCCTCACGGTCGTGTTCCTCGGCGTCCGGATGATCGACCGTTGGGAGCCCGAACCGAAGCGCCTCGTGTTCTTCGCGGTCGCCTGGGGTGCCGTCGCAGCTGCAGGGCTGACGCTTCTCGTCGACGTGGGGCTGACGATCCTCCTCGGCGTCACGTCCGATGCCTTCACGGCGGTCGTGCAGGCGCCGATCGTCGAAGAGTTCTGGAAGGGGCTCGGGATCTTCCTGATCTTCCTGCTCGCCCGGCGTGCGTTCGACGGCCCGGTGGATGGTGTCGTGTACGGAGCGCTCGTGGGTGCGGGGTTCGCCTTCACCGAGAACATCCAGTACTTCGCGCTCAGCCTGATCGAGGGAGGCGGCGAGCAGCTCACCGTCACATTCGCCGTGCGCGCGATCCTCTCGCCGTTCGCGCACGCCATGTTCACCGCGGTGACCGGCTTCGCCATCGGACTGGTCGCGCGTCGCCACGGATCCGCGAGTTCCGCGATCGGCGCCGGCCTGCTCGGAATGCTCGGAGCAGTTCTCCTGCACGCGCTCTGGAACGGTTCCGCGACCTTCGCGGACTTCTTCGGGCTGTACTTCACCCTGCAGGTGCCGCTCTTCATCGGCTTCATCCTCGGGATCGTCGCCCTCCGCCGCGAGGAGGCGCGCCTCACTCGTGCGCGGCTCGCCGAGTATGCGAATGCCGGTTGGTTCACGCCCGAAGAGGTCACGATGCTTGCCACACCGAGTGGACGCAAGGCCGGTCTCAACTGGGCACGAGGTCTTCGCGGCGACCGGCGACCGATCATGCAGGAGTTCATCAAGGACGCGACCGCGCTGGCCGCGGTCCGTCAGCGGGCGATCACGGGTCGCGACCCGCTCGCCGTCGAGGATGAGCGCGCGCTGCTGGTCCGCACTCGCGCCGCCAGGGCGGCCCTGCTGGCCTACTGACCTCCGCTCCGCGATACTCGTCGGGAGGAAGGCGGTCGCATGAGCACATTCGTCCTGATCCACGGTGGGGGAGACGTCGGGTGGTCCTGGCATCTCGTCGCCGCAGAACTCGTCGCGCGCGGACACGAGGTCGTCGCGCCCGATCTCCCCGCCGATGACGAGTGCCTCACTCTCGAGGACTACGCGGACTCCGTGGTGGCGGACGTGGGGCAGCGCGGCGATGTCGTCGTGGTCGGTCACTCGTTCGGGGCGTTCACGGCGCCCTTGGTCGCCGAGCGGCTGTCCGCCGACCTGCTCGTGCTGGTCGCGGGGATGATCCCTGCTCCGGGCGAGCCCCCGGAGCGGTGGTGGTCCGATTCCGGCTACCTCGCTGCCGCCGAAGCACAGGCGGCGGTCGACGGCGGGCTGACCGGCAACGACGACCCGTATGTGAGCTTCTACAACGACGTGCCGCGGGAGTTGGCGGACGAAGCCCTGCGGCGGGAGCGCGCCCATCCGTCCGCCGCGGCCATGGAAGCGCCGTGGCCGCGGAGGGACTGGCCGGCTGTGCCGACGCGATTCGTCGTGTTCACGGACGATCGCTTCTTCCCGCGGAGCTTTCTCCGCGAGCTCGCCCGAGAGCGTCTCGGGGTCGTCGCGGACGAAGTTCCGGGCGGGCACTGCGCGATGCTGAGCAGGCCGATCGAGGTCGCGGAACAGCTCGTCGGCTACCTCGAGTGACGAGGACGGAGCCTGCTGTGACAAGACTCAGCGCCCGGTGCTGCGGCGATGCCTGCGAGTCTCCCGGGCGCTGAGTTGATCTGTAATCAGGGTGCACCCGACCACGGAGGGTGTCAAGAGGCTGTTGTCGGTGCACCCTTTCGAAGTGTTCGCTGTGAGCAGGTGCAATCGTTGACCCCTCCCGCGGGCTCGGGTTTGATGGAGGCATGACTGATCGCACAAAGCCTGAGTTCGATGCCCCCAGCGCCCCCGCTCCCGCGGAGCTCGTCATCCGCGACATCATCGAGGGTGACGGAGCCGAGGCGAAGCCCGGTGACACCGTGACCGTCCACTACGCCGGTGTCGAGTTCGAATCCGGCGAGGAGTTCGACTCGTCCTGGGGCCGTGGTGAGACGATCCAGTTCCCGCTGCGCGGACTGATCCAGGGCTGGCAGGACGGCATCCCCGGGATGAAGGTCGGCGGACGCCGTGAGCTGATCATCCCGCCGCACCTGGCCTACGGCCCGGTCGGCGGCGGCCATTTCCTCTCCGGCAAGACGCTGATCTTCATCATCGATCTCGTCGCCGTCGGCTGAGTCCGGCCCGCACGCACAGACGCCCTTCCTCTTCGGAGGAGGGGCGTCTCTGCTGCATATCGGAAGAACATCCGCATTCAGGGGAATATATGCGAATGAATGTAAGTTGTCACAGAGGTCGCGGCGAACGCGGCCCCTGTCCGAAGCCGCATCAGCGGCAGATGTCTCCGGAGGAGAAACCATGACCAGCATCGACATTCCCGGCTACCGTCCCGGCACCTGGGTGCTCGACCCCTCGCACAGCGAGGTGACGTTCAGCGTCCGCCACATGATGATCTCCAAGGTGCGCGGCACCTTCGGCGTCAAGAACGCGACCCTGATCGCGCCCGAGAACCCGCTCGAGGCCAAGGTCGAGGCTTCTGTCGACGTCACCTCGGTCGACACGAACGACGAGGGCCGCGACGCCCACCTGCGCTCCGCGGACTTCTTCGACAGCGAGAACTTCCCGACGATGGAGTTCGTCTCCACCGGCGCGCGCGTCAAGGGCGACGAGCTCTTCGTCGACGGCGACCTCACCATCCGCGGCATCACCAAGCCGGTCAGCTTCGAGCTCGACTTCGGCGGCTTCGGCACCGACCCGTATGGCAACTACAAGGCGGGCGCTTCCGCGAAGACCGTCATCAACCGCGAGGACTTCGGTCTCACCTGGAACGCCGCACTCGAGACCGGTGGCGTGCTCGTGGGCAAGGACATCACGATCAACCTCGACCTGCAGGGCGCGCTGCAGCAGGACTGATCCCGTCAGGCGGTTCCTCGAACCCCGGGCCCGTCAGGGCTCGGGGTTCTCTGCGTCGTAGTCGTGGAAGCGGCGGTTGCGGCGCGAGAGCATCGCGACGAGGGCGATCACCAGGACCCCGCCGAGCAGCGGGGGGAACCACAGAGTGGTCAACGTGGCGAGCGTGCCGGCGTAGAGGGCTCCGACCCGCGGGCCACCGGCCACGACCACGACGAACAGGCCCTGCAGTCGTCCGCGCATCGCATCGGGCACCGCCGCCTGCATCATCGTGTTGCGGTAGATCGAGCTGACGTTGTCGGACGCGCCCGAGAGTGCGAGCGCCACGCAAGCGCCGACGATCAGGCCGATGTTCGGGGCGTCTTCGCCGGCGGGCGCGGAGAACGCCCCGATCAGCAGCACCACACCGAAGAGCAGGATCGATGCACCGTAGGCCTCGACAGCCCGCGCGATGCCGCGTCCGTGCCACCGGTACTGAACGACGCGGCCGGAGAACATGCTGGACGCGAAGGTTCCGACCGCGACGGCCGCCGTGAGGATTCCAGTCGTCACGGCACCACCGCCCAGGAGGACGGTGCCGAGGGCGGGGAAGAGCACGAGGGGCTGCCCGAACGTCATCGCGATGATGTCGATGATGTACTGCATCCGGATGTTGCCCGCCCTGCGCAGGAATCGCCAGCCGTCGACGAGCGACTCCAGCCCGGGGCGCACGATCTCGCCCTCCGGCCGCAGCACCGGGAGCGTCCACAGGCCGAGGAACATCGACAGCATCAGTACGACGTCGATCGTGTAGGTCCAGCCATAGCCGGTGAGGGCCACGAGCAAGCCGGCCAGCGCGGGTCCTGCCATGACCGTGAGGCCGAAGGCGACTCCGTTGAGTGCGGATGCCGCGGCCAGCTGCTCTCGGGGAATGAGGCGCGGCACGATCGCCGTGCGCGTGGCCATGCCCACAGAGTTCGCGGCGGAGTTGATCATGCTGAGTGCGTACAGCCACCAGATCGTCTCGGTGCCGGTCCAGGTGAGCGCGGCGAGCAGTGCGGTCGATGCGAACGTGATGGTCGCCGCGATCAGGGCCACCCGGCGCCGGTCGAAGGCGTCCGCGAGCATCCCGCCGTACAGCCCGGCGAGGATCATGGGGATGAGTCCGGCGACCGCGATCATCGAGACGGCGAACGTACTCTCGGTGAGCACGAACACATGCAGCATCACGGTGACGATCGTCAACTGGCCGCCGATGCCGGCGAGGGTCGATCCGATCCACATCCGCGCGAAGGCGGGACTGGTCTTGAGCGGAGCGAGGTCGATCAGGTGACCGCGTCGGCCGCTCACTCGTCGATCTTCTTCTGCACCGTTCGAGCCTAGTTGACCACGATCGGGCCTCGGCCTCGGCGTTGTCACGCGGGGGAGCCCTCGGCTGGTAGACTCTTCAGGTTGCCGTTCGATCGGCCGCGGATAAAGAGAGCCCTCGCATCAGGCGTCGGGCGCCGCGCAACAAGCAGAGAGGGGATCGAATCTATGGCACTGGAAGCAGACGTCAAGAAGGCGATCATCGAAGAGTACGCGACGCACCCCGGTGACACCGGATCCCCCGAGGTGCAGGTCGCAATGCTGACGCAGCGCATCAAGGACCTCACCGAGCACCTCAAGGAGCACAAGCACGACCACCACTCGCGTCGTGGTCTGTTCCTGCTCGTCGGTCAGCGCCGTCGCCTGCTGGGTTACCTGCAGGACATCGACATCAACCGCTACCGGTCGCTCATCGAGCGTCTCGGCCTGCGTCGATAAAGCAAGGCGATCCTGCGTTCAATCGCGCAGAACATTCTTGAGAAGGCCGCCCCACGGTGTGGGGCGGCCTTCGTCGTGCTCAGGGGCGGGCGGGCACCACTGACGGCACCTGCAGGTCGACCGGGCGGCAGCGGATCACGAACCCCACGACGAGGGCGAGCGCCGCGGCGCACACGATCATGAACACGAGGCTCGCCGTCCAGCCGGCGGTGAGGTCGTGCAGGACCCCGACGAGAAGACTCCCCGCGCCGGCGAAGGCGTAGCCGATGCCCTGCGCCACAGCTGACAGCACGCCCGCCGAGGCCTCGTTCGCGGCGAGCATCACGATGAGCGCGAGCGAGAGCCCGAACGTCGCGCTCTGCACGGCGCCGAGCACGACGGTGATCGCGATGTACGACTCGTCGCCGGAAGCGAGCCAGACGAACGCCGCCAGCATCACGATGCCGAGGCCCGGACCGAACCAGAGCAGCACGCGGCGGCGTCGAGCGAGGATCGGCGCGACGAGTGTCGGCACGAGGCCCGCGACGCTGGTCAGTGCGAGCAGCCAGCCGGCGGTCTGCGCGTCCACACCGCGATCTCCGAGGATGCGGGGGAGCCACGAGGCCACTGCGAAGAAGAGCATGGCCTGCAGGCCGAACATCGCGGTGATCAGTGCGACGGTCGGACGGGCCGACCGGGGCAACGTCATCCGAGACGAAGAGGGCGGAGGAGCATCCGAGCGCAGTGCCACGCCGACCATGGCGCCCGCGGCGATCAGAGCCGGCACGGCCCAGAGCCCGAGTGCCACGGCGGGCCCGCCGACCGCCTGGCTCAGCGGCACGGCGAGTCCCGCCCCGAGCGCGGCGCCTGCGCTGAACGACATGCTGCTCAGGCCGATCCAGAGTCCGCCCGCCCGAAGGGACTTCAGGTACTGCGGGAGCAGGGTCCCTGCAGCCATGATCGATACCCCGGCGAGGAAGGTCCCCGCGAGCATGCCCCCGGGAACGGCGACCCGCAGCGCGAGCGCCCCGGCGAGCGCCACCATGCTCCAGATCAGCGCCCTGGTCACGCCGAGACGGCGGGCGAGCAGCGGCCCGACCGGCGCACTGATCCCGAAGGCGATCACCGGCAGCGTCGCCAGGAGGTTCAGCTGCACCGGTGCGAGGTCGAACGCCGCCCTCGTCGGCTCGAGCAGAGCGGCGACCGAGGTGATCGCCGGACGCAGGTTGAGCCCGATCAGCAGGGCTGCGCCGAGCCCGACCGCGCGATCGCGGAACTCGCTGCCTCGACGCTCAGAGCGCGAGGACACGAAGGCCATCGGCGACCACACGGCCGTCGTGCATGACGAGTCGGTCGACTCCTCGGTCCATCACCGCGCTGGTGGGCGTCTCGCCGTCGACCAGGACCAGATCGGCCCGGTCGCCGACAGCCAGGCCTGGTCGGTCGTCGACCCCCTTGAGGCGCGGAGACGAGGCGGACATGATGCTCGCGCCACCCATCGTCGCGACGGCGAGAGCCATCTCGATGTGGTCGTCGCGGCGGAAACCGTTGGTGAAGGCCAGCTGCCAGGTGCGGTCGAGCATGTCTGTGTTGCCGTACGGGCTCCAATAGTCGCGCTGGCCATCCTGACCGAGCCCGATCCGCACTCCGGCCTCGACGAGCTGCACCAGCGAGAGCTGGTTGCTGGTCGACGGGGCGACCGTGGCCATCGAGATGTCGAGCTCGGCGAACTCCTCGATCAGACGACGGCTGGTGGCCTCGCTCACCGAACCGAGTTCGTACGCGTGCGACATCGTCACCTTGCCCTGCATGCCGAGCGCACGTGTTCGTTCCATCACGAGCTCGGTGCTGAACACCCCGAGCGCACCGGGTTCGTGCAGGTGGATGTCGACCTCGACCTGATACTTCTCGGCGAGACCGAACACGATGTCCAGGTGCTTGGCGGGGTCACGGTCGAGCTGTGACGGATCGATGCCGCCGATCACGTCCGCGCCCTGCTTGAGGGACTCCTCCAAGTACTCGACCGTCCCTTCTTCGCGAAGGATGCCGGCCTGGGGGAAGGTCATGACCTGGACGTCGGCGTGCGCGGCGAACTTCTCCTTCGCCGCGATCACCGCGTCGAACTTCTCGAGCTTGCAGTCGACGTCGACCTGCGCATAGGAGCGCACGCGGGTCGTGCCCCGCGCGATCATGCGCTCGAGGGTGCCGGCCACCCGCGTGGGAAGGTCGATCTCCGCGTTGCGCCAGTTCTCGCGGTCGTTCATCATCATGCCCCAGACCCCGGGAGCGCCGGTGTGCTCACGGAACGGCAGTCCGATCCGGGTCGAATCCAGGTGCACGTGCACGTCGCTGAAGGAGGGCAGCAGAAGCCGGCCACGTCCGTCGACGTCATTGCCGGACGCGGGCGCCTCTTCATGAGGGAGGATCCGGGTGATGCGCCCGTCCTCGATCAGGACATCGGAGGCGGAGCCGCCCCAGGGGCGCACGTCACGAATCAGCATGGACTTTCCTTTCTTCGGGGGAGCCGAGCCGCGACGCGAGGTCGGCGGCTTCAGCGAGATGATGGCACGCGGCGTCGCCGGTGGGAACCTGATCCACGCACTGCCGGCGCCTGTCTTCGTCGAGAAGGGGCAGCACCGGGCACCTCGTGCGGAACACGCACCCGCTGGGCGGGTTCGACGGATGGGGCAGGTCGCCGACGAGACGGATGCGCCGACTGCGATCGGCTGTGGGATCGGGGCTCGGAACGGAGGACAGCAGCGACTGCGTGTACGGGTGCTGTGGAGTGCCGAACACCGCGTCCCTGGTGCCGTGCTCCATGATGCGCCCGAGGTACATGACGGCGACCTCGTCGGCGAAGTGCTTGACGACCGACAGGTCGTGCGCGATGAACACGTAGGAGATGCCGGTGTCGGCCTGGATGTCCTGCAGCAGGTTGATGACCTGCGCCTGAACCGAGACGTCGAGGGCTGATACCGGCTCGTCGCAGACCACGACGTCGGGCTCCAGAGCGAGCGCCCTCGCGATGCCGACACGCTGCTTCTGTCCACCCGAGAACTCATGCGGGAATCGGTTGTAGTGCTCCGGCCGCAGGCCCACCCTGTCCATCAGAGCCGCGACGCGGTTCTTCATACCCTCCTTGGGGGTGATGCCCTGGGCCTGAAGGGGAGCCGCGATCGCCGCACCGACGCTCTGCCGCGGGTTCAACGACGAGGAGGGGTTCTGAAACACCATCTGCACGCGGCGCCGGAACTGCTGCAGGTCCGCTCCGCGTAACTGCGACACGTCGGCGCCGTCCAGCAGGATCCTCCCCGACGTGGGAGTGAGCAGGCGCATCAGCAGCCGTCCGGTGGTGGACTTGCCGCAGCCGGATTCACCGACCAAGCCCAGTGTCGATCCGCGTTCGAGCGTGAAGGAGACCCCGTCCACCGCTTTCACCTGCGAGGAACCGCGCAGGAACCCCTTGCTGACGCTGAAATGCTTGGCGAGGTTCTCGACGCTCAGCAGCGGTTCGCTCATCGGGCCACCTCCTGCAGATCGAGCGTGGGAGTCGTGACGTCGATGTCCGTCAGGTGGCAGCGGGCACGGTGGTCGGTGCCGACCACCGTGAGGCCGGGGCGCTCGGTGCGGCATCTGTCGTCCGGGACGAGCGCTGCGACGGGGCAGCGATCGGCGAAGAGGCAGCCCTGTGGGAGCTCGAGCAGCGAGGGCGGGAAGCCGGGGATGGGCGTGAGGCGCCCTGCTTCGTCGACCATCGAGGGCATGGATGCGAGCAGGCCCTGGGCGTAGGGGTGCGCGGTCCGGAAGAACAGGTCGTGCACGCCGGCCTCTTCCACGCACTGGCCGCCGTACATGACGACGACGCGCCGGCAGACCTCGGCGACGACGCCTAGATCGTGCGTGACGAAGATCACGGCGGAACCGGTCTCCGCCTGGAGCGATCCGATCAGATCGAGGATCTGCGCCTGCACCGTGACGTCGAGCGCCGTGGTCGGCTCGTCGGCGATCAGGAGCTCCGGTTCGCAGATGAGGGCCATCGCGATCATCGCCCGCTGCCGCATGCCGCCGGAGAACTCGTGAGGGTACGAGTCGTATCGTGCCACCGGGTCGGGGATGCCGACGCGGTTCAGCATCTCGATCGCCTGGGCCTTCGCGGCTTTCGCGCTCACTCGGTTGTGCACGCGATACGCCTCGGAGATCTGCCGACCCACGGTGTAGAACGGGTGCATGGCCGAGAGCGGATCCTGGAAGATCATCCCGATCTTGCGACCACGATACGGGCGCATCTCGCTCTCGCTGAGCGGCACCAGGTCCGTGCCGTCGAAGAGGACCTCTCCGGTGACCCGGGCGCTGGTGCCCTTGAGGAGCCCCATCAGGGTCTGACTGGTCACCGTCTTCCCGGAGCCGGACTCGCCGACGATGCCGACGGTCTCTCCGCGCTGCACGACGAGGTCCATGCCGTTCACGGCATTGACCAGACCGTCGTCGGTGGGGAAGGTCACCCGCAGATCGCGGATGTCGAGGATCGGCGTGGTCATCAGTTGACTCTCACTCTCGGGTCGACGCTCGCATACACGAGGTCGACGATGACGTTCGCGGTGATGATGAAGAAGGCGGCGAGCATCGTGATCGCCATGGTGACCGGCAGGTCTCCCGAGGTGGCTGCCCGCACCGCGGTGAACCCGAGACCCGGGACGGAGAAGATCTGCTCCGTCAGCACAGCACCGCCGAGCAGGGCGCCGATGTCCAGGCCCAGCATGGTGATGATCGGAGTGATGCCGGCGCGGACTCCGTGGGTCGTGATGCGTCCGGGACTCAGACCCTTCGCACGCGCCGTGCGCATGTAGTCCTCGCCGAAGGTCTCGATCATGTTGTTCCGCGTGATGCGGATGTACTGCGCACTGAAGAGGATGGCCAGCGCGACCCAGGGGAGCAGGTAGTTCGTGAACCACGCCCCAGGTCCGGCGGGGCCGAATGGGGAGGAGATCTGATTGCTCGTGAACGGCAGCCAGTGCAGTGCGCTCACGAACACGAGCAGGAGCAGCAGCCCGGTGACGGGGACGGGGAGCGAAACGCCCACGGATGCGGCGCCGACGATGATCTTGTCCGTCGCCCTGCCCTTGCGGAGCGCGGCGAGGAGTCCGAGGCCGACGCCGACCACGGTCCACAGCACGACAGCGCCGACGGCGATGGAGATCGTGTAGGGGAGCGCCCGGACGATGACGTCGGTGACGTTCTCGTTCGTCTGGAACGACTTGCCCAGGCAGGGCCAGGCGCACACCTGCTCGGCGCCGGGGGCTCCGATGAGCCGGTCGCTGAAGAATCCACTGAGGTAGGTGAAGTACTGCACCAGGAACGGCTTGTCCATGCCGAGAGCGACGCGCGCCTGGTCGATGCGGTCAGGGGTGCACTCCTGGCCACAGGCGGCTGCCGCAGGGTCTGCCGGGCCGATCTGGAACAGGGCGAACGTCACGAAGCTCACGACGAGCAGGAGGATGACCAGCGCGGTCACGCGGCGGACGATGAATCCGAACATTGCTGTCCCGTACGGGGCCGACCGACCAAGCGGTCGGCCCCGTCCTTTCCGGAGGTGTCGTGTCGGGCGTTACTGCTCGACGCCGATGGTGGACAGGTCGATGCTTCCGAAGAAGTACCCCACCTGGGCGTTGTGGATCTTCGAGCCCACGACGCTGTTGGTGAAGGTGCGGATGAGCGGCACCAGCGGGTAGGACTCCATCGCCTCGTTGTAGAGCTCTGCCCACTGGGTGTTCAGCTCTTCGGAGGTGCCGTTGGTGTTGCGCAGCTCGTACATGTCGCCGGAGAGCTTGTCGTCGTAGAAGCGGGAGATGTTGCTGAAGCCGTATGTGGTTCCGTCGAGGCTCGGCCCGATGTTGGGGTCGACCGTGGTCCGGGTGGATCCGGAGGCCGCACCACCGCACCAGCCGGCGCGGGCGATGTCGGGCATCTCGTCGCTGGCGAGCACCGTGTAGTAGTTCGCCGCCGGGATCGGCACGAGCTGCAGATCGATGCCGAGCTCGGTGAAGTTCTGCTGGAGCACGGTGCCGAGGTTCTTGTACCGGTCGATCGCGTTCGAGTAGCCGTACGTGAGCGAGGCCGGAACGTCCTTGCCCTCGAGCAGCTTCTTCGCGGCGTCGAGCTGAGGGGCGCCGTCGACGTCGAGGTCGGTGGCCTCGGCGACGTAACCGACCTGAGAGTCGTTCAGGTACGAGTTGGTGAGCTTGCCGAAGCGCGCACCACCGTACTGCACCTGGATCGCTGCGCGGTCCATCGCCAAGGCGAGCGCGTGGCGCACGTCGGGGTCGGTGATGGTCTCGGTGTTGAAGTTCAGCACGTCGGTGCAGCCGAGCAGTCCGGAAGCGGTGCGGTCGGCGACGGACGACTCGGTCAGTCGTGACGTGTCCGAGGCCTGCAGGGCGCCGTTCGAGTCGAGTGTGATCGCGGTCGGGTCGGCGTCGGAGATCAGCTGCTGGCTGATGGTCGCCTGCGCGGTCGAGAGGGAGAACGTGAAGGTGTCCGGGAGGGCGGTGCGGGTCTCATCGGTCGCGGGGTCCCAGGAGGGATTGCGCACGAGCTTCAGCTCCCGGCCGCGGTCGTAGCTGGAGATCATGTACGGGCCCGAAGAGATCGGGTGGTTCGTGTAGTCGAGCATCGTGTCCTTCGCCTGCGGGACCGGCGCCGTGTTGGAACGCGACACGAGTGCGGCGAAGTCGGGGTTCGGCTGCTTCAGATGGAAGATCACCGTCTTGTCGTCGGGGGTCTCGACGGCCGTCAGCTCGCCGCCGCCCGAGTACGGGCCCTTGTAGTCATCGGCGTCGAGAGCAGAGTTCAACTCCTGCGGCGCCTGGGTGAAGACGTCGCGTGCGAACGTGCGGGCGATGCCGTATTTGACGTCGGCGGCGGTGATGGGCGTGCCGTCCTCGTACTTCAACCCGTCCTTGAGGGTGTAGGTCCAGGTGAGGCCGTCCTCCGAGGCGGTGCCCGTGTCGGTCGCAAGATCGCCGACGATCGTGGGCGGCTCTCCGGCCGTCTCCTTCGCCATCGTGAGCGTGCGGTAGTAGAGCTGGCCGACGTTCGCGGTCTGCACGTAGTTGCTGTTGCCGGGGTCGAGGGTCATGAAGTCGCTCGACATCAGGACGTTGACGTTGCCGCCGGCCTCGTCGAAGCCCGGCTGCACGATGTGCGCGGCATACGGGTCCTTCGAGCCGGTGGGGGCGGATTGCCCGTTCTGTGCGGTGACGCTGGTGCAACCGGTGACGACCAGGGCGATGGCCACGGTCGCAGCGGCGAGCAGGGGACTGCGGTGTCTCATGACGCGTTCTCTTTCGGTGGGGGTCGGGATGTCGGGTCGGGGAAGGTCAGCTGCGGGAGGCCTTGGGATCGAGCGCGTCGCGCACGGCGTCGCCGAGCAGGTTGAAGGCGAGCACCGTGATGATGAGCGCGGTGCCGGGCACGATCAGGAACCAGGGGTCGCTGAGGTACCAGTTGCCCGCCTGAGCGGCGTTGAGCATCTGGCCCCAGGAGGGCGTCGGGTCCTTCACGCCGACGCCGAGGAACGACAGTGCGGCTTCGGCGGAGATGTTCGCGGGGATCATCATGGTCGCGTACACGAGCACGACCCCGAGCACGTTCGGGATCACCTGACGGAAGATGATGGTCCGGTGCGAGGCTCCGTAGGACTTAGCCGCCTCGATGTACTCCTGTTCGCGGATGCTCAGCACCTGGCCACGCACGACTCGAGCCAGGTACGCCCAGCCGAAGAAGCCGAGGATCAGCACGAGGGACGCGATGGGGACGAAGCTGCCCTGACCGAGCGGGGTGTCCCGCAGCCGCGACTGCAGGATCGGGGTGAGCGAGAGCACCAGGAGAAGATGCGGGAACGCGAGGAACAGATCGATGATGCGGCTGATGACCATGTCGACCTTGCCACCGAAGTAGCCGGCAGCGGCGCCGAGCACGGTGCCGAGGACGACCGAGACCACGGTAGACAGCAGGGCGATCAGCAGCGAGACCTGCGCTCCGTAGGCGATGCGCGCGAAGATGTCGCGTCCGAGTCCTGGCTCGACCCCGAGCCAGTGCTCCACGGACGGGTACATGTACGCGGGGAGCGGCAGGCCGGGGGTGTTGAAGTTGTCGAGCACTTCGGGCCCGGTGTTCGTGGTGAACGGATCCTGCCCCTCGATCGCGACCAGCACGGGGGCGAGCAGGGCGAAGAGCACGATCGCCACGACGACCCCGAAGGAGGCGAGTGCGACCGGACTCCGACGGATGCGCAGCCACGCCGTCCCGAGGAGCGAGCGTCCGGTCGCGATCTTCGGCGGCGCGGTGGGCAGCGCCTCCGTCTTCGGGGTCAGCGTCTGGGTGTCCGTCACGATCTTCCTTGATGGCTCGGGGAGCGGGTGCTCAGAATTGTATACCAGCATCGGCCAACTTGGGATACCAAATCCTCAAGACGTCAATACAGCGCTGATTTAGTGGGCGGATTCAAGAGCGGCGGTTGAGAGGAGTAGGCGCGTGAGATAGTTTTTGGATACCAAACCGCATCTCAGATCATCGGGGCTCTCATGCGCACACTGCTCACCGCCGACCACGTCCTGGTGTTCGACGGCACCTCACATGCAGAACTTCGGCAGGGGGCCGTGATCGTCGAGGACGATGTGATCGCCTATGCCGGTCCGGCCGAGGAGGCGCCGTCGAACGTCGATGACCGCATTGACCTCGGGGAGAGCCTGCTGATGCCCGGGCTCATCGACCTGGACGCGCTCACGGACATCGACCACCTGATCCTGGACGCATGGGGTACCCGCGAGCAGTCGGCGCGACTGCAGTGGTCAGAAGGCTATTTCGATCGTCGACGGCATGTGTTCGACGAGGAAGAACGCGCGCGAGTGCGGGAGATAGCTCTCGTCCAGCTCGCGCTGCACGGCATCACCTCGTACATGCCCATCGCCTCGGAGGTGCACTCGGCGTGGGCTGAGTCGGCGACCGACCTTCACCGGATGGCGGACTTCTCGCGGAAGCTCGGGCTGCGCGGCTTCCTCGGTCCGTCCTATCGGTCTGGCGTGAACGTCGTGACGGCGTCGGGCGAACGCGTGGTGCGGTTCGCTCCCGAGGAGGGTGAGGTCGGGTTCGCCGACGCCGTCCGATTCCACGACGAACTCGCTGCACTCGACGATCCGCTGCTGACCCCGGTCTTCCTGCCCTGCCGCATCGAGACCTTGACTCCTGCGCTGCTTGCCGCGACCGCAGCGGCGGCTGCCGAGCGCGGCGCGATCGTCCGGCTGCATGCGCTGCAGGGCGAGGTCGAGCGCGAGCTCGTCCTCCATGCCCACGGCTGCACTCCGCTCGAGTTCATCGACAAGATGGGCCTGCTGAACGATCGCCTCATCGTGCCGCACGGCGTCTTCCTCGACGTGAACCCGCGGGTGCACGGCGAAGACCGAGGCGACCTCGCCCGACTGGTCGATGCCGGGGTGTCGATCGTGCACTGCCCGCTGACGAACGCCCGCTACGGATCCGAGCTGGAGACGTTCCAGCGCTATCGGCAGGCCGGAGTGAACTTCGCGCTCGGTACGGATTCGTTCCCGCCCGACCTCGTCCGGGGCATCGACACGGGGGTGTCGGTCGCGAAGGTGCAGAACGGCAGTCTGGCTGCCGGCGACCTCGCGGGTTATGTCGACGCGGTGACGCTCGGAGGGGCTCAGGCGCTTCATCGGCCGGATCTCGGTCGAATCGCCCTCGGCGCCCAGGCCGATCTGACGGCGTTCCGGCTGGACGACGTGCGGATGGGCGCCGTCGATGACCCGCTGCGCACCCTGGTTCTCAACGGCACGGCGCGCGATGCGTGTCTGACGATGGTCGCCGGTCGGGTCGTCATGCGAGACGGGAGGGTCGACGGGATCGACCTCGACGCGATCCGCGCCGACACGCAGATCCTCTTCGCACGGATGCGGAACGCCTACACTGGGCGCGACCATCTGAGCGGAACGACGGACGAGCTCTTCCCTCCGGTCTACCCCCTTCATGCCTGACACCCGAGAGGTTCCGCGATGAGTTCCGACAGCATGATCACCGACGGATCCGCCCTCGCCGAGCGTGTCTATCGCGGCGTGCTGCGCAGGATCATCATCGGCGAGCTCACACCGGGATCCTGGCTGAAGGAGCGGGATCTGTCGGAGCGGTTCGAGGTGTCCCGCGTCCCCGTCCGGCAGGCGCTCCAGCGGCTGGAGGTGGAAGGTTTCGTCGTCACGACCCGCAACAAGGGAGCGAGTGTGACGCCGGTGACCAGGGCAGACGTTGAGGAGCTGTATGACGCGCGGCTGTGCATCGAGCCCTATGCCACGCGCCATGCCGCGCAGCGTGTCCACTCGGGAGCGGCGAGCGCTGACCGGTTGCGCGAGCTCCTCGAGCGTGCGCTCGCTCCGGGGGAGACGGCGGAGTTGGGGGAATCGAATCTCGGGTTCCACCTCGAGATCGTGCGCCTCTCCGGGAATCGCATCCTCGAACGCAGTCTGCTGCCCATGCTCGGCCGGATGCAGTGGATCTTCGGGATCACGCACGCCACGCGCGAGCAGGAGCACGCGGTGGAGCATCAGCAGCTGCTCGACGCCATCGTCGCCGGGCGCGGCGAGGTGGCGGCTGCGCAGGCCTACGCGCACATCGACCAGGGGCGCGAACCCATCATCGAAGCTCTCGCGCGGGCGCTCGACTGGTAGCGACGGTCGTTCGGGTCAGGCAGTGGCACCCACGAGGTCGGCGTGGTGGATCGCGGCGACGTCGGGGTGAGCGCGCAGGCGCGACTTGAGGGCGTTCTCCCCGTAGAGGGCATGGATCGGATTGTTCGGATCCTTCGTCACGCCCTTCGCCTCCGCTGCGAGCTCGGGGGGAAGGTCGATCAGCGGAAGGCGCTGGTCGAGTGCGGGGTTGAAGAAGAACGGGATCGAGATCCGGTCGTTCGGAGCCTTCGGCGACACGACGCGGTGGTTCGTCGCCTTGAGGTATCCGCCGGTGGCGTACTCCAGCAGCTCGCCGATGTTCACGACGAAGGCACCGGGCACCGGCGGCGCATCGACCCAGGTGCCATCGCGTTCGACCTGCAGGCCGCCCTTGCCGGGTTCGACCCAGAGGAGTGTGAGGACGCCCGAGTCCTTGTGCGCCCCGACGCCCTGCTGCGGCTCGGGTTCGTGGGTTCCCGGGTAGCGGACGATCTTGATGAGCGTCGAGGGCTCACCGAAGTGATCGTCGAAGTAGGTCTCATCGGCTCCGAGCGTCTGTGCCCACTCCCGCAGGAGACGCTGGGCGACGTCGGACAGGGTCGCGTGCCATTCGGCGACGACCTCCTGCAGCTCCGGCTGTGCCGCGGGCCACAGGTTGGGCCCGACGAGACGGTTGAACGCCGGACCGCCCTCGACGGGCTCGCGCTCGGGTCCGATGTCGATCTGCTCGCGCCAGTCGACCTGACCCTGGGTCCGCTCGCCGCCGATGCGGGTGTAGCCGCGGAAGTGCGGGCTGTTGACGTTCTCGATGGCGAGCTTGTCGGCCTCGGGGAGCGCGAAGAAGTCGAGGGCGGCGCGGTGCAGGCGCGCCTCGAGCTCGGGGGAGATGCCTGTGCCGGTGAGGTAGAAGAAGCCGACGTCGTGCGTCGCCGCCCTCAGGTCGTCGCGGAATCGTGCGGCGGCCTCCGGGCCTTCATCGAGCTGGGACAGGTCGAGGATGGGGAGCGAGAGTTCAGCCATGGACCGAGGGTATGTCGGCTTTCGGGGCGGGAGGGCGACTGTTGCGCCGCGTTACCGTCCGGGGTCACCGGTGGGCGGCATTCGGTGTTCCGGAATGATGCGAACGCGGTGCTAGAGTCCTTGAGGTAAGGGCTGCCTTACCTCAGTCGTCGCTAAAGAAATCGTCTCCGTGCTCGCCACTTTTCTCATCGGCCTCCGTGAAGGTCTGGAAGCCGCGCTCGTCGTCGGCATCCTCGTCGCCTACCTCCGCCGCCTCGGCCGGAAGGACGCCCTGCCGAAGATGTGGGTCGGTGTCGGCCTCGCCATCGTCCTGGCCCTGGGTATCGGTGCCGTGCTCACCTTCGGCGCCTACGAGCTCACTTTCGAGGCGCAGGAGTTGATCGGCGGCGGGCTCTCGCTGCTCGCCGTCGCGATGGTCACGTGGATGATCTTCTGGATGCAGCGTGCCGGACGCACCATGAAGGCGACGCTGGAGGGTGGCATCGATCGTGCGCTCACGGTCGGCGGACTCTGGGCGTTGATCGCGATCGGCTTCGTGTCGGTCGCGCGTGAGGGTATCGAGACGACGCTCCTCCTCTGGTCGATGGTGCAGGCCTTCGGCGACGCGCCGTCCGCTCTCCTCGGCGCTCTGCTCGGGCTCGCGGCCGCCGTCATCATCGGCTGGCTCATCTCGCGCGGGGCCGTGAAGCTCGACCTGCGCCGCTTCTTCGCCTGGACCGGCGGCTTCCTGGTCATCGTCGCCGCGGGTGTTCTCGCCTATGCTCTGATGGATCTCCAGGAGGCCGGCGCCCTACCCGGCCCGTTCACCAGCGTGGCGCCGCTCGATCCCGCCACCGGGGCGGTCGCGATCGGGTGGGCGGCGTTCCCGTTCGGCTGGGCGTTCGACGTGTCGTCCGCCATCGCACCGAGCGGTGCGCTCGCCGCTGTGCTGCAGGCCACTGTCGGCTTCATGCCGGCGATGACCTGGCTGCAGGTCATCGCCTGGACTCTCTACATCCTCATCGTCGGTTCGCTGTACGTCCGCGGTCTCCGCTCGCGCCGTGCGCCGGAGCCCCGCGCTTCGACCGAGCCCGAATCCGACACGACCCCTCTCTCACCACAAGGAGCAGTATGACCACCTCTCATCGTGTCCTGGGGGCACTGGCCGCCGCAGGCGCTGCCGTCCTCGTCCTGAGCGGCTGCGTCGCGAAGAGCGATGTCGCGGCAGGTGCCGCGTTCGACGTCTCGTCGACCGATGGCGACTGCGCGGTCTCGGCGGCGACGGCGAAGAGCGGAACTCTCACCTTCGACGTGAAGAACGACACGGATCAGGTCTCGGAGTTCTACCTGCTGGCCGAGGACGGTCTGCGCATCGTCGGTGAGGTGGAGAACATCGCGCCGGCCGCCTCGCGCACGCTGACCGTGGTCGCACAGCCCGGCGACTACTTCACGCTGTGCAAGCCCGGCATGCTCGGCGACGGTGTCGGAAAGGCGGCCTTCACCGTCACCGGTGACCGCGTCGCCGTCGACGGTCCCGATGCCGAGCAGAAGCAGCAGGCCGTCGACCTCTACGCTGCGTTCGTCAAGGACCAGGTCGGCCAGCTCGTCCCGGCCGTCGAGGAGTTCGTCGCGGCGTACGAGTCAGGAGATGACGAGGCCGCCCGCGAGCAGTTCCCGCTGACCCGTGCGTTCTACGAGCGCATCGAGCCGGTCGCCGAGGCGCTCGGAGACCTTGATCCGCGAATCGACTACCGCGAGGTCGACGCGGTGGCCGAGGGCCTGGACTGGACGGGGTTCCACCGCATCGAGAAAGATCTGTGGGTGCCGGCGCAGGACGCGCTCAACGCCGATGGTGAGACCCCGGCCTGGCAGGACTGGGCGCCGTCGACGCCGGCAGAGCGCGCCGACTTCGGCGACCTGCTGCTCGCCGACGTGCAGGAGCTCTACGACTATGTGCATTCCGACGACTTCACGACGGCTCTCGACGATCAGGGGATCGGAGGCATCTCGAACGGCTCCATCGCACTGCTCGACGAGGTCGCCACGGGCAAGATCTCGGGCGAGGAGGACTGGTGGTCGGGCACCGACCTCTACGACTTCGCGGCGAATGTCGAAGGCTCGAAGATGGCGTTCTCGCTGGTGAAGGACTTCGCTGCGGCACAAGGCGACGACGGTGAGGCACTCGTCGAGGAGATCGAGGGCGGCTACGCCGCGCTCGAGGAGTCTCTCGCCGCCCACGGCTCACTGACGGACGGCTTCGTCGGCTATTCCGAACTGACCGAAGACGACAAGCGCGAGTTCACCGACCTGATCAACGCACTGGCCGAGCCGCTCTCCCAGCTCACCAGCACCGTCCTCGACTGATCGGCGTCGAGCGGAATCGAACGGATACCATCACGGACGTGAACGAACCAGCAGCGGCGGCCTCGCCCGACACCTCATCGGCGGGTGAGGTCTCCGCTTCCGGCGGGCTGAGCAGACGCGGACTCCTCGGCCTCGCCATCGGCGGTGGCGTGGCCGGGCTTGCGGTCGGGGCGGGCGCGGGCCTGGCCGGGGGAGTGGCGCTGGGCCGGGCGCGCGCAGCGGAGGACGCGCATTCGGCGTACGAGTTCTTCGGGGCGCACCAGGCCGGCATCACCACGCCGGTGCAGGATCATCTGCATTTCGCGAGCTTCGACATGATGCCGCGCAGCGATCGCGACGATCTGATCTCGCTGCTGCAGGATTGGTCGTACGCCGCGGCTCGCATGTCGCAGGGACTCGAGGTCAGCGCGAGCGGAGCCGTCGGCGGACCCGCCGAAGCACCGCCGGACGACACCGGCGAGGCGCAGGGACTCCCGGCCTCCGGCCTCACGATCACGTTCGGGTTCGGGCCCGGCCTCTTCGAGAACGAAGACGGCGACCGCTACGGGATAGCCGCGCGGCGTCCACCGGGCCTCGAACGGCTCCCGCCATTCCTCGGCGACGATCTCGACCCGCAGGCCTCCCACGGAGACCTCTGCATCCAGGCCTGCGCCGACGACCCCCAGGTCGCCGTGCACGCGATCCGCAACCTCAGTCGTATCGCCTTCGGGCGTGCGCGCCTGCGCTGGTCGCAGTTGGGATTCGGCAAGACCTCGCGCACGACCGCCGCGCAGGCCACGCCCCGCAACCTCTTCGGCTTCAAGGACGGCACCGCGAACATCCTCGCCGATGACACCGAGGCCCTCGTCGACCATGTGTGGGTTTCTGAAGAGGACGAACCCGCCTGGCTCGCGGGAGGCTCGTACCTCGTCGCCCGCAAGATCGCAATGCTGATCGAGACCTGGGATCGTGTGCGCCTGTCGGAGCAGGACGCGATCATCGGACGTGACAAGGGGGAGGGTGCGCCGCTCTCGGGCGGAGATGAGTTCACCCCGCCCGATTTCCGCGGTCGTGCCATCGACGCGAACAGCCACGTGAGCCTGGCGCACCCCGAGCAGAATGACGGGGTGCGGATCCTGCGCCGCGGCTACAACTATGTCGACGGCAACAACGAGCTCGGACGCCTCGACGCCGGACTCTTCTTCCTGTCGTACCAGCGCGACCCCGCGCAGTTCATCTCGCTGCAGAGGCGGCTGTCGACCGATCTGATGAACGAGTACATCCGGCACGTCGGTTCTGGGATCTGGGCCGTGCCGCGAGGAGCGACGCCCGGATCGTACGTGGGCGCGCAGCTGTTCGCCTGACTCTGCTCAGACCCCGTGTCGGGCGGTCTCGAGGATGTCGACCACCGTGGCGGCCATCTCGTCCGCGCCGAAGTGGTCGGCAGCGGTGATGGTCACGACCGTGTCGTCGAGGAAGATCAGCAGCTGGCCGTGTGCGCCGTGCAGCCGCCACCCGCGGCCGGGACCACCCCAGCCGGCGAGGGCGTAGCGATCGTAGCCGGGGTTCGGGCCGGCGACGACCCCGTTCTCGTGCATCGCATCGATCCACTGCGGTGAAACCAGTTGCTCCCCCTGCCATCTCCCGCGATCACGGATCAGCAGCCCGATCCGCGCCACCTCGCTCGTTCTCAGAGAAAGCCCGCCGCCCGCTTCGATGCGTCCGTTCGGGCTCCGCGCCCAGGTCGCGCCATCGATTCCGAGCGGACGGAAGAATCGGGCATCCAGGTAGTCGCCCACATCTCCGACTCGAGCGGCGAGTGCCGTCATCGCGGTGTAGGTGCTGGCGTTCGAGTACTGGAACACCCGCCCGCGCGACGGCCGACTCAGGAACTCGCGGGCGAGGTCCGGCCAGTCGGTCATCAGCGTCTCGGACCACGGCAGGTCGATGCCGCTCGACATCGTGAGCAGGTGGCGCAGGGTGACCGCGTCGACGTCGTCACCGAGGTCGAAGTCGGGCAGGTACGTGGCCACGGGCACATCGAACGAGATCGCGCCCTCATCGGCGGCGATCGCGGCCGCGAGCACGCACACGCCCTTGGCGACCGAATGCACGTCCTCGCGCACATCTGGTGTCCAGCGGTATTCCGCGTCGCCGGCTCCGATGCGCACGTGGAGTCCGTGTGCGTCGAAGCCGGAAGTGGACACGGCCTCGACGATGCGGTCGCGGACTGCCTCGGCGACGGTCATCGCGAGTCGGCTCGCGGTCGTCGCGATCCGGTCGGGTCGTTTCGGCGTCCTTCACGCGATGTGAGCGCGGGGTCGGCGAAGAGCCAGCGGGGGCGAGGCTCGACGAGTGGCCGGAACACCCAGCGCACCGGCTTGGTGGCCAGCAGCAGTGCGACGACCACGGAGAGTGCCGTCACCAGCGGCAGCCAGATCCACGTCGGCTCCAGATCGCGCAGCGCGCCCGTCTCGCGGAACGGATAGAGCACGAACGAGTGGAGAAGGTAGACGTACATCGTGTATTGGCCGAACGTGGTCCACCGGTACGAGCCGCGCGGGATCAGGGCGAAGAAGGCGGCGCACAGCAGGACCGCCAGCAGCATCAGGGCGATGCGGATCGCGCCGGCCCACCACTGGTCGCCGACCAGGTCGGAGTACGAGTCCTCGTAGAACAGCCAGTGGCGCAGGTCGACGGCCTGCCACAGTGGCAGCCAGTTCCACGCCGCCCAGCCGACCCCCGCGAAGACCGCGACGGCGGCGACCCGGATCCACCAGGGGCGGAAGTCGAGCAGGCGGAGCCGATCGACGATGTCGTGCTCGCGCAGCCACCAGCCGAGCGCGAAGAACGGCAGGAGGCCGAGAGTGCGGGACAACGAGAACGTGCTGTCGACGTTCGGAAGGTAGCCGGAGCCGATCGAGATCACGACCGTCCACAGCAGCGGCCAGCGCAGCAGTGCGAGATAGGGGAGCACCAGCCGGAAGATGCCGAGCGCGAGCAGGAACCACAGGGTCCAGCTCGGCTTCGTGAAGTTCGGTGTCGCCTCGCCCTCGACGAGCCACTTGGTGAGCGTCCACAGGGTCTCGAAGATCACGTACGGGAGGATGATGTCCGTGATCACCCGGGCCATCTGCGTCTTGGTGGGCGTGCCCGACTTGGAGAAGTAGCCGGAGATGATCGCGAACGCCGGCATGTGGAACGCGTACAGCGCCAGGTAGAAGGCGAAGGCGATGTCCGAATCGTAGATGAGTCGCTGGATCGCATGCCCGAGCACGACGAGGACGATGCAGATGTATCGCGCGTTGTCCCAGAAGGGCACGCGCCGGCGTTTTCGCGGGATCGATCCTGTGGTGGGCCCTGAGATGTCGGCGCCGGTACTGCTCATCGTTCGAGGCTACAGGCCGGGAATAAAGTTGCGATGAGCGCGTTGACACATATACATTCAAATGAATAGAAACGGGTGCGAGTCATCCGGTTCGGAGAACACGGAGCAATCATGAGCGAGCAGTCAGGCGCGCAGGCGATGCAGTTCGGCATCATGTCGGTCAGCGACATCACCCGCGATCCCACCACGGGCATCACCCCCAGCGAGCAGGAGCGCATCAAGGCGACCACGGCCATCGCCGTACACGCCGAAGAGGTCGGCCTCGACGTCTTCGCGATCGGCGAGCACCACAACCCGCCGTTCTGGTCCTCCAGCCCGACGACCTTCCTGGCGGCCCTGGCCGCGCAGACCGAGCGCCTCATCGTGTCGACCTCGACGACGCTCATCACCACGAACGACCCCGTGCGCATCGCCGAGGAGTACGCGATGCTGCAGCATGTGTCCGACGGGCGCATGGACCTCATGCTCGGGCGCGGCAACACCGGACCGGTCTACCCCTGGTTCGGTCAGGACATCCGCCAGGGACTCCCGCTCGCCATCGAGAACTATGCGCTGCTGCACAAGCTGTGGCGCGAAGACGTCGTCGATTGGGAAGGAAAGTTCCGCACCCCGCTGCAGGGCTTCACCTCGACGCCGCGTCCCCTCGACGGCATCGCGCCCTTCGTGTGGCACGGCTCCATCCGCACCCCGGAGATCGCGGAGCAGGCCGCCTACTACGGCGACGGGTTCTTCGCGAACAACATCTTCTGGCCGAAGGAGCACTACCAGCGGCTCATCGAGCTGTACCGTCAGCGCTTCGAGCACTACGGTCACGGCACTCGGGAGCAGGCGATCGTCGGCCTCGGTGGTCAGGTGTTCATGGCAGCCAAGTCGCAGGACGCGGTGAACCAGTTCCGTCCGTACTTCGACAATGCGCCGGTGTACGGTCACGGGCCGAGCATGGAGGACTTCACCGAGATGACGCCGCTGACGGTCGGTTCACCGCAGCAGGTCATCGATCGCTACGCCGGCATGCGCGAGCACTACGGCGACTACCAGCGTCAGCTCTTCCTCATCGACCACGCCGGTCTCCCGCTGAAGACGGTTCTGGAACAGCTCGACATCCTCGGGTCCGAGGTCGTGCCGGTGCTGCGCAAGGAGCTTGCGAAGGACCGCCCGTCCTCCGTGCCGGACGCACCGACCCACGCCGCCCGGGTCAAGGCCGAGTTCGGTGACGGTCCGACGCGCCAGGCTCGCCCCGGCGCCAACCGCGGTGACAACCTCACCGGCGACTCGCCTTACCAGGACAGCCCGGCACCCGCCGGGGCAGCGTTCGGGCTCAGCCGGAAGGAGGCGTGAGATGACCTCGCGTCGTATCGCCGTCGTGGCGGCGGGGCTCTCGAACCCGTCGTCCACCAGGATGCTCGCCGATCGGCTGGCCGCAGAGACGGTGAAGGCCCTCGCGGAGCGCGACATCGAAGCCACCGTCGACGTGATCGAACTGCGCGACTATGCGCACGACATCACGAACAACATGCTCACGGGGTTCGCGCCCCAGGCGCTCGAGACCGCGATCAACACGGTGGTCTCCGCCGACGCGCTCATCGCCGTCACGCCGATCTTCTCGACGAGCTACTCGGGGCTGTTCAAGTCGTTCATCGACGTGCTGGACCCCGATGCGCTCACGGGGAAGCCGGTGCTGATCGGCGCGAACGCGGGAACCGCACGGCATTCGCTGGCGATCGACTATGCCATCCGTCCGCTGTTCGCCTATCTGCACGCCGAGGCCGTCTCGACGGGCGTGTTCGCGGCATCGAGTGACTGGGGCGACTCGGGTGACGATGTCGCTCCGCTCGCCAAGCGCGTGGAGAAGGGGGCGCGAGAACTCGCTGATGTGATCGCCCGAAAGGAAGCGACGACGGTCGTGGACCCCTACGATCCCGCGACGTACCTGGGCGAAGGCCGCTCTTTCGGGCACATGCTGGGCGGTCTCGCCGGGGAGTGATCCGCCTTCCTCCGACCAGAAACGCGCCGAACGCCCGAAGCGGGCGTGCGGCGCGTTTCATCGTTCGGGGAGGTCACATCCCGGCCTGCAGATCGGCCGGGCGTCGCCCTGCGTCGGAGCGGTCCTCGAAGATCAGTCCGTCACCGGCACCACGAGTCCACCGTCGCCCACTCCGTCCGCTTCCTGTCGCCAGGCATACTCCGTCTCGGGGCGGCCTCGTGCGCCACGACGGGCGGTTCGGAGGACGACTCCTTCGGCGGTCAGGTGCTCGAGGTACCGGCGGGTCGCCACACGGGAGAGCCCGAGCCGATCAGCGGCTTCGCGTGCCGACAGCGGCCCGTGCGCGCGCAGCTCCATCGTGACGCTCTCCAACGACGTGGACGACAGTCCTTTGGGGAGTGGGATCGCTGCGGTCGCACGGCCGAGCAGCGCATCGATCTCCGCCTGCGTGGCCTGGCCTCTGGTCGATCGCGCTTGTTCCCGATGAACGCGGTACTGCTCCATCCGCTCCCGGAACACCGCGAACGGGAACGGCTTGACGAGGTACTGGTGCACGCCCAGCGCCGCCATCTGTCGGACGCTCTCCGCATCGCGCACGCCGGTGATCGCGATCACGTCGGTGGCGGCGGCACGGGCGCGCAGCCCGCGCAGGACGTCGATCCCGGAGCCATCGGGCATGGTGATGTCGAGGAGAACGAGGTCGAACGCGTCTGCGCCGGGGTGCTTCAGCACGGCATGCACCGCTGCGCGGGCACTGCTGCATTCCCCCGCGACGATGAACCCGTCGAGCCGGGCCACGTAGTCCCGGTGCAGTTCGAGGGTCAGGGCATCGTCGTCGACGATCAGCGTGCGGATCATGGTTGCGACCTCCGGGACTGCGCGCCGGGGAGGACGACGCGGAACATCGTAGGGTCGTCGCTCACCGTGACCGAACCGCCGACACCCGTGACCACGGAGCGCACGAGTGCCAGCCCCACGCCGCGTCCCTGCGCATCGGCGGGCTTCGTGGAATAACCCTGGTCGAAGATCCGCTCGCGGAGCGACTCCGGTATGCCGGGGCCGCTGTCGGCCACGTCCAGCACGATGCCCCCGTCGCCACTCGGGCGCAGCAGCACCTGCACCCACCTGTCGTCGGACTCGGCTGCCGCGTCCATCGCGTTGTCCACGAGGTTGCCGAGCACCGAGACGGCGTCCACGGGTGACAGCGGGGTGCGCGGTGTGTCCGGCTCGATGCGGACGCGCCAATCGATGCCGCGCTCCTTCGCCTGGGACGCCTTGCCGAGCAGGAGAGCGCCCACGGCGGGGTCCCCGTGGCGGCGGGCGGTCACCTGATCGACGAGCGACTGACTCTGGCGCGACGTCTCCGTGAGGATCTCGATCGCCTCCGCTGTGCGCCCGAGCTCCAGCAGCGCGACCGCGGCGTGCATCCGGTTGCCGTGTTCGTGGGTCTGCGCGCGCAGCGCCTCGCCCAGCGTCCGGATGGATTCGTACGACGACACGGCATCCCGCAGCTGCCCCGGCGGAAGGTCGCCGGCGATGCGCCGGGTCAGCCGCCGAGCGATCACGGCCCCGCCGGCACCGAGCGCGACCAGTCCCACGGTGATGCCGAGTGAGAGGGGCAGTCGTCGGAGCAGGGTATCGCTGATCGATTCGGTCGTGACGCCGGCGGCTACCCACCCGATGAGCTCTCCGCGGGATGTGGTCACCGGCGCGATCGTGCGAACCGATCGTCCGAGCGTGCCGGTGAACTCTTCCGTCAACGTGCGAGCTGTCGTCGGGATGGTGCCGAGGTAGTGTCCACCGATCCGGGTGAGGTCGGGGTGCGTGATCCGGATGCCGTCCGGCGTCATGATCGTGATGAAGTCCAGATCTGCGTCCTCGACGACGACGCTGGCATATGGTTCGAGCGCAGCGGTGACCGCCTCGTCCTCGTCATCGACCTCCGCCTGCAGACCGGCGACGACGGCGGGGGAATGCGCGAGTGCGACAGCTGTCGCTGCGGTCACACGCTCGGCTTCGGCACGGATGGCGCGCTGCGCCTCGACCACGAGGAACACCGCCACCAGTGCGCCGATGACCACTGCCGCGCCGAGCACGACGAGGAACACACGCGAGGCGATGCTGCGTCCGGAGGTGTGCGGCATCGCTTCCTCCGCTCGTCGATGGTCGGTGTCGAGACCAATACGACCACAAATCGCATCGGGGTGGGCGGTGGACCACCGTGAGAACCGATCGGCGGTGCAGAAGCCGCCATTCCGACGAAGCCGTCGACGATCGAGGAGGAAGCCATGGCGCTCACAACAGGATTCGCACTGCCGAAGTTCAACTGGCGACGAGGGAAGCCCGCGTGGGACCGGCACACCTGGCTGTACGTGTCCGTGCTGATCGCCGTCGTGCTCGGCGCAGTGGTGGGGCTCATCTGGCCGGAGGTGGGTCGAGGGTTCGAGGCGCTGGGCACGGGGTTCGTCGCACTGATCAAGATGATGATCGCCCCGATCATCTTCTGCACGATCGTGGTGGGCGTCGGATCCATCGCCAAGGCGGCGACGGTCGGCAAGATCGGCGGCCTCGCTCTCCTCTACTTCATGGTGATGTCGACGTTCGCCTTGGCGATCGGACTCGTCGTCGGAAACCTCATCCATCCGGGTGCGGGGCTCGACATGGCGTCTTCGACCTATGACCCGGTCGAGGCCCAGGCCAAGACGACGCAGGACTTCATCCTCGGCATCATCCCGACCACATTCTTCTCCGCCTTCACGGGAGAGAGCGTGCTGCAGGTGCTGTTCATCGCACTACTCGTCGGTTTCGCGCTGCAGGGACTAGGTGAGCGCGGCGCCCCCATCATGGAGGCGGTCAAGCAGCTGCAGAAGCTCGTCTTCCGCATCCTCGGGATGATCCTCTGGCTCGCACCCATCGGCGCGTTCGGAGCGATCGCCGCCGTGGTGGGTAAGACCGGCGTGGCGGCGATCTGGAGTCTCGGGACGCTGATGGTCGCGTTCTACATCACCTGCATCCTGTTCATCGTCGTGATCCTCGGCGTGATGCTGTGGGCGGTGACGCGGGTGAACATCTTCGCCCTCATGAAGTACCTCGCACGGGAGTACCTGCTGATCGTCGGCACATCGTCATCGGAGTCGGCGCTGCCTCGCCTCATCGCGAAGATGGAGTTCGTCGGTGTGTCCAAGCCCGTCGTCGGCATCACGGTGCCGACCGGATACTCGTTCAACCTCGACGGGACCGCGATCTACCTGACGATGGCCTCCCTCTTCATCGCCACCGGGATGGGGCAGCCGATGTCGATCGGCGAGCAGATCGGACTGCTGGTGTTCATGATCATCGCGAGCAAGGGAGCGGCCGGAGTGACCGGTGCGGGACTGGCGACACTCGCCGGAGGTCTGCAGGCTTATCGCCCCGATCTCGTCGACGGGGTGGGCGTCATCGTCGGCATCGACCGCTTCATGTCGGAGGGGCGCGCGCTGACGAACTTCACCGGCAACGCCGTGGCGACCCTCCTGATCGGCACGTGGACCCAGCAGATCGACCGCGACCGCGTGCGTCGGGTGCTGAGCGGTGAACTTCCCTTCGATGAGTCGCTGCTCGACGGCGTCGACGCGCACGGGCATCCGGACGCGCCTCAGGGTGCGGACGTGCAGGAGCTGCGAGACGCAGCCGTGACGGAGATGGCGGCGAAGCAGGAGCGGGCAAGGGCCCGCGCGGAACGCTGACGAAAGAAGTGAGGGATGCGGGAGCCAGCAGTGAACGGGCTCCCGCATCCGCGCGGTCAACCGCTCTTGCGTCGGAACTCGCGCCGGGTCTGCGGGGCGTTCGCACTGTGCACGGCGGAGTCGCCATCCAGGTGCGCCTCGCCCTGCCGGTGGTGCGCGTTCTTCTTCTCGAGCGCTTCCTTGAACTTGCGCTTCATCTCCTCAGACGAGGAGGCGCCTTCTTCGGTGCTCATGACCCGAGCCTAGAGCACCTGCCGCGGCGGGTCACCCTCTCGTGCCGCGCAGGATGCGATCCAGCAGCACGCCCAGACCCAGCGCGACGACGATCGATATCGGGACGGCGACCAACGGCCCGCCGGGAACGATGGCGGCGACCAGGGCGCCCACCGCTGCCTGGTACAGCGCCCATCCGGTCGCAGCCACGGCGACCAGCGCGAGGTACCGCGGCGGGTGGATGCGCGACGCCCCGGCGACCAGGTTGATCGCCAATCGCGCGAAGGGCACGAATCGCGCGGTGAAGAGCACGGTGGCCGTCCCGTCGTCCAGGCGCCGCCGCGCCCATCCCAGTGCCTGCTGCACACGAGGCGCCCGCATCCATCGCCAGCGATCGGTGCCGACGATCCTGCCGATCAGGTAGCAGCAGGCGTCGCCGACGGTCGCGGCCACCGCGGCGCAGACGACGACCGCCCAGAGCGGCGGGGATCCGGTGGTCACGGCCAGCGCTCCGAGCGCGGTCACCGCGATCTCGCCCGGCACGACGACGAAGAAGGCGTCTCCGACCACGAGCAGGCTCATCAGCGCCAGGCTCCATGGGCCGGTGAGGGTTTCGGCGAGCAGATCCGTCGACACGTCGCTCACTGTGCCCGCGGACGGTGAACGGCAACCAAAGAGCACATAGCCGGTGACCCGCCGCCCAGCATCCGGTGAACATCCGGTGCCTCAGGCCGTTTACGACAGGTGCGCTCTCGGAGCTCGGTCATCCTGAGGCTGTGAGAGTAGCGATCGTCACGGAGTCCTTCCTTCCGCACATGAACGGCGTCACCGGGTCTGTGCTGCAGATCCTGCGACACCTCGAGCAACAGGGGCACGACGCCCACGTGATCGCGCCCGCCGCCGCGGGAATGCCCGGGGAGGTGCACGGTGTGCAGATCGAGGCGATCCCGAGTCTCGCGCTTCCGGGGTATCACAGCGTCAGGGTCGGCACGTCGGGAGTCTCGCGCATCGCCTCCTCCCTGCGCCGGTTCCAGCCCGAGGTCGTGCATCTCGCCTCGCCGTTCGCACTCGGATGGCGCGCGGTGCTCGCCGCCGAGCGGATCGGTGTCGCCTGCGTCGCCGCGTACCAGACCGACGTTGCGGCCTACACGGAGCGCTATCGGGTCGCCGCGGCCACCGGAATCGCTCAGACACACATCGCGCGACTGCACCGACGAGCCACGTTGACGCTCGCGCC
This sequence comes from Microbacterium sp. NPDC055988, assembly GCF_042269505.1. Lineage (NCBI taxonomy): Bacteria > Bacillati > Actinomycetota > Actinomycetes > Micrococcales > Microbacteriaceae > Microbacterium > Microbacterium sp. NPDC055988. The sequence continues at coordinate 2,766,617 of NZ_JBHJXY010000001.1, forward strand.
CTCTGCGGACTCCGCCCGGCAGTTGGCCGGACTGGGAGTCGATCGTGTGCGCCGCTGGGGGAGGGGCGTCGACGCGGAACGCTTCCAACCGAGTCGTCGGGATGCTGCGCTGCGTGCCGGGTGGGACGCCGAGACCGTGATCGGCTACGTCGGCCGCCTCGCTCCGGAGAAGCAGGTCGAGGACCTCGCCGTGCTCCACGACATCCCGGGTACTCGGCTGGTGATCGTCGGAGACGGCCCCAGCAGGGCCCGGTTGGAGGTGCTGCTCCCGAACGCGCTGTTCCTCGGCCACCTCGCCGGCTCGGCGCTCGCCGCGGCCATGGCGTCGTTCGACGTCTTCGTGCACCCCGGAGAGAGCGAGACGTTCGGGCAGACCCTGCAGGAAGCGCACGCCAGCGGAGTTCCGGTGATCGCGACCGGGCGCGGCGGACCCCTCGATCTCGTCCGCATGGGGGTCGACGGGTGGCTTTACCGTCCCGGTGACCTCGGCGATCTGCGCATGCGTGTGGCCGATCTGGCAGGTGATGCCCGCAAACGGCGTGCATTCGGCGAAGCCGGCCGAGAAGCGGTGCAGAGTCGCAGCTGGGCGAGTGTATGCGAGCAACTGCTCGGCCACTTCGAGGAGGCTCAGCGGCTGCAGCGGGTGGACGCGTCTTCGCGCGCTCGCCGTGGCGCGAGGCCCGAGTCGCCGCCGCCTGTCCCCGCACGCCGCTGGCGCCGCTTCGTCGCCCTGGGCGATTCGCTCACGGAGGGCCTGTGTGATCCGGCCCCGGACGGAGCTCTGCGCGGATGGGCCGATCGGCTCGCGCTGCTGCTCGCCGCACAGGGCGGGCTGCACTATGCGAATCTCGCGATCCGATCCAAGCGCGTGAGCGATGTGTCCGGTCGACAGCTGGAGCGTGCGCTCGAGTTGCATCCTGACCTCGTGTCGATCTTGATCGGTGCGAACGATCTGGTGAAGAGTCATGTCGACGTCGCGGCGCTCGCCGCGGAGCTGGAGCACACCGTCGTGCGGCTCCGGGCGGTCGGTGCGGATGTGCTGCTGGTCACTCCTTTCCTGCCGGGTCGTCGAGCGGCTGCGATCTACGCACGGCGGTTCGCGGCATTCGCGACGGCGATGACGGGGGTCGCGGCGCGCACGGGAGCGATCCTGATCGACACGGATCTGCACCCCTCGCTGGGCGAGCGGCCGAACTGGGGTGAGGATCTGGTTCATCTGAGCAGTCGGGGGCACCGTTTCCTCGCTTATCGCGCGGCAGAGATGCTGGGCGTTCCCGATGCGGATGCATTGGGCGTCCTCGACGCCGCCCTGCACGAGCACGAGCCGATCGGCGCGGGCGTGTGGTGGCGCCGGCATGCGCTGCCGTGGGTCTGGCGTCGCCTGCATGGCCGTGCGGCAGGCGATGGTCGAACCGCGAAGCATGACGACTACGTGTATCTCGGGCGCTCGTCCGCGACGCGATGGGCGAACGTCGGCTGATCCTCTCGGCCGGTGGTCAGCGGCGGCCCATCCCGTGATACTGCCAGCCCGCTGCGCGCCAGGCTGCGGCGTCGAGGCAGTTGCGCCCGTCGATGATGACCCTTCCTCGGACCAGACCGCCGGCGTGCGCGGGGGAGAGGTCGCGACGGTACTCGTCCCACTCGGTGACGACGACGACCGCATCGGCCTCCCGAAGGGCATCGTCGCGATCCCGCGCGTAGCCCAGCTGCGGATGCGCGGCAGCGGCGTTCTCCATCGCGGCGGGATCGGTTACAACGACATCTGCTCCGAGGCCGCGCAGGCGAACAGCGACGTCAAGGGCCGGGGAGTCGCGGATGTCATCGCTGAACGGTTTGAACGCGGCGCCGAGCACAGCGATCCGACGTCCGAACACGAGCCCGCCCAGCGCGTCGACGACGAGTCGGACCGCCCTCTCTCGGCGCCGGACGTTGATCGCGTCCACCTCGTGGAGGAAGCCGACCGCTTCACCGCGACCCAGCTCCTCCGCACGTGCGGCGAACGCGCGGATGTCCTTGGGCAGGCACCCGCCGCCGAAGCCGATGCCGGCGCCGAGGTAGCGTCGACCGATCCGCGAGTCGTGGCCGAGGGCGTCGGCGAGCAGCGCCACGTCGGCGCCGGAGGCCTCGGCGATCTCCGCCATCGCGTTGATGAACGAGATCTTGGTCGCGAGAAACGCGTTCGCGGCCCCCTTGACGAGTTCGGCCGTGGCGAGGTCGGTGACCAGGAACGGCGTCCCCGTCTCCACAGCCGCCGCATAGACCTCGCGGAGCACTTCGACGGCGCGTGCACCGGCCGCGTCCGGTTCGGCGCCGACGACGAGTCGGTCCGGTGTCAGAGTGTCGTGCACGGCCCAGCCCTCGCGGAGGAATTCGGGGTTCCACACGAGGGTCGCGCCGGAGTCGACGATGCGGGTCGCGAGTCGTGCGGCAGTGCCGACCGGAACGGTCGATTTGCCTGCGACAACGTCGCCGGGACGGAGGTGGGGGAGAAGCCCCTCGACCGCCGCGTCGACGTAACGGAGGTCGGCGGCGTGACCGCCCGGGATCTGCGGCGTCCCGACAGCGAGGAAGTGCACCTTCGCGCCCGCGGCGTCCGCCATCCGATCACTGAACCGGAGCCGTCCGGACTCCCGCCCCTTGGTGAGCAGCTCGGTCAGCTGTGGTTCGAAGAACGGCGCGGAGCCTGCATCGAGCGCCGCCACCTTCCGCTCGTCGACGTCGATGCCGACGACGTCGTGTCCGATGGAGGCCATGGCTGCGGCGTGCACGGCACCGAGGTACCCGCAGCCGATCACTGACATGCGCATGGACACAGCACAACCGACTCCCGCCACGGAGTGGCATCCGCCCGGTGAACGTTCCGTGGCCGGCGCATGTCCGCTGCGCGATCGGGGACGACGTGGGTTTTGTGGCACGCGCTGGTAGGGTGGAGGCGGTTGGCGTGTGTCAACCGCACAATCGAATATCGACTCATGGAGCGAGCGGCGGAGAAGCTGGTCCCCTGTGGTGGGTTCCTCGGCAGGACGTGTCGGGTGGCTTTCTACTGGTGGCCAGCGCAGGCGACATTCGCGGGAATGCCCGCGCGCCCGAACCCTTCCGTTCCGCTCCTTTGAACATGCTCGCGCGTCACATGGACTCGCGAGTCTAAACAAAGAAGGAGAGACCTCTTGGAAGGTCCTGAAATCACCGCCACCGAGGCCGTTCTCGACAACGGCCGCTTCGGCACCCGCACCATCCGCTTCGAGACCGGCCGCCTCGCGCAGCAGGCTCAGGGCGCAGTCGCCGCGTACCTCGACGGCGAGACCATGCTCCTCTCGGCCACCAGCGCAGGCAAGCACCCGCGCGAAGGCTTCGACTTCTTCCCGCTGACGGTCGACGTCGAGGAGCGCTCCTACGCCGCCGGCAAGATCCCCGGCTCGTTCTTCCGTCGCGAGGGCCGCCCCTCCACCGAGGCGATCCTCGTCTGCCGTCTGATCGACCGTCCGCTGCGCCCGTCGTTCGTCGACGGCCTGCGCAACGAGGTCCAGGTCGTCATCACCGTCATGTCGATCGCTCCCGGTGAGTTCTACGACGCTCTCGCGATCAACGCCGCGTCGGCGTCCACGCAGATCTCGGGTCTTCCGTTCTCGGGCCCCGTCGCCGGTGTGCGCCTCGCGTTCATCCCGGGCAACGGCCAGAACGACGACCAGTGGGTCGCATTCCCGACCGCCGAGCAGGTCTCGGAGGCCGTGTTCGACCTGATCGTCGCCGGTCGCGTGGTGACCAAGGCCGATGGCACGGAAGACGTCGCCATCATGATGGTCGAGGCCGAGGCGACCGAGGGCAGCTGGAACCTGATCAAGGCCGGCGCCACCAAGCCGAACGAAGAGATCGTGGCCCAGGGCCTCGAGGCCTCGAAGCCCTTCATCGCTCAGCTCGTCAAGGCTCAGGCCGAGCTCGCTGCGACCGCGTCGAAGGAGCCGGGCGTCTACCCGGTGTTCCCGGCGTACAGCCAGGAGGTCTACGACTTCGTCGCCGGCCGCTCCTACGACGAGCTCGTCGGCGTCTACCAGATCGCCGACAAGGTCGAGCGTCAGACCGCTGACGACGCGATCAAGGACCGAGTCAAGGCCGAGCTCATCGACGCCACCGAGGCGGGCTCGCTCCCGGCTGCGGCTCCGCTCGAGTTCTCTGCGGCGTACAAGTCGGTCACCAAGAAGATCGTCCGTGGTCGCATCCTCACCGAGGGCGCTCGCATCGACGGCCGTGGGCTCGCGGACATCCGCCCGCTCGACGCCGAGGTGCAGGTCATCCCGCGCGTGCACGGCTCCGCGGTCTTCCAGCGCGGCGAGACCCAGATCCTGGGTGTCACCACGCTGAACATGCTCAAGATGGAGCAGCAGATCGACTCGCTGTCGCCGGTCACGAGCAAGCGCTACATGCACCACTACAACTTCCCGCCCTACTCGACCGGTGAGACCGGCCGTGTCGGTTCGCCGAAGCGTCGCGAGATCGGGCACGGCTTCCTCGCCGAGCGCGCACTCGTGCCGGTGCTGCCGAGCCGCGAGGAGTTCCCGTACGCGATCCGTCAGGTGTCCGAGGCGCTGAGCTCCAACGGCTCGACGTCCATGGGCTCCGTGTGCGCGTCGACCCTGTCCCTGCTGAACGCGGGTGTGCCGCTGCGCGCCCCCGTCGCCGGTATCGCGATGGGCCTCGTCTCCGACGAGGTGGACGGCGAGACCCGCTACGCGGCGCTGACCGACATCCTCGGTGCGGAAGACGCTCTCGGCGACATGGACTTCAAGGTGGCGGGTACGAGCGACTTCGTCACGGCGATCCAGCTCGACACGAAGCTCGACGGCATCCCGACGTCGGTGCTCACGGGCGCGCTGACGCAGGCTCGCGAGGCTCGCCTCACGATCCTCAACGTCCTGAACGCCGCGATCGACGCACCTGACGAGATGGCGCCCACCGCGCCGCGCGTCATCAGTGTGCAGATCCCGGTCGACAAGATCGGTGAGCTGATCGGCCCGAAGGGCAAGACGATCAACGCGATCCAGGACGAGACCGGCGCGCAGATCTCCATCGAGGAGGACGGCACCGTCTACATCGGCGCGACCGACGGCCCCTCGGCCGAGGCCGCCCGCGCCCAGGTCAACGCGATCGCCAACCCCACCAACCCGGAGGTAGGGGAGCAGTTCCTCGGCACCGTCGTGAAGATCGCCACATTCGGTGCGTTCATCTCGCTGCTCCCGGGCAAGGATGGTCTGCTGCACGTCACCGAGGTGCGCAAGCTCGCCGGTGGCAAGCGTGTGGAGAACGTCGACGACGTGCTGTCGGTCGGTCAGAAGATCCTCGTCAAGATCACGAAGATCGACGACCGCGGCAAGCTCTCGCTCGAGCCGGTTCTCGACGATGCCGCCGCCGCAGAGGCAGCTCCTGCAGAGGACGCGGCCGCCGAGTAAGCGCGAATTGCGAAACCGGGACCCGGGTCTGTCCGTCGAGGACGGGCCCGGGTTCCGTCGTATCCGCGTGACCAAATCGTTATCGGGCGTTTCCGCGCCGTTCCCCGGATTGGTCAGGGCGTTCGATGAATTCGCTTACCCTCGAAGTACGCACCGGGGGGTGCAGATCCAGCAGGTACGCAGGTCGGCACGCACCGATCGACGCGGGGGTGAGAGAGTATGCGGTTGTTCAGCGTAGGCGCAGGTGCGTCGACTGATCGCGCCCAGCAGCAGGGCGAGCACCCGTCCGCCCCGATCCCCATCGTCGGACCGGGGATAGGGGAGACCATCCGAGTCCCGCTCGGCGAGACCGGCTACGAGACCTTCCCTCTGATGCTGGGTGCCGCCGAGTTCGGATGGAACGTCGACCTCGAGACCAGCCACGGCATTCTCGATCGCTATCTGGAGTTCGGCGGTAACGCCATCCACACGGCCGACGGATTCTCCGGCGGACGCAGCGAGCACATCATCGGCCAGTGGCTGCGGTCTCGCGGGCGACGTGATCGTGCCGTGCTGAGCGTGCGCATCGGAGCCCACGCCGACAATCCCGGGCTGGGCTCCGTCAACCTCGTGCGGGCTGTCGAGGGCTCGCTCACACGGCTCGGCGTCGAGCGCATCGACGTCCTGTACCTCGACGCGACGCTCGACGCGACGACCAATCTCGAAGACACCCTGGCGACCGTCGAATGGCTGTCGGACGCGGGGAAGGTGGGTGCGCTCGGAGCCTTCGGCCTGTCACCGGAGCGCCTGGTCGAGGCGCGGATCCTCGCCTCGGCCGGTTACCCGCGCATCCAGGTGATCGATGCGCCGTACAACCTCATCCGTCGTCAGCCGTTCGAGGGAGACCTGCGCCTCGTCGCCGGCGCGCAGAACCTCGCGGTCACTCCGTCGCATGCCCTCGAGCACGGCTTCCTCTCAGGGCGTCACCGCAACAAGGCGCTCACCTCGCGTGGTGTGCGCGGCGAGCAGCTGCGTGGGCACCTGAATCGGCGGGGGACCAAGATCCTGCGCGCGCTCGACCAGGTGGCCGAAGAGCTGGCCGTTCCCGTTGCAGCGGTCTCGGTTGCCTGGTTGCTCGCCCAGCGCACGGTCGCGGCACCGATCGTGAACACGTTCGCGACCGATCACGTCGACGAGCTCATGCAGGGTGCGGGAGTCTCGCTCTCGCGGAGCCACGTCGCCGAGTTGACCCGGGCCGGCAACTGAGCATCGTCCCGCCCGTGACATAGGGTGGGAGGGAGGCCCGGCGGATGCTGGCGATGAAGCGAGCGAGTTGTGACGCACTACATATATCTGGTCAGACATGGTGAACATCAGGATGCGGAGCATGGTCTCGCCGACGGACCCCTCTCTCCTCGAGGGCAGCGTCAAGCCGAGTTGATCGCCGACCGGCTGTCCGGACTTCCGCTCGACGCGGTGTGGCATTCGCCGTTGCTCCGTGCCAACGAGACGGCTCGAGCGATCGCGGCCCGTCTGCCGTCGGTCGACCCGGAGCCCACCGCGCTGCTGTTCGATTGCGTGCCCACGGGGATGACCGAAGAGACTCCCGCGGTGTTCGAACCGTTCTTCGGCTCGGTCACCGAAGCCGAGATCGAAGCGGGGCGCGCACAGATGTCGGATGCGGTCGAGGAGTTCCTCGTGCGCAAGACCGGTGACGTGCACGAGGTTCTCATCACGCACAACTTCGTGATCTCCTGGTTCGTCCGTGAGGTGCTCGCCGCACCCGAATGGCGGTGGATGACACTGAACCAGTCGCATTGCGGCCTGACGGTGATCGCGCAGAAGCAGGGGCGGCCGTGGACCCTGCTCACCCACAACGACACCGGGCACCTTCCGGTGGAGCTCCGCACGGGCATTCCCGACGCGTTGCTCGTCTGAGATCTCTCAGGTCCGGGATGGGGTGTGATCCACCCCGCGCGCCCCCGGCCGGAGGGAGTCGCCGCCGAAATAGACTGGACGCATGACCACGCAGGTAGCCCTCGTCGGCGGAACCGGGAAGCTCGGCACGATCATCGGTGCGGTGATCGATGAGCTCGAGGGCTTCGAGGTGAGCCGTGTGCTGACCTCGTCGAGCGATCTCTCCGAGCTGGATGGCGCCGACCTGGTCGTCGATGCCTCGACACCGCAGGTCAGCATCGAGGTCGTCCGAGCCGCCGTCGAACGAGGCATCAACGTTCTCGTCGCGACGTCCGGGTGGTCCTCGGAACGGATCGCTCTCGTGCGCCCGCTCGTCGAAGCCGCCGGCACCGGCGTGGTCTTCATCCCGAACTTCTCGCTCGGCTCGGTGCTCGGATCGGCACTGGCCGCCGCCGCCGCCCCGTTCTTCGGCTCCGCCGAGATCATCGAAGCGCACCGCGAGACCAAGATCGATTCGCCGAGCGGCACCGCTGTGCGCACGGCCGAGCTCATCGCAGCGGCCCGGGCGGAGCAGGGGCCGGTCAGCGCTCCGCACGCCGATCAGCGTGCGCGGGGGCAGCAGGTGGGCAGCGTGCCGATCCATTCGCTGCGGCGCCCCGGGGTCGTCGCCAAGCAGGAGGTCATCCTCTCGGGACCCGGCGAGTCGCTGACCTTCACGCACGACACCACGGACTCTGCGCTCGCGTACGCGCCGGGGATCCGTCTCGCCGTCCCCTTCGCCGCTCAGGCCAGCGGCGTGATCGTCGGCCTCGAGCACATGATCGATATCGGCATCCGCTCGTGATGTCACGGATCGGCGTCGGGTTGATGGCCGCGGCGCTCCTGGTCTACCTCGCCGTCGCGATCTGGCTTGCCGTGATGTTCATCTCGGTCGGCACTCCGGTCTCGATCGGCATGGGCATCACGCTGCTGGTGCTGGCACCGATCGGGGCCTGGGCGCTGGTTCGGGAGATGATGTTCGGCTTCGGAGCTGATCGCCTCGGACGGCTTCTCGACACCGAAGGCGGGATGCCTCCGGTGGAGACGGAGCTGACGCCGAGCGGTCGCATCGCGCGGGCCGACGCGGATCCGCTCATCGCGCGGTACACCGCAGAGGCCGATGCCTCCGACGATGACTGGCGCGCACGCTACCGACTGGGGGTCGTGCAGGACGCCGCCGGACGTCGGAAGGATGCCAGGGCCAGCATCCGCGAGGCCATCCGCCTCTCGCGTCGCTGACCCCAGCCTCGTCCCTCAGGCGAGGGTGGCCTCGAGCGTGATCTCGATCCCTGCAAGCGCCTGAGACACCGGGCAGCCGGTCTTGGCACCGGCCGCGATCTCCTGGAACGCCTCGGGCGTGAGGTTCGGTACCGTCGCGTTCACGTTCAGGTGACTGCCCGTGATGCCGACGCCCGGCTTGAACGTGACCGAGGCCGTCGTGTTGACGCGCTCCGGCGGGGTGCCGTTCTCGGCGAGCGCGTGTGAGAGCGCCATGCTGAAGCACGCGGAGTGGGCTGCCGCGATGAGTTCCTCGGGCGTGGTCGTGGTGTCGCTGCCCTCGCTGCGGGCCTTCCAGTTGATCGGGAAGGTGCCGAGGTTCGACGACGAGAACGCGACCGTGCCCGATCCCTCCATGAGCGATCCGGTCCAGGTGCTGGCGGCTTCGCTGGTGACGGGCATGATTCCTCCGCTTCTCGGGCCCCGCTCGGTGTGCGGGTCACGTAGCGGCCAGCCTACCGACGGGCCGGTCGGGACGGAACAGGAATCAGGCGGACGCGGCGCGACCGACGATGCCGGCGCGCTGCAACAGGAGGTAGAGCTGGCACCCCAGGCAGAAGGCGAACGCCGCGTTGAGGAAAGCGGCGATGAAAGCCGCAGCGGTGGCGATCGGAAGAGCCCACGGAACGCCGGCGAGGTGCAGCAGGAGGCCGATGCCGACGACGAACAGCCCCACCCCCTGGGAGAACCGGGGCGGGCGCGGGTCTTCGAGCTCTGCCGGCGGGGAGAGTCGCGGGCGGACCAGCGTGCGGAAGACGACGCTCCACGGCGCGGTGCGCGGGGAGACGACACCCCACAGGAACAGGAGGGCGATCACGACCGCGAGCAGGAAGCCCGGGTCGAGCGCGCGCTGAGCGGGTGTCGACGATGAGATCACCAAACCACCGGGGACGAACGTGGAATCCGCGAGCGGCTGATAGGCGAACCAGCCGAATGAGCCTGAACTGGCGGATTCCGTCGATATCCCGATCAGCGCCAGGAACGTCGCCACGAGCAGCAGCAACGCGGTGATCGTCGCGGCGAAGCGCGGACCACGGGGATCGATGCCTGCGGGAGTGCTCATTTGTGTGCTCCGGTCTTCGCACGTCAGACGGCGGCGAGGGCTTCTGCGAGGGCGTGCCGGTGGGGAACGCCATGGAATCGTGCGCGGACCGCGCCGGTGCCGTCGACGAGGAAGGTCGTCGGCGTTTGCAGCACGCGGTAGCGCGTCGAGAGATCGGGATGATGGGTCAGGTCGACCTCGACGTGCGTGAGCCCGTCGTGGTCGGAGACGTAGTCGCGCAGCAGTCGGCGCACCTGCGGGCACCGTGCGCACATCTCGGTACTGAACTGCACGAGGGTGGCACGATCACCGAGTCCGTTCGATGCCGCGTCGGCGGGATCGAATCGGAGGTTCCCGCCTCCGAGACGTCTTCCGTCGCGACGCCGCAGCACGATGCCCACGACGGTCGCGAGCGCGAGGAGCGCAGCGGCGACGGCGAGAGCGAGGGCGGGCGACATGTGTCGAGATTACGTGCTCTGTCGGGAGCGGAGGCCGATGTTTCGGAGCATGACGAACCCTGATCGCCCCGCGCCGGTTCCGCCCGTGACCCGGGGTGGGAAGGTATCGTGGCTGTCATGAGCGCAGCCGTCCCGACTCCCTACGAAGACCTGCTCCGCGACGTCCTGGAGACCGGCACGCACAAGTCGGATCGGACGGGAACCGGGACCACGAGCGTCTTCGGCCGACAGATCCGCTTCGACCTGTCGAAGGGGTTCCCGCTCATCACCACGAAACGCGTGCACTTCAAGTCCATCGCCTACGAGCTGCTCTGGTTCCTCCAGGGCGACTCCAACGTCGGATGGCTGCGGGAGAACGGCGTCACGATCTGGGACGAGTGGGCGGATGAGTCGGGCGATCTTGGCCCCGTCTACGGTGTGCAGTGGCGGTCGTGGCCGACGCCCGACGGCGGCAGTATCGACCAGCTGTCCGAGGTGATCGAGCAGATCCGCCGCTCGCCCGATTCGCGCAGGCTGATCGTGTCGGCGTGGAACCCGGCCGACATCCCCGACATGGCCCTCGCGCCCTGTCATGCGCTCTTCCAGTTCTACGTGGCCGACGGCAAGCTCTCGTGCCAGTTGTATCAGCGCAGCGCCGACATGTTCCTCGGTGTGCCGTTCAACATCGCCTCCTATGCCCTGCTCACGATGATGATCGCGCAGCAGGTGGGGCTCGAGCCCGGTGACTTCGTGTGGACGGGTGGCGATTGCCACGTCTATGACAACCATGTCGACCAGGTGCGCGAGCAGCTGAGCCGCGAGCCTTTCGAGTACCCGACGCTGCGCTTCGCGCGGAAGCCGGAGTCGATCTCGGACTACCGCTACGAGGACTTCGTCGTGGAGGACTATCAACACCACGCCCCCATCCGCGCGGCGGTGGCGGTATGACCTGGGTCGGCCTCATCTGGGCCGAGGCTCACGGCGGCGTGATCGGCGCCGAGGGCGGCATGCCCTGGCACGTGCCCGAAGACCTGGCTCATTTCAAGGACGTCACCCTCGGTGCGCCGGTGGTGATGGGGCGCAAGACCTGGGATTCGCTACCTGAACGGTTCCGGCCGCTCGCGGGCCGCGACAACATCGTGGTGACCCGACAGCAGGACTGGTCCGAAGAAGGTGCGCGTCGCGCGGCGACGGTGGCCGAGGCAGTCCGGGGCCAGGACAGGCTGTGGATCATCGGTGGCGCGGAGATCTTCCGCCAGGTGATCGGGGACGCCGACCGGCTTGAGGTGACCGAGCTCGATCTCGATGTCGACGGCGACGCCTACGCGCCCGCCAAGACCGGGTGGCGACTCGTCGACGAGGGGGAGTGGCAGACTTCGCGCACCGGCATCCGCTATCGCTTCCTCGGATTCGAGCGCTGATGCCCACTGCTCTGATCACGGGAGCCAGCGCCGGACTGGGGGCGGAGTTCGCCCGCCAGCTCGCCAGGCGCCGAGCCGACCTCATCCTCGTCGCCCGATCCGAGGACGCGCTGCAGCAGCTGGCAGCCGAGTTGCGCAGTGAATATGGGGTGGCGGTCGAGGTGCTTCCCGCCGATCTGGCGGACGCGGCCGGGGTCGAGGGCATCGCCGCACGGCTGCGCGACACTGCCGACCCCGTCGACCTGCTCGTGAACAATGCCGGGTTCGGGTTGCCGCTCCAATTCGCCGACAACGACATCGACGACGAGGTCCGGCACCTCCGGGTGCACGTCGAGGCGTCGATGCGCCTCATGCACGCAGCGCTGCAGTCGATGCGCGGACGCGGAGGCCGCATCATCAACGTGGCCTCCGTCGCCGGCTTCATCTCCCGCTCCACCTATTCCGCATGCAAGTCCTGGCTGATCGGCTTCAGTCGCTGGGCGAACGCGGAGTATGCGCGCGACGGAGTCAGCGTCACCGCCCTCTGCCCGGGATTCACGCACACCTCATTCCACGAGCGGATGGGCTTGGCTGTGGGCGAGGAGGGCGTGCCGGGGATCATGTGGTTGAACGCGCGCGACGTCGTCCGCACGGCATTGCGTGATGCGGCCCGCGGCAAGTCCGTGTCCATTCCGTCGCTGCGATACAAGGCGATCGTGGGGTTGACGCGTGTGCTGCCGAGTTCGCTGACGTCGGGCGTCGCCCGTCGTGGTCGCGTGTGACGAGCGTCACCGCGTCCGCATGACGGTGACCCGAACCGATACGCTGGGTCTATGACGCACTCGGGCAACCCTTTCGGACAGGTTCTCGTCGCGCTCGTCACTCCGATGACGGCCGACGGCGAAGTCGATTGGCCCGCCGTCGAGAAGCACATCGATGACGTGATCACCGCGGGTGCGGACGGCATCGTCGTGACGGGAACGACCGGCGAGACCTCGACCCTGACGGACCCTGAGAAGCTCAAGCTCGTCGAAGTCGGCAAGTCGGTCTCGGCAGGCCGCGCCAAGATCATCACCGGAGGTGGCTCGAACGAGACGGCGCACGCGATCGAGCTGTACAAGGCCAGTGAGAAGGCCGGCGCCGACGGCATCATGATCGTCACGCCGTACTACAACAAGCCCACGCAGGCCGGAATCCTCACGCACTTCCGCCTCGTCGCCGACGCCACCGACCTGCCCGTCATCCTGTATGACATTCCCGGCCGAACCGGTGTGCCGATCAAGTACGAGACGATCCTGCGCCTCGCGAAGCACCCGAACATCCTCGCGGTGAAAGACGCCAAGGGCGACTTCTCCGAGGTGAGTCGCGTGCTCAACCAGACCGATCTGATGTACTTCTCCGGCGACGACGCGAACGTGCTGCCGCACCTCGCGATCGGGGCCACCGGCCTCATCGGCGTGACGGCGAACGTCGCCGCTGCGCCGTACCGCACGATCATCGACGCGGTGAACGCCGGCGATCTGGCCACGGCGACAGCCGAGCACAAGCGGCTCGAGCCGCTCGTGCGCGCTGTCATGACCCACGTGCCCGGAACCGTTGCAGCCAAGTACATCCTGCACGGGCTCGGACGCATCTCCAGCCCGCGCGTCCGCCTCCCCCTGGTCGGTCCCGAGGAATGGGAGGCCGCGCTCATCGAGGATGAGCTCGACCTCGTCCAGAACGTCCCAGGAGCCGATTTCTCGAACTTCCGACCCGACCGCAACGCGGCTGCGGGTGGTGCCCTGCCCAAGGTGCACGGCACGACGCGCTGAGTCGCGTCCCCATGAACGAACGGACGCGCGGAGTGTCCGACTGAGGAGACAGCATGTCCATTCCCCTGGTAGAACCGGCCCCTCTCGCTGACGGGACGCTGCGGGTCATCCCGATCGGCGGGCTCGGCGAGATCGGTCGCAACATGACCGCCTTCGAGTACGACGGCAAGATCCTGATCGTCGACTGCGGCGTGCTCTTCCCCGAGGAGCATCAGCCGGGCGTCGATCTGATCCTTCCGGACTTCGAGCCCATTCGTGACCGGCTCGACGACATCGTCGGTGTCGTGCTGACGCACGGCCACGAGGACCACATCGGCGCCGTTCCGTACCTGCTGCGCCTGAAGAGCGACATCCCGCTGATCGGTTCGGGCCTGACCCTCGCGCTGGTCGAGGCGAAGCTCAAGGAGCACCGGATCAAGGCCTTCACCCTCACGGTGAAGGAAGGGCAGCAGGAGCGGGTCGGGCCGTTCGATCTCGAGTTCGTCGCGGTCAACCACTCGATCCCCGACGCTCTGGCCGTCGCCATCCGTACCCCTGCCGGCATGGTGCTCGCCACGGGTGACTTCAAGATGGACCAGCTGCCATTGGACGGCCGCATCACAGACCTGCGGGCCTTCGCACGCCTCGGTGAGGAGGGTGTGGACCTGTTCCTCGTCGACTCGACCAACGCCGACGTCCCCGGCTTCACGCCGACCGAGCGCTCGATCGGTCCCGTTCTCGATCAGGTCATCGCCAAGGCGCCTCGCCGCGTCATCGTCGCGAGCTTCTCCAGCCACGTCCACCGTGTGCAGCAGGTCATCGACGCCGCGTACGCCAATGGTCGCCGCGTCGCCTTCCTCGGTCGGAGCATGGTGCGCAACATGACGATCGCCGAGCAGCTCGGCTACCTGAAGGTCCCCGACGGGGTCCTCATCGACTTCAAGAAGGCGCGCGACCTCCCCGACGAGCAGATCGTCTACATGTCGACCGGTTCCCAGGGTGAGCCCATGGCGGTGCTGAGCCGCATGGCGAACATGGACCACGCGATCGAGATCAGCGAGGGCGACACCGTCATCCTCGCCTCCAGCCTCATCCCGGGCAACGAGAACGCTGTCTACCGCGTGATCGACGGGCTGACCAAGCTCGGCGCGAACGTCGTGCACAAGGCGAACGCGAAGGTGCACGTCTCCGGACACGCTGCCGCCGGCGAGCTGATCTACTGCTACAACATCCTGAAGCCGAAGAACGTCCTTCCAGTGCACGGCGAGTATCGGCATCTGATCGCGAACGCCAAGCTCGCGCAGGACACGGGTGTTCCGGAGTCGAACACGATCATCGCCTCGAACGGCACGGTGATCGACCTGAAGGACGGCGTGGCGAGCGTCGTCGGGCAGCTGGATCTCGGGTTCGTCTACGTGGACGGCTCTTCGGTCGGAGCGATCACCGATGCGGACCTGAAGGATCGACGCATCCTCGCCGAAGAGGGCTTCATCTCCGTGATCGTCGTCGTGGATGCCGCGACGGGCCGCATCATCTCCGGGCCCGAGATCCACGCGCGTGGTGTGGCCGAAGACGACTCCGTCTTCGACGACGTCGCGCCGAAGATCGTCGCGGCGCTCAAGGAGGCGGCGGGCAACGGGGTGCGCGACACCCATTCGCTGTCGCAGGTCGTGCGACGCACCATCGGTCGCTGGGTCAACCAGCGTCTCCGCCGTCGGCCGATGATCGTCCCGCTCGTCATCGAGGCGTGACGGCAGGGAAGACCTCTTCCCACTCACGGCTGCCGGACATCCCGGCGTAACACCGTCGTCCTAGGCTCGCGTCATGGACAGGGGCATTGCCCTTCGCAGGGCGGCGCAGACGGATGCGAAGTTCCTCGGCGACATGCTCGTCGAGGCCGCCAACTGGCGCGCCGGGGGAGTGCGTCCGCGCCACGAGGTGCTGACGTCCCCGGAACATCGGCGGTATCTCGCGGGCTGGAAGCGCCTGTCCGACGACGGTCTTGTCGCCACCGGCGGCGACGGCGTCTCGGTCGGTGCCGCCTGGTATCGGGTGTTGCCCCAGGATGCCCCGGGATTCGGCTTCGTCGGTGCCGCTGTCCCCGAGCTGATCATCGGAGTGCACCCGCTCTGGCGCGCTCGGGGGGTCGGACGCTCCCTCCTGCGCGGCATCGTGCAGCTCGCCGGAGCGGAGGGGCACGCACGGATCAGCTTGAGCGTCGAACGGGACAACTTCGCGCGCAACCTGTATCGCGCCGAGGGATTCACGGTCGTGGGGGAGGGTGCGACCCGCGACACGATGGCACGTCGCACCCGATAGCCGGCGTTGCCCGGATCGGTGGAAAGCCGCGTCATTACGCGGAGATGTCGGCTGTTGGACGTAACGTGAGAATCATGGCCAGGAGTACCACGAAGACAGAGCGCGCGTCGACAAGCGCGCCGTCGCGCCCCAAGCGGCAGACGGCTCCCAAGGCCCAGCCCGCTCCCAAGAAGTACATCGACGAGGCGGAGAAGCCTCCGGTCGCCGTTCGTGCCTGGCTCGGACTGGCGCACGGTGTCGGCGGCCTCTTCCGCGCCTTCGGACCGGAGGCTCTCGAGAAGGATGACCGTCGAGACGGCTTCCCGTTCCTCCTGGTGCTGCTCGCTGCCCTGGGGGCCGTGAACGAGTGGGTCTTCATCGGCAACGAGGTGGCCGAGAACATCAGCGCCTACTCGGTGGGGCTGCTCGTCGGCAGAGTGGCGTTCATCATGCCCCTGCTCCTGCTCGTGCTGGCAGGATGGCTGTTCCGTCACCCGGCCTCCGTTCACGACAACGGACGCATCGGCTTCGGTTTCGGCCTGTTCGTGATCTCGCTCGCGGGTTTCTGCCATGTCGCCGGTGGACAGCCGCAACCCCAGCCGGACATCACCGCATTGAGTGCGGGGGGCGGCCTATTCGGGTGGCTCGTGGGTCAGCCGCTGACGTACCTGACCGTCATCCCCGCCTATATCGTGCTTGCTCTGCTGACCGCACTCAGCATCCTCATCCTCACCAAGACCCCGCCGAACCGCATCGGTCGGCGCCTCGGCGACCTCTACGCGTGGATGTTCGACGCCGAGCGTCCGGAGAAGCCTGCGAAGGACGTCGCTGCGATCGACGACGCCGACAAGGTCGACGACCCTGACGTGCTGCCGTGGTGGCGGCGCAACAAGACCGGGCGGGAAGAAGACCCCGACGAGGGCACTCTCGGCTCCGATGACATCACGGCTCTCCTCACGACCTCCGACCCGACTCCGGCCTACGACCAGGCGGTTGTCGTCGAGAATCCCTACGACGCCGCCACCGAGGTGCTGTCCGATGTCCGGTCGGTCGCCGATTCGCTGGCCGAGCAACAGACCACGGCTCTGCTCGATGATTCCTCCGACACCGGAGAGGTGCCGGAGCTTCCCGGCCTCGACGGTTTCGGCACGGAGGGCCCGGGCGACCGTGGGCCGCAGGCCCCCGTCACGCCCTACATCCTTCCCTCTCCGGGCCTCCTGGTCGAAGGACCGCCGCCGGTCATGCGCTCCGAGGCCACCGACAAGGTGATCGAGCAGATCACGAGCGTGCTGTCCCAGTTCAAGGTCGACGCGAAGGTCACCGGCTTCTCGCGCGGGCCGACGGTCACGCAGTACGAGGTCGAGGTCGGTCACGGTGTCAAGGTCGAGAAGATCCTCCAGCTGAGCAACAACTTCGCCTACGCCGTGGCGTCGAACGACGTCCGCATCCTCTCGCCGATCCCGGGCAAGAGCGCGATCGGCATCGAGATCCCCAACGCCGACAAGGAGATGGTCGCGCTCGGCGATGTGCTGCGCTCGCCCGCCGCCCAGAAGAGCACGCACCCGATGACGATCGGTGTCGGCAAGGATGTCGGCGGCAACATCGTCATCGCCAACCTCGCCAAGATGCCGCACCTCCTGGTCGCCGGTTCAACGGGCTCCGGTAAGTCGAGCTTCGTGAACTCCATGATCACGAGCCTGCTGATGCGGGCGCGCCCCGCTGACGTGCGTATGGTCCTGATCGACCCGAAGCGCGTGGAGCTCACCAGCTACGCCGGCGTCCCTCACCTCATCACGCCCATCATCACGAACCCGAAGAAGGCAGCCGAGGCGCTGCAGTGGGTCGTGAAGGAGATGGACATGCGGTACGACGACCTCGCGTCGTTCGGCTTCCGCCACATCGACGACTTCAACCGGGCCGTGCGTGCGGGCGAGGTCGAGGTGCCGGTCGGCAGCGAGCGGGTGCTCAAGCCGTACCCTTATCTGCTGGTCGTGGTCGATGAGCTGGCCGACCTCATGATGGTCGCCCCGCGCGACGTCGAGGATTCGATCGTCCGCATCACCCAGCTTGCTCGAGCTTCCGGCATCCACCTGGTCCTCGCGACGCAGCGCCCCAGCGTCGACGTGGTCACCGGTCTCATCAAGGCCAACGTCCCGTCGCGACTCGCGTTCGCCGTCACCAGCGTCACAGACAGCCGCGTCATCCTCGACAGCCCCGGTGCCGACAAGCTGATCGGGCAGGGAGACGCGCTGTTCTCACCGATGGGGTCCTCGAAGCCGTTCCGTCTGCAGGGGGCCTGGGTCGACGAGAAGGAGATCGACGCGGTCGTCAAGCACGTCACCCGTCAGGCTCGTCCGGATTACCGTCCCGACGTTCAGGAGGCGATGGAGCCGACGAAGAAGAAGGAAGTCGACGAAGACATCGGTGACGACCTGGAGCTGCTGCTCGCGGCTGCCGAGCTCATCGTCTCCTCGCAGTTCGGATCGACGTCGATGCTCCAGCGAAAGCTGCGTGTCGGCTTCGCCAAGGCGGGTCGCCTCATGGACCTTCTGGAATCGCGCGAGATCGTCGGACCCTCCGAGGGGTCCAAGGCTCGCGATGTGCTGGCCACGGCTGAGCAGCTCCCGCAGGTGATGGCGAAGCTGCGCGGAGAAGATGCCCCGGCGGCGTCCCCGGCTTCGGCTGCTCCGGTGGCCCCTCCGGTGCCGCCAATGCCTCAGACGCACGATCCGATCGCTGCCCAGTACGAAGGTCTCCCCGAGGTGGAGGCCGAGGGCGGCGATGAAGACGCCTGGGGTCTGACGGGGCGCGACTGATGGCGATTCCTCGGCAGCTGCCCAACGCCATCACAGTCGCGCGCATCCCGCTGGCGGTCATCTTCTTCGTGCTGCTGCTGCTGGGCGGTACGTACGGTCTCCCCGACCCCGGCCTGCGCTGGGCGGCCGCCATCATCTTCATCGTCGGGATCTCCACCGACTGGGTCGACGGTTACCTCGCACGCAAGTACGACATCGTCAGTGACTTCGGCAAACTCTGGGACCCGATCGCCGACAAGATGCTCACCGGAGCGGGCTTCATCGGGCTCGCCATCCTCGGCGAGGTCAGCTGGTGGATCGTCGCGATCATCCTCGTCCGTGAGTGGGGGATCACCATCCACCGTTTGATGGTCGCCAGCGAACATGTCGTCGCGGCAGCCTGGATGGGCAAGATCAAGACGGCCTTCCAGGGCGTCGCGCTCGGCTGGGCGCTGCTGCCGCTGCACGTCCTCATCGGCCTCGAGGCCTGGACGATCATCACGTTCATCCTGATGCTCATCGTGCTTGTCCTCACGGTGGCCAGCGGTGTCGACTACATCGTTGCCCAGGTGCGCGGATCGCGCCAGAAGCGGGCATGAGCGACGCGGGCACCGCCGCACTGCTGTCGGCGCTGACTCGCCGCGGCTGGACTCTGGGCGTCGCGGAGTCACTCACGGGCGGTGCGCTGTGCGCCGAGGTCGTATCCGTTCCGGGAGCCTCGAAGGTCCTGCTCGGCGGCGTCGTGGCCTATGCGACCCCGGTCAAGGCGACCGTCCTCGGCGTGGACCCCGAGCTCCTCGCCGCACAGGGACCGGTCCATCCGCAGGTCGCCCTGCAGATGGCCGACGGCGTGCGCAGGGTCGTGAGCGTGGATGGCGTGCCGGCTGACGTCGGGCTGTCGACGACCGGTATCGCCGGCCCGGATTCCCCCGACGGCCAGCCTGTGGGAACTGTTCACATCGGGATCGTGACGCCGGACGGCTCTTCGGTGAAGGCGCTGCACCTGAGCGGTAGCCGTGATGCGATCTGTAGGCAGACGGTGACGGCGGCTCTGACGACGCTGCTCGAGACGGTCTCGGAATAGTGACGGCCCGACGTCGGTTATTACCGATGTGCTCACATTCAAACCACAGAGTGCAGGGGTAGATTTCGTGCAGGCCAGGAGTACTAGACTGGCTGTCTCATCGGGGGAGACCTCGAACGATCACACGGGGAGGAGGTTCCGATGATTCTTGTACGACAGGAAATCGGCGATGTGCTGAGGGACTTCCGCCTGCAGAAGGGGCGTACGCTCCGGCAGGTCGCAAGCAAGGCGTCGGTGGCGCTCGGCTACCTCAGTGAGGTCGAGCGGGGCCAGAAGGAGGCGTCGAGCGAGATTCTCGCGTCCGTCGCCGATGCCCTCGACGTTCCCATCTCGACGATCATGCGCGAGGTCGGAGATCGCATCTCGGTGCTCGAAGGTATCCAGGTGTTCCCGGACGTCGTTCCCGACGACCTTGTCGCATCGATCGAGCCCCAGCTCTCGCTGCACTGAGCCGCAGCGTGCGTATGAGCAATGCGTCGTAGCGAGTTCCTTCGCGCCGTCGAAACCGAGTTCCAGGCCCGAGCTTCCTCGTTGGTGAACGATCTCGGGTTGTCGGCCTTGCATGGCCGCACGGCGCTCGAAGCTCTGGAAGACGGTACACCGCCGCGGGAGATCTGGCTGGCGCTCTGCGCCGAGATGGACATTCCCGAGAGCCGTCGACACGGCGTCGGACGGCAGGAGCCGCGCGGGCGCTGAGCCCCGGAGGAATGTCCGCAGGTTACGGGACATGGCGCGCGATCTTCGGCGTGTCGTCGAAGATGTGTTCGAAACGGGCGTAGTCTTCTGCACAAGTGGTTCAGAGCTTCTGCTCTACACCGAATGCGGGTTCGCCGAGACGATGTCGGTGGCCTCTCGTACGGTGGAGAACAAGCCGAAGAGCCATACGCCTTGTCGGAGAGTTCTTCCCAGCCGGGACGAGCCGCGACAGCCTACAGGCGGCACCACGCGCGCAGAAGGAGCACATCATGCCATCACCCGCCGACCGCGAGAAGTCTCTCGAGACCGCCCTCGCTCAGATCGACCGCCAGTTCGGAAAGGGTTCGGTCATGCGGCTGGGCAGCGATGAGCGCGCCCCCGTGGCCGTCATCCCCACCGGCTCCATCGCCCTCGACGTCGCTCTCGGCGTCGGAGGTCTCCCGCGTGGCCGTATCGTCGAGATCTACGGGCCTGAGTCCTCGGGTAAGACGACCCTCACGCTGCACGCGATCGCCAACGCCCAGCGCGCCGGCGGCATCGCGGCTTTCATCGACGCGGAACACGCGCTCGACCCCGACTACGCGGCGAAGCTCGGTGTCGACATCGATGCACTTCTGGTGTCTCAGCCCGACACCGGTGAGCAGGCGCTGGAGATCGCCGACATGCTCGTGCGCTCCGGCGCCATCGACCTCATCGTCATCGACTCCGTCGCAGCGCTCGTGCCTCGCGCCGAGATCGAGGGAGAGATGGGTGACTCGCATGTGGGTCTGCAGGCGCGACTCATGTCGCAGGCGCTGCGCAAGCTGACCGGTGGTCTCAACCAGACCAACACCACCATGATCTTCATCAACCAGCTCCGTGAGAAGATCGGCGTCTTCTTCGGCTCGCCTGAGACGACAGCCGGTGGTAAGGCGCTGAAGTTCTACGCGTCGGTCCGCATGGACATCCGTCGTATCGAGACGCTGAAGGACGGCACCGACGCGGTCGGAAACCGTACCAGGGTCAAGGTCGTGAAGAACAAGATGGCCCCGCCCTTCAAGCAGGCGGAGTTCGACATCCTCTACGGCGTCGGCATCTCACGCGAGGGCAGCCTGATCGACTTCGGCGTCGAACACGCCATCGTGAAGAAGTCGGGTTCGTGGTACACCTACGACGGCGACCAGCTGGGTCAGGGCAAGGAGAACGCACGAACGTTCCTGCTCAACAACCCCGACATCGCGCTCGCGATCGAGACGCAGATCAAGCAGAAGCTCGGCATCGGCGGACCGGCGGCCGTGCCTGCTGCGGCAGACGAGCTCGCTGAGCGTCGTCCGGCCTGATGAATGATGCTCGTGGGGGCGACCCTGACCGGATCGCCCCCATCATTCCCCTTTTCGGGCGCGCCACCAAGAATGTCGACCCGGTTTCGATCAGCCCGGTCGCTGGTGACGACAACTCTGGTGGTGTTCCCGAGCGCGCGGCTGATGCAGAGCTGTGGCGGTCGACGTGGCATTCGCCTGAGGGCGCCACTCCCGTGGCGAGCCGAGCTGAATCAGGTAGTCCAAGCGATCGTCATCCCGCGCGAGGGGCATCAGCCAGATCGGGTTCGTTGACAGCGAGTTCCTCGCCCCGACTTCATGCGCTTGGGACTCCAACCGCGCCTCAGGACGATATCGAGGACTCGGTCGATTCCGACGAGATTCGAACCGCAGCCGAGGAATCCCTCGTGCGAAAGCTGCGGACCCGGTCGCTCTCCGTCTCCGAAGCGCGCCAGGCCCTCCGTGGGCACGGTCTCGAGAACGGCGTGATCGATGAAGTGATCGAGGATTTCCGTCGTCGTGCCTACCTCGACGATGCTGCACTCGCCAGCGTTCTGGTGACTTCCGGTGTCGAACGAAAGGGGCAGGGGAGAGTCGCCCTCGCGCGCGCGCTCGCTCAACGAGGTATTCCACGGGACGTGATCGACGGTGCACTCGACGAGCTACCGGACGACGACGATGAGCGCGCCCTGGAGTTCGCGCGCACCAAGGCGCGTTCTTTGAGCCGTCTCGACAATGACACCGCTCTCCGGCGACTGGTGGGGCAGCTCTCACGACGCGGGTACAACGGGTCCGTGGCGATGAAGGCGGCCAAGCAGGCGCTGCGGGAGACAGGCTCGAATGCGTCGAGCTCTGGCGTCCGGTTCGTCGATTCGGAGTGACTAGGTCACGCAGCAACCGCACCAGCACGGCTCGTAGAATAGGTCGATCATGACTATTCCGCGCAGTGAACCGACGATCATCAGCGCCTCGTCGGCAGCCGTCGACGAAGACGGACGCCAGCGATCGTATGAGGTGCGCACTTTCGGGTGCCAGATGAACGTGCATGACTCCGAACGGCTCTCCGGGTCGCTGGAAAGCGCAGGCTATGTCCGCGCGCTCGACGGTGCCGAGGCCGACGTGGTGATCATCAACACATGCGCAGTCCGTGACAATGCCGCAGGAAAGCTCTACGGCACGCTCGGACATCTCGCCTCTGTGAAGCGCCGCAAGGAGGGAATGCAGATCGCGGTCGGCGGCTGCCTTGCCCAGATGGACAAGCAAGCGGTCCTCGACAAGGCGCCCTGGGTTGACGTCGTGTTCGGCACGCACAACATGGGGTCGCTGCCCGGGCTGCTGGAGCGCGCGCGTCACAACGGAGATGCAGAGCTGGAGATCCTCGAGTCGCTCGAGGTCTTCCCGTCGACGCTTCCGACGAAGCGCGATTCGGCGCATAGCGGATGGGTGTCGATTTCGGTCGGCTGCAACAACACGTGCACCTTCTGCATCGTCCCGAGCCTGCGTGGCAAGGAGAAGGATCGGCGTCCCGGTGACATCCTGAACGAGATCCGGCTTCTGGTCGAAGACGGCGCCATCGAGGTCACGCTTCTCGGGCAGAACGTGAATTCCTATGGTGTGGAATTCGGCGACCGGCAGGCGTTCGGAAAGCTGCTACGCGCGGCCGGCGAGATCGATGGGCTCGAGCGCATCCGCTTCACGAGCCCGCACCCCGCTGCGTTCACCGACGACGTGATCGATGCCATGGCCGAGACTCCGAGTGTGATGCCGCAGCTGCACATGCCGCTGCAGTCCGGCAGCGATCGAATCCTCAAAGCGATGCGGCGGTCATACCGCAGCGAGCGCTTCCTCGGGATTCTCGATCGTGTCCGCGCGCGTATCCCGAACGCCTCGATCACGACCGACATCATCGTCGGCTTCCCGGGCGAGACGGATGAGGACTTCGAAGACACGATGCGTGTCGTCGAACAGTCCCGCTTCGCGTCGGCGTTCACCTTCCAGTACTCGATCCGAGAGGGCACTCCCGCCGCGACGATGGAGGACCAAGTGCCCAAGGAGGTCGTCCAGGAACGATACAACCGCCTGATCGCACTCCAGGAGCGAATCTCCCTGGAAGAGAACCAGAAGCAGGTCGGACGCCAGGTCGAGGTGCTCGTCTCGACCGGCGAAGGTAAGAAGGACGCCGAGACGCACCGCCTCACCGGCCGCGCCGAAGACAACCGCCTGGTCCACTTCGAGGTCACGGCCGGCTCAGACCTACCGCGCCCCGGCGACATCGTGACCGTGACCGTCACGCGTGCGGCCCCCTTCCACCTGCTCGCGGATGACCCGACCGGAGCACCGTTGCGGATCCGTCGGACGCGCGGGGGCGACGCGTGGGATCGCTCGCAGGCGGAATCGTGTGCGATTCCGGCGCCGGCGTCGGATGGCGCCCCTCGTGCCGTGTCGCTCGGCCTTCCCACTCTTCGCGTCGGGGTGTGAGCGAACCGCGCCTCTGGGCGATCGTCGGAGCAACCGGGACAGGGAAGAGCGACCTCGCGCTCGACCTGGCGGAAGCGCTCCGTGCTCGCGGCAATCCGGCCGAGGTGGTGAACGCCGACGCGATGCAGCTGTACCGCGGGATGGACATCGGCACCGCGAAGCTGCCCCTGACCGAGCGACGCGGAATCCCGCACCACCTCTTCGACGTGCGCGAGGTCGACGAGGAGGCCGCAGTCGCCTGGTATCAGCCGGTGGCTCGAGAGGCGATCTGCGCGATCCATCGGCGAGGTGGAGACGCGATCCTCGTCGGAGGCTCCGGTCTGTACGTGTCGAGCGTCGTGTACGAGTTCCACTTCCCGCCGCGCGACGCCGCGATCCGGGATCGTCTCGAGCGCGAGTTGGAATCCGAGGGTCTCGAGGGCCTGCTCGAACGTCTCCGGGCGCAAGATCCCGCGGCTGCGGCGAAGGTCGACCCGCGCAACAGCCGGCGCGTCATCCGAGCCCTCGAGGTTCTCGAGCAGGGAAGCAGCACGCACGGCGCCGCGCTCCCCGAACGCCCCGTCCTGTGGCATCCTCAGACACGCGTGGTCGGCCTGCACGTCGAACGGTCCGACCTGGTGGCGCGCCTCGATGCCCGTGTAGAGCGGATGTGGGAGGCAGGTCTCGTCGCGGAGGTCGCCGATCTGCGCGCGCGAGGCCTCGAACGCGGTATCACGGCTCCGCGGGCCATCGGCTACGCCCAGGCGCTGGGGCAGCTCGACGGGGCCCTCACCGAAGCAGACGCCATCGCACAGACACAGGCACTCACCCGCCGTTACGCGCGCCGGCAGGTGTCATGGTTCAAGCGGTATCCGGAGCTGGAGTGGCGGTCCGCACCCGCCGATGCGGAGGCGCTGCTCCGCACCGGAGCCGTCTCGGACTGACCGAACTTCTGCGATGTCGGTGAGGGCTGCGAGGCTAGGTCCATGACCACCCACTTCTTCACCGCCTCCAGCCTCGACGGCTTCATCGCGACGGACGAGCACTCGCTCGACTGGCTGCTGACGCAAGACGTCGATCCCGATGGCCCGATGGGCTACAACGCGTTCGAGAAGAACATCGGCGCGCTGGCGATGGGGTCGTCCACGTACGAATGGGTCATGCGTCATGAAAACGGGCGGTGGGTCTATACCCAGCCCACCTGGGTGTTCACGCACCGGGAGCTCGCACGCCCTGAGGACGCCGACGTGCGCCTGACTCACGACGTCGTGCAGAGGGTGCACGCCGAGATGCTCGAGGCTGCCAACGGCAAGGACATCTGGATCGTCGGTGGGGGAGACCTCGCTGGGCAGTTCGCCGACGCGGGACTGCTGGATGAGATCTGGGTGCAGTATGCGCCCGTGACGTTGGGGTCCGGCGCGCCGCTGCTCCCGCGCAGGCTCGATCTGGAGCTCCTGGAGGTCGCACGCAACCGGAAATTCCTCTGTGGACGCTACGCCGTCGTCTCGACGGGAGCTACGGCGTGAGCGAGTCGGCCGAGCCGCGGGAAGAGGCGGCCGCCGAGTGGACGGTTCGTGCTTTCGAGAAGGCTGACACGGAGGCTGTCGTCGTGCTCTGGGAAGAAGCAGGACTCACGCGGCCGTGGAACGATCCGCACCTCGACATCGAACGCAAGCTCGCTGTGCAGCCGGACGGCTTCCTCGTCGCCACGACGCAGGACGCTGAAGTGGTCGGATCGGTGATGGCCGGATACGACGGTCATCGCGGGTGGCTGTACTATCTCGCCACGGCAAGTTCGCACCGTGGCCTCGGAATCGCGCGGGCACTCGTGGGGGAGGCCGAGCGTGTGCTTGAGGCGATGGGATGCCCGAAGGTGCAGCTCATGGTCAGGGAAGGAAATGAGGGTGTTCTCGGCTTCTACGACTCGCTCGGCTACGAGCGCTTCACTGTATTGAACACGGGCAAGCGCCTCGTCTCCGACCAGTAGTCGCGCTCTCTAGACTGGGGGGATGGTCGCATTCACCAAGGGTCACGGCACGGGCAACGACTTCATTATCATCGCCGACCCCGACGGGGCGCTCGATCTGACGGTCGAGCAGGTCGCCGTGCTGTGCGATCGCCACTTCGGAATCGGCGCCGATGGCATCCTTCGGGTCGTCCGGTCTGCGGCCATCCCCGACGGCGCGGCCGCGCTTGCGGAGGAGCCCGCAGCCGAGTGGTTCATGGACTATCGCAACGCCGACGGGTCGATCGCAGAGATGTGCGGCAACGGCATCCGGGTGTTCGCGCACTACCTCGTGCGTGCGGGCCTCGCGACCATCGAACCGGGATCGACGTTGCCGATTGGTACTCGAGCCGGTGTGCGCGACGTGACCCGTGGCGCCGCGGGATATCAGGTCGACCTCGGCCTGTGGAAGCTCTCCGGAGACGATCCGCTGGTGCGCGTCGACGGATTGCCGGTCACCCGTCCCGGTCTCGGAATCAACGTCGGCAACCCTCACGTGATCGTGGCGATCGCGTCCGAACACGAACTCGCGTCGCTCGAGTTGCATCGCACGCCGGACCTCGACCCCGTTCTGCCGGCTGGCGCCAACGTCGAGTTCGTCGTTCCGGGCGAGCCGTTGGTGCGCGACGGAGTCGGGCACGTCCGCATGCGTGTGTTCGAGCGCGGCGTCGGCGAGACCCTCAGCTGCGGCACCGGCGTCGCCGCTACCGCACTCGCCGTGCGGTACTGGGCGGGGGAGAATGCGCCGAACAACTGGCAGGTCGAGGTGCCAGGCGGAACTCTCGGAGTGCGCATGTTCCCGGCAGAAGACGGAGAGCACGTCGCCCTGTCGGGTCCGGCGCAACTCGTCTACAGCGGAGAGATCGACCTGCTCTGAGAGGCGCGCACCGCAGCCGCCTGAGGTAGCGACCCGCCGCCGAAGGGGTCAGAGCCCGGATAGCGCGATCGGCTCAGTCGGCGGTGTCCCATGCTTGCGTACCTTGAGGATGCGGTAGCCCTTGCCGGTGGCAGTGCGGAAGACGCTGTAACCCGGGTGGAAGGTCGAGCCGATCCAGCGCTGCAGCGAATCGGCACCGAGATTGCGCTGGACCACGAGCCAGGCATCGCTGCGCTCGTCGAGCCTCGGTATCCACCGTTCAAGCAGGCCGTGCAGCTCGTTCTTACCGACGCGGATGGGCGGATTCGAGCGGATCGTGCGGAACGAGATGTGCTCGGGAACATCGTCGGGCAGAGAGGCGTTGACATTGGAGAGCCCGAGAGAGGCGGCGTTGCGCCGAACCAGATCGAGGGCCCGCTCGTTCACATCGACGGCCCAGATCGTCGCATGCGGTGCGGCGAAGGCCATCGAGATGCTGACGGGGCCCCAACCGCTGCCGAGGTCCAGAAGGTTGCCTCCCGGGGGAACCGGGGGCATGTTGGCGAGAAGCACTGCAGTGCCGGCATCCAGCCGATCCGGGCTGAAGACGCCACCGGCGGTGGTGACTTCCAGCTCTCGGCCTGCGAGCGATACACGGATCCTGCGCAGATTCTCGGGGCTTGCCGGGGCCGCAGTGAAGTAGTGGTCAGACCCCATACGGTGAGCGTACCGGACAGCGCGGGCTAAGGTTAAGGCTCGCTACAAAACCCCAGAGACAAGGAACGGATGACGGATACCACGACACCCTCCAACGGCGACAACACCGTCGATCGCGTGCTCGCGAACGCAGAGAAGCGCTCGGACCTCCACGTGTTCGGAGCTGCACAGGCGCTGCAGGACGAGTCGACCGCTGCGCACGCCAGCACGGACGGGGCGCAATGGGACCTCGAAGACCGTCACGCGCTCCGTCGCGTGGGCGGACTCTCGACCGAGCTCGAGGACGTCACGGAGGTCGAGTACCGCCAGCTTCGCCTGGAGAACGTCGTGCTCGTCGGTGTGTACCCGCAGGGGGCTCAGGAGGATGCCGAGAATTCTCTGCGCGAGCTCGCCGCGTTGGCGGAGACCGCGGGCGCTGTCGTCCTCGACGGTGTCCTGCAGCGCCGCCCGCACCCCGATGCGGCCACGTATCTCGGGCGCGGCAAGGCCCAGGAGCTCAAGGACATCGTCGCCGCGGTCGGGGCCGACACCGTCATCGCCGACACAGAACTCGCACCGAGCCAACGACGCGCACTCGAGGATGTCGTCAAAGTGAAGGTCATCGACCGCACGACCGTGATCCTCGACATCTTCAGCCAGCATGCGAAGAGCCGCGAGGGCAAGGCCCAGGTCGAACTCGCTCAGCTCGAGTAT
Organism: Microbacterium sp. NPDC055988; assembly: GCF_042269505.1. NCBI lineage: Bacteria > Bacillati > Actinomycetota > Actinomycetes > Micrococcales > Microbacteriaceae > Microbacterium > Microbacterium sp. NPDC055988. The sequence continues at coordinate 2,794,842 of NZ_JBHJXY010000001.1, forward strand.
CTGCTCCCTCGTCTTCGCGGCTGGGGTGACTCCATGAGCCGCCAGGCCGGTGGCCAGGTCGGTGCCGGCGGTGCGGGCATGGGATCCCGCGGCCCCGGTGAGACCAAGATCGAGCTCGACCGGCGGCGGATCCGCACCAAGATGGCTCTCCTGCGTCGGCAGATCCGTGACTTCGGGCCGGCTCGGGAGGCGAAGCGTGCTGAGCGCAAGCGCAACACCATCCCTTCGGTGGCGATCGCGGGCTACACCAACGCGGGCAAGTCGAGTCTGCTCAACGCGCTCACCAGCGCCGGCGTCCTGGTCGAGAACGCGCTGTTCGCGACGCTGGATGCGACCGTGCGCCGTTCGGAGACCGAAGACGGCCGTGTCTACACGCTGACCGACACCGTCGGTTTCGTCCGCAACCTCCCGCATCAGCTCGTCGAGGCCTTCCGGTCGACGCTGGAGGAGGTCGGAGAAGCTGACGTCGTGCTGCATGTCGTTGATGCGTCGCACCCCGATCCGGCTGGTCAGTTGCAGACCGTGCGCGACGTGCTGGGCGATGTCGGCGTGCGGGACCTCCCCGAGATCGTCGTCTTCAACAAGGCTGACCTGATCGACGACGACGAGCGACTGGTGCTCCGCGGTCTGCAACCGCATGCGCACTTCGTGTCGTCACGGTCCGGTGAGGGCATCGCAGAACTGCGGGCCGTCATCGAAGAAGCCCTCCCGAAGCCGGCGATCGAGGTTCACGCGGTGATCCCCTACGATCGCGGCGACCTCGTGGCGGCCATCCATGAGACGGGGATGCTCCTCGAGGTGGAGCATCGGGAGGCCGGCACGGCCGTGCACGCACGGGTATCCGAACGCCTCGCGGCAGAACTCGCCCCCTTCACAGTAAGCAGCTGACCCGCCTCAGCGGGCGAGGAAGCGCGCCTCGACCGTTGCGGAGATGACGATCTCCTCCGGCTCGTATTCCATGGCAGGGGCTGCGTCGGCGGCGAAGCCGACCCCTCCGCGGGCCTTCATCATGGGTGCACCCGGCATCGGCTGCCCGCTGGAGATGAGGCCGACATCGGCGATCTCGAGCGGCGTGACCTCGTCGAGGCCGAGAGCCCCCGCATAAGCTTTGGCGCGAGTCACGGCGGCGCTGACGGCCTCGGCGGCCACCTCCCGCTCGACCTGAGTTCGCGTCACGGGGGTGAGGTGCCAATCCACCCACCCCACTTCGACGCCGTCCCACGGAGAGATGTCGGACACCCAGATCGAGAGCTCGGATGCCTCGGCGAACGTCGCGGTGAAGTCTATGCTCGCGTAATAGACGGGTGCGAGGCGCTTGCCGTCGTTGTTCCACGGGCGCTCGGCTCGCACGGAGAGTCGCTTGCTGGTCCAGTCGACGACGCTGCCCGTGTCTGCCCGTTCGGTGATGCTGCCGCGCACGGGCTCGGCCAGCCGCATGACGTGTTCGACGACGGTCGTTCGCTCGGAACCCTCCGCCCGCACGCTCACACGGATGGTGGCGCGCTCGGGGGCGATACGCGCCTCGTGCTCGCCGCGGACGGTGACGGTGACTTCGCTCATGGGCCGACTCTACGCCAGCAGTTCCGACCTCCACGGAATGGCGGAGAGCTGGGGAACGTTGTAGTCTGTGATGCTCGGGTGTTCGTCGCTCGAGATGGTAATTCCACAGTGTGACAGCGGCTCCTTCGAGAGAAGGACCACGGGGCTGATCGGTTTCGACAGCGCCTGTGAATCCACGAGAAGCGGGCCGAGGATGCAGAGTTATCTCGTTAACGCTCTCTGCAAAAAAATAGTTGCCGAAACCAAGCGCAACGACTTCGCCCTCGCTGCATAAGCGAGCCCGATAGTCCGTCAGGCCGTATGTGATTCCGATACGGATCCTGGCGTCATTTAGGAATCTTGCTGCGTGATGGCGTCTGGACATCACGTGGGACTCTTCCCAGGCTGGGCTCGTCGACTTAGGTGTCTGTGACAAAGGTCGGAGCCGAGTAGAACGTCTTCACAGACTGCGCCCGGAGAAGGCGTGGAGACTCAGCGTTGGACGGGGGTTCGATTCCCCCCAGCTCCACCAAGCCGTTGTCACTGAAGAAGCCCCGTGCTCTCCTTCCAGGAGGCACGGGGCTTCTTCGTGTGCGGAAGGGGGGGTCACTCCACCGTCTGCGTGTAGGGCACCGTGAGAACGGCGTCCGCATAGCCCGGCGCGGAGAAGCGGATCGTGATGATGCCGTCCCAGAAGGCGGACCCACCGTTCTGGGTTTCCGCGCCGAACATGAACCCCTCACTCGGGTCGCCGAGGTAGGTCGAAACAGTCGGCACCGTCGCGGTGCCCGCCGCGACGGTGGTGCCGAAGACGAAGGCGCTGTACAGCTGGTCGTCGGCAGCGCCCTGCAGGGTGGTCCACCCGCTGATGCCGCCGTCCTGGGCGGGAGACCCGCCGTCGTAGAGGTAAAGTCCCTGTGCGCCTTCGTTCGCACCGGTGCCCTGCCAGGTGATGGTCGCCGTGACCTGCGTCGGTGTGGCGGTTTCGGGCGAAAGGGCGAGCTGACCGCTCAGCGTGAACGTGGAACTCCACTGCGGTCCCGTGAAGGCGAGAGCCACTCCACTGGCGTCGATCACTCCTCCGCTCGCCGCGTGGGCCGGCGTGGCGACGATGAGGGCGACAACGGGGACCGACCACACTGCGGCACCGATGACGGTGCGGCGAGAGATTGCGGGACGGGCCGCGAGAGGAGGTTCGTCGAGCACGGAGCATCCTTCGGGGAGAGATGAAGCGGTCCGACAGCAGAGGGCCTCGGTGCGTGCAAGAGAGTAGCAGAGACGAGCGGATGGGGAAGCGCGAGGGATCTCCGCTGGTTTCGACGGGGGACCTATATTGAGGTCTGTGGAATCGACCCCCGAAACCGACTCGACCGGTCTCACCCGAGCCGAGGTCGCCGAGCGCGTCGCGTCCGGGAGGACGAACGCCTTCGTGGCGGACACGAGCCGAAGCGCGTGGAGCATCGTGCGCGCGAACGTGTTCACGCTCTTCAACGGCATCGTCTTCGCGTGCTTCTTCGTCCTCTTCCTGGTCGGGCGTTGGCAAGATGCGCTCTTCGGGCTCGCTGCCTTCGCCAACGCGATCATCGGCTGTGTTCAGGAGTTCCGAGCGAAGTCGGCCCTCGATCGCCTCGCGCTGATGAACGCGCCGCGTGCGCTGGTGCTCAGGGACGGTGCGGAGGAGGAGATCGCCCCCACCGAGGTGGTGCTCGACGACGTGCTCGTCTTCCGCGCCGGCGAGCAGGTACCCGCCGACGCTCGGATCCTGACGGCGCGTGGGCTGCAGATCGATGAGTCGATGCTGACCGGCGAGTCCGACCCGGTGGAGAAGCAGCCGGGCGATGAGGCGCTTTCGGGCGCGGTGGTCGTCGCGGGTGAGGGAACAGCGCAGGCGACCCGCGTGGGCGCCGACTCTTATGCCAACCACTTCGCGGGCGAAGCGAAGCGCTTCTCGCTCGTCTCCAGCGAGCTCCGTTCGTCGGTCAACCGGGTCCTGAAGTGGGTGAGCTGGGTGATCGGGCCGGTGGGGCTGCTCGTCCTGAACGCGCAGATCATCGTCACCGGCGGGTACGCCACCGTCTTCTCCAGCGGTGCCTGGGTGCAGGCCGTCGTGAACACCATCGCCGCATTGACAGCCATGATCCCGCTCGGGCTGGTGCTCATGACGAGCATCGCATTCGCCGTCGGCGCATCGAAACTGGCGCGGAGGCAGGTTCTCGTGAATGAACTGCCCGCGGTCGAGGGGCTCGCGCGGGTCGACGTCGTCTGCCTCGACAAGACGGGAACCCTGACTGTCGGGGAGATCGGGTTCGACGAAGCTCACCGACTCACCGGCGTCACGTCGGAGCGTGCGGAGGCTGCAGCGACGGCGCTGAGCTGGTATGCGGCGTCTCCGGACGCGAATGCCACCGCGCGATCGATGCGAACGGCCTATCCGGCCGGGTCTCCGCTCACGGTCGCGGAGTACATCCCGTTCTCCTCCGCGCGCAAGTGGAGCGCGGTCTCCTTCGAGGAGGTTGCAGGGACCTGGGTGATGGGGGCACCGGAGATGGTGTTCGGCGATGCCGCGACATCGGACGCGACCGAGCTCGGGCGCACTGTCATCGCCCTCGCAGAGACCGGACGTCGCACGCTGGTCCTCGGTCACGCGGAAACGGCGCTGTCCGAGGCGGATGTCGATTCCGAGCGGCTTCCGGACGGCGTGGCCGCTTCCATCGTCCTGACCTTCCGCGAGCAGGTCCGCCCCGACGCCGCACAGACGCTCGAGTACTTCGCGCGGCAGGACGTGGACATCCGGATCATCTCGGGCGACAACCCGCGCACTGTGGCGGCGATCGCGCGCGAGGTGGGATTGGACGTCGACGAGGGGTTCGATGCACGTCGCCTTCCCGACGACGATGTCGAACTCGCAGACGTGCTCGACGCGCACATGGTGTTCGGACGCGTCTCGCCCGAGCAGAAGAAGCGCATGGTCTCGGCCTTGCAGAGCCGCGGGCACACCGTGGCGATGACCGGAGACGGTGTCAACGATGCTCTCGCGATCAAAGCCGCCGACATCGGCATCGCGATGAACTCGGGGTCGCCCGCCACGAAGGCCGTGGCGCGGCTGGTGCTGCTCGACGGGCAGTTCTCGCACCTGCCCGATGTCGTCGCGGAAGGGCGCCAGGTCATCGCGAACATCGAACGCGTCTCGATGCTCTTCCTGAACAAGACCGTGTACGCCACGCTGCTCGCGATCATCTTCGGGGTGTTCGTGCTCGAGTTCCCGTTCCTCCCGCGTCAGCTTTCCATCACAGACGGCCTCACGATCGGCATCCCGGCGTTCTTCCTCGCGCTCATGCCCAACGCGGCGCGCTATGTGCCCGGGTTCCTCCGGCGATCGTTGAGCTTCGCCATCCCCTCGGGGATCGTCGTGGCGCTCGGCCTCACGTGGTTCACCTTCGTCGCGCGCGGGCTCGAGGCAGACGAGGATCAGCTGCGTACCGGAGCGACCGTCATCCTCGCCGTCGTGGGCATCTGGGTGCTGGCTGTGCTCGCCCGCCCCCTCAACCGCTTCAAGGTGCTCGTCGTGGGTGCGATGTTCGTTCTGCTCATCGCCGTGTTCTCGCTACCCCTCGCGCGACAGTTCTTCGTCCTCGTCGATCCGGGGGAAGACGTCGCGATCGCGCTCACCGGGATCACGATCGTGATGATCGCCGCGATCGAACTGGTGCGCATCGTGCATCGCCGGATCGTCCTGAGAGAGGAGCCGGCAACGGTGCCTGCACCGGCGGCCGAGCCGGGCGTCGGTGCCGATCGTCGTCTGGCGACGGTGATCACGACGACGGTCGCGGTGCTCTCCTACGTGTTCGGGATCCTCGCGACGGGCTTCGGGATCGTGGTCTTCCTCGGACGCTACGATCCGGACGTGAGCGCCTCCGGGTTCTCGCTCGCGGGCGCGGCCATCGCGCTGTTCGGCCTGCTGGTGTTCGCGGTCGCCGCCGGCGTCCGCCGGGGGAGTGGGCTCTCGCGGCTGCTGCTGACCATCTTCCTCGGGGTCGTGATCGCGCTCAGTGTCCTCGTCCTCGTCTTCGGAGATCGGTGGGACTGGGGAGCAGCCGTCACCGCCGTGGTCGCTGCCCTCATCGTCGTCCTGCTGTGGACGCCACCGGTCGCCCGGGGGTTCCGGCCCGTCCTCGAGAGCTCGATGGGGAGGGCAGCGCCGTAGCGACCTCGCGAGCTCGAGTGGAGCTCAGCCGGTCCACTCGATGAGGATCAAGCCCTGACGCGTGTCCGCGAACCGCACCCATCCGTCCCCGAACAGATAGGTCATCCCGTAGCCGTCTTCATCGAGTCCCATCGCGTATCGCGGATCCTCCGTGAAGTAGACGCCGTCGGAGCCGTCTTCCCGTTTCCAGCCCTCGCCGAGGAGACCGGCCTGAGCCTGTGCGGCATCCTCCGTGCTCAGGGCCGCCCAACCATAGAGCTGGCCGTGGTCGGACGCGACGCTGTAGTCGGCCCAGAAGCACAGCAGCCCGTCGGTCAACTTCTCGCCCCCGACGACGAACTCCTTCGGCTGTGCCGTCCATCCCATATCGGTGAACGCGGAGACCGTTCCCTCCGAGATCATGGACTCGCACGTGAGCTCCGCGGGACGCTCCGGCGCGCTCGAGCTCGCGGGCTCGGGCGTCGCAACGGGGCTAGGGGCGACGGCCTCTGCCGTGGGTGTGGGTGTGGCCGGCGGCTCCGCAGGTGCTCCGCACGCCGTCAGCGCCACCAGCAGCAACAGGACGCCGGCAGCGGCGGACATGTTGCGGGGGGTCATGTTGCGTCTCGTGATTCGGGTCAGTCGTGCAAGAGGGTCAGGAACTCTTCGTGGAGGGTGCCGTTGGTGGCGAGTGTCGAGCGCGCCGCTATCGTCTCGGCGCCGTCGATCGCTGTCATGCGTCCTCCGGCCTCCCGGACGATCGGCACCGCTGCGGCGATGTCGTACTCCTTGACGTCGAACTCGGCGACCATATCGATGCGCCCCTCGGCGAGAAGCATGTAGGAGTACACATCGCCATATGCGCGGTCGCGCCAGACGCGCGCCGCGACCCGGAGGAGAGTGTCGAGTCGTCCCGCGTCGGACCACTGCGCGATGCTCTGGAAGCTCACGCTGGCATCGTCGAGAGATGACACGGCGGAGACCTGGAGTCGGCGGGGCTCGCCGTCGGCGGCGGTCCAGGAGCCTTGGCCGTCGGCTGCCCACCAGCGTCTGCCGAGTGCCGGCATGCTGACGACACCGAGCTGGGGGACACCATCGATCGCGAGAGCGATCATCGTGCCCCACAGCGGAACGCCTCGGAGGAAATTGGCCGTGCCGTCGATGGGGTCGATGATCCACTGCCGGTGCGTCCCGCCTTGCGCGCCGAACTCCTCTCCGAAGATTCCGTCGTCGGGTCGTTCGGTCTCGAGGATGGCGCGGATCGCGCGCTCCGTGGCGAGGTCGGCATCGGTCACGTGCGACTTGTCGGCCTTGGTCGAGACCTCGAGGTCGGCGGCGTCGAACCGCGGGAGCGACTGGGCGTCGGCGGCGTCGGCGAGGCGGAGAGCGAGGAGGAGATCGCTGCGCAGGTCATCGGCGTGAGGGGAGGCGGTCACGCTCCCAGGATAGTCGGCGGAACAACGGGCGCTGAGGGCCGAACGGCCATGTTTCCGAGTGCGACGGGGACCGGCACGCCCGGGCCCGGCTCGATTTCGCATGGGGCCGGTCGGCTGGTAATGTAATTCCTCGGTCGGGGTTATCCCGGGCCACGCACCTCTAGCTCAATCGGCAGAGCAACTGACTCTTAATCAGTGGGTTCTCGGTTCAAGTCCGAGGGGGTGCACGGATCAGCCTCAGAAACTCTCGCCAGTTTCTGAGGCTTTTCTGCTTTCTGTTGGATGTGGGTGCGTTCGGCCGTTCCGGCGCCGCTCCCGACACCGCGATTCCGGGGACTCGCAGAGAATGCTGTTATATCGCGTAATGGGTCCTCTCCGGGGCCGTCTCTCACACGGGGACAACCGCGTCGCCGTCATCGAATACGCCGCTGTGAAGCAGCGCATCCGAGGCGGTGGGGCTTCGACAAGAAACTGGGGAACACCGTGTACAGAAGAGACCGACGCGCCCGCGCGCGCCGCACATCCATCACATTCGTCACTGCCGCTGCGGCAGCACTCATCGGTTCGATGGCGCTCGGGGGAGCGGGAACGGCTGTCGCTGCCGAATACGACCATCCTGCAGCGATAGATCCGGCATCGATCACGGTCACCACTGTGGACGGCGATGAAACGTTGGCGCAGTACGACCAGGTCCGCGTCGACGCCGACTGGTCGGTGCCGGACGGTTCGCTCGGCGGCGAAACGTTCGGGTTCACGCTCCCGAGCCAATTCGCACGCTCAGGCCTGAACTTCTCGGTCCCGGCGACCGATGACCCGAGCAGGACGATCGCGGAATGCGCCGTCAGCGCCGACGCGGCACCCGTGGTGACGTGCACGCTCACGGACTACGTGAACGGGCGCACCGACGTCAACGGTTCGCTGTGGTTCCTCGCCAGCGCGGACGAGCAGACCACGCAGACGACGCTGGAGTTCGTCGTCGACGGCCAGATCACCCGTGTCGAGACTCCCGGCGGTGGGATCGTGCCCCCGGCGTCGCCGCCGACGGACCCTCGGAAAGTCTCCTGGCAGACGGACGACGGCAACATCGCGTGGCAGCTCGATCTCCCGGGAGCGAAGTTCCCGGGAGCAGAGTCGATCATCATCGACGACGTGGTGACCGCACCGGGGGGCGAGTTCGCCGAACACCACAACGAAGACGGCAAGCTCGTGGTCTGGAGCACGGACGCCGACAACGGTGACTACCGGACGATCACGAACTGGACCGGCTCCTGGAACGAGGCGGGCACCGCGTTCCACCTGGAGATCCCCGGCGCGATCGACACGGCGCGGACATATTCCGTCAGTTACCTCACGGTACCGAGCTCGCAGGCCGACGGCACCTCGTTCAGCAACGTCGCCAACGTCAACGGAATCATCCTGCAGGACCGAGAGGTCTGGCAGGTCACCGGGGGCGGCGACGGAGACGGAACCGCGACCGGCGCATTCACCCTGACCAAGGCCGTCGCCGGCTCGGGAGCGATGGACGTGCCTGCTGGCGCCGAGTATACGGTCCGCTACAGCTACGGTGACCCGGCGGTGGAGAACACCGTCGCCGTGACCACAGGAGCGGCGACCGATCCTGTGCGCCTCCCCGCCGGCACCATCGTCACGCTCGAAGAGCTGACCCCGCCGGCCATCGACGGCATCGAGTGGGGCACGCCGGCGTTCTCGGGCAACGGAGTACGTGTGACTGCGGATGGCGGTGCACAGGTCACCGTCGGCGAGGGCTCGACGCTCGCGATCACCCTCACCAACACCGCGACCGAGAAGCCGCCGGTGGTCCCGCCGACCGTGCCTCCCACACCGGAGACTCCGGTGACACCGCCGACGGACGTGACGCCGCCGACGGAGCTGCCGCTGACCGGCGACTCGCTCGCCACGACCGGTGGCGATGTGCCCGCAGTCTTGCTCTGGAGTGCCGGTGGGGCGCTCGTTCTCGGTGTCGCACTCACCACGCTGGCTGCCGTGCGCGCTCGGCGCCGCGCGACGCAGGGCTGATCCACGCATCGGGGTCGACGCCGTCAGAGCACTCGCTTCGCGGTGTCGGCCCCGCCGTGTGCGCGGAGGTTTCGCGCACACGCAGAACGCGCTCGGGATCCGGGGAAACCCTCACGCCACGGCGATGACCGTGCCTCCGGTGATGAGGCGCAGCTGGTCGAACGTGAGCGGCATGACGGTGTGCGGGTGGCCGGCTGCGGCCCACAGCTCGTCATGGTCCTGGAGTGCGTCGTCGAGGAAGGTGCGCAGCGGTGTCGGGTGCCCGACCGGTGCGACGCCGCCGATGGCCTGGCCGGTGGCCGCGCGGACGACGGAAGCCGGTGCCATCGCCACGTCCCGTGCGCCGATGCTCGCCGTGAGCACGGCGAGCTCCGCGCGGCGGCCGCCGCTGGTCATGACGAGGACGGGCTCGCCGTCGGCGATGAACACCAGGCTGTTCGCGATCGCGGCGATGTCGCATCCGATCGCTGCTGCCGCCTCCGCCGCGGTACGAGCCGAGTCCGGCAGGACCCGGATGGAGGTATCGACGCCCGCGGCCTCGAGGTGCCGTTGCACGGCTCGGCTGCGTTCGGGAAGGGGAGTCTCTTCACTCATCGCCCCACGATATCCGAGCGTGGTGGTGCCGGATCGGGCGTCGATGACCGATCCGGCACGGAAGGGGTGGCTCAGGCGGCGTCACCCACGAGGATCGCTGCGGCATCCTCGGTCGTGGTGTCCTCGGGCTCGTCGTCGATGTGTGCGAGCACACGACGCCCGAGGAACACCGTCAGCGCCGCGAGGAGAACCGATGCCGCCGCGAACAGGTACGGAACGGTCGCGTTGAACGCGTGCCAGAGCAGCGCCGCGATCGGAGGAGCCATCGCACCGCCGAGGAATCGCACCGCGGAGTACGCGGACGATGCCACGGACCGGGGGAGATCCGTCGCCTCCATGACGGCCTCGGTGAGCACGGTGTTCATCACCCCGAGCAACAGCCCGCCGATGACGATGCAGACCACGAGGGCGGCTGCGCTCTCGACCACGAGCCCGGCGGCGACGAGATCGAGCGCGAGCAGCGGCAGCACCACGAGGATGATCCGCGTGCGCGGCATGCGCCGCATCAGCACCGGCGCCACCCAGACACTCGTGACCGCGAGAGCGACGCCCCAGCCGAAGAACGTGAATCCGATGCCCATGGCGCCGAAACCCAGGGGGAACGGCGAGAAGGCCAGCAGCACGAAGAACCCGATGTTGTAGAACAGGGCGGCGACCGCGAGGATCGCGAGGGCGGGGCGACGAAGAGCCGTGAACGGGGCGGAGAAGGGCACGGGGACCCGCTTCTCGCCCGGCCCGCGCAGGAGCACGAGCACCGCGACGAACGCGATTGCCATCAGCACGACGACGCCGAAGAAGGGGCCGCGCCAGCTCTGCTCGCCGAGGAGGCCGCCGAGCAGTGGCCCCACCGCGATGCCGAGGCCGAGCGCTGCTTCGTACAGGATGATCGCGGCGCTGCTCCCACCGGACGCGGCACCGACGATCGTTGCGAGCGCGGTCGAGATGAACAGCGCGTTGCCGAGTCCCCAGCCTGCGCGGAAGCCGATGACGGCATCGACGCTGCCGCTGAGCGCGCACAGGAGAGCGAATACGACGATGAGTGCGAGGCCGATGAGCAACGTGGCCTTGGCGCCGATGCGGCTCGAGATCCAGCTGGTCACCAGCATCGCGAGGCCGGTCACCAGGAGGTAGCTGGTGAAGAGCAGTTCGGTCTCCACCGGCGACGCCTGAAGCGACTCCGCGATCGCGGGGAGGATCGGATCGACGAGTCCGATTCCCATGAAGGCGACGACGCATGCGAAGGCGACGGCCCAGACCTGCGCCGGCTGTTTCCACACCGAGGGGGTGGCGGTGGTGTTCACCGAGATTCTCCTGTTCGTTCCGTAGTGGTGTGCGCAGCGAGGATCTCGGCCGCGCGTGTGAGCGTGGACCAGTCGTCGTCGCTCAGCGCGGCGAACCGGGGCGCGAGGGTCTCGCGGAACTCGGCGCGCCAGGCCGCGACGGCGGCAGCCCCCTGCGGGGTGATGTCGACGACGGTCGCTCGCGAGTCGTCCGGGTCGGGGGAGCGCCGCACGAGCCCGTCCTTCTCCAGCATGCCGAGGAGACGGGTCATGCCGGGTTGGGTGGTGCGCGCAGCGGCGGCCAGTTCGCCCACGCGCCGGGCGCCCTCCTGTTCGAGGAGGCTCAGCACCCGCCATTGCGCGGCGGGTGCATCGTTGCCGGCATCCTGCGCCGCGATGCGGCCCAGCGCGTAGCCGGAAAGCACCAGCGACGCGATTACGTCCGAACGATTCATACCAACAAGTATATACCGCACGGTATGTATATGTCGGCTAGCGTCGCGCGTTCGCTATCCGTGCAGAGAGTTGATGGGCGTGCGCGAGCAGAGTGCGACCGAGCTCCGCCATGCGATCCGGACCGAAGCGGAACTCGACGCCGGTCAGACTCAACGCCCACTCCGGGCGACCGGAGCGATCGAAGACCGCGGCGCCGATGCCCCAGCTGCCCTCGACGATCAGGCCGGGATTGACGGCGTACCCGCGCTCCTTGGTCTCAGCCAGTCGGGTGCGCAGTGCGCGCGGGCGGTGCGTGGGCCCCCACGCGCTTTCGAGGTCGGGATGCCGCTCCAGATACGTGTCCACATCATGGTCAGGCAGGAAAGCCAGGATGGCGAGTCCCGCGCTCGCGACACCGAGGGGGAACCTCACCCCCTCGCTCAGGACGAAGGAGCGGATGGGGAAGGAGCCTTCCTCCCGAAGCAGGCACACCGTCTCGTCGCCCCGACGCACGGAGAAGAACGCGCTCTCCTCGGTCTTGACCGCCAACGACCGGACGATGTCCCGTGCGAGGGCGGTGACGTCATAGCGCGCGGCGGCGACCGAGCCCATCAGGAACAGCTCGGGGCCGGGCATCCAGCGGGTGCTGTCCTCGTCGCGGTCGACGAGCCCCTCGAGCTTGAGCGCGCTGAGCAGGCGATGCGTGGTCGAGCGCGACAGCTCGGCGGCACGCGCGAGATCGTGCAGGTTGGCGCCCTCGGCCCCGGCGGCGGTCACCAGCCGGAGCAGGCGAGCCGCGCGAGCGACGGCCTGCGCGCCGGGGATGGAGTGCGCCATGGATTCCATATCGTGGACGCTACCTTCGGATCTGACCACATCGCAAGATCGGATCGCCAAGCCGGGGCGCGGAGAGCGGATGCTGGAGTGAGGCACGATTCGAAGGAGCAGACGTGATCGACAAGCAATGGGACTCGGCAGCGCGCGCCGTGTCCGACATTCCGGACGGAGCGTCGTTGGCGGTCGGCGGATTCGGGTTGTCCGGCAACCCGATCGCGCTCATCGAAGCCCTGCTGGCCCAGGGCACGAAAGACCTCAGCGTCGTGAGCAACAACTGCGGCGTAGACGACTGGGGACTCGGCGTGCTTCTCGCCGCGCAACGCATCCGCAAGATGACATCGTCGTACGTGGGGGAGAACAAGGAGTTCGAGCGCCAGTTCCTGAGTGGCGAGCTCGAGCTCGAGCTCACTCCCCAGGGGACCCTGGCCGAGAAGCTCCGGGCAGGGGGATCCGGGATCGCGGCCTTCTACACGCAGACGGGGGTGGGCACCCAGGTGGCAGAAGGCGGGCTGCCCCGCCGTTACAACGCGGACGGTACGATCGCCGTCGCCTCCCCGGTGAAAGACGTCCGTTCCTTCGATGTCGACGGCAACCCTGCGGACTTCGTGCTCGAGGAGGCGATCACCACGGACTTCTCGCTCGTGCACGCCGCCCGCGGCGATCGCCACGGGAACCTCGTCTTCAACAAGGCGGCACGCAACTTCAACCCGCTCGCCGCGATGGCCGGACGCATCTGCATCGCTCAGGTCGAACAGCTCGTGGAGCCGGGGGAGCTCGACCCGGACAGCATCCATCTTCCCGGTGTCTTCGTGCACCGCATCGTCGAGGTGGGCACCGACATCCCCAAGCGCATCGAGCGACGCACCGTCGCCGTGGAAGGAGCCTGAGATGGCACTCACGCGAGACCAGATGGCGGCGCGCGCGGCCGTCGAACTGCAGGACGGCTCCTACGTCAACCTGGGAATCGGCTTGCCGACGCTCGTTCCGAACCACGTGCCGAGCGACGTCACGGTGGTGCTCCAGTCCGAGAACGGCATCCTCGGCGTCGGACCCTACCCGCGGGAAGAGGCCGTGGACCCCGACCTGATCAACGCGGGCAAGGAGACGGTCACGACCCTTCCCGGCGCGGCGTTCTTCGACTCCGCCACCAGTTTCGGGATGATACGCGGCGGCAAGATCGATGCCGCGATCCTCGGCGCGATGCAGGTCTCCGTGCGCGGAGACCTGGCGAACTGGATGATCCCTGGCAAGATGGTGAAGGGCCCCGGCGGCGCCATGGACCTCGTGCACGGCGCCGCTCGCGTGATCGTCCTGATGGAGCACGTGGCCAGGGACGGATCGGCCAAGATCGTGGACGAGTGCTCGCTGCCTCTGACCGGTCGCGGGGTGGTCGACCGGATCATCACCGACCTGGCCGTGATCGACGTCACGCCAGAGGGGCTGACACTCGTCGAGACGGCCCCGGGAGTCAGCGTGGACGAGGTCATCGCCGCGACCGAGCCGCCGCTCACCATCCACCCGGATCTCCTCCACGAAAGGACCTCGCACCATGAATGACAACGACATCGTCATCGTCGCCGCCGCCCGCACACCGCAGGGGCGACTGAAGGGCCAGCTGGCGGCCTTCACTGCGCCTCAGCTCGGTTCCTTCGCCATCAGAGGCGCGCTGGAGCAGGGCGCCGTCGATCCGGGGGACGTCGACGCGGTGATCGTCGGACAAGTGCTGGCCGCCGGCTCGGGTCAGAACGCCGCGCGACAGGCGGCCATCGGGGCCGGCATCGGCTGGGACGTCCCGGCCCACTCCGTGAACAAGGTGTGTCTGTCGGGCTTGACCGCGATCATCGACGCTGCCCGGATGATCCGCACCGGCGACGCGGACGTCGTCGTCGCCGCGGGGATGGAGTCGATGACGCGGGCCCCGCACATGCTGATGGGATCCCGCGACGGCTGGGCATACGGCAGCGTCGAAGTGCTCGATCACATGGCGTACGACGGTCTGACCGACGCCTACGACCGGGAGAGCATGGGAGCGTCCACGGAACGCCACAACGCGCGTTACGAGCTCACTCGGGGGGCGCAGGACCGCGTCGCCGCGCTGTCGCACCAACGCGCGGCCGCCGCGCAGGAAGCAGGTGTGTTCGAGGCCGAGATCGTCACCGTCGACGTGCCCCAGCGCCGGGGCGAGCCGGTACGCGTGACGAAGGACGAGGGGGTGCGCCCCGACACGACGGTCGAGACTCTCGGCGGTCTGCGCGCGGCCTTCGCGGAGGGCGGATCGATCACCGCGGGAAACTCATCCCAGATCTCCGACGGCGCATCTGCGGTGGTCGTCACCACACGGCGCACGGCCGGGGCCAAGGGCTGGTCGGTGCTCGCCTCCGTCGGCGCCAGCGGCCAGACGGCCGGCCCGGACAATTCCCTGCAGGCGCAGCCGGCACGCGCGATCGAGCGCGCGTGCGAGAAACAGGGGATCGCCCCCTCGGAGCTCGACCTCGTGGAGATCAACGAGGCGTTCGGCGCGGTGGTGGCCCGCTCGCAGGTCGAGCTCGGGCTGGACGAGGGCATCGTGAACATCCACGGCGGAGGGATCGCGATCGGACACCCCATCGGTGCATCCGGCAACCGACTCGTGGTGCACGCCGTTCACGAGCTCGTGCGTCGCGGTGGCGGAACCGCAGCCGTCGGCCTGTGCGGCGGCGGCGGTCAGGGCGAGGCGCTGATCCTCACGCGATGAACGATGCGCTCGGGGCGCGCGGTGTCAGTGCCGTGCGTCCTTGGCGTGGTCCTGCGTGTCGGCGAGGGCCTTCTGCGAACGGAACTGGAGTCGCTGGGCCTTCTTCGCCTTCTTGACCGACTGCGGTGAGTCTGCATCGACGAGCACACCGCGTCGTTCGCGGTTCATGTCGATCACGGCGCCGACCGCGAGCGCCATCGTGATGCCCCAGCTCAGCCAGGACAGCAGGGAGCGCCAGGTGATCGGCTGCTCGCGGGTGCCGCGTAGCAGCGAGACCCCTGCAGAGATCGCAGCGACGAGTCCGGTGCTGAAGAGGTAGCGCATGCCCCCACGCTACCTTCCCGCGCCCCAGCTCGTCCCGAGCCTTGACAACCCCTCCCTGATCCTGTCAGGGGGGTATGTCGTGAATGACAGGCGGAGCGTCCGCCGATCGGGCGTCCCGGAGTAGAACGAGACTCCGGGGACGTACGCGACATCGTTGGCAAGAGCGGGTGCGAGCGACTCGGCGGCATCCACCCGCTCAGGCAGCCGAGCCCAGACGAACATTCCGCCGTCGGGGCGATTCCAGCTGCTGCCGCTCGGCAGCGCGGCGGGCAGGGCTTCGAGCATCGCGTCGCGACGGGCAGCATAGGCGTCGCGGATGCGCTCGAGCGCGGGCTCGCCGCGACCCGAGAGGAGGTAGTGGGCGGCCGCGGCCTGGTCGATGGTGGAGGTGTGGAGGTCGGCGGCCTGCTTCGCGATCGTGACGGCGGGGCGGATATC
Organism: Microbacterium sp. NPDC055988; assembly: GCF_042269505.1. NCBI lineage: Bacteria > Bacillati > Actinomycetota > Actinomycetes > Micrococcales > Microbacteriaceae > Microbacterium > Microbacterium sp. NPDC055988. The sequence continues at coordinate 2,810,679 of NZ_JBHJXY010000001.1, forward strand.
CACCGTCGTGCGGATCCATCCGATGCGCAGCCCGGGCGCGATCACCTTCGAGAAGCTGCCGAGACTGATGACGTGCTCCGGTGCCAGCGCAGCCAAAGAGGGGAGGGGCTCGCCGGAGTACCGCAGCTGGCGGTAGGGCTCGTCCTCGATGATGCGGAATCCCCGTCGTTGTGCGACCGCGGCGATGCCGTAGCGTGCCTCGAGCCCGTGGGTGCGGCCGGTGGGGTTCTGGAAAGTGGGCACCGTGTAGAGGAACTTCGGGCGGTGTTCGGCGGCCAGCCGGTCGAGCGCTTCGAGATCCAGCTCGTCCCCGTCGTAGGGAACGCCGATGACACGCGCTCCGGCCAGCGCGAAGGTCTGCAGCGCCGCGAGGTAGCACGGCTCCTCGACCAGGATCGTGTCGCCGGGATCGAGGAGCGTCGTCGAGATCAGGCCGAGCCCCTGCTGCGAACCGGTCGTGATGATGAGGTCGGATGCCGCTGTGGGCAACCCGTCCTCCGAGTACCGCCGGGCGACTTCCTCACGGAGTCGAGCGTCGCCCTCGGATGTCGAGTACTGCAGCACACCGGGGGAGTCGAGGACCGCGTCGAACGCCGCCCGGATGCCGGCGACGTCGAAGAGCTCGGGTGCGGGAAGGCCACCCGCGAACGAGATGACCTCTGGGCGCGCGGTCAGCGCAAGAAGGTCGCGCACCGGGGAGGTCTTCGCGGTGCCCGCGCGTTGCGAACGCGGAGGCAGGGAGAGTGCGGTGGCAGCGGCATGCGGGGCGGTGGTCAACGGAGGACTTCCTCGGAGGAGTGAGGTGCGGGACTGCAGTGCGGCGGTGTCGCCCAGAATAGACCCGTCTCGAACGTTGCTCGTCGTGGTCCCCTCCCGGCCGGTTCCCGGGCGCATCCGCTATCCTGGGCTCGTCGCGGCTCGCCGCGGCCGCAATAACCGTGTATCTACCGGCCGTCGGCATCCCGGCGGACAGCGGCGGCACCCGACATCGCGTCTTCGACGCGCGAGAGCCATGACACGCGAATCAGCACCCCCACAGATCATCGAGCCGAGCCCGAGCCTTCTGCGTCTCGCCGGACTTCCCTACTTCCTCATCGCCTTCATCGCGCGGCTTCCGTTCGCCATGATGGTCGTCGGCGTCCTGACGGTCGTCGTCTCGGCGCGTGGCTCGCTCTCGCTGGGCGGGCTCACGTCGGCGGCCGTCGGCCTCGGGACGGCGTGCTTCGGTCCCCTTCTCGGTGCTGGCGCCGACCGGTTCGGCCAGCGGGTGGTCCTGGTCGTGCTCGCGCTGGCCAACGGCGCGATGCTCCTGCTCTTCACCTTCGTGGTCTACGGGGATGCCGCAGACGGCTTCGTGCTGCTGGCGGCGGTCGGCATCGGCGCCACGGCACCGCAGGTCGCTCCCCTCTCACGTTCGCGTCTGGTCACGATCATCGCCGATCGGATGCCGGAGGCGCGTCGCGCCAAGACGGTGTCCGGGACGATGGCGTACGAGTCCGCGGCCGATGAGACCGTGTTCGTCTTCGGTCCCTTCCTGGTCGGCATCCTGGCGTCCGCGTTCGCACCCTGGGCTCCGCTGGTGGGCGCTGCCGTGCTCACCGTCGTCTTCGTCGGTGCTTTCGCGTTGCACCCCAGCGGACGTCACGTCTCGCAGGATCGCGACGCCGATGGGCGGGCGCCGTCCGCGGTCTCGGAACTGTTCCGGCCACAGCTGCTCATCGTCGTCCTCGGCATCCTCGGCGTGGGAATCTTCTTCGGGACGATGCTCACGTCGCTGACATCGTTCATGGCGGACCGCGGTGCGCCCGAGCAGGCCGGTCTGCTCTACGGAGTGATGGGTGTCGGGTCGGCGGTGCTCGCGTTGGGTGTCGCGTGGCTTCCTCCGTCGTTCTCGATGCGCGCACGCTGGCTCGTCTTCGCCGGCATCCTGCTCGCCGGAACGCTCTTGCTCGGCTTCGTCGACTCCCCGGGCACCATGATGCTGGCGCTGGCGATCATGGGAATCGGCATCGGCCCCACCCTGGTCACCCAGTACAGCTTCGGAGCCGCCCGAAGCCCGCGCGGTCGCTCAGCGACGGTCATGACGATGCTGGGCTCCGGCGTGGTGGTCGGGCAGTCGATCGGCGCCGCCGTGGCCGGCGAGATCGCCGAGAACGTCGGAACGTCCGCCGCACTCCTGCTGCCGATGATCGCGGCGTTCATCGCCTTCGGAGCAGGCGTGGCGAACTGGGCTCTCAGCAGTGAGAGGCGCCCCCGTTCGTCGGTGACGGCCTGACCTCCGGCAACGGTATTCCGCGATCCTGGGTAGGTTTGATTCCATCGCTGATGTGAGGAGTCCTCTTTGACCGCCGCAGATTTCGTCGTCGTCGCCAATCGCCTCCCGGTCGACCGGGTGGAGGGCCCTGACGGCGAGGAAGTCTGGCGCACGTCTCCCGGTGGGCTCGTGGCCGCTCTCGAGCCTATGATGCGCAACGTGCACGGTGCGTGGGTGGGCTGGGCGGGGCAGGCGGATGTCGAGCTGGCGCCGTTCGAAGCCGGTGGCATCGAATTGGTTCCCGTCGCGCTGAGCGCGCAGGAGGTCGCGGAGTACTACGAGGGCTTCGCGAACGACACGATCTGGCCGCTGTACCACGACGTGATCGCGCCGCCGCAGTACCACCGCGAGTGGTGGGATGCGTACGTCCGGGTCAACCGCCGGTTCGCCGAGGCCGCGGCTGCCGCCGTGGCGAAAGAAGGCACCGTCTGGGTGCACGACTACCAGCTGCAGCTCGTCCCGCAGATGCTGCGCGAACTGCGGCCGGACGTGACGATCGGCTACTTCCATCACATCCCGTTCCCGGCTCACGGCCTCTACGCCCAGCTGCCATGGCGCGATCAGGTGCTGCGCGGGCTGCTCGGTGCCGATGTCATCGGCTTCCAGCGGGCTCAGGACGCCACTTACTTCCTGACGGCAGTGCGCCGCAGGCTTCGCTACGAGGTCAAGGGGCCCCACGTCTCGGTCCCGGAGGGCGAGGGGTCGCGCACCGCGCTGGCACGGGCGTTCCCGATCTCGATCGACACGACGCCGTACATCGAGCTCGCAGCGCGCGAGGACGTCCGTGCGCGCGCCGCCGAGATCCGCGCGAGCCTCGGAAACCCCAAGCGCATCCTGCTCGGCGTCGACCGGCTCGACTACACCAAGGGCATCCGCCACCGCATCAAGGCCTACGGGGAGCTGCTCGCGGAGGGACGGCTCAACGTCGAAGACGTCACTCTCGTCCAGGTCGCGAGCCCCAGCCGGGAGCGCGTCGACGCCTACGTGCACCTGCGTGACGAGATCGAGCTCGCGGTCAGCCGCATCAACGGTGACACCGACACGATGGGCCACTCCGCCATCCGATACCTGCACCAGGGCTATCCGCGCGAGGAGATGGTCGCGCTCTACCTGGCCGCCGACGTGATGTTGGTCACGGCTCTGCGCGACGGAATGAACCTCGTCGCCAAAGAGTACGTCGCCACGCGCGTCGACGATCGCGGCGTCCTCGTGCTCAGCGAGTTCACCGGTGCGGCGGACGAGCTGCGGCAGGCGGTGCGGGTCAACCCGCACGACATCGAAGGGCTCAAGGACGCGATCATGACGGCGGTGGAGATGCCCCCCGCCGAGCAGGGGCGGCGCATGAGGTCGCTGCGTCGTCGCGTGCTGGACAACGACGTGAACGCCTGGTCCTCCTCGTTCCTCGCCGCCCTGTCCGAGGTGCGCGGACGCTGAGCATCCGCGGGGCCGCGATACTGGGAACGAACCCCCTGCGATTGGAGAACCCGTGACGCGCCCCTGGATCCCCGGAACCGCCGACGACGATCTGAGTGCCCTGGCGGCGACGCCTCGCCTGGTCGTGGCACTCGACTTCGACGGCACCGCCTCACCGCTGGTGCCCGACCCGATGGCTGCGCGCGCACTTCCCGAGGTCGCCCTCCAGGTGGAGCGCCTCGCGTCGCTTCCCGACACCGTCGTGGCCTACGTCTCCGGACGCAGCATGCACGACCTGCGTGTGATCACCGAACACACCGACGACTCCGCGATCGCGCTGGCGGGCTCGCACGGCGCGCAGTACTGGTTCCCCGGGGAGGGAGACCCCGAGATCGCGGGCGACGTCACCGAGGACGGCTCGCGTGAAGAGCTGTGGGCGGCCGCGAAGCCGATCATCGAGCGCTATGAGGGTGCCGAGTTCGAACCGAAGACCTTCGGCATGGGTGTGCACACCCGCCGCGCGGACCCTGCGACCGAGGAGCGCGTCTTCGCCGAGATCGACGCTCTCGTCGCCGAGCGATTCCCGCACTGGCGCCGTCGAGCCGGACACCGCGTGCTGGAGTTCTCCTCGCGCGCGGAGGGTAAGGATGCGGCGATGGCCGCGCTCCGGGAGCGCTTCGACGCCACCGGAATCTTGTTCGCCGGCGACGATGTCACGGACGAGGACGCGATGCGCGTGCTCGGGCCCGGTGACCTCGGAGTGCGTGTCGGTCCGGGCGAGAGCGCCGCGGCGCTTCGTGTGGACACTCCACAACAGATCGCCGCGCTTCTGGAGGCGCTGGCGGACGAACGTACCTCCGGGCAGCAATAGACTTCCGTCATGTCCTCGCATGATCCCTCCAATAGCGCGCCCATCGACATCAAGCCCCGCAGCCGCGTCGTCACCGACGGCATCGAGGCCACGACCTCCCGAGGCATGCTCCGTGCCGTCGGGATGGGGGACGCCGACTGGGACAAACCGCAGATCGGCATCGCGTCCAGCTGGAACGAGATCACGCCCTGCAACCTGAGCCTCGACCGGCTCGCGCAGGGCGCCAAGGAGGGCGTGCACTCGGGCGGCGGCTACCCGCTGCAGTTCGGAACGATCTCCGTGTCGGACGGCATCTCCATGGGCCACGAGGGGATGCACTTCTCGCTGGTGTCGCGTGAGGTCATCGCCGACTCCGTCGAGACCGTGATGATGGCCGAGCGCCTCGACGGCTCCGTCCTGCTCGCCGGCTGCGACAAGTCGATCCCGGGCATGCTCATGGCGAGCGCCCGCCTCGACCTCTCGAGCGTGTTCCTGTACGCCGGCTCGATCGCGCCGGGTTGGGTCAAGCTCTCCGACGGCACCGAGAAGGACGTCACGATCATCGACTCGTTCGAGGCGGTCGGCGCGTGCCGTGCCGGTCTCATGAGCGAAGAGGACCTCAAGCGCATCGAGTGCGCGATCGCCCCGGGTGAGGGTGCCTGTGGCGGTATGTACACCGCCAACACGATGGCATCCGTCGCCGAGGCGCTCGGCCTCAGCCTCCCGGGGTCGGCCGCGCCGCCCGCTGCGGACCGTCGCCGCGACTACTTCGCGCACCGTTCGGGCGAGGCCGTCGTGAACCTGCTTCGTCAGGGGATCACGACGCGCGACATCCTCACCAAGGAGGCGTTCGAGAATGCGATCGCGCTGGCGATGGCACTCGGCGGCTCCACCAACGTCGTGCTCCACCTGCTGGCGATCGCCCGCGAGGCCGACGTCGAGCTGAGCCTGCACGATTTCAACCGCATCGGCGACAAGGTTCCCCACGTCGCCGACATGAAGCCGTTCGGCAAGTACGTCATGAACGACGTCGACCGTCACGGCGGCATCCCCGTGATCATGAAGGCGATGCTCGACGAGGGTCTCCTGCACGGTGATGCACTCACCGTCACGGGCAAGACGCTCGCCGAGAACCTCGCCGACCTCGACCCGCAGCCGATCGACGGCGAGGTCATCCACACGTTCGACAACCCCATCCACGCGACGGGCGGACTCACGATCCTGCACGGCTCGCTCGCTCCCGAGGGTGCCGTCGTGAAGACGGCCGGCTTCGATGCCGCGGTGTTCGAGGGGCCCGCCCGGGTATTCGAGCGCGAGCGCGCCGCCATGGACGCCGTCGCCGAGGGCGAGATCGAGCCCGGTACCGTCATCGTCATCCGCTACGAAGGCCCCAAGGGCGGACCGGGGATGCGCGAGATGCTCGCCATCACGGCGGCCATCAAGGGCGCGGGGCTCGGAAAAGATGTACTACTCTTGACTGACGGACGATTCTCAGGCGGCACAACCGGCCTGTGCATCGGCCACATAGCACCCGAAGCGGTGGACGCAGGTCCTATCGCCTTCGTGCGCGATGGTGATCTGATACGGGTCGATATCGCAGCTCGCTCTCTCGATCTACTCGTCGATGACGCAGAGCTCGCCTCCCGCCGTTCCGGCTGGGAGCCGCTTCCCCCGCGCTACACCCGAGGCGTTCTTGCCAAGTACTCGCGCCTCGTGCGGTCCGCCGCCGAGGGAGCGACCACCGGCTGACCCGGCCGCCCGGCGTCCGGTGTCCTCCACAGATCATCAGAAGGAAAGTCATGACTGCTGACTCCGCCCCGGCTGTGCCGAGGCCGCCCGCCCGTCAATCCTCTGCTCCGGAGATCACCGGCGCCGAGGCCGTCGTCCGCTCGCTCGAGCTGCTCGGTGTCACCGATGTCTTCGGTCTTCCCGGAGGCGCGATCCTCCCGGTGTACGACCCGCTGATGGATGCCGAGGACCTGCGGCACATCCTGGTGCGGCACGAGCAGGGAGCCGGGCACGCGGCCGAGGGCTACGCCTCGGCTTCGGGCAAGGTGGGCGTGTGCATCGCGACCTCCGGCCCCGGTGCCACGAACCTCGTCACCGCGATCGCCGACGCCTACATGGACTCGGTGCCGATGCTGGCCATCACCGGCCAGGTGTTCTCGACGCTGATGGGAACCGATGCGTTCCAGGAAGCCGACATCGTGGGCATCACGATGCCGATCACCAAGCACTCGTTCCTGGTGAAGGACGCTGCCGACATCCCGGGCGCGATCGCCGCGGCCTACGAGATCGCCGGCACCGGTCGTCCCGGTCCCGTGCTGGTCGACATCACGAAGGATGCGCAGCAGGCGACGGCGCCGTTCGTGTGGCCGCCCAAGATCGATCTCCCCGGCTACCGACCGGTGACCAAGGCGCACGGCAAGCAGATCCAGGCCGCAGCGACCCTGCTCGCGGAGGCCAAGAAGCCGGTGCTGTACGTCGGTGGCGGCGTGATCCGCGGCAAGGCGTCGGCGGAGCTCCTCGAACTCGCGGAGTCCACTGGTGCGCCCGTGGTCACCACGCTGATGGCTCGCGGCGCGTTCCCCGACTCCCACCCGCAGCACCTCGGGATGCCCGGCATGCACGGCACCGTTCCCGCCGTGCTGGCGCTCCAGGAGGCCGACCTCCTCGTCTCCCTCGGCGCGCGGTTCGACGACCGCGTGACAGGCAAGGCGGCGCTCTTCGCCCCGAACGCCAAGGTGGTGCACGTCGACATCGACCCCGCGGAGATCTCGAAGATCCGCACCGCGGATGTGCCGATCGTGGGCGACGTCCGCGACGTGCTGACCGACCTGGATGCCGCGTTCCGCGGCGCGACGGCAAGCGCGAAGCCCGACATCGAGGAGTGGTGGTCGTACCTCGATGGCCTCCGCACCGAGTTCCCGCTCGGCTACGCGCCGACGACCGACGGGCTCCTCGCCCCGCAGTACGTGATCCAGCGCATCGGCGAGCTCACGGGCCCCGAGGGCATCTACGCCTCCGGCGTCGGCCAGCACCAGATGTGGGCGGCGCAGTTCATCAAGTACGAGCGCCCCAACGCCTGGCTGAACTCCGGCGGTGCCGGCACCATGGGCTACTCGGTGCCCGCGGCGATGGGCGCGAAGGTCGCAGAGCCCGAGCGTCACGTCTGGGCGATCGACGGCGACGGATGCTTCCAGATGACCAATCAGGAGCTCGCGACCTGCGCGATCAACAACATCCCGATCAAGGTCGCGATCATCAACAACTCCTCGCTGGGCATGGTGCGCCAGTGGCAGACGCTGTTCTACGACGGCCGCCACTCGAACACCGACCTCAACACCGGGCACGGCACTGTTCGCATCCCCGACTTCGTGAAGCTCGCCGAGGCCTACGGGTGCCTGGCGATCCGCGTGGAGAAGGAGGAAGAGGTGGATGCCGCCATTCAGCTCGCGCTCGAGACGAACGACCGCCCCGTGGTCATCGACTTCGTCGTCAGCGCCGACTCCATGGTGTGGCCGATGGTCCCGCAGGGAGTCAGCAACAGCTATGTCCAGTACGCCCGCGAGCACGCGCCCGCCTTCGACGAGGAGGACTGATCCATGTCGACCCACGTGCTGAGCCTGCTGGTGGAGAACACCCCCGGCCTCCTCACCCGCGTCGCAGGGCTGTTCGCCCGTCGCGGCTTCAACATCGACTCCCTCGCCGTCGGCGTGACCGAGGTGCCGGGGATCTCCCGGATCACGGTCGTCGTCGACGTCGACGAGCTGCCGCTCGAGCAGGTCACGAAGCAGCTCAACAAGCTGATCAACGTGATCAAGATCGTCGAGCTCGACTTCTCGACCTCGGTCCAGCGCGAGCACATGCTCGTGAAGGTCCGCACCGACAACACCACGCGCTCGAACGTGATCGAGGTGGTGAACCTCTTCCGCGCATCCGTGGTGGACTACGCCTCGGACGCGCTCGTGATCGAGGTGACCGGCGACAAGGGCAAGGTCGACGCGATGCTCCGTGCACTGGAGCCCTTCGGCATCAAGGAGATCGCGCAGTCGGGTCTCCTCGCCATCGGGCGCGGCGGCAAGAGCATCACCGAGCGCGTCCTGCGCGGCTGACCGACCCGAGTACCCACTTTTCGCCGCTCATCGAGCACGCGAAGCCAGACGAAACGCAAAGAACAAGGAGAAACACACCGTGAGCACCGAGATCTTCTACGACGCCGACGCAGACCTGTCCCTGATCCAGGGCAAGAAGGTCGCGATCGTCGGCTACGGCTCGCAGGGCCACGCCCACGCGCAGAACCTGCGCGACTCGGGCGTCGAGGTCGCCATCGCGCTGAAGGAGGGCTCCAAGTCCGCCGAGAAGGCCGAAGAGGCCGGCTTCCCCGTGAAGACCGTCGCCGAGGCCACCGAGTGGGCCGACGTGATCATGATCCTCGCGCCGGACCAGCACCAGCGCATCATCTACAGCGAGTCCATCGCGCCGAACCTCACGGCCGGCAAGACCCTCGCCTTCGCGCACGGCTTCAACATCCGCTTCGGCTACATCGACGCACCCGAGGGTGTCGACGTGATCCTGGTCGCCCCGAAGGCGCCGGGCCACACCGTTCGCCGTGAGTTCGTCGCCGGCCGTGGCATCCCGGACATCATCGCTGTCGAGCGCGACGCATCGGGTCACGCCTGGGACCTCGCCCTCTCGTACGCGAAGGCCATCGGCGGCACCCGCGCCGGCGTCATCAAGACGACCTTCACGGAAGAGACCGAGACCGACCTGTTCGGCGAGCAGGCCGTGCTCTGCGGTGGCGTGAGCCACCTGGTGCAGGCCGGCTTCGAGACGCTGACCGAGGCGGGCTACCAGCCGCAGATCGCGTACTTCGAGGTGCTGCACGAGCTCAAGCTCATCGTCGACCTGATGTGGGAGGGCGGCATCGCCAAGCAGCGCTGGTCGATCTCCGACACCGCCGAGTTCGGCGACTACGTCTCGGGCCCGCGCGTCATCGACGAGCGCGTCAAGGAGAGCATGCAGGGCGTGCTGGCAGACATCCAGTCGGGCGCCTTCGCGAAGCGCTTCATCGACGACCAGGACAACGGCGCGGAGGAATTCCTCGCGCTGCGTGCCAAGGAGGAGCAGCACCCGATCGAGGTCACCGGCAAGGAGCTGCGTTCGCTCTTCGCCTGGAAGCAGCAGGACGAGGACTACGTCGACGGCAGCGCCGCGCGCTGACTTGAGACCAGACGAAAGAACGGGCGTCCCCTCGGGGGCGCCCGTTCTTTCGTTGCTATCCCGGCGGGTCAGGGTCGGGTGAGTTCCGCTAGGATCTCGATCACGTGACGGTACGGGCGACCGGTGGCCCTGGTCATGCCGATCTCGCACGTCCGGTTCGCCGAGACGAACGCATCGAAGCCGCCGCGCTCGCCCTCGGCCGCCGCGATCTCGGCCGATTCCTGCGCCGTCGCACTGGCGGTGAGTTCCGGATGCAGCATCCCGCGGTCGCCGGCGAAGGCGCAGCATCCCCAGCCCTCGGGGATGAACACGTCGTCCGCGACGGCGTCCGCGATCGCGGTCAGAGCTCCGGTCGCGCCGAGGGCGGTCGTCGAGCACGTCGGGTGTACGGCAATCGTCGGGAGCTTCGCAGACACGGTCAGCCGCGGCAGCACCTCACGGGCGACGTAGGTCGTGGCATCCTCGATCCGGAGCCCCGCGTACTTCGGGTTGTTAGACACGGACTGCGCGAGCATCACATCGAGCCCCTCGGTGCACGAAGCCGCGTCGCACACCACGGGAAGCTCTCCCTGCCGGCTGGCCTCCCAGAGGGAATCCAGCACCCGGTCTGACATGAGGCGGTAGCCGTCCAGGTGGCCCTTCGACTTCCAGGGCGTGCCGCAGCAGAGGCCGCCATTCTCCTCCGGGATCACCACAGGGATTCCGGCGCGGTCCAGCAGCTCGCGCAGCGCGTCCCTCGATCCCTGACCTTCGGCCTCCGCGCCGAACATCGTGCCGATGCACGCGCCGAAGAACACGGCCCGTGCGTCGCTCGGGGATTCGGGCCGCGGAGGCTTCGACCCGCCGCGGGGGAGTCCACCGTCGTAGAGAGGAAGTGTGTCGGCGCCCAGCACCGCCCGTCCCACCTGGGTCACACCGCGGACCAGCGGCGCCGGGAGCGCGTCGGCGACCGTGAGGGCGACGCCACCGGCACGGGTGACCGTGCTCCAGTGTTTCGCGGCGGTTCCCCACAGGGCGCCCTCGAGCGCGTTCGACTGCTCCGCCCGCAGTCGCCGCACCAGGTCACCGGTGTTGATGTCCACCGGGCACGCCACGCCGCACATGCCGTCGACGGCGCAGGTCTGCACGCCGTCGTAGTCGTAGTCCTTCTGCAGGTCGCGCAGCAGCTCGGTATCGCCCTGCTCTTCGGCCCAGGCCATGTCGCGGCGGATCACGATGCGCTGGCGCGGGGTGAGCGTGATGCTCTTGCTCGGGCACGTCGGCTCGCAGTATCCGCACTCGACGCAGCGGTCGACCTCGTTCTCGACCGTGGGGACCCGCTTGAGGTCGTGCAGGTACGAGTCGGGGTCGTCCGAGAGCACGACGCCCGGATTGAGGATGCCGTCGGCGTCGAGCAGCCGCTTGATCTCCCACATCATGTCCGTCAGCTCGTCGCCGTACTGGCGGCGGACGAACGGTGCCATGATGCGACCGGTTCCGTGCTCGGCCTTCAGTGACCCCTGCTGGGACAGCACCAGGTCGACCAGGTCGTCCGTGAACCGACGGTAGCGGGCGACGCTGTCGGCGTCGTCGAAGCGCTCGTTGAGAAGGAAGTGGACGTTGCCGTCCTTCGCATGCCCGAAGATGACCGAGCCCTCGTAGCCATGCGCGGCGAACAGCTCGATCAGACGCTCGCAGGTCGCGAGCAGACGGGGGACAGGGACGACGATGTCTTCGAGAAGAGCCGTCGTGCCGGAGGGGCGGGCTCCGGCCACAGCGGTGTAGAGGCCCTTGCGCACGTGCCACAGCGCGGCACGTTCGCCCGCATCCGTCGTGAGACGGGGCGCCACGGCCAGCGGCAGCTCCTCGAAATGCACCTGGGCGGCGGCACTCGCCTCCGTGAGGGACGCGGCATCGGACGCGTGGACTTCGACGAGGAGGGCCGCATGCCCCTGCACGTCGATCTCCGCGATGGCCGCCGGAACATCGCTCAGCCCCTGTGCGACGCGGAGCGATGCCGCATCCATCAGCTCGATCGTCGCGAGGCCGAGACGTGTCAGATCGGGGAGCGCGGTCATGGCCGCGGACAGGGTCTCGAAGACCAACAGCCCGGTCGCGATCGCCGGACGCACCTCGATCGTGCGGAACCGTGCCTCGGCGACGAACGCGAGAGTGCCCTCGGAGCCGATGATGAGGTGCTCGAGGATGCGCACCGGATCGTCGAAGTCGAGCAGGGCGTTGAGGCCGTAGCCCATGGTGTTCTTCATCGAGAACTGCTGCCGGAGGAAGGCGACGTGCTCCGGCGAGGCGAGGAGCCGTGCGCGCAGGCTCAGGAGCCCGTCGGCGATCGCCGGTTCCGCGGCGCGCAGCAGCTCGTTCGCGTCGGAGCGTCCGGTGTCGAGGATCGTTCCGCTCGGGAGCACGATCGTCATCGATTCGATGGTCTGGTACGAGTTCTCGGTGATGCCGCAGGCCATGCCGCTGGAGTTGTTGGCCACGACCCCGCCGATCGTGCAGGCGATCTCACTCGCCGGGTCGGGGCCGAGTTTGCGGCGGTGGCGTGTCAGACGGGTGTTGACCTGGCGGACCGTTGCTCCGGGACCGACGCGGACGAATGCGCCGTCGTCCTCCACGCGGATGTCGCGGAAGTGGCTGCGTGTGTCGACGAGGATGTCGCCGCTGACGCTCTGCCCCGAGAGGCTCGTCCCGCCGGAACGGAAGGTCATCGTGCGTCCCGCGGCCCGCACCGCGCCGAATGCGCGGGCGACGCCCTCGGCATCCGCGGGGGAGAGCACCGCATCCGGGATCAGCAGGTAGTGGGAGGCGTCGTGTGCGCGGGCGAACCGGTCGATGGACCGGGAGTGCACCTCGGTCGTGGGGCCCAGCAGCGCGGGGTCCAGCGGTTCGGCGATCGTGGTCGGCACGGTGCTCCTCTGCTCCGTCGAAAGATTGTCTGACAAGTGTACCGACGCTGGAGCGTTTCGTTAGACTGACCGGATGACCACGACCACGACCTTGGACGCGCCGCTCGGCATCGTCGGCGTGGTCGACGCCGTCACCTCTCAGCTGCGCGGACGCATCCTCAGCGGGGAGATCCGCTCCGGTGCGCCGCTCACGGAAGCGGCCGTCTCGCAGACGTTCGGTGTGGCCAGGCCGAGCGCGAAAGCGGCGATCGAACAGCTCGTCGCGACCGGACTCCTGGTTCGCACCGCTCATCGAAGTGCGCGCGTCGTCGGGATCGATGCCGATACCGTGCGCGACGTCTATCGCACGAGGGTGAGGATGGAGAGTGCGGCGCTGCGGGAGCTCGCTGCGACCGGGACGGTTCCCGATGCCGCCCGCGACGCCAACGCTGAGATCCTCGCGCTGCCGGGCGGCCCCGACCCGGCGACCGTCGATCCCGATCTGCGCTTCCACACCGCACTCATCGACGCGCTCCAGAGCGAGCGGACCGGTCGGATGTACCGCAGCGTCCTCGACGAGGTGCGACTGTGCATGGCGCAGGTGCAGGGCCGTCGCCTGCTCGACGCCGCGGTGATCGCTGCTCAGCACACCGATATCCTCGACGCGGTCGAGTCCGGGGAGGGCGAGCGTGCGGCCGCCCTTCTCGACGCACATCTCTCGTCAGCCGAGGAGAGGCTCGTCGAAGCACTCGACGCCGACTAGAGAGTGCCGGCCGTCACTCGGCCGGGGCCTCCTCGACCACGATGGGTGCTTCGGCGGAATCCGCCCACTCCGGTGCGGGCAGGACGGTGTCGACCTGCCCCGCCTGGATCGCCCGCAGCGCCTCGGTGATCTCCTCGTCGTTCTCCGGAACAGGAAGGTCGCACGCACGCAGCTCCGAGGCGAACTGCAGCGTCAGCCGGTTCTTGCCCGCTTCCACGGCCTCGGCCGTCGTGCCGGTGATGATCTCGCTGCCGGTCTGGATCGCCGAGACCTCGTCGCAGACGTGATAGACCTTGCCACCCTCGACCCAGACGACCTCGTCCTTGCCGAGCAGCTGGATCACGGCGGACTGGTCGGCCGTGTACTGCTCGACCGACGGCGGAGCGAAGTCCACGCCGAGGACGACGGCGAGAGCCGCGAGGGCCACTCCGACGATGCCGGCCGTCGTCTTCTGGCCCTTGTCCATGTCCTTGTTGAGGAAGATCAGGATGACGAGCGGGAGGAAGGCGACGATCGCGATGATCGCACCGAGCTGGTTCTGCACGAAGAAACGTGCCTTGTCGGACTTCCTCGCGGGGTCGAGACGATTCGCCTTCTTCCAGAGCACCGATCCGGTGATCGAGAGTGCGGCGATCACGACCAGCAGCACGAGGAGGGCGATGAAGGCCCATTGCGGGAACGTCGCGGTGACGCCCTGCTCTTCCAACAGGCCGGTATCGGGGTCGCGGACGAGCTTCCCGTCCTCACCGACGAACTCCCGCTGACGCAGCAGCCAGAAGATGCCGACGGCCTCGCCGATGATCGCGATGGCCCACAGCACGGCTGCGATCCAGCGGAAACGGGTCGCCTTCGCCCTGCTCTCAGGAGTGGGGACCCATCCGGCGGGCGGCTCGGTGTTCGTGCCGCTCGCCGCGGGCTGCTCGACGTCGGCGTTCTTCTTGTCGCTGTCGGCCACGGTGCTCCCCTTTTCCCTCCGATGCCCGCCATACCGGCTCGAGGCAACCCCGAGCATAGTGGACGGGGTGTCCTACTCTGGGGAGATGACTTCCGATTCCGACGACGCCCTCAGCTGGGAGGGCGACGACGCCGCGGCGCCGCAGGATCGCGCGCTTCCACACGGCTGGAACGCCGTGGGCAGGGGCAGTGAAGACGTGGGGACGGTCGAGGAAGACGGCACCGACGCCGCCGCTGCGCCTGACGAGCCCGCCGGCCTGAGCACGCCGATGCTCCTGATTCTCGGGATCGTCGGCGGCGTCTATCTCCTGTACACGATCGGCTGGATCGTCGGCGGGCTACGTCTCAAGCCGCTGGCCTCGTTCCTCGTCGATGACGCGATGTTCCTGCCGTGGTTCGTGCTGGCGATCGCCGCGCCGGCGCTGTGGTTCCTCGCGACCTGGGTCCTGACCCGGGGGAGGGCCGCGTGGATCCGCGTCGCCGTGCTGCTCGCGGGCGTGGTCCTCCTCGTTCCCTGGCCCTTCGTCACCGTGGGGGTGATCGGATCGTGAGTGCGTCTTCCGCTCCTCAGCAGGTCTCGGCGGGTTCGCCTCGCTGGCTCGTCGGACTCGTCATCGGTCTGGCCGGGCTGTTCTACGCCTACGCGGTGTGGAACGCCGTCGCGCACCTGATCACGATGGCGCAGACCGGATTGACCGGAGGGGGATGGGCGACACTCCTGTTCGGCGTCGCCTTTCCCGCCATCGTCTTCGCCTTCGCCTTCGTGATCGGTCGACGGCGCAATGTCGGAGAGCTCGCGCTGGTGTTCCTCGCGGGTCTCGGCGTCGTCGCGGTCTTCTGGATGAGCCTCATCGCGCTCAGCCTGACGATGCCGAGCGCCTGAGTCGCTCACGGTCACACGGCACGGAGGGCCTCGAGCGCTCGGGTAGAGTTGACGCGATCGCGCCCCCATGGTGTGCGGCGCATCGGCCACTCCCGCCTGCCGCGCTGCCCCGAAGGATCCACTGTGCCGAAGCCCGTCGTGCTCATCGCCGAAGTACTCTCTCCCGCCACCATCGAGGCCCTGGGCCCCGACTTCGACGTCCGCGACGTCGATGGCACCGACCGCGAAGCGCTGTTCGCGGCGCTGGCGGATGCCGACGCCGTGCTCGTCCGCTCGGCGACCCGCATCGACGAGGAAGCTCTCACGCACGCGCCGAAGCTCAAGGTCGTCGCCCGTGCCGGAGTGGGCCTCGACAACGTCGACATCAAGGCGGCCACGGCTGCCGGCGTCATGGTCGTCAACGCGCCGACCTCCAACATCGTCTCCGCCGCCGAGCTCACGGTCGGCCACATCCTGAGCCTCGCCCGCCGCATCCCGGCCGCGCACGCCTCGCTCTCTGCAGGCGCCTGGAAGCGCAGCTCCTTCACCGGAGCCGAACTCTTCGAGAAGACGGTCGGCATCGTGGGTCTCGGCCGCATCGGCGCACTCGTCGCGGCGCGCCTCGCGGCGTTCGACATGCGCGTCGTCGCCTACGACCCCTACGTCACCTCGGCGCGCGCCCAGCAGCTGGGCGTGCAGCTCCTCTCGCTCGATGAGCTCGTCGCCGAGTCCGACTTCCTCACGATCCACATGCCCAAGACGCCGGAGACCACCGGCATGATCGGCGCCGAGCAGTTCGCGGCCATGAAGCCGACCGCTTTCGTCGTCAACGTCGCGCGCGGCGGCCTGATCGACGAAGAGGCGCTGCACGCCGCCCTCGTCGCCGGGGAGATCGCCGGCGCGGGGCTCGACGTCTTCACCTCCGAGCCCCCGGCAGAGGGCGGTACCGCTCGTCCGCTGCTCGAGCTTCCCAACGTGGTCGTCACCCCTCACCTCGGCGCGAGCACCGAGGAAGCGCAGGAGAAGGCCGGCGTCTCGGTCGCCCGTTCCGTGCGTCTCGCGCTCGGCGGAGACCTGGTGCCCGACGCGGTCAACGTGGCCGGCGGCGTCATCGACCCGTACGTGCGCCCCGGCATCTCGCTGGTCGAGAAGCTCGGTCAGATTTTCGCGTCGCTGGCGACCTCGCCTCTCACGAGCCTCGACGTCGAGGTGCACGGCGAACTCAACGACTACGACGTGAGCGTGCTCAAGCTCGCCGCGCTCAAGGGCGTCTTCACGAACATCGTCAGCGAGACGGTGTCGTATGTGAACGCCCCGCTCCTCGCCGATCAGCGCGGCATCGCCGTGCGTCTGCTCAAGGACGACGTGAGCGACGAGTACCGCAACGTCATCACGCTCACCGGTGCCCTGTCCGACGGCTCGCAGCTCTCGGTCTCCGGCACGCTCACCGGGCCGAAGCAGACGGAGAAGCTGGTCGGCATCAACGACCACACGCTCGAACTGCCGATCGAGAAGCACCACGTCGTGATGCTCTACACCGACCGCCCCGGCATCGTCGCGGTCTACGGTCAGAAGTTCGGCGAGGCGGGCATCAACATCGCCGGTATGCAGATCGCCCGCAAGGCGGCCGGTGCACAGGCGCTCAGCGTGCTGACGCTGGACTCCCCGGTGTCCGACGAACTGCTCGACGATGTGCGCGACGCGATCGACGCCGACCTGTTCCGTCAGATCGAGATCACCGAGGTCTGATCGGCGGCTTCAGACAAGAGGGCGGGAGCGTGATGCTCCCGCCCTCTCGCGTGTTCCGGTGGGGTCAGGCGGTCGCCTTCAGGACCAGCGCGATCAGCTCGGCGAGCTCGTCGCTGCGGGGGACCAGTCGATCGGGCCCGTGCACGTCGAGCGAGTTGTTGAAGTAGAGGCCGTCGCTGACCAGCATCACGAGGTCGAGGCTCGCGGTGTCCCGCACGTGCGGACGGATCGTCTCCGCCCAGCGGCGTCGGGTGTCGCGAAGCATGTCGGCTGCCGGCACGGATCCGCCCTGGGCGAGTCGGGTCGCGGCGATGAGCGCGCGGTCGAGCGCATCGTCCTCCATGACCGATGTGCGCACGTAGTAGGCGACGGGTCCTTCCTCGGCGGCAGACATCCGTTCGAGATCCAGAGTCGTCAGGCGGTCGAGGCGCTCCATCAGCCCGGCTTCGAGTTCGTCCTTCGAGCCGAAGTGATAGAGCAGGCCCCCCTTGGAGACCCCCGCCGCCTTGGCCGTCGCGTCGAGCGTCGCGGCGCGTTCGCCGTCTTCGATGAGGATCGCTTCGAAGGCGTCGAGCACCTTCTCGCGGGCGAGGGGAGGTCGGGGCATCGTGGATCCTCTGCACAGGGAAGGGGCGGGAACTCTGTTACTATACCATCCGGACGGTTCACTAACCGTGCGATCAAGATTCTGAGAGGTGTTCCATGACCCGTACTGCGTCGATCCCGACGACAGAGACGGATGCTCCCCGCGTCGGAGCCCGTGGCTGGGCGGCGCTCGTCGTCCTCATGCTGCCGGTGCTTCTGGTGTCGGTGGACAACACGGTGCTGAGCTTCGCGCTCCCCGAGATCTCCATCGCGCTCGCTCCCACCGGGGCCGAGCAGCTGTGGATCATCGACGTGTACCCGCTGGTGCTCGCCGGCCTCCTGGTGACGATGGGCACACTGGGTGACCGCTTCGGTCGTCGGAAGATGCTGTTGATCGGCGCCACCGGTTTCGCCGCGGTCTCTGCTCTCGCGGCCTTCGCGCCCACGGCCGGGCTGCTCATCGCAGCCCGCGCGCTCCTCGGTTTCTTCGGCGCCATGTTGATGCCGTCGACCCTCTCGCTGCTGCGCTCGATCTTCCAGAACCGCGACCAGCGCCGCATGGCGATCGCGGTGTGGGCGTCGGCGTTCTCCGCCGGGTCCGCGCTCGGCCCGATCGTGGGCGGGTTCCTTCTCGAGCACTTCTCCTGGGGATCGGTGTTCCTCATCGCCGTCCCGGTGCTCATCCCGCTCCTGATCGCGGCCCCGCTGCTCGTCCCGGAGAGCCGCGACCCGAACCCCGGTCGTATCGACCTGATCAGTATTGCGCTGTCGATGGCGACCATGATCCCCGTCGTCTACGCGATCAAGTCGCTGGCCGTCGACGGACCGAGCCTCACGGCCGGCGCATGGGCTCTGCTCGGCTTCGGGATGGGGTACCTGTTCGTCCGTCGCCAGTTGCGCTCCCGGACGCCGATGCTCGACATGGCACTCTTCCGGCGAGGTTCGTTCTCCGGGGCGATCCTGGTGAACCTGCTCAGCGTCGTCGCGCTCGTCGGCTTCCTCTACTTCGTGTCGCAGCATCTGCAGCTGGTCCTCGGGCTGTCGCCGATGATGGCGGGCCTCGCACTCGTGCCCGGCATGCTCGCGATGATCGTCGCCGGCCTCTCGGTCGTGCCTGTCTCGCGCCGTGTCCCGCCGCACATCGTGATCCCGGTCGGACTCGCGTTCTCGGTGGCCGGATATCTGATCGTGGCGTTCACGACGCATGAGCACGGCGTGCTCCCGCTCGTGGTCGCCTTCGTCGTGCTCGGCATCGGCATCGGCGCGGCCGAGACGATCTCCAACGAGCTGATCCTCTCCAGCGCCCCCGCCGCGAAGGCGGGTGCGGCGAGTGCAGTCTCCGAGACGGCCTACGAACTCGGCGCCGTACTCGGCACCGCGGTGCTGGGCGGCATCATCACGGCGTTCTACCGCGGTGCACTCGTACTTCCGGAAGGGCTGCCGGCCGACGTGGCGCATGCCGCGGGAGAGACACTCGCCGGTGCCTACACGGCTGCGCAGGAGCTCCCCGCGGCGCTCGGCACGGCGCTCTGGGACGCCGCGGCCGCCGCGTTCGGCTCGGGCGTCATGGTGACGTCGCTGATCGGCGCCGGCCTCGTGGTCGTCGCCGGCGTCGTCGCCGCCGTCACACTGCGCAAAGCCCCCTCGCACTGACCAGTACGCTGGGAGGACCGGCCCGCTCGACCTCGTCGGGCCCGGCCGGTCCATCCCCGTGCAGTTCGCAAGGAGTGTCATGTCGCGTGTCGTGAAGCTGGCCGTCATCCCCGGTGACGGCATCGGTCCCGAGGTCATCGCCGAGGCGGAGAAGGTGCTCGACGCCGTCACTTCCTCCAGCGGCGTGGTCTTCGACAAGACCCGGTTCTCGCTGGGCGCCGGACGCTTCCTCGAGACCGGCGACACCCTCACGGACGAAGACCTCGCGTCGATCGCGGCGAACGACGCGATCCTCCTCGGCGCGGTCGGCGGCACTCCGGGCGACCCGCGTCTGAAGGATGCGAACATCGAGCGGGGACTGCTGCTGAAGCTGCGCTTCACGCTGGACCACTACGTGAACCTGCGGCCGTCGAAGCTCTTCACCGGTGCCCCCGGCCCGCTGGCAGCTCCCGGAGAGATCGACTTCGTCGTGGTCCGCGAGGGCACGGAAGGCCCGTACGTCGGCAACGGCGGTGCCATCCGCAAGGGCACGCCGCAGGAGGTCGCGAACGAGACCTCGGTGAACACGGCATTCGGCGTGGAGCGCGTCGTGCGATACGCCTTCGAGCTCGCCGAGCGCCGTCGGAAGAAGCTGACGCTCGTGCACAAGACCAACGTTCTCGTGCATGCGGGCGGCATCTGGCAGCGCATCGTCAACGAGGTCGCCGCCGAGCACCCCGACGTGACCGTCGACTATCTCCACGTCGACGCGGCCACGATCTTCCTGGTCACCGACCCCTCGCGCTTCGACGTGATCGTCACCGACAACCTGTTCGGCGACATCCTCACCGACCTCGCCGGAGCAGTGACCGGCGGTATCGGACTCGCCGCCTCGGGGAACATCAACCCCGATGGCGCGTTCCCCTCGATGTTCGAGCCCGTGCACGGTTCGGCGCCCGACATCGCAGGCCAGCAGAAGGCCGATCCGACCGCGGCGATTCTCTCGATCGCGCTGCTGCTCGACAACCTCGGCCTCGCCGAGGAATCTGCTCGCGTGAGCGCCGCGGTCGAGGCCGATATCGCCGCCCGCTCCGGCGCGCGTGCCACCGCGGAGATCGGCTCCGCGATCACTGCACGCCTCTGACTGCAGGCGTAGGCTGAATGGGCGCGACGATGCGCCCACCCACGAGGAATGGATGATGAGATGACGACCATCGATGCCGAGGCGACCGTGGCTCCACTGGAGTTCCTCGTCATGAAGAACCTGAACGCTGTTTCACCCGACCGTCTCGCCGAGGCGCTGGAGAATCCGGGCTTCGGCGTGGTCTTCACCGATCACATGGTCGACATCTGCTGGTCCGCCAAGGGCGGGTGGCACCGTCCTCGTGTGCAGCCGTACGGTCCGATCCCGCTCGACCCTGCGGCATCAGTCCTGCACTACGCGCAGGAGATCTTCGAGGGCATCAAGGCCTACCGTCACGCCGACGGCTCGATCCACACGTTCCGCCCCGACCGCAACGCCGCGCGCCTGCAGGCCAGTGCCCGCCGACTCGCGCTGCCGGAACTCCCGACCGAGTACTTCATCCAGTCGCTGCGCGAGCTCATCGCCGTCGACGGCCGGTGGGTGCCGTCCGGCGCGGACCAGAGCCTCTATCTGCGGCCCTTCATGTTCGCCAAGGAGGCCTTCCTCGGCGTCCGTGCCGCGCAGAAGGTCGCCTACTATGTCATCGCCAGCCCCGCGGGCGCCTACTTCACCGGTGGTGTGAAGCCGGTGCGCATCTGGCTCTCCGAGGACTACGCCCGCGCAGGCAAGGGCGGCACGGGCAAGGCGAAGACCGGTGGCAACTACGCGTCGAGCCTGCTCGCGCAGAGCGAGGCCAGCGCGAAGGGCTGCGACCAGGTCGTGTTCCTGAACGAGAAGCGCGACGTCGAGGAGCTCGGTGGTATGAACGTCGTCTTCGTCTTCAAGGACGGCCGCGTGGTGACCCCCGAATCCGACAGCATCCTCGAGGGGATCACCCGCGACTCGCTGCTGCAGCTGGCGGAGGACCGCGGCTACACGGTCGAGAAGCGGCCGATCTCGATCGACGAGTGGCGCGAGGGCGTGGCCTCCGGCGACATCGTCGAGGTGTTCGCGTGCGGTACGGCCGCGGTCGTCACCCCGATCGGCGCACTCGTCGGCGACGGGTTCGACGAGCCGCAGCCGCTGGGCGAGCTCGCGCTCTCGCTGCGCGAAGAGCTGACCGACATCCAGTACGGCCGCCGAGAAGACAAGCACGGCTGGCTCCTGCGCCTCGACGCCTGAGCTCTTACGCCGAGACCCCGCCTTTCCGTCGAGACCCCGCCGTCTCGACTCCAGCAAGGCGGGGTCTCGGCGTCTACTCGGGGTCTCGGCGGACGCCAGTCTTCCTGCACATCGGTGATCTGCGTCGACGAGCCTGTGGACCGTCGGTTGTCCCGCTTTCCGTGCGGTCAGAATGGTGGATGCCACGAAAAATCGACCTCGATCGCGCCGAGCGCCTACTGCAGTCGCGGGAGGATCTACTGCTTCGAGGATCCTCGGAGAGGACTCGGAGGGACGCGGTCGACAGCGGTGCGCTGCGTCGAGTCCACCGAGGCCATTACATCGAGAGTGCCGCCTGGGAGGACCTGTGGCCGGAGGGACGGCAGCTGGTTCACCTTCTCGCCGTTCGGCGGGCGAGCCCAGGTGACGGTCCGGTGTTCTCGCACGCCTCCGCCGCGGCACTGTGGGGTCTGCCGTTGGTGGGACCGATCAGTGACGTCGTCCACACCGCCATCCGGGGTCGTCGCCACAGCCGCACCGAGTCGGGGGTCGCGCGTCACGCAGTATCGCTCGATTCCGGGGACATCGTGCGGCGCCACGGAATGCTCTGCACGTCCCTTGCGCGCACGGTCTTCGACGTAGCCCGAGTGCTTCGACCTGAGGCCGCGGTCGCCGCGGCGGATGCTGCGCTTCGGCTCGTCTCGATACGGGGACATGACATCGACCTCGAGGCGTACGCCGCCTGGCGAGATGATTTCCGAGGGAGGTGCGCCGTGGGGTTGCGTGGTGTTCGGCACGCCAGATGGGTGGGTGACTTCGCCGACGGTCGAGCACAATTGCCGGGCGAGAGCGTGAGCAGACTTCAACTCCACCGGCTCGGGTTCCGAGACATCGAGCTTCAGGTGCCGATCAAGGGCGCGGCAGGAGCGGAGTATTTCGCAGACTTCGGATTTCGCCGCTCCCGAGCATTCGGCGAGTTCGATGGTGAGGGCAAATACCTCGAGTCGGACCTGCGGCTCGCGCCCACGCCCGTAGACGCCGTCCTCGCGGAGAAGCGTCGTGAGGACGACATCCGTGGTGTCACCGGGTGGCGTGTCGCTCGCTGGGGCGGGGCGCACATTCGGACGGCGGAGGCTCTCGGCACGCGGCTCGCCGCGTTCGGCATCCGTCCGCCGGGGTGAGTGCGCTCCGACACCCCGGGCTCGCGTCGAAGCCCCGACCTACGGTCGCCTGAAACACGGGGCGTCGGCGTCAACCCGGGGCCTCGACATCAGAAAGGGGGAGGGAGGCGGGGAGGGAGGCGGGGAGGGAGAGGGGGAGGGAGAGGGGGAGGGAGAGGGGGAGCAGGCGCGCTCGCTAGGCTGGATCCCATGAAGATCGCCCGGTTCAGCCACGACGAAGCCATCATGTACGGGATCATCGACGAGCGCGAGCTCGTGGTGCTCGCCGGAGACCCGATGTTCACCGGGTACGAGACCACCGGCGCCCGCGTACCGCTCGCGGATGCTGCTCTGCTCGCCCCGGTGATCCCACGGTCGAAGGTGGTCTGCGTCGGCAAGAACTATCACGATCACGCGGCGGAGATGGGGGGAGTGGCGCCCGAGGAGCCGCTGCTCTTCCTGAAGCCCAACACCTCCGTGATCGGCCCCGGCGACGCGATCGTGCGCCCGACCCTTTCGGAGCGGACCGAGTACGAGGGCGAGCTCGTCGTCGTGATCGGCAAGATCGCGAAGAACGTGAAGGCCGAGAACGCGCTCGACTACGTGCTGGGCTACACGATCGGGAACGACGTGACTGCTCGTGACCTGCAGCGCAAGGACGGCCAGTGGTCGCGCGCGAAGGGATTCGACACGTTCTGCCCCCTCGGGCCAGTGATCGAGACCGACTTCGACCCGGCGAACGCCACGATCGAGACGCGGGTGAACGGCGAGGTTCGCCAGCATGCTCCTCTCACCGACATGATCCACTCGGTGCCGGCGATCATCGAGTACGCGTCCGCCGTGTTCACGCTGCTGCCCGGCGACGTCATCATGACCGGCACCCCGGCCGGAGTCGGCACGTTCGACGCGGGCGATGTGGTCGAGGTCGAGATCTCCGGGCTGGGCATCCTGCGCAACACCGCACGCGACGCCGTCCCCACGCCATGAGCGATGTCGCCCTGACGGCGGCGCAGCAGACGGCGGTCCAGCGACGCACCGTGCTGGTGCTGTCGTTCGGGCAGGTTCTCGGTGGCATCGCCTTCGGGGCCACGGTCTCACTCGGTGCCCTCCTGGCCGCGGACATCTCGGGGAATGATGCCCTCTCCGGTCTGGCGACGGCGTCGGTCACGCTGGGAGCGGCGGCGTGCGCGATCCCGCTCGCACGGCTCGCCGCGCGCGTCGGACGTCGGCGAGCGCTCACTCTCGGCAACCTCTTCGCGCTGGTCGGCATCGCCGTCGTCATCCTCGCCGCCTCCCTGCGCGTCTTCCCCTTGCTGCTTGCCGGCATCCTGATGATCGGCGCCGGAAACGCGGGCAACCTGCAATCCCGATTCGCGGCGACCGACCTGGCGGCTCCGCAGCACCGGGGCCGTGATCTCTCGATCGTCGTCTGGTCGACGACCATCGGCGGCGTGGCCGGGCCCCTGCTCCTCGGACCCGGAGAGATCGTGGGGCAGGCGGTGGGCATGCCGCCGCAGACCGGCTCCTATCTCTTCTCCTTCGTCGCGCAGTGTGCGGCTCTGGTGCTCTACATCGTCGCACTCCGACCGGATCCGCTCCTGGCAGCGCAGCGCCTCGCGAAGGTGGCGGCGGCGACGACCGGAGCGGTGGTGCTCGACCGTCCTCGCGTGGCGCGCTACGCGATCTTCGCGATCGCCGGATCCCACGTGGTGATGGCATCCGTGATGGCGATGACCCCCGTGCACCTGTCGCACATGGCGCACGGCGCGCATGGCATGGCGGCCACCCCGGCCGATGTTTCCGCGCTCGTGGGGATCACGATCGCCCTGCATGTCGGCGGCATGTACGCCCTGTCGCCGGTGTTCGGCGTGCTGGCCGACCGCTGGGGGCGGCTGCGCGTGGTGCTGCTGGGGCAGGTGCTGCTCGCCGGCGCGCTGGCTTTCGCGGTGTTCACCGGCACGGAGGCGTGGGGCGTCATGGTCGCGCTCATCCTGCTGGGGCTGGGGTGGAGTGCGGCGACGGTCGCCGGCGCCGCACTGCTCACAGAGGCTTCGGCACCCGAGCTGCGAACCCGTCGGCAGGGACGCAGCGACTCGCTGATGAGCCTGTCCGCGGCAGCAGGATCGGTGCTGGCCGGGGTCGTGCTGGCGAACTTCCAGTATGCGGGGCTCGGCGTGGCGGCGTTCATCCTGGTCATCGCGATCGTCGCGCTGTCTCCGCTGGCCCGCTCCGGCACCCGATGAAGGACTGGGCCGGGGTCGGCGAGGCCTTCTCCGCCTCGTACGCGGACCTCTGCGCCGGGACCTTCTCGACGATGCACCGCGCGCTCGGCGCGCCGAAGCGGCGCAACCTGCTCGATGTCGGTGCGGGCGATGGCAGGCTCGCTGCTGCCTGGGCAGACGCGGGGTGGATCGTCCGGGCGTGTGAGCCCGAGGCATCGATGCGTGCGGTGTCCCGGCGCCGCCATCCGCAGGTCGACACGGTCAGCGGGGCGCTGCCGGATCTGCCGTTCGAGGACGGCGCGTTCGACGTGGTCGTCGCGAACTTCGTCCTGAATCACGTCGCATCTCCGCGGAGATCCGCAGCCGAGCTGCGGCGCGTGAGCCGTGATGCCGTGGTCGCGACCACGTGGATGCTCTCGCCGTCGTGGTTCTGGGCCGAGATCACCGAACGCGCCGGGGTGGAGCCGTTCGCCGGTGCGAAGCTCTCGGCCGCGGAGGACTTCGAGCGGACTGCTGACGGATTCGCGCGGATGCTGCGGGAGGCGGGCCTGGAGCACGTCACCGTCGCCGAGCACGGGTGGACCTGGAACGCGGAACCGGATGCGCTCTGGCTCTCGGTCGAAGGCGGAGTGGCCGGCGCCGGGGCGCTCTACACCGGGCTCGACGACGATGATCGGCGGCGATTCCGCGCGGCGTTCGACCGCGTCATCGAGGAGCGGCGCACGGGTGGTGTCCTGCCCCTCGAGCACCGGGCGGCGATAGCCGTGGCGACGGCCGGCTGAGCGCCTGCCACCCGCCAACGGAGACGACCCCGTCCCCGTAGAATCGAAGGGCTATGGCTACCCCTCACCCCCTCACCACGACTGTCAGTGGTGCCGACGTCCGCGTCCGCTTCTGCCCATCGCCGACCGGACTGCCGCACGTCGGCATGGTCCGCACGGCGCTCTACAACTGGGCGTACGCGCGCCACAACGGCGGGAAGATGGTGTTCCGCATCGAGGACACCGATGCCGCCCGCGACAGTGAGGAGAGCTTCCGTCAGCTCGTCGACGCGCTCACCTGGCTCAAGATCGACTGGGACGAGGGCGTCGAGGTCGGCGGACCGCATGCTCCCTACCGGCAGTCCGAGCGTCACGACATCTACCGCGGCGTGATCGACAAGCTCATCGCCACCGGTGCGCTGTACGAGAGCTATTCCACCGCCGAGGAGATCGACGCCCGCAACGAGGCGGCCGGCCGTGCCAAGCAGCTCGGCTACGACAACTTCGACCGCGACCTCACCGACGAGCAGAAGGCGGCGTTCCGCGCCGAGGGCCGTCAGCCCGCGCTGCGACTGCGCGTGCCCGACGAGGATGTCACCTATGTCGACCTCATCCGCGGCGAGGTCACCTTCCCCGCCGGCTCGTTCCCCGACTTCGTGGTCGTGCGACCGAACGGTGTGCCGCTGTACACGTTCGTGAACCCCGTCGATGACGCACTCATGGGCATCACCCACGTGCTGCGCGGCGAAGACCTCATGCCGTCGACCGCGCGCCAGCTGTCGCTGTATGCGGCGCTGATCGACGCCGGTGTCACGACATTCGTGCCGCGCTTCGCCCACATGCCACTCGTGCTCGGTGAGACCGGCAACAAGAAGCTCTCCAAGCGCGACCCGCAGGCCGACCTGTTCCTGCACCGCGACCGCGGCTTCATCCCCGAGGGGCTGCTCAACTACCTGGCGCTGCTCGGCTGGTCGATCGGCCCCGACCGCGACGTGTTCTCGCTGGATGAGTTCACTGCGGCATTCGACATCGTGAACGTGAACCCGAACCCGGCCCGCTTCGACCAGAAGAAGGCCGAGTCGATCAACGGCGACCACATCCGGATGCTGGGGGAGAAGGACTTCGCCGAGCGCACGATCCCGTACCTCGCTGCCGCCGGCCTCTTCGACGAGCCCACGCACGAGCAGCTGGTGATGGCCTTCCGTGTGGCACCGCTCGTGCAGGAGCGCGTTCAGTTGCTGGGCGAGGTCCCCGGCATGGTCGGCTTCCTGTTCGAGGACGAGGTGTCCTACGCCGAAGACGCGCTCAAGGGGCTTCCGGCGAATGCCGCCGAGGTTCTCGATGCGTGTGTCAGCGCTCTCGAGCCGGTGGAGGAGTTCACGCCCGAGAAGATCCAGGAGGCGTTGGCGACCGCGTTGGTCGAGCGGCTCGAGCTCAAGCCGCGCGTTGCCTACGGCCCGCCCCGCGTCGCGATCACGGGCCGCCGGATCTCTCCGCCGCTGTTCGAATCGATGGAGCTCCTCGGCAAGGAGGAGTCGCTGCGTCGTCTGCGCTCTCTGTCGGCGTTCCTCGGAAGCTGAGCGCGACGCGCCCGAGCGGCAGCAGACGCCGGTGGTTTTGGTGTTCGGCCGCCGCTCGGGTAGGCTTGATTCTCGGTGCGAGGCTCCTGTTTCGCCCTTGGGGTATGGTGTAATTGGCAACACGACGGTTTCTGGTTCCGTTATTCTTGGTTCGAGTCCAGGTACCCCAGCCACACGAACGTTACTCGAACCATGGTCAAATGAACTGGCCATGGTTCGTTTGTTCTCAGACCTCCCTGCTCTTGAGCGGGGAGGTTTTGTGGTTCTTGGCGTCTGTTCGGCACTGGCTGCATCTTGTCGGCTGTGGACCTCCCGGATGCCGCGGTTCGCGTCGTTGCGTTCGCCGGAGATCTGGATCTTGTTGTCCTCTACGCGGACGATCAGCTTGCTGAAGTACGCAGTCAGAAGGTCGCGGCGGACGGTGTCTGAGGCCCGCTGATAGAGGTTGCCCGGCTCGCCAAGCAAGTCGATGTACGCCAGCGCGGTGTCCGCGCCATACTGGAGGCGATCAAGCGTGACGTCGAGCTTCTCTCTGATGGCTTCCGTCTGAAGGGTTGTCTTCTCGATCCGCTCGCGAATCTTGGCGATGGGCAGTGTGCCAGTCGCGGCGAGTTCGATCAATCGTTCTTCCTGCGCCTCGAGCTTCCGGAGCTGCTTCGTCAGTTGAGCCTTCGTGTCGCGGTCCGAAGCGAGCAGATTGTTGATGGCGTCGGTGGCGCTCGCCCTCATCCCGTCGATGGCGTCAGGCGCGAGCCGTTCAGCGGCCACTACGGGCATGACTTCGCCCTCGATCTGCTCGACCCTTAGCCACGGCGTCGGGCACTGCTTGCGCTGGCGTCCGGCGCAGACAAGATACTCGTACGTGCCGCCGTTCCCTGCGTTCTGGCTGTAGACCATGCGACTCTGTCGACCGGCATCAAGGCACGCGCCGCAATAGAGCATGCCCTTGAGGTAATGGAAGTGGATGATGTCGCGATCGCCCTTGCGGTTGCGGTGGTCGAGCACTTCCTGCACCTTCAAGAATGTCTCCTTCGAGACAAGGGCTTCGTGCCGTCCGACGTAGAGCTTTCCTTTGTAGCGGATGACGCCCGTGTAGTACGGGTTGCGAAGTATGAGCGCCAGACGACTGCGGCTGACGGCTTGAGCTGGCCGCGACGGCGATGGGCGTGTAGTGAGGCCGCGCTCGTCGAGCATGTCGTTGAGTTGACTGATCGAATACCGCCCGGTGGCGTACTGCTCGAACGCCCAGGTGACGAGGGGTGCTCGTTCGTAGTCGACATCGATGGTGTTGACCAGTCGGCCACTGAACTCTTTGCGCACGTTCAGGTAGCCGAGCTTCGCACGGCCGACGGTGCCGCCTTGCTCTACCTTGTGGGCCATCTTCACCTTGACGTCCTCGCCGTTCATGCGGACTTGGACTTCATTCATGATGTCGGTGATGGCTTCCATGGCATCGGCCATGTACCCCTCGCCGAACTCCTCCTTGGCCGAGATGAGCCGGACGCCTTTCTCGAGGAGTTGGCGTTTCGTGATTGCGGCGTCGGTGAAGTTGCGGAAGACGCGGGAGCGCATGTAGATGACGACGAACCTCACTTCGGGGTGGTCATCGACGTAGCGCAACAGCTTCTTGAACTCCGCGCGTTTGGAGATCGTCTGCGCCGACTGCCCTGGCTCAAGGAACTCTTTCGCGACAGTCGCTCCGAGCTCGCGCACCTTTCGCAGTGCCTCGACCCGCTGCGTTGCAATGCTGTTGCCGTCTTCGTCGATGTCTGCAGCAGTATGCAACTGCCTCGGCGTCGAGACGCGCAGGTAGATGACGGCCTGCGCAACGGCGAGTTTGCCGTCCTCGCCGGCGATGGTCGTCGGCGAGGACAGCAGATGTTCGAGTCCGTCGAGGGAGTTGGCGGGTGCCGACGAATCGACTGAACCCGCAATTTCTAGGGTCATGGGTGGGTTACCTCCGTTTAGGTCCTCCGGATTAACCCTCTCTTCGGCCGAGAAGTCCAGTCCTTCTGGCCCTTCCACAGGAGGTTCAGGGAGGCACACCGGGGTGGCGTCGGCGATGTAGTTTTCACCTCGTTCAGCGGCGTTCGGCATGACGTTCCTCCTCTCGTGTGGCTAGGTTCAATGCAGGCGGGTCAGCGTGAGTCCGTCGACTATCCCGTCTCGGTTTCGGTCTCTGCCTGCCCCGCGTCGTACCGCTCTTGGGCGAGACGCAACAGCGCTCGCCCCAAGTGGTGGACATCGATCTGATCACGTCGCTCGGGCGTGAGGTGGATCCTGCGGTTCGTTTGGAGCCCACCACCCTTGCGCGGCGAAGAGCGGCGGCTACTTGTTGAAGACATAGGTGCGTCCCCTCCACTCGATGAGGTCGTAGCCTTCGCGGACGTGATCTTCGATGAGGCCGTAGTCGATGGCGACGGCGTTGTCGGGGAGCGATCGTGATTCGGTGGCTTCGTAGATGGCGAGCTCGAGGCCGTCAACCTCGGCCAGGTCGCGCACCGCGTCCTCGAGGAACGGATAGGCATTGACGAAGCTCTCGTGGAAGCTCTCCATGACGTTGTCGGCCCCGACGCTTACGTCTGGGAGCATGAGGAACGCCTGCAGGGCTTCGTCTTCCCCTAGGCGAAGGTCTGTGAGCAGTTC
This sequence comes from Microbacterium sp. NPDC055988, assembly GCF_042269505.1. Taxonomy (NCBI): domain Bacteria; kingdom Bacillati; phylum Actinomycetota; class Actinomycetes; order Micrococcales; family Microbacteriaceae; genus Microbacterium; species Microbacterium sp. NPDC055988. The sequence goes on from NZ_JBHJXY010000001.1 coordinate 2,840,559, forward strand.
AATCAGGCTGTCTTCTTCGCCGCTGTCCCAGCTGGCCGGCACGTTCACGGTGAAGTAGTCGCCGCCGACGTGAATGCTGGTCCGAACGAGCAGCTGATCCAGCTTCGGCGGTTGGTGTTCGTTCATGAATTGGCGGCCGCTGCCGGTGTTCTCGCGTTGCACGAGGTAGGTGCCGAGCCAGTCGATCCACTCCTTGACCTCGGCTGGAGTGTCGGGGTCGCCGTAGAGGTCGAGGTACTCGTCGCGAAGCGTCAGGTACTGTCCTTCGCCATTTCGTCCGAACTCGGCAAGGGCCGATTCCCGACCGTAGGCGCGTCCGATGACGTGGGCGATGCAACGGGCCGTTTCGTTGCTGATCTCGTGGCGTTCAGCTTGAGCGGTAGCGATGCCGTCGACGATGTACTGGGCGAACCGTCGGGTGGTGACTTCGAGGCGTCGAAAGTCTGGGATCGTGCGGTCTCCCGCTACTCGTGCTTCAGGTGCCCGCTGCGGTTCGTGTTCGTTCATGATCGGCCTCCCGCGGTTGCGAGGATGTAGCGTCCGAGCGCGTCGACCCAGGCTTCTTGCTCGAAGGGCACGCGGAGGCTGTTCAGTTCAGCGAGTGCCGCCTCGTGGCAGAGTTCGCCCACGCCGGCGAATCGGTACAAGGCGGTATCGGTGCCGCCGTGGACGCTCCCGGCGATGAGCCGCGCGAGCGTTTCGGAGCGAGCTTCGGGGTCCATGGCAAGGCCGAGCTCGATGAGCTGCCGAGCCTTGTCGGTCTGGTCCGGTGTCGCGGTGATGGTGGTTGATGAGTTCATGAAAATCCTCCTTTCGGATTGGTAGTGGTGGGTGCCGAGGGTTGCTCGGCCAGTGCGTAGGGAGCGAGGTGCGCAAGCGCCTGGTCGGTAGTCGTGATCCAGAACAGGTCGGCGTCGAGATCGCGTGCGGCCTGGATGGCGTCTGCAATCATCTGAGCGCGTTTGGTGGTCGGGACGAGCCAGACGACGGCTGGGAAGAGCCCGCGCTGTGCTTGTTCGGTGCCGGTGCGGAAGTAGCGCTGGTAGATCCGGCACTTGCGGATGACGGCCGGGAGGTGCTCGGTGTCGAGGTCGACTTCGACGAACGAGTGTGTCTCGGTGTCCGGGTCGGCGGTGACGACGGATAGGTCGGGTTTGAGGGTTGCTTCGCCGGTCGCTGTGGCGAACGGACGCCAGCAGCGCGGTTCTGTTTCGAGGTCGATGAGTTCGAAATTGGTGGCTCCGGCGTGTTCGCGTAGGGTGACTGCGATGTCGGCGACGGCGAGCGTGTGGGTGGCGAACGGTCGCCCAGGCTCGAGATACTGGATGCGATCGGTGTCGCCTCGCCGTAGTCGCAGGTATCGTTCGCCGGAGTATCCGAGCTGCCAGATGGTGAGCGCGGAGCCGTGTTCTACGCCGCCGATGCGTCGCTCGAGCCGGGAGACGGCTTTGAGACCTTCGAGTCGCGTCAGGATACGGGTGGTGCCGCGAGTGGCGGCGCTGACGGTGACGTGCTCACCGAACGGCGCTGCGGGCAGGTGCAGGCGCTGGATATGCCGCGTGGTGAGGAGCCGGAGGTGTTCCAGGTCTTCGAGTATCCGGATGTCCCTCGCCGTGAGGTGGAAGCCGAGATCGCGCTTGAGTCCAGGGGTCATGATGCCGCCCCCAGGGCTGGACCGGCATCCGCTGCGAAGCAGCGGGAGTCCCTTGCTGAAACGGGCGGAATCGGCCGAAACACGGGGCGATGAGGCGGTGGGTGTTCCTGGTGAAGCGAACGCCGACAGGAACACCGACAGGAATGCGGCCGCCACTTCTTATGGAAGCGAATCGTGGGAATCATGTCTGCCTCGCCTTCTGGTGCGACCGTCGCAGCGGTGGCTCCCTGTCTGCTTGGCCGGACACATTCGGAACGGATGCTGTCGGGACCGGCGCGGTAGGGTTCGTCGGTCGTGCCCCGTACTGTTCGCGGCTGGCGTCGCGGATGAGGTCCCCGACGCGACTGTCGGGTGCGGGCGGGAGGACGGCAGCCGAACACCACTCGGTCGGCGTTGAGCCTGCGACGAGGCGGGCGTAGACGTGGTGCTTCGGCAGCGTTTCGAAGTCGGCGACGGTCAGCGCGGGTGCGCGCTTTGCCATGTCGTGGGCGTCGTCGGTGTCGAGGGCGAAGCAGACTTTGGAGCGGGCGTTGGCGTCGAGGCCGCTGCGCATCTGATCGGGCAGCTGCTTCCGGTACTGGTGCGCGACGTGCAGGCCTACTCCGTAGGAGCGAAACACGCTCATCGCGTTCTCGACGCTGGTGGGCAGGTGGAGGTAGTTCTGGACTTCGTCGATGAAGATCATGCCGGGGCGCTTCATCGGCTCCTTTTCCGTTGCCCGCTCGGTGGTGGCCAGGAAGAGTTCCGCGACGATGAGGCTGCCGAGCAGCTTGGAGGCGCCTTCGCCGAGGAGCGCATCGTTGAGCGGCACGAGGACGGTCTTCTTCTCGCGAAAGATGTCGCGGAGTCGGAAACGCGGCTGAGACTGACCGAGCACCCGAACCAGCGGTTGGCGCATCACGATTTTTCTTAGCTTGTTCAAGGGCGAGGCGATCACCGCGGCACGCTGCGCGGGGCGCATGTCCTCGAACTCGGCCCAGAACGCGGCCAGTGTGGCGTCGTCTTGCACGGCGGCGACGACGGGTCGGCGAAAGGCCGCGTCGGTGAGCAGCGTGGGCAGGTCGATCAGCGTGTACGGCACGGCTCGCTTCTGTCCGGCTCTGGCGAGGGACAGCAGCGCCCCTTGGACGAGATACTCGGTGCGGGGCCCCCATCCGTCGTGGAAGACGGCACCAAGGGCGGCGAGGATGCCGTCGACCACGATGTCGGGATCGCGATCGCCGACGTCGAGCGGGTTGAACCCGACCGGTGCTTCCGTCTCGGTGGCGTCGAGGACGACGATCTGCCCTGCCGCTGTGGCAGGTGCCGTATCGAGGATGCGATCGACCAGTTGCTTCTTGGGTTCGATGACGCAGCAGGCACGTCCCGCTGCGATATCGGAGAGGATTAGGTGTTCGAGCAGCGTTGACTTCCCTGACCCGGTCGGGCCGATGGCGACGAGATGCTGCAGGCGGCTCTCGGTATCGAGGCCAACACGCCGCTCTGGGCCGGGCGCGGTGCCGATAGCGAAGACAGATTCGGTCCGGCTGACGATCTCGGGAACAGGCAGCATCCGCGGATGCACGGCGGGAACGCCCGGGTACGGATGGTCGCCGAGCGGCCATCCGAGGAGCGGGATGAGTTCGGTGGTGGTCAGACGCAGCTTCGTCCCGGGGCCGGCCTGCCCGTTCTTCCACCGCGCGGCGGTGTCGCGGACGAGGGAGAAGCGGACTCCGGGGCTTTCCAACGGTTGCAGGGCACCGAACATCTCCCAAGTGAGGGCATGACGACGCTTCACCGTCTCAGCGGTGACGCCGAGATGGAGCGTGACGTCGAAGCGGGCCTGGGCAGCATGCGTGTGCAGCCGTTTACGGGTGTCCGTCGATGCGGGGCGAACGCCGCCCAGGAGCATCGAGCCCAGCGGCTGCAGCGGATCGAGCGGCGTGGGGCGCAGCGATTGCGGAGGGTGGGCGCGGCCAAGGACCAGCTGGATACCGAGGACTTCGGAGCCGCGTCGGGCAGCCAACGCCTGGTACATACCGGCCATAATCCGCTCTGGATCGACTTCGGCCAGTGGGAGCCCACCAGGGCGGGCGGTGACGCGGCTGACAGCCGCCACGTCCGGGCGCGTGGCGGCCTCGAACCCGACCCCGGGCGCCAGGCCCGTAAGGAGGCGCTTCAGGCGCTGAACGGCCGTCGGCGCGCACCCGAGCACCGGGACGACCCCCTCGGCACTGGCGACAACTTCGAGGGAGATCGGACGCGCGATGTCGCTACCGACGAGGCGGGTCAGCAGCCCGTCGAGCATTTGAGCTTCGAGAGGGCGCGGCAAGTGGAGACGGGTGAAGACGAAGGCATCAGGCATGACCGGCCTCCTCCGCTTTTCGCTGCGCTTCTGTCCGGGCGTCCGCTTGCGCGGCGGCTTCCAGCCGGGCCTGCTCCAGGCCAGCGACGGTGATGATCTTCGCGTCCCGTTCGGGACGTAGATCGTGGTTGAGTTCGGAGAACACCCAGACGCGGCGTCCGGCGTTCGTGCGGTAGTGGCGGCGTGGGCCGCGGGCATGACTACTCATGCGTGAACCTCCTTCCCACCTCTGCTTTGGTTCGCGTGACGGTCGCGGAAGGACGTTCGGATGGCTCGCGGGCATAAGCCGGATGAGCACATTTCGCCCTGTTATGAACTTGAAAGACCGGATTGTCAAGCGTTTTGCGGGGCCGTTGTTCATTCCGCAACGACTTCACAGAGGCGAACGTGCTCATGCTTTTCACCGCCCACCCCACCAGTAGCGGTAGGCGTAGACCGCGGCACACAAGACGAGCACGATCACGCTTACCAGCAGGATCCAGCCCCAGAATCGGGCCAGAAGCTCCAGTGCGACCCAGAGCGCGAGAATGCCGCCGAGGACGAGCAGGCAGGCGCGGAAGAAACGTTGCGTGATCGGTGGTGGTGTCGAATCGCCCATCATGCATCCCTGCTTCCTCCATCGCCCGGCGAGGTGCGCCGGGTGAAGTCGGAGGGCACCGGGTATCCCGGGATCGCAATATCGGAGTCGATCTCGTTGCCCCAGACGCTCCAGTCCGCGTGGCTGTTCGGGCGCTGCCGGGCGAACAGCTCCAGGTATGGCCCGTCGAGAACTCTCTCGATGAGCGGGATCATCTCTTCGGGCTTGTGTGAATGGTCTTGGCGAGGAAACAGCAACGTGGAGCGCTGGCCGCGGAACTTGAAGGGTGCCTTACCTCGCACCCCGTGGAGCAAGATTTCGTGGCTGCCACGGAAGTAGTTTCCGAGCCCCATGTAGTACTTGTCCCAGACGGCGTTCGTCTTGTATTCGAAGCCCCAGGCCTTCATGACTTCCAGCGCACCCGGCAGGGCGGCGTTGGTCGTCCACAGCAGCAGCGTCGAGTCGTCATCCATCAGTTCCGCGATCGGCATCTGCTTGATGCGCTCTAGCGTCATGACGTCGTAGTGCTGGATGGCGCCACGGGCACCCTTCTGGGCGACATCCCAGGGCGGATCTGAGTAACAGACCTTGAACTTCTTCGGCTTTCGGAACGCGCTCGGCGCGTCCCTCGTGATGTTGGTGGTCATGTGAAAGTGCTCCTTCCTCCGAGCCCGCACGGAGCGGGCGTTTGCGATGACTGGTTATGCGCTTCTCGGCGCGGGTCGTCAATGTTCTGGTCGTCGTCGTTGCGAAAACCACAACGACGAAATCGGTTTGCCGTTTGGGTGGGAGGCACCCGGAGAATGGTCCGGGTGCCTCCCGTGGCACTACTCGTTGTCCGGCTTCTCGGGGTAGCGGAGATAGGCGTGGACGCCTTCTGCTCCTTCCACAAGGAAGACGCGATCTGCGAGTGCAGCTTCAGCACGCTCCTCATCGAGGGCGAGAAGCCCGTGATGCTCCCGATCCACGTCGGCGAAGAGTTCGTCGCGCGGCGGCAGGATGGCGAAGTGCTCGAGGAGCTCTTCCAGGGCTTCGCTTCGGTCGCGATACGTGGTGATGTAGAAGCGCAGCCAGAGGCCTTCAAGCTCATCTGGCCCGCTCGGCACCGCCCCGTTCGCGATCGCCAGCGCGAGCCCGAATAAGCACTCGCCGTACTTCTGTAGGCCTGCGCGCAGTTGCGATGCGACCTCGTCGTCCGAGGTGAGCCGGTGCAGCTCTCGCAGGTCTCTCAGCACCAGGGTGCTGATCGCGGCGTCGAACTGTTCGTCGCTCATCTCGTTGGTAGTGGTTGTAGTCATGGTCTTCCCTCCTTTCAGGGTGAGTTGCTTGCCGGGCTGCCCGTTTCGGGAGTGCCCGTCTATGGGGTCGAGTCGAGGGGTGGCCTGGTCGGCTCCCTCGCCCGCGACTGGCGCAGCGAGGAGCGTCGGGCACCACGCCGGCCGGTCGTGAGCGAGTGCATCAGCGCAGCAGCGGCAAGCCCAGGCGGGCTGTCGGTGGCGATACGGGTGATCGTGGCGTTCGGGAGCGCATTCAGCCGGGCGGGCGGATTGGCGTTGAGCGCGACGGCATGAATCTGTCCCGGGAACTGCGCCATCTCCTCGAACGGCTGGGCGATGTTGAGATCGGTGAGCTCGAAGTCCGAGAAGATCGTGCAGCGGGTGATGCCGCTGTACTCCCGAGCCAGTCGGTTCGCTGCGCTCATTGCTGGAGCGAGCGCGCTCGACCCGCCCGAGCCTGGGGGATCTATCAGCGCCGCGAGTACCTGATCGCGACCCGACGCGCGGTCGAGCTGGTGCGGGCCTCCGACCGTGACGTGCGGGTAGTCGAAGTGCAGCACAGCGACCTGCTGGCGGGCGGACGTCGTCCACTGCGACAGCATCTGCACGGCACGGCGAGCTTCTCTATACCGGTTCCCGACTGGGTCGTTACCGTTGCTCGCGCGCAGCGACCACGAGTCATCGAAGATGAGGATGTCGAGGCAGGGGTCAAGCGGGTCAAGGCCCGGCCAGCGCAGCCGTATTTCCCGTGCGGGTGTTGCCGCGGTGCTGAGCGTGCCGCTCGGGTGAAGCCCAGATCGGTGCATGAGCGAGGTCATGGCCGCCCCTCCTCACGTCGGGGCGTCTGACCGCCGATGCGGGCTGTACCCGGTCCGTGACCGGCGTGACTCGGGTTGCGGCGCAGGATGCCCCACTTCAGTGCCCGGATGCGGCGTTCAGCGGCCTCTCCGCGTGTGAGGTGTTCGAGCATGAGGCTGTCGGCTTCGGCGTCCGCCCCGGCCGCTGCCTGTAGAGCCGGGTGTGCGCTGAGTGTGAGGTGCTTGCTCGCGGCCCGGTCGTAGTCCGCCTCCGCGTGGTCGAGGAGATCAGCGACTTCATCAGCTCCGGCGTACGAGATCAGGAACGAGCCTCCGGCGACTGCCAGGGCGAGGCCGCCGAACACGATGCCGATAAAGGGATCGTCCACGGCGGAGCGCAGAGCAGCGATACCCACGCCGATCACGCCTGCCGTGCCTGCTGCGACAGTCAGCATGCGTCTGAGTGCCCCGTCAGTCGGTTCGACGAACAGGTGCGGGAACTCCTGCTGCGCCTCGGACGGCTCGGAGACGGCCCGGTGGCGTTGGCGGCGCTGCTCGCGGTCGCGTACGTCGACGCCGATCAGACCGGCGGCGACAGTAGCAACGGCGGCGCTGGCAGCGAGGCTGATCGCGATCACCGGCAGCTCGCCCAGCCAGATCGCGGCGGTCCCGAAACCAGCGACATCGCCACACAACAGCCCCGCCTTGCCGAGCTGGTACCAGAGCTTCGTGTCTCGGGCGCGGCGACGGAACGGGCTGAGTACGGTGCCTGTGCGCAACATCCGTTCCCGCGCCTGGTCGACGACGGCGCGGTTCGCGCTCAGAAGCGACCCGGCCTCAGTCGCGGTGACCTGGAGCTTCGCAGCTTCGATACCCGCGCTGCGGGCAGCGCCCTCGGCGGATGCCGACCACAGGTGGCGCTGCTCTTCCTGAAGCTCGTCGTACTCGTCTTCGACCCAGAGGTGCCCGATCCCCTCCGGGCGAGCGAAGACCAGCGCCTGCTCGGCATGAGGGATCATCACGCGGGACGCCGCATCCTCGGCGTCTTCCGCCACGACGAGCGGATCGAGAGGCATGGTAGTCATATCGGTCACCGTCCTTCGGTGGAGACGTGGCACTGGGCGGCACGAGTGTTCTGGCAGACCTGCTCCCAGAACACGGTGAGATTGGTGATCACCGAGGACGAAAGCTCACCGGAACCCTGCTTCCCGATCCCGACGATCGACACGTCCGCGCCCGACAGATCGGGCACCGCTTGCTGATCCGCGAGCGCCCGAGCAGCATCCGCATCCGGGACGGCGGTCGGGTCGACGCCGATCGTGTTGACCCCATCGGTGACCAGTACGTTGACCAGCGCGTGCTCCGGGTAGAGAGCGTTGGCCTGCTGCAGGAGCGTCAGCATCCCCAGCGGGACCGAGCCATTGCCGGTCATGTTCATGAGCGCCGCGTCGTAGTGTTCCGAGATCGTGGCGGTCGTCTGGTCCGCGAGCTTGCCGGCCTTTCGCAGCCGGGCATTCTCCGTGGGCGCCTCCACCAGAAGGTCGCCGTCGTAGAGCATCACCGTCGCCCCGGTCGACGATGCAAACGTGAACACTCGGACATGGCCACCGCACAGCGCCGCGCGCCGCACCTCCGCAGCGATCGTGTCCATGGCGGCGGTTTTCACAAGGTCGGACTGGAACGATCCCGACACGTCGAGGCCGACGGTCGACGCCACCGGTTTCGATGCACAGGACGCCACGATCTGCTGATCGGCCCCGGCTGTGCCATGACCGCCCATGCAGGATGCGAGCGTCAGGCCCGAGGTGAGAAGGAGAGCCGCGCGGAGGGCGCGACCGCGTACGGTAGAAAGGGTCATCAGAATGCTCCTGATTCATTTCGCGATGGGTGGGATGTTTTTGGCGACGGAGAGGGCTTCGTTGGCGCGAAGCCCTCTCGTGTCCATTCGGATGTGCGATGCTCCAGATACTCGGTCGTTACCTCGAAGGCTCGAGCGCTCGCTTGATGAGATTGAGCATCACATCAAGCTCGTCGACCCTCTCCTCCGAGTCCTGTCGGACCGCGCCGTCTGCCGGAGACTCAGTTGCTCCGCGACCGAGCACGTCGAGAGCTGAACCGAGGGCGTGTAGCGCGACGATGAAATGGCCATTGGGATCGAGTGATGCGTCCATGGCGGCTGCTCCTTGTCTGACGAGTGGCGGCTAAAGCGACTGCTTCGGTGGTGCCGTCAGAACGATTCTGGTTGGTGCACAAGGAAGCCGGGTGTAGCGCTGTGTACGATCGTGTACTCCCAGATCAGAGGCGATTTCATGAGACAGAAAAAGCCCGCACTCGGATGAGTGCGGGCTAGGTTGGCCCAACTGTTCTTTGGTCGAGAGGGCAGGCATCAGCACGATGCGTGCGCTATGACTAGCTGCTGGTCGCCCACTCGCGTTGCGCGCGAGTGGCTTCTTGCTTGTAGAACTCGTACGTGTCGCGGCGAAGTGCTGGGTGGTCGTACTGTGCACGCAGAAGGTGAAGCACTAGCCCGCCGCGCGCGTAACGTCGCGGCGCGTCCGGCTTCATCTTCGAGAGGTCCTTCTGTTCGAGGAGATCTTCCGTCGGGAGAGCTGGGAAGAGCTCGACGATCGGCTCTAACCCATACTCCTTCTTGACTCCTCCTGGCCAGTCGAAAGCCTCGGGCATTCGCTGCCAAAGATCGATGATCACGAATACGGTCTGGAGGTACGAATCGTACGTCGGGCATCGATAGAATGCTGTCCCGATGTCACCGCGCCGCTCCATCCGTGCGCCAGCCCTTAGCCACAGGTACAGCACATCCATGAGGCAGGTGGGCTCCGGGTTTCCTTGCTCCTGAACTGAATCGGACAGTGTGTCAGCAATGAGGCGATCGTCTTCCATGAAAAACGTCAAGAAAAGTTCTGCACCAAAGATCGATGCGGGAACGTAGTTGCGGGCCATGATTGGCCTCCAATCTGTAGGGGGCCAATCCTGCGCGCATTATGCACTAATTGAGATTACTTGTCAATAGGAGGCGTATGGTCGACACGCTGTCGGAGCATCAACTCGAGAAGGTGAAGGCTGGACTCGAAGCATTTCTTTTCGGGCGCGGCGACATATCGCAGCCGCAAGAGAAAGACGCGGGCTTTACGAGCGCCCTTTCTGAGGTGCTTCACTCGAGTACTCAGATCCAATCAATTCCGCCTGAATTCGTCTTACCCATTGTGCGCTACGCATATGACTGCGCGATGAAACGTGGAGGCCGAAACCCCACGACCGACGACAATCTCAAAGTACTGACGCATCTCCTGGGCCTAGGTGATTACGATGACAGCACTCTCGTACCTATCCTCAGGGGACTGAGACCGTTCGAGGACGGTGACCCAGTGGGCTTCGATTCAGCGAAGGTTGCCTTCTACGAGGCGGCGGGCGTGCGCCCTAAGCGGGACGAGACGTTTACTAGCCTGATGAGGCGTAGTGGCGGCGTGCGCACGCTGCTCGCCGTGTTGTCCACTGGGACCGCGGCCAACCGGGTGGCTCTCAAGCCAGGGTCGCCGGGTCGACGCCGACTGTTGTCGACGTTCTGGCCGATATTCAAGGAAGTTCTCGCTTCCCCTGTTGCCCTTCAGAGCGCATTGACCGATGACACCTATGCGCCAGTGACGGTCGAGAGCGGTTCCAGACTCGCTCCACGCGCGAATGTAAACCCGGCGATGGTGCGAGGCGGCTGGGGACCCGCCCGCGACAGCGTATCGTCTCTTTCGCGTCCCGCGCGTGTCGCGCTCAACTCGATCTTCAACAACCCCAGATACGGCGACGAGCGCAACTTTGCACGCGTCCGGCCCGTTGATGACATCGATGCGGACTACGTCAGTTACCTCACAGTGACGCCAGGGGTGCGATATCAAGCGCTTGTGTACTTCGGAAACAGCGCTCATATCGATTCCGGGCTGTCGACCGTTGACGCACGAGTGCGGGTGCAAGCTCCCGCTACCTTCGAGGGCTCCGGGCGTGTCACAACCTTCTTCTCGGCAGCGAACGCAACTCCGTCGACTGTGTGGGACAGCTTCGTCATCGGACTCCCCTCACCGACCGCAATAGCGGCCATACGGTACCTGCCCGATTCGGCGTTCGTTCACGTTGGCGGCTTACTGCTAGCAGTCGAGGAAGATTTGTACCGTTCTGACGGCGCGCTCGTTGGGCATGACGCCCTTGATGGGGTATTGGCGCCCGCCAGGAGTGATCTTCAGTTCCTCACATTTGAGTTTCGGATAGATCGTCCTGACTTCATCCTTACGTGCAAGATGCGGAAACTCGGATCGGAAACCTGGTCGCCAGAGCATCTAGATGTTCGCCCCGGCGATGTTATTGAAGTCGTCGTGAAGTATAAGAACACCGGGACAACCGTGCAGAACGATGTTGTTCTGCGGGTTCCCCATCTGCCCGATGCGCTGATCTATACCGTCGGATCAACCCGGGTCGCGAACAGTGCTTCGGCTTGGAAGTATCAGCAAACGACAAGCAACCTGGACAGCCCCCTCAACGTCGGCAACTATGCGCCGGGTGCGGGTGTCTATGCGAAGTTCGAGATGACAGTGCGCGATGGGGTGATGCTAGGCGCGGGGGAGAACCAATGGCTCGTACTCAACCCGCTGGCCACCGTCGAGACAAACAACGGAACCAAGGGCGCGCAAGCCACTCTGATTCTGATTCGCTGAGGAGAGCGCATTAGGCCTGATTGGAGGCGTGCGCTGCTTGATTCCCACCAGCTGAGAGGTGATGGTGATCGATGTGTAGACCGACCCGGTTGTGCCCGGGTGCACAACGCGCGAAGCTCGGCGTCCGAGGGCGGGCTGCGGGGCGTGGTCCTCAGGCGGCTTGCGTGCGAGCCGCCCGACCGCCGCGCGGCGACGCTGCTGGCGCGGATCCAGGAGGAGGGCAGCGATCCCGCAGTGAGTCCTCAACTCAAAGGGCCGCCTGTACTTATCGGCCTACAGCGACTCCCGGCGACTTCGACGGAAGCAACTCGCGCACGTCGACGTCGAGAATCTCTGCGAGAGCGATCAGCGTACGCAGCCTTGGATTCGCGGGCGTTCCCGGGTTCGACTCGCCCTTCTCCAGCTTGCGATAGGTGAAGGTCGAGATGCCGGCGGCGTGGGCCGCACGCTCTTGGCTAACGCCCTTCGCCGCACGTGCGCGCTGAAGGTTGATACCGAGTTCGCGAGCGTAGTCGTGCCAGGAGTTCGATGCAGGAGGCATCATTCCAGCCTGAACATATCCAAATCCAGCATGCGCATGTATACATGCGCAATTTCTGGTACGGTGGCGTCGCCGCGAACCGGCGCGGCCGGACGGAGGTGTGCCATGGGGCCACGCGAGGAACACGGTTGCGCTGTACGCATTCGAACGAACACGCTAATTTACGGGCAACCACCAGGCGTTGACTCGGGTGCAGGTTCCGGCCTCCCGCTTCCAGGAAGGTCATCGCCAACCGTCGGATCGCTCGGCAAAGAGTCGGTGCCGCTCATTCGCGTCCGGGGGCTTTCGAGGGCGCGAGCGAGGCGAATCGCGCTCGTTAGCGCCTTTGCGATCGGGGCAGTTGTACTTGCTGGCTGCTCCGCCGACGAAGCACCGGCGCCAACGGCCTCCGCAGACGTAGTTGTCGCGGAGCCTGAACCGACCTCGGAGATGTCTGCTACCGAGGAACCGGTTGTCGCGGCCATCGCCACTGTGCCGCTGGAGCTGGAGCATCGCGACGGGTACAAGGCCAGCGTGACACTTGACTGGTTGCCACTTCGGACGGCGACAGCCGAGGCGATTCCCGCCGCCTGCCTTGAATGGGTCCGAGGAACCAAGGCTATCGACGTAGAGAACTCTGTGTTCACACTTGTACCCGCGCGACTCACGTTTGACTTTCCGCCCAGCGATGGCTTCACGTGGCCGGCTGACCAACCGACGTTGTGGGGGTTCGATGCAGGAGTTCACGACGATAGCGTCGTGAACTGTTCGCCGGACTTCACCACGACTTCGGGACCGTCGGACAGTATCTCAGTCCCGTCGCTCCCGGGTACATGGGAGATCTACGGCATCCTCGTTGCGGAGAAAACTCCAAACAATCCCGAAGGCACACCTGAAATAAGTCCGGCAGATGTCGAGGTCAACGTCGGTTCCAATACTGTTACTTGCCTACCTGATAACTGCGCCTTTGTCCGATACCCGGGCTGAGTGCAGGAGACGCGAGACGGCGGTTTGAGCGATCATCTCGTACCGTCCGTGTAGACGGCTTCGCTCGGTGACGCTTCGCTTGCAGAGCTCGCCGAACGCTGTGTACTCCTCATCGCCAGCCGAAGTGGGCCGCCGCTCCGCGTCCACATCGTGGGCGTGAGGTTTGCGGTCGAGAACTACGTCACGACATCGTGACGCGGATGACAAGGCCCGCTTCAACGAGCTCATCGATCGCCAAGCGAATGTCCTCGACATCCTCGACAGCGTCCTCGTAGGGATTGATCGGTTGCCCCTGGCCAGTGAGCAGCAGCGCGTAGAGCCCTTTCGCGATGAGTGACAAGTGAGGGTCATCAAGCACCGCGTACGGAATCGCGGTGTCCTCGGCCTTCTCGCTCACAGCACGCGGGCCGGTCGCGGCGATCCAGTCCTCGTTCGTTGGCATCAGGTCTAACTCCAAACGTCGCGCATGAGGTTGTCGAAGAACGCATCGCCGCCGACTGGCGGTGGTGCCGGGGCTGGTGTGGCTGGCGGTGGGCTGGTGGCATTCAAGTAGGCCAGCACGCGCTCGACGTGCGTGTCTTTGCTCTTGATGCGGACGCCTTCGGCTCGCAGCATGTCCAGGAAGCGTTCCTTGCGAGCAGCCTGCAGTTTGCGCCACTGGCCATTCCAGTTGACACCATCGTCGGCGAGCAATTGCGGCTCATCCGGCATAACGCGCGTCACCATCATTCCCATAATGAGCGCCTTACTCTCGTCGCTCGCCGGCACCATGTTCTCTGCTGTCTTCGCGTGGTGACAGTCAAGGCAGAGCAACTGAAGATTCTTCGGATCATCGGAATTACCCGCGATGTGATCGACCTCGACGCCGGGCTTGCCGCACTGCTGGCATTGGCCTTGATCGCGCAATCGGATCTCGGTGCGGATGCGCGTCGTGAGTTTTCGTCCGAGCGACCGATACCCGCCGATAACCAGGAACGCGTTCTTCGTCTGGATCGCGAGCTGGACGTCGGGATCGTCGCGGCGGCCGTCTCGGAAGACGCGACGGACATACCGAACCTGAGCCGCGATCTCCTGGCACCATGTCGAGCAGTACAGCCCTTGGATATCGAGCGGCAGCTCGGTGAGACAGTTCGCGCAATGGTCGTCGCGGAAATAGCGCGGGTGCGGCACTTCGATGACGAACGGCGGCTTCATGAGGTCACCCTAGCCGAGCGTCGGCCTGAGACCTGTGATGACTTCGGCACAAGACCGGTGACGCTCCCGGTCACCAGCGCTGCGGGTTCTGCGCATCCCACTCGCGCCAGTCCTGGTACGCGAGGTCGGGGCGGTCGCCGTTGGGTAGCGGGATGAGTCGAAACGGATCCGATGCCTTAAGGTGCTCCTCGGCCCACTCGACGTACTCGAGTAACGCGTCGTAGTGTTCCGAATCCTCCCGTGAAGTCAGCGCCGCGCGGAGCCCGGCAACCACAGGAACGAGACGTTGGTGATGCTCGGCGTCCTTTCGCAGCGACTCGAGAACCTCCACCCAGTGGCCGTAGTTCCGAGCTCGTTTCCGCAGCGCCTCTGCACGCTGTCTCGCCTGCTCCGCTTCGATAGCGCGCAGGCGCTGCGCCTCGGCCCGAGCAACGGCGTCGTCGCTCATCTGCTGGATGCGCATGATGGCGCGCAGCAGCTTGTCCTCGATGCGAGTGGCGACGGTGTCCTCGAGCACCAGTGAGCCGTAGTGCCCCGCCCCGATCTCGAGCCGCATCTTGTCGGTCGGGACGTAGTCGCTTTTCGGTGCCCAGTAGTAACCGCCGCGCTGCTTGTCAGCAAGCTCTTTCTCAGACAGAACGTGATCGACCCGCCGCGTCTTCATGCGGAGCCGGATGGCGGCTGGCTCTTGACCGGCGTCGATGAGGAAGAGGTCGCTGCTGGGCCATTCTCGCTTTCGTGTCGTGTAGAAGGTCGCAGGCGTCATGGTCGAGAGCTGCGGTGTCACGGACCATCCGCGGCGCAGGGATTCCTGAGCCAACGCATGAAGGATGAGGAGTGCGCGCTGCCTTTCCTCTTCGGGAACGTCGAGGCGCTTCTTGTACTTTACGAGTTCGCGAATCGCTGGGTGGGCCCGGCTAATCTCGACCGGGATCGGGATCGTCTCATCGATCAAAGGGCGCCGTGGTTTCGGGGGAGTGGATGCTGGAATCTCCGGGCGGACATCGACTGGAACGGCGTCTGCACTAGGTTCGGACGAGCGCGGCTGCAACGATGCCTTCACTGGACGCTTCTGCGCCGTCGGTGGCGCGGGATTTGTCGAGCCTGCCGTCTCGTCTGATTCATATCGTCCATGCTCGATGTAGTACCGGCCACTGTTCGTGACGGTGGCTGTCCACGAGTCGCCGTGGCCGCGCACCTTGACGAGGCCGCGCCGCTCGAGCGCGCGAGCGGTGATGCGATGCGCGAACCCGTCGTCGTAAATACCCGGGGGCCGATCGTCGGCGACCCACCGCAGCACCGCGAGCTGAACTTCGTTGAGTGGTGTGTGCACGCGATCCAGTCTCCCGACAAGCGTGAACGCCGTCGAGGGCCTCGTGTACTACATCGCCAACCACGCGAGTTATCCACAGGTTGATAGGCCGATTTTCCCGTCTCGAACTACAGTGATGTAGTTCATCGGGTACGTCAAGGCGCCTCAAGCGCCTCAAGATCGGCACAGGTGGCCCCGTGGGGGCCGAAAAGCCTGTGGCTGGGCATCGAGGCCATCCACAGGTCTGAGCGGTTTAAACGGGCTTCTAGCCCGTCGGATGTCGGCGAGTCCAAGTAGACTGAGGAACGATAAACAGAGCCCCGATCTGACGGTTCGGAGCAGGGCTCTCAAACGGACAGGCCGGGGCCGTGTTGTCTGTGGAAGGACTACTCGACTCTAGACGCTCCAATAGCCCTTCGCGACCTCTTCTCGGGGTCGGGAGGCCTGTCTTCCCTTTTCAAGCAGGAAGGAGCGCACCATGGCGAAGTCATCGTCACGGTCGTCCGGAAAGCCCTCGAAAGGCCAGCTGAGCAAGGCGGGTCGCGTCCTCGCGACCGACTCGTCGGGCAAGGCGGCCAAGTCGAAGGCCGGATCGACGCTCGGCAAGGGCTGAGATGAGAGGAGGGCCGGTGACACTGTCGCCGGCCCTCCTTGTCACTCTTTCATCGCCGAGAACGTGTCGGGACTTCACGATTGGGCGCTCATCCTGCGTCAGCATCCCGAGCGGGATGAGGAAGCAGCACAGCATGACGAACGTCAGCTTTGAGTTCAACGAAGAAGGACTGCGCCGCGTCGCGGAAGAAGCCGTCAGGGACACGGCGGCGCAGCAGACGCAGGATCTGGAGCGCCTGCGGCAGCAGTACACCGGCCAGCCGATTGAGGCGATCCGTCCGGCGTTGCAGCAGCTCTTCGCTGGGTACGGCGGCAGCATCACCGAGCCGGATCTGTCGGATTGGGCACAGCTGATCCACGACGGTACGCGGATCGAGATGACGCCTGAGCCGATCGACTGGAGCCGGTGATGTCGGAAGAGCTCGATCCCAACCTGCTGACGCACCAGTACCTCTACGTCCCGTGGACGGATGGTGTCGACATGCTGGCTATCGGTGAAGCACTTGGGCTCTACGTCGCCCAGCACTTCAAGGTGCGACCCACGATCGTCACCGTAACCAAGCAGAGCGTGAGCACCAGACGGAGCTTCGAGAAGCTGAACATCGTCACCGAGCGCTCTGGTTTCGTGCCTGAGAACAGCGTGGTGATCGCCTGGTGCCCGAGTCGGAAAGTGATGCAGAAGGTCTACGACCGGAAAAGCTTCGTCGTCCTGGTTGAGTGGCCGAGTGAACGGTTCGAGGCCTGGGCGAAGCTCGTCGGCGCCTACAACGTGGTCACGCGCGAGGTCATGAGCGCCAACCTGAATAATGAGGCGGTGAAAGCGCTAGAAGGCGTCGTCTGGGAGGGGTACAACGGTTGGCACGACGAGACTGCCCGCATGCTCACGCTTGCCCGGCTCCGTGAGCTTGACGAGGCGGGCGGTTACGACCGCGACATCGTGATCCAGTACGCGGTGATGGAGCGAAGCCTCACCAGCATCGAGCGACTGGAGAAGATTTTGAATCAGTTCGAGGCATCGCGGGTGGCCGCGTAACTGATACTGCCTGCTCAAACCCTGCCGCCTCGGCTGGTTACCTCAGCTGAGGCGGCACGGGGAGCACTGGAGAAGAACCCAGCTTGAGTTCAGGGCAAGTCATCTGGTGGTCAAGCCGAGCGCATGGTCCTCGCGGGTTCTTCTCTTTATGTCTGCGCATGACTCTGAAGCATGAACGGGGTTCATTCAAGGCGTCCACCGCCGTAGTTTTTACAACGCTCGCGACCGGAAGATTGACGCCAGAAATCGTCGGTTCATACTCAGCGTCGTTCCTCGTCGGTATGCGGCTCGAAGGAGAACCATCCAGGTTCGCCGGCCGCTCCCGATGAGGAGGCTCACCATGAGTGAGAACAACCAAGCCGAGGTGCCCTCCACGGCACTCGGCCCGATCCGCACCCTCGCGGTGCGCGTCGCAGACGGACTGCGGGCGCAACTGGACGTCATCGCCCAGCTCAACGACCGTTCCGTCACCGAAGAGATCCGTATCGCCCTGGAGGTCTGGGTCGAGACCAGCAAGTCCGACCCCAAGGTCCTCGCCAGGGCCGAGACGGTGCGCGCCGAGATCGACCGCGAGGCCAAGACCAAGCAGAGCGCGATCGAAGCCATCTTCGGCGGCGCGGGAGCGAAGGCTCCGCGTGCCAAGTCAGGCTCCGCCTGACACACAAGGCTCCCTCTCACTGGGGGAGAGGGGCGGCTGTCCCGGGGATCTGAGCGTTTGGGGACGCTCTCCCCGGGCAGCTGCCCGGAATCACTTCCCTGCCCTCGTTGCTGCCCCGCGGCTTGCCAGAGAACCATTCAGGTTCTCGGCCGCGACAACAGTAAGGAGGTGGGAACGATGGTTCAAGGAATCGTCATCCCGCGGGACGGCGGCGGTGACCTTCGACTCGAAGAGCTCGCCGGTCTCCGGGACTTCCAAGAAGTCACGGGCGGCTGGATCGAACCCATTGAGCTCGACGGCATCGACGCCACGATCTAAGTCAACGGCGAAGCGCAACGTCACCCCGGCCCGTTCAACTCGCGGGCCACCGCGCTGCATTGGTACCACGGTCAGAATCGAGAGCGAGGGCTACTGCTCGGCGACGTCATCGTCACGGGGAGCGACCCAGGCGCAACGGCGGAGCAACTGCCGCGGGTCATCCATGGTCTGCTGGTTCACCGCGAGTTCGTGGTGCAGATCAGCCCAGACCGGGTGGTCTGGCACGACACCCCGCTGCGCTTCTCAACCATGTTCGAAGCGGCCATGTGGACGATGCTTATCGACGGCAACCTCGTTGAGGGTGTCGGACTGCGTATCGAAGCCCTCGATGGCTGCGACGAACATCCGCGGGAAAGTGTGCAGCCATGGTGAAGGCAATCGTCATCCCTGCGGACACTGAACTGCCGCTCCGCGAGATCGACACCACTCGGTCGGACGCCATTGCTCACGCGGTAGGCGGCTTCATGGAGGCCGTCGATCTCTACGAGCTCGGCATCACGGTACGTCAACGAGTCCGGGCTGCTACAGCATCTTCCGTTCAACGGCCGCGTCTCGTTCCTCTGGTGGTATCACGTCCCGGCAGTCCGCCGACGGGCCATGCTCGTGGGCGATGCCGTCATCGTGGGACTACCGGACGAGGACGGCGCCGATACTGAGGTGCCCGCATCCGCCCGCGAACTGCTATTCACAGAGGCGCACTACCGCGTAGAGGTGAAGCTCTCTGGCGAATACCGTTGGCGGCAAGGCCTTCCGATTCGCCTCGACTACTGGGAGGCGATCATGTGGGCAACGCTGTTGCTTGAGCAGATCCCCGGCGCGGAAGACGCACGCGTCGTCCCGGTCGAGCCCCATGAAGGTGCAGCCGCGGTCGCCTGACCTGCTTCCCTTACAGTCTCCGCCACGGCGGCGACCGCCCAGTTTCGAGAGCCACGCGCTTTCGGCTGGAGCGGTCGCCGCTCTTTCATTTGCGGGCCAGCAGAGGATCGATGAGTCTTCGCCGTGATAAGACCTTCGGGGTCGAGCGAATGATGTCCATGCCTGTCAAATCGTCGTACAAGCCGGGCGCGGGTCGCTGACGCGCGTGTGTTCTGCGTCATCTTGCTATCTTGCGATATGGCCAAAGGCAACTCCGACCTCGACGAGACCGAACAGCGCGCCGCAAGAGCGATGCGCGCGACCTACGGCCCGGGGTGGGCCATCGTCCCGACGGATGTCGCTGGAGCCCCAGCCGGAACTCACGACTTCGAGCTGACGAATGGTTCCCAGACGGTTGCCGTCGAGGTCTCGATGATCGCCGAGGAGGCGATTCTTCGGGACTCGGCGAGTTGGTCACGTCACGTTCCGGATCTCTCCGTCACGCTCGATGGACTTTCGCATGGCTGGATCGTTGTGGCCTCGACTCGCGGTCACGCTCGCCGGACTACGCTCGGCTTGAAGACGTGGCTTCGTGAGCTGGAGAAACTCGGGCTCCGCGCCATACGCACGGAACGCTGGCAGGACCAAATGTTCACGCCGGCAACGGGCCGTCCGCCCGAGTTCCTTACCCTGCATGCGATGGCAAGCGTCGGGTCGTTTCGGCTGAGGTAGCAGAGACGCTGCCTCCCGGTGTCTGTACGTTCATGCTGATCGACGACGGGTTCCACTGGAATCCGGATGACGACGTCTATATCTCGGAATTCGTGTCCGACCAACTGGCAGATCAACATTTGTCCGATGTGGAGAAGGTCGGGAGAGCTGCTGCAGACCGCCGCGCACTCTTTCTGTGGCTCGACGCTACGAGCTACTTCGACGTCATCCGCCGTCTGGACAACGGCCTCCTCTCGGGCTCCGTGACCGAGACCGGCACCGTCGATGAGGTGTGGCTTGGTCGGCACCTGGTGGATGGAACCGTCCTCGCTTACAGATGGCGCGCGCCCGATGGCTGGACGTCGCATGCTCTGCCGCAGGAAGCGTCCTAGCGGGTTCCGCGCAGGACCGTGATGATCAAAAGCGAGTGGCACGGATGAAGCTAAGTTAGCGTGACCAAGCTGAGCTGGCGGCGGTCGGCGAAGTACTTGAGTCCGACGACCAGCTTCGTCTGACGCCCGTCGGAGCGCGGTAATTCCAGCATGATCGTGAACTGCACGGTGCCGTCGATGTTTGTCTGCAGGCGGTAGATGTAATCGTTCTCGATCTCGGCACGAATGACTGCTGCGAGATCTTCTCGTGAGTGTTCGTCGAGCCCCGCGATCTTCAGGAGTTCGCCCTTCGCCGACCGGAGGTACCCAAACTTGGCTTCGGGGATGAGGACTTCAAAGTCGTTCAACTCCATGGGGTCATCCGAAATGGCGTTGAGTGAGACGAGCAGGTCGTCGCGATGGAGCGGTGCCCGCTGCGACTGGATCTTGTACGAGAGCAATGGTGCGAAGAGCGCACTCACAGTGCTCACGGTTCTGAACCCGAAGCTGTCGAAGGGCAACCCAATCTCGTTGCTCGTACCGACAAGTGGCTCGTCGAGCCCGTGGTCTGTGATGACAGCGCCGCGGTGCTGCACGAATGCGGCGGGGAGCATGTCCGCCACCTCGGTTCGGAACGCCGAGTGATGGGTGGCGGGAACATGTCCGAGATAGCCAGGCGTATCGACGAATGATGTATGAAGAGTTGTCACCTGCGTCGCCGACAGATTGTTCAGGTAGACGCAGTAGATGAGCTGCTCGCCCCAGTCCGAAAGCGTGCCTCGGACGAGGCCTGAGTACAGGGCGAGCTCGCGCGTGGCGCTCGGGTGCCATCCGATGTCTCCGTGCAGCACACTTCGGGTGGCCTTCCGATCAAGGAGTGGTAGGAGCCGTCTTGTCACGGCATGGCTATACCACCAGTCACCGAGGGCATCGACGTTGAAGAGCAGCGCCATCTCGTGCCGCTTCGTGCTGGGCACGAGAGCCGGGCCGAGTTGCTCGTAGTCGATCCCGTATTCTGCGAGGCCTCGGACAAGGCTGTCGTAGTGCTCACGGATCCAGCGGCGGAACTGAGCCGCGTTCATCTTGAACGTCGCTCGATCGACCTCTAAGCCGTACGAGTGCCTTTGATTCAGCGTGAGGATTGACGGCATCTGCTCTCCATGTAGCCGGTTGGCGCTCCGTCGCATGGTCTATGCAGGACGGGACAGATAGCGTATAAGTAAGGGCAGCGCCACGCGGCTGTTGAGCACTCGCTCCGGCCGCTACGCCACACCCCAGACTCTGGCTTCCGGACGATGTCCGCGTGCCCCGATACCCTGAGAGCAGTCCTGGGAGGACATCAAGTTACTGCGCGCGTTGTCGCGCGTTGGAGGAACCACACAGCATGACCCAAGCCACCTACAGCCGACCGAAACTCTCAACCGAGGAGTGCGTCAGCGAGCGCAGCGCGACCATCCAGTCGCCGAAGGTGGTGACGTGGTAGTGGCTCTCAAGAAGTCGGACCTCTATAGCTCACTGTGGGCAAGCTGTGATCAGCTCCGTGGCGGCATGGACGCGAGCCAGTACAAGGACTACATCCTGACGATGTTGTTCATGAAGTACGTCTCGGACAAGGCGAAGTCGGATCCCGACAGTCTCATCGAGGTGCCTGAGGGTGGCT
This sequence comes from Microbacterium sp. NPDC055988, assembly GCF_042269505.1. Taxonomy (NCBI): domain Bacteria; kingdom Bacillati; phylum Actinomycetota; class Actinomycetes; order Micrococcales; family Microbacteriaceae; genus Microbacterium; species Microbacterium sp. NPDC055988. Next base: position 2,862,157 of record NZ_JBHJXY010000001.1, read on the forward strand.
CGTTCGACGACATGTTCGCCGCGAAGAACGATAAGGAGATCGGCGACCGCTTCAACAAGATCATCGGCAAGCTGGCCGACGCCAACGGTCTCCGGAATGTCATCGATCAGGCAGACTTCAACGACCCGGAGAAGCTCGGCAACGGTAAGGAGATGCAAGACCGCCTCTCGAAGCTCGTAACGATCTTCCGCGATCTGGACTTCCGTGGTTCCCGGGCAGAGGGCGACGACCTGCTGGGCGATGCGTACGAGTACCTGATGCGCCACTTCGCCACGGAGTCGGGCAAGAGCAAGGGGCAGTTCTACACGCCTGCCGAGGTCTCACGCGTGCTCGCCAAGGTTGTCGGCATCGGAAACTTGACCAGTCAAGACGAAACCGTCTACGACGGTGCCTGCGGATCCGGCTCTCTGCTACTGAAGGCCGCCGCGGAGGCGCCCCGCGGGATGACGATCTACGGCCAGGAGAAGGACAACGCGACCTGGGCGCTGGCCAGGATGAACATGATCCTCCACGGCAACGCGACTGCGGAGATCTTCAAGGGCGATACAATCACGAGCCCGAGCCCGCAGCTCACGAACGGCAAGAGCCTGAAGACTTTCGACTACGTCGTCATGAACCCCCCGTTCTCCATCAAGTCATGGAACAACGGCCTCGAAGAGGACTTCGGTCGGTTTGAGTACGGCATGCCACCTGAGAAGAACGGCGACTTTGCCTTCCTCCTCCACGCCCTCACGTCCTTGAAGTCTGAGGGCAAGGCGGCCGTCATCCTGCCGCATGGCGTGCTGTTCCGTGGCAACGCGGAGGGGAACATCCGACGCGAACTCCTCAAGCGCGGCTTCATCAAGGGCATCATCGGTCTGCCAGCGAACCTCTTCTATGGCACGGGAATCCCTGCGTGCATTGTGCTCCTTGATAAGGAGAACGCCGTCAGCCGAACCGGCGTCTTCATGGTGGACGCCAGCAAGGGCTTCATCAAGGACGGCAACAAGAACCGACTCCGTGACCAAGACATCCACAAAATCGTCGACACCTTCAACCGCCAGCTCACGATTGACGGCTACTCGCGCATGGTCCCGATGAGCGAAATCGCCGATCCGAAGAACAACTTCAACCTCAACATCCCGCGCTACATCGACAGCTCGGAGCCCGAGGACCTTCAGGATCTGTCAGCACATCTGCACGGTGGCATCCCGAATCACGACGTCGACGCGCTCCAGAAGTACTGGGATGCACTGCCTGCTCTGAAGGCCGCGTTGTTCGAGCCGCTCCGCGAGGGCTATTCAAGGCTCAAAGTTGACCCGTCTGAGGTCCAGGAGTACGCGCTCAATCGCAGCGGTCTGGAGTTCATCCGCGCAGACGTCGAAAGTGTCGTGAATGCTTGGTTTGCGTCGCATCGGGAGGCGTTGCTCGGCATTACTGCGGATACTACGCCGAATGATCTGATTCGCGACCTCGGAGACGACCTGCTCGCCCGCTTCAAAGACATGCCGCTGCTCGACGAGTACGACGTCTACCAGCAACTCATGAGCTACTGGAACGACACGATGCACGACGACGTGTATCTGCTCATGACTGAGCTCGGAAACGGTGGATCGTGGGCCAGCGCTGCCAAGCCTCGCCCCACAATCGAGGATAAGGAGCGCAAACTCGCCGAGGACGCAGACCTGGAGATCGGCAGCGGGCGCGCCAAGAAGAAGTTCAAGATGGACCTCATCCCGCCGGCCCTCATAGTGTCCCGATACTTCGGCGCAGAAAAGGCGAAGGTCGAAGGGCTCCAAGTCGCCGCTGACGACGCGACCCTCGCCGTCGAGGAGTACGTCGAAGAGCATGCCGTTGAAGAGGGCCTGCTTGCCGAGGCCGTGGATGACGAGAAGATCTCGAAGGTGCTGGCAGCCAGACGCCTGCGCGAGATCAGGGGCTCAGGCGACAAGGGAGAGATCGCCGCGCTCAGCCATCTGATCAAGCTCTACGGCCATGAAGCCACAGCGAAGAAGGCGGCAAAAGACGCTCGGGCCAAGCTCGATGAGTGGACGCTTCGCAAGTACGGCGCCATCACGGACAGCGACGTACAGGAGCTCCTGCTAGATCAGAAGTGGCGATCGGTTCTTCTTGAGCGCATTGACGGGGCGGTGAGCAACCTCACCCTTGCGCTCGTGGGTCGCCTCCGTGTACTTGGCGAGCGTTATGGAGAGACGGTGGGAGATCTCGAGTTGCGGCTCGCTGAAATCGACCGCCAAGTGGCGGCGCACCTAGCGGCGATGGGAGTTCGCTAGTGGTACAGAAAACCCTCGGAGACATCTCAACCTTCATCACGAAGGGGGCGACGCCCACGACGTATGGCTACAAGTGGCAAGCGTTCGGCGTGCCCTTCCTTCGTAGCGAATGCGTCTCCAGCCACGGACTGGACTTGCGCCAGTCGATGTTCATCTCCGAGAGCGCGGACCAGGCGTTGCGTCGTAGCCGTGTCAAGGATGGTGACATTCTGATGACCATTACCGGCAACGTAGGGCGCGTCGTGCGGCTTAGGGGTGTCGGATCAGCGAATATCAACCAGCACATCGCCCGCATCCGCGTGAAGGATGGGACCTTCGACTCTGGCTTCATCTATCACCTGCTCTCGCAGCAGTCGATGCGTGAGTACTACGAGTCGATCGTTACTGGACAGGCCTATCCCCAAATCAGCCTGACGCAGGTCAGATCGACTTTGGTTCCCGAGACCGGGATCAGGGAGCAGCAAGCGATCGCTTCTGCGCTTGATGACGCCGACGACTTGATCGGAACTCTCGAGCGACTCCTGGCCAAGAAGCGCTCGATCGTCCACGGCATGAGGCAGGAGCTCCTTACCGGTCGGACGCGTCTACCGGGGTTCGATTCGCCTTGGACGCCGATGGCTGTCGCTGCGCGCTCGGTCATGAAAGCCCGTATCGGCTGGCAGGGCCTCAAGACAGACGAGTATCGAACTAGTGGCGACTACCGACTCGTCGGCGGAACGGACTTCGTGGACGGGCGCGTCAACTGGCAGACAACCCCCTATGTGGATAAGTGGAGGTTCGACCAGGACCAGTACATCCAGCTTCGCGTCGGCGACGTTCTTCTGACTAAGGACGGCTCGATTGGGAAGACTGCATACGTCGATGCCCTACCTGGCCCTGCAACGCTTAACAGCGGGGTGTTCGTTATCCGCCCGATTCGTGACGCGTATGACCCTCGCTTTTTCTACCTGATGCTTCGTTCGCGAGCCTTCGCTGATTTTCTAGGACGACTATCTGCCGGGTCTACAATCTCCCACCTCTATCAGCGTGACCTCGTGACTCTAGTCCTCGACGTTCCGCCGTCTCTGGAAGAGCAACAGGCGATCGCTGGGGTCCTGCTCGAGGCTGAGCAAGAAATTGTCGTGGTTCGTAGGCAATTGGCCAAAGCGAACTCGATCAAGCAAGGAATGATGCAGCAACTCCTCACGGGCCGGGTGCGCCTCCCCATGGAGGATGCCGCATGAGTGGCCTAAACACCGAGTGGGCGCTCGAGCAACTCGACCATTTCATTAGTGCAACGACGGTGACGTACATCGAGTCACCGCCTGGATCGATCGGGTTTCACAGCTACAGAACCGCCGCGCCGGAGGACGACATTATTAAGAAGGCTCAAGTAGTTGAGCAGATCCTCGATCGCGTCGTTCGCGGTTGGCGGGGCCAGATCAAGAAGAAGGACCAGCAGAAGTGGTCGGTTCACTACGAAGCTTCGGTTAGGGCGCGAGAGGCTCTCCTCCGTTCGGACGAGGTCCGGCAGAACCTCGGCGACGACGCGCCGGAGATCTCTGCAGCCAACCTGCACCCGTGGATCTGGAGCGGCGCGCGGTCGCTGTGGCAGTCCGGCCACTTCGTCCAGGCTGTGCGCGACGCCGCGACGAAGCTCAACGCCGAGACTCAGAACAAAGTCGGTCGCCGCGATGTCAGTGAGACGGATCTCTTCAAGCAGTCGTTCTCCTTTGATGAAGCGAAGCCGGGGAAATCGCGCCTGCGACGCACGCGACCCGAGGACAGCAACACTTACCGGTCGCTGCAGCGCGGCGCGATGACGTTCGCCGAGGGGGTCTTTGCCGGTATTCGCAATCCGCTCTCGCATGAGGCGGACCAGGAGCTTTCCGAGCAGGTGGCACTTGAGTACCTGGCGGCGCTGAGCGTGCTTGCGCGCTGGGTGGATGAATCAACAGTGGAGCACGCAGGGGGCGCGTCATGAGCACAGTGGGACAGATCGAGAAGAAGACACAAGACCGCGTCATGAAGCTGTTCACGGAGCAGCTTGACTACGAGTACCTCGGAGACTGGCACGACGGCAACCGGACGAACGGCATCGAGGCCGATCTGCTCAGCCAGAACCTGCGTGCCCGGAACTACGACGGCGCGCTCATCACTCGCGCGATTGAGCAGCTAGAGAAAGCTGCCGCCGTGGGTGTCGGCCACAACCTCTACGAAGCGAACCGGGACGTCTACCAGCTGCTCCGTTACGGCGTGAAGGTCAAGGCGGCCGCTGGCGAATCAACACAGACGGTTTGGCTCATCGACTGGCAGACTCCGTCCGCCAACCACTTCGCGCTCGCTGAAGAGGTCACGGTGCTCGGCCACCACACCAAGCGCCCGGACATCGTCCTCTACGTCAACGGGCTGGCACTCGGCGTCATCGAGCTGAAGCGCTCCAAGGTGTCCCTTACCGAGGGCATTCGGCAGTCCATCGGCAACCAGAGCAAGGACTTCATCCGTCCGTTCTTCTCAACCGTCCAGTACCTGTTCGCCGGCAACGACGCCGAAGGGCTTCGCTACGGCGTCATCGACACGGCCGAGAAGTACTGGCTCGAGTGGAAGGAAGAGTCGGACGTCGACTCGCCGCTCGATCGCGCCCTCGTGCAGATGTGCTCCAAAGGCCGTCTTCTGGAACTGATTCACGACTTCATCGTGTTCGATAAGGGCGTCAAGAAGGGTCCGCGTCACAACCAATACTTCGGCGTCAAGGCAGCGCAGAAGCGTATCGCCCAGCGCGAGGGCGGCATCATCTGGCACACCCAAGGCTCGGGCAAGAGCCTGACAATGGTGTGGCTGGCTAAGTGGATCCGCGAGTCCCAAGTCGGCACCGATCCACGCGTGCTCATCATCACCGACCGCACCGAACTCGACGATCAGATCGAGAAGGTCTTCAAGGGAGTCAACGAGTCCATCTATCGGACCAAGAGCGGTGCCGACCTCATCTCGACGCTGAACACGTCGGAAGAGTGGCTCATCGGCTCGCTCGTTCACAAGTTCCGCGACAGCGGTGACAACACTGACGCCGATACCGACGACTACATCGCGGAGCTCAGCGCCGCACTCCCGAAGGACTTCCGCGCCAAGGGCAATATCTTCGTCTTCGTCGACGAGGCCCACCGAACCCAGTCCGGCAGGATGCACCGCGCCATGAAGCAGCTCCTACCCGACGCGATGTTTATCGGCTTCACGGGCACGCCCCTCCTGAAGGCTGACAAGGCGACCAGCATTGAAACCTTCGGGTCATTCATCCACACGTACAAGTTCAATGAAGCGGTGAGCGACGGAGTCGTCCTTGACCTTCGCTACGAAGCGCGCGACATCGACCAGGACCTGACCTCGCCCGCGCACGTCGACAAGTGGTTTGAAGCGAAGACCAAGGGTATGACCGACCTGTCCCGCGCCGAGCTCAAGAAGCGCTGGGGCACCATGCAGAAGGTCGTCTCCAGCAAGTCCCGCGCGGAGCAGATCGTCGCCGACATCCTGCTCGACATGGAGACGAAGCCGCGGCTCATGGACCGCCGCGGCAACGCGATGCTCGTCGGCGCCAGTATCTATCAGGCATGCAAGTTCTACGACCTGTTCGTCAGCGCGGGCTTCAAAGGCAAGTGCGCGATCGTCACGAGCTATCAGCCCAACGTCACGGAGATCTCGAAAGAGGATGCGGGCGCGGGCAAGACCGAGAAGCTTGCGCAGTACGACATCTATCGCCGCATGCTGGCCGACTACTTCGACGAATCCGAAGACGCTGCCATGGGGCGCGTCGAAGAGTTCGAGGCTGCGGTCAAGAAGCAGTTCATCGAGGAGCCGGGCCAGATGCGGCTGCTCATCGTGGTGGACAAGCTCCTCACAGGCTTTGACGCGCCGAGTGCCACCTACCTTTACATCGACAAGAAGATGCAAGATCACGGGCTGTTCCAAGCGATCTGCCGCGTGAATCGCCTCGACGGCGACGACAAGGACTACGGCTACATCGTTGACTATCGGGACCTGTTCAACTCGCTCGAGAGCGCCATCAACGACTACACCTCGGGCGCACTCGAGGGGTACGAGAAGCAAGACATCGAAGGGCTGCTGACGGACCGAATCGACAAGGCTCGGGATGATCTTGACGATGCCCTGGAGCGGATCCGTGCGCTCTGCGAGCCGGTGCTCCCTCCTAAGGGAACGGATCAGTATCGTGCATACTTCGTTGCGAAGGACGCGGGAGATGCTGATCAGATCAAGGTCAACGAACCGAAGCGCGTCGAACTCTATAAGGCGGTCTCGGCGGTCACGCGCGCCTTCGCAAACATTGCCAACGACATGATCGAGGCCGGCTACAGTCCTGCGGACGTCGAGAAGATCAAGAAGGAGATCGCTCACTACAGCGACGTACGTGCCGAGGTAAAGCTTGCTGCTGGCGAAGACGTCGACTTCAAGGCCTACGAAGCCGACATGCGCTTCCTGCTCGACACCTACATCAAGGCTGGCGCGTCGGAGGCGGTGTCGAACTTCGAGGACACAGGACTCATTGACCTGATCGTGAAGCTCGGTCCCGCCGCCATCGACAAGCTCCCGCCTGGCATCCGGAAGAGCAAAGATGCGGTCGCCGAGACCATCGTCAACAACATGCGCAAAGTCATCATCGACGAGCACGCGCTGAATCCGAAGTTCTACGACCGGATGAGTGAACTGCTCGACGCGATCCTTGAGGAACGACGAAAGCAGGCGCTCGACTATGAGACCTACCTCGCCAAGATCCTCGAGGCCGCGCAGCAGCTCGGCAACAAGGAAACCGGCAAGAGTTACCCCACGTGGGCGAAGCACGGTGGGCAGAAGGCCCTTATTGACACCCTCGACGACGATGCCGACCTCGCGTTCGCGATCGACTCCGCGGTGCGGAACGTGAAAAAGCACGACTGGGTCGACAACCCGATGAAGCGGAAGCAAGTCAAGCAAGCGGTCGCCCGCTCGTTGCCTGACGGCGATGCCCGGGTCGAGGCAGTCTTTGATCTCATGAGGTCGCGCGATGAGTACCGCTAGCGCATACCTCACCGTTCGCGGCCTCGACATCGACATCATCCGCAAGGACATCAAGCATCTTCACGTTGGCGTCTACCCGCCCGCGGGTCGCGTTCGCGTTGCTGCGCCGTTGGGTTTCGATGACGAGCACATCCGACTGGCCGTGATTCAGCGCCTCGCCTGGATTCGGCGTCAGCGCAAGGAGTTGCAGAGCGCCGAACGCCAGTCCGTTCGTGAGATGGTTACGGGCGAGTCGCACTACGTGTGGGGACGCCGGAAACGGCTGAAAGTAGTCGAACGACCCGGACGCGCGCATGTTGAGGTCGACGGCGATCGGCTCACGCTGTACGTCGGGCCGGAAGCGTCAGCTGAGCAGCGCCGCACCTATCTCGAGCGGTGGTATCGCGATCAGCTTCGCTCCGCGTTGCCTGATCTGATTAGCAAATGGGAACAGCGCCTCGAGGTGACCGTTCCGAGGTGGACCATCCGAAAGATGAAGACGAAATGGGGATCGTGTAACCGCGAAACGCACGGCCTCTGGTTCAACATCGAACTCGCCAAGAAGCACCCGGATTGCCTTGAGTACATCGTGGTGCACGAGCTCACGCACTACTTCGACGGTAACCATGGTGCACGCTTCGCGGCGTTGATGGACCGTAATCTCCCGGATTGGCGGTCGCGTCGCGACGAGCTCAATGGCGCACCGCTGGCCGAAGAGGACTGGTACGCGTGAAGAAGGCGAAGTTCTCAGCCAAAGCGAAGACGCCTACACACGAGGCGCTGTTTGCGCAGCCGACGGTCCATTTCACGCTCACGACACATCTCGGCCGCGACCTTGATCTAAGGACTGCAGTGCGGCAGCTCCTCGGGGACGACGTAGCGGTTTCTGCGGCCTGGCCCTCAGAGTTAGGGATCCGTGTAACTCCGTCGATGCGAAAGCTCGCACGCACGCTGGAGCGGACGAGGCGACTGAAGGACGACGCGGATCGGTTTCGACGGGAGCGGACTGCGGGGTCCTTGACGCGTTTCGTGCTGAGGCATCCGCTGATCATGTGGGGGGGACTTGCTCGAGGCAGCGGGTCCACTGAAGAACTGGAACCCAGCAGTGGTGATGGGTCGATCGATGAAGCACTCGAGTTTGGCCAAGAAGTCATTCTCAACGCACAGAAAATATCGGCCGTCGAGCGAGAGATGGACGCACGGCTGTTTGGTGGGCAGAGCCGCGACTTCGACCGCTTCGTGCGTCTGAATCTCCGCGGCTCGTACCACGACATTCGGTTACCTGCGTCGTCAGAAACCGCACATGTTGTCTTCGAACCACGACTCCTTCTACATTCATCGGGCGTATTGCAGCTCACTATTGCAGTGCCCCTCCACGCCAGACTCACGACGTCTCAGCTGATTCACCTGTCTCGATCGGACAGGATGGAGGTTGCGGCATCGCAAGTCCCGGAGCCGCTCCTTGCGCTACAGACCGAAGGGACCTGGGCAGACGAGCTAGATGCTGGTGCGCGTCTGTTCGTGCGAGATGTGGGCGAGGGATTGACGCTCGCGGACCTTATTCACGAGCATCTGCTCGTGGTTCGCAAGGCTCTCAAGCGCAGGGGCAATGCGCAGTGGAACATCCACGCAACGGTCTTTGCCTCCGCAGGAGCGTGTTGCAAGGAGCAGGACTCTTGGCGCAACATGCATTCGGATGACGCTGCTCAGGTGGCCGCGCGGTATCAGCCCAACGGAGGTTTCGACCGTGAACGCCTGCGAGGGATCAATCTCGCGCTGGAGACCGATCGTTTGCTGACGACGAATATCGGCTCGACGACGCTGATTGACTTCAGAAGTGGTGATCGCGAGCCCTTCCATGAACTCAACACGGTCTTGCTCGTCGAGCACGTCATGCTTCAGTACGCTCGGCTGCAAGACATCGAGGGCCGTGTGGCTAAGCCGCGTCTCTACGGGAAGAAGCTCACACGGCTTCAGCGAGACAGCGTTGACGTCTTCACCGACATGCGGCAACACGAATTGCGATATGGCTCGGCGCGTGAGATCGCGACGCGTCTACTCAACGAACTCGGTGCCCAGGATATGCGGCGCACGATCGAAACTGCTCTAGGTCTGGCGTCACAGAGTGATGCAACTCATCAGGCGACTGTTCAATCTCGCCGATCCATGGTGCTGACTGTGATCGCCACAGTCCTCGCAGTGCTGGTCGCGATACCTGCGCTTCAGGATCTGCTCACTCTGGTTTCGCAAACTCCGGACCTCGCGCACACCCCTTGGCTCCTCGCACCGTTCAAGTGGTTTGCGAGCCTCGGCGGATGGGGGCCCTGGGCGATCATTGCCGTGATCCTGGCTGCTGTCGTTACCTGGTGGCTGTTCCGCAAGCTCTGGTGGGCGCTGCGGTTTCTGGTGATCGTTGTGGGCGTGATTGTCGGCCGTCGAGGACCACTTGTGCCTCAGAGCCTTACTTTGACGGCGGACCTACGAGAGAGTACCGACTCGGCTATGGATGAAGAGGAAGAGAAGGAACCTGGGCTTGAAGTGGGAGGCCGTCGATGAAGCTTACGCGCGTCAAACTTGAAAACTACCGTCGGCTCGAGGACACGGAAATCGAGGTCCGCGACCACCTCGTCCTCGTTGGTGCGAACGACGTCGGCAAGTCATCGCTACTGCGCGCGATCGACCTGGTGCTGGGTGCCAGCACGGCCCAGCTGTATGCGAATCTCAGCGTCGATGATTTTCGTAACACCGAGCAGGAACTTCGGTTCGAGATTGAGCTTGTCGACTTCAGCCCTGACGAGAAGACATTGTTTGCAGACGAAATCTTCGTCGACCCTGTGACGAACGACCGATCACTTGCGATTCAGCTGACGGCCTCCGTCGACGCAAGTGAGTCGCTCAGTATCGCGAGAATTGGGCCGCATGCCGGCACCGGGCGTCAGCTGTCCCGCGATCAAATCACGGGGCTCGGGTGGAAGTTCCTCAGCGCAACAGCTCAGACGCGGGATCTTCGAGAGGACCGGCGCTCTGCACTTGACGACATGCTGCGCGCTGTCGAGCTCGGCGGGGAGAAGGCGGATTTCGACGCAATCTCCACGAGCTTTCAGAACGCGCTCAACGAGTCCGATACTCTCGGTGACCTCCGTAAGCAGTTGGCTCGTCAACTTTCGAAAGCTCTGCCCGAGAAGCTTCGAAAGAAGGACCTTTCGTTTGTCAGCGGTGCTTCTGCTGACGATGACGTGCTCAGCGATGTCCGACTCAGAGTCACAAAGGGTGGTGTCGAGCACGAACTTTCCGAGCAGTCCGACGGGACGCGCGCGTTGTACGCGATTGCCCTCTACGACCTCATAAGCGCGGGGGCAAACGTCGTCGGTATCGATGAGCCCGAGATCCACCTGCACCCCACGTCGCAGCGCAGCCTGGCGCGATTGCTCCGGGCCAGCAGCAATCAGAAGGTGCTGGCGACCCACTCCTCAGATATTGTGGGCGCGTTCGATGCGGACTCGATCGTCGTGGTTCGTCCGGGCGGCAAGATCGTCCAGCCCGATGCTGGCTTCCTTGCAGCGGACGAACGAACTTTCGTCAAGTGGTGGGTCAGAGACAAGCTGGAACCGCTCACCGCGACTCGCGTCGTCACGGTCGAGGGGCTCTCGGATCGCATCATCCTTGAGCGTGTCGCCGATCTTACGGATCGTAATCTTGATCGTCTCGGTGTATCCGTCATCGAAACGGACGGCGCGAGCGAGATTCGGCCGATTGCCAAGCTGTTCGGCCCGACCGGCTTCGACCTGGCGGTCTCGCGCCTCATAGATCTCGACGCAGAGCAGGAACTGGCAGACACGCTCGGCGTCGCGGTCGCTGACCTCCGCTCCCACTCGGTCCATACCTCGCAACGTGATCTCGAGGATGAATATGTCCGAGCGCTCGGCGGCGCGAACGTCCACGCCGCGCTGGCAAGCGGCGGGCACTTCTCGAAGAACGAACTCGGGAACTGCGTGCCGACCGGCGATGGGGGCGCATTCACGGACGAAGACGTTGCCTCCTTCTGCCGCGTTAACAAGCGCAAGGTCCGAGCGGCTCTCTCTGTGCTCCCGGTCCTGACTGCGTCGAACGCGTCCGCGATAACAAGCATCGATGACCTCCTCACGGAGATCGCGCCGTAAATGATCAGACCGACACCCTCTCAGATCGCGATCCGTGACACCGATGCTCGGGACCTCCTAGTCATCGCCCCGGCAGGCTGTGGCAAGACCGAGGCATTGGCTCTTCGCATCCAAGGGCTCCTTCAACGCGGCGACGTGAGCGCCCCGCAGAGGATTCTCGTGACCACGTTCTCGAACCGCGCCCGAGACAATATTCGCGAGCGTCTGCAGGACTACCTCCCGAGCGCGACTCTTCGTGATCGCGTCACCATCACCAACTTTCATGGACTCGCAGCTCGTCTCTTCCGCGCACACGCTAACGTCATTGGGCTCGACCCGTCGATGATCATCCCGGACGGCGATTGGGTGGGCGCACAATGCCGCGCCCAGGGGTTTGATTTCAACACGTCGGCCGCGGTGCAGACCACGCTGCGGAAAGCCAAGCAGGAGCCCCATACCGATGAAGAGGTGGAGACGTACTTGAGCGGACCGGGGCGAGAGGCCGCGCTCGCGATCGAGCGACTACGAGTCGCTGAGGGGAGGCTGACGTACGACGACCTCCCGCGATTGGCGGAGCTGATCCTCGCGAACGACCTCGTGGCGGACCTATACCAGGCACACTTTGGAAGCGTCATTGTCGATGAGTTTCAGGATCTCACTCCGCAGCAGCTGCGCATTGTGAACCGAATCGGATACAAGAAGACCACCTATGCGGGCGACCTGGCTCAGGGCATCTATGGCTTTGCCGGTGCTAAGCCGAGCGAGATTGATGCCGCGATCCGAGCCGAATGTACCGAGGTGATCGAGTTTTCGGAGTCGCATCGTTCGTCACCCGCTGTGCTGGCGATGGTGAACGCTATGTCGACTCTGACGGCCGGAACGCCGCTTACTGCTGCGGATCCTGGGTCATGGCCCAGCGGAGGGCTGGCCGCCTCCGTGGTACATCGTACGGCCGATGCGGAGGCGACGTGGGTGGCGCAGGTGGTCACAGCGCTCGTCGCTCGTGTGCCCGGCCAGAGAGTCGGAATTATCGCAAGGACGCTCGGCCGACGGCGTTTCGTAGAAGACGCATTGACGAGCGCTGGCGTTGCTTTCTACCGCTGGGACGACGGCGTCCTCGACACGGAAACGGCCCGCACCATCAAGTCAATGCTCGCGCGGTTCGACGTTCGTGGATATGACGCAGCCGGCGACAAGATGGCGTTTCTACGCGACGCGGCTGTTTTTGAATCAGTCACGGATCCGACGGGGCGCGAGAGTCTGCTCGGTGCCTTGCACTGGTGTCATGACCTTCTTCGCGACGGGACAACAGCTGCGGACATCCGTTCACGGATCCACATTGGTGATGCGAACACGTTGATCACGGCCTCCGGAGTCCACCTACTCACCGGCCATGTTGGTAAGGGCCAGCAGTTTGACTGGGTCGTAGTGGTGGGCCTTGAAGAAGGTGTCATCCCGGACTTTCGCGCGACGAGTGCGGACGAGAAGACCGAGGAAGCCAGGGTGCTCTCCGTCATGCTCTCTCGCGCGCGTCACGGCGTAGTCGTCAGTCGCGCGGCGTCCGTGCCAACGAATGCGGGGCGTCCGATGAATCGAACAGCTTCCTCATTCCTTGCCAACATCGCGACGGCCAGTCCGCTGGACGACACGGGCCTTGTCGAGTGGTTCAGCGCGGCTGATTGGGCCGCGATCGCCGTCCGGTAGGCCGAAGTACAGAAAGAGAAGACAGCTCGTGGCTTTGACACTCGGACCGATCCTGCTCGACGCGGGCATTGACCTGTCGGACTCGCTGGTGATCCGCCACGCCTATGTGCGCGAGCACGAGGACAGCGGCATCTCGGGTATCCATGCGGACTCGACTGACGAGGAGATCCTCGAGTACACGCGCAACCAGTCGGCGAACACACGACGGTTCCCTGAGGTGCCGCCCCGCTACTGGGTCGTCTTCATCCGCGAGGGTGGTGACCAGGCTCGGCTGTGGGCCGTAGTCGAGAACGGCGGTGAGATCGCCAACGACGGCGTGCGCAGGATCTTCGACATGGTCGTATCCGAGCACATGGCGGATCTGCGTGGGCGCCTTGTCATCGGCTGGCGTTCACCGCGTACCTGGTGGATGCGTGCCAACACAGCAGCCAGCTATCCGGTGATGGGTATCGCCGACGCAGAGCCGGTGCCGTTCCCCGGCTTCGACCGTCTCGTTCTCGATTACGCGCAGCTCCAGGCGGTCATGCGCGAGCATCGCTACGCTTCCTGGCGTACCGCGCTGTCGTCGGTGGTCGGCATCTACTTAATCACCGATACCCGCGATGGGCGCCACTACGTCGGCAAGGCCGACGGCGAAGAGAACATTCGCCAGCGCTGGACCGTGTACGCGACGAACGGACACGGCGGCAACGTCGAACTGCGAGGGCTCGATCCATCGAGCTTCCGTTACTCGTTGCTGCGCGTGTTTGATCCGTCCACGCCGACGTCGGCAATCGATGCTTCGGAGGGTCACTTCAAGGTCGCGCTCGACAGTCGCCGGCACGGACTCAATCGGAACTGACGGACGGCGACTCGCCCGCGACTAGGGGGAATGTCAGTCGTCGTTCCTACACTCGGTTGTATGACTATTACTGCGGCGCTGCCGACTGAAGCTCGTGTACGGCGTCTGCGCCTGCTCGTAGGTGTTATCGGGCTAGCAGGCGGCAAAGTCCGCGAGTTTGTCACTACCGACGGTATCGCCGAGATCGGCGAAGCCGAGCTTGCCTTGAGTCGCGACGATGTTGTCAACGAGCTTGAGTTGCTCGACGAGGAGGGCCTGGTCACGGCACACCACTCTTTGGCCGGTCTGAACGGGGTCTTTGTCCTGCCTGCAGGGAAGTCTGCTGCGGAGAGCTTCGATAAGGCGCGGCGCGATGTGGTTCTTCGACGTCGCCAACTTCAGGACGACTACTTGCGCTGGCTGTACGAGGAGATCGAGGTCAATGGCCACGGACCGACACCGGATGACTTCCTACGCAGCGGCGCGAACTTTCACGGCGTCGTCTACACCGCAGAAGAGTTGATGAAGGCAGGGGCGCGGCTCAAGGAAGGCGCGTACATTGACGGGCCGGAGGCCTGGCAGTACTCAGCGCCATTGCGTCCGCGGATCACCGCGAAGGGCCGGCACGCCGTCGAGCAGGGGCGGTCCGTCCATGACCCCGTGTATCCGGCGCCGACCCAGCATTTCGAGACGCATGTGCAGGGACCTGCGAACGTCTCGATCGCCAGCTCACAGGTGAATCAGACGCTCATGGTCAGCGACCCTGCATGGGGCGAAAAGGTGTCTTCCGTGCTCGATGCGGTGACGCAGGCGATCGGCGCGCTTACTTTCGACGAGTCGAAAAAAGTTGCGCAAATGGTCGAGGACGCCCGGCAGGGAGTGGCGGCAGTGGAACCGACACGCACCAAACAGGCCCTGATCACGCTCGGCGGCTTCTTGAAAGACGTGTCATCCGGCGCGCTCGGGGGCATCTTGTCGATGCAGGTACTCGCGCTCGTGGCGCTTTTCAGCTGACCACCCAGTCGAAGGAGGCGCCGGTGGAAACGGCTGCAGCGTACTCCTGAAGCTTCGCCTCGGAGATGTCTACCTTGGGGCCATGCGTTGCGAAGTCGGCGACGATCACGTCGACCGGGAGCCCGGCGTGAGTCTGGCGAAACCGTCTGTCGGCGGAATCGATGGACGCTGCAGCCTCGGCGACGAGCCTCCTGTAAGCGCGCTGGTCGAACTTGATCTTCATGCGTTGAACGTTACGGGTGACCAGCGACATTGTGCCGAATACAGCCAGGTGAACGTGAGACACCCATGGAGTTGACTGTCACAGTGCTTTGCGTGGCGCCTTCGCCCTCATCTCGACGCCAACTCGATGTAGTGCTCTCAAGACCGCTCCGTGGGACAGATCATACTTCGCCTCAAGTTCCCGCATCGTCGAGCCCGCCTCGTAGTCGTTCGCCATGCGTCGCGCCTCCGCGTCGGTCACCTTCCGCTTCTTCACGACGACGTTGTTCTCGCGTAGGAGTCTGATGAGCGCCGATGCGGCGACGCCATGTGTTTCGGCCAGTGACCGGGCGCTCTCACCTTCCTCGTATCGCCGAACGATCTCTGCCACGGTTTCCGGGGAGAGCCGCAGTGATAGCGCTTGGGCGCGGTACGACGGCATTGTGCTCGAACCATCGTCGCGGTTGCCGGGGGAGGCCAGCTTCCGCAGTTCATCAGGGGTGAACGGCAGATTCCAATGGTTCGAACAGAGGTCGTGTACGTCAGCCAGACGAAAGCCCCCGCTCAGGCGGGGGTTTCGTCGTTTCCGGGTGCTGACTCCGGAAGGCGGCAGAGACCGTGTCGGCCTCGACATCCATCGAACGGACGAGGGCGGCGCGGTTCGCACGCAATAGGCTCCGAACATGGCCCTGGAGTCTCTCTTCCTCCGTCTCGACCGGATCGCGGGCGGACGGCAGGCCGGTGTCGCGATCAGCGAGGCCGACCGCACTCACCCCAAGACGGTGCGAGCATTCACCTGGATCCTCTGGCTCCTCGTCGTCGAGCTCGTGATAGGCGTGGGTGCCGTCGCCGTCGCACTGCTGCTCGCGGTCGAGGGGGAGTCCGTCTCGTTCGCCGTCTGGATGCGGACACTGGTCGTCCTCGCGATGACCGCGACGCTGTTCTACTTCGCCTGGCGTGCGCAGCGCGGCTGGCGGTGGGCCTATCAGCGGCTGCGACTGTTCGCCCAGATCTTCCCCGTCATCACGCTCGTGATGGCCGCGATCCCCGGCCTGTACCCGCTCTGGATGGTGTCGGAGCAGATCATCTTCAGCCTCATCATGATCGGCATCGCCGACTTCCTCACGAGTGATCACATGCGCCGAACCTTCGCACGCTCGCCGGCCGACGCCGAATAGCACGGCGGAGCGCGCGACGCCACTCCCTACCGCTGCCCTGGCGAGACCTGCATCCTCGACGGAGACGACGTCAGGGGAGGAACACGAATGGCCAGACTGGTTCGAGTCGCACCGGATGAGGATCCGGGGTTCCGGCGGGTTCGCTCGGGGTCGGGGTTCCGCTATGTCGACCCCGCCGGCGAGACCGCACCGGAGGCGGATCGCGAACGCATCAGCGATCTGGTCATCCCGCCTGCGTGGCATGACGTATGGATAGCAGCGGACCCGCTCGCACACATCCAGGCGGTGGGGATCGACGGCGCGGGGCGAAAGCAGTACCTGTATCACCCGCTGTGGCGCGTGAGCCGTGACCGTCGCAAGTTCGTGCGAGCACTCGACCTCGCCGCCGCGCTTCCCAGCGCCAGAGCTCAGGTGACCAGGGCGCTCAAGGAAGAGGGGCAGACCAAGGAGCGCGCTCTGGCGATCGCCTTCCGCCTGCTCGACGACGCGGCGCTCCGCATCGGTTCCGAGCGATACCTCGTGCGCCACGGCAGCCGCGGACTCACGACACTCCGCCGGCGCGACGTGCGCGTGTCCGGCAGCGACGTGGCGTTGTCCTTCCCCGCGAAAAGTGGCCGCACCGCGTCGATCGAGATTACCGACGAGTCCCTCGCCGACGCGCTGACCGATTTCGCGGCGGGGAAGTCGGCGGCCTTCCTTCTGGCCCATCGACGCGGTCGCCGCCGCGTGCGTATCAATCCGGCCGAGGTCAACACGTATCTCCGCGAGGTGACGGGTGCGGCTTTCACCGCCAAGGACTTCCGTACCCTGCACGGAACGGTGATCGCGGCCGATGCGCTCGCCCGGATCGGTGAGCTCGACCGGCGCAAGGATCGGGACCAGGCAGAGCGACTCGCCGTGCAGGCGGCCGCGACCGCGCTCGGGAACACGACGGCCGTCGCGCGCGGCAGTTACATCGATCCACGGGTCTTCCGCCAGTACGCACGGGGACGCACGCTGGACCTCTCGGTGACGCCGGAGACGGCCATCCGACGGCTCTTGGGTGGGCCGGAGATCTCGAAGAAGGTCACCCGGCGAGCTGCAGCCAGACGACCGCGATGAGCATCGGGATGAGTGGCGTGGCCACCGCGGCGATCACCGGCCACCATCGCACACGGGTGTCCACGGTCCGAGCGCGCTCCGCGAGGGTGTCGCCTTCGCGGCGGTAGGACTGCGGGTCGAGCGGTTCGGCGGCCTCATCGCGGTACAGCAGCGTCCGCCGTCCGAACCGATCGTGAAGCGCGGCGATCACGGTGAGGAACCTGCGGAGCTCGATCTCATCGGTGAGATCGACCGCGGGAAGGTACAGGTGCAGCGTGCGGTCGACGATCTCCAGATCGAGGTCGGCGCTCTCATCGAGAAGGATCGCCATCAGATCGGGTGTGAGCACATACAGTGCGTCGGTCTCGTAGCCGTGCGGGACGGACACCTCGAACACGTCGCTGAAGTCGCCCTCCAACCGCAGCTGCGAGCGGCCGGTCGGACGCCGCGGAAGCACGCTGAGCGCTCCGCCTCCCCGTCGCGAACGGAGCATGATCCTCGGCGCTTCCGCGGGGAGGGGGATGCGCACCGCTCGCGCGGTGTGTGTCGTCGCTCCCTCTCGATCGCCGACGACGAAGATGCGCTCGATGCTGTCGAACGGGAGATCTGTGTGGAGAGCATCGAGATGATCTTGGGCGGTCCGGCT
Organism: Microbacterium sp. NPDC055988; assembly: GCF_042269505.1. Lineage (NCBI taxonomy): Bacteria > Bacillati > Actinomycetota > Actinomycetes > Micrococcales > Microbacteriaceae > Microbacterium > Microbacterium sp. NPDC055988. The sequence continues at coordinate 2,880,237 of NZ_JBHJXY010000001.1, forward strand.
CCCGCGGTCGATCTGCTCATCGATGGATCCGCCCCAGATCCGGTCGCCGACGTCTGCGCGGTACGTCCACCCGAGCGTGTGCGCGATGGCTTCGAGGGTCGCGCGTCGCCGCCGTTGCTGCACGATCGTGAAGGTCGAGGTGGCGACGAGTGCGGCGCCCGCGAGGACCGTCCCCAGCTGAGCGAGGAGCAGGGCGGCGCCGTCGAGCCCGAACCCGACCGGCAGCAGGTAGAAAGCGACGCTGCCGGCGATCGCCAGGTAGGCCGCCGACGCGCTGATCAGTCGGACGCCGCCCCGCACGCGGGTTCCTGCGTGCGGGGCGGGCATCGGGTCCGAGTGCGCGAGCACCGTCAGGGCTTGTAGACGATGGCGATGTTCAGCTGGCCGCTCTCGCGTGCCCAGGCGAGCCAGCGGGGTTCGTTCAGGCCGTTGAGACGCTGGATCGGGATGACGTAGATGCCCTGATCGATCCGGCTCAGCGCTCGGAACTCCGGCTTCTTCGAGATCCAGATGGTGCCCCCGCCGTCCCACGGCTCGAGGCACGAGTACACATACCCGTGCTCGCGGAGGTTGATCCGTTCGGTCACGCTCTCCGCCTGCTGTCGGAGCTCGGCGACGACGTCGGCGGGAACCGTTCCGTCGAGGGTGAACGCGGCGACGTCGTACACGTTTCCCTCGCCGAAGTCCCGTGTGGTGAGGATGGTCAACTCCGTGACCCCCTTGTCGGAGGTTCGGGTCCAGAGCGCGTGCGAGTTCTTCGCGCGCTTGTTCATCAGGAACCCGCCGAAGTTCACCTTCTGGAACGCGAAGTCGTCGAGCTTCGCGGCGATCTCTGCGCGTGTCGTCATGAGGGAGTCTCTCCTTGTCCGGGAGGTCGGGCGGCCTCTCCGTCGAGCGAGCCTAGGCGCCGGCGTCGAGGCGCCGTCGGACCCCGAACGAGTCCGAACGAAGCCCCGCGCAGGTGCCGCCGCAGCCTGCCATAGGCTCGACTCATGCCCGCCCCGCGCACCCTCGACGAGCTCTGCAGCGGGTTGGGGCGGATGCGCACGGATGCCGGATCCCCCTCGTACGCGGAGATCGCCCGGCGCATCGGACGGCTGCGCGGAGGAGCGGAACCGGCGAAGGTCACGGTCTACGACTGTTTCCGTCCCGGAAGGAGACGGGTGGACGATCGACTCGTCGGAGACATCATCCGGGCCCTCGGCGGCGAGGAGACCGATTCGGAGTTTTGGCGCGAGACGGCGCGCGTGCTCAACGGCGAGCGGTCGGGAGTGCACATCGAGGTGGCGCATGCTGCGCGGAACGCTCCCGGTGCGGAGATCGGTCGCGAGGCGCTGCTCGCCTCGGTGCCGGCGGCGGATGTGCTCGTTCTCACCGGGCTGCCCGGTTCGGGGAAGAGCACCTTCGCCTCAGCGCTGATCGGAACGGAACCGGTGCTCACGGTGCACCTGCGCGAATCCGAGCCCGACCGTCCGCATGCCGACCCCATCGACATCCTGAGACGCATGCTGGGTGCCCTCGGCGTTCGTTCGCTGCCCTACGAGCTGCCCCGCCTGCGCGAGAGTCTGCAGGTCGCCGCGCACGGCACGACCGTGATCGTGGAGGATGCGGGTGACGCTCGACGCCTTGCGGCCCTGATCGTCCCGGGGGTGCGGTTCGTCGTCACCTCGCGGGTCGACCTCGCCGACCTCGAGCAGCGTGTGAGGCCGCAGACGCTGACCATCGCTCGTGTCGTCGTTCCGCCGATGACGGATGCCGACGCGCAACGGCTCCTCTCGCATCTCATCCCGGTAGAGCGGACGGAGCCGCTCGCAGGCTCGGAGGCCGACGTCGGTGTGGGCGCGCTCGGACGCATCGTGGCCGTCGGAGGTGGCCTCCCGCTCGACCTCGTGATGCTCGCGGGTATCGTCAGGGAGCACGGGGGGTGGTCGTTCCAGGATCTCGCGTCGCGCTTCGAGCACGAGCCGCGTGATGCGAGGATCCGTCCTGTGCTCGAAGCCGCCACCCGCTCGTTGTCGCCGAGCGAGGCCGATCTGCTCGCGGACGCTGCACTGTTGGACAGAGGCATCGACGCCGAGGTGCTGGTCGCTGCCGGTGGCCCGTCGGCCGAAGCGGATCTGCGTGGCCTGCATGCGCGCCATCTCGTGGAGCTCCGCGACGGGCATGTGCACGTCCATGCCACCGTCTTCGCATTCGCCGCGGAGAGATCGCGGTCGCTTCGTCCGTCCTCGGAGCGCCGGGCCTTCGTGCGGAAGGCAGCGGCTGCGGTGCTGGCGCGGATCCGCTCGGATCCGGACTATGCCGCGCGGGAGGTCGTGACCGTGCTCGCCGTGGCGGCGGCGGCGCGCGAGCATGCGGCCGATTCCGCGGTGGAACAGCTCGCCATCGAGGCGCACCCCGGCCTCTCCCGATGGTCGTTGTGGAACGAGTCGCTGCGCCTGCATGACCTCGCTGCGCGCGGGGAGGGGCTCGACCTCGTGCCCGAGATCGCACTGGGCGTCGCGCACTGCGCCGAGAAGCTGGGGCGGTTGGACGAGGCGCTGATCACTCTGCACCGGGTGCGACGCATCGCGACCGGGGCATCACTCGCACGCACCTGGAATCAGATCGGCAACGTCCAGCGGTGGATGAGCCATCTCGACGAGGCGCTGCGCTCGTACGAGGTCGCGATCCGTCATGCGCGGGCCGCGGGGGATCGGATCGTGCAAGGGCGGGCGACCGGCAATCATGCCGACACGCTGCGCATCCTCGCCCGCTACCCGGAGGCACGCGACCGTTACGCGGTGGCCTTGACGATGGCTCAGGAGGAGGGAGATGACCTCAACGTCGCGGTCGTCCGAGGCAACCGGCCGCTGCTCTTCCTGGCGACCGGGCAGCTCGATGACGCGGCCGCCGAGCTGCAAGGGCTGCTCGACGAGTCGAACGTCGACTCCCTGCCGTTCGTGCGGAGGACCCTGGCACTGGTGGCGGAGGCGACGGGCGACGACGCGCGCGCCCGCGAGCTGTGCGCGACAGCGAGACAGGCGCTGCAGAGGGCGGGGGAGTTCGCGACCTCGGCGGACCTCGACCTGCTGGAAGCACGGATGGACGGCCGCGCCGGCGACTTCGTGAGAGCGCGATCCATCGCCGAACGGACGCTGCGCGAGGCGGAACGGGCCGGCTCGCCGTTGATCGCGACCGAGGCGGCGAACTCACTGGCTGAGATCCTGGTGCGCGCTGCGGAAAGCGACTCGACGGCTGCCCACAACCCGCTCGACGCCGCGGAGCGGCACGCCGAGGAGGCGCGCAGCATCGCCGAGGCGACCGGTGATCGGGCGGAGGTGGCGCGCAGCGACGCCGTCCTCTCGTCGATCGCGGCTCTGCGGGGCGACGTCGCGACGGCTGAGACGCTGGCGGCGGTTTCGGCGCGGCTCTATGCGGAGATCGGCCATCGCCTGCGCGGTGGCTGAGGCGTGAAGGTGGGGCGGTCCGCGTCTCGTCCGGATGCCAGGATGGAGGAATGGACACCGCCAACCTCACCCGGGAGGAGACCGCCGCGCGATCCGCCGCGGTCACCCTGCATCGCATCCGTGTCGAACTCGACCTGACGGGGGCCCCCGAGCGCGCGCGCACCGGGTTCCCGACAGTGACGACGCTCGAGTTCGACGCCACGGCGAAGACGACCTGGCTCGACTTCATCGGCGAAGAGGTCCGCCGCGTCGAGGTGAACGGCGTCGACCAGGACGTCGTGTGGGATGGAGCACGGATCTCGCTCGCCGGACTCGCCGCCTCCAACGTGGTCCGCGTCGAGGCGATCGGGGCGTACAGCCGGTCCGGCGAGGGACTGCACCGTTTCCACGACCCGGCCGACGACGAGACGTACCTGTACACGCAGTACGAGCCGGCTGATTCGCGTCGTGTCATGGCGTGCTTCGAACAGCCCGACATGAAGGCCGAATACACCTTCGTCGTCGATTCCCCCTCCGAGTGGGAGGTGCTCTCCAACCAGACCGCGGCGCACACCGACCTCGGCGTCGGAGTGCAGCGGGTGGAGTTCACCCCGACCCTGCCGATCTCGAGTTACATCACCGCGGTCGCCGCCGGGCCCTACACGCGTGTCGACGGCGAGTGGCGGCGCGACGAGCAGCAGATCAGCCTGGGGGTCTTCGTCCGCCGGTCGCTGGCGCCGTACCTGGAGGCCGACGAGATCCTCGACGTCACCCGGCAGGGACTGGACTTCTTCACCGACGCCTTCGCCTACCCGTACCCGTGGGGCAAGTACGACCAGATCTTCGTGCCCGAGTACAACCTCGGTGCGATGGAGAACCCCGGTCTGGTGACGTTCACGGAGTCGTATCTCTCCCGCGGCGCGGCGACGGAGGCGCAGCGGGCCGCACGGGCGAACACGATCCTGCACGAGATGGCCCACATGTGGTTCGGCGACCTCGTCACGATGACCTGGTGGGACGACCTGTGGCTCAAGGAGTCGTTCGCCGACTACATGGGGGCGCACGCCTCCGCCGTCGCCACCCGTTTCCATGACGCCTGGGTGAAGTTCGCCGCGAGCCGAAAGGCCTGGGCGTATCAACAGGATCAGCTGCCCACGACGCACCCGATCGTGGCGGACATCACCGACCTCGAGGCCGCGAAGCTGAACTTCGACGGGATCACGTATGCCAAGGGCGCCGCGGTCCTCAAGCAGCTGGTCGCCTTCGTCGGCGATGATGCGTTCTTCGAGGGCGCTCGGCGGTACTTCGCAGCGAATGCGTTCGGGAACACCACGCTCGACGATTTCCTGGTGCAGCTCAGCGCCGTCTCCGGCCGCGACATGAGCGACTGGTCGGCGGCATGGCTGCAGACCTCCGGTGTGTCGACGCTGTGGACCGAGATGGACGACGAGGGCCGTGTCGTCCTCGTGCAGACCGATCCGCGTCCGCATCGACTGCGCATCGGCCTGTACGAGCGCCAGGACGGGCGCGTCGTCCGGCGAGAGCAGCGGGAACTCGACGTGATCGGCGAGCGGACCCCACTGGACCTGCCCGAGGCCGATCTGGTGCTCCTCAACGACGACGACCTCACGTATGCCAAGGCGCGGCTCGACGAGCGGTCGCTGCGTACGGTCGAGGCGTCGCTCTCGGAGATCGAGGAGCCCCTGGCGCGGGCGCTGGTGTGGTCGTCGCTGTGGAACGCCACGAGAGACGGTGAGCTCGATGCAGCGCGGTACGTGGCGATCGTGCGCAGGCACGGCCCCGCCGAGTCCAACATCGGGCTCTTGACGGGTGTCCTCGCGAACGCCGCGTACGCCATCCGGCACTTCGTCGCGGACGACGACCGTGCTGCAGAACAGCGCAGCTGGACGGATGCCGTGTGGAATACACTGCAGGCCGCCGACGCCGGCAGCGACGCGCAGCTGTCGTGGGCGCGGGCTCTCGCGACCGCATCCGCATACGATGACGCGCACCACGAGCAGGTGCGAGCCCTCCTCGACGGCGACGTGCCCACAGGTCTCGTGGTCGACCCCGACCTGCGCTGGCAGTTGCTGACGGCGCTCGTCACGACGGGGCACGCCGACCTCGCGGACATCAGCGCAGAGCAGGAGCGCGATGACACGGGCAGTGGACGGACGGCGGCGCGACGCGCACGGGCGTCGCGCCCCGACGCCGCCGTGCGGCGCGAGGCGTGGGACTCCGCGTGGAACGACCTCTCGCTCAGCAACGATCACCTCGACGCCGAGATCGAAGGATTCCGGGCCGGCGGCCGTCGCGACCTCATCGCGGGCTTCGACGCGGCGTACTTCGACCGCATCGCGTCGGTCTGGGAGGATCGCAGCATCGAGATCGCGAGGCGGCTCGTGCTCGGACTGTTCCCCGCGACGGAGTCGCTGCAGCAGGTCGACTGGTGGCTCGCGGAGAACCCGGAGGCACCGGCAGCACTCCGGCGCCTCGTGGTCGAGCAGCGCGATCAACTCGCGCGTGAGCTCAGGGTGCGCGGAGTGCTGCCTCGCTGATCAGTTCTGCGGCCGCGTCGAAGCCGAGTGCGCGCAGGTCATCGCGGTCGTCGCTGGCATGGCAGAAGATGGCCGCGACGGCGGCTGCCCAGGCGCGCGCACGCGTCCAGGTCGCGTCGTCGTAGCGGTCCCCGGTGGCACGTCGGAAGATCTGTCGCCCGGCCCGGTCGAAGGCGAGCCAGCCCGCGGCGAGGTCGTAGGCGGGGTCTCCTGCTGTGACGTCGCCGAAGTCGATGAGCGCGGAGAGCCTGCCGCCGTCGACCAGGATGTTCCCCGGGTGCAGGTCGCCGTGGATCCACACGGACTCGGCCGACGGCTCGGCCTCGAGACCCGTCCGCCAGAGGCGTCCGAGAGGATGAGCGATCTCCGCGGGGAGTTCGTCGAGGCGGTCGCGGATGCTCTCGTCCCGGATCGCCAGCGGAACGCCACGGACGGGATTGCGGGGCGCGTCCGCTGGCGCGGATCGATGGAGCGCGAGTAGGGCGACCGCGAGCTGAGCGGCCCACGTGGCGTTCTCGGCGCGCGCCAGGCCGAGTGCCTGCTGTCCGGGCAGCCACGGCACGATCGCCCACGGCCACGGGAAGACCGGGGTCGGCGAACCGGCCCGCACGGGCAGCGGGGTGCGCACGTCCACGGCGGCGAGAAGGGGCGCGATCAACGGCAATGCGTCCTGCTCGTGCGAGATCAGAGGAGCCGACAGGCCCCGACGGGGGATGCGGACCGCGAGCTCGGCGCCCAGGCGCCAGGTCACGTTGTCCCAGCCCTCCGCGACGCGGGTGAGGGGGAGTAGTGCGAGATCGGGCGCGACGGTGCGGATGAGAGCGCGGACGCCGTGTTCGTCGAGTGCGTGCTCGGCGGCGGGGGAGTCCGCCACGATCAGAGATCGAGCGATTCGCCGGGCTCCAGCACGAAGAACTCGCCGCCGCCCTGCTCGGTCGCCCACTGCAGTCGCTGACGGTGCATGTTCTTCCCGATGACCGAGAGCGTCATGTCATGAGTCCCGAAGGCGCGACGCGGCGCGACGGCGAGCACATAGTCCATCGCCTCGCCGATCTTCAGCCAGGGCGCCCCGAGCGGCGCGGCGAGCGTGCCGACCGCGATCCCTTCCGGAACCGCATAGGAATCGCCGGGGTAATAGAGCTCGTCGTTCACCAGCACGCCGACGTTCTCGACGACGGGCAGCGACGAGTGGATGACCTCGTGCGTGCCGCCGAAGAATTGGAGCGAGAAGTCGCCGAGCTCGACCGAGTCCCCGGGGGAGACCACGGTGATGTCGTACCCCTCTGCCGCGTGAGCCACCCCCGACGGCGCGAAGATGGGCGTGCCCGGCGCGGCGCGCAGGAGGCGGTCGAAGTGATCGGAGGTCCAATGGTCGGGGTGCTCGTGAGTGATCACGATCCCGACCAGGCTGTCGAGATCCACCAGCGGTGCGGTGAAGGAGCCCGGGTCGATCAGGAGGGTCTTCCCGCCGACATCGAGGCGGAGGGCGGCATGTTCGAACTTGGTGACGCGCATGAGACGAGTCAACTCCTTCATCCGGCGCACGGCAAACGGATTCTGCGCGCCACGCCCGGGAGTCAGGTCGGGGTGGCGTCGATTTGGCGGACCGAGAAATGCCATGGCATACTTGAACGGTTGTCGCGCGACGGAAACGTCCGCCAGACGGCCCCATCGTATAGCGGCCTAGTACGCTGCCCTCTCACGGCGGTAACGCGGGTTCGAATCCCGCTGGGGTCACACAACATGAGAAAGCCTCCGGTTCGCCGGGGGCTTTCTTGTTTTCCGCACATGCGAAGAGGCCGCTTCCTGTTATCGGAAGCGGCCTCCGCGGGGTTTTCGCCCGACGACGTCAGGCGTCCTCGGGGCTCGCCTGTTCCGCGCTCGTCGGGGGTGCGGGTCGGCGGTTCCGGCGCCCACGGCGGATCAGCCACACGATCAGCACGACGACACCGACGACCGCGAGCCACGGGAGGACGAAGCCCACCGCGATCACGAGGGCGTTGAGCGAGACGACGAGGCCATTCCATCCGGCGAGCAGACCGTCGGCGAATCCCGCGGGGTCGGCGGTGGTGGCCGTCGTCTCCCGGGTGAGTTGCACCTGAAGTGACGACATGGCGACCTGATCCTGCAGAGACTCGAGCTGCTGCTCATACGACTCGAGCTGCGCCTGCCGGTCGGTCAGTGCGACTTCTGCCTCGATCAGTTCGGAGACGCTGCCCGACTGCGACATCAGCTCGGTGAGACGATCGACGGAGGCCCGCGTGGAATCGACGCGCGCCTGGAGATCGATGGAAACCGACGTCACGTCCTGCTTCGTCGTGGACGATGAGAGGACCTCACCGGTTTCGCCGAGCGCGGCGATCACCTCCGGCAGATCCGCGGACGGTACGCGGATGCTGATCCAGCCGTACGCCGAGTCGGCGGGCGCAGGTTCCGACGTGGTGTCGAGGGCGACCGATTTCCCGACCTCGGTGCTCTCGACGTAGCCGTCGTGCTCCTCCGCGAGCGCGGCGATCGCCGACGCAGCGTCCGCGATGCTCTTCACCTGGACGGTCGCCTGCGCGGTCGCGATGATCTCGCGGTCGGCCTCGGCACTGTCGTTGCCGGCGACGGCGGAGTCGGAGACATTCCCGGGAAGCGATTCGGGTGCCGACTCGGACATCTGATCCGGGGATGAGGACGAGGAGTCCATCGAGACGCCGCCGGGGAGGCTTTCCCCATCGGCCGTCGACGATGCACTGCCGCCGACGGCGCCCAGTATCGGGGGAGTGACGAGGACGCCGACGACGAAGGCGGCGGCGATGCCGGCGCCGGTGAGCCAGCGCCGGCGGCGCTTCCTGGCGCGCTCGGACTTCGGATGCGCAGGGGAGCGTTCTGCGGCGATCTCGGTGAACACGGCGGTCTCCATGCGGGCGATGGTCTCGTCCGACAGCACGGGCAGATCGCTGCGGGGACTTTGGTCGTTCATGCGTCTCTCACTTCCTTCACGGCGCCGCGCAACCTGGTGCGCACTCGGGAGAGACGATTGCGGACGACCGCGTGCGTGATGCCCAGTTCTTCGGCCGCGGCGTGATAGGCATACCCCTCGGATGCGCAGAGGCGGAAGATCTCACGGTCGAGATCGTTCAGGGTGCCCACTTCGGCGGCGATCCGCGCGGCGAGCTCAGCCGTGATGACCTGTTCTTCCACGCTGACGGAGTCGGGGATCAGGGTCTCATCGACGGCGTCGGCGGTGTGCGCTTGATCACGGCGTCGCTGGCGCAGCCGGTTCGCGGCCTGGAAACGGCAGATCGTGGCCAGCCAGGGCAGGATCGACTCACCCTGGAGCTCGAGGGCGGGGAGCTTGCGCCAGGCGACGATGAAAGTCTCCTGGGCGACGTCCTCCGCGTCGGCGGGCGACGCGAGGATGCCCTGAGCGATCCAGTAGACCGGCCGCACGTGCGCGCGGTACAGCTCGCGGAAGGCGCTCTCGTCGCCGGCCGCGGCCTGCGCCGCCCATTTCTGATCACTCGTCTGCACGGGCATCCTGATTCCGTTCGGTGTCTCTCACCAGGGAAGTGTCGATCGCTGCCTCATCGTCTCAGATTCGGTCGTCGCGTTCGCGTGTTCGCTGTACCCGGGACGCCACGGCTCCGGTAGCATTGCCCGGGCGAGAGGGAGTATCCCGGATCCGCGCGTAACGTCATCACGAGCACCGTCATCGCTGCTCCGGGCGCGCGACGCACATCTGTGCGGGGGAGAGACTTTCGACTGATTCCCGACCCCTCCGCGAAAGGCCCGTGCGCCCTTGGAAATCCCTGTCTGGTTCGAGATCACCTCGATGGTCGTCCTCACGATCATCCTGATCGGCGATCTGCTCCTCATCCGGCTGCGGCCGCACATCCCCTCGACGAAGGAGTCCACCCTGTGGGTGGTCTTCTACGTGGGCCTCGCACTGCTGTTCGCGGTGCTCCTGGGTAATGTCGGAGGCTGGCAGAACGCCGGCGACTTCATCACCGGCTGGGCCCTCGAATACAGCCTGTCGATCGACAACCTCTTCGTCTTCGTCCTGATCATGGCTCAGTTCGCGGTACCACGACGCCTGCAGCAGCAGGTCCTCATGGTCGGCATCATCATCGCGCTGATCCTTCGTGGCCTCTTCATCCTCGCGGGTGTGGCGATCGTCGAGAACTTCTCGCCGATCTTCTACATCTTCGGTGCGTTCCTCATCTGGACGGCGATCCGTCAGGCCATGCCCGACGGCGACCACGAGGGCGAGGTCAAGCGTGAGAACTTCATCGTGCGGTTGCTGCGTCGCCGCGTCGACATCAGCGAGGAGTACGACGGATCGAAGATCCGCACCACGGTCAACGGCAAGCGCATGTGGACGCCCATGGTGATCGTCTTCATCACGATCGGTGTCACCGACCTGATCTTCGCGATCGACTCGATCCCCGCGATCTTCGAGATCACCACGAACGGCTTCCTCGTCTTCGCGGCCAACATCTTCGCGCTCATGGGTCTGCGCCAGCTCTACTTCCTGCTGGGTGACCTGCTCGATCGCCTCCGCTACCTGCACTACGGCATCGCGGTGATCCTCGGCTTCATCGGCATCAAGCTGATCCTGCACGCGCTGCACGTGAACGAGCTTCCGTTCATCAACGGCGGAGAGCACGTCGAGTGGGTTCCCGATATCAGCAACATGGTGTCGCTCGGCGTGATCCTGGCCTCGATGACCATCGCGACGGTCGCGAGTCTCATCGCCTCCTCGCGCGACAAGCGCGCGGAGAAGAAGGCCGCGCTCAGCGAATAGTCCTTGCGGCGGACCTGCGCGCTTCAGAACGCGCGCAGGTTCGCCTGCAGGCCGCCGTCTGCGTACTCGCGACGGAGGATGCCACGGCGGCGCAGGACGGGCACGAGCTCGTCGAGCGTGCGGTGCAGAGTGACGGGGTGGAAGTCACCCCAGAGCAGCACGCCGTCGTTGCCCCACTCGCCGAGTTCCTCGATCAGGTCGGCGAACTCCTCGGCCGTTCCCACGAAGCCGGAGCGGTCCGTGATCCGGCCCGTGCGTGCGAGCGCCGTCAGATGCGCGCGCAGCGGGGCATCCTCGCCGCGGTCTCCGATCAGACGCTGGATGCTTCCGCGCGAGACGTGGGCGCCGAAGATCGAGAGGTCGAGCGCCTTGTCGAGGTCGAGCGACGTCAGGTCGGTCTCGAGGTCGCTGGACTGCTTGCGGGCGATCTGCACCAGTGCTGCGTCGTCGGGGTGGGCGGAGGCGGCGACGATGCGGTCCGCCTCCTCGCTCGATGAGGCGATCACGGGCTGGATGGCGAACAGGATCTTGATGTCCTCGGGCCGCCGCCCCTTCGCGTTCGCCGCCTCGTGCACTCTGGCGCGGTAGTCGCGGACGGACTTCTCGTTCAACGGGGCCAGAGCGAGCTGGACATCGGAGTTCGCGCCCGCGAAGCCGAGTCCGCGCCCGGAACCGCCGGGGGAGACGATCGCGGGATCCGCGTCGGTGAACGGGAGGGCGTTGAGCGGGCCGTCGAAGGCGAAGTACTCGCCTCGGTGGCGGACCGGCTGCAGCTTCGCGCCGTCGGCGTAGACGCCTGTCTCTCGGTCGGCGACGAGTGCGCCGTCGCCCCAGCTGTGCCACAGGGCGCGGATGCCGGCGAGCCATTCCTCCGCCCGGTCGTACGCCTCGTCATGACCGAGCTGCGGCGCATCCGAGAAGTGCCGCGCGCTACCGGTGTCCGTGACCACGTTGAGACCGAGCCGATGCCCGCTCAGGTGCTGCAACGTCGCGAACTGGCGCGCCGCGGCGTACGGGAGGTACGCGGCGGGGTTGACGGTCGGCACCACGCCCAGGTGCCTCGTCGCCTGGAACAGGTACGGAGCGAGCAGGAGCGGATCGTGCTTGGGGCCGCCGAAAGCGTGGCGGACCCGCAGATCGATCGTGGACGGCGACCCCAACGATGGCGCATCCTCGATGATGACCAGATCGAAGCCCGCCTGCTCGAGGGTGCGAGCAGCGTCCTGATACACCTCGGGACGCGTCCAGTCGTAGTCCCAGTCGAGCGAGGGATAGCCCCACCCTTGCGGTCCGAAACCGCGCGCCAGGAACCAGCCGAAGTGCTGGGGGCGGCTCATGCCACCGTCTCCCGCACGCCCTGGAGCGCGTGCGACAGGTCGGCGATGAGGTCGTCCACGTCCTCGATGCCGATCGACAGACGCAGGGTGCCCGGTCGTACGCCGAGAACCTCGCGTTCCTCCTCGGTGCGCTGCGCATGACTCGTCGTCCCTGGATGCAGGACCAGGGAGCGGACATCGCCGATATGGGTCATGTGGGTGAAGACCTGCACGTTCTCGACGAATCGGCGTGCCGCGGGGAGCCCGCCGCGCAGGGTGAACGTGAAGATCGAACCGGATCCGCCATCGAGGTACCGCTTCCCGAGCTCGTGGTCAGGATGCGAGGGGAGCCCGACGTAGTCGACGCTCTCGACCGCGTCGTGCTGTTCCAGCCATCGGGCGATCTGGAGGGCGTTGCGAGACTGACGCTCCACGCGGAGGCCGAGCGTCTCCACACCCTGGCCGATCAGGAAGGCGTTCAGCGGAGACGGCGACGCTCCGAAACGCGGTGCCACCGACTCCCGGGCATAGGCGATGCGAGCGCGACCGCCGTGACGAGCGAAGACGCTGGGCGCGTCGCCGCGTCCGGGAAGGACGAGGTGCGGCGCGTTGTGTCCCGCGAGCTCGGCGTCGAAGCGACCGTCGTCGATGATCACGCCGCCGAGGACGGATCCGTGGCCGGCCAGGAACTTCGACGCGGAGTGGACGACGATCGCCGCGCCGTGCTCGATCGGTCGCAGCAGGGCCGGGGTCGCCAGGGTGTTGTCCACGATCAGCGGGATTGCGAAATCATCGGCGATGTCGCTGATGGCACGCACATCGAGCACATCGTTGCGCGCGTTCGCGAGCGACTCGGCGAACAGCGCGCGCGTGTTCGGCCGGATCGCCGCACGCCAGGGATCGGGGTCGGAGATTTCCTCGACGAACGTCACCTCGATGTCGAGACGCGCCAGGTTGTCGAGGAAGAGCCCCCTGGTGCCCTCATAGATGTGGGTGGAGGAGACGATGTGATCTCCGGCGCCCACGACGGTGAGCAGGGCGGTCGCGACCGCCGCCTGTCCGCTCGCGACCAGCACCGCGTCCGCGCCCGACTCCAGAGCTGCGAGCTGACGCTCCACGGCCCGAACCGTCGGGTTGCCCGTGCGGGTGTATCCGAAGCCGGTGCCCGTGCTGAAGTGGTCCGCTGCGTGATCGAAGTCATCGAACTCGAAGCCTGCCGTGAGGTAGATCGGGGTCGCGCGAGAGGACGCCGTCTCACGGCTTCTCGCCGCGTGGACCGCACGGGTGGCGAAGCGGGCGGTGTCGACGGTCATGCGGTGCCTCTCAGTCGTTCGGGTGTCAACAGAGTGTCATGACGGGTCGGCGCGCGTCCGAGCGGTGGTAATCTGACGTCATGCGGACCGTGCTCCTTCTTCTTAGCGGCCGCGACGAGACCTCGATCTGAGCCCCTCCTCGTCGCGGAGTCCATCGTGGGCCGAACCGCCAGCCACAGGAGACACGCAATGACCACCCCCGCAAACGGTGCCGATTCCGCACGCCGCCGGACCCTCGCCGAGAAGGTCTGGGACGACCACCTGGTCGTCAAGGGCGAGAACGGCGAACCCGACCTCATCTACATCGATCTGCACCTCGTGCACGAGGTCACCAGCCCGCAGGCGTTCGACGGCCTCCGCAGCGAGGGGCGGCCGCTGCGCCGTCTCGACCTGACGATCGCGACCGAGGACCACAACACCCCGACGCTGGAGATCCACAAGCCGATCGCCGACCTGACCAGCCGCACGCAGATCGAGACCCTGCGCCGCAACGCCGCCGAGTTCGGAGTGCGTCTGCACTCTCTCGGTGACGCGGAGCAGGGGATCGTGCACGTCGTGGGACCCCAGCTCGGACTGACGATGCCCGGTATCACGGTGGTCTGCGGCGACTCGCACACCTCGACGCACGGCGCGTTCGGAGCCATGGCGTTCGGCATCGGGACCAGCGAGGTCGAGCACGTCATGGCCACGCAGACACTGCCGCTGAAGCCGTTCAAGACGATGGCGATCAATGTCGACGGCATATTGCGCGAAGGCGTCACCGCGAAGGACATCATCCTCGCCGTGATCGCGAAGATCGGCACCGGCGGCGGTCAGGGCTACGTGCTCGAGTACCGCGGCAGCGCCATCCGCGCCCTCTCCATGGAGGGTCGGATGACGATCTGCAACATGTCGATCGAGGCGGGAGCACGGGCCGGGATGGTCGCTCCCGACGAGACCACGTTCGCCTACCTCGAGGGTCGTCCGCACGCACCGAAGGGCGCGGACTGGGACGACGCCGTCGCCTATTGGCGCACCCTGCCGACCGACGAGGGCGCGACGTTCGACGCCGAGGTCTTCATCGATGCCGACGAACTCGAGCCGTTCGTGACCTGGGGGACCAACCCCGGCCAGGGCAGCTCGCTGTCGTCGTCGGTGCCGAACCCCGCCGAGATCGTCGACCCGAACGAGCGGGCTGCCGCCGAGCGGGCGCTGGAGTACATGGCGCTGACGCCGGGCACCCCGCTCAAGGAGGTGCCGGTGGACGCGGTCTTCATGGGATCGTGCACCAACAGCCGCATCGAGGACCTGCGTGCCTTCGCCTCGATCATCCAGGGCAAGAAGAAGGCCGACGGCGTGCGCGTCATGGTCGTCCCCGGGTCCGCGCGCGTGCGCCTGGAGGCGGAGGCCGAAGGGCTCGACAAGGTCATCACGGACTTCGGAGCGGAATGGCGATTCGCCGGCTGCTCGATGTGTCTGGGCATGAATCCCGACCAGCTTGCGCCGGGGGAGCGCTGTGCTTCCACGTCGAACCGCAACTTCGAAGGACGACAGGGCAAGGGAGGGCGCACGCACCTTGTGTCGCCGCTCGTGGCCGCCGCGACCGCGATCCGCGGAACCCTTTCGAGCCCGAGCGACCTGATGGATGCATCGACAGGCTCAGCAACCCAGGAGGGAAACTGATGGAGAAGTTCATCACGCACACGGGCATCGCGGCACCGCTGAAGCGGTCGAACGTCGACACCGACCAGATCATCCCGGCTGTCTTCCTGAAGCGCGTCACGAAGACGGGTTTCGAGGATGCGCTGTTCCACGGCTGGCGCCAGGACCCCGAGTTCGTGCTCAACCAGGCGCCGTTCCAGGGTGCCTCGGTGCTGCTCGCCGGACCTGATTTCGGCACGGGATCCAGCCGCGAGCACGCGGTCTGGGCGCTGCGGGACTTCGGCTTCAAGGTCGTTCTCAGCCCTCGCTTCGCCGATATCTTCCGGGGGAACTCCGGCAAGCAGGGTCTGCTCGCGGCGACGATCTCGGAAGAGGATCTCGAACGTTTCTGGGCCGAGGTCGACCGGAATCCCGGGGTTCAGATGACCGTCGATCTCGAGGCACGGACCGCGTCGATCGGCGACGTCCAGGCCGAGATCGGGATCGACGATTACACTAGATGGCGGCTCCTCGAAGGGCTCGATGACATCGGGCTCACGCTGCGCAATGAAGACAAGATCGCGCAGTTCGAGGCCCGTCGCGAGTCGTGGCGGCCCCGAACCCTTCCCGTTCAGTAGACGGTGGGGGCGGGGGAGCCCAGGGGCAACCCGCCCCCGAAATCCGTAGATGAAGTGAGGCTCCGAATGACGACACCTGTGCGCGACGCTCTCCCGGACGGAGTCCCTGCACTCACCGGAGACGTCCTCGCCATTCGAGGCGGACGCCCGCTCCGCGGTCGCGTCGACGTCAAGGGGGCGAAGAACCTGGCGACCAAGGCCATGGTCGCCTCGCTCCTCGGCGAGACAGTGAGCACCCTGCGCGACGTGCCGGCGATCAGCGACGTCGCCGTCGTGCGCTCGCTGCTCGAGGTGCACGGTGTGCGCGTCAGCGAGGGCGATGAGCCCGGCTCCCTCGTCTTCGACCCGAGCGACGTCGAATCCGCCCACTTCGAGGAGATCGACGCGCACGCCGGTGCATCGCGCATTCCGATCCTGTTCTGCGGCCCGCTCCTGCACCGTCTCGGTCAGGCGTTCATCCCCGACCTCGGCGGATGCCGTATCGGGGATCGTCCGATCGACTTCCACCTGGACGCCCTCCGCAAGTTCGGCGCCATCGTGGAGAAGCTCCCCAGTGGCATCCGCCTCTCCACCGGCGGAGGTCGACTGCACGGGGCGAACATCCACCTCCCCTACCCGAGCGTCGGTGCGACCGAGCAGGTGCTGCTCACCGCCGTCCGAGCCGAGGGTGTCACGGAGCTGCGCAACGCCGCCATCGAGCCCGAGATCATGGATCTGATCGCGGTCCTCCAGAAGATGGGCGCGATCATCTCCTACGAGCCGAATCGCGTCATCGTCATCGAGGGCGTCGAGAAGCTCCGCGGCTACGACCACCGATCGATCTTCGACCGCAACGAGGCGGCGTCCTGGGCATCCGCGGCTCTGGCGACCGACGGCGAGATCTTCGTCGGCGGAGCCAAGCAGCAGGAGATGCTGACGTTCCTCAACGTCTTCCGCAAGGCGGGCGGCTGGTTCGACATCCAGGAGGACGGCATCCTCTTCCGCCGCGACGGCGAGATCAAGCCCGTCGTCGTCGAGACAGACGTGCACCCCGGCTTCATGACCGATTGGCAGCAGCCCCTCGTGGTGGCGCTGACGCAGGCGCACGGGCGTTCCGTGGTGCACGAGACGGTGTACGAGAACCGGATGGGTTTCACTGACGCGCTGGTCAAGATGGGCGCCGACATCGTCGTGCACCCGCACGGTCTGCAGGCCGGACCGCGTCGCGTGCCGCGCCGCGAGCTCGAGCAGGCCGCCGTCATCACCGGTCCGACGCCGCTGCACGGAGCCGAGATCGTGGTTCCCGACCTCCGCGGCGGTTACAGCCACGTGATCGCTGCCCTCACCGCCACCGGTGAGTCGCAAGTGTCGGGAGTCGACATCCTCAGCCGCGGCTACGAGAAGTTCCTCGCCAAGCTCGACGCGCTCGGCGCCGACTTCGACGTCATCCGGTGAGCCGGATGGCACGGCGGTCGGCGGAGACGACCAGGCCGAGCGTCTTCTGGCCGCTCGCCGCACTGGTGATCCCGCCGGTCGCGCTGATCGCGAAGATTCGCGTCTCCGGCGGCGAGAAACTCCCGCAGGAGGGGTCGTTCATCCTCGCGCCGAACCACTATTCGGAGTTCGATCCGCTCATCGTGGCGGTCGCCGTGTGGCGGATCGGTCGTGCGCCGCGGTTCATGGCGAAGGAGAGCCTCTTCAAGGTCCCGGTCCTCGGCTGGTTCCTGCGCCGTACGGGCATGATCCCGGTGGCACGCACCTCTTCCGCGGCGTCTGCGCGGCAGACGATGAAGCAGTCCGAGGAGCTGGTGGAGCACGGTCGCGGAGTGATCGTCTATCCCGAGGGAACCCTCACACGTGACCCCGACCTGTGGCCGATGCGCGGCAAGTCCGGTGCGGTGCGTCTGGCCCTCGCCGACGGCATCCCCCTGATCCCGATGGCGCAGTGGGGTACCCAGGCGATCATGGGGCGCTACCAGAAGGGCCTGAGCCTCTGGCCGCTGCGCAAGCCCGTGCGGGTGCTCGTCGGCGATCCTGTCGACGTGTCGGACCTGCGCGGACGCGCGGGCGAGCCGGCGGCGCTCACCGAGGCGACGAACCGCCTGATGAACGCGATCACGGCGCTCCTGGAAGAGCTGCGTGACGAGAAGGCACCGGCCGAGCGCTGGAACCCGGCAAACCATGGGCAGAAGGAGACAGGACGCCTTGACTCCTAAGAGAACAGCGCCTGTCGGGCCGCGCGTCACCGTCATCGGAGCCGGCAGCTGGGGGACGACCTTCGGCAAGATCCTCGCCGACGGCGGAGCCCAGGTGACGATGTGGGCACGCCGAGCCGAGCTCGCGCAGGAGATCAACGAGGCCAAGCGCAACTCCCGCTACCTGCCCGGCATCAATCTTCCCCGCACGATGGCCGCCACTCATGAGCTCGCGACATCGCTCGACGGCGTCGAACAGGTCTACCTGTCGGTGCCCAGCCAGTCACTGCGCGAGAACCTGAAGGCGCTGCGTCCGCTGCTCGCCGACAGCGACACCAAGGTCATCAGTCTCATGAAGGGTGTCGAGCGCGGCACCGGATTGCGCATGAGCCAGGTGATCCAGCAGGAGCTTCGCTGCGACCCCGACCGCATTGCCGTGGCGTCCGGTCCGAACCTCGCGCTGGAGATCGCCCGCGAGCAGCCGACCGCCGCCGTGATCTCCTCGCGCAGCCAGGAGACGGCCGAGATCGTCGCGCGTGCCGCCCGCAACAGCTATTTCCGCACGTTCGTGAACACCGACGTGATCGGCACCGAGTTCGGTGGAGTGCTCAAGAACCTGATCGCGGTCGCCATCGGCATCGTCGATGGCGTGGGCTACGGCGAGAACACCAAGGCGTCGATCATCACGAGAGGTCTCGTCGAGATGACGGACTTCGCCGTGGCGAACGGCGCGCATCCGGAGACGCTGCAGGGGCTCGCCGGCCTCGGTGACCTGATCGCCACCTGCCAGTCGCCGCTGAGCCGCAACAACACGGCCGGGCGCCTGCTCGGGCAGGGATACAGCTTCCAGGACGTCGTGAAGCAGATGCAGCAGACGGCGGAGGGGCTGGCATCGGTCGCGCCGATCCTGCAGCTCGCACGCGAGGCCGAGGTCGACATGCCCATCGTCGAGCAGGTGAAGATGGTGCTCGACGGCAAGATGGATCCGCGAGACATCGCACCCCACCTGACGACGGACGACGACACCCCGCAGGGTGAGAGGACCAACCATGGACAAGCAGACGGTGGTGGTGCTCTTCGGCGGGCGCTCCAGCGAGCATTCGATCAGTTCCGCAACGGCGGGGGGCGTGCTGGGCGCGATTGATCGCGACCGCTACACGGTGATCCCGGTGGGGATCACGCGCGAGGGGGCGTTCGTCCTGGAGGACGACGATCCCGCGAAGTTCCCCCTGGATGCGGCGCACCTTCCCGAGGTCGTCGACAACGGCACGCGCGTGCTGTGGCCCGAACCGGGCGGCGACCGCACGCTGCGTGTCGTGCAGGTCGACGGGTCGGTCGTCGGCTACGGCGCGGTCGACGTCGTGCTTCCGATCCTTCACGGGCAGCACGGCGAGGACGGCACGATCCAGGGGTACTTCGACACACTCGAGGTGCCCTATGCCGGCGGCGGTGTCCTCGACTCCGCCCTGTGCATGGACAAGCACTTCATGAAGATCGCCCTCCAGGCCGCAGGCATCTCGGTGGCACCCTGGGTGACCGTTCGCCGCGCCGACTGGGATCGGGATGCCGTGGACATCCGCGAGCTCGCCGCCGCCCTCGGGCTGCCGTTGTTCGTGAAGCCCGCCCGCGCGGGCTCGAGCGTCGGGGTGTCCAAGGTCGATGTCGCCGAGGAACTCGATGCGGCACTGGCGGTGGCGTTCGCCGAAGACGACAAGGTGCTCATCGAGACCGGTGTGAGCGGCCGCGAGATCGAAGTCGCCGTGCTGGAGACCGCCGAAGGCGTGCGTGCCTCTCTTCCGGGGGAGGTCGTGCTCACCTCGCGCGGGTTCTACGACTTCGAGGGCAAGTATCTCGGCGGTGACGGCGTCGATGTCGTCTGCCCGGCCGAGGTGAGCCCAGATGAGACGGCGGCCATCCAGGAGGCGGGCCTGCGCGCATTCGAGGCTGTCGACGGCCGCGGACTCGCCCGCGTCGACATGTTCCTGACCCCCGAGGGCGAGCTCGTCGTCAACGAGCTCAACACGATGCCGGGCTTCACGCCGATCTCGATGTTCCCGAAGTGCTGGGTGGCATCCGGCCTGAGCTACGGCGAACTGATTACCGAACTCATCGAGGCGGGTCTGCGCCGCTGACGTCGGCGCCTCCGCCCGCGGTCAGCTCGCGGGGAACTCGACGCGGTCGGTGCACTTCGCCGTCGCCGGCGCCAGTCCGGACTGGATGCTCGTGGAGATCGAGTCCACGATGGACTGGAAGTCGACCTGCTCGCCGCGACGGATGTTGACCTCGACGGCGGGCTCGCGCCCGTAGGTGACGAGGCGCTGCCGTTCCTCCTCCTGCTCGAGGACCAGCCAGTCGACACCCCCGAGTGTCGTGCAGACGAGCGCGGAGGGGGCGGGCGGCTCGACGCCGCAGCGCAGCGCGACCGTGGTGGGCTCGCCCCACGCTCCGGTCGCCTGGGCATCCGTCCACACCCGGTCGAAGCCGGCGACGCTGTCCGGCAGCAGTACCGAGACCGAGGCGCAGGCCGGATCGTTCGCATCATCGGCCGGTTCGAGGTGCACGGTCGTGGAGCATCCGGCGAGGGCGGCGGAGAGGATCACCGCGCCTGCGAGGGCAGCGAGGCGACGGGAACGGAGCATGCTTCCAGGCTACCTTTGACAGCATGCCCTCCCGACCCGATGCCGATGATCCGCGCCTGGGCGATGTCTCCGAAGGACGCATCCTGCAGGCGATCCTGACCCGCACCGCGCCGGCCGCGCATACCCTGATCGGGCCGGGTGATGATGCGGCCGTGATCGCGACGCCGTCGGGCAGCGTGGTGGCGACGACCGACACCCTCGTGCACGGACCCGACTTCCGCCTCGCGTGGTCCAGCGGGTACGACCTCGGCTGGAAGGCCGCGGCCGTGAACCTGGCGGATGTCGCGGCGATGGGGGCCCGGCCGACGGCACTCCTGGTCGCGCTTGCCGTTCCGCGGGATCTGCGTCTCTCGTTCGTCGAGCGCCTCGCCGACGGCTTCCGTGACGCGTGTGACGCGTTGGCGCCGGGCTGTGCGGTGGTCGGCGGAGACCTCACGGTGTCCGACGTGCTGACCATCGCGGTGACGGCGCTCGGGGATCTCGAAGGTCGCGCTCCGGTCACCCGCAGCGGCGCTCGTCCCGGTGACGTCGTCGCCGTCGCCGGCGAGCTGGGCCATGCTGCACGCGGGCTCGCCGTGCTGTTCGGACGTTTCCGCGACGGCGACGTGCCCGTGCCGGTCGATGTCGCGCAGCTGGCCGCTGGGGAGTCCGCGGCACTGGCCGCACAGTTGCGCCCCTCGCCTCCGATCGGGCTCGGCACTGTGGCGGCGACGGTCGGCGCCACCGCGATGATGGACATCTCCGACGGGCTCGCTCTCGATGCGCGCCGGATGGCGGCCGCGTCCGGAGTCACGATCGCTCTCGACCGCGCGGCGCTGGGCGCAGACCCGGAGCGGGCGATCGCCGGGGGAGAAGACCATGCGCTGCTCGCGACGTTCCCCGAGGGACTGCTCCCGCCCGGGTTCCGCGTGATCGGACGGGTCATCTCGCGCGGAGACGACGACCTGCTGTGCGACGGACTTCCCGTCGACCTCAGCGGATGGGATCCCTATCGGGACTGGGACTCGGTCTCCGGCTGATCATCGGCTGACGAGCTCTCGTCCGCCGCGGGCTCCGCCCACCAGAGTGTGGTGTCGCCGTAGGACTTCTCCCGGAACAGCTCCAGACCCGCGGCGCCGAAGTCCGGAGGCGTCGAGCGGCGTGCTCGTTCCACGACGACGACCGCGTCCGCCGACAGCAGCGGGGCGAGGGCGACGAGGTCGGCCGTCATGGTCGCGTCGTCGAGGTCGTAGGGCGGGTCGGTGAAGACCAGATCGAAGGGGCCGGTCGCGCGCTGCAGGAACGCATGGACCGTGCCCTCATGCACCCGACCGGTCGAGACGCCGCCCGCCTTGGCGACGACGGCGGCGTTGCGGCGGACGATGGCCGCCGCCTGGCGGCCTCGCTCGATCAGATCCGCACTGACGGCACCCCTGCTGAGCGCCTCGAGGCCCAGGGCGCCGGAGCCGGCATACAGGTCGAGGACGCGCGCGCCGCTGATGGCGCTCAGCGCCTCCAGCGCTCCGAAGAGCGACTCTCGGACGCGGTCGCTGGTCGGTCGCGTGCCGGCCCCCGGTACTTCCAGCCGGGCGCCCCTGGCAGCCCCTGCGATGATCCTCGTCACCACTTCACGATACGACAGCGCGAGTGCCCGGCGGTGTCGGTCGCGTTCCCTAGACTCGGAGCATGTCGCTCACGCTCGATTCCTCGTTGGAGGATGCGCTCGGTGCGGCGTCTGCCAAGACGCTCGGACGCGCTTTCGGCATGCAGAACGTGGGCGACCTGCTCTCGCACTACCCGCGGCGCTACGCCGATCCGGGTGAGCTGACACCGATCCGCGACCTGCCGCTCGGCGAGACGGTGACCATCGTCGCCGAGGTCCTGTCGTCGAGCTTCCGACGCATGCGCAATCGGCCGGGGGCGATGGTCGACGTGGTCATCGGCGATGGCATCGGGCGGATGTCCCTCACCTTCTTCGCGAAGAACGTCGGTGCGGCGGAGTGGCGTTCCAAAGACCTCGCGGTCGGCCGCCGTGGCGTGTTCTCCGGCAAGGTGGGGGAGTTCAACGGCGTCACCCAGTTCGCGCACCCCGAGTACGAGCTGTTCGACGATGAGGATTCCGCCCGACGGAGCGCTGACGCGCGTGCGGCGGTTCCGATCCCGATCTACCCCGCGACCTCGGCGATCCAGACATGGCAGATCGCTCGACTCGTCGGTCGGGTGCTGGACGATCTCGAGAAGGTGCCCGACCCGCTCACGGCCGAGATCCGGGAACGGGAAGAGCTGCTCACCGCCGACGAGGCACTCGAGCGGATCCATCGCCCGCGCACGCGCAACGACATCGATCCGGCGGTTCGCACCCTCCGCATGCACGAGGCACTCACGCTGCAGACCGCGCTCCTGCAGCAGCGCGATGCGGTGCGCGCGCTCTCCGCGACGTCGAGACCCGCCCGGCCGGGAGGGCTTCTCGAGCGCTTCGACGCCGCGATGCCCTACACGCTCACGCCGGATCAGGAGACCGTCGGGGCGCAGATCGCCACAGACCTCGTCGGCTCGTGGCCGATGAACCGGCTCGTTCAGGGTGAGGTCGGTTCCGGTAAGACGCTCGTCGCGCTGCGAGCGATGCTGCAGGTGGCCGAGAGCAGCGGACAGGCGGCGCTGATCGCTCCGACAGAGGTGCTGGCCGGCCAGCACCTGCGCTCGATCGCGAAGATGCTCGGTCCCGACCTCGCCCCGCAGCTGATGCCGACACTGCTCACGGGCCAGCTTCCGGCCGCGGAGCGACGTAAGGCTGCGCTCCGGGTCGCTTCGGGTCAATCGCTCATCGTCGTCGGCACGCATGCACTGCTCGGCGAGAGGACGACCTTCGCCGACCTCGGCCTCGTCGTGGTCGACGAGCAGCACCGGTTCGGAGTCGAGCAGCGGGAGGCCCTCCGCGCGAAGGGTTCGAGCCCCCACGCGCTGGTGCTCACGGCGACCCCCATCCCGCGGACGGTGGCGATGACCGTGTTCGGCGACCTCGACACCTCCGTCATCCGCACTATGCCGGCCGGTCGCGCGGGCATCGAGTCGTTCGTCGCCCCGTTGGCCGAGCACCCCGGATGGTTCAATCGCGTCTGGGAACGCGCTGCCGAGGAGATCGCCCAGGGGCGGCAGGTGTTCGCGGTGTGCGCGGCGATCGACACGACGAAGAAGACCGCAGAGCCGGCGGAGCCCTCCGCGCTGGTCCCGGATGGTTCATCCGGTCCCCGTTGGGGTGTGGTGCAGCTCGACGAGGCGCTCGCGACCCATCCCACCCTCGGCGGCATCCGTCGCGCTGTGCTGCATGGCCGGATGCCATCCGACGAGAAGGATGCCGTGATGCAGGCCTTCGCCCGGGGAGACATCGACCTGCTGCTGGCAACCACGGTGATCGAGGTCGGCGTCGATGTCCCCAACGCGTCCACGATGATCGTGCTCGACGCCGACCGATTCGGGGTCTCCCAGCTGCACCAATTGCGGGGGCGCGTGGGGCGAGGCGGTGTCCCCGGGCTCTGCCTGCTGGTCACAGAGGCGGAAGCCGGCTCGCTCGCTCGAGACCGTGTCGATGCCGTCGCGGCGACGCTCGACGGTTTCGCTCTCGCCGAGGTCGATCTCGAGCTGCGGGGCGAGGGCGACGTGCTCGGGGCGGCGCAGGCCGGCGTCCGCTCATCCCTCAAACTGCTGCGCGTCGTCAAGGATGCGGCGCTCATCACCCGCGCCCGTGAGGTGGCCGAGACGATCCTCGCTGACGACCCGACGCTCCAGCAGCACCCGGGTCTTCGCGACGCCATCGCTCGGCGGGTGACCGACGAAGATCGTGCGGCGCTCGCGAAGAACTGAGCTCCGTTCCTGCCCTAGGCTGGTGGCATGAGCAGCCGGATCGCCGTCGTCCCGGGTTCCTTCGATCCGCCGACCCTGGGTCATCTCGACGTGATCCGCCGAGCAGCAGCCCTGTATGACGAACTGCACGTGCTGGTGGTGCACAACCCCGGCAAAGAGGCGATGCTCCCGATCGCGCAGCGGCTTTCTCTCCTCGAGCGCTCGATCGCCGAGGACGGCATGCCGGGCAATATCGTGATCGGTTCGTGGAGCATGGGTCTCCTCGTGGATTATGCCCGCGATGTCGACGCAGGTGTTCTCGTTAAGGGCATCCGCTCGCAGATCGACGTCGCCTACGAGTCGCCGATGGCGATCGTCAACCGCCACCTCGCCGACATCGAGACCGTGTTCCTCCTGCCCGATCCGTCTCATGCGATGGTCTCGAGCTCGCTGGTGCGTCAGGTCGCATCGCTCGGCGGCGACGTGACACCGTTCGTTCCTCCCGCGGTGGCAGACTTCCTCGACACCGGTGGGCGCGGCATCTGAGTCCTCCTCGAGGACGACGGTCAGCCCGGCCGCAGGTGCAGCCGAGTAGCATGGAACAGTGCGCTCTCGAATGAACGGCCCTTTCGTGCTCCCCGTCCGTGACATCGTCCGACGTCCGGGAGAGATGCGGGAACACGAGTTCACCGTGGCTCTCAAAGAGACGTGGGGGGAGGGAATCGTCACCTTCGAAGCGGGCTCGGACATCGATCTCGATGTGCGTCTGGAGTCGGTCCACGAGGGCATCCTGGTGTCCGGAACCGCCGATGCGGAGTATGTCGGCGTGTGCGGCAGATGCCTGATCGACATCGCCCGGCCCGTCGAAGTCGAGTTCCAGGAGCTTTTCGCGTATCCTGGTGAGGAAGAAACTGACTTCGAGGTTCAAGACGACCACGTGGATCTTGAAACTCTCGTCAGGGATGCGGCCGTATTGTCGCTTCCTTTTCAGCCGGTGTGTCAGCCGGATTGCCCGGGTCTCGACCCGAAAACGGGTGAACGACTGGCCATGAGCACCGGAACGGAGCAGGTGGCTCCCATCGATCCTCGGTGGAGCGCGCTCCAGAACATCACAGACCAAGACGGCACGGAAGAATCTCGTGCCGCCGAGAAAGAAGAGAGCTAGTCATGGCTGGTAACCCCCCGAAGCGCAAGGTTTCCCGTTCGAACACCCGCTCGCGCCGCGCGCAGTGGAAGGCGGCTCCCGTCGCCCTTGTGAAGACCATCGAGAACGGCCAGGTCGTCTACAGCCGTCCCCACCAGGCGAAGGTCGTCACAGACTCGCAGGGCACCGAGCTCTTCCTCGAGTACAAGGGCCGCAAGGTCGCCGACGTCTGAGTCGCGTACCGTGACGGAGGTCCCCGGGGGGACGAGACCTCTCCCAGATAAGCTCCGCGTCGATATCGACGCGGAGCTTCTGGAGTTGGCCCTCACCCACCGCTCCTACGCGTACGAACACGGCGGGATCCCGCACAACGAGCGCCTGGAGTTCCTCGGCGACTCGGTGCTGGGTCAGGCCGTGACGGTGATGCTCTTCACCACGCACCCCGACCTCGACGAAGGTGAACTGGCGAAGCGGCGCGCGAGCGTCGTCTCCACCGTCGCTCTCGCGGAGGTCGCTCGCGGCATCGATCTCGGAAGTCATCTGCTGCTCGGACGCGGTGAGGAGCAGACCGGTGGTCGGGACAAGGACTCGATCTTGGCCGACACGATGGAAGCCGTGATCGGCGCGACGTATCTGTCGGCCGGTCCGGAGGCCGCCACAGCGCTCGTGCTGCGGTTGACCAAGCCTCTTCTCGCAGATCCGGAACGCTATGGCGCAGCCATGGATCCGAAGACCAGCCTGCAAGAGCTCGCCGCTCGCGTCGGCGCGACGCCTCCGCAGTACTCCGTGGAAGCGAGTGGCCCGGATCATGACCGCCGCTTCACCGCCACGGTGTCTGTCGGCGACGTCAGCATGACCGGCCGCGGGAGCAGCAAGAAGACCGCTGAGATGGCGGCGGCCCTCAGCGCCTGGCGCACGCTCAGCGAGCGTGCCTGAGCTTCCCGAGGTCGAGGTCGTCCGCGCCGGCCTCGAGCCGGCCGCCGTCGGTTCCCTGATCACCTCGGTCAGCGTCTTCGATGAGCGTGCGCTCACCCGCCACACGGCCGGCGCCGCCGATTTCGTCGGCAGGTTGGAGGGGAGGAGCTTCACCGCGGCTTCCCGCCGCGGAAAGTTCCTCTGGCTCCCGCTCGACGATTCCCGGTCGGCGTTGATCGCACACCTCGGCATGAGCGGGCAGATGCTGCTTCGGGCGCCTGACGCCGATGCGGAACGGCACGAGCGCGTGCGGATCGGCATCGAGCACCCCGCGCACGGCGAACTGGCCATCGTTTTCGCCGACCAACGCACCTTCGGCTCTCTCGCCGTGGATGCGCTGATCGACGACGGGGAGTCGCCGATTCCGACGCAGGTCGCGCACATCGCGCGCGACCCCATGGACGAGAAGTTCGATGACAGGACGTTCCGCGCGGCGCTTGCGCGGCGCGGCAGCGCGATCAAGCGCGTGCTCCTGGATCAGGGCGTCGTGAGCGGAATCGGCAACATCTACGCCGACGAGTCGCTCTGGGCAGCACGTATCCATCCGGAGACACCGGCGAACCAGCTCTCCACCCGGGCCGTCCACCGTCTGGTGGCCGAGGTGCGGATCGTGCTTGCGAAGGCGTTGGCCGAGGGCGGGACGAGCTTCGACGCCCAGTACGTCAACGTGAACGGGCAGGCGGGCTACTTCGCGCATTCTCTGAATGCGTACGGCAAACAGGGCACACCCTGCCCGCGCTGTGGAACCGACATCGTGCGCGAGAGCTTCATGAACCGGGGCTCGCACTTCTGCCCGTCCTGCCAACGACGTCGCTGACCTGCCCCCGACGGAGCAGGTCAGCGGCGTCGCGGTCGGTCACGCCGTCTGGAACGCGCCTCGCAGCAGCGGACGGGTGGCCCAGGTGCTCGCCCAGACGATGACGATCCCCACAGCGACCACCGCGGCGATCGTGACGAGTGACAGGGGCGCCGTGATCAGAGCGATCCCGATCAGGGGGATGACGAGGACGGCCGCGACCAGCGCCGAGCCGATCGCCGTGACCAGCAGCGGTGACATGATCGCACGTCTCCGGGCGCGGTCCACGGTCTCCAGTGGCATCCCCAGATGATGGAGACTGCGGTGCAGCTCGCGCTGATCGAGCACGTCGGATGCCTGGTTGACGCCGACGGATGCCGCCACCATGAGGAACGAGCCGATCAGGGTGATGATGAGCCCGGTACGGATGTCGCCGGCGAGGGCGAAGTCGGACTCCGACGCCTCCGGTCCTGTCATCACGTTCATCAACGCCACACCCGTGCCGGCGAAGACAGCCATGAAGCTCGCCATCGCGATGCCGCCCACCTGTCGCCACGCGGCTTTCGGGGAGTCGAGGACCAGGCGTGCGGCGAGCAGTCTGTCCGGCTGTTCGGCCCGGCGAAGCTGCCGTGTCGCCGTCACCTTGAGGACCCACGGACCGACGACGTTGAGCACGGCGAGCGCGGCACCGAAAAGCCCTGCGACGACGACGATGGTCGTGACCAACCCGCCGATCGAGGGGAAGACCTTGATGAGCACCACGGCGATCGCGATGGCGCCGGCCGCGATCAGCGCGCGGATCCAGTGCACGCTGCTGGTCGTGGCACGGGTTCGGACTCCGAGCGGGGAGATCACCACACGACGAAGGCCGACGACGGCGCTGGCAGAGGCGAGGACGAGCACTCCCGCGAGCACCAGGGCGATCTGCGCCGGAGGCAGCACGACCGCGCCGAAGCCGAGTGCCTCACCGCGGAACGGGATCAACCCGATGAGCGGACT
This sequence comes from Microbacterium sp. NPDC055988, assembly GCF_042269505.1. Classification (NCBI taxonomy): domain Bacteria; kingdom Bacillati; phylum Actinomycetota; class Actinomycetes; order Micrococcales; family Microbacteriaceae; genus Microbacterium; species Microbacterium sp. NPDC055988. The sequence continues at coordinate 2,908,448 of NZ_JBHJXY010000001.1, forward strand.
CAGCGCGACGTGTCCGACGACACCGGCGAGGGCTCCAGCTGCGGCGACCAGCACGGACTCGGCGACGGTGGCGACCGTGACACCTGCCGGGGAGACCCCGAGCAGACGCAAGGTCGAGAGGCGCTCATCTCGTCGTCGGGCGGACAGCCGTGCGGCAGCGCCCCCGAGCGACATCAGTGGGACGACCAGGAGGACGAGCGCGATCGCTGCGAGCGCCTGATAGACAGGCGCCTCCGGATCTGTCCAGCCCCAGAAAGACTGGGCCCCGCCGATCACCGTCAACACTAGGGTGGTCACCACGCCGAACGCGACGACGGGAAGGGCGAGAACGCCTTTCTGCCCGGGGACGGGGCGCAGCAGCAGCGCGAGGACGTTGCGTTTCATGCGGCCACAGCCGAGGAGACGATGCGTCCGTCGCGGACGGCGATCGTGCGCGTGCAGCGACTGGCGACCTCGGGGTCGTGGGTGACCACGACGAGGGTCCGACCCTGGCTCGTGGTCGACCACAGCAGGGCATCCATGACCTCGGACGACGTGTGCGAGTCGAGCGCGCCGGTCGGTTCGTCGGCGAAGACGAGCTCCGCGCCGGTCGCCTGCGCGCGGGCGATCGCGACACGCTGTGCCTGACCGCCGGAGAGCTCGCCGATCCGGCGATCCTCCATGCCCGCGAGTCCGAGCGCGGCGAGCCAGGACGCTGCGTGCTGGATGGCGTCCTGCCTGCGGACGCCGTTGATCATCGAAGCGAGAGCCACGTTCTCCACTGCCGTCAGTTCCGGGATGAGCAGCCCCTGCTGGAACACGAATCCGAACCGCTCGCGGCGCAGACGGGAACGCGCGGACTCGTTGAGCGCGGTGATCTCGATGGGTGCGCCCTCTGCGGGGCGGAAGAGCACGCTGCCCGCATCGGGTGCGGTGATTCCTGCCAGCACGTGCAAGAGGGTCGTCTTGCCCGAACCCGAGGCGCCCATGATCGCCACGGACTCGCCGCGGTGGATCGCGAGATCGACTCCGGCGAGAGCGCGCGTCATCCCGAAGGTCTTGGTCAGGGCATGGGCTTCGATCACGGGGATGTTCATGTCTCCACTCTCGTCACCGCGCCGGCGGGTGTCGTCGCTCCGGCGGATGAGGATGCGGACCCGGCCTCATCCTCCAGAATGAGATCGGGTCCGCACGCCCATCAGAGCTTCTTCTGCCACGCTCCGGCGTACGAGACCGGACGGAAGCCGATCTTCTCGTTGATGCTGAGCATGGGGCGGTTCTCCTCCGCATTGAACGTGGAGACGACGGGCGATTCCGGCATCAACTCCTGCCACCGCAGAAGGTTGGCGCACTTCACGACCGTCCCGAGCCGATGGCCTCGGTGGTCTTTCGACACCAGGGTGCCGTACTGATGGGTGACGCCGGTGCGGTCGGTCCCGATCAGCAGCTCGTTGTAGGCGACGATGTCCCCGGTGGGGACGTGCTGCACGGCCACGACCGAGACGACGCGCCCGGACTCCATGATCCGTGCATCTCGCCGTGCCACGCGATCCGCGTCCCACACCTCGGCGACGAAGTCCATCTCGCCGCTCGGGGCGTCCGTCGACAGCCGCGCGAGGATGTCGGCGTATGCCGCGCGCAGTTCCGGCGGCGTCGGAAGCATCCATTCGAGGGTGCGGTACTCCGAACCGGCATGAGCGTTCGCCTCCGCCAGCGCCGTGCGCAGGAGCGTCGGGTCGGAATGCAGGTCGAACTCGCTGTTCCGTTCGACCTGCTCGAGCGTGTACCCGGCGGATTCGGCGAGATCGCTCAGAGGTGTGGCCGGAATTCGGCCCCACCCCGTCCGCGGCTCGAGCATGCGCTCGGCTTCCTCCGGCCGGTGCAGGCTCCACAATTGCACGACGCTGCGACCGCGCGCCCGGGCCTCGTCCTCGGCGTGCGCGAGCAACGCGTTCTCGATTCCGCGACCCCAGTGCGTCTCGGGCACCAGCATGTCGATCTCGCCGGCGTTCGCCTCCTCCTCCTGCGCGAAGGAGACGGTCACCATGCCGACGATCTCGCCGTCGACGCGGGCGACGAAGCCGCGGTCCAGTGAGTCGGTGTCGTCCTGCCAACCCGGCAGGATCTGTGCCGCATCGAGAGCGAGTCCGGGAAGTCCGACCTGCTCATCACAGATCTGACGGTTGAGTTCGCCGTATGCGCGGAACTCCGCTGCCGTGTCGTCGTCGATCGAGGCCGGCACGATCAGGGGAGTGATCGTCGGTTCAACGATGGTCATGTCAGTCCTTACTGTGGGGGTTCAACGGGAAGGTGGGATCGTCGTCCGCTGGTTCCGAGAATCAGCGGATCCCGCGCTGCAGGGCGAACGCCGTGAGGACGCCCAGTTCGTGCTCGGCGCGGCGACGCTGTTCGGTGATCAGCAGCTCCGCCGACTCGATGTGCACGGTGCGGCCTTGCCGCCGCGGGCGCTGAGATCGCTGGAGCAGCCAGAGGCCGATCCGCAGGGAGATGCGATCTGAGAGCGCCAACCGGCGGAGCTCGTCGTCGCGGGGGATCTGGAAGACCTCGCGGTCCTCGGTATCGGGCGGGTGGGTGATGTTGCGGCGCAACGTGGTGTTCACGAGAGAGTCCTTTGAAAGAGGTGAGGGAGTGCAAGAGCAGGAGGCGTCGCGCGACGGTGGGGCGCGTGACGCGTGGGTGCGAGAGTCGGCAGCATTCGGGCCACGGGACGTGGGCGCCGAAGGCGGCGAGATCCATGATCCGGACGCGGATCAGAGGGTGGGGCGCGGGTGCACCGACGGGAGAAGGCCCACTACGGGCTGAGATTCTCGGGGTGCGCTGCTACGAGAGCGCGCTGAAGCGGACGCCGGCGGTTACCGAGAACGCAGGGCGCGGCGCGAAGTGCGCTGGCGCTTTGAGGCCAGTGGCCTGTGCGTTGAGCTGAATCATCATCATCGGTAACCTCCTTTCGTGCGTCGATCCGGAGGACACGGTAGCGAACTCCGTCGGGCAGCGTCAAGCATTTTCCTCTCGCACGGCGTGTCGCCGAGCGGTACCGGTTCGATGAACGCCCGCGCGGGATGACGGCTGAGGCCCGGGATTCCGGTAGCGTAGCGGCGTGATTCTCCCCGGACGAGCGGTGCCCGCATGCATCTGAAGAGCCTGACGCTCAAAGGGTTCAAGTCGTTCGCGCAGCCGACGAGCTTCGTCTTCGAACCCGGCGTGACCTGCATCGTCGGTCCGAACGGATCCGGCAAGTCGAACGTCGTCGACGCCCTCGCCTGGGTGATGGGTGAGCAGGGCGCGAAGACGCTCCGCGGCGGCAAGATGGAGGACGTCATCTTCGCGGGTACCTCGACGCGCGGTCCTCTGGGTCGTGCCGAGGTGCAGCTGACGATCGACAATGCCGACGGTGCCCTCCCGATCGAGTTCGCCGAGGTGACGATCAGTCGCACGTTGTTCCGCAACGGGTCGAGCGAGTACGCGATCAACGGCGAAGGATGCCGACTCCTCGACGTGCAGGAGCTGCTCAGCGATTCCGGACTGGGTCGGGAGATGCACGTGATCGTCGGCCAGGGGCGCCTGGACACGGTGCTCCAGGCTTCTCCGGAAGACCGACGAGGCTTCATCGAAGAGGCGGCGGGGATTCTCAAGCACCGCCGCCGCAAGGAGAAGACCCTCCGCAAGCTCGACGCGATGGAGGCGAACCTCACGCGTCTCAGCGACCTGGCGGGGGAGATCCGCCGTCAGCTCAAGCCGCTCGGTCGCCAGGCCGAGATCGCGCGGGAGGCGCAGACGATCGCTGCCGTCGTGCGTGATGCGAAGGCGCGGATCTTCGCGGACGACGTCGTCGCGTTGCGCACCGCCCTCGCCGACCACACCCGCACAGAGCACGAACGCCACACGGAGCGGCTTGTCCTTTCCGACCAGGCAGAGACCGTGCGAGCGAGCATCGCGCGGCTCGAACAGGATCAGAATTCGGTCGCCGTCGATCAGGCTCGCAGCGTTGCCTTCGGTCTGGAGCAGGTGCAGGAGCGCATGCGCGGGCTTTACACGCTCGCGAACCAGCGCCTGGCGCTGCTCGGTTCCGAAGACGACGACGCCGCGGTCACCGCGGTCACCGTGACCCAGGCAACGATCGACGAGGCGAAGGAGGAGATCGACATGATCTCCGCAGGCCTCGGCGATGCGCAGGATGCGGCGGCATCGGCGAGCCGTGACGTCGTCCATGCCAGGGCCGAGCTCGACACGCTCGATGTGGACATCGCCGAACAGAGCGCGCTCGTGTCGGAGTACGACATGCGTCTCTCGGCGCTGCGCGGCACGGCCGACGCTGCGGCATCGGCTCTCGCCGCCGTGCGCGGCGCGGTGCTTCGCCAGGAGAACGCGCTCGAGGCGGCGAATGCGCGCAGGCGCGAGGCGGCCGAGGCGCTCGAGGCGATCGATGATGCCGAAGCGCCCGAGGGCACCGCCGTCGAACACGCAGCGGCCTACGACAGTGCGCAGCGAGCGGCGACAGCCGCGGAGGCCGAGCGGGAGACTCTGCGGGAACGGCTGCACGCGGCTGAGCGCGAGGTCGACTCACTGACTGCGAAGGCCGCAGCCCTGAGCAGTGCTCTGGCGCTGTCGGGCGGCGCCGCCGAGATCGTCAAGGCCGGCGGTAAGGGCGTTCGCGGACTCGTCGGAGACGCCGTTCAGGTCCGCGCCGGCTTCGAAGCGGCGATCGCCGCCGTGCTCGGCCCGCTCACCGAGGGCGTGCTCATCGACACTGCCGCCGATGCGTTCGCCCAGGCGGCGGAGGCGGCAGAGAACCGCAGGGGAGTCGTCGACTTCGTCGTCGCCGACGCACTGCGTCCGGAGCCGGTGGCCGCTCCGATCGAGGGGGTCACACCTGCGGTCGAGACCGTGACGGCCCCCGATGGTGTGCTGGGCATCCTGTCGCACGTACTGATCGCGGTCGATCTGGAGTCCGCCCGTGCCGCGCGCACCGCGCTCGACCGTGCAGGGGATGCCTCCACGACGATCGTGACGGTCGGCGGAGACGTGATCACCGCCCAGACGCTGCGCACCGGATCCGGGGGCGAGCGATCTCGTCTGGAGCTCGCGGCCGAGCGGGATGCGGCGGCCGAGCGGCTGGCAGAGATCCAGATCGTGGTGGACTCGCTGCGCGAGGCGCGTGAGGACGCGAACGAAGCGGTCGAGACGACCAGACGACAGGCCAAGGACGCGCTCCGCGCACTGCGCGAGCACGACGCGGCCCTCGCCACCCACGCCGAGCAGGTGAACCGGGTCACCGTCCGTCATGAATCAGCGGTGGCCGAGTGCGAGCGACTCGAGACCGGACTCGCACAGGCTCAGGCCGCCGTGTCCGATGCCGAGGCGAAGGCGGAGACGGCCAAGGCAGCGCTGGACGAGGCGATCGCGGCTCCGCGTCCCGTGCTCGACGCCTCTGCGCGAGACGGCCTCCTCGAAACACTGGAGCTGGCCCGCGAGGGCGAGGTGCGGGCGAGGCTGGAGATCGAGACGCTGCGTGAACGCGTGCGTGCGGCTCAGGCGCGGGTCACGAGCCTCGAACGGCAGCGCGAACAGGAGCGCGACGCCGCGGCCGAAGCGGCGCGGCGAGCGGTCATCCGTCGAGCCCAGCGCGAAGCGGCGTCGGGCGTCGCGGAGGAGCTGCCGCGGATCCTCGACTCCCTCGACCGATCGGTCACCGAGGCCCGTGTAGCCCTGGCAGAGGCGGAGGCCGCGCGTTCGGCCCAGAACGAGGAGCTCGTCGGGCTCCGCGCCCAGGAGACGTCGCTGCGGGAGCGTCTCGCGGGTCTGACCGAAAGTGTGCATGGCCTCGAGCTGCAGATCCACGAGAAGAAGCTGCACCTCAACAGCCTGCTCGAGCGCGTGTCGTCGGAACTCTCCCTCGACGAAGATATTCTCATTGCGGAATATGGTCCGGATCAGCTGGTTCCTCGTGATCCGGGAGTCGAGCCACCGGCGGATGAGCTGCTCGACGACACGGCGATCCCGTTCGACCGTCGCATCCAGCAGCGCCGCCTGGCCGACGCCGAGCGCAAGCTCGCGCAGCTCGGACGCGTCAATCCGCTGGCGCTCGAGGAGTTCGCCGCGCTCGAGCAGCGCCACGCCTTCCTGACGGAGCAGTTGGCCGACCTCACGCAGACGCGCCAGGACCTGCTGACGATCATCGCCGACCTCGATGAGCGCATGCAGACCATCTTCGCGAGCGCCTTCGAGGACACGAAGGAGGCTTTCGGCCAGGTCTTCCCGCTGCTGTTCCCCGGTGGCACGGGGAGCATCTCCCTGACCGACCCCGAGAACATGCTGACCACCGGCATCGAGGTGTCGGTGCGCCCGGTCGGGAAGAAGATCGAACGGCTGTCGCTGCTCTCCGGTGGGGAGCGTTCACTCGCCGCGGTCGCCCTGCTCGTGGCGATCTTCAAAGCGCGGCCGAGCCCGTTCTACATCCTCGACGAGGTCGAGGCCGCGCTCGACGATGCGAACCTGGGTCGCCTGCTCACGGTGTTCGAGCAGCTGCGCGAGAGCTCGCAGCTCCTGATCATCACGCACCAGAAGCGCACGATGGAGATCGCCGACGCGCTCTACGGTGTCTCGATGCGACAGGACGGCGTGTCTGCGGTCGTGGGACAGCGGGTGGGGGACCGCGCAGCAGCTGCCGTCTGACCCCCTTCGCTCGGGGAGGCGTGGTTCGGCCCGCGCTACCCGTAGGCTGGAGGGATGGCGGAGAAGTCCTGGTCTCTCGGTCGCGCACTGCGCGGCATGTTCGTCAAGCCCACCATCGATGAGACGACCTGGGAGGACCTCGAGACCGCCCTCATCACCGCGGACTTCGGCCCCGACATCAGTGAGCGCGTCGTCGACGAACTACGGGCCAAGGTCGACAAGTACCGCACGACCGATCCTCGCGACCTCCAGCGCATGCTCCGCGAGACTCTCGAGGAGCACTTCGCAAAGTTCGACACGACGCTCAAGCTCACCGAGCGTCCGGCAGTCGTGCTGGTCGTCGGCGTCAACGGCGTCGGCAAGACCACCACCATCGGCAAGTTCACGAAGTTCCTCCGCGGCTATCAGCGCAGCGTCGTCGTCGGTGCAGCCGACACGTTCCGCGCGGCGGCCGTCGATCAGCTCGCGACCTGGGCACAGCGCGGGGGAGCGGCGATCGTGCGCCCGCAGCAAGAAGGGCAGGATCCCGCATCCGTGGCCTTCCAGACCGTCGAGTACGCCAAGCGCGAAGGCATCGAGATCGCGATCATCGACACCGCCGGGCGTCTGCACACCAAGGGAGGGCTCATGGACGAGCTCTCCAAGGTCAGGCGCGTCATCGAGAAGCAGGCTCCCATCAGCGAGGTGCTGCTCGTCCTCGATGCCACGACGGGCCAGAACGGCGTGATGCAGGCCGAGGCTTTCCTCGAGCACGCGGGCGTCACGGGCCTTGTCCTCACGAAGCTCGACGGGTCGGCGAAGGGCGGGTTCGTGCTCGCGGTGCAGGAGCGCACGGGCATCCCGGTGAAGCTGCTCGGCCAGGGCGAGGGAATCGATGATCTCACCGGATTCACCCCCCATATCTTCGTCCAATCGCTGGTCGGTTGATGACGGGACTACCGCAGTGAGCACGAGGCTGGTTTCATAGCGTTATGGCGATCGAACACGACTACTTCGGACTCCTGTCCTCGGGCCCCGACGGCTCGATCTTCTGGTCGGAGACCGTCGAGCTCGGAGACCAGAGCGTCACCGTCGATCTGACCGCTCCGGACCAGGACGACGTGTCGTCGGACGCACTGGACATCGCCGCGGGTCTGATCGCCGGACTGGAGAACGTCGACGACACCGCACGTCGCGGCATGCTCGCCGAGGTCGATGACCGCACCAGCGAGGTGACCGAGTACATCCTCCAGCAGCAGGAGGCATACGGCGATGATCTCTCCGAGGTCCTCGTCGATGTGTCGGGGGATGCTGCCGTGGACATCATCCGCTCGCTGCGACTGATGAGCATGACGATCCTCGCCGACGAGCACGGCGGCTCGGAGCCGTTCGCAGTCCTCGAATACGCCCTGGACGACAGCTCATCCGACGACGTCCTGCTCGTGAACCTCGGCTCGGACGGCACGGTGCAGTCGGTGATGAGCGCCGACTGAGCCACCGCCCCGGGGTGCACCCGGGACGGCGGTCGATCAGACAGCCTGCGCGAACCCGAGGTCAGCGCTCTCCGCGATGTGCGACAGGTGCTCGGGGATATCTCGTCCCTTGGACACCATCGACTGCGCCCACAAGCGTCCCGCGCGGTACGACGACCGCACCAGGGGACCTGCCAGCACGCCGAGGAAGCCGATTCGCTCCGCCTCCTCCTTGAACTCGACGAATTCCGCCGGCTTCACCCATCGAGCGACCGGAAGGTGGCGCGGGGTGGGTCGGAGGTACTGCGTGATCGTGATGATGTCGCACCCGGCTTCGTGCAGATCGTTCAGGGCCTGGACCACCTCTTCCGGCTCTTCGCCCATACCGAGGATCAGGTTCGACTTCGTGATCAGTCCGGCGTCGCGTGCCTGGGTGAGGACGTTCAGCGAGCGCTCGTAGCGGAACGCGGGACGGATCCGCTTGAAGATGCGGGGCACCGTCTCCACGTTGTGGGCGAACACCTCGGGGCGGGCGTCGAAGATCTGGCCGAGGAAGGCGGGGTCGGCGTTGTGCTCGTTCGCCAGCAGCTCGACTCCGGTGTTCGGGTTGAGTTCGTGGATCTTCCGCACGGTCTCCGCATTGAGCCAGGCGCCGGTGTCGGGCAGGTCGTCGCGGGCGACGCTCGTCACAGTGGCGTAGCGCAGGTTCATCCGGGCCACGCTCTCGGCGACGCGGCGAGGCTCGTCGGTGTCGTAGGCGTCGGGCTTGCCCGTGTCGATCTGGCAGAAGTCGCACCGACGGGTGCACTGCGAGCCGCCGATGAGGAACGTCGCCTCGCGATCCTCCCAGCACTCGTAGATGTTCGGACAGCCGGCCTCCTGGCAGACCGTGTGCAGGTCCTCGCTTTTCACGAGGGAGTGGAGTGCCGTGTACTCCGGGCCCATCTTCGCCTTGGTCTTGATCCACTCCGGCTTGCGTTCGATCGGCGTCTCGGCATTCCGGATCTCGAGACGGAGGAGCTTGCGGCCCTCGGGGGCGGCGGTCATGCGCGTGCTCCCGCCAGTGTCGTTCCCGCATATTCGAGGATGAACGCGTCCCGCACGCCCTCGACGATGTCGACCGGGGAGACGTTCGATCCCGTCACCTCGCTCACCGTCGTGACCCCGGCGTCGGTGATGCCGCACGGGATGATGCCGCGGAATCCGGCGAGGGAGTTGTCGCAGTTGATCGCGAAGCCGTGCATCGTCACGCCCTGCTGGACGCGCACGCCGATCGCCGCGACCTTGTCCTCCGACAGCGGGCGGCGCACCCATACGCCGCTCCGGCCGTCGACCTGGTAGCCCTCGACGCCGAGCGGTCGCAGCACATCGATCAGAACCCGCTCGAGCCGGCGCACATGCGCGACGACGTCGATGGGCTCGACGAGTCGGACGATGGGGTATCCCACCAGCTGGCCGGGGCCGTGCCAGGTGATCTTGCCCCCGCGGTCCACGTCGATCACGGGGGTGCCGTCCTGCGGCCGCTCCTGAGGCTCGGTCCGCTTGCCGGCGGTGTAGACGGCCTCGTGTTCGAGGAGGATCAGCGTGTCCGGACGGATGCCGGCGACGACGTCCGCATGGACGCGTCTCTGCAGCTCCCACCCTTCGACGTACGGCACGGGTGTCGGGGCGAACCCCGGAGTGAGGATGTCGAGCATCACGCTCTCCTTCTCTATAAATGGACTGAGGCCAACAATACTCCTTGGCTGGTCGCCAAGCGGCCTTCGGGCCGCGTCGCGGTAGCGTGAGGGCATGAGTTCCACCGGCAGGGCGGGGCGCCCGAAGGCGTCGTCGCGAGAGACGCTCGCTGAGGCGGCGTGCGAGCTCTTCCTGGAGCGCGGGTACGAGGCGACCTCGGTGGCGGACATCACCCAGCGCGCCGGGGTGAGCCGGTCGAGCTTCTTCAACTACTTCACATCGAAGAGCGACGTGCTCTGGTCCGGCGTGGACGAGCGCATCGGCGAGGCGATCCGGTCGCTCGGCGCGCTGGGGGGTGGGGCATCCGGCGACACGGTGCGCCGGATCCTGCTGCTCGTCGTGCACGGCTTCGAGCCGGACCCGCTCGCCCTCGCGCTCCGCAACGCCACGGCGATGGGATTGCAGGATGAGCTCGTCCGGGACACGGGGCTCCGCCTGGCGAGACTGTCCGATGCCGTGGCCGCCGCGGCGCGGACTGCGGGGATCGACGTCATCCGTGCCGACATCCTCGGCGCGGCCTATGCCGCAGCGGTGTTGTCGGCTCTGCGTGTCTGGGCCGAGCAGGGTGCGGGGCGAGGAACGCCGGAGGCGGTGTTGCACGACGCGCTCCACGTGATCAACGACCTTCCCTGGCGAGAGTGACGCGCGCGGACGAAACGTCGCGAACCGGACAGGTCATGAGTGAACCCACCCCTGAGGAGGACCTCATGAGTAGAGACCATCTGGACGAACTGCTGGCGTCGTCCGCCCCGGCCCCGGCGCTGCACGCGACGATCGAATCGGCAGACCTGCGCGCGATGCTCGCCGAAGCGAAGACCGTCGTGCGTCCGCCACGGAAGAAGCGTCGCACCGCGGTGCTGAGCGGAGCGCTGGGGCTCCTCCTCGCCGGCGGTGCCGGTATCGCGACCGCGTCGTCGGATTGGCTCTGGAATGCGGGGCTGGAGAACCCCGATCGCAGCTACTCCTACACATCACCCACCTGGGGAGAGTGTGAGATCCGTTACAGCGGCTGGGACACGCACGACCCGCTCACGCAGTCCCAGGTCGATCGGATCATCGATGAGTGGTTCGCGAACACAGACGTCGAGGCGGCTGCAGCACCGTACGTGGCGGAGTACCTCACCGCCGTCGCGGCTGACATGGCCGGCTCGGAGGAAGCGATCTCGGATCCGCGGGCTGCCGACCTGAATGCGTGGCGGGCGCACGATCAGGGCCTCTCCATGGCGCTCTACGAGGAGCTGAAGGCGAACGGCTTCGACACCGGACGCGGTGACCTGGAAGGCTCGGACTCGCACAGTCAGCTGCATTGCGAGGGTGAGGACTGGGGTGGCGAGGGTGGCACTCCGTGAGCCGGCACCCGGAGGACGCGGCGCTCATCTCGGTCTTCGAGGCGAGTGCTTCCGACGTGCTCGCCTACCTGTCGCGTCGCGTCGGCCCTGACGACGGTGCAGACCTCCTGGGAGAGACGATGGTCGTCGCGTGGCGACGGGTTCGGCAGCTTCCGACCGACCCGGAGCGCGCACGCATGTGGCTCTTCGGCGTCGCGCGGGGAACGCTGCTCAACCATGCGAGGGGGGAGCGGCGGCGCTGGGCACTGGTCGACCGCATCCGCTCCCACGCCGCGGAGGAGCTGTCAGCGGCACCGGCCGACACAGGCAGTGAGGTGCGCGACGCCATCGCTCGGCTGGACTCCGACCTGTCCGAACTCGTCCGTCTGGTGCACTGGGACGGCTTCTCGCTGACGGATGCGGCGGAGTTGATGGGTATTCCTGCCTCCACGGCGCGAGGGCGCTACCAGAGGGCGAAGGTAGAACTCCGTGCCGCGCTGAGTGTGGAGGCTCCGCTCGCGTAGAATCGACAGCACCATGGCTACCTTTGGCACGCTCTCCGATCGACTCACCGAGACCTTCCGCAACCTGCGCACGAAGGGAAAGCTCACTGCTGCCGACGTCGACGGCACCGTGCGCGAGATCCGTCGCGCTCTGCTCGACGCCGACGTCGCGCTCGTCGTCGTCAAGGAGTTCACCGCGAAGGTGCGCGAACGCGCCCTCGGCGACGAGGTCAACAAGGCGCTGAACCCGGCCCAGCAGGTCGTCCAGATCGTCAACGAGGAACTGGTGCAGATCCTCGGAGGCGAACAGCGGCGTCTGCAGTTCGCGAAGACCGCACCGACCGTCATCATGCTCGCGGGTCTGCAGGGCTCCGGCAAGACGACCTTCGCGGGCAAGCTCGCGAAGCAGCTCGAGGGCGAAGGGCACACGCCCCTCCTGGTCGCCGCCGACCTCCAGCGCCCGAACGCCGTCAACCAGCTGCAGGTGGTGGCCGAGCAGGCAGGTGCCGCGGTCTACGCGCCCGAGCCCGGCAACGGCGTCGGCGATCCCGTGAAGGTCTCGCGCGAGGGCGTCGAGTACGCGCGCCGTCAGCAGCACGACGTCGTGATCATCGACACGGCAGGTCGTCTCGGCGTCGATGCCGAGCTCATGAAGCAGGCCGCCGACATCCGCAAGGCCGTCGAACCCGATGAGGTCCTGTTCGTCATCGACGCCATGATCGGTCAGGATGCCGTGAACACGGCGAAGGCCTTCCAGGAGGGCGTCGACTTCACCGGTGTCGTGCTCTCGAAGCTCGACGGCGACGCCCGCGGTGGTGCCGCGCTGTCGGTGGCTTCGGTCACCGGGCGCCCGATCATCTTCGCTTCGACGGGCGAGCGTCTCGAAGACCTCGAACCCTTCCACCCCGACCGCATGGCGAGCCGCATCCTCGACCTCGGCGACATCCTGACCCTCATCGAGCAGGCCCAGCAGGCCTTCGATGAGGAAGAGGCCATGAAGATGGCCGAGAAGCTCGCCACCGAGGCCTTCACTCTCGAGGACTTCCTCGACCAGCTTCAGCAGATGAAGAAGATGGGCTCCATGAAGAAGATGCTCGGGATGCTCCCGGGCATGGGGCAGATGAAGCAGCAGCTCGAGGACTTCGACGAGCGTGAGATCGACCGCACCGAGGCCATCATCCGTTCGATGACCCCGGGGGAGCGTCGCAACCCCAAGGTGCTCAACGGCTCGCGTCGTCTGCGCATCGCGCGCGGTTCCGGCATGACCGTCACGGACGTGAACCAGCTGGTTCAGCGCTTCGAGCAGGCTGCGAAGATGATGAAGACCGTGGCACGCGGTGGCACCCCGAACATTCCCGGCATGGGTGCGGTTCCGGGGATGGGTCGCCCCGGAGCCTCCTCGAAGCGTGGCAAGAAGGGCAAGTCGTCGAAGGGATCCCGCTCGGGGAACCCGGCCAAGCGTGCGGCAGAGAACGCCGGAATCGCCGCGACCTCGACGCCGACCGGCTCCGGTTTCGGCCTCGGTGGCGGCGCGGGTCAGGCGCCGAGCGAGGCCGACCTCGCCGAGATCCAGAAGCTGTTCGGAAAGAGCTGACCGCGGTCAGCGCGGAGCGGCCAGGGCGGCTGCGGACGAGGTCCTCCGGGATCTCCTGGCGTCTGCGGCCGACGGCCGGGCGACGATCTGTCCGAGGACGAGCGCGCCGATCGTCAGCGCGAGGCCGATCGCCTGGAGTCCGGTGAAGCGCTCGCCCGCCACCAGCACACCCAGGGTGGTCGCGACGATGGGGGAGAGCAGCGCGAGCAGGCCCGGTGCGATCACGGGGAGCCGTTGGACACCGCGGAACCACAGCGTGTAGGCGACGATCCCGCCGGCGGTGCCGAGCCACAGATAGCCGAGCGCGGCGCCACCATCGATCTCGGCGGGCACGCCTTCTACAGCGAGCGTGAGCGGGAGGAGCAGCAGACCTCCGGCTGACAACTGCCATCCGGCGTACGCGACCGGACCGACTCCGTCAGGTCGTCCCCAGCGCTTGGTGAGGATCATGCCCGCCCCGGTGGCAGTGACGCCGCCGATCGCGGCAAGCACGCCCCAGAAGTCGAGCTCTGCGGCCGGCCCCAGGACGACGAGTGCCACCCCGCCCGCTCCGATGACGGCGGCCGCTGCGGTGAGGGGTCTGATCTTCTCCTGCAGGACGAGGGCGCCGAGCGCCAGCACGATGAGGGGCTGAGCCCCCGCGACCGCCGCCGCGACTCCGCCGGGAAGCCGCTCGGCCGCGAGGAAGAGGAGGGGGAAGAGCGCGCCGATGTTGAGCGCCCCGAGCACGAAGGACTTCCACCACCATGAGCCGTGCGGCAGGCGGCGGCTGATGAGCACGGCCAACAGGCCGGCCGGGAGGGCGCGGAGCAGTCCGGCGAAGAGCGGGTGCCCCGGCGGAAGCAGCTCGGTGGTGACGAGGTACGTCGTTCCCCACGCGATGGGGGCGAGTGCGGTGAGCAGCACGAGCATCAGGCGATTCATGTCTCCAGCGTGCGCCGTACACCCGCATGAGTCCAACGCATCCGGTTCACCGTATTCATGAAGTGAGATCATTGATGAATGGAACTCCAACAGCTCCGGTACGTCGTCGAGGTGGCCGCGACGTCCAGCTTCACTCGCGCGGCCGAACGCTGCTTCGTCACGCAGTCGGCGTTGAGCCACCAGATCGCCGCCCTCGAACGTGAGCTGGGTCAGCGGCTGTTCGTGAGATCGAGTCGCAGCGTCCGGTTGAGCGAGGCAGGGGAGGCCTTCCTCGGGCACGCACGGACAGCGCTCCAGGCGGCCGAACAGGCGCGAGAGGGAGCGGCTGCGGCCGGGGGCGTGGTGACCGGCACGCTCCGGATCGGCGTCATCCCGACCGTCACCGCCGTCGACATCCCGGAGGTGCTGGTCGCGTACCGTGCCGCGCACCCGCTCGCGCGAGTGGAGCTGCAGGTGGGGAACAGTGACGTGCTGATGGCGCTCCTCCGTAACGGAGAGCTCGATGTCGCTCTGCTCGGCCTGCGTGAAGGGGCGGAGCCGAGCGGCGTGGCTTCGCGCGTCCTCTCGCGGGACCGACTGGTGGCGGCGTTCCCGCGTGGAGACGAGCGGTCCGACAAGGACGTCGTGGCTCTCCACGATCTCGCCGGTGCGACGTTCGCCGATTTCCCGGCAGGCACATCGGGGCGCGCGCAGAGTGATGCCGCCTTCGCCGCCGCTGGACTGACGCGGGATGTCGCCTTCGAGGCCGACTCCGCCACCCTTCTCCTCGGCCTGGTCGCCGCCGGTCTGGCGGTGACACTGCTCGCCCCGGGGACGATCGCACGATCAGCGGCGGATGTGGCGACCGCGGAGGTACGTAACGGCCCCGTACGAGTCGAGTACCTGGCATGGGACGGCGCAGCACCGCGGAATGTGGCGAGAGCCTTCCTCGTCGTCATCGACCACTTCGTTGCCGCGAACGCGAAAGCGGGCCCGGAGAAGAACTCCGGACCCGCTTCCGACTGACGTCAGATCACTTGACGTCGTCGTCGACCCAGTCCATCGACTTGGTGACGGCCTTGCGCCAGAGGCGCAGCTGGCGGTCGCGCTCATCGCCGTCCATGGACGGCTCCCAGCGCTTGTCCTCCTGCCAGTTCGCGGACAGGTCGTCCAGACCGTTCCAGAATCCGACAGCGAGGCCGGCCGCGTAGGCTGCACCGAGCGCCGTGGTCTCCGCGACGACCGGACGTACGACCGGAACCCCGAGGACGTCGGCCTGGAACTGCATGAGCGCGTCGTTCGCGACCATGCCGCCATCGACCTTGAGCTCGGTGAGGTCCACTCCGGCGTCGGCGTTGACCGCATCGAGCACGTCACGGGTCTGGAAGGCGACGGCCTCCAGGGCTGCACGCGCGATGTGGTTCTTGTTCGCGTAACGGGTGAGGCCGACGATCGCGCCACGGGCGTCCGAACGCCAGTACGGCGCGAACAGACCGGAGAACGCCGGGACGATGTACACGCCGCCGTTGTCGTCGACCTGCTCGGCCAGCTTCTCCACCTCGGGAGCCGAGGAGATGATGCCGAGCTGGTCACGCAACCACTGGATGAGCGATCCGGTGACGGCGATCGATCCCTCCAGCGCGTAGTGCGTGGGCTGGTCGCCGAGCTTGTATCCGACGGTGGTCAGCAGCCCGTTCTTCGAGTGGACGATCTCCTCGCCCGTGTTGAAGATCAGGAAGCAGCCCGTGCCGTAGGTGTTCTTGCTCTCGCCGGTCTGGAACGCGGCCTGTCCGAACGTCGCCGCCTGCTGGTCACCCAGGATGCCGGCGATCGGCGTCTCACGCAGCAGCGACGAGCTCTCGGCGGTGCCGTACACCTCGGAGGAGGAGCGGATCTCCGGCATCATCGAGCGCGGCACGCCGAACGCCTCGAGGATGTCGTCGCGCCACTCGAGCGTCTCGAGGTCCATGAACATGGTGCGCGAGGCGTTGGTGACGTCCGTGACGTGCACTCCGCCGTCGACGCCACCGGTGAGGTTCCAGAGCACCCAGCTGTCAGTGGTGCCGAAGATCAGGTCGCCCGCCTCCGCTTTCTCGCGCGCACCTTCGACGTTCTCGAGGATCCACGCGATCTTGGTGCCGGAGAAGTACGTCGCCAGCGGCAGGCCGACGACCGGCTTGAACCGCTCGACGCCACCGTCGGCCGCCAGGCGGTCGACGATGTCCTGCGTGCGGGTGTCCTGCCAGACGATCGCGTTGTACGCCGGCTTTCCGGTCTTCTTGTCCCACACGACAGCCGTCTCGCGCTGGTTCGTGATGCCGACGGCGGCGATGTCGTGGCGGGTCAGATCGGCGCGACCGAGGGCCAGACCGATGACTTCCTGCACGTTGCGCCAGATCTCCGCAGCGTCGTGCTCGACCCAACCGGCCTTCGGAAGGATCTGTTCGTGCTCCTTCTGGCCGGTCGCGACGATGCTGCCCTTCTTGTCGAAGATGATCGCTCGGCTCGACGTCGTTCCCTGGTCGATGGCGATGATGTAGTCAGCCACTTGTGCTCTCCTTTGAATTCAGTGCGATGGGATGTGCGTCAGGCGGCGAGGCCAAGCAGCACGGGTGCGGCGAGGGCGGCGATCACACCACCGATGAGGGGACCGACGACCGGCACCCACGAGTAGGACCAATCGCTGGTGCCCTTGCCCTTGATCGGCAGGATCGCGTGCGCGATGCGCGGACCGAGGTCACGGGCGGGGTTGATGGCGTAGCCGGTCGGCCCACCGAGCGAGGCGCCGATGCCGACGACGAGCAGGGCCACCGGGAGCGCGGTGAGCGGGCCGAGGCCGCCGGGAACACCGATCTCGATGTCGCCGTAGTCCGCGAACGCGAAGATGCCGAAGACCAGCACGAAGGTGCCGACGATCTCGGTCACCAGGTTCCACCCGTAGGAGCGGATGGCGGGGCCGGTGGAGAAGACGCCGAGCTTGTTGGCGGCGTCCGGCTCCTCGTCGAAGTGCTGCTTGTAGGCGAGCCAGACGATGATCGCACCGAGGATCGCACCGACGAGTTCGGCAGCCGTCGCGGTGAGGAACATCACGAAGCTGATCTTGCCGGCCACCAGGAGGCCGATGCCGACGGCGGGGTTGAGGATCGCACCGG
The DNA here is from genome assembly GCF_042269505.1 of Microbacterium sp. NPDC055988. Taxonomy (NCBI): domain Bacteria; kingdom Bacillati; phylum Actinomycetota; class Actinomycetes; order Micrococcales; family Microbacteriaceae; genus Microbacterium; species Microbacterium sp. NPDC055988. The sequence continues at coordinate 2,925,788 of NZ_JBHJXY010000001.1, forward strand.
AGTACGCGGAGACGAGCACACCGGCGAAGACCGCGAGGCCCCATCCCCAGTTGACCATCAGGAAGCCGCCGCCGAAGCCCTTGGTCTTCGCAAGAGCCACGTTGGCGACGACACCACATCCGAGGATGATCAGCATCGCCGTGCCGACCAACTCCGAGAGGAAATAGAGACCGAGATTCACATCAGCCATGTCTTCTTTGACCTTTCTTGTGTGTCGAGGCCCCTCTGCCCCGACACGTTATGAGGGATTGCACCGCGAGGAGGGCGGCAGTTCGAAGTCCTGTCAGCCGCGGGTGCGGGAGCGGATATCGAGTCCGTGTCGTTCGTTCAGCAACTGGCGGGTCTGGTCGAGTTCGGCGTCGTGGCGCGCGCGATCCCAGCCGAGCATCGGTGCGAGCGCGTCGGCGATCTCATCGAGCACCTCGGCGTCCGCGTTGCCGGTGAAGGCGATGCTGGTGCGGCGGAGCACGATGTCCTCGAGGCGCGCCACCATCTCGTTCTGCACCATCCACTCGAGCTCGCGTGTGGAGAGGTCGCCGCCGGCGAGGGACGCGTCCGGTCCCTGCTCGACGTACGCCCACACATCTGCGGCGCGCGTTCCGTATCGAGCCAGCAGCTGATCGGCCCGTGCTCCGGCACCCGGGAGGTTCTCCTGGATCCAGATCCGGCGTGCCTTCTCGGTGCGCGGGAACTCACGGCCGCCGCCGATCGCTCGCCCGGTGGTCGAGACGGTCCTGGTGCGACCGATGAGGCCGAGCACGACGTCGGAGAGCGATTCGCCGAGCGCGCGGAACGTCGTCCATTTGCCCCCGACGAGGCTGACCAAGGGGACGGCACCCTTCTCGTCGACCTCGATGCGGTAATCGCGGGACACGAACCCGGGGGCGGTGTCCTCGTGGCGCGGCAGGGGGCGGATTCCGGAAAACTTGTAGACGATCTGATCGCGGGTGACGGGAATCGTCGGGAACACGTGGTGGATCAGGTCGAAGAAGTAGTCGACCTCCTCCTCGGTGCACACCGGGACCTCGCGCGGGTCGGCGTCGATGTCGGTCGTGCCGACGAGGACTCGTCCCTTGAGCGGATAGATGAGGACGATGCGGCCGTCGGAGTGCTCGAAGAAGATCTCCCTGCCCTGCGTCGCCTCGAGCAGCTCGGGGTGGTCGAGCACGATGTGCGAGCCCTTGGTGCCGCCCATGAAGCGGGTGTCCTCGCCGAGCGTGTCGTTCGTGAGATCCGTCCAGGGACCGGAGGCGTTCACGACCACATCCGCGTGAACGCGGAATTCGGTGCCGCTCTCCCGATCGCGGAGGACGACCTCGTCACCGTCGCGTGCGATCGCTTCGACGTAGTTGAGCGCATGCGCTTCGGGGTGAGCGGCGCGACCGTCCTGGAGCACGTCCAGCGCGAGGCGCTCCGGGTCGTGCATCGAGGCGTCGTAGTAGGTCGCGGTGTACTTGATGTGCGGGTCGAGCGAGGGCAGCTCTGCGAGCGACTTCTTCCGACCGAGGAAGCGGTGTCGGGGAACCATGCCGCCGTCGCGCGAGAACGTGTCGTAGATCGTCAGGCCGACCTTGATGAGGAACGCGCCGCGCTCCTGCGGTTTGCCGCTCTTGTGCGTCAGGAATCGCAGGGGAGCGGAGAGGATGCCGGAGAAGGTGGAGTAGATCGGGATGGTCGTCTGCAACGGCTTCACGTAGTGAGGGGCGATCTTGAGCAGTCCGTTGCGCTCCTCGACGGACTCCCGCACGAGTCGGAACTCGCCGTTCTCGAGATAGCGGATACCGCCGTGGATCATGTGGCTCGATGCGGCGGATGCTCCAGAGGCGAAGTCGCCGCGCTCGACGAGCACGACGTCGACCCCCTGCAGGGCCAGGTCGCGGAACGTGGAGATGCCGTTGATCCCGCCACCGATGACGAGCACGCCGGTGCGTCCGGATTCGCGGACGGCGCGAACCTCTGCGCGCTCCGCTGACGAGTGTGTGGAATCGATCATCGTCGACCCTCTCTTCCTTACTTGCCAACCAGCATCGACCTGTGTGGCATCCCGCGCAAGCTCACTGCACATATGTGCAAGGATCGAGGTCGAGGAGGTCACGATGGTCGGTCAGAGCGCGGAAACCCGCGACAGCAAGCTGATCGCGGCGCTCACAGCCGCGCAGCTCTACTACATGCAGGACAAGACGATGGAGGTGATCGCGCAGGAGCTCGGCACATCCCGATCCTCGGTCTCCCGTCTCTTGAGCTTCGCGCGGGAGAGCGGTCTGGTCGATATCCGCATCAACTCGCCGCTGGAGCGGCTGGGCATGCTCGAGCAGCGCATCCGGGATCGGCACCGGGTCGCGGCACACGTCGTGCCGATGCCCGAGATCCTCAGCGAGGTGGAACGTCTCGAGCGCGTCGCGCTCACAGCCGGCCGTCTGCTGTCGCAGTTCGTCGACTCCAACATGATCATCGGTGTGGCGTGGGGATCGACGATCAGCGCCGTCAGCCGTGGCCTCACGCAGAAGGAGACGCACAACACGACGTTCGTGCAGCTCAACGGGGCGGGCAACACCCAGACCACCGGTGTGGAGTACTCGAGCGACATCCTGCAGCGGTTCGGCAGCGCCTTCGGCGCGCAGGTGCAGCAGTTCCCCGTGCCCGCGTTCTTCGACGACCCGGCGACCCGTGAGGCGATGTGGCGCGAGCGGAGCACCCGCCGGGTGCTCGACCTGCAGGCGAAGATGGACGTGGCCGTCTTCAGCCTCGGTTCCCCCGCTGCCGAGGTTCCGAGCCGCGTGTACGTCGGCGGCTATCTCGGACGCGACGATTACCGCAGCCTGCGCGAGGATCACGCGATCGGCGACGTCGCCACCGTGTTCTTCCGTTCTGACGGGTCGTGGCGAGACATCCGTGTAAACGCCCGCGCGACCGGGCCCGGACTCGATCGCCTGCGCCGTGTCCCGAGACGGATCTGCGTCGTCTCGGGCATCCCGAAGCTGGTGAGCCTCCGGGCCGCACTCTCGGCGGGGCTTATCACCGACGTCGTCCTGGACGAAGGGCTCGCCCGGCGTCTTGTCGACGATTGACCCGCAGCACCCGACGTCTTCGGGCTAGTCGCCCTCTGTGGAGGACTCCGGCCCGGAGCGGAACTCGCGGATGAGGTGCTGCACGACGGCGGTGAGGTCCCCGCCCGTCGCGTTGGCGATGACGAGCTGGCGCTCGTAGCTTGCCCCGTTCTCGAGCGTGAGGGCGTTGCTGCCGAACTCCCGGACACAGCCGAGCTCCACCGCGACGGGCGCCAGCTCATCGAGGACTTCGGCGAGATGCTCACGCACCGGACGCTGCGTTCCGGCGGCATCGACGATGACGCGTGCGTCGAGTCCGTATCGCGCCGCTCGCCACTTGTTCTCCCGATGGAACCAGGCGGGGAGCTCGGGGAGGGTCCGACCTTCGTCGAGCAGACGCGAGAAGTGCTCGACGAGCACCTGCACGAGCGCCGCGACCGACGCCAGCTCCGGCAGCGTCGAGAGACCATCGCAGGCGCGCACCTCGATGGTTCCCCAGCGCGGAGCCGGACGGATGTCCCAGCGAACCTCTGTAGCGTCGGCCATCACGCCGGTGCGGACCATGTCGTCAAGGTAGGACTCGTACTGGGACCAGTCCCGCAACGGCCAGGGGAGTCCGGCCGTCGGAAGCTGCTGGAACACCAGGGCGCGGTTCGAGGCGTACCCGGTGCGCTCTCCCGCCCAGAAAGGACTCGATGCCGACAGCGCCTGCAGGTGGGGGAGGTATGCCGAGAGCGCGTTGATGATGGGAAAGACCTTGCGGTGATCCTCCACGCCGATGTGCACGTGGATTCCCCAGATCATCATGTTGCGACCCCACCACTGCGTGCGCTCGATCAGTGTGTGGTACCGGGACTTGTCCGTGATCTCCTGGTCGAACCATTGCGCGAACGGATGGCTGCCCGCCGACAGCAGCTCGATGCCCGCCGGATCCGTCGCGGTGCGTACGGCCGTGATGGCGTTCGCGATGTCATCCACCGCGTGGGCCACCGAATCGCCGATGCCGCTCGTCACCTCGATCGTGTTCGTCAGCAGCTCGCCGGTGACGGTGTGGCGCTCATCCTCACTCTGGGATTCGAGCGCGGCGAGCAGTTCCGGGGCGCGTCCGACGAGGTCACCGCTCGCGGGATCCGCGAGCATGATCTCCCATTCGAGGCCGACGGTGGAACGGGCGGAAGAGGCGAACTCGAGCTTCACCCGCACAGTCTGACATGCGGGCGGGACGACACGACAACGGCGGTTTCGCCACGTTTCGCGCCGGGCGCGAGGATCTGGCAGAATAGAGGGTCGGACCACCTGCTCGACCCTCTATCCGGCAGGTGTCCACACTCATTTGAGCTTCCGCCGGGTGTGCACCCCACTCTCCAGGCGATCAGTTCGTTTCCTTCCACACAATTCAGGAGAATCGTGGCTGTCAAGATTCGTCTCAAGCGCCTGGGCAAGATCCGTGCGCCGTACTACCGCATCGTCGTCGCCGACTCGAAGACCAAGCGCGATGGTCGCGTGATCGAGGAGATCGGCAAGTACCACCCCACCGAGGAGCCCTCGTTCATCGAGGTCGACTCCGAGCGTGCGCAGTACTGGCTCTCCGTCGGCGCGCAGCCGACCGAGCAGGTCGCCGCCATCCTCAAGATCACCGGCGACTGGGGCAAGTTCAAGGGCGACAAGGACGCGAAGTCCACGCTCAAGGTCGCCGAGCCGAAGGTCCCCTTCGAGATCGACGCATCCAAGAAGTCCGTCGTGAAGCCCAAGGCCGAGAAGAAGGTGGAGGCCCCCGCTGAGGAGGCTCCCGCCGCGGCCGACGCGGAGGCCGCTGAGGCTCCCGCCGCCGACGCAGAGTAATCCGCCGTGCTCGCCGCCGCGCTCGAACACATCGTCAAGGGGATCGTCGATCACCCGGAAGATGTCCGCATCAGTGAATCCACGTCGCCGCGAGGCGACCTCCTCGAGGTGCGTGTGCACCCCGATGACCGTGGACGCGTGATCGGGCGCGGCGGCCGCACAGCCAAGGCCCTTCGCACCCTCGTCAGCGCTCTCGCTGACGGGCGCCGGGTCCGCGTCGACGTCGCGGACGACTGACGTGGTGTCGAAGGACCGCAACCAGGGCAAGAATCAGCTGCGCGTCGGGCGCCTCGTGAAGGCGCACGGCCTCAAGGGCGGGCTCAAGCTCGAGCTGTACACCGACAATCCGGCGGGTCGTTTCACCCCCGGTGCCGGTTTCACGGTGCAGGTGCCCGAGGCATCGCCGTGGCATGGCAAGGACATCACCGTTCGCGAGTACCGCTTGATGAACGGGAATCCGGTCGTCTTCTTCGAAGACGTCGATGACCGTGAAGCCGCCGAGAGTCTCGTCAAGGCGATCCTCTGGATCGACCAGGATGTCGACGAGGTCGAGGACGACGCGTGGTTCGATCACCAGCTGGTCGGTCTCGATGTCGTTCGTGACGACGCGGTCATCGGCCGCGTCATCCGCGTCGAGCACTTCCCGGCGCAGGATCTGCTCATCGTGAGGTCCGGCGAGCAGGAGGTGATGGTGCCCTTCGTGGCCGCTATCGTCCCCACCGTCGACGTCTCCGGCGGGCGCGTGATCGTGACGCCGCCGCCCGGACTCTTCGAAGAACTCCCGGACGCCGCGGATGTCGAGCAGCCGTCGGGCTCGGACGCCGAAGCGCCTGAGTGACCGCTGATACGGTTCCCCCGTGCGCATCGACGTCCTCTCCATCTTCCCGTCCTACTTCGACGGGCTGACGCTCTCCCTCCTGGGGAAGGCACAGGCCGCCGGCATCATCGACCTGCGCGTCCATGATCTCCGTGCCTGGACGTCGGATCGCCACAACACTGTCGATGACACCCCGTACGGCGGCGGCGCCGGCATGGTCATGAAGCCGGACCCCTGGGGCCTCGCCCTCGATGATGTCGCCCGCCCTTCCGAGTCGTCCGGTGCTGAGCGGCCGACCATCATCTTCCCTTCGCCCGCCGGCGAGGTCTTCACGCAGAAGACCGCGCGTGCGCTGGCGACTCGCGAGCACCTCGTCTTCGGCTGCGGGCGCTACGAGGGCATCGACGAACGCGTGTTCGAGTACGCCGCCGAACTCGGAGAGGTGCGTCTCATCAGCCTCGGCGACTATGTCCTCAACGGGGGAGAGGTCGCCACGATGGCGATGATCGAGGCCATCGGGAGGCTTATCCCCGGCGTCGTCGGCAACCCGGAGAGCCTCGTCGAGGAATCGCACGAGGACGGGCTTCTCGAGTACCCGTCGTACACGAAGCCCGCTTCGTGGCGCGACCGTCCGGTGCCGGACATCCTGCTCAGCGGAAACCACGGGGCGATTGCCGCTTGGCGCCGCGAGCAGCAGTTCGAGCGCACCAGGATGCGTCGCCCTGATCTGCTCCAGGGTGACGAGGCTCCCCGGTCCTGACCGAGGTCGGGACCGGTTCGAGACCTGAGGCTCTCGTCAGAGCATCCGCTCCGAGGTGCCGTCGATCTCGAACACCACTCCGTGCGGGTGCCGGAGAGCGAGTGCGTTGGACGCATCGAGCCCGCGGAGCTCAGCCCGCAGCATCCGCCCGATCATCTCGTGGCTCACGACCAGCGGTGTTCCATCGGACGCCCACCCGCAGCTGCTCAGGGCCTTTCGTGCTCGGGACCTGGCCTGCGCATAGCTCTCACCGCCGGGGAACGCCCAACCGTAGCGATTGGCGGCGCGCTCCTCTCTGGTAGTGGGATACGCCGCGTCGATCTCGTCCCATGTCATCCCGGCCAGTGCGCCATGGTCGAGATCGGCGAGTTCCGGCACCTCCACCACCTCGGCTCCGAGCCTGTCAGCGATGATGACGGCGGTGCGCAGCGCCCTGCCCAGCGGGCTGGAGCACACGGTGAGCACGCCGACATGACCGATACGGTCGGCGATCGCATGGGCTTGGGCGATGCCCTCGTCGGTGAGGGGCGAGTCGAGCTGTCCCTGCAGCCGGTGTTCGACGTTCCAGACCGTCTGTCCATGCCGAGCGAGGAGGAGACGCTCCGGCACGTGACGGTCCTGCGGAATCATGGACTCAGAATGGCATAAGCCGTCACATTTCGGCTCGTGGCGGCCGTCAGTCGACGCCGAGGAACGACCGGTCGGTCAGGATGATCGGGCCGTCGTCCGTGATCGCGATGGTGTGCTCCGAGTGGGCGCCGCGGGAACCGTCGGCGCTGCGCAGAGTCCATCCGTCGGGGTCCGTGACCAACTCGTCGGTCGTGGCGAGGAACCAGGGTTCGAGTGCGAGCACCAGTCCCGCTCTCAGGGGAAAGCCTCGGCCGGCGCGGCCGTCGTTCGGGACGTGCGGGTCGCCGTGCATCGTACGTCCGACCCCGTGTCCACCGAAGTCGGTGTTGATCGAGTAGCCGTCACCGTGCGCGACGGCAGCGACAGCTGCGGAGATGTCGCCGATGCGGTTTCCGACCGTCGCGGAATCGATCGCTGCGGTCAGCGCACGCTCGGTGGTGTCGATGAGTCGGAGATCCTCGTCACGCGCCGCGCCGACGACGAACGACACCGCCGAGTCGGCGACCCAGCCATCGACCGATACCGCGAAGTCGAGGGTGACGAGGTCACCGTCGCGCAGCGTGTAGTCATGAGGGAGACCGTGCAGCACGGCATCGTTGACGGAGGTGCAGATCACCTTGCCGAAGGGACTCGCTCCGAACGAGGGGTGATAGTCGATGTAGCAGGACTCTGCCCCGGCCTTGCGGATCATGTCGTGTGCACGGCGATCGATCGAGAGGAGATTGGTCCCGACCTTCGTCTCGTCGCGCAGGGTCGCCAGCGTCTCGGCCACGAAACGTCCTGCGGCGCGCATCTCGTCGATCTCGGCAGGGGTGCGCAGTTCGATCATCGGGTGTCCTCTCGTCGTCTCCATTCTCCCTGATCCTGCGCGGCAGGATGCCCGACCGCTCTCAGCGAACACCGGGCCATGGCGGCGCTTGGCGTCGTACGATCTGAGCATGTGGTTGCGACAGGCCTTCTTCCGCTGGCTCCTTCCGGCGGCCTTCATCCTGCCGCTCTGGCTGCTGATCGGCTGGGGAGTCTTCCAGGGCGGCTGGTCCATCCTCTGGGTGCTGCTCATCGCGATGCCGTCCGTCTTCCTCGGTCAGCTCCTGCTCACTCTTCTCACGCGCTCGCGCCCATCCGTTCGTATCGAACGCGCCGTGTCATGGTGGGATGTCGTCGGCTTCACGATCTGGAACGGGCTCACGATCGCCGTCGGCTTCTTCATCGACGGTGCGTTCCCGTGGTTGCTGACCGGCGCGATCGTCGCCGGCATCGCCCTGATCTGGTTGCAGCTGTGGCAGCTGTGGAACGAGGCGAAGGGGAGCGGGACCCGACTTCGCGAGACCATCGCATGGTCCACCATCCCCACCGTCGACGAACCGGCGCCACCCACGCGAGCGCACGAGATCATCGTGGTGCGGGAGACCGATACCCGCGACTGACATCAGCGTTTTGGCCGGGCGCAGCATCCATGGCAGAATGGGTGTTTGTGCTGTGACCGGCTCTGCCACAGGGGAGCCCGCGGACGTTCACCGTTTCGTACAGCTCACTCCATTCTTGTTCCTTTGAAAACATGCATGCGACCTGTGGCGGGTGCAGAGAGAGATGATCATGCAGATCCTCGACGCCGTCGACGCGGCTTCCCTTCGTTCGGACATCCCGGACTTCTTCCCCGGTGACACCGTCAAGGTTCACGTCAACATCACCGAGGGCAGCCGCTCTCGTATCCAGGTCTTCCAGGGCGTCGTCATCGGCCGCCAGGGCGACAGCGTGCGCGAGACCTTCACGGTCCGCAAGATCAGCTTCCAGGTGGGCGTCGAGCGCACCTTCCCGGTGCACTCCCCGGTGATCGACCACATCGAGGTCGTCACCCGCGGTGACGTGCGTCGCGCGAAGCTCTACTACCTCCGCCAGCTGCGTGGCAAGAAGGCGAAGATCAAGGAGAAGCGCGACCGCTGAGTCGCAGGTTCTCCACAGCACCCCAGGACACGATGTCCTGGGGTGCTGTGTTCTGTCCCCGGTGTGCGAACCTTGATACCGTCGCGCCAGAGCGGTGTATGACTCGAGAAGGAACCTGATGACTGATTCGCCGGCCACGCGCACTTCCAGACGACGCGGGTTCCTGGTCTTCCTTCGCGACGTGCTGGTGATCATCGTGATCGCCGCCCTCGTATCCTTCGTGGTCAAGAGCTTCGTCGTGAGGTCTTTCTACATTCCGTCAGCGTCGATGGAGCGCACGCTTCTCGTGAAGGATCGGATTCTCGTCGACGAACTGACCCCTCGGTGGACCGACTACGAACGAGGCGATGTCGTCGTCTTCAAGGATCCGGGCGGCTGGCTCGACCCACAGCCGCAGAAGCCCGCCCAGCCCCCGCTCGTGCAGGCGGTCGACTGGGTGCTGAACTTCGTGGGCATCTCGGCGACGGACTCGCAGGACCACCTCGTGAAGCGCGTGATCGGGTTGCCGGGCGATCACGTCGTGTGCTGCAACGCTCTCGGCCAGATCACGATCAACGGCGCCCCGATCGACGAACTCAGTTACCTGAATCTCCCGGAGGGCGACACCGCCGCGTCGAACGAGCCGTTCGACGTCGTCGTGCCGAAGGATTCGGTCTGGCTGCTGGGTGACAACCGCGACCGCTCGCGTGACGCGCGCGCGCATCAGGACCTTCCGAGCGGCGGCTTCGTCCCGATGGAGAACATCGTCGGGAAAGCGTTCCTGACGACGTGGCCCCTCGATCGGATGGGTCCCATCGACGGGCATCACGACACCTTCAACGGAGTTCCGGACCCCGAATGACCGTGATCACTCCGAAGCTGACCTTGGAACGCAAGCTCCTGGGGGAGTGCGGCGTGATCATCGCGCTGGATGAGGTCGGCCGAGGAGCGCTTGCCGGACCGGTCGCCGTCGGCGCGGCGTTGATGGATGCCGCAGGAGCGCGGCGACGCGTGCCTGAGGGGCTGCGTGACTCCAAGCTCGTGACGGAGAAGCGTCGACCCGAAGTCGCCGCTCGCGCAGCAGCCTGGGTGCAGGCCTCCGCCGTCGGGTGGGCGAGTGCCGAAGAAGTCGACCAGGTCGGCATCATGCGAGCCCTCGGACTCGCCGCATCGCGGGCGGTTTCAGCGATCGCTGCCCAGGGAGCGGCGATGGACGAGGCGCTCATCCTGCTCGACGGCAACCATGACTACGTCTCACGGGTGCATTCGTCGCCGTTGCGGGTGCGACCGGTGATCAAGGCCGACCGCGACTGCGCCTCCGTGTCGGCAGCTTCGGTAATCGCGAAGGTCGCCCGCGACGGATACATGGCCGAAATCCACGAGAGCCATCCTGCGTATCGGTGGAACCGCAACAAGGGCTACGCGAGCCCCGAGCACCGCGATGCCATCCGGAGCAACGGGCTGTCTCCTTTCCACCGTGCATCCTGGGCCATCGCCGACGCCCCCACCCTGTTCTGATGCGGGCGCGCACCGACCGGCGATGCCGCGCCCGGCGCGCCGCGACTCTAGGATGGAGTCATCATGGATGAGGAAGCCTTCGACGACTACGACCGCGAGCTCGAGCTGGCACTGTTCCGGGAGTACCGGGATGTGGTGTCGCAGTTCCAGTACGTCGTCGAGACTGAGCGCCGCTTCTACCTCGCGAACGAGGTCAACGTCGTTCGCCGCGATACCGAGCACGATTTCTACTTCGAGATCTCGATGAGCGATGTGTGGGTGTGGGACATCTACCGTGCGGACCGCTTCGTGAAGGCCGTGCGCGTGCTCACGTTCAAGGACGTGAACGTGGAGGAGCTCCAGCGTCGAGAGTTCGAACTCCCGCAGGAACTGTCGCTTGACGGGGAGTGACCCGCTTCGTCGAAGTCGGGCACGGTGCTGCTCCTGCACCACGATGCGGCGTCTCTGAATAGTCCCCAGTTCAGCGCGAGGGCGTGAACGTACCTCACAGGCCGTGGAGGGGATCGCAATGCTGAGGGCATGGCAGCAAAAGATGACCTCGGCCGAGCGGGAGAAGAGCGCGCAGCGCAGTATCTGACGGGCAACGGGTACACCGTGCTCGACCGGAACTGGCGGTGTGCGCAGGGAGAGATCGACATCGTCGCCGCAATGGGCGATCAACTGGCGATGATCGAGGTGAAGACGCGGCGCACAGCGGCATTCGGTCACCCGTTCGAAGCCGTCGATCGACGAAAGCGCCGCCGGCTCTGGCAGCTCGCGCAGGCGTGGGTCGCTGCACATCCCGACGTGGCTCGCACCCGCGCCGTGCGTCTCGAGGTCATCGGGATCATCGGCCCGGACCCGTTCCTGGGGTCGCTCGAGCATCTCGTGGACATCGCATGAGCACAGCGCGAACGTGGGCGGTCGCACTCACCGGAGTAGACGGACACCTCGTCGAAGTCGAGGCCGACCTGTCGAACCAGACGCCCGAGTTCCGGATCATCGGGCTGCCCGACAAGTCGCTCGCAGAAGCGGTCCAGCGGGTGCACAACGCGTGCAAGAACGCCGGACTCGACCTGCCTCGACGACGACTCACGGTCAACTTGTCTCCGGCGAGCCTTCCCAAGCACGGAGCGGGTTTCGACCTCGGGATCGCCGTGGCAGCTCTGGCTGCCGGTGGCTCGATCGAACCGCGCTCGATCGCAGCCACGGTGCATGTCGGGGAACTCGGACTCGACGGTCGGATCCGACCCGTACCGGGTGTGCTCCCGGCCGTGTTCGCTGCCGCGCGCGCCGGGTTCGAAAGAGTGATCGTTCCTCATGCCAATGAAGCGGAGGCGAGGCTGGTAACCGGGATCGACGTGCGTGCTGCCGCCTCCCTCGCCGAGGTCGCAGTGTGGCACGGGGCCGATGTCGAAACGCCGGAGGTCGAGGCCGTCGACATGGCCTCGCCGGTGGTCGAAGAACCGTCCGTCCTGGATCTGTCCGACGTCGTCGGACAGGACGAGGCGATCGAAGCGCTCATCGTCGCGGCCGCAGGTGGGCATCACATGCTCCTGAGCGGGCCCCCTGGGGCGGGAAAGACGATGCTGGCCCGACGGCTCCCCGGAATCATGCCGCCGCTGGCGGAGCAGGAGGCGCTCGAGGTCGCCTCGATACGCTCGCTCAGTGGCGATCTCATCCCGGCGCTCGACCGGACTCCACCGCTGGAGGCCCCGCACCACAGTGCATCCGTTGCAGCGCTGATCGGAGGCGGGTCGCGCACCGCGCGTCCGGGGGCCATCGCGCGGGCGCACTGCGGCGTGCTCTTCCTCGACGAGGCTGCGGAGTTCTCTCGTGTCGCGCTCGATGCGCTGCGCCAGCCGCTCGAATCGGGGGTCATCGAGGTGCACCGGGCGGGGTTCACGGCCCGATTTCCCGCAAAGTTCCGGCTGCTGCTCGCGATGAATCCCTGTCCGTGCGGGAATCACGGCGTGCGGGGATCCGAGTGTGTGTGTCCACCCATGGCGATCCGGCGGTACTCGACACGATTGTCCGGACCGCTCCGCGATCGGATCGACATCGACCTGCACGTCGCCCGGGTGGCTTCGTCATACGCGACGGACGATCGGGGGGTGAGGACCACGACTTCTCAGGCGCGGGCACGTGTCCTCGCGGCGAGCGAGCGTGCGGCCCAGCGGTGGGAAGGCGCCCCCTGGCAGCGGAACGCAGATGTGCCGGGGACGTGGCTCCGTCAGGGGGCTCAGCGGCTCTCGCCAGCGACCCGATCGCCGCTCGATCGTGCGTTGGAACGCGGAGCACTGACGTTGCGGGGCTATGACCGCGTGCTCAGAGTCGCGTGGACCATGGCCGACTTGGGAGGGATCGACCGACCCGGATCAGACGAGATCGGCCGTGCGCTGCATCTGCGGAGAGGGCTCTCCGGATGATGGGCGAACTGTTGGACGACCCTGAGATCGTCGCAGCGGTCCGCCGCATCCACCCGGGCGATGCCGTCGCGGAGTGCGTGGCTCGCGCTGCATGGAGTGTTATCGCCGAACCCGGCGATGCGGTCGCGGGCGCGCTGATCGAGGCACTGGGCGCCGATGAGGCGCTGTCGGCAGCGTTGGGCGATGGCTCGGCGCTGATCCCCTCAGGCGCGGGGAGCGGGCAGGCGTCTCGGGCCTTGGCGGAGGCCAGGGCCCGGTGGCGCCCGCGCGCGGATCCTCGAGCGGTACGGCAGGCCGTTCACAGCGCCCGTGATGTCGGAGCGCGGCTGGTCATCCCCGGCGATGTGCAGTGGCCGGTGAGCCTCGATGACCTCGGGCACCATGCTCCGAGCGCGCTGTGGGTGCGCGGGCACGTCGATCTGCTCGTGAGGGAGCCGCGCGTGTCCATGGTCGGAGCGCGGGCCGCCAGCAGCTACGGCGAACATGTCGCGGCGGAACTCAGCGGAGATCTCGCGGCCTCGGGAGCGGTGATCGTCTCCGGGGGCGCGTATGGAATCGATGGTGCCGTGCACCGCGCTGCCCTCGGTGCAGGCGGAGCAACCGTGGCCTTCCTGGCCGGCGGGGTCGACCGCGCCTACCCGATCGGTCATCAGAGGCTCCTCCAGCAGATTGCGGTCGAGGGCGCTGTGGTGAGCGAACCGCCGTGCGGAGCAGCCCCGACCAAATGGCGCTTCCTCGCGAGGAATCGACTGATCGCTGCGCTCGGGCAGGCGACTGTGGTGGTGGAGGCTGGCTGGCGCAGCGGTTCGTTGAACACCGCGGGGCATGCAGCGACGCTCGGTCGCCCGCTCGGAGCGGTTCCCGGACCGGTGACGTCGGCCTCATCTGCGGGGTGTCACCGGCTGCTCAGAGAGTACGACGCGCAGTGCGTCACCTCGGCGCGAGAGGTGCGCGAGCTGTGGGGGCTGATCGAGCCGCCGCGTGCCGAGCGCGAAGAGCACGACCCGAATCGCACGCGAGTCCTCGACGCGATGAGTACGAGGTCTCGGCTCTCGGTCGAGGAGATCGCCCGAAGGTCGGGTCTGTCTCCCGATCGGGTGCGGTCTTGCCTCGGGCTGCTGCACCTGGAAGGGGATGTTGCACTCGATGAAAAGGGGTGGCACCGGGCGCAGCCGTCGCAGAACACGTGAGCGACATCCGCGGAGAACTCGGCGAGGCTCAAGAGGGGACGCCCGCGCAGCGGCATGCTGAAGTCATGGATCTTGCGGTCGCCACCGAGGCGTTCGTCGACCACCTGGAGCGGGTGCGTCGGCTCTCGCCGGCGACGGTCAAGGCGTATCGGTCGGACCTCCGAGACCTCCAGACGTCGGCGGGTGCTGTCGACCTCGAGGCCGTCGACCTCGAGGTGCTCAGAGACTGGCTCTGGCGTGCGACGCAGCGGGGGGATGCGAGATCGACGCTCGCCCGGCGGGCCGCTGCTGCCCGGTCGTTCCTCGGTTGGGCGCACGAGCGTGAGCTCATAGCCCATGATCCGAGCCTCCGGCTGATCGCACCGAAGAAGGGCCGTACGCTGCCGACGGTCGCGTCCAGGGACGCGATGTCAGGGCTGCTCGATACGCATCGCGCTGCGGCCGAGGCGGGAGATCCGATCGCATTGCGCGATCACGCGATCCTCGAGCTGCTCTACGGCTCCGGCATCCGCGTCTCCGAACTGTGCGGGCTCGACGTCGACGACCTCGACCTCGACCGGGGCACAGCCCGTGTGCTCGGGAAGGGCGCCAAGGAGCGGGTCGTGCCATACGGTGCTCCGGCAAGGGACGCGCTGGAGGCATATCTCCGTCGCGGCAGGCCCGTCCTGGTGGCCAGGGGGCGAACCTTCACACCGGCGGTGATGCTGGGGAGTCGAGGCGCCCGCATCGGACCGCGCGCGGTCTACGAGCTGGTGGCCAGGGTGCTGGCACCCGTCGTCGGTGCGGAGACGATCGGCCCGCACGCACTACGGCACACGGCCGCCACGCACCTTCTCGACGGGGGCGCCGACCTGCGGGCTGTCCAGGAGATACTGGGTCATGCCAGCCTCGGCACGACCCAGATATACACACACGTCTCGGCCGAACGCCTGACCGCTACCTATCGGCTGGCGCATCCCCGCGCGTGACGCCCCCCGGCATGCTTGAACTCGGTCGGTCCTGGTCTCAAGGAATCGGTCACAGACTGTCGCAGCAGGGGAGCAGGATGGCCCGAGGGACGCTGCCGAACAGGAGCATCGGGTTGATGTAGCTGCCATGTCGTCGCACGCCGAGGTGCAGCGCTCCCGCCGCGCTGTGACCGCCCAGGTCGACGAATCCGATCTCCTGCCCGGCCGACACGGCATCGCCGGGATCCAGTGTCGTTCGGAGTGGCTCGAAGGTGCTGACGAGGCCGTCCGCGTGCTGGATCGTCAGGAGCGGGCGGTCGACGACGGTCCCGCGGAATGCCACAGTGCCATCCGCAGGAGCTGTGACGGGCGCATCTATCGACGAGGCCAGATCGACGCCGCGATGACCCGCACCGTATTCGTGCGCCGGCGCCCGAAATGGTTCGACGACTGCCCTCACGCCGGTCAGCGGCCATCGCCAGCGCGGCAGCTCGGCAGGGTCGCCTGATGCTGCCGAGGCGTCGGCCGTGCACAGGGCGAGCGAGATGAGCAGGGCCGTGGTCGTTCCGGAAACCACTCGGAGCAGAGTGCGCATGAGGAGAGTGTGTCCTCTCAGCCGAAGGGCCGTCGCGAGACCTCGGCACGTTCAGCGGCAGGCGTGCACGATTCCGTCGAAGCGCCCCTGGTGCAGGGTGGGTGTCGTCGCGGCATCCTGTATGCTGGGGGAGCACCTCGATATCGGGGTGACTACGCGTGCCCAGAGCGGTTCATCCGCGGCATCCACATCCACAGGTCCTTCTCACCAGAGGGCGGGTGTGCGCCGGGCACCAGGAAGTCCGATCATCCGATCGGCTTGACAACCTCAACGGCGCAGAAACGCGCCAGAACCAGGAGACGACCATGGCTGTGGTCACCATCCGCCAGCTGCTCGACAGCGGCGTGCACTTCGGACACCAGACCCGTCGGTGGAACCCGAAGGTCAAGCGCTTCATCCTCACCGAGCGCAGCGGCATCCACATCATCGACCTCCAGCAGTCGCTGGGCTACATCGACAAGGCCTACGACTTCGTCAAGGAGACCGTCGCCCACGGTGGCACGATCCTCTTCGTCGGCACCAAGAAGCAGGCGCAGGAGATCCTCGCCGAGCAGGCCACGCGCGTCGGCCAGCCCTTCGTGAACCAGCGCTGGCTCGGTGGACTCCTCACCAACTTCCAGACGATCTCCAAGCGTCTCGCCCGCATGAAGGAGCTCGAGGAGCTCGACTACGAGACCCCGGCGAACAGCGGTTTCACGAAGAAGGAGCTCCTGCTCAAGAAGCGTGAGCTCGACAAGCTGCACAAGTCCCTCGGCGGTATCCGCAACCTCACCAAGACGCCGTCGGCCATCTGGGTCGTCGACGCCAAGCGCGAGCACCTCGCGATCGATGAGGCCAAGAAGCTGGGCATCCCGGTGATCGGCATCCTCGACACCAACGCCGACCCCGACGACTTCCAGTACCCGATCCCCGGCAACGACGACGCGATCCGCTCCGTCTCGCTG
The DNA here is from genome assembly GCF_042269505.1 of Microbacterium sp. NPDC055988. Lineage (NCBI taxonomy): Bacteria > Bacillati > Actinomycetota > Actinomycetes > Micrococcales > Microbacteriaceae > Microbacterium > Microbacterium sp. NPDC055988. Next base: position 2,942,409 of record NZ_JBHJXY010000001.1, read on the forward strand.
CTGACCCGCATCATCGCCGACGCCGCGGCTGAGGGCCTGCAGCAGAAGCACAACCCGGAGACGGGTGACGCCGAGCCGCTCGCCGATTGGGAGAAGGAGCTCCTCGAGACTCCGGCCCAGGAGGTCCAGGAGTCCGCTGACGCTGCTGAGGTCGCCGACGCAGACGACGCTGCTGCCGTCGTCGAGACGCCCGCCGCCGACGAGACCGCTGCCGACGAGGCCGGTGCTGAGGCTCACGACGAGGCGATCGCCGCCGCTTCCGGTGAGGAGACCGCTGAGGTCGCCGCCTCCGAGGCAGCTGACGCCAAGTAATCCCCTCGTACACACACCTAACGAAGCAAGGAGCCACCACACATGGCCAACTTCACCATCGCTGACCTCAAGGCCCTGCGTGAGCAGCTCGGCACGGGAATGGTCGACACCAAGAAGGCGCTCGAGGAGGCCGACGGAGACGTCGCGAAGGCCACCGAGATCCTGCGTCTCAAGGGTGCGAAGGGCAACGCGAAGCGCGCTGACCGTTCGACCAGCGAGGGACTGATCGTCGCTCGCGAGCAGGACGGCGCTGTGACGCTCATCGAGCTCGCGTGCGAGACCGACTTCGTCGCGAAGAACGAGCGCTTCATCGCGCTGGCCGACAAGGTCGCCGACGCCGCCGCAGCGGTCAAGGCCGACTCGGTCGACGCTGCCCTCGCCGCATCCGCCGGCGACAAGAGTGTCGAGCAGGTCATCTCCGAAGAGGCCGCGATCATCGGCGAGAAGGTCGAACTGCGTCGCGTGCGCACCATCGCCGGCGACAAGGTCGAGGTCTACCTGCACCGCACGAGCAAGGACCTGCCGCCGCAGATCGGCGTCGTCGTCGCCTACTCGGGTGACGACGCCGAGACCGCGCGCAGCATCGCCCAGCACATCTCGTTCGCGAACCCGTCGTACCTGTCCCGCGAGGACGTGCCGGCGGACGCTGTCGAGAAGGAGCGCGAGATCGTCACCGAGATCTCTCGCAACGAGGGCAAGCCGGAAGCGGCGCTCCCGAAGATCGTCGAAGGCCGTGTCTCTGCGTTCATCAAGCAGGTCGCACTGCTCGAGCAGGACTACGCCAAGGACAACAAGCTCTCTGTCGCCCAGGTGGCGAAGGACGCCGGTATCACCGTGACGGACTTCGCGCGCTTCAAGGTCGGCGCGTAGCAAGGTCGAAGGGGTTCGGATCGCCATGATCCGAACCCCTTCTTCATGCCCACGAGGCACTATCTTGAATCGGGACGAGAGGACACCCACCCATGACTGAACGCACCGGACGCCGACGCGTCCTACTCAAGCTCTCCGGAGAGGCATTCGGAGCGGGGCAGCTGGGTGTCAGCCCCGATGTCGTCTCCCAGATCGCCCGCGACATCGCCGCGGCCGTCGATCGGGTCGAGGTCGCGATCGTCGTCGGCGGCGGCAACTTCTTCCGTGGCGCGGAGCTCAGCCAGCGCGGCATGGATCGAGGCCGTGCCGATTACATGGGCATGCTGGGCACGGTGATGAACGCCCTCGCTCTCCAGGACTTCCTCGAGCAGGCCGGTGCAGCCACCCGTGTGCAGTCCGCGATCTCGATGACCCAGGTCGCCGAGCCCTACATCCCGCGTCGCGCCGAGCGTCACCTCGAGAAGGGCCGTGTCGTCATCTTCGGCGCCGGCGCAGGACTCCCGTACTTCTCCACCGACACCGTCGCAGCGCAGCGCGCGCTCGAGATCGGGGCGGACGAGGTCCTCGTCGCCAAGAACGGCGTCGATGCGATCTACACCGCCGACCCGAACAAGCACGCCGATGCCGAGCGCATCGAGCGCGTGACATATCGCGATGCGTTGCAGCGCGGCCTCAAGGTCGTCGACTCGACCGCCTTCAGCCTCTGCATGGACAACAGCATGGACATGCGCGTCTTCGGCATGGAGCCGGCGGGGAATGTGACCAGGGCCCTGCTCGGAGAGCCCATCGGAACCCTCGTCACCGCCTGAGTGTGTGACACGGCGGAGACTGCTTCGCCCGATAGAATTTGCAGAACACCCCGACGATAGGAGCCACCGTGATCGCGGACGTCCTCGCTGAAACCACCACTCGTATGAACCGGGCGGTCGAAGCTGCCAAGGAGGACTTCTCCACGGTGCGCACCGGGCGTGCGAACCCGCAGATGTTCCAGAAGGTCCTCGTGGACTACTACGGCACGCCGACCCCGATCGCGCAGCTGGCCTCGCTCGCGAACCAGGAGGCACGCACGCTCATCATCACGCCGTACGACAAGTCGGCGCTGAAGGCGATCGAGCAGGCCATCCGCGACATGCCGAACCTCGGTGTCAACCCGACGAACGACGGCAACCTCGTCCGTGTGACGATGCCCGAGCTCACGGCGGAGCGTCGCAAGGAGTACGTCAAGCTCGTCAAGACCAAGGCCGAGGACGCGAAGGTCCATGTCCGTGGCATCCGCCGCAAGGCGAAGGACGAGCTGGATGCGCTCAAGAGCGAACTCGGCGAGGACGAGATCGCCCGCGGCGAGAAGGAGCTGGACGGCCTGACGCGTCAGCACGTCGACCTCATCGACGACGCGCTGAAGCGTAAAGAGGCAGAACTCCTCGAGGTGTAGTCGGGATGTCTGACGAAACGCGTGACGCCGAGGAGGACAGGCAGCCGCTGACGCGCCGAGACGCGCGTGACGGCACGCCTGCTGACGGCGTCCCGCTCGCAGACGCGGCCTTCCCGACGTTCGATGCGGAAGCCATCCCGCCTCGTCCACCCCTTCCGGCGTCGGCGGGCGGCGGGACATCCGTCGTTGGTGGTCCGCTGGATACGGCGGACCACAATGCGATCCGCGAGCAATGGCGGGCGGCGAGGGACGAGCTCGAGAACCACGTCTCCCATGCACGGGATCAGATCGATCAGGCGAATGAACGGATCAAGCAGCGCACGGGACGTGATCTCGTCCTCGCGATCCTGATCGGTCTGGCGTTCGGAGCGGCGCTGCTCGCATCCTTGCTCTTCGTCAAGGCGCTGTTCGTACCGTTCGCTCTCGCTGCGGCGCTGCTGGGCGTGTACGAACTCTCCCGGGCGCTTCGGGCGTCCGGCCGCCGGATCGACGTCATCCCTCAGCTGGTTGCCGGTGCCTTCCTGGTGCTCTCGGCCTACTTCGCCGAGCCGTGGCTGTCCTGGGTCATGCTTTTCGTCGCCGTCGCGTTCGTCATCGTGTGGCGACTCATCGCACAGATGGTCGCGAAAGACGGACGCACCTACGGAGACGTCCTCGCCGATGCGGTCATCAGCGGATTCGTCCAGGTCTACGTTCCCTTCCTCGCCGGCGTCGCCCTCATCCTCCTCGAACAGGAGGGCGGCCAATGGTGGGTTCTGAGCTTCATCGCCATCGCGGTCGCCGCCGACACGGGTGCGTATGCGGCGGGTCTCGCGTTCGGGCGGCACCCGATGGCCCCGAAGATCAGCCCCAAGAAGACGTGGGAGGGGTTCGGCGGAGCGGTGCTCGCCTCCCTGGTCGCCGGCGTGCTCCTGGCCATCTTCCTTCTCGAGCTGCCGTGGTGGGCCGGTGTGATCTTCGGAGTGTCGATCCTGCTGTCGGCGACGCTGGGCGATCTCGGTGAGTCCATGCTCAAGCGTGATCTCGGCATCAAGGACATGAGCTCCTGGCTTCCCGGGCACGGCGGTCTCCTCGATCGACTCGACAGCATCCTGCCCTCGACGATCCCGGCGCTCGGCCTCTACTTCCTCTTCTCTCCCTGGGTGGTGCTGTGATGAACGAAGAGCAGATCGCGGAGCGGACGGCGGACGCTCCGCCGGCGTTCGCACTGACATCCGGGCGCGAGCGCGGATATCACCGTGCTGCCGTCGACGCGTTCCTCGCGTCCGCTCGACGAGCGTTCGAGTCCGGTACCGACGAGCTGGGCGCCGATGATGTGCGCGCGGCGTCTTTTCCGCTCGTCAAGGGCGGCTATGTCGTCGCCGACGTCGACGCGGCGCTCGGTCGCGTGGAAGATGCCTTCGCCGCGCGTGAGCGCGAGCGTGTGGTGCGCGCGCAGGGTGCCGAGGTGTGGGTCGAGCAGGCGAGAGCCGACGCGCAGGTCATTCTGGACCACCTGGCGCGACCTCGACGCCGGCGCTTCGCCCGCACCGGGGTGCTCACGTTCGGCTACCGCATTGACGAGGTCGACCATGTCTCGACCAGGATCGTCCGCTATCTCCGGGATGGCGATCCACTCTCCGCCGAGCAGCTGCGATCGGCAGCGTTTCGGATGCAGCGGGGCGGCTACCGCGAGGAGCAGGTCGATGGGCTCCTCGACGCCACGATCGACGTGATTCTGGCCGTTCGCTGAGTTCCTGATGGTCGTCCCAGGCGCCTTTGCGTAGACTGTCCTTCATCGTGAACTCCCGAAACGACATGAACCCCCAACGACGCGACCTTTCGCTGCAGCCCGCAGCGAGGGACGGATCCGCGCGCACGGGCACTCGTCGAGGGTCTCGCCGACGCGGCGTCGTCAGCGTGTTGAGCGCTCTCGCCGTCGTCGGATTCGCGGGAGCACTCGTGGCACCGACCGGGGTCGCTCTGGCCGAACCCGTGAAGTCCGACGCCCCGGATTCCGCTTATTCGCTGGCTCTCGCCGACACGCAGAACCTCACGGTCACCGTCAGCGGTGCTGCCATCACCCCGGTGGAGCGCGGCACGTTCGAGGTGTACGTGAAGCCGAAGCCCAAGCCGAAGCCCAAGCCGGCAGCCACTGCCTCCACGGGATCGCAGGGCGGATCCTCGGGCGGCACTCTGCCCCCCTATTCAGGAGGCGGTGCTCCCGCGGACTGGATGGCCGCCGCCGGGATCGCGCAGAGCGATTGGCAGTACGTCGACTACATCGTGTCGCGCGAGAGCGGGTGGAATCCGAACGCCACGAACTCGTCCTCGGGCGCGTGCGGCCTGGTTCAAGCCCTTCCCTGCAGCAAGGTGCCCGGTAACGGCTACGACCCGGTGGACAACCTGCGCTGGGCGACCGGCTACGCCACGGGCCGTTACGGCAGCTGGGCCGGGGCGTACAGCTTCTGGACGAACAACCACTGGTGGTGAGCAGGAGCGATGCCTCGCTCACGCAGACGCCCTCCGGCGCGCCCGGAAGCCGACGACGACTCGTTCGAGCGGTTGCTCGCCGGATGGAAGCGCTCGGAGACCCGTCGCGGCAGCGAATGGACCGTGCAGCCGGTGTCGTCCGCTCAGGCGCAGAAGGACTACGTCTGCCCGGGTTGTGCGCAGTCGATCGTGGCGGGAACCGCACACCTGGTCGCTTGGCGGGCTGACGGCGTCCTCGGCGATGCCGCTGATCTCGCCGCGCGCCGGCACTGGCACACACACTGTTGGAGGATCGCGTGAGCATGGAGATTCGAGGGCCGCTGGAGCTTCCCGCCGAGCGGGAGGACATCGAGCTGAAGACGGCGGACGGTCTCACTCTGGTCGGAGAGCTCGCCCTCCCGGAGAGCGTGCCGCCGGTCGCGACGCTCGTCACCCTGCATCCGCTGCCGACAGCCGGCGGCTTCATGGACTCCCACATCATCCGCAAAGCGGCAGCCAGGCTTCCCGCGCTGGCTGACTTGGCGGTCCTGAGGTTCAACACGCGAGGAACCACGTCGCCCCGCGGCACGAGCGACGGCGCGTTCGACGGCGGTGCGGCCGAGCAGTTCGATGTCGCGGCGGCCATGGACTTCATCCGTGCTCGGGCGCTCCCGCGACCGTGGCTGCTCGGATGGTCTTTCGGCACCGAACTCGCGCTCAAGTATGGACGTGATCACGACGTCGCCGGTGTGATCCTGCTGTCTCCGCCGCTGCATCGGACGACGGATGAAGAGGTCGCCGCCTGGGCTGCCAGCGAAGTCCCGCTCGTCGTGCTGGTGCCGGAGCTGGACGACTACCTGCGGCCTGACGAGGCACGCGAACGCTTCGCTTCGATTCCGCACGCGCAGCTGATCGCTGTCGAGGGCGGGAAGCACCTGTGGGTCGGCGAGACGCAGACGCGGCGCGTGCTCACCGAGATCGTGGCCGCAGTGAACCCGTCGGCGCTGCCCCTCGCCACGCACTGGCCGCCGGCGGACTGATCGAGTGCCGGACGCTCAGAGTTCGTTCATCCGCGGGATGAGCACCTGCCGATAGATGATCAGGATGCTCGCGGCGACGGGGATCGCGATGAGCGCCCCGAGCAACCCGAGCAGACTGCCACCCGCAAGGGCCGCGACGACGACCACTGCGCCGGGGACGGCGACTGCGCGGCTCATGATGCGCGGCGAGATCACATAAGCCTCGATCTGCATGTAGACGAGGTAGTAGATGGCCGCGGCGATCGCGATCCCGGGTGACCCGAGCCCGGGGATGAGGCATACCAGGACGATGATCGTCGAGCCGGTCAAGGTGCCGACGAGCGGGATCAGCGAGAAGAAGAAGGCGATGATCGCGAGAACGGCCGGGAACGGCGCATCGATGATCGAGAGGTAGATCGCGCTGAGGACGCCGTTGATCACGCCCTGGGTGACCTGCCCCATGACGTAATAGCCCACGGAGTCGGTGATCTGCTCGGACAGATCGATGAAACGGTCGCGCTTCGACGACGGGGCGAGCTGGTAGACGGCACGCTTGAGCGACGGCGTCGAGGCGGTCAGGTAGATCGTCAGGATGAGGACGATGAACGCGCCGAACAGTCCGCTCAGAACGGCGCCGCTGGCGACGAGGACGCCCTGGCCGATGGATCCGCCGATCTCGGCGAGGTTGGTCGTCAGCCAGTCCGTCACATAGGTGAAGACGTCATCGACAAGGAGGTTCGGGAAGGTGTCCTGCATCCACTCCTTCAGGTCGGGGATCAGGTTGCCTCGCGACACGATCGCCGAGATCTGCGCGATGAGCTGCGAGATCTGATCCACCAGGACGGGGAGGATGATCAGCACGATCCCGCTGAAGATCGCGAGGACGGCGAGGATCGTCACCAACACGGCCAGCCAGCGGGGGAGCCGACGACGCTCGAGGAAGGACACGAGTGGATCGAGCCCCAGACTCAGGAACAGCGCCGTGCCGACATAGAGCAGGACGCTGGAGAGAGTCTCCACGCTGTTGATCAGGAGGATCCCCAGTCCCACGCCGAGCGTCGCCACGAGGGCGGTGCGGAACGGATTGTGGATCTTCATGCGACGACTCCTCGAAACGGCTGCAGCAAGGGTATCCAGACGCCGCGCAACGCCGCGCGCGACGTGCCGGTCCAGCCTGCACTGCACGTGTACGTGGGCAACACTCAGCTGATTTCGCTAGTCTGAAATGTCGAGTGTTGCGTCGCGGGCAGATGCCGGTGATGCGTGAGGAGACTATTCGTGCGTTTCGTATGGGCCGTGGTGGCCTTCGTTCTTGCCGCCGTGCTGATCGGGGCCGGGATCGCCCAGCGCACCTTCGTGGGCCCCGACTCGCAGCAGACGCCCGTCGAGATCGAGGAGCCCGCGCCGTTCGTCCTCCTGGATGGAGACGTGCTCCGGACGAACCCGGGCGTTCAGACCCTGATCGTCCGCGGGCAGGGCGACATCTTCGGCAGCTACGGCAGGACCGCCGATATGGAGGCCTGGCTCGCAGACTCCGACTACAACCACGTCACGGTGGACGACGACGGCGGCTTCGCCGTCGAGCACGTGTCGGCGGCCGAGGATGCGGACGAGGCGGACGGCGGCGCAGGCGAGGACGGGGAGGCGGCTACGGGCCGCGATCCCCGGGGATCCGACCTGTGGCTGGACTCCTTCGAGAAAGAGAACCGCCTCGTCGCCGACAACATGCAGCTCCCCGAGGGAACGAGCATGCTGGTCGCCTACGACGGCACGCAGGACGCTCCTGATGACATCGTCATCTCTTGGCCGCTCGACACATCGACGCCGCTGGCCGGGCCGCTCATGGTCGCCGGCGGCATCGTCCTGCTGATCGGACTCGTGCTGTACGTCCTCGGGATCCGCCACCAGCGTCGTGGGCGCGGGCCGCGTCGCAAGGGCCCGGGCCCTCTTCCGGCGACCGAGCCGATCGACATCGCGGTGCTCCCTCCCGAAGAGCGCGCGGCTATCGAAGGCCCGGCGGATACGCCGACCTCCGCCGGCCCGGCGCCTTCCGCAGACACCCCGGATACCGCGATCGAAGACGGGGAGATCGTGGATCCCAAGGAGAACGACTCGAAGACGTCGATGCGTGCGAAGAGCACCGCTCGTCGTCGCCGGCTGCTGACGATCCCGGCCCTCGGGCTCACTGCTCTTCTCGCTGCCGGGTGTTCCGCTGACTCCTGGCCGCAGTTCGGCGATGCCTCTGCCTCGCCCTCGCCCAGCCCGACCGTGATCGCGCCGGAGAACCAGAAGCCGCCGGCCGTGACCGAGTCCCAGGCGAAGCGAATCCTGAAGTCCGTATCCGACACGGTGGTGGAGGCAGACACCGCACTCGACCTCGACCTGGCGTCCACGCGTCTGGCCGGACCGGCTCTCGCTGCTCGCACGACCGAGTACGCGCTGCGGACCAAGCTCACGGACATGGCAGTTCCTGCGGCGATCCCGACCGACGATGTCGAGGTCGTGCTTCCGGAGGCGACCGACGCATGGCCGAGGACCGTGCTCATGCTTGCGAAGAGCAAGGGCGACGACACCGAGCCGCCCGTCGTGCTCATGATGACCCAGGCCGACCCGTGGTCGAACTACAAGGTCAGCAATATGGCCGAGATGTCCGCGGATGCGGTGTTCCCCGACGTCGCCGCCGCCTGGCTCGGCACGTCGCTCGTCCCATCTGACTCCGCGTTCCTCACGCTCCCTCCCGCCGAACTCGCCCCGGCGTTCGCCGATGTCGTCGACTCGGGGGAGAAGAGCGAGTTCTACGGCCTGTTCGATGATCTGGCGCTGAACCTCGCGACGTCGATCACCGATAGTCGGCAAGCTGTGGTCAAGGGTCTCGCCGACAAGGGCGCCGCCAAGACATCGAAGGCGGCATTCGACATGGCGCCGACGACGGACGAGCCGATCTCGATGACCACGCTCGACAGCGGTGCGATCGTCGCGGTCTCCCTGACCGATACCGAGACCGTGACGCCCGTGTCTTCCGACGTGGTGATCCGGTTCGGGGACAACGCTCAGGCGAAGGCGCTCACCGGTGCGACCGAGTCCGCGAAGGGCGTCGAAACGACTTATGAGTTCCAGCTGTTCTTCTCGGTCCCCGCTCAGGGGTCGACGGAGCAGATCCGGCTCCTGGCAGTCCACCAGGACCTCCTTTCCGTGAAGGTGATCAAGTGAGTGAAATCTCTCCGTCCGCGCTGCGCGGCGCGGTGGACCTGTCGACCCTCCGAAACCGGCCGGCGTCGCCGCCCGAGGGCGCTCCTGCTCCCGGCGTGGTCGATGTCGTCGTCGATGCGACCGACGAGACGTTCGGGCAGATCCTCGAACTCTCCCGCACGGTTCCCGTCGTCGTGGACCTGTGGGCCGAGTGGTGTGGACCGTGCAAGCAGCTGAGCCCGATCATCGAGAAGGTGACTCGTGAACTCGGCGGCCGGGTGCTGCTCGCCAAGGTCGATGTCGACGCGAATCCGCAGCTCGCGCAGAGCTTCCGCGCGCAGTCGATCCCGATGGTGGTGGCGTTGATCGCCGGCCAGCCGGTACCGATGTTCACAGGCGCGGTGCCGGAGCAGCAGGTGCGCGAGGTCTTCGCGCAGCTGCTGCAGGTGGCCGCGCAGAACGGCGTCACCGGATCGCTCTCGGTCGATGCGGATGCCGAGGCCCCGGCGACCCCGGAGGAGCCGGAGTTGCCGCCGCTGCACGCCGAAGCCTTCGCTGCGATCGAGGCAGGCGACTACACAGCCGCGATCCGGGCGTACGAGAAGGCCCTCGCCGAGAACCCTCGCGATGAGGAGGCGATCGCGGGCCTCGGCCAGGTGCGTCTGCTCGACCGCGTGCAGGGACTCGATCTGCAGACGGCGCGCGCAGCGGCCGCGGAGGGACCGCTCGACGTTCAGGCGCAGTTCGATGTGGCCGACCTCGATCTTGCCGGCGGGCATGTCGAAGACGCTTTCGCGCGACTGCTCGACCTGTTCGCGCAATTGCCATCCGACCAGCGCACCCCTGTGCGGGAGCGCCTGATCGAGCTGTTCGGTCTCATCGGGACGGGTGACCCGCGAGTCGTCGCCGCCCGGAACCGGCTTTCGTCGCTGCTGTTCTAGCCCTTGGAGGGTTACGGGCGGGTCACCGTCATCCGTGACTGACGGTGGGTACGTGCGGGTCGGACTGGTGACGTAGCCACAGCGTCGAAAGCGCGGGAAGTGTCATCGTCGCGGTGGGGGCGCCGCCATCCTCGCCCGACGCGAAGACCATGCCCAGATTTCCCGACCCTCGTCCGCCGTATTCGGCGGCATCGGTGTTGAGCACCTCCTGCCAGACGCCGTCCTGCGGAAGTGCGAGTCGATATCCCGCGCGCTCCACGCCGGCGAAGTTGCTCACGACGACCAGACGGCCTCCATGGGAATCCCGCCGCTCGAAGGCGATCACGTTCGGGTCCCAGCTGGGTGCACCGAGGCGGTGGAACGACGATCCGTCGTTGTCGCGCGCCCAGAGAGGGGACTGGGACCTGTAGGCACGGTTCATCGCTCCGACGAAGTCCTGCAGCTGCGCGTGCGAAGGCTGTTCGAGGAGCCACCAGTCCAGCTCACGCCCTTCCGACCACTCGGCGAGCTGACCGAATTCCTGCCCCATGAACAGGAGCTTCTTGCCGGGGTGTCCCCACATGTAGGCGACGTAGGCGCGGACGTTGGCGAGCTTGTGCCAATGGTCGCCGGGCATCTTCGCCATCAGGCTGCCCTTCCCGTGCACGACTTCGTCGTGGCTGATCGGCAGCAGATAGTTCTCCCCGAATGCATACACGAACGAGAACGTCATCTCGCCCTCGTGGTGCGCCCGGTACATCGGGTCGCGGGAGATGTACTGGAGCGAGTCGTTCATCCAGCCCATGTTCCACTTGAACCCGAATCCCAGCCCCGCGTGATCAGTGGCTGCTGTGACGCCGGGGAAGCTGGTCGACTCCTCGGCGATCATCATGATGCCGGGGTGCAGGCGGTACGCCGTGGCGTTCACCTCCTGCAGGAACCGGATCGCCTCGAGGTTCTCGCGACCGCCGTGGATGTTCGGTTCCCATTCGCCGGCTTCGCGGGAGTAGTCGAGGTAGAGCATCGAGGCGACCGCGTCGACGCGCAGCCCGTCCACGTGGAACTCCCTGAGCCAGTACAGCGCGTTGGCGACGAGGAATCCCCGCACCTCGGGCCGGCCGTAATCGAAGATGAGCGTGCCCCAGTCCTGGTGCTCGCCGCGACGCGGGTCCGGGTGCTCGTAGAGCGGCTGGCCGTCGAAGCGTGCGAGAGCGAAGGCGTCTTTGGGGAAGTGCCCGGGGACCCAGTCCATGATCACGCCGATACCGGCCTGGTGCAGCTGGTCGATCAGGTACCGCAGATCGTCGGGGGTGCCGAATCGGCTCGTCGGCGCGTAGTACCCGCTGATCTGGTAACCCCAGGAGCCTCCGAACGGGTGCTCCGCCAGGGGCATGAACTCCACATGGGTGAATCCGGCATCCGAGACGTGCTGGATCAGCGGCTCGGCGATGTCCCGGTACCCGAGTCCCTCGCGCCAGGAGCCGACGTGGATCTCGTAGACCGACAGCGGCTGCGCGACGGCGTGTGTCGCGGCACGCCGCGTCATCCATGCGCCGTCCGCCCAGTCGTACGAGGATGAGGTCACGACCGATGCCGTGTCCGGTGGCACTTCGGCGGCGAGCGCCATCGGGTCGGCCTTGAGGATCCAGGCGCCCTCGCGTGTGCGGAGCTGATACTTGTACCGCGTGCCCAGCGGAAGGTCGGGGATGAAGAGTTCCCAGACCCCGCTCACGCCCATCGAGCGCATGGCATGGGCTTCGCCGTTCCAGTCGTTGTGATCTCCCACGACGCGCACGGCTGTGGCGTTGGGCGCCCAGACGGCGAATGAGACGCCCTGCTCGCCCCCCAGAGTGCGCGGGTGCGCCCCGAGCACCTCCCAGAGGCGTTCGTGGCGGCCCTCCGCGATCAGATGGAGATCGAGGTCTCCGAGGGTCGGGTGGTGTCGGTACGGATCTCCGGACAGCTTCTCCTCGTGATTCGCGTATCGCGTGGCGACGCGATAGGGGAGTGGCGGACCGACATGCTGCGCCTCCCAGATGCCGTGCGCGACATGGACGAGCTCGAGCCGGCTGCCGTCACCGAAGATCGCGGCCACCCCGGCGGCCAGGGGGCGTCGGACGCGGATGACCGTCACCGTGCGATCGGCCGCGTCCTTGTGGGGATGCGCGCCGAGAACGGCGTGCGGATCGTGGTGGGTGGCCGAAGAGATGGCCTCCCACTCTGTGGACGCCGTGACATCTTCTGCGTAGCTCATGCTCGCTCCCTCACCCTCAGGATGTGCACCGGCTCGGCGAAGGCGTCGAGTCGCACGTAGTTGTGGTCGTTCCAGTTCCAGACGGCGCCGGTGAGCAGATCTTCGACCTCGAACGACTCGCCGAGCGGAACGCCCCACTGGGTGCTGTCGAGGTGCACGGTCGTCTCGCGGACCGAGTGCGGGTCCACGTTCGCGACCACGATGATCGTGTCCGCGCGGCCCGTGCCGGTGAAGGGGGCGGCCAGGTGCTTGCTGTACACGAGGACGGCATCGTCATCGCTCCAGTGCGCCCGGAAGTTCCTGAGCTGACGGAGTGCGGGGTGGGCTGTGCGGATCTCGTTGAGCCGTCGAAGCAGGGGGGCGAGGGATTCACCGCGAGCCTCGGCGCCCGACCAATCTCGGAACTTGTACTCGTACTTCTCGTTGTCGATGTTCTCCTCGGACCCGGGCCGTGCCACGTTCTCGAAGAGCTCGTAGCCGGCGTACACCCCGTACACCGGTCCAGCGGTGGCGGCGATGCAGGCACGGATGCGGTAAGCCGCACGACCGCCGAACTGCAGGTACTCGGTCAGGATGTCGTGCGTGTTCACGAAGAGATTGGGCCGCATGTAGTCGGACGTCTCCCGTGACACCGAGGTGAGGAACTCCTCCAGCTCGCTCTTGGTGTTCCGCCACGTGAAGTAGCTGTAGCTCTGCTGGAACCCGACGGCGGCCAAGGCACGCATGACAGCCGGACGTGTGAAGGCCTCGGCGAGGAAGATCACATCCGGATCCACGGTGTTGACCTCGCGGATCAGCCACTCCCAGAACTGCAGCGGCTTGGTGTGGGGGTTGTCGACCCGGAAGATCTTCACCCCCTGGGCAACCCAGTGCTGCACGACGCGCAGCATCTCGGCCGCGATGCCGTCGGGGTCGTTGTCGAAGTTGAGGGGGTAGATGTCCTGGTACTTCTTCGGCGGGTTCTCCGCGTACGCGATCGTCCCGTCGGGGAGGGTCGTGAACCACTCCGGGTGCTCGCTCACCCAGGGATGATCCGGGGATGCTTGGAGGGCGAGGTCGAGGGCGACCTCGAGGCCCGCCCCGTGCGCCGCCCGGACGAAGGAGCGGAAGTCGGCGGCCGAACCCAGGTCGGGGTGGATGGCATCGTGGCCGCCCTCGGCGGAGCCGATCGCATACGGCGAGCCGGGGTCACCCGACTCGGCGGTGAGGGTGTTGTTGCGCCCCTTGCGGTTGGTGGTTCCGATCGGATGGATCGGAACCAGGTAGACCACGTCGAAACCCATCGCGGCGACCTCTGGCAGGCGTCTGGCCGCCGTGCGGAAAGTCCCGCTCTTCACCGTGCCGTCCTTGAGCCGCTTCGCCCCCTCCGATCGGGGGAAGAACTCGTACCAGGCACCGACGCCCGCAGCATGACGTTCGACGTTGAGTGTATGTCGCTCCGTCGCGGAACACAGGGTCACCAGGGGGCGGGCGCGGAAGAGGTCGGCCAATCCGGGATCCGTGGAAAGCGCGAGCGCCGTCGCACCGTCCCCGCCCTCCAGCGACTCCGCATCGGCGAGCAGACGCTTTCGCTGCGCGGCGGGACGCTCCTTCTCGGCAGCGGCTCTCGCGAGCAGCTCTGCTCCGAGCGCAGCCATCACCGGCACGTCGACCCCGGCCGCGACCTTCAGCTCCGTGGCATGGGCCCAGGTCGCGAAGTCGTCCGAGAAGGCCTCGAACCGATAGCGCCATGCGCCCTGCTCATCGAGTGCGATCTCGGCCGACCATCGGTCCGTGCCGTCGTTCCGGGCGGTCAACCGGTGGAGGCTCTCCTCGCCGGACGGCGAAGTGAGGCGGACGTGCACGCCGATGATGTCGTGCCCCTCGCGGAACGAGACCACGCTGAACGGGACGACCTCTCCCGCGAACGCCTTCGGCGCGAAGCCGCCGGGAACCGCCGGACTCGGATCGAGCAGGGGGATCCGCGTGGTGCGGAGGGAGCCCGGAACATCCGCGTCGACGAAGACGCGCGTCGGGATCTGAGCGGGGCTCCGGAGAGCCGAGGACCGAGTACCAGCGCGTGCAGCCACATCCCGAATGTACCGCGCAGACGTGGCCGCGGGTAGCGCGCCGCGTGGTGCGTCGGGAGCGGGGCTCATTCGATGCGGAAGAGCCTCATCGACGTTCCGGACACCGGCAGCACATCGCCGGGTGCGAAGACCTCCTCCTCATCGGAAGGTCGCTCCTGAGAGCTCGACCACAGGGACACGAAGCGGGTCGCGTCCTCGATCTCGTCGGGGAGACGCACGTCGATCGGCGACTCCGTCCCGTGCACGATGAGCAGGATGCGGTTGTAGGCCTCGGTGTCGGGCGTGGACGCGGCGACGTACTGCAGCGTCCTGTTCCCGGGATCTGCCCACTGCCCCTGCTCCATCGTCTCGCCGTTCTGGTCATACCAGTCCATGACCGAGGCGTTGGGGATGTGCTCGCCGAGCCGTGCGTAGCGACTCGGGCGGAGCGCAGGGTTCTCCTGTCGCAACCGGATCAGGTGGGAGACATGCGCACGCAGGTCCTCCTGCCAGGGCTCGGACTCCCAGGCGAGCCAGGTGAGAGCGGAATCCTGAGCGTAGGCGTTGTTGTTGCCGCGCTGGGTGCGGCCGACCTCGTCGCCTGCGGTGAGCATCGGGATGCCGGCGGAAAGCAGCAGAGTCCCGAGCAGGTTGCGCATGGCCTTGCGACGCGCGGCGAGAATCGTCGGGTCGTCCGTCGGCCCCTCGATACCGTGGTTGAACGCACGATTGGTGTCAGCGCCGTCGCGATTCTGCTCGCCGTTTGCCTCGTTGTGTTTGACGTCGTACGAGACGAGGTCATGCAGGGTGAAACCGTCGTGGGCGGTGACGAAGTTCACGCTGGCGAGCGGACCCCGGTCCTCGCTGAAGGTGTTCGAGGAACCGGCGAGACGCGTCGCGAACCCCCCGATGCCCACCGGTGCCGACGCGCGCCGTGCATAGTCGATGTCGCTCAGCCAGAAGTTGCGCACGCGGTCGCGGTAGCGATCGTTCCACTCATGCCACCCCGAGGGGAAGTTCCCCGTCTGCCACCCGCCGAGGCCGACATCCCACGGCTCGGCGATGAGCTTCGTGTCCGCGAGGATCGGATCATCGGCGATGGCGCTCAGAAGCGGATGCTCCGGTGTGTACGCATGGGACTCGTCCCGTGCGATCGCGGTGGCGAGGTCGAAGCGGAATCCGTCGATCTGCATCTCCTGCGCCCAGTAGCGGAGCGAGTCGAGCACGAGTCTGGCCCCGGCGTCGGTCGCGGTGTTCAGGGTGTTGCCGCACCCGGTGGTGTCGACGTAGACGCCGGCCTCGTCCTGACGGTAGTAGAGGGCGTTGTCGATGCCGCGCAGGCTCGAACGGGGTCCGCCGATGCCCTCTTCCGAGGTGTGGTTGTAGACGACGTCGAGGATCACCTCGAGGCCGGCCTCGTGCAGCAGCCGCACCATCCCCTTGAACTCCGCGAGCACGGCCTCCGGGCCTTCCTTGCGCGCGTCCTCCGTCGCGTAGGCGGTGTGCGGAGTGAAGAAGTTCAGGGTGTTGTAGCCCCAGTAGTTCGTGAGTCCGCGCTCGAGCAATCGCGGCTCCGGCACGAAGGCGTGCACGGGGAGGAGCTCGATCGAGGTGATGCCCAGCGAGTGGAAGTACTCGATCATCGCAGGATGGGCGAGGCCGGCATACGTGCCGTGCAGTGCAGGGGGGACATCGGGGTGCCGCTTGGTGAGTCCCTTGAGATGTCCCTCGTAGATCACGGTGCGGTCGAGGGGGATACGCGGCTTCTGGGATTCGCCCCAGTCGAATCCGTCGACGATCACGACGGAACGCCACTCCTCGTACCCGTCGCCCTGGGCGAGACCGCGGGCATACGGGTCGAGCAGCAGCGTCTCCGGGTTGAAGGTGTTTCCGGGGCCGTGAGGCCCACCGACACGGACGGCGTAGCGGACGCCCGGCTGCAGGAGTTCCGTGGTGACCTCCCAGATGCCTCCGGCCAACCGATCGAGCGGGACCTCGTCGGTCGCCCAGTCCAGGTCGGTGGCATCGAACACGACCAGCTCGATCGACGAGGCGTTCTGCGACCAGACGCGGAGGGTGCCGACGCCGTCGTGCAGACGGACGCCGAGGTTGTCGAGGGCGGTGCCGCCGGGCACGGTGAGGTCTCGGGACGCGGGCATGAGTACACACTAGGCGCGATGTGTTGCAGTCTCATGTCAGGGCGTACCGGGTTCCATGGACGCAGACCCGGCAGGGCGCGTTTCGCGAGAGAATCGAAGGATGCGGCACTATCTCGATCATGCGGCGACCACGCCTCTGCGCCCCGAAGCGCGCGACGCCTGGCTGGCCGCCACGGAGACCGTCGGCAATGCGTCGTCCACGCACGGCGCCGGCCAGGACGCCCGCCGACTGCTCGAGGAGTCCCGCGAGCGCGTCGCAGCGATCCTCGATGCCGACCCGATCGAGATCGTGTTCACCTCGGGGGGCACCGAGTCGATCAATCTGGCGCTGCAGGGCCTGTGGCGGTCCCGCCCCGAGGGCACCGCGGCGATCGTGATGCCCGATGCCGAGCACCACGCCACGATGGACACCGTGGCCGCACTCGTTGAGGACGGCGCCGAACTGCGCCGGGTGCCGGTGACCGACCGCGCGCGCATCGAGCCGGAGCAGTTCGCGTCGCAGCTTCGGGAGGCGGCTCTCGCCACCGCGCTCGTCGCCAACAACGAGGCCGGTACGATCAACGACGCCGCGGCGCTGTCCGCCGCTGCCGCCACGGCCGAAGTGGCGCTCCACCTCGATGCGGTCGCTGCGCTCGGCCACGTACCACTGTCGTTCCGTGGTCTGCGCGGGGGTGCCGCCGGGGGAGCCGGCCTCGTGGCCATGAGCCTCGCCGGGCACAAGATCGCGGCTCCCGTCGGCGTCGGGGTGCTCGTCACGGCCCGTACCGCGCGTATGACGGCCCTCTTGCGTGGCGGCGCGCAGCAACGAGGGCTCCGCGCCGGAACCCAGGACGTCGCCGGGGCTGCGGCGTTCGCCACCGCGCTCGAGCTCGCCGAAGTCGAGCGGGTCGCGGAGGCCGCGCGACTTCGCGCACTGCGAGACCGTCTGGTGTCCGGGATCCGCGCCGCGGTTCCGTCGTCGGAACTCCTGGGCGACCCGATCGATCGTCTGCCGGGCAACGCGCATCTGCTCTTCCCCGGTGCGGTGGGGGAGAGCCTGCTGTTCCTCCTCGACGTCGCCGGGGTCGCGGCGTCGACCGGATCGGCGTGTCAAGCGGGCGTCGCCGAACCGTCCCACGTGGTGATGGCGATGGGGCGGAGCGAACGCGATGCGCGCAGTGTTCTCCGGTTCTCGCTCGGCCGCACGTCGACCGACTCCGATGTCGACGCAGTGCTGGCGGCGATCGCTGACGCGTACACGCGGGCATCCGGCGCCGGCACAGGCGCACGCTCGTAGACTGTTCCCATGCGGATACTTGCGGCGATGAGCGGCGGCGTCGACTCCGCCGTCGCGGCAGCCAGAGCCGTGGAGGCGGGGCACGACGTCGTCGGTGTGCACCTGGCACTCTCCAGAGCCGGCGGAACGCTCCGCACGGGCAGTCGCGGATGCTGCACCATCGAAGATGCCCTCGACGCGCGGCGGGCTGCCGATCTGCTCGGCATCCCGTTCTATGTGTGGGACTTCTCGGAGCGATTCCGCGATGACGTGATCGACGACTTCATCGCCGAGTATCAGGCGGGGCGCACCCCCAACCCCTGCATGCGGTGCAACGAGAAGATCAAGTTCGCGGCTCTCCTGGAACGCGCGATCGAGCTCGGCTTCGACGCCGTGTGCACCGGCCATTACGCCACGCTCGTGGACGGTGCCGACGGACTGGAGCTGCATCGTGCCTCCGACAACGCCAAGGATCAGTCCTACGTCCTGGGCGTGCTGACCGCGGAGCAACTCGCGCACACGTACTTCCCGCTCGGGTCCACCCCCTCGAAGGCGATCGTTCGCGCCGAGGCGGCAGCACGCGGCCTGACCGTCGCCCAGAAGCCGGACAGCCACGACATCTGCTTCATCCCCGACGGCGACACCCGGGGGTGGCTCGCCGAGAAGGTCGGCACCGCCACGGGCGAGATCGTCGATCGCAGCGGGGAGGTCGTCGGATCCCACGAGGGGGCGCATGCGTTCACGGTGGGTCAGCGACGCGGCCTCAAGCTGGGTGTCCCCGCAGCGGACGGCAAGCCTCGCTTCGTGCTCGAGGTCCGTCCGGTGTCGAACACCGTCGTGGTCGGGCCCAAGGAAGCCCTGGCGATCGCGCAGATCGCGGGGGAGCGGTTCAGCTGGGCCGGTGCCGCACCGACGGAGTCCTCGTTCGATTGTCACGTGCAGATCCGTGCGCACTCCGAGCCGGTCGCCGCGCGTGCCGTGGTCTCGGACGACGGGGTCCGGGTGACGCCGGAGACGCCGCTCGACGGCGTCGCGCCGGGACAGACCGCCGTGCTCTACGTCGGCACACGGGTACTCGGGCAGTTCACCATCGACACCACGGTCTCGGCGGTTCCCGTCGGCGCGTAGGCGCTTCCGGTGTCGGTGCCCGCTCGTAGACTGGCGGGGTGCCGGAGAACATCTCGCTGGAAGACGCCCGAACCGAAGCCGACGAGCTGACGGCTCGCATCCTCGAGGCCAAGGAGGCCTACTACGGTCGCGACACCTCGGTCGTCGACGACTTCACCTACGACGGATGGATGCATCGGCTCGAGGAGCTGGAGCGGCTGCACCCCGAGTTGCAGGGGCAGGACTCGCCCACGCAGATGGTCGGGGCCGCCGAGGCGACCGGTCTCGCGACGATCGAGCACGCCGAGCGCATGCTCAGCCTCGACAACGTCTTCTCCGTCGACGAGCTGCGGGAGTGGGCCGCGAAGACCAGGGCCGCCGCCGGGCGCGAGGTCGCGTGGCTCACCGAGCTGAAGATCGACGGGCTCGCGATAAACCTCCGCTATGAGAACGGCGTCCTCACCTCTGCGGCGACTCGCGGCGACGGTCGTGTCGGCGAGATCGTGACGGAGAACGCGCTCCGGCTGCCCGAGATCCCGCAGCGTCTGAGCGGCGAGGGCCATCCGTCGATCGTTGAGGTGCGCGGCGAGGTGTTCATCCCCGTCGCGGCGTTCGAGCGCCTCAACGCCGCGCAGGCCGCCTTCCGCGACCGCGCATACGCCGATGCTCTCGCGCGCTGGGAGGCCCGAGGCGGGGCCAAGAAGGCGTTCGACGAGGAGAAGGCGCAGACGGCGGCCGCCAGGCGCTTCCCGTCGTTCGCGAATCCGCGCAATGCCGCCAGCGGGGGGCTCCGTCAGCAGATCGACAAGAAGAACGGTCTCGAACTCGAGGCCGGGCTCCTGCGCATCGAGTCGCTCGCGCTCTACGTGCACGGCATCGGCGCGTGGACGAACCCTCCCGTCGCCGCGCAGAGCGAGGTGTACGACCTGCTCTCCGAGTGGGGCCTGCCCACGAGTCCGCACACGAAGGTCTGCCACACCGTCGACGAGGTCGTCGCGTTCGTCGAATACTTCGGTGAGCACCGTCACGACATCGAGCATGAGCTCGACGGCATCGTGGTCAAGGTCGACGAGCTCGAGCTGCACGACGAGCTCGGCGCGACGAGTCGAGCGCCGCGCTGGGCCATCGCCTACAAGTACCCGCCGGAAGAGGTCCAGACCAAGCTCCTCGACATCGTCGTGTCGGTCGGACGCACCGGGCGCGCCACGCCGTTCGCCGTCATGGCGCCCGCGCACGTCGCCGGTTCCGTGGTCCGGCAGGCCACGCTGCACAACAAGGACGTCGTCAAGGCCAAGGGCGTTCTGATCGGCGACACCGTCGTACTGCGCAAGGCTGGCGACGTGATCCCCGAGGTTCTCGGCCCTGTCGTCGAGAAGCGTGACGGCAGCGAGCGGGAGTTCGTGATGCCCGTGGAATGCCCGGAGTGCGGCACCCCGCTGCGCGCGATGAAAGAGGGCGACATCGACCTCCGGTGCCCGAACGCGCGTTCGTGCCCTGCTCAGGTCCGCGGCCGCGTCGAGCACATCGGCTCCCGCGGTGCCCTCGACGTGGAAGCGCTGGGCGAGGTCACCGCGGCCGCGCTCACGCAGCCGACCTCACCTGCCGTTCCCCCGCTCGAGACCGAGGCAGGGCTGTTCGCGCTGACGCTCGAAGAGCTCGTACCCATCGAGCTCTTCGTGAGAGATTCCGAGACCGGGCTCCCGAAGGAGGATGAGGACGGGATCGTCAAGACGCGCGCACCCTTCCGACGCAACCCCACCGCTGCCGAGAAGAAGTCAGGACTTGAGGGTCCCCAGCCGTCGTCTCAGGCGCTCACGCTGCTCGCCGAGCTCGAGAAGGCGAAGACCAAAGACCTGTGGCGGCTGCTGGTGTCGCTGAACATCCGCCACGTCGGCCCCGTTGCCGCGCGGGCGCTCGCGCAGTGGTTCGGCTCCCTCGACGCGATCCGTGCGGCATCGCGCGACGAGCTCGCCGCCGTCGAGGGCGTGGGCGGCATCATCGCCGACTCGCTGCTCGCCTGGTTCGAGGTCGACTGGCACCAGGAGATCGTGCGGCAGTGGGCCGACGCAGGGGTGCAGTGGTCGACTCCGGGCCACCCCGGGCCGGGTGCGGCAGTCGCGGCGGGGGGCGTGCTCGAAGGACTCACGGTGGTCGCCACCGGATCGCTCGATGGCTACACCCGCGACGGTGCGCAGGAGGCGATCATCAACGCGGGCGGAAAGGCTGCGTCCAGTGTGTCGAAGAAGACCGACTTCGTCGCCGCCGGGCCGGGAGCGGGATCGAAGCTCGCGAAGGCCGAGGACCTCGGCATCCGCATCCTCGACGCGGCACAGTTCCACATCCTCGTGACGGAAGGCCCGGCGGGGCTTCCGCCCGTGGGCGACGGGTCGTGAAGCGGTATGGGCCTCTGATCGTCGTCCCGGATGCGCTGGCCGTCGGCGACCCCGGGCGACACCACCTTCGACTCACACCCGACGCCCTCATCATTCGTGAGGGCACCGAGAACCGTGGCATCGTGCCCTGGGATCAGGTCGAGCGCATCCTGCTTGACGTTCCGACGACGCGGTTCCGGTTGCCCGGTCTGGTGAGCACGGTCATCCTCGGCGCGCTCACCGTTGCGGCACTCGACGACCTCGGTGCCGACCCCGACGATGGCTCCGTCTCTCTCCGGATCGGCGGCGAGGAACGTGTACTCCCCTTGAGCAGGCACCACGTCGGCGGCTACTGGGCTCCCACGGTCGAAGGAGCCCAGCGGTTGATCGCTCAGCTCATCGCGCGTCCCGAACAGCGGACCCTGCTGGCACACCCGGAGTCGCTCGTCGACCTCGCCGCGCGACTCGCCCGGACGACTGGACAGACTTAGGCAGGGCCGCGCAGCTGGAGCAACTGCGCTGAACCGCTGAATCCGAGGCGTCGATACAGTCTCACCGCGCCGTCGCTCGAGTGCACCGTGATTCGCGGTGCACCGAGAGATGTTCCGTACGCGCACGCTGCCGCGATCAGCCTCGAACCGATGCCGCAGCCCCGGTGCGCCGGGAGGACGAAGACGCTCTGGATGTCGGCAGACACCCGGTCCGCTGCTCCGGGTCGAGGCACACGGGGAAGCAGCGCGAGCCAGGCCATGCCGACGATCTCTCCGTCGTCCGTTCGTGCCACGAACGCCGAATGGGTGTCCGCGTGCGCACGCCACCACGTCGCGAGCTCATCGGTGAAGAGGTCAAGCGACCGGCCGGCCTTCGCCTCAGGAGCGACGTCCTGCCACTTCAGCCAGGCGAGACCGGCGATGTCCTCGCCATCGGCGCGCTCGACGCGCACGTGTCAGCTCTTGTGGCGGGGCTTGCGGAACGGCTTTTCGTCGCGGTTGTCGCGAGCCGGACGGTCGTCGCGGTCGCGACGCTCGAACCGGTCTCCCGCATCGCGGCCGCCCTCACGAGGGCCGTTGCGGCGGGCGCCAGCGGGGCCGCGGTCGGGCTTGATCTCGATCAGTCGGCCCGAGATCCGAGTGTCGCGGAGCTTCTCCAGCACTGCCGGGCTCATGTTCGCCGGAAGTTCGACGACTGAGAAATCGGGACGGATGTTGATCGCACCGAAGTCGTCACGGCCGAGGCCGCCTTCGTTCGCGAGGGCACCGACGATCTGGCGGGGCTCGACCCGGTGACGGCGACCCACCTCGATGCGGTAGGCCGTGTAGTCGCCACGACCCCGACGCTCGCGCGGCTCGCGGGACTCACGCGTGTCCCGTCCCGTGCGCTCGCGCGGGGGACGATTGTCGGCTTCGACAGCCTTCGTCAGCGGATCGTTGGCCGGATCGAGGAGCAGAGGCTTGTCGCCCTGAGCCACCACGGCGAGAGCTGCTGCCACGTCGGCCTCGGGAACGTCGTGGTGACGGACGTAATGGGCGACGATATCGCGGAAGGCATCGATGCGGCCGGTCTCGGACAGCGCGGTGGTGATCGCGTCGTCGAAGCGGTTCAGACGCGTGGTGTTCACGTCTTCGGTGCTGGGCAGCTGCATCTGAGCGGGCTGCTGACGCGTGGCCTTCTCGATGTGCTTCAGCAGGTAGCGCTCGCGGGGCGTGATGAAGCTGATCGCGTCGCCCGAACGTCCGGCGCGTCCGGTGCGTCCGATGCGGTGCACGTACGACTCGGTGTCGGTGGGGATGTCGAAGTTGACGACGTGGCTGATGCGCTCGACGTCCAGACCGCGGGCAGCCACATCGGTCGCGACGAGGATGTCCAGCTTGCCGTCCTTGAGCTGGTTGACACTGCGCTCACGCTGCACCTGGGGCACGTCGCCGTTGATGGCAGCCGCGGAGTATCCGCGGGCGCGCAGCTTCTCGGCCAGCGTCTCGGTCTCGTTCTTGGTGCGGACGAACACGATCATCCCGTCGAAGTTCTCGACTTCGAGGATGCGGGTGAGGGCGTCGACCTTCTGCGCATACGACACCACGAGGTAGCGCTGCGTGATGTTCGTGCCGGTCGCGGTCTTGGACTTGATGCTGATCTCTTCCGGGTCGCGCAGGTACTTCTGCGCGAGGCGGCGGATCTGCGGCGGCATGGTCGCCGAGAACAGCGCGACCTGCTTCTCCTCGGGGGTCTGCGCGAGGATCTGCTCCACGTCCTCCGCGAAGCCCATCTTCAGCATCTCGTCGGCTTCGTCGAGCACGAGGTACTGCAGCTGCGACAGGTCGAGCGTGCCCTTGGCGAGGTGGTCCATGATGCGGCCGGGAGTTCCGACGATGACGTGGACGCCGCGGCGCAGAGCCGACAGCTGCACGCCGTAGCCCTGTCCGCCGTAGACGGGGAGGACGTGGACGCCCTTCATCTTGGAGGCGTAAGACTCGAATGCCTCGCACACCTGGAGCGCGAGCTCACGGGTGGGAGCGAGCACGAGAGCTTGCGGGGTCTTCTGCGAGACGTCGAGGCGCTCGAGCACGGGGAGTGCGAACGCCGCCGTCTTGCCGGTACCGGTCTGCGCCATGCCGACGACGTCGCGGCCGGCGAGGAGCGTGGGGATGGTCGCCGCCTGGATGGGCGATGGGGTCTCGTAGCCGAGGTCCTTGATGGCTTTGAGGACGGGCCCGGTGATGCCGAGCTCCTCGAATCCGGGGGTCGCGGGGGAGTCCTCGGGGGCGTCGGTCAGCACTGCATCTTCAGGGGTCACTTCCCAAGGGTAGCGCGCCGCAGCGCCCGGTGCCTGTGAGGCCGGCCTCAGGCGCCGGTGTTCAGCGCGACCAGCTTCTCCTTCACCTGGCGTCGGAGCACCTTGCCGATCAGCGACTTCGGAAGCTCGTCGACCACGAACACGCGTCGCGGGACCTTGTACGGAGTGAGGATGCTGCGGGCGAACTCGCGGATCGCCTCCACGTCGACATCGGTATCGGCATCGACCACGATGGCCGCGACGACCTCCTCGCCGGAGTGCTCGCTCGGCAGGCCGATCACAGCAGCGTCGGCGACCTGCGGGTGCTGGCGCAGCGCGTTCTCGACCTCGGTCGGGGCCACGTTGAAGCCGCCGGTGATGATGAGCTCCTTGATGCGATCGACGATGCGCACGAAACCGGCGTCGTCGATCGTGACGATGTCGCCCGTGCGGTACCACCCGTCGACGAAGGCGGCTTCGGTCTCCTCGGGCTTGCCGTAGTACCCCGAGAACACCTGCGGCCCGCGAACGACGAGCTCTCCGGCTGAGCCCGCCGGCACGTCTTCGCTCGGGTTCTCCGGATCCACCACGCGGCATTCGGTCCCGGGCAGGGGGAGCCCGACGGTCCCGGGTACGCGGTTGTCCGCGACCGGATTCGCCATCAGCACCGGCGAGCACTCGCTGAGCCCGTAACCCTCGACGAGGTAGCCGTGGGTGGCTTCCTCGAACGGCACGACCAGCTCGTGCGGCAGTGCCATGGCTCCGGAGATCGCGACCTCGATGCCGTCGAGGGACACACCCTTGTCCTTCGCCGCGGCGAGGAGGCGGTCCGCGATGGGCGGCACGAGCGGCAGGAACGTCGCGGGGTGCTTCTTGACGACGTCGAGCACGAGGTCCGGGTCGAACTTGGGGAACAGCACGAGTCTGGCGCCCATCGACATCGCGAATGTCAAGCACAGCGTGAGCCCGTACGCGTGGAACATGGGCAGGACTGCATAGACGACGCATCCGTTGCCGCGACGGATCGAGGGCACCCAGGCCTGCGCCTGTGCGGCGTTGGCCAGCAGGTTGCGGTGCGTGAGCGCGGCGCCCTTCGGCGTTCCCGTGGTGCCGGAGGTGTACTGGATGATCGCGAGATCGTCCGTGCTCGGCGCCGGATGCGAAGCGGGGATCGGCTCCGAGGTCAGGAGGGAATCCCACGCGACGGTGCCGCGCACCTTCTCGGTCAAGGCGGCGCGCGATTCGCGGGCCTTGGCGACGGGTAGCCGAAGGGCGAATCGGGTGAGGAACGGCATGGCGCGCGTCACGTCGACCGAGACGAGGTTCGTGACGGCCAGATCCGCCGGGAACTCCTGCACCGTCGAGACGACCTTGTTCCACACGATCGCGTGCTTCGCGCCGTGATCCTCGAACTGCTTCCGCAACTCGCGCGGCGTGTAGAGCGGATTGTGCTCGACGACGACGGCACCGAGACGGAGCACGGCGTAGAACGCGACGATGTGCTGAGGGCAGTTCGGCAGCACGATGGCGACCGGGTCGCCGGCGCGGACCCCGAGGTCGCGAAGGCCGGCTGCGGCGCGGTCGATCGCTGCCTGGAGTTCCGCGTAGGTCGTCTCGCGGCCGAAGAACTGGAGGGCGGGGGCATCCGGGTAGTCGCGTGCGGACGCGGCGACGATGTCGACGAGCGAGCCGTCGACGGGAGGGAGGTCTTCGGGGACTCCTGCGGCATAGCTGTCGATCCACGGGCGAGGGGGCTGGAACGTGCTCACCCGCCCAGCATATGTCTCGCACCTGGTGGGGCGGAGGAGTGCGGAGCGCGCCAACTAGACTGGGGGAGTGTCTGAAATCACCCCTGAACTCGTGCGCCATCTCGGTGTGCTCGCACGCATCCAGCTGAACGACGACGAGGTGTCGCGGCTCACGGGCCAGCTCGACGCGATCGTCGACAACATCGCGAAGGTCTCGGAGGTCGCGACGGACGATATCGCCGCGACGAGCCACCCGATCCCGCTGAGCAATGTCTTCCGACCCGACGTGGTCGGGCAGACCCTCACGCACGAGCAGGTGCTCCAGAACGCCCCGGATGCCGCCGACGGCCGCTTCCGCGTCACCGCGATCCTGGGAGAAGAGCAGTGAGCGACATCATCCGGCTGAACGCGGCGGATCTTGCCACCAAGCTCGCTTCCGGCGAGGTGTCGAGCGTCGAGGCGACGCAGGCTCATCTCGACCGCATCGCCGCCGTCGACGGCGATGTGCATGCCTTCCTGCACGTCAACGAGGGCGCGCTCGAGGCTGCTGCCGCGATCGATGCCCGTCGCGCCGCAGGGGAGCACCTCGGCCCGCTCGCCGGCGTGCCGCTCGCGATCAAGGACGTGCTCGTCACGACCGACCAGCCGACCACCAGCGGCTCGCGCATCCTGGAGGGCTACCGTTCTCCGTACGACGCCACGGTCGTCGCGCGTTCCCGTGCCGCGGGACTCATCCCGCTCGGTAAGACCAACATGGACGAGTTCGCCATGGGTTCGTCGACCGAGCACTCGGCGTACGGCCCCACTCGCAACCCCTGGGACCTCGACCGGATCCCGGGCGGCTCCGGCGGCGGTTCGGCTGCGGCTGTCGCGGCCTTTGAAGCGCCCCTTGCGCTCGGCTCCGACACCGGCGGCTCGATCCGTCAGCCCGCCCACGTCACAGGCACGGTGGGTGTGAAGCCGACGTACGGCGGCGTGAGCCGCTACGGTGCGATCGCCCTCGCCTCCAGCCTCGACCAGGTCGGACCCGTCTCCCGGACGGTCCTCGACTCCGGTCTGCTGCACGACGCCATCGGCGGACACGACCCGAAAGACTCCACGTCGCTGCGCGATGCCTGGCCGTCGTTCGCCGAAGCCGCTCGTGAGGGCGCGCGGGGCGACGTGCTCAAAGGACTCAAGGTCGGCGTGATCCGCGAGCTTCCGGACAGCGGCTTCCAGCCCGGTGTCGCGGCATCGTTCCGCAGCGCTCTCGCGCTGATGGAGGCGCAGGGCGCCGAGATCGTCGAGATCGGTGCACCGCACTTCGAGTACGGAGTCGCCGCCTACTACCTGATCCTCCCCGCGGAGGCATCGAGCAACCTCGCGAAGTTCGACTCGGTGCGGTTCGGCCTGCGCGTGACGCCCGACGGCAACCCCACGGTCGAAGACGTCATGTCCGCGACCCGCGACGCCGGCTTCGGCGACGAGGTCAAGCGCCGCATCATCCTCGGCACCTACGCGCTGTCGGCCGGGTATTACGACGCGTACTACGGCAGCGCGCAGAAGGTCCGCACGCTCATCCAGCAGGACTTCGCGAACGCGTTCGCCGAGGTCGACGTCATCGCGACGCCCTCGGCCCCGACCACGGCGTTCAAGCTCGGTGAGAAGATCGACGACCCGCTGCAGATGTACCTCAACGACATCACGACGATCCCGGTGAACCTCGCCGGCGTGCCGGGTATCTCCATCCCGAGCGGTCTGGCGGACGACGACGGTCTGCCCGTCGGCATCCAGTTCATCGCTCCGGCACGCGAGGACGCCCGTCTCTACAAGGTCGGCGCCGCGCTCGAGACGCTGCTCGTCGACTCGTGGGGTGCGCCTTTGCTCACCCGCGCACCGCAGCTCGCAGGAGGGAACCGCTGATGGCCGCCGCCAAGCTCATGGACTTCGACAAGGCGCTCGAGCTGTTCGAGCCGGTCCTCGGATTCGAGGTGCACGTCGAGCTCAACACGAACACGAAGATGTTCTCCGACGCGCCGAACCCGGCCAACGAGGCCTATCACGCCGCCGAGCCGAACACGTTGATCGCGCCGGTCGACCTCGGCCTTCCCGGGTCGCTGCCGGTCGTCAACGAGACCGCGATCCGCTCGTCGATCAGCCTGGGCCTCGCTCTCGGCTGCTCGATCGCGGACTCGAGCCGGTTCGCCCGGAAGAACTACTTCTACCCCGACCTGGGCAAGAACTACCAGATCTCGCAGTACGACGAGCCGATCGCGTACGACGGATCGGTCGAGGTCGAGCTCGAGGACGGGACGCTCATCACCATCCCGATCGAGCGCGCGCACATGGAGGAGGACGCCGGCAAGCTCACCCATATGGGTGGAGCGACCGGCCGCATCCAGGGCGCCGAGTACTCGCTGGTCGATTACAACCGTGCGGGAGTGCCGCTCGTCGAGATCGTGACGAACATCATCTACGGCACCGAGCACCGCGCACCCGAGGTCGCCAAGGCCTACGTGCAGGCGATCCGCGACATCGTCCGCGGACTGGGCATCTCCGAGGCTCGGCTGGAGCGCGGCAACCTGCGCTGCGACGCGAACGTCTCGCTGCGTCCGCGCGGTACGGACAAGCTCGGCACCCGCACCGAGACGAAGAACGTCAACTCGATGCGCTCCGTCGAGCGCGCCGTGAAGTACGAGATCCAGCGGCAGGCGCAGATCCTCGCCGACGGTGGAACGATCACGCAGGAGACGCGGCACTGGCACGAGGACACCGGCACCACCTCGCCGGGTCGTCCGAAGTCGGATGCGGACGACTACCGGTACTTCCCCGAGCCCGACCTGCTGCCCGTCGAGCCGGCCGCCGAGCTGATCGAGGAGCTGCGCGCGGCCCTCCCCGAGCAGCCGGTCGCCCGTCGTCGCCGTCTGATGACCGAGTGGGGCTTCACCGACCTGGAGTTCCAGGACGTCCGCAACGGCGGACTGCTCGAGGTCGTCGAAGCGACGATCGCGGCCGGCGCGACACCGGCCACCGCACGCAAGTGGTGGACGGGTGAGATCTCCCGGCTCGCGAACGCGCAGGAGAAGGACGCCACCGAACTGATCAGCCCGGAGAACGTCGCCGCCCTGCAGCAGCTCGTCGACGCGGGAACGCTCACCGACAAGCTCGCGCGTCAGGTTCTCGAAGGTGTCATCGCCGGCGAGGGCACGCCACAGGAGGTCGTCGACGCTCGCGGTCTTGCGGTCGTGTCCGACGACGGTGCGCTGATCGCCGCCATCGACGAGGCTCTCGCCGCACAGCCCGACGTGATGGCGAAGATCAAGGACGGCAAGGTACAAGCTGCCGGCGCCGTGATCGGAGCCGTCATGAAGGCGATGAAGGGTCAGGCGGACGCCGCCCGCGTCCGCGAACTCATCCTCGAGCGCGCTGCCCAGTAGCGCGTGCCCCCGGGCCTTCTGTCGGAGGCCCGGGGGAGAATGGTCGTATGGGACACGGTGACGGCAGGGGGCGGATCGTCTCCGCAGTCGACGCCGACGACACCGGAACGCGTATCCTCCACGTCGATATGGACGCGTTCTACGCGGCCGTCGAAGTGCTCGACGACCCCGGCCTGCGTGGGCTTCCACTGATCATCGGTGCACCGGACGGCCGGTCGGTCGTCTCGAGCGCCTCGTACGAGGCCCGCCGTTACGGCGTCCGCGCGGCGATGCCCGTGTCGCAGGCACTCCGACTGTGTCCTTCGGCTCGTATCGTGCCCCCTCATTTCCACCGGTATCAGGAGGTCTCGAGGCAGGTGATGGCGATCTTCGAGTCGTTCACACCGCTCGTGGAGCCGCTGTCGGTCGACGAGGCCTTCCTCGACGTGCAGGGTGTGCGCCGACTCTGGGGGAGTCCCGCTCGAATCGCTGAACTCATCCGGGCACGGGTCCTCGACGAGGTCGGAATCACCTGCAGCGTGGGCGTCGCTGCCACCAAGCACGTCGCCAAGATGGCCTCGACGATCTCCAAGCCCGACGGCATGCTCGTCGTCGCGGCGCACGACACGCTCGACTTCCTCGCGCCGCGACCGGTCCGTGCGATGTGGGGCGTCGGCCCGAAGGCCGCAGAGGCGCTGGAGGCGCGAGGCATTCGGACGGTACAGGATGTCCGTGATGCTCCACCCGAGATGGTCGAACGCGCTGTGGGTCCCGCCCTGAGCGCCCGGCTCGCGCAGCTCGCGATGGGACAGGACGCCCGCGCCGTCGACACCGAGCGCGTGGAGAAGAGCATCGGTCATGAGGAGACCTTCGAGACGGACATCCTCGACCGTGCGTTCCTCCGTGCCGAGCTGCTCCGCCTCGCGGACCGGGTGGCGGCCCGGCTCCGTCGCGCACAGTGGGAGACATCGACCGTAGCCATCAAGATCCGGTTCGACGACTTCCGCACACTCAGCCGATCTCAGACGCTGAGCGAGCCCACGGCCGTAGGCCAGCGGATCGGTGAGGCCGCCCAGACGCTGTTCGAGCAGATCGATCGCCGGGATCCGGTGCGACTCGTCGGCGTCCGTGCCGAGAACCTGCGCCCGGCCGGTGGTGGCGGTTTGGGACTCTGGGACGATGACGAGGATTGGCGCAAGCTCGAAGGTGCCGTCGATGAGGCTGTCGCGCGCTTCGGCACGGCGACGATCAGCCGTGCACGACACATCGGTCGCGCAGGCGGCAGAGGTGCCGCACAGCATCCCAAGGCGCACGGCCTGGATTGATCTCACGCGCGCCGCGTTCCTCGGCTACCGTGGAGGTATGCCGAACATCGCACTGGAACTCGGAAAGCAAGCAGCGTCCTTCGGCGTGAAGAGCGCGTACGGAGAGCCGCAGGACGTCGACGGAGTCAGCATCACTCCCGTCGCATTCACCTACTCCGGATTCGGCGGGGGCAGCGGAGACGGCGCCGAAGGTGGCGGCGGTGGTGGTGTCTCCGTTCCGGTCGGAGTCTACGTCCGGAGAGAAGAGGGTCTCCGGTTCGAACCCAACATCGTCACACTGCTCCTCGTCGCGGTGCCGTTCGTCTGGGTCGCCGGGCGGGCTCTCGTTCGCATCATCCGTGCCCTCAAGAAGTGACGACCCCGTCGCGACGGCTTTGGAGCGCGCCGCGGCACTGATCGAACACGACGTCCGTGCCGTTGCGGCAGCGAACCCTGTCGTGCTGATCGATGGAGGCAGCGGCGGAGGGAAGTCTTCCCTCGCTGCGAGACTCGTCCGACGCTGGCCCGTGCTCGGTCACGTGCAGCTCATCGCCCTCGACTCGATCTACCCCGGGTGGGACGGGCTCGACGACGGTGCCGCACGTGCGCTCGAGTGGATCCTGCGGCCGCACGGTCGCGGCTACCTGGGTACCTGGCGGCGTTGGGATTGGGAGGCGGAGACCGAGGCGGAGAGCCACGCGGTCGATCCGGCACTCGGCGTCATCATCGAGGGCAGCGGAATCCTGCGGCCGTCGACGGCCGCTCTCGCCGACGTCCGGGTCTGGGTCGAGTCTGCAGAGGAATCGCGCAAGGCTCGGGCGCTGAACCGGGACGGCGACACGTACCGCCCGCATTGGGATCGTTGGGCAGCTCAGGAACGCCGTCACATCGATCGGGACGACCCTCGCGCGCTGGCCACTCGGATCGTCGACGTTCCGTAGGTCAGGTGTTGGAGGCGGACTCTGCCTCGTCGGCGGCCTGGATGATCAGCTCGAGCCGATAGCCGACCCACTCGTAGACGTCGTGACGGCCGTCTTGGCCGCTCTGGTCGTCAGAAGTGATTCCGAGTCTGGTGGCGATGACGAGTCGGATCGCGGTGAGGGTTCGAAGCCAAGCATCGAGACGCTCCATCGTGATGAGGATCTCTCGCATGTCAAGCGCGTCTTCTTCGGGGAGGGAGTCGATGTCGGTCGAATACTCGGCCAGTGCAGCGCGGACGATGCGCGCGTCCGCGAGACGACGATCGAGGAGGTCGTCGCGCGTGGCATCGGTGAACTCGGCGGCGGCGTCGGAGTCTTCGGGGTAGGGATTCGGGGTCAGTCGGGCGATGGCCGGGTCGTCGGTGCCTCGTGAATCGCCGACGAGCTCGATGAAGTCCTCGACGAGCCGGGCGAGGTGGAACTCCTCGATCACGGTGATGGGCACGACGATGATGCCGGCGCTCACAGCGGGGCCTTCCTGACGGTCGCCCAGAGTCCGAAGTCATGCATGGCCTGCGCATGCACCTCCATCGTCTCGCGCGGTCCCGTGGAGACGATCGCGTGCCCTTCGTTGTGCACGGCGAGCATCAGGGCGGTGGCGTGTTCGAGCGAGTAACCGAAGTACGTCCGGAACACGCGAACCACATAGCTCATGAGGTTGACGGGGTCATTCCACACCACGACCTGCCACGGCTCGAGCGGTGCTGCGCTGAGGTCGGTGATCTCATCGAGCTCGGGATGTGCCGTAGGCAGCGTCATGCCCAGCCCATCTCGTGCAGCTGCTCATCATCGATGCCGTAGAAGTGAGCGATCTCGTGGACCAGGGTCGTGTGAATCTCGTCGCGAAGCTCGTGCTCGGTCTCGCACTGGGCGAGATGCGGCTCACGATAGAGGACGATCCGGTCGGGAAGTTCACCCATCCCGTATTGCGTGCGTTCGGTGAGCGCCAGACCGTCGTAGAGGCCCAGCAGATCCAGGCTGCCGTCTTCGGGCCGGTCTTCGACGACGAACACGACGTTCTCCAGTCCCTCGACCATGTCGTCGGGCAGGAGGTCGAGCTCGTCGATCACCAGTTCTTCGAAGGCCGCGGCATCCATGTCCATCCTGTCCAGCCTAGAGGCGCGCGGGCCCTCGCGTCGGATCAGTGCAGCAGGACGAGCACGCCGGCCACCGCGATGAACAGCACGCCGAACACCAGGTTGAGGATGCGTTGGCCGCGCAGGGACCGTGTGAACTGTCGGAACGGGCGGGCCGCAGCTGCGAAGAACCCCCACATCACGATGACGTCGACCACTATCACCGTGGCGATCAGGGTCAGGTACTGCGGTACCGGGGGCTCATCGAGACGGATGAACTGAGGGATGAATGCCAGGAAGAACACGATCGCCTTCGGGTTCAAGAGGTTCACCCAGAATCCTCGGCGGATCATCGACCAGTGACTCTCTCGGGCGTCGATCGGCACCGGCGCATCATCGAGGGCGGCTGCGGGTTTCGCGAGGATCAGACGGATGCCGAGGAACACGAGGTAGGCCGCCCCGGCGTATCGGATGGCGTTGAACAGGAACTCCGAGCGCGAGACGAGAAGACCGACCCCCGCGGCGACGATCGCCACATGCACGACCAAAGCGATCTGCTGCCCGATGATTCCCCAGATCGAGCGCTTCCAGCCCTGGTTCAGCGCATTCGACATCGTGTTGATGGCGCCGGCCCCCGGGGTGAAGCTGATGACCACTGACGCGGTGAGCAGGGAGAACCAGACCGCGAGCGACACCACGCAAGTCTACGGCGTCGTTGCGAATGGGCCGTCCACCGCGGGATGCGAAGAAGGCCCGAACCATACGGTTCGGGCCTTCTTCCTGAGGGTGAGTAACGGGACTCGAACCCGCGACATCCGGCACCACAAGCCAGCGCTCTACCAGCTGAGCTATACCCACCATGTGCCCGCCGGAGCAGGCAACCATACGAGTCTATTACATGTTCGGAGTGAACTCGGACACCGTGCGGGTGGCGATCTCGCGGGCGTCGTCGCTCGACGGCCCGGGCTCGTCGACGAAGACGGCTTCGCGGTAGTAGCGGAGTTCGCGGATCGACTCCAGGATGTCGGCGAGCGCTCGGTGTCCGCCGTCTTTGAGCGGTGCCTGGAAGAAGACGCGCGGGTACCAGCGCCGCGAGAGCTCCTTGATGCTGGAGACGTCGACGTTCCTGTAGTGCAGCCACTGGTCGACCTGCGGCATGTACTTCGCGAGGAACATCCGGTCGGTGCCGATCGTGTTGCCCGCGAGGGGCGCCTTGCGTTCGAGCGGCACGAACCGCTTGATATATGCGAGCGTCTGCGCTTCTGCCTCTTCGAGGGAGACCCCGTGCGGTATCTCCTGGATCAGGCCGGAGGTCTCGTGCATCTTCGTCACGAAGTCGTTCATGTGCTCGAGTGCCGCAGCGCCGGGACGGATCACCACCTGGAAACCCGGATCGACGGGATTGAGCTCGAAATCGGTGATGACGACAGCGATCTCCACGAGCTCATCGACCGAGAGATCGAGTCCCGTCATCTCGCAGTCGATCCATACGAGACGATCGTTCTCGGACGCAGATACCATGCCGCCATCCTATCGACGGGTCGGACATCGTCCGCCGTGACGCCGTTCCGCGAGCATCGTCGGGTCCGCGATACTCTAGAAGAGTGCGCCTCCGTAGCTCAGGGGATAGAGCAGGAGCCTTCTAATCTCTTGGTCGCAGGTTCGAATCCTGCCGGGGGCACCCTTACCGGATCTGCGCCGGACGGGACGCGAGTACGTCGCTCCTGAGGCACCCCCATCGCGGGGCGAAGTCACCCCAGCTCAGGAGTAGCGAAGGGCAGCGACCGCGTCGTCCACGCGCCAGAACTCACCGACGACGCGGAAGACCCCGGTCGCGAGGTGCAGGCGCTCGGCGCGATAGCGGAGCCCGAGCGGGTCGGCGACGACGCGCAGGTGGCCCAGGACATGCTCCCGCCGATCCTGCACCCGCCAGAGGTGGTCGGCTGCGCGGACTAGGTGCTCGCGGGGAGAAGAGAGCCGAGGCGTCGCGTACGGGACGTCGGGGAGAGAGGTGGTCAAGCTTTCGGACATCGGAACTCCTTTCATGATTCGAAGCTATGACCGACCACCGACATTCGAGTGGCCGTCGCGACACGCGCTGTGATCTGCCCTTTCTGCACAGGACGGCGACAACGAGGGCTGTCCACGTTTCGCGGTTTTCGTGTGCGTGGTCGGGGGTGGCGAGAGACAGGCTGGAGCGATCCGGACGAGTACCGCTCCGGTCGACGAGAGGACAGCACATGATCGACATGGTCACCATCGTGGGAAGAGTCGCCACGGATCCGACCCAGGGTCAGACCGGGGGAGGAGTGCCGGTCACGAACTTCCGTCTCGCGAGCACCCATCGCCGTTTCGACGCCGCCACGCAGGAGTGGACGGATGCCGGGACCAACTGGTTCTCGGTGGCCGCGTTCCGAAGCCTCGGCGAGAATGCGAAGGCATCGTTGCGAACCGGCGACAGCGTGATCGTCACCGGCCGGCTGAAGATCCGCAACTGGGAGAGCAACGGCAAGCACGGCACGAGCGTCGACATCGATGCGGATGCCATCGGACATGACCTTCGGTGGGGCACGACGGCTTATCGACCGCAGTCACGTCCGGCTGCGGCGGGCCTCGATGCGACGTCGACTGCAGAGGGGAACAGCCCGGAGGAAGCGGTGGATGACGATGCCGGGTCGGAGCAGGCGATGCACGATTCTGAGCCGCTGGACCTGTCATGGGCTGCCCCGGGCCCGGCCGCGGGTGCCATGTCCTAAGGGTGTTCCGGCTTCGCGCCCGATCGGGGCGTGCGGGGCGCGCCGGCGGGCAGGGACCGATTGCGCGGCGACGTAGACTCGGCGTGTGCTTCGTCGTTCGGTCTTCTCGTCGCCGCGCGCGGCCGGTGCCCTCGCGGCTTCGATCGCCGCGCTCCTGCTGCTCTCCGCCTGCGCGCCGACTCCCGGCCCCTCTGCCTCTCCCACGGCTGTTGCGTCGCCGACGCCCGGGACGACGACTCCTGCGGAACCGACGCTCGTACCTGACGGCGCTGCGGAGGAGAACCTCCCGGTCTTCACCGCGGTCGCGGAGCGCGTGTGGGCAACCGATCAGCGCGGGGCCGGGCGTGCGTACATCGACGCTCTCGTCACGGCGGGATTCGATCGGAAGGCCATGCAGGTGACCCAAGACCAGTCGACGGTGGGCAACCCGGCTGAGAGCCTGCAGTTCTCCGTGCGATGGGGTGACAACGAGTGCCTCGTCGGTCAAGTGGGCCCGTCCACCGGACGTGTCGTCACGGTCGTGATGCCGCAGCTGGCCGAGGGCCGCTGCCTGGTCGGCACCACACGTCCGATCGACTGGTGAGCACGTGCTGGTGCGCGTTGAGGTGTTTCCGGTCGAGGCGCGGCGCTGGGTCGCCGTTGTCGATACGCCCGAGGGTGCGTTCTCCACGGAGTGCGCACGACCCGAGGATGTGCCAGAGGAGGTCGACTCCGTCATCCGAGGTGTGCTGAAGGTCCGCGGGTTCGCGACCGAACTCGTCGATGACCTAGGACGCGCGTGGAGCCCGGCAGACGGCGGAGATCAGTGCAGGCGCCGGGGAATCGTCTGACCGCCGACCCGGAGGTAGTCTTAGGTAGATTTCCGCACCGCTTCAGCAGTGCGACGGCAGGTTCGATTCTGATCAGCAAAGGTGTTTAAACGGTATGGCTGAGTACATCTACTCGATGGTGCGTGCGCGTAAGGCAGTGGGCGAGAAGCTCATCCTCGACGACGTCACCATGGCGTTCCTCCCCGGCGCGAAGATCGGCATGGTCGGTCCGAACGGCGCCGGAAAGTCGACGATCCTCAAGATCATGGCCGGTCTCGACACTCCGTCGAACGGCGAGGCGAAGCTCTCACCGGGCTACACGGTCGGCATCCTGATGCAGGAGCCGGAGCTCGATGAGTCCAAGACGGTGATCGAGAACATCCAGGACGGCATCGCGATCAAGCCGAAGGTCGACCGTTTCAACGAGATCTCGCTGCTGATGGCCGAGCCCGACGCCGACTTCGACGCCCTGCTCGCCGAGATGGGCACGCTGCAGGAGGAGATCGACGCTGCCGACGGCTGGGACCTCGACTCGCAGCTCGATCAGGCCATGGACGCGCTGCGCACACCTCCGGCCGACGCCGCGATCGCCCCGCTCTCCGGTGGTGAGAAGCGTCGTGTCGCGCTCGCGAAGCTGCTCCTGCAGAAACCCGACCTCCTGCTCCTCGACGAGCCCACCAACCACCTCGACGCCGAGAGTGTGCTCTGGCTCGAGCAGCACCTGCAGGCCTACAAGGGTGCCGTGATCGCTATCACCCACGACCGGTACTTCCTCGACCACGTCGCCGAGTGGATCGCCGAGGTCGACCGAGGCCGTCTCATCGGCTACGAGGGCAACTACTCGACCTACCTGGAGAAGAAGGGCGAACGCCTCGAGGTCCAGGGCAAGAAGGACGCGAAGCTGGCCAAGCGCCTCAAGGAGGAGCTGGAGTGGGTCCGTTCCAGCGCGAAGGGCCGCCAGACCAAGTCGAAGGCGCGTCTCGCCCGCTACGAGGAGATGGCTTCGGAGGCGGAGCGGACCAGGAAGCTGGACTTCGATGAGATCCAGATCCCCGCGGGTCCGCGCCTGGGTGGCATCGTCATCGATGCCAAGAAGCTGCAGAAGGGCTTCGACGGACGTGTGCTGATCGATAACCTCAGCTTCAGCCTGCCGCCGAACGGCATCGTCGGCGTGATCGGTCCCAACGGTGTGGGTAAGACCACGCTCTTCAAGACGATCGTGGGTCTCGAGCCGCTCGACGGCGGCGATCTGAAGATCGGTGAGACCGTCAAGATCAGCTACGTCGACCAGTCGCGTTCCAACATCGACCCGAACAAGACCCTGTGGGAGGTCGTGTCCGACGGCCTGGACTACATCACCGTCGGCAAGACCGAGATCCCGTCCCGCGCTTACGTGTCGAAGTTCGGATTCAAGGGCCCGGACCAGCAGAAGAAGGCCGGCGTGCTCTCCGGTGGTGAGCGCAACCGTCTCAACCTCGCGTTGACGCTCAAGGAGGGTGGCAACCTGCTGCTCCTCGACGAGCCGACCAACGACCTCGATGTCGAAACCCTGAGCTCGCTCGAGAACGCCCTGCTCGAATTCCCCGGCTGTGCTGTGGTGATCACTCACGACCGGTGGTTCCTCGACCGCATCGCGACGCACATCCTCGCCTACGAGGGCACCGACGAGAATCCCGGCCAGTGGTACTGGTTCGAGGGCAACTTCGAGGCGTACGAGGAGAACAAGATCGAGCGCCTCGGACCGGATGCCGCGAAGCCGCACCGGTCGACGCACCGCAAGCTGACGCGCGACTGAGACCGCGATGTCTGCTTCGCAGGGGCCGCGTCTGCACATCCCGATCCACCTCCGCTGGGGTGACCTGGATGCGTTCAATCACGTCAACAACACCTCGATGCTGAAACTGCTCGAGGAGGCTCGAGTCAGAGCCTTCTGGCGTGCCGGCCCCGGCGAGGAGGCGCCGTCGACGGCGGTGCTCGATTCCGGTATCGACGAGGGCATCCTGACGCTCATCGCGCGCCAGGAGATCGAGTACCTCGCACCTGTGCCCTATCAGCGACGTCCTCTCGAGGTGCAGATGTGGTTCGGCAAACTCGGAGGCTCGAGCGTCGAAGTCTGCTACGAGGTGCACAACGATCCGGCTGCCGAACCGCGACAGATCTACGCTCGGTCCACCGCGATCATCGTGTTGGTCGATGCTCGGACCGGGCGTCCCACCCGGCTCACGCAGGAGATGCGCGACGCGTGGGAGCCGTACGTGGGTGACTCGATCGAGTACACCCACCGCTGAGACGTCGCCGTCGTCTCGATCGTGCCTAACGCGTCTCCTCGGGCACCCGGAGCATGATCTCCTGGGCGACGCTCGCGACCAGTGCGCCGTCGCGCGTGTATATGCGCCCGGTGGCGAGGCCTCGACCTCCGCGCGCATTCGGCGACTCCTGCACGTAGAGCAGCCACTCGTCCACGCGTGCGGGGCGATGCCACCACATCGCGTGGTCGAGGCTCGCGACCTTCAAGCCGGGGAGCGCCCAGTAGACGCCGTGCGCCCGCAGGATCGACTCCTGGATCGTCATGTCGCTGAGGTAGGCGAGAGCCGCCCTGTGCAGGCGCTGGTCGTCGGGGAGCGGCGCACGCAGTCGCATCCACACAGCCTGGCGCGGTACGTGAGCATCGTCGCTGGGCAGATACATCGGAGAGTCGACGTGTCGCACATCGGCAGCCCGTTCGCTGAGCATCCGCGTCGTGCCTTCTGGCAGGCCGTGCACACGCTCCTCATCCGGGGTGAGGTCGTCCGGATCGGGAATTCCCGCAGGCATAGGCTCGGCATGCTCCACGCCGGGATCGGCATCCTGGAACGAGGCGATCATCGAGAAGATCGGCACGCCGTTCTGGTAAGCCTGTGTCCGCCGCGTCGAGAACGATCGGCCGTCATGGATCCGATCGACGGCGATCGTGATTCCCTGGCTCGCGTCGCCTGGGCGCAGGAAGTACCCGTGCATCGAGTGCACCGCGCGGTCCTCCGGGAGCGTCCGTTCCGCCGCGAGCAGAGCCTGGGCGAGCACCTGGCCGCCGTAGATGCGCCCACTCGGCATCGGGTGGGAGGAGCCCGTGAAGATGTCCTCTGTGGTGCGTGCCTGAGTCGCGTCGAGATCGAGGACCTCGAGAAGTCGCTCGACGGTCTGGATGGCGTGCTGCTCCGCGCTCATGTGTTCCTCTCCGCGACCCCGCATGCCGCACCGTTGGTAGTTTAGAACGCGTGCCGCATCACCTCCTCCTCGCCGACCCCGAGACCGCGAAGGACGTTCTGACCTTCGTCGGTCGCGCGACCAGAATCACGGACGACGGTGTGCGACTACAGGCGGCGAACGGGGTGCTCGCGCTGACCACCGCCGTGCTCGCGCCGCAGACGCTGTTCGATCAGACGCCGACCATCCTCGCCATGCGCATCGTGCATGCCGACCCCGAACTCGAATGCGATGTCGTCGTCGATCAGCTTTCGAAGACGGACGAGGCCGACCGCCTGACTCTCCCCGAAACGGGTCTCGCCCCGGCATGGGCAGGTGTCGCGCCGCCTCGGAGCGCCTGGGCGCCCAAGACCACGCTGGTCGCATCCGTGATCGCGCAGCGCGCGCAATGGGGTATCTCGGCCGTCGCGCGAGGCGCGGGAGCCGGCTCGGGGGAGGAAGCGGTCCGTGCACTCCGCGCCGCGATCTGGGGTGAGCCGGATGAGGAACTCGGAGGGCTGCCCCGCGGCGCGGCGTTCGCCGCGGATGCGATGGGCTTCATCTCGGGTGAGGAGCAGGTTCGCGTTGCGCAATCCGGCAGGTGGACGCGTCTGACGTTCCGCCGCGGACACGTGCTGGTGCGCGGTCCCGTGGCCACGGGACTGACGAGCGTGCGTACGACCGGCTCTGCCCTCTAGCCTGGGGGGAGAACCCGCCGCATGGGCGCCGCGCGGTTCCCGTCGCGCTGACACCTCGGCTTCTCGAGCGTCAGCCCGCGGCCGCGGCAGCGCGGCCGGCGGTTCTGCCGGAGAACAGGCACCCTCCGAGGAAGGTCCCCTCGAGCGCGCGATAGCCGTGAACCCCGCCGCCGCCGAAACCACTCGCCTCGCCCGCGGCGTAGAGTCCGGGGATCGGGTCGCCGGTCGCATCGAGGGCGCGGCCCTCGAGGTCGGTGTTGATGCCGCCGAGCGACTTGCGTGTGAGGACGTGGAGTTTGACCGCCACCAGTGGTCCTGCGCTCGGGTCCTGGAGGCGATGCGGCGCTGCCGTGCGGATCAGCTTGTCGCCCCGATAGCTGCGCATCGCACGAAGCATGCCGATCTGCGCATCCTTCGTGAAGTCGTTGTCGATCTCACGGTCTCTCGCGAGCACCTCGCGGCGGACATTGTCGATGTCGAGGAACTCGCCCCCGGGGTGGCGCTGCATCTGCTCGAGCAGCGACTCGAGGTCGTTCTCGACGATGAAGTCCTCGCCCTCATCGAGAAACGACTGCACCGGTCCGGTCGGGCCCTTGGCGAGCCTCGACTTCAACAGCAGCTGGACGTCTTTGCCGGTGAGATCGGGATTCTGCTCGCTGCCCGAGAGCGCGAACTCCTTCTCGACGATCTGCCGCGAGGTGACGAACCAGGAGTGATCGTGGCCGGTCGTCCGGAGGTGGGCGAGCGTCCCCAACGTGTCGAAACCCGGGAAAAGCGGGACCGGGAGGCGCGTGCCCGTCGCATCCAGCCAGAGCGATGACGGCCCGGGGAGGATGCGGATGCCGTGAGACGGCCACACCGGATCCCAGTTCGTGATGCCTTCGACGTAGTGCCACATCCGGTCGCCGTTGATGAATCGCGCGCCGGCGGCCGCGCTGACGCTGTACATCGATCCGTCGACATAGGCCGGAACTCCGGTGAGCATGTGCTCGGGGGGAGTACCGAGGCGTTCGGGCCACGCTGCACGTACGAGGTTGTGGTTCCCGCCGATGCCGCCCGAGGAGACGATGGTCGCCCCTGCCGCGATCTCGAACTCGCCGACGATCTCGCGCGAGGACACGGCACCACGCTGCGCGCCCGACGAAGCGAGGATGTTGCCGCGCGCTCCAGTGACCGCGCCATCGGTCACCGCGAGCTCGGAGACCCGGTGTCGAGCGAGCACGGTCAGCCGCCCCTCGCGTTCACCCTGCTCGACGGCGGCGGCGAAGGGAGCGACGATGCCGGGCCCGGTGCCCCAAGTGATGTGGAATCGCGGGACCGAGTTGCCCGGTCCGATGGCGCCGTAGCCACCGCGTTCCGCCCAGCCGACGACCGGGAAGAAGCCGACGCCGCGCTCGCGCAGCCATGAGCGCTTCTCGCCGGCGGCGAACTGCAGATAGGCCTCGGCCCAGCGCTTCGGCCATTCGTCTTCCGGCCGGTCGAAACCGGCGTTGCCGAGCCAGTCCTGCGTCGCGAGCTCGAGCGAGTCTTTGATTCCGAGCCGGCGCTGCTCGGGGGAGTCCACGAAGAAGAGCCCGCCGAACGACCACCAGGCCTGACCGCCGAGGTTCGTCCGCGGCTCTTGATCCACCAGGATGACGCGCCGGCCGGCGTCGAGGGCCTCGGCCGCGGCGACCAGCCCTGCCAGCCCCCATCCGATCACCAGGACATCCGTGGACAGGGGCTTCGTCGTCATGAGTTCTCCGTTGATTCCTGACGTGATCGGGTCTCGAGCGTGGGGCGACCGCCGGGAGCGGCACCGATCCCCGAAGGCTCGAATGTGTTCACCATGGCATATGCCGCCCGCTCGAGGTAGTCCCAGAGCGTCGCTTCGTGCAGAGGCGACAACCGCGCCTCGTCCACGGCGGTGCGCATGTGACGAAGCCAACGATCGCGCGCGTCCGCATCGATGTGGAAGGGCATGTGCCGCATACGGAGCCGGGGGTGCCCGCGGGTGTCGCCATACGTCGTCGGGCCGCCCCAGTACTGCTCGAGGAACATCCGGAGCCGGTCCTCGGCGGGCCCGAGGTCCTCTTCGGGGTACATCGGCTTCATCACGGGATCGAGGGCGACCTCGCGGTAGAACACCGACACGATCTTCGCGAACGTGTCGTGTCCGCCGATCTCGTCGTAGAACGTCACTTCTGGGGACTCCCGTCGTCGTTCGGCTTCTTGCGCCGCCAGATCCCGCGATCAGGGATCACCGGCACACCGGTCACCGCATTCGGTCGCGTCCGGGGAGGATTCGCGCCACGAACTCGGCGGGCGCCGTCGAGCCCCGTCGGCACGACATCGACCATGCGCGGCACACTGATCTCCTTCTCGAGCAGCGCGGCGCGCAGACGGCGACGCAGCTCCTGCGCCACGTCGTCCTTCGCGTTGGCGCGTGCCTTGATCACGATGCGGACGACGAGAGCATCGCCGTCGATCGACTCGAGGCCCCAGAGCTCGGGCTTCTCGATGATGCGCGTGCGCCACTTGGGATCTTTCGCCAACCCCTGTGCGGTCTCAAGCATGATGTGCTCCACCTGCTCGAGGTCGGAGTCGGCCGGGACCCCGAGGTCGATGATCGATCGCGCCCATCCCTGAGACATGTTGCCGATGCGCGTGACCTCGCCGTTGCGCACATACCAGAGCGTGCCGTTCACGTCGCGGACCTGGGTGATGCGCACACTGACATATTCGACGACGCCGCTCGCGAGCCCGAGGTCGACGACGTCGCCGATGCCGATCTGGTCCTCGGCCACGAGGAACATGCCGTTGAGCACGTCCTTGACGATATTCTGCGCGCCGAAACCGAGACCGGCGCCGACCGCGGCGGTGAGGAGAGTCAAAGAACCGAGCAGGCTCTGGTCGAGAGCGTTCACGATGAGCACGATCGCGATGACGACGAGCATCACGTTGACGATGTTCTGCAGGATGGTGCCGAGCGTCCTGGTGCGCTGCACCAGTCGCATGTCGGCGAGGGGGGATCGCTCCAGCGCCTGGGTGTCGTCGACCGATGCCTTGCTCTTCGCGCTGTCGACGATGCGGTGCACGACCCGTCGGATGACGAGGCGAAGGATGAGCCCGATCACGATGCAGCTGGCGATGATGATCGCGACGGTGAGTACTTTCATACCGGCCTGGCTCAGCCAGGCGAGCAGCTTCGTCACCCAGTCGGGGAGGGCGGTTTCCACGGCAGGATCGTTGACATCGAAGGGGAGCATCATCAGTCACGATCCTAGCGAGCGGGGCTCTGTGCAGGCTGGACGGACGTGCCGTGCCAAAACGGAGACCATCCACATCCGCTATGGCGTGTCCGTGCTGGACACCCCGAGAGCGAGGTGGGTGGTCTCCGTTTCGAGAGCCGGTGGTGGCTCAGGCGGGGCGCTCAGTCCTCCGCGTCGCGTGACTGTGCGGCGAGTGCGCGCTCGACGTCGGCGAGGTTCTCGAGGACCAGGCGTCGAAGAGCCGGTGCCGCCTCCT
The DNA here is from genome assembly GCF_042269505.1 of Microbacterium sp. NPDC055988. Classification (NCBI taxonomy): domain Bacteria; kingdom Bacillati; phylum Actinomycetota; class Actinomycetes; order Micrococcales; family Microbacteriaceae; genus Microbacterium; species Microbacterium sp. NPDC055988. Next base: position 2,986,062 of record NZ_JBHJXY010000001.1, read on the forward strand.
GGTTCGCAGCCAGCCACGCGCGCGTCGCATCGCGGAGCGCCGCGTCGGCGAGAGCGGTGGGGAACAGCCCGACGATCAGGTACTGGGCGATCTGGTAGGTGCGCGACTCCCAGACGGGAAGCAGCATGTCGAAGTAGGCGGGGACGAACTCGCCCAATACGGCGGCGCCGGCAGGATGCGTGAAACCGAGCGCGGCGGAGCGGACGATCGTGTTGGGGGCATCGTCGCGTTCGATGAGCGAAGCCCACGCGGCCTTCTTGGAAGCCGAGTCCGGCAGTGAGGCCCGTGCCTGCGCCGCGAATTCTCCACCCTTGGCGGTGTTGTCCGCAGCCAGAGCCGCATCGATGCTCGCCGCATCCGTGGCGCCGATGGTGGCCAGGCCGACGAGCAGCTGCCAATTCAGGTCGGCATCGATCTCCAGGCCCGGAAGCGTGTCCTCGCCGGAGCGCAGACGGCCGACGATGCCGGCATGCTCCTGGGTCACCAGGGCGTTCGCGAAGGCGGTGACGAACTGCAGCTGGCTGTCGCTGCCCGGCTCGGCCGCTTCCGCCAGGTTCCACAGCCCATCGGCGATCTTGAGGCGCGCCGCCTCGCGCTCAGCCGGAGCGACGTAGAGCGTGGCAGCCGTCCGCAGCTGAGCGAGCGTGGTGCGCACGGTGGTGGACTCGGTCTCCCGGCCGATGTTCCCCAGCACGAGGTCGATGTAGGCGGACGCTGCCGTCTCCGCATCCCGGGTCTGATCCCACGCGGCTCCCCACACCAGGGAGCGGGCGAGCGGATCGTGGATGTCGGCGAGGTGGGCGATCGCGGTGGCGAGCGACTTCTCGTCGAGGCGGATCTTCGCGTAGGCGAGGTCCTCGTCGTTGAGCAGCACGAGGTCGGGGCGGGTGATGCCCTGCAGCTCCGGCACTTCGGTGCGGTCGCCGTCGACATCCACCTCGAGGTAGTGCGTGCGCGTGAGCGCACCGTCGGTCAGCGTGTAGAAGCCGATGCCCAGTCGGTGCGGTCGGATGGTCGGGTAGTCCGCGGGGGCCGTCTGCGTGATGGCGAAGCGCGAGATCGTGCCGTCGTGGTCCTCGGCGATGACGGGTTCGAGCGTGTTGACGCCGGCCGTCTCGAGCCACTTCTTCGACCAGGTGCTCAGGTCGCGACCGCTGGTTGCTTCCAGCTCCGAGAGCAGGTCGCTCAGCTCGGTGTTGCCCCAGGAGTGCTTCTGGAAGTACTGGGAAACTCCGGCGAAGAACGCCTCGATGCCCACCCAGGCGGCCAGCTGCTTCAGGACAGATCCGCCCTTGGCATAGGTGATGCCGTCGAAGTTGACCTGCACGTCTTCCAGGTCGTTGATCTCAGCGACGATCGGGTGCGTCGAGGGAAGCTGGTCCTGCCGGTAGGCCCAGGTCTTCTCCATGGCGTTGAAGGTCGTCCACGCCTCGGTCCACTCGGTGGCTTCGGCGGTGGCGATGGTGGATGCCCACTCGGCGAACGATTCGTTCAGCCAGAGATCGTTCCACCACTTCATCGTGACGAGGTCGCCGAACCACATGTGCGCGAGCTCGTGCAGGATGGTGACGACGCGGCGCTCCTTGACGGCGTCGGTGACCTTGCTGCGGAAGACGTAGGTCTCGGTGAAGGTGACGGCTCCCGCGTTCTCCATCGCGCCGGCGTTGAACTCGGGGACGAAGAGCTGGTCGTACTTGGCGAACGGGTACGGAACGCCGAACTTCGACTCGTAGTAGGCGAAGCCTTCGCGCGTCTTGTCGAAGATGTAGTCGGCGTCGAGGTGCTGCCACAGGCTCTTGCGGCCGTACACGCCGAGGGGGATCACGCGGCCCGAGGCACTGGTGAGTTCGGAGAACGTCGACTCGTAGGGGCCGGCGATGAGCGCCGTGATGTACGAGGAGATGCGCGGAGTCGGCTCGAAGCCCCACGTCGCCGTCGTGTCGTCGTCGTGCACGATGGGCTCGGGCGTGGGGGAGTTGGAGATGACCTTCCACGCGGCCGGTGCCGTCACGGTGAACTGGAACGTCGCTTTGAGGTCGGGCTGCTCGAACACGGCGAACACACGACGCGAGTCCGGAACCTCGAACTGCGAGTAGAGGTAGACCTCCCCGTCGACCGGGTCGACGAATCGGTGCAGACCCTCGCCGGTGTTCGTGTAGAGGCAGTCGGCGTCGACGACCAGCACGTTCTCGGCCTGCAGCCCGCTGAGCGCGATGCGAGAGTCGGCGAAGACCTCGTTCGGGTCGAGCTGCTCGCCGTTGAGGGAGATCTCGCGCACGTCGCGGGCGATCAGATCGATGAAGGTGAAGCTCTCCGGAGTCGCGGTGAAGCGCACCACGCTCCGGGAGCCGAAGATCTCGGCACCCTTGGTCAGATCGAGGGCGACTTCATAGGACTGAGTGTCGATGACGTCGCGGCGCTCCTGCGCTTCGATGCGGGTGAGGTTCTCTCCAGGCACAGCTTTACTCCCAGGGGTGAGGGGATGTCACCGGGGTCGGCGCAGTTGGCGCCGACGGCAACCCTGACAGCCTACGCCAGTGCGACGGGTGCCTCCTCGCATCGAAGCAGGAGGACGGAGGGATAGAAACGGAGCTGTGCGGACCTTCATGCTCTGCCGAAGTGAAAGGATGGAGGGGTGACTGCGATCGAGCCGAATGTCGTCCCCTTTGCCTCGCCTGCTGCCGCCGGCGGAGCCCCCTTCGTGACCACGCCGGTGGCCTACGACGGGATCCTCCTCGCCGGGTTCGGTGGGCCCGAGGGGCAGGAGGATGTCATCCCCTTCCTCCGGAATGTGACCCGCGGCCGAGGAATTCCCGATGAACGGCTCGAGGAGGTCGCGCACCACTACCGGCACTTCGGCGGAGTGAGCCCGATCAACGGACAGAACCGCGTGCTGAAGGAAGCGCTCGAGAGTGCCCTCGCCGAACGTGGGATCACGCTCCCCGTGTACTGGGGCAACCGCAACTGGTCTCCGTATCTCGAAGAGGTCGTGACCGAGGCATCGTCAAACGGTCACAACACGCTGCTGGCGTTCGCCACCAGCGCCTACAGCTCGTTCTCCAGCTGCCGTCAGTACCGGGAGGACTTCGCCCGCATCCTGGAGGAGACCGGGTTGGGCGAGACCGTGACCATCGACAAGATCCGGCCCTTCTACGATCACCCCGGCTTCGTGGAGGCATTCGAGACCGGGGTTCGTGAGGCTGTCGAGGGCTTCCTGGCCGACGGCGTCGCGCCGGCGGACATCCAGATCCTGTTCTCCACCCACAGCATCCCAACGGCCGACGCCGAGCGCTCCGGAGCGCGCGACATCGACTGGGGTGAGGGCGGCGCGTACGCGGCTCAGCATCTCGCGGTGGCTGCCTGGGTCATGGACCGGGTTCGCCAGACGGTTCCCGCGGCGGCCGATGTCTCCTGGGAGCTCGTCTACCAGTCCCGCTCGGGTCCTGCCTCGCAGCCATGGCTGGAGCCCGACGTGTGCGACGTGATCGGCGAGCTGCCCGACCGCGGGCGCAAGGCAGTGGCGGTCGTCCCGGTCGGCTTCATGAGTGACCACATGGAGGTCTTGTGGGACCTCGACACCGAGGCCGCCGAGGCAGCGGAAGAAGCCGGACTCGCCTTCACCCGCACCCCGACCCCCGGTGTCTCTCCGGCATTCGTCGATGGCATCGTCGATCTGATCCAGGAGCGTCTTCAGGGTCGGCCCAACGAGGAGCGCGCGCATGTCACGTCGCTCCCCGGCGGCTTCGATGTCTGCCGTCCCGGATGCTGCGAGAACGTCCGCGCGGGGTTCAAGCCTGCTGCCGCGGGCATCGCCCCGTGACCTCGGACTCGACCGAAGCCGCTTCTAGGATGGGAGTCATGCGCATCCACATCGCCACCGACCACGCGGGACTCGACTTCTCCACGCAGCTGCAGGATCACCTGCGCGCAGCGGGACACGACGTGGTCGACCACGGCCCGATCGAGTACGACGCGGTCGATGACTACCCCGCGTTCTGCATCCGCGCGGCGCAGGCGGTCATCTCCGACCAGCGGGACGGTGTCGAGGCCCTCGGCGTGGTCTTCGGCGGTTCGGGGAACGGCGAGCAGATCGCAGCGAACAAGGTCGCAGGGGTGCGAGCGGCTCTGGTCTGGAATCTCTCGACGGCCGAGCTCGCCCGTGAGCACAATGATGCCAATGTCATCTCGATCGGTGCGAGGCAGCACACCTTCGCCGAGGTGACCTCGTTCATCGATCGGTTCATCCAGACACCGTTCTCGGGTGATGAGCGCCACGTGCGACGGATCGGTCAGATCGCGGACTTCGAGCGCGACGGGTCCCTGCTCCCGGATCCGCGGGCCTGAGATGCCCGAGGGTCACTCCGTACACCGGATCGCGCGGCAGTTCGATCGCAACTTCGTCGGGAAGACCCTGAGCGCGTCCAGCCCGCAGGGACGGTTCGCCGAGGGAGCCGCAGTCCTGGACGGACGTGCGGCGGTGAGTGTGCAGGCCGTCGGCAAGCAGATGTTCCTCGAGACCGAGGGCGACCTCTGGCTGCGAGTGCACCTCGGTCTCTACGGCGCCTGGGACTTCGCCGGGGAGATCCTCGTCGATCCGACGATCGCTTCGGCCAACGGGCGCATGGGGCAGACGAACCAGCGGGGTACCGTGATCGACGAGGAGATCCTCGATGACGCCGGTGAGAACTCCCTCGCATCCATTGGGGCGCCTCGGCGCACGCGGGTGCACGTGCGCATGTCGGAGCAGACGAAGGGCCTCGTCGATGAGGGGCTCGAATGGCCGCCGCCGGTCGTCGGACAGGTTCGTCTCCGCCTCATGACGGACATCACCGCCGCCGATCTGCGTGGCCCGACCGCCTGTGTTCTGCAGACCCCGGAAGAGATGCTGGCGACGATCGCCAAGCTCGGTCCCGACCCGCTGGTCGGCGACCCGGTCGAGAACGAGGAGCGGTTCGTCCGGGCGGTCGGAAAGAAGTCGACGGTCATCGCGCTGCTGCTGATGGACCAATCCGTCGTGAGCGGGATCGGTAATGTCTACCGTGCCGAGATGCTCTACCGGCAGCGGTTGAACCCGCACACTCCGGGCCGAGACGTCCCGGAGGAGGTCGTGCGGGCGCTCTGGCACGATTGGGTCCGGCTTCTGGCAATCGGTGTCGAGACCGGCCAGATGATGACCATGGACGGCCTCACGGGCGCGGACTACCGTGCGGCGATGGCCAACCGCGACGACCGGCACTGGGTGTACCACCGCGCCGGTCTGCCGTGTCGTGTCTGCGGCACCGAGATAGCCCTCGAGGAGATCGGCGCCCGCAAGCTCTATTGGTGCCCGCGCTGCCAGGCGTGACCGGGCTCCATGGCATCGCATCCGTTCTAGGCTGATCGCATGCGACAGAATCCGAGCTTCACTCTCGCCGACGTGGCCGAGATCCGCCGGGTGATCGAGATGAGTCCCTGGGCGACGATCATGAGTGCCGGGGAAGAAGGCCTCGTCGCTTCGCACTACGCGGTGCTTCTGGACGAGGCACGTGATGACCTCACCATCGTCGGGCATGTCGGCCGACCGGACGACCTCATCCACGGCCTGGGGGAGCGCGAGCTGCTCGTCGTTTTCCAGGGTCCCCACGGTTACGTCTCGCCCGGGTGGTACGGCGATGTGCCTGCGGTGCCGACGTGGAACTACACCGCTGTGCACCTTGCCGGAGTACCGGAGATTTTGACCGAGGAGGAGAACCTCCTCGTGCTCGACCAGCTCGTCGCGCACTTCGAATCCCGGATGCCGGAGCCGCGACGCATGTGGGAGCGCCCGAACGATCAGGCCTACGTGCAGCGCCTCGCTTCAGGAACGGTCGGCTTCCGGTTGACCCCGACCCGCGTCGTCGCCAAGCGAAAGCTGAGCCAGAACAAGCCGCCGGAGACGATCGAGACGGTGATCGCCGCCCTCTCGACCGACGGACCGTACTCGAACCCGGCTCTCGCCGCGGAGATGCGGCGCGCACAGGATGCGCGCAGAGAAGGACGACAGCAGTGACCGAACGCGGAACGGCCATCGACACCATCACGGCTGCGCGGATCGTCGGCCCTGGGCGCGAGTTCCTGATGGACGAAGAGCCCGTGGACATCTTCATCGCCGATGGGCAGATCGTCGACATCGCACCGACGGGGGCTCTGCCTGCACGCGGTGAGGTCATCGCGGCAGATGGTGCCTGGGCGGTTCCCGGGCTCTGGGACAACCACGTCCACACCGTCCAATGGGCCCTGACGTCGGAACGGGCGCCGCTCGGCCACGCGGACTCCGCTGCTTCGGCGGCCGCGGCGATGAGCGGTGTGGCCCCGCTGTCGGATGGGCGCCGCGTCGGCACCGGCTTTCGTGATGCCCTGTGGTCGGATCGGCCATCGCTCGATCTCCTGGACGCTGCGACCGGCGACGTTCCGACGTACCTCATCAACGCCGACGTACACAGCGTCTGGTTGAACAGCGCCGCTCTTGCTCGCGAGAGCTTCCGGAGCGACGACGGTGTGCTGCGGGAGACCGAGGCGTTCGAGATCTCGCGCCGCCTGAACGCCGTCGAGGCCGCTCATGGCGACCGCGCGATGATGCGGGCCGGCGAGCAAGCGGCGGCGCGTGGCATCACCGGCCTCGTCGACTTCGACATGGCGTGGAGCGCGCAGGCATGGCCCCGGCGTGTGCACGCCGGCTTCGCCTCGCATCGCGTCGAGTTCGCGGTGTACCCCTTCGACCTCGACAGGGCCATCGGAGAGGGGCTGCGCACAGGCGAGCTGCGGGAGATGCCCGATGTCCCGGCCGCCGGCAGGGGGCTCGTGCACGTCGGTCCGCTGAAGGTCATCACCGACGGGTCGCTCGGCACACGAACAGCCGCCTGTTCGCACGCATATCCCGGTGATCCGGACAATTTCGGGGTGCTCACCGTCCCTTCGGACGAGCTCATCGCCCTGCTGACCCGCGCGACCGGTGCCGGCCTGGCCGTGGCCGTGCACGCGATCGGCGACAGGGCGATCACATCGGCTCTGGACGCCTTCGCCACGACGGGCGCCGTCGGATCTATCGAGCACGTGCAGCTCGTGCGGCATACCGACCTCGCACGATTCGCCCGTCTCGGCGTGATCGCCAGTGTCCAGCCGCAGCACGCGGTGGACGACCGCGACCTGGTGGACCGTCACTGGGCGTCGCAGACCGCGATCGGCTACCCGCTCGCGTCGCTGCGGGACGCAGGTGCGCAGCTGCGCTTCGGATCGGACGCACCGGTCGCCGAGCTCGACCCGTGGCAGGCCATCTCCGCCGCGGTATCGCGCACCGACGACGAGCGGGCCGCATGGCATCCGGAGGAGCGGCTCACGCTCGACCAGGCGCTCGAAGCGAGTGTGCGTTCGTCACTGCGACCCGGCGAGCCCGCAGACATCGTCCTGTGCGGCGCGGATCCTCGAACGGCGTCGGGGGAGCTGCTGCGATCGATGCCTGTCCTCTCCACGCTTCTCGCGGGGTATGTCACGCACGCCGCGTGATCCTCGGAAGGAACGCAGAAGGGGCGGCCCTCGGAGAACCGAGAGCCGCCCCTTCTGAGGTCAGACGGGACCGATCAGGCGGCGATGTGCGAGACGAGGAACCAGCGGTCCTTCTCGAGGCCGCGCTGGATCTCGATCGCGACGTCCTGGCTCGTCAGATCGACCTCGTCGAGGCCCTCGACGGCAGACTTGACATCGACCAGGATCGCGTCGATGTCGGCGATCACGGCGCGGATCAGTTCGTCCGACTGGGTGAAGCCTGCGGGGACGGTGGTCGCGCCGGCCTTCTCCGCCACGGCGCTCACACGCGCATCGATCGGGAGTCCGAGGGCGACGATCCGCTCCGCGGCGGTGTCGGCGAAATCGCCCGCGTGCGCAACCACCGTGTCGAGAAGCTCATGGACGCCGACGAAGTTGGCGCCGCGGACGTGCCAGTGCGCCTGCTTGCCGTTGACGGTCAGCGCCTGGAGGCCGAGCACCACTGGGGAGAGGAACTGGGCCGCCCCTGCAGCCACGGTCGGGTCGATGGCGGTGGTGGAAACGGTCTGTGCCTTGCTCATCTTGTGCTCCTCCGGATGGGATTTCTCGTACCTGTTGTAGATAACGCTACTCGGGCTCAGACATTCCGCAAGCAAGCTGAGGCTGGGCTCACTTCCGCGTGATTCCGCGGTGATTCGGGTAGCCTCGCCTCATGAGCATCGCTGCTGGAGCTTCCGTCCTCACCCTGCCGAACAGCGCGCCTTCCATCGACGACACGGCGTTCGTGGCGGATGGTGCCCGCATCGTGGGGGATGTGTCACTCGCGGCAGGCGTCAGCGTCTGGTACAACGCGGTTCTTCGAGGTGATTCTGCGGGGATCAGCATCGGATCTGATTCGAACGTCCAGGACAATGTCTCGATCCATGTGGACCCCGCGCACGGGGTGATCGTGGGCGCCCAGGTGTCGATCGGCCACAACGCGGTCGTGCACGGCTGCACGATCGGAGACGGAACGCTCATCGGCATGGGAGCCGTGATCCTCAGCGGTGCGAAGATCGGAGCCGGGTGTCTGGTCGCCGGCGGAGCGGTGGTCCTCGGCGAGGCGGACATCCCCGCGGGATCGCTGGTCGCCGGTGTCCCCGCGAAGGTGCGCCGCACGCTCGACGAGGACGAGCGGTCCGGCTTGATCGCGAACGCCGCCGTCTACCTCGCCCACTCGCGTACACATGCGGCTGCGACGTCGGCCTGAAGGCGCCGACCGATAGGCTGAGTCAGGTACGGGGCGGTGGCCAAGCTGGTTAAGGCAGTGGGCTCATAACCCAACGATCGCGGGTTCAAGTCCCGCCCGCCCTACTCTTCGTCTGCAGTTGCCCTGGACTCGCCTCGGGTGAGGAACAGGTGGCACGCGTGGCTCGTCACGAACGGTTCGAGTCGTTCGACCTCGAGCGGGCCGTCACTGTGGCGGAGGACATCACGCACCAGTCGAGCGTGAACACCGCAGACGAGTTCCTGATCCGCATCGAGCAGATCGTGATAGTTACACGGGGTGAGATCGAACCGCAGAGACGTCTCATCGACGACGGGGTTGAGGCCCGCATCATCGAGGTGCTCGTAGAGCACGTCGACCTGACGCAGCGCATCAGCCTCGAGCCCGACCGGCGCTTCACGCGACATCGCCCGCAGCATCCGCCCCCGCGAGACTGCTCCTTCGACTCGAGCGCGCGCCACGGAGCTCGATGCGACGTCGCGGACGGGGTGGAACACGACCGGTGGTCGGCCGCGTCTGCCGAGGGCGAGAGTCTCACTGCGGATCAGCCCCTCGTCCTCGAGAACCCGGACGTGATCCCGCACTGTGTTGAGGGGAATTCTGCATTGCGCGGCAAGGTCGCCTGCTGAGCATCCCGGTGTCTGCTGGATGGCGTGGAGCAACTGGAGCCGACGGGGTTGTGTCAGCCCGCGAAAATCGTGTGCGCGGCGGGGCATGTGGCGAGAGTAAACGCGGAAGAGGTCGCGCACCTGCGGTTGGACCGGAAATAAACCGGTAGAACGGAATGCGATGTGCGCGAGGGCTCGGGATGGTGGAAACACCATGACCACGAGAGGCGGGAAGCCATGAGGCTCACAGCCGAATCCGAGAACGTCGTGCGGGCGACCGCCAGCGTCGTCGCCGAGCACGCAGACGAGATCACCACGCTTTTCTATCGCACTATGTTCGACGCGCATCCGGAGTTGCTCCGCGTATTCAACCGGGCGAATCAGGCGATCGGAGAGCAGCCGAAGGCCCTGGCCGCATCCATCGTCGCCTTCGCAGTGCAGCTCATCGATCCCGCGGCGCCCGACTTCGCCCCCGTGATGCGTCGCATCGCGCACAAGCATGTGTCGCTGGGCGTCAAGGCGCGCCAGTACACGATCGTGGGGCACCACCTCCTCGACGCGGTCGGAACAGTCCTCGGGGACGCGGTCACACCGGAGGTGAGAGCCGCGTGGGATGAGGTCTACTGGCTCTTCGGATGCTCCCTGATCGCGGAAGAGGCGAAACTGTATGCGCTCGGCGGCACCGACCCGGAGTTCCCCTGGAGGAAGCACCGGGTGGTGGAGAGGATCGAGGAGTCCTCCGACGTCGTCTCACTCGTGCTCGCTCCCATCTCGGGAGACGTCGGGTCATACCGGGCCGGACAGTACGTGGCCATCGCCGTCGACCTGCCCGACGGTTCGCGCCAACCGCGGCAATACACGATCTCGTCGGGGCCCCGCGGCGATTCGCTGCGCGTGACGATCAAGCGTGTGCGCGCGAACGGAGACGCCCCGGAAGGCCAGGTGTCGACGTGGTTGCATGAGAACGCGCATCCTGGACAGCTGATCGACGTGTCCCAGCCGGCCGGTGACGTCACCATCGACGATTCCGAGCGACCGCTCGTCCTCGTGTCGGCCGGCATCGGCATCACCCCGGTCGCGGCGATCGTCGAGGACCTCTCCCGTCGTGCCCCGGCGCGCACGGTCCGACTGTTCCATGCCGATCGCTCGCATTCCAGCCATGCGCTCTACACATCATTGCGGAGGCAGGTGCTGGCGATGGACGACGCCCGTGCACAGAACTGGTATCGGGAGGAAGCGGAATCCGCGCCGACGCTCCGCCCCTCCCTCTCAGGCCGGATGGACCTCGCCGACGTCGACCTGCCTGACGACGCGGAGGTGTTCATGTGCGGACCGCTCGACTTCATGCGCACGTCTCGATCGACGCTTCTGGCACGCGGCGTGCCGTCGGAGCGGATCTCCTACGAGGTATTCGGCCCGGATCTCTGGGCACAGCAGCCGAAGCCCGGAGCAGCCTGAGCACCGGCACCGGCCGCGTCCGCAGAGCGATACGGTCGCTGTCAAGCCCCTCCCCGGAGCTCGCCCTAGACGCCATCCTTCCCACGTGCGGCACCGCGCCGCAGAACGGGAGGCACCATGAGCATCGGCAGCGGAATCGCGCTCTTCGTGATCGGAGCGATCCTCGTCTTCGCGGTGAACGTCGACGTCCAATGGGTCGATCTCGACATGGTCGGCTACATCTTGATGGGCGCCGGCGTCGTCATCTTCCTCATCGGGATCGTGCTGCTCGCGCGGCGGCGCAGGACGGAGACGGTCTCGCGCACATTCGTCGATCCGGCGACGGGCGAACCGACCACTCGTCGATCCGTCAGCTCCAGCGGCGACGAAGCGGTGTGAGCGCAGCGGATGGCATCCGACGATCGAGGTCGTCGGATGCCATCACTCTGCGGGACTGCTCTCGAGGTGCTCCTCGACGAGTGTGATTCCTCCGCTCGAGCTCGCCGAGTGCGCGAGGTCTTCGATCCACTTCCGGCTCAGGTCCGGCGTCTCGGGCTCTTGGAAGACGAACCTCAATGGGATCGACGGGTGCAACCAGAGGGTCGAGCGTCCGGGAGCGTCGCCTTCCGGGTGCCGCCAGGACAGCGTGAAGCTCTCGTTGCGCCGCAGCTTGGTCGCGATGACGACCTTCAGGTGTGCGAGGGCGCGATCGTCGATCTGGATCGGGGTCTGCGCGTCGCCGTAGTAGAGGCTCCCCATCAGCGAACGATCAGCGCGATGGGATGGGGGGCAGGGATCATGCGACTCCTCGACGGCGCGGCCGCGGACGGGGGTATCCGGGTACTCGAACTCTAGCCAACGACGCCAGCACGCACCGCACTGGCGTAATGACCCGCCGCAGAATGCGAACAGAATCTTCGCCCGGTGTCACATGGAGGTCAGCGACGGCGGTGTGCCGAACGCGTCTCGGTACGCCGAGGCGAAACGGGTCGGGTGGGTGAATCCCCAGCGGCGGGCGACTTCGCCGACGGAGCGTCCTTCTCCGCTCTGCAGGTCTCTGCGGGCCCCTTCGAGTCGTGCCCGACGGAGGGCCTGGGTGGGTGTGATGTCGAGAGCGCGACGGAACGCGTACTGGAGTCCCCTCGTCGAGATGTAGGCCGCCGCTGCGACGTCGTCGACGGTGATGGGCCGGTGCGCGTTCTCGTCGATGTATGCAAGCGCCCGGCGGACCGCCACGGGCGCTCCCGCACGCTGGGCCGGGCGGCGCATCGCCTCGGTGAAGGTGTTGGGAAACGCGGAGAGCGTCATCATCAGGGCATGACGTTCGAGCTCGGCAGCGATCAGCGGGTCGGAGCCGGAGAGAGCGAGTGCTTGGTCCACGTAGGCGAACATCGCCTCCCAGCGCCGTGCGTCGATGGCTGTGTGCGGGGCGAGTCCCGTCGTGCGCAGCTTCAGCGTGTCATCGCCGGTCAACTGCCGTGCCCGCGCTTCGGCTGCGGGTCGATCGAACACGAAGGCCCGGACGTCAGCGGATCGGTCCCACTTCGCCTCGACTCGGGTGCCGTCGGAGATCCACGGCGCCCCTGGGGTCAAGGTGTCGCGCGCGGACCAGACACGCGCATCCGGGGCGTCGACGCGGCACACCAGAATCTGGTCCAGCGGTTCTGCTTTCGAATGCACCTTCGCCGCGAGCCGGTAGTTCACCAGCGAGGTGCTTGCCAGTTGTTCCGAGCGCCAGTCGAACCGAAAGCGGCGAGGGTCCGCATCCTGGAGCGACGAGGAGGGAACGAACTGCTGCCACGTGGACTCGACCTGCTCGACGTCGGTGGACGTGAACTGCATGGGTGCTCCTTGTTCTTCGCGTCGCGATCCCACTCGACGACGCCTTCCAGGAGCGTAGCTCAGTGAACGGGACTCCAGTTCGAAAGGCGCTGGACGGCTGGCGGCATCGTCACTCGGCACCGATTCGGCTCGATCGCACCGGCCAGCCGCCGTCGAGCGTCTCCTGCGGATCGAGTCGGCCGATGCGCACGAAGTACTCGGTGAGGCTGGCTGCCTGCGAGCGCGCCCAGCCGATCTGATTCGTATGCAGCTCGGCCGGGGTGGCGGGGAGGGCGAAACGACGAGCGAGGGCTTGCGCCACGCGGCCGGCGGCGATCGCATCCGCGGACGCCTCGTGAGCGTCTTCGAGCACGACCGCGTAGTGGGCTGCGACGACTTCGAGTGTGCGTCGTCCGCGGCGGTATCGGTCGTACGCCTTGTCGATCACGAGGGGGTCGATGACGGGGGAGGGATCGGTCAGCGGGACGATCCCGTGTCTTGCCGCCTCATGCGCCAGGAGAGAGAAGTCGTACGCGGCGTTGTAGGCGACCACGGGCACGTTCTGCTCGAGCAGTGAACGCAGGGCCGCCGTGACCTCTGCGACGACTTCCCGGGACGATCGCCCGTGCCCTCGGGCATACGCCGTGGTGATGCCGTGCACCGCCGTGGCGCCCTCCGGGATCGGTACTCCAGGATCGGCGAGCCAGGAGCGTGCAGCGATCTCGCGTCCTGCGGCATCGAGGACACCGACGTACGCGGTGACAACTCGATCCGACTCGACATCGACGCCGGTCGTCTCCAGATCGAACACCCCGACACGGGTGAGCCACGCAGGAAGCGGGGGACCGGATGGCATGCTTTCACGCTATGCGCGGCCGCGGACATCCAGGGGAAGGCGCACGGCGACTCGTAGACTCGGAGCATGACCGTGCCTTCCCCTTATGCGGACCGCCTCCATCGCCTTCCCGTGCAGCGCCACGAGGTCGAGGTGCGTGGAGCGACCACGGCGTACTGGGTGTACGGACCGGAGAAGGCCGAGACGACGGTCATCGCGGTGCACGGCTTCCGCGGCGATCATCATGGCCTCGAGCCCGTGCTGGCGTACCTCCCCGAAGTGCGTGTGATCGCGCCTGATCTTCCCGGGTTCGGGGAATCAACGCCCCTGCCCGAGCGCCGGCACGACCTGGACGAGTACGCCGGCTGGCTTGTCGACTTCGCAGCGGAGGTCGCTCCCGGCGCCGTCATTCTGGGCCACTCCTTCGGATCGATCGTGACCTCGGCGGCGGTCGCTCGAGGGCTGCGGACTCCGCGACTGATCCTGCTGAACCCGATCGGCGCTCCGGCGTTGGAAGGGCCGAAGGGCGTCATGACTCGCTTGGCGGTCGTCTACTACGCGCTCGGTGCCCGGCTTCCGGAGAGACTCGGCACTGCTCTGCTGCGCAACCGCGTCATCGTCCGCGTGATGAGCGTCACGATGGCGAAGACCAGGGATCCCGAGCTCCGACGCTTCATCCACGACCAGCACGACACGTACTTCTCGCGATTCTCGGACCGAGATGTGCTCCGCGACGCCTTCGTCGCGAGTGTCTCGCACGACGTCCGGGAGTTCGCTCCCGAGATCGATGTTCCGACCCTGCTCGTCGCTGCAGAGCGTGACGACATCACCCCGATCGAGGCAGAACGCAAGCTCGCGGCGCTGTTCCCCGACGCGAAACTCGTGGAGATCGCCGACGTGGGGCATCTCATCCACTACGAGACGCCGGCCGAGGCCGCGGGCGCTGTGCGTCAGTTCCTCAGGATTCCCGTCGCGCGAGGCCGATAAGGCCTGCGACGCGGAACGGGATGACCTCGCCCATCGCCAGCGAGGTCTCCGTGCGTTCGACGCCTTCGATCGAGAGGATGCGGGCGTCGGTGTCGAAGAGGTGACGTGCGTCCCTGCACGCGACGCGAGCGAGCAGGTCGATCGAGCCGCTCAGGCCGTGCGCTTGCACGACTTCAGGAATCCGAGCGAGCTCGTTGATGATGCGCGGCAGTTCGGTCTGGCGGACTCCGATGCTGACGAACGCCTGAAGAGGGAACCCCAGGACGTCGGGTGAGAATGACCGCTCGTAGGAGAGGAAGATTCCGCTCTGCTCGAGGCGCGCCATCCGTGCCTGGATCGTGTTGCGGGAAAGCCCGAGATTCTCCGCGAGGGCGACGATGGTGGTCCTCGGATCGTCGGCGAGGGCGGCGAGGAGCTCGAGATCGATGCGGTCCATTCCTGGCATAGTGCCAAACCTTAGCAGGGGCGCTTCGCGTCAAATTGAGCAACATGCTCAAGCACCGCGAGAATGCTTGAGCGAGGTGTTCAGCAGACGTACCCTCAGAGCATGTCGGTGATGACGCCGGCATCAGCGCGCAGAGCCTCACGAGGGCCGCCGACGAGGAGGACGACGATGTCACCGCAGATCACCCCCATCGCAGACACCGCTCAGGATCTCGAGCTCTCGGAGCGGATACTGGACCCGGACGGACACCGCATTCCGAACCCCCGCCTGGACCCTCTCGTCGCGGATGTCGATGCCGCGCAGCTGCGATCCCTGCTCCGCGACATGATCATCCTCCGTCGTATCGACGCCGAGGGCGTCGCACTTCAGCGGCAGGGGCAGCTGGGGCTCTGGGCGCCATGTCAGGGTCAGGAGGCGACGCAGATCGGTACGGCGCGGGCACTCGCTCCAGAGGACTACGTGTTCCCCAGCTATCGCGAGACCGGGGTCATCTACGCTCGCGGCGCTGAGCCGGGCGACTACGTGCGCATGTGGCGCGGAGAAGAGGGCGCTGCCTACGATCCCGCGGCGCTGGGCGTCGCGCCTCTGCAGATCATCATCGGCGCACAGACTCTGCATGCGGTGGGTTACGCGCTCGGCATTCAGCGCGACGGTGCCGACGAGGTCGCGGTGACGTACTTCGGTGACGGAGCGACCAGTCAGGGCGACGTCAACGAGGCGATGATCTTCGCGGCGTCATACCAGGCGCCGGTGGTCTTCGTGTGCCAGAACAACCATTGGGCGATCTCCGAGCCGGTCGCCGTGCAGTCGCAGTACCCAATCGCGGGGCGGGCTCCGGGTTTCGGGATTCCGAGCCTCCGTGTGGACGGCAACGATGTGCTCGCCTGCATGGCAGCCATGCGCTGGGCGCTGCAGCACGCACGCTCCGGCAAGGGGCCCGCGTACATCGAAGCGGTGACCTATCGCATGGGACCGCACACGACGGCCGACGATCCGACGCGCTACCGCGACGCGGAGGAGCTCGAGTCCTGGCGTCGCCGCGACCCGATCGCACGGTTGGAGACACACCTGCGGGCGAGCGGCGAGCTCACCGATGAGCATGTGGCCGAGACCCAGGCCGCCGCGGACATGGTCGCGAAGGAGATGCGGGCTGCGTGCCTCGGAATGGTCACCCGTCCGCCGCTCGCGGTCTTCGACGGCGTCTACGCCGAACCCCACACCGGGCTCGACCGTCAGCGCGGCGAGTATGCGGCGTACCTCGCCTCCTTCGAGAGCGAGGCGTGAACGTGACCGAGCTCACTCTCGGAAAGGCGCTCGGCGCCGGCCTCCGGCAAGCGATGCGCGACGATGACAAGGTCGTGCTCCTCGGCGAGGACATCGGCAAGCTGGGCGGTGTCTTCCGCATCACCGACGGACTTCTCGACGAGTTCGGCGCGGCCAGGGTGATCGACACCCCGCTCGCCGAGTCCGGCATCGTCGGCACAGCTGTGGGCCTCGCCTTCCGCGGCTATCGTCCGGTCGTCGAGATCCAGTTCGACGGCTTCGTCTACCCCGCCTTCGACCAGATCGTCGCTCAGGTGGCGAAGCTCCATTACCGGACGCAGGGGCGCGTCAAGATGCCGATCACGATTCGGATTCCCTGGGCAGGCGGCATCGGCGCCGCCGAGCATCACTCGGAATCGCCCGAGGCATACTTCGTGCACACGGCGGGCATCCGCGTGATCGCGGTGTCGAATCCCGAAGACGCCTACCGCAGCCTGCGTCAGGCGATCGCCTCCGATGATCCGGTGGTCTTCTTCGAGCCGAAGCGGCTGTACCACCACAAAGGCGAGGTCGATCTCGAGGCGCCACTCGCGGACGCGCCGCCGATGGGCCTGGCGCGTGTGGTGCGATCCGGGACGGACGCGACGTTGATCACGTACGGAGCGATGGTGTCCACCGCACTGCAGGCAGCGGAAGCCGCCGAAGACGAGGGCGTATCCCTGGAGGTCATCGATCTGCGGTCGCTCTCGCCCGTCGACTACGACTCGGTCGCCGCCTCGGTGCGCAAGACCGGACGGGTCGTCGTCGCCCACGAGGCATCCCGTGAGGCCGGCGTCGCTGCCGAAGTCATCGCGAGCATCACGGAGCGCTGCTTCGAGTATCTCGAGTCCGCACCATTGCGAGTCACCGGCCACGATGTGCCCTACCCGCCGGCGAAGCTCGAGAAGTATCACCTCCCGGATCTCGACCGGCTGCTCGACGCCGTCGATCGGGTGATGGATCGGCCGAACAGTCTGACGGGAGCAGAGGCATGATCGCGGAGTTCCGACTTCCGGACCTCGGAGAAGGGCTGGCCGAGGCTGAGGTCGTGCAATGGCTGGTCGCCCCGGGGGACTCGGTCGCCCTCAATCAGACCCTGGCCGAGGTGGAGACCGCGAAGGCGGTGGTCGAACTGCCGTCGCCGTACGAAGGCACCGTGGCGACTCTGCACGCGGAAGCCGGCGAGACCGTCGCCGTGGGGGCCGCACTGATCGACTTCGAGGTCGTCGGTGAGGAGACGACACCCGAGCCGATCCCGGAGGCAGCTGAGAAAGCCCAACCGAACCTCGTGGGATACGGGGCTGCCCCCACCTCGGCCGGTCGACCTGCTCGACGCGCGCGCCGTGCCGGAGCGACTCCGGCGATGGTCGACACAGCCGTGCTCGAGGCCGCGCCGCACGACGCCAGCCCGTCGGCCGCGGTCGAGCCCGTCGTGGAGCGACCGCGCTCCACGCCTCCCGTCCGTGCGCATGCGAAGCGTCTGGGGATCGACCTGGTCCTGGTGGCGGCAGAGGTCGGTGACCGGCTCATCACGCGCGCCGATGTCGACGCGTACGCCGAGAGGGTCGGCGCGCGTGGCGTGGAATCAGATGACGCGCGCGCAGTGGCCCCGGTGGTCCCACCGCGCTCCGCGACTCCCAGCAACGGGGCGCGCGAGACCCGCATACCGATCCGCGGGGTGCGCAAGCACACGGCCGCGGCGATGGTGCAGAGCGCTTTCACGGCTCCTCACGTGACGGTCTTCCATACAGTGGACGTGACGGCGACCATGGATCTGCTGGCGAGCCTTCGAGATGATCGTTCGCTCAGCGAGCATCGGATCGGACCGCTCGCGGTCGTGGCGAAGGCGGTGTGTCTCGGGCTCGGTCGCACTCCGGGACTCAACTCCCGCTGGGATGAGGCCGCCGGCGAGATCGTCCAACATCACTACGTCGACCTCGGGATCGCGGCTGCGACGGATCGTGGACTCATCGTCCCGATGATCCGCGACGCGGAGCAGTTGACACTGATCGAGCTGGCGGACGCCGTGAGAAATCTCGCCGAGGTCGCGCGCTCGGGGAAGACCTCGCCGGCTGAGCTCGCCGGAGGCACCTTCTCGATCTCGAACATCGGCGTGTTCGGTGTCGATGCCGGCACACCGATCCTGCCGCCGGGACAGTCCGGAATCCTCGCGGTCGGTGCCGTGCGTCGTCAGCCCTGGGAGTTCCGAGGAGAGATCGCCCTCCGTCAGGTGATGACGCTCAGCCTCTCGTTCGACCACCGGCTCGTCGACGGCGCAGAAGGGGCGCGCTTCCTGAAGGATGTCGCGGACATTCTCGAGGAGCCCGGTCGGGCGATGCTGCTCAGGTAGTCGCGCGCAACGCGGCTTCCGCCATCGCGGCCAGCACGGTCGCGGTGGCGGAGTGCCGTCGTGCCGCCGCGCGTGTGCTGTGCGGCGTGGAGTTGATGAGGCCGAAGCAGGCCTGGACGCGAAGGCGCAGCTCTTCCTGATCCGCCCCGCTCTCGCCCGCCGTGTGGAGGGGAGACAGGGTGTCCATCCACAGCTCGATGTAGGCGCGCTGCAGGCGGCGGACGGCGGCCCGATCCGCTTCGGACAGATGGGCGACGTCGCGGTCCTGCACCTGGATCACCTCGGCGTTCCCGAGGGCGAAGTCGACGTGGAAGGCGATCAGCCCGTGCATCCGCTCGTCCGGAGTCGGGGTGTTCTCCACCACCTGCCGCCCGCCGTTGATCAGCTCCTCGCTCACCTTGACCAGCACGGCGCCCAGCAATGCCTGCTTGCCGGCGAAGTGTCGGTAGACGGCCGGTCCGGACACGCCGACGGCGGCACCGATGTCTTCCAGGCTCACGCCGCTGTATCCGCGCGCGGCGAAGAGCCGGGCGGCGGCGTGCAGGATCGCATCGGACCGTTCGGCCTTGGCGCGGTCTCGGGCGGTGACCGGGCTTGTCATCTCAGTTAATCCTCGCTAACCTGAAGCAATCGGTTAGTGAACACTAACCGAATATGCCTGCACCGCGCCAGGGCATCGCCCGCGCGGACGTGAGTCGAGGAGGACATCACGATGCCCGCAACGCAGGAGTCCCTCGCGCACGAGCTGCGCGAGCGCCTCACGACCGCCGCGCGAGGCGGACCCACCGCGTCGCGCGAACGCCATGTGGCCCGCGGAAAGCTGCTGCCGCGAGACCGGGTCGCACGGGTGCTCGACGAGGGCAGCCCGTTCGTCGAGATCGCTCCGCTGGCCGCCGACGGCCTGTACGGGGGAGACGCTCCGGGAGCCGGAGTCATCGCCGGCATCGGACTCGTCCACGGTCGCCACGTCATGGTGATCTGCAACGACGCGACGGTGAAGGGGGGCACGTACTTCCCGCTCACGGTCAAGAAGCACCTGCGCGCACAGGAGATCGCGCTCGAGAACCGGCTGCCGTGCCTCTACCTGGTCGATTCGGGCGGTGCGTTCCTGCCGAAACAGGACGAGGTTTTCCCCGACCGCGACCACTTCGGACGGATCTTCTTCAACCAGGCGCGGATGTCGGCCGAGGGGATCCCGCAGCTGGCGGCCGTCCTCGGCTCCTGCACCGCGGGTGGCGCCTATGTGCCAGCCATGAGCGACGAGACGGTCATCGTGCGCGGCCAGGGAACCATCTTCCTCGGCGGGCCGCCCCTGGTGAAGGCGGCGATCGGCGAGATCGTGACCGCCGAAGAGCTGGGTGGGGGAGAACTGCACGCACGGCGGAGCGGTGTGGTCGACCATCTCGCGGAGGACGATGAGCACGCGCTCGAGATTCTGCGAGACATCGTCGCCACCCTTCCGCCGCCAGTGGCCCCGGCGTGGGAGATCGCGAGGACGCGACCGCCCTCCGAGACGACGTCGCTCTACGATGCGGTTCCGGTCGACGTGAACGCGTCATACGACGTGCACGAGGTCATCTCACGGCTCGTCGACGGCGACACGTTCTTCGAGTTCAAACCGGAGTACGGCACGACCCTGGTCACGGGGTTCGCCCGCCTGCACGGGCATCCGGTCGGCATCGTCGCGAACAACGGCGTCCTGTTCAGCGAGTCCGCGCTCAAGGGCGCGCACTTCATCGAGCTGTGCGATCAGCGCGGCATCCCCCTGCTGTTCCTGCAGAACATCACCGGCTTCATGGTGGGGTCGGACGCCGAAGCGGGCGGCATCGCGAAGGACGGGGCCAAGATGGTCACCGCAGTCGCGACGACGAGAGTGCCCAAACTGACGGTCATCATCGGCGGCTCCTTCGGAGCGGGAAACTACTCCATGTGCGGGCGCGCCTACTCGCCGCGCTTCCTGTGGACCTGGCCCGCGAGTCGCATCTCCGTGATGGGCGGCGCGCAAGCCGCATCAGTGCTCGCCACGGTGAAGGAGGACCAGCTGTCCGCACGCGGCGATTCGTGGAGCGCCGAGGAGCGAGGCGAGTTCGAAGCGCCGATCCGCGAGCAGTACGAGCACCAGGGCGAGCCCTACTACGCCACGGCGCGGCTGTGGGACGACGGCATCGTCGACCCCGCGCAGACCCGCGATCTGCTGGGGCTGGCGCTCGACGTCGTCGCCCGCAGTCCGCTGCCCGAACCACGCTTCGGCGTCTTCCGGATGTGAGTGCCATGTCGTCACCGACCATTTCCTTCCAGACCGTCCTCGTCGCGAATCGCGGTGAGATCGCGCGTCGCGTCATCCGCACGCTGCGCACCCTCGGAATCCGCAGCGTCGCCGTGTACAGCGATGCGGACGTATCCGCTCCCCACGTGCGCGAGGCGGATGTCGCCGTGCGGATCGGACCCGCTCCTGCGGTCGAGTCGTACCTGGACATCGATGCCGTGATCGCCGCCGCCCGAGCCACCGGCGCGCAGGCGATCCATCCTGGATACGGGTTCCTGTCCGAGAGCGTCGGTCTCGCCGAGGCCTGCGCCGAGAGCGGCATCGTGTTCATCGGTCCGTCCGTCGACGCCCTGCAGATCATGGGGGACAAGGCGCGTGCTCGTGAGCATGTGCTGCGCTACGGGGTTCCCGTCGTCCCCGGCTTCGACGCCAAAGGGCTGTCCGATCTCGAGATCGCCGAGGAGGCCGATCGGGTGGGGTACCCGCTCCTCGTCAAGCCGAGCGCTGGCGGTGGCGGAAAGGGCATGGAGGTCGTCGCGGACGCGTCGGCTCTCCGGGCCGCACTCGCGTCGGCGCGTCGGGTCGCGGCATCCGCGTTCGGGGACGATTCCCTGATCCTCGAGCGTCTCATCCGTCGCCCACGGCACATCGAGGTGCAGGTGTTCGGCGATGCGCACGGGACGGTCGTCGCCCTCGGCG
This sequence comes from Microbacterium sp. NPDC055988, assembly GCF_042269505.1. Classification (NCBI taxonomy): domain Bacteria; kingdom Bacillati; phylum Actinomycetota; class Actinomycetes; order Micrococcales; family Microbacteriaceae; genus Microbacterium; species Microbacterium sp. NPDC055988. Next base: position 3,007,579 of record NZ_JBHJXY010000001.1, read on the forward strand.
AGCGCGAGTGCACCCTGCAGCGTCGTCATCAGAAGGTCATCGAGGAGGCACCGTCCGCGGGGATCCCCGCGCATACCCGCGAGCGACTGCTGTCCGCCGCGGTGCTCGCCGCGGAGAGCGTCGAGTACGTCGGCGCCGGCACCGTGGAGTTCCTCATCGACGCAGATGCGCCCGACGAGGTCTTCTTCATCGAGATGAACACGCGCCTCCAGGTCGAGCATCCCGTCACCGAAGAGGTCACCGGGCTCGATCTGGTCGCGCTTCAGCTCCGTGCGGCCGACGGGCTTCCGCTGGATGTCACGCCGCAGCTGCGGGGGCACGCGGTCGAAGCGCGCGTGTACGCCGAATCACCCGAACGCGGCTTCCTGCCCTCGACGGGCACGATCCTCCTGTTCGATCCGCCGCCCGGTGTGCGCGTGGATTCCGCTGTCGAGACGGGGAGCGAGGTGACCGGGTTCTACGACCCGATGATCGCGAAGGTGATCGCCTTCGCGGATGATCGCGTCACCGCCCTCGCGCGCCTCGACGATGCTCTCGCCCGCACGGTGGTTCTGGGCGTCGAGACGAACATCGCCTTCCTCCGCACGCTCTGCGGCGACCCCCGGGTCGTCGCGGGTGACCTCGACACGGGCCTCATCGAAACGCTGCTGCCGCTCGCCGTCGTACGCCCCTCACCGGCACAGCTCGCCGCTGCGGTCGATGCCGTCGAGGTGCCGAGCGAGCCGAGACGCACGAGCGATCTGTGGCGCGAGCTCCCCGGCTGGCGGCTCGGGGCCGAGAGCGCGGCTCCGGGAGACTTCGTCGCACTCACGGACGACGACGAGATGGCGGAGGCGGAATCGGCTCCCGGCGCAACCTCTCGGCGTCCCCTGCGTGCCGCAGTGGACGCCGACGGGGCGGTGTGGGTCTCCGAGGAGGGCCGCACGGTCCGACTCCGCCCCATCGACCGGCGGCAGCGGATGCGGAGGCGGCTCACCGCTCAAGAGGCGGGGTCGGCGACGACCGAACCCGAGGGACGCGTGCCCATGCCGGGCAGCGTCGTCGCCGTGCTCGTCGCGGACGGGGATCCGGTCGCGGCCGGCGACCCGCTCGTCGCGATCGAGGCGATGAAGATGGAGCACCAGGTGCTGGCACCGCGCGATGGCGTGGTGCATCTGCTGGTTGCAGTGGGAGACCAGGTACGGCGTGACCAACCGGTCGCCCGGGTGACGACGGAGGAGAGCTGACCATGGAAGATCTGACCGAGGAGGAGCGCGAGCTCGCCGCGATGGTGCGCGAGTTCGCGGACACGGTGGTCGCGCCGCAATCGTATGAGGCCGACCGCACGCACACACTGTCGATGGACGTCGTCTCGCAGATGGGCGATCTCGGCCTGTTCGGCCTGCCGTTCCCCGAGGAGTACGGCGGTCAGGGCGGTGACTACATGGCGCTCGGCATCGCGATCGAGGCCCTGGGGCGAGTGGACCAGTCGATCGCGATCACGCTCGAAGCCGGGGTGAGCCTCGGTGCGATGCCGATCTACCGCTTCGGCACCGACGAGCAGCGGCAGGAGCTTCTTCCTGATCTGCTTGCGGGGCGGGCGCTGGCGGGCTTCGGCCTCACCGAACCGGAAGCCGGCAGTGACGCCGGCGCGACCAGGACCACCGCGCGCCTGGAGGGCGATGAGTGGGTCATCGACGGCTCCAAGCAGTTCATCACCAACTCGGGAACCCCGATCACCCGCTTCGTCACGGTTACCGCAGTGACCGGGAACGAGAACGGTCGCAAGGAGATCTCCACGATCATCGTCCCGAACGGCACACCCGGGTTCACGGTCGAAGCTCCTTACGACAAGGTCGGGTGGAATGCGTCGGACACCCACCCGCTGACCTTCGACGGAGCGCGGGTTCCGGCATCGAACCTGCTGGGGGAGCGGGGGAGCGGCTTCCGCAGTTTCCTCAGCATCCTCGACGAGGGCCGTATCGCGATCGCCGCACTCTCCACGGGCGCGGCCGAGGGCTGTCTGGAGGCCGCCGTCGAGTACGCGAAGAGCCGGACGATCTTCGGCGCTGCGCTGAGCACACGCCAGAACGCGCAGTTCACCCTGGCCCGCATGCGGGCTCGGGTGCACACCGCGCGGCTCGCCTGGCATCACGCGGCGCGGCTGCGGGATGCGGGGAAACCGTTCGCGGAGGCGGCGGCGATCGCCAAGCTCGTCGGCGGGGAGGCCGCGATGGACAACGCCAGGGATGCCACCCAGATCTTCGGCGGAAACGGGTTCATGAACGAGTTCCCGGTCGCCCGCCACTACCGCGATTCGAAGATCCTCGAGATCGGCGAGGGCACGACAGAGGTGCAACTGCTGGTCATCGCCCGCGGACTCGGACTCGCCGGGTAGCGTGGCGATATGACCACGCATGACATCCTCCAGAGGGGGCTGTACTACGAGGAGTTCGTCGTCGACGCCCGTTATCTGCACCGACCTGGGCGCACGGCGACAGAAGCCGACAACGTGCTCTTCACCACGCTCACGATGAACACGCAGGCGCTGCACCTCGACGCGGCATTCGCCGATGCGCAGGATCCGTTCCGTGCGCGGCTCATGAACTCGATGTGGACTCTGTCGACGATGGTGGGCGCCTCGGTCGCGCAACTGACGCAGGGCACGCTCGTCGCGCAGCTCGGGTTCGGCGACATCGTCTTCCCGCACCCGCTGTTCGCCGGTGACACCCTCTATACCGAGAGCGTCATCGTCGACAAGCGGTTGTCGTCCTCACGCCCGGGCCAGGGCATCGTGACGATCGCTCATACCGGACGTAATCAGGACGACACCGTCGTGGCGACAGCGGTGCGTTCCGTTCTCGTCCACTGCCTCCCGGACGGAGTCGCGAAGTGACCTTCGATCTCGGGCCGGCGCTTCTGTTCTGCCCTGCGGACCGACCGGAGCGCTTCCACAAGGCTCTGGATCGGGCGGACGCGATCATCCTCGACCTCGAAGACGCCGTCCTTCCGGAGGGGAAGGCTGCGGCGCGCCGGAATGTCATCGATGCGGACATCGATGCCGCACGGGTCGTCGTACGCGTGAACGCACCGGGGACCGATGCGTTCACGGCCGATCTCGACGCACTCGCCGCGACGGACTTCCGCACGGTGATGGTGGCGAAGACGGAGAGCGCGGAGAGCCTCGATGTGTTCGATGAGCGGTACTCGCTGATCGCACTGTGTGAGACCGCACGTGGCATCCATGCCTGCGACCGGATCGCAGCACACCCCAGGGTGACCGCGATGATGTGGGGCGCCGAGGATCTCGTCGCCTCTCTCGGCGGAACCTCGTCTCGGAATGCGGAGGGCGGCTATCGGGATATCGCCCGCTATGCCCGTGCTCGCGTCCTCCTCGAGTCCAGCGCTCAGGGCAAGGCGGCCATCGATGCCGTGCACATCGACATCGACGACGCCGAGGGGCTCCAGCGCGAGGCGATGGACGCCGTCGCATCGGGGTTCCGTGCCACGGCCTGTATCCATCCGAACCAGGTGGCGGCGATCCGGGCCGCCTATCGTCCGGACGACGACACGGTGGCATGGGCACGCGCGGTGCTCGGGGCTGCGGCGACGGAGCGCGGTGTGTTCCGTTTCGAGGGACGGATGATCGACGAACCCGTGCTCCGGCACGCGCGATCGGTCGTCTCGAGAGTCAGCTGATCAGACGACCTGTGACTCTTCGAGGAGTCGCAGGTATCCGGGTGCCGCCACGAAGCGGTGCGCGGACCCGTTGCGCAGGACCTCACCGTCGCGGGGAAGCGTACCGCCCGAGACATGATCGATCACAGCCCGGATCACGCCACCGTGCGCCACCACGAGCACCGATTCCGCCTGTGGGGCCGAGCGGCGTCGCGCTTCACGGGCGATCGCGTGGAGTGCCGTGATGGCACGTTCGCCGACCTGCTCCAGCGACTCCGCACCCGGGACCTCGGCGTGCCAGTCGCCGTATGCGGAGATGTAGTCCTCGACGAGCATGCCCTCGCCGTCACCGAACTCGCGTTCCCGGATGTCGGGGACCACGCCGACGACTTCGAGCCCGAGTCTGCCAGCGATGATCTCCGCCGTCTCCTTGGCGCGCAGCAGCGGGCTGGTGTAGACGGCGTGGTGCGTGCTCGAGGCAAGGCTCTCTGCTGCCCTTCGCGCGTCTTCTCGCCCGGTCTCGTTCAGTGGGATGTCGGTCGACCCCTGGATTCGTCGTGCGAGGTTCCAATCGGTCTGGCCGTGGCGGATGAGGGTGAGGTGGGTCACGAGAGCAGTTCCTGGAGTGCGGGGAGCACGTCGCTGGTGCCTGCGGCGATGGTGGCATCGGCCCAGGGGTCTGCACGCGTCGGCTCGCGGTTGACGATGATCAGAGGGATGTTGCGGCGTCTGGCTCGCTCGACCAGGCGCACGCCGGAGTTCACGACGAGGGAGGAGCCGGCGACGATGAGGGCGGAGCTGGAGCGCAGCAGCGACTCCGCTGCACGGAATCGGTCCAGCGGGACGTACTCGCCGAAGAAGACGACGTCGGGTTTCAGCATGCCGCCGCACACGGTGCACTCGGGCACGATGAACCCTTCGGTGGATTCGGGGAGGACGTCGCCGTCCGGGGCGAGCGCCACGTTCTCCGGGATGGTGATCCAGGGGTTCCGCTCCTCGATCTGCACCGCGATGTCGCGGCGGTCGAAGACCTGCCCGCACCGCAGGCAGAACACGCGACGCATCGTGCCGTGCACTTCGATCACGTGCGAGCTCCCGGCGCGCAGATGAAGCCCGTCGACGTTCTGGGTGATGACGCCCGACACCTTTCCGGCGGCCTCGAGCTGTGCGAGCGCGAGGTGTCCGGCGTTGGGCGCGGCCCGGGCGAACGCGCGCCAGCCGAGGTGGCCGCCGACCCAGTAGCGTCGTCGTGCCGCCTCGTCGCCGAGGTAGGTCTGGATCGTCATCGGGTCGCTGCGGGTTCTGGCGCCTTCGCCGCGGTACGCGGGTATCCCCGAGTCGGTCGAGATGCCGGCACCGGTCAAGAGGGCGATGCGCCTGTCGCGCAGCAGCTCGGCGGCGTGGGCGATGGTGGCCGACAGCTCGGCGGTGTTCGAGACGCTCACAGGACCTCCTCGAGCAGTCTACGGCGTGGGGGCGGGACCGGGTCCCGCGAGCAGACCCCTGCGGCGCGGTCGTCGAGGCGGGTGCGAGCAATGGCAGAGTGGATGCATGCGACTCGTGCCTGTGACCGAAGCCGACGATCCGTGCCTCGACGACTACCGCGGGCTCACCGACACGGCGCTGCGCACAGTCCGGGAGCCGGCGGGCGGGCTGTACATCGCGGAGTCGACGAAGGTCATCGCCCGTGCGGTGGCAGCAGGGCACCGTCCGCGCTCCGTGCTGGTGCAGGAACGCCGTGTGGAGGACATCCGTGGGATCGTCGGCGAGTTCGACGTCCCGGTGTACGTCGTCCCGGATGATGTGGCCGAGGCGGTGACGGGGTTCGCCGTGCACCGCGGCACGATCGCGTCGATGCATCGGCCGGAGCTGCCGACGGTTCGACAAGTGATCGAGGGCGCCACCGTGGTGCTGATCCTCGAGAACATCGGCGATCACACCAACGTCGGTGCCGCGTTCCGTGCGGCGGCGGGCCTCGGCGCGGATGCCGTGCTGGTGTCGCCGGGCGGCGCGGATCCGCTGTATCGGCGCAGTGTGCGCGTGAGCATGGGGACCGTCTTCCAGGTTCCGTGGACGCGCATCAACGACTGGGATGAGGCCGTCGCAGACCTTCATGCCGCGCATTTCGACATCGCAGCGCTGGCTCTGCGTGACGACGCGGTGACCCTCGACGCCTACGTGGCCGACCGCCCCGAGCGGGTGGCACTCGTCATGGGCTCGGAGGGCGATGGGCTCTCCCGCACGGTGATGGACCGCGCCGACACGATCGTCACGATTCCGATGTCAGGCGGTGTCGACTCCCTCAACGTCGCCTCCGCCGCCGCTGTCGCACTGTGGGCGGTGAAGGTCTGATCTGTGCTCAGTCGTGCTCCGGGAAGATGATCGGCGAGGGCTCCGGACGCTTCGCGGCCACGTTGTCGCCCGACGACTGATGGCGCAGCCGACGCAGAACCCAGGGCATCAGGTGCTCGCGCGCCCACCCGAGGTCCTCGCTCCGCGCCTCGCGCCAGGTCCGCAGCGGGTAGGGCTCCGGCTGCATGGCCTCGAGGTCGTTCGGCACGTTCAGAGCACGGAGCACCATGCGCGCGACCTCGTGGTGGCCGAGCGCGTTGTAGTGCAGGCGGTCATCGTCGAAGAACCGCATGTCCTGGACGACCTTCAGGGCCCACTGATCCGCGACGATGCAGTCGTGGCGCTCGGCGATCGCGCGGATGTTCTCGTTGTAGATCGCGACCTTTCCGCGGAAGGCACGGAACACCGGTGTGAAGCCCGTGTCGATACCGGTGAACAGGAGGACGGCCGCTCCCGTGGATGACAGGCGCGCCACGGCATCCTCGAGCTGACTCGCGATGGCGTCGGGGTCGGTGCCCGGGCGGATCACATCGTTTCCTCCCGCGCAGATCGAGACGAGGTCGGGACGCAGTTCGACGGCCGGTTCGATCTGATCGGCGACGATCTGCGCGATGAGCTTCCCGCGGACGGCGAGGTTGGCGTACGCGAAGTCGTCGACCTGGGCGGCGAGCACTTCCGCGACCCGATCGGCCCAGCCGCGGTGGCTGCCGGGGTGCGCCGGATCCGGGTCTCCGATGCCTTCCGTGAAGGAGTCTCCGACGGCGACGAAACGGCGCCACGGGTGGGCGGTCTCGTTGGGGATGTACGGGGTCCGAGTCGAATCCTGGTCGGTCATCCAGCTCTCCTTCGCGAACGTCTGCGAGGCGGCGATGGCCGCAGCGCAGTGATCGAGCCTACCCGCAGGTGAGGTCCCGGGGGAGGGGCACGCGCGAGAAGCGCCGTACGTGCGACAGTGTCCGCAGCACCGATTATCGTGGAGTCGATGCTCTCTCCGTCCTTTCCCCAGCGTGCCCCTTGGGGAACCGCAAGCAAGCTGCGCGCCTGGCAACAGGAGGCGCTGGAACAGTACTTCGAAGCCGATCAGCGGGACTTCCTCGTCGCTGCGACGCCGGGTGCAGGCAAGACCACCTTCGCCCTCACCCTCGCCGTGGAGCTCATGCGCATCGGCGAAGTGAACCGCATCATCGTGGTGGCGCCGACCGAGCACCTGAAGACGCAGTGGGCGGATGCTGCGGCGCGCGTGCACATCCGGCTCGACCCGCGATTCCGCAACAGCGACTGGGCGCCCGCACGTCACTATCACGGTGCTGTCGTCACCTACGCGCAGGTCGCGGCGAAGTCGTCGGTGCATCGGCATCTGACGGAAGACGCCAAGACACTCGTGGTTCTCGACGAGGTCCATCATGGTGGGGACGCGCTGAGCTGGGGCGACGCCATCCGCGACGCCTACGGCCCCGCGAAACGCCGGCTCCTTCTCTCCGGAACGCCGTTCCGCAGCGACACGGCGCCGATCCCGTTCGTCGAGTACCACCCCGACGAATCCGGTGCTCGCGTCTCGCGCACCGACTACAACTACGGCTACGGTCGTGCCCTCGCCGACGGCGTCGTTCGCCCCGTGCTCTTCCACATGTACGCGGGCAAGATGCGCTGGCGCACCACCACCGGCGACGAACTCGAGACGCACCTGGGGCAGGACAACACGAAAGACGTGACGTCGCAGGCCTGGCGCACCGCGCTCGATCCCGAAGGCGAGTGGATGCCGGCGGTGCTGTCGGCCGCCGATCGCCGCCTGACCGAGATCCGCCACCACGTTCCGGATGCGGGCGGCCTCGTGCTCGCCACCGATCAGACCGTTGCGCGCGCATACGCGAAGATCCTGCACAGCATCACGGGGCAGCAGCCGACGATCGTACTCTCCGATGACGCGACCGCCTCGGAGCGCATCGAGAAGTTCAGCGCGAACGATTCCCGCTGGATGGTCGCGGTCCGCATGGTGTCCGAGGGTGTCGACGTGCCGCGTCTCGCCGTCGGCGTCTACGCGACATCGTCGTCGACTCCGCTCTTCTTCGCTCAGGCGATCGGTCGATTCGTGCGGGCCCGTCGTCGGGGCGAGGCCGCCAGCGTGTTCCTGCCACAGGTGCCTGTGCTCATGGGTCTGGCGAACGAGATGGACAAGCAGCGCGACCATGCGCTCGACCGACAGTCGAAGGAAGAGGACGGACTCGACGACTCCCTGCTCGAGAGCGCCAACCGCGAAGAGGAGACCTCGGATGCGCTGACGCAGGAGTTCAGCTATCAGGCACTCTCCTCGGTCGCGCACTTCGACCGCGTCGTCTTCGAGGGCCAGGAGTTCGGGCAACTGGCCGAGCCTGGAACTCCGGAGGAGGAGGAATTCATCGGTTTTCCGGGCCTCCTGGAACCCGAGCATGTGCACGAACTGCTCATGCAGCGCCAGTCGCGACAGTCCCGGCTGCGAGAGGCGCGCGAAGCCTCGACCGGGCCGACCGAGACGACGACGCTTCCTCCGCCCCTGCACCGCACGCTCAAAGAGCAGCGGCAGCTCCTGAATAGTCTGGTCGGCCTGTATGCGCGGCAGAAGGGCGAGCCGCATGGTGCCGTACACGCAGAGCTCCGGCGCATCTGCGGGGGTCCGGCTGTGGCGCAGGCGACCGTGACGCAGCTGCAGTCGCGTATCGAGGTCCTGCGTAAGCGCGTACGCTCCTGAGCGATCGTCCGCGGTCTCGCCCGTCGGCGGTGCTTCGGATCCCCGAAATGCTGTCAATCCGCGTCTGAGCGAGGTCTCGTCGAGCCGCCGCGGCTAGCGTTGAACGGTTGCCCGCGCATCGGGCACCGTACACCTGGAGGATCCATGACAGCGCCCGCTGCTGCCGACCCGACCCCCGCCGATCGCCGGCGCTGGGCTCGCTATCTCGTGGAGGAGCGCGCCGAGGGCGCGGTCTATCAGAAGCTCGCGGCACGCCGCACGGGGGAGGAGCGGGACATCCTCCTGAGGCTCGCCGATGCCGAGCGCCGCCATGAGCAGCACTGGCTCGACCTTCTCGGCACGGAGCCCGCGCGGCTGCCGCGTGCCGGCGTGCGCTCCCAGCTGCTCGGGTGGATGGCGGGCCGCTTCGGGTCCATCTTCGTGCTTGCGCTCGCTCAGAGCGCCGAAGCGCGTTCGCCCTATGATTCCGAGCAGTACGCGACCCCGGCGATGCGTGCCGACGAGAAGGTGCACTACGAGGTCGTCCGCGGACTCGCGGCGCGCGGACGGAGACGCCTCTCCGGGTCCTTCCGTGCCGCGGTGTTCGGTGCCAACGACGGTCTCGTGAGCAACCTCGCGCTGGTCCTCGGCATCGGTGCGACCGGGGTGAGCTCCGGATTCGTCCTCTTCAGCGGGATCGCAGGGCTCTTGGCCGGCGCGCTGTCGATGGGGGCCGGGGAGTTCGTGTCGGTGCGTTCGCAGCGTGAGCTGCTGGCCGCGACGGAGGCGAATGAGGACGCTCATGCCGCAGCCGGTGATCTCGACATAGACGAGAACGAACTCGCGCTCGTGTACCGGGCGCGCGGCATGGACCAGGAGGAATCGCTGTCCCGCGCGCGACGCATCGTCTCAGCAGCGCAGGCGGGGGTCAGTCGTGCGGCGACCGGACCTGTGAACATCCAGGCCGGAGACGATCACGAGATCGTCGGAAGCGACTGGACAGCGGCGATCTCGAGCTTCCTTCTGTTCGCCTCGGGCGCGATCATCCCGGTCCTTCCCTGGATCTTCGGCCTCCAGGGCCCCACGGCGATCATCGTCGCCTTGGTCCTGGTCGGCATAGCACTGCTGAGTACCGGGGCGATGGTCGGCGTGCTCTCGGGCGGCCCGCCTCTGCGTCGAGCCGTCCGCCAACTCGCGATCGGCTTCGGTGCCGCAGCGATCACCTACGTCCTTGGCTTGGTCTTCGGAGTCGGAGCGGTCTGATTCCGGACCGGACACTGCGGGGCCAGCCGGGGATCCGGCCCCGCAAGGCCGCCCCCATGCAACGATGAAGGCCCCGGATCTATTGAACCGGGGCCTTCATCTTCCTGTGCGCGGAGGGGGACTTGAACCCCCACGCCCTTACGGGCACTACGACCTCAACGTAGCGCGTCTACCATTCCGCCACCCGCGCAGGTTTTGGATGATCGTTGCCGACCGAAGAATGACATTACCACGTTCCCTGCGGCCTCTCGAACCGAGCGGTACGCCCGGGCGTGGCTCGCCGTTTCGATAGCCTTGAGCACATGACCGATCCCTCTCTTCCCGAGGTCGTGCGCATCGCGAGCGACCTCATCCGCTTCGACACTTCCAACTTCGGTGGAGGGAACGCGAAGGGCGAGCGCGAGGCCGCGGAGTACGTGGGCGCCTACCTGGAGAAGCTCGGGCTGGAGGTCGAGTACTACGAGCCGATCGAGCGCCGCACCAATGTGATGGCGCGTGTTCCGGGCCGTGATCGGAGCAAACCGGCCCTCGTCGTGCATGGACACCTCGACGTCGTGCCGGCGATGGCGGACGACTGGAGCGTCGACCCGTTCGCCGGTGTCGTCCAGGACGGGATGCTGTGGGGGCGCGGCGCCGTTGACATGAAGAACATGAACGCGATGATCCTCACCTCCGTCGCGGAGATCCTCCGGGCAGGGGAGCAGCCGGAGCGCGACCTGATCCTGGCGTTCTTCGCCGACGAGGAGAACGGCGGTGTCGAGGGTTCGGCGCTCGTGGTGCAGAATCGCCCGGAGTGGTTCGCGGGGGCGACGGCCGCGATCAGCGAGGTCGGGGGCTACTCGATCACGGTGGACGACCGGCGCGCGTACCTGCTGCAGGTCGGCGAGAAGGCGCTGATCTGGATCCGCCTGGTGGCGAAGGGGCGTGCGGGGCACGGCAGCCGCCTGCACGACGACAACGCCGTGACGAAGCTCGCAGAGGCCGTCGCAGCGATCGGACGCACGCGTTGGCCGATCCGTCTCACGCCGACGACCACAGCTTTGTTGGAGGGCCTCAGTGCGCTCAGCGGGCGCAGCACGGACGATCCCGATGCACTCGCGGCCGCCGCGGGGCCCGCAGAGGCGTTCCTGCGGTCGTCGTTCCGAACGACGACGAACCCCACCGCCCTGACCGCCGGCTACAAGCACAACGTGATCCCGGAGCGTGCCGAGGCGCTCATCGACGTGCGGGTCATCCCGGGCACCGAAGACGATGTTCTGGCCGAGCTCCAGCAGATCGTCGGCGATGAGATCGTCATCGAGACGGTCGTCCGCGACATCGGTATGGAGACGCCGTTCGAGGGCGAGCTCGTGGAGGCGATGGTCGCGAGCATCGGCCGCCACGACCCCGGGGTCCCCGTGATCCCGTATCTGCTGGGCGCCGGCACCGACAACAAGGCGCTGGCATTCCTGGGCATCACCGGCTACGGCTTCGCCCCGCTGAAGCTCCCCGCCGAACTGGACTTCACAGGAATGTTCCACGGAGTCGATGAGCGCGTCCCCGTAGAATCGCTTGTCTTCGGCCAGCGCGTGCTGGCCGATCTGCTGCGCACGTATTGAGCGCCGCCCGCTCCGTGCCCTCACAACACCGAAAGCCTCTTCATGCACCTGCTCGAAGCACTGATCCTGGGCATCGTCCAGGGACTCACCGAGTTCCTCCCCATCTCCTCCAGCGCCCACCTGCGCATCCTCGGCACGTTCCTCCCGTCGGGAGAGGACCCCGGGGCGGCGTTCACCGCGATCACGCAGATCGGCACCGAGGCGGCGGTGGTCGTGTTCTTCTGGCGTGACATCGTGCGCATCATCGGCCAGTGGTTCCGCTCGCTCGTCGGCAAAGCCCCCCGCAACGACCCCGATGCGCGGATGGGCTGGATGATCATCATCGGCAGCATCCCGATCGTGGTGCTCGGGCTGCTCTTCCAGGACCAGATCGAGACCGTGCTGCGCTCGATGTGGATCGTCGCGATCATGCTCATCGTCTTCGGCATCCTGCTCGGCGTCGCCGACTACGTGGGGGCGAAGCGCCGCAAGCTCGACGATCTGACCTATCCGCACGGCGTCGCCTTCGGTTTCGCGCAGGCGCTCGCGTTGATTCCCGGGGTCTCCCGATCCGGCGGCACGATCACGATGGGTCTGTTCCTCGGCTATGAGCGCGCCGCTGCTGCGCGCTACGCCTTCCTGCTCGCGATCCCCGCCGTGTTCGGCAGCGGCTTCTACCAGGTCTTCAAGAGCTGGGACGAGCCGTCGTTCTTCTCATTCGGCGACACTCTCGCGGCGACCGGCATCGCGTTCGTGGTGGCTCTCGGCGTCATCGCGTTCTTCATGAACTGGATCTCGAAGCGCAGCTTCCTGCCCTTCGTGATCTATCGGATCCTGCTCGGCACGGTGCTTCTGGTACTGCTCGGTACCGGTGTGATCGCGGCCTGATCCGGCTCAGCGTTTGCGATCTCCCGGGCCGTCGTCGCGGCGGCGGAGATACCGTTCGAACGCCTGCGCGATCGCATCGCCCGAAGCCTCGGGGGAGTCCCACGTGTCGCGCGTGCGCTCGAGCTGACGGATGTACTCCGCCATGTCCTCGTCTTCCGACGCTGCCGCGTCGATGGAAGCCTCCCAGGCGGCGGCTTCTGTGCGCAGCGTCTGGCGGTCCACGTCGGCGCCAGTCAGTTCCTCGAGCCGGTCGAGCAGAGCGAGAGTCACCTTCGGCGAGGGCGTGGCGGACGCGACGTAGTGCGGCACGCTGGCCCACAGACTGGCGGTGGGGATCCCCGCGTTCTCGGCGAAGTGCTCGATCACGGACAGGATGCCGACGGGGCCCTCGTAGAGCGAGCGCTCGAGGTCATGTGCTTCCCGCACCTGCTCATTCTGACTGGACGCGAAGATCGAGATCGGCCGCGTGTGGGGGACGTCTGAGAGCATCGCGCCGAGGGTGACGAGTCCGGTGATGTCATCGCGCAGAGCCACGTCGATGAACTCCGAGGCGAACGCCTGCCAGGTGCGGGCGGGCTCGGCGCCCGTGAGCAGCCAGAACTCGGGTCCCGGGCCCGGGTCGCGCGGGCGCCAGAGGCCCGCTTCCGGCCACGTCAGCTGACGGCGGCCCTCGGCATCCATCCGACTCGACGGGCGCGTGTACTGGTAGTCGAAGAAGAGTTCGGGATCGACGGAATGCACGAGGTCGTACTCCGACGACGCCCGCAACGCCTCGATGGCGCCGCTCGCCGCTTCACCCGCATCGTTCCAGCCGTCGAAGGCGGCGATGACGATGCGCTGACCGAGAACATCCATCGAGGGCTCCCTTCGAGATCGTGGACGATATCCCTCCAGGCTAGTCCGCGGCGGCGGGATGCGGGCGGCACCCCGGCTAGCATGGGTTCAGTGAGCAGAAAGCCCAGCGCGGTCCTGTGGGACATGGATGGAACACTCGTCGACACCGAACCGTATTGGATGGCGGCCGAGACGGCACTGGTCGAATCCTTCGGCGGATCGTGGAGCCACGAGGATGCGCTGCAGCTCGTCGGAAGCGGATTGCTCGACAGCGCCGTGATCCTGCAGGGCGCCGGTGTCGCGATGGAGGCGGAGGCGATCGTCGACCACCTCACCGACGCCGTTCAGGAATCGCTCCGCAGCCAGGGCGTCCCGTTCCGGCCAGGCGCCCGGGAACTCCTCCGAAACCTCCGAGAGGCCGGCATACCGACGGGTCTCGTCACGATGTCGCTGCGGAGAATGGCGCTGAGCGTCGTCGATCTGATCGATTTCGAGGCGTTCGACATCGTCGTGGCGGGCGATGATGTCGACAACCCGAAGCCGCATCCGGAGCCCTATCTGCAGGCGGCGGCACTCCTCGACGTCGACATCGCCGACGTTGTCGTCATCGAGGATTCGCCGACGGGCGTCCGCGCCGGCCTCGCGTCGGGCGCGCTGACTCTCGCCGTTCCGCACATCGTGCCGCTCGACCATCTGGGCGCCCACGAGCTGTGGCCGACCCTCGCCGGCAGGAACGCCGCTGACCTCACCGATCTCTTCGACAGCATCAACGTCGCGACAGGAGCAACCTGATGACCGATAGCCGCGTTCCGAGGCCGAGTGGTCCGTTCCGTCCAGGCGATCGCGTGCAGCTGACCGGCCCGAAGGGGCGCCTGCACACGGTGACGCTTCGCGAAGACGGAGAACTGCATACGCACCAGGGCGTGCTGCGCCATCGTGACCTGATCGGCCTTTCTGACGGCTCCGTCGTGGCCAACAGCTCCGGACACGACTACTTGGCTCTCCGGCCATTGCTGAGGGACTTCGCGATGTCGATGCCGCGGGGCGCGGCGATCGTGTATCCGAAGGACGCGGCGCAGATCGTGATGCAGGCCGACATCTTCCCCGGAGCGACCGTGGTCGAGGCCGGAGTCGGCTCCGGCGCGCTCTCCCTCTCTCTCCTGCGGGCCGTCGGCCCGGCGGGGAACCTGATCTCGTTCGAGCGGCGCGAGGACTTCGCCGACGTGGCTCGCGGCAACGTGGAGACCTTCTTCGGCGAGCACCCCGACACCTGGCGCGTCGTCGTGGGCGACCTCGTTGAGTCGCTCCCGAACGAGGTGCAGGCGGGCGCCGTCGACCGGGTGGTGCTGGACATGCTCGCTCCCTGGGAATGTATCGACGCCGTCGCCGATGCGCTCACCCCCGGCGGTGTGGTCCTCTGTTACGTGGCCACCGCGACTCAGCTCTCCCGTGTGGCGGAGTACATCCGTGGCACCGGACTCTTCACCGATCCCGATGCCTCCGAGACGATGGTCCGCGGCTGGCATGTCGAGGGGCTCGCCGTGCGCCCCGACCACCGCATGGTCGCTCACACCGGGTTCCTGCTGACGGCGCGACGACTCGCGCCCGGCGCCATCGCGCCTTCGGTCAAACGACGTGCTTCCAAGAGCAGCTATGGCGACGCGGATGTCGAGGCATGGACCCCCGGCGCCGTCGGCGATCGGGAGATCAGTGACAAGAACCTGCGCAAGCGGGCGAGAGAAGCCGAGAAGGCCGCCGAAGGGGCGCGCCTTGCTTCGGCCTCGCGCGATTCCGGGCACGCGACGGAATAGACTGGAGCGCGTGCGTAAAACGTCCGCCGTTCTGGCCTCCCTCAGCCTTGCCGTCCTCGCTCTGACCGGCTGCACCGCCGTGGCGCCCGAGAGCGACGTCGCCTGCGATCGCGGGGCCGGGTCGACCGATATCCGCGACGCCGTGACCGTCGAGGGCGACGTCGGGTCGACTCCGGACGTCAGCGTTTTCAGTCCGCTGCACCTCACGAAGACGGCGTTCGCCGACACGACGGTGGGCGATGGTCGGAAGATCCTCGACAACTCGCAGGCACTCGTGGTGGAGCTCTCGATCTTCAGCGGCGAGAGCGGCAAGCAGGTCTACGCGACGTCCTACGACGAGTCCAAAGGGCAGGTCTCCACGGCCGATTACTGGGCGACGCAGTCGCCCGGACTCGAGTCGGTGTTCTCGTGCGCGACCGCGGGGTCGCGGATCGTCGCGGCCCTCACCCCGGAAGACTTCGGCGCCAACAACCTCCAGGGATTCGGCCTCGAGGCCGACGACAACGCGGTGTTCGTCATCGACGTGGTCGATGTCTTCCTCTCCCGCGCCGAGGGTTCCCTCCAGTTCAACGATGCGAAGGGCATGCCGACGGTGGTGCGCGCCCCCGATGGCACGCCCGGCGTCATCATCCCCGACAGCGCTGCACCGACGGAGCAGGTGGTGCAGACCCTCATCAAGGGTGATGGTGAAGAGGTCGAAGCGGGCCAGATCCCCCTCTTGAACGTGATGGCCGTGGGCTGGGACGACAAGAAGGTCATCAACAGCACCTGGGGCCAGGGACCGACGGGCGATCTCTCGACCTCGGCGCCGACCGTTGCGGAGGCTCTCGCCGGCAAGACCGTGGGTTCGCAGATCCTCGTCGTGACTCCCGCCGGTGACGGTGGCCCTGCCGTCGCCTACGTGGTCGACATCCTGGGCGCTGTCACGGCGCCGACGCAGTGATGGCCAGCCGGATCCCCGCGGAGGAGCGCTTGACGAATCTCGTCGTGGCGCTGATGGCCACGGAGATCGGGCTGACCAAGCAGCAGATCCTCGACAACGTCTCGGGATATCGGCAGCGTGCGGATGCGGGCACCCGCTCCGACGCCCTCGAGAAGATGTTCGAGCGCGACAAGGACGAGCTGCGCACCCTCGGCGTGCCGATCGAGACGATCGGGGACGCAGCCGATCCGAATGACCTCCGAGAAGCTCGTTACCGTATTCCGCAGGCGGAATACGACCTGCCCGGTGACATCGATTTCTCAGCCGCGGAGATGGCCGTACTGCAACTGGCGGGGAGCGTCTGGAGTGCGGAGTCCGTCTCGGGCGACGCGCAGTCGGGGGTTCGGAAGATCCGTGCGCTGGGGATCGACGGCGACGAGCCGATCATCGGATTCGCACCGCGGATCACCGCCCGCGACGCAGCTTTCGCGCCTCTCCAGGACGCGATCGAGCGGTGTCGCGTCGTCACCTTCGACTACTTGAAGCCGGGGGAGGACGCACCACGGCGACGTCGGATCCGCCCATTGGCGCTCGTCGACTACGAGGCCCGATGGCATGTGTTCGGCATCGATGCGGACGTCGAGGAGGACCGCACGTTCCTGCTCAGCCGGATCGTGGGCGCCGTCAAGCTGAGCACGACGACCTTCGATTCCGCACTCCGAGACGGAGCCGGGGATCGGGCCCTTTCCGGTCTGGAGCGAGTCGCTGCTGCGAACTCTGCACTGCTGGAGGTGACGCCCGGCACCGAAGCTGCGCTGCGACTCGGGCGACGTGCGACGGCAGCGCCTCAGGGGATCCACGTACCGTTCGTCGACCTGCACATCTTCGCCGATGAGCTCGCCTCCTACGGACCGGAGGTCCGGGTGGTCGAACCGGCCGCGCTGCGCGACGCGGTCATCGACCGGCTCCGGGCTGTCGTCGACGCGCACACAGATCGGGCGGAGGCATCATGAGTGCGAAGTCCAAGCCGCTGCTCGCGGCCGATCGTGTCCGTCTGTACCTCACTCTCGTGCCGTACCTGCTCGAGCACGGTCAGGTGTCTCTTGCCGAGGCCGCTGAGGAGTTCGGTGTGACGCCGCAGGAGATGCGCGGGATGGTCGAGAAGCTGACCGTGATCGGGCTCCCCGGGGAGTCCGGCTACTGGCAGCAGCCGCAGGAGATGTTCGACATCAACTGGGACCTGCTCGACCTCGAAGACGTCATCGAGATCACGAACGATGTAGCCCTGCGTCGAGTCCCGCGCTTCACCGCGCGCGAGGCGGCAGCGTTGCTCGCCGGACTGCAGATGGTCGCAGCA
Source organism: Microbacterium sp. NPDC055988 (assembly GCF_042269505.1). Classification (NCBI taxonomy): domain Bacteria; kingdom Bacillati; phylum Actinomycetota; class Actinomycetes; order Micrococcales; family Microbacteriaceae; genus Microbacterium; species Microbacterium sp. NPDC055988. The sequence continues at coordinate 3,024,944 of NZ_JBHJXY010000001.1, forward strand.
GTGCCGGCAGTCTCCGACTCTGGCCTCGTCGCAGGACTCATCTCCAAGCTGTCCCGCGGCGCAGCCGATGCACCCGCCGAGGTCGTCGTCGCGCCGAGCGCCGTCGACGAGGTCCGTGAAGCCGTCGCGCGAGGCCTGCACGACGGCGTCGCGATCGCCTTCACCTATCAGGCCCCGGATGCCGCGCCGACGACCAGAACGGTCGATCCGATGCAGATTCTCATCACGAACGGCCAGTGGTATCTGCAGGGCTGGTGCCACATGCGGCAGGCGATGCGGACGTTCCACCTCGACCGTGTCAGCGCGCCGACGCTCACCGAGATTCCGATCACCCACGGCGGCGAACACGTTCCTGAGGCGTTCGCCGGTCTCGACGACGAACGCGAAGTCACCGTGCGCGTGCCGGAGTGGCTCGCGCCCCTGTTGAGCGGCTTCGTTCCCACCGGGCAGCCCGATGTGGTCGACGGCGCGGTGACCACCACGCTTCACCTCGCCGATCCGCGTGGCATCAAGCGGCTCGCCGGGCGATTCGGCGGCGCGATGGAAGTGCTGGAGCCGGGTATCGCCCGATCCGCGACCAAGGACTGGGCCGCGTCGGGACTCGCGCTGTATCGCCGACCCGATATATCTCAGAGATCTGTAGACTGAACCGAACGCTCATCGACGACGGGAATCCTGACATGTTCGCTGGAATGCAAGGCTGGCACCTCCTCATCGTGCTCGCCGTGATCCTCCTTCTGTTCGGTGCCGCCAAGCTGCCGGCTCTGGCGAAGAGCATGGGCCAGTCCGCCCGCGTCTTCAAGGGTGAGATGAAGGCGATGAAGGACGACGATGCGTCTCGCGCCGACTCGACCGTCGCCGAGCCGACGTCGGTCAAGGACTCGGGCGCAGACCCTGAGACTCCGCCTCGCGCCTGACCGGCCGTGGCAGCCATCGAACCGACCGTGATGCCGAAGGCGGATCGGGATCGGCGGATGTCGCTCGGCGCGCATCTCGTCGAACTGCGCAAGCGTCTGATGTACGCAGCGCTCGCTCTGGTCGTGGGCATGGTCGTGGCGTTCATCGTCGCCGACCCGGTCATCCACTTCATCACGGAGCCCATCCGCATCATCACCGAGAAGCGCGGTGATGACTTCAGTGCGCTCAACTTCGGCACGGTGACTGCCGCGTTCGACATGCGAATGCGGATCGCCTTCTCGATCGGCCTGTTCATCTCGGCGCCGGTCTGGCTGTGGCAGGTCTGGGCGTTCATCATGCCCGGCCTGACCCGCAAGGAGATCAGGTACACCGTCGGTTTCGTCGTCGCCGCTGTCCCGCTGTTCTTCGCCGGTTGCTATCTGGGCGTCATGATCATGCCGCACGTGATCGAGCTGATGTGGAGCTTCACGCCGGACGGCGCGACCAACTTCTACTACGCGCAGGAGTACTACGACTTCGTCTTCAAGCTGATGATCGTCATCGGCGTCTCGTTCGTCCTGCCGGTGTTCCTCGTCGCACTGAACCTCGCCGGTGTCATGTCGGGGAGGGCGATCCTCAAGGGGTGGCGCATCGCGATCATCATCGCGACGGTCTTCGCGGCGCTCGCGACCCCGGCCGCCGATGTGGTCAGCATGCTGATGCTCGCCGGCATCCTGATCGTCCTGTTCTTCGCCGCCGCCGGCCTCTCCCTGCTGTTCGACCGACGCAAGCGCAAGCGCGACGAGGCGACCGGGCTGTTGCCGGACCCGGTATGAGCTCCCCCTCCGATCGGTACGCGCAGGCGCAGCAGGCAGCGGAGCACCCGGAGTCCTCGGCATTCGCCGCACTGCAGAAGTTTCAGCTCGATCCGTTCCAGGTCGCGGGATGCCACGCACTGGAGAACGGCCGCAGCGTGCTGGTGGCGGCGCCGACGGGGGCAGGGAAGACCATCGTCGGCGAGTTCGCGATCCATCTCGCGATGCGGGCGCCGAACGACAAGGCGTTCTACACCACGCCGATGAAGGCGCTCTCGAACCAGAAGTTCCGCGAGCTGGTCGAGGTGTACGGAGCAGATCAAGTGGGTCTGCTCACGGGCGACACCAACATCAACGGCAATGCGCGCATCGTGGTCATGACCACCGAGGTGCTGCGGAACATGATCTACGCCGACTCCACCGCGCTCAACGATCTGCGCTACGTGATCATGGATGAGGTCCACTACCTCGCGGACCGTTTCCGGGGTGCCGTGTGGGAAGAGGTCATCATCCACCTGCCCCAGAGGGTGCGGCTGGTCTCACTGAGCGCCACGGTCTCCAACGCCGAGGAGTTCGGCGATTGGCTCGACACGGTGCGCGGTGACACCGACGTCATCGTCTCCGAGATCCGGCCTGTACCGCTGGAGCAGCATGTCCTCGTCCGCGATGATCTTCTCCCGCTGTTCGACGATCGCGCGGGTATTGCGACCGCGCAGGTGAACCAGGAGTTGATGCGGATCCGCTCGTCGACCGGGTCGAACTACGACAACAACAGGCAGGCGCAGTCGTATCGCAGCGATCGTCACGCCGGGCGTCAGGCGAAGCGCCCGCCGCGCGGTGGGCGACGACCCGTCCGCGCCTCCAACGCCCGCCGGATCGAGCGGATGGATCGTCCCGAGGTCGTGCATCTCCTCGAACGGGCGAACCTCCTCCCGGCGATCTTCTTCATCTTCAGTCGCGTGGGCTGCGACGCCGCGGTGCAGCAGGTACGGCGCTCCGGGCTTCGGCTGACCTCCCCCGAGGAGCGGGCGGAGATTCGCTCCCTCGTGGAGGATCGGACTCGGACACTCCAGGACGAGGACCTCGACGTGCTCGGCTACTGGGAGTGGCTCGACAACCTCGAGCGCGGCGTCGCATCGCACCACGCGGGTCTGCTGCCGGCGTTCAAGGAGGTCGTCGAAGAGCTGTACCGACGCAAGCTCATCAAGGTCGTCTTCGCGACGGAGACTCTGGCACTCGGCATCAACATGCCCGCCCGAACGGTCGTTCTCGAGAAGATGGAGAAGTTCAACGGCGAGGCCAGGGTCGCGATCACCTCGGGGGAGTACACCCAGCTCACCGGCCGTGCCGGTAGACGGGGCATCGACGTCGAGGGTCACGCGGTCGTGCAGTGGACCGAGGGGATGGACCCGCAGGCCGTCGCCGCGCTGGCGTCGCGACGCACCTATCCACTGAATTCGAGCTTCCGGCCCACCTACAACATGGCCGTGAATCTGATCGACATGTTCGGCAAGGCCAGGGCCCGACAGATTCTCGAGTCGTCCTTCGCTCAGTTCCAGGCCGATCGCTCGGTCGTCGGACTGGCGCGCCAGGTGCGTGAGGCCGAGGAGTCGCTGGCCGGCTATCTGAGCTCGATGACCTGCGAGCACGGGGATTTCGCCGAGTACGCTGCCATTCGCCGGGAACTCAGTGATCTCGAGAAGAAGAATCGACAGGATTCCCAGGCACCGCGGGCGTCGCGCGACAAGCGGATGAAGCGCATCCAGACGCTGCGCACGCAGATGCAGCGCCACCCGTGCCATCGCTGCCCGGATCGGGAAGCACACGCGCGTTGGGCGGAACGCTACTGGAAGCTCAAGCGACAGACAGACCGGATCCGGCGCCAGATCGAGACTCGTACCGGGACGGTGGCGCGCGTTTTCGACCGTGTCGTCGAAGTGCTGGAGACACTCGACTATCTGACGGAGGTGGACGGGGAGACGACACTCACGGAGGCCGGCCGCACGATGCGTCGGATCTACGGAGAACGGGATCTGCTCGTCGCCGAGTCGCTGCGGCAAGGACTCTGGGCGGGTCTCGATGCGCCCTCTCTCGCAGCGATGGCGTGCTGCCTCGTGTACGAGCCGCGACGTGACGAAGCGAACTCGGGGGAGCGCGGCCTCCCGCGCGGCGCATTCCGAGTGGCATATGAGAAGACGACCACGCTCTGGGCCGAACTCGACGACCTCGAGCAGGATCATCGTCTGCCGGGGAGCGAACCGCTCGCGGCCGGACTCGCGGGTGCGATGCATGCGTGGGCTCGCGGCGGCATGCTCGACCGGGTGCTGATCGACGCGGACATGGCCGCGGGAGACTTCGTGCGCTGGGCGAAGCAGACCATCGACCTCCTCGATCAGCTGTCCATCGTGGCTGAGGATGCGGCTGTCGCCCGCACCGCCCGCAGTGCTCTCGACGGCGTGCGCCGCGGCATCGTCGCCTACTCGTCGATGTGATGATGGCGCCGACATCCGCGGAAACCGTTGCGCCCGAGCGCGCCCCCTTGCCTCTGTGGGCTGCGGTCCTCGCCGCCGCGCTCGGGGCTCTTCTGATGAGCTTCTCGTACCCGGGCGCCGCGGTCTGGTTTCTCGCGTTCCCCGCGACCGCCCTCCTGCTCGTCGCCCTGATCGGCCGCCGTTTCGGAGGGGCGCTTCTGGTCGGGTTGGTCTACGGCATCCTCTTCTTCGCGCTTCTGGTCTCGTGGACGTCCCGCTACCTCGGCCCGATTCCCTGGGCCGCGCTCAGCGTCGTCGAAGGCAGCCTCACCGCTGTGGCCCTCGTGCCGATCGCGCTGGCCTACCGATGGCTGCCTCGCGCGTTTCCCGGCCCTGCAGGACGCATCCTGGGGCTTCCCCTGGTCGTCGCGGCGCTGTGGGTCGGGCGGGAGCTGTTCGTCGGCTCCTGGCCGTACGGAGGGTTCCCCTGGGCGCGCATCGGGATGAGCCAGGCCGAGAGCCCTCTGGCGCCGATCTCATCGTGGTTGGGAGTGAGTGGTCTCAGCTTCGTCATGGTGCTGCTGGTGGCGATCCTGATCGAGGTGGTCCGCCTCCGGGCATGGCGTCGTCCGCTCGTCTTGCTGGTGCCCGCCGGACTCGTCGTGGTGCTGCTCTTCACCCCGCTCTTCCCGACCGTGTCTTCGGGGTCGATGACGATCGCCGCGGTTCAGGGCAACGGGCCGACCGGCTATTTCGACGAGCGCGAGCCGTTCTCCGTGATCCAGGCGCAGACGGAGGCCACTGCGCCGCTCTACGGTGAAGACGTCGATCTCCTGGTGTGGCCCGAGGGCTCCCTGGACGCTGACCCCTTCGAGAACGAGGCGATCGCCCGGAGGATGACTCTCGTGTCGAACCGGATCGATGCGCCGCTGCTCGCGAACGCGGCGACGGCGCGGGACGGTCTCTACTTCAACACCTCCATGCTCTGGACGGCCGACGGTACGGCCACGCAGATCCACGACAAGAGACACCCCGTCCCGTTCGGCGAGTACGTGCCGGATCGGCCGTTCTTCAACGCCCTCGCGCCCGATCTGATCGGCCTGATCCAGCGGGAGTACACGCCCGGCTCGAATCCGCCGATCGTCGAGGTCGGGGGAGTGCCGGTCGGACTCGCCATCTGCTTCGACGTCATCTACGACGATGTGATCCGAGAAGGGCTGAACGACGGTGCCGAGGTGCTGGTCTTCCAGACCAACAACGCCGACTTCCGAGGAACCGACGAGAACCTCCAGCAACTCTCCTTCGCCCGGATGCGCGCCATCGAGACAGGGCGCAGCGTCGTCAACGTGTCGACCGTCGGGACCAGTCAGGTCATCCGAGCGAACGGATCTACCGTCACGAGACTGGACGCAGGAGAGGCCGGAGCGCTGCTCGAGGATGTCGAGCTGCATTCCGGCCTCACGGCGGGGGTTGTCCTGGGCCCCTGGATCCAGCAGGTCCTGCTGTGGGGCGGTCTGGGCGCGCTGCTCCTCGGGTGGTGGCGCGCCCGGGGCGCTATGCCCCGATCTTCTCGCGGGTAGGGTCTTCGCCGGCGCCTCGGCGTGCGCGGATGAAGGCGAGGCGCTCTTCGAGCAACTCCTCGAGTTCCGCGCGGGTACGGCGCTCCATGAGCATGTCCCAGTGGGTGCGAGCGGCCTTCTCGTCGCTCGCTTCGAGCGTGACGGCCTGGCCGTCGACGTTCAGGCGTGCTTCGGCGCCACATGCGCGGCACTCCCAGGTCTGGGGCGGTTCGGCGTCAGCCGCGAACATGAGGTTCGTGACGTGGCCGCAGGTGTCACAGGTGTAGGTGGTCTCACGGCGCTCCATGAAAACGACGCCCTCTTCGCTCTGTAGGCTCTGGGCGCCGAGTCGGATGCCGCGCAGGCTGCGATCTGCCATTTTGTGGTCCTCTCGTCGCTGTCAGGTATAACGCTCCAGCCTGTGCGCTTCATCCACGCGGGCGAATTCTCGGCGCGATTCACAGCGGAATCCCAGCGCCGGAGGTTATGGGGCGCGTCGGGTCCTACTCCTCGGCGAGGGCACGAAGTGCGACGTCAGCACGATCCGAGACGATGCCGTCGACTCCCGCAGCCATGAGGCGGCGCATGTCGCCGGCGTCGTTGACCGTCCAGACATGTATCTCGACGCCGAGGCGGTGGGCGGCGCGGACGAGTGCGGGGGTGAGCACAGTGAGGGCTCCGTGGCGCTCGGGAATCTGCAGCGCGTCGATTTCCCGGAGGACACGCGCGGGGGAGAGGTGGAGTGCGGACAGCGCACGCAGTGCCGCGATCGTGCGGCTCCCGCCGGATGTCGCAGGTCGAAGCGAGGCACCGGCCCGAAGAACGGCGGCGACAGCGGCGCGGCGGTTCGCGTCCGAGAAACTCGTGACGAGCACGCGATGGGAGTGTTCGGCGAGGATCGGCCCGAGTGGATCGACGGCGGCCGGCGTCTTCACATCGATGTTGAAGCGGACCTCGGGGAAGGAGTCGAGCGCCTCCGCGACAGTCAGCAGCCCGCCGTGGGCGGAGAAGGTCTCTCGCAGTTCTCGCGTGCGGACCTCACGTACCGCTCGGGCGTCGCCGACGAGCCGCGCGAGCGTCGAGTCGTGGAACAGCACCACATCGCCGTCCGCCGTCACCTGACAGTCGGTCTCGATGTACTCGACGCCCGCGGCATGCGCGGCGGCGAATGCCGCGGCGGAGTTCTCCCAGATGCCCGAGTCCTCGCCCTCCGCGGTGATCAGACCGCGATGAGCGAGGACTCGGGGATGCCGCGCCTTCGTGAAGTACGGGTGCGTCACGCGCCGGGGAGGGTGTTCGTCGGGCCCTGGCCCGGCTTCGGGGTGAACGCGCTGCCGATTCCCTTGAGAGCCTCAGTGAGCTCGCTCGGGATGATCCACAGCTTGTTGGACTGCCCCTCGCTGATCTTCGGCAGCATCTGCAGATACTGGTAGGCCAGGAGTTTGTCGTCGGGCGCACCCTGATGGATCGCGGTGAAGACGTTCTGAATGGCCTCGGCCTCGCCCTGTGCGCGGAGCACGGCAGCCTGCTTGTCTCCCTCTGCGCGGAGGATCTCGGCCTGACGGGCACCCTCTGCCTCGAGGATCGCGGACTGCTTGGTGCCTTCCGCGGTCAGGATCGCGGCGCGGCGATCCCGCTCCGCTCGCATCTGCTTCTCCATGGAGTCCTGGATGGAGATGGGCGGATCGATCGCCTTCAGTTCGACTCGTCCCACGCGGATGCCCCACTTGCCGGTCGCCTCATCGAGCACGACCCGGAGCTGGCCGTTGATGTTGTCACGGCTGGTGAGCGCTTCCTCGAGGTTGAGGCCACCGACGACGTTTCGCAGAGTCGTCGTGGTGAGCTGCTCGACAGCGCCGAGATAGTTGGCGATCTCGTACGTCGCCGCGCGGGCATCCGTCACCTGGAAATACACCACCGTGTCGATCGAGACGACCAGGTTGTCCTCGGTGATCACCGGCTGTGGGGGGAAGGAGACGACCTGCTCGCGCATGTCGATCAACGGCCGGAGACGGTCGATGAACGGGACGAGGATGTTGAGTCCGGGAGTGAGCGTCTTGTGATACCGGCCGAGGCGCTCGACCACTCCGGCGGTCGCCTGCGGGATGATCCGGATGGCGCGCGCGACGGTGACCACCACGAAGATGATCACGGCGATGGCGAGTATCCAGCCGATCGCTGCGGGAATGAACGATGCGTCGTCCACGGGGTTCTCCTAGTCGTTGACGGGTCGGACGATGGCGGTCGCGCCGTTGATCGCGCTGACGGCGATCGGTGCTCCCTGCGGGATGGGGACCGGGGTGGCGGTGCGCGCGGTCCAGGTATCGCCGTTGGCGAGCTTCGCCTGGCCGGAGATCTGCGTGATCTCGACCAGGGCGATACCCCGCAGATCGACGAGAGCATCCACGTTGGACTTGGTGGGATCTTCGCCGCGCTGCAGGCGCTTGAGCAAGGGTGGGCGGAGGAAGAGGATGAACACCGCAGCCGCCGCGGCCGCGATGATCACCTGCACCCAGACCGGCACGCCGAGCAAATCGGTCACCAGCCCGACGACGCTGCCGAAGCTGAGCATGAGGAAGGTGAAGTCCAGCGAGAGCATCTCGATGACGAGGAACACGGCGATCAGGACCAGCCAGCCGATCCAAGCCCATTGGTCGATGAACGTGACGAAAGTCGTGAAGTTGTCCATGCGGCCTCCTTTGTGGTCAACGTATCACGCGGGAGACCGCCGATCCGGGTGCCACTGCGCTCCCTTGATAGTGTGAGTGGGCCGTGCGATCACGGCCTTTTCGCGCATCATGAGGAGTCACCGTGACCGACGTTCTTCCCGCAGGTTCCCTGGACGGCAAGGTGGCACTCGTCACCGGCTCATCACGCGGGATCGGCGCAGACACCGTCCGCTACCTCGCCGAGGCCGGCGCCGATGTCGTCATCAACTTCCGCAACAAGGCCCCGCGCGCCGAGAAGCTCGCCGCTCAGCTGCGCGAGCTCGGTCGTCGGGCGCTCGTGGTGGGGGCTGATCTCACCGATCCCGCATCCGTGGCGGAGATGTTCGAGGCGATCCGCGCCGAGTACGGACGTCTGGACGTCCTCGTGCTCAACGCCTCCGGCGGCATGGAGTCGGGGATGGCGGAGGACTACGCGCTCACTCTCAACCGGGATGCGCAGCTCAACGTGCTGAATGCTGCGACCCCGCTGCTCGGCGACGGGGCGCGCGTCGTGTTCGTCACGAGCCACCAGGCGCACTTCATCCGCACGACGCCCACGATGCCGGAGTACGAGCCGGTCGCGCTGTCGAAGCGAGCGGGCGAGGATGCTCTGCGCGAGCTCATCCCCGGTCTCGCTGAGAAGGGGATCGGCTTCACGGTCGTCTCCGGCGACATGATCGAAGGGACCATCACGGCCACCCTGCTCGAGCGCGCGAACCCCGGCGCGATCGCCGAGCGTCGCGAGTCGGCCGGCAAGCTCTACAACGTCTCCGAATTCGCGGCCGAGGTCGCCAAGGCGGCGGTGGATCCGGTGCCCGCCGACAACACGCGGCTCGTCGGAGATGTGAGCGCGTTCGTCGCCGAGTAGCCGTAGACGAGAATCGGCCCCGTTCTGCTGATGCAGAGCGGGGCCGATTCGGCGAGGGGGGAGTCGTCAGCTGACGGGCTCTCCCTTGACGGCTGAGACGTACTCCTTCTCGTCCTTGCCGAGCGTGATCGCACGCACGATCTGGATGATTCCGAGCACGATCAGCGAGATGCCGAGCAGCAGCCAGAAGGCGAAGCCGGCGATCAGCGGCGAGAACAGCACGATGATTCCCGCGATGATGCTGAGGATCGCGTACAGAACGGTCCAGACACGCGAGCCATCGCTGCCGAGGAGCGTCAGGGCGACGACACCGTCGACGATCCAGCTGACGCCGATGAAGATCACGACGACGAAGGCGAGGGTGGCTGCAGCCGCGCTCAGGTTGAAGAACGCGATGACGCCGGCGACGACGTAGAGCAGGCCGAGGACGATGTGCCCCACACGGGCCCATCCGCCCTTCGCGCCCGAGAAGATTCCGAGCCCGATGTAGACCAGACCGGCGATGACCAGGTAAGAGGCGAAGATCGCCGTCACGATGACGGCGGACTTCACCGGCCAGACCAGCAGGACGATTCCGGCGATGAGAGCGAGGACGCCGGCGACGGCCAACGTGACCCGGATCGACTTGAACAGCGACTTCGCCTGGGTGAGTGGTTCAGACATGGTGGGGACCCCTTTCTGAGAAGATCCTGTGAGGATGCCCCCTCAGGCTAGCGCCCTCGCGGCACACGATGGGGGAGGAGACCTCACCCGCGTTTCTCGAAGTCATCCCAGGACTCGCAGCGTCATGGCAAAATCGAGTCGTGACAGCCCTGGATGATGCGCGACTGCGCGAGCTCGCCGTGATGCGGAAGGTCAGGGACCGCATCGACCGGGAGTACGCGAAGCCTCTCGACGTCGAGGCGCTCGCGCGCGGGGTGCACATGTCGGCCGGCCACCTGAGCCGACAGTTCCGGGACGCCTATGGCGAATCGCCGTACTCCTATCTGATGACCCGCCGGATCGAGCGGGCCATGGCGCTACTGAGGAGGGGAGACCTGACCGTGACCGAGGTCTGCTTCGAGGTCGGCTGCTCATCGCTCGGCACGTTCAGCACGAGGTTCTCGGAGCTGGTGGGTGTCGCACCCAGCGTGTACCGTGAACGCGCCGCGAACGTCGAGGGGATTCCGTCCTTTCAGGCGAAACAGGTCACCCGGCCGATCAGGAATCAAGAAGCACCGCGCACCCATGCGCACCTAACGTGAAGACCATGAACATCAGCATCCACTACGCCTTCCTCCCACACACCGACGCTGACGCAGCCCTCGCCTTCTACCGAGATGCTCTCGGGTTCGAGGTGCGCAACGACGTCGGATACGACGGTCTGCGCTGGCTCACGGTCGGTCCCGAGGGACAGCCCGAGACGTCGATCGTGCTGCATCCGCCGGCAACCGACCCCGGCATCACGGATGCCGAGCGGCAGACGATCCTGGAACTCATCGCCAAGGGCAGCTATGCGGCGCTCACTCTGGCGAGCGACGATGTCGACGCCCTGTTCGAGCGCCTCGTCGAAGGCGGCGCCGACGTCGTGCAGGAGCCGATGGATCAACCGTACGGCGTGCGCGACTGCGCCTTCCGCGATCCCGCGGGCAACCTGCTGCGTATCAACCAGGCAGCCTGAACACCTACCGATTCACGAAGGACGCAGATGACCGTCGATCAGCACCCCGCCGACACCCATGACCTGATCCGCGTGCAGGGCGCGCGTGAGAACAATCTGAAGGACGTGAGCGTCGACATTCCGAAGCGGCGACTGACGGTCTTCACCGGCGTCTCGGGCTCGGGGAAGAGCTCGCTCGTCTTCGACACGATCGCTGCCGAGTCCCGGCGCATGATCGACGAGACGTACAGCGCATTCGTGCAGGGATTCATGCCGTCGGTGCCGCGCCCGGACGTCGACGTCCTGGAGGGGCTGACCACGGCGATCATCGTCGATCAGGAGCGCCTCGGCGCCAACCCGCGGTCGACAGTCGGCACGGTCACCGATGCGAATGCGATGCTGCGCATCCTGTTCAGCAAGCTCGGCCAGCCCTATATCGGCGGTCCGACCGCATTCTCCTTCAACATCCCCACGCAGAAGGCGAGCGGGGTGATGACCGGCCCGGGCGGAGAGAAGAAGATCGTCAAGGATGCGATCTACCTCGGTGGCATGTGTCCGCGATGCGAGGGCAGGGGAGCGGTGTCCGACCTCGACCTGGCGCAGATCGTCGACGAGTCGAAGTCTCTCGACGAGGGCGCGATCATGGTGCCGGGATACACCGCGGACGGCTGGATGGTGAAGGGCTTCTCTCAGTCCGGGTTCTACCCGGCCGACAAGCCGATCGCACAGTTCACGGAGAAGCAGCGTCACCTCTTCCTTTACGGCGAGGTGACGAAGGTGAAGATCTCGGGGATCAACATGACCTACGAGGGTCTGATCCCGAAGATCACGAAGGCGATGCTCTCGAAGGACCTCGACGCGCTGCAACCGCACATCCGCTCCTTCGTGGAGCGTGTGGCGACCTTTGCCGTGTGCCCGGAGTGCGACGGAACGCGACTGACCGAGGGGGCCCGCTCCTCGAAGATCGATGGCATCAGCATCGCCGATGCATGCCGCATGCAGGTCACGGATCTCGCCGATTGGGTTCGTGGGCTCGACCTGCCCGGAGCCGGCCCGCTGCTGCAGGCGCTCAGTGCCAATCTCGACGCGTTCGTGACGCTCGGCCTCGGATACCTGAGTCTCGAGCGGCCGTCGGGCACGTTGTCCGGGGGAGAGGCGCAGCGGATCAAGATGCTGCGACACCTCGGTTCGTCCCTCACCGACATCACCTACGTGTTCGACGAGCCGACCATCGGCCTGCACCCGCACGACATCCAGCGCATGAACGGACTGCTGCTTCAACTGCGGGACAAAGGCAACACCGTCCTGGTCGTCGAGCACAAGCCGGAGACGATCGCGATCGGCGATCACGTGATCGATCTGGGTCCCGGAGCGGGAAGCGCCGGTGGGGAGATCTGCTTCGAGGGCACGGTCGAGGGGCTGAAGACGAGCGGCACCAAGACGGGCAACCATCTCGATGACCGGGCGCGGCTGAAGGATGCGGTGCGCTCGGCGTCTGGCGCGATCGAGGTGCGCGGCGCTACGGCGAACAACCTGCAGAACGTCGACGTCGACATTCCCACCGGCGTACTCACCGTGGTGACCGGTGTCGCCGGGTCGGGCAAGAGCTCACTCATCCACGGCTCGGTGTCGAAGCGCGACGGTGTCGTGGCGATCGACCAGGCGGCGATCAAGGGCTCCCGGCGCAGCAACCCTGCGACGTACACGGGGCTGCTCGAGCCGATCAGGAAGGCGTTCGCGAAGGCCAACGGCGTGAAGCCGGCTCTGTTCAGCGCCAATTCCGAGGGGGCCTGCCCTTCCTGCAAGGGCGCGGGCGTCATCATCACCGAACTCGGCTTCATGGACACGATCGAGACGCCGTGCGAGGACTGCGGCGGCAAGCGCTTCCAGGCGGGCGTCCTGGAGTACAAGCTCGCGGGCAAGGACATCACCGAGGTGCTCGACCTCCCGGTCGCTGAGGCGCGGCTGTTCTTCAGTGAGGGCGAGGCCAAGCTCCCCGCAGCCACGGCGATCCTCGGACGCATGGAAGATGTGGGGCTCGGCTACCTGTCACTCGGGCAGCCGCTGTCCACGTTGTCGGGCGGTGAACGCCAGCGCATCAAGCTCGCGATACAGATGGGGGAGAAGGGCGACGTCTACGTCCTCGACGAGCCCACGACGGGCCTCCACCTCGCGGATGTCGACAAGATCCTCGGACTCCTGGACCGACTGGTCGACTCCGGAAAGACCGTGATCGTCATCGAGCACCACCAGGCGGTCATGGCGCATGCCGACTGGATCATCGATATCGGACCCGGTGCGGGCCACGATGGCGGCAAGGTCGTGTTCGAGGGAACGCCGAGCGATCTGGTATCCCAGAAGTCGACCGTGACGGGGGAGCACCTCGCCGAGTACGTCGGCGCCTGACGTGTAGAGGAGGAGGCCTACGGAAACCGATCGGTTTCCGTAGGCCTCCTCGCCTCTCAGTCCCTCCGGCGAACTCTGCGTACCACCAGAAGCAGAGCCCCCGTCAGCAGCGTGCCTGCAGCGATGAGCAACAGGGCACCGGAGTCCGCACCGGTGACGGCGAGTGACCCATCAGCTGCGGTCGGCACATTCGGCGTCCCGGGAACACTCGGGGTATCGGGGGCGACGGGCGGCTCGCTGGGCGGCACCGCCGTCACCGGATTCTCCAGGCTGATCGCGACGGTGCCGTCGGCGACCGTGAAGGTGGCCGTCCCATCGGCGTTGTCAGTAACTTCTTCGCCGGCGTAGATCGGCGTGCCGTAAGTGACCCCGGCGCCTCTGGCGGCAACCTCGGAGAGCGTCACGACCGTGCCGACGGGCAGGTCGGTCAATCCTCCTGTCGACCCCTCGGTGAGCGTCAGCTGACCGGTCTTCGCGGAGCCGTCGGCTTCGTATGTGTAGTCCACCGTGTACTCGGCGCCCTCCACGAGGCTCGCTCCGGTACCGCTGACGGTCTTGGTCACCTCGAACCCGCCGAGGTCATCGCCGCCACCGTCTCCGCCGGATGCGATGTAATGCACCGGGCGGGCGGTGACCGTGCGATCTGCGACGGTCATGGTGTTGCCGAAGGCCTCACCGTCTTGCACACCCGCAGGAAAATCCATCTCGGTGATGAACTGGTAGAACCGGTCGTCGCTCGTCACCGGTGCGATGAACGTCACGGTGAAGGCGTGCGCGCTCTCGTCCGCGACGATCGAGTACGTTCCCGGACCTGTGCCCTGCGAGACGTCGTGCCAGACCTCGCTGCCCCAATCGGAGTCATAGCTCCAGCGCGCGGACATCGCCGTCGGATCGAACGTGAGTGCCTCGTCGTAGACGTCGACGATCGTCACGGGCTCGCCACCCGCAGCCGCCAGGAACTCCGCGGGAACCGTCAGCGCCCACGTCATGGACTCTCCATCAGCGTTGACGGATCCCCACTTCTGAGGTTCTTGGGGCACGTCGCCGGTGCTGTCGGCCACGCCGCCTGGAGTGGCCACCCCGACGGTCGTTCCGTTGTCGGCGATGAAGACGACTTCATCCTCCTCGACAGCTTCGGTGAAACGTGCCTGGAAGTGCAGCGTGCCGTGCACATCGGTGTGCGTGTCGACGTAATCGCCGAGCGTGCAGAGGAATGAAGAAGACGAAACCGCGCAGGTTCCCACCTCCGCGTCTTCTGTATCGCGCAGCGCGAAGGTCGCCGCATATCCGGACAGCGCATCGGGGAAATCGAGCTCGAACGTATCTCCTGCGGTGACGACGTCGTCAACTGCCCATGTCGCCTCGATGGTGTACGGAGTGTCCGTCACGAGAGGCGGCGCGTTCGCGATCTGGACGCCGGTGATGGCCGGCACGGGTGAGGCCGTCGCTGGCGCCGTGAGGAGGAGGCCGGACGCGGAGCCGGCGAGAACAGCCGTCAGACCGAGCACGAGGCGACGAGCGACACGATGTCCTGAGCCAAAGCCTCCAATGATGTGTTTCATTCCTGTCCTTAGATTCCAGTGTGGCTCGTCGGCTTGTGGCGACGCGTGGTGCGAACCGGGCGCCAGATTTGCATCGACGGACTCATGAGCGATATTGCGTAACATCTTACATACGGACTGGCTGTCCATGTTTGAAGGCTCAAGGCGCACAAGCGAGAGCTGATCGATTACCTGTGGGAGCAGGGCGACACGCCGCAGACATGGCGGTGGGTGGCTCGTACGGTGCAGCGTCCGCTGGCCTGGTCGTCCATTCAGCGGCTCGTCATCGATACCCTGGAGCGATCCGCGTGCTGCGCTAGGCGGATCAGGCGGGAAGTGCGTGAATACTTCGCGCCCGGCGAAATCCACGTAACCGAGAGAGACGAGCTATCACCGATAATGCACATTATGTCAGCTCGGGGTAAATTGGCTCCTCTCCCTGCTGGCCTCGTAGACTCCCGCCATGCGCGACCTCGGATGGGATGGCTACCTCAATGCCCGTGATCTCGGCGGACTCCCCACGTCGCTCTCCACGACCGGATCCACACTGTTCGGGCGGGTCGCACGTGGGCCTCGGCGCGAACTCTTGACGGAAACGGGGTGGCAGGACGCCCGGCGGTGGGGCCTGGGGGCGATCGTCGACCTACGATGCGCGTACGAGGTCGGCGCTCGGGACGGTGATCCGGATGTCGCTCCGGAGACGTGCGCGAGCGTCACCGTAGTGAGTGCTCCCACCGAGGATCATGACGACGCGGAGTTTCGCGCAGTCTGTTTCCCGATTCTGGACTCGCCGCTGTACTGGCGTCACAACTGGCGGATACAGCCCGAGTTGGTGCGCGACGCCCTGACGGCGATCGCCACTGCTCCCAGCGGGGTCCTCGTGCACTGCAGCGCCGGACGCGATCGGACGGGGATGGTCAGTGCCCTGCTGCTGAGCAATGCCGGAGTCAGCCCAGAGGACGTCGCCGCCGACTATGCGGAGTCTGTGAGAGCGATGGTCGGCGCCCAGACTCACTCCCCCACAGCCGACCGCCAGGCCGGCTGGCAAGCCGAGGAGGTGGCGAGCTGGATTGCGCAGACAGGTCCGATCGTGGCGGATATTGCAAGCGACCCTGATGGGGCTTTCGCTGCCATCGGTGCGGACGCTGACCTGCGGAACAGGCTTCGCTCGCTCCTCACTCAGTAGGAGGCGCCGGGAACAGCGCCACGCCGCGCCCGCGCCCGAGCTACTTCACGGACCAGACCCCGAGCTCGTTGCCGGTCGGGTCGGAGAAGTGCAGGCGTCGCCCGCCGGGGAACTCGTAAGGTGCCTGCAGGATCGTGCCACCTGCCGAGACGATGCCACTCATCGTCGCGTCGAGGTCGTCCGAGAACAGGAGCACCAGCGGGCCGCCGACCGGACGCGGCTCGTCGGCGAGCATGAGTCCGCCGACCTCGCTGCCGTCATCACGCGGGGACACGATGCCCGCATAACCGGGTCCGTAGTCGTTGAAGGTCCACCCGAACGCCTCGGCGAAGAATCGCCTCGATGCTTCGAGATCGGTGACGACGAGTTCGACATAGTCGAGGGAATGATGCAGAGGGGAACTGGTCATGGCGTCACGTTAGCCCCCCGGTCCGACATCGCCCGCGGGCAGAGGTGACGCTGCCGCAGGAGTAGCGTTGACATGTGCCGCAGGTCCCCCACTCCCCCGTGTCCACGCCAGGATTTCGCGCATGGGTGATCTGGTCCGTCGGTGTCGCGGCCTACGTGCTGGCGATCACGAACCGCACCTCCCTCGGCGCGGTCGGAGTGGAGGCGGCCGACAGGTTCCAGGCGGACGCATCGACACTCGCCCTGTTCGCCGTCGTGCAACTCGCGGTCTACGGCGGGATGCAGATCCCGATCGGGATCCTGCTCGACCGCTTCGGCTCGCGCCCCATCATGACGATCGGCATGCTGCTCATGGCGGCGGGACAGCTGACCATGGCCCTCTCCCCCAGCATCGGCATCGCGATCTTCGCGCGGGTTCTGCTGGGTGCGGGAGACGCGGCGATCTTCCCTGCCGTGCTGCGTCTGGTCGCGACCTGGTTTCCCGCGCAGCGGGGGCCGATCATGGTGCAGTTCACCGGGATCATCGGGCAGACCGGTCAGCTGATAGCCCTGGTCCCGCTCGCGGCACTGCTTCATGCGACGACCTGGACCATCACCTTCGGCAGCATCGCCGGCCTCGGAGTGCTGTTCACCATCCTCGTGGCGCTCGTCATCCGCAACCACCCCGCAGAGCGCGGCGCCGACGTCACGGTGAACACCGACACGGGCGTCATCCGCGTCGTCACGTCGGCGATAGACACGGGCGTCGGCATCCGAGCCGCCTGGGCTCATCCCGGCACACGTCTCGCCTTCTGGTCCCATTTCACGACGCCGTTCGCGGGCACCGCGTTCGTCCTGCTCTGGGGAATGCCCTTCCTCACCGCTGCTGAAGGGCTCGACACCGCTCATGCGGCGGGTATCATCTCGGTATATGTCGTTGCCGGCATGCTTCTGGGGCCGATCATCGGCGACCTCTCTCGAAGGTTGCCGAACCACCGCTCCCTGGCACTCGTGCTCCCCGCTGTGGGCGTGCAGATGGCGGCGTGGATAGCCGTGATCGCCCTTCCTGACACCGCCCCGCTCTGGCTGCTCTACGTGCTGGCGATCGCACTCGCGACCGGCGGCCCGGCATCGATGATCGCGTTCGACCATGCCCGTACACATAACCCCAGCCACCGGTTGAGCACGGCGACCGGTGTCACCAACGCGGGTGGTTTCATCGCCGCGCTCATCGCGATCTTCCTGATCGGACTCGTCCTCGACATGCAAGGCGCCGGTACTCCCGAGACATACACCCTCGAAGCGTTCCGCATCGCCTTCCTCATGCCGATCCCACTGTGGATCATCGGAACCGCGTTCATTCTCATCGAGCGCAAGCGCACACGCATCCGCATGGGCCTCGATCCGGAGCGCCGTCGCTGACTGTTCCGCGATCGTGGAGATGGAGGTTCAGCGAAGAAGGTGCTGAAGCGTCTCGACGATCAGCTCGACACTCACGCGCTCGGGCACCTCGGCGTCGCCTGCTTCGAACTCCGCCAGCTCGACACCGCGGACGGAGTCCTGCGGAAGAGCGGCGAAGATCGACGCGATCTGATGCGGCAGCAGTCCACCCCCGACCCGGTAGGCAGCCGGGATGTACCCCGGCTCGAGCACGTCCCAGTCGACGTGGATCCACACAGGGCGACCGGCGACGAGCTCCCGCACCCGCTCCGGCGTGCTGTCCGATGGAGCCAGCACCGTCACGCCGGCGTCGGCGAGCAGCTCACCCTCGGCCGGATCGATATCGCGTCCGCCGACCACGACGACCTGCTTCGGATCGAATCCTGAGCCGTGCCCGCTGTCCCAGAGTCCGCAGGCGGCCGCGAGGACCATTCCTCCCAGGTAGCCGGACTCCGTCGTCTCGGGGGTGTTGAAGTCGCCGTGCGCGTCGATCCACAACAGCACCGCGTCGGGGTGACGCTCGGCGACAGTCGGAAGGGTGCCGATACTCGCCCCGCAGGTATTGGTGATGAGCAACGGTGTCGTCCCGGCGCCCAGGGCGCTGCGCAACGCATCGCGCAGACCGGTCAAGGTCTCCTCCGCTTCCGGGAGCGCGACGGACCAGTCATCGACCGTGCTCGCCGTAGGTGTTCCGACCACCTGTGGCTCGAGATCGAGCAACGATGCCACCGCCTCGCCGACTCGACGGGCGCCGACGAGGGCCCCATCGGTGCGGTCGGCGACGCGACCCTGGGAGACGATGAGCGAGTACGTGGATGCCATGGATCCAGCTTTCCATCCGGGTGACGGCGGACAAAACCAGCGACCGACCACACGCGGTCAGTGACCGGCGGACGCGTGTCGTAGGTGTGGCTACCGCCTCCGCGGCGTCCAGCCCGAAGCCAGCGGACCGTCCTGCACCGCACGTTCGCGGTCTCCCTGAGCCGACCAGCCCTGCGCCTGCTCGGGGGTGTCGAACGCCCCTCGCGCGAGCCGGAGACCCACGTCATCGTGATGCATGCGCGGCGCTCCTCCGCGACGAACCGATGCGCGAACGCTCCACGCGTCGTCGGCGAATCCCCCGCCGCGGAACACGCGATAGTCGTCGTAGCGGGCGGGGTCCAGGAGGTCCCAGCACCACTCCCAGACGTTGCCGAGCGTGTCGAAGAGACCGTTGAGGTTCGGGAGCTTGCCGCCGATGTCCTGTGGAGAAGACACACCGTCCGCGCTCGTCCACGCGGCGTCGGCGAGAGGCGCGTAGTGGGGGCCGGTCGATCCGGCGCGGCACGCGAACTCCCATTCCGCCTCGGTCGGCAGCCGGTAGCCGTCGGCCGTGGTGTCCCACGTCACCTCCTCGCCGTCGAACAGGTACACCCGGTCGAGGCCCTCCCACTCGGACGCGGCATTGCAGAAATGCACAGCCCGCAGCCAGGAAAGATCCGATGCGGGGCGCCGCGGATGCTGGACGGGGACACCGAGCACGTCGGCAAGCTGTTCCTGCGTGACCGGGTAGACACCGATCTCGAACGGCTCGAGCTCGACCACACGGTGCTCATTGCGGCGTGCATCGTTCAGGGTCACGACACCCGCAGGGATGCGCGCGAGTTCGAGGTCGCTCACGCGCTGGTCCGCAGCATCCGCGCGAGCCTCACGAGGGAACCCGTTCGACCCACGTGGGGTACTTCGCGGTGCGGCCGTCGCCGGACGAGGTGCGCGTCACGCGACGCCGCACCCACGGGCCGACGAACTCACGGTAGTACGCCAGCCCGGAGGGGCCGGCTCCCAGGCGGTCGTTCGGCGCCCACCACGTCTCCGGAGGCTCGAAACCCAGCGCATGGAGCACGCGGGCGGCCACGCGATGATGCCCCGCGGCGTTCATGTGCAGGCGATCGTCGGCCCAGTACACGCCTCGGGAGAGCTCCCGATCCGGCCAGTTGAGGGCTCGGATGACATCGGGGCGTTCTTCGATCCGCCGCATCACGGCCTCGGAGAGCAGATCTCCTCGACGCTGTACGAGCGATCCCATCGGAAGCTGCCCACTGGGATTCGCACCGGAGAGGAGAATCATGGTCACGCCCGCTTCGTCGCAGCGGCGCAGCACCCGGCTGAACGCATCCGCGATGTGCTCGACGTCGGTACGAGGGCGCAGCATGTCATTGCCGCCGCCGTTGAACGACAGGTGAGTGGGGCGCAGGGCGAGCGCGGGCTCGAGCTGCTGCTCGACGATCGGCCAGGCCAGCTTGCCGCGGATGGCGAGATTCGCGTATTGGATGGGGTGTCCGGCGGCGTCGGCCCAGCCCTGCGCCGCGAGATCGGCCCACCCGCGCTCCTGCCCGTTCGGGAGCACGTCGCCGACGCCCTCTGTGAACGAGTCGCCGATAGCCACGAAACGCACATCTGCCATCGTCCCAGCCTATTGCGGCCCGACGACACCGGGATTCAACGATCGTCGAGAGCCTGGCCTCCGCGATCGACGAGCCCCCAGGCAGCGGCGGCCGCACCGAGGAAGCAGACGCCGAACACCGCGAACAGCAGGGGTGCTCCCCCGGCGAGAAGGAGTACGGGGACGGACAGCGGGGCCACGATCGAGGCGATCCGACCGATCCCGGCCGCCCAGCCCGCCCCGGTCCCCCGCAGAGACGTGGGGTAGATCTCCGGCGTCACGGCGTAGAGCGCTCCCCAGGCGCCGAGGTTGAAGAAGGACAATGACATTCCCGCTCCGATGATCGCTCCTTCGGTGGAAGCCGTGCCGAAGATCACGGCCGACACGGCGGAGCCCACGAGGAACACCGAGAGGGTCAGACGTCTCCCCCAGACCTCGATCAGCCAGGCGGCGACGGCATATCCGGGGAGCTGCGCGAGCGTGATGATGAGGGTGAAACCGAAGGATTTGACGAGGTCGAAGCCGGCATCCACGAGGATGCTGGGGATCCAGATGAAGGCACCGTAATAGGCGAAGTTCACCCCGAGCCAGACCAGCCACAGGCACAGCGTCCGCAGTCGGAACTCCGGGTTCCACAGCGTCGCGAGTCGTGCGCGTGCCGTGATGGCGATCGCTCGCGAGGGCGGTTCCTTCCGGATGGCAGGGGCCGAGAGGACTCCGGCATCCGCTTCGAACGCCGACACGATGCGGTGGGCTTCTGCGATGCGGCCCCGAGAGGCGAGCCAGCGGGGTGATTCGGGCATCCGCCACCGGACGAACAGGGCGTACACCGCGGGGATGGCGCCCAGTGCGAAGGCCCATCGCCATCCGGCATCGGAGGTGGGGATGACGAGGAACCCGATCACCGCCGCGGCCGTCCACCCGAGTGCCCAGAAGGCCTCCAGCACGACGATCAACCGACCGCGGATGCGGGCCGGAGCGAATTCGCTCACATATGTCGACGCGACGGGGAGTTCTGCGCCGAGGCCCAGACCGACCAGGAACCGCAGGACGAGAAGGGCAGCGAGTCCTCCGACGAGCGCACTCGCTCCCGTAGCGACGCCGTACACGAGCAGCGTGAGCGCGAAAACCTGTCGTCGTCCGAAGCGATCGGCGAGGAGCCCGCCGAGGGTGGCGCCGATGGCCATGCCGACGAAACCGATCGACGCGATCCAGCCGGCATCGCTCTTGCTGAGATCCCACTGCTGTGTGAGCGCCGCGAGGATGAACGAGATGAGACCGACGTCCATCGCATCCAACGCCCAGCCGAGTCCGGACCCGGTCAACAGGCGGAGGTGTCGGCGCGTGAACGGGAGCCCGTCCAGGCGCTCAGCGAGCGAGTCGCGGCTCGGCAGGGCGGTGTTGGCCATGCACCTCATCGTAGAGCCGCACCGAGACCGCCCTGCCCCGGATGACGTCTCAGTCGCGATCGGCGAGGATCCTGCGCACCCGCGGGATCACCTCGGTGCCGTACAGCTCGATGCTGCGCATCATCGACTCGTGCGAAAGGGTGCCTGTGGCGTACTTCAGGTCGAAGCGGCCGAGGCCGAGAGTGGTGATCGTGTCGGCGATCTTCGCCGCGACGCGGTCCGGGGAGCCTGCATAGATCGCACCCTCCGGTCCGACGTCGTTCTGGAATCGGGCGCGGCTGTACGCGGGCCATCCGCGCTCGCGCCCGATGGTGTTGTTCATGGCTTCGAAGCCCGAGTAGGCGGCATCCCACGCCTCGGCGTCGGTCTCGGCGATATGCCCCGGAGAGTGCACGGAGATCGGGTGAGACGTCGTGCCGAAAGATGCGACCGAACGGTGATAGAGATCGACGAACGGCTTGAAACGGTACGCCGGGCCTCCGATGATCGCGAGCATCAGGCCGAGACCGTGGCGGGCGACCCGCACGACCGACTCCGGGCTACCGCCGACGCCGACCCAGGTGCGCAGTCCGTTCTCGGTCTTCGGGAACACGTTCGCGTTCTCCAGCGAGGCGCGCATGGTGCCGGACCAGGTGACCGGTTCCTCCTTGAGCAGCTCGACGAAAAGCTCGAGCTTCTGCTCGAACAGGGCGTCGTAGTCGCGCAGATCGTAGCCGAACAGCGGGAAGGACTCGATGAAGGAGCCGCGTCCGAGCACGACCTCGGCCCGCCCGTTCGAGAGCGCATCGAGCGTGGAGAACCGCTCGAACACGCGCACCGGGTCGTCCGAGGACAGCACAGTGACCGCTGTGCCGAGTCGGATGTGTTCGGTGCGCGCAGCGATGGCGGCGAGCACCATCTCAGGTGCGGAGACGGCGAACTCCGTGCGGTGGTGCTCCCCCACCCCGAAGAAGTTCACCCCGACCGTGTCGGCGAGCTCCGCCTGCGCCACGATGTTGCGGATCGTCTGCGCCCCGGTGAGGAGCTCTCCGTCCGCATCCCTCGTGATGTCGCCGAAGGTGTCCAGCCCGAATTCGATGCTCATGTCATCCCTTCCTATTCACGTGAATGAACACGCGAGGGCTGGACAGCATTCCCGTCAGCGGGGCAGCAGCGTCGTGCGCAGCGTGTCGAGGCCGACGCCACCGATGTCGAGCGCTCTCTTGTGGAACTCCTTGAAGGAGAAAGAGTCGCCCTCGGCGGCCCGCACACCGTCACGGACCTGCTCCCAGATGCGCTGACCCACCTTGTACGACGGTGCCTGACCCGGCCAGCCGAGGTAGCGGTTCACCTCGAACTGCACGAACTGATCGGACATGTTCACGTTGCGGCGCATGAATTCGAGGGCGTAGTCCGCATCCCAGACGCCGTCACCGTCGAGCCGCGGCTTGCCGAGGTGCACGCCGATGTCGAGCACGACGCGGGCTGCCCGCATGCGCTGCCCATCGAGCATTCCGAGGCGGTCGGCCGGATCGTCGAGGTAGCCGAGCTGCTCCATCAGACGCTCTGCATAGAGCGCCCATCCCTCGGCATGGCCCGAGGTGCCCGCGAGCAGACGGCGCCAGGAGTTGAGCTCGGCGCGGTTGTAAACGGCCTGCGCGATCTGAAGGTGGTGACCGGGGACGCCCTCATGGAAGACGGTGGTGAGTTCGCGCCAGGTGTCGAACTCCGTGACGCCCTCGGGAACGGACCACCACATACGACCGGGACGTGAGAAGTCGTCTGTCGGGCCGGTGTAGTAGATGCCGCCCTCTTGCGTGGGGGCGATCATGCACTCCAGGGTGCGGATCGCCTCCGGGATGTCGAAGTGCGAGGCGCCGAGCTCGGCGACGGCACGATCGCTGGTCTCCTGCATCCACTTCTGGAGCGCATCCGTGCCGACGAGCTTGCGGGCGGGATCGGCTTCGAGATGAGCCACCGCCTCTTCGACCGAGACTCCGGGGAGGATCTCGTTCGCGATCGCGGTCTGCTCTGCGACCATGCGCGCGAGTTCTTCTCGGCCCCATTCGTACGTCTCATCGAGATCGATCGTCGCACCGAGGAATCGGCGGGAGTTGAGCGCGTACAGTTCGCGACCCACGGCGTCGACATCGCCGGCCGCCGGGGCGAGCTCCTCAGCGAGGAACCGACGCAGCTCGTCGTAGGCGACTCGTGCGGCGGCGGAGTTGTCGGCGAGCGTGCGAGCCAGGGACGCGGGAAGCTGACCCTCGTCGGGGTCGGCTTCGGCCACGAACGCGGCGAAGAACCCGTCGTCGGCGGTGTAGCGGTCGATCTGGGTGGCGACCTCGACCACCTGGCGGCGCGCGGGCATGACGCCCTCGGCGATGCCCGTGCGAAGCGTCTCGACGTAGCCACGGAGCGCTCCGGGGACGGCGGCGAGGCGAGTCGCAACGACGTCCCAGTCATCGACCGTCGATGTCGGCATCAGGTCGAACGCCGAACGTACATCCTGCGCGGCCGAAGCGATGACGTTGAGATCGCGCAGATGCCATTTCGCATCGTGAAGCTCGAGATCGAGGCGGAGTTCCGCGCTGAGATCGGTCTTGGTGACCTCGTCGATCGCGTCGACAGGAGTGAGGGCAGACAGCTTGTCGAGGGTCGAGCGGGTCGCCGCGGCGATCTCCTCATGGCCGGCCGGGCTCAGATCGCCGAAACGATCGTTCACCTCGTCGCGGCCGATATAGGTGCCGAGAGTGGGCGCCAGAACCGCGATCTTGTCGACCCATTCATCGGCGACTGCGTCGATGGCGGAGGGGGTGCGGGGAGCTGAAGTCATAACTGCCAGCCTAATCCCCGGGCCCCCTCCACCGCCGGAGGTCAGTGCGCGGCTTCGTTCCAGTCGCGACCACGACCGACCTGCACGTCGAGCGGCACGGACAACTCGGCCGCATCGCCCATGCGCGCGCGGACGATGCGCTCGGTGGCATCCCACTCCCCCGGAGCGACTTCGACCACGAGCTCATCGTGAATCTGCAGCAGCACCCGCGAGGAGAGGTGTTCGGACCGCAGGTCGTCGTGGATGTGCAGCAGGGCGATCTTCATGATGTCTGCCGCGCTGCCCTGGATCGGCGCGTTGAGTGCCGCACGCTCCGCGTTCTCACGGAGCACACGGTTGGGGCTCGCGAGGTCGGGGAACGGACGACGGCGGCCGAAGATCGTCTCGGTGTAGCCGACTTCCTTGGCCTTCATGACCGAGGCGCGCAGGTAGTCGCGCACCGCGCCGAAACGAGCGAAGTACTCGACCATGAGCTGCTTGGCCTCGGACTGCTCGATGCGCAGCTGCTTGGAGAGCCCGAACGCCGAGAGCCCGTAGACCAGGCCGTACGACATCGCCTTGACCTTGGTCCGCATCGCGGGCGTCACCTCGCTCGGCTCGACGCCGAAGACCCGCGCACCCACGAAGCGGTGCAGATCTTCACCGCTGTTGAACGCCTCGATCAGGCCTTCGTCACCCGACAGGTGCGCCATGATGCGCATCTCGATCTGCGAGTAGTCGGCGGTGAGAAGAGCCTCATACCCTTCGCCGACCTCGAACGCGCTGCGGATGCGGCGCGACTCCTCCGTGCGAACCGGGATGTTCTGCAGGTTGGGGTCGGTGCTGGAGAGGCGCCCGGTCTGGCTGCCGGTCTGTACGTAGGTCGTGTGCACACGGTGGTCGTCGCCGATCGCCGTGTCGAGCGATTCGATGATCTGACGCAGCTTGGTCGCTTCACGATGCTGCAGGAGCAGGCTCAGGAAAGGATGCGGGTGGCTCTCCTGAAGGTCGGCGAGCACCGCCGCATCCGTCGAGTAACCCGTCTTCGTCTTGCGGGTCTTCGGGAGCTGGAGGTCTTCGAAAAGGACCTCCTGCAGCTGCTTGGGCGAGCCGAGATTGAACTCACGCCCGACGACGGAGAACGCCTCCTGCGCAAGCCCCTCGGCGCGCGTGGCGAGCTCGCCGGAGAAGGTCGAGAGCACCTCGTGGGAGACCGCCACACCGGCGACCTCCATGTCGGCGAGGGTGAGCAGCGTCGGCAGCTCGATGTCGACGAGGACCTTGCCGACCGACTCCGGGATGTCTTCCCGCAGCGCATCTGCGACGCGCAGGGCGAACCACGCCTCCTGCGACGGCGTCGCGCCCTCCGTCTCGGGCACGAGCTGCGACGGGTCGGCCTCAGGCAGCTTCTCGCCCAGGTAGCGCTCCACCAGGTCGGCGAGGGTCTTGTCGGGGAAGCTCGGGCGCAGTAGCCAGCCGGCCAGGCTCGTGTCGTACGCGAGACCACGAAGCCGGATGCCCTGACGGATCATTGCCTTCACCTGCGGCTTCGCATCGTGCAGGACCTTCGGCGCGTCGGATTCGATCCATTCGCGCAGGTCTTCGGCGGCGGCATCCGTCCAGTCGGCCTCGCGGAGCTCGGTCAGCGTGGCGACGCCGATGCGCACCGGGACGCCGCCCTGGGTGGCGACGCGGAGGGAGACATCGCCGTCCTGCGCTGCGGCCCAGGTCGCGAGCTCAACGGGGGTGACCTCGGCCGGGACGGGAAGGACGACGACGGAGGCCGGGTCGTCGGCGACGTCGCCGGCTCCGACGGCCTCGAAGACCCGCGGCAGAAGCGTGCGAAACTCCAGACGCGCGAAGATGTCACGCACGGCCTGCGCATCGATCGGCGCGACCGCGAGTTCGGCGGGTCCGACCGGAAGTTCCACATCGGTGAGCAGACGGTTGAGCTTGCGGTTGCGCCGCACGTCGTCGATGTGATCGCGGAGATTGCCACCGACCACACCCTTGATCTCATCAGCGCGTGCGATCAGCTCGTCGAGTGAGCCGAACTGCGTGAGCCACTTGACCGCGGTCTTCTCGCCGACCTTCGGCACGCCCGGCAGGTTGTCGCTGGTCTCGCCGACGAGGGCCGCGATATCGGGGTACTGCTCCGGTCGCACGCCGTAGCGCTCCTGGACGGTCGTCGGGTCGTAGCGCTTGAGTTGGGACACGCCCTGAACCGACGGGTACAGCAGCGTCACGTCGTCGTTGACGAGCTGGATGGTGTCACGGTCGCCGGAGACGACGAGCACCTCGTAGCCCTGCTCCGCGCCCTGGGACGCGAGCGTCGCCAGAATGTCGTCGGCCTCGATCCCCTCTTTCGTCAGGACCGGGATCGACATGGCGGCGAGGCAGTCCTGCAGCAGCGGGATCTGCCCCTTGAACTCCTGTGGCGACTCCGAGCGCGTGGCCTTGTACTCCGGGTATTCGTCGGTACGGAACGAGTGACGCGAGGTGTCGAAGGCGATCGCCAGATGCGTCGGCTGCTCGGCCTTGATGAGGTTCACCAGCATCGACAAGAAGCCGTAGATGCCGTTCGTGTGCTGGTTGTCCTTCGTCGTGAAGTTCTCGACCGGAAGGGCGAAGAAGGCACGGTAGGCGAGCGAATGGCCGTCGACGACCATGAGGGTAGGCTTTGCGGAGTCCGTCACCCTGTCAGCCTAACGAGGACGACAGACACCCGCTGAGGAGGATGCATGAGCGACGTCGCGACGAGCGAGGGTCTCGACTGGGCCACGGCCCGCGGGATGGGGGCTCTGGCCGAGAAGATGGGCATGGAGTTCGTCGAGTTCAGCGTCGATCGCTGCGTCGCGACGATGCCCGTCGAGGGCAACACTCAGCCCGTCGGTCTCATGCACGGCGGCGCGTACGTGGTGCTCGGAGAATCGCTCGGCTCGATGGCGGCGAACCTCCACGCCGGCGCCGGTCGGTTGGCGGTCGGCGTCGACATCAACGCCACCCACACGCGTTCGGCGACGTCCGGCGTCGTCACGGGCGTGTGCACACCGGTGCACCTGGGGCGGAGCATCACGGTTCACGAGATCGTCGTGACCGACGATCAGGGGCGCCGCTGCTCGACGATCCGCATCACGAACATGATCAAGGACGTTCCCGCCGCGCGCTGAGCGGTTCCTCCAGAAGCCGCTGGAACAGCAGGTGATCCTGCCACTCCCCCGCGATGCGGAGATACTTCGGCGCCAGCCCGATGCGTTCGAAGCCGTTTCCGAGCAGCACGCGCTGGGATCCGACGTTGTGCAGCAGCGTCGCGGCCTGCATCCGGTGCAGACGCAGCTCGACACGCGAATACTCCAGGACTTGTGCGACAGCGCGGCTCGCCAACCCTCTGCGCTGCCTTGCGGCATCGACCCAATAGCCGAGATCTGCGCTCCAGAACGCGCCGCGGACGATGTTGTTGATGTTCATCCGACCACGGATCTCACCGTCGTCCGACTCGATCACGAAACGGATGCTGCGACCTGACTCGGCGTCGGACAGACTCTCCTGAGCGTGACGCTCCTGCGAGGCGACGGTGAAGAACGACTCGTCGCGGAGCGGCTCCCACGGCGCGAGGTGATCCCGGTTCGACAGATACGCTCTCGAAAGCGCTGCACCGTCGCCGACGCGGACGGGTCGCAGGATGTGCTCGCCATCCAGCCGGAGGACTCCGGCGCTCACCGTTACTTCTTGGGGGCGAGCTGTTCGATGATCGCCTTGGCGACGTCCTGCATCGTCAGGCGGCGGTCCATGGACGCCTTCTGAATCCAGCGGAACGCCTCGGGCTCGCTCAGGCCCATCTTCTCGTTGAGCAGGCCCTTGGCCCGGTCGACGAGCTTGCGGGTCTCGAAACGCTCGACCATGTCGGCGACCTCGGCCTCGAGCGTGATGATCTGCTCGTGACGGGCGAGGGCGATCTCGATCGCGGGGAGGAGGTCGTTCGGCGTGAACGGCTTCACGACGTAGGCGAGTGCGCCCGCTTCGCTCGCCCGCTCGACGAGTTCCTTCTGGCTGAACGCCGTGAGGAGGACGACCGGCGCGATGTTGCCCTTGTGCAGCTTCTCGGCGGCGCTGATGCCGTCGAGCTGAGGCATCTTCACGTCCATGATGACGAGGTCGGGACGCAGCTCGGTCGCGAGTGCGACCGCGGTCTCTCCGTCACCGGCCTCACCGACGACATCGAAGCCGTTGTCGCGGAGGATCTCGACGATGTCGAGGCGGATCAGCGACTCATCCTCGGCGACGACGACGCGTCGCGGGGCGGATGACGTGGGCTGCTCGGCCTGCTCTTCTTGCTCTGTCACAGAACCATCCTAGTGGAGAGCTCTGTGAGCAGGCCGTAGGTGCTCGGTGCGGAGGATCGAACCCCTCCCCTGCGCTAAAGTCGTAGACGCGACACACGAGCCGGCGTGGCGGAATGGCAGACGCGGAGCACTCAAAATGCTTTGTCCGAAAGGGCGTGTGGGTTCGAGTCCCACCGCCGGCACACGAATTGCGATCCAGCGCTGCATCACGGGCTGGGGCTGGGGCGTGCTGCTCGTTCCCGCCGCAGCGGTTGCCTCGCGCTAAGACGTCCCCGGCCTATTCGGCGAGGACGGCCAGCTCGGCCAGGACGCGAGGGTGGGCGAGGATCCGGAAGTGCCCGCCCGTTTCAAGTCGGACGTTCTTCGCGCCCGCCAGCTCACTCCCCTCCGGGATGTGGGGATCGAACGCCGCATAGATCGACACGATCCGCTCATTGACCGTGAGCTGCCGGGCCATGTCCACGATCGACGGGTCTTCCGGGGAGAAGGCCCGCAGGGTGCGCGACAGCATCAGGCGGGCGTAGCGCGAGCCACCGAACGGCGTCGCGATGGCGAGCATCGACCGCACCCGCTCCCCCGCCGGACCGGTCATGACGAGCTTCCCCGCGAGCCCGCCCTTGCTGTGCGCGACGAGGATCACGTCGGAGAGCTCACGTCGCTCCAGGAACTCCGCCACGGCGGCGGCGATGTCGGCGACCGGTCGCTCGTTCCGATGAAGCGTGTCGACGATGTGCACGGCGTGCCCCTTCGCCCGCATCTGCTCCACGAGGGGCTGCATGAACTTCCACGTCTCGTACACTCCGGGGAGAACGACGATGTGCGCCCCGCTCCCTGAGGTGAAGCTCGCCGGATCGGTGCGATCGAACGTCGCGCGCACCTGCCAGTAACCTGCGTATGCGTAATCGGCGATCCACCAGGCGGCCTTCCTCAGCACGCCGATGATGTGCTCCCCCCGGTTGTTCGGCGCGCCGCGGATCGCGCGCTCGGCGGCCACGGCCCCACGGTGTTCGCCATGATGGCAGCAGCGACAGCGCGAGGAGCGGAGTGTTGCACGACGTGGTTACGCCCCGGGACCTCCACGAGCCGTGCAGCCCGCGCGGCATCGCGCAATCGACGACACCAAGCCCGACCTGCCACCGGGTCATCCCCGCCCCTGATCACCAGCACGGGCGGCTGCAGCTCGGCATAACGCTGCTCGGTCGGGTGCGCGATCATGTGCCGCGCCTGCTTCAGGTACCACGGGACTCCGCAGCGCAGATAGTCGGCGAACACGATCAGGTTGATGAGAGGTGTCTCGCCGAGCGTGTCGACGGCAAGTGCCCTGGCCTGAGCCATGAGGCTGCGATGGCGCTGGTCCACCACAGGGCCGATCGCGACGACCGCCTGCACGCGCTCCGGACGATGCAGGACGGCCTCAGCCGCCCACTGCGCGCCCATCGAATGCCCGACCACGATGATGCGCTCCTCCCCCAGTGAGGCGATCACCTCCGAGAGCGCTCGTCCCATCCGCCGTACATCGGGATCGTCGGAGGGCTTGGGCAGCCCCGCGAAGCCCGGCAGGTCCACGGACACCACGTGCGTGAGGTCGGCGAGAACGGCGTGCAACCGCGACAGGTAGCGATGCGACATCCCGATCCCGTGCACGAGCACGACGGAAGGAGAATCCGCACCCGGCGGCCGTCGGCTCTCCCAGAGCCCGAAGGTCATCCGGTCGGCGACGACGCGACGACAGGAAGGGCTCATGTTGTGAAGCTACCGCAACGTGGTGGAAATGGAGCACGGGGTTGACTGCCCCACCGCCGCACGACAAAGGGGGCGAGACCGAAGTCCCGCCCCCTCTGGATGCTGTGCGTCAGACGCCGGCCTTGTAGATCGGTGCTGCACCGCGGATCGCATCGCCGACCTTGTGCACGCGAAGGTCGTTCGTCGATCCGATGATTCCAGGAGGGGAACCGGAGATCACGACGACCTTGTCCCCTTCCTCGGCCAGCTTGTTGCCGAGCAGATACTCGTCGACCTGGTGATACATCAGGTCGGTGTGCTGCACCATGTCGACCAGGGTCGAGCGGATGCCCCACGTGAGCGCCATGCGACGGCGGATGTCGGGCTCCGGCGTGAAGGCGATCATCGGGATGCGCGAGCGCAGGCGCGACAGGCGACGTGCGGAGTCACCGGACTGTGTGAACACGCACAGGAACTTCGCGTCGACGAATTCGGCGACCTCGAGCGCTGCGAGGGTGATCGCACCACCCTGCGTGCGGGGCTTGCTCGTCAGCGGCGCGATGCGCTCCAGGCCGTGCTCCTCGGTGGAGGCGATGATCCGCGCCATGGTCTCGACGACCACGACCGGGTAGTCTCCGACGCTGGTCTCGCCGGAGAGCATGACCGCGTCCGCACCGTCGAGGACGGCGTTCGCGACGTCCGAGGTCTCGGCACGTGTGGGGACGGGGCTGCTGATCATCGACTCGAGCATCTGCGTCGCGACGATGACCGGCTTGGCGTTGCGGCGTGCGAGCTCGACTGCGCGCTTCTGGACGATCGGCACGGCCTCGAGCGGAAGCTCGACACCGAGGTCGCCACGGGCGACCATGATCGCGTCGAAAGCATCGACGATCTCCTCGAGCGCATCGACGGCCTGCGGCTTCTCGACCTTGGCGATGACGGGGACGCGAACGCCCTCCTCCGCCATGATCTCGTGCACGCGGGTGACGTCGGAGGCATTGCGGACGAACGACAGGGCGATGAGGTCGGCGCCGATGCGCAGGCCCCAACGGAGGTCATCCTCGTCCTTCTCGCTGAGTGCGGGAACGTTCACGGCGACACCCGGAAGGTTGATGCCCTTGTTGTTGGACACGGCACCGGCGACGATGACCTTCGTCGTCACGGTCACGCCATCGGTCTCGACGACCTCGACGCGCACCTTGCCGTCGTCGATCAGAAGGAAGTCGCCCGGCTTGACGTCTTGGGGAAGCCCCTTGAACGTGGTGCCGCTGATCTCCTTGTTGCCGATGATGTCTTCGGTGGTGATCTTGAAGATGTCGCCCTTGGCGAGCTCGTACGGGCCGCCCTCGAACTTTCCGAGGCGGATCTTCGGTCCCTGCAGGTCGACGAGGATGGCGACCGCACGGCCGGCGTCCTCTGCGGCACGACGCACGTTGGCGTAGTTGTTCTCGTGCACGGAGTAGTCACCGTGGCTGAGGTTCAATCGAGCGACATCCACCCCCGCGTCGATCAGTGCACGCACCGTCTCGTATGTCGAGGTGGCGGGGCCCAGGGTGGCGACGATTTTCGCGCGTCTCAAAGAATTCTCCAGGGTAGAAGTTGGGGGAAGGTGAATCAGGCGACGGTGCCGGCCTCAGCCTACGCGGGCTGGAGACCGATCGCGACATCACTCGGGCGCACCGGCTCGGGAAGAACCGTGGTGCCCATCAGGAACCGATCGACGTTCGCAGCGGCCGCGCGCCCCTCGGCGATGGCCCAGACGATGAGCGACTGGCCGCGCCCCGCGTCGCCGGCGACGAATACGCCGGGAACAGTCGACTCGTAGCTGGAGTCGCGACGGAAAGCACCACGGTCGGTGACCTGCGGAAGCGTCTCCTCCGTGTATCCGTCCTGCTCCGGCCCGGTGAAGCCCATGGCGATCAGGATCAGGTCGGCCGGGATCTCGCGCTCCGTGCCGCTCTTGGGCACGCGACGGCCGTCGATGTACTCGGTCTCGGCCACGCGCAGTGCGCGGACCTCACCCACTTCGTTGGCGAGAAACTCGACGGTCGACGCGAGGAAGACCCGCTCGCCGCCTTCCTCATGCGCCGAGGAGACCTCGAAGAGCGTCGGCATCATCGGCCACGGCTGGTGGTCGGGACGCGCGTCTCCCGGCTGCTTGCCGATCGCGAGGTTGGTGACGCTGAGCGCGCCCTGACGGTGCGCGGTGCCGATGCAGTCGGCTCCGGTGTCGCCGCCGCCGATCACGATGACGTGCTTGCCCTCGGCGCTGATCTGGTCGGTGACCTTGTCACCGGCGACCGCGTGGTTCGACTCGACCAGGTACTCCATGGCGAAGTGGACCCCATCGAGGTCGCGTCCGGGGATCGCGAGGTCACGTGGCACGGTCGAGCCGGTCGCGATGACGACTGCGTCGTAGCGGGCCCGCAGGTCGGCCCACGAGATGTCCTTGCCGATCTCGACGCCCGCGCGGAAGCGCGTGCCCTCCTCCTGCATCTGACGCAGGCGCGACTCGAGCTGCGACTTCTCCATCTTGAAGTCCGGGATGCCGTAGCGCAGCAGTCCGCCGATGCGGTCGTCGCGCTCGAAGACCGCGACGGTGTGACCGGCGCGGGTCAGCTGCTGAGCGGCGGCGAGACCCGCGGGCCCCGAGCCGACGACCGCGACCGTCTTGCCGGTCAGGCGCTCCGGCGGCTCCGCCTCGACCCAGCCCTTCGCGAAGGCCTCGTCGATGATCGAGACCTCGATCTGCTTGATGGTCACGGCGGGCTGGTTGATTCCGAGCACGCACGAGCTCTCGCACGGTGCGGGGCACAGGCGCCCCGTGAACTCCGGGAAGTTGTTCGTGGCGTGCAGCCGCTCGATCGCCTCGCGACCCTCGCCACGCCACGTCAGGTCGTTCCACTCGGGGATCAGGTTGCCCAGCGGGCAGCCCTGGTGGCAGAACGGCACGCCGCAATCCATGCAGCGACCGGCCTGGCGACGCAGCACCTGCTTGTCGCCGGGCTCATAGACCTCTTTCCAGTCCATGATGCGCACGGGCACGGGACGACGGGCGGGAAGCTCCCGCTCGGTCACCTTCAAAAAGCCTTTGGGGTCAGCCACCGGTCACCTCCAGGATGCGGTTCCACACGATGTCGCCGTCGGGGTCGATCCCCTCGGCCAGCGCCTCCTCGCGCATGCTCCGCACGGCGGCGAAGTCACGAGGCAGCACCTTGACGAACTCTGCAGCGGTCTGCTCGAAATTCTCGAGCAGCTCGGATGCTCGCGGCGAGGCCGTGCGTTCGACGTGCGCGACCAGCAGGCTGCGCAGCACCTCGAGGTCGGCACGGTCGAGCGGTTCGAGCAGGAGCTCTCCGCTGCCGAGCGACTGCGCGTTCACCTTGCTGGTGTCGAGCGCGTGGACGTAGGCCACTCCCCCGGACATGCCGGCGCCGAAGTTGCGTCCGGTCGAGCCCAGGATCACGGCGAGTCCGCCGGTCATGTACTCCAGCGCGTGGTCGCCCACGCCCTCGACGACCGCGGTCGCACCCGAGTTGCGGACGAGGAACCGCTCGCCGACGACGCCCGAGATGAACATCGTCCCGGAGGTCGCGCCGTAGCCGATCACGTTGCCGGCGATCACGTTCTCGTGCGGAGCGATCGCAGAACCGCGCGGCGGACGGATCGTGATGTCGCCACCGGAGAGTCCCTTGCCGACGTAGTCGTTCGCGTCGCCCTCCAGGCGCAGCACGATCCCCGGCGGGAGGAACGCCCCGAGCGACTGTCCGGCGGTGCCGTGCAGCGTGACGTCGATGGTGCCCTCGGGTAGACCGGCGGCGCCGTGCCGGGAGGTCACCTGGTGACCGAGCATCGTGCCGACCGCACGCTCGGTGTTGGCGATGGGAAGCTCGACCACGACCGGGTCGCCGTTGAGCAGCGCACCCTTCGCGATGTCGATCAGTTGCACGTCGAAGTGCTTCTCGAGCTCGTGATCCTGCGTGCGGCCGCTGCGACGCGGCTCGCCCGCCGGGAACACCGGGCCTTCGAGCACGGGCGTCAGATCAAGGCCCTCGGCCTTCCAGTGCTCGACCGCAGCATTCACCTCGATGAGGTCGGCACGGCCGATGATCTCGTCGAGCGAACGGTAGCCGAGCTCCGCGAGCAGCTCACGCACCTCCTCGGCGATGAACTCCATGAAGTTGACGACGAACTCCGGCTTGCCGGTGAACCGCTCACGCAGCACCGGGTTCTGGGTCGCGACGCCCACGGGGCACGTGTCGAGGTGGCAGACGCGCATCATGATGCAGCCGCTGACGACGAGCGGAGCTGTGGCGAAACCGAACTCCTCCGCACCCAGCAGAGCGCCGATGATCACATCGCGGCCCGTTTTGAGCTGTCCGTCGACCTGCACCACGACGCGGTCGCGCATGCCGTTGAGCATGAGCGTCTGCTGCGTCTCGGCGAGACCGAGCTCCCACGGCGTTCCGGCGTGCTTGAGCGAGTTCAAGGGGCTCGCACCCGTTCCGCCGTCGTGGCCGGAGACCAGGATGACGTCACTGAGCGCCTTGGCCACACCCGCGGACACCGCACCGATACCCGACTGGCTCACGAGCTTCGTGTGGATGCGCGCCTCGGGGTTCGCCCGCTTCAGGTCGAAGATGAGTTGCTTGAGGTCTTCGATCGAGTAGATGTCGTGGTGCGGCGGGGGCGAGATGAGTCCCACGCCGGCCGTCGCGTGACGGGTGCGCGCCACCCACGGATACACCTTGGTCGGAGGCAGCTGACCGCCCTCGCCGGGCTTGGCACCCTGGGCGAGCTTGATCTGGATGTCGTCCGACTCTGTGAGGTACAGGCTGGTCACGCCGAAGCGTCCGGAAGCCACCTGCTTGATCGAGCTGCGGCGCTGCGGGTCGAGCAGCCGGTCCGGATCCTCGCCGCCCTCGCCGGTGTTCGACTTGCCGCCGATGCTGTTCATCGCGATCGCGAGGGTCTCGTGCGCCTCGCGCGAGATGGAGCCGTAGCTCATCGCGCCCGTGGAGAAGCGCTTGACGATGGCGGAGACGGGCTCGACCTCGTCCAGCGGCACGGGCTTGCGGGTTCCGGTGCGCAGCTGGAACAGGCCGCGGAGCGTCTTCAGCTCGGCTGCCTGCTCGTCGACGAGCTTCGTGTACTCGCGGAAGATGTCGTATCGCCGCGTGCGGGTCGAGTGCTGCAGCTTGAACACCGTCTCCGGGTTGAAGAGGTGCGGGGAGCCGTCGCGCCGCCACTGGTACTCGCCGCCGGTCCACAGACGCTCGTGCGCGCGGGCAGCGGCATCCTCCGGGTAGGCGTAATCGTGACGCGCCT
Source organism: Microbacterium sp. NPDC055988 (assembly GCF_042269505.1). Classification (NCBI taxonomy): domain Bacteria; kingdom Bacillati; phylum Actinomycetota; class Actinomycetes; order Micrococcales; family Microbacteriaceae; genus Microbacterium; species Microbacterium sp. NPDC055988. Next base: position 3,060,879 of record NZ_JBHJXY010000001.1, read on the forward strand.
GGTTCTCGGCGAAGATCTCTTCGATGCCGATACCGCCGAGCTTGGACTCGGTGCGCGTGAAGTAGGCGTCGATGAACTCCTGGCTGAGACCGATCGCCTCGAACACCTGGGCCCCCGCATACGACGACACCGTGGAGATGCCCATCTTCGACATGATCTTCAGCACACCCTTGCCGAGCGCGTAGATCAGGTTCTTGACAGCCTTCTCCGGAGAGATCCCGGTGATGTAACCGGTGCGCACCAGGTGCTCGACCGACTCCATCGCCAGATACGGGTTGACGGCGGAGGCGCCGTAGCCGATCAGCGTCGCGACGTGGTGCACCTCGCGCACATCGCCGGCTTCGACGATCAGGCCGACCTTCATCCGGTTCTCACGGCGGATGAGGTGATGGTGGATCGCAGAGACCATGAGCAGCGATGGGATCGGCGTCAGGTCCTTGTTCGAGTCCCGGTCGGACAGGATGATGAACTCGGTGCCGTTCTCGATCGCTTCGTCGACCTCGGCGCACATCTCGGTGAGCCGGTCCTGCAGCGTCTGGGGGCCCGCGTCGAAGTGGTAGAGACCGCGGATCGTCGCACTCGACCGACCGGGCATGGCCTTGTCGATGTGGCGGATCTTGGCGAGCTCGTCGTTGTCGATCACGGGGAAGTCGAGCGACACGGTACGCGTGTGCTCCGGTCCCCAGGAGAGCAGGTTGCTCTCGGGGCCCAGGCCCAGCTTGAGGCTTGTGACCACCTCTTCGCGGATCGAATCCAGGGGCGGGTTCGTGACCTGCGCGAACTGCTGCGTGAAGTAGTCGAACAGCAGGCGCGGACGCTTGCTGAGCACGGCGATCGGGGTGTCGGACCCCATCGCGCCGAGCGGCTCGACACCGTTCTGCCCCATCGGGGTGAGGAGGATGCGGACCTCTTCCTCGGTGTATCCGAACGTGCGCTGACGACGGGTGATCGATGCCGGCGGGTGCACGATGTGCTCGCGCTCGGGGAGCTCCGCGAGCCGCACGGCGCCGGCATCCAGCCACTCCTGCCACGGGTGCATCGTGGCGAGGTCGTGCTTGATCTCGCTGTCTTCGACGATGCGACGCTGCGAGGTGTCGACCAGGAACATCTTCCCGGGCTGCAGGCGGCCGCGACGCTTGATGCGCTCGGGCTCGAACTGCAGTACGCCGGTCTCGGAGCCGATCACGACCAGGCCGTCGGTCGTCTCGGTCCAGCGCCCGGGGCGGAGGCCGTTGCGGTCGAGCGTGGCACCGACGAGCGTGCCGTCGGTGAAGATGAGGGCTGCCGGACCGTCCCAGGGCTCCATCTGGTTGGAGTGGTACTCGTAGAACGAACGCAGCTCCGGCGTGATGTCGGCCTGCTTCTCGTACGCCTCCGGGACCATCATCATGATGGCGTGCGGCAGGCTCCGGCCCGTGAGGGTCAGCAGTTCCAGGACCTCGTCGAACGAGGCGGAGTCGCTCGCGCCGTCGGTGCAGATCGGGAGCAGCGGTGCGATGTCGCCGAGCAGCTCGGACTCGAGCTGCGATTGCCGGGCCCGCATCCAGTTGCGGTTTCCGCCGACCGTGTTGATCTCGCCGTTGTGGGCGAGCATCCGCAGCGGCTGTGCGAGCGGCCACGACGGGAACGTGTTGGTCGAGTAGCGGGAGTGCACGACGGCCAGCTCGGACGCGAAGCGCTCATCCTGCAGGTCGGGGTAGAACGGCTCGAGCTGCAGGGTCGTGACCATGCCCTTGTACCCGAGCGTGCGGGCCGAGAGGGAGACGAAGTAGGCACCGAGCTCGTGGCCGGCGCGCTTGCGCAGCCGGTAGGCGACCCGGTCGAGGGCGATGCCCGTGAGCGGTGCATCGGTGTGGGTCGCTCCGCCGGCGCTGACGAACAGCTGCTCGAAGGCGGGACGCGCCTCATCGGCGAGCTTGCCGAGGTTCTCGTTGGCGGTGGGGACCTCGCGCCAGCCGAGAACGCGGAGTCCCTCGGAACGGGCGATCTTCTCGATCCCGGCCTTCTGCTGGCGGCGCTCGCTCGAATCGCGAGGCAGGAAGGCCAACCCAGCGGCGTACTCCCCCACGGGCGGCAGTTCGAAGCCGACGACTGCGCGGAGGAATGCATCGGGCATCTGCGTCAGGATGCCGGCGCCGTCCCCGGTGCCCGCGTCGGAGCCGATGGCTCCGCGGTGCTCCAGGTTGCGCAGGGCCTCGAGGGCCAACGCGATGATGTCGTGCCCGGCTTCGCCGCGCAAGGTCGCGACCATGGCGAGGCCGCAGGCGTCCTTTTCGAACGCCGGGTTGTACATGCCCTGCTTCGGGGGGTAGGCGCCGGATGCGCCGTAGGGTGGCTGGAAGTACACCAGTTACCGTCCTCAGATCTTCAGTGAAACCCGGGGACGACGTCGGCCCGCTCGTTCAGTGCAATGGTTCTCCCGCCACGAGGTGGCGTTGTTATCGGGAGCCGTCCTCGCTCGTGGAAGCAGTGCTTGTGGCAGTGGCTCCTGCGGTGACTTCCTCGGTCGGAGGCTCGCTCACGTCCACGAAGTCAGAGGGATTGTTCTGCGATTGTACATCAGCGTCGGCGTCGACCTTTTCGCGGCCCGGCTGGTAGGGCGACGGCTCGAGACCGGGGTGACGACGCGTCTGCACGACGAGGATCACGAGTCCGACGACCACGCCGATGATCGCGGCCCAGACGTTGCTGCGCAGCCCCAGGATGATCTCGCTCGGATCGATGCGGATCGACTCCCAGACGATGCGACCGGCGCTGTACCAGATGAGGTAGATCGCGAACAGGCGGCCCCACTGGAAGAAGAGCTTGCGACCGAGCCACAGGAGCACCAGCACGCCCAGGCCGTTCCAGATCACCTCGTACAGGAAGGTCGGATGGAACAGCGTGCCTTCCGGCAGGCCCGCCGGGAATGCCGAGTTCGTCGACTCGATCTCCAGCCCCCACGGCAGGTCGGTGGGAAGGCCGAAGAGCTCGTGGTTGAACCAGTTGCCGAAGCGACCCATGGCCTGAGCCAGCAGCAGGCCGGGCGCCAGAGCGTCGGCGAACGTCCAGAAGCGGATGCCCGTCCAGCGGCAGCCGAGGTAGGCGCCGATCGCGCCGCCGATGAGGGCGCCGAAGATCGCGATCCCGCCCTCCCAGATGGCCCACACCGAGCCGGGCTCGAACGGGTTCCAGGTGTTCCTTCCCTCGCCGAAGTAGAAGTTCGGGTGGGTCAGCACATGGAAGATGCGGGCACCGATGATGGCCAGCGGCACCGCGAGGATCGAGATGTCGATCACGACCCACGGCTCCGCTCCGCGCTTGGTGAGGCGGTGATTGGTCAGGATCGTCGCAGCGATGATGCCCGCGATGATGCACAGCGCGTAGAAGTGGATCCGTACGGGTCCGAGGTCGAAGTACGACACCGGAGGGCTCGGGATGCTGGCGAGCACGCTGGTGACGGTGCTGGGGAACGCGAGTGACATGAGTGCGATTCTAGTTCTCGGTATCGGGGCGGGCCGACGAAGTGCCGGCAGCCAGGTTTCGGGTGACCTCGGCGAGGGCGGGGACGCCGCCGTCACGAAGGGCGCGGACCAGTGCGGTTCCGACGATCGCGCCGTCGGCGTACTCGGAAACCCCCGCGATCTGCTCGGCGGTGGAGATGCCGATTCCCACGCAGGCGCGATGAGCCCCGTGCGCCCGGAGGCGGCCGACCAGGGTGCGGGCGGCGCGGTCGAGTTCGGCTCGCTCCCCCGTGATCCCCATGGTCGAGACCGTGTACACGAAGCCGGTGGACGACTTCACGACGAGTTCGAGGCGCTCGTCGGAGGAGGTGGGCGCCGCCAGGAACACGCGGTCGAGACCTGTCCGCTCACTGGCGGCGATCCACTCCCCTGCCGCGTCCGGGGTGATGTCGGGCGTGATCAGGCCCGCGCCGCCCGCGGCGAGCAGGTCGTCGGCGTAGCGGTCGACTCCGTACTGCATGACCGGGTTCCAGTACGTCATCACGAGGACGGGCACGTCGGTGGCTGCGGTGATCGCACGGATCGCCGTGAACAGGTCGGCCATCCGGAACCCCGCGGCGAGAGCCGTGGTGGTCGCCTCCTGGATGATCGCGCCGTCCATCACCGGGTCGCTGTAGGGCGGGCCCAGCTCGATGATGTCGACGCCGTTCTCGGCCAGGGCGATGGCGGCCTGGATACTCGTCTGAAGATCGGGGAACCCGACGGGAAGGTAGCCGACGAAGGCGCTGCGACCGGCATCCTGTGCGCGCTGGATCGCCTGTTCGACGCGACTCATAGCTGCGGCTCCCCCTTCGAGGCCGTGTCTTCGGCCTCGCTCTCCTCGGCGACATCGTGCGCGAGAGCGGCTTCGTCGTAGAGCTCGAAGTAGCGCGCAGCCGTGTCCATGTCCTTGTCCCCGCGGCCGGAGAGGCAGATCGCGATGAGCCCGTCCGGCCCGAGCTCGCGGCCGATCCGCAACGCGCCGGCGAGGGCGTGGGCCGACTCGATGGCCGGGATGATGCCCTCGGTGCGGCTGAGCAGTCGCAGCGCCTGCATCGCCTCGTCATCGGTCGCCGGGATGTACTCCGCACGGCCGATGTCGGCGAGCCATGAGTGCTCGGGTCCGACGCCCGGGTAGTCGAGGCCGGCGGAGATCGAGTGCGACTCGATCGTCTGGCCGTCTTCGTCTTGCAGCACGTAGGTCTTGGCCCCGTGCAGGACTCCCGGTCGTCCGCGCTCGATCGACGCGGCGTGCTTCTCGGTGTCGACGCCGTCACCGGCCGCCTCCACGCCGTAGAGCTTGACGCCCTCGTCATCGAGGAACGCATCGAACATGCCGATCGCGTTGGACCCGCCGCCCACGCATGCGACGACGGCATCGGGAAGCCGACCGACCTCGTCGAGCAGCTGCGCGCGGGCTTCTTCGCCGATGATCTTCTGGAAATCGCGGACCATCGCCGGGAACGGGTGCGGTCCTGCGGCGGTACCGAAGATGTAGTTGGTGGTCTCGACCGACGCCACCCAGTCTCGGTAGGCGTCGTTGATCGCGTCTTTCAGGGTGCGCGAACCGGAGGTGACCGGGATGACCTCCGCACCGAGCAGGCGCATGCGGGCGACGTTGAGCGCCTGACGCTCCGTGTCGACCTCGCCCATGTAGATCGTGCAGTCCAGGCCGAACAGGGCGGCGGCGGTTGCGGTGGCGACACCGTGCTGACCGGCACCCGTCTCGGCGATCACGCGCGTCTTGCCGAGTCGCTTGGTGAGCAGCGCCTGGCCGAGCACGTTGTTGATCTTGTGGGAGCCCGTATGGTTCAGGTCTTCACGCTTGAGGAAGACGCGCGCACCACCGGCGTGCTCGGCGAACCGCGGCACCTCGGTGATCGCCGACGGGCGGCCCGCGTACGAGCTCAGAAGGTGTGCGAGCTCGTCCCGGAAGGCCGGGTCGACGATCGCCTCCTCGTACGCGACGGTCAGCTCGTCGATCGCGGCGATGAGCGATTCGGGCATGAAGCGCCCGCCGAACTCGCCGAAGAAGGGGCCGTGCTGGTCGCGCAGGCTCATCATGCCTCCAGGAAACTCTTGAGGGTGGCGACCGGATCGCCGGTCACGAGTGCCTCGCCGATCAGGACGACGTCGGCGCCGGCGGAGCGGTAGTGCACGACGTCGGCGGGCGTGAGCACCGCGGATTCGGCGATCTTGACCGCGGTCTCCGGGATGCGCTCGACCAGGCGTCCGAACAGGTCGCGATCGAGCTCGAGGGTCTTCAGATCGCGTGCGTTCACACCGATCAACGGCGCCCCCAGGTCGATCGCGGCTTCGAGCTCATCGGCCGAATGCGTCTCGACGAGCGGCGTCATGCCCAGCTCGCCGATGAAGCCGAACAGGTCGCGGAGGACATCGTGTTCGAGACCGGCGACGATCAGCAGCACCAGATCGGCACCCGCAGCGCGAGCCTCGAGCACCTGATAGCGGGTGGCGATGAAGTCCTTGCGAAGCACCGGCAGCGAGACGCGGGCCGTGACGGCTTCGAGGTCGGCCAGGCTGCCGCCGAAGCGACGTTCCTCGGTGAGCACGCTGATGGCGGACGCTCCACCCGTCTCGTACAGGGATGCCTGAAGAGCAGGGTCAGGGATCTCGGCGAGTGCACCGCGCGAGGGGCTGGCGCGCTTGACCTCCGCGATGATCTTGACGCTGTCGGCGGGCGCGAGGAACGAAAGGGCGTCCTTGGCGGCCGGGCGCGCGAGTGCTGCCCGCTCGACGGCCTCCAGCGGGCGCGACAGAGCGCGACGCTCAGCGTCTGCGACTGCGCCGGCCGTCAGGTCGGCGAGGACCATTAGTGCGCCTTCGGAGCGTACTTCGGACCCTTCACGCCGTAGCCGGCCTTGGCCAGGGCCCAGCCCACGATCGCACCGATCGGGATGAGCGCGACCGAGATGATCACGAGGGTGGGCTGCTCGAAGCAGAATGCGACGGTGGCGGCGGCGACGCCGACCAGCATGATCACGACGGCGGTCCAGGCTGCAGGTGAGTGTCCGTGGCCGGGATCGGCGATCGGGTTGGTCATGTTCTCCTCCGGGGGGACGACGTGCAGTTCGGAATCAGTCTATCGGGGTCAACGCGTCGGATCGGTTCCCCGGGACAGCTCGTCCCAGGAATCGACCGCGTCCACGGGGGCGTCGTGGGCGGCCTCGACGTGGTCGGTGCGGTAGCGCCGGCCGCCGGCCTTCCACGCCCGCCAGGTCGTGAGGACCACCACGGATGCGGCGAGCAGGATAACCCATCCGACGAGAGCGATGTACGGCCAGGCCGAGGGGACGATGCTCGTGACGACCTCGTGGACCGCTCCACCGCCGGCGAGCCCCGTGACCTCGGTCACGGTCGCGGCGACGGCGTCGAAAGGCTCGGTCAGGAGCAGCTGGATCGTCGACCAGCCGAGGAACAGCGCCGTCGCGGCCGCGAGCACGCCGAAGATGAGGCGCACGACCTTGCCGGAGATGGCGAGTGCCGCTCCGAGGGCGAGCACCGCGAGACTGAGGGGGGCGAGCAGCACAAGGGCCGAGGCTCCCGGGACCAGGATCGCCTCGCCCGCATCGGCACGCTCGACCGTCAGCCAGGTCTGGGTCGACGAGATGATGCCGATGGCACCGGCGAGCAGGAAGCCGGAGACGGAGAGAGAGCGACCGCGCTGTGCGAAGGTCATGCCTGAGCCGTCCCGGTCGTCGCCTCGAGGTCGGTCGTGTCGAAACAGGTGCGCGTGCCGGTGTGGCAGGCGGGGCCGGTCTGGGCGACCAGGAGCAGGATGGCATCGCCGTCGCAGTCGAGACGCGCCTCGTGCACGACCTGGATGTGTCCCGACGTGTCGCCCTTGCGCCAGTACTCCTGGCGGGACCGCGACCAGTAGGTGGCCCGCCCAGACGTCAGGGTGCGCCGCAGCGCCTCGGCATCCACCCACGCGAGCATCAGCACCTCGTGCGTGTCGAACTGCTGGACGATCACCGGTGCCAGTCCATCGGCGTTGAACGCGACCTGCGCGATGCGTTCTTCCACGGAGGTCATCGGACCACCACTCCTTCTGCGCGAAGGGCCTCTTTTACGTCGCCGACCGTGAGTGCCCCCGTGTGGAAGACGCTCGCTGCGAGGACTGCATCGGCCCCGGCCTTGATGGCCGGCGCGAAATCGGACACCTGACCTGCACCGCCCGACGCGATGACGGGAACGGAAGCTGCTTCCCGCATGAGCCGCACGAGCTCGAGGTCGAAGCCGTCCCGCGTGCCGTCGGCATCGATCGAGTTGACCAGCAGCTCGCCGGCCCCCCGTTCGACGGCCTCTCGCGCCCAGGCGACCGCGTCGAGGGTGGTCTGTGTGCGACCGCCGTGTGTGGTGACGACGAAACCGGAGGGCGTGGTCCCCGCCCGCTTCACGTCGAGTGACAGGACGAGCACCTGCGCGCCGAAGCGGTCGGCGATCTCGCCGATCAGCTCGGGGCGCGCGATGGCGGCCGAGTTGACTCCGACCTTGTCGGCGCCGACCGAGAGGAGCCGGGCGACGTCCTCGGCGCTGCGCACTCCCCCGCCGACCGTGAGCGGCACGAAGACCTGCTCCGCGGTGCGCTGCACGACGTCATAGGTCGTGGCGCGCGCATCGACCGTTGCCGTCACGTCGAGGAATGTGATCTCGTCGGCGCCCTGCGCCGCATAGTGCCTAGCGAGTTCGACCGGGTCGCCCATGTCACGCAGGTTCTCGAAGTTCACGCCCTTGACCACACGGCCCTCGGCCACATCCAGACACGGGATGACACGGCTGGCGAGTGTCATCAGAGCCTCGCGTTGTGGATGGCAGTGACCAGGATGGCGCGGGCGCCGAGCGCGTAGAGCGCATCCATCACAGGATTCACGCGGGTGCGAGCGACCATGACGCGCACGGCCACCCATTCCGGATCCCGCAGCGGTGAGACGGTCGGCGACTCGACGCCACCGGCGATCTTCACGGCCTCGTCGAGCAGAGCTGCCGGCAGGTCGTAGTCGATCATGACGAAACGACGAGCCACCATGACACCGCGAAGCCGGCGCAGAAGCGTCTCGGCGCCCTCGGCATCGGCGGGACCGGCGATGAGCACGGCCTCCGATTGAAGGATGACCGGGCCGAAGACCTCGAGTCCAGCCTGACGGAGTGTGGTCCCCGTCTCGACGACATCGGCCACCGCGTCGGCGACACCGAGACGGACGGCCGACTCGACCGCTCCGTCGAGCGGAACCAGGTCTACGGCGATGTCGCGTTCGTCGAGGAACGCGTCGACCAATCCGGGATAGGAGGTGGCGATGCGCAACCCGTCGAGCTCGGCCACATCGGTGTAGCGGCCGGTGGGTGCCGCGAAGCGGAACGTGGAGCCGGCGAACCCGAGCGCCTCGATCTCGCGTGCGCCCGGCATGCGGGCGTCGAGCAGCAGGTCACGACCGGTGATGCCCACATCGATCGCGCCGGAGCCGACATAGGTCGCGATGTCCTTGGGACGCAGGAAGAAGAACTCGACGTCGTTCTCGGCGTCGATGACATGGAGGGTCTTGGGGTCGCGGCGGCCCGCATAACCCGCCTCGGAGAGCATGTCGGCGGCTGTCTCGGAGAGCGAGCCCTTGTTGGGAACGGCGATGCGCAGCATGGAGTTGCTTTCAGTTCGAGAGGAGAGGAACGGAGCGCATCACAGATGTCGGTAGACGTCTTGCAGGCTGAGGCCTTTCGCGAGCATCATCACCTGGACGTGATAGAGCAGCTGCGAGATCTCCTCGGCGGCTGCCTCGTCGGACTCGTACTCCGACGCCATCCACACCTCGGCGGCCTCTTCGACGATCTTCTTGCCGATCGTGTGCACGCCGCCGTCGAGCTCCGCGACCGTGCCCGATCCTTCGGGACGGGTCTCGGCCTTGACGCTGAGCTCGGCGAACAGCTCGTCGAAAGTCTTCACGATTCCAGGTTACCGGCTCTGGCGAGGTCTCTCAGCCGGGTGACGGCCGCTTCGATGTCGTCGGCACCGTACACGGCCGAACCGGCCACGAAGGTGTCGGCCCCGGCAGCGGCGGCATGCTCGATCGTGCTGTCCGAGATTCCACCGTCGACCTGGAGCCAGACGGACGAGCCGCGCCGACGCGCCTCCTCGGCGAGGGAACGCAGCTTCGGCATCGTCTCGGGCATGAAGCTCTGTCCCCCGAATCCCGGCTCGACCGTCATCACGAGGATCTGATCGAACTCGTCGAGCACCTCGAAGAGCGACTCGACCGGGGTCCCCGGCTTCACCGCGACGCCGGCGCGGGAACCGATGTCGCGCAGTCGACGGGCGAGGGCAACGGGATCGGCGGCCGCCTCGAGGTGGAACGTGACGCTCGCCGCACCGATCTCGGCATATTCCGGTGCCCAGCGTTCCGGATCTGTGATCATCAGGTGCACGTCGAGCGGGATGGGGCTGGTCGCTTGGATGCGCTCGACCATCTGCGGCCCGAACGTCAGGTTCGGGACGAAGTGGTTGTCCATCACATCGACGTGCGCGAAGTCCGCTGTCGCGATGCGGGCGAGATCCGCCTGCATGTTCACGAAGTCGGCGGCGAGGATGCTCGGGTTGATGCGCGGCGCGCGAGGCAGATCCACGGTCCTAGTCTTCCTTCTCTGCGGTGATGACGGGTGCGGAGCGCTGCAGGAGCGCGAGGAACATGGCATCGGTGCCGTGCCGGTGCGGCCAGAGCTGAGCGCTGCCGGAGCCGGATCGACCCTCGGTCGCGAGGTCGATCGGCGACCGGGAGACGTCGGCGACCGCTGCACGCGCGTCGAGTTCGACGATGTCGCCGCGGCCGCGCAGCACCTCCTGCACGACCCCCGTGGTCTCGGCCAGATGCGGTGAGCACGTGACGTACGCGACGATCCCGCCCGGAGCGAGTGCGTCGAGGGCGGCCGAGAGCAGCTCCACCTGGAGCGGCACGAGCTCGGCGACGTCGGCGGGCGACTTGCGCCAGCGCGCCTCGGGGCGACGACGCAGCGCGCCGAGTCCCGTGCACGGCGCGTCCACGAGGATCCGGTCGAACTCACCGGGCCGAGAAGCCGCGAGGGCGCGACCGTCCTGCTCGTGCACCACGATCTCGCCGGGAACTGCGCGGAGCGCCTTGCGCACCAGGCGCGCTCGGACGGGGACGACCTCGTTGGCCTCGAGGGTGACGTCTTCCCGGAGCGCGATCGCCGCCAGGAGCGCGGTCTTCCCTCCCGGACCGGCGCAGAGATCGAGCCAGCGCTCCCCCGCTGTGATGGGCGAGACACCGGCCAGGGCGAGCGCGACGAGCTGCGAGCCCTCGTCCTGCACCCGGACCGTGCCGCCTGAGGCCTCGACCGACAGACGCGGATCGCCACCGGGAGACGCGAACGCCGTCGGTGCGTAGGGCAGACGGGGCTCGCCGGGCTCCGCGAGGCCGGGCAGGGCGACGAGCGTCACGTCTGGCGAGGCGTTGTCGGCGTCGAGGAGGGCGTCGAGCTCGGCGTCGCGCCCCTCCGCAGCGAGGGCTCGACGGAGGGCCCGGATGACCCAGACCGGGTGCGCGGAGCGCAGCGCCAGGCGCTCGTCGTCGGAGCGGGCGTGCTCTTCGACGCGCTCCTGCCAGGCCTCGGCCGAATCCCGGGTGATGCGCCGCAGAACCGCGTTCGCGAAACTCGATGCTCCCCGACCGGACTCCACGGCGACCAGATTCACGGATTCGTTCACCGCGGCGTGCGAGGCGACACGTGTCGCGACCAGCTGGTGCACGGCGAGCCGGAGCGCATCGAGAACCGCGGGATCGATGCTGTCGGTCGAGCGATCGGCCGCCGAGGCGATGATCGCGTCATAGGTTCCGAGCCGTCGCAGGGTGCCGTATGTCAGTTCGGTCGCGAGCGCCGCGTCCTGGGGGGTGAGCTTCGCCTCGGCGATCGCCGAGGGAAGCACGAGGTTCGCGTAGGCATCGGTCTCGGATACCGCACGCAGCACGTCGTACGCCACGCGTCTCGCGGGCTGCACGGTACGAGCGGGACCGCGCTGACCGCTGCGCTGTCCCTCCGCAGAGCCTTGCGCACCACGAGGTCGACCGTTGGACGGCGGGCGTCGACGGTCCCGTCGCTCGTCGCTCATGATCCGGCCACCAGGTCGTCGCCCCCGCGCAGACCGCGCCACCAGTCGACCGCGTTCATCGGTCCCTTGCCCGCAGGCTGCACCCTGGTGACGGAGAGCGGCGCGGTGCCCGTGCCGATGTGGAGGGCAGTCTTGGTGCCCCGGAGACGCCCGGGCGGCAGCGATTCGGCATCCGGTGCGGGAACCGCCTCGAGCACCTTGAGGGGCTGACCGGCGATGGTCGTGTGCGCACCCGGTTCAGGGGTCACACCACGGAACCTCGCGAACACGGCGTCGAGCGACTGGTTCCAATCGAGCAGCCCGTCGGCGAGCGTGAGCTTGGCGGCGAAGGTCGGCTCACCCTCCTGGGACACCGCCCGAGCCGTGCCCGCCGCGATCCCCGATACCACCTCAGCGGTGAGCTCTGCTCCGTCCAGCGCGAGCGCCTCGAGCGCCTCACCTGCAGTCGCCGTCTCGGGAACGTCGACCTCGCGGGTGGCGAAGACATCGCCGGCATCGAGCTCGGCGACGAGCTGGAAGACGCTCGCTCCGAGCACCCGATCCCCCGCGATGAGCGCACGCTGCACCGGAGCGGCGCCGCGCCATGCAGGCAACAGCGAGAAGTGGAGGTTGATCCACCCGGCAGTCGGGGCGGAGAGCAATGGCTCGCGCACCAGCCCGCCGTACGCGACGATCACTCCGAGTTCGACCTGCAGCGCCGAGATCTCGGCCGTCGCGGCGTCGTCGAGCCGCGCGGTCTTGATCACGGGGAGACCGAGTTCGAGAGCGGCCTGGGCGACCGGGGACGGCGTCAGCACCCGCCGTCGGCCGAGCGGGGCATCGGGCCGCGTGACGACCGCGGCGATGTCATGCGAGGTCGCGAGACGTCGCAGGGTGGGCACGGCGGCAGCGGGTGTGCCGGCGAAGACGAGGCGCATGAAGGTTCTCCGGATGGTTCAGAGCTCTGGTTCGAGGATATCGAGGCGGACGGAGAGCGTGCTCTTGGTCGCACGCCCCTTTCGACGACGGCCGCTCACCGCTTCGGCGACGACGGCCGCGCGCAGGGCGGTCGCGACGCGAGCGCCCGAGCCGTAGTCGAACCTCACGAGCGCTCGCACCCGAGGCGGGATGTCGCCGGACTCGACGGGAACAGGGCCGAGTACCGCGTCGGCGGGGAGGGCGAGCTCGGTGAGCGCGGCGAGAGCGTTCGAGACCGCCGGAACCGAGCCCTGGACCAGAGCCACCCTGGTCGTCGGGGGCATGTGCAGCGGTGCTCTGCTCTCCAGTTCCGACCGAGCATGGCCCGCCTGGTTCCACGTCGCGAGTGCCTTCGCCGCGGCCCCGTTGACCCCGACCAGGTGGATGGGCGCGCCGGGTGCGGCAAGGGCGGTCGCGTTCGACCACCAGCGAAGACATGACTCGGCGACACGGAGATCGGGCGCCTGGAGCATTCGAGGGCCGTCGAGCAGGACGACTGCACGGTACCCGCCGTCGGCGATCGGCTCGGCGCCTCTGGTCGCGACCACCAGTGCAGGTTTCGCCGGCACGCGTTCGACCGGGTGCGCACCGTCGGCCACGATCACCCGTACGCCCGGGAACGCGCGCCCCAGCTCGTCGGCGGTGCGCTCGCTGCCCGAGGAGGCGAGTCTCAGCTTGGTCGAGGAGCATGCGGGGCACGTCCAGGCGCTGGCGGCTCGGCCGCACCAGCCGCACACCGGCACGGCACCACGGTGCTTCGCGCCGAGCGGGCCACCGCAGTGGGCACATCGCGCCGGCGCCCGGCACTCGGCGCACACCAGCGAGGGAGAGAAACCGGGTCGCGAGACCTGGACGAGCACCGGTCCTTCAGCCGCCGCGGTACGGGCAGCGAGAAACGCCGAGGACGGCATCCGCTGAGCCGTCGGCTGCTCCATCTCCTGCGGTGTGCTGAGCACGACACGAGGGAGCACACGGCGCGCCGCCCTGACATCCTGCAGCCAACCGAGTACCACGAGACGCTCCACATCGGTCGTCCGCGTGTGCCCGGCGAAGATGAGCGCCGACCCCTCGAGCTCCTGGCGGAGGAGAGCCGCGTCTCGCGCGTTGACGTACGGGGCCAACGGCTCCCCCAGGAGAGGATCACCGTCGTCCCAGATCGCGACCAGCCCCGCCACGACCGGGGAGTACACCGCCGAGCGATTGCCCACCACGATGCACGGGGCGTCTTCGAGCGTGCGCAGGAATCCGCGGTAGCGATCGGGGTTCGTCTGTCGGGAGTCGTGACGCACGACCGCCTCAGCAGGGATAAGAGTGTCGAGCGCGGCGAGGAGCCGGTCCAGATCACGACTGTCGGGGACGACGATAATCGAAGACTTCCCCGCAGCGAGCATCCGAGCTGCGGAAGATGCCAGTAGTCGAGCCCACCCCTGCACACCGTCGACGAGCTGGGGTATCGCCTCCACCGCCGCGCGACCGCCCGTCTCGAGGACGGCGCCGAGTCCTTCGTACAGTCCGACGGTGCTCTCCGCTGCCTCGAGCGACTCCGCATCGGGTGTCTCGACCGGGGTGTCGGCGGTCCACGCCTTCTCGACGCGCACCTGGCGCTTGGGGATCACGAGGCGCAGCACGTCGGACGCCGATCCTGCAGCCCGGTCCGCCACGCGGCGGGCGAGGGTGTGCAGGCGTTCCGGAAGCACGGCGACCTCGGACACCACGCTCTCGACCTCGGAGAGCGGGCGGTCGGCGTCGTCTTCGGTGCCGATCTCGACGATATAGCCGTCGATCACGCGCCCGGCGGTGCGCAGCGGCACTCGGACGCGGACTCCGAGCGGCACATCCCCCAGTTCCGCAGGGAGCGCGTAGTCGAAGAGTCGATCGAGTTGGGGCAGAGGTGAATCGAGGAGCACGCGCGCGATGCGCCGGCTCTCGGCAGGCATCAGGGCCGCGGTCCTATCAGAGCCCGGCAGCGCGGCGCAGCTCGTCGACGCGATCCGTCCGCTCCCAGGTGAAGTCGGGGAGTTCGCGACCGAAATGGCCGTACGCGGCCGTCTGGGCGTAGATCGGGCGCAGCAGATCGAGCTGCTCGATGATCGCCTGCGGGCGCAGATCGAACACCGAGGTGATCGCCTGCGTGATGACCTCGTCGGAAACCTTTCCGGTGCCGAACGTCTCGACGTAGAGGCCGACCGGACGCGCGACGCCGATCGCATAGGCGATCTGCACCTCGAGGCGGTCTGCGAGCCCCGCCGCCACCGCGTTCTTCGCCACCCATCGGGTCGCGTAGGCGCCGGAGCGGTCGACCTTCGACGGGTCTTTCCCGCTGAAGGCTCCCCCGCCGTGGCGGGAGGCTCCGCCGTAGGTGTCGATGATGATCTTGCGGCCGGTGAGCCCGGCGTCTCCCTTGGGGCCACCAGTGACGAAGGGGCCGGCCGGATTGATGTAGAGGGTGACGTCGTCGAGGTCGAGGCCGGTCGTGGCGAGCACGGGATCGATCACGTGCTGGCGAACCTGAGCCTGGAGGTCTTCCTGCGAGATGTCGGGGTGATGCTGGGTCGAGACCACGACGGCATCGACGGTCTTCGGCGTGAAGCCGTCGTAGCCGAGCGTCACCTGCGTCTTGCCGTCGGGCCGCAGGAACGGCAGCACGCCGGAGCGGCGCACCTCGGTCAGCCGCTCGGCGAGCCGGTGCGCGGTCCAGGCAGCCATCGGCATGAGCTGCGGCGTCTCGTTCGTCGCGAAGCCGAACATGATGCCCTGGTCGCCCGCGCCGAGGGCGTCGAGCGGGTCCACGGACGATCCGTCGCGATGCTCCTGAGCGCTGTCGACGCCGTGGGCGATGTCGGTCGACTGCTCGCCCACCGAGACGCTGACACCGCAGGAGTCGCCGTCGAAGCCGGTCTCACTGGACGTGTAGCCGATGCCGTTCACGACCTGGCGGACGATCGTGGGGATGTCGACGTAGGCATCGGTGCGGATCTCGCCGGCGACGTGCACGAGGCCCGTCGTGACGAGCGTCTCGACAGCGACGCGGGACCCGCTGTCTTTGGCGATGAGCCCGTCGAGGATGCTGTCCGAGATCTGATCGCAGATCTTGTCCGGGTGCCCTTCGGTGACGGACTCGGACGTGAACAGACGCAGGGCGCTCATCGAAACTCCAGAACGGGATGGACAGAGGGAGGGTGTTGCACCCATTCTGGACCGCGCCTCCGACAGAAGGGAGGCGCGGCCTCGAATATCACTCTGCGTGACGCAGGCGGAGCTTGTCCTCGTTGATCTCGTGCAGCGCGATGGTGAGCGGCTTGTCCTCGACGGAGGAGTCGACCAGCGGACCCACGTTGTCGAACAGGTTGCCCTCGTGCAGGTCCGAGTAGTAGTCGTTGATCTGGCGCGCGCGCTTCGCGGCGTAGATGACGAGCTCGTACTTGGAATCGACGCGGTCGAGCAGGTTGTCGATGGGGGGATCGATGATGCCGTTGTTGTGTCCGGCCATGGTGAGACCTCCTGGTCAGGCGACGGGATCGTCGCGAAGTCGGTGCGAAATGGCGCGCGAAGACGCTCAGCGCGCAGAGCTTGAAGACAATTCTACGACCTCGCGGGCCGCAGTGGCGACGTCCTCGTTCACGATGAGGTGATCGAACTCGTTCTGAGCGGCGAGTTCGCCCTTCGCGGTGCGCAATCGGCGGGCGCGCTCCTCGGCATCCTCGGTGCCGCGGCCGACCAGCCGATGCACCAGCTCGTCCCAGCTCGGAGGCAGCAGGAAGATGAGTGTCGCGGCCGGTTCTGCGGCCCGCACCTGACGTGCGCCCTGCAGATCGATCTCGAGCAGGACGGTCTTGCCCGCGGCCAGCGCTTCATCGATCGGCGCACGGGGCGTTCCATAACGGGAGCGGTTGTGGACTACGGCGTACTCGAGGAGCTCGTCCTCGGCGATCAGCCGGTCGAACTCCGCGTCGTCCACGAAGTAGTAGTGCACGCCGTCGATCTCCCCCGGGCGCGGAGGCCGCGTGGTCGCCGACACCGACAGATGGATCTCCGGGTTGTGCTCCCGGATGTGTGCGGCGACGGTGCCCTTGCCCACGGCCGTGGGTCCGGCGAGCACCAACAGGCGGCTGCGTGCACCGCGCGGAGTCGGCACGGGGAAGCGTGTGTCCAGCCATTCCTCCAGCACTCGGCGCTGCCGAGCTCCGAGCCCACCGAGGCGCTTCACCGGCGAGATCTGGAGCTCGTCCAGCACCCGGTCGCGCTTGCCTGCCCCGATCGCGGGGAGAGCGAGGAGGAAATCGGTGATGCGCATCGAGCCTTCGACAGAGTCGGCGTCCGCCGTGGCTCGGTGCAGCACCGCCTGCGGGGTCACCACCCGCATCGTGAGGTCGCGCTTGACCGAAGCCCTGGCGCGTCGACGCTCCACGGCGCGTCGTGCCGCCGCGGCCCTGTCGACCTCGGGAACCGTGCGCTGCGCGTCAGACACCGGCCACCTCGAGGTACTCGGCGGCGCGTGCGGTGATCGCCTCGGCCAGGTCGACGGGACCGGCCGAGAGCAGGCTGCGGCTCTCGCTCGCGATCACCGCATCGCTCATCGCGCCGAAGCGGGCGCGGAGATCAGCCGGCGTCGCTCCCTGCGCGCCGAAGCCCGGGGCGAGGATGGGGGCAGCCGGAGTGAACGCGGAGATTCCGGCCCGCTCCCAGTCCACCGTCGCACCGATGACGAAGCCGAAGCTCCCCCACTCCCCTGCCGGAGACGACTGGACGTTGCGGGCCGTCACCTCGGCGATGACCGAGGCGGACACCGTGTCACCGGACGGGTTCACGGAGCGTTGGAGCGTCTCGGCTTCCGGGTTGCTGGTCGCGGCGAGCACGAAGAGCCCCTTGCCGTGGTCGGCGGCCAGAGCGAATGCTCCGTCGAGAGCGCCGACGCCGAGGAACGGGTTGACCGTGAGCGCGTCGGCTTCGAGCGGAGAGCCCGGGGTGAGCCACGCGCGCGCATAGTCATCCATCGTCGATCCGATGTCCCCCCGCTTGGCGTCGGCGATCACGAGAAGGCCGGCTGCGCGTGCCGCAGTGAGAACGTCCTCGAGCGCAGCGATGCCCTGCGAACCGAAGCGCTCGAAGAACGAGACCTGCGGCTTGACGATGCCCACCCGCCCAGAAGCGGCCTCGACAGTGCGCAGACCGAACTCACGAACGCCCTGCGCGTCGTCGGTCAATCCCCACGCCGCGAGCAGCGCGGCGTGGGGGTCGATGCCGACGCAGAGCGGTCCGCGCGCGTGCAGCGCCGCGCGGACCCGCTCGCCGAAGCGTTCGCTCACAGTGCCGCCTTCCGGTCCAACGCGTACTCCTGCAGGCTCTTCACCTGGAAGCCCTCGTGGGCCGCGTCCATGCCGCTCACGGCCGCGCCGAGCACGGCCATGGTCGTGAACAGCGCCTTGTCCGCGGCGACGGCCGCCGCGCGGATCTCATAGCCGTCTGCACGAGCGGCCCCACCCGACGGGGTGTTGACGACGATGTCGATCGCTCCCTCGTTGATGAGGTCGACGATGTTCTTCGCCCCCGATTCCTGCGTGGCGCTGTACTTCTCCACGAGGGTCACGGCGATGCCGTTGCGGGAGAGGATCTCGGCGGTGCCCTCGGTCGCGACGATGTTGAAGCCCAACTGCTGCAGACGGTGCGCGGGCAAGATCACGGCGCGCTTGTCCGAGTCGGCGACCGAGATGAACACGGTTCCCGAGGTGGGCATGCCACCGTAGGCCGCTGCCTGGCTCTTCGCGAAAGCCGTCGGGAAGTCGCGGTCGATGCCCATGACCTCTCCGGTCGAGCGCATCTCCGGGCCGAGGATGGAATCGACGGTCTTGCCGTCTGCCGTGCGGAAGCGCTTGAACGGGAGCACGGCCTCCTTGACCGACACCGGAGCGTCGAGGGGCACGCGGGATCCGTCCTGCTCCGGGAGCATGCCCTCGGCACGCAGCTCGGCGACCGTGGATCCGGTCATGATGCGGCTGGCCGCCTTGGCCATCGGGATACCGAGAGCCTTCGACACGAACGGCACGGTGCGGCTGGCGCGAGGGTTCGCCTCGATGACGTAGAGCACTCCGGCGCTGATGGCGAACTGCACGTTCAGCAGTCCGCGCACGCCGACGCCCTTCGCGATCGCGAGAGTGGCCTCGCGCACGCGGTCGACGTCGGTGCGGCCGAGCGAGACCGGCGGCAGCGTGCAGCTGGAGTCGCCCGAGTGGATGCCGGCCTCTTCGAGGTGCTCCATGACGCCGCCGATGTACAGGTCGGTGCCGTCGTAGAGCGCGTCCACGTCGAGCTCGATCGCGTCGTCGAGGAAGCGGTCGACCAGGAGCGGCTTGCCCTCCTCGATGACGACCTCGCCCGCGGTGCGCACGAAGTAGTCGCGCAGCGAAGCGGTGTCGTACACGATCTCCATACCGCGGCCGCCGAGGACGAAGCTCGGGCGCACCAGCACGGGGTAGCCGATCTCCTCGGCGATGCGCACGGCACCCTCGACGTCGATCGCGGTGCCGTTGCGCGGCGCGACGAGACCTGCCTCATCGAGCAGTCGGGAGAAGAGCTCGCGCTCTTCAGCCAGATCGATCGCCTCGGGGCTGGTGCCGAGCACCGTGTAGCCGGCGGCCTCGATGCCCTTCGCGAGCCCGAGCGGAGTCTGTCCGCCGAGCTGGCACACGACGCCGAGGATGGTGCCGCTCGCTGCTTCTGCGTCCAGCACCTCCAGCACGTCTTCGAGCGTCAGCGGCTCGAAGTACAGGCGGTCGGAGGTGTCGTAGTCGGTCGACACGGTCTCCGGGTTGCAGTTGACCATCACGGTCTCGAATCCGGCATCCGACAGCGCGAACGAGGCGTGCACGCAGGAGTAGTCGAACTCCACACCCTGGCCGATGCGGTTCGGGCCTGATCCGATGATGACGACCTTGGTCCGCTCGGACGGCGCGACCTCGGTCTCGAAGTCGTAGCTCGAGTAGTGGTACGGCGTCAGAGCCGGGAACTCACCGGCGCAGGTGTCGACCGTCTTGTACACCGGGCGGATGCCGAGGCCGTGACGCACGCCCCTGACCTCTGCCTCGGTGATGCCCCGGAGCTCGGCGAGCTGGGCGTCGGAGAATCCGTGCTCCTTGGCGTAGCGGAGTGTCGCGGCATCCAGCTCGGGAGCCGTCCGCACGATCTCGGCCACCTCGTTGATGAGCACGATCTGGTCGAGGAACCACGGGTCGATGGCCGTCGCATCGAACGCCTGCTCGACGGTCGCACCCTTGCGCAGGGCCTGCTGCAGCGTCACGATCCGACCGTCGGTCGGGATCTTCGAGATCTCGAGCAGCTCCTCCACCGAACGCTCCTCGGCGCCCCAGTGGAAACTCGATCCGCGCTTCTCCAGGGAACGCAGGGCCTTCTGGAGGGCGGTCGCGTAGTTGCGGCCGATCGCCATCGCCTCGCCCACCGACTTCATGGTGGTGGTCAGCGTCGCGTCGGCTGCCGGAAACTTCTCGAACGCGAAGCGCGGCACCTTGACGACGACGTAGTCGAGTGTGGGCTCGAAGCTCGCCGGCGTCACACCGGTGATGTCGTTCGGGATCTCGTCGAGACGGTAGCCGAGCGCGAGCTTGGCAGCGAGCTTGGCGATCGGGAATCCCGTCGCCTTCGAGGCCAGGGCGCTGGAGCGCGACACGCGCGGGTTCATCTCGATGACGATGATGCGGCCGTTCGACGGGTCCACCGCGAACTGGATGTTGCAGCCACCGGTGTCGACGCCGACGGCGCGAATGATGTCGATGCCGATGTCGCGCATCTTCTGGTACTCGCGGTCGGTGAGAGTCAGCGCGGGCGCAACGGTGATCGAGTCACCCGTGTGCACGCCGACCGGGTCGACGTTCTCGATCGAGCAGACGACGACCGTGTTGTCGGCCGTGTCCCGCATGAGCTCGAGCTCGTACTCCTTCCAACCGAGGATCGACTCCTCCAGGAGAACCTCGGTCGTGGGCGAGTCGCGCAGGCCCGCGCCGGCGATGCGACGCAGGTCGCTCTCGTCGTACGCGAACCCGGAGCCCAGGCCGCCCATCGTGAAGCTCGGGCGGACGACCAGCGGGTAGCCGAGCTCGTCGGCGGCCGCCAGGACCTCGTCCATCGTGTGGGCGATGCGGGAGTCCGCCACGTCGGCGCCGGCGTCGAGCACCAGCTGCTTGAAGATCTGACGATCCTCGCCCTTGTTGATCGCCTCGAAGTTGGCGCCGATGAGCTCGACGTCGTACTTCTCCAGGATGCCGTGGTTGTGCAGCTCGATCGCGGCGTTGAGCGCGGTCTGACCACCGAGGGTCGGGAGGATCGCGTCGGGGCGCTCCTTCGCGATGATCGTCTCGATGACCTGCCACGTGATCGGCTCGATGTACGTCGCGTCGGCGAAGTCGGGATCGGTCATGATGGTGGCCGGGTTGGAGTTGACCAGGATGACCCGGACGCCCTCCTCGCGGAGCACGCGGCACGCCTGGGTGCCGGAGTAGTCGAACTCGCAGGCCTGGCCGATGACGATCGGGCCGGAGCCGATGACGAGGACGGAGTTGATGTCGTCGCGCTTGGGCATTACTTGGAGTCCTTCTGGCTTGCGATGACCAGGTCGCGGAACCTGTCGAAGAGGTAATTGGCGTCGTGCGGGCCGGCAGCCGCCTCGGGGTGGTACTGCACCGAGAAGGCCGGGATGTCGAGGGCGCGGAGTCCCTCCACGACGTTGTCGTTGAGGCCGACGTGGCTGACCTCGACCTTGCCGTAGCCGTTCGGGCTGTCGAACGAGCCCTCCAGGGGCGCCTCGACCGCGAACCCGTGGTTGTGGGCCGTGATCTCGACCTTCCCGGTCTCCTTGTCGAGCACCGGCTGGTTGATGCCGCGGTGGCCGAAGGGCAGCTTGTAGGTGCCCAGGCCGAGCGCGCGACCCAGCAGCTGGTTGCCGAAGCAGATCCCGAAGAACGGGAGGCCGTCGTCCAACACCGAGCGGAGCAGTTCGACGTGGTCGCCGGAGGCCGCCGGGTCTCCGGGGCCGTTCGAGTAGAAGACGGCGACGGGGTCGATCGCGCGGATCTCGTCGATCGTCACGTCCTGCGGGAGCACGTGCACCTCGAAGCCGCGGGCGGCCAGGTTGTCGATCGTCGCCTGCTTCACACCGAGGTCGAGCACGGCGAGGTTGCCGATCCGGTTCCCCATGGCCGTCGTGATGGTCGCGACGTCGACGGAGACCTCCGCGGAGAGGTTGCGACCCGCCATCTCCGGCGCTTCCCGGACGATGCGCACCTGCTCCTCCGGATCGAGGGCGGCGTCCGCGCCGGAGAAGATCCCGCCGCGCATGGAGCCGGCCGAGCGGATGTGGCGGGTGATCGAACGGGTGTCGATGCCGCTGATGCCCACGACGCCGTCTTCGACGAGCACGTCGTCGAGCGAGGCGTTCGCACGCCAGTTGGAGACCACGCGCGAAGGGTCGCGCACGATGTAGCCGGCGACCCAGATGCGGCGGGATTCCGCGTCCTCGTCGTTCATGCCGGTGTTGCCGATGTGCGGCGCGGTCTGCAGCACGATCTGGCCCGCGTAGGAGGGATCGGTGATCGTCTCCTGGTAGCCGGACATGCCGGTCGCGAAGACGACCTCACCGAGGGTCCGGCCGCGGGCGCCGTATGCGCGTCCGGTGTGGCGGGTGCCGTCTTCCAGGACGAGGACGGCGGGATCGGGGAGCTGGGCCGCAGAGGCCTGTCCGGGGGGTGTCGAGAGTGTCATGACGTTGCTCCTGTGTCGGGGGCGGCGGGGACGAGCCGCTGCAGGTCGGAGATGAGTGTCTGCGGGTCGCCGGTGGCGAGCCGCAGGTAGCTGTCGACGATCGTGTCGTCGTCGATGTTCCAGGCGATGCGCACGAGGCCGCCGGGCTCGACGACCCGGTCGATCGTGACCGTTGCGCGGTCGACGGCCACGAGCCGGGCGTTCGCGAGGAACACCGTCGGCGCGCCGTCGAGGCAGAGGGCGATGCCGCGATCCGTGAGGGCGAGTTCACCGCGGGCCCGGTACGCGAGAGGCGAGACCGCCAGACGCTCGAGCGGCTGCTCGTGCCGTGTCGTCGACACGTACAGCACCTCGTCGCGGCGGGAGACCTCCGCGTGCTCCGGAACCCCCAGCGGGGCCGTGAACACGGAGTCGCGGCGGATTCGTCGTCGCCAGGCGAACAGCATCGCGAGCAGCACCAGGAGCGCGACCGCGATCGTGATCGCGACGGCGAGGTCCCGAGCGCTCATGCGCGAAGCTCCTCGACGACGCTGCCGCCGTCGACCGTGAGGATGCCGCCGTGGATCGTGTATTCGACGCGGCCGGGAAGAGCGCGGCCGAGGTACGGCGAGTTCACGCTACGACCGTGCAGGTCCGCCTCCGTAAAGACGCCGTCGACGGAGGCGTCGTACAGGGTGATCTGGGCGGGCTGACCGACCTCCAGCGGCGTGCCGTGGCCGGCGAGCCGGCCGATGCGCGCCGGCGTGGCGCTCATCACGCGTGCCACGTCGGACCACTCGAGCAGCCCGGTCTGCACCATCGACTGGTGCACCACCCGCAGCGCGCTCTCGAGGCCCACCATGCCGTTCGCGGCGGCCTGCCACTCGCATGCCTTGTGTTCGCTCGGGTGCGGGGCGTGGTCGGTGGCGACGATGTCGATCGTGCCGTCGGCGAGGCCCTCGCGCACGGCCAGCACGTCTTCTTCCCGACGCAGGGGTGGGTTCACCTTGAAGCGTGCGTCGTATCCGCGCACGAGCTCGTCGGTCAGCAGCAGGTGGTGAGGGGTGACCTCGGCCGTCACGTCGATGCCGCGCTTCTTGGCCCACCGGATGATGTCCACCGAGCCCGCGGTCGAGAGGTGGCACACGTGCAGGCGCGAACCGACATGCTCGGCGAGCAGCACGTCGCGGGCGATGATCGACTCCTCGGCGACAGCGGGCCAGCCGGCGAGGCCCAGCTCTGCCGAGACGGTGCCCTCGTTCATCTGGGCGCCCTCGGTGAGGCGGGGATCCTGCGCGTGCTGGGCGATGACGCCCCCGAAGGACTTCACGTACTCCAGCGCGCGGCGCATGATCAGCGGGTCGAACACGCAGAAGCCGTCGTCGCTGAAGACGCGGACCTGCGCGCGCGAGGTCGCCATCGCGCCCAGCTCGGCGAGACGCTCGCCCTTCTGGCCGACGGTCACCGCGCCGATGGGCTGCACGGTGGCGTAGCCGGCAGCTTCGCCGAGCGCGAGTTCCTGCTCGACCACACCCGCGGTGTCGGCGACCGGTGACGTGTTGGGCATGGCGAAGACGGCCGTGAAGCCACCGGCGGCCGCAGCCCTCGTGCCGGTGAGGATCGTCTCGGATGCCTCGTAGCCGGGCTCGCGCAGATGGGTGTGCAGGTCGACCAGACCCGGTAGCGCGACGAGGCCCGCCGCGTCGATGACGCGAGCGCCCGAACGGCTCAGCCCACTGCCGATCTCGGCGATCCGGCCGTCCTCGATGATGATGTCGGCGCTCTCGGCACCGAGCTGCTGCGCACCGGTGATGACGAGGGTCTCGCTCACAGGTCTCCCCCTCGTTCGTCGTCTCGTTCTCCTGCCAGCAGCAGGTACAGCACCGCCATGCGGACGGACACTCCGTTCGTCACCTGTTCCAGCACCGTCGAGCGGGGGGAATCGGCAGCTTCCGAGGAGATCTCCAGTCCCCGGTTCATGGGTCCGGGGTGCATCACAATGCTACCGCCCGGAAGAGTAGCCACACGCCGTGCGTCCAGACCCCAGCGTCGGGAATACTCCCGCTCAGTCGGGAAATACGCGGCGTTCATCCGCTCCAGCTGGATGCGCAGCATCATCACCGCATCCGGCTCGTCCGCGAGGGCCTGATCGAGGTCGTAGACGACCCGCACCGGCCAGAGCGAGACGTTCTGCGGAACCAACGTGGGCGGTGCCACCAGGGTGACCTCGGCCCCGAGCGTGGTGAGGAGCCAGACGTTCGAGCGGGCGACCCGCGAGTGCAGGACGTCGCCAACGATCACGACGCGCATCCCGCTCAGATCCTTGCCGCGGCTGTCGGCGCCGAAGCGGCGCTTGCGGATCGTGAAGGCATCGAGCAGCGCCTGGGTCGGGTGCTCGTGCGTGCCGTCGCCGGCGTTCACGACTCCGGCCGAGATCCAGCCGCTCGTCGCGAGGGTCTGCGGCGCACCGGAGCCGGGGTGTCGCACCACGACCGCATCGGCGCCGATGGCCTCGAGCGTCTGCGCGGTGTCCTTCAGGCTCTCGCCCTTCGAGACGCTCGAACCTTTCGCTGCGAAGTTGATGACATCGGCGGAGAGGCGCTTGGCCGCGGCCTCGAACGAGATGCGCGTGCGGGTCGAGTCCTCGAAGAAGAGGTTCACGACGGTCTTACCACGCAGTGTCGGGAGCTTCTTGACCTCGCGCGACTGGGTGTCGGACATGTCTTCGGCGACGTCGAGGATACGTAGGGCGGTCGCTCGGTCGAGGGTGCGGGTGTCGAGGAGGTGTCTCATTCGCCGATCGTCACCTCCTCGGCGCCGTCGTTCTCGAAGAGACGCACGTTGACCCGCTCGGTGCGGGCGGAGGGGATGTTCTTGCCGATGAAATCGGGACGGATCGGAAGCTCGCGGTGCCCGCGGTCGACCAGGATCGCCAGGCGCACGACCGCGGGGCGTCCGATCGACTGGATCGCGTCGAGAGCGGCCCGGATGCTGCGACCGGAGAAGAGCACGTCGTCGACGAGCACCACCGTCTTGCCGTCGATGCCGCCGACCGGGATCTCGGTGGGTTGCGGGGAACGGGTCGGGTGCCTGGCGAGGTCATCGCGGAACAGCGTGACATCCAGCGATCCGACCGGGACGGACTGCTGTGCGATCTCGCTGATCAGCAGGCCGAGGCGATGGGCGAGAGTGACGCCGCGGGTCGGAATGCCCAGCAGGACGAGGTTCTCGGCACCTCTATTGGATTCGAGGATCTCGTGCGCAATGCGGGTCAGCGCTCGTGAGATGTCGGCTTCGTGCAGCACGGTGCGCATGCTCATCGGCCGCTCCCTTCTCCGCCTCACAGGACGGTGTTAAAGGTTGCTTGTCATGCCAGTGTATCGGAGCGTTCAGACACCTACGACAGCGACGCCGCGCTCGCGGGCGACGCTCGCGAGTCGACGATCGAACGTGGCGAGCGTGGCGCCGAACGCTTCCGCTGTGACGAGGACGGCGCACTCCGGCAGCTTCAGGGACGATGCGGCTCGCAGACGTGCGATGTGGACCGCTTCGTCCACCGTCTCCTCGCGCCGCAAGAGCCCGAGGGAGTCGATCTTCGCGAGGTCGGCGAGTTCCGTGCCCATGCGAGCGGGGTGCACCAGAGCTTCCGCGAGTGTCAGCGGGTGGATCAGCAGATCCTCTTCGGTGTCGAGGATCTCGAACGCCGCGTCCTGATGGATGTCATCCACCGAGAGGTGCGCGATGAGCACACCGGCGTCGAGCACGATCACTCCGGCCAGTCCTTCCGGAGCTCTTCGAGGTACCCCGGTGGATACGCGACCGTTCCTCTCGTCGCCTCCAGCGCGGCGCGTCGCGCTGCCCGCTTTGCCGAACGCCTGCCGGCGAGAGCCTCGGCGCCCAGTACCGCCAGCCTCGCGACGAGTTCGGACTTCGGCACTCCGGGCCACTCCTGCTCCGCGAGCTCCACAGCATCGCGGAGCTGCGCGGTCTGCGTGACCTGAATCCGCGTCAAGGCTGTGGGCATGCCGTCAGAGTACCACCGCAATGCCGAGGTGGTACAGGTCAGCTCGCCTCCTGCAGCACCGGGTCGGTGACGTCGTCGATCTTCGACGAACGGATCGCGTGACCTGCGGTGGAGAGGCAGCGCCCGGTCTTCAGATCCCACTTCCAGTCGTGCATGCTGCACGTGAGGATGCCGTCTTCGTCGACCGTTCCGGTCCGGGTGAGGTCTGCGCGCAGGTGCGGACAGCGGCGCTGCACGACCCAGTCGCCGATCTCGGCGTCCTCCGTCTGGTCGGTCTGCTCCTGGTACCAGTTCTCGACGTACTCGATGCGGTCGACCGAGAGGCACTTGAGGAACGTGGTGAGGAACTCGTTGAACTTGCCGCTGCGCCCCACCGAGAACTGCATGGAGAGGAAGATCGAGTTCGACCAGTCGATCTCGTGGTCGACGATGTTGGTCGAGACGAGGTCGGCGGGGATCGTGTACCAGTACACGCACTCCTCGCCCGCATACTCGCGGACCTTGGCCCGCGGGAAGTCCACGACCATGTCGAGCTCGCCGATGCGGAAGCGCACGCAGCCGCCGACCCCGAGTCGGATCGTGCGGGACTTCTTCAGCAGCGGCTCCCACCAGTTCTTGATCGCCTCGAGCATCTCCGCCGGCGGGATGATCTCGGCACGAGAGGCCTCCTCGTCGCGGATCTCCTGCTGACGGCTCGCGCGCTGTTCCTCGAGGTACTCCCACTTCTCATCGAAGATGTGCGCGATCTCGGCCTCGGTGTAAAGCGTCTGCTCGGTCGCGACCGCTCCCCGGTCGACCGTGACCACGGTGCCGGGAATGAACAGCTGGCCGTCGTACTGCGGCGCGAGCTCCTTCATGTGCGCGAGGAACTGCTTCTGATCCGTGAAGATCGATTCGCCGTTCTTGCCGAGCCCGTTGAAGTCGAAGAGGTCGTCGCGGAGGAACATGGGCGGGCCGGCCATCGGGAAGACGTGCGGGGCGTCGACCTTCTCGATGTAGTACATGGCGCGCTTGTTCTGCGCCTCGCGCTTGAGCCGGGCGAAGTTCTGCTTGGCGTCGAGCGGCAGGTCGTAGACCATGGGCCACCAGATGGCACCCGACACCTGGGTGAAGTAGGCATCGGGCGTGCCGAAGTCGAGCAGCTTCTCGAGGTCGAGCGGGTGCGAGTCGTTCTGGTTGAGTACCGAGCCGGTGCCGTCGTCGACGCTCAGCGAGGAGTCGCCGATCGGGCCGTCGCTGGGCGCGCGCAGCGGCGTGATCATCATCTTGAGCTCGCCGCGCTGGATCACCTGACCGGCCGGTGCGTACGTGATGTTCGTGTAGCCGAGCGCCCGGATGTCCTTCTCGAGGTCATCGGTCGGATACTCCGGAAGCAGCACCTCGATGTCCTTGCGGATGTAGCGCTCGAGGAGCTTCGGGTCGAAGTGATCGCGGTGGCGGTGCGAGATCCAGAGGAAGTCGGCTTCGCGGCCGAACCGCTCCCAGTCGAGGCCGCGGTTGTCGGGGAACGGGAACCAGGAGCCGTAGAACGACGGCCCGAGGACCGGGTCGCAGATGATGTTCCCGCCCAACGTCTCGATGAACATCCCGGCGTGGCCGAGTCCCGTGATCCGCATTGCATTCCTCCCGAAAGTGAACCGTTCGATTGTACCGAGGGCTCCCTGTGGGACCGGTCGACCTCGCCGTGAGTAATCGGGTCAGGCGTCGAAGAGTCCGCGGATGTCGTCGGCGGAGAGAGACTGCGCGAACAGTGCCTCGTCGTCCAGCACCGCCGTGAACAGGCGCGCCTTCCGGCGCTGGAGTTCGAGCACCTTCTCCTCGATCGTGCCCGTGGCGATCATGCGGTAGACGAACACCTGGTTGTCCTGACCGATGCGGTGCGTGCGGTCCACGGCCTGCGCCTCGGCGGCCGGGTTCCACCAGGGATCGAGAAGGAAGACATAGTCGGCTTCGGTGAGGGTGAGTCCGAATCCGCCGGCCTTCAGGCTGATCAGGAACACCGGCTGCTCCCCCGATGTGAACCCGTCGACCACCTTCTGACGGTGGCGCGTCGAGCCATCGAGATGCGCGTACGGGATGCCTGCGGCATCGAGGCGCGCCGCAGCCATATCCAGGAACGAGGTGAACTGGCTGAACACGAGAGCCCGGTGACCCTCGGCCTGCAACTCGATCACCCGCTCGAGGAGCACGTCGAGCTTGCGGGAGCCGATCTTGGCGTCTTCCGGATCGATCAGTCCGGGAGCGAGGCTGAGCATGCGCATGAGGGTCAAGGAGCGGAAGACGATGAAGCGGTTGCGATCCAGGTCTTCCAGCAGCCCCAGCACCTTCTGTCGCTCGCGTTGAAGGACGACCTCGTAGAGCGCCCGGTGGGAAGAGCTCAGCTCGACTTCGAGGATCTGCTCCTGTTTCGCCGGCAGCTCCGGCGCGACGAGCTCTTTCGTGCGCCGCAGCAGGAGTGGACGGATGCGACGGCGCAGCCGCTCGAGGCGGCGCTGGCGATACTCCCCACCCTCCTCGTTCTCGGGAACCTTGCCCTGCTCGATCGGCTGGATGTAGTCCTCGCGGAACTTCCGGGCAGAGGCGAAGAGCCCCGGCGCCGTCAGCTTGAGCAGTGCCCACAGCTCGCTGAGGCTGTTCTCCATCGGCGTTCCGGTGACCGCGAAGGTGACGTCGGCGCGGAACGTCGCGACCGCGCGATGCAGCTTGGTCTCGGGGTTCTTCACGAACTGGGCTTCGTCGAGGATGAGCCCGGCCCACTCGACACCGGCGTACACGTCTTCGTCGAGCCGTGCGACCGCATAGGTCGTGATCACGACATCCGTGTCGTGCAGCGCCGCCTTCAGCGTGGGACCCTGCGTGCTCGCCCTGACCCGAACGCGCAGCGTCGGCGCGAAGCGCGCGGCCTCGCCGCGCCAGGTCGCGAGAACAGACGTGGGCACGACGACGAGGAAGGGTCGCCGCTCCCCCGCTTCGCGCGCGTGCATGATGAGCGCCAGCAGCTGCAGCGTCTTGCCGAGGCCCATGTCGTCGGCGAGGATGCCGCCGAGGCGGTGAGCCCAGAGGAAGGCGAGCCAGTCCAGACCCTCCTTCTGGTAGTGGCGGAGTTCGGCCGTGATCCCCTGCGGCACCGCGACCGCCGGCACCGAGCTCGCCCGACGCAGGCCATCGGCCGTGGCCCGCCATGTCACTGCGGGGAGCGCTTCATCGGCGAGATCCTCGAACTCCTCCCAGAGGTCGGTCTGGTGCCGGCTGATGCGAGGACCGGTCTCCCACTCTTCAAGTTCGCCGGCCTCCTCGATCAGCTCACGGAGACGGTCCAGCGCGCGGTGGTTCAGGGAGAAGTAGCCGCCGTCGGAGAGGAGGAGCTTCCTCTTCCCCGTGCTCAATGCCGTGAAGAGCGGACCGAACGGGATCGTGCGGCCGTCGATCTTCACCAGGACGCCGAGATCGAACCAGTCGGGGTCGGTGCTCTCGACGGTGGTGACCGTGATCTCCGGCTCGCCCGTGAGCTCGTGATAGCTCTTGCTTCGACCCGTCACGGTCACCGTGACGCCCTCGGCCTCGAGTGCCGGCACCACACGGCTGACGAACTCGGCTGCCGCGACGTCGTGGAACGCGCCCGTCGGTGCGAGCTCCTCCCCCAGCCGTTCCGTCCACACGGCCTGAAGCGCATCCCTGAGCGCATCTTCGGCAGCGATGTCTCGCACCGCATCGCTGCTCGGGGCGAAGGGCACCCGTCCGAAGCCGCGATAGTCCCACTCGAACGAATACTTGACGGTGTCGCCCCGCTGGAAGGACAGCTCCAATACTGCTCGCGGGGCGGGGAGCGGAGGCAGCTCGACCCGGCCGACCGGGCGGACATCGATGCGACGCGCCAGCAGCGGATAGGCGTCGCGGAAGAACGCATGCTCGTCGCGGGCGGGCACCTCGAGGCCGTCTCCGGCGCCGAGCAGAGCGTGGACGGGTTGGCTGATCGACACCTCCGCTAGCGTCACGCGGAGCTTCGTCCCGCGTTGCGCGACCTCGTACACCCCGCTGTGCCCGATGGGCCGCACGGCGGAGGGCTCCACCTCGCGGCCGTCGATCGTGACGGCCGGTTGCACGATGAGTCCGCCGTCGCCGCGCCCGATGGTCGCACCGATCGACGCGTGCTCCGCGAGCACGATGGTCGTGCTCTTCTGGGTGGCGACCACGGGGATACCGACGGCGTCTGCAGCGCGAAGGTGCCCCCAGAGCAGGCCGGACTCGATCAGGTCGGCCACCAGCCAGTCGCCAGCCGTGCCAGAGAGGAGCGTGTCGCGCGCGATGCTGAGCAGGTCGGCGAACCACCGCGACCGATCGCGACCGTACTGCGTGGGCGAGCGGCGAACCGCGTCCCACGTCGCTGCTCCCTGCACCCAGGCCCCGGTCGCCGCGCTCTTCTCGAGCGGTCGGATTCCGAGCAGGATCTCGCCGGTGCGCTTCGCCACATCGCGCGCAGTCGCCGTGCGCTGCGGACGGGACGCCCACGGGTTCGCGCCTCGGCCATCACGCAGTCGCAGTTCGACGCCGAGTGCGAGCGGTGTCTCGGCGTCGTCGCGTGGCGAACCGAGGATCGACCGCCAGTCCGCCGACGATGACCCCTCGGAGCGGGACGGATCGGACGCAAGGGACATGCCCCCATCCTCTCCGGCACCACCGACAGTGCCTCGCGCGGGGCAGGTCAGGCGGAGCGGGCCACCCGCGCCAGGACGCCGTGCACGAACGCGCCGGAGTCGTCGGTCGAGAACTCCTTCGCGAGCTCAACGGCCTCATCGATCGCCACGGCCGTCGGCACCTCGTCGTTGTAGAGGACCTCCCACACGGCGATGCGGAGCAGCGCGCGGTCTACCGCCGGCATCCGCTCGAGCTTCCAGTCGCGGCTGTGGGTCGTGATCTGCTCGTCGATCTCATCGCGCTGGTCGATGATGCCGTCGACGATCTCGCGCGCATAGAGCCAGGAGGCCTCGCGGGCCGGCTCGCTCGCCGCGCGCTTCGCCTCGGCGGCCAGGGTCACCGCGAGGTCGTCCCCGCGCACATCGGCGGAGAACAGGATGTCGAGAGCGCGCTTGCGCGCCTTCGTCCGGGCGCTCACGCCTTACTTCTCGCGGCCGAGGTAGTCACCCGTACGGGTGTCGACCTTGACCTTGGTGCCGGTCTCGACGAACAGCGGCACCTGGATCTCGTAGCCGGTCTCGAGCGTGGCGGGCTTGGTGCCGGCCGACGAGCGGTCGCCCTGCAGGCCAGGCTCGGTGTAGGTGATCTCGAGGATCACGGACGCCGGAAGGTCGATGTACAGCGGGTTGCCGTTGTTCAGGGCGATCGTCACGGCCTGGTTCTCGAGCAGGAAGTTCTTCGCGTCGCCGACCGTCGCCGCGCCGACCGTGATCTGGTCGAAGTCGGTCTGGTCCATGAAGACGTAGCCATCACCATCGGTGTACAGGTACGTGTAGTCGCGGCGGTCGACGTTCTCGATCTCGATCTTCGCGCCCGCGTTGTACGTACGGTCGACGACCTTGCCGGACACGACGTTCTTCAGCTTGGTACGCACGAACGCGCCACCCTTGCCGGGCTTGACGTGCTGGAACTCGATGACGCTCCAGAGCTGCCCGTCGATGCTGAGGACGACGCCGTTCTTGATGTCTGCGGTAGATGCCATGCGCTGCGAGTTCCGTTCGTGTGTCTGCGGGTTCGGACGAGGCCGACAGTCGAGTCTAAGGGATGACCGGCATGCCCCCCGCACTCTGCCTGCCGTACGGTCCATCGCGCGAGTGAAGGCCGACGGCGAATCGGCCCGTCGCACCCGAACATACGCCCGCAGCCCATGCTCGCGCACCCCCGTTGACGTGCACGCGTGCGACGCTCATCCTGGAGGCGAAAGGAGGGCCGCTCATGTCCGGAAGAGCAGCGCGCAGACGGAGCGGACGTCCGGACGTCGGGTGGGATCCGACGCTGGTGGCCAGTCAGCCGGCGCTGCGGACATCCTCCGGAACCCTCTGGCTCGTCGTCGCAGCGCTGTTCGCCGTCATGAGTCTCGTACCCCTGGTGGCCATCGCAGTCGACGGCGGCCCCGCGGAATCCATCGCCATCGTGACCGCGACGCTCGTGGTCGGGCTTCTGCTCGCGATGCTGGTGATCCGGTGGACGGTGCGTGAGGGACCACCCCGATTGCGTGCGCTGGCAGGCTGCTTCCTGACCATGGCGCTGATCGCGCTCGTCGGAATGGTGATCTGCGTGATGATCGTCTGGGCTCCGCTGACGCGCTGAGACCGCGAGTCGATCAGAGGTGCGCGACCAGTTCGCGGACGGCGTCGGCGTATCCGTCGACACCCCGGCCGATGACGCGCACCGCCGCGACATCGTGCAGATAGGAGTGGTGGCGGAACTCCTCGCGAGCGTAGACGTCGGAGATGTGCACCTCGGCGAACGGCAGCGAGACGCCGGTCAGAGCGTCCCGCAGCACCACGGACGTGTGCGTGAGTCCGCCGGGGTTGATCACGATGGCCGCGCAGTCCTCCCGCGCGGCATGGATGGCGTCGATCAGGACGCCCTCGTGGTTGCTCTGCACCGCGCGCACCTCGAAGTCGAACTCCGAGGCGGCAGCGGCGGTGATCCGCTCCACGTCGGTGAGCGTTGCCGTGCCGTAGACCTCGGGTTCGCGCGTGCCCAGCAGATTCAGGTTCGGTCCGTTGACCAGGAGGATGCGGCGGCTCACGCGCCCACCTCCTGGTAGGCGGCGAACATCAGCGACTCGTCGGGGGCCTGCAGCACAGTCGGCTTCGCGATGTCGTCGAGCAGGATGAAGCGAAGCATGCCGCCGCGGCTCTTCTTGTCGCGCTGCATCGTGGCGAGCAATTGCGGCCACGCTCCGGCGCGGTACGACGTCGGAAGCCCCAGCGACTCGAGGATGGTGCGGTGGCGTTCGGCCGCGGCATCGGAGAGTCGTCCCGCGAGTCGGGAGAGTTCCGCGGCGTACAGCATGCCCACCGAGATCGCCGCGCCATGCCGCCAGCGGTACCGCTCGGCGTGTTCGATCGCGTGCCCGAGCGTGTGGCCGTAGTTGAGGATCTCACGCAAACCTGCCTCACGGAAGTCGTCCGAGACGACCTTCGCCTTCATGTCGATCGCGAGTTCGATCGTTCGACGGAACTCCTCGGTCGTCGTGTCGACGGCACGCGCGGGGTCGGCTTCGACGATGTCGAGGATCTCCGGAGACCAGATGAATCCCGCCTTGACCACCTCGGCGTATCCCGCCGTCGCTTCGTTCGGGCTCAGGCTGGCGAGTTCGTCGAGGTCGCCGATCACTGCGCTGGGCGCCCAGAACGCGCCCACGAGGTTCTTCCCCTCGGCCGTGTTGACCCCGGTCTTCCCGCCGACCGCGGCATCGACCAGCCCGAGGACGGTGGTCGGCACCTGGACCAGCTGAACACCGCGCAGCCAGGTCGCCGCGACGAACCCGGCGAGATCGGTCACGGCACCGCCGCCGTAGCCCACGACGGCGTCGCTGCGGGTGAAGTCGGCCTGCCCCATCACCTGCCAGCAGAACGCGGCGACCTCGATGCGCTTGCCCTGCTCCGCGTCCGGGATCTCCGCGAGAAGAACGTCGCGGGGCCCTTCCGCCGTCTCGGCGAGCAGCCGGTCGCGCAGCTCGGCCGCGCGCGCTGCGAGCGTCGGCGGGTGCACGACCAGGATCTTGCGCACACCCGGCGCGAGGGCCGCGGAGACCTGGTCGAGGATTCCTCGTCCGATCGTGATGTCGTAGGCGTCATTCCCGGTGACGCTGATGGTCGTCGTGCTCATCGCTGCTCTCTCCTCCATGCCACGATGTCGTCCGCGATCTTCTGCATCGGACGACGTGAGGTGTCGAAGGTCGTCGAGGCGACCTCGGCGTACCACCTCCGGCGCTCCTCGAAGATCTTTGTCCAGCGCTCCACCGGATCCTCCTCACCCGCAAGCAGGGGACGATTGCTGCCGCGGATCCTGGCGGCCACCGCATCAGCGCTCACGGTCAGGAACACGACGGGCTGATCCTTGAGCAGATCACGCGTGTCCGCCTGCGTCACAGCTCCGCCGCCGACAGAGATCACGCCGCCTTCGGACAGGGCCTCGGCCACGGCCGCCCGTTCGAGCTCACGGAAGTGCGGCTCTCCGTGCTCGGCGAAGATGGCGGGGATCGGCCCGTGAGTCGCGACGATGCGCTTGTCGGTGTCGACGAAAGCGACTCCGAGTCGACGCGCGACGCGCCGACCGACACTGGTCTTGCCGGCGGCCATCGGGCCGACCAGCACCAGCGTCAGAGGGTCAGCCTCGCTCGTCATGCGCGATGAGCGCCGCTTCGGACGCGGGCGTCGTGCGCAGCTCGGCCGGGATACCGTCGAGGTACCCGTCGAGGTTGCGCCGGGTCTCGCGGATGCTGTCGCCGCCGAACTTCTCCAGCACGGCGTTCGCGAGCTCGACCGCGACCATCGCCTCGGCGACCACACCCGCAGCGGGGACGGCACACACGTCGGAGCGCTGGTGGTGAGCGGTCGCGTCGTCACCGGTCGCGATGTCGATGGTGCGCAGCGCGTGCGGCACCGTGGCGATCGGCTTCATCCCCGCGCGAACGCGCAGCACGGTTCCGGTGGACATGCCGCCCTCGGTGCCGCCGGCGCGGTCGGAGCCGCGGGTGATGCCGTCCGCGGTCGCGAAAAGCTCGTCATGCGCCGCGGATCCGCGGCGCCGAGTGGTCTCGAAACCGTCGCCGACCTCGACGCCCTTGATCGCCTGGATGCTCATAAGAGCCTGGGCGAGCCGGGCGTCCAGACGACGGTCCCAGTGCACGTGCGAACCCAGCCCGGGCGGGAGGCCGTATGCCAGCACCTCGACGATGCCGCCGAGCGTGTCGCCGTCCTTCTTCGCATCGTCGACCTCGGCGACCATGAGCGCCGACGTCGCGGCGTCGAAGCAGCGGAGCGGATCGGCATCCAGGGCGTCCACGTCGTCCGGGGTGGGAAGAGCGGACCCCGGAGGAACCTGCACCGGACCGATAGAGAGCGTGTGGCTGACCAGACGGATGCCGAGCTCACCGAGGAAGGAACGGGCGATGGCGCCGAGCGCGACGCGCGCGGCCGTCTCACGCGCGCTCGCACGCTCGAGGATCGGACGCGCCTCGTCGAAGTCGTACTTCTGCATGCCCACGAGGTCGGCGTGCCCCGGACGCGGACGCGTCAGCGGAGCGCTGCGACCGCGGGACTTGTCCGTGAGCTCGACGGGTTCGGGGTTCATGACCTCGATCCACTTCGGCCACTCGGTGTTGCCGATGCGCAGGGCGATCGGGCTTCCCAGGCTCTTGCCGTGCCGGACGCCGCCCGAGATGGTCAACTCGTCCTGCTCGAACTTCATGCGGGAGCCGCGTCCATAGCCGAGCTTGCGGCGGGCGAGATCGGCCTGGATGGCCTCGGAGGAGACAGGGACGCCGGAGGGCAGACCCTCCATGACGGCGATGAGTTCTGGGCCGTGGGATTCGCCGGCCGTGAGCACGCGGAGCATTGCTCCAGTCTCCCACGGGTTCGGACCCCCGCTGCGCCGCGTTTCGTCGTGCGAGCGGGTCAGAGTACCGCGCGCATCGCAGCGACGACCGACTCCTCGTCCGGGAGCTCGATCGCGGGGTCGCCGTGACGGAAGATCCGGATCTGGCGCACGGCCTGGTGCAGCAGCATGCCGAGTCCGGAGATCACGGCCCCGTCGCCCCAGCTCGCCGCGAGAGCCGAGGGCCACGGGGCGTATGCGGCATCGAACAGTGCTCCCCCGCTCTCGGCCAGTCCTGACGAGATGTGGGCAGGGAGCGCGGTCCCACTGGGCAGCGTCGCGATCGTGAGATCGGCGCGCGAGGGCTTCGCGCCGAGCGGCTGCGCCTCCACCGCGACATCGATGTTCGCGCCGAGAGCCACCAGTCCGGCCGCCCGCTCAGGTCGTCGAGCGTGCACGAACACGCGGGTCGCACCCAGCTCCGTCGCCGCCACGAGGGCGGAGGCGGCCGTGGCGCCGGCCCCGAGGATGCGGACCGTCCCCGCCTCGGTCACGCCGGCCTCGGCCAGCGCGTCGACGATCCCGCCGACGTCGGTGTTGAACCCTGCCGTCGCATTTCCGAGCAGCAGCGTGTTGACGGCACCCGTGAGCTCGGCATGAGCGTCCCTGGTCGCCGCGGCGCGGAACGCCGCCTCCTTCAACGGCATGGTCAGCGAGAGACCGCGCCAGGAGTCGTCAAGACCCGCGAGCGCGCCAGCGAACGCGTCGACTGCGACCTGCCGGCGTCCGTACTCCCAGTCCACGCCGAGCACCCCGTAGGCCGCGGCGTGCAGGTCCGGTGACTTGGAGTGCCCGATCGGATCGCCCCAGACCGCGAGGTGCGTGCGTGTCACCGTGTCAGCAACCAGCGTCGGGGTTCGCCCGGCACCACTCGCGCCACTTCTCGATCCCCTGCTCATGCTCGGACATGGTCTCCGAGAACTGCGTCTCACCGGTGTCCAGATTGATCGTGACGAAGTACAGCCAGGGGCCGTCCACCGGGTGCATCGCCGCATCGATGGCAGCATCGCTCGGGCTCGCGATCGGGGTCGCGGGGAGTCCCTCGCGCTTGTACGTGTTCCACTCGTTGTCGCTCTCGAGCGCCTCCTTGGAGCTCGAGACGACACCCTCGTGCAGCGATCCATAGCCGTACTGAGCCGTGGAGTCCATCTGCAACAGCATGTCGATGTCCAGACGGTTCTGGATCACTCTCGACACCTTCGCGAAGTCGTCCAACCTGCCTTCGCGCTGAATGATGGAGGCGATCGTCAGCACGCGCTGCGCGTCTTCGGGTGGCACTCCGGCCTCATCGAGTGCTTGGCGGGTGCGGTCGACCATACGCTGGATGACCTGCGTCGGGGTGACCTCGGGATCGAAGGTGTAGACGGCAGGGAACAGCCAGCCTTCGAGGCTTCGCGCGTCGACTCCGTATTGCGACGGGTCCTTCACCGCGGCCTCGAAGTCGGCGAGCGGAAGACCGAGCGTCTCCGCCATGCCGGGCAGTGACGAGACGATCGTGGCGCCCTCGCCGACCGAGACCGTGTTCTCGAGCTTGTTGGCTTCGTCCTCGAGAGCGGCGAGGGCAGCCTCGGCCGTCATCTTCTCCTGCAGGCGGTAGACCCCGGGGTAGAACGTCGGGTTGAGGCCCTCGTCCACCAGGTAGTCGTAGAACACATCCTCGGTCTTCGTGACGCCCGCTTCATGGAGGGCGACGGAGACCGGGCCGCCGGTGTCGCCGTCCTTGATCGTGACCAGGGCCTCGCCACTCGCCTGCCCGGGTTCCCAATCCTTCGGCTCGCCCCAGCCCATCGCCTCGCTGATCTTGTCACCGTAGGTGTTCGCCACCCAGACGCCGGCCCCAGCGAGCCCGCCGATGATCGCGAGGACGATGATCAGCGCGATCAGACAACCCTTGCGGCGCTTCTTCTTCGGCTTCGCGTCGACGTGGTCGTCATGCGGGGCGAAGAGGTCGTCCAGACCTCCGCCGATCACCGGTTCGGGTGCGGCGGTCAGCGCGGGCGGTGTGACCACGGGGACGGCCCGCGTCGGTGTGTCGGCAGCGTCGGCGGACGCACGCACCGGGATCGGCGACGGCGATTCGCCGCTGGCAGCGACCACCTCGTCGGCGGAGGCGCGGACCGGAACAGGCGATGGCGGAGCGGGGGTACCCGGTGCGTCCGTCCCGGGAGCGGCGGCGCCATCCCCGGATGCGGCCTCACGCGCCGCACGACGCGAACCGGGTGCGGGCGCGCTGTTGTCGACCGTGGGAATCTGCGTGGTCGGCTCGGGAAGGTTCTCGAACAGTTCCCCCAGGCGGGAGTCGGCGTCGTGCCGCGGCGTTGCGCTGTCGCGTTCGGACATCGTCAGGCGTGCTCCTCGTCGGGCGAGATGGCGGCACCGGCCGGGTTTCCGGTGCTCTTCTCCATGTCGATCGCCTGCTGCAGAAGCACCACGGCGGCGACCTGATCCACAATGCTACGAGACTTCTTCTGAGATCTCCCGGAACTGCGCAGGGCGGCGTGCGCGGAAACGGTGCTCAGTCGCTCGTCCACGAGCCGCACGACGATGCCGCTGCGCTGCTGGAGAGCGGCTGCGAACTCTCGTGCATCGGTGGTCGACGGCGTGTCCGCGCCCTGCATGTTCACCGGCAGTCCGACCACGAACTCCAGGGGCTGGTACTCCCCCGCCAGCTGGACGAGGCGATCGATCGACGCTTCATCACGAGCCACCGTCTCGACCGGCACGGCGAGCATGCCGTCGGGGTCGCAGCGGGCGACGCCGACCCTCGCCCGACCCACGTCGATGCCGAGCCGCACACCGCGGCGGAAGCCGCTCACGCGACGTGCAGCTCCTGTGAGATGGCGTCGAGCGCCGCGGGTAGAGCCGCCGCGTCCGCGCCGCCGCCCTGCGCGACGTCATCGCGGCCGCCGCCACCGCCACCGAGCACGCCTGCGGCGCGCTTCGCGAGCGCTCCCGCCTTCGCGCCGGCGGACCGAGCGGCGTCGTTCGTCGCGACGACCACGACCGGGCGGCCGTTGACGACCGCACCGAGGGCGACGACAGCGGCATCGGAGCCGAGACGATCGCGAACTCCGTTGACGAGGTCGCGCACGTCATCCGCGGAAGCGACGTCGCCGAGGTTCTGCGCAGCCAGTCGGAAGGATCCGACGCGTTTCGCCGCCTCGACGATGGCCGGGATCTGCCCCGCCCGTTCCTTGGATTCGAACTGTGCGATGCGCTTCTCCGCGGCCTTCAGGCTCGCGGTGAGATCGGCGATGCGCTCGGGCAACTGCTCACGGGGCGTCTTCAGCGAACTGGTGAGCTGAGAGACGATGGCCCGCTCGGCAGCGAGCTCGCGGAAGGCATCAGCGCCGACGAGGGCCTCGATGCGACGGTTGGACGCGCCGACGGACGATTCTCCGACCAGGCTGACCAGACCGATCTCGGCACTCGTTCCCACGTGCGTTCCGGCGCACAGCTCGCGCGACCAGGGACCGCCGATGTCGACCATGCGCACGACGTCGCCGTACTTCTCCCCGAACAGCGCCATGGCGCCGGCTTCCTTCGCCTCGTCCAGGGAGACGATGCGCGTGGTCACCTCGAGGGCGTCCTGTACCGCGCGGTTGGTGATCTCCTCGATCTCACTTCGGGTGTCGGCGGAGAGCGCCTGCGACCACGAGAAGTCGAATCGCATGTATCCGGCGCGGTTCAAGGACCCCGCCTGCGTGGCGGTCGGTCCGAGCGTGTCGCGGAGAGCGGCGTGCACGAGGTGCGTGGCCGAGTGCGCCTGCCGTGCCGCGCGACGGTTGGCGGCGTCGACGACGCTCGTCGCGACGTCGTCGACCGCGACACTTCCACGGGCGACCTCGACGGTGTGGCTGATGAGCCCGGGAACGGGCTTCTGCACGTCGAGGACCTCGAGCTCGTAGCCCGGGCCGACGATCGTGCCCTTGTCGGCGACCTGACCGCCGGATTCCGCATACAGCGTGGTCTCGCTGAGCACGACCTCGGCGATCTGCCCCTCGGCGGCGCTGCGCACCGGCACCCCGTCGACGAGGAGCCCGATCACACGGGACTCGACCTCGAGGGCCGTGTACCCGTCGAAACCGGTCTCGCCCAGGGCGCGCAGGTCACGGTAGACCGAGACGTCAGCGAGCTGACGCTTGCGATTGCGGGCGTCGTCCTTGGCGCGCTGACGCTGCTCCTGCATGAGCGTGTCGAACGCTGTGCGGTCGACCTCGAGCCCCGCTTCTTCGGCGACCTCGAGCGTGAGGTCGATCGGGAAGCCGTAGGTGTCGTGCAGCAGGAACGCCTCGGGGCCGCTGAGGGTCTTTCCGCCGCCCTTCTTCGTCTCGTCCAGCGCGAGGTCGAGGATCGTCGAGCCGGCGACGAGGGTGCGGCGAAAGGTCTCCTCTTCAGCGAATGCAGATGCCGAGAGAACGGACCAGTCCT
Organism: Microbacterium sp. NPDC055988; assembly: GCF_042269505.1. NCBI lineage: Bacteria > Bacillati > Actinomycetota > Actinomycetes > Micrococcales > Microbacteriaceae > Microbacterium > Microbacterium sp. NPDC055988. Next base: position 3,101,245 of record NZ_JBHJXY010000001.1, read on the forward strand.
TCTCGAGCTCGGGATACGTGGTCTTCATGACGTCGCGCGATGCGGCGAACAGCTCGGGGAACACCGGCTCGTCGACGCCGAGCAGACGCATCGAGCGGACCGTGCGGCGCATGAGGCGGCGGAGGATGTACCCGCGACCCTCATTGGACGGACGCACCCCGTCGGAGAGCAGCATGAGCGAGGAGCGCACGTGGTCGGCGACGACGCGGAAGCGCACGTCATCCTCGTGCTGCACGCCGTAGGGGCGCCCGGAGAGGTCGACGGCGCGGTCGAGGACCGGACGCACCTGGTCCGACTCGTACATGTTCTCGACGCCCTGCTTGAGGAACGCGACACGCTCGAGGCCCATGCCGGTGTCGATGTTCTTCATCGGCAACTCGCCGACGATGTCGAACTCGGTCTTGCCACGGATGTTCTCGATGAAGTCCTGCATGAACACGAGGTTCCAGATCTCCAGGAACCTCGAGTCGTCGACCGCGGGTCCGCCGTCCTTGCCGTAGGCCGGGCCTCGGTCGAAGAAGATCTCGGAGTCGGGCCCGCCAGGACCGGGCTGTCCGGTGTTCCAGTAGTTGTCCGCACGCCCCAGCCGCTGGATGCGCTCGGGCTTCAGTCCGATGATGTCGCGCCAGATGGCCTCGGCTTCGTCGTCGGTCTCGTAGACGGTGACCCAGAGGTCCTTCTCGTCGAAGCCGAGCCCGCCGTCGGACTCGGCGCTGGTCAGCAGCTCCCAGGCGTAGCGGATCGCGCCTTCCTTGAAGTAGTCGCCGAACGACCAGTTTCCCAGCATCTGGAAGAACGTGCCGTGACGCGCGGTACGACCGACCTCTTCGATGTCGTTGGTGCGGATGCACTTCTGCACGTCCGCGATGCGCGGGTGAGGCGCAGGAACGACGCCCGTCAGGTACGGGATCATCGGCACCATGCCGGCGACCGTGAACAGGAGCGACGGGTCGTCGCTGACCAGGGAGGCCGAGGGGACGATGAGGTGGTCGTTCTTCTCGAAGAAGTCGAGGTAACGCTGCGCGATCTCCGCAGTTTTCATAGAGTGCCGGGTGTCCTTGCGTGAAGATGCCGCGCCGTGGCGCTGCTGCGGTGGTTCAGTTCTTGCCCGGCTCCGTGAGCCGTGCCTCCTGCTCGCGGTAGGCGTCGCCGATGATCGCTGTGAAGCCGTTGATCCGGGCGTCGACCTCGGCGAGGATGTCGTGACCGCGCGGGTCCTTGTTCATGAAGTGAGCCGCGACGAAGCCGCCGATCACACCGATCAGGAACCACTGCAAGCTCTTCATGTCGTCATCCTTGCCCTTGACCCGCGAAGGCGCGGTGTCACCATCGTATGCCGAAACGACAAGAGGCGTCGGGTAACCCCGACGCCTCTTGCGTTGATGCTCTCAGAGAGCAGCGTGAGCGATGCTCAGCGAGCCGCGTAGTACTCGACGACGAGCTGCACTTCGCAGGTCACGGGGACCTCGGCGCGCTTCGGACGACGAACCAGACGCGACTGGAGCTTGTCGAGCTCGACCTCGAGGTAGCCGGGAACGGGGGGCAGGACCTCGGCGTGACCGCCGGCTGCTGCCACCTGGAAGGGCTCGGTGCCCTCGCTCTTGGGCTTGACGTGGATGAGCTGACCCGGCTTCACGCGGAACGACGGGCGGTCGACGAGCTGGCCGTCGACGAGGATGTGACGGTGCACGACGAGCTGGCGAGCCTGTGCGGTGGTGCGGGCGAAGCCCGAACGCACCACGAGCGCGTCGAGACGCATCTCGAGGAGCTCGACCAGGTTCTCACCGGTCAGACCGTCGTGACGACGGGCCTCGTTGAAGGTGTTGCGCATCTGCTTCTCGCGGATGCCGTACTGCTCGCGCAGACGCTGCTTCTCACGCAGGCGGACGGCGTAGTCGCTGTCTGCCTTGCGCTTGGTGCGGCCGTGCTCACCCGGAGCGTAGGGACGCTTCTCGAGGTAGCGGGCGGCCTTCGGGGTGAGCGGGATGCCGAGGGCACGGCTCAGACGCACCTTGCGGCGGTCCTGGGACTTCGTGGTCACGAAGTTGTCCTTCCGATGACGTGGTCGCGACTTTCACGACTCACGGACGTATCGTCCGCGTTCTGCCTTGGAGCGCACGCCGGGGCGCCAGCAAGGTGTGGTGTGAACGAGGAGATGCCCGAAAACACGGTTTCGAGCCGCTCAAGTCTAACAGATCGCAGCCCCGCGCCAGATTGCGTGGGTCACCGGTCGCCGAGGATGCGGCGGATGCGCTCCAGACGCGAACCGATGTCGCGTTCTGCCCCCAGGTTCTTCGGCTCGTAGTAGCGCTTGCCGTCGAGCTCGTCCGGTAGATATTGCTGCGGCACGACGCCGTACTCGCTGTCGTGGGAGTAGACGTAACCGCGGCCGTGCCCGAGGCGTTTGGCTCCCGGATAGTGGGCATCGCGCAGATGCAGCGGCACACGTCCGAAGCCGCCGGAGCGGATGTCGGCGATCGCGGCGTCGATTCCCACGTAGGCGGCGTTGGATTTCGCGGTGGTCGCGAGATAGACGGTCGCCTCGGCGAGCGGGATGCGCCCCTCGGGCATGCCGATGAACGCGACGGCATCGGCGGCGGCGACCGCGATGACGAGGGCCTGAGGATCGGCGAGACCGACGTCTTCCGACGCGGAGATCACCAGGCGTCGCGCGATGAACCGGGGATCCTCCCCCGCCTCGATCATTCGCGCGAGGTAGTGCAGCGCGGCATCGGGGTCGGAGCCCCGGATCGACTTGATGAACGCACTGATGACGTCGTAGTGCTCGTCGCCCTGACGGTCGTAGCGCAGCAGCGCCTTGTCGACCGCCTGGGCGACGTCGTCAGCCGAGACCTCCGGCACCGTCGCCGTCTCGTCTGAGACGTCTTCCGCGGCCTGGTCCTGCTGATCCACCGCAGCGGATGCGTGCGAGAGGGCGACGGCAGCGCCGGCCTCGAGACCGGTGAGCGCGCGTCTGGCGTCTCCGGAAGCGAGGCGGATCAGCGCGGCCCGCGCCTCGGCGCTCAGGGCGACGGCGCCGTTCAGCCCCCGCGCATCGACGACGGCACGATCCACGAGCACGCCGATGTCGTCGTCTGTGAGCGGCTGCAGCGTGAGCAGCAGCGAACGCGACAGCAGCGGAGAGATCACGGAGAACGACGGGTTCTCCGTGGTCGCGGCGATCAGGATCACCCACCCGTTCTCGACGCCGGGCAGCAGAGCGTCCTGCTGAGCCTTCGTGAACCGGTGGATCTCGTCGAGGAACAGGATCGTCGTCTGACCGTAGAGGTCGCGCTGCGTGATCGCCTCCTGCATCACCTCGCGCACGTCCTTGACACCCGCCGTGATGGCGGACAGCTCGACGAAGCGCCGACCCGACGAGCGGGCGATCGCCTGCGCGAGGGTGGTCTTCCCGGTGCCCGGCGGACCCCACAGGATGATCGACACCGCACCCGGCGACGCCGCATCCGGATCGGCGAGGGCGACGATAGGAGACCCTGCACGCAGCAGATGCCGCTGACCCGCGACCTCATCGAGCGAGGTCGGGCGCATGCGCACGGCGAGAGGCGTCTGCCCGGAGAGCAGCGCGGCAGGGGAAGTCATCCCTCCAGGCTACCGGCGGCCCCTGACACTTCGGGCGGGCGCGCTCGCCCCGGTAGGCTCTCAGCGACGCCGCGCACCGGTGTCGGAACAGGAGATCCAGGCATGGCCGCACGCGGTTCCAAGAACGCTCAGTCACGCACCGCCGCGGAGCGCGCGCGACTGCACACCGCGCGCACCCAGTGGCACGAGGGGCAGATCCGCCGCCGCGTCCGCGACAACACGATCGCCGCGATCGTCGGCAGCCTCATCGTCGTCGCCGCGATCGGCAGCCAGGTCGTGCACGCGCAGGTGACGGCACCGGAACCGACACCGACCGTCGAGCCGACGACCGCACCGACGACGGCTCCGACCGACGCACCGTCGGAGACTCCGGCACCGGCCCCCTCGGAGACCCCGGCCGAGTAGCACCCGGGCCGGCGAAAACCGCTAACCGCGACTCGGCAGCACGTACGACGACGGATCCGCTTCGAGGCGGGCGCCGACGAGAGTGTGCAGCGCCGGGTAGGCAGAGGCGTCGCCGACCAGGATTCCCCCGAGCAGCGTGTGAGCGTCTCCCGCCAGCACCAGCTTCCGATAGACCCCGGCGACGGGATCCGCGTAGAGCACGTCGACCGCGTCCGGCGTCCGAGCGAGCGCATCCCCGAAGCTCGCGACATCGACGCCGGCCAGTGTGATCGCGGCGGATTCGTCGAATCCGGAGAAACTCGCTTCCTGGCCGAGGACGCGCCCCACCGCGACGTCGGCCATGTCGCGGGCCGGAGCGACGAGACCGAAGCGACGTCCGTCGAGGCTGGCGACCTCGCCGATGGCCAGCACTGACGGATCCGAGGTCTGACAGGTGTCGTCGATGATGACGCCTCCGTAGGGATGAACCGCGATCCCGGCGTTGCGGGCGAGCTCGTCGCGCGCCCGCAGCCCGACGGTGAACACGACCACGTCCACGCGCTGGAAGGAGCCGTCCTGGAATTCGATCGCCGTGACGACGCCGGATTCGTCCGGGTCGAGCCGCGTCACGCGCGTCCCGGTGCGCACCGCGATCCCCCGCGCCTGCAGATGACGCTTCACGATGCTTCCCGCGGTGCCGTCGAGCTGCGTCTCCATCAGCCGATCGGCATACTGCACCACCGTGGCGTCGACCCCGATCGCCTGCAGCGCACCGGCAGCCTCGAGTCCGATGGGGCCTCCGCCGACGACCACCCCGCGCAGATCCCTCTCCAGCTCCGACGCGCGTGCACCCACGAAGCCCCGCAGCGTCTCCGCATCCTCGACGGTGCGATACGAGAAACACCCGGGAAGTCCCGCACCCTCCACCGCTACCCGGCCCGCGGCCGCGCCGGTGGCGAGCACCAGGACGTCGTAGTGATGCAGGTGACGCGACCGGGTCCGCACCGTCTGCGCCCGGCGGTCGATGTGCAGCACACGGTCGTCCAGGATCAACTCGATCCGGGCGTCCTCGAACGCCGCGAACGGCAGCGGGAGATCGTCGGCCGAGCCACCGAGGAACAGCTCCCGTAGGCGCGTGCGGTCGTACGGTCGGCGACCTTCATCGCCGATCACCGTGACGCGCACGTCATCGCCCGCCCGCTGCACGAGCTGTTCGACGAATCGCTGCGCCGCCATCCCCGCACCGACGACGACGATCTCGGTGACGAGTGGATGATTCATCGGTACAGCTCCTGTCGGCGGCGATCGTGCCGTACCCGTGACGCTATTCGGCCCGTGTTTCCCGGATGTCATGCGACGTGTTTCGCGCCGCGAACGATCGCATCACGGATGGATAACGACAGTCATCTCACACGGCGATGAACGGGAAGTGAGGGATTCGCTCCACAGTCGTAACTTCCGGTGCTGCCCCCGGAAACGCGGCTCGCGCATGCTCGAGTCAGTCGAGCATCCGTGCTCCCGTCCCCCGTGGAGGTCCTGTGTCCTACATCAAGCCCGCCGAGCTCGCCACGCGCATGGTCGATGCCGGCGCGTACAAACTGCAGCTGTCCACCCGCGACACCCTGATCCGCGCCTTCATGGGCGCGGCACTGCTCACGATCGCCGCCGCCTTCGCTGTCACGGTCTCGACCCAGACCGGACAGCCGCTCCTGGGCGCCGTTCTCTTCCCGGTCGGCTTCGTGATGCTCTATCTGCTGGGGTACGACCTGCTCACCGGCGTCTTCACGCTCGGACCGCTCGCCGTGCTCGATCGTCGTCCCGGTGCCACGTTCGGTGCGCTGATGCGCAACTGGGGACTCGTGTTCCTCGGCAACTTCGGCGGCGCATTCCTGGTGGCGATCCTGATGGCCATCTACTTCACCTACGGCTTCTCGACCGCTCCCAGCGCCGTGGGCGAGGCGATCAGCGAGATCGGCCATGGGCGCACAGTCGGATACGCGGACCAAGGTGCCGCCGGCATGCTGACGCTCTTCATCCGCGGCGTGCTGTGCAACTGGATGGTCTCCACCGGTGTGGTCCTCGCGATGGTGTCGGACAGCACCATCGGCAAGATCGTCGCGATGTGGCTGCCGATCATGCTCTTCTTCTACATGGGCTTCGAGCACTCGATCGTGAACATGTTCCTGTTCCCCTCCGGCCTTCTGATGGGCGCCGACTTCACCGTCTGGGACTACCTCGTCTGGAACGAGATCCCGACGGTCGTGGGCAACCTCGTCGGCGGCTTGCTCTTCGTCGGTCTGCCGATCTACTACACGCACGGCCGCCCGAAGGTTCGGGCCGCCCGCGAGGCGCGTCGAACCGAGCGCCGGTCGCGCGTGGCGATCGTCGCGACGACCGCAGCGGAGGAGTCGGCGCAGGGCATCGACACCACCGCGGCGGAGAGAGAGCCGTCGCGGGTCTGACCGACCACGCACGGAAAGGGGCGGATGTTTCGGCATCCGCCCCTTTCCGCGTCCTGCGCCTGATCAGGCGGAGCGGAATCGCTCGACGATGACCTCGGCGATGCGCGGATCCGCCCCGAGCGGTGCGGAGACGAGGTCTGCTCCGGATCGCTCCACGAGACCGGCGAAGTACCCCGGCGCGAGAACATGACTCGCAGCGATCACGCGGGAAGCGCCGTTCTGCCGCGCAAAGGCGACGGCGTCGGCGATGCGGGGCTCGATCGCCGACGCGTACCCGATCGAGACCGGCACCGGGATCAGGTCGGCCAGGTGCGCCGCTGCCGTGGTGACATCGGCCACCGCCGCAGGATTGCTGGAGCCGGCCGCCGCGAGCACGACATGGTCGCCCGGGAGCCACCGATCATGCACGGCCGCGCGCAGCCGCGCGCGCAGCACCTCGGCGATCAGCGGGTGGGTGCCCAGCGGCTCTCCCTGCCGAACCCCGTCGTAGGGACTCACGGCGCGCACGATGTCGACCGCGGTATGGAACCCCACCGAGAGCAGCAGCGGCACCACGACGACGTCATCGTCGAGATGCTCCCGTTCGACGACCTCCGACACCGCGGGCTCCTGCACATCGACGAAGGCCTGGACGACTCGCGTGGTCGGGATGCGCTCACGCACCAGGTCGACGATCTCTTCGACCGTGCGACGTCCGGCTGGCGAATCCGTGCCATGGGAGCAGGCGACGAGAGTGGTCATCCGGGTTCCTCCACGGTGAGTCGGTAGCCGCGTTTGACGATGGTCTGGATCGCCGCAGCGCCGCCCAGCGCCTCTCGCAACCGCGCGACGGCCATCTCGACGGCGTGGGAGCTCTCGCCTCCTCGAGGCAATGCGAGCCCCAGCTCCTCCCGGGTGAGCACACGACCGGCGGCATCGAAGAGCTCGCTCAGGATGCTCGCTCCGGCACGCGAGAGCGGAATGAAGTCGCCGTCGATCAGGACACCGCCGCTGCGCATCTCCATCCCGCCCACAGCCGTACGCAACTGCGGAGCGGCACCGGACGCGTAGTGGTCGACGACGCAGCGCACCAGTGACCCCAGACGCCCACGCGCTGCGAGAGTGGTCTTGAGGCCGGCATCCGTGAGCGGCGCGGCCGTGATCGGCCCGACGGCGGCCAGCAGCAGACGCCCGGACGCGGCTCTCCGACGGATTGCGTCGAGCGCGTCGGCACGGACGGCCGTCCTGACCCACTCGGCCGCGCCGGGCGCGGAGGTGAAGAGGACGGCATCCACCTCCCCGGCACCCGCCTGCATGACGGAGCGATGCACGATCTGAGGGTCCGGCGGCGGACCCCACCGATACACGGTGATGCTGACCACGTCCGCCCCGAGCCGCGAGAGGAGGGTGTCGAGCCCGTCGGCGCCCGCGCCGTGATGCTGGATCGCGATCCGTCGCCCGAGCACTCCTTCGGCGGCGAGATACTCCCCCACCTCTGCGGAGGTCTCGGACTCGGCCACCCAATCGGCCACGAATCCCGCCTGCTGAATCGCCCCGTGCGCCTTGGGTCCTCGCGCGATGAACTGCGCTCCGGCCAGCGCTTCGGTGAGCTCCTCGGCCAGATCGTTCTCGTGGGCGGCGTCCATCCACCCGCGGAACCCCACCCCGGTCGTCACGACCACGATGTCGGGAGGGGACGCGATGAGATCCTCGGTGCGGGCGATGAGGACCTCATCGTCCTCGTTGGGGATGATGCTCAGGGCCGGCGCGCGGTACACCTGGCCGCCGCGTCGCTCGAGAGCCGAGACGAGGTCGCCGGAGCGCCTGTCAGCGGCCACGACGATGGTGCATCCGGCCAGGACCGGAGTCAGTGGAGCACGAATCGTCACGCCAGGACAGCCCCGATCGATTCTGAGGACGGGAGAAGCAGCGCCGCGCTCGCGACCTCTCCGATCACGATCACCGCAGGGTTCCGGAGGCCGACGGCCCGTGCGTCCGCGACAGCGCGTCCGAGGGTGGTGCGCGTCGTGCGCTGCTGAGCCGTGTGGCCGCTCTCGACGAACGCCATCGGCCGCTCCGCCGGTACGCCGTGTGCAAGCGCCGCAGCCACCAGACGGTCGAGGGCGGCCACCCCCATCAGGACGACCGTGGTCACGGTCGCATCGGCCAGCGCCGCGAGCGTGCCCTCGCCGATCCTGCCCTGACCGTTCACGACATGGAACGCCGCAGCCGTGCCGCGATGCGTGACCGGGATTCCCGCAGCCTGGGGAACGGCGACCGCACTCGAGACGCCCGGCGTGACGTCGACGGGGATACCCGCAGCCAGGCACGCCTGCATCTCCTCGCCTCCGCGTCCGAAGACGAACGGATCCCCGCCCTTCAGGCGAACGACGCGCCGGCCCTCCACTGCCCGCGCCACGATGATCCGGTTGATCTCCTCCTGCGGCACGGGGTGTCGACCGGGGACCTTCCCCACGTCGATCACCTCGACATCGGGATCGAGCCCGCGGACGATCTCGGCAGCGGGTCCCAGCCTGTCGGTCACGACGACGTCCGCTTCGGCAATCAGGCGTCGGGCGCGCACCGTCATCAGGTCCACGGGCCCCGGTCCGCCTCCGACCAGGTCGACGCGTCCGCTCCGACCGGCACGGCGCCGCCGGAGCGGCAGGCGTCCTTCGCCCACGAGGTCGACGATCGCATCCCGGACGGCGACGGACCGACGGGGATCCGCACCGACTGTACTGGTCACCGCGACGGTCACGTCGCCGACCTCGGCCTGCGCGGTGAGCCTGGTCGACCCGTGGGCACCGTCCGACGCGTTGATGCACAGGATCCGCTTGCCCTCGCACCGCTCTGCGACTTCGCGGTCGACGCGAGCATCACCCGTGGCCGCGTGCACGAGCCAGGCGCCGGTCATATCCGATCCGCGGAAGCGACCCGGACGCCAGGCGAGTCCGAAACGCTCGACCAGCAACGCGGTGTCCGGGTGCAGTTCGGGGGCGACGAGCCGCACGCGCGCTCCTTCTTCGAGGAAGCGTCGGAGCCTGCGGGCCGCCACGGCCCCACCGCCCACCATGAGCACATCACGTCCAGTGAGGTCGATTCCCAGCATCACGGTCATCGCGTCTCCTCGATGTTCAGCTCGATCTGACCTTCGCGAACCGTGACATCCCACACCCGCAATGCCGACGGCGCCCTGCCCTGCGTGTCGAGGCATTCGCCCGTGCGCAGATCGAAGACCTGCTTGTGCATCGGCGATGCCAGCGTCGGCACATCGCCCCGCGTGCCCACGATCCCGCGGGACATCACGTGGGCGCCGCTGTAGGGGTCGAGGTTGGACACCGCATGCACCGTGCCGTCGGCGAGGAGGAACAGTGCGATCTGGACCGTGCCGAACAGCGCCGCCCTGCCCCTCTCCACCTCGAGGTCGCTGAGCCCGCACACGCGGACCCGCCTTCCGGTCTCGACTCCGAGCGTCATCGCCGCACCTCCAGAGTCGTGCCCGCGATGAGGACGGACGCGTCCGATCGTTCCTCCGTCGTCGCCGGCCGCACCTGACCGCGCTCGGGCACATAGGCCAGAGACGGGTCGGGCGTGTCGGTCGCGTTCACGAATGACTCGAACCGCCGCAGCTTCACCGGGTCGCGCAGGGTCGCCGCCCACTCGTCCTCATAGCGGTCGACGTGCACGCTCATGGCCGCGTCGAGGTCATCGCAAATGCCCAGGCTGTCGTCGAAGATCACCTCGCGCAGGCCGTCGAGCCCGCCGTCGAGCTCGGCGCACCACCCCGCCGTGCGCTGCAGGCGGTCGGCGGTGCGGATGTAGTACATGAAGAAGCGGTCGATCGCGCGGATGAGGCCCTCATCGTCGAGGTCCGCTGCCAGCAGTTCCGCGTGCCGCGGCGAGAAGCCGCCGTTGCCGCCGACATACATGTTCCAGCCCGTCTCGGTGGCGATCACACCCACGTCCTTCGAACGGGCTTCCGCGCACTCACGCGCGCACCCCGACACCCCGACCTTGAGCTTGTGCGGCGCGCGCAGACCGCGATACCGCAGCTCGAGGCGCACGGCCATGCCGACGGCGTCGAGCACCCCGTACCGGCACCAGGTCGAACCGACGCACGACTTCACCGTGCGCAGCGCCTTGCCGTACGCCTGTCCGGACTCGAACCCGGCGTCGACCAGCCGCTGCCAGATCTGCGGCAGCTGCTCGAGCCGGGCGCCGAACATGTCGATCCGCTGCCCACCGGTGATCTTCGTGTACAGCCCGTAGGTCTCCGCGATGTTCCCGATCGCGATCAGCCCCGCAGGGGTGACCTCGCCGCCCGGCATCCGCGGCACCACCGAGTAGGTGCCGTCCTTCTGCATGTTGGCCATCACGTGGTCGTTGGTGTCCTGCAGAGCGGCGTTCTCGCCGTCCAGCACATGCGCTCCGACGAGCACCGAGAGGATGCTCGCGAGGGCGGGCTTGCAGATGTCGCAGCCGCGGCCGCTCCCGAAACGATCGATGATCGCGCTGAATGTCGTGAGTTCGGCGACCCGCACCGCATCGAAGAGCTGGCGACGCGACATCGAGAAGTGCTCGCACAGGGCGTCGGACGTCGCCTGTCCGAGTTTCGTCAGCTCCTGACCGACGATCTTCTTGACCGCGAAGATGCAGGAGCCGCAGGTGGCACCGGCCTTGGTGCAGGCCTTCACGCCGGCGGCATCCGTGCATCCTTCGGCGTGCACCGCCTCGCGGATGCGACCGGCCGTCACGTTCGAGCAGGAGCACACGACCGCATCCGCGGGCAGCTCGCTGTCGGGTAGCGACGTGCCGCCCTCCGGCATGAGGTAGGCGGCGGGATCCGCGCCCAGCGCTGCTCCCACCAGGGGCCGGAGCGAGCCGTATGCCGAGGCGTCACCGACCAGGATGCCGCCCAGCAGGGTCTTCGCGTTGTCGGAGAGGACGAGCTTCTTGTAGACCCCGTTGACCGGGTCGGTATACACGACGTCCAGCGCGTTCGGGGTGGTCGCGAAGGCGTCGCCGAAACTCGCGACGTCCACGCCGGAAAGCTTGAGCTTCGCGGAATCGTCGTAGCCGGGGAACGTGGCATCGCCGCCGAGCAGTCGAGTGGCCGCCACCTCCGCCATGGCATATCCCGGGGCCACGAGACCGACGGAGCGTCCTTCGAAGCTGGCGACCTCGCCGATCGCGAGGATGTCTTCGTCTGCGGTGCGACACCTCGAATCGATCAGCACGCCGCCGCTGGGGTGCACGGCGAGTTGGGCGAGGCGGGCGAGCGAATCCTGCGGGCGCACGCCGACGGTGAAGATCACGATGTCCGTCTCGTGCATCGTGCCGTCCTGGAACTGCAGGGCCGCGACCGAGCCGGATGCATCCGGATCCAACCGCGTCGTCCGGGTTCCCGTGCGCACGTCGATGCCCTTCGACTCGATGAGGCGACGCAGGATGGTGCCGCCGGCGAGATCGAGCTGGGCGGACATGAGACGGTCGGATGACTGCACCACCGTGCAATCGACGTCGAGACCCTGCAACGCGCCGGCCGCCTCGAGGCCCAGCAGCCCGCCGCCGATCACAGTCCCCCGTAACGGACGGCCGAGTGCCGTCGCCCGGTGCCGGACGAATGCGTCGATCGCGGCGACGTCCTCGAGGGTTCGATAGACGAAGCAGCCCGGGAGGTCCGCACCGTCGACGGCCGGTCGCATGGCATACGAGCCCGTCGCGAGAACGAGCGTTCCGTAGGCATGGACCGCGCCCGAACGCGTGCGCACCGTGCGACCGACCCGATCGATTCCGGTGACGCGATCGTCGCCGATGAAGCGCACCCGGTCGTCCCGGAGCGTCTGCGCGTCCAGTGCGAGGTCTTCGGCGCTGGCGCCCGAGAAGAAAGAGGTCAGACCGACGCGGTCGTACGGTGCTCGCGCCTCCTCGCCGATGACCGTGACGGTCGGCGCCACGCCTGCTCCGCGGAGCAGGCTCTCCACGAACCGGTGCGCGACCATCCCGGCCCCCACCACCACGACATCCGACGATGTGCTCTCCCGAACGATCACGAGCCCTCCTCTGTCCGTGGACTCGACGATAGGGACACGGTGTTTCGCGAAAGGCCGGGGCGGTGTTACGCCGATCGAACGTTCTCCTCACAACTCGATAACAGTCGTGTGAGATCCCGCGACGGCCCGAGTCCGACGCCCCGGCGCGGGGCGTACTAGGCTGAGCCTCGTCCTTTCCGCCTCCCGCGGCCCTACCGCGCAAGGAGAATCACGTGTCTGCCACCGAGCCTTCGAAGCCGACTCCCCCTGTCCCCGCACCGCCCGCTGTGCCGATGCCGCCGAAGACGCCGAAGCCGGTAGCGGTGACACCCGCGGCTCCCGCGCCGTCGCCCGCCGCATCGGCGACCTCTGCCGAATGGGGTCGCGTGTCCGACGACGGCACCGTCGAGGTGCGCGAAGGCGACGTCTGGCGCGTCGTCGGGCAGTATCCCGACGGCACACCCGAGGAGGCGCTCGCCTACTTCGTGCGCAAGTTCGACGACATCGCCTTCAAGGTGCACACCCTCGAACAGCGCAAGCAGTCCGGTGGGGCATCGGCGAGCGACCTCGCGAAGCAGGCCGCTCACCTCATCGACGAAGCGACGGACGCCGCCGCGGTCGGCGACCTCGCTGGTCTCCGCGACCGGCTGAACACCCTGACCTCATCGCTGTCCGAAGCGACCGAGCAGGAGGCCAAGCAGGCCAAGGAGCTCGTCGACAAGGCGATCGCCGAGCGCACTGCGCTCGTCGAGAAGGCCGAGGCCATCGCCGCACGCGATCTCAGCAAGGTGCAGTGGAAGCAGGTCACCGCCGAGCTCGGCGAACTCTTCGACGCATGGCAGGCCCAGCAGCAGAGCGGTCCCCGCCTCTCCAAGGGCATCTCCCAGCAGCTCTGGAAGCGGTTCCGCGATGCGCGCGCCGTGGTCGACAAGCAGCGTCGAGCCTTCTACTCCGAACTCGACGACGCGCACAAGAGCGCCCGCGACGTGAAGACCCGCCTGGTCGAGCGCGCCGAGGCCCTCGCTCCGCGTGGCACCGACGGGATCCCCGCCTACCGCACACTGCTCGACGAGTGGAAAGCGGCCGGGCGCGCCGGGCGCAAGGCCGACGACGCGCTCTGGGCGCGGTTCAAAGCCGCGGGTGATGCGCTGTACGCGGCTCGCGCCGAGCAGTCCGCCGCCGAGGAGGCGGAGTCCGCGCCGAAGATCGAGGCCCGAGAGGCTCTTCTCGAAGAGGCCAAGGCCGTCGCGGACGAGTCGAACATCAAACGCGCTCGCGCGCTGCTGACCCGCATCCAGCGTCAGTGGGACGAGATCGGCCGCATCTTCCCCCGCGACAAGGAGCGCGCGCTCGACGACAAGCTCCGCACGATCGAGCAGGGGCTGAAGGCCCGCGAAGACGTGGACTGGAAGAAGAACAACCCCGAGACGAAGGCACGCGCGAACGACATGAGCTCGCAGCTGCTGGAGGCGATCGAGAAGCTCGAAGCCGAGGTCGCCGCTGCAGAGAAGGCCGGCGACAAGAAGGCAGCCAAGGAGGCAGCCGACGCCCTCGAGGCTCGGCGCGCCTGGCTGAGCGCTCTGGGCGGCTGACCCTTCTCCACAGGTCTCCGCGACCGTCTCGAACGCGGGGTGCACTGCGCCAGACTGGCGTGATGCACCCCGCGTTCCTCTATGTTCCCGGCGAGCGGCTGAGTCAGACCGAGCTCAGCGCAGCCCGCATCGACGGTCATGTCGTCGACGTGGGCGATGCGTACATCCCGGCCGACCTCGTGGAGGGTCCGGACGTACGGGCGAGCACAGTCGCCGCACTCGTCCGGCCGGGGACCGCCGCCTGCAACCAGACGGCCGCATGGATCCACGGGGCGGGCGACACGCCACCGGCCGTGCATCACGTGAAGCGGTGCGTGGATCGCCGGATCCGTCCGGTCACCAGCGCGCGCCTCGTCTTCCACGACACTCTGCTCCCGGCAGAAGACGTCTGCGTCCTGGGCGGCGTCGCGGTGTCCAGCCCGGCGCGGACCATGCTCGACCTCGCGACGACGTTGCATCGCGACCCGCGAGTGCTGCCGTGGATGGACCTGCTCGCCGCCGCATGTCCAGACACACCGGAGGCGGCGCTGCGGGACCTGCGGGACCTGCGACGTGTGCCGGGCAGTCGCATGGGCTCGGCGGCTCTGGAGCGCCTCGCCCTCAGGAGGAGGTGACCCGGTAGACGTCGTACACGGCGTCGATCCGACGGACAGCGTTCAGCACGCGGTCCAGGTGCACCGCATCGCCCATCTCGAAGACGAACCGGCTCAGCGCCAACCGCTCATCGGTGGTCGTGACGGTCGCCGAGAGGATGTTGACGTGGTGCTCGCTCAGCACCCGCGTCACGTCGGAGAGGAGCCCCGAGCGGTCGAGCGCCTCGACCTGGATCTGCACGCGGAACACGCTCTTGGTCGTGGGCGCCCATGACACCTCGACGAAGCGGTCCTGCTCGTTGCTGAGCGCCTTGACGTTGACGCAGTCCGCCCGGTGCACCGAGACCCCGCTGCCGCGCGTCACGAATCCGACGATCTGATCACCGGGAACCGGCGTGCAGCACTTGGCGAGCTTCACCAGGATGTCGTTGGCGCCGCGTACGAGCACTCCGGAGTCGCCGGAACGCGGCTCACGCGTCGGGACGCTGCCGGGGAGATCGATCGCGCCCGTGCTCGGATCGTTGGCCGCGACCAGAGCCGTGACCTTCTCGAGCACCGATTGCGTCGACACGTGTCCTTCGCCGACCGCGGCGTAGAGCGCGGAGACGTCTTCGTAGTGCAGTCCACGAGCGACCTCGGCGAACGAGTCCTGGCTCATCAGCTTCTGCAGCGGCAGGTTCTGGCGGCGCATCGCTCGGGCGATGGCCTCCTTGCCCTGCTCGATGGCCTCTTCGCGACGCTCCTTGGTGAACCAGCCGCGGATCTTGTTCCGCGCTCGCGTGCTCGCGACGAAACCGAGCCAGTCCTGGCTGGGACCGGCATCGGGGTTCTTCGAGGTGAACACCTCGACCACGTCGCCGCTCTTGAGTTCCGACTCCAGGGGCACGAGGCGACCGTTGACCTTCGCCCCCATGGTGCGGTGGCCGATCTCGGTGTGCACCGCGTAGGCGAAGTCCACGGGGGTCGCGCTGGCGGGCAGTCCGATCACCCGCCCCTTCGGCGTGAAGACGTAGACCTCCTTCGCACCGATCTCGAAGCGCAGCGAGTCGAGGAATTCCCCGGGATCGGCGGTCTCGGCCTGCCAGTCGGAGATGTGCGCGAGCCACGCCATGTCGGTGTCGGAGGCACGGACCTCGGTCTTGCCTCCGCCGTTCATCCGCTCCTTGTACATCCAGTGCGCGGCCACGCCGTACTCGGCCTGCTGGTGCATCTCGTGGGTGCGGATCTGGATCTCGACCGTGCGCCCGGCGGGGCCGATGACCGTGGTGTGCAGCGACTGGTAGAGGTTGAACTTCGGGGTGGCGATGTAGTCCTTGAACCTGCCGGGCAGCGGCGTCCAACGCGCGTGGATCGCACCGAGGACGGCGTAGCAATCGCGAACCGACGCGACGAGGAC
Organism: Microbacterium sp. NPDC055988; assembly: GCF_042269505.1. Lineage (NCBI taxonomy): Bacteria > Bacillati > Actinomycetota > Actinomycetes > Micrococcales > Microbacteriaceae > Microbacterium > Microbacterium sp. NPDC055988. The sequence goes on from NZ_JBHJXY010000001.1 coordinate 3,117,289, forward strand.
GCGGATGCCGATCAGATCGTAGATGTCGTCGAACTCGCGTCCGCGGATGACCATCTTCTGATACACCGAGTAGAGCTGTTTCGGACGCCCGACGACCTTGCCGCGGATGCGGAGATCGCGCAGGTCCTCGTCGATCTCCTCGACGACCTGAGCGAGGTACTTCTCGCGCTGCGGGGTCCGCTGCGCGATGAGGCTGTGGATCTCGTTGTAGATCTTCGGGTGCAGCACGGCGAACGAGAGATCCTCGAGCTCCGACTTGATCGCCTGGATACCGAGGCGGTTCGCCAGCGGTGCGTAGATCTCGAGGGTTTCCTTGGCCTTCTTCGTCGCCTTCTCCGGTGGGACGAAACCCCAGGTACGCGCGTTGTGCAGTCGGTCGGCGAGCTTGATGAGCAGCACCCTGATGTCTTTCGACATCGCCACGATCATCTTCCGGACCGTCTCGGCCTGCGCACTCTCGCCGTACTTGACCTTGTCGAGCTTGGTCACGCCGTCGACGAGCATCGCCACCTCGTCGCCGAACTCGGCGGTGAGATCGGTCAGCGCGTAGCCGGTGTCTTCGACAGTGTCGTGCAGGAGTGCAGCCGCGATCGCCCGTGGACCGAGGCCGAGCTCGGCGAGGATCTGGGCGACAGCCAGCGGATGCGTGATGTACGGCTCGCCGCTCTGGCGCTTCTGCCCCTCGTGCTTCTCCTTGGCGACCGCGTATGCGCGTTCGATGACGGAGAAGTCACCCTTGGGGTGGTTCGCGCGAACGGTGCGGATCAGGTTGTCGAGGTCGTTGATGCGGGACGCGCGGGAGAAGATGCGGGGAACCAGTCGTCGCAGACTAGAACCCTGCGATGACGTCTGCGGTTCCGCCATCAACTCACCTCCCGATCAGTTCATCCTACGCGTGCTGAGGGCGCCGAGCTTCCGCTCGGGCGCCCCTCAGGCCTCGACCGATGCCCGGCTGCGAGCCTCGCGGATGCGGGCGTCGCGCTCCTTGAGCTGCGGCTCGTTCTCGCGGAACAGCGAGTACAGCGGAGCAGCCACGAACAGCGTGGAGTAGGTCGCCACGAGGATGCCGACGAAGATCGACAGCGAGATGTCAGTGAGCGATTCCGCGCCGAGCCAGAAGGCGCCGATGAAGAGCACCGCGCCGACGGGCAGCGCCGCGACGACAGACGTGTTGATGGAGCGCACGAGCGTCTGGTTCACGGCGAGGTTCACCGATTCGCCGAACAACCGGGCGGACTTCTCCCCGTCTTCGGTGGTGTTCTCCCTGATCTTGTCGAACACGACGGTGGTGTCGTACAGCGAGTACGCGAGGATCGTCAGGAAGCCGATGACGGCAGCCGGCGAGATCTCGAAGCCGGCCAGCGCATACACGCCGACCGTGATCACGAGCACATCGAGCAGGCCGATGATCGCCGCCGCCGACATCTTCCACGTGCGGAAGTAGATCGCGAGGATGAGGAAGGTGAGCGCCAGGAAGATCGCGAGACCCCACAGCGACTGCTTCGTGACATTCTCGCCCCAGGCGGGGCCGATGAACGACGACGCCACGTTGGACGGATCGACACCGTAGGCATCGGCGAGTGCTTCCGCGACCTCCTGCGTCTCGGCGGCGCTCATCTGGTCGGTCTGGACCCGGATGTCCTTCTCGTTGACGACGACGACCTTGGTCGCGGCTCCCGGAACGACCGACTGCACGGCCTCCTTCGCCGTCTTCTGGTCGACCGTGTCCGGTGCCTGCACCGTGAACTGAGACCCGCCGGTGAACTCGATCGAGAACTGGATGGGTCGGATGAGCGGCACGAGGGCCGAACCCACGACCAGCACGATCGCGATGATGAACCACAGGCGACGCTTGCCGACGAACGGGAAGGAGGTCTTGCCGGAGTAGAGGTTGTTTCCGAACTCATTCATGGAAGGCATCAGGCGTCTCCCTCACTTCCGGGCTTGGTGGGTCTGTCGCCCGCGAGTGCCTCGGCACGCTTGCGTTCCGCAATGGTCTGTCGGCGGTCTGCCTCGCCTCGGGAGCGGGCGTTCTTCGCCCCACGACCTGCAGACGCGGTCGTGACCTCCCGATACTGGGACCGGCTGCGGTACACCGCGCCGAGCGCCTCGGGATCGAGGCCGGAGAGCTTGTGTCCGCCTCCGAAGAACCGGGTGCGCGCGAGTAGCTGCATCACCGGGTGCGTGAAGATCACGAAGATGAACACGTCGATGAGCGTGGTGAGGCCGAGTGTGAAGGCGAAGCCCTTCACCGTGGCGTCCGCGAGGATGTAGAGCACGACCGCGGCGAGGATGTTGATCGACTTCGAGATGTAGATCGTGCGCTTCGCGCGACCCCAGCCGTCTTCGACGGCGGAAGTGATCGACTTCCCGTCACGGAGCTCGTCTCGTATTCGTTCGAAGTACACGATGAACGAGTCGGCCGTGAAGCCGATCGAGACGATCAGACCGGCGACGCCGGCGAGCGAGAGCCGGAAGCCGAGTCGCCACGCCAGGATGCAGATGATGATGTACGTCAGGATCGCCATCACCGCGATCGACGCGATGATCACCGAGCCGAGCGCGCGGTACACGATCAGCGAGTAGATGGCGACGAGTGCGAGACCGATGAGTCCCGCGATGAGGCCGATCTGCAGCTGCTGGGTTCCGAGCGTCGCGGAGATCGTGTCGGAGCTCTGGACGGTGAAGCTGAGGGGCAGCGCACCGAACTTCAGCTGGTCGGCGAGGGTGGTCGCCGTCTCCTGCGTGAAGCTGCCCGAGATGCTGGGGCGGCCGTCGAGGATGACGCCGTTCATCCGCGGAGCGCTGATGACGTCGCCGTCGAGAACGAACGCGAACTGATCGCGCGGCGACAGGCCGTCGATGCGGTTCTGGTTGAGCCGCGTGCTGACCTTGCCGAACGCGTCGCCGCCCTCGCCGTTCATGGTCAGCTGCACGATCCATGCGCCGGACTTCTGGTCGCGACCGGCGGAGGCGTCGGTGATCGCAGTGCCGTCGAGCTCCGTCGGGCCGAGGAGGAACTTCTGCGTCTTGTCCGGGGAGCACGCGACGACCGGTTGATCCTTGGGAGCACGCGCCGGGTCGTTGTCGGGGTTCTCGCAGTCGTAGGCCTGGAACTCCGCTGCCAGCTTGTCCGTCACCCAGGACAGGTCGCTCGCGTCTGTCGGCTCGGCGGTCGGCGTCGCATTGAGTGAGGGGTCCGGGCTGGGGTAGGGAGTGGAGTTCCCATCCTCCCCGACGAACTCGGTGCTCGCGGCCGTTGTGTACAGGACCGGCCGCAGCTCGAGCTGCGCGCTCGCCTGAATGCGCTCACGCGTCTGCGCGTCCGCCTCGCCCGGGATCTGGACGACGATGTTCTGTCCGCCCTCGGTCGTGATGTCGGCCTCGGCCACACCCGACGCGTCCACGCGCTGGCGGATGATCGCCGCGGCCTGGTCGAGCTGCTCCTGCGTGGGAGCCGCTCCGTCCTCGGTCTCGGCGCTGAGGACGATCTGGGTGCCGCCCTGCAGGTCGAGCGCGAGCTCGGGAGTCCAGGAGCTGACCGGCTGTCCTTCGGCGTCCTTGATGACGTACACGCCCAGGGAGTTGATGCCGAAGAGCACACCCGTCACGAGGAGCAGGCCGAGGAGGACCCGCCAGGCGTGACGGACGGGAGAGGATGAAGCCACGTGTGTTCAGCTTTCTGGGAGGACGGAGATCCGAAGGGCCGCGCCGGCCGCGGAGATTACTTGTCGTCGGCGTCGCGCTCGAGGCGAGCGCGCGTCTCCTCGGGGGTCTCGAGCTCAGGGGCGGCCGACTCTTCGACGACCGGCTCCTCGACCACGTCGACGGGCACGTCGACGACGGCGTCCTTGGGCTCGACGACGCGGAGGATCGCCTGGCTGTGGACATCGATGATGGTGCCAGGAGCGATCTCGACGAGTGCCGGCGTGTCGAGGTCCTCGGGGTCGTACGAGACGATCGTGCCGTAGATGCCGCCCTGCAGGAGCACCTTGGCGCCGGGAACGGTCTTGGTCGCCTTCTCCTCCTGCTCGGCCTTCATCTGCTTCGTGCGCTTGCGCGTGTTGAAGATCATGAACACGAGGAGGACGGCGAGAAGGCCGAAGAGCAGGAATTCCATGGGCATGGGGGAAGCGCCTTTCTCAGGTGCACGCTCCAGCCTTTGGGCGCGCGAAGGTAACCGGGAAGTCTTCAGTGATTATAGGTCATCCAACTTAAGCATCCCGTCCGGATGCGCGACCCCGAGGTGCTCGTACGCTTCCGGCATCGCCACGCGACCACGCGGAGTCCGCCCCAGGAACCCGATGCGCACGAGGTACGGCTCCACCACGCTCTCCACGGTCTCGCCCTCTTCGCCGACCGCCACGGCGAGCGTGCTCAAGCCCACCGGTCCCCCACGGAACCGGCGGACCAGGGCCTCCAGCACCGCACGGTCGAGCCGATCGAGACCGATCGCGTCGACATCGTAGAGTTCGAGCGCCGCGCGCACGTCGTGGATCGTCGCCCCACCGTCTCCGTGCACGAGCGCGTAGTCGCGGACCCGGCGCAGCAGGCGGTTCGCGATGCGAGGCGTGCCTCGGGAGCGGCGTGCGATCTCGGAGAGCGCATCGGTCGGCACGTCGACGCCGAGAACCGCGGCCGAGCGGGCGATGACCCGCTCGAGCTCGGACTCGTCGTAGAACTCGAGGTGTCCGGTGAACCCGAAGCGGTCGCGTAGCGGATTCGGCAGCAGACCGGATCGCGTCGTCGCACCGACCAGCGTGAAGGGCGAGAGCTCGAGCGGGATGCTCGTCGCTCCCGCGCCCTTGCCGACCATGATGTCGATCCGGTAGTCCTCCATCGCGAGGTACAGCATCTCTTCTGCGGAACGCGCCATGCGGTGGATCTCGTCGATGAAGAGCACCTCCCCCGGCACCAGGCTCGAGAGGAGGGCCGCGAGGTCGCCGGCGTGCTGGATGGCCGGGCCGCTCGACATGCGCAGCGGCCGCTCGCTCTCATGGGCCACGATCATCGCCAGAGTCGTCTTCCCGAGTCCAGGAGGGCCGGCGAGGAGAATGTGATCGGCGGGTCGGTTCTGGATGCGTGCAGCGTCGAGCAGCAGTTGCAGCTGCCCTCGCACCTTCTGCTGTCCGACGAAATCGCCGAGGCTCGTGGGACGCAGCGCGCCCTCGATGGCGAGCTCGGTCTCGTCGGAGGGTTCCGTCGCGTCGAGAGGATCAGACACGGGCCTGGCCTCCCTGCGCAGGGCCGAGGAGGGCGAGGGTGCGTCGCAACAGCAGGGCGACGGTTGCCCGCTCCGCCTCCGACGCCTCGGACGCCGTCTGGGCCGCTGCCTCGGCGGCCACCTTCTCCGACCACCCGAGACCGACCAGTGCCGCCGCCACCTGGGTGACGACATCGGTGCTGCCCGACACCACCGGCCTCGACGGCGCCGCGAACGACTGCACCTTGCCGGCGAGCTGGAGCACGATGAGCTTCGCCGTCTTGGGGCCGATCCCGGAGACCCGCCGGAACGGCGCGTCGTCTTCCGCTGTCACGGCTTCGGCGATCTGATCCCCCGTGAGGTGCGAGAGCACTCCCAAGGCCGACTTCGGCCCGACCCCGGTCACGCTGATCAGGAGTCCGAAGATCTCGAGCTCGCCCCGGTCGGCGAAGCCGAACAGGGAGAGGGAGTCTTCGCGGACGATGAGGCTCGTGTGCAGAAGGAGCTTCTCCCCCACGGTCGCGGTGTGCGCGACGTCGGCGGGGACGGCGACGGCGAACCCGACACCACCCACGTCGATGACGACCTGATCGGACGTCGCATGCAGGACGACGCCGTGCAGTGAGGAGATCATCCCCTCAGCCTAGGGTGTGGTTCGGACGTATGTTCGAGCGACACGCTTCTCGGCATCCGCCCATGCCCGTTGCGCGGGAGTCAGCGCAGCCGATCCGGATGCCGCAGGTCCTCCGCGCCGCCACGCGTGGCACAGCGCGATCGCCAGGGCGTCGGCTGCGTCGGCCGGCTGCGGAAGCGCGTCCAGCCGCAGGATGCGCGCGATCATCGTCTGCACCTGCCGTTTGTCGGCAGCGCCGTACCCCGTGACGGCCGCCTTGACCTCGCTCGGGGTGTGGGTGGCTGCGGGCAGGCCGGATTCGGCAGCGATCAGCAGCGCGACTCCACTCGCCTGTGCGGTGCCCATCACGGTGTGGGTGTTCTGCTGAGCGAACACCCGCTCGACGGCGACCGCGTCCGGTCGGTGCTCCGCGATGACGTCGCGGATTCCGGCAGCGACGATCGCCAGACGATCACCGATCTCGGCATCCGGTGCCGATCGGATCACTCCGACGTGCACCAGCGTGCCGCGGCGTGAACGATCGACATCCACGACGCCGACACCGCAGCGCGTGAGGCCGGGGTCGATGCCGAGCACGCGCAGAGAGGAGGTCACTCCCCCAGGCTAGGCGGCCGAAGAGGCGCCGCCCGTCCGGCGCGCCTACGCGTCGTCGTTCTCGAGCTCGGCCTGCACCTCGGCCGAGAGGTCGAAGTTGGTGAACACGTTCTGCACGTCTTCGCTGTCTTCGAGCGCATCGATAAGGCGGAAGATCTTGCGCGCGGTGTCGGCGTCGATCTCGACCTTGAGGTTCGGCACGAACTCGACGTCGGCGGACTCGTAATCGATGCCGGCTTCCTGGAGCGCGCTGCGCACGGCCACCAGGTCGGTGGCCTCGGTGATGACCTCGAACCCCTCGGCATGCGGCTCGATCTCCTCGGCCCCGGCCTCGAGTGCCGCCATCATGACGTCGTCCTCGGTGGTTCCCTCGGAGCCGACGACGATGACGCCCTTGCGGCTGAAGTTGTAGGCGACGCTGCCGGGGTCGGCCAGGGTCCCGCCGTTGCGGCTGAGCGCGGTGCGCACCTCGGCTGCTGCGCGGTTCTTGTTGTCGGTCAGACACTCGATCATGAGCGCCACACCGTTGGGCCCGTATCCCTCGTACATGATCGAGAGGTACTCGACGGCCTCGCCGCCGATGCCCGCACCGCGCTTCACCGCGCGGTCGATGTTGTCCTTAGGGACGGACGTCTTCTTGGCCTTCTGAACCGCGTCGAAGAGCGTCGGGTTGCCCGCCAGGTCGGGTCCGCCGAGCTTCGCGGCGACCTCGATGTTCTTGATGAGCTTGGCCCAGGACTTCGCGCGCCTGGAGTCGATGATGGCCTTCTTGTGCTTCGTGGTCGCCCACTTGGAATGCCCGGACATAAGTCTCCGCTCGTCGTATCCGCCCCGGAGCGTGCCCAGGGCGTCGTCCATTCTATCGAAAAGCCGCGGCCGGCCGAGCTGCGCCCGCCACGGCCCGCCGTACCGCCGTCATTCTCGGGGGTCTCGCCCCTGCAGGGTCACGGGGACGGCACCGATCTGCAGAAGCATGCGCGATTCATCGCCACGGGCGACCCGCACGTGCTCGGTGATGTACCCCGCCACCGCGGCGTCCGGCTCGCCCTCGGCGCAGGTCCCGACCGCGGTGTTCGCCTGCCGCACGAGCGACATCATCATGGGGGCACGCTGGAGGAGGCGATCGGCTTCCTCGGGCTTGCCGACCGCTTCGGCGATCGCTCGCTCGCCCTTCGTCTGGTAGTCGCAGGCGAGCACGTGGGCGGCACCGAAAGCGGCCTGATCCCGCAGCGGGGCGGTGGAGTCGTGCAGCGCGTAATAGCGTGCGACCTCGTCGCGGAGCCACGGCACCAGCGGCAGGAGGGAGTCCTGCGTCGCCTGATCGAGCTCTCCGCCCTGCAGCACCGGCTCCATGGCCGCCACGACCGCGTCCATCCATCCGCGGAGCGCCGTGGTCCGTGCCTCGTCCTCGGCAGTCCCGCTGATCATCGCCGACGCGCGATCGTAGACGTGCAGTCGCTGCAGATTCATGTAGAGGTTGTTCAGCCCGATGAGTTGCCATTCCCGTGCGCCGATCATGCGACCAACCCTACTTACCTCCCTCCGGCTGCTCGCGGGCGGACCTGCTCGCGCGACCTCTGGTGCGACGCGGCGCCCGGGTGTAGGCCTGAGGCATGGACGAGATGGCTCCCGACGACCGGACGCGCGCACTCGAGACCGCGCATCACGCCGCCCTCCGATTCCTGGATTCGGTCGCAGAGCGGCCAGTGTGGCCCAGGGCATCACTCGACGACATGCTGACCGGCTTCGGCGGCCCACTCCCGGAAAACGGCATGGACCCGGCGGCGGTCGTCGAGGAGATGGCCGTGCTCGCCGATCCCGGTCTCGTCGCGATCCCCGGCGGCCGGTTCTTCGGTTTCGTGATCGGCGGCACGCATCCGGCCGCTCTCGCCGCCGACTGGCTCGTCTCGGCCTGGGATCAGAACTCCGGCTCGTCCACCCTCACACCGGCGACCGTCGCGATGGAGCGCGTCGCCGGGCAGTGGATGCTCGACCTCTTCGGCCTCCCCGCGACCGCCAGCGTCGGTTTCGTCACGGGCGGTCAGCTCGCCAACTTCACCTGCCTCGCCACCGCGCGACACGCAGTTCTGGCACGCGCGGGATGGGATATCGCCGAGCAGGGCTTCCACGGTTCTCCCCCGCTGCGCTTCGTCGTCGGGGCCGACCGGCACGGGTCGATCGACCGCGCAGCACGTTTCCTGGGCATCGGGCGCGCGGAGCTGACCGTCGTCCCGTCTGACGATCAAGGGCGCATGCGCGCGGATGCGCTCGCGGGAGCTCTCGTCGGAGAAGGCCCACTCATCGTCTGCCTGCAGGCCGGAGAGGTGCACACCGGCGCCTTCGACGACTTCGCCGCGCTGATCCCGATCGCACACCGGCACGGCGCGTGGGTCCACGTCGACGGCGCGTTCGGCCTGTGGGCGGCGGCGTCTCCCGCACTGAGCCACCTCACGGGCGGCATGGCGGATGCCGACTCATGGGCGACCGACGCCCACAAGACTCTGAACGTGCCGTACGACTGCGGCATGGCGATCGTGCGCGATCCGGCGGACTCCATCGCGGCCTTCCGCACCGGAGGCGACTATCTGATCTATTCGGGCCTCGACCCGTGGGATGTGACGCCCGAGCTCTCGCGGCGCGCCCGCGGGGTTCCCGCGTGGGCCGCGCTTCGCAGTCTCGGACGCTCGGGCATCGCCGAGCTGATGGATCGTCTGCACGCGAACGCCGTCGCGATCGCGGCGGGGCTCGCTTCGGTGGACACGGTGGAGATCCTCAACGACGTCGACTACACGCAGGTGATGTTCCGTCTCGACTCCGACGAGGCGACGCGTGCACTGGGCGCATCGATCCTCACGGAGGGGACGGCCGCGATGACGGGGGCGGAGTGGGGCGGACGTGCGGCCCTGCGCTGCTCGATGTCATCGTGGGCGACCACGACGGACGACGTCGACCGCACGGTGGAGGCCGTCCGCGGTCTCGTCGCCGCCGGTTCGCGCACCGAATGAGCGCGACGTTCGGCCGTGCTGCCGCCGCCTGCTAACGTCGAGGAACCCGTGCCCGGGGATATCGCGACGCTGCGAGCGAAGGGAACGTCACGATGAGCGCAGGCGCCGATCGCCTCCGACCGGAGTGGACTGCACTCCCCCTGGTGCTCCGCGCGCGCATCGTCGACGCTATCGGCGGCCGCTTCCTCGGCGACGTCCCGGCGCAGAGCGGGTTCAGTGCGGCATACGCCGGCGTCGTCACGACCACGAAGGGCAAGGCCTTCGTGAAGGCTTGTGCGCGGGATTGGCACCCCGACTCTCTGCGCTTCCTTCGTGCGGAGATGCGGATCCTGACGCTGCTCCCTCCGGCGATCGCCCCAGCGGTGTGGAGCGAGGTCGACGAGACCGCCGGTGTCGCGCTGGTGCTCGAGGCGATCGACGGACATCACCCAGGCAATCCCTGGTCGGCGGATGATCTGCAATCGATCGCTGAGACCCTCAGCATCCTCTCCTCGACGAAAGCACCGCTCGACCTGCCGGACGCGGGCGAGAGCATGAGCGACTTCACCCGATGGCAGCAGATCTCCCACGATGAGCGTCTGCTCGAAGGCCTCCCGCCGATGGTGCGGGAACGGATGACGGATCTGCTGCGCATCGAACAGGACTTCCGTGAAGCAGTCAGCGGAGACGTCATCGCACACGACGACGTGCGTGCCGACAACATCCTCATCAGCGATGGGCGAGCTCGGTTCCTGGATTGGCCGCACGCCCGCCGCGGAGCCCCGTGGATCGATCTCCCGTGTCTGCTGCCGAGCGTCGAGGCCTCGGGCGGTCCCTCCTGCGAAGAGGCATGGCCGCTGTTCGAGGAGCACGGAGCCCCGCCGATGCGCGAGATGCTCCCCGTGATCTCCGGATTCGCGTCGTATCTCTGGCACGGACAGGCCCAGCCGGAGATCCCCCAGCTCCCCGGCCTGCGAGCGTTCCAGCGGGCGCAAGCCGGGCCCGCGCTGCGATGGCTCGCCGCACTGTTGTCCGAGACTCGCGACCGAGCCGAGTCGTCACGCGGGATGCACTAGCGCCCGGGTGGCGCAGGATGGACGCATGCGCAGATCACGACACATCACTCCTGCCGCTCGCATGTCGGAGGTGCGCGACGACGCGCCGACCCCGGCGGATGTGCTGCGGTATCTGGTCCATCTTCCGGATGACTACGACGCCGATCCGGGCAAGCTCTGGCCCCTGGTGCTGTTCCTGCACGGTGCGGGCGAACGAGGTTCCGACCTCGACCTCGCCGCGGTGCACGGCCCGCCGCGGCTGGCGGATGCCGGTCATGAGTTCCCCTTCATCCTCGTCACCCCGCAGTGCGGTGAGTCCAGCCAGTGGGTCGCAGAGCTCTCGACGCTGTCCGGGCTGGTCGACGAGGTCGTCTCGACGCACCGCGTCGATCCGACTCGCATATCGGTGACAGGGCTCAGCATGGGCGGATACGGAACCTGGAGCCTGGCGGTGCGCTATCCCGATCGGTTCGCCGCGATCGCGCCGATCTGCGGCGGGCTCTGGATGCAGAGCGCGGCGCCGATTCGTCGCCTACCTGTCTGGGCTTTCCACGGCGACGCCGACGATGTCGTACCGATCTCCGCCTCGGAGGAGATCATCACCGAACTCCGGTCGCTCGACGCGGACGTGCGGTTCACGCGCTATGCGGGCGTCGGCCACGATTCCTGGACCGAGACCTACGACAACCCCGAGTTGTACGACTGGTTGCTCTCCCACCGGCGCTAGCGCGCGGATGCCCCGGCGCGGGCGCGCGCCTTCGCGAGGAACCGCTCGTGGAAGCGCGTCTCGCCGTCGACCTCCGGGTGGAAGCTCGTGCCGAGCAGGTTACCCTGCTCGACGGCCACGACTGTGCCGTCCGTGAGCGACGCCAGGACGCCGACACCGGCGCCCACCCGCTCCACGACGGGCGCGCGGATGAACGTCGCATGCACCGTATGCTCGCCGAGTTCGGGGACGACGAGCTCGGTCTCGAACGACTCCGTCTGGCGCCCGAAGGCGTTGCGACGGACGTCGATGTCCATCCCGCCGAAGGACTCCTGTCCGTCGATCCCATCGAGCACCGTGTCCGCCAGCAGGATGAGCCCGGCGCACGTGCCGTAGACGGGCAGCCCGGCACCGATCGCGGCGCGGATCGGCTCCTGCATCCCGAAGATGCGGGACAGCTTGTCGATCACACTGGACTCGCCGCCGGGGATCACGAGGCCGTCGACGGACGAGAGCTCTTCGGGTCGGCGCACCAGTACGACGTCGGCGCCCAGGTGCGCGAGCAGGGCGGCGTGCTCGCGCACGTCGCCCTGCAGCGCGAGGACTCCGACGCGGGTGTTACCAGCCACGCTCGGCGAGGCGGTGGGGTGCGGGGAGGTCGCTGACGTTGATGCCGACCATCGCCTCGCCGAGCCCGCGGGAGACTTCGGCGATCACCTTGGCGTCGTCGAAGAACGTGGTCGCCTTGACGATGGCCTTCGCGCGCTCAGCGGGGTTGCCCGACTTGAAGATTCCCGAGCCCACGAACACGCCGTCTGCTCCGAGCTGCATCATCATCGCGGCATCCGCGGGGGTCGCGACGCCGCCGGCGACGAACAGCACGACAGGGAGCTTGCCGGTCTCGGCGATCTCCGCGACCAGCTCGTAGGGTGCCTGCAGTTCCTTGGCGGCGACATACAGCTCATCCTTGGGCAGCGCAGCGAGGGCCGCGATCTCTCCACGGATCTTGCGGATGTGCTTCATCGCCTCGGAGACGTCTCCGGTTCCGGCCTCGCCCTTGGAGCGGATCATCGCGGCACCCTCGTTGATGCGGCGGAGCGCCTCGCCGAGGTTGGTCGCACCGCACACGAACGGCACCGTGAACTCGTACTTGTCGATGTGGTTCACGTAGTCGGCCGGCGAGAGCACCTCGGATTCGTCGATGTAGTCGACGCCGAGCTCCTGCAGCACCTGCGCCTCGACGAAGTGTCCGATACGCGCCTTCGCCATCACCGGGATCGAGACCGCATCGATGATGCTGTCGATCATGTCGGGGTCACTCATGCGCGACATCCCACCCTGCGCACGGATGTCGGCGGGCACGCGCTCGAGCGCCATGACGGCCACGGCGCCCGCGTCTTCGGCGATCTTGGCCTGCTCAGCGGTGACGACGTCCATGATGACGCCGCCCTTGAGCATCTCGGCGAGGCCGCGCTTGACGCGCGAGGATCCGGTGGTTGTCTGCTCGGTCATGGGGAACTCCTGTCGGATGCACCGAAGTCGGGTTTGATCTAGATCAAACGTAGCACTGTCCGATTCGACCTAGAATCGCTGAGGAGGATCATGAGCGACCAGATCACAGGCACCACCGCGTCGGAGATCGCCGACAGCGTGCGCTCCTTGCGCGACCGTGGCTCCCTGCAACCCGGGAGCCTTCTGCCCCCGGTGCGCGAGCTGGCCGCCAGCCTCGGCGTGAATCGGAACACCGCCGTGGCCGCGTACCGTCAGCTCGCTCAGGCCGGTCTCGTCATCTCGCGCGGGCGCGCGGGCACCGTGGTCGCGGGCCTCGAAGCCGTGGCGCAAGAGGGGTATGCCCCCGACACCGTGCTCCGCGACATCGGCACCGGAAATCCGGACCCGCGGCTCATCCCGGATCCTGCGCCGGCGCTGATGACCATCGCCTCGCGCCCCGTGCTCTACGGCGAGCCCGTGATCGATCGCGGGCTCGAGGAATGGGCCAGGCAGTGGATCTCCACGGACCTGGACGATGTCGACTTCCGCATCACGATCACGAGCGGCGCAGTCGACGCCGTGGAGCGCCTGCTCGCTCAGGCACTCATGCGTGACGACGCCGTGGCCCTCGAGGACCCGTGCTTCCTGGCGAGCATCCATACCGTACGCCTCGGTGGGTACCGCGCCGTCCCGGTGCCCGTGGATTCCGAGGGCATGACGGTCGACGGTTTGCGGGCTGCACTGGACGCCGGAGTCCGGGCGATCATCTGCACCCCCCGCGCGCAGAACCCCACCGGAGCGAGCCTCACCGCGGCGCGAGCCGCAGATCTGCGGGCCGTGCTGGCCGACCACCCGTACGTGCTCATCATCGAGGACGACCACTTCTCGATGCTCTCGCAGCGCCCATACGAGTCGCTCATCGGCGCGGACCACCGCCGCTTCGCCCTCGTGCGCTCCGTGTCGAAGTTCCTCGGACCCGACATGTGCCTCGCGATCGCGGCGACGGATGCGGAGACAGCCGATCGGCTCGCGATGCGTCTGAGCCCCGGCACCACATGGGTGAGCCACCTGTTGCAGCGTCTCGCGCTGACCCAGCTGACCGACGACGCCGTGATGAGCGAGGTCGCCGCGGCGGCCGCCCACTACGCGGAGCGGAATGCCGCCTTCGCCGAGCGGCTGCGCGCCGGTGGGATCGAGGCGACCGCATCCGACGGCATGAGCCTCTGGGTCGAGCTGCCCCAGCCCGCGCGCCTCGTCGCCGATCGACTGATGCGCAGAGGATGGTTGGCCCGCACCGGCGACGACTTCGCGCTCGACGACCGTGCAGAAGCGTCGCGCCACCTTCGCCTGACCGTGCACGACCTGTCCGATGACGATGCCGCGACCCTCGTCGCCGACCTCGTCGCCGCCGGACGATGACCACCCCTCGCGGGCACCAGCCTGCCCTGAACGAAAGAGCCGGAGAATGAAGATCCTCTCCATCCAGTCAGCCGTCGCCTACGGGCACGTCGGCAACTCCGCCGCGGTGTTCCCTCTGCAGCGCATCGGCGTCGAGGTGCTTCCGGTCTACACCGTGAACTTCTCCAACCACACCGGCTACGGCTCCTGGCGCGGCCCGCTGATCGCCCCGGACGACGTCCGCGAGGTGATCACCGGCATCGAGGAGCGCGGGGTCTTCGGCCAGATCGACGCGATCCTCAGCGGGTACCAGGGCGGGGAAGGCATCGGCGACGTGATCATCGACGCGGTCGCCCGTGTGAAGGCCGCCAACCCGAACGCCGTCTACGCATGCGATCCCGTGATGGGCAACGCGAAGTCAGGGTGCTTCGTGGCGCCGGCGATCCCGGTGCTGCTGCGTGAGCGCGTCGTCCCCGTCGCCGACATCATCACGCCCAACCAGTTCGAGCTCGGCTTCCTCACCGGCACCGAGCCGGACACGCTCGAGTCCACACTCGCCTCCGTCGACCTCGCCCACGCGATGGGCCCGCGCACCGTGCTGGTGACGAGCGTCGAGCGGCCCGACCGCGAAGAGGGCACCATCGAGATGCTCGCTGCCGACGCGCAGGGCGCCTGGCTGGTGCAGACCCCGCACCTGCCGATGAAGGCGAACGGCTCCGGAGATGTGACCGCGGCGCTGTTCACGGCGCACTACGTCGAGACCGGCAGCGCGAAGATCGCCCTGGAGCGCACGGCCTCCAGCGTCTACGACCTGTTGAAGGCCACGCTCGAATCCGGTGAGCGCGAGCTGCAGCTCGTCGAGGCGCAGGAGTTCTACGCGAACCCGCAGATGCAGTTCACCGCCCGCCAGGTGCGCTGACCTACTCCGCAACGGACTCCGACGTCGGCCAGGCGTTCGCCACGGCCTCCCGCACCTCGCCGAGGAGCTGCGGGAGCGCCTTGGTCTTCGCGATGATGGGGAAGAAGTTGGCGTCCGACGTCCACCGCGGCACCACATGCTGGTGCAGGTGGGCGTCGACGCCGGCACCCGCCACCGCGCCCTGATTCATGCCCAGGTTGAAGCCGTCGCAGCGTGACACCTCCCGCAGCACCCGCATCGCCGTCTGCGTGAGGGCCCCGATCTCGGCCACCTCTGCGGTCGTCGCCTGGTCGTACGTGGCGATGTGCCGATACGGGCACACCAGCAGGTGCCCGGAGTTGTACGGGAACAGGTTCAACAGCACGTAGGCCGTCTCGCCGCGAGCCACGACGAGCCGCTCCTCGTCGGGGAACTTCGGCGCCTCGCAGAACGGGCACTCCTCGCGCAGCGGCTCCGGCCCCGCCTGGATGTACGCCATCCGGTGCGGGGTCCACAGCCGCTGGAACTCGTCCGGCACACCCGCCAGGCGTCCGGCATCCTCCAGCTCAGCCATCGCTGGGTCCCAGAGCGTGTCGAAGGGTCACGCCAGGTCCCCTGCTGTCTGCACGAGAGCGTGGGAGTCGATGGCGGCGCGGATGCGGGCCACGGCGTCCGCGATCGGGACGCCGTTCTCCTGAGCACCGTCGCGGTAGCGGAAGGAGACGGTGCCCGCGGCACGGTCCTGCTCCCCCGCAATCAGCAGCAGCGGCACCTTGCCGGTCGTGTGGGTGCGGATCTTCTTCTGCATCCGGTCGTCCGAGGTGTCGAGCTCGGCACGCACGCCCTGGGAGCGCAGCGTGTCGATGACCTCGCCCAGGTAGTCGGCGAAGTCGTCGGCGACCGGGATGCCCACGACCTGCACGGGAGACAGCCACACCGGGAAGTCACCGGCGTAGTGCTCGAGCAGGATCGCGAAGAACCGTTCGATCGAGCCGAAGAGTGCGCGGTGGATCATGATCGGGCGCTTCTTCTGCCCGTCCTTGTCCATGAACTCGAGGTCGAAGCGCTCGGGCAGGTTCGGGTCGACCTGCACGGTCGAGAGCTGCCAGGTGCGGCCGATCGCATCGCGCGTCTTGAGGTCGATCTTCGGGCCGTAGAAGGCGGCCTCTCCGGGGACCTCGGTCAGCTTGAGGCCGGAGGCGACGGCGACGCGACGCAGCGCATCGGTCGACGACTCCCAGAACTCATCGGAGCCGATCCACTTCGACTTCTCGTCATCCTTCATCGACAGCTCGAGCTCGAAGTCGGTCAGACCGAAGTCGCGCAGCATCGACAGGATGAACTCGAGGACTTTGGCGACCTCGGCCTCGAGCTGGTCGGGCGTGACGAACAGGTGCGAGTCGTCCTGGGTGAAGCCGCGCACGCGGGTGAGACCGTGCAGGGCACCGGAGAGCTCGTTGCGGTAGACCGTGCCGTTCTCGGCGAACCGCAGCGGCAGGTCGCGGTAGCTCCGAGCGCGCTCCTTGTAGATGAGGATGTGCATCGGGCAGTTCATCGGCTTCAGGTAGTAGTCCTGGCCCTGCTTTGTGATGTTGCCCTCGTCGTCGCGCTCCTCGTCCATGACGATCGGCGGGAACATGCCCTCCTTGTACGTCACGAGGTGGTTCGACGTGAGGAAGAGATCTTCCTTCGAGATGTGCGGCGTGTACACGTAGGTGTAGCCGCCCTCGATGTGGCGCTTGCGGGCGTGCTGCTCCATCTCGCCGCGGATCACGCCGCCGCGCGGGTGCCAGACCGAGAGGCCGGAGCCGATCTCCTCGGGGAACGAGAACAGGTCGAGTTCCTTGCCCAGGCGACGGTGGTCGCGCTTGGCTGCCTCCTCCAGACGATGCTGGTAGGCGCGCAGCTCGTCCTTGGTCGGCCAGGCCGTGCCGTAGATGCGCTGCAGCTGCGGGTTCTTCTCGCTGCCGCGCCAGTAGGCAGCGGCGATGCGGGTCAGGTCCCAGCCGTTGCCGATCATGCGCGTGTTGGGCAGGTGCGGCCCGCGGCAGAGGTCCTTCCAGACGACCTCGCCGTCACGCGTCGTGTTGTCGTAGATCGTCAGCTCGCCCTCGCCGACCTCGACGGAGGCGCCCTCGACCTTGCCCATCTGGGTCCCTGAGCCTGCCGAAGGGGCCTTGAGGCCGATGAGCTCGAGCTTGAACGGCTCGTTCGCGAGCTCGGCGCGGGCCTCGTCGTCGGTCACGACGCGGCGCACGAAGCGCTGACCCTCGCGGACGATGCGCTGCATCTCCTTGGTGATGGCCTTGATGTCCTCGGGCGTGAACGGGGTCTCTACGCCGAAGTCGTAGTAGAACCCGTCGGTGATGGGCGGGCCGATGCCGAGGTTCGCCTGCGGGTTGATGCGCTGCACCGCCTGCGCCAGCACGTGGGCCGCGGAGTGGCGGAGGATGCTCAGCCCGTCCGCACTGTCGATCGTGACCGGCTCGACCTCGTCGGCGTCTGTCACGGTCGTGGCGAGATCCTTGAGATCGCCGTTGACGCGCATCGCGACGACGTTTCGGTCAGTGAACAGGGCGAAGCCATCGTGCGGCCGGGCGTTTTCAGGCACAGAAACTCTCCATCTGGGTCGGTGTCCAGGTTACTCGTATGAGCACGCGGTGTTGACCGCCGCGCACGCCCCATCGAAGATGCGCCGGAGGAGGGCCATCAGCCTCCGGGGACGACGATTCCGGACTCGTACGCGAGGATCACCAGCTGGGCACGGTCGCGCGCATCCGCCTTCGACATGATGCGGTTCACGTGCGTCTTCGCGGTGTGCGGCGAGATGGTGAGCGCCGACGCGATCTCCTGATTCGTCCGGCCTCCGGCGACCAGCACCAGCACCTCGCGCTCGCGGGCCGTCAACCGGGCGAGCACCTCCGCGTGCGCGCCCGGCGTCGATGGTGTGGCTCCGCGCACCGAACGTTCGATGAGCGTGCGCGTCGCCGTGGCCGACAGCAGCGACTCTCCCGCGTCGATCGTGCGCACCGCGCGGACGATGTCGTCCGGTTCCGCGCCCTTGCCGATGAAGCCGCTCGCGCCCGCGCGGAGGGCGGCGACCACGTAGTCGTCTTCCTCGAACGTCGTGAGGATCAGCACCCGGGGCTTCCCCTCCGGTCGCGCGGCGCAGATGAGCTCGGTAGCGGCGATCCCGTCCAGGTCCGGCATCCGGATGTCCATCAGCACCACATCCGGGACGAGTTCGGCGGCGGACGCGACCGCTGCGCGCCCGGTGGCGGCCTCGCCGACCACGTGCAGGTCCCCGTCCGTGAGGATGTCGCGCACCGCCTGGCGGACCAGCGGCTGGTCGTCGACTACGAGGACAGAGATCATCCGCGGACCCTCCGTCCGTTCGTGGGGAGGTGCACGGAGAGGACGAATTCGTCGCGCGTGCTCTCCACGGCCACGTCGCCGCGGACGGCGGAGACCCGTTCGCGGAGCCCACGGAGCCCGTGCCCGCTCGACGATGGCGGGACGACGCTCGGGTCCAGCGGATTCGCGACCGTCAGAGCGAGCGCATCATCGACCGCGCGCACCGTCACCACGACTCGCCCCTCCGCTCCGTGCTTGTGCGCATTCGTCAGCCCTTCCTGCACGACCAGATACGCGACGTGGTCGCTCGCCGGGGACATCGCCACGGTGTCGTCCTCGCGTCGCAGGTCGATGCGGAGACCGACATCCTCGAACCGCTCGACCAGGGCGCCGAGGTCGGCGAGCCCATGCTGCGGACGGAGATCGAAGGGCTCATCCACGTCGTCCGCGCGCAGCAGCGACATGAGCCCGCCGATGTCGGCGAGCACCGTGCGCGAAGCGCTGCGGATCGTCGTGAGCGCTTCCCGGGCGCGTTCGGGCCTGCTCTCCAAGGCGGACGACGCCACCCCTGCGTTGAGGCTGATCACCGAGATCTGGTGCGCGACGACATCGTGCAGATCCCGTGCGATCCGCACCCGCTCCTCCATCACCCGGCGCCGCGCCTCGTCGTCGCGGCTCTGCTCGGCACGCTCGGCCCGCTCCGTCATGACCGCGACGAACTCCCGACGCGAGCGCGCGGCATCGCCCAGCGCACCGGCGAGCAGGAGTGACAGGACGAACTGGAGCGCGGCGGAGTCGAAGAGGTCGCCGCCCATGGCGAGGCCGTTCGAGAGGAACGCGACCACCGCCGCGGCGAGGACTCCGACCACTCCCACCAGCCGTCCGCGCAGATCGACGAGCGCGTAGCAGCTGAAGGCGGCCGCCAGGAGCGCGCTGGGCGATACGACCCCGGCGAACGCGAGCACGACCGCGCAGACCAGGCTCGCCCCGAGAGCCACGAACGGCACGCGACGACGGACCAGCACCGCCGCGGCTGGCAGCAGCGCGGGGACCAGCAGCCACCCGGTGGCCCGGAAGTCCTCGGCAGGGAACGGCAGGACGGCGAAGATGACGACCACGGCGAAGATGATGACACTCCGCAGCGCGGCCGCGATCCCACGAGCTCCAGGCACCGGCATCCCTCCAGTATTTCGCGGTTCTCCGGGCCACGAGTCCCCCACGAGGACGAGATCCGCATACCGCGGATGCGGTACGCGGATGTCTGCGTCGGGGGGACGCGCCGGCGGACCCGACGAGGAACGCTGGAACCGGGTCGCACCGCGCGACCGGGAGAGGTGTCCATGAAGAAGGTCGCAAAGAGAGCGCTCATCACCGTGACGGCGATCGGCGCCGTGATCGCGGTGGGATTGGCCACCACGACGATCGTCAACGCTGTGGCGAGTGGTGTCGAAGCCGATCGCATCGAACCGTACGGCGAGACGGTGAGTGTCGATGGGCACGACATGAATGTGGCGATCTCGGGCGACGGGCCGGAGACCATCGTGTTGTTGCCCGGGTTCGGCACGCCCTCCCCCGTCATCGACTTCGAACCGCTGGTCGACGATCTCGCAGCCGACCATCGCGTGGTCGTGGTGGAGCCCTTCGGATACGGACTGAGCGACGGGACCGATCGGTCGCGAACCACGGAGAACATCGTCTCGGAGGTGCACGAGGCGCTACGGAGCCTGGACATCGACAGCTACGTGCTCATGGGGCACTCGATCGCCGGAATCTACGGCATCGAGTTCGCGCACCGGTATCCCGACGAGGTGCGGGCGTTCGTCGGCATCGATACCAGTGTCCCGCGCCAGCCCCACGTGGACACGGTGTTCCCCACCGGCCTCATGGGAGCGGCGAAGAACCTCGGCCTCGTCCGGTTGCTCACCGCGTTCGGCGGAACCGACGACGGGGAGTCCCCCTCCTCAGCGGAGGCGCGCGAGCAGATGATGCTCCTGACCAACCGCAACTCCCTGGGTCCGACCTACTTGGACGAGATGTCCCACATCCGCACCAACTTCGCTGACGCGATCGGCTCGACGTTCCCGCAGGATCTGCCCCTCCTCCTCTTCGTGGTGGCCGAGAACGAGACCACACCCGAATGGCTGTCCCTCCACGACGAGCAGGCCGCGACCGTCGCGGACGGAACCGTGGTGCCGCTGGATGGCGAGCACTATCTGCACCACACGCACTCCACGGAGATCGCCGACGGCTTCCGGTCCTGGGAGGAGGCACGGGACTTCTCCGGCGATTGACCGATTCAGTGCCGGTGCCCGAGGAGGCATCGCGCTTCCGAGGGCACCTGTAGCGTGAGCGGATGAGCAGAGCAGTCGCGCGCTGGATCCTCGCCGTCGCCCTCGGCGCCATCGGCGTCACACACTTCGTGAGCACCCGCGGCTTCCGCGTCGTGGTCCCCGACTGGGCTACCCGGTTCACGCGGCTCGACAAGGACGCGATCGTGATCGCCTCGGGGGCGGCGGAGGTCGCGCTCGCCGCAGGACTCGTCGCGCTTCCTCGAGAACGGCGCAGGATCGGATGGGCGACCGCCGCGTTCTTCGCCGCGGTCTTCCCCGGCAACGTGTACCAGTGGCGCACGCGGCGTTCGACTCCTGGGCTCGACACCGACGCCCGGCGGTTCGGTCGTCTCTTCCTGCAGCCCCTGCTCGTCGTGTGGGCGCTGTGGGCCACGGACGACGAGAGAGGGAACTCTCGCCGTACGCGGCGACGTTGATCGGGTCTGTCTCCCGAGGGGACGGCCCGGGTCAGCGAGAATAGGGCCATGGCCTCCCCCTCGCTCGTCTGGTTCCGAGACGATCTGCGCCTGGCGGACAACCCCGCCCTGCGCGCCGCGATCGATCGCGGTGAGCCGATCGTCGCGCTCTTCGTGCTCGACGAGGAGTCGCCGGGATTCCGCGCGCTCGGTGGCGCCGCACGATGGTGGCTGCATCACTCGCTGGAGTCCCTCGAGGGGAGGCTTCACGATCGCGGAGGTTCCCTGGTGCTGCGCCGCGGCCCGGCGGAGCGCCTCGTTTCTGATCTGGCCGACGAGATCGATGCCGGAGCCGTCTTCTGGAATCGCCGGTACGGTGGCCCCGAACGGTCGGTGGATGCCGGGCTCAAGGCCGCGCTGCGAGCCGAGGGAATCGACGTCTCCTCCTTCGCGGCGTCACTCCTGCACGAGCCCTGGACGGTCACGACCGGCAGCGGGACCCACTATTCCGTCTTCACACCATTCTGGCGTGCGTGCCTCGCCCTTCCGGCGCCGCGCGCGCCGCTCCCCGAGCCGCGAACGGTCGATGGCCCGGCTCATGCTCCCGCATCCGATGCTCTCGACGACTGGGACCTGTTGCCCACCCGGCCGGATTGGGCCGGTGGACTGCGCGAGACGTGGGAGCCCGGCGAGCCCGCCGCCCGGCGACGGCTCACGGAATTCCTCGAACATGACCTCCCCGCCTACGACCGTG
This sequence comes from Microbacterium sp. NPDC055988, assembly GCF_042269505.1. Taxonomy (NCBI): domain Bacteria; kingdom Bacillati; phylum Actinomycetota; class Actinomycetes; order Micrococcales; family Microbacteriaceae; genus Microbacterium; species Microbacterium sp. NPDC055988. The sequence goes on from NZ_JBHJXY010000001.1 coordinate 3,139,106, forward strand.
CTCGTGACGAGCCGTCCGCCGGTGCGACCTCGCTGCTCTCCCCACGGCTGCGTTGGGGAGAGATCAGCCCGTTCACCGTCTGGCACGAGTCGGTCGGCGTCGACGGCGCCGGTGGCTTCCTCTCCGAACTCGGGTGGCGGGAGTTCGCCTGGCACACGCTGTACCACTCCCCCGATCTCGCGACACAGAATCTCCGTCGCGAATTCGACTCCTTCCCGTGGCCACCACTCGATCCGTCGCACCTCGACGCCTGGCAGCACGGCGAGACCGGCGTGCCGCTGGTGGATGCCGGGATGCGCGAGCTCTGGCACACGGGTTATATGCACAACCGCGTCCGGATGGTCGTGGCGTCGTTCCTCGTCAAGAACCTGCTCATCGACTGGCGACTCGGCGAAGAGTGGTTCTGGGACACGCTCGTCGACGCCGACGAGGCCAACAACCCTTTCAACTGGCAGTGGGTGGCGGGCTCAGGTGCCGACGCCGCGCCCTACTTCCGAGTATTCAACCCCGAGCTCCAAGCGAAGAAGTTCGACCCGCAGGGGCTCTACATCTCGCACTGGGCCTCGGAAGCGCCGACCGAACCGATCGTCGACCTGGGCGAGACGCGCAAGGCGGCGCTCGCCGCGTACGACGTGGTCAAGCGGGCTCCTCGGCCGTAGCGCGATCAGCGAGCGCTCGGCCCGAGCGGAAGCAGGTCGGCGTGGGCTGCCCTCTCGTCGAGCCAGGTACGGAGGATGCGATTGAAGAGCTCGGGGTCCTCGGCGTTCCACGCGTGGTGCATGCCGGGAGCGAGCCCGATCGTCGCATCCGGTCGCGCCGCGCGCACGACCTGCAGGCAGTCGTGGAAATAGCGCATCTCCCGCTCGCCCGCGATCGCCATGAGCGGAGCGGAGACGTCCGCCAGAGAAGTCACGCCTCCGGGATAGACCTCATGCAGCTGCTCGGCCAGCTTCGCACGGGAGATGGGCGGGCAGCTCACCACGAACCGCTTCGCCTCCTCTCCCACCAGCCCGAATTGACGCGCCATCCCCGCCCAGAAGAAGCGCCGGTTCCACAGCATCAGCGGACCCCAGTTCATCAGCCGCATCGACGGACGGTACGGGAGCACCGACGCTCCGGTCACGAAAACACTCGCCACTACGGCGGGGTAGCGGGCCGCGAGATGCAACGCGACCATCCCTCCGAGAGAGAGCCCGACCACGTCGACCGGTTCGCCGGCCTCGCGGTCGATGAACGCCGCCAGCCGGTCGGCCACGCTGTCGAAGTCGGTCCAGGGTTCGTCTCGTCTGGACAGGTACCCCGGCAGGTCGGGCGCGAGGGTGAGCCGGTCGTCGAACGCCGACGACTGCCCCGCCCAGCTCCAGCCGCCGACGGTGCCACCATGAAGGAACAGGACGGGGCGGGTCATGAACGCGTCTCCGCCCCGAGCCCCGATCGGAGCGCTTCCAGCCATTCGATGTGATCGTCGTGCTCACGAAGGCCCTGATCCAGCGTCATGGAACGCAGCCAGCCCGAGCGGTCGGACCGAACGTCCGGACGCGGGGTCTGCGCACGAATGACCCGGAGCGCGTCTCGCGCCGCCGTCGCCTCTGCCATGCGAGCGTCGACCACCGCGACGAGCTCGGGATCGTCCAGCTCACCGGCGAAGAACATCCGGGCGATGAAAGCGTCCCGCGGCACCTGTCGAGCGGGCGGAGAGACGAGCCATGCCCGCATCGCCTCATATCCCTGGTCGGTGATGTGGTGGACCACACGATCCGGCGCGTTCGTTCCGGTCACGATCTCCGTGCGGGCGAGTCCCTCCTCCACCAGTCTTGCGAGAGTGCGATAGATCTGAGCCTTGTCGGCATGCCAGAAATAGGCTGCCGAGGTCGCGAAGGCCGCCATGAGGTCGTAGCCCGTCATGGGCCTGACGGTGAGGAAGCCGAGGATGATGCGGGAGAGCGTCATGCTCCGAGTGAAGCACGCCGCTAGTTGATAAGTCAACTAGCTGGAATCGGGCCCATGGCGGTGCAACCCAGGAATCCGTAGTGTGCACTCATGGAAGAGAATCGAGTTCCTCAAGTCACTCTCGGGTACCGGGTGATGGCCTGGGTCGTCGCCGTGTTCGTCGGTTCAGTCGCGGGCATCGGTCTGGGCCTGCTCACCCAAGACTTCTGGACGGGCCTCGTCGCCGGCGTCTCCGCGATCGGCCTGATCGGCTTCTCGATCACCCTGGCGGCGCGACGAGAGGGGCACGGAACGATCGAGGCCACCCCGCCATGGACGGGCGATGCGGGTGCGCGCCATGATGGCGGATCCGTCTGAACCCGCCACACCGCTGGATGCGGCGACGCGCGCGAACCGACCCGCACTCCCCCAGGTCGCTCACTTTCCGGGCACGAAAAAACCCCCGGAGAACCGGGGGTTTGTCTGTGCGCGATACTGGGATCGAACCAGTGACCTCTTCCGTGTCAGGGAAGCGCGCTACCGCTGCGCCAATCGCGCCCGTTGGGGCTATTCAGTTTTCCCGTGAGGTGGCGACGGGATTCGAACCCGTGTAAACGGCTTTGCAGGCCGGTGCCTAGCCGCTCGGCCACGCCACCGTGTGGATTGACCCCACGTGCGAAGAGTCTTCCGAAGAAGACCCTCTGCACTCGAGCGGATGACGAGACTCGAACTCGCGACCCCAACCTTGGCAAGGTTGTGCGCTACCAACTGCGCTACATCCGCATTTCGTTCCCGGTTGTCCCGGGCACTCATGAAACATTAGCCGAAGATTCCCCCTCCGCCAAACCCGCGGCGAATCTCGCGCGTGTCTCACAGAGTGGTCCGTACGGCCTCTGAGCGTCGGGTAGTATCGGTTGACGTACCCCACGGGTATGGGCGATTGGCGCAGTTGGTAGCGCGCTTCCTTCACACGGAAGAGGTCATCGGTTCGAGTCCGGTATCGCCCACCAGAGAAGCCCCGCACACCTCACGGCTGCGGGGCTTCCGGCATTTTCTGGCCCCGAGCTTGCGATTCAGCGGCCCTCGTCGAGCGACACGCGGATGACCCGATCGTCGCCGTCCCCGGGATCGCCGCGACCGTCGGTGTTGTTGGTGAGCACCCACAGCGCACCGTCGGGGGCGAGGACCACATCACGAAGCCGTCCGTAGGCGTCGGTGAGGTGCTCGGCGAACGACGAAAGATCACCCAGCGGCACCTCACGGAGTCGTTCACCCCGCAGATTCGCGACGAACACCGCGTCTTCCGCGATGGCGATGCCGCTCGGGCTGGCGGCATCCGGCGCCCACTGCTGCACCGGATCGATGAACTCCCCGCGGCCCGCAATACCCTCGACGACGGGCCATCCGTAGTTCCCGCCGGGCTCGATGACGTTCAGCTCGTCCCACGTGTCCTGACCGAATTCGCTTGCGTACAGCGTCCCGGTCTCATCCCAGGCCAGCCCCTGCGGGTTGCGGTGTCCGAGGCTGTAGATCGGTGACCCCTCGACGGGGTTGTCGTCCGGGACCGCACCTTCCGGTGTGATGCGGAGGATCTTGCCCGACAGCGACGCCGGGTCCTGGGCACTCTCGCGGTCGCCCGCATCACCCACCGTCACGTAGAGCATCCCGTCGGGACCGAACGCGATGCGGCCGCCGTTGTGATTCGTCGCGGCAGCCAGGCCGTCGAGGATCGTCTCCGGCGCGCCGAGGTCGAGGGAACCGGGCGAACCGGTGAGGGTGAAGCGCTGCACGCGGTTCTCGCTCGCGGCGGTGGAGTACGCGTAGAGATGCCCTTCGTGCACGGCGATCCCGAGCAGGCCGCCTTCGCCACCGGGTGCGACGTCATCGATCACCGCGACTTCGCGGACGTCACCGTCGTCCGACACCTCGACGATCCGAGCACTGTCACGCTCACTGATCAGTGCGATTCCCTCGTGAAAGGCGATCGACCACGGCGCCGCCAGATCCTCGACGATCGTGGTCTCGGTTCCCCCGGAGACCGATCCGGACTCGTCGGGAAGCCTCGAGGGTGACAGATTGGGCGTCGTCGGTGAGCACGCGGCAAGAGCCATAGACACGGCCGACACGACGATCCACGCGATCGGACCACGCCGGGACCTGTTCGCCATCGCCACTCCCCTCGCCGCACCGGTCGTCGCTGTCGCCGCTCGACGCGAGTACCCGTCCCTTCCGAGACTAGGCGCGTGATCCACGGCACAGAAGAGGCGTCTATCTGACACATGTCAGATAGACTGGACCCATGGATGCGAGGTCGCGACGTTCACGCGAGAGTCTCCGTGGCGCGGTGCTCGAACTGGCCGGCCGGATGCCGGTCGCCGATGTCACCGTCTCCGCGATCTGTGCAGCGGCGGGTGTCACCAGAGACACCTTCTACCGGCACGCGGAGAGCCCGGTGCAGCTCCTCGCCGACGCGCTGTCCGCAGAAATCGACGCCGCCATGGAGATCCTGCCGCACACGGATGCCATCGGTGACGGGGAGCGAGCCCTGTTGGAGCACATCCGGCGACGGGCATCGGTGTACCGCGGGGCGATGCAGCCCCTGCTGGCCGCACCTGTGCGCAGCAACCTGGAGGCATCCATCCGCTCCGGGCTGCTGGTGTGGGCCGAGCTGCACTCGCAGATCGTTCCGCCCCTGTTCGCGGAGGATGCTTCCGCGATGCGGATCGCCGTCGCGTACGCCGCAGCGGGCACCGTGGGCGCCATCGAGGAGTGGCTGCGGAGCGACGACGACGACATCGACCGTGCCGTGAGACTGATCCTCGCGGCATCACCGGAGTGGTGGCTGCGATGACGGCTACCGGAGAAGAAGGAGAGAAGAGATGAAGGCCGCACTGTTCCACGCCAAGGAAGACCTGCGCATCGAAGAGGTCCCCGAGCCGACGCCCGGGCCCGGACAGGTCAAACTGCGCAACGCATATGCGGGGATCTGCGGGTCAGACCTCCACGTCTATTACTCCCCCGAGGCCGCCGGACTCGACCTCGAGCACCCGCACCCCGTGACGGGTGCCACGCTGCCCCAGATCCTCGGCCACGAGTTCTCCGGAACCGTCGTCGAGCTCGGCGAGGGAGTGAGCGACATCGCGGTGGGCGACCGGGTGGCCGTCTGGCCCATCTACTACTGCGGCGAATGCCCCGCTTGCCGCAGAGGCATGTTCAACGCCTGCCAGACGATCGGCTTCCACGGGCTCAGCTCCGACGGTGGTGGCATGGCGGAGTTCACCACCGTCGACGCGACGAAGCTGCACGTGCTGCCGGAGAACGTCGACCTGCGGATGGGTGCCCTCGTCGAGCCGATGTCGGTCGCGTGGCATGCGGTCTCCCGCAGCGGCGTCGAGGCGGGCGGCACCGCTCTGATCGCGGGCGCCGGACCGATCGGCATCGGTGTGTGGTTCGCACTGCGTGCGCGCGGAGTGGAGCGGGTGCTCGTGTCGGAGCCCAGCGCGGAGCGTCGCGCGATCATCGCAGCCCTCGGGGCCACGGTGGTCGATCCGGTGAACGAGGATCTCGCGGCCACGGTCGCGACGCTGACAGACGGCGAAGGCGTCGAGGTCGCCTTCGATGCGGCCGGAGTGGGTGCAGCCGTCAGCTCGTCCCTGGCGAACCTGGTTCCCGGTGGTCGCGTGGTCGTGGTCGCCATCCACGAGCGCACGATGGACTTCCTCCCCACGCAGCTGGTGATGGCCGAGACCGAGATCGCGGGTGCGCTGGCGTATCTTCCCGAGGACTTCGACGCCGTGATCGAGGCCATGTCCCGTGGCGCCTACGACACGACAGGCTGGGTGCAGGAGACCGCACTCGAGAATGTCGTCGAAGCGATCCACGCGCTGCGCGGAGGTGCCGGCGCGAAGATCCTCGTGCACGCCGGCTGAGGCCGGTCCGGGTGTCGGAGGGCGCGCGTAGTCTGCTTCGGTGCCGACGAAACGCGCCCTTCCAAGCCCCTGTGCGCTCTGTGGCAGCATGCACGGGGTTCGGGTAGGCGATGCCTGGTGCTGCGCCGATTGCGGATGGCGCTACGGCGATGCTCCCGATCCCGACCTCCCGCTCCCCCGCATCGACGTCGTCTATTACATCCGATACGACGACCGAGTGAAGATCGGCACCAGTTGGCGCCCACGGCAGCGCCTCGCGAGCATCCGGCACCAGGAGCTGCTCGCGTTCGAACGCGGCGACCGATCCGTCGAACAGCAGCGCCATCGCGAGTTCGCCACCGTGCGAGAGGGCGGTGAGTGGTTCACCCTCACCCCGGAGCTGCGGGCGCACATCGCCGCCCTCCGTCGAGAAGGCGACCCCTGGCTGCTGTACGCCCGCTGGCTGAGTCGCACACTGCGCGGTCTCGACGACTCACGGTAGACCCTCATACGCTGGTCGGAAGGCCCACGACGAAAGGATGCCCATATGGAACACGAACGTGGACTCTCCCGACGCTCAGTCATCATCGCCGGAGCCTGGTCCGTCCCGATCATCGCCGTGGCTGCCGCGACACCGCTCGCAGCCGCGAGCACAGGCGGGGGGACCCTCTACGTCACCGGCAACGCCTACGGCGGCGCGGGCGGGGGTATCTTCCTCAGCGGTTCCAATTACAACGGCTTCGGTGCGACGCAGACGTACGTGCCCGGGGAGGTCGTGCTCACCTTCACGCTCCCGGAGGGCGTGGACTTCTCGGTGAATGCTCCCGGCGGATGGGTGGTCGCGGTCAGCGGCAATGTGGTCACCATCTCGAACGGCGTCGCGCTGCCGCCGAGCGAGACGGGCGATCTCGGCAGTTTCTCGATCACCGGCCCGTTCGAGGTGGGGAGCACTTATACGGTGACCTCCGCGCCGCCTCAGCTCAACGTGATCTACGAGGGAAACGTGGGCGGCGGAGTCTTCGCCGGAGCATGACGATGCCGGGCGACTGCTTCGGGAAGTCCAGTCGCCCGGCATCGCGTCCGGGTGTCGCTCAGGCGGCGGCGACGCGGCCCCGAGTGGTCGCCGGCTGAGGCTGCGAGAAGAGCACCACGACGATCACCGCGGCACCCACGACGACGTGCGGGAGCCAGACGTTGAGCGCCTCGTCCGCGAATCCGAAGATCCACGGCGAGAGGGCCAGGAACAGGCTGGCGACGATGTCGAACACGAGGTGGACCGGCATCGGGATGAAGCCGAAGGGCCCCCATTCGTACTTCGTGAACAGGCTGTACACGATGAGCCCGACGCCGAGGACGATCGGGATGATGACCGCGGCTCCGCCCACGCTCGCGAAACCGAACAGCCAGGGCGCGGCGATCAGCGCGATGCCGACGATGTAGTCGAGGACTCCGTGGACCTTGGTGGGGATGAAACGCATGATTCCTCCTTGTGTGACGCCGCTGAACGCGACTCACCACTGGTTCGAAGCCCGTACCGGATCGGATTGCCTCCCCGCTGCCGCGTCGGTGTCGGAATATGACGACGGAGGGAAAACCGAAGCACATCGAATCGATAGATTCGAGACCAGGTGCTTCCCGTGCACCCCACCCGAACCCCCTGGAGCAAGATCATGACCTCTCGTCGCCGCGCCCTCGCGGGTACCGCTCTCGTCCTCGCCAGCGCACTCCTGGTCACCGCCTGCAGCTCGTCCGGGTCGGGAGAAGCGACCGACACTGCGGAGGACGCCCCCAAGATCACCTTCCTCTATTCGCCCTACGCGGACTACGCGCCCTTCTTCCTCGCCGAGGAGAACGGGTACTTCGAGGACGCCGGTCTCGACGTCGAGCTGGTCGCCAAGGGCGGCAGCTCGGGAGAGACGTATCAGCAGGTCAGCACGGGCAACATCACGGCCGGCGGCGCCACCTGGGGCGCGGGTCTGTTCAACGCCACCAAGGCGGGCGCCTCGCTCTCGGTGATCGCGAGCGTGTCCCGCATCCCGGAGTCGGGCGCCAACCCCTCACCCCTGATCGCGTCCGATGCGTCCGACGTCGAGGACGCCGCCGACCTGAAGGGGAAGAAGATCGGAATCCCCGGCGACGGCGGATTCGGCATCTACTCCGTCGCGCTCGCGCTGGAGTCCGCCGGTCTGAGCGTCGACGACGTCGAGCTCGTGAACCTCAGCCCCGGCGACATCCCCGCCGCCCTCGCCAACGGCTCCGTGGATGCGAGCTGGTCGATCGAGCCGATCTCGTCGGCCGTCATCGCCCAGGGCATCGCCCACGAGCTCCTGCCCATCGACTACCAGGCCGGCGTCGAGCTGGGCGCCATGGTCTTCAACACCGAGTACGTGGACAAGCACCCCGCCGCCGTCACCGCGTTCACTGCTGCGTACCTCAAGGCGGTCAAGGAACTCGAGGACGGTGGCTGGGATGATCCCGCCACGCAGGAGATCATCGCCGAGTACACCGACCTGCCGGTCGAGACGCTGACCTCCATCGCCCTCACAACGCAAGACCCGAGCGGAGCGATCGACTGGAAGGACGTCGCCCGGCAGGAGCAGTTCTTCCGTGACCGCGATGCGCTCGAGTTCGATGGGGACTCCGGCATCGAGGACATCTACCGCGATGACATCCTGAAGGACGCGATCGCCCTGCAGGAGAGCGGCGACCTCGCCTCCTCGAAGAAATGAGCGGCCTCCACGTCCAGGGACTCTGGAAGGCCTACGCGAACGCCGACCGCAAGGACGACCTTCTGATCGCGCTCCAGGACATCGATCTGGAGATCGCCGACAACGAGTTCGTCTGCGTGCTCGGGCCGTCCGGCTGCGGCAAGAGCACGCTGCTGCGCCTTGCGGCCGGCCTCGAGAAACCGAGTCTCGGCACGATCGAGACCTCCAGTCGCCCGTCGGTGGTGTTCCAGGAGCACGGTGTGTTCCCCTGGCTAACCGTCGCCCAGAACATCGGGTACCCCCTCAAACTGCGCGGGCTCTCGCGTGCGCAGCGGACCGAGCGGGTCGATCAGCTGCTCGAGCTGGTCGGACTCTCCGATTTCGGCGGGTTCTACCCGGCGCAGATCTCGGGCGGAATGCGCCAGCGGACCTCGGTGGCCCGGGCCCTCGCCGACGACGGCGATCTACTGCTCATGGACGAACCCTTCGGAGCGCTCGACGAGCAGACCAGGGTGACGCTGCAGCAGGAGCTGCTGCAGATCTGGGAGCGCACGTCGAAATCCGTGATGTTCATCACGCACAGCGTGGACGAGGCGCTGATGCTCGCTGACCGCGTCGTCGTGATGTCGCATCGTCCTGGACGCATCATCGACGACATCGAGGTGCCGTTCGGACGGCCGCGCGACATCGCAGGTCTTCGCCGCGACCCGCGCTACGGCGAGATCACGGCGCGGCTGTGGTCGCTGCTGGAGAACTCGACGGAACAGGAGCTGGCGTCATGACCACGATCGCCGACCCGAACATCGAGGCGCAGCTCAAGGAGGCAGTGCAGGCCGAGCGCGGATCCGTGTGGGTACGCAGACTCGGCCCGTACACACCACTGCTGATCCTCCTCGCCTGGGAGATCGCGAGCCGCACGGGGCTCCTCGATCCGCGCTTCTTCCCCGCGCCGACCTCCATCATCGAGACGTTCTTCGAACTGCTGGTCTCGGGAGTCCTGCTCGAGAACATCGGGATCACCCTGTCGCGCATCGCCGTCGGCTTCGTGCTGGGAGCGGTGCCCGGGATCATCCTCGGCATCCTGCTCGGGTCGGTCCGCACGCTGCGGCTGCTCCTCGATCCGATCTTCTCGGCCCTGCTGCCGGTGCCCAAGGTCGCGATCTTCCCGTTGCTGCTGCTGATCTTCGGCCTCGGCGAGACGAGCAAGTACGTGATCGTCGCGATCGGCGTGTTCTTCTATCTGCTCTTCAACACGCTGGGTGGAGTGATGCAGACGCCGCCGCTGCTGAACGACGTGGCCAACGCCAACGGTGCGACCCGGCTGCAGCGGTGGATGACCGTCTCGTTCCCTTACGCGTTGCCGTCGATCTTCACCGGCATCAAGCTCGCCACCGGTGGCGCATTCGTGATCATTGCGGCTTCCGAGTTCGTGGGTGCGAACAGCGGGCTGGGCTACATGATCTGGAGCTCGTGGGGAACCTTCGCCGTGTCGAAGATGTACGTGGGAATCGTCACGATCTCCGTGCTCGGCTACGGCGCGACGGCGCTCTGGGCTCTGCTCGAACGCCGCGTCGTGCCGTGGGTCAAGTACTGAGCGGCGGGGGCACGCAATGAACCTCGATGCGCACGAGACGCTGTCCGACCTGCGCGCTGTGCTCCGGTCGACCGCACCGCTCAGCGATCCTGCCGACGTCCAGCTGGCGGCGTTCTGGCTGATCCAGGCCGAACTGCTCGGCCTTCCGGAGTTCGGCATCGGGATGCTGGCCCGTGACCTCGAGCGGCTCGACGTGCTCGAAGGGGCCCCGGCGGCCGAGGCGACCCCGGTCACCGACGCCGACCCGATCGGATCCCTCGATGCGACCGGGGTGCCCGGAGTGGTCGCGCTCGCCTCCGCCGTGCGGCGTGCCTCCCAGAGCGTCGAGGCGCACGGACTGGCCATCGTCGGTGTCCGAGGGGCGGGGGCACTCGGAATCCTCGGACTCGCGGCCCACTCGCTCGCCTCTCGTGGTGCCGTGGCCCTGCTCGCCGCGCAGTCACCGGCGACCGTCGCACCGTGGGGTGGGCACGCCGCCGCCATCGGCACGAATCCGCTCGCCATCGGGGTTCCGCGCGGCGACCGTCCGCCGCTCGTGATCGACTACGCCACCTCGACCCTCACGCTCGCCGCGGTCCGCGAGGCACGAGGCGCGGGCGCACCCCTCCCGGAGGGGAGTGCGGTCGACGAGTCCGGGGAACCCACCACGGACCCCGCCGCCGTCGCCGCTCTCCTCCCCGCGGGTCTCGTCGGGTCGCTCACCGGACTCGTGGTCGAGCTCCTCGCCGGTGTCGCCGTCGGCGGGCGGGTCACCGACCCGGGTGCCCCGCTCAGCAGGGGGGCGGTCCTCATCGCGTTCGACCCCACACGCGCAGGCGGTACCGATACCGCGGACGCGACCGCCGCACTGGATCGGGAGTGGCGCGGCGCCGGCGGCCATCTCCCCGCGCGCTTCGATGCCCTGACTGCCGACGCGGCGGAGTTGCCCGAGACGATCCCCGTACGCGACGAGGCAGCAGCCTGGCTGCGCGGACGAGCATCGGAAGCATCGGGCGCATGAGCCGGGACGCATCCTTCGCCCTCCGCGTGGTTCCCCGGAACGGCGCCCTGTGGGAACGGCGGTCGATCCGCATCAGCGGTGCGGTGCCGGGATCTCTCGTCACCGTCCGCGCGGTCACCGTACGGGACGGTGGCGAGTGGGCCGCTCAGGCAACCTTCCTCGTCGACCGCGACGGCGATGTCGACCTCGGGACGCAGGCTCCGGTGTCGGGCGACTACCGCGTGGCGGACTCGATGGGTCTGTTCTGGTCGCAGCGCCGCGAGGTGGGGACGACCGGTTCCGCCGAACCCGCCCACGTCGCTCGTCCCCTCTCGACGCTCCTCACCGCCCGGGCCGAGCCGGCGACGGGATATCTGGATCAGGCCGGCGACGGTGCCGACGCCGCGGAGGCCGCCGTCGAGGTGACGCAATGGCTCCACGGGAGCGATGTCGAGAGATCCGAGATCCGCTCAGGCGGCCTCGTCGGCACGCTGTTCCGCCCCGCGCACGAGGGCCCTCTCCCGACGGTGATCGTGCTCAACGGCTCCGGCGGAGGCATCAACGAGACGCGCGCCGCTCAGTATGCTTCACGCGGCATACAGGCTCTCGCACTGGGCTACTTCCGGGCTCCCGGTCTGCCCGAGCACATCTCCCGCACACCGCTGGAGTACTTCGAACACGCCCTCCGATACGTCGCAGCGGAACTCTCACCGCTCGGCGGGCGCGCGATCGTGAGCGGACAGTCGCGCGGCGGCGAACTGTCGCTGCTGCTGGCCGCGACCTATCCCGAGCTCGTCCTCGGGGTCGCCGCCTTCGTCCCCGCCGCGTTCGTCTTCGGCGCACAGGGAGCCGCAGACCCCGACGAGGGGTGGGACGGCCCCACCTGGACGCGAGACGGCCGGCCGCTCGAACATCTCTGGCACGACAACACCGGCGTGACGTGGCAGCCCTGGAACGACGAGCCCGCACCGACGCGCCACCGCGACGTCTACGTCGACGGCCTCCACGATCGGGCGCTCGCCCGTGCATCGCGGATCCCCATCGAACGATTCCCCGGTCCCGTCGCCTGCATCTCCGGTCTCGACGATCGCGCGTGGCCGTCCAGCATGGCATCGCGCATCGTGCACGACACACTGGCGAGACACCGGCACACCGCCGAGCGTCTGCACCTCGACTACGAGGAGGCGGGGCACGGGATCGCGCTCCCCCATCTCCCCAGCACCGACATCGACCGCGTGCACCCGGTCTCTGGTGTGCACTATTCGAACGGCGGCACGCCACGAGGCAACGCCGTCGCCGGCGCCGATTCGTTCGAGAAGGTCTGCGCCTTCATCCACCGCACCGCGGACCACGCCGCGTCGTCGACCGACCACGCCCCCCACTCCCACGAAGAAGGACGGTAGTCATGCCCGCGAAGGAGCACTTGGAAGGTCAGTGGCGCGAATGGCGTCATGCCCGCGTCTCGGAGCTCGCACGCCCGTACGGCTGGACGGCGCTGGTCGCTCAGCACTGGCTCCGCGACGGCGACGACGACCTCGTCCTCGACGGTCTTCCCGGCACATGGGGTGTCTCGGACGGCAAGGTGCTGTACACGCCGCCGACCGACGGTCCGAACCTCGTGGTCGACGGCGAGTACCCCGACCGCACCGTCGAGATCGTGCCCGGGCGCAACCAGACCTATGGCCATGGACGCAGCGTCCCCGTCTACTTCGGGGTGAGCGAGGTCGAGACCATTCCGCGCACGACCGACGACGGTGACCGCATCTTCGCGGTCCGCGTGCGCGATCCTCGTGAATCCGCACGCAAGGACTTCTCCGGCCTCGCCGCCTACGACTACGACCCGGCCTGGCGCGTCGCCGCGCGCTTCACGCCCGCTGCACGTGAGGACGTCGAGCAGGTCACGGTCGAGACCGGTGTCCGCGAGACCACGGCGCGCATCGGGACGCTCTCGTTCGAGTACGCCGGCCGGACCTATGAGCTCGCGCTGATCGGCAAGGACGCCGCCCACGGCGTCCAGCCCGTCGCGCATATCCGGGACCTGACGAGCGGGAAGACGACCTATGGAGCCGGTCGAGTCGTCGAACTGCAGTTCGCGGACGAAGCCGTTCAGCGGATCGACCACATCGACTTCAACTACCTGACGGCGCTCCCCTGCGCGTTCACGAACTTCGTCACCTGCCCGCTCCCTCCGAGTCAGAACCACCTGGACTTCGAGGTGACGGCGGGCGAGAAGAAGCCGGACGTCGACATCGACCGCGTGCTGACGTTCCAGAGCACCTGACGCGCTCCAGGACGGGGCCGTGGCTCCCCACGGCCTCGTCCCAGCGAGCACTGCTACGGTGAGGAAGTCGGCATCGTGCCGACATCAGGGAAGACTTCTCGTCGACCAACGGGCCTTCTGGGTCATTTCGTTCTCCGTCGCCTCCTCTGTGTGAGCCCGAGGAGCGTCATGCCCACCCCGTCAGTCCCCTTTTCCATCGACCCTGCGCACGCCTGGGCGGAGCCCATCGCGCTCCCGGCCGGCACGACGGCGATCGTGTACTGCGAAGGCCAGTTCGGCGAGCAGGACGGCAAGACCGCGAACGGATTGGTCCGCCACTCCGAGAAGTACGAGATCCTCAGCGTCATCGACAGCACGCATGCGGGCGCCGACGCCGGGATGCTGCTGGACGGCACCGCGAACGGCATCCCGATCCTCGACGGGCTCGCCACGGCGATCGCGCACGCAGGTCACGTCCCCGACTACCTGATCTGCGGCGTCGCACCCGCCGACGGGCTGCTCTCCGCCGCCCAGCGGACCGTGCTGCTCGACGGCATCGCCCGCGGCATGCACATCATCAACGGGCTGCACGAGTTTCTCACCGACGACGCGGAATTCGTGGCGGCCGCCCTGCTCGCCGGGGTGACCATCACCGACATCCGCCGCCCCAAGGACAAGCAGGACCTCCATCTCTTCTCCGGCCGCATCTTCGACGTGACCTGCCCGCGCATCACGATCCTCGGTACCGACGGCGCGATCGGCAAGCGCACCACGGCCACGATCCTCGTGCGGGCGCTCAACGAACGCGGCATCCATGCCGTCATGGTGGGCACAGGCCAGACCACGATCATCCAGGGCGGTCGCTACGGCGTCGCGCTCGATGCACTCGTGCCGCAGTTCTGCTCGGGTGAGGTCGAGAACCAGGTGGTCGCCGCGTTCGAGGGCGAGCACCCCGACGTGATCATCGTCGAGGGCCAGGGCGCTCTCAGCCATCCGGCCTACATCACCTCGGCGCACATCCTTCGCGGGAGCCAGCCCGAGGGCGTCATCGTGCAGCATGCCCCGGGCCGCACGGTCCTGGGCGACTTCCCGATGGTCGCGATGCCGACCGTGACGAGCGAGATCGCGCTGATCGAGGCCTTCGCCGACACTCGCGTGATCGGCGTGACGGTCAACCACGAGAACCTCTCGGCGGATCAACTGGCCGCGGCGATCGACGAGATCGAACTCGACACGGGTCTGCCGGCGACCGATCCGCTGACGCGACCGCTGTCGGAGCTCGTCGAGATGGTGCTCCAGGCGTTCCCCGCTCTCACCCCGCGACAGACCACCCGTACAGCCGCGTGAGAGCGGCTCCGACGCGGTCGTAGCGGCGCCTGTCGAGCACGGCGGCTTCCCGCCGCAGTCCTCGCTCGTGCACGCTGTACAGCTGTTCCACGTCGACCCAGGACTCACGCGCCTGCGAGTCCCACGCTCCCGTGCCGATCGACAGGTAGTCGCGGTCGCCGTCGTGCGGCTTGCTGGTCATACGCACGGCGTAGACGCGCTCCGCCGATTCGCGGCCGATCACGAGAACGGGGCGATCCTTGCCGCGTCCGTCGTTCTCCTCGTAGGGGACCCAGGTCCAGACGATCTCGCCCGCATCCGGAGCTCCGTCCCTCTGGGGGGAATACGCGACCTGCAGGTTGCGGATCCGGCCCGGGTCGATACGCACGGTCTGGGTTCCGCGGTCGTGCGTCGTTCCCGCCGAGGGGACGGATGCCGACCGCTCCTGCGAGGTGCGCAGACGCGCGTCCGGGCGTCTCGGATCTGTCGTCCGAGACGCCCGGCCGGACCCCACTGCCTTGAGCAGGATGTCCACGAGTGCTGTCAGGATGCCGTTGGTCTTGCTCACACGGTCACCCTAACCGCAGATCATGCGTCGGCGAGTGCGTAGCCCTCCTCGCCGTGCACGACCTGGTCGACACCGGCGATCTCGTCCTCGTTCGTGACGCGGAACCCGATCGTCTTCTCGATCGCGAAGCCGATGATGAAGGCCACCACGAAGGAGTAGATCAGGACACCGAGCGCTGCGATGACCTGCACCGCGAGCTGACGGGCGTCGCCGCCGACGAACAGGCCGGTCTCGCTCGCGAAGAAGCCGAGGTACAGGGTGCCGATGAGTCCGCCGACGAGGTGGATGCCGACCACGTCGAGCGAGTCGTCGAAGCCGAGGCGGAACTTCAGCTCGATCGCGAGGGCGCAGACCACACCGGCGAGGGCGCCGAGCAGCAGTGCCCAGCCGGGCGTCAGGTTGGCGCACGCCGGGGTGATGGCGACAAGACCCGCGACGGCACCGGAAGCGGCGCCGACCGAGGTGGGCTTGCCGTCCTTGATCTTCTCCACCAGGATCCAGCCGAGGATGGCGGCCGCGGTCGCACCGAGGGTGTTCAGACCGATGAGTCCGACGCCGCCCATGTCCTCCGCGAGCCATTCCGCGCCGGCGTTGAAGCCGAACCAGCCGAACCAGAGCAGTGCGGCACCGAGCAGCGTCAGCGGGACGTTGTGCGGCTTGAGGATGCCCTTCTGGAAGCCGATGCGCTTGCCGAGGACCAGGGCCAGCGCCAGAGCGGCCGCACCGGCGTTGATGTGCACCGCGGTGCCGCCGGCGTAGTCGATCACGCCGATCCCGCTGTCCTCACCGAAGAGCGTGGAGCCGAGGTTCATGATCCAGCCGCCACCCCAGACCCACGCGGCGACCGGGAAGTAGCCGACCGTGGCGAAGATGCCGGCGAAGATCAGCCAGCTGCCGAACTTGGCGCGGTCCGCGATCGCACCGGAGATCAGTGCGACCGTGATGATCGCGAAGGTCGCGCCGTAGGCGACTCCGAGGAGCGCGACGTTCGATCCCTCACCGGACGCCAGGCTGGAGAGCCCGAAGTCGGCGAACGGGTTGCCGGCGAAGGCGGTCGGGCTGTCGACGGCGCTCATCGAGAAGCCGAAGAGAATCCACAGCACGGCGACAAGACCGATCGAGCCGAAGCTCATCATCATCATGCTGACGACGCTCTTCGCCTTGACGAGACCGCCGTAGAAGAAGGCGACGCCGGGCGTCATGAGCAGCACCAGCGCTGTCGCGGTGATGGCCCACGAGATGTTGCCGGGAGCATCCATAGGAAAACCTCACATCCGAAGTAATTGAGAGCTTCAGTGTGACGACGCGCCGTTTCACGCATGCGTGAAGTTTGTTTCCCTGCGGTTACAGCGCGGCTCCGGGTGTGAACATCGCGTTACGCGAGCCTTGGGGCTTACGCAGAATGCGTCAGCGCGTTGAGGCGGGAGACAGCACGCAGGTACTTCTTGCGGTATCCGCCGGCCAGCATCTCCTCGGAGAACACCGAGTCGAGACCGAGGCCGGTCGCGATGATCGGGATCTGCGCGTCGTACACGCGGTCCACGAAAGCGACGAATCGCAGAGCCTCGGACTGGTCCGTGAGCTGACGCACGCCGCGCAGCCCCACCTGGCCGAGGCCCTCGATGAGACGGATGTAGCGCGACGGGTGCACCTGGGCGAGGTGGCGGATCAGGTCGTCGAACCGGTCGTCGGAGGCGGCGCCGACCTGACCGGCCGCCGCCGATGCGGTTTCATAGGCGGCGTCGTCGAGGACCACGGCATGACCGTCCAGCGCTCGCTGACGGAAGTCGACCCCGTCGATGCGCAGGGTCTGGAAGCTGTCGGACATGGCATGGATCTCGCGGAGGAAGTCCTGCGCGGCGAAGCGTCCCTCGCCGAGGGCGTTCGGAGGGGTGTTCGAGGTGGCCGCGAGGCGCGTTCCCGTCGGAACGAGTTCACCGATGAGTCGGGTCATCACCATCGTGTCGCCCGGGTCATCGAGCTCGAACTCGTCGATGCAGAGGAGATCGGCGCCCTTGAGCAGGTCGACCGTGTTCTTGTAGCCGAGCGCACCCACCAGGGCCGTGTACTCGATGAAGGAGCCGAAGTACTTCCGGCGTGCCGGCATCGCGTGATAGATGGATGCGAGCAGGTGGGTCTTGCCGACGCCGAAGCCGCCGTCGAGGTAGACGCCGGGCTTGAGCTCGGGTTCCTTCTTCGCCCGGCTGAAGAAGCCACCGCGCTTGACCGGGGCTCCGCGACCGGAGAAGCGCATCAGCGTCTCCTTCGCCTCCTCCTGAGAGGGATAGGCGGGGTCGGCCCGGTAGCTGTCGAATGTCGCCGTGTCGAACTGGGGCGGCGGCACCAGGCTCGCGAGCATCTCCGGTCCGGTGACGGTCGGCTGACGCTCGGTGAGGTGCACGATTCCGGTGCGGCTGGTCGGGTCGGTCATCACGGTCCTGAATCGGGTGCTGGCCTGTGTCGAAGTCTTACGAATCGGGCGCAGGGTGCTCGGCGGGGATCTATCGTCGAAGGGACGGATCAACACTACGCCGTCTGCACCCGCACCCTCGCCCGCTCAACGCTTCGGAGATCCCATGGCCATCGAGTTCGATTCCTCCTCCCCCAAGTTCGCCGAGTACGCCGAGCCCGGTCGGCTCGTCACGACGCAGTGGCTCGCCGAACGGCTGGGAACACCCGGGTTGGTGGTCGTCGAGTCCGATGAGGACGTGCTGCTGTACGAGACGGGCCACATCCCCGGCGCCGTCAAGGTCGACTGGCACACCGAACTCAACGACCCCGTCGTGCGCGACTACGTCGACGGCGAGGGCTTCGCCGAGCTGCTGAGCCGCAAGGGCATCTCGCGCGACGACACGGTCGTCATCTACGGCGACAAGAACAACTGGTGGGCCGCCTACGCGCTCTGGGTCTTCTCGCTCTTCGGTCATGAGGACGTCCGTCTGCTCGACGGGGGCCGCGACCGCTGGATCGCCGAGGGTCGAGAGCTGACCCGCGAGGCCGCGAACCGTCCTGTCACGGAATACCCGGTCGTGGAGCGCGACGACTCCGCGATCCGTGCCTACAAGGAGGATGTGCTCGCCCACATCGGCAACCCGCTGATCGACGTGCGCTCCCCCGAGGAGTACAGCGGAGAGCGCACCACGGCGCCCGCCTACCCGGAGGAGGGGGCGCTGCGCGCCGGGCACATCCCCACGGCGCAGAGCGTGCCGTGGGCGAAGGCGGTGGCCGAGGATGGCGGATTCCGCAGCCGCGCCGAGCTCGACGCGATCTACCGGGAGGGCGCGGGGCTGAACGACGGCGACGACGTCGTCGCCTACTGCCGCATCGGTGAGCGGTCGAGCCACACCTGGTTCGTACTCAAGCATCTGCTCGGCTTCGAGAACGTGCGCAACTACGACGGCTCCTGGACCGAATGGGGCAGCGCCGTGCGCGTGCCGATCGTCACCGGGGCAGAGCCGGGCGCCGTCTGAACGTGGGAGAATGGCGGGGATGAGCGCGAGCGAAGTTCCTGAGGCACTGGCCGAGATCCGCGACGGATTCCTGGAGACACCGGAGTCCGATCGCCTCCTGCTGCTGCTCGAGTATTCGGACGAGCTTCCCGACGTCTCCGACGAGGTCGCCGCCCACCCCGAGATGTACGAGCGGGTCGCCGAGTGCCAGTCGCCCGTGTACATCCACGTCGAGGTGGACGACGGCATCGTCACGATGCACGCCACGGCTCCGCCGGAGGCCCCGACCACGCGCGGTTTCGCGAGCATCCTGGTGCAGGGCCTCACCGGGCTCACGGCTGACGAGGTCCTGGCGATCCCGAACGACTACCCGCAGTCGATCGGTCTCACGAAGGCGGTCTCGCCGTTGCGCATCGGCGGCATGACGGGAATGCTCATGCGCGCGAAGAACCAGGTCATTCAGAAGCGCTGAGCCCCTGTGCGTCGAGCCAGTCGGTGATCGCCGTGCTCCACCCGGTCTCGTCGTAGTTCCAGAGCTTGGTGTGCCGCGCGACGGTGAACCGCGGCATCGTGACCAGGTCGGGGCGCGCCTCCTGCAGCGCGTGCGAGGAATCGGCGGGGACGAAACCGTCGTCGTCGCTGTGCAGGATCAGGATCGGCGCCGTCAACTCGTCGGCCCGGGCGACCATGTCCAGGCGATCGAACTGGATCGGCTCATCGGCGCCGCTGAGACGAGCGGTGAGCGGCGACTGCAGAGCACCCATCGCGAGAGCGGGCAGTGGCGCACGCACGCCTGCCATCTGTGCCTGGAATCGCAGCACCGTACGCCAGTCGACGACCGGAGACTCGAGGATGATCCCCGCGATGCGGTCACGATGCCCCGAGGTGACAGCCGCCTGCAGCGACACGGCGCCGCCCATGGACCAGCCCATCAGGATCACGCGTTCGGCGCCGTGCCGAAGCGCGTACGCGATCGCGGCATCGACGTCTCGCCATTCGGATGCGCCGAGCGCGTAAGCGCCGGCCCTGGTGCGGGGCGCCTCGCCGTCGTTGCGGTACGACACGACGAGGTTCGGGAGGCCTGCTGCATGCAGCACGGGCACGGCCCGCAGGCACTCCGCACGCGTGGCACCGCGCCCGTGCACCTGAATCACCCAGGTCGACGACGACGCCGGGAAGTACCAGGCGGGGCAGGGACCCGCAGGGGAACCGATCAGCACGTTCTCCCAGCGCAGATGCAGCTCACTCGGCGAGGAGTAGTAGTACCCGCTGAAAGACGCCGCCCGGTCCACGCGTGAACCGGGTTCAATCTGGGTCAGCAACTTGCGGCGCACACTCGAACCATCGGCGCTGAGCACGGCACCGAGCTTGACGTAGCCATACGTCCCGGTGGTGAAGAGACCGTAGCGACCGGGAAGCTCGGTATCGGGGGTGCGCTGCAACTCGATCGTCTGGGCACCCGTGTCGACGGCCAGGATCTGGGTATCGGTCGGGCGACGCATCGGCGTGACCACCCGCCGGGCGACGGCGAACACGAGAAATGCGAACGCCGCTCCGAAGGCGAGCAGGGCAGGGACAAGGAGCGTAACGGCGTGCCTGAGACTCTTCATCGCTTCCTGACTCTAGCCTGTTGCCGTGACCGCACACCCCGAAGCCGGGACGCCCTTCGACAGCGCTGTGGCCGAGCTGCGCGAGACCGCGTTCCGAGATGACATCACGGTGCGCGAGATCGCCACCCCCCAGGGCCTCGCTCCGTTCGCCCTCGCGCTCGCCGCGGACGTTCGCCCGGAGAGCGACGGGGAGTCCGTGTACGGCACCGGCCGCTTCGTCCTGCTGCACGATCCCGACGAACCGGGAGCATGGGGAGGATCGTGGCGCATCGTGATCTTCGCGCAGGCGCCGCTCGAGACCGAGATCGGAACCGACCCGCTTCTGGCCGACGTGACGTGGTCCTGGCTGGTCGATGCACTCGACTCCCGGGAGGCCGTGTACCACTCGGCATCGGGCACGTCGACGAAGACGCTGTCGAAGGGGTTCGGAGGGCTCGCCGTCGAAGGCGACGGAGCCCAGATAGAATTGCGGGCGTCCTGGACTCCGGAGGGCCCGTTCCGACCGCACGTCGAAGCATGGGCCGAGCTGGTCGGAATGCTGGCGGGACTTCCGCCCGGCTCCGAGGGCATCGCCGTGATCGGCGCGCGAAAGGCTGTACGTGACTGAATACTCCGTGATCTCGGATGCCGAGGAGTTCCGCGCGGCGTGCGCCGTGCTCGCCGCCGGCACCGGCCCCGTCGCCGTCGACGTCGAGCGGGCGTCCGGCTTCCGCTACTCACAGCGGGCCTACCTCGTGCAGGTCTTCCGCCGCGACGCGGGCGTCTTCCTGTTCGATCCGCCGGCGATCGGCGACTTCGCCCCGCTCCAGGAGGCGATCGGCGATGTCGAGTGGGTGCTCCACGCCGCCAGCCAGGACCTGCCGTCGCTGCGCGAGCTGCACCTCGAGCCGCCGGTGATCTTCGACACCGAGCTGGCCTCCCGACTGCTCGGCCATGAGCGCGTCGGACTCGGCGCCGTCGTCGAGGACACGCTCGGCATCGTCCTCAAGAAGGAGCACTCCGCGTCGGACTGGTCGACGCGCCCGCTGCCGGACTCGTGGCTCGAGTATGCGGCGCTCGACGTCCTGCATCTGATCGATGTCCGAGACATCCTCGTCCTCGAGCTGGAGGAGCAGGGCAAGACCGCTTTCGCCGCCGAGGAGTTCGCGGCGACCCTCGCCCGCGCCCCGAAGCCGCCGCGCGAGGATCCGTGGCGTCGACTCAGCGGACTGCACCAGGTGCGCGGTGCTCGTAATCTCGCCGTGGCGCGCTCGCTCTGGCAGGCCCGTGAGGCTTACGCGCAGGCTCAGGACGTCTCCCCCGGCAGGCTCGTGCCCGATCGCTCGCTGGTCGCGGCGGTCATGGCGAATCCGACGTCGAAGCAGGCGCTCGCTGGTGTCAAGGAATTCCAGGGCCGCGCCAGCCGCACTCAGCTCGACCGCTGGTGGCAGGCGATCGTCGACGGCCGCGCATCGGACGAGCTTCCTCGCGAGCGCGTACCGAGCGACACTCTCCCGCCCCCGCGCGCCTGGGCGGACCGGAACCCGGAGGCCGATGCCCGCCTGAAGGCAGCGCGTCCCATCGTCGAAGCGGTTGCCGAAGAACTGGGGATGCCCACCGAGAACCTGCTCACGCCCGAGTATCTGCGACGTGTCGCGTGGGACCTGCCCGGTGAAACTCCCGAAGAGATCGCCGCAGCTCTCGCCGCACTCGGTGCTCGCCCCTGGCAGATTGCACAGACTGCACAGAAGATCGCGGACGCCTTTGTAGAGGCGGCGCAATCGCCGGACACCACCCCGGCGGACGCTTCGTAGGTTCGATCCAACCGATTCCTCCCCGTTTCGCGGGCTTCATAGACTGAGGCCACGCACTAACTTGGAGGCAGAGTGGCCGAGATCTCGGACGTCTTCTTCGTCGATGGAGTACGCACCCCTTTCGGGCGCGCCGGCGAAAAAGGCATGTACTGGAACACCCGCGCGGATGACCTCGCCGTGAAGGCGACCATCGGCCTGATGGAGCGCAACGCTGCCGTCCCGGCCGACCGCATCGATGACGTGGCGATCGCCGCGACGAGCCAGACCGGCGACCAGGGACTCACCCTCGGCCGGTCGGTGGCGATCCTCGCCGGACTTCCGCAGACCGTGCCCGGACTCGCCGTCGAGCGCATGTGCGCCGGCGCGATGACCAGCGTCACCACCATGGGCGCCTCGATCGGCGTCGGCATGTACGACTTCGCCCTCGCCGGCGGTGTCGAGCACATGGGGCACCACCCGATCGGCGGCAACGCCGACCCGAACCCGCGCTTCGTCGCGGAGAAGATGGTCGATCCGGGTGCTCTCAACATGGGTGTCACCGCCGAGCGCATCTTCGACCGTTTCCCGCACCTGACCAAGGAGCGCTCCGATCGGTTCGGCATGCTGAGCCAGCACAAGGTGCAGGCCGCGTACGACGCCGGCAAGATCCAGCCCGATCTGGTTTCCGTCGCCACGAAGGGCGCTGATGGCGCTTGGGGTCTCGCGACCGAGGACGAAGGTCGTCGTCCGCAGACCACGATGGAGGATCTGGCCGCGCTGAAGACGCCGTTCCGTCCGCACGGGCGCGTCACTGCGGGCACCTCCTCCCCCCTCACCGACGGCGCGACGATGTCTCTCCTCGCCGGCGGCGGCGCCGTCAAGGAGTTCGGACTCGCCCCGAAGATGCGGATGGTCTCGTTCGCCTTCGCCGGTGTACAGCCCGAGATCATGGGCATCGGTCCGATCCCCTCGACCGAGAAGGCGCTGAAGAAGGCCGGTCTCACGATCGACGACATCGGCCTGTTCGAGCTCAACGAAGCCTTCGCCATCCAGGTGATCTCCCTGCTCGACCACTTCGGCATCGCCGATGACGACCCCCGTGTCAACCAGTGGGGCGGCGCGATCGCGCTGGGACACCCGCTCGCGGCATCCGGTGTGCGTCTGATGATCCAGCTCGCGGCGCAGTTCGCCGAGCGCCCCGATGTCCGCTACGGCCTGACGGCCATGTGCGTCGGCCTCGGCCAGGGCGGCTCGGTCATCTGGGAGAACCCGCACTACGACGGCAAGAAGAAGAAGAAGTGAGCGCGAACGTGACGAACTACGACGACATCGACTTCTCCCCCATCCAGGCGCTCACCGAGGGCGAGGTCATCACGCAGTCGCCCGTGCGCGACATCCGACTCGCCTCAGGCAAAGTTCTCGCGCTCATCACGCTCGACAACGGTCGCGATCACACGCGTCCGAACACCCTGGGCCCCGCGACTCTCACCCAGCTGGGCGAGACTCTCGACGGCCTCAGGGCACGTGCGGCCGCGGGCGAGATCCAGGCCGTCGGCATCACCGGCAAGCAGTACATCCTCGCGGCCGGTGCCGACCTGTCCGACATCAGCAAGGTGGGCTCGCGCGACAACGCACGCCTGATCGCGCAGCTCGGGCACAAGGTCCTCGGCAAGCTCAGCGACCTCGGGGTGCCTTCGTTCGCCTTCGTGAACGGCCTCGCGCTGGGGGGCGGTCTCGAGATCGCACTGAACTCCAGCTACCGCACGGTCGATGCCTCCGCTGCTGCGGTGGCGCTGCCCGAGGTCTTCCTCGGCATCATCCCCGGCTGGGGTGGCGCCTACCTGCTGCCGAACCTGATCGGCATCGAGAACGCGCTCGAGGTGGTCATCTCGAATCCGCTCAAGCAGAACCGGATGCTGAAGCCGCAGCAGGCGTTCGACCTGGGCATCTTCGACGCGATCTTCCCCGCTGCGAACTACCTCGAGAACTCGCTGGCCTGGGCCGACGCGGTCCTCGGCGGCACGAAGGTCGAGCGCAAGAACGAGCCGGGCAAGATCGAGCGCCTCACCAAGTGGCCGATCGCCATCAAGATGGCGCGTGGCATGCTCGAGTCGAAGATCGGCACCGTGCCGAAGTCGCCGTATGCCGCGCTCGAGCTGCTCGACAAGGCGAAGAGCGGCACCAAGGCCGAGGGCTTCGCCCGTGAGGACGAGGCGCTGGCAGAGCTCGTGACGGGCGACCAGTTCGCCGCGTCGATGTATGCGTTCGATCTGGTGCAGAAGCGGGCGAAGCGGCCTGTCGGCGCTCCCGACAAGCAGCTCGCGAAGAAGGTCGCCAAGGTGGGCATCATCGGCGCCGGGCTCATGGCGAGCCAGTTCGCCCTGCTCTTCGTCCGCAAGCTCCAGGTGCCCGTGCTGATCACCGATCTCGACCAGGCGCGCGTCGACAAGGGCGTCGCCTACATCCACGAGGAGATCGGCAAGCTCGAGGCCAAGGGCCGACTGGACTCCGACTCGGCCAACAAGCTGCGCGCACTCGTCACCGGCACCACCGACAAGAGCCTCTACGCAGACTGCGACTTCGTGATCGAGGCCGTGTTCGAAGAGGTGGGCGTCAAGCAGCAGGTGTTCGGTGAGATCGAGCAGATCATCGCCGAAGACGCGATCCTCGCGACCAACACCTCGTCGCTGTCGGTCGAGGAGATCGGGTCGAAGCTCGCACATCCCGAGCGTCTGGTCGGCTTCCACTTCTTCAACCCGGTCGCCGTCATGCCGCTGATCGAGATCGTGAAGACGCCGACTACCTCGGAAGCGGCACTGTCGACCGCATTCGTCGTCGCGAAGAACCTGGGCAAGAACGCGGTCCTCACCGCCGACGCCCCCGGATTCGTCGTGAACCGTCTGCTCGCCAAGGTCATGGGCGAGGCCGCTCGCGCGGTCTACGAGGGCACGCCGATAGCGGATGTCGAGAAGGCCTTCGGTCCGCTCGGTCTGCCGATGGGCCCGTTCCAGCTGATCGACCTGGTCGGCTGGAAGGTCGCCGCCCACGTGCAGGACACCATGGTGCAGGCATTCCCGGACCGGTTCTACGCCAACGAGAACTTCCACGCACTCGCCGAACTCGACACGGTCGTGGAGAAGGACAAGGGTGGTCGCGTCGTCGGCTGGAGCAAGCAGGCGGAGAAGGTCCTGAAGCCGGCTGTCGGCAAGACGCCGGCAACGGCTGCGACCATCCTCCAGCGCGTGCAGGACGGACTGGCACAGGAGATCAAGCTGATGCTCGACGAGGGCGTCGTGCCCGAGGTCGAAGACATCGACCTCTGCCTGATCCTCGGTGCCGGCTGGCCGTTCATCGACGGTGGGGCCTCGCCCTACCTCGATCGCGAGGGCGCCTCCGAGCGGGCGTTCGGCGGCTCGTTCCACACTCCGCAGATCCGCGGTGTCGAGCACCGCTGACCACGGAGTTCACGCGAAGCGCCCCACCGGATTCCCTGCGGATCCGGTGGGGCGCTTCGCGTCCACCTCTACCGAGGCCCTAGCCAGGAGCGATGGGCTCCGCAGACCGCGGTCGCCGAGGCTCAGCCGGCGGACTGAGCCGGTCGGCCGTCGTCGTCTCCGCGCCGAGGCCAGTACGACAGCGCCCGCTCTGCGAGCGCGGTGATCGTGAGGGAGGGGTTCACGCCGGGATTCGCGGGAACCGCCGCACCGTCGACGACGTGCAAACCGGGGTGCCCCCAGACCCGGTGGTACGCGTCGATGACACCGTCCGCGGGTGACGCCGAGATCACGGCGCCACCCAGGAAGTGCGCGGTCAGTGGGATGCCGAACACCTCCGGCCAGGATCCGCGTGCGGCCGCGGGCAGCCCGCCTTCGGTCTCGACCCGCGCGGCGATCGCCGCCGCCGCCGTGTGGGCCTGGGGCAGGTAGCTGGGGTTCGGCTCGCCGTGTCCCTGGGCACTCGTCATCACGAGGCGACCGAAGCGACGGCGCAGCGAGAGGGTGAGCGAGTTGTCCGCCGTCTGCATCACCAGCGCGATGATCCCGCGCTCGCTCCAGCGACGGAGACTGCCGAGTCGGAACTGCCGCAGCGGAGAGCGGAGCACCTGTGCGACGAGACTGCGCACACGCACCCCGAGCGGTCGGTCGCCGGGGACGAGGACGGTCGCCAGCGCACCCATCAGGTTCGATCCCGGGCCGTAGCGGACATTCTCGACGTGCGTGCGGTCGTCGATGTGGAACGAGGTCGTGATCGCCACGCCCCGGGCGAGCTGGAGCGACTCCGGAACGCTCGTGGCGACAGCGCCGTCCAACGCCTCGGAATTGGTGCGCGTGAGACGACCGACGCACGCCGAGACCCGCGGCAGTGCCCCGGACTCCTTCATCCGGTGCAGCAGCTGCTGCGTGCCCCAGGTACCGGCCGCCAGGACCACCTGCCGCGCGGTCACGGTCCTCCGCGCGTGCCGGAACCACGCCCCGCTGCGCTGCGTGGTCACCACGAACCCACCGCCGGGGAGCTCCCGCACCTCGCTCACCGTGCGCAGCGGCTCGATCGCGACCCCTCGGCGCTCCGCGAGGGCCAGGTAGTTCTTCATGAGCGTGTTCTTCGCGCCCACCCGGCAACCCACCATGCAGTTGCCGCAGAGCGTGCAGCCGGTGCGATCGGGGCCGTCCCCGCCGAAGAACGGATCCGGCGTGCGCTCCCCCGGCTTCCCGAACCAGACTCCGACCGGCGCGTGCCGGAACGTCGAGCCGACACCGAGGTCATCCGCCGCGCCGGCCATGATCCGTTCCACCGGCCCCGTGTGCGGGTACTGCTCGACGACGCCGAGCATCCGCTTCGCCGTGGCGTAGTGCGGTGCCAACTCGGACTCCCACGCCGCGATGCCCCGCCACTGCGGGTCCTCGAAGAACGCCGCCCCCGGCTGGTACAGCGTGTTCGCGCAGTTGAGCGAGCCACCGCCCACGCCGGCACCCGCCAGGATCATCACGTGCGGCAGACGGTGGATGCGCTGCACACCGTGGCACCCGAGCGCCGGTGCCCACAGGTACCGGCGAACGTTCCAGCTGGTCTTCGCGAAGTCGTCGTCCTCGAAGCGGCGCCCTGCTTCGTAGACGCGCACACGGTAGCCCTTCTCCGCCAGTCGCAGAGCGGCAACAGAACCCCCGAAGCCGGACCCCACGATCACGACGTCCTCGTCGAACTCAGTCATCGCTCTCCCTCGGCCCCATCATCGTGAGCGCCCCCGGCAGCACCGAGATGGTGCACTCATCCTCGCCGATGCGCTCGCCGTCCGCGTAGACCACGAGGCCCGGTGCCGAGACCGTGACCGCCCGCGCGCGGCGATGCGCGACCTCAGCGCGCGCGAGGTGCGTCCCGCGCAGCAACAGCGGGAACAGACGCAGCAGACGCAGTCGGCCCAGCGGGGCGACATGGACGATGTCGAGGAGACCGTCGTCGGGGACGGCCCCGGCGCAGATCGGCATCCCGCCGCCGTAGCTGGACGTGCTTCCGGCCGCGATCAACGTGCCCGGCGCGCTCCTGGACTCCTCTCCGTCGACGGCGAGGATGAACTCCATCGGGCGCAGCCGGACGAGCTCGATGAGCAGTGCGAGGTAGTAGCGAGGTGCGCCATGCGGCCAGCGGAGTCGGTTGGTACGGTCGCTGACCTTCGCGTCGAAGCCCAGCGCCGCGATGGTCAGGAACTTCCGGCTGCCCATCGCCGTACGCACCACGCCGACGTCGATCGACCGCGGTACACCGGTGAGGGCGAGCTCAGCGGCGGCCCGGGCGTCACCGCGCGGGAGTCCGAGCGCACGGGCGAGATCGTTCCCCGTGCCCGCGGGTACCAGAACGACGGGGACGGAGGCGGCGCACACCGTGTCGAGCACGCCGGAGAGTGTGCCGTCGCCGCCCACGATGACCAGCACACGCGGTTCGTCCGCCAGTGCGGCGACCGCGAGCCGAGCGGTGTCCGCTGCAGAACCACCCGCGTAGGCGCGCACCTCGGCACCGCGCTCCCGGAGAAGCCGGACGGCCGCGTCCGCCGCCCGCCCGCCCCGGCCTTTGCCGGAGAACGGGTTCGCGAGCACGGCGATGTGCTCGGCCACGTCAGCGCGTCCGCTCGGGAGGGATCACGGCGCCGGGATTGAGGATGCCCGCCGGATCGAGTTCACATTTGATCGCCCGGAGAATGCGGATGCCGGTCTCGCCGATCTCCTGCTCCAGCCAGGCGGCGTGGTCACGGCCGACCGCATGGTGATGGCTGATGGTGCCGCCGGTCGCGATGATCGCGTCGTTCACGCGCGACTTGATCGGACCCCACACCGTGAGCGGATCGGCGCGGATGCCGGCGAGGACGGTGAAGTACAGCGACGCACCCGTGGGGTAGATGTGCGACACGTGGCACATCACGTACGACCGGGCGCCCGCCTCCGCGAATCCCTCCTTGAGGGCGGACTCGACGGCCGCACGCAGTTCGAGCAGGTTCGACCAGGTCGTCCCGGTCTCGAGCGTCTCGCAGAACACTCCGGCATCCAGCAGCGAATCGCGCAGGTACGGGCCGTCGAAGCGCCCCTGCAGCCACTCCTCCGCCGCGCCCTCTCCCGCCGATGTGCCGCCGGCAGCCGACAGCAGCGCGCTGGTGCGGGCTCGACGCTCGGCGATCCCCTCGCCCTCGTACACCGTCACGACACTCGCGCCCTTCGCGAGCGCCTTGCCGATCTTGCCGACCTGAGCCAGACTCACGGCGGTCTCCGCCTCGTCGGACAGGCGGATGACGGTGGGCCCGGAACCCTTCTGCGCCACGCTCCGCAGCCCCGCGGCTCCGGCGGCGAAGTCCGGGAACGACCACGACTCGAACACGCGCTCGCGCGGGATAGGGTGCACGTGCACGCGCACTTCGGTGATCACGCCGAAGATGCCCTCCGAGCCAAGGAACACCCGGATCAGATCCGGACCGGCGGCGGAGCCCGGCGAACGTCCGAGGTCGATGTCGCCGGTCGGCGTCGCGACACGGATCCCCGTCACCATGGTGTCGAAGCGCCCGTTGCCCGCGGAGTTCTGGCCGGAGGAGCGGGCCGCCGCGAAGCCGCCGATCGTCGCATACCGGAAGCTCTGCGGATAGTGACCGAGTTCGAGGCCGTGAGCCGCGAGCAGCGACTCGGCCTCCGGTCCCGTGGTACCGGCCGCGAGCACCGCTTCTCCGCTGATCTCGTCGAGGCGGATCAGCCCGCTCAGGCGGCGCAGGTCGAGGCTCACGACCGCGTGCTGGTCTCCCCTCTCCGGGTCCAGCGCTCCGACGACGCTCGTTCCGCCGCCGAAGGGGATGATCGCGACACCATGCCTGACCGCGACATCGAGACAGGCGCGAACCTCGCCGTGGCTCGCGGGTCGGATCACCGCGTCCGGGACCGCCTGCTCCCGCTGCCGGCGCCGGAGGAGGTCGGGAGTCGAGCGTCCGCCGGCATGACGGATGCGCGCTTCCGCAGTGACGTCCACGTGCTGCGGGCCGACGGCGGCGCGGAACGCCACAAGGTCCTCGTCGTCGAGCGCCGAGGGCGAGACCCGCACCTGGGCGAGTTCGACCGCAGGCTCGGGCTTGCGGATGCGGCCGAGCATCAGAGGCAGCAGCGTACGCACCGCGAGCGGCAGATCCTTCGCCTTGTCCGGGTCGCCCCAGCCGTTCCACCTCATCGACGGGTCGGCATCGACCCTGCCATCGTCTTGGCCCATGCGTTACAGTGTGACACATCATGGAAGAACGTCAACCTCTCTGGGACACCACGCAGGCGCGTATCCTCGACGCCGCGGACACGCTGATCGAACGTCGGGGAGTCCACGGGGTCACGATCGCCGAGCTCGCGCGACGCTCCGAGCTCAGCCGCCCCACGATCTACCGCAACTGGAGCGACGCCGACGACGTCGTCCGCGCCGCACTCCTCCGCCGCGTCGACGGCATCCTGAGCACCTTCTCCGCCGATGCGCGCACCCGGACGGCGCTGGTCGACGACGTGCTGCGCTTCATCTCCCTCTTCCGCAACGACCCGCTGTACGCGCGACTGCTCGACGACGAGCCGGAGGCGTTCACGCGCTACACCCTGCAGCGCGTCGGATCGAGTCAGCGCATGATCCTGCAGTGGCTGGCCACCGCGATCGGCTCCGCGCAGGCCGACGGGTCGGTCAGGCCCGGGGAACCACAGGAGATCGCGGTCATGCTGATGCTCATCGCGCAGTCCGCGGTCCTCTCGCATGGCACGGTCGCCGACCTCATCTCCGAGTCCGCGTGGGAGCGGGAACTGCGCGCCGCGCTCGACGGACTGCTGCGCCCATGAGCACGCCGTCATCCTCGCTCAACGCCGCGCGCCGGAGGACCGAACTGACCCTCGCCGCCGACGAACCGGTGGACGTCCTCGTCATCGGCGGAGGCATCACCGGCGCCGGAGTGGCGCTCGACGCCGCCTCCCGCGGGCTCAGCGTGACGCTGATCGAGGCGGAGGATCTCGCCTTCGGCACCAGTCGTTTCAGCTCGAAGCTCGTGCACGGCGGACTGCGCTACCTCGCGACGGGTGACGTCGCCACCGCGAAGGAGAGCGCGCGGGAGCGGCACCTGCTCATGACGACGATCGCTCCGCACCTGATCCGACCGCTCGGACAGCTTCTGCCCTTCAGCCGCGAAGTCACGCTGCGCCAGCGAGTGGCGGGCGCCGCCGGCATGGGGCTCGGCGACCTGCTCCGGATGCGGGCCCACACGCCCCGGAGGGTGCTGCCCGTGCCCCGGTTCGTGTCCGCCCGCGAGGCGACCCGACTGGCGCCCGCCCTCGACGCTCGCGGATTGCGCGGCGGCATGCTGTCGTACGACGGACAGCTGGCCGATGACGCCCGTCTCGTGGCCACGGTGGCACGGACCGCCGCGGCGCGCGGTGCGCGCATCCTCACCAGGGTCCGCGCGATCGCGCTCCGGGGCGACGGAGCGACCGCCGAGGACGTGCTCACGGGAGAGCGGCTCGAGGTCGTCGCCCGCTCCGTGATCAACGCCACCGGGGTCTGGGCCGGTTCGCTCGATGAAGCCATCCGTGTGCGTCCCAGTCGAGGGACCCACATCGTGCTCGACGCCGCGGATCTGGGGTTGCCGACCACAGCGCTCACCATCCCCCACGAGGGCTCGGTCAGTCGCTATGTCTTCGCTCTTCCGCAGGCGTACGGGCGGGTGATCGTCGGCCTCACGGACGAAGACGCGCCGGGCGTCGTGCCCCGTGTGGCGCAGCCGACCGGACCGGAGATCGACTTCCTCCTGCGAAGCCTCAACCGGGTGATCAGGACACCGTTGCGACGCGATCAGGTGCGCGGCGCGTTCGCGGGCCTGCGCCCTCTCGTCGACAGCGGGACGGACGCCACGGCCGACGTATCGCGTCGACACCTCGTGACAGTGTCCGACGGGGGTTTCGTGACGGTGCTCGGTGGGAAGCTGACGACGTATCGTCGCATGGCCGAGGATGCCGTGGAGCTGGCATCGGAGGCGCGTGGACTTCGGGCGGCGCCCAGTCGCACCACCGCGCTGCGCCTCGTGGACCGCGACGTCGCCACCACGGGCGAGGTGCTCGATGTCGTGACGGGGTTGACGCGCGCGGAGGTCGAGTTCGCTGTCCGGGTCGAAGGTGCCCTGACCGCCGAGGACGTGCTCGATCGGCGCACCAGGGTCGGGCTCGTCGACGCCGATCGGAACCGGTGTCTTCCGGCCGTCGAGGCGGTCGTCGCGCGTACCCTCGCCGACCTCGGCTGAGCCGGCCGCCGACCGTTCCGCGCCGCCCCGTATCCACGGCACGGCGCCCAGGGGAACGACCGGGGAACAGCTCATGAACTCCCCCGGCCGATGCTCTCGTCCGGCGTCCTCACGCGCCATCACCATGCACAGTGGTGTCATGGACATGCTCTTCACGATGCTGGGCGGCAAGGGGATGTCGGGTCTGCTGAAGACCGGCACGGCGGTCCTCACGTTGCTCCTGGTCCTACCCGCGCTCCTCAAGCTCTTCGTCGTCACGGTCGACGAAGGCTGGGCCGCGATCCGGACCCGAAACGGCAAGCCCATCATCCGCAATCGTCCGCAGCGCCGGCCGACCGCTCGCGGCGGAGCTGTCGGGGAGGTCGTCGTCCTCGACCCCGGATCACACGGCGCCTTCCCCCTCTTCTACTGGTATCGACTCGTCGATGTGCGCTGCAGGGCGACCGACCTGCCCGTCCGCGAGATGGGCGGCGCGAGCGGACACCAGCACCGCGTGCATGCGTCGTTCGAATGGCGCCCGATACCGACCGGCCGCGATCTCCGGGTGTTCGAGCTCGACGTCGTCAACGTCAAGGAGCGCGCCTCGAACATCGTCGGCGCGGCACTGCGAGACGTGATCAGGGGGCTCGACGGCACCGAACTGCCGCACAACGACGAGATCAATGCGCGTGTGATCGCCGCCAGCGCGGAAGAGGTTCGTCGCGCCTGCGGGGTGGAGCTCGTGCGTGTGATGGTCACGGGCGACGCACTGACCGACGGGTATCTGATGTCTACGGCGCTCCGCGACGTGGATCGCGGCGCACAGGCCGTTGCCGCACTGCACGCACTGAACTGACGCGGTCCATCGGTTCGGACCGTCGGCTGCGTCAGCGCATCAGTGGCGTTCGCGGAGGGGCAGGTCGATCGTGCCCGTCTCGCCCGCATCCCGCGCCTTCGGGATCCTGGTCCCGAGGACCTGCGACACGATGTCCTGGGCGATCTTCGGCGCCGTGAGGCCCGCATCCGCGAGGATCTGATCCCGCGACGCATGATCGATGAACTCGTCGGGCAGGCCCAGCTCATCCACCGCCGTGTCGATGCCGGCTTCACGCAGGACCTGTCGCACCCGTGTGCCGATACCGCCGACGCGGATGCCGTCCTCGACGGTGATGACGAGACGATGGTGTGCAGCCAGCTCGATCACCGACGGCTGCACCGGGATCGCCCAGCGGGGATCGATCACGGTGGCCCCGATTCCCTGCGCTCGGAGTCGGTCTGCGACGTCGAGGGCCAATTCGGCGAACGGGCCGATGGCGACAATCAGCACGTCCTCCGATTCCCCTCGGGCGAGCACGTCGACGCCGTCCTCCAACCTCTCGATGGCGGGGAGATCGGCCGCGACCTCACCCTTCGGGAAGCGGATGACGGTCGGAGCGTCATCGACCTGGACGGCCTCGCCCAGAGCCTCGGTCAGGCGCGCTCCGTCCCTCGGAGCGGCGATGCGGATGTGCGGGACGATCTGCAGCATGGCGAGATCCCACATCCCGTGATGGCTGGGGCCGTCCGGGCCCGTCACGCCTGCACGGTCGAGTACGAATGTGACGCCCGCACGGTGCAGGGCGACGTCCATCAGCACCTGATCGAACGCTCTGCCCATGAACGTCGCATAGAGCGCGACGACGGGGTGCAGGCCGCCATAAGCCAGCCCGGCAGCGGAAGCCACCGCGTGTTGCTCGGCGATCCCCACGTCGTACACGCGATCGGGGAACCGCTCGGCGAACGGCGCGAGGCCCGTCGGTCGGAGCATAGCGGCCGTCATCGCGATGACGTCGCTGCGCTGCTCCCCCACCGAGACGAGGGCATCCGAGAAAACGTCGGTCCACCCACGACCGCCCGACGACAGCGTCTCACCCGTCGTCGGGTCGATCTTCCCGACCGCGTGGAACTGGTCGGCCTCGTCGTCGCGGGCGGGCTGATATCCGCGCCCCTTCTCGGTGATGGTGTGCACGATGACCGGCGCGCCGTACGACTTCGCCAGCTCGAGCGTCTCGAGCAGAGCGGGAAGATCGTGTCCGTCGATGGGACCGAGGTACTTGATGTCGAGGTTCGAATAGAGCGCCTCGTTGTTGGTGAATCGCGAGAGGAAACCGTGGGTTCCGCCGCGCACGCCGCGGAACACCGCGCGCCCCACGGGACCGAACGCGCGGAACAGACGATCCGAGCGCTGGTGGAGATCCTTGTACGCCGCCGCGGTGCGCACGCGGTTCAGGTAGCGCGACATGCCGCCGATGGTCGGCGCGTACGAGCGGCCGTTGTCGTTGACGACGATCACGAGATTCCGGTCGTTGTCGTCGGAGATGTTGTTCAGCGCCTCCCACGTCATACCGCCCGTGAGCGCTCCATCGCCGACCACGGCCACGACGTGCCGATCCGCGCGACCGGTCGCCGTCAGGGCTCGGGAGATGCCATCCGCCCAACTCAGCGAACTCGACGCGTGCGAGGACTCGACGACGTCGTGCGCGCTCTCGCCGCGCTGCGGATAGCCGGCGAGTCCGCCGCGGACCCGCAACGCCGAGAAGTCCTGGCGCCCCGTCAGGAGTTTGTGCACGTAGGACTGATGTCCGGTGTCGAAGATGAAGGGGTCATCCGGAGACGAGAAGACCCGGTGCAGAGCGATGGTCAGCTCCACGACGCCCAGGTTCGGCCCGAGGTGCCCACCGGTCTGCGAGACGTTCTCGACCAGGAACGCCCGGATCTCTGCGGCGAGCTCGTCCAGTTGATCGGCCGAAAGCGCGTCCAGATCACGGGGTCCTGAGATGCTCGGAAGAATGGGCATCTGCGCCTCCTCACAGGCTTCGCCAGAAGCGCCCGACGAGGGTGCGGGCGCCCGTCGATCCTACCGCGCCCGGTGGAGAGAAGCCGGTGAGCGCGCCCCCCTTGACACGAAGGGGCGGCACGATGAAGGGGCCCGGATCCGAAGACCCGAGCCCCTTCGTCTGCGCGATCAGACCAGCGAACGCAGCACGTACTGCAGGATGCCGCCGTTGCGGTAGTAGTCGGCCTCACCGGGGGTGTCGATGCGGACGACCGCGTCGAACTCGATCGGCTGCTTTCCCTCGGGCGAGTGCTCGCTCGGGGTGGCCGTGACCTTGACGGTCTTCGGCGTGACACCGTTGTTGAGCTCCTCGAGGCCGGAGATCGAGACGATCTCGGTGCCGTCGAGACCCAGCGATTCCCAGCTCTCGCCGGCGGGGAACTGCAGCGGGACGACGCCCATGCCGATCAGGTTGGAGCGGTGGATGCGCTCGAAGCTCTCGGTGATGACGGCCTTGACGCCCAGCAGGCTGGTGCCCTTGGCCGCCCAGTCGCGCGACGAACCGGAGCCGTACTCCTTGCCTCCGAAGATGACGAGGGGCGTGCCCTGCTCCTGGTAGTTCATGCTCGCGTCGTAGATGTACGACTGCGGGCCGCCGGGCTGCGTGAAGTCGCGCGTGAAGCCGCCCTCGACCACCTGGCCGTCGTTGACGGCCGAGACCATGAGGTTCTTCAGGCGGATGTTCGCGAACGTGCCACGGATCATGACCTCGTGGTTGCCGCGACGCGAGCCGAAGGAGTTGAAGTCCTTGCGGTCGACGCCGTGCTCCGTGAGGTAGTGGGCCGCAGGCGTGCCGGCCTTGATGTTTCCGGCGGGCGAGATGTGGTCGGTGGTGACCGAGTCGCCGAGCGTCGCCATGACACGCGCACCCTCGATGTCCTTCACCGGGGTGAGCTCCATCGTCATGCCGTCGAAGTACGGCGCCTTGCGGACGTACGTGGAGTCCTCGTCCCACTGGAAGATGGCGTCATCCGGGGTGGGGAGGCTCCGCCAGCGCTCATCGCCGTCGAAGACGGTCGCGTACTGCTTGATGAACTGCTCGCGCGAGATCGAGGAATCGACGAGCTCCTGCACCTCGGCCGGCGTGGGCCAGATGTCCTTCAGGAAGACGTCTTCGCCGTCCTTGCCCTTGCCGAGCGCGTCGTTCTCGAAGTCGAAGTGCATCGACCCCGCGAGAGCGTACGCGATGACCAGCGGCGGGCTGGCGAGGTAGTTCATCTTCACGTCGGGGCTGATGCGTCCCTCGAAGTTGCGGTTGCCCGAGAGGACGGCCGTGACGGCGAGGTCGTGCGAGTTGATCGCCTCCGACACCTCTTCGATGAGCGGACCCGAGTTGCCGATGCAGATCGTGCAGCCGTAGCCGACGGTGTAGAAGCCGAGTCCCTCGAGGTCCTTGTCGAGCCCTGACTTCTCGTAGTAGTCCGTGACGACCTTCGATCCCGGTCCGAGCGTGGTCTTGACCCAGGGCTTCTGCTTCAGCCCCTTCTCCAGCGCCTTGCGTGCGACGAGACCGGCGGCGATCATCACCGACGGGTTCGACGTGTTGGTGCACGAGGTGATGGCGGCCAGCGTGACGGCGCCGTTGTCGAGGATGTACTTCTCCCCCGACGGCGTCGTGACCGGCACCGGCTTCGAGGCGTTCGCCGGAGCGCCGCTGTTGATGTGCACCGGGCGCGTGGTCGGCTCCTCTTCGCCGGGGACCGAACCCGGGTCGGATGCCGGGAAGGAGTGCTTCGACTCGAGGTCGACGATGTCGTCGGACGTCGACGCCGTCGTGTAGCCGAGGATGTCCTGCTCGAACTGGGCCTTGGCCTCGGAGAGCAGGATGCGGTCCTGCGGACGCTTCGGGCCGGCGATCGACGGCACGACGGTGCCGAGGTCGAGCTCGAGGTACTCGCTGAAGGTCGGCTCGACGCTCGCGTCGTGCCAGAGCTTCTGCTCCTTGGCGTACGCCTCGACCAGGGCGACGGCCTCTTCGCTGCGACCGGTGAGGCGCAGGTAGTCGAGCGTCACGTCGTCGATCGGGAAGATCGCGGCCGTGGAGCCGAACTCGGGCGACATGTTGCCGATGGTGGCACGGTTGGCGAGCGGCACCGAGGCGACGCCTTCGCCGTAGAACTCGACGAACTTGCCGACAACGCCGTGCTTGCGCAGCAGGTCGGTGATCGTGAGCACGACGTCGGTCGCGGTGACGCCGGCGGGGATCTCGCCGGAGAGCTTGAAGCCGACGACGCGCGGGATGAGCATCGACACGGGCTGGCCGAGCATGGCCGCCTCGGCCTCGATTCCACCGACGCCCCAGCCGAGCACTCCCAGGCCGTTGACCATGGTGGTGTGCGAGTCGGTGCCGACGCAGGTGTCGGGGTATGCGCGCAGCACACCGTCGACGTTGCGGTCGTAGATGACCTTGGCGAGGTGCTCGATGTTCACCTGGTGGACGATTCCGGTTCCCGGCGGGACGACCTTGAAGTCGCTGAACGCCGTCTGGCCCCAGCGCAGGAACTGGTAGCGCTCGCCGTTGCGCTCGTACTCGATCTCGACGTTGCGCTCGAGGGCGTTCTCCGAGCCGAACAGATCGGCGATGACGGAGTGGTCGATGACCATCTCGGCGGGCGAGAGCGGGTTGATCTTGTTCGCGTCGCCGCCGAGCGCCGTGACGGCCTCACGCATGGTGGCGAGGTCGACGATGCAGGGCACACCGGTGAAGTCCTGCATGACCACACGGGCCGGCGTGAACTGGATCTCGGTGTTGGGCTCTGCCGCGGCATCCCACGAACCCAGCGCCTCGATCTGCGCCTTCGTCACATTCGCGCCGTCCTCGGTGCGAAGCAGGTTCTCCAGGAGGACCTTGAGACTGAAGGGGAGCTTCTCGAAACCGGGCACCGTGTCGATGCGGAAGATCTCGTAGTCGGTGCTGCCGACTGTCAGGGTGCTCTTGGCACCGAAGCTGTTCACCGTGGACACGAATCCGTCTCCTTCTATTCGGATGGGAGCGACAGGCGCCTCCATCTTGCTCGCCAGCGAGCCCCTGCGGCTAGCAAGGCGGACCTAACCAGTCTGCTCCGCGCAGCTCACCGGCGAAAGCCTGCGATTTATCTTGATGTCAAGATAAATCTATCATGCCTCGGCGACATCTTCGCGCGACGGTCCGCGCGGATGGAGAGCGCGCACGACGAGCCAGGTGACGGCGATCAGCGGCGCGAAGAGTGGGAGTCCCATGACGAGCTTGAGCGTGCCGAGTGCGGTCACATCGCCCGCGAGATACAGCGGGAGCTGCACGGCGAGCCGGGCGAAGAAGAGTGCGGCCCACGCGATTCCGAGCCAGAAGTAGGCGCGGCGCTTGCGGCGATCGTTGCGCCAGGTGGTGCCCTCTCCCATCAGGAAGCCGACGGCGAGGCCGATCAGCGACCAGCCGATCAGGGCCGACACCAGGATGACCGTTCCGTACACCGCATTGGTGATGAGCCCCGGAACGAAGTTGTCCGCGCCGCGTCCGGTCCACAATGCGAGTCCGGCCGCGGCGGCCGCGGCGACCAGCCCGCCGATAGCGGCGGACGGCGGCGACTTCTGCAGCAGGCGCACGATCGTGAAGACCGCGGCGAGACCGACCGATATGCCCAGCGACAGGATCAGCGGCTCGGGGCGGATCGTGAAGATGATCACGAATGCGAGGCTGGGCAGCACCGACTCGAGGATGCCGCGGACCCCGCCGATCGCCGACCAGACGACCTTGTGCGTGCTCGCGCTCTCCGACGGGTCGAGCCCGGCACGGCGCGCGGCGCCGCCGAGAGCCTCCCCGAGGATCTCGGAGGTGCTCTTCTCGCGTTCCGGGTCGGCTTCCGGGGTGCTCACGCGGAGCCCGGGGTCGCCGGCATCTTCAGCGGGATCAGGTCACGCGGCGGCATCGGAGAGCCGCCGCGGACGACGACGATCGAACGGAACAGATCCTCGACCTTGGCACCGGCCTCAGGATCCGACGCACCGGCTCCGCCGATCACGCCGCGGAGGAACCAGCGCGGGCCGTCGATGCCGATGAACCGCGCGAGACGAAGACCCGAGCCTTCGCTGGCCGCTGCGGGGACCTCGGCGAGAAGCTCCTTGCCCAGGGGGCCGTCCCGCTCCTCGACGCGCCCGCCCTGTGCCTTGACCTGGTCGCGCAGCTGCACGCGCGTCTCATCCCACAGTCCGCCGGACCTCGGCGCGGCGAACGGCTGCACCTGCAGAGAGGAGTCCGCGTAGTCGAGGCCGACGGCGACGATGCGCTTGGTCTGCTCCTCCACCTCGAGCCGGAGGTTCAACCCCTCGCGCGGCAGGATCTTGATCCCGCCCAGGTCGATGTACGGGCGAACCGGGTTCGCCTCGGAGTCGTCGAAGGGTCCGTCGGTGGCGCGGTTCGCGGGCGCCGACTTGGAAGGAGTCGCGTTGTTGTCAGTCATCTGTTCTGCCCTGCTTCGTTCTGCGTGAGCCCCGCCTGGTACCCGGTGGAGCCGAAACCGCCGGCGCCGCGGACGCTGTCCGGCAACTCGTCCACCGAGATGAACGTGGCGCGTGTCACCGGCATGACGATCAGCTGCGCGATGCGATCGCCGACCGCCACATCGTACGCGCTCCTGATGTCGGTGTTGATCAGACTCACCTTGATCTCACCGCGATAGCCGGCGTCGACCGTCCCCGGCGAGTTCACGATGGAGATCCCGTGCTTGGCGGCAAGCCCGCTGCGCGGAACCACGAAGGCCGCATAACCGTCGGGAAGAGCGATCCGGACTCCGGTGGCGACGAGAGCGCGCTCGCCCGGCTCCAGATGCACAGCCTCGGCCGCGACCAGATCGGCGCCCGCGTCGCCCGGATGCGCGTATCCGGGCACCACTGCAGCGATAATGGGGACATCAACGGAATCGGTCACCCCATGAGGCTAATGCAGAACCCCGCCACAGACGCACGTGTCCGCTATCGCGAACGACTCTCCCCCAGCCTCTGGCTGCTGGTCACGGTCGCGGTCGCAGGGCCGATGGTGTCTCTCGTCTTCGTGCCCATCGGATCGACCTTCGCGCTCATCGTCGGCGCCGCCGTCTCCGCGCTCCTGGTGCTCGGCTTCATCGCGGCGACTCCTATCGTGTCGGTGGAGGGTCGCATCCTGCGCGCCGGACGCGCACACATCGATGTCGAGCACCTCGGCGAGCCCCTCGCGCTCGTGGGCGAAGAAGCCCGACAGGCACGCGGCCCCGGCCTCCCCGCGCGCGGCTGGCACCTGATCCGCGGAGGGATCGACGGGATCGTCGTCGTTCCGAATCTCGACGTGGACGACCCGGTCGACACGTGGACCATCTCGACCCGTACCCCCGACCGCCTGGTCGCGGCGATCCGCGCTGCCCGTTCCTGACCGCACCCGCCGTTCATCGGGGCACCGCCCGTTCCTGACGGGCGCTGCCACATACGACAGCGCGCCCCTGACCGGACGGTCGGGGGCGCGTGAGACGTCGCTCGGAGGACTGCTTACGCAGCGCACTCCTTGCAGATGGGCCCGGATGCGCCCTCGTGGTCGAGCTGAGAGCGGTGCTTCACGAGGAAGCAGCTCATGCACGTGAACTCGTCCTGCTGCGCGGGCAGCACGACGACGTCGAGCTCGAGGTCGGAGAGGTCGGCACCCGGAAGGTCGAAGTTCGACGGGTTGTCGGAGTCTTCGTCCCCGCTTGAGCCGGAAGATTTGTCCGGCACACGCTCCTTGAGGGCTTCGATCGACTCGGAGTCGTCTTCGCTCTTTCGGGGGGCGTCGTAATCGGTTGCCATGCGGTAGATCTCCACTTTCATGGTGCGAGTGGGTGGTGCGCCGTCGGGTATCGGCGGCCATAGTTTGCACGACCGGGAGACATAACGCAAATGCGGTCCGTGCGACAGAGCAAACTCACGGCACGCCCAGGGTATTCCCGGTCCGGACGCCGCATGCGTGACACCATGAACGGACACCCATCAGAGGGGCATTCGCATGGAAAACGTCACCATCGTCGGCACAGAAGCAGGAGTCCTCGTACTCGCGACAGAGTCGGGCGAGCGGTTCTCGCTGCCCATCGACGACGTGCTGCAGCGTGAGATCCGTCGCGCCACCCGGCAGGCCGAGCCCACCGCCCAGAAACTGGCCGCGAGCCCGCGCGACATCCAGGCGCAGATCCGCGCCGGGCTCACGGCACCCGAGGTCGCCGAACTGCTGGGAATCAGCGTCGACGACGTCGCCCGCTTCGAGGGTCCCGTCCTCGCCGAGCGCGAGCACATCATCGGCCAGGCACTCGCGGTTCCCGTGCTGATCGGAAGTGAAGTCGAGCCCGACGCCCAGCCCACCTTCGGCGTCGCGGTCCGTGCGAAGCTCGCCGAGGTCGCAGCGACTGCGGAGCGGTGGGCCAGCTGGAAAGAGGAGTCCGGCTGGACGATCAAGCTCGAGTTCACTGCGAATGACGTCGATCACGATGCCCGGTGGAGCTTCGACCCGCGTCGCAGTGCCCTCTCGCCTCTGAACGCGGATGCCACTCAGCTCTCACGCCAGGGCTCACTGCCCGAAGGTCTCATCCCGCGCCTGCGCGCCGTGGATGCGGAGCGCACAACCTCTCCTTACAAGGACGAGAGCCGGTTCGATTCGGGCGCCTTCGGCCCGCGTCTGCTGCCCGCACCCGAGGCCGAGGTCGAAGACCCGTCCCTCCCTGAGCGCTCCGACGTCGCCGCGCAGGATGCCGCGATCAATCGCGCGCCCTCTGCACAGAACACGAGCCCCGAGACGGCGGACCTGCTCGAGGCTCTGCGCCGTCGTCGGGGTCAGCGCGAAACGGCTCCGCTGCTCGAAGAGACCGACGACACCGAGCACTCCGACCCGATCTCGCTGTTCGACGCGCTCGAACAGCCCGACGAAGAGCCGGAACCCGCACGCCCTTCGGCCCATACGGCACCTTCGGAATCCGGAGACTCCGGCGGCCGTCGCCGTCGCCGCAACGCGATGCCCTCATGGGATGAGATCGTCTTCGGAGCTCGCACCGACGAGTGATCAGCACTGACGAGTGATCCCGCACGAGCGGTTGACCGGCGGCCGTCCGGTAGGCACTCTCTCTCAGCGCGCGAAGGCTCCGAGCCTGATCAGCGGCACCTGTCGCTCCTCCGGAGTGAGCGCTCCGTGCTGCCCGACCATGCCTCGCCCGCGCTGGTCTGCCGCGGTGCCGTCGTAGACCGCCCACGTGCCGCGCGCGATGGCCAGCAGATCGCCGATCCGCGCGGACGCCGCCGTGGTGACAGTCGGCCCGAACATTCCGCCGTGAACGGCTTCATCGCGGGTGACGACGTCGGCGATCCCCTCGAGGTCGGCCCGCCACCGCGCGGTCACTGCGGCGGTGTCGGCGTCGGGCTCGACGTAGGCGTGCAGCATCCGCGGCTCGCCGCCGACATGCCGGACGCCCCGCAGATGTGCCTCGTCGAGCACGACCTGTCGATTGACCGCGACATCGACCATGCCGTGGTCCGACGTGACGAGCACGCCGACTGCCGGCGGCACGCGCGCGGCCAGGGCGGCATCGATGTCCTCGAGGGCGGCGACCCACTCACCAGACGCGATCCCGTGCTTGTGGCCGGCCTTATCCACCTCGGGCAGGTAGCAGTAGACGAGTGATCCCGGGTGCTCCTGGGCGAGCGTGTATGCGGTTTCGATGCGCGCTGCCGCGGTGCCGGCAGCGACGAACTCCGCGCCGCGGAGTGTGGCTTTCGTGAACCCGCTGCGCGCATATCCGGCGAACCCGACCGCGAAGCTCTCGTGACCGGCGCGACCGGCACGTTCGAAGATGGTCGGCGCCGGCTGCCAGGTGAACGGATCGATCCCGTCGGTCTCCCAGCCGCTGAGCTGATTGACGAGCACGTCGCGGCCGGCGTCGAGCACCCGGTAGCCGACGAGGCCGTGCTCACCCGGCCAGACGCCGGTGACGATGCTGGTGAGCGCCGCGGCCGTCGTGGAGGGGAACACCGACTGCGCGACATCCTTCTTCGCCATCCCGGCCGTCAGGGCGCGGGCATGTCCCGCGTGGGCCCGAAGACTGATCGCCCCGAGACCGTCGACGACGACGAGGACGACGGA
Source organism: Microbacterium sp. NPDC055988 (assembly GCF_042269505.1). Lineage (NCBI taxonomy): Bacteria > Bacillati > Actinomycetota > Actinomycetes > Micrococcales > Microbacteriaceae > Microbacterium > Microbacterium sp. NPDC055988. The sequence continues at coordinate 3,181,942 of NZ_JBHJXY010000001.1, forward strand.
TTCGGCACGCGGCATCGCCTCGGACTCGCCTCGGAGCGCGGCGAACAGGTCGTCCGCCACCCCGACGACGCTCCGGGCGCCGGGCGACGCGGACGGTAGCATGAGGGACATCCGAGCCAGTCTGACACAGGCTCCCGTACGCCCTCAGGAAGTCCATGCCGAAAACCCCGCCGCCCGAGCCCGTCGAGGAGCGCATCCAGGACATCGACCTCTCCACCGAGATGCAGGGCTCGTTCCTCGAGTACGCGTACTCGGTGATCTACTCGCGCGCTCTGCCTGACGCCCGCGACGGTCTGAAGCCGGTGCAGCGCCGTATCCTGTACCAGATGGCCGAGATGGGCCTCCGCCCCGACCGTGGCCATGTCAAGAGCGCACGCGTCGTGGGCGAGGTGATGGGAAAGCTCCACCCGCACGGCGACTCCGCCATCTACGACGCGCTGGTCCGTCTCGCGCAGGAGTGGGCGCTGCGTGTTCCTCTGATCGACGGTCACGGGAACTTCGGTTCCCTCGACGACGGTCCGGCCGCGGCGCGATACACCGAGGCGAGACTCGCCGCACCCGCCCTCGCTCTCACGGAGAACCTCGACGAGGACGTCGTCGACTTCATCCCGAACTACGACGGTCAGTTCCAGCAGCCGTCTGTGCTGCCGGCCGCATTCCCGAACCTCCTCGTCAACGGCGCGAGTGGCATCGCCGTGGGCATGGCGACCAACATGGCGCCGCACAACCTCATCGAGGTCGTGGCCGCTGCGACGCATCTGCTCGAGAACCCGGATGCCACGACCGAAGAGCTGATGGAGTTCGTCCCCGGTCCCGACTTCCCCTCGGGCGGCATCCTGATGGGTCTCGACGGCGTCAAGGACGCCTACACGAACGGACGCGGCGCACTCAAGGTCCGCGGGAAGACCTCGATCGAGCCGCTGGGCCCCCGACGCACCGGCATCATCGTCTCCGAGTTGCCGTACATGGTCGGACCCGAGCGCCTGATCGAGAAGATCCGCGATGCCGTGCAGTCGAAGAAGCTCCAGGGGATCAGCGACGTCACCGATCTGACCGACCGCAACCACGGGCTGCGCGTCGCGATCGGCGTCAAGACCGGGTTCGACCCCAACGCCGTCCTCGAGCAGCTGTACCGGCTGACTCCGCTGGAGGACTCTTTCAGCATCAACAACGTCGCCCTCGTCGACGGGCAGCCGCGCACTCTCGGTCTCAAGGAGATGCTGAGCGTCTACGTCGGCCATCGCCTCGAGGTGATCACGCGGCGGAGCCGCTACCGCCTCGCCCGCAGAGAAGAGCGCCTGCACCTCGTCGAGGGCCTGCTCATCGCGATCCTCGACATCGACGAGGTCATCCAGGTCATTCGCTCCTCCGACGATTCGGAGCAGGCACGCACGCGCCTGCGTTCGGTGTTCGATCTGAGCGAGCTGCAGGCCGAGTACATCCTCGAGCTGCGACTGCGTCGCCTGACCAAGTTCTCGCGCATCGAGCTCGAGACCGAGCGCGACGCTCTGCTGGCGGAGATCGCCTCGCTCCGTGAGCTGCTGGGCAGCCCCGTGCTCCTCCGTGCCGTCGTCGCCAAAGAGTTGGACGCTGCCGCCGATGCCTACGGCACACCGCGCCGGACCCTGCTGATGAACGCCGCTCCGCCGAAGCCGCGAGCGGCCAAGGGAGCGGTCGACCTGCAGATCGCCGACGCCCCCACGGTCCTCGTTCTCTCCACCACGGGCCGCGCCGTGCGGGTCGACCTCGGCGAGGGACAGGAGCTGACGGTTCCGGCACGCCGCAGCAAGCACGACGCGATCCTGACGACGGTCGAGACGACGGTCCGCGCGGAGATCGGGGCCCTCACCAGCCTGGGCCGTGTCGTGCGCTTCTCCCCCGTCGACCTGCCTTCCGTCCCGGCGACCTCCGTCCAGCTCGCCGCGGGCACACCGTTGCGTGACTACCTCGGCATCACGACCAGGAACGAGCGGATCCTCGGGTTCGTGCGTTTCGACAGCGAGACGCCGATCGCGCTCGGCACGGCCCAGGGAACGGTGAAGCGCATCGTCCCGTCGTCGCTGCCGGTGCGCCCCGATCTCGAAGTCATCGGGATGAAGCCCGGCGACACGGTTGTGGGAGTGGCAGAGGCCCCCGACGACGCCGATCTCGTGTTCGTCACGACCGACGCGCAGCTCCTCCGCTTCCCCGCGGCGAACGTGCGCCCTCAGGGGGCACCTGCGGGCGGCATGGCGGGCGTCAAGCTGGGCTCCGGGGCATCCGTGCTGTTCTTCGGCGTGGTCGATCCCACGGCGGAGGCTGTCGTCGCGACGGTCTCCGGCGGCGAGAGCATCCTGCCCGGCACCGACCCCGGACGAGCGAAGGTATCGGCCTTCACGGAGTACCCGACCAAGGGCCGCGCCACGGGCGGCGTACGCGCGCACGCGTTCCTGAAGGGCGAGGATCGACTCACCGTCGCCTGGGTGGGGCCGAACCCGCCGTTGGCGGTCGATCCCACCGGCGCCGTGCGCAAGCTCCCCGAGACCGGAGCACGACGTGACGCTTCGGGTCAGCCCATCGACGGCGTGATCGGCAGCATCGGCCGCACACTCGTCTGAACACAGGAGAGGGGCCGCGGATATCCGCGGCCCCTCTCCTGTTCCGTCGCCCAGCCGGGTCAGGCGTCGATCGACTCCCGTGACAGCCGGTCGGACGAGTCGATGATGAACTCGCGTCGCGGCGCCACCTCATTGCCCATGAGGAGCTCGAAGACGCGCCCCGCGGCCTCGGCATCCTCCATGCGCACTCGACGCAACAGACGGCCGGAACGGTCCATAGTGGTGTTCGCCAACTGCTCAGCGTCCATCTCTCCGAGACCCTTGTACCGCTGGATGGGCTCGTGCCACCGCTTGCCGGCCTTGCGGAGCTTCGCCAGCAGGGCGTGCATCTCCTGCTCGCTGTAGGTGTAGATCGTCTCGTTCGGCTTCGACCCCGGGTTCATCACGATGACCCGATGCAACGGCGGAACGGCAGCGAACACGCGACCGTCCTCGATGAGCGGCCGCATGTAGCGGAAGAACAGGGTCAGCAACAGCGTGCGGATGTGCGCCCCGTCGACGTCGGCGTCGCTCATCAGGATGATCTTCCCGTAGCGAGCGGCGTTGATGTCGAACGTCCGGCCGGAGCCGGCGCCGATCACCTGGATGATTGACGCGCACTCCGCGTTCGACAGCATGTCGCCGACGGAGGCCTTCTGCACATTGAGGATCTTCCCTCGGATCGGCAGCAGGGCCTGGAACTCGCTGTTACGCGCGTTCTTGGCTGTGCCGAGCGCGGAGTCGCCCTCGACGATGAAGAGCTCGCTGCGGTCCACCTCGTTCGTGCGGCAGTCGACGAGCTTGGTCGGAAGCGTCGACGACTCGAGCGCGTTCTTCCGGCGCTGAGTCTCCTTATGGGCTCGCGCCGACACGCGAGCCTTCATCTCGGAGACGATCTTGTCGAGCAGCTGTGAGGCCTGGTTCTTGTCGTCGCGCTTGGTCGAGCTGAAACGCTGCCCCAGATCCTTGCGGATCACCTGGGCGACGATCGATCGAACGGCCGGCGTGCCCAGCACCTCTTTGGTCTGGCCCTCGAACTGCGGCTCGGGGACGTTGACCGTCAGGACAGCCGTCAGACCGGCCAGGACATCGTCCTTCTCGAGCTTGTCGTTGCCGACCTTGAGGCGGCGCGCGTTCTGCTCGACCTGCGTGCGCAGCACCTTCAGCAGCTCCTGCTCGAATCCCTGCTGATGCGTACCGCCCTTGGGCGTCGCGATGATGTTGACGAACGAGCGGACGCGGGTGTCGTAGCCGGTGCCCCAGCGCAGCGCGATGTCGACTGCGCACACACGCTCCACCTCCGTGGCGATCATGTGGCCGTCGGCCTGCAGAACGGGAACGGTCTCCTTGAACGTCCCCTCGCCCTGGATGCGCCAGGTGTCCGTGACGGGCGGATCGATCGCCAGGTACTCGACGAATTCCGAGATGCCGCCCTCGTACAGGTACGAGGTCTCGACGGGGCCGAGCGTGGTGGTCTCACCGTCGGAATCAGGAATCGGGATGACCTGACCGGCGGCCCGCTCGTCCTTGACCACGATCTCGAGTCCCGGGACGAGGAAGGCCGTCTGGCGCGCCCGCGTCTCGAGATCGGCCAGCTGGAACGCCGCGTCCTTCGTGAAGATCTGACGGTCGGCCCAGTAGCGCACGCGTGTTCCGGTGACCCCGCGCGGCGCCTTGCCGATGACGCGAAGCTCACTGTTGTCCTCGAAAGGCGTGAACGGGGCGTCGGGGCGCTTCTCGCCGGAATCCTTGAAGATGCCGGGCTCACCGCGATGGAACGACATCGCATAGGTCTTCCCGCCGCGATCCACCTCGACGTCGAGACGTTCCGAGAGCGCGTTCACGACCGACGCGCCCACTCCGTGGAGGCCGCCGGATGCGGCGTACGAGCCACCGCCGAACTTCCCGCCCGCGTGGAGCTTGGTGTAGACGACCTCGACGCCGGTCAGGCCGGTGCGGGGCTCGACGTCGACGGGGATACCGCGGCCGCGGTCGTGGACCTCGACGCTGCCGTCGGCGTGCAGAATGATGTCGATCTTCGAGCCGTTGCCCGCCACCGCCTCGTCGACGGAGTTGTCGATGATCTCCCACAGGCAGTGCATGAGGCCTGGAGAGCCGTTCGACCCGATGTACATGCCCGGGCGCTTGCGGACAGCTTCGAGCCCCTCAAGCACCTGGAGATGGTGGGCAGAATACTCGGCATTCACAATCTCCGAGTCTATTCTCGCCACCCGCATTCCAGCCGCAGACACTCCCCGCCGCGGTCGAGACGGTGGCCTTCCCGTACGCGCTGAGCGAAACACGCCGCAAACCGGGCATGCCCACAGGTACAGCGTGGTTGTATTGACCAAATCAGCAAGCGAAGCCGACACCCGAGGAGGCGCCGAGATGAATGCAACGACCGAACGTGACACCTCCACCGTCGAGTTCCGCCTGACGGCCATGGATCGGTGTGATTCATGTGGCGCTCAGGCATACATCGCCGCTGAGGTGAACGGCTCCGAGCTTCTCTTCTGCGCCCACCACGGCCGCAAGTACGAAGAGAAGCTCCGCAGCATCGCGACCAGCTGGCACGACGAGACCGCTCGCCTCATCGAAGCGGTCTGAGCTCTCGCTGAGGCCCGTCAGTCCCGGACGACGCGGCGGACCCGCGGCGTCAGCCGGGTGAGGATCTCCTCGCCCACCGTGTCGATGCGTTCGGCGAGCGTGGTCGCCGAGGATTCCCCCTGGGCTCCCGTTCCGAACAGGACGACCTCATCGCCGACACGCGCTCCCGGCCACTCCACGACAGACGACGCGGTGTGACCCACCGAGCGGAGTTCCCTGGCACCACCGGGCGTGCCGACGAGCGCGCCGGACAGGGTCGACGGAAGCCCGTCGAAGCTTCCGATCCCGATCCAGGCCTTGCCGTCGGTGATGTCACTGACGGTGGCGACGAGGCTCGCGACGGGCACGATCCCCTCGAGCTCCGGACCGTCGGCGGAGCGGATGCCGTAGCAGAACGCTCCGATGCGCGACATGGTTCCGCGAAGCTCGGGCCTCCACCAGGAGGCGGCCGACGCTGTCAGGTGCACCGCAGCAGGCGAGGAGCCAGAGTCCTCGACGACCCGCACAGCCTCGAGGAACACCGCCTGGGCGGCGTCGTCTTCGGCATCACTCGCCTCGGCGATGTGGCTCCACACGCCGACGAGGTCCACGAGACCGGCCTGCTCCGCCTGTCGTGACTGGGCGACGGCCGTCGCCCAGTCCTCGGGGAGCACGCCGTTCCGGTGCAGTCCAGTGTCGATCTTGAGGTGGACGCGTGCCCTCGCTCCCACAGCCGAGGCGCGGGAGATGATCCGCCGAAGGTAATCGATCGTGCCGACGCCGAGGTCGATGTCGTGCAGGAGCGCGTCGTCGATCTCGTCATCGGTCGACGTCACCCAGGCGAAGATCCGTGCGTCCCCTCCCGCCACCCGGCGTATCGCGAGTCCGCTGCGGATGTCGTAACTGCCGAACCACTCCACGCCCTCTTGCCGCGCGGTGTCGACAGCCCAGGAGAGCCCGTGCCCGTAGGCGTCGTCCTTGAGAACGAACATCAGGCTCGAGGGCGAGACGCGCCGACGCACGGCCGCGATGTTCGCACGGAGGCTTCCGGTGCTCAGCCGGAGTTCAGGGCGGGTCACGCCTCCCACCCCCGGACTGCGTGCGACGCCGCGACGGTGATGAGTTCCGCCGGCTCCATCCCGGTGACCTCGGCCCACCGCGCGACGCCACCCGTGAGCGGGCCGTTCCCGCCGAAGTACGTGACCTCGGTCCCGGGCGCCGCGTCCGAGCCTTCGAGGTCGACGACGCAGACGTCCATGGCCACACGTCCGACGATGGGCCTGACCGAGCCGTCGATCTCGACGTCGGCATGGTTTCCGAGCGCCCGGACGATTCCCTGCGCGTATCCTCCGGTCACCAGCGCCACCGTCGTCGCGGCCTCGGCGCGGAACGTGTACCCGTAGGACACGGCATCCCCCGCGCGCAGAGGCTTGGTCGACAGCACGCGGCCGGTCAGCCGCATCACCGGACTCGTCGAAGGACGGCCCGGCTCGCGGGGCAGCCCGTACAGCAGCGCGGGATCGATGTCGGGCTCGCCGCTCGTCACCCCGACGATCCCTTCCAACTGGAGGGCTTCGACCTCGCCCGGCGCGTCGACACGCACACTTTCGGCGCCGGCGGCCGTCACGGCCTGCGCGACGGCGATGACGCCGTGCCCCCAGGCATCGCGGCGAAGGTCGGCGATGCGGCCACCCGCCTGAACCGCCGCTGCAGCGCCGGCGGCCAGCGCCGACCGGGAGATGATCGCCCGCGGCAGCGAGCTGGAAGTCGTTTCCCACACGTCTTCCAGCCTAGCCGCCGGCTCCCAGGTCGACCTGCGGCTCCCCCGTAGACTGGAGGAGACCCCGACCCTGGAGCCATATGTCTCGTCTTTCCCTCGCGCCCCGCATCCGTTACCTGCTGGGACGTGCTCGCCGCATCGACGTCGGATCGGTGGTGGAACGGGCCAAAGAGGCTTCGGAGCAGCACCACAAGGCCGTGCCCGGCATCGTCGTGGACATGCTGTGGTCCGCCGCGCGCCACAACGTCGGCTTCCAGGACTACATCGACTACGACTTCGCGATGCTCACCAAGGCCGAGCGTGAGACGTACATGACGCATCCCGTGTCGAACCAGCTGTCGCAACGGTACGACCACCCGGACTACCGCTGGATCTTCCAGGACAAGGTCGAGTTCGACAAGCAGTTCTCCGCGTTCCTGAAGCGCGAGTGGCTGGTCGTCGAAGAGGGCAACGCGCAGGCCGTCCGCGAACTCACCGAACGCCTGGGCACCATCGTGACGAAGGAGCCGGTGGGGCAGGCAGGCACGGGTGTGCACCGCTACCACGCCGCCGATATCGACGATTGGGACGAGTTCCACACAGGGCTGCTTGCACGCGGTGAACTCCTCATCGAAGAGGTCATCCGCCAGCACGATGCTCTTGCGGCCGTGTGCCCCGGCACCGTGAACACCACCCGCATCACCGCGTTCTTCGACGGAGAGAAGGCGCACATCCTCGCGATGGCGCAGAAGTTCGGGCGCGGCGCGGTCAGCGACCAGATGACCTTCGGCGGCTTCTACACGATGCTCGACGAGAACGGCCACGCCGTCGGCGCCGGGTACGACTCGCACGGGAACGTGCATGAGACGCACCCCGACTCGGGTTTCCGCATCGCCGACTTCCAGCTGCCGTTCATGAATGAGGTGCGGGCATTCATCGACGAGGTCGCCCGTGTCGTGCCGCAGGTGCAGTACGTCGGCTGGGACATCGTCGTGTCCCCCGACGGCCCGGTGCTGGTCGAGGGCAACTGGGGCGCCGGCGTCTATGAGAACAAGCCCAGCGTCACCGGCATCCGCACCGGTCACAAGCCTCGCTATCGCGAGGTCATCGGCTTCTGAGACAAGACGAAAGGCCCCGGATGCGCGAGCATCCGGGGCCTTCGTCGTTGTTGTAGGGGTCAGATCGCGCGGACGATGCCGAGCGGCGTAGACTCGAGGCCCTGACCGAGCGGGTTGTCGCCCAGGATCTTCACCAGACGACGCTCGCCGTCCTTGTCGAGGGTCGAACCGAGGATGTTTCCACCGAGATCGTTGATGTCGACCACGGCGACCTCCGCATGACCGCCGATGAGCTTCTTCAGCCGTGCGGCGACGCCGTCGGGGTCCTTCGGCCCGAGCACGACAGCCTCGTTGTACGGAGGGATCGTGTGCTTGGTGGGACCGTCGATCGCGCGTGCCTTGTCGCCCGCGATGCGGTAGAAGTCACCCCGGCGACCGAACGCCTTGGTCACCGCTGCGACGGCGGACGCGAAGAGGATGCGCGGCGTACCGCACTCCCGCAGCGCCATCTCCATCGTCTCCGGCATGCCGAGCCCGATGCCGTACGGCGTGCGGGTGACGTACTTCGACAGGAACAGCGCGAGCTTGCGCGGCTTGATCTCATCGAGACGGTACGACCGCCCCTGCGTGATCGCCACGATCTTCTCGGTCACGAACAGCAGGTCTCCCGGCTGCACCGCATCCTTGGCGTACTCGGTGATGATCGCATCGAGGTCGTCTTCGGGCATGACCACGCGCGTCCGCAGCGGGATGCGCGCATAGCTCTTGCCGTCGACGCTCGCCTCAAGAGCCTTGCCGTCGTTCGCCTGGCTCATTCGAGGTAGTCCCGAAGGGACTGCGAACGGCTCGGGTGACGCAGCTTCGCCATCGTCTTCGACTCGATCTGACGAATGCGCTCACGCGTCACGCCGAACGTGTCACCGATCTGGTCGAGGGTCTTCGGCTGACCATCGCCCAGACCGAAGCGCATGCGGATCACCCCCGCCTCGCGCTCGGAGAGCGAGTCGAGCAGCTGCTCGAGCTGACGCTGCAGCATCGTGAATCCCACGGCGTCCGCGGGAACCACGGCCTCGGTGTCCTCGATGAGGTCACCGAACTCGCTGTCGCCGTCTTCACCGAGCGGAGTGTGCAGCGAGATGGGCTCGCGGCCGTACTTCTGCACCTCCACGACCTTCTCCGGCGTCATGTCGAGCTCGCGGCTGAGCTCTTCCGGCGTGGGTTCGCGACCGAGGTCCTGAAGCATCTGACGCTGCACGCGGGCGAGCTTGTTGATGACCTCGACCATGTGCACCGGGATGCGGATCGTACGGGCCTGGTCGGCCATCGCACGCGTGATCGCCTGACGGATCCACCAGGTGGCGTAGGTCGAGAACTTGAAGCCCTTCGTGTAGTCGAACTTCTCGACGGCACGGATCAGACCGAGGTTGCCCTCCTGGATCAGATCCAGGAACTGCATGCCGCGGCCGGTGTAGCGCTTGGCGAGGGAGACGACGAGACGGAGGTTGGCGCCGAGCAGGTGGCTCTTCGCGCGCTGGCCGTCGCGGGCGACCCACTGCAGGTCGAGTCCGAGCTGGCTCGTCTTCTCGGCCGCCGACATCGCCGACAGCTTCTCTTCGGCGAACAGACCCGCCTCGATGCGCATCGCGAGCTCGACCTCTTCGGCCGCGTTCAGGAGCGCGACCTTTCCGATCTGCTTCAGGTAGTCCTTGACCGGGTCGGCCGTCGCACCGGTGATCTGCGTCGAGTAGACCGGGACGTCTTCATCGTCGTTCGACGAGATGACGATCGCGCCGGTCGGCAGCGGCTCGGTGAACTTCGGCTTGGCGTCTTCGTCCTCGTCGTCGTCGACAGCGGCCACGGCAGGAGCCTCGTCTTCTTCGACGACGTCCTCGGACTTCTTCTTCTTGACGGGGGCGCGCTTCGCGGCAGCACGCTTCGCCGCGCTCAGGGGCGCGGGCTTCTCGGGCGCATCGGCCTCGACCGGAGCGTCGGCGGTCGTCTCTTCGGCAGCCTTCTTCGTCCGGGTGTTCTTCGTCGTGGCAGGAGTCACGTTTCGCCTTTCACGGGGCTGCTGTGTAGCCCCGGGACATTTCGGACACTAGTAAGACCCTTGTCAAGTCCAGCGCTCGAAAACACTGATTGACAACGGGTCAGAGTCCTAGTATCGCACACGTGTGGCGATGCGGATGCATTCCGACGAAGTTCTCCCTGATCGATCTCAACCGCGACCGGGCTTGTCCTCGTCGCCGGAAGGGCGGGACGCGAGATAGCGCTCCAGCTCGGCCGCCAACTCATCGGCGCTGGGGAGGTCGCGCTCGCTGAATCCGCCCTCGTCGTACGAGTCGTCGTCGGGGTTTCGGCCCGCCATGTAGGCGTCGTAGCGGCGCTCGAGGTTGTGCACCATCTGCTGCAGCTCGTCGTTCCCCGCGACCTGCTCCCCCACTCGTGTCAGGTAGTCCTCGCGGCGCTCCTGGACAGCATCGAGCATCAGCACCAGACCCGTCGAGGCCATGAGCTTCTCGGCGGCGGCGATCACGGCATCGGGATTCTCCGTCTCCGCGAGATAGTGCGGCACCAGCAGCACGAATCCCACAGCGCGCTCACCGCGCTCGATGAAGCGGAACTCGAGAAGGTGTCCGGCGGTCGCCGGCACCTGGGTGCGCGGCCTCCACACCGAATGCGCAACGGTGAGATCGCGACGATTGCCGCTCACGGTCGTGCCGATCGGACGCGTGTGCGGCACCGGCATGGCGATCGAGTGGACCCAGTGCAGACCGGAAACCTCGAACTCCGCGGCCAGATCGAGCACGGTACTCGCGAAGGCGTTCCAGGCGAAGTCCGGCTCGTAGCCGGCGAGGAGCAGGAAAGGCCGCCCGAGAGCATCCGTCGCGAGGGAGAGCTCGAGCCGTGGCGGACGGAACTCGGTGAGGTGATCCTGATCGAAGGAGATCACCGGACGACGTGCGCGATAGTCCAGCAGCACGTCGTTCTCGAAGACGACGATCGGCTCGGGCGATGCGGTCTCCCGCAGGTGATCGATCAGTCCGGAGACCGCGTTGCCCGCGTCGGTGAAGCCAGTGAGCAGAAGCACCAGAGGCAGGCCGTGCGGCACTGTCGGCGCATTCGCGACGCGGTCGTGGATCTCACCGGAAAGGGGCATGTCTCCATGCTACGAGCAGGTCCGGATGCCGGGGCGCGGAGCATCATGCTGAGAGCGAACACGCGCACACTGAGCGCGCGACCATGCTGCGGCGGAGATCCTAGGATGGAGGGCATGACGCTTCCCGTGCTCTCGCACACCACCGCTCAGTTCCCCGGAAGCGCTGCAGATGCCGCAGTGCTCGTCGTCGCCTCCCTTCCCGAATCTGCGGACTCGCTGTCCGCCTACCCGGGCCTGGCCGATGCGCTGGCCGGTGTCGGATTCACCGGCTCCGCGGGTTCGTTCACCCGTGTGCATCTCCCCGCCGTCACCGCCCTGCCCTTCGCGGTCGTGGGAGCAGGCGACAAGCCGGATGCCGCCGCCGTCCGCAATGCGGCCGGCACGGCGCTGCGCTCCCTCACCGGCTTCGACAACGTCGCGCTCGGTCTCGCCGAGGGCCTCGAGGGATTCGCCGCTGCCGCAGCCGAAGGAGCCGTCCTCGGCGGCCACCGCTTCGACGGATATCGCTCCGAGAAGGGCAAGACCCGCGCGACCGCCGTCACCCTCCACGCGACGCTCTCCGACACGGAGGCCGCCCACGCCCAGACCATCGGCGATGCGGTGGCGCTGATCAAGGACCTCGTCAACGTTCCCGCCGAGTGGCAGAGCCCCGCGCAGCTCGCGCAGAGCGCCGCCGACAGCGTCGCCGACCTCGACGTCACGGTCGAGATCCTCGACGAGAAGGAGCTGGCGGAACAGGGCTTCGGCGGCATCCTCGGCGTCGGACAGGGCTCCGACCGGCCACCGCGGCTGGTCCGCCTCGATTACTCTCCCGCCGGCGCGAATCGCCATATCGCCCTCGTCGGCAAGGGCATCACCTTCGACACGGGCGGGCTGTCGCTCAAGCCCGCCGCATCGATGGTCGGGATGAAGTTCGACATGGCGGGGGCAGCCACGTCGCTCGCGGCGCTTCGCGCGATCGCCGCCCTGCAGCTCCCGGTGCACGTGACGGCCTGGCTCTGCATCACCGACAACATGCCGTCCGGACGCGCCCTTCGCCCCGGCGACGTCATCCGCATCCTCGACGGCACGACCGTGGAGGTCCAGAACACCGATGCCGAAGGCCGGCTCGTGCTCGCCGACGGCCTCGTCGCCGCGAGCCGCGAGCAGCCCGACGTAATCATCGACGTGGCCACTCTGACTGGTGCGATCGTCGCCGCCCTCGGACACCGGCACACGGGCGTCTTCGGCGACGACGAGACCGTCGCGGAGTTCCTCGCCGCCGCTGAGCAGGTCGACGAGCCCGCGTGGCACATGCCGTTGCCGAGCTACATGGAGGAGTCGCTCGAGTCCCCCATCGCGGATCTGCAGAACGCGAACATGGGTGACCGGATGGGCGGCGCCTCGTTCGCCGGCTTGTTCCTGCGCCGTTTCGTCGGCCGCACTTCCGAGGCTGAGGAAGCACCGCGCATCCCCTGGGTTCACCTCGACATCGCCGGCTCCGGCGAGCACGGCGGAGCGCCGTACGGCTTCACGGAGAAGGGCCCCACGGGGGCGATGGTCCGATCGATCGTCGCCTTCGCCGCAGCATCCCACAAGGAGGCATGACACATGACAACCCACACTTTCGACGTCGTCGTCCTCGGCGGCGGCAGCGGCGGCTACGCCGCGGCTCTCCGAGCGAGTGAGCTCGGCAAGTCGGTCGCACTCGTCGAGAAGGACAAGGTCGGCGGGACCTGCCTGCACCGCGGCTGCATCCCGACCAAGGCGCTGCTGCACGCCGCCGAGGTCGCCGAGCATGTCCGCGACGCCGCGTCCGTCGGTGTGACCGCGACGCTGGAGGGCATCGACCCGGCAGGTGTCCGCGCCTACCGCGAGGGCATCGTCGCGAAGAAGTTCAAGGGCCTCGAGGGACTCGTGAAGGCGCGCGGCATCACGACCGTCGCCGGTCTCGGTCGCCTGAACCCCGATCGCAGCGTCAGCGTCGGCGACGATGTCTACGTCGGCGCCGATGTGGTGCTCGCGACGGGCTCCTACAGCCGTTCCCTTCCCGGCCTCGACATCGGCGGCCGCGTCCTCACCAGCGAACAGGCACTCGCCCTCGACGTCATCCCGGAGCGCGTCCTCATCCTCGGCGGCGGCGTCATCGGCGTCGAGTTCGCCAGCGTGTGGCGCTCCTTCGGTTCGGAGGTCACGATCATCGAGGCGCTGCCGCACCTCGTCCCGAACGAGGACATCGCCCTCAGCAAGGGCCTCGAGCGCGCGTTCCGTCGTCGCGGCATCCAGTACTCGCTCGGTGTCCGCTTCCAGACGGCGACACAGGACGACTCGTCCGTCACCGTCACGCTCGAAGACGGCAAGGAGTTCACGGCCGACTACCTCCTCGTCGCCGTCGGTCGCGGCCCCGTCACCGCCGATCTCGGATTCGAGGAGGCGGGAGTCGCGCTCGACCGCGGATTCGTGACCGTCGACGAGAACCTCCGCACCGGCGTTCCCGGAGTGTGGGCCGTCGGTGACATCGTTCCCGGTCTCCAGCTCGCTCACCGCGGGTTCCAGCAGGGCATCGCCGTCGCCGAGCGCATCGCCGGCCTGTCCCCCGCGAACATCCCCGACGTGCAGATCCCCAAGGTCACGTACTCGAGCCCCGAGGTCGCCTCGGTCGGTGTCACCGAAGAGGCCGCGATCGCCGAGCACGGTGCCGAAGCGGTCGCCGCCTACGAGTACAACCTCGCCGGCAACGGCAAGAGCGAGATCATCGGGACGAGCGGGCTGGTCAAGGTGGTCCGCCTCAAGGATGGCCCGGTCCTGGGTGTGCATCTGCTCGGCGACCGAGTCGGCGAACTCATCACCGAGGGGCAGCTCGCTGTCGCCTGGGAAGCACACCCCGAGGACATCGCGCCCCTGATCCACGCTCACCCGACCCAGAGCGAGGCACTCGGCGAAGCCTTCCTCGCGCTGGCCGGCAAGCCCCTGCACGCCCTCTGAGCACCAACCGGTGCCCGAGTCACTAAGCTAGACAAGCGTCATACAACTTCCTGAAGGAGACTCAGTCATGAGCACATCCGTCGTCCTCCCCGCTCTCGGCGAGAGCGTCACAGAGGGTACGGTCACCCGCTGGCTCAAGCAGGTGGGAGACACCGTGCAGGCGGATGAGGGCCTGCTCGAGATCTCGACCGACAAGGTCGACACCGAGATCCCCTCCCCCGTTTCCGGCGTCATCGAGGAGATCCTCGTGGCCGAAGACGAGACCGTCGAGGTCGGTGCGCTTCTCGCGCGAATCGGCGATGGCAGCGAGTCGGCTCCTGCCGGCGACGCCCCTGCCGCGGCCGAGGCTGCACCCGCGGAAGCTGCGCCTGCCGAGGCCGCCCCTGCCGAGTCCGCACCTGCTCCGGCCGCCGAGTCCGCACCTGCTCCGGCCGCCGAGTCCGCACCTGCTCCGGCCGCTGAGACGCCGGCTGCGGAGTCTGCTCCCGCCGGCGATGCGACCGACATCGTGCTCCCCGAGCTCGGTGAGAGCGTGACCGAGGGCACTGTGACCCGCTGGCTCAAGCAGGTCGGCGACAGCATCGCCGTTGACGAGGCACTTCTGGAGATCTCGACCGACAAGGTCGACACCGAGATCCCGTCGCCGGTCGCCGGTGTACTGCAGGAGATCGTCGCCGGCGAAGATGAGACCGTCGCCGTCGGTGCAGTACTCGCTCGCGTCGGCTCCGGCGCTGCCCCGGCCGCTCCGGCTGAGGCACCGGCCGCTCCGGCAGCGGAAGCACCGGCCGCCCCGGCAGCGCCCGCCGCTCCGGCTCCGGCCGCCGCTCCGGCACCCGCCGCCGCTCCGGCACCCGCCGCCGCTCCGGCTCCGGCCGCCGCTCCGGCACCCGCCGCTGCTCCGGCTCCGGCCGCGCAGAAGCTCGCGCTGCCCACCGAGAACGACAACCTGTACGTGACTCCGTTGGTGCGGCGCCTGGCCGCGCAGCAGGGCGTGGACCTCGCCTCTGTCACCGGAACCGGTGTGGGTGGTCGCATCCGCAAGGAAGACGTCCTCAAGGCCGCTGAGACCGCGACCACACCCGCTGCGGCCGCTGCATCGGCACCGGCACCGGCGCCGCTCGAGGTTTCCCCGCTGCGCGGCACCACGCAGCCGATGTCGCGTCTGCGCAAGGTTCTGGCCAAGCGTGCCGTCGAGTCGATGCAGCAGACCGCTCAACTGACCACGGTGGTCGAGGTCGACGTCACGGCGCTGGCCGACTACCGCGACAGCGTGAAGGCCTCGTTCCTCGAGAAGACCGGCGACAAGCTGTCGTTCCTGCCGTTCTTCGCGCTGGCGACCGCCGAGGCGCTGCAGGCCTTCCCGATCGTGAATGCGACGGTCGACGGCGAGAACATCGTGTACCCGGCGAGCGAGAACGTGTCGATCGCGGTCGACACCGAGCGCGGCCTGCTCACGCCGGTGCTGCGCGACGCGGCCTCGAAGAACATCGCTCAGATCGCACACGAGATCGCCGATCTCGCCGCCCGCACGCGCGACAACAAGCTGAAGCCCGACGAGCTCGCCGGCGGCACCTTCACGCTGACCAACACCGGTTCGCGGGGCGCGCTGTTCGACACTCCGGTCGTCTTCCTTCCGCAGTCCGCGATTCTCGGCACCGGCACGGTCGTCAAGCGTCCCGGCCTCGTGAAGGTCGGCGGTGCGGATGCCATCGCGATCCGTTCCTACGTTTACCTCGCGCTCTCGTACGATCACCGGATCATCGACGGCGCGGATGCGGCACGGTTCCTGGGCGCCGTGAAGGCCCGCCTCGAGTCGGCACAGTTCGCCGCTCAGCTCGGCGCCTGACCCGAGAGATAACCTCATGGCTGGTCCGTGACGTCATAGACGTCGCGGACCAGCCATTTCTCTTCTGTGCGGATGAGCACGACTACCTGGTGCCTCGGTTGACGGGTTCCGGGCTCTTTCATCTCGCTGTCCGGGTCATCGACGTCGAGCCGCACCACGGCGACGTCCCCATAGTCGTCGACCAACTCGACGGCTGTCCCCGGTGCCGCCACGAGCTCGTTCACCACACCGTCGGACCCGGGGGCCACGGCGTCAGGGCAGGCAGAGTCCGCGCGTACGCGGCACTCGGTGATCGTCGTGAACAGAGCGTCCGCTGCAGCCACAGGATCGTCTCCCACCGACGAGCTGCTCCTGTCCGCATCTTCCGCCGCCCTCGACTCCTCCGCCGCTTTCCTCGTGTCCGCCTCCTCGGCTAGCTCGTGCCCGTCGGCATCCTCCGACGCGGGCTTCGCCGAAGGTGCACCCCCTGTAACCGCCGACGCTGTTTCGCCCGGCCGTCGCCCTCCGGCATCAGCTTCGCCCGGGTCACCGCCCTCGGGCCAGAGCAGCCCTGCGGCGAGCACGGCTGCGGCCACGGCTGCCGCCACGATGAACGGACGTCGCCGCGGGTGCGACCGCGTACCCGCATCCTCGGCCGCACGCGTTCTGCGCCCTCGCCGGCCCCGGTCCACCGCCGTGATCCGCGCGACCGCGATCCCGAAGAACGCTTTCCCCGCGTCGGCGACGGTCACGACGACAGCCACGATCCCGCGGCTCTTCCTGCGACGATCCGACCGCAACCGCTGACCATTCCGCGGCAGAATCGACTCGCACGTCATGGCTACCCGCGCGACGTCCTGCGCCCGTTCCGGAGCGTGCGCTCCTCGATCGAGGGGTTGAGGGGCGGCGACGTTCAGGAGTTCCTGCTCCCACACGTCGAGGAGTCTTCGCGGGATGCGAGGCTGGACGGATGCCTTCTCCAGGCCGTTGGCGACCGTGGTGAGCGCCCGCTTGAGCACCTTGTCCGAGGCGGCCTCGCCCAGTCGCCGAACGATCTCCTCGGCCCCGGCCCGCGCATCCTGACCAGGCCCGAAGACGAACACCGGACGCCCGTCGTCGGTCACCCACCACGCTCCGGTGCGCGTGCCCTCGCCGGGCTCACCGCCCTCACCGATCTCGTCGAGACCGCGGAGCAGACTGACCACGAGCGTGCTGCACTCCCCGGCCCTCAGTGCTGCCCCCGTGGCCGAACGACGGATCAGGAACCCCAGGACCCGGTCCGTGCACCACGGGAGCAGCACGTCGTGGCCGCCGCGGCGTCGGATGACATCGATCGGGGCGGCGACATGCTCCGCGCCCGAGTACCGCCATCCGAGCCACCCGCCGACGGCCGAGACATCCATCCGCACCGCCACTGCGTCCCCTGAAGTGACCAGCGCGCCCTCGAACGGACCTTCATCCGCGTCGAGAACCCGTACCACGCGATGCGCCCCCGGCAGGAGGGCCGTCCTCCCGGCATCACGGGTGCCGATGTCTGTCATGCCTCCATCACAGCCCACCACAGCCCGGATTCTCCGTGATCCGGGCCACAGCGAACAGGTTCCGACCGAGGCCGCGATTGTGCAGGAACAGTGCCGTCGCATTCGACTCCGCTTGACGCGAACGACGGCATCACAGCGGCTGCGAACTCGGTAGGCTGGACTCCATGGCAAAGCGTGCTCCTGAACCCGAAAAGCGTCCTGGGTTCTTCTCCCAGATCAAGTCCCTCTTCCGGTTCACCCGCGAGGCCTACTCATGGCTTCCGTGGGCTCAGCTCGCGATCCTGGTCGGCGGCGTCCTCCTCGGTCTCGTCGCCGGCTATCTGATCCCGCCGTTCCAGATCTGGACCCTCGTCCTCTGGGGCATCACGGGCCTCATGCTCGGCGTCCTCGGCGCGCTTTTCCTCATGACCCGCCTGTCGACGTCGGCCATGTACGCGAAGATCGACGGAATGCCCGGCGCCACCGGCCACGTGCTCAGCACCAGCCTCGGCCGCAGCTGGCAGGCTTCGGAGACGCCCGTCGGGATCAACCCGAAGACGCAGGAGGCGGTGTACCGCACCATCGGTCGCGGTGGCATCGTCGTCGTGGGCGAAGGTGCGCGCGGCCGCCTGACCCGCCTCGTCAACGAGGAGCGCAGCAAGGCTCAGCGCGTCGCGCACGGGGTCCCGGTCACGGTCCTCTACGTCGGACACGGCGAGGACGAGGTCGCGATCGCCGACCTGGCGAAGACGATCAAGAAGCTTCCGAAGGCCATCGACAAGACCACCATGGCAGCGGTCATCCGCCGCGTGGACTCGGTCTCCCAGTCGTTGTCCTCGCTGCCGATCCCCAAGGGGATCGACCCGACGAAGGTGCGCTCGCAGCGACCTCGTTGAGCCCCGCATGCCGAAGCGAACAGCGCGGCCGTCCTCCTCGGAGGGCGGCCGCGCTCTCGTTCATTCGGAGAGCGGCTGGCGGGGCAGCCGGCGGACCTTCGCACGCCGACGACGCCGCTCGGGAACCATCGAGCGCATCTCATCGAGCTTGCCGAAGCAGAACAGCCGATCGTCGGCTTCCAGGACGACATGCTTGCGCGGGTTGGGGATGACGCTCACCCCACGATGGAGCGTGAGGACGGTGATGTCCCGTTCCCAGAGCCCCGCCTCCCCCAGCGTCTTGCCGACCAGGTCGACCGCGCCGTGCACCATCAGCTCCGCGACGCCGTATCCGGTGGAGACGGTGAGGCGCTGCCGCACGTCGATCTCGGGGAACGCGACCTGACCGGCGATGTAGTCGATGATGGCGCCGGCCACGTCGAGCTTCGTCGCCGTCTCGATCCCCTGCAGCCCCGGCGAGGAGTTGACCTCCATGACCAGCGGTCCGTCGTCTCCCTCGAGCATGTCCACCCCGGCGACGCGCAGACCCATGATCTGCGCGGAACGGACGGCGGCGCGCTCGTAGAGGGGGTCGAGCTCGATGGCCTCGACCGATCCACCGCGGTGCACGTTCGAGCGGAACTCGTCGCCGGCAGCGGATCGGCGCATCGCTGCCACCACCCGATCGCCCACCACGAGCGCTCGAATATCACGTCCCCGACTCTCCGAGATGAACTTCTGGATCAGCACGTTCTGCTTGGTGGAGTGCAGCGTCTCGATGATCGCCTCGGCCACCTTCACCTGGGGGGCGAGGATGACGCCGATTCCCTGGGTACCCTCCAGCAGCTTGATCACGACCGGCGCTCCACCGACGCGTTCGATCGCCGGGCGTACGTCTGCACGGTTGCGCACGAACGCGGTCGGCGGCATCGCGATGTTGTGCCGTGACAGGATCTGGTTCGCACGCAGCTTGTCGCGCGCACTCGAGATCCCGTTCGCGGTGTTCGGCGTGTACACGTCCATCTGCTCGAATTGCCGGACCACGGCCGTGCCGAAGTACGTGATCGAGTTGCCGATGCGCGGCAGGATCGCGTCGTAGTCGCTGAGCTGACGGCCCCGATAGTGAAGGTCCGGTTCATCGGCTGTGAGATCGATCGCGAAGCGCAGGGTGTTGAGCACCTTGACGTTGTGTCCGCGCTGAAGCGCGGCTGCGCGCAGTCGCTGGGTGGAGTACGCCTGCGGCGCACGGGAGAGCACTGCGATCTTCACGGGGGAATTTTCCTGCCAGGATGTATCAGGTGAGTAGGACTACCCCCCATTCAAACACCCTTACGGGGTGGCGAGAATGGGTGAGCCTGCCCGATCTCGGAGTCGACTGGCTGAAGGCCAAGATCGACACGGGCGCGCGCACCTCGTCGCTGCACGCATTCGACATCGTGGAGTTCGAACAGGACGACCAGCCGTGGGTCCGTTTCAAGGTCAAACCCTGGCAGGACAGTCAGGAAGATGCTGTGATCGTCGAGTGCCCGGTGCACGACCGACGCGCCGTGCGCAGCTCGTCCGGACACGCGCAGCAACGCCTCGTGGTGGAGCTGTTGATCCGTCTCGTGGACCGCGAAGTACTCGCCGAAGTGACCTTGAGCAACCGCGACGAAATGGGCTTCCGGATGCTGATCGGAAGAGAAGCGCTGCGGCAGGGATTCTCGGTCGACCCGGCACGATCCTTCCTCGGAGGACGAGCACCCCGCGAGGCGCGTCGCCGCAACCGCGGCAAGATCTGAGCGCGGCGCTCAGGCGCGGATGAGAATGGCGCCGACCGCCTTGTCATGCAGGCCGCGCTGATCGGCGTCCCAGATCACCGCCGGCACGACGACGACGAGCAGCAGTGTGCGGACGATCGGGCGCCACAGCCCGACCCAGCCACCGTCGCGGCGCACCACGCGCATCCCGAGGATCCGGTGCCCCGGGCTGCCTCCCGCGGTCGGGATGAAGAGGATCTGCAGCACCGCGAACACCAGCATCGGAGCGAACTGCGTGAGCCCGGCTTCGGTGGGCAGCGCGAACTGGTCGTAACCGAGGAAGGCGGTGGCGATGATGGTCGCGGCGAGGTAGTCGATGAGCAGCGCACCGATGCGGCGGCCCGGCCGGGCGATGCTGCCGGGGCCCGACTCCGGGAGTCCGAGTCGCTCACCGGGGTACGTGTTCACAGCATCCGTCACTCCCCCAGCCTACCGAGCGTGAAATACCGCGTTCGTCACCGGGCTCCCGTAACACGCCCGAAACAAAGCGGATACCGTAGAGAAATCCCCCGTCCGTACTCTGCAGAGTGGCCGTGAAGCCATCGATCCGCATTACAGGAGTCGTACATGTTCAAAGATTCGTCCGAGGTACTGAGCTACATCAAGGAGAACGACGTCAAGTTCCTTGACATCCGTTTCACCGATCTCCCGGGTGTGCAGCAGCACTTCAACATTCCTGCATCGACGGTCGACGAGGCTTTCTTCACGGATGGCCAGCTGTTCGACGGCTCCTCGATCCGCGGCTTCGCGAGCATCCACGAGTCGGACATGCAGCTCATCCCCGACGTCACCACCGCGTACGTCGACCCCTTCCGCGAGGCCAGCACCCTCGTGATGCTGTTCGACATCTACAACCCGCGCACGGGCGAGATCTACTCGAAGGACCCGCGTCAGGTCGCCAAGAAGGCGGAGAAGTACCTCACCTCCACCGGCATCGCCGACACCGCGTTCTTCGCCCCCGAGGCCGAGTTCTACATCTTCGACGACGTCCGCTACAACGTCACCTCGAACTCCAGCTTCTACAGCGTCGACTCTGAAGAGGGCGCTTGGAACACCGGCCGCGAAGAAGAGGGCGGCAACCTCGGCAACAAGACCCCGTACAAGGGCGGCTACTTCCCGGTGAGCCCGGTGGACAAGACCGCCGACCTCCGCGACGACATCACCCTCAAGCTGATCGACGCCGGCTTCATCCTCGAGCGCTCGCACCACGAGGTCGGCACCGGCGGCCAGCAGGAGATCAACTACCGCTTCGACACGATGGTCCACGCGGCGGACGACATCCTCAAGTTCAAGTACATCGTCAAGAACACCGCGGAGGAGTGGGGCAAGGTCGCGACCTTCATGCCCAAGCCCCTGTACGGCGACAACGGCTCCGGCATGCACACGCACCAGTCGCTGTGGAGCGACGGCAAGCCGCTCTTCTACGACGAGGCCGGCTACGGTCAGCTCAGCGACATCGCGCGCTGGTACATCGGCGGCATCCTGGCGCACGCACCCGCGCTGCTCGCCTTCACGAACCCGACGCTGAACAGCTACCACCGTCTGGTCAAGGGCTTCGAGGCTCCGGTCAACCTGGTCTACTCGGCCGGCAACCGCTCCGCCGCGATCCGCATCCCGATCACGGGCTCCAACCCCAAGGCCAAGCGCATCGAGTTCCGCGCGCCCGACGCCTCCGGCAACCCGTACCTCGCCTTCGCCGCGCAGCTGATGGCGGGCCTCGACGGCATCAAGAACCGCATCGAGCCGCACGAGCCGGTGGACAAGGACCTCTACGAGCTCCCGCCCGAGGAGGCCAAGGACATCCCCCAGGTCCCGAACTCGCTGCTCGACTCGCTCGACGCTCTGGCGGCCGACCACCAGTTCCTCCTCGAGGGCGGCGTGTTCACCAAGGAGCTCATCGAGACCTGGATCTCGTACAAGTACGAGAACGAGATCCTGCCGATGGCCCAGCGCCCGCACCCGTTCGAGTACGAGCTGTACTTCGGCGTCTGACGACCGCATCGCATCGACAAGAGCCCGCCTCAGCTTCCGCTGGGGCGGGCTCTTGTTGATGTCGGAGGCACGGTGGGTGCTTACGGCACCTTCGAGCCGGAGGTCTTCTCGCTGAGGAAGTCCGACGAGAGCGTGGTGTTGACGTAGGTGTCGACGAGTCCGCCCCCCACGGCCGGCAGGAGCCAGATCACCGGCAGCTGCACGAGGTTCCCCGCGCCGTTAAGCACGCCGCTGTAGGTGTAGGTCACGCTCCCCGAAGCACCTTCGGCCGGAAGCGATCCGATGCGGGTCCATCCGTGAAGGTTCTGCTCCTGGACACGGTAGCTGCCCGGGTTGGTCACGCCGTTGCCGGCACCCCATGCGACGGTGACGGTGACGGTCCCCGAAGTGAACTTGCCCGCCGGCTCCTGGTCGCCGGTGGCACCGTCGAAGGCATTGAATCCGAGGGTCTGACCCGTGTTCACCTGCACGCGGTTCGGCTGCGAGGCCGTCCAGGTCTGGACCGAGGTGCCACCCTGCCACGCTGAGAGGCCTCCGCCGGGGGCCGGCTGCGGCTGGGGATCAGGCGTGTTCTCACTCGCAGCGGCGAGCGGGGTGGCGACGGCTGCAGCAATGACCGGCGCGGACCAGGCCGCCGCCTTGATCATGGTTCGGCGGTCGAGGCCGCGGCCGCGCTGGTTCTCGTTCTCATTCATCTCGATGTTCTCCTTCGGGGGTCTGCATGATCCACATCGGTGCCGGGCGGCACACCGTCGTTCCGCAGGGCGCGGACCGCGCGGATATCGACGCATCGGCGCGCCAGTTCGAGCCGTGTGGATCGCGCGGCGGGTTCCGCGCTCGTGCGGCAGCCGCGAGAGGGGGTGCGACCGACCACCGGTCATGCTGGCAGCGAGAACGAGGAGCACCTCCTGTCCGGCGCACTCATGTCGCTTTCCCGACAATGGACGTCGCGCTGGGTATGACGCGCCCCGCCGACGGGCGTCAGTCCTCCCGCCGTCGCCGGACCTCCGACGGAGCTCGCCGCCCCTCCTGCGCCATCGCCCGCGCCAGGCTCGACCCGCCGGAGAGACCCGAGTAACGGCCGACTTCCTCGATGCTCAAGCGGTCGTATGCGGGATCCGTGAGCAGACTCATCGCGTGCTCGACGCGTGACCGTCGGATCTCCCGTTCCACCGTCGTGCCGCGTGCCCGGAAGGCACGCTGCAGTTGACGCAGAGACAGGCGGAGCTGCCCGGCGACGCCCCGTGGCGACAGCGTGGGATCGGAGGCCTGCGCGATGATCAGGTTCAGCGCGTCGCGATGGTGGTCTGGCGGAAGACCCGCCGCCGCGGTGCGCGTGGCTTCGACGGCCACTCCCAGCACCATCTCCTGGAGCAGGCGCTCGAGGTAGTAGTTCCCGAACGCACTCTCCGGATCCCCATCCACGACGGCCGCCCGTTCGGCGAACGCCACTGCCGGATCGAGCAGTGACGTCGACCGCGACACGGGACGGATCTCGCCGGGCGCCGGCGCCGCGAATCCAGTGAGCACCTCCGCGGGCAAGACGATCGAGAGCAGGCGCAGTCGCTCCAGCGGCGCTGTCCGAAGGGCGGCATCGTGGTTGAGCAGGAACGCATCGTTCTCCACCAGCCGCAGTGTTCCCGACGGAGAACCCACGTCGATGCTCCCGGAACGGACGCTGTGCAGTCCGACCATCCCCGCCACGCGATCAGCTCGCGAACGTGCGTCATCCCGCCCGGACACGAACTCCCGGATCCGAACGCTCCCGAACATGGCGAGAGTGCGCGCCCTCATCACGGGCACGATACGACTCCCGATCGCACTCTATCGACGCCCGGCGCCGCAGAAGGCGTCGGGCGGTCCTCTCCAGCCACCTCAGCGGCGTCGGGAGAGAGTCAGCGTGTGTTTCCCCATCCGCGCACGCGGCGCTTCCGGTTCGAATGTCGACCATCGATCGACTTCGCTCGATGGAACGCGTCCCCACAGCACAATGAAACCCTCCCCATGCGGATTCCCCACCGCAGTCCGGCCCCCGGGTACAGGGCCCTCGATCCCACCATATCGGTCCGGGACCGATGCAGAAGCGGCCGACTCCGCGCCGCGCGGGCTCTGTGCTTGACCGCCGGGCACGCGAATGGTCAACTGGTGAGTCTGACCATCGACCGGGGGAACCATGCGCCGTAGAAGAGTGATCGCGAAAGCCGAGGCGCGCACACGTGTGGAGCCCGCACCGTCACAGCCGTCGAACGCGGTTGCCGCGTACGCGCGGACGAACCCGTTCATGTTCGGTCTGCTCGGTGCGCTCGGCGTGCTGGTCGCGCTCGCTGTCGGCAGCATCGTCGGTCAGCTCGCGACCGTGCTCGTGTACATCGGAGTGGCGATCTTCCTCGCCCTCGGGCTGGACCCGATCGTCACGTTCATCGAGAAGAAACTCCCCCGGCCGGCCGCCGTCACCATCGTCGTCGCCGGTGTGGTCCTCGCCTTCGCGGGAATCATCCTCGCCATCGTCCCGATCCTCGTGGAGCAGATCAGCAACCTGATCAAGGACGGCCCGCAGATGGTCGAGGACTTCATGGCCAGCGCCTGGTACAAGGACGTCAGCGGCCAGTTCGGCTCGAGCATCAAAGATGCCGTCCAGGGCATCCTCGACTTCGTCGGCGACCCGGACAACTTCCTCGACATCGGCGGCGGCGTGTTCGCCGTCGGCGCCGGTATCGCCGGTGGATTCACCGGCATCACGATCGTCCTGATCCTGACGCTGTACTTCATGGCCTCCCTGCGGAGCATGAAGCACGTCGCCGCGCGCTTCGTCCCCGCCTACCAGCGGGGCACGTTCAGCGGACTGCTCGAGGACGTCTCCGGGGCGGTCGGTCGCTACGTGATCGGGCAGGCGAGCCTGGCGCTCATCAACGGCATCCTCAGCCTGATCTTCCTCAGCATCATCGGGGCGCCGGTCCCCGCGCTGCTCGCACTCATCGCCTTCATCGGTTCCATGATCCCGCTGGTGGGAACGCTGACGGCATCGATCATCAACTCGCTGATCTGCCTCTTCGTGTCGCCGCTGACCGCGCTCATCGCGATCATCTACTACCTCATCTACATGCAGATCGAGGCATACGTGCTCTCGCCGCGCATCATGAGCAAGGCCGTCGCCGTTCCCGGAGCACTCGTGGTCATCGCCGCGGTCGCCGGCGGCGCGCTGGGCGGCATCCTCGGCGCTCTCGTCGCGATCCCGGTCGCCGCGAGCATCATCATCATCGTGCAGAAGGTGACGTTCCCCGCTCAGGACCGGAAGATCGTGCCGCCGGTCGCCACCCCCTGACAAGCACGCTCCGCAGGAAGAAGACCTCTCAGCGGATGACCAGGGCCCCCGGCTGCACGCGGACGTCGAACTGCGAGACCTCGCCCATCTCCTCGCCGTCGATCTCGAACACCAGGGGTGTGTCCAACTGCACCGAGATGTGCTCGACAGGCAGATGACGTGCGGAATCGGTGCTGACGGCCTCATCCGTCGCCCCGAAGATTCGTCGGATGCCGTTGTCCCAGACGAAGGAGCGCAGCGTGTCCAGCCACTGCAAAGCACCGTCGGCGCTGATCATGAGCACATCGAGCTTGCCGTCGTCGAGCACGGCATCGGGGAGCAGACGGATGCCACCTTGCACCATCCCGCAATTGCCGATGAGCATGGTGTGGCCGCGCACCGCGACGGCCTTCTCCCCGTCGATGGCGAGGGTGATGTCGGTCATCTCGGTACCGGCCAGGGCGCGGCCCATCGCCTCGACGTAGGCCAGCCAGCCGGCCTTCGATTTGAGGTCGTCGTCGGTCTCGACGAGCATCTGAGCGTCGATCCCGAACCCGACCATGACGGCGAAGGCGTGCTCGGCGCCGTCGTACGACACCCACCCGAGATCGATGCGTCGGGGCTCCGCGTCCCGAATCCTCTCCAGCGCCGCGGGGACGTTGTTCAGCGGCACCTCGAGATTGCGGGCGAGGAGGTTTCCGGTCCCCTGCGGCACGATCCCGAGGGCAGTCTCCGAACCCGCCAGCGACTCCGCGACCGCACGAACCGTGCCGTCTCCTCCGACCGCGATGACGATGCCACGGTCGTCTTCACGCGCCTCCTGCGCCATGCCGCGGCCCGGGTCCTCCGGCGTCGTCTCCCACCAGCGGATGTCGTACTGCTCGTCGAACGCGTCGCTCACCGCGCCCTGGAGAACGTCTTTCTCGACCTTGGAGGGATTCCAGACGATTCCGATGCGCGTATGGGTCATATCGTCAGCTTGGGACACCTCGCCCGATACTGCAAACCGACGGGCCTGACTACCCGTAGAACAGGTGCTCAAATGTCTTGCGCGCACGGCGCGTGACCCCGAGGTAGTCCTCTTCGAGTTCTGTCGCGGAGCGGTCGGGGTACCCGAGCAGGCTGCCGATGGCATCCAGCTGGCGCCGATCCGCGGGGAGAAGATCACTCGTCTGCCCGGTGAGCAGGGTGATCGCCGAACGGAGCCTGCTGGACAGGCGCCATGCCTCCCGCAGGCGCTCGGCGTCGCTCTCCTCCACGAGATCGGCGGCGACGGCGGCGTCGAGCGCGCCGAGGGTCGATGTCGTCCGCAGGCCGGGGATCGCATGCGCGTGCTGCAGCTGAAGCAGCTGCACCAGCCACTCCACGTCGCTGAGCGTGCCGGGGCCGAGCTTCAGATGACGCCGCGGATCAGCGCCCTGCGGCAGCCGCTCCCCCTCAACCCTGGCCTTGATCCTCTTGATCTCCCGCGTGCCCTGAAGGTCGACCGATTCCGGGTAGCGGATCGTGTCGGCGAGGGCCGTGAACCGCTCGATGAGCTTCGCGCTGCCGGCCACGCCCCGCGCACGAAGCAGGGCCTGCGCCTCCCAGGAGAGCGACCAGCGTCTGTAGTACTCGGCGTACGCGCCGATCGAACGCACGACCGGTCCGTTCCGGCCCTCCGGCCGGAGGTCGGCGTCGAGATCGAGCGGGACCCGGTGATCGGTCAGGTGCTCCCGGAGCCCGGCCACGATCTGCGTGGCGAGCTTCTGCGCCCGCTGGGAGTCGACGCCGTTCGCGTCGTACACATAGAGGATGTCGGCGTCCGAACCGAAGCCGAGTTCGGCGCCTCCGAAGCGCCCCATGGCGATGACCGCCAAATCGAGTTCTGCGGCATCGTCGGGGACGACGTCGCGGATGACGGCTCGCAGGGCCGCCTGGATGGTCGCCTCGGTGATCTCGGTGAGGGCGACCGCGACCTCCTCGATCGTCAGCACGCCGAGGACGGCGCCCATCGCGGTGCGCAGCAGTTCCCGCCGGCGCAGGGCCCGCACCGCCCGCAGGGCGTCACCGATGGTCTCGTGACGGGTCTGGATGGCCCGTGCCTCTTCGTCGAGCGCGGCGGCCCCACGGGGGCGCAGGCGGTCGGTGCTGTCGAGCCATTCGACCGACTCGGGGATCCACTCCAGCAGCTCCCCGACGTAGCGCGACGAGGACAGCAGCCGGGTGAGGCTCTCGGCGGCGCCGGACGAGTCCCGCAGCATCCGGAGGAACCACGGTGTGTCGCCGAGTCGTTCGCTGATCCGGCGAAAGGCGAGAAGCGCATAGTCCGGGTCGCTTCCGTCGGCGAACCACCGCACCATGATCGGCATCAGCGCCCGCTGGATCGTCACCTTGCGGCTGAGGCCGGTCGTGAGTGCACCGATGTGCCGCAGGGCGCCCGCGGGATCCCGGAACCCGATGGCCGCCAGGCGGTCATGCGCCTGCGCCGTGGAGAGCGTGCGCTCCTCCTCGGGCAGACTGGCCACGGCACTGAGAAGCGGACGGTAGAACAGCCGAGTGTGGATCTCGCGCACCTCGCGGCGCACAGCCTCCCACCGTGTCCACACGCCGTCGCCGCTCTCTGCGAGGGTTGTGCTGCGGGCCAGTACGCGCAGGCCTGCCGGCGTCCGTGGAAGCAGATGCGTGCGGCTCAGTTCGCGCAGCTGCAGGCGGTGCTCCATGAGCCGCAGCACGCGGTAGTCGTCAGCGAACGTCGCGGCATCCGCTCGTCCGATGTAGCCGCCGGCGACGAGAGCATCGAGACTCTCCAGCGTGCCGCGCGTGCGGATCGACTCGTCGGTGAGGCCGTGGACCAGCTGGAGCAGCTGCACGGTGAACTCGATATCGCGCAGACCGCCCGCGCCGAGCTTGAGCTGATACGGAGCGTCGTCCGGATCGATGTGCTCGGTCACGCGCTCGCGCATCCGCTGGACGCTCTCGACGAAATCCTCGCGGGCGGCGCTGGACCAGATCTTCGGCTGTACCGCCTCGATGTACTCGGCGCCCAGGCTGGAGTCCCCGGCGAGAGGCCGCGCCTTGAGAAGCGCTTGGAATTCCCAGCTCTTGGCCCAGCGATCGTAATAGGCGAGGTGAGAGGCGAGCGAGCGCACCAGTGCACCCTGCTTGCCCTCGGGCCGCAGGTTGGCGTCGACCTCCCACAGCGGGGGCTCCACCTCGATGCTGTCGAGACCGCGCATCGTCTCGCGGGCCAGTTTGGTCGCGATGTCGATCGCGCGGGCCTCCGCCACAACCTCCTCGTCGCTGGTGCCGCCCACGAAGATCACGTCGACGTCACTGACGTAGTTGAGCTCGCGGGCGCCGGCCTTTCCCATGCCGATGATCGAGAGCCGCGTCGCCGCTACCTGCTCCTGCGGGGTGGTCTCGCTGACGCGTGCGCGTGCGATAGCGAGCGAGGCCTCCAAGGCCGCTCCGGCGGCGTCCGACAGTGCGGCGGACACCGCGGCTACCACCGTCTTCGGCTCCGGGTGGGTCAAGTCGTAGGCGGCGATGGCGGCGAGGCTGCGGCGGTAGGCGACACGCACGGCCACGACCGCCGCGTCGTCCGCTGACGTCGCGAAGCCGTCTCGGGCGCCGACCGAGGCCAGCAGCTGCGCACGGAGCGACTCCGGTGACGGCAACGCGTCGAGGGGTTCCCCCAGCACCGAGAGCTGATCCGGATGGCGGAGGAAGAAGTCGGCCAGCCCTTCCGAGGCACCGAAGACCCGCCACACGCGGCGACGCGTCTCGGCGCTGTCGAGCAGGGCCTTCAGGGGTCCTGCGTCCCGACGTGCGACACGGACCATTCCCCGAACCGCGGCGTCGGGGTCGGCGGCATCCGCACCTTCGAGGAGCGACGATCGCGAGATTCCGAGAACCGTGGCCAACTCGGACAGGGATGCCGCCGCCTCGCTCAACTCGGCGAAACCGAGCCTGGCCAGGGCGGAGAGGGAGACGGAGTCGTCCGGTCGGGCCATCGGCGCAGGTCAGAGCAGCTCGAGGTTGCTCTTCAGCTCGAACGGGGTGACCTGGCCGCGGTAGGCCTCCCATTCCTTGCGCTTGTTGAGCAGCACGTAGTTGAAGACCTGCTCCCCCAGCGTCTCTGCGACGAGCTCGGATGCCTCCATGTACTCCAGAGCGTGATCGAGGCTCGCCGGCAGTGCCGCGTATCCCAGCGCACGCCGCTCGGCGTCACTCAGCGACCACACATTGTTCTCTGCCTCGGGCGGCAGCTCGTACCCCTCCTCGATGCCCTTGAGTCCGGCTGCGAGC
This sequence comes from Microbacterium sp. NPDC055988, assembly GCF_042269505.1. Lineage (NCBI taxonomy): Bacteria > Bacillati > Actinomycetota > Actinomycetes > Micrococcales > Microbacteriaceae > Microbacterium > Microbacterium sp. NPDC055988. The sequence goes on from NZ_JBHJXY010000001.1 coordinate 3,211,647, forward strand.
AGCAGCGCGTACGCGAGGTACGGGTTCGAGGCGGAGTCGATGCCGCGGTACTCGACGCGCGACGACTGGCTCTTGTTCGGCTTGTACATCGGCACGCGGATGAGGGCCGAACGGTTCGCATGCCCCCAAGTGACGAAGCTCGGCGCCTCGTCGCCTCCCCAGAGCCGCTTGTAGGAGTTCACGAACTGGTTCGTGACGGCGGAGATCTCGTTCGCGTGTCGCAGCAGACCCGCGATGAAGTGTCGACCGGTCTTGGAGAGCTGGTACTTCGCGCCCTCCTCGTAGAAGGCGTTCTGGTCGCCCTCGAAGAGCGACATGTGGGTGTGCATGCCACTGCCAGGCTGATCGCTGAGCGGCTTCGGCATGAACGTCGCGTAGACGCCCTGCTCGATCGCCACCTCCTTGATCACCGTGCGGAACGTCATGATGTTGTCGGCCGTGGTGAGGGCATCCGCATACCGGAGGTCGATCTCGTTCTGGCCGGGTCCGCCCTCGTGGTGGCTGAACTCCACGGAGATGCCGAGGTCTTCGAGCATCCGCACCGAGCGGCGGCGGAAGTCGTGCGCGGTGCCGCCGGGAACGTTGTCGAAGTAGCCGGCCGAGTCGACCGGCACGGGACCGTCGGGTCCGAACGACGACGACTTGAGCAGGTAGAACTCGATCTCGGGGTGCGTGTAGAACGTGAACCCGGCATCCGCGGCCTTGGCGAGCGTGCGCTTGAGCACGTGCCGCGGGTCGGCGACGGCCGGCTGGCCGTCGGGCGTCGTCAGGTCGCAGAACATGCGCGCCGTCGGATCGATCTCGCCGCGCCACGGCAGCGTCTGGAAGGTCGTCGGATCCGGCTGCGCGAGCAGGTCCGACTCGTAGGTGCGCGTCAGTCCCTCGATCGCCGAGCCGTCGAACCCGATGCCCTCCGCGAATGCACCCTCGACCTCGGCCGGAGCGATCGCCACGGACTTGAGTGTGCCGATGACGTCGGTGAACCATAGCCGCACGAACTTGACGCCGCGCTCCTCGATCGTCCGGAGGACGAAATCCCTCTGCTTGTCCATGACTACTCTGCGCCCCGGCCCTTTGCGTCGCCCGCGTCCTGCGAGCCCTTGACGTCCCAGCCCTGCTCCACGGCCTCCTCCTCGGCCCAGGCGCGCGAACGCTCCTTGAGCACCTCGGGCGCGCGGCGGGCTTCGGCCTCCGTGTCGAAGGGCCCGATCCGGTCGATGGAGGGCGAGAGCATGCCGAATTCGACCTCGCCGGTTTCGGAGTTGTACCAGTACTTGTGGTCGCCGTCAGACATGTCTGCCCCTTCTTCACGTGGTGTCATCGATCCTACTGGCGTGCACCGCGGTCGCTAAGCTATCGCCCATGGCAAAAGCGATCGGCGTCGACATCGGCGGCACGGGAATCAAAGCAGGAATCGTCGACCTCGAGCACGGAATCATGGCATCCGACCGGGTGCGTGTCCCCACTCCTGAAGGTGCATCGCCTCAGGATGTCCTGAACGCCGTGCAGACCGTTCTGAAGACCCTCGACGTGCACGACTCCACACTCCCGCTCGGCGTCGCCTTCCCGGCGATCGTCAAGCGCGGCAAGACGCTCTCCGCGGCGAACGTGTCGAAGGAATGGATCGACTTCGATGCGGAGCGCTTCTTCCGCGACGGGCTCGGCCGCAACATCGTGTTCGTGAACGACGCCGATGCCGCCGGCGTCGCCGAGGCCCGCCACGGCGCGGCCAGGGACGTGCGCGGTTTCACCCTGCTGACGACGCTGGGCACCGGCATCGGCTCTGCCTTCCTCTACGACGGCGTGCTGCTGCCGAACACCGAGCTCGGGCACCTCAACTTCGGCGAGTACGAGTCGGTCGAGACGTACGCCGCGACCTCGGCGCGCGAGCGTGAGGGTCTCAGCTGGGCCGCGTGGGCCGAGCGTCTGCAGGCGTTCTACTCGCACATCGAGTTCCTGTTCAGCCCCGACCTGTTCGTGGTCGGAGGCGGCGTCTCGAAGAACGCCGGGGACTTCCTCCCCCTGCTCGACCTCAAGACCCCGATCGTCCCGGCGATCCACCGCAACAACTCCGGCATCATCGGCGCGGCGTCACTCGCCGGCGACTGACCCTGACCCGTTCCTGACGACGAAGGCCCCGATGACTCTTGCAGTCATCGGGGCCTCTCATGTCTGAGGCGAATGGGCCGACCTGTACGCCGGGTTCTGTTCCGGGGTTCTTCGCCCCTTCGACGGCCATCTCTCTCGGCGACACGTTGCCGTGGCGCTCCAGCGGTCTACCCGAGGACTCGGCGAGCCGCGTCATCATCCTCTGTCTGACCTTGCTCCGGACGAGGTTTACCTGGCGGGCCATGTCACCATGGCCCCCGGTGGTCTCTTACACCACCCTTTCACCCTTACCCCTTGCGGGGCGGTCTACTCTCTGTGGCACTTTCTCGCGGATTGCTCCGGGTGGGCGTTACCCACCGTCCTGCCCTGAGGAGCCCGGACGTTCCTCGGTGCGGTCACCCGCCACGCGGCCGTCCAGTCGACCCATTCGCATCTTCAGTCTACTTCTCGGACGTCATCGCTACTTCTCGGCGGACTCCGCGATCCGGAGGTCGAGCGGTACATCGATCGGGAACGAGCCGAAGAGGCGGGTCGTGGCGACAGCGGCCGCTTCACGGACAGCGTCGGCAGCGGCCTCAGCGTGTTCCTGCGGCACGTGCAGGATCACTTCGTCGTGCAGGAAGAACGCCAGGTGCGGTGCCTGCGCGAACGGACCGGATGCCGCGGCCGTGGTGTACCCCTCGGGGATCTGCCGCAGGCGATGACGGATCTCGGCGAGCCAGATCAGCGACCACTCCGCGGCCGTGCCCTGCACGACGAAGTTCCGGGTGAACCGCCCCCAGTCGCGGGCCCTACGCCGGGCGAGCGCCACGACCGCCGGATCGGCGTCGGCGCCGGTGGCATCCGCCTGCAGACGCATCCATTCCACCGAAGGTCGGGGTGACGACCGGCCGAGCCAGGTGGACACGATGCCGCCGTCCTCCCCGGTGCGTGCCGCCGCGTCGACGAGCGCCATGGCGCGCGGGTACACCTTCCTCAGACGCGGGACGAGCCGCCCGCTGTCACCGGTCGTGGCGCCGTACATCGCACCGAGGACGGCGTACTTCGCCTCCTCCCGTGTGGCGACTGCTCCGGAGGCGACGACACCGGCGTAGAGGTCGCTCCCCCGCGCCGCCCGGGCCATCGCCTCATCCGAGGCCATGGCCGCGAGCATCCGCGGCTCCAGTTGCGCGACATCCGCCACGATGAGCGTCCATCCGGGGTCGGCACGCACCGCGGGGCGCAGACTCCGCGGGAGCTGCAGCGCGCCTCCGCCTGCAGAGGCCCAGCGCCCGGTGACCACGCCACCCGGGATGTACACGGGACGGAATCGCCCTTCGTGCACCCACTCGGCGAGCCATGCCCAGCCGTTAGCGCTGAGCAGACGGGAGAGCTTCTTGTATGCGAGCAGCGGCTCGACCACCGGGTGGTCGTGCTCGGCGAGCTCCCACCGACTCGTGGACTCCACCTGCACTCCGACGCGATGCAGCGCTCTGAGCAGTTTCTGCTGACTGTCGAGGTGGAGTGAGGGGTCACCGAGAAGCTCCCGCACCCGATCTCCGAGCTCGACCATGCGGCTCGGCGTCCCGCCGGCGACCGGGCGGGTACCCAACGTTTCGGTGAGGATCGCATCGTGCACGCCCTCGTCCCAGGGCAATCCCGCGGCCCGCATCTCCTCCGCGATGAGTCCACCCGCCGACTCGGCCGCGCACAGCAGCGTGAGGCGACCATCCGGCGCTGCGGCCATCACTTCGCGCTGGGCCCGGTACTGATCGAGCATCGTGCCGATCGGATCGTCTCCGCTGGCGTCGTCGAACACATCGAACAGCGACGGCGCGGCAACGGTCGGTTCGCGCCGTTCCCACTCGTGCGCTCCCGGAAGCGGGGTGGGCACAGCGGACGTGTCGCGCAGGATCGCGTGGCACAGCACCAGATCGTGGCTGCGAGAGATCGCCACGCCGCCGCCGAGAAGGAGGGCGTAGGTCTCCGCAGCGGTGCGAATGATCCACCGCGGAGCATCCGCGTCTTCGGCGGAGCGGACCCACCCCGGGAGCTCCTCGGCACGCAGAGACGTACGGTTCTGCTCTTCGTCATCCGCATCGAGCTCGATCGCGACGTACTCCTGCGCGCCGACGGAGATGAGGGCGATTCGTCGTTCGATTCCCGACGCCGGCGCTGTCATCGCTGGCGGGCGCAGGCACCGCTCACGCGAGCCCGGATTCCTCGGTGCGCACGAGGATGCAGCCGCACTCGGGGCAGGAGACCACGAGGTCTTCCGCCGCGCGGCGGATATCGTTCAGATCGGTGCTGGGAAGCAGGATGCGGCAGCCCTCGCATGTGCCGCGGGTGAGAAGTGCGGCGCCGGCACTGTTCGTCGCGCGGCGCGCGTACTCGGCCAGGAGTTCCGGTGAGACGCCCTCGGCCACGGCTGCCCGATCGCGGGCCAGCTGCGCTCCCAATTCGCTCGCCGCGGCGACATCGGCCTTGGCCTGCGCGGTCAGGGCCGACCCCTCAGCCGTGGTCGTCTCGAGGAGCGCCTGCTGTGCTGCGACTGCGGCCTCTGCCTCTTCGAGCCGCCCCATGACGTCGAGCTCGGCATCTTCGAGGTCGCTCTGGCGCCGGGCGAGGCTGGCGAGCTCGTGCTCGAGCGCCTGCGCGTCCTTCGAGTTCGTCGATGCGGCGAGTCGCTCGGAGTCACGGTTGCGTCGCGCCTCGACGACGGCCACATCGGACTCCAGTCGCTTCAGCTCGGTGCGCACGTCGTCGCGGGTACCGGTGAGTGTCGTGAGCTCGCGGAGCTGCTCCTGACGGATGGCGACGAGCTCGGTGATCCGCCCCGCCTGGCTCGGCTTGGTGCGGGCACGCTCGGCCTGCGCGATGCGCCGGTCGAGGTCGGCGATGTCGAGCAGGGTGCGCTGGTTCTCGGGGCTGGCGTTCACGTACTCAAATCTAGTCGCTGCGGCGACATCCGCCCATCAGCGCACGTCGCCGTCGACGTAGTACCACCGCCGGTCCTCGCGGACGAAGCGGCTGCGCTCGTGCAGGGAACCCCGCTCGGTGCCCTGGCGCCAGACGGCCTCGAACTCCACGACGCCCTGGTCGTCGAACGGCCCGCCGGCCACACGGTCGAGCACCAGCAGTCGCCGCCACTCGAGATCCGGCTCGAAGTCGATCGTGCGCGGTCTGGAGGCCGGGTGCCACGTGCGCAGCAGGTGGGTCGCGTCGTGCAGACCGAACGCCGTGTACCGCGACCGCATCAGGCGCTCGGCGGTCGGAGCCGGTGCCCCCTGCAGCAGCGGGCCGCAGCACGCGCCGAACACCTCGCCCGACGAGCAGGGGCATCGCACCGCATTCTCGATCGCGATGTCATCCGACGCCATGTCCGCCTCCGCTGTCATTCCCTCAGCGTACGCTCGGAGGAAACGCACCGAAGGAGTCCCGATGACCACTGTCCCCACCTTCACCGCCCACAACGGCTTCGCCCTCCCGGCGATCGGGCTCGGCACGTATGCGCTCAACGGCGATGCAGGAGCAGATGCCGTCGCCGGGGGCATCGGAGCGGGATACCGACTCATCGACACGGCCTTCAACTACGAGAACGAGGGTTCGGTCGGCCGAGGCGTCGCCGCATCCCACGTCGACCGCTCGGAGATCATCGTCACCACGAAACTGCCCGGACGCCACCACTCGTCCGCGAAGGCGCGCACCAGCATCGAGGAGAGCCGTTCGCGCCTCGGGCTCGACGCGACGGACCTGCACCTCATCCACTGGCCGAACCCGAGCCAGGACGAGTACGTCCAGGCGTGGGCAGCGCTCGTCGACGCGCAGACGCGTGGAGTGGTGCGGCAGATCGGCGTCTCGAACTTCCTGCCGGAGCACCTGGAGCGCATCGAGCGCGAGACAGGCGTGCGCCCGGTCGTCAATCAGATCGAGGTACATCCGTACTTCCCGCAGGAGGAGCAGCTCGCCTACCACCGCGAGCACGGCATCCTCACCGAGGCGTGGAGCCCTCTGGGGCGTGCCAAGGAGCTGCTCGACGAGGCCGTGATCCATGAGGTCGCCGCCGCGCACGGCGCGACCCCGGCGCAGACGGTCCTCGCGTGGCACGTCGCCCGAGGCACGGTGTCGATCCCCAAGGCGTCGTCGCGGGAGCACCAGGAGGCGAACCTCGCGGCGGCGGAGATCGTGCTCGGTGACGCCGAGGTGTCTGCGATCACCGCACTCGGTCGCCCCGACGCCCGACTGTTCGACGCCGACCCGAGGACCCATGAGGAGTCCTGATCCGCGTCGGATCAGACGTTCTGCGTCCCCAGCACCCGCAGGAACTCGAGTTTGCTCGCTGCCTCGCTGCCCGGCGCCGCCGTAAGCACGATCAACGCCTGCGACTCGTCTTCGGTGAAGAGCGCCTGACAGTCGACCTCGATCTCGCCGAGCTCGGGGTGCACCATGACTTTGTGCTGCTCGAACCTGCGGCTCACCTCATGCGCATCCCACAGTTCGACGAACTCCGGGCTGCGGGCCGTCAGCTCTGCGACGATCTCGCCTGCCCGTGAACGAGCCCCCATCACGCCGTGGGCCGCACGCAGCGACCCGACGAGGGCACGAGCCTGTCGGGGGTGATCGACCTCGCGATACCGACGCCGCTCATCGTCGGGATATGCGAACCACCGGTAGATGCCGCTGCGGTCGAGCCCGGTGAGCGCGCTCGCGTCGCCCACGAGCGCGCGGGAGGCATCGTTCTGCACGAGCACCTCGTCGAGCAGCGAGACGACGAAGGCGGGGGTGTCGTGCAGTCGATCGAGCACGCGGAGGATGCCGGGCCGCACATAGTCGGTCACGCGGGCGCGGTCAGGAGCACTGTGTCCGCAGAGCCGGAACAAGTAGTCGCGCTCGTCTTCGGTCAACCGCAGCGCCCGGGCGAGCGAGGTGAGGATCTGCACGCTGGGCTGCGGTCCTCGCCGCTGTTCGAGGCGCGTGTAGTAGTCGGCCGACATCGTCGCCAGCTGCGCCACCTCCTCGCGGCGCAACCCCGCGGTGCGACGACGCGCGCCCGCCGAGAGCCCCACGTCTCCAGGCGTCAGCGCCTCTCTCCGACGGAGCAGGAATTCGGCCAGTGCATCACGATCCACTCCTGCAGTATCCACCGGCGACCGTGCACGTGCCAGGGATCCGCAGTCCCTGGATGACCGCTCTCTGGAGCAGCAGCTGCGCGGCGCCGAGGCTGGAGACATGAACATCAGCGGAAACACCATCTTCATCCCCGGTGCGACCAGCGGCATCGGGCTCGCCCTCGCCGTGCGTCTCCACGACCGTGGCAATACGGTGATCGTGGGCGGGCGTCGCCAGGACCGCCTCACGGCGATCGCCACCGAGCATCCCGGCATCCACACGGTACGGATCGACACAGCGGATGCGGGCAGCATCGACGAGGCGTCACGCACGGTACTCGCCGAGTACCCCGAACTGAACGTGCTCATCACGATGGCCGGCGTCATGCGCACCGAGGACTGGACGACGCCTTCGAGCTTCCTCGCCACGGCCGAGGAGACGGTCACCACGAACATCCTCGGGCCTATCCGCCTCATCGCCGCCTTCATCGAGCACCTGCGCGCGCAGCCGGACGCGACGATCATGACGGTCTCGTCCGGACTCGCCTTCGCCCCTCTCCGGGTGACGCCCACGTACAACGCGAGCAAGGCCGCGATCCACATGCTCAGCGAATCGCTGCGCCTGCAGCTCGCGGACACGAGCGTCTCGGTCGTCGAGCTGGAACCGCCGGCGGTGCGCACCGCCCTCATGCCGGGGCACGAGGAGAACGAGGCCGCGATGCCTCTCGAGGAGTTCATGGACGAGGTGATGGGGCTGCTCGAGTCACAGCCGGATGCCACGGAGATCCAGGTCGAGCGCGTGAAATTCCTCCGGTACGGCGAGGCCCGGGGTGACTACGACCAGGTCGTCGCCACCCTCAACCGCACGGATCCGCACGGGCGCTGAGAGCGAGAGGCACCGGTTCGCGCCGGTGCCTCTCAGCGGCGCAGATCCGCCGCGGCCGCCTGCAGCGCATCCGCCGACTGGCGAAGCAGCGCCAGCTCCTCGCTCGAGAACGAGGTGTTCCGAATGGGGACGGCACCTTTCGCGCTCACGATCGACGGGACCGACAGCGCGACTCCTTCGAGACCGTGAAAATCGCGCAGCACGGTGCTCACGGGCATCACCGCGTGCTCGTCGCGGAGGATCGCCTCCACGATCCGCGCACTGGACAGACCGATCGCGTAGTTGGTCGCGCCCTTGCCCTGGATGACCTGGTATGCGGCATCGCGCACGTCGACCGCGATGTCGTGAAGCTCATCGAGGGTGAATCGCGGGTGATCCGGCGTCTCCCACTCCAGGATCGGGACCGTGCCGATGGTCGCCCGCGACCACAGCGGGAACTCCGTGTCGCCGTGCTCACCGATGATGTGCGCGTGCACGCTGGCGGTCGACACCCCGGCGCGCTCCCCCAGCTTCCAGCGCAGCCGGGAGGTGTCGAGCACGGTGCCTGACGCGAAGATCCGCTCCGGCGGGAGCCCGGTCTCCTCCTGCGCGATCACGGTCAGCACGTCGCAGGGATTGGTGACGATCACGTAGACCGCGTTCGGGGCGACCTGGAGCAGATCCGGCATCATGCGGCGGATGATGCCGGCGTTCACCTCGGCGAGCTCGATGCGGGTCTGACCCGGTTTCTGCTTCGCCCCGGCGGTGATCACCACGACGTGCGAGCCTGCCGCCACCGAGATGTCGCTTCCGCCGATGATGTCGCTCGAACCGGTGAACTGCGTCCCGTGCGCGAGGTCGAGGACCTCGGCCTCCACCTTCTCTGTCGCGATGTCGTAGAGCGCGACATGACGGGCCGATCCGCGGATGAGTGCCGCGTAGGCGACACTCGATCCCACGCTTCCCGCACCGACGACCGTGAGCTTCGAGTTCTCGATGATCTCCATGCGCTCAGTCTTGCAGTGGAGCGTCCCGATCCGGGAGGGGTGGCCCCGTGAGAACCTCAGAGCGCCGCCGCGACGGCGGCAGCCGCTGTCGCGTGCGTGAACCGGAACCCCGTGCGCTCCAGCACCTGAGGGCGCACGTCCGCGTCGGGCAGCAGCAGAGACTCCGCGGCATCGCCGAGCACGAGGCGGAGCGCCCACGCCGGAGCCGGAAGCCAGAACGGACGGTGCATGCGGGCGGCGAGGGCACGGCCGATGTCGTTGGCAGACGCCGGCGCGGGTCCGGTCAGGTTCACGGGTCCGGTGACCTTGTGATCGAGTACATGACGAATCGCTGCCACCTCGTCATCGAGCGAGATCCACGGCCACATCTGCGTCCCTCGTCCGAGCGGACCGGAGACACCGAACCGAGTCAGCTGGATGAGCGGCTTGAGGACGCCGCGCCGGTGGATGACCGGGGCCGTGCGCAGCAGAGCGACCCTGGTGTGGTCCTCGGCCTGACGTGCCTCGGCCTCCCAGCGCACACTGAGATCCGCCAAGAAGGTCTGGCCGGCGGCGGAGTCCTCTGTGAGGATCTCGCCCGGGGCGGAGCCGTAGTAGCCCACGGCGGATGCCGAGACGAGTGCGGGGGCGTCGGACCGTAGGGAGCGGAGAGCGGTCGTGATCGTCCTGGTCGCCTGCAGACGGGAGTCGACCAGCTCACGACGGTACCGCTTGGTCCACGGCAGCCGCCCGACGCTGGCCCCGCCCAGCGCGACGATCGCTTCGGCTCCGGCGAGGACGTCCGGATCGAGCGCGCGCTCCCCCGGTTCCCACTGCGTCTCGCTCTCCGCTCGGGGAGCGCGTCGGACGAGAGTCGTCACTTCGATTCCGTCAGCGCGGAGCGAAGAGACGAGCGCTGAACCGATCAGTCCCGATGCCCCGCTGATGACGATGCGTCGCGCCACGTGTGAGACCTCCCCGTCCCTCGATCATCGAGTCTTGCCGTGCATCCGAGGGTACGCGCTGCAGACGCGAGCGCCCGCAGGCCTTGCGCTGAGGACTCGGTCGAGGTAGGTCGGCTACGGGGTCTCTCCTCGCTGCGGGGAGTCAATCAGCCCGTCGGTAGTGCGTCATGATCGCCCCGTTGCGGAGCGGAGTCGCGGAAACCAGCTCGAGTCGGCGAGTGCTCGGCAGACCGAGCTCAAAGAGGGTCGGCCCGTGGCCGGCGATCCGCGGATGGACCAGGAACCTGTACTCGTCGATCAGGTCCAACCGGTCGAGTTCGGTCGCCAGCGAGGCGCTGCCCAGAAGCACGCCGGCCGGCGTGTCCTCCTTGAGCTTCTGCACGCACGCTCGCAGATCACCGGCGATGCGGTGGCTGTTGGCCCACGGGAAATCCTCGCGGGTGGAGGACACCACGTACTTGGGCTTGGCGTCGAGCTTGACCGCCCAGTCACGCATCGTGGCGTCCGCCTCCACGTCTCCCCGGGCGACCGCAGGCCAGGCGCTCTCCATCATCTCGTAGGTGGTGCGCCCCCAGAGCATCACTCCGGCTTCGTCCATGAGCTGCGTGAAGAGAGCATGCGTCTCATCGTCCGCGATGCCCACTTCGTGATCGACGCAGCCGTCGAGGGTGACGTTGATGCAGAAGGTCAGGGTTCCCATGCGAGGAGCCTAGGACTGCAGGGCGGCGACCACCAGGGTTCGAGGTGAGGATGTGGGCCCTGCCGGGATCGAACCGACGACATCCACGGTGTAAACGTGGCGCTCTACCAGCTGAGCTAAAGGCCCTGGTGCACCCAGTGTATCGGCCACCCGATGCGCACCCGTGTCGTAGAAGAGGGATAGGCTGATTGCGGCGCGCGTTGTGCACAGCTGACAAGGCTGCCCGTGTCGCTTCCCGTTTCCTTGGCATGACCTGCCAGCTTGACGAAAGGTTCGCCCCGTGACCGTGCACGACCAGGATCCTTATTCCCAGGGCCCCCTCGACAGCGATCCGGAGGAGACCGGCGAGTGGCAGCAGTCCCTCGATGAGCTGGTCGATGCCAAGGGGCACGGCCGAGGCCGCGAGATCATGCTCAGCCTGCTCAAGCGCTCGAAGGAGCTGCACCTGGGCGTGCCGATGGTCCCGACGACGGACTACATCAACACCATCGCCCCCGAGAACGAGCCCGAGTTCCCCGGTGACGAGGAGATCGAGCGCCGCTACCGCGCCTGGATCCGGTGGAACGCCGCGATCACGGTGCACCGTGCCCAGCGCCCGGGTATCGGCGTCGGCGGTCACATCTCGACCTACGCCTCGTCGGCGGCTCTGTACGAAGTCGGCTTCAACCACTTCTTCAAGGGTGCCGACAACCCCGGGGGTGCGGACCAGATCTTCATCCAGGGGCACGCCTCCCCCGGCACCTACGCCCGCTCGTTCCTCGAAGGCCGCCTGAGCGAAGATCAGCTCGACGGCTTCCGCCAGGAGAAGTCGCACGCGCCGCACGGCATCCCGTCCTACCCGCACCCGCGCCTGATGCCGGAGTACTGGCAGTTCCCGACCGTGTCGATGGGCCTGGGCCCGATCAACGCGATCTACCAGGCGATGTCGAACAAGTACCTCGAGAACCGCGGCATCAAGGACACATCCCAGTCGCACGTCTGGGCGTTCCTGGGCGATGGCGAAATGGACGAGGTCGAGAGCCGCGGTCAGCTGCAGGTCGCCGCCAACGAGGGTCTCGACAATCTGACCTTCATCGTCAACTGCAACCTGCAGCGCCTCGACGGCCCTGTGCGCGGCAACGGCAAGATCGTCCAGGAACTGGAGTCGTTCTTCCGCGGCGCCGGCTGGAACGTCATCAAGGTCGTCTGGGGCCGTGAGTGGGACGACCTGCTCGCCCGCGACACCGAGGGCGCTCTGCTCAACCTGATGAACGTCACTCCCGACGGTGACTACCAGACGTACAAGGCCGAGTCCGGCGCATACGTCCGTGAGCACTTCTTCGGCCGCGACGAACGCGCAGCCGCCCTCGTCAAGGACTACTCCGACGACGACATCTGGAACCTCAAGCGCGGTGGCCACGACTACCGCAAGGTCTACGCCGCGTTCAAGGCAGCGACCGAGCACAAGGGCAAGCCCACCGTCATCCTCGCGAAGACCGTCAAGGGCTACGGCCTCGGTCCGCACTTCGAGGGCCGCAACGCGACCCACCAGATGAAGAAGATGACGCTGGACAACCTCAAGACGTTCCGCGACGCTATGCACATCCCGATCACGGACGCGCAGCTCGAGGAGAACCCGTACCTGCCCCCGTACTACAACCCGGGTCCCCAGGACGAGACGATCCAGTACATGCTCGAGCGCCGTCAGGCACTCGGCGGGTACCTGCCGGAGCGTCGCTCGACGCACGTCGGCCTGTCACTGCCGGACGACACCGCATATGCGCTTCCCAAGAAGGGCTCCGGCACACAGGAGATCGCCACCACGATGGCGTTCGTCCGTCTGCTCAAGGACCTGCTGCGTTCGAAGGACTTCGGCCACCGCATCGTGCCGATCATCCCCGACGAGGCACGCACGTTCGGCATGGACGCGTACTTCCCCTCGGCGAAGATCTACAACCCGAACGGCCAGCACTACACGTCGGTCGACCGTGAGCTGCTGCTCGCCTACAAGGAGAGCCCTCAGGGCCAGATCGTGCACGTCGGCATCAACGAGGCCGGCGCACTCGCGGCCTTCACTGCCGCCGGAACCTCGTACGCCACACATGGCGAGCCGCTCATCCCGGTCTACATCTTCTACTCGATGTTCGGCTTCCAGCGCACGGGCGACGCTCAGTGGGCTGCCGGAGACCAGATGGCCCGCGGCTTCATCATGGGCGCCACCGCCGGTCGCACCACCCTCACCGGTGAAGGCCTCCAGCACGCCGATGGCCACTCGCACCTGCTCGCCGCCACCAACCCTGCGACGATCTCGTACGACCCGGCCTACGGCTACGAGATCGCGCACATCGTGCGCTCCGGTCTCGAGCGCATGTACGGCGGCAACCACGAAGACCCGAACGTCATGTACTACATCACGCTCTACAACGAGCCGATGGTGATGCCCGCAGAGCCGGAGAACGTGGACGTCGACGGCATCGTGCGCGGCATCCACCGCGTCTCGGTCGGTGAGGGCGATGGCCACCGCGCACAGCTGTTCGCGTCGGGCGTCGGACTCCCCTGGGCCCTCGAGGCCCAGGAGTTGCTGAAGAACGACTGGGGTGTGATCGCCGACGTCTGGTCGGTCACCTCCTGGACCGAGCTGCGCCGCGACGGTCTCGCCGCCGACGAGCACAACTTCCTGCACCCCGAGGCTGAGCCGCGTACCGCGTACCTCACCCAGAAGCTGCAGGGCGTCGAAGGTCCGGTCGTCGCGGTCAGCGACTACATGCACGCCGTGCAGGACCAGATCCGTCCGTGGGTGCCGAACCGCTTCGCCACGCTCGGCGCCGATGGCTTCGGCTTCTCGGACACTCGTGCCGCGGCGCGTCGGTTCTTCAAGATCGACGGCCCGTCCATCGTGGTCCGCACGCTGCAATCGCTCGCCGAAGACGGCAAGGTCGACCGCTCGCTCGCGGCTCAGGCGATCGAGAAGTACCGTCTCCACGATGTGAACGCCGGCACCAGCGGCAACGCGGGTGGCGAAAGCTGAGCCCTCGGTGACAGGTTCTTCTCCTTCCGGCATGGACAAGGCCGCGACGCTCACCTGGCTGCGCCGGATCTCCGGTGACATCGCCTCGGTGACGATCAAGCGCCTGGAGGACACCCTCCCGTGGTACGCCGACATGCCACCAGCCCGCCGCTCCGCGGTCGGGCTGGTGGCCCAGGCGGGCATCACGTCGTTCATCCAGTGGTACGAAGACCCCACCTCCACGCCATGGATTGCGGCGGACATCTTCGCTGCGGCTCCGCGTGAACTGCTGCGCAGCGTCAGCCTCCAGCAGACGCTGCAGCTCATCCGCGTGACCGTCGAGGTCACCGAGGAGCGCGTCGCCGGCAGGGGAAACGATCTCCGCGAGGCGATCCTGCTCTACTCGCGCGATGTCGCCTTCGCCGCGGCCGACGTGTATGCGAGGGCTGCCGAGGCCCGCGGCCTCTGGGACGCGCGGCTCGAAGCCCTCGTCGTCGACTCCATCCTCACCGGCGAAGCCGACGAGGAACTGCCGAGCCGGATCGCGGCACTCGGCTGGCACGGCCACGGCGAGGTCGCTGTCCTGGTCGGCACCACACCCCCGCAGTTCGACGTGGATCTCGTCCGCCGAACCGCCCGGAAGCTCGCCGTCGACGTGCTCATCGGCGTGCAGGGATCTCGGCTCGTCCTCGTCCTCGGGCGTGCGCGCGCTGAAGGGGCAGAAGGGGCCGAAGGGGAGGAAGAAGAGCTGGGGTTCCAGGAGATAGCGACCCGGCTCGAGCCGTCGTTCGGTCCGGGCTACGTCGTGCTCGGCCCTGCCGTCGCGGCACTCGTCGACGCGAGCCAGAGCGCCCGCGCCGCGCTGGCCGGCTTCGCGGTGGCCCGCGCGTGGCGCAGCGCTCCTCGCCCGGTCGAGGCCGACGACCTGCTCCCGGAGCGAGCCCTCGCCGGCGACCCGCTCGCGAAGCAGACTCTGATCGAGCGCATCTTCCGTCCGTTGCAGGCGCACTCCACAGACCTGGTCACGACGCTCTGGAGCTACCTCGACAACGGCCGCTCCCTCGAGGCGACGGCTCGCGAGCTCTTCGTGCACCCGAACACGGTGCGATACCGACTCAAGCGCGTGAGCGAGGTCATCGGGTGGGATGCCACCGGTCCCCGCGAGGCACTCATCCTGCAGACCGCTCTGATTCTCGGCTCCATCGGGACCGCCGAGCAGGTGCGGCGACGCGTCCCGCTTCGACGCCCGCAGCGCTGAGACTGCGGATCTGTACGCCACACACAAGGGTTTCTCGCAATCTTGTGATGGATCATCCACCGCTCTGCCGCAATCGTTGGCAGACTGGGTGGGTGATTGTCGTCGTATGCCCAGGTCAGGGCTCGCAGACCCCCGGTTTCCTCGCTCCTTGGCTCGAGCTCGACGGAGTGGCCGAGCGCCTTGCCGCGTACTCGGATGCCGCAGAGGTAGATCTCCGCGAACACGGCACGGTGTCGGATGCCGACACGATCCGTGACACCCGCATCGCGCAACCGCTGATCGTCGCGGCCTCCTTGATCGCCGGCGATGCGCTGGTGCAGAAGGCCGGGCGTCGCGCCGACGGAATCGCCGGACACTCAGTGGGCGAGATCGCGGCGCTCGTCGGAAGCAGTGTGATCGATGCCGAGACCGGCATGCGCCTCGTCGGTATCCGCGGTCGCGCGATGGCCGACGCCGCGGCGCAGGAGCAGACCGGCATGAGTGCAGTCCTCGGCGGCGACGAAGAAGCGCTCCTCGCACGGCTCGCCGAACTCGACCTGTTCCCCGCGAACTACAACGGCGGCGGTCAGATCGTGGTCGCCGGCGCACTTCCGGCCCTCGCGGCTCTCGCAGAGGAGCCCCTCAAGGGCACGCGCGTGATCCCGCTGCAGGTCGCAGGAGCATTCCACACCCGCTACATGGCCTCGGCGGTCTCCGCCCTGCGCGATGCCGTCGCCGACGTCTCGCCCGCGAACCCCGACATCACGCTGTGGACCAACCGTGACGGCTCCGCTGTCGCCGACGGCGCACAAGCGCTCAGCTACCTCGTCGACCAGGTCTCCTCCCCCGTGCGCTGGGACCTGTGCATGCAGTCGTTCTCCGACGCCGGAGTCACCGGTGTGATCGAGCTCGCGCCCGCTGGTGCCCTCGTCGGGCTCGCCAAGCGCGGCCTGCGCGGCGTGCCGACCGTCGCAGTGAAGACCCCCGAAGACCTCGATGCAGCCGTCGCGCTGCTGAACGGAGAAGCCGCATGAGCGTCACCCTCGCCCAGGTCACCGGCCCCGCCTACACGCGCATCTACTCGTACGGTGCGGCGCGTGGAGAGAACGCCGTTCCGAACGAAGACCTGATCGGGCCGATCGACTCCAGCGACGAGTGGATCCGCCAGCGCACCGGCATCATCACCCGTGCCCGGGCTGATAAGGCCACCGACGCCATCGACCTCGCCACCACGGCAGCGGCCGAGGCCATCGAGAAGTCGGGTGTGCCGGCCGATCAGGTCGACCTGGTGATCGTCGCGACCATCAGCAACCCGAAGCAGACCCCGTCCGTCTCGGCGATCGTCGCCGACCGCGTCGGTGCGAACCCCGCCGCTGCCTACGACATCAACGCGGCCTGCGCCGGATACGCCTATGCGATCGCCCAGGCCGACGCGCTGATCAAGGCAGGAGCAGCCCGCTACGCCCTGGTCATCGGCACTGAGAAGCTCTCCGACGTCGTCGACCCGACCGACCGCAGCATCTCCTTCCTCCTCGGCGACGGGGCGGGGGCAGCGCTGATCGGCCCGAGCGAAACGCCGGGCATCGCCCCTGCTGTCTGGGGGTCCGACGGCTCCAAGGCCGATGCGGTGGGGATGAACGGCACGCTCACCGACTTCCGCGACGGTGTGGTGCCGTGGCCCACGCTGCGCCAGGAGGGCCCGACGGTCTTCCGCTGGGCCGTCTGGGAGATGGCCAAGGTGGCACGCGAGGCACTGGACAAGGCGGGCGTCGAGCCCTCCGACATCGCAGCTTTCATCCCCCACCAGGCGAACATGCGCATCATCGACGAGTTCGCCAAGCAGCTGAAACTGCCGGAGACGACCGTGATCGCCCGCGACATCGAGACCACGGGCAACACCTCAGCGGCATCGATCCCGCTGGCGAGTCACCGTCTGATGGCCGAGCACCCCGAGCTCTCGGGCGGTCTCGCGCTGCAGATCGGCTTCGGCGCCGGACTCGTGTTCGCCGCACAGGTCGTCGTCCTTCCCTGAGAATGCGCTGACCTTCTCTAGACTGTTCCACGGTTCCGAATACAACCCGCAAGAAAGAGGAAGACCACATGGCTTTCACCAACGATGAGGTCCTCGCAGGCCTCGCAGAGCTGATCACCGACGAGACCGGCATCAACGCCTCCGAGGTCGCCCTCGAGAAGTCGTTCACCGATGACCTCGACATCGACTCCATCTCGATGATGACGATCGTCGTCAACGCCGAGGAGAAGTTCGGCGTCACCATTCCCGACGACGAGGTCAAGAACCTGAAGACCGTCGGCGACGCCGTCAACTTCATCGTCGCGGGCCAGGAGTAATCCCGGCAGGATGCCACCCCCGCATCTCGCGGGAGTGGCATCCTCCGCCCTGCCCTCTCATCCCCTTCGACGTTCGACAAGGAACCACACCCCATGACCAAGCGCATCGTCGTCACCGGCATCGGCGCCACGTCCGCCATCGGCGGTACGGCCCCGGAGAACTGGACGAACCTGCTGGCCGGCATGTCCGGCACTCGCACGCTCGAACACGACTGGGTTCAGCAGTACGAGCTGCCCGTCACCTTCGCCGCTGAGGCGATCGTGCGCCCGGAAGAGGTGCTCCCCCGTCACGAGGCCAAGCGCCTCGATCCGTCGTCGCAGTTCGCCCTCATCGCAGCTCGCGAGGCGTGGGCGGACGCCGGCTCCCCCGAGGTGGCGCCCGAGCGCCTCGGCATCGACTTCGCCACCGGCATCGGTGGCCTCTGGACCCTCCTGGATGCGTGGGACACGCTCCGTGAGAAGGGCCCGCGACGGGTCATGCCGCTGACGGTCCCGATGCTCATGCCGAACGCCGCTGCGGGCAACCTCTCGCTGCAGTTCGAGGCTCGCGCCTATGCGCAGACCGTCGTCAGCGCGTGCGCCTCCAGCACGGAATCGATCATCCACGCTTTCCACCACCTGCAGGATGGCCTCGCCGACGTCGTGATCGCCGGTGGCACCGAGTCCGCGATCCACCCGATCACGATGGCGTCGTTCGCGTCGGCTCAGGCGCTGTCGCGTCGGAACGACGATCCGGCCCACGCTTCGCGACCCGGCGCGATCGACCGTGACGGGTTCGTCATGGGCGAGGGCGCAGCCGCACTGATCCTCGAGACCGAGGAGCACGCCAAGGCGCGCGGCGCCAAGATCTACGGCTACGTGCTCGGCGGCGGAGTCACAGCGGATGCGTACCACATCACCGGGAACGACCCCGAGGGCAACGGCGCAGCACGAGCCGTCACGCAGGCGCTCGAAGAGGCCGGCGTCACCGCCGACCAGGTCACGCACATCAACGCGCACGCCACGTCGACGCCGGTCGGTGACCCGAACGAGTATGTCGCTCTCAAGAAGGTCTTCGGCGACCGGATCGACGAGATCCCCGTGTCGGCGACCAAGGCATCCACCGGTCACCTGCTCGGTGGTACGGGTGCCCTGGAGGCGATCTTCTCGCTTCTCGCCCTGCGCGACCGCGTCGCTCCGCCGACCATCAACATGACCGAGCCCGACCCGGCGGTCCCGTTCCGGCTCTCCGGCGAGGCCACGCCTCTCGGCGACGGTCCGCAGATCGCCATCAGCAATTCGTTCGGGTTCGGCGGACACAACGCCGTGCTGGTCGTCGCCAGCGCCGACTGACGCCACGGAACATGAAGAGAGGCCCTCGGTTCCGAGGGCCTCTCTTCGTGTCTGCAGGCCGCCGATCGCCGGTGGCCGGTTTCCGACGGCGGTCAGGCGCGCAGCGCCCCGAGCCGGCGCGAGCGCGCTGCGCGGATGCGTGTGATTCGGGGCAGGAACCACCCGATCAGCGGGCCGACACCGAACGCGAAGAGCACCGTCCCGACGCCCACCGGACCGCCGAGGAGGAAACCGACGAGCAGCACGCCGCCTTCGATCAGCGTGCGCACGAGCCAGACCGCCCACCCGGTGCGTCGGACCAACCCGGTCATCAGGCCGTCACGCGGACCGGGACCGAAGTCGGCGGCGATGTACAAGCCCGTCGCGAAGGCGAGGAGGAGCAGACCGAAGACGAACATCGGTGCGCCGATCCAGACCGAGGAGGGCTGCGGGATCAGGAACAGCGCGAGATCCGCACTGGGGCCGACCAGGAGCGCGTTCAGAACGGTCCCCAGCCCGACCCGCTGACGCAACGGGATCCACAGCAGCAGCACGACGATCGAGACGAGCACGGTCATGACGCCGTATCCGACGCCCGTCTGCCCGGCGATTCCCAGCGCCAGCACGTCCCACGGCGCGACCCCGATGCCGCCGCGCACCATGAAGCCGAGCGCGACGCCGTAGAGGAACAAGCCGATGAGGAGCTGCACGAGCCGCTCGATGAGGTCACGCCGGCTTGTGGCGGCCACGGGAAGGAACACAGAGCGGAGGAGCATTCTTCCACTCTGGCCCGTGGACCAGGCTCCGAGGCGAATCCACTCGCTGCAAAGTGGCCTGCACACATCAGACCACTTTGCGCCAGGATAGAGGCATGGGATCACGACTCGTGGAGCAGCTCGGAGCGGGCAACGTCGACGGCGCGACCGCCGCGGCGGTGGCTGACCGCATCAGGGCGCTGATCCTCGACGGCCGACTCACGGTCGGCGAGCGTCTGCCGAGTGAACGATCGCTCGCGCTCGAACTGCGTCGTTCACGTTCCACCATCACCCGCGCCTACGGCCTGCTCGAGACCGATGGGTATGTCTCCCGCCTGCATGGAGGAAGCACCCGCGTGACGCTCCCCCACGGTCATGCTGCCGGGAGCACGGAACCCGATGACGACGCCATCGACCTCTCGATCGCCTCAATGGATTCCACTCCCGGACTGTATGACGCGACCGTCCGCTCCCTACCCCGCCTCGCCGCCCTGCGCGGCACCAGCGGCTACTCTCTCCGGGGGCTCCCCGAACTCCGCGAGGCCGTCGCAGAGCGCTTCCGCGATCGCGGAGCCCCGACCTCCGCAGACGAGATCATCATCACCTCAGGGGCACTCAACGCGGTGAACCTGATCCTGACGGCCATCGGGCGTCGAGGCGAGCGAGCGCTGGTCGAGCAGCCGACCTTCCCGCACGCGCTGGAAGCGCTGCACCGGCACGGATATCGATTGGTGCCGACGCCCGTCGACGTCGACGGCTGGGACACCCGCCATCTGAACGAGACACTCCTCGGGTCGCGACCGCACGTCGCGTACCTCATCCCCGACTTCCACAACCCCACCGGCGCGACGCTGCCCGACGATGAGCGATCGCGGATCGTCACGACGGCACGGAACGTCGGCACCCACCTCATCGTCGACGAGACAACCGCGGAACTCGACATCGATCGCGGATGGACACCCGCGCCGATGGCCGCGAGCGGGCCGAATGTCATCACCGTCGGCTCGATGTCGAAGATCGCCTGGGGCGGGATGCGTATCGGTTGGATCCGCGCGGAGCGCTCGGTGATCGCACGACTGCTCGCCGTGCGCCCCTCCTTCGAGCTGGGTACGGCCCTGCTGGAGCAGTGCATCGCCGTGGAGCTGCTCGACGACATGCCGGCACTGACGTCTCATGTCCGCCGCAGGTTGCTCGCCGGACGCGACGCGGTGGAGCGCGGCGTCTCCGGAATTCCCGGTTTCCGGATGCCGCCGACCCCGGGCGGCCTCTCGGCATGGATCGACATCGGCGCGCCGCTCTCGACCTCACTGTCGCTCGCGGCGCGTGAGCGCGGTGTCATCCTGCCCCCGGGCCCCCGCTTCACCACCGGAGGAGTACTCGAACGTCGCCTGCGCATCCCCATCACCCTCCCGCCGGAGCGGACAGCCGAGGCCATGCAACGACTGGCACTGGCCTGGGACGATGTGCGCGGAGGCGCCCGCTCCCGCACCGACGAGTTGCAGCACACCGCGGTCATCTGACCGGCTGCCCACCTCCGCGCGACGAGGACCCCGCCTCGTTCCCGGGGCGGGGTCCTCGTCGTGCGAAGCGGGGATACGTCTTCTCAGCGTCCGGGATGACTCACCGGCATCCGATACTCACGCCTCCCCCGCTCCCGGTCTGTGGTGTCGGCTAGCCGACCTTGTGCAGCCAGACGACTCTGGCGTCATCACTCGCATGACGGAACGGCTCCAGCTCCTCGTCCCAGGCGGATCCCAGCGCGATGTCGAGCTCGCGCTGCAACTCGATCGCACTCCCCGCCGCGATCTCCATCGCGTAGCGGATCCGGTCCTCGCCGATGACGATGTTGCCGGCGGCATCCGTCTGCGCGTAGTGGATGCCGAGGTCGGGCGTGTGCAGCCAGCGCCCGCCGTCACTGCGCGGCGTGGGGTCTTCGGTCACCTCGAACCGCAAGTGCTCCCACCCGCGGATGGAGGTTGCGAGAGCTGCACCGGTGCCGACGGGGCCGTCCCAGTAGAACTCGGCGCGCCGGGCACCTTCGAGGACGGGCTGCTCGGTCCAGTCGAAATTCACCGCACGCCCGATAGCGCGACCCACCGCCCATTCGAGGTGCGGGCAGAGCGCGCGAGGCGCAGAGTGGATGAACACCACTCCGCGTGCGTAAGCCGTCGCCATGATCTCTCCGTTTCATCAGGTGCGTCTTCCCCAACGACCTGAACCACGAAGTGGCGAGAATATGCGGTTGTGGGCCCATTCTCGCGGAGTTCGACGGAAATCACAAGCATGTGATTTCACGACGAAGGCCCCGGTCACGGGGACCGGGGCCTTCGTCGTGATCAGAGGAGGATCAGGCCTCGCTCATGGCCTGCTTGACCTGCTGGCCCTTCGCCGCGTAGTAGGCCGCGCGAGCAGCGTCCTTGCGTGCCTGCTCGGCGTAGCCGAACTCGAGCGTCTCCTGGTCGACCTCGTAGTTGGGCACGTCGTCGGTGCCGTTGTACTTCTCGATGTAGGCGTCGAGCTCGGGGCCCGAGGTCCACGAGGTGATGAGGCAGTAGCGCGGCTCGGTGCCGTTATGCGTGGCGGCGTGCCACAGACGCTGCGTGTCGACGATGAGCTGCGCACCGGCCGGAAGGGCGATGCGGTACTCGATGCTCGGGTCGGTGCGGTTCTCGCGCAGGACGAAGTAGCTGTCCTTGTCATCCGTGAGGTTGAAGAAGCCGCGGACCACCCAGCCGGTGCCGTCGGGGTTCAGACGGTTGTTGTCGTCCTGGTGGAGGTTGTAGAGGCATTCGCCGTACGGGGTCGGCTGCAGCTCGATCACACGGCAGCGGCCGACGTTGGCGCCGGGCTCCTGCGCGCGACGCGTCAGGTTCGGAGCCTTCTCGATCTGCGAGTCGATCCAGACGCCGTCCTTGTCGGTGCGCGGCGGCTTGTGGTTCCAGAAGCCGTTGCACTCGATGTCACCGAAAGCACTGGCGAGCGGCGCGAAGCGCGTGTCACCCGACGACTTCCAGTCGTTGTACTCGATGTCGAGCCATTCCTTGGGGTCGAGCTCCTGGTTGTAGCTGTCGAGGACGACGAATCCCTTTTCCTCGAGGGCAGCGGACTTGATGTAACCCATGATCGAGTCATGTTCCTTTCATCGGGGGCCAGCACGTTTTAACAGGCCCTGATAAGGCAAGCCTAACAGCGAAGCCCGCGAGCCCTTCGGAGGTCGGCCGTGGATAAACGAATAGACTGATCGGGGCGCCCGGCGAGTCCTCGGCGCCCGTCGCTACGGGAGGACGAGACACCAGCATGAGCACCGCGACCAACGTCGAGGCGACGGCAGTCAACACGATCGAGTGGCTCGCGGCGGGTACCACCACCATCGTCGTTCCCGTCTATCAGCGGCAGTATCGCTGGGACATCGGCGGGTGCGAACGCCTCCTCTCCGACATCCGCGCCGTCGCGCGGGAGGACGACGCGCACCGCCACTTCATCGGCTCGATCCTCTCCGCCGAAGACGGCACATCGGCCGACTCCGACCTGATCCTCATCGACGGCCAGCAGCGCATCACCACGCTGATGCTGTTGGTCGCCGCGCTGCACCACTCGGTCCGCGACACCGATGCCGCCCTCGCCGCTGCGCTGGAACGAGTTCTCGTCCGCTCCGACGCACCCGACCGCACCAAGCTGCGTCCACACGATGCGTGGGCCGACCTGTACGAGTCCGTCGTGCTCGACCGTCGGGACGACGCCGATCGCGAGTCCCGCTTCGACGACAACTACGCCTTCTTCCGCAGCCAGATCCACGTGGATGAGGTCCCGCTCATCTGGCGCGGGCTGCAGAAGCTCGAGCACGTGTCGATCACCCTCGGAACCCAGGCGAACGCCCAGCAGATCTTCGAGAGCCTGAACTCGACCGGTGAGCCGCTGCGTGACCACGAGCTCATCCACAACTACATCCTGATGGGGCTCAGTCACGCGGAGCAGGTCGATGTCGAAGCCCGCTTCTGGGTGCCGATCGAGCACCACACCGGCGAGGCGATCGGTGCATTCTGGCGGCACTATCTCGTGCTCGTCACAGGCCGGGAGGTGGCGGCGAACGGCGAGCACGGCGTGTACAGCGCATTCCGTCAGTCGTTCCCTCGCGTGGACGTCGCCCACCTGCAGGCGGATGCGGCCGAGTGGCGCCACTACGCCGAGGTGTACGGCATCCTCCTCGATCCCTCCCGGGAGAAAGACCCCGAGATCGCGCGACAGCTGCGGCACGTCAACACCTTCGGGCGCTCGTCGTACCCCCTCGTGATGAGTGTCTACAGCGACCACGCCCGGGGAGTCATCGATCGCGCCGAGCTCATCGAGACGCTGGAGTGGATCCAGGCTCTGTACCTCCGCCGCGCGCTGGTCAACCTTCCGGCTGAGCGGCTCATCGCCCGACTCTGCCGGGCACGACGCGAGGGTCGCGATTCGCTCGCGCGCGCCTTCGCCCGGATCACCCCCTCAGACGAGCGCGTGAGCGCCGTGCTGAAGTACAGCGAACTCCCCCACCCCGCGTACGTGCTCGGTCGTCTGGAGGGCGTCGACGACGTCGACGGGTTCGACGTCGAGCACATCGTGCCCACCGTGCCCGGCGACGCCTGGTCGGGGGATGGAGAGCGCCCCTGGAGCGAATACTCCGAGGACGAGCAGAACAGCCACCGGGCGCTCGCCCCGACTCTCGGCAACCTGACCCTGCTCGAGCAGCCGCTCACCGAGCGCGTTTTCGGCGCCTCGTTCCCGGTCAAGCGCGCCGAGGCCTATGCCCGCAGCGCGGTGCCGGCGACCCGCGAGCTGTCCGAGGTCTCCGCGTGGAACACGGCCGCGATCACGCAGCGCACGGTCGCACTCACGTCCGACCTGATCCGCATCTGGGCGCGCCCCGCGCTTCCGGAGATCGACGACGACGGTCTGACCCCGATCCTGGATGCCGTGCGCCGGCGCGGCTGGCCCACCGGCTGGGAACGCGAGTTCGACTACGTCGAGTACCGCGGCGAGCGGTGGGAGGTGCCCGACGTGAAGTACCTCTTCAACCGGGTCTTCCGGCGCGCATGGACCGACACGAGGGCTGCTGCGCTCGCCTACTGCGCCGCCCACGGCGGACCGATCTACCAGGACATGGCCTGGAAGGGCCAGTGGGACGAGCTCGACGAATCCCACTTCCTCTACATGGGCTGGGACTCCAACTACATGATGACCGCCGTGCAGGGGGTGCTCGAGGAGTCGGGCATCGCCTCGGAGGTCTTCGTCAAATACTCCTACATCGGGAATGTGATGTGACCATGACCACCGTCGTCCGCACGCTGCTGGATCTCACCGTCGAAGAGCACACGCTCACCGTCCCGCTCGTCTGGGACGACCCCGCCGATTCCCGCACCATCGACATCTTCGCGCGCGTGGTCGCCCGCGAAGGCGGTGAGTCCCTCCCCTATCTGGTCTTCCTGCAGGGCGGACCGGGGCACGAGGCTCCCCGCCCGTTCCGCTCTTCGACATCGCCGGCCTGGCTGGATGAAGCTCTCGCCCACTACCGCCTGGTGCTCCTCGATCAGCGCGGCACCGGGCAATCGACCCCGGTCGGCGATCACGATCTCGCCCGCGGCGCCGAGGCCATGGCCGAGCACCTGACCCATCTGCGCGCCGACTCCATCGTGCGCGACTGCGAGGCGATCCGCGAACACCTGGGTGCTGCCACCTGGAGCGTGCTCGGGCAGTCCTTCGGCGGCTTCACGACGCTGGCCTACCTCTCGACGGACGCGTCCTCGCTGCGGGACGTCTTCATCACGGGAGGCCTCAGCGCGATCGGGCGCCACCCCGATGATGTGTATGCGCTCTGCTACGAGAAGATGCGCACGGCGTCCGAGCGGTACTACCGTCGATTCCCGGAGCACCGCGACGCCATGCGACGGCTCGTCGACCTGGCGGATGCCGGCGACATCGTCCTCCCCGACGGTGAGGTCGTGTCCCGATCACGGTTGCGGTCGATGGGCTCGGCCCTCGGCACGAACGACGGCTGGCAGACCGTCTGGTCGCTGCTCGAGCGCGACCCCTCCTCGAATGCCTTCCGGTACGACCTGATGCACGCGATGCCCTTCGACGGCCGCAATCCGCTGTACTTCGCGTTCCACGAGTCCAGCTACGCCGATGGCCACGCCACGCGATGGTCGGCGGAGCGCACGGAGCCCTCGGACTTCCGTGACGACCCGACGCTCTTCACGGGCGAGCACATCCGGCGAGAGTGGACCGAGACGGTCCCCGCGTTCCGCCCCTGGCGCGATGTCACCCTCGCGCTCGCGGAGCACGAATGGCCGAGCATCTACGACGCGGAGGCGATCGCCGCGTCCGGGGCCACGGGCGCCGCCGCCGTCTACGTCGACGACGTGTACGTGCCGTTGGAGTTCTCCCTCGAGACGGCACGCCTGCTCCCCGACATGAAGCTCTGGGTGACCAGCGAGCACGAGCACAACGGGCTGCGCTCGGGGCCCGTGCTGTCGCGCCTCATCGACCTCGCTCAGGGCCGCCGCATCCGCTGAGCATGTCCGCCCTGCGGCTGATGCCGAAGTACGGCTGAGCTGCCTATCCTGAAGTCATGAAAGACGTGATGGCATGGGCGACCGTGATCATCGTGCTGGGCATGGGCCCCGCCCTGCTCATCTTCGGGATGATGCACACGTTCTCACGGAAGCCGGTCGAGGAGAAGTACGAGCACGTCGCGAACGGGGGCCTCGTCGGCGTCTTCGACAGCGTCTGGTCGCCCACCGCCCATGAGGCGAGCCAGGAGCGTGACCGGCAGACGCAGCGGACGGCGCCGGCGCCCTCGCCCGGTGACCCGCCGAGCCGCATCGACGCCGGCCGCATCGTCATCGACGTCTGAGACCACCAGCCGAAGCGCCAGACGAACGAAGAAGGCCCCACGCTCCGAGGAGCATGGGGCCTTCTTCGTGGCAGTCGTTACTTGGACGAGCCGCCGAAGCCCTTGAAGCGCTGGTTGAACTTCTCGACGCGGCCGGCCGAGTCCATGATGCGCTGCTTGCCCGTGTAGAACGGGTGCGACGCGGACGAGATCTCGACATCGATGACGGGGTACTCCACGCCGTCCAGCTCGATGGTCTTGTCGCCGGTCACGGTCGAACGGGTGAGGAACGTCTCGCCCGAGCCGAGGTCGCGGAACACGACAGCCTTGTACTCGGGGTGAATGTCAGTCTTCATGGGATTCCTTAGTTGCTGCCCTGGATTGTGCCAGGGACGAGGGAAGTCTGCGGTGCGGAAGCACCAAGGGTCGATTCTATCAGACCTGGATCAGGATGCTGCGCGGGCGGCGTAGCGGCCGTCTTCACTGCTGAGCACGATCGGCATGCCGAACGTGTCGGTGAGCGCTTCGGCCGTGAGCGTCTCGGCGATCGGTCCGGCCGCGACGATCGCGCCGTCGCGAATCAGCATCACGTGCGTGAATCCCACCGGGATCTCCTCGACGTGGTGCGTCACCATCAGCATCGCGGGCGTCGTCGGCGAGGACGCGTACCCGCTGAGCAGCGCCAGCAGCTCTTCACGCGACCCGAGATCGAGCGAGGCGGTCGGCTCGTCGAGCAGCAGGAGTTCCGGGTCGGTCATCACGGCGCGCGCGATCTGCACGCGCTTCTGCTCGCCGTCACTCAGCGTGCCGAACGTGCGGTCCGCCAGGTGGTCGAGGCGCCAGTCCGCGAGGACGCGGAGCGCGCGGCGCTCGTCGATGTCCTCATAGTTCTCGTTCCAGCGACCGAGCACCGAGTACGCCGCGGTGAGCACGGTGTTGAGCACCGTCTCGTCACGGGGAACGCGCTTGGCCATCGCGGACGACGCGAAGCCGATGCGCGGGCGCACCTCGAACACGTCGGTACGACCCAGGGTCTCCCCCAGCACGGTGACGGTGCCGGAGGTCGGGTGCATGAGCGTGTCGGCCAGCTGCAGGAGCGTGGTCTTGCCCGCCCCGTTCGGTCCGAGGATCACCCATCGCTGATCGTCGTCGACCTCCCAGGTCACGTGATCGATGATGTTGCGTCCTTCACGGCGCACGACGACGTCGGTGAATTCCAGAGCGCTCGGCATGGTTCCAGCCTATCGGCTCAGGCGGTGAGCTCCGCGTAGAGCGCGCGCGTCGTCTCCGCGATGGCGGACCAGCTGAAATCGTCCCGTGCGCGCTCGCGTCCGGCTTCGCCGTAGGCCCGCGCCCGCTCAGGATCCATGGCCACCTCGGTGAGCACGGCAGCCAGATCCGCCACGTAGCGCTCCGGATCCACCGGCGTACCGGTGCCGTCCTGCAGCTGTTCGATCGGCACGAGCCGACCCGTGACACCGTCGGAAACGACCTCGGGGATGCCCCCGGTCGCGGTGCCGACGACCGCCGCACCGCACGCCATCGCCTCGAGGTTCACGATGCCGAGCGGTTCATAGACGGAGGGGCACACGAACGTGGTCGCGGCGGTGAGGATCGCCGACAGCTCATCGCGCGGCAGCATCCGCTCGACCCAGATCACGCCGTCCCGCGTCTCCTGCAGCAGCCGCACGCCCTCCTGCACCTCTGCCATGATCTCCGGGGTGTCCGGGGCGCCCGCGCACAGCACCAGCTGCACCTCGGGCGGCAGGAGCCGGGCAGCCTGCAGCAGGTACGGCAGACCCTTCTGCCGTGTGATCCGACCGACGAACACCACCGACGGTCGCGCGGGGTCCATCCCGATCGACTGGAGGAAGGCCGCGTCCTGCACCGGACGCCAGCGCTCGACGTCGATGCCGTTGTGGATCACGCGGACCTTCGCAGGATCGACCTGGGGGTAGCTGCGGAGGATGTCGGCGCGCATGCCGGCGCTCACCGCGATCACAGCGGCGGCATTCTCGTAGGCGAGGCGCTCGATGCCACTGGAGATCGCATACCCGCCGCCGAGCTGCTCGGCCTTCCAGGGGCGGAGGGGCTCCAGGCTGTGCGCGGTGAGCACGTGAGGGATGCCATGCAGCTGCGAGGCCAGGTGACCCGCGAAGTTCGCGTACCAGGTGTGACTGTGCACGAGATCGGCCTCGGCGATGGCGGACACGATCTCTAGGTCTGTACCCAACGTCTGAAGCGCGGGGTTCGCGCCGGTGAGTTCCGCGGGCGTGCGATAGGCGAAGGTATCGGGCTCGTCGCGGGTCGCGCCGAACGCGCGCACCCGCACGTCGACGTGCTCTCGAAGCGCGGCGACGAGTTCCGCGACATGCACTCCGGCACCGCCGTAGACCTCGGGCGGGTACTCCTTCGTGATCATTTCGACTCGCATGTCTGAACGCTAGTACAGCGGCCGTGAACGCATCTATGGTGGAGCCATGTCCGCTCCAAAGAAGGTCTTCGGGATCATCCTCGCCGGCGGCGAGGGCAAGCGCCTCATGCCGCTCACGGCGGATCGCGCGAAACCCGCAGTGCCCTTCGGCGGACAGTACCGATTGATCGACTTCGCGATCTCCAACCTCATCAACTCCGGGCTCCGGCAGATCGTCGTGCTGACGCAGTACAAGTCGCACAGCCTCGATCGGCACATCTCGCAGACCTGGCGGATGTCGGCGCTCCTCGACTCGTACGTGACCTCGGTCCCCGCGCAGCAGCGCCTCGGCAAGCGATGGTTCTCCGGCTCGGCCGACGCGATCCTGCAGAGTATGAACCTGATCAACGATGAGAAGCCCGATATCGTCGTGGTCATCGGTGCCGACCACGTGTACCGGATGGACTTCCGGCAGATGCTCGAGGCGCACATCGAATCCGGTGCGAAGGCGACGGTCGCCGGCATCCGTCAGCCCCTCGCGCTGGCTTCGCAGTTCGGGGTGATCGACGCCGACGCCGAATCCGGGCGCATCAAGCAGTTCCTGGAGAAGCCGACCGACATCGCCGGCCTCGAGGACTCCCCGCACGAGGTGCTGGCCTCGATGGGCAACTACATCTTCGACGCCGACGCGCTCATCGCCGCTGTCGAGGCCGACGGCGAGTCGCCGACATCCGGACACGACATGGGCGGTGACATCGTCCCGTACTTCGTCGACCGCGGCGAGGCCGGCTACTACGACATGAAGCAGAACGACGTCCCCGGGTCTTCGCCGCGCGATCGCTCGTACTGGCGAGATGTGGGGACCATCGACTCGTTCTTCGACGCGCACCGCGACCTGATCTCGACTCTGCCTGTCTTCAATCTCTACAACATGGAGTGGCCGATCCACTCGCAGGCGGTCAATTCCCCACCCGCGAAGTTCGTGCGCGACTCGGTCGGCCGCATCGGCAACGCGATCGACTCGATCGTCTCGCTCGGGTCGGTCCTGTCCGGGACGCATCTGGAACGCAGCGTGGTCGGCCCCTGGACCCTCGCCGGCGGAGGCTCGACCATCACCGACTCCGTCGTGTTCGATCACGTTCAGGTGGGGCAGGGCGCGCGCATCCACCGGGCGATCCTCGACAAGAACGTGGTGCTGGCGGATGGGGCGACCGTGGGCGTCGACCGCGAGCGAGACCTCGCACGGGGCTTCACCGTGACGGAGTCCGGCATCACGGTTGTCGGCAAGGGCGTCTTCATCGAGCGCTGACGCCGTCACGCGGCGCTTCGGACCGCCCACTGATCGATAGGCTCGACGGGTGACCGCCGCGCGCTTCCTCGTCGTCCTCGATGCCGATTCCACCCTGATCCGCAACGAGGTGATCGAGCTGCTCGCCGATGAGGCAGGTCGCCGAGCGGAGGTGCAGGCGGCCACCGAGGCGGCGATGCGCGGCGAGGTCGACTTCGCCGCGAGCCTCCGCTCCCGCGTCGCCGCCCTCCAGGGCGTACCGGTCGCCGCGTTCGAGCGGGTGCGTGCACGGATCGAACCGACGCCCGGAGTGCACGAGCTCACCGCGGCCGTCCACGACCGCGGCGGCGTCGTCGGAGTCGTGTCCGGGGGCTTCCACGAGATCCTCGACCACGTCGCGCCGGGGCTCGGCGTCGACCGATGGCGCGCCAATCGTCTCAAGATCGCCGACGGGGAACTCACCGGTCGCGTCGACGGCGGGATCGTCGACGGGGCGGCCAAGGCCACGTCGCTCCAGGGGTGGGCGGCGGAACTCGGCGTGTCCCCGCACGCGACGATCGCGATCGGCGACGGGGCAAACGACCTGCAGATGATGGCGGTCGCCGGACTCGGCCTCGCCTTCAACGCGAAGCCCGCGGTTCGCGAAGCCGCGAGTCTCGTCATCGGACCGCAGGACCTGTCCGAGGTCATCGCACTCCTGCCGTAGTCCGGGCCTCTGGTGGATGTCCGCCCCCGCCGCTAGCGTCGGCACATGGACATCATCCTCATTCCCGGACTCTGGCTCGACGCCTCGAGCTGGGACGACGTGATCCCCGCTCTCGAACGGGCAGGGCACCGCGTGCACGCCCTCACCATGCCAGGGCTCGGTGAGCCAGCGGCTGTCACGTCCGACATCGGCATCGCCGACTGGGTCGACGCCGCCGTCACCGCGGTCGACGAGGTCGACGGCGATCTCGTGGTCGTCGGCCACAGCGGAGGCGGCAACGTCGCATGGGGTGTCGCCGATGCGCGCCCCGACCGCATGAGCCGCGTCATCTTCGTCGACACCGTCCCCCCTCCGCCCGGAAACGGGATCAGCGAGTTCCCGATCGTCGACGGGGTCGTCCCGTTCCCCGGTTGGGATTTCTTCGAGGACGAAGACGTTCACGACCTCGACGAGGCCACACGCGTGCGCACGGCGCCGCTCACATCGAGCGTCCCCGCACGAGTGCCGACCGACGGCATCTCCCTCACCGACCCCGCGCGCTACCGGGTGCCGGTGACACTGCTCATGGGAGACCTCGACCAGGCGACATTCGAGGGCATGATCGACCAGTGGGGGCCTTTCGCCGAGGAGTACCGCGCGATCGAAGACGCCGAGGTCGTCCGGATCGGCTCCGCCCACTGGCCGCAGTTCACCGTTCCCGATCGTCTCGCCGAACTGCTGATCGGGGCGATCACCCGCTGACGGTGCAGGGTGGGGTCAGTGCCCCATCCCGAGGCCGCCGTCCACGGGGATGACCGCACCGGAGATGTACCCGGCGTCGTCGCCGGCGAGCCAGGTCACGACCCCCGCGACCTCGTCGGGCGTGGCGAACCGTCCGGCCGGGATGTTCGCCTTGTACTGCTTCTGCGTCTCTTCCGGGAGTTCCGCCGTCATGTCGGTCTCGATGAACCCCGGGGCGACGACGTTGGCTGTGATCCCCCGCGCGCCGAGCTCGCGGGTGATCGAACGTGCGAAGCCGACGAGCGCGCTCTTCGACGCGGAGTAGTTGACCTGCCCCGCGGAACCGTACAGTCCGACGACGCTCGAGATCAGGATGATGCGGCCGAAACGTGCGCGGAGCATGCCCTTCGATGCCCGCTTGACGACCCGGAAAGTGCCGCCGAGGTTCGTTGCGACGACGCTGTCGAAATCGTCTTCACTCATGCGCAGGAGCAGCGTGTCCTTGGTGATGCCGGCGTTCGCGACGACGATCTCGACCGGGCCGAGCTGCTGCTCCACCTCGGTGAACGCCGCGTCGAGAGCTGCGGCATCCGTCACGTCGGCACGGACGGTGAGCGTCCCCTCCGGGCCTTCGCCGCTGCGGGCCGTGACGGCGACGCGGTATCCATCGCGCACGAAGCGCTCCGCGATGGCGCGGCCGATGCCGCGATTGCCGCCGGTGACGAGGACGACGCGCTCAGCACTCATGGGGGACACTCCTGATCTGGCCGGTCGGCCCGCAATCCCGGGCCGTCATCGATCCTATCGACCATGCCGCCGCCGACTGCTCCCGGGCGCCCGGGTCGGCCGCGTCGTGGCGTTTGACAGACGGGAACGCTGCTGGAACCCTGATCGAGACGAAAGGCTTCATCGTGAGCGACAACCGCATCCCCTCTCCCGGTGGCGAGCCGCCGTTGACACCGCCGCCCGCGCCCGCCGCGCCGGCGGCCACTCCGGCACTTCCCGCCGACCCGGTGCGGCCCGCCCCCCAGCCGACGCAGAGCCACCCGGGAGCCGCGCCGACATACGCGCCTCCGGGATATCCGGCCTCCGGCGCCCCCGCGCCCGCGGCGCCCCAGCCGGCATACGCTCCGCCACCCACACAGTCCGGCTATGCCGCTCCCTCCGCACAGCCCGGCTACGGCGCGGCGCCCGCACAGCCCGGCTATGCCCCGCCGCCTGTGCAGCCCGGTTACGGCGCCTACCCGAGCGCGGCGTATCCCGCCGCCGCGTCCCGTCCCACCAGCCCGCTGGCGGTCGCTTCACTCATCTGCGGGATCGCCGGGGTCGTCCTGATCTGGGCCATCATCCCGGTCCTGGCATCGATCGCCGCCGTCATCACGGGCCACATGGCTCTCGGCCAGATCAAGCGCCAGCCGGGCATCGGAGGACGAGGACTCGCCATCGCCGGGCTCATCCTGGGCTACGCGGTGGTCGCGGTCGGCGCGTTCACGATCGTCAGCACCATCATCAGCTTCCTGTTCGTCGGGGTCTTCAGCCTGCCGTTCCTGTTCTCGAGCTGAGTCGCCGAACGGCACGCCGGGAGGGCTGCACCGGCGTAGGCTTGAGGCATCGTGAAGAACGCGCGTCAAGTCCCGGCCGTCACCTCACTGCCGCAGTCTCCGCGGGATGAGGCTGATCATCGTGTGCGCCGTTACGCGTTGACGATGACCATCCGCATCGTGTGCTTCGGCCTCATGGTGCTCGTGCAGCCCTACGGCTGGTACACCTGGGTCTTCGGGATCGCGGCCGCCGTGCTGCCGTACATCGCCGTCGTCTTCGCGAATGCCGGAAGCGACAGCACCGAGACCACGGCCGAGTCCCCCATGCGAGAGTTGGAGGCTCCGGAGCCCGCCCCGATCGAGTCCGAGCCATCCGCTTCTCAGGTGTTCACGATCCACGAAGGCCCGAAAGAGCGATGACAGACCTCGAGTGCTCGCGCGCCGGCTGCCGGAGCGCGGCGACCAGACAAGTGGTGTGGCGAAATCCCCGCATCCATGCCGCCGACCGCGAGAAGGTCTGGCTGGCCTGTGACGAGCACGTGGACTTCCTCCGCGACTACCTGGCTGCACGCGACTTCCCGGTGACCGTCCGCGACGGTGTTCCCGCATGAGTAGGCGTCTGACCCGGTGGGCGGTGTACGTGCTCATCGCGATCGGCTTCGCGATCGCGTGCGTGTTCCTGTCGAACTGGCAGTTCGAGCGTAACGAGACCCGGGCCGCGCAGATCGAACTCGTCGAGCAGAACTACGACGCGGATCCCGTTCCCCTGGCCGAGGTCATCGGCGAGGACGGTGCACTCGATCCCTCCGACGAATGGCGCCCGGTGACGCTGCAGGGCGAGTACCTCGCCGACCAGCAGCTCCTCGTGCGCAATCGTCCGCACGGCGGGACGAGCGCCTTCGAGGTTCTCGTGCCGTTCCGCGACGCCGACGGACGCGTGTTCATCGTGGATCGCGGCTGGGTGGCGCCGGGCGAGGGCGCTGAGCCCGACTCGGTGCCGTCGCCGCCGCAGGGCGAGGCCGAGGTGACGGTGCGCCTGCGGCCCGGAGAGCAGCTGCCCGCATCCGGTCGCGGCGCGCCGGAAGGACAGGTGCCGACCATCCACCTGCCCTCGATCGCTGCGTTGACCGACGGTGATGTGATCACCAGCGCCTACGGCCGTGTCGTGTCCGAGGAGCCGGCCGGATCCGGCGCACTGGGCGGCTTCGACTCGCCCACCGACGACCCGGGCCCCCATCTCTCCTACGCGATCCAGTGGATCCTGTTCGCGCTGATGGGCTTCATCTTCATCGGCTACATCATCCGTACCGAGATCGTGAAGCACCGCGAAGATGTCGAAGGTGCGCCGGCCCCTGCGAAGGCTCCGCGGCGCAAGGATCACGACGCCGACATCGAGGACGAGCTGCTCGACGTCCGCTGACCGACTCGCGCGGTGTCAGTCCGTCCAGGGCATCGGCCGCTCGGGCAATCGGGAACTGTCATCCGGCAGGCGGGGCAGCTCCTCGCCGCCCGCGCGGATGCACAGCCACCGCAGCTCGCCGATGCTGTCCGGCCGTGCACGCCAGGTACGAGCGACGCCCTGCCCCACGCGGATCACGGTGCCCGGTCCGACCTCGACGACGTCGTCATCCAGTCCCATCTGGCCACGACCGCCGAGGAACACGTAGACCTCTTCGATCTTCCGGTGCACGTGCCAGTAGCCGGCTTCTTCGCCGGGCTCGAGCGCATTCGCGGTCATGCCGATGTACTGCATGGTCAGCTCATGATCGACGACTCGGCGGCCATCCCGCGACCGCGCCGCATCGAACCCGCCGTGGTGCGTGCGCCACTCATCGAGCGCCCCGATCTCGACCACCTGATAACCGCTCATGCGCGTTCCCTCACGTTCTCTCGCCGGTCGGCCCCTCGCCCTGTCACCGCGCGGGTCCACCCCGTCTCCGTGCGCTCGTAGACGATCCGCGTGTGATCGCGTTCTGGCGACCCCTGCCAGAATTCGACTCGTGTGGCGATGATCCGCCAGAGGACCCACTCCCCTGGTCCGGCTCCCTCACGAGCGGCGGCGGAGCGCGCGGCGAGGTCTGCTGCGCTCTCCTCCGCCGACGCCTCCTGGACCTGCCCGCGAACACGCACCGCTCGCACGAGCGGCTGCCACCAGAAATTCAACGCCGCCGCAGGATGCGCGGCGATCTGCGCAGCCTTCCGAGACGACCGTGGCCCGGCGAAGGCCCATCCGCGCTCATCGA
The DNA here is from genome assembly GCF_042269505.1 of Microbacterium sp. NPDC055988. Classification (NCBI taxonomy): domain Bacteria; kingdom Bacillati; phylum Actinomycetota; class Actinomycetes; order Micrococcales; family Microbacteriaceae; genus Microbacterium; species Microbacterium sp. NPDC055988. The sequence continues at coordinate 3,246,779 of NZ_JBHJXY010000001.1, forward strand.
CGTCTTTGAGGATGAGTGTGCGCGCATCAGGCACGCCGTCGTCATCGACCGTCGCCAGGGTGGCGGCGTGAGCCTCGGCAACACCCGCGCCGGCCGCCGCCCCGATCCAGTCGAGGAAGAGCGACACCGGATCGTCGGGAACATCGGCGAGTGCCAGCTGCGGAGTCGCGCCGGTGAGCGAGGGCTGAGCCCGGAGCCACCGGCTGAGCTCTGACGAAAGGAGATCCCGCTCTGTCGACATGCTCCCGACTATGCCATGGGACCAGCGTCCGCGCGCCGGACCGTTCAGGCGATTTCCCTCAGTCCGGGATGATCGGCGATCGGGATCAGCAGGTCGAGCAGCTCGCCGAGCGCCACGATCCGACGGGTGTCGCCGGACCAGTTCTGGTGCCCGCCGTCGAAGTGGACGAATTCCGTGCCGAGATCGTCGGCGATCTCCCGGTCGTGATTGGTGTCGCCGATGATGAGCACTTCGCTCGGCGGGAGGTCGGATGCCGTCAGCCACCGCGCGATGACGTCGTGCTTCGACGCTCGATACGGGTCGTCGATCGACAGCACGTCTTCGAAGGCATCGACCAGACCGTACGGGGCCATCTGCTGCGCCAACGCATCGGGAAGGGTCGCCGACGCGAGGACCTGGCGGATGCCGCGTTCGTGGAGCGCCGCGAGTGTGGCACGCGCTTCGGCGTGGAGCGGCGCCTCGCCGACGCGCGACGCCAGCAGGTCGAGGTAGGTCGTCGCGGCCGCTACGAACCTGTCGTCGCCGAGTCCGACGGAGCCGTAGAAGTCGCGGATCGGGAACCGGAACACCGATCGGTACGTGTGCTCATCGGTCAGCGGATCGAGACCGTGCTCCTCGAGCACGGCGTTCATCACCTGACGGCAGATCTCCGCGTCGTCGAGCAGCGTGCCGTTCCAGTCCCAGCACACGGCGCGGATGTGACCCATACTCATGCCGTCACGCTACAACGGGTCACAGATACGCGCCCGCGCCTCCTGCTAGGCGAGCTCGATGAGGTCCTGGTACTCCTGGCTCCAGATGTCTTCGACGCCGTCGGGCAGGATCAGCACACGCTCGGGGTTGAGCGACTGCACCGCGCCGGGATCGTGGGAGACGAGGACGACAGCACCCTCGTAGTGAGCGAGGGCACCGAGGATCTCCTCGCGCGAGGCGGGGTCGAGGTTGTTGGTGGGCTCGTCGAGCAGCAGCAGGTTCGCCGAGGACACCACGAGCGTCGCGAGCGACAGACGCGTCTTCTCGCCACCGGACAGGACTCCCGCCGGCTTCAGCACGTCGTCGCCGGTGAACAGGAACGAACCGAGCACCTTGCGCGCCTCGGTCTCGGTGATGTGGGGCGCGGCCGAGACCATGTTCTCCAGCACCGAGCGGTTCACGTCGAGGTTCTCGTGCTCCTGCGCGTAATAGCCGACCTTGAGGCCGTGGCCCGGCTCGAGCTGCCCGGTGTCGGGCTTGTCGACGCCCGCGAGCATGCGCAGCAGTGTGGTCTTGCCCGCGCCGTTGAGGCCGAGCACGACGACCTTGGAACCGCGGTCGATGGCGAGGTCGACATCGGTGAAGATCTCGAGCGAACCGTACGACTTCGACAGGCCACTCGCCATCATCGGAGTCTTGCCGCAGGGCGCAGGCTTCGGGAAGCGCAGCTTCGCGACCCGGTCTTCCTGACGGACCTCGTCGAGACCGGCGAGGAGCTTCTCGGCGCGTGCGATCATCTGGTGCGCCGCAGCGGCCTTGGACGCCTTCGCGCCGAAGCGAGCCGCCTGCAGCTGCAGAGTCGTCGCCTTCTTCTCGGCGTTGGCGCGCTCTTTCTTGCGGCGCTCCTCGTCGGCCACCCGCTGGCGCAGGTAGTTCTTCCAGTTCATGTTGTAGGTATCGATGATCTGGCGGTTCGCGTCGAGATAGAACACCCGGTTCACGGTCTCGCCGACCAGCTCCACATCGTGGCTGATCACGATCAGTCCGCCCTTGTAGCCCTTGAGGAACTCACGCAGCCACACGACGCTGTCCGCGTCGAGGTGGTTGGTGGGCTCGTCGAGGATCATCGTCTCGGCGTCGGAGAAGAGGATGCGGGCGAGCTCGATGCGGCGACGCTGACCACCGGAGAGCGTCGACAGCGGCTGGTCGAGGATGCGGTCCGGGAGCGAGAGGTTATTCGCGATGGACGCTGCCTCGGCCTCTGCCGCATATCCACCCTGCGCCTCGAACTGCTCGGTGAGGCGGGCGTAGCGCTTCATCGCCTTGTCGGCGACGGCGGGGTCGTCCGAGCCCATCGCGAGCGCCGCCTCGGTCATCCCGAGGTTCAGCTGCCCGAGTCCGCGAGCATCGAGGATGCGCGTGCGCGCGAGGTCCTCAGGGTTGCCGGAACGCGGGTCCTGCGGCAGGTAGCCGAGCTCACCGGAGCGCGTCACGCTGCCGCCGGAGGGCAGGACATCACCGGCGAGCACCTTGGTGAGCGTGGTCTTCCCGGCCCCGTTGCGGCCGACGAGTCCGATCTTGTCTCCGTCGGCGACGCGGAACGAGACGTTCTCCATCAGCAGGCGCGCGCCAACGCGGATCTCGAGGTCGTGCACGGCAAGCACAGCGGACGTCCGTTCTTTCAGGGAGGGTGTTCGGCCGATCGGCCAGCCTCCCAGTATAAGCGCCGTGGCCGGGAGCGGCGGTCAGCAAGATCAGCCCGGAGAGTGAGGCGCACGATACCGCAGAGGGATGACCGTCCGGGCACGTGCTGCATAACGTGCAGGAGTGGACATCCTCAACGAGCTCATCATGCAGGCCATCGCCTCACCCTGGCTGTACCTGGTCCTGTTCGCGGTCACCGTGATCGACGGGTTCTTCCCCCCGGTGCCGAGCGAGACGGTGCTCGTGGCGGCCGCGGCGGTCGCCGCATCGACGGGCGACGGGAACCTCCTGCTCCTCGGCGCGGTCGCCGCGATCGGCGCGACGATCGGCGACAACATCGCGTTCCTGATCGGCCGCAGCCTCGGCACCACCCGCTTCGCCTGGATGAGGCGCCCCCGCGTGGCTGCGACGTTCGCCTACGCGCAGCAGGCGCTCGATCGGCGCAGCGCCACCCTCATCCTCGGCGCCCGCTACATCCCGGTCGGACGCGTCGCCGTCAACATGTCCGCCGGGGCTCTCGGGTTCCCGTGGCGGCGCTTCCTGCCTCTGAGCCTGATCGCTGGCGCGAGCTGGAGCATCTTCAGCCTGGCGATCGGTCTGCTCGCCGGCGCCTGGATCAAGGACCAGCCACTGCTCAGCGCCGGTCTCGGCATCGTCATCGCACTGGTGATCGGCTTCGTGATCGACCGCATCGCCGCGGCCCGGCGCCGCCGCGCACCCGAGCCGCAACTGGCAGGATGACAGGCATGGCACGCCGACGACAGCGCACACCGTTGCGCCAACGGATCAGCCGCCGCACCTTCGCTCTCTGGGCGCTGGGTGGGGCGGTCGTGGCGTTGTACTCGATCCTCGTGCCGCTCCAGACCATCCTGTCCGGCACTCCATTGCCGCTGTCGTTCATCCTCGGCGCGGTGCTGTGCTTCTCGCCCTTACTCGCGATCAGCCGCCCGGTATGGGCCATCGGGCTGTTCACCGCGGGGGCGCTCATTCTGCCGCTCATGGTCGTGCCGGAACTCGCGATCCAGTCGCCGTGGCCCTGGTCCGTCCCCGCACTCCTCACCTTCGCCCTCTTCGTCGGGGTGGTCACGTTCCTCCACGGCGCCCGACTCGGAGCCTTCGCACTGATCCTCGGAGCGATCGCCTCCTTGCTGGCGCCCATGCTCCGTCCCGACATGGTGGCCATGCCCGCGTCCTCCGCCAGCGCCACGGCCGACCTCATCGTCACGACCGCGGTGGCATCCGCCACCTTCCTCATCGCCGCGCTCGTCGCCGGGCGCGTCCGCGTCGCCGCCGAGCTGACGCGCGAGAAGGAGCACAGCGCTCTCGAGGAAGCCCGTCGCGCGCTCGTCGAGGAACGCACGCGGATCGCGAGGGAGCTGCACGACGTGGTCGCGCACAGCATGTCCGTGATCCAGGTGCAGGCGTCGACCGCGAAGTACCGCATCCCGGAGCTCGGCGACGCGGCGACGGCCGAGTTCGATGACATCGCCGCGACCGCCCGCAGCTCGCTGACCGAGATGCGGCGCATGCTCGGGGTGCTGCGCACCGAGGATCAGACCGCAGAACTCGCTCCCCAGCAGGGCATCGACGACATCCCGGCGCTGGTCGACACCATCCGCCGAGCCGGCGTCGAGGTCGGCCTCATGCTCGAGGGCGGGGAAGCCGCTGCCGCCGCGACGGCCTCGGTGCAGATCGCCGCATTCCGCATCGTCCAGGAGGCGCTGAGCAACGCGGTGCGACATGCTCCCGGTGCGCGCATCGCCGTGCGGCTGCATGCGGAGGCTCGCAGCATCCGCATCCAGGTGCACAACGGAGCGCCGCCCCGTGCCTCCGATGGCCCCGGCGGCGGCTACGGGTTGCGTGGCATGCGCGAGCGCGCCGAGATCCTGGGCGGCAGCCTCTCGGCCGGCCCCGCATCAGATGGCGGCTGGGATGTGGAGGCCGTGCTCCCCCTGAGCGCCGACGACTCCGGTGCAGAAACGGCCAGTTCGCTCGACAAGGAGAATCCGTGACGATCAGCGTCCTCATCGCCGATGACCAGGCCATGGTCCGTGCGGGTTTCGCCGCTCTGCTCGATGCGCATGACGGGATTCGGGTGGCAGGTCAAGCGGCGAACGGCGCCGAAGCCGTCACTCTGGCGGCGCGTCTGGATCCGGACGTGATCCTGATGGACGTGCGCATGCCGGAGCTCGACGGGATCGAAGCCACTCGGCGGATTCTCGGTCCGTCGTATCCGGCCGCCCATGTCCCTCGGATCCTGATGCTCACCACGTTCGACATCGACGACTACGTGTACGACGCCCTCGAAGCGGGCGCCAGTGGATTCCTGCTGAAGGACGCGCTGCCCGAAGAGCTCGTGCACGCAGTGCGCGTCGTGGCGGACGGGGATGCGCTCCTCGCGCCGAGCGTCACCCGACGCATGATCGAGCAGTTCGCCGGCCGCAGGCCCCGCGCACCTCGCTCGGCCACCGCGCTCGCCGAACTCACCGACCGCGAGCGCGAGGTGCTGGTACTGATCGGGAAGGGGCGCTCGAACACCGAGATCGCCGCCGACCTGTTCATCGCGGAGCAGACCGTCAAGACCCACGTCGGCAAGGTGCTCGCCAAGCTGAATCTGCGCGACCGCGTGCACGCCGTGATCCTCGCCTACGACACCGGACTCGTCGAGCCGTCTTCCTGACTCACACCCTCGTAGGGGGTCGTAACGGCACCCGAGGGTGATGCATCCGCGGACACCGCGTCCATAGTCTCCTGGGACACCGCTCCCGAGGAGGACTCATGACCACCGTCCAGGCACCCACTGCCGGCAGCATCGCGCCTCCGCGGCGCGCGTCCCGCGACACCGGGATCGACTTCGTCCGTGCGCTCTGCGTGCTGGGCGTCGTCCTGCTCCACTCGATCATGGTGGGCGTCACCGTCGACGCGTCCGGCCCCGTCTTCGCGAACGCCAGCGACGGTACAGCGTGGATCGCGCCGCTCAGCTGGCTCCTGCAGGTGATGCCGCTGTTCTTCGTGATCGGAGGGTTCTCGGGGCTCCTCGCCTACCGACGGATGCGGGAGCGCGGCGGGACCGCCGTCGGCTTCGTGGCCGGGCGACTGCATCGCCTCCTGCGACCCGCCGTCTTCACGATCGCCATCGTCGGCACCGGGCTCGCGCTGCTCACGGTCTTCGGCGTGCCGGCCGATCTGATCGCGACCGCGGGGTTCCGGTACGGACAGCCGCTCTGGTTCCTCGGCGTCTTCCTCCTGTGCCAGGCGCTGCTCCCCGCGCTCGCCGCCGCCCACGAGCGCGCCCCTTACCGCACAATCGGCGCTCTCGTCGCCGCGTCGATCGCCGTGGACGTGCTGCGCGCCGCGACCGGGCTCGAGGGACTCGGCTTCCTGAACCTCGCCTTCGTGTGGATGGCCCTGCAGCAGCTCGGGTTCTTCCTCGCCGACGGACGCATCGGGCGTCTCAGCCGCCGCCTCCGCGTGGCAGCGGGCGTCGCCGCTCTGCTCCTGCTCGTCATGACGTTCCTGACCGGGGTCTACTCCCCCGATCTCATCGCGAACATCAACCCGCCGACCGCGGCCCTCCTCCTCGTCGGCATCGCGCACACCAGCCTGCTCTCCCTGCACCGCGAACGCATCGAGCGGTTCAGCCGTCGGCCGCGTGTGGCCAGGTTCACGGCGTTCGTGACGGTGCGCACCATGACGATCTACCTATGGCACATGCCCGTCCTGCTGGTGATGGCCGGGGCCACCGCCGTATATGCCCTCCTCGCGGGCATCACACTGCCGGCGCTCGACAGCGCGGACTGGTGGGCAGGCCGCCCGCTCTGGCTCGCGACGGCGCTCGCGCTGTCCGCGGTCGTCGCCGTGGCCTTCACCCGGTTCGAGTCGCAGCCGGCACCGCAGGCCACAGATTCCCTGCCTCGGCTCGCCGTCGGAGCACTGAGCGGCCTGATCGGCGTCCTGATGCTCCTGGTGCTGGGCACGTCCGTCGCGACGGCCCTGATCGCGGTCGCGCTGATCCTCGCGGCGCTCCGACTCTCGTCGCGGACCACGCCGCTGGCGCCGGTCGGAGTGCGCACACTCGTTCCGGCGTGAGGTCAGCCCAGGCCCCGTGCCGCCAGCGCGTCGCCGACATCGTCGGCGTGCCGCAGGGAGAGCACGAGCAGCGGCACGACCCCACGCACGCCCAACCGAACGCCTCGGGCTCGTGCCGCGTCCCGCACGCGGTCAACGAATCCGGCGATCACGGGGATCGTCGTGATCGTGAGCGAGATCGTCAGCGCCACCGCGGCGGGATCGAGGCCGAATCGACGGAGCGGCCGCACGATCCGCTGCAGCACCGCCACCAGATCCGCCATCCGGGTCGTGAGCGTCAACAGGCTCGCCAGCAGGAGTACCGCCACGACGCGCCCGGTGCTGATCCACGCGGCGAGAGGCGAGACGAAGATCACGAGCGCCAAAGCGAGCACGAGGATGATCCAGCGCAGACGCCAGACCTCGAGCAACGGCACACCGATGGGCATCGCCCCGAGCCCGTACAGCGCGAGAACACCCAGGAGAGAGAGGGCGATGCTCACCCCGTCATGGGGGTACAGCGACAGGAGGAGTGCGCCGACCGCCAGCGCCGCGAGCTTGAGCCCGGCCGGCGCGCGATGGAGGATGCCGGTTCCCGGACGGTAGAGCGCGATCATCCGCACGCTCGACGATATGCGGCGATCACGGCGGACGGCTCTCCGGCGGCCGCGACTCGCCCCTCCTCGAACAGAACCGCGGTCTCGCACCGCGCAGCCAGCTCGAGGTCATGCGTCACCAGCAGGACCTGAGCCTGCTGCGCGAGAAGCAGGTCGCCGATGCGCCGAGAATTGCGCAGGTCGAGGAGTGTGGTCGGCTCGTCGGCGACGATCAGCTGAGGTTCGGTGATCAGCACGGAGGCCAGGGCGAGCATCTGCTTCTGACCACCCGAGAGGCTGGATGCGGGCACGTCGGCGTGGTCTGCCAGCCCGTGGGCGGCGAGGGTGTCTCTGACGCGCTGGGCGACCTCGGCCTTCGTCCGACCACGCAGGGACAGCGCGAGGTCTTCGGCTGGAGTCGGCATGAGGATCTGTGCATCGGGGTTCGTGAACACGAATCCGACCCGGCGACGCAGGGTCGCACGATCGCGCACCGTGTCGAGGCCGTGAACCCGCACCTCGCCGGCGCTCGGGGTGACGAGTCCGTTCAGCATCCGGGCGAACGTCGACTTCCCCGACCCGTTCGCACCGATCACCGCGATCGTCGGAGCCGTCAGGGCCACGGAGACATCGCGGAGCACAGGGCGTCCGTCGAGCAGCACCGAGACCGCATCTACGGCGATCGTCCCGATACCTGCCTCGCGGGTGATTGCCATACGGGATCCCTCCGAGCGAGACGCGACCTGAACACCGTTCACCTGAACGTCGTTCACTATAATCGGAGGATGAGTCCGGAGACGAATCAGGCACGGCACGACCGCGACAGCGTCGCCCGGAGCGCGCTCGCTCTCCTCGACGAGGTCGGGCTCGCCGATCTCTCGATGCGGCGTATCGCGGCCCGGCTGGAGGTGCAGCCCAGTGCCCTCTACTGGCACTTCTCCAGCAAGCAGGAGCTCCTCGCCGAACTCGCCGACCGGATCACGTCCTCGATCCGCCCGGGCACCGCCGACGTCCTCACCACGGCACGGAGCATCCGCGATGCCCTCTTCGCCTACCGCGACGGCGCCGAGCTGGTGCTCAGCACGTATGCCCTGCAACTCGGTTCGTCGCACGCGCAGTCGGTCCTGGCCGAGGCGCTTCAGGCCAGCGGAGCCACCGAGGCGGCGGACAGGGCCGCCGCCATCCTGCACTTCGTCCTCGGCCACGCCACGCTCGTGCAGCAGCGCATGCATGCCGACAGCCACGGCGCCCTCCCGCGTGCGGACGAGATCGACGTCACGGCCGGACTCGACCGCGTCTTCGATCTCGGGGTGACGGCGCTCTCGGGGGCGCTCACCGCACCGGCGACTCCGCCGCGTGCCCGAGCCTGAGGCCCGGAACCGACGCGAGCACGACGAGCCCGATGCAGAACGCGAAGACCGCCCCGAACGCGCTGGCCTGGCCGCCGAGAGAGGCCACGCCGAGTCCGGCTAGAGCGATGGCGACGGCAGACCCGGTGGCGTCCGAGATCGACAGCGCGGAGGAATTGAATCCCTGATTCGTCTCGTCCGAGTACGCGAGCGTGAGGACGGTCAGTCGCGGATAGAGCAGTCCCATCCCGCCGCCGGCGAAGGCCCAGCCGAGCACCACGACGGCCGCTGAGACGTCGAAGAGCGCGGCGACGAGAACGCAGAGCAACGCGACCAGCAGTGAGCCGAGACTGATCACTGTGATGCGGTGGTTCCCCAGCCGCTCACCGTACCGTCCCTGCACCGCCGAGGCCCCAGCCCATGCCAGCGCGGCGAGCATGAGAGCGACCCCCGCCCACGTTGCGCTGAAGTCGAACTTCTTCATCAGCAGGTACGGGATGTACGCCTCGGCCGCGAAGAACGCGCCCGCCGCGATACCGCGCATGAGCACCACGCTCGGCAAGCCCTGGCCCGCCCGCAGGGTGCGTCGCGGCAGCAACGGGAGTACCGCGAAGCCGATCGCCAGCACGGCGCCGAGCGCCACGGGCCACCCGATCGAGGGCACCAGCTTCGCCGAGAAGCCGACCACGACGGCGAGCACCGCCACCACCACCGCCAGCACCAGCCGGACGACGAGCGCGCGTCGGTCCTGCGGCTCTCCTCCTCCGAGATCGACTCCGCGCAGTCGGACCGCGATCAGCACGAAGGCGGCCGCCGTGAGCACGGCGACACCGAGGAACGCCCACCGCCAGTCCAGGTACTCGGCTACGGCGCCGGCGAGGAACGGCCCCACCATCGACGGCACGACCCAGGCTGCGGCGAAGGCGGCGAAGATGCGCCCGTGCAGGTGTGGCGGATACAGCCTCGCGACGACGACGTAGAGCGCGACCGTCTGTCCGCCGGCGCCCAATCCCTGGACGAGTCGACCGATCAGGAACTGGTCCATCGTCACCGCGAAGCCTGAGATCAGCAGACCGAGTATGAAGAGCGTGACGGCGACATACAGGGCCCCGCGCGGTCCGCGGGTATCCGACCACGCGCCCGTGGCGACCATGCCGATCACACTCGTCGCCAGCGTGCCGGCGAACGCCACGGCGTAGAGGGCCTCGCCGTGCAGAGCCTCGCTGACGATCGGCATGACCGTCGTCACCGCGAGAGCCTCGATGGCAGCGAGGAAGATCAGCGCGACCGCGCCGAGCGTCACCCAGATGCGTTGGCGGTCCCAGATCGTCGCGGCGTCTGCCGGAGTCGTCATCGACCCACGAGCGCCGCGATGCGCTCGATCGCCTCGGTGATGATCTCCGGGCCGGTGCCGAAGTTCAGCCGCACGTGACCCGCGCCCTCGGTGCCGAAGGCAGGCCCGAAGTGCAAGGCGACTTTCGCATCGCGCAGGATGCGTCGTGCGGGGTTGTCGCCCCAGCCGAGTGCGGAGAGGTCGATCCACGCGAGGTAGCCGGCGTCCGGGATGCGATAGCGGGCACCCGGGAGGTGCGCGGCGAGCAGGTCCTCGAGCAGCACACGGTTCTCATCGAGCGAGCGCAGCAGCCCGTCGAGCCAGGGGTCGCTCTCTTCCGAGAACGCCGCCACGGCAGCGAGCAGACCGAACTGCCCGGTGCGCCACTCCACCTCGACGGGCAGTCCACGCACGACCTCGGTCGTCGCGTCGTCGGCGGTGACCATCAGGGCGCACTTCAGACCCGCGAGGTTGAAGGCCTTGCTGGCGCTGACGACCGCATATCCGACGCGCTGAGCCGCATCGCTCACCGCGAGGAACGGAGTGAATCCGGTCCCCGGCTGTGCGAGCGGGGCGTGGATCTCGTCCGAGACGACGGCCGCGCCGAACTCATCCGCCAGTTCGGCCAGAGCGGCGAGGGTGTCGCGGTCATGCACCGTGCCGGTCGGATTGTGCGGGTTGCAGAGCAGGATCGCCGTCGCTCCGTCTTCGAAGGCGGCACGGATGCCGTCGAGGTCGAGCTCCCAGCGTGTTCCCGTGTCACGCAACGGAACTCGCTCCACTTCTGCGCCGGCTTCGGCTACCAGGTCGTAGAACGGCGGGTACACCGGAGGGGTCACGACCACTCGCTCCCCCGGCTGGGTCACGCGGCGGAGGATCTCCACGATCCCCATGCTCACGTCTGCGGTGCTCCGCATTCTCGCGGGGTCGGGCTCCCAGCCGTAGCGGCGGTTCGCGAAAGCAGCGAACGACTCGGCGAGCGGCGTCCGCGATGCGACATACCCGGTGTCACCGATCTCCACGGCGCGCCGCAGCGCGGCGGAGATCGACGGCGCCAGCGGGAAGTCGGTCTCCGCGACGAACAGCGGAAGCACGTCGGCCGGGTACTCGCGCCACTTCTCGCTGCTGCGCTCGCGAAGCTCCGCCAGAGGCAGGGCCTTCACCTGAAGCATTCGATCTCCCGAGGTCCCGACACGCGCCGTCGACGTGTCATCCGTTCCGACGCGCGCATCGTCCTGCCGCCTCGCAGCAGCGGTGCCGTGCGCGTCAGATGGCGAAGCCGAGCGCCCGCATCATGTCGCGCCCGTCGTCCGTGATCCGCTCCGGACCCCATGGCGGCATCCACACCCAGTTGATCCGGAAGCGGTCGACCACGCTGTCCAGAGCCTGAGCGGTCTGGTCCTCGAGCACGTCGGTGAGCGGGCAGCCCGCGCTGGTCAGCGTCATGTGGATGACGAGAGCATCGTTCTCGTCATCCCAGGCGAGGTCGTAGATGAGGCCGAGGTCGACGACGTTGATCCCGAGCTCGGGGTCCATGACGTCTTTGAGAGCCTCGGTGACCGCGTCGTACTTCTCGTCCGTGAGGGTCGCTGTCATGCGATCAGCCTACGCCTCGATAGGGGCTGCAGGGTCGAGGAAACGGTCGTATCCCTCGTTCTCCAGCCGGTCTGCGAGCTCGGGGCCGCCCTCTTCGACGATCTTGCCCGCGACCACCACGTGGACGAAATCGGGGCGGATGTAGCGGAGGATGCGGGTGTAGTGCGTGATCAGGAGAACGCCGAGTCCGGTGGACTCCTTCGCGCGGTTGACGCCCTCGGAGACGATCTTGAGAGCGTCGACGTCGAGTCCCGAGTCGGTCTCGTCGAGGATCGCGAACTTCGGCTTCAGCACCTCGAGCTGCAGGATCTCGTGGCGCTTCTTCTCGCCGCCGGAGAAGCCCTCGTTGACGTTGCGCTGCGCGAACTTCGGGTCCATGCGCAGGTTCGACATGGCCGCCTTGACGTCCTTGGTCCAACCGCGGATCGCCGGAGCTTCGCCGTCGAGTGCGGTCTTCGCCGTGCGGAGGAAGTTCGTCACCGTCACGCCGGGGATCTCGACCGGGTACTGCATGGCGAGGAAGAGCCCTGCCCGGGCGCGCTCGTCGACCGTCATCTCCAGGACGTCCTGGCCGTCGAACGTGATGGAACCGGAGGTCACCGTGTACTTCGGGTGACCGGCGATCGTGTATGCCAGCGTCGACTTGCCCGAGCCGTTGGGGCCCATGATGGCGTGGGTCTCACCGGTGTTCATGGTGAGGTTGATTCCGTTGAGGATCGGGGTGGTCCCCGCATCGGTCTCGACCGTCACATGCAGGTCGCGGATCTCGAGAACAGACATTCTTCAAACTTCCTTAATCACAGTCGGATCGATGAGCACGTCGTCGCCGTCGATCTGGACGACGTAGACCGGGACCGGCTCATATGCGGGGAGATTCTGGGGCTTGCCGGTGAGCAACGAGAAGGCGGAGCCATGTGCCCAGCACTCCACCGTGTCGCCTTCGACGAAGCCTTCGGACAACGAGATGTCGCCGTGGGTGCAGGTGTCGCCGATGGCGTGGATGACTCCCTCGCCGTCCTTGATCACCGTGATCGGCACGCCGCCCGGGTCGACACGCAACGGCATGTCCTGATCGAGGTCGGCGACTCCGCAGACGCGTTCGGCGGTCATGCACTCACCTCGGCCAGCTCCGCCTCGATCGCCGCCAGGAGCTCGGTCTCGAGGGCGGGGATGCCGAGGCGCTGCACGATGTCGGTGAGGAAGCCGAGCACGACGAGCCGCCGCGCCTCCTCCTCTGTGATACCGCGCGCCTGCAGGTAGAACAGCTGCTCGTCGTCGAAACGACCCGTCGCACTGGCGTGCCCGGCTCCGAGGATGTCGCCCGTCTCGATCTCGAGGTTCGGAATCGAGTCGGCGCGGGCGCCCTCGGTGAGGACCAGGTTGCGGTTCGCCTCGTAGGAGTCGGTGCCCGTGGCGTCGGCCCCGATCAGCACGTCGCCGATCCAGACGCTGTGCGCACCCTGACCCTGCAGCGCCCCCTTGTAGAGGACGTCACCCTTGGTGTGCGGTCCCTTGTGGTGCAGGTAGACCTGGCTCTCGAGGTGCTGACCGGCGTCGGCGTAGGAGAGGCCGTAGAGGTAGCCCTCGGAGCCGGAGCCGGCGAGCTCGACGTTCGGGTTGACGCGCACGACGCCACCGCCGAAGCTGACGACGAAGTGCTTGAGGGTCGCATCCGCACCGACCCGCGCCTGGTGCGCGGCCGTGTGCACCGCGTCATCCGCCCACTGCTGCAGGCTGATGACCGTGAGCTTCGCACCGTCGCGGACGATGATCTCGACGTTCTGCGCGTACTGGGCGGACCCGGTGTGCTGCAGGACGACCGTCGCCGAGCTGTGCTCGAGCGCTTCGATCACGATGTGCGCGTCGGCACGGCGATCGGCGCCGAGACCGGCGATGGAGACGAAGATCGGCTCGGCGACCTCATCTTCGCGCGGGATGCGCACGTGGAGGGCCTCAGCGGATCCCTGCCAGGCCACGGCCGCGGTGACGTCTTCCGCGAGGAAGACCTCGCCGCGGGGGGCGGCGCCGATCGCGAGCGGAGCGGCGATGTACTGCTCCCCCGCGTCGACCGTGTAGCTCACACCGTCGTTCTGCGGGGCTACCTGGAACAGGGAGGTGAGCTGCGCGACCGGCGTGTGCTTCCAGTTGACCTCGCGCCCGGTGGGGGCCCCGAAGTCAGACGGATCGAACGAGTGCGGACGCTCGGAGCGGGTCTGCACCGGGACGAATCCGGCCGCGGCGACCTGGGCCGCAGGGTCGATGTGCGCGTTCGTGTGCTGCGCCTCGGCAGGCGCTGTCGTAGCGGCGGTCACTAGCCGACCGATCCTTCCATGCCCATCTCGATGAGCTTGTTCAGTTCCATGGCGTATTCCATCGGCAGCTCACGCGCGATCGGCTCGATGAAGCCGCGCACGATCATCGCCATCGCCTCGTCCTCGGGCATGCCACGGGACTGCAGGTAGAACAGCTGCTCCTCGCTCACCTTCGAGACCGTGGCCTCGTGGCCGAGCTGCACGTCGTCGACGCGGATGTCGATCGCCGGGTACGTGTCGGAGCGGGACTTGGTGTCGACGAGCAGAGCGTCGCAGCGCACCGTGTTCGCGGAGTGGTGGGCCGCAGCGTCCACTCGGACCTCACCCCGGTACCCGGCACGTCCTCCGCCGCGGGCGATCGACTTCGAGACGATCGACGACTGCGTGTACGGAGCCATGTGGATCATCTTCGCGCCGGCGTCCTGGTGCTGACCGGGACCGGCGAAGGCGACCGAGAGGGTCTCTCCCTTGGCGTGCTCGCCCATCAGGTAGATCGACGGGTACTTCATCGTCACCTTGGAGCCGATGTTGCCGTCGACCCACTCCATGGTCGCGCCCTCGTATGCCACGGCGCGCTTGGTGACCAGGTTGTAGACGTTGTTGGACCAGTTCTGGATCGTCGTGTAGCGAACGCGGGCGTTCTTCTTCACGATGATCTCGACGACCGCCGAGTGCAGCGAGTCCGACTTGTAGATCGGGGCTGTGCAGCCCTCGATGTAGTGGACGTAGCTGTCCTCATCGGCGATGATCAGGGTCCGCTCGAACTGACCCATGTTCTCGGTGTTGATGCGGAAGTATGCCTGCAGGGGGATCTCGACGTGAACGCCCTTGGGGACATAGACGAACGAGCCACCCGACCAGACGGCCGTGTTCAGCGCCGCGAACTTGTTGTCGCCGGCGGGGATGACGGTGCCGAAGTACTCCTCGAAGAATTCGGGGTGCTCGCGCAGGGCCGTGTCCGTGTCCATGAAGATGACGCCCTGCTGCTCCAGGTCCTCACGGATCTGGTGGTAGACGACCTCGGACTCGTACTGAGCCGCGACGCCGGCCACGAGCCGCTGACGCTCGGCCTCGGGGATACCGAGGCGCTCGTAGGTCTCGCGGATCTCGGCGGGGAGGTCTTCCCACGTCTGCGCCTGCTTCTCGGTGGAGCGGACGAAGTACTTGATGTTGTCGAAGTCGATCTCGCTGAGGTCTGCACCCCAGGTCGGCATCGGCTTGCGACCGAAGAGCTGGTATCCCTTGAGACGGGTCTTCAGCATCCATTCGGGTTCGTTCTTGAGGGCGGAGATCCCCCGCACGACCTCTTCCGAGATCCCGCGTTTGGCGATGGCGCCGGCAGCGTCCTCATCGTGCCAGCCGAATTCGTACACCCCCAGACCGTCAAGCTCCGGGCGGTCGATCAGTACATCCGACATCCAACACTCTCCTCACAGGTCCCAAACGGTGTCATCCGCCCCGACACACCTGATCCCCGTCGAGTCTGCGGGAGCGGGTGCCGTTGGTGGGCCCTCATCACCGGCGCTTCCATCGCGCCTAAACTGTTGACGATGCTGCAGCGCTGTCAGCGCTCATCGCAACAATCCGATTCTACAGGTTCCGCCTGACAGACGGGCCATGCCCGCCGGTTCCAGCGCGGTCCGGAGGACTAATGCCCGAGACGACGATCCCCGCCTCCACTCCGACGCGGACGGCTCCACCCCGTTCTGCTCCGTGGGGACGGGTGTTGACGGTGTTCGCCTGGCTCTCCTTCGTCAGCGAGACCATCATCATCGGCACGGGCGGCGCCGTACGCCTCACCGGTTCCGGGCTCGGATGCTCGGACTGGCCGCTGTGCACGCCCGACTCCCTGGTCCCGATCCTCGAAGTGCAGGGCATCCACGGAATCATCGAGTTCGGCAACCGGCTGATGACGGGCGTGGTGGGAATCATCGCGCTGGCCGTCGTGCTGCTGGTCCTGCACCTCTTCAGCGGGAAGCGCGGCCTGGTCACCGCGCTCTGGTTCGCCGCCGGGGGCATCGTCGCGGCCGTCGCCGCGTTCGCCATCGCCGCCCCCCTGCACTTCCCCGCCTCCCCCATCGCGCTCGGTGTGCTCCTGATCGCCGTCATCGCGGCGGCTGTCCGCTCCGTCCGCACGACTCCCTCCAGACGCGACCTCGTCCTGCTCGCGTGGCTCGTGCTCATCGGCGTGGTGGCACAGGCGCTCGTCGGCGGCATCACCGTGCTGACCGGCCTCAACCCCTTCATCGTCGGCTTCCACTACACCTCGTCCCTGCTGCTCGTCTGCATCACGGCGGCGTTCCTGGTGCGCCTGAAGCAGGATGGCGGACCCCGTGAGCGCGTGGTTCCCGCGTGGTTCGCGGCCGTCACCCACGTGACCGGCCTCGCACTCGCCGTGACGATCGTCTTCGGTGTGCTGACGACCGGATCGGGTCCCCACTCCGGCGACGCGGATGTGCTGCGGCACGGCTTCGACGCGACCGTGCTCGCCCACGTGCATTCGTGGCCCGGCTACGTCCTCGCCGCGCTGGTGCTGTTCCTCACGGTCGCCGCCTGGGCGCTGCGCCTGGAACCGCGGCGTTGGCTGCTCGTGCTCGTGCTCGCGATCCTGGTGCAGGTCGGCGTCGGGGTCTGGCAGGCGCGCGAAGGACTGCCTCCGCTGCTGGTCGGCATCCACATGGTGCTCGCGTCCCTCTCGGCGGCGACATACACCGTGGTCGTGCTGCACCTGAAGCGCGCCGTCCCCGTCGAGGACTGACCCCGCACAGGCGATCCACAGCTCGCACATCGCCGACTCATCAGCGCGTCCGCAATCGTGGAC
Organism: Microbacterium sp. NPDC055988; assembly: GCF_042269505.1. Lineage (NCBI taxonomy): Bacteria > Bacillati > Actinomycetota > Actinomycetes > Micrococcales > Microbacteriaceae > Microbacterium > Microbacterium sp. NPDC055988. The sequence goes on from NZ_JBHJXY010000001.1 coordinate 3,263,492, forward strand.
GACATGAACAAGTCACTCTCACGCAGCATCGGATTCTGGCTCCTCCTGGTCGTGTCCCTCGCAACGACGGCAGTCGGCGGATGGCTCATCTCCGGTCAGATCGGGACGATGACGACCACCCTGCTCGACGGAACGGCCACGGGCGTCGAGGTGTACGTCGGCCAGTCGCTCGTCGTCGTGGGCGCAGGCGTCCTCGCGGCCGGAATCGTCGGCATCCTGCTCACCCTCGGGCTCGTCGCCGCTCGCTCGCTCGTGCCCGCCCCGGCCCCGGCCGTCGTCGAGGCCATCGACTGGACCGCCGCGCCGGAGCAGACTCCGACCGAGACCCCGGCGTCCGAGACCACCGCATCTCCCGACGCAGCGCCAGCATCCGCAGCCGCAGCGGTCGACGTGGTCCCCGCCCCCGACGCGCACGACGCCGCTCCCGCCTCCGACGCGAAGCCGGACGACTCGACGATCACTCGCTGATCTTCTGAGCGGAAAGACGACGGAGCGGCGCCGAGGAATCGGCGCCGCTCCGTCTTTTCAGAAGCGTCTTGTCAGAAAGGCAGCAGCGGGTCGATCGCGACCGCGACGAAGATCAGCGTCAGGTAGGTGATCGAGGCGTGGAACACACGCATGGGCCGCGGCTCGGTGCCGTGGACGGCACGGTTGTAGAGCCGGTGCGACTCGTAGATGAACCATCCTCCGAAGACCGTCGCGGAGACGGTGTAGACCAGGCCCATGTTCGCGATAGGAACGAGGAGGAGCGAGCAGGCCACCGTCGCCCACGCATAGAGGATGACCTGGAGACCGACCTGCGACGCGTTGCGGGTGACACCCAGCATCGGCACGTCGACGTCTTCGTAGTCGTCCTTGTACTTCATCGACAGCGGCCAATAGTGCGGCGGCGTCCAGAGGAAGATCAGGAGGAAGAGGATGAACGCCGGCCAGTCGAGGGAGCCGGTGACGGCGGCCCAGCCGATGAGAACGGGGAAGCACCCGGCGATGCCGCCCCAGATGATGTTCTGCTCGGTGCGCCGCTTGAGGATCATCGTGTAGATCACGACGTAGAAGAAGATCGCCGTCGCCGACAGCGCGGCGGTCAGCCAGTTGGTCGTGGCCAGCAGCCAGACCGTCGAGACGATCGCGAGCGTCCAGGAGAAGATCAGCGCACCGCGCGGGCTGACCTCGCCCGTGACCAGCGGCCGATTCTCGGTGCGATGCATGTGCGCGTCGATGTCTCGATCGAGATACATGTTGAACGCGGCGGCGGAACCGGCGCTCAGCGAGCCGCCGATGACGGTCGCCAGCACCAGCCACAGGTTCGGCAGGCCGCCCTGCGCCAGGAACATCACCGGAACGGTCGAGACGAGCAGGAGCTCGAGGACACGCGGCTTGGTGAGCGTGACGTAGGCCTTCACCGTGCGACCGATGGACGACTTCCTCACGGTCTGATCAGACATCGTCGAGATCTCGATCGCCTCCTCCGCACGTGTGACCGGACAACCTCTCCAGTCTATGACACCGGATGACGTCCTCCGCGCCGCCTTCTCGCGTAGCACGACAGTCGTCTTCGCTATGCTGAGAGCACTCGCGCGCCCGGCGCTGCGCACACCCCTCCACCTGTCTCCGCGACGGTGCAGGATGCGCCAGGGAAGTTGCGGATGCGCCAGGGAATAAGGGCGCCCTCGAAACTGTCGGAAAGGGCATGAACGTGTCGGAATTGCAGTGGGATGAGATCGATCGGCGCGCGGTGGACACCGCCCGGATCCTGGCGGCCGATGCCGTCGAGAAGGTCGGCAACGGTCACCCCGGCACGGCCATGAGCCTCGCTCCGGCCGCTTACCTCCTCTACCAGCGCGTGCTGCGCCACGACCCGACCGACGTCGACTGGCTGGGCCGCGACCGCTTCATCCTCTCCGCAGGACACTCCTCGCTCACGCAGTACGTCGAGCTCTACCTCGGCGGCTTCGGACTCGAGCTCGACGACCTCAAGGCGCTGCGCACGTGGGGCTCCCTCACCCCGGGGCACCCGGAGTACGGCCACACCAAGGGTGTCGAGATCACCACCGGACCTCTCGGCCAGGGCCTCGCCTCCGCCGTCGGTTTCGCCTACGCAGCCCGCTACGAGCGCGGCCTGTTCGACCCCGAGGCGGCACCGGGCACCAGCCCGTTCGACCACTTCGTCTACGTGGTCGCCGGCGACGGCGACCTGCAGGAGGGCGTGACCAGCGAGGCGTCCTCGCTCGCCGGCCACCAGCAGCTCGGCAACCTGATCGCGATCTACGACTCCAACCAGATCTCCATCGAGGACGACACGAACGTCGCCTTCACGGAAGATGTCGCGAAGCGCTACGAGGCTTACGGCTGGCAGGTGCAGACCGTCGACTGGAAGAAGACCGGCGAGTACGTCGAAGACGTCGTCGAGCTGTTCGCCGCGATCGAGGCGGCCAAGGGCGAGACCTCGAAGCCGTCGCTGATCATCCTCAAGACGATCATCGGATGGCCGTCGCCGGGCAAGCAGAACTCCGGCAAGATCCACGGCTCCGCCCTCGGCGCCGACGAGCTCGCCGCCACGAAGAAGGTTCTCGGCTTCGACCCCGAGCAGAGCTTCGTGGTCGCCGACGACGTGCTCGCCCACACCCGCGGTCTCGCGGATCGTGCCGCCGAGACCCGCGCCGCCTGGCAGGAGTCCTTCGACGCCTGGGCCGCCGCGAACCCCGAGAAGAAGGAGCTCCTCGACCGACTCGAGGCGCAGGAGCTTCCCGCCGACATCACGACCGCGCTCCCGGTGTTCGAATCCGGCAAGGAGGTGTCGACCCGCGCCGCATCCGGCCAGGTCATCAACGCCCTTGCCGCCCAGCTTCCGGAGCTGTGGGGCGGTTCGGCCGACCTCGCCGAGTCGAACCTCACCACGATCAAGGGCGCGCCGTCGTTCATCCCGGCCGAGTGGTCGACCCACGAGTGGTCGGGCAACCCGTACGGACGGGTGCTGCACTTCGGCATCCGCGAGCACGCCATGGGCGCGATCGTCAACGGCATCGTCCTGCACGGCAAGACGCGCGCGTTCGGCGGAACCTTCCTCATCTTCAGCGACTACATGCGTCCCTCGGTCCGTCTCGCGGCGCTCATGAACATCCCGAGCATCTTCGTCTGGACCCACGACTCCGTGGCCCTCGGTGAGGACGGCCCGACGCACCAGCCGATCGAGCAGCTCGCGACGCTCCGTGCGATCCCGAACTTCACGGTCGTCCGCCCCGCCGATGCCAACGAGACCTCGGCCACCTGGCTCGAGATCCTCCGCCGCCACGAGGGACCGGCCGGCATCGCCCTGACCCGCCAGAACATCCCGGTGTTCGAGCGCGGCGAGGGCGCGGCCTCCGGCGACACGTTCGCTTCGGCGGACAACGCGGCGAAGGGCGCCTATGTCCTCGCCGAAGCGCCGAACGGCACGCCCGACGTCATCATCATCGCGACGGGTTCGGAAGTGCAGCTCGCCGTGAACGCCCGCGAGGCGCTGGCTGCCGAGGGCGTCAACGTCCGCGTGGTCTCCGCTCCGTCGCTGGAGTGGTTCGACGAGCAGGACGAGGCGTACCGCGAGAGCGTGCTGCCCGCATCCGTCACGGCTCGCGTCTCCGTCGAGGCGGGCTCCGTGCTCTCCTGGCGTGGGATCGTGGGCGACCGCGGCCGCTCGGTCGGCATCGACCACTTCGGCGCCTCCGCCGATTACAAGACCCTGTTCGAGAAGTTCGGCATCACGACCGAGGCCGTCATCGCGGCCGCACGCGAGACCATCGCCGCAAACAGCACCAAGGAGAACGCATGAGCACCCCCACCGCACAGCTCGCCGCCGCAGGTGTCAGCATCTGGCTCGACGACCTCTCCCGCACCCGCATCGACTCCGGCAACCTCGCCGAGCTGATCTCGTCGCGCAACGTCGTCGGCGTCACGACGAACCCGACCATCTTCGCGAACGCGATCACAGACAAGAGCAACACGTCGTACGACGCGCAGGTCACCGAGCTCGCCGCCTCCGGCGCGAGCGCCGAGGAGGCCGTCTTCGCTGCCACGACCCAGGACGTGGGCGCGGCACTCGACGTGTTCCGACCCGTCTGGGAGGCCTCGGGGCACGTCGACGGACGCGTCTCGATCGAGGTCTCCCCCGACCTCGCCCACGACACCGCGGGCACCGTCGCGCAGGCCAAGGAGCTGTGGGCGAAGATCGACCGCCCCAACCTCCTCGTCAAGATCCCGGCCACCAAGGCGGGGCTTCCGGCCATCACCGAGGCGATCGCGACCGGCATCAGCGTCAACGTCACGCTGATCTTCAGCCTCGAGCGCTACGCCGAGGTCATCGACGCCTACCTGACCGGTCTGGAGCGCGCGCACAGCGCCGACTTCGACCTGTCGAGCATCCACTCCGTCGCCTCGTTCTTCGTGTCGCGCGTCGACACCGAGACCGACAAGCGACTCTCGGCGATCGGCACTCCGGAGGCCGAGGCGCTCAAGAGCAAGGCCGGGCTCGCCAACGCGCGCCTCGCCTACGAGCTCTTCGAGCAGAAGTTCGCGGAGAAGCGGGCGCAGGACCTGATCGCGCTCGGAGCGAACCTGCAGCGTCCGCTGTGGGCCTCCACCGGCGTCAAGGACCCTGCGCTTCCCGACACCCTGTATGTGACCGAGCTCGTCGCCGAGGGCGTGGTGAACACCATGCCCGAGAAGACCCTCGAGGCCACCTTCGATCACGGCGTGATTACCGGTGACACGATCACGGGCGGGTACGCGGAGGCGCACCAGGTGTTCGACGACCTCGCCGCTGTCGGCATCGACCTCACCGACGTCACCCAGGTGCTGGAGGACGAGGGCGTCTCGAAGTTCATCGACTCGTGGCACGACCTGCTGGGTCAGGTGGCCGAGGCTCTGGAGTCCCAGCGATGACCTTCTCGATCCACACGTCCGGTGCGGCGCGGGCCGCCATCGATGAGACCGTGCCCAGCCTGGTCCACGACCTCGTGGCGTCGCGCATCACCGGCGGCGACGCCTCCCTCTGGGGTGCGGCCGCCGAGCCCGAGGCCGCCGTCCGTCTCGGCTGGGTCGAGGCCGTCTCGGTCTCCCGCCCACTCGTCGCGGAGATCGTCGCACTGCGCGCCGAGCTGAACGCCAAGGGTGTCACCCGCGTGGTCCTCGCCGGCATGGGCGGCTCCTCGCTCGCACCCGAGGTCATCGCGCAGACGGCCGGTGTGCCGCTGACGATCCTCGACTCCACAGCCCCTGGCCAGGTGCTCGCGGCTCTCGACGAAGGACTGGCCGAGACCGCGCTCGTCGTGTCGTCGAAGTCGGGCTCCACCGTCGAGACCGACTCGCAGCGCCGCACCTTCGAGGCCGCGTTCCGTGACCTCGGGATCGATCCGGTGGAACGCATCGTGGTCGTCACCGACCCCGGCTCTCCTCTCGATGTCTCGGCACGTGAGGCGGGATACCGCGTCTTCAACGCCGACCCGAACGTCGGCGGCCGCTACTCGGCGCTCACCGCGTTCGGCCTGGTGCCCTCGGGTCTCGCGGGCGTCGACATCGACGAGCTGTTGAACGAGGCCGAGGCCTCGTCCCTGGAGGTCGCCGTCGACTCCGCCGAGAACCCCGCGCTCCGCCTCGGCGCAGCGATCGCCGCGACGAACCCGCGACGCGACAAGCTGGGTCTGATCACCGACGGCACCCACATCAAGGGTCTGCCGGACTGGATCGAGCAGCTCATCGCCGAATCCACCGGCAAGGACGGCACCGGCATCCTCCCCGTGGTCCTGCTCCCGGTCTCGCCCGAGCTCGAGCCGGTCCCCGCCGACCTGCAGATCGTCCGCCTGGTCGACGACGCCAACGAGTTCCACCTGCACGAGCGCCACGAGGGCGAGATCCTCGTCAGCGGCACCCTGGGTGCGCAGCTCATCGTCTGGGAATACGCGACCGCGATCGCCGGCCACCTGCTCGGCATCAATCCGTTCGACCAGCCCGACGTCGAATCCGCGAAGATCGCCGCGCGCGGTCTCCTCGACGCCCGCCCGGAGCCCACCGCTCCGGCATTCGTCGAGAACGGTGTCGAGGTTCGCGTGTCCGACGCGTCGCTCGCCGCCTCCGGCACCGTCGAAGGAGTGCTCGACGCTCTCTGGGCGCAGCTCCCCGCTGACGGCTACGTGTCCATCCAGGCGTACGTCAACCGCCTCGAGGTTCCTCAGCTCCAGGGACTGCGCGAACTCGTCGCAGCGGATTCGGGTCGCCCCACCACCTTCGGATGGGGCCCGCGGTTCCTGCACTCGACCGGCCAGTACCACAAGGGCGGACCGGCGCAGGGTGTGTTCCTCCAGATCCTGGAGCGCACCGACGTCGATCTCGAGATCCCGGATCGCCCGTTCACCTTCGGGCAGCTCATCCAGGCGCAGGCCGCCGGCGATGCCGCCGTTCTCGCAGAGCACGGCCGCCCGGTCGTCACGCTGACGATCACGGAGTCCTCGGACGACGTGCTCGCCCTCTTCGAAGCCGCACAGAAGTAACAGCAGGAGAATCCCCCACCCATGTCTGTTCCCATCTCGCGCGGGCACAACCCGCTGCGTGACCCCGATGACCGCCGACTCAACCGGATCGCGGGGCCCAGCGCCCTCGTGATCTTCGGCGTCACCGGAGACCTGTCACGCAAGAAGCTGATGCCCGCGGTCTACGACCTCGCCAACCGTGGCCTGCTCCCCCCGGGGTTCGCTCTCGTCGGTTTCGCCCGCCGCGATTGGGAGGACCAGGACTTCGCCCAGGTCGTCTACGACGCGGTCAAGGAGCACGCCCGTACCCCGTTCCGCGAGGAGACCTGGACGCAGCTGCTCCAGGGCATCCGGTTCGTCTCGGGAGAGTTCGACAACCCCGACTCGTTCCGCAAGCTCCGCGAGACCATCGAGAAGCTCGACGTGGAACGCGGCACGATGGGCAACCATGCGTTCTACCTGTCGATCCCGCCGAAGGACTTCCCGCTCGTCGCGAAGCAGCTGAAGGACTCCGGGCTCGTCGGCGAGAACAGCGACGATGACGAGCGCTGGCGCCGTGTCGTGATCGAGAAGCCGTTCGGGCACGACCTCGAGTCCGCCCGCGCGCTCAACGCGGCGCTCGAGGTCGCCTTCCCCGCGGACTCGATCTTCCGCATCGACCACTACCTCGGCAAGGAGACGGTCCAGAACATCCTGGCTCTGCGCTTCGCGAACGAACTGTACGAGCCGATCTGGAACCGCAACTACGTCGACCACGTGCAGATCACCATGGCCGAGGACATCGGCGTGGGTGGCCGTGCCGGATACTACGACGGCATCGGCGCAGCGCGCGACGTGATCCAGAACCACCTGCTGCAGCTGCTCGCACTCACCGCCATGGAGGAGCCCATCAGCCTCTCCGCGGAGCACCTGCGCTCCGAGAAGGAGAAGGTGCTCGCCGCGGTGCACGTGCCGGACGATCTCTCCCTCGCCACGGCTCGCGGCCAGTACGCCGGCGGATGGCAGGGCGGCGACGAGGTCACCGGTTTCCTGGACGAGGAGGGCATGAACCCCGACTCCACCACCGAGACGTATGCGGCCATCAAGCTCGAGATCGACACCCGCCGCTGGGCCGACGTGCCGTTCTACCTGCGAACCGGCAAGCGCCTCGGACGCCGCGTGACCGAGATCGCCGTGGTGTTCAAGCGCGCCCCGCAGCACCTGTTCGGGCGCGGCAACGCCTCGGAGCTCGGCCAGAACGCACTCGTCATCCGCGTGCAGCCGGATGAGGGTGTGACGATCCGCTTCGGATCCAAGGTGCCCGGGAGCGGGACCAACGTACGCGACGTCACGATGGACTTCGGCTACGGTCACGCCTTCACCGAGGCGAGCCCCGAGGCCTACGAGCGTCTGATCCTCGACGTCCTCCTGGGCGACCCGCCGCTGTTCCCGCGGCACGAGGAGGTCGAGCTCTCCTGGAAGATCCTCGACCCCGTGGAGAAGTACTGGGCGGCCGTCGGCGGCCCGGTGGAGCAGTACGCTCCGGGCTCGTGGGGTCCGGCATCCGCCGACGACCTGCTGGCCCGCGACGGACGAGTCTGGAGACGCCCGTGATCATCGACCTTCCCGACACGACCGTCAGCCAGGTCGCCAAGCAGCTCGTCAAGGTGCGCGAAGAGGGCGGCGCCGTCGCCCTCGGCCGCGTGCTCACCCTGGTCATCGCCGCACGCAACGGTGTCGCCGAAGCGGCCATCGATGCGGCGAACGACGCATCGCGTGAACACCCGATGCGCGTCATCGTGATCACCACGGGCGACGGCGAGTCCCGTCTCGACGCCCAGATCCGCGTGGGCGGCGACGCCGGCGCGAGCGAGGTCGTCGTGCTGCGCGCCTACGGAGACGCCGCCAGCAACGAGGAGAGCCTGATCACCGGCCTACTCCTTCCCGACGCACCTGTGGTCGCCTGGTGGCCGGAGGAGGCTCCCCCCTCGCCGGCGACGTCGCCGCTCGGCCGCATCGCCCAGCGCCGCATCACCGACGCCGCGACCTCCCCCGATGTGCGCGACCGGCTGGCTCTGCTCGGCCGTACCCACGCGCCCGGCGACACCGACCTCGCCTGGACGCGCCTGACGCACTGGCGCGAGCAGCTCGCCGCCGTGCTCGATCAGCCGCCGTACGAGCCCATCACGGCCGTCGAAGTTCGTGGCGGCTCCGCCTCGCCCTCGACGGCGCTGCTCGCCGCCTGGCTGCAGATGGCCCTCGACGTGCGCGTCCGCTGGTCGTACGAAGACCCGGAGCACTGGCAGGAGGGCATCAAGTCGGTCCGTCTGACCCGCGCCTCCGGCGACATCCTCCTCGAGCGGCCGTCGCCCGGCATCGCCATTCTCACGCAGCCGGATCAGCCGAACCATGATCTCCACCTGCCGCGCCGCACGCTCCGCGAATGCCTCGCGGAGGAGCTGCGCAGGCTCGACCCCGATGTCCTGTACGGTCGAGTCATCACCGAGGGCTGGGAGAAACTGGGTCCGCCCGAGACTGGAGAGTGACGTCGATGCCGGTATCGTCCGCAGAGAAGCGGGTCGTGGTGGAATCCACACCTGCCGCCCTCGCCGCCCGAGTAGCAGATCGTTTCCTCACGCGCGTTCGCGCGCGCACACGGAACGGTCGTCTCGCCCATATCGCCCTCACCGGCGGCTCGATGGGCGGTGCCGTGCTACGCGCCGCTGCCGACGATCCGCGGTCGGCCGCGATCGACTGGTCGCTGGTGCACTTCTGGTGGGGTGATGAACGGTACGTTCCACGCGACGACGCGGACAGGAACTCGCTGCAGTCGCGCCAGGCGCTCCTCGATCACATCCCTGTGCCCGCAGAGAACGTGCACGAGGTGGCGGGACCCGAGACCGGGCTCACCCTCGACGAGTCGGCATCGGCATACGCCGCCGAACTCGCTCGGTTCGGCACCGACGAGCACCCGTGGCCGTCTTTCGCCGTCTGCTTCCTGGGCGTCGGCCCGGACGGACACATCGCCTCGCTCTTCCCGGACCGCGACGAGGTCACCGTCACGGATGCGGCTGTGCTCGCCGTGCGCGATTCTCCGAAGCCCCCGCCCGAGCGCGTCACGCTCACGCGCCCGGTGCTCAACTCGTCGAAGCGGGTGTGGCTCGTGCTCACCGGCGCCGACAAGGCCTCGGCCCTCGGGCTCGCCCTCGCCGGCGCAAGCTACACGAGCGTTCCCGCGGCCGGCGCCAAGGGGCGCAAGCGCACCGTGTTCTTCGTGGATGAGGCCGCCGCCTCCGAGGTCTCACCCGACCTCATCGATCAGGCGTACTGACCGTCGCGGCGTTCTGAACCCGCGTGCGCCGCTATGGCTGCTGTGTGGGATCGGAGCGCCGCGGCGGCGCGTCGCCGTCGTCCGGGTTCTCCGGACGTTCAGGCGCATCGACGGCCGTCGCCTGCGAGGAGCTTTCTGCCGACGGGCCCTGGTCCTGCGCGGTCGGGGTACTCCCGCGCTCGATTCCCAGCTCCTGGCTGTCACTGAGCACCTGCGGGTGGTAACGGGCGAGGCCTACCACTCCCCACACGGCGATCGCGCCCGCGATCGCGAAGATCACCATGACCCACGGCGGTGCGGCTGCGGCCTCGCCGAGCACGACCATGCCGATCAGAACCGCGACGAGCGGATCGACGACTGTGAGGCCGGCGATCACCAGGTCGGGCGGGCCCGAACTGTACGCGGTCTGCACGAAGTACCCGCCGACCGCGGCTGCCGCGAGGAGCGCAACGACGCAGATCGCGGTGATCCACTCGAACTGACCAGCCTCGATGCGCTTGATGATGACCTTGGCGAGGGTGGCGACGAAGCCGTAGAGCACGCCGGCGCCGACCACGTAGAACAGCGCGCGCATGCGGTGACGGAGTATCAGCCAGCAGGCTCCGAGGATGATGATGACCACCAGCAGGAGGGCGAGGATCACGAAGAGCTCGCGATCGGTCACCTCCTGCTCAGTCGCGTAGATCGCGGCGAAGAAGACGAAGAGGAAGATGCCGCCGACGCAACAGGCGATGGCCGTGAGCGATTGCCTCGTCGGCGCATGACCGGAGACGCGCGCATTCAGCAGGGTGGTGATGACGAGGGCGATGGCTCCGAGGGGCTGGACGACGATCAGCGGCGCGCGGACGAGTGCCGCGAGCTGACAGATGACCGCGAGCCCGAGCATGAGTGTGCCGACCAGCCAGGACGGCCGGGTCAGCAATCGCTTGATCTGGTTGAGGCTGAGACCCGACGCCCCATTGGCCCCGCTGAGACGCTCGACCTTCTCGACGCCCCGATGCTGGTACTGCGCGCCGAGCGACATGAACACCGCGCCGGCCAGGGCGAGCGGGATCCCGAGCAGGATGCCGGGGTCCTGGAAGGCTCCGACGAGCTGATCGCCGACCTGTTCGGCCTCGTTCATCCATACCCCAGCAGTCACGGTACGAGCCTACCGGGCGAGCGCCGCCGACTAGGGTTGTGACGTGGCTGTACTTCCGATTCGCATCATGGGCGACCCCGTCCTGCACTCCCCCGCATCCCCCGTCGACGAGATCACCGACGACATCCGCACGCTCGTCGCCGACATGTTCGAGACGATGGACACCGCCCCGGGAGTCGGGCTGGCCGCCCCGCAGGTGGGCGTCCCCCTGCGCATCTACACCTACGCCTATGTGGACGACGACGATCAGCCATGGCGCGGGGTGCTCATCAACCCCGAACTGTGGATGGTGCCGCTCGAACCGGGCGACCCCGACCTCGACCTCGAATCCGAGGGCTGCCTCTCCTTCCCGGGCGAACGATTCCCGCTGCGTCGCTCGGAGCGCGTCCACGTGACTGCGACCGACCTCGACGGTCGGCCGGTCACGATCGACGTGGACGGATGGCGTGCACGGATCATGCAGCACGAGTTCGATCACCTCGACGGCATCCTCTACGTGGACCGTCTGTCCGACCCCGACTGGAAGACCGTGCAGAAGATCGCGCGCAAGCGCGGATGGGGCCGTCCAGGTGCGAGCTGGATGCCCGGTGTGGACGATCTCGAGGGCTGAGCCGCTCCACGAGTGGAGATCGTGTCCCCGAAGGCACGAAGGAAGAACACGATGAAGCTGTACGAACGACCCTCTCTGCTGTTCGCCGCGTGCGCCCTGACGCTCGCGGTCGCCCTCAGCGGGTGCGGAACCGCCGATCCCTCCCCGGAACGCAGCGCGACCGGCGACGGTGCCGGTGTCGCGAAGAACGAGACGCCCGCTGTGACTGTCGGCGACTGTCGCCTCGAAGCCGCCAGCGGCCTTCCCGAAGACGCGGACGTCGTCCCCTGCGCGGAGCCGCACGACGAAGAGGTCTTCCACGAGATCGAGCTGCCCGAGGGCGCCTTCTCGCAGGAGGCAGTCGAAGCCACCTCCGCCGAGTGCGTCGGCGATGCGTTCGCGTCGTTCGTCGGCGTGGCCAGGGAGGAATCCGCGCTCGGCGTGTATCAGATTCCCCCGACGGAGGAGACGTGGGAGGGGCCCGACGGGCGCGTGCTCTACTGCGTGCTGTTCGACCCGGACGGGCAGATCGAGGGAACGTTGGAGGGCGCAGCGCGCTGAGGATGTCGTCGCCGGTGCCCCTCAGCCGTCCGATGCGCGCAGCGCGAGCCACGCAGCGACACGATCGTCCGGGTCCGCCAGCGAGAGTCCGATCAGATCCTCGATCCGTCGGATGCGTGCTGTCAGCGTCTGCCGGTGGATCCGCAGTCGGCTGGCACTCTCCCCCCACGCACTGTTCGTGGCGAGGAAGACCCGCAGCGTCTCGATGAGTTCTGTCCCCTGGTCTTCCGCACGGAGCGGATCGAGCAATCGCCCGACCCTGCCCACCTGCTCCCGATCGAGCTGCCCGAGCACGAAGGACACGGTCGGGATCGCGGTGTAGCGGGCGATCCGGTCGCCGCCCGTGCGTGCCGCCTCACACGCCTGACGTGCCTCGTCGACGCTCCGCGCGAGTGCGTCTGTTCCGGCCGGGCGCCCCAGGCCGAGGTACAGCGTCGATGCGAACGCCTCGACGCGGTGCGCGATCTCCTCGGCGTGCTCTTCCCTCAGCAGGCCCTGGAAGAGCCCTCGCTGGGAGGTGAAGACATGCTCGGCGCCCAGTTCGTCCAGCCAGACAGCGAGCAGATGTTCGACGTCGACGCCGCTCGTGCGCGATGCCAGTGCGAACCCCACCAGACTCCGTTCGTGCACTCCCCAGCGACGGAGCAGACGCGTGGCGCCGTCGCCGCCCTCGAGCACCGTCTCGAGCATCATCGATCGGCCGAGACGCTCGAGATGGCTGCTGTCGCGCGTCCTCATCAGCAGATCGAGCAGCGCTGCGGCTTGCGAACTGAGTTCCCGGCCCCGACCGGAGCTGTCGTTGCGCGGAGCGGTGACGAGCTGTGCGGTGATGTCCTGTCCGGGGCCCACGGGATGAACCTGCAGTGCTCGATGACGCACCCGGACAGGCCGACCGATCGCGACCGCTATCGCGTCGTCGATGTGGAGGCTCCCCGCACCGGCGGTCGTGATCACCTCTCCGTGCCGGTCCAGCAGCACGGCCCATCCGTCGATCCGGTGTGCGAGTTCGGCGATGACACCCGTGATGCCGCTGCGTCGCGCCGCGAGGGTGAGCACCCGCATCGCCGAGGTGATCGCCCGCGCCTCCGCGGCCTGGTCGACGGCGAGAAGTGCCGTGAGCCGCGGCATGAGCAGCTCCTGCGGCGTCCGCGCCCCCACGATCGCGGTGATCCGCGCCGTGGAGAGCACCTGGCGGAGAGACGGTGTGTCTGCGCTCGTGACGAGCACGATGCCGCGCAGAAGCGTTATGCGTTCCGGATCGTCGACGAGCGCGAGGACCGCCTGCTCGTCCGTCGTGACGAGCGTCGTGAAGAGCCGGTCGGTCGGGACGCCGAACGCGTCGATCGCGACGACCGAGTTCACGTGGCGTGCGCTCGGGACCTCCCCGTGCAGGAGTTCGCCATCCAGGTACCGCGCCACGGAGACGACATCACGAACCATGTCTCGATCATACGAAATGTCGAGAGCAGGCGAGACGCTTCACACATTTGTCGGATGCCCTGAGGGTGTGCGCTCTCCTAGCATCGTGCGCATCCCCTCTCCACCCGAAGGATGTCATGAAAGCTGTTGTCTTCCGCGATCCGCAGTCACCGATCGAATTCGTCGACGTCGACCTCGCGCCGCCGCGCGCCGGTGAGGTCCGTGTGCGAATCGCCGCCGCCGGCGTCTGCCACTCGGACCTGCACGTCAAGCGCGGCGAATGGGATGCGGCTGCTCCCCTGGTCATGGGGCACGAGGGATCCGGTGTCGTCACCGAACTCGGCGAAGGCGTGACCACGCTCGCCGTCGGCGATCACGTCGTTCTGAGCTGGGTGCCGCCGTGCGGCGAGTGCCGCTACTGCCGAGCCGGCCACGAAGCCCGGTGCCAGAAGGTCGCGACGGTGGTCGCACCACTCGGGGTCCTGTTCGATGGAACTTCGCGTCTCAGCCTCGACGGCGAGACGCTGCACCACTATCTCGGCGTCTCCTCCTTCGCCGAAGAGGTCGTCGTACCCGCGTCGGGTGCCGTGAAGGTCCGCGACGACGCACCGCTCGACGTCGTCGCCGTCGTCGGGTGCGCCGTGGCCACGGGAGTCGGCGCCGTGCTCAACACCGCCGCGGTCGAGCCCGGTTCCACCGTCGCGGTGATCGGGTGCGGCGGCGTGGGCCTCAACGTCGTCCAGGGGGCGCGACTCGCCGGCGCGGAACGCATCGTCGCGATCGACGTGCGACCCGAGAAGACCCAGCTGGCCCTGCAGTTCGGCGCGACCGATCGTATCGACGCCTCGCAGGGTGACGCCGTCGCGCAGCTCCGTGAACTGATCTCCGACGGGGTCGACTACGCGTTCGACGCCATCGGACGCACCAGCACGACGGAGCAGTCGATCCAGATGCTCGGGCTCGGCGGCGCCGCCGTGATCGTGGGGCTGCCCCCGACGGGCGCCCGCGCCTCGTTCGAGCCCCTCATCCTCGCCGAGGCCGATCAGCGCATCCTCGGATCGAACTACGGATCCGTGCGGCCCTCGATCGACGTTCCCGCTCTGGTCGACCGGTACATGGACGGTCAGCTCAAGATCGACCCCCTGATCTCCGGACGGCGCCCGTTGTCCGAGGCCGCGGCAGCACTCGACGACCTCGAGACCGGGTCGGCGCTCCGTACCCTCCTCATCCCCTGACCGCGAACCGCGGACCCTCACCCCTGAAACCCGAATCCAGGAGAACCCATGTCTGACACCGTCGTCGCCCCGCCTGGCGGGCCCCAGGATGCCGGTCTTCGCACCGGCGTCATGAGCGGCCCCGAACTCGCGGCCCAGGCCATCGCCAACATCGCCCCCAGCGCCGTCATCGCCTTCACCGCGGCGGCGATCTTCCTCGGTGCAGGAAACGGCACCATCTACGCGTTCGCTCTGGCGACCATCGTCATCCTGTGCGTCGGCTACTGCGTGGTCGTGTTCGCTCGCAAGCACGCCTCGGCCGGATCGCTGTACACCTATGTCTCGAAGGGGCTCGGACCGTTCGGCGCCTTCCTCGCCGGTGTCACTCTGCTGATCGGCTGCTTCGGCATCGCTGCGGCCTCCCTCAGCGGTTCCGTCAGCTACATGGCGCAGTTCCTCCGCATGCTCGGCCTTCCGGCCCAGGGACTCGGATGGGACATCGGCCTCGCCGTGATCCTCGGCGGGCTGGCGACGCTGTTCACCATCCGCGGCATCCGTCTGTCGGCTCGGGTCTCGCTCGTGCTCGAGCTCGTCTCGGTCGGCATCATTCTCGTGCTGCTGGTCGCGGCGCTCATCTGGGCAGGACCGGCCGCGTGGGATCCCGCGCAGGTGCTCGCCACCGGCTCGTCGTTCCAGGGAGTGGCATCGGGCATGGTGCTCGGCATCCTCGGTTTCGTGGGGTTCTCCTCGGCCGACGCGCTCGGTCGCGAGGCCAAGGAGCCGTACAAGGCGATCCCCCGCGCGATCATGTGGAGCGCGCTCGGCGTCGGCATCCTGTACGTGTTCGCCGCGTACACGCAGATCACGGTCCTCGGCGACGACCTCGCCACCTCGGCCAGCCCTCTGGAGAGCATGTCGGCTCTCATCGGCATGCCGAGCTGGTTCGCCGCCGCCCTCACGATCGGCGTCTCGGCCTCGTTCTTCGCGGTCGTCGTCGCTCCGCTCAACGTCATCGGGCGCATCGTGTACGTGATGGGCAAGGAGGGCGTGGTCGCCGAGCGATTCGGACGCACCCATGAGCAGCACCTGACCCCGCACCGCGTGCTGATCATCGCCGGCGCGGCCGCGATCGCCGTGGACATCGTGCTGCTGCTCTCCGGCGCGGCCACCGGCGACATCCTCGTCTGGGTCAACACCTGGGGAACATACGGCTACATGGTCGCCTATGCCCTCGTCGCGATCGCCTGCGTCGTCTACACGCAGCGGGCGAAGATGCGCAACGGACTCGTCAAGGTGTGCGCGACAATCGCGGTGGTCACCATGGCGTACGTGTTCTTCGCCAACGTCTGGCCCGTCCCGGCGTTCCCGTACAACGTGATCCCGTACATCTTCCTCGCGACCGTCGCCCTCGCGCTGACCCGGTACCTCTACCTGGCGCGACGTCGGCCCGACGTGATCGCCCGGATCGGCAACACCGAGACGAGTGCGATGGAGGGCGTGGGCTGACCCCCCTCTCCGCTGACGAGAAGAGCCCCTTCGATCGAAGGGGCTCTTCTCGTCGCATCGGCCGCTCGACCCCGCTGGGAACGAGAAAACCCCCTCCGTGGAGGGGGTTTTCTCGTTGGCTCCCCGGCTTGGACTCGAACCAAGAACCTGCCGGTTAACAGCCGGCTGCTCTGCCAATTGAGCTACCGAGGAATGTGCCCGCTCAGCGGGCAACTCGACAAGCTTAGCAAACTCCGGACCGACTTCATGACACTGGGGCACCCTTCGCGGATGCCGGGCGTGTCGTGCTCAGCGGCGAGAATCCGACTCCGCATTCGGCACCCACAGCAGGTCGCGCCCGACGCCGCGGGCGACCACGTGACCGGCGCGCAGCATGAGCGTCTCGGCGTTGAGCTCACGGATGAAGTCCGCATCGTTGGTGACGAGCAGCGCTGCCATCCCCTGCTCCTTCCGGCGTCGGGTGATGGCGTCGAAGACCACCGGCCGCACTTCGAGATCGAGGTTCGCGAGGATCTCGTCGGCGATCAGCACCTTCGGCTCCAGGACGAACGATCGTGCGATCGCGACTCGCTGACGCATCCCGGCGCTGAGCTCGTACGGGAATTTGGCCGCGGTACCGAGGGGAAGGTGCAGCTCGTCCAGGAGCGTCGCCACACGGATCGAGAGCGCCTTGGTGTTGACCTTGCGCTCGCGGACGAGGATCGGCTCGGCGATGACCTCGTTCACGGTCAACCGCGGCGGCAGGTCGGCCCCCGCCCCCTGCGGCACGAAGCCGGTGCGATAGGTGAGGATGCGGTGTTTGCGTCCCGGCCGGCGCACATCGACGCCGCACACCTGCGCGCTTCCGCCGACGACCTTCACCGAGGGGTCGGTGGAACCTGCGAGAGCCGCGACCAGCGTCGACTTCCCGGATCCCGTCGGACCGGCGACGCAGATCAGTCCCCCGGGAGCAAGAGCGAAGGTGACACCGTCGACGGCGCGGTTCGGCATCCCGTGGCCGATGCGGTCGATCACCAGATCCGAGCAATCGATCGCGTTCGTGGATTCTGGCCTGCGGGACATGTGTCCATCCTGCCTTCTTCGCGGTGCCGGTCGGCGTTACGACTCGGCGAACCTCTGACGCTCGGCATCGATGTCGCGCAGGCGCATCCGCAACGCACGGCCACCGTCGGAATCGGCCGGCACCCGCTGCACGGCGCCGAGGAGCTCCTGCTTGTCACGCTCGAGCTGACGCAGGACGAGTCGTCGGGCGAGGTCGGCGACAGTAGCGACGGCGCGTTCCTCGTCGCGAGCAGGGAAAGGCGTCATCAGCAGCTCACCCGCCAGCGAACGGTACGGCTCGCGGACGCTGTTGACAGCCTCCGTCACCCAGCCGGCCCTGGTGCGGTCGGGCGCGGACGCCACGGCTTCGCGCACGGCGTCGAGGCCCGGGGTGCGGAACGGCATGCCCAACGCCCGAGTAAGCAGGGCCTGGTCGACCTGATGCCCGTATTGCAGAGCGCCCATCAGCGCATCACGCTCGACCGCGACATCGGGGCTGCGTGGAAGGCTCGCGAGGGTGACCGGCGCCACGACCGACGCACCGCTGGTGGGATCGACCTGCGGAGCCTCGCGACGCGGGTGCTGCGGTGTGGAGCCGCCGCGCGCCGCCCGCTCGACCTCGCTGCGCACCTCCGTCGGATCCATCCCGAGACGCCTTGCCAGGACACGCTCGTACCCCGGACGAAGAAGCTGATCGCGGATCTCGGCGACGATCGGCGCCGCAGCCCTCAGCGCGCCCACTCGCCCCTCGACGGTTGCGAGGTCGAAACCGCCCAGCTTGCGGTCGATCGCGAACTCGAACATCGGCTGCTTGGTGTCCATCAGACCCCGCACGGCCGCATCGCCGCGCTGGAGGCGCAGATCGCACGGGTCGAGCCCGTCGGGCGCAACCGCCACGAACGTCTGCGCGTTGAACCGATCGTCTTCTGTGAAAGCACGCAGCGCGGCCTTCTGGCCCGCCTCGTCGCCGTCGAAGGTGAAGACGACCTCACCGGAGGCGTTGTCATCGCCCATCACACGCCGCAGCACCTTGATGTGGTCGGTGCCGAAGGCCGTGCCACACGTCGCGATGGCCGTGGTGAGTCCGGCGAGGTGACAGGCCATCACATCCGTGTACCCCTCGACCACGACGACTCGGCGGGGGTCGCCTCGTGCGATGTCGCGCTTGGCGAGGTCGAGCCCGTACAGCACCTGAGCCTTCTTGTAGATCGGGGTCTCAGGGGTGTTCAGGTACTTCGGGCCGTTGTCGTCGTCGAAGAGCTTGCGCGCGCCGAAGCCGATCGTCTGCCCCGACACGTCGCGGATGGGCCACACGAGACGTCCGCGGAACCGGTCGTAGACTCCGCGCTGTCCGGTCGAGACCAGTCCGGCGTTGCTCAGCTCCTCGCGTGTGAAGCCCTGCGCGGTGAGCGCCTTGAGCATGCCGTCCCAGCCGCGCGGCGCGAAGCCGACGCCGAAATGCGCGGCGGCGCCGGCGTCGAAGCCGCGCTCCCCGAGGAAGCGGCGTCCGGCCTCGGCATCCGGTGTGAGCAGTTGGGCACGGAAGAATTCCGCCGCCGCGGTGTTCGCCGCGTAGAGACGACTGCGACCGCTGGTCTCCGGTGCCGCTCCCCCGTCTTCGTAGTGCAGCGTGTACCCGATGCGGCCTGCGAGGCGCTCGACCGCCTCGGTGAAGCTGACGTGGTCCATCTCGCGCAGGAACGAGTAGACGTCGCCCGACTCGCCGCAGCCGAAGCAGTGGTAGTAGCCCACCTGCTGGCGCACATGGAAGCTCGGGCTCTTCTCATCGTGGAACGGGCACAGCCCCTTCAGTGAGCCCACGCCCGCCGACTTCAGCGCGACGCGCTCACCGACGATGTCGGCGATGTTCGTGCGCGCCTTGACCTCGTCGACGTCGGCCTGCCGGATGCGTGGCATCAGTGCGCCCCTTCGGCGACGGGCCGCCTCTCGGCGTGCGCCCGGGCGCCGGGTCTGGCATGACGAGGAGTCCAGATGCCGACCTCGGCAGGATCGATCTCTCCCACGAGCCGGTTGTGCCAGTCGATCGCGCTCTGGTCGGTGAGGCTCGCGATCTGATCGACGACCACCCTGGCACGCTCGGCATCGTTCTCCGCCGCGATGAAGTCGGCGGCGAACGCAGGCTCGAGCACGTCGGATCCGGCGGACCACAGAGCGTCGGTCGACCAGAGCGCCTCGGCGAGCCGCGTCAGAACACGCCGCTGCTCCTTGTACACGCCCTTGCGGGCCTCGATCGTGACGATGGCCTGACCCATGATGCCCTTGAGCACGGCGATCTCGACCTCGATCACCCGGGGCACGATCACGTGGGCGTTGTAGCGCACCAGGGCCGTGGTCCCGTAGGCCTCCTTGGTGGCGGCGACAGCGGCCTTGGCGAATCGGCCGATCAAGTCGCTCGTGAGGTTCTTGAGCCGGGCGAGCGCCTGCCGCGAGCGGTCGAAGGACGCCAGCCACATCGGCTGGGACGACAGGCGGTAAAGCGCATCCGCCAGCTCGTCGCGAGTGAAGTCGTATCCCACCCACTGCTGGATGCGGCCGAGGAGCGCGTCATGAGCGCTCGGATCGGCGAGCTGCGCCACGTCGACGTATCCGTTGACGATCGCGTCCTCGAAGTCGTGCACCGAGTACGCGATGTCGTCGGAGAGATCCATGATCTCGGCCTCGATGCAGCGCAGGCGCCCGGGGGCACCCTCGCGCATCCAGCGGAAGACGGCCTCGTCCTCGGGATACACGCCGAATTTGAGCCGCCCGCCGGGGTCGGGCACCGGGCTGTCGACCGTCCACGGGTACTTGCACGTCGCGTCCAGGCTGGCGCGGGTCAGGTTCAGTCCGACCGATCGGTCATCGTCGTCGAGCACCTTGGCCTCGAGCCGGGAGAGGATGCGCAGCGACTGGGCGTTGCCCTCGAACCCGCCGATCGGAGCCGCCCACTCGTTGAGCGCGCGCTCGCCGTTGTGTCCGAACGGCGGGTGGCCCAGGTCATGGCTCAGGCAGGCGGTGTCGACCACATCGGCCGAGACGCCGAGAGCGACAGCGAGTTCCCGCCCGACCTGCGCGACCTCGAGCGAATGCGTGAGTCGGTTGCGGGCGAAGTCGGCTGTGCTGGCGGGGCTCAGCACCTGCGTCTTCGCGGCGAGACGACGCAGGGCGGCGGAGTGCAGCACGCGGGCGCGGTCACGGGCGAAGTCGTTGCGCTCGGATCGATGGGTCTCGGCGAAGAAGCGCTCGGCGTCGCGTGCGTCGTAGCCGTCGGCACGCAGGCCGACCTGAGGATCAACCGCCACTGTTCTCGATCTCCGCTCCGCGCATCATCTCCGAGGCCGACGAGGCGAGCTCTCGCGACTCCAGCCACTTGTCCGGCAGTGCCGTGCGCTTCGGGTGACCGGAGCGTCCGCGCTGCCCCTCGGCATCCGCACCGGGATACGGGGCGGTGTGATCGAGGCGTCCGAGGAAGTCATCGATCTCGGCGAGGCTGGATGCGGTGGCGAGCCCGGTGCGGATGTCTCCGCCGACCGGGTATCCCTTGAAATACCAGGAGACGTGCTTGCGGATGTCGCGGCACCCGCGATCCTCGTCCTCGAAGAACTCCACCAACAACTCGGCATGCCGACGGAAGGCATCCGCGACGAACCCGAGGGTGGCATCGACCGTCTTGCCCTCGCCGCCGAATGCGGTGGCGAGCTCGCCGAACAGCCACGGCCGCCCGAGGCAGCCCCGTCCGACCACGACGCCGTCGCAGTCGGTCTGCGCCATCATGCGCACGGCATCGTCGGCGGACCAGATGTCGCCGTTGCCCAGCACGGGGATGCTCGTGACGGCCTGCTTCAGCTCGCCGATCGCGTTCCAGTCGGCGTGACCGGAGTAGAACTCGCCCGCGGTACGCGCGTGCAGGGCCACAGCAGCTGCACCGGCATCTTCCGCCGCACGCCCGGCGTCGAGGAAGGTCAGGTGATCCTTGTCGATTCCCTTGCGCATCTTGACGGTCAGCGGCACGTCACCCGCGGCCTTGACCGCCTGGTCGACGATGTCGGCGAACAGCTTGGACTTCCACGGCAGCGCTGCTCCCCCGCCGCGGCGGGTGACCTTCGGCACGGGGCACCCGAAGTTGAGGTCGATGTGGTCGGCGTGGTCTTCCGCGACGATGATGCGCACGGCTTCGGCGATCGTCTTCGGATCGACGCCGTAGAGCTGGATGGACCGCGGGGTCTCCGACTCGTGGTGTCGGATCAGCCGCATGGTCGTCTCGTTGCGCTCGACCAGGGCGCGCGAGGTGATCATCTCGCTCACGTAGAGCCCGGCGCCGTACTCGCGGCACAGGCGCCGGAAGGCGGTGTTGGTGATACCCGCCATGGGTGCGAGGACGACCGGCACGTCGAGGTCGATCGGGCCGATGCGAAGGGGGCGGGCGGGGGCGGTGGCGAGAGTCATGTCCTGTCCATTCTCCCAGACGCGGAGCCAGGAGGGATGCTGCGACCTAAGCTGTGAATATGACCGATTCCGCGCTCCGTTCGATCCCGTTCACCGATGCGAAGGGCGAGGAGAAGACGCTCGACGATCTCGGCGCCGACGTGGTGCTGGTGGTCAACGTGGCGTCCAAGTGCGGCCTCACCCCGCAGTACGAGCAGCTCGAGGAACTGCAGCGCCTCTACGGCGACCGCGGCTTCACCGTCGTCGGCTTTCCCTGCAACCAGTTCTTCGGTCAGGAACCGGGCTCCGTGGACGAGATCCTCGAGTTCTGCTCGACGACCTACGGCGTCTCCTTCCCCGTCAACGACAAGGTCAAGGTGAACGGCAAGAACGCCTCGGACCTGTACAAGGCGCTCAAGGAGACCCCGGACGCGGGTGGCAAGGCCGGCCGTGTCGAGTGGAACTTCGAGAAGTTCCTCGTGCTGCCCGACGGTGACGTGCTGCGGTTCCGTCCGAAGCAGAAGCCGGACGCCCCCGAGATCGTCAGCGCGATCGAAGCAGCGCTGACCCGCTAGACCACAGCGCATCCCGCACGGTGTCCGCAGCCGTTCACCTCCGCGTCATCCGCGTCGTGCGCTGATCCGCCCGTGAACGCGGGTCTCGTTCACCCCCTCGTCAGCCCGGCGCCATCTGGCATCCCTAGTCTCACCGCGGCGAACATCGCCGAAGACGAAGGAGACCACGCATGACCGACCGCCTGCCGATCAGCCGACGCACCGTCCTCACCGCCGGAGCGCTCGGCGCTCTCGGTACCGCCCTGCCCCTCGGCACCGCCCAGGCCGCCGCGGCCTCCGACATCGCCCCGGCGGGCGCCGGATCCGGCCGAGGCCTGCGGTTCCGCGCCGACGGCACATTCAAGGTGGTCCAGTTCAACGACACCCAGGACGATGAGCGCACCGACCGCCGCACGGTCGAGCTGATGGAGAAGGTGCTCGACCAGGAGAAGCCCGACTTCGTGGTGATCAACGGCGACGTGATCACCGGCGGATGCGAGACCCGGCTCGCCGTCAAGCAGGCGATCAACAACGTCGTCACGCCGATGGAGTCCCGGCGGATCCCCTGGGCGGTCACCTACGGCAACCACGACGAGGATTCGCTCCCGCAGTCGGGCGTGGACGAGGCGGGGATGCTGAAGATCTACCGCTCGTACGAGTACAACGTGAACGCCGAGAGCACGCGGGGTGTGACCGGCACCAGCAACACGATCGTCTCGATCGGCTCGGCCGCCCGGAAGAACCGCGAGGCGTTCACCCTGTGGTTGATGGACTCGGGGCGCTACGCCCCCGGCGCCATCGATGGCCAGGACTTCGCCGGGTACCCGACCTGGGACTGGCTGCGGATGGACCAGGTGGCCTGGTACCGCGAGCAGTCGCAGCAGCTCGAGCGGCGTCGCGGGCGCAAGGTGCCGGGGTTGATGTTCCTTCACATCGCGCTCTGGGAGCACCGCTTCATGTGGTGGGGCGGCGTCGACACCCGCACGGAGGCCGATGCGGCACGCGGCAGGGCACGACACGGGATCGTCGGAGAGCGCAACGAGGACGAGTGCCCCGGCCCGTTCAACTCGGGGATGTTCAATGCGATCCTCGAGCGCGGCGATGTGAAGGGCGTGTTCGTCGGCCACGACCACATCAACGACTACGTGGGCGACTACTACGGCGTCATGCTCGGCTACGCCCCCGGAACCGGCTTCGGCGCGTACGGCCTCGACGGCGCAGAGCGCAACCGCATGCGCGGCGGAAGGGTCTTCGAGCTCAAGGAGGCCGGTGACGAGGTGACGATCGCGACGCGCGTCGTGTACGCGCGCGAGCTCGGCATCGATCTCACCGCGAACGACCAGCCGATGCAGCCGCTGCCGCTGGGCCCGCGCCAGCAGCGGATCTGACGCTCATACAGCAAGACGGCGGGAACCCGTTCGGGTTCCCGCCGTCTTCGCGTGCGTCGTGGGCCGTCGATCTCAGGCTTCGACGGGTTCGTCCCGCTTGGCCCAGAGGTCGCGGATCACGTTCTCGAATGCCGCCGGCGGCTGCGCGCCGCTGATGCCGTACTGTCCGTCGACCACGAAGAACGGCACGCCCTGGATGCCGTATGCCCGCGCCTGCGCCTGATCCTGGCGCACGGCCGGGAGGTACTGCTCGCTCTCGAGCGCCGCACGGGCACGGTCGGCGTCGAGGCCCACCTCGGTTGCGAGGGCGACGAGGTCATCGATCCTCCCGACGTGCTTGCCTTCGGTGAAGTAGGCGGACATGAGCCGCTCCTCCATCTCGTGCTGCAGCCCCTCGGCCTTCGCGAAGTGCAGCAGCTCGTGCGCCTTCACGGTGTTGGTGTGCTGCAGGATGTCGAAGCGGTACTCGAGCCCCGCGTTCGCCGCGACACCGGTCACGTTCGACAGCATCTGCTCGACCTGCTCCCGCGGCATGCCCTTGTGCCCCGCGAGGAAGTCGATCTCATCTCCGTCGAAGTCGACCGGGGTGTCGGGCGACAGCTCGAATGAGTGGAAGGTGATGTTGACCTGCGGCGCGTCCTCATCGGCGGCGACCGCTTCGAGACCCTTCTCGAGGTTGCGCTTGCCGATGTAGCACCAGGGGCAGGCGATGTCGGACCAGATGTCGATGGAGATGGGTTCAGTCACACTTTCATCCAACCGCATGCGCCTATGAGCTATTCCGAGGCGGCGGTCGCGATATCGGTAGGATTCTCGGATGCTCACCGGCGCCGACCCGCTTCCCGTCCGGCCCGAGCGCGTCTTGATCGCCGGTGTCACGGGCTCCGGCAAGACCACGCTCGCGCGCCGCGTCGCCAGCGTGTGGGGACTGCGCCACGTCGAGATCGACGGCCTGTTCCACGGTCCGGACTGGACTCCGCGACCCGAGTTCCTCGACGACGTCCGCTCGCTCGCGGCCGAAGACCGGTGGGTCACCGAGTGGCAGTACACGAGCAAGGGCACGGATGAGATCCTCACGCCGCGCGCCGACCTCGCGATCTGGCTGGACTACCCGTACCGCGTGGCGCGCTCCCGCCTGCTGCGTCGGACGCTGAGCCGCAGCATCCTCCGCACGCGGATGTGGAACGGCAACGTCGAGAAGCCGATCTGGCAGATGTTCCGCGGAGATCCCGAGGAGAACATCCTGGCCTGGCAGACCAAGACCCTCGGGCATTGGACCGAACGGATGCCGGATTACATCCTGCGCTACCCGCACCTCACGATCGTCCGGCTCCGGGATCCCCGCGAGACCGAGCGGTGGCTCCGGGCTCAGGCGGGCGCGTCGGGGGTGTCGATCGCCCCGCCGAAGCGACGGTCCCGAGACAGGTAGATGTCGATCGCGCGCCAGAGCTCCTCGCGCGAGAAGTCCGGCCACAGGGTGTCGAGGAAGACCATCTCGGCGTACGCCGACTCCCACAGCAGGAAGTTCGAGGTGCGCTGCTCCCCCGAGCTTCGCAGGAAGAGGTCGACGTCTGGCATGTCCGGCACGTACAGGTTCCGGCGGATCATCTTCTCTGTGATGGCCTTCGGCTTCACCCGACCGGCGGCGACGTCATCCGCGATGGCCCGCATCGCGTCGACGAGCTCGACCCTGCCGCCGTAGTTGACGCACATCGTGAGGGTGAGCACATCGTTGCCGCGGGTGAGCTGCTCCGCGTGCTGCAGCTCTTTGATGACGCTGCCCCACAGACGCGGCTTGCGGCCGGCCCAGCGGATGCGCACGCCCCATTCGTTGAGCTGGTCGCGGCGACGGTGCAGCACGTCACGGTTGTAGCCCATGAGGAAGCGCACCTCCTCGGGAGAGCGCGCCCAGTTCTCCGTCGAGAACGCGTACACGGAGAGATGCTTCACACCGGCCTGGATGGCACCGGCGACGACGTCGAGCAGCACCTCCTCGCCCGCCTTGTGACCCTCGATGCGGTTGAGCCCTCGGCGGTTGGCCCAGCGGCCGTTGCCGTCCATGACGATCGCGACGTGCTCGGGCACGGCCCGGAACGCCGGCGGGTGCACACCGGTCCAGTCCAGCGGGCGATAGGGCACCGCGTCCTTGTGCGTGTAGGGCTTCGGGCTCATCGCGGTCCTTCCGACGAGATGTCCGACACATGGGCGAGCGAGCGGATGCCGCGCTCCAGGTGCCATTGGGCGTAGGCGGAGACGAGTCCGGACGCGGCTGCCGTGTCGGCGTGCGGGGACGCGTCGATGACGTCCCATTCACCCGAGATCAAGGCACGGAGCAGGGTCAGCGTCTTCTCGGCGACGCGAGGGCTGCCGGCCGGGGCGCAGTTCGTGCACACCAGGCCGCCCAGCTGCGCGACGAACCGGGAGTGCGGGCCCGGCGTGCCACAGCGCGCGCATTCATCGAGGGAGGGCGCCCACCCGGAGAGGGACATGACCCGCAGGAGATAGGAGTCCAGGATGCTGCGCGCGACGTGCTCTCCGCGCGACAGCGCCCTCAGCCCGCCCACGAGGAGCAGGTACTGGTCGGGGGTGGCCTCGGCGTCGCTCAGCCGGTCGGCCGTCTCCACCATCGCGTTCGCCGCGGTGAACCGGTCGTAGTGCGCCGCGATGTCCGTGCCGTAGGAGCCGAGCGACTCCGCCTGCTGCACGATGTCGAGCGAGCGTCCCTGATACAGCTGCACGTCGGCGACCATGAACGGCTCGAGCCTGGCACCGAACTTCGATGACGTGCGGCGCACCCCCTTCGCGACCGCGCGGACCTTGCCGTGGCGTCGCGAGAGCATGGTGACGATGCGATCCGCCTCACCGAGCTTGTGAGTGCGCAGGATCACAGCTTCGTCTCGGTAGGTGGGCACCCCTCGATTATCCTCCGTGCAGGAGAATGGTCGGGTGACCGAACCGCTCTTCACCATTCCGCTGTGGGCGGACCTGCTCGGCGTCGGCCTCGGCGGGGTCCAGGGCGCGATGTTCGCATCGGGGTTCCAGGGCCAGCGACGCCTCGACTGGCTGGGTGTCGCGATCATCGGCATCATGATCGGCATGGGCGGCGGTCTCATCCGCGACATCCTGCTCGGGCAGACACCGGCCACGCTGCAGAACCAGTGGTATCTCGTCACGGCGGCGGGAGCAGCACTCCTTGGCATGCTCCTCGCGGGTCTGTTCACCCGCCTGAACACCGCGATCGTGGTCCTCGACGCGGTCGTCATCGGGATGTTCGGTGCGTTCGGCACCAGCAAGGCCCTGGCATTCGGCATCCCCGAGGTACCCGCGGTGTTCATCGGCGTCTGCGCGGCCGTCGGCGGCAGCGTGCTCCGCGACATGTTGATGGGGCTGCCGACCGCGATCATGCACGTGGGCTCCCTCTACGCCGTCGCGGCCGGTGCCGGATGCACATTCATCGTCATCGCCGTGGCGCTGGGCATGCCCATCACGATCGCCGCGGTCATCGGCATCGCCGTGACGACCGTGATCCGCATCCTCGCCGTCACGTTCGATGTCTCCCTCCCGGAGCAGCGCCGCATCTATCGACGCAAGGTCGCCGCCGAGACGGGCGCCATCGCGATCGTCAAGCCCAGCGCCGACAGCTGAGCCTCAGTCTCAGGATGCAGCCCGCTCCTCGATGAGGGCGCGAAGGCCGTCGAGGACCCGGGCCAGGCCGAACTCCCATGCGGCATCGGCGTCGTAGGCCGCGCCCAGGGATTCGCCCGCGGCCTGACCGACGGACTGCGCGAGCGGGTGCTCCTCCCCGAGGTGGGTCGACAGACGCGGTCCCGCCTCCGCCCAGAAAGCGCCGAGCTGCTCCTTCTCGGAGTTCTCCCGCATCCGGCTCGCCGCGGCACGCACGAAGTCCAGGACGAAGGACAGGGCGGCGTCGCGTTCCACGCCTTCCAGCCCGGTCTCATCGAACGCGTGCAGCTCGCGGTCGTACTTCGCGATCGTGCCGGGTCCGAGCGCAGCACGCTGGTCTGCGATGTCGAGCAACCAGCTGTGTCCACGCAGCAGGTCGAGGTTCTCCTCGGCCACGGTGCGCACGCGATCGGACCATGCGGCTTCCTCGACCGGCCGCACGATCATCCGTGCATGCATCTGGTCGATCATCAGCACCAGCAGGTCATCGCGGCTGTTGACATGCGTGTAGATCGACATCGGCGGCAGCTCGAGCGACTGCGCGAGGGCGCGGATCGTCACGGTGTCCAGGCCTCCGCGATCGGCGAGCTCGATCGCGCGCGAGACGACCTCCGCCGTCGAATGGCGCGCCCGGGGTCCGCGACGCCCGCCGGCGGCAGCCGAGTCATCCCGCCAGAGGAGATCCACCAGATTCTTGGCCATGTCGGAATAATCCTCTCACGCGAAGACTTAACCCTGTACGTTGTACGTAGTTTAGACAGGAGACACCGTGAACATCACCCAGACCGCCATCTCGCTCAACGTCCCCGACGTCGCCGCCTCGGCGTCTTTCGCGAAGACCCACTTCGGATTCGAGGAGGCCATGTCCGCCGAGGGCTTCGTCTCCCTGCAGCACCCGGACGCGCCGAACCTCATCTTCCTGCAGACCGGGCTGCAGACGTTCCGGCCTCAGGAGATCGCCGGTTCTGCGGGGCAGGGCACACTGCTCGTGTTCGTCGTCGAGGACATCGATGCGGAGTTCGCCCGCATCGCGACGAGCGCACGCGTCATCACTCCCCCGGAGACGGAGCCCTGGGGTGAGCGCTACTGCCAGTTCGCCGACCCGAACGGCCTCGTCTGGCAGCTCGTCCAGTGGGTGTGAGCAGGTGACGACGAACGCCCCCTCGGTCGACACCGAGGGGGCGTTCGTATACGCATCGTCAGACTGCCGCGAGCTCCGGCTGACGCGTGCGGATCGAGCGGTTCACGCCCGAGACGATCGCCTTGAGCGACGCGGTCGAGATGTCCCCGTCGATGCCGACGCCCCACAAACGCTGGTCGCCCACCTGCAGCTCGACGTAGGCCGCGGCCTGCGCGTCACCGCCGGCGCTGAGAGCGTGCTCGACGTAGTCGTACACCGTGATGTCGAAGCCCTGACCGCGCAGCACCTCGACGAACGCCGCGACAGGGCCGTTGCCGTTGCCCGAGACGGACACCTCCTGGTCGTCGTCGCGCAGAACCACGTCGAGCACCACGTCGCCCGACATGTCGCTGCGGGTCTGGGTCGCGAGCAGCTCGAAGCGCCCCCACTTGGCCGCAGAGTCGTCGGCGGGCAGGTACTCGTCGTTGAAGATCGACCAGATCTGGTCGGACGTGACCTCGCCGCCCTCGGCATCCGTCTTGGCCTGCACGACACCGGAGAACTCGATCTGCAGCTTGCGCGGAAGATCGATCGCGTGATCCGACTTCAGCAGGTACGCGACGCCACCCTTGCCGGACTGCGAGTTGACGCGGATGACCGCCTCGTACGAGCGACCCAGATCCTTCGGGTCTACGGGCAGGTACGGGACCGCCCACTCGATCTCGTCGACCGTGACGCCCTCGGCGCTCGCCCGGGCCTCCATCGCCTCGAAGCCCTTCTTGATCGCATCCTGGTGCGAGCCGCTGAATGCGGTGAAGACGAGGTCGCCGGCCCACGGGCTGCGCTCGGGCACGGGCAGCTGGTTGCAGTACTCGACCGTGCGCTTGACCTGGTCGATGTCGCTGAAATCGATCTGCGGATCGATGCCCTGGGTGAACAGGTTGATGCCCAGCGCGACGATGTCGACGTTGCCCGTGCGCTCGCCGTTGCCGAACAGGCAGCCCTCGATGCGGTCGGCGCCGGCCATGTAGCCGAGCTCGGCCGCGGCGATGGCGGTGCCGCGGTCGTTGTGCGGGTGCAGCGAGAGGATGATGTTCTCGCGGTGGTTCAGGTGACGGCTCATCCACTCGATCGAGTCGGCGTAGACGTTCGGCGAAGCCATCTCGACCGTGGCCGGCAGGTTGATGATCACCTTGCGGTCGGGGGTCGGCTCGAAGACCTCGATCACCTGGTTGCAGATGTCGACGGCGAACTCGAGCTCGGTGCCCGTGTAGCTCTCGGGCGAGTACTCGTAGTAGACCTTCGTATCTGGGATCGTCTTCTCGAACTTGCGGCACAGGCGCGCGCCCTCGAGTGCGATGTCGACGATGCCCTGTTTGTCCGTGCGGAACACGACCTCGCGCTGCAGCACGCTCGTGGAGTTGTAGAGGTGAACGATGGCCTGCTTGGCGCCGGCGATCGACTCGTAGGTTCGCTCGATCAGGTGCTCGCGTGCCTGGGTCAACACCTGGATGGTGACGTCGTCCGGGATCAGGTTCTCTTCGATGAGTTGTCGGACGAAGTCGAAGTCCGTCTGGCTCGCCGACGGGAAGCCGACCTCGATCTCCTTGTAGCCCATGCTGACGAGCAGCTCGAACATGACGCGCTTGCGCTCGGGCGACATCGGGTCGATGAGGGCCTGGTTGCCGTCGCGGAGGTCGACGGCGCACCAGCGCGGTGCCTCCGTGATGCGGGCGTCGGGCCACGTGCGGTCAGGCAGGTGGACGCTGATCTGCTCGTGGAACGGCCGGTACTTGTGGATCGGCATCGCGGACGGGCGCTGAGTGTTCTGCATGATGGGGCTTCTTCTCTTCGTCAAGATGAACGGGCCAACACAAGCGCCGCGACGAGGAAGGCCCTAGCTTTAGGACTCGTCGCGGCAGCTAAGAAGAAGCAGACCGCCGAAAGGCATGTGGTCATGCTAGCAGGCATGTGCGGGCGGTTTCGACGTGTCTGAGACGATCAGGCGCTCGGAGACACTCCCCCGTATGAGCACATCGCAGCGTCGCCTGATCCTCGCCGTGGCATCCGCCGTCGGACTCCTCACGTTGAGTGCCTGCACGGCAGGACCCGGCAGCTCGGCGGCCCCGACGAGCACCACCGTTCCGTCGGACCAGCGCCTCGAGAACGCGCATCCCGAGCCGCCGGAGGGGCGCGTCCTCGGGGTGGGCACCGTGTTGGATGACGCAGGCGACGTGGATTTCTGCGTGACGACCCTGGACTCGTACCCGCCCCAGTGCTCCGGCGTGCCGCTGGACGAGTGGACCTGGGACGGTGTGGATGGCAGCGAGACCAGCGGTGACACCACCTGGGGCGAGTACGCCGTCTACGCAACGTACGACGGCGAGCGGCTCACCCGGACCGACCCGCCGATCATGCTCGCGCTGTACGACACTGTCGCTCAGGAGGATCCGACCGATGGCATCGAAGGCTCGACCCCCGAGGACGAGCTGACCAGGGTGCAGGACGATATCTCCGCCCGCCTCGGGGCGAATGCGCTCACCGTCTGGACCGAGCGTGGATACGTCTGGTTGCAGGTCATGTGGGACGACGGCACGATCCAGAATGCGATGGATGCCGAATACGGCGACGGTGTCGTGATCGTGACATCGACCCTGCGCGAGATCGACTGACCTACGGGATCAGGGCGAGCTTACCGCCGGGGTGGCCGGACGCCAGCAGTCGATGGGCGTCGCGTGCATCGGTGAGGGGGAACGTCCGGGCGACCGGCACCACGAGGTCGCCGTTCTGGGCGAGCGCGATCAGCTCGCTGCGCACCTCATCGCGAAACCGGGCACTGTCGGGCATCGACCCGGCGATCGCCAGGATCCCCTCGGCCCCCGCGCGCCCCAGAGCGGCGATCGTGACGATGCGACGGCGATCGGCGACGAGGTCGAGGGACACGTCGACGGCCTCGTCCGTGCCGACGGCATCGAGCGCCGCGACCACCGGTTCGTCTGCGACCTCCCGGACCCGATCGGCGAGCCCCGGGCCGTATCGGACGGGCTCTCCCCCGAATCGCCGTACCTCGTCGAACCGGTCGGCGCTCGCGGTGCCGATCACCCGGATGCCGCGGAGCCGAGCCTGCTGCAGGACGCTCACGCCGACCGCCCCCGAGGCGCCGTGGAGGACGACGGTCTCGCCCGGCGCTGCCCCCGTGACCGCCAGCATCTCGGCCGCAGTGGTGCCGACGAGAAGCAGATTCGCCGCCTCCGGGTGCGTGAGCGTGGACGGCTTCGCGAAGACCTTCTCGGCCGGGACCGTGACCTCTGTCGCGTAGCCCCCGCGTACCCGGAACGCGACGACTTCGTCTCCGATCGCCGCGGAACCAGAGCCGATCCGGGTGTCCGGACCGACCGCGCTGAGCACACCGGACACCTCATACCCGATCGGCACAGGGAACTCGAGGCCGGGGCGGCCGGACGCGACATGCTTCGCGTCCGCAGGATTCACGCCGGCCGCGTACACCCGGATCGTGACCTCACCGCGGCCGGGTGCCGACAGGCGCTCCTCGACGGACTCCCACGAATCCGGCGGGCCCGGCGCGGTCGCCACCCAGTGCTTCGCCAGCGGCAGTTCCCCCGAGGACATCGACGACGACACAGCTCAGAGGAGACAGCGCAGGTTGGTGACCGTGCCGGAGACATTGCTCCAGCTCCCGGCAGCCACGGTCTTCAGGACGGTCGACCCGTTGCGCACCTGCACGGATCCGGTACTGCGCGCGTTGGCGGCGGACTTGACCGTGAAGCTCGACGGGATCGCATGCACGGCGCAGGTGCCGAACGTGAGAGCTCCTCCGCCGAGCGACGTGCTGCTGTAAGCGCAGATCCTTCCGGTCGTACAGCTGCCGACCGAGCGCGATGCCACGCCCGTGGCTGCGGGGACGGTGAGCTCCATGTCCAGCTTGGGCCACACCGCGTGCCGCCCGTCGATGAGAACCCCGCCCGGCACCTCATCGAGTACCGCCGCGACCAGGGGATCGACCTCACGGTCGTCCTCCGCGGCGGCCATGGCCGGGGCCGCCCCCAGCGTCATGGTCATCCCGAGCAGGGCGGCCGCCAACAGAGTGGTGCGTCTCATCGCACGGTCTCCTCATCGAGATCCCACATCTGATACGAGATGATCGCGCCTACGGGGAACACGTCATCGGCTTTCAACACCGTGCGTTCGACGCCCACTATCCGTCCGGTATCGCGCGACACCAGGACGAGGTCGCTCACGGCGCCGTCCGGGGACTGGACCCGCACACCGGTCACCGCACGCCCCAGTCGGTCGATCGTGTTCCCGAGAGCTTCACCGCCCCCGGCCTCCTCGAGCAGGAGAAGCAGCTCCTGGTGCTGCGCGTCGGTGAGCGTCCACTGATCGAGGACCGACGTGAGCGCCAGCCCGACGTCGTATGCGGTGGGATCCGCCGGCATCCCGAACGCCTCGAGCATCGCCACCATGTCGTCACGTGTCTCGCCGGGCACCGTCGTCCAGGGAGTGTCGAAATCCCCCGGCCCCATCACCAGATCGGTGACGACCTCGCCGCTGCTCGAGACCTCGGCGGCATTGCTGGCGACCGCGTCGGAAGGGTCATACGGCACACCGGCGATGATGGTCATCCGCCCGGAGCCGTCCGGTTCCCACACGAGGGTCGAGAGCTGCGGCACGACCGTCGTCGTCTTCGTGTCGACGTCGACCTGGAAGCCCCACGAGGCCGTCCTGACGGTTCGCATCGGCGCCGCCGGCCCCGGGGTCTCGGCGAGAGCCGTCTCCGCGTCGTCGACGAGCTGCGCGACCGTGCTCGATCCGGTGAATTCCAGCGGCGCGGGCGTGCCGGCGACAGCCGCTCCCTGCGGCGAGAGCACCCCGATCACCAGAGCAGCGGAGGCGGCGACGGCCGTGAGCCCGCCCGCCCAGCCGAGTGTCTGCGCCCGCCGGCGCTTCGGTGCCACGTCGCTTCGGAGGATTCGGTCGCGGGTGGCGAGTGCACGGGCATCGGGTGGCGCATCGCGCGGCGTCGGCGCAGGGTCGGCTTCGATCAGCATCCGCTCGAGCACGGCGTTGTCAGTCATCACCCGTTATCAGCCCCTCCAGGCCCAGCTCATCGCGCAGACGATTCTGCGCGACGCCCAGCGTCTTTCGTACCCGGAACTCAGA
Organism: Microbacterium sp. NPDC055988; assembly: GCF_042269505.1. Lineage (NCBI taxonomy): Bacteria > Bacillati > Actinomycetota > Actinomycetes > Micrococcales > Microbacteriaceae > Microbacterium > Microbacterium sp. NPDC055988. The sequence goes on from NZ_JBHJXY010000001.1 coordinate 3,297,125, forward strand.
AGCGCGCAACAACTCCGCGATCTCCCCCACCGCGAGCCCATCCCAGTACGTGAGCATGATGATACGCCGTTGGGCCGGAGTGAGGACACCCAAAGCACGAACGACTTCCGAACGACCTGCCGGTCCCGGCTGTTCGTCGGCATCGGTCACTCCACCGTGCACGGCGTCGAGGGCGCAGGTCGGCGTCGAAGAGCGACGCGAGCGAGAGCGCAGACGCCGATCGGCGGCGCGGAGCAGCCAGACGCGACTGGGGGGTCGTGCCGGTCGCAATCGCGACCAGGCGTGCAGGAACACCTCGGAGACGATCTCGGTGACTTCCTCCTCATCGCCGACGACGCCCTCGACATGGTGCCGTACCGCCGCCCAGTGAGCGTCGAAAACTCGTGTGAAGACCTCGTTCCGCAGCGGATTCGGGTCATCGCTGCGGAAGCTCATGTCTGCGGGGTCGGCGGCCTTCCCGCCGCCATCGACGTGTGACCGGGCCTCATCTCAGAAGCCGAGCCGGCCGAGCTGCTTCGGGTCTCGCTGCCATTCCTTCGCGACCTTGACATGCAGACCGAGGAACACACGGGTGCCGAGCAGCGCCTCGATGCCGGCGCGGGCACGCGCGCCGACTTCGCTCAGCCGCTTGCCCTTGTGCCCGATGATGATCGCCTTCTGGCTGTCGCGCTCGACGACGATCGACGCATGCACGTCGGTGAGATCGGTGCCCTCGCGCGGTGCGATGTCGTCGATCACGACCGCGATCGAGTGAGGCAATTCGTCGCGGACCCCCTCGAGAGCCGCCTCGCGGATCATCTCGGCGATACGGTCCTCCTGCGACTCGTCGGTCGTGATGCCCTCCGGATACAGGGCGGGGCCCTTGGGCATCAGCAGCAGGATCTCGTCGGACAGGACGTCGAGCTGGTCCCTCGTCAGCGCAGACAGCGGGATCACCGCGGACCAGTCCTCGCGCAGCGCATCGACCTCCAGCAGACGCTCGGTGATCTCGTCGCGGGCCGCGACGTCGGTCTTCGTCACGATCGCGATCTTCTTGGCACGCGGATAGCCGTCGAGCGACGCGGCGATGCGGCGGTCGCCCGGGCCGACCTTCTCGTTCGCGGGTACGCAGAACCCGATGACGTCGACGTCGCCGAGCACCTGCTCCACCAGGTCGTTCAGCCGCTCGCCGAGCAGTGTCCTCGGCTTGTGGATGCCCGGGGTGTCGACGATGACGAGCTGCCCCTCGGGGCGATTCACGATGCCGCGGATGGCGCGACGGGTGGTCTGCGGCTTCTCGCTGGTGATGGCGATCTTCTCGCCGACGAGCGCGTTCGTCAGCGTCGACTTGCCGACGTTGGGGCGGCCGACGAAGGTCACGAACCCGCTTCGGGTGTCGTCAGTCATCGTGTCGATCTCCTTCATCCTGCGAAGCGTCAGGGTCTCCTGCCGCACGTTCCACGAACACGGTCGCGATCCCGCGACCTCGGCCGCGAGATGCTCCTCCGGTGAGGACCAGGCCCTCCACCGTCGCCGTCGCCCCGGGCTGCGGAACCTGTCCCAGCGCTTTGCCGAGCAGACCGCCGATCGAGTCGACGTCCTCGTCCTCGAGTTCGAGGCCGAAGAGGTCGCCGACGTCCTCCAGGGAGAGACGGGCACTCACGCGGTAACGTCCGTGACCGAGATCGACGAACTCTGCGGATACCTGATCGTACTCGTCGGAGATCTCGCCGACGAGCTCCTCGATCAGATCCTCGAGCGTCACGAGGCCCGAGATGCCACCGTGCTCATCGATCACCAGGCACACGTGCACGGCGTCGCGCTTCATCTGCTGCAGCAGCGTCTCGGCCCGCATCGACTCCGGCACGAAGGTCGCCGGTCGCGCGATCGGCCGGATGGACGCGGCGCGCCAGGCACTGTCGTCGCGATACGCGAACTGCACGAGGTCCTTGAGATAGAGCACGCCGACGACATCATCGGCGTCATCGTCCACGACGGGCATCCGGGAGACGCCGCGGTTCAGGAACAGCGACATCGCCTCGTCCGTCGTCGCGGTGGCATCGACGGTCACCATCTCGGTGCGCGGCACCATGACGGCGCGGACGAACTGGTCGGTGAAGTCGAACACCGAGTGGATGAGGTCTCGGTCGTCCTCCTCGATGAGGTCGTTCGATGCCGCCTCATCGACCATGCTGAGCAGCTGGTCCTCGCTGGCGAAGGAGCTGCGGCCCGTGCCGGGCGTGACCCTGTTGCCCAGCACGACGAGCGCCTGGGCGAGCGGTCCGAGGAAGATGCGGAGTCCGCGGACGATAGAGGCGGTGCCGCGGATCATGCCCTCTGCGTGCTGACGACCGAAAGACCGAGGGCTCGCGCCGACGAGCACGAACGTGATCGCCGTCATCAGCAGCGCGGCGGCGAGCATCGCCCACCAGTTGTTGTCGATGAGCATCGTGAAAGCGACGGTCACCAGCACCGCAGCGGTCACCTCGGCGAGCACGCGGATGAACGCGACCGCGTTGACATGCGCGTCCAGATCGGCGGCGATGCGCCCCAGCGCCTTGGCCCGGCGCCCCTCCGTCGCCATGTCCGCGAGATTCGCGCGGGAAGCGACGCCGTAGGCGGCATCGATCGCGGCCATGAGACCGCCGAACGCCACCAACAAGACGGCGGCGACGAGAAGGAGGGCGGCCGTCATCGGCGACGTTCAGCCGCGGCGAAGCCCTGGATCAGTTCCTTCTGCAGTCCGAACATCTCACGCTCCTCGTCGGGCTCGGCGTGATCGAATCCGAGAAGGTGGAGCAGACCATGGGTGGTGAGCAGGATCAGCTCATCCATCAGGGTGTGACGCGCGGCCTGAGCCTGCGCCTCGGCCACCTGCGGGCACAGCACGATGTCGCCCAGGAGCCCGGGAGCGGTGGGGCGGTCTTCCGTACCCGGACGCAGCTCGTCCATCGGGAAGCTGAGCACGTCGGTGGGTCCGGGCTCGTCCATCCACTGCACGTGGAGGGCCTCCATCGCACCCTCGTCGACGAGGACGATCGCGACCTCGGCATCCGGGCTGACGTGCAGCTGCGCCAGGTTGTAATCCGTGAGCCGCTGGAGCACGGTCTCGTCGACGTCGATGGCCGACTCGTTGTTGATCTCGATCATGAGAGTCCTCGTTTCGGCATGCGGTCACGTGGTCCGGGGCGCTGCGCTCCCCTGCGGTCGGCGCGGTTGGCGAACTCCGCCGCCTGCTCGCGCTCGAATCGCTGTGCGGTGCGCTTCTCGTCGTACTCGCTGTATGCGTCGACGATGCGTCCGACCAGCGAGTGACGGACGACGTCGTCGCTGGTCAGCCGGGAGAAGTGGATGTCGTCGATACCGTCGAGCACGCGCGTGACCAGACGGAGTCCGGAAGAGCCCTGCGGGAGGTCGACCTGGGTGATGTCACCCGTCACGACCATGCGCGTGCCGAAGCCGAGGCGCGTGAGGAACATCTTCATCTGCTCGGGCGTGGTGTTCTGCGCCTCGTCGAGCACCACGAACGAATCGTTGAGCGTGCGCCCGCGCATGTAGGCGAGGGGCGCGACCTCGATGGTCCCCGTCGCCATGAGGCGCGGCACGATCTCGGGGTCCATCATCTCGTTGAGCGCGTCGTACAGCGGTCGGAGGTATGGATCGATCTTGTCGGTCAGCGTGCCGGGAAGGAACCCGAGCCGCTCGCCCGCCTCGACGGCCGGGCGGGTGAGGATGATGCGCGTGACCTCTTTGCGTTGCAGCGCCTGCACGGCCTTCGCCATCGCCAGGTAGGTCTTGCCCGTACCGGCAGGGCCGATGCCGAAGACGATCGTGTTCTCCTCGATCGCGTCGACGTACTCCTTCTGCCCGAGCGTCTTCGGACGGATCACCTTGCCGCGCGTGGTCAGGATCGCCTCGCCCAGGACCTCGCTCGGCCGCGGACCGCCCTCCTGGCGCAGCATGCGCGCAGAGCTGGAGACATCGCTCGGAGCCAGATCATGCCCAGCCCTGGTCATGGCGAGCAGTTCTTCGACGAGGGCTTTCGCCTTCGCGACCGCATCTGCGTCGCCGCCGAGGGTGATCTCGTTGCCGCGCACGAGCACCTGCACATCGCGGTGCTCCTTCTCGAGCATCCGCAGCAGCCGGTCCTGCGGTCCGAGCAGTTGCACCATGGCGACGCCGTCAGCGTAGATCTTCTCGACCGCCTCGGGCGGCCGACCGCCCAGGCTGCGCTCCTGCGGTTCGTTGTTGTCAGGCACCGACGCTCTTCTCGGTCAATCCCCCGGCCAGCACATGCGCGTGGACGTGGAAAACGGTCTGTCCGGCGTTCGCGCCGGTGTTGAAGACGAGACGGAAGTCACCGTCGGCGGTGTGCTCCTCGGCCAGTTTCCCGGCGAACGCCACCATCTCTGCCAACAGCGACGGATCTCCCGCGGCGAGTTCTGTGACGTCACGGTACTCCGCGGTCTTCGGGACCACGAGCAGATGCACGGGCGCCTGCGGGGCGATGTCCCGCAGTGCGAACAGGCGATCGGTCTCGCCGAGGATCTCGGCAGGGATCTCCCCGTTCAGAATGCGCGTGAAGATCGAGGGTTCCGTCATGCGCTCAAGTCTACTGATCACGGCGTCCGCGGCGCCCTGGGGCCTCGACGGCCGGAACAGAGCTCACCAGCGGCCGAGCGCCACCGACAGCACGGCGATCGCCGCCGGGCCCGCCGTGGACGTCCGCAGCACCGTGTCGCCCAGGAGCACGCGTTCTGCCCCCGCCGCCGTCAGCCGGTCGAGCTCCTCCTCGGCGACCCCGCCTTCCGGCCCCACGACCAGAACCAGATCACGACCGTCAGCCTCGATCTCGGAGAGACGCACGGAGGCCGTCGGATCGAGCAGCAGCATCCGCTGCGAAGCCGCCCGTTCGGCGAGCTGCTTCGTCGAGACCGGGGCGGTGACCTCGGGCACCCAGGCCCGATGGGCCTGTTTCGCGGCCTCGCGCACGATGGTCGCCCACCGTTCGCGCCCCTTCACCGCCTTCGGACCCTCCCACCGCGACACACTGCGGCTCGCCTGCCACGGCACGATCTCGTCGACGCCGAGCTCGCACGCCGCCTGCACGGCCAGCTCATCGCGGTCGCCCTTCGCGAGCGCCTGGACCAGGATGATCCGCGGGCTCGGAGCCGGATGCTCGACGCGGTCGGAGATGCGCACCTCGACGCGGCTCGGAGACACCTCTTCGGCCGCACCGGTCAGCCACACACCCGCGCCGTCGCCGACCGTGACCGCCTCGCCGACGCGCAACCGCCGTACGACGGCCGCATGCTTCGCCTCCGCGCCCGTCAGCGACACGACGTCGCCGACTCCGGCACCCGCAGAAGACTCCACAAGGAAGTGCAGTGCCATGATCAGTGGCTGCGGAAACGGTCGCGGAGCTTCGAGAAGAGCCCGGGCTGGAACTGCGCGAGCTGCGGATCCGGCGCCTTGGCCTTCTTCGCGAAGTCCTCGATCAGCGCGCGCTGCGCGGAGTCGAGCTTGGTCGGTGTCAGCACCTGCACGCCCACGCGGAGGTCTCCGCGCTGGGTGCCGCGGAGCGGGGTGATGCCCCTCCCCTTGATGGTCAGGACGTCCCCGGACTGCACGCCGGAACGGATCTCGAGATCGACCTCGCCGTCGAGCCCCTGGATCGTGGTCTCGGTGCCGAGGATCGCGTCGGTCATCGACACCTCGAGCGTGGCCAGCAGGTCGTCGCCCTCGCGGCTGAAGGCGGGATGAGCGTTGACCGTGACCTCGACGTACAGGTCGCCGTTGGGGCCGCCCGCCTTGCCGACCTCTCCCGAGCCGGGCAGCTGGAGGCGCAGACCCGTCTCGACGCCGGCGGGGATGTCGAGCGAGACCGTGCGACGCGAACGCACGCGACCCTGGCCGCCGCACGTACCGCACGGGAACGGGATGGTGGTGCCGTAGCCCTCGCAGGTGCCGCAGGGCTGGGAGGTGACGACGTTGCCGAGCAGGCTGCGCACCTGGCGCTGCACATGGCCGGAGCCGCCGCAGATGTCGCAGGTGACCGGGGAGGTCCCCTCCTGGCAGCAGGAGCCGTTGCACGTCTCGCACAGCACCGCGGTGTCGACGTCGATGTCGCGGTGCGCACCGAACACGACGTCGCCGAGGTCGAGCGTGACACGGACGAGCGCGTCCTGGCCGCGCTCCCTGCGCGAGCGGGGTCGCGCCCCGCGACCGCCGCCCTGGGAGGCGCCGAAGAAGGTCTCGAAGATGTCGCCGAAACCGCCGAATCCGCCGAAGTTGCCGGCAGCGCCGTCTCCCCCGCCCATGTCATAGCGGCGCCGCGACTCGTCGTCGCTCAGCACGTCGTACGCGTGCGTGACGAGCTTGAACTTCTCCGCCGCGTCCTCACCGGGATTCACGTCCGGGTGCAGCTGTCGCGCGAGGCGTCGATACGCCTTCTTGATCTCGTCGGTGGAAGCGTCTCGGGACACCCCGAGAACCTCATAGTGGTCCGCCACAATCGCCTTTCTGCGTGTGTCTTCCGGCGCGACCGCGTCAGCGGCCGGCCTCGTCTTCGTCGAGCATCCGCGACAGGTAGCGGGCGACAGCCCGCGCCGCAGCGAGATTGCTCGGGTAGTCCATCCGCGTCGGCCCCATCACGCCGACGCGCGCGGTGCCGCTGGGTGCGGCGTAGTTGCTGGCGACGATCGATGCCTCGCCCAGGCCGAACGGCGCATTCTCGGTGCCGATGCTGGCGGCGAGTCCGTGCTCGTCGGTCACCATCTCGCTCATCAGCCGCAGCAGCGTCACCTGCTCCTCGATGGCCTCGAGGAGCGGATGGATGCTGCCGCGGAAGTCCTGCTCACGGCGGGCCAGCGTGGCCGCTCCCGCCATCACCAGACGCTCCTGTCGGAACCCGCCGAGCTCGTCCATGACGACGCTCGCGATCGCGCGCAGCACGAGGTCTTTCGGAGCGTCTTCCGCGGCCAGCAGGGTCTGGAGCCGGTCGGAGGCCTCGCCGATGCCGTGGCCGGTGATCAAGGCGGCCATGCGTGCACGCAGCACCGCCATCTCGGCCTCGTCGATGGCTTCCGGCAGCAGCGCCACGCGTTGCGACACACCGCCGGCGTCCGTCACCAGCACGATGAGGAGTCGATTGGGCGCCAGTGCGACCAGCTCGACGTGCGTGACGTGAGCCCGCGCGAACGACGGGTACTGCGCGAGCGCGACCTGGCCGGTGAGCTGCGTCAGCACCCGCACGGTGCGCACCATCAGATCGTCGAGGTCGGCGGGCTCACCGAGGAACGATTCGATCGCCGAGCGCTGCGCCGACGAGAGCGGTCGCAACTGTGCCAGGTGATTCACGAAGACGCGGTAGCCCTTGTCGGTCGGCACCCGACCCGACGAGGTGTGCGGAGCCGTGATGAGCTCCTCATCCTCGAGCAGCGCCATATCGTTGCGGATCGTCGCCGCCGAGACGCCGAAGGAGTGCCGGTCGACGATGGAGCGGCTGCCGACGGGCTCGTGGGTCTCGACGTAGTCCTGCACGATCGCGCGGAGAACCTGGAGTCCTCGCTCTGTGACCATCGCCCTTCCCTTCCGCTGGCACTCGGACGTTCAGAGTGCCAATCCTACCCCGTGCAGCTCCGGATCCTCCGTACCGCGGACACCCGACCCTAGGATGACGCTCATGACCTCCTCGCCTCAGACCACGCTGTCGACCGGCGCCGTGCGCGGTTCCGAACACGAGGGGGTCGCCCGTTTCCTCGGCATCCCCTTTGCCGCACCGCCGTTCGGGGAGAACAGGTTCCGGGCGCCGCAGCCGGTGCGGGCGTGGAAGGGCGTACGTGAGGCGACGCAGTTCGGCCCCACTGCTCCGCAGCTCCCCTACGCCGGCGCGATCGGCGAGCTCCTCGGCTCGGTGCGCATCGACGGCGACGACATTCTCACGGCCAACGTCTGGGCGCCGATCGGGGCCTCCTCGGCGCCGGTGCTTCTGTGGATCCACGGCGGCGCGCTGGAGCGCGGCACCGCCGCTCTGCCCCTCTACGACGGCACGGTGTTCGCGAAGGCGGGGATCGTCTTCGTCTCGATCAACTACCGTCTGGGATCGGAGGGATTCTCGGTGCTCGAGGATGCACCGAGGAACCTGGGCCTGCGCGACGCCGCCGCGGGATTGGCGTGGGTGCAACGCGAGATCTCCGCCTTCGGCGGCGATCCGACGCAGATCACCGCGATGGGAGAATCCGCCGGCGGGGCGATCGTCGCCGGGCTTCTCGCCCGAGAAGATTCCCGCGCGCTGATCCATCGCGCCATCATCGAATCCGGGCCGCTCGCGGCACAGCCGGTGAAGAAGGCGGGCCGGGTGACGGCGCAGCTCGCGAAGAGACTCGGCATCCGCTCCGACCGCGCGGCGTTCGCCGAGGTCTCTCCCGAGCAGCTGCTCGATGCCAGGAAGGCGCAGTCCGCAGGCTCTTCACCACTGGGCGGAGCTCCCGGCTTCCAGTTCGCCATCGACCCGGAGAGCCTGCCCCGCTCTCCGCACGAGGTGCTCGGCGAGATCGACACACCGATTCTGATCGGCAGCAACACCGACGAGTACCGCTTGTGGTTCCCGCCCGAGGCCCTGGCCGGTATCAGCGAGCTGAAGCTGCAGGCCGCGCGGATCCTCTCCCGCATCCCGCGACGTGCGGTGCGGGAGTACCGCTCGGCCTTCCCCGGAGCGAGCACGGGCGAGGTGTTCGGGCAGCTCGTCACGGACATGCTGCTGCGGGCGCCGTTGAGCCGCCTGGCAGCCGCACGGCCGGATCTCACCCACGTGTACGAGTTCGCGTGGCCGAGCCCGGTTCGCGATCTGCGCGCCGCGCACGCACTGGAGCTCGGCTTCGTGTTCGATCGCCTCACGGACGACGAGACGGTGCGGTTGGCGGGCCCCGGCGCGCCGCAGGCGCTCGCGGACGAGATGAACGCGGCCTGGATCGGATTCGTCACGAACGGCGACCCGGGCTGGCCGGTGTACGGCTCCGGCCGACAGACGCGGATCTTCGATGCCACGAGTGCGACGCTGCCACAGCGCCGAACGACGGGGATGGATCTGCTCCCGGGCTGAACCGCCCCCGATCAGGGGGTCAGTCGGTGAGCTCCCGCACCACGGCATCGGCGAGAAGTCGACCGCGTAGCGTCAGCTGGACACGGCCCCGGATGGCGGCTGACGGGTCCACGAGCCCGTCGGCGATCAGCCCGGCGACGCGACTCCGGTTCGCGGCGGGCACCTCGTCGACCGCGATCCCGTCACGGATGCGGCTCAGCAGCAGGATGCGCTCCAGCGTCCGCGACTCGGCGTCCGGCCGTTCCGTGCCGGCAGCGGGCGACTCGGACGCCGCGAGCCGCTGTGCGTACGCCGCCGGATGCTTCACGTTCCACCAGCGCAGCCCGGCGACGTGGCTGTGCGCACCGGGGCCGAAGCCCCACCAGTCACTCCCCCGCCAGTACGCGAGATTGTGCCGCGACCGTTGCTCGGGCGTGCGTGCCCAGTTGCTGACCTCGTACCAGTCGAAGCCACCCGCTGCGAGGCGAGCGTCGGCGAGCTCGTACATGTCGGCCTGCAGATCGTCATCGGGAGTCGGAACCTCGCCGCGGCGGATCTGGCGGGCGAGCTTCGTCCCGTCCTCGATGATCAGGGCGTACGCGGAGATGTGGTCGGATTCGAGCGCGAGAGCCGCGTCGAGCGAGGCCTCCCAGTCCGCGAGTGTCTCCCCCGGCGCCCCGTAGATCAGGTCGACGCTGACCGCGAGGCCGGCGTCCTTCGCCGCAGCGACCGCGGTGGTCACGTTCTCGGGCCGGTGCGTGCGGTCGAGGGAGGCGAGCACGTGCGGCACGGCCGACTGCATACCGACCGACATCCGCGTGACTCCGGCGGCGGCCAGCGTGCGCGCGACCGCGGGCGTCACCGTGTCGGGATTCGCCTCGACGGTGACCTCCGCACCATCCGCCAATCCGAAGGCCGAGGTCGCGGCCTCCAGCATGCGAGCCAGATCACCGGCCGGCAGCAGCGTGGGCGTCCCTCCGCCGAAGAAGACCGTGTCCATCGGTCGTAGCGCTCCCGCGTCGGCCAGCACCCGGCGGGCGAGGTCGATCTCGGAGACCAGCGTCGATGCGTAGTCTTCCTGCTTGGCGCCGCGGAGTTCGGTCGAGGTATATGTGTTGAAGTCGCAGTATCCGCAGCGCACCGTGCAGAACGGGATGTGCAGGTAGGCCGAGAACGGCACGCTCGTGTCGACGGGAAGGTCGTCGGGCAGATGCCCGTCCGCCGGCGCAGGGTCTCCCAGAGGAAGCGGTCCCGCCATCACAGGGGGGTCGCGTACAGCGGGGAGATCGCGCGGAGGTAGCGCGCGAAGAGCTCACGACGGCGGCGTTTGACGAGCGCAGGCACCAGGCGGTACGCGAGCGCATGGGGAGCGTCGAACGCGCGGACGGTGAACCAGACCTCGTCGTTGTCTTCCCGCCAGTCGACGTCGAACGACTCTTCGCCGCGGACGACCGATCCGCCGACCGTGCCGAGGACGAAGCCGATACGGCGGGTCTCCTCGGTCACCGAGATCACGCGAAGCTCCGCGTCTGCACGCATACTTCCGACACGGCCACGCAGATGAAGCGTCATCCCCGCGCCCACGTACGGCATTCCCTCCGCGTCATAGCGAGGCTCGACGTCGCGCTTGCTCGGCGCGATCGGGTTGCCCTCGGCGTCGAAGCTCACCCCCGCATAGGCGGGACCCGGCGCCGGTCGCACGTCCTCCACGGAGAGACCGGCCGCACGCTGAGCCGTCCAGGACAAGAGCGCGTCACCGGCGGTCTGGAAGCGCTCGATGCCACTGCCGATCCGCCAGGATTCCTCCGCCGGGATGCTGCGCTCCGGCGGGTACTGCATCAGATCGGGCGCGTGGGTCGCACCCACGGCCGCATAGTCCACCGTGTCGTCTCGGAAAGTCCCGCGCCGCATGAGTTCCAGCCTACTTCCCGTTACCTGGGCGAACACCCCCACGCGCCGCACGGCGACACATCCCGGGTACCGAGCCCGTCGCCCCTGGGTCCCTGAGCCCGTCACCCCTGGGCCCCTGGGCCCCTGAGCCTGTCACCCTGGGTCCCTGAGCCTGTCGAAGGGCCGCCCCTGGGCCCCTGAGCCTGTCACCCCTGGGTCCCTGAGCCTGTCGAAGGGCCGCCCCTGGGCCCCTGAGCCTGTCACCCCTGGGTCCCTGAGCCTGTCGAAGGGCCACGGTTATCCACACCCGGTCGTGGGCGATCTCGGTGCGCGCGACCATGGATCATGGCGTGGACATACATCCTCAGGTGCACTGACGACAGCTTCTATACGGGAAGCACCAACGGCGATCTGGAAGCGCGCGTCTGGGAGCACAACAACGACGATCAGTTCGCCGCAGAGTTCACGCGACGAAGGCGACCTGTCGTGCTCGTGTACGCAGAGCATTTCGAGACGGTCGATGCGGCGTTCTTCCGGGAGAAACAGCTCCAGGGATGGAGTCGCCGCAAGAAGCTGGCCCTCATCGAGAACCGTGGGCATGACTTACCAGCCCTGTCGCGGTCAACCGGAGTCGGGACTCTTCGACACGCTCAGCGACCCAGGCAGGGGGAAACTCAGCACCCCAGGGACGCTACCTGACGCTTCGACAAGCTCAGCGACCCAGGCAGGGGGAAGCTCAGCGACCCAGGCAGGGGGAAACTCAGCACCCCAGGGACGCGACCTGACGCTTCGACAAGCTCAGCGAACCAGGGAGGGAGAAGCTCAGCGAACCAGGGAGGGAGAAGCTCAGCGAACCAGGGAGGGAGAAGCTCAGCGACCCAGGCAGGGGGAAGCGGCGGCTGCATCCCGGACGATCTGCACGTAGCGCGCGTGGGTCGCCCGCTGCACCATGCGCAGCGCCGGGCCGAGCAGACTCCAGAACCAGGTCGACGGAGACGAGATGGATCGCGCAGTGAACACGCCGTTCCCATCGATCCGAAACGACTCCTCTCCGTAGATCGGATGCCCAGGACGCGTCTCGTACCCGAACCCGCTCATCCGCCCAGACGATCCTCACCGGTTCGACGAAGCGCACACCGAAGAGACGCTTCGCGAGCGTGCCCTCGAGCCCAGGCGCGGGTGCGGTGTCAGGCACCTCGAACCCAGCGCGGCGCTTGAACTCCCACGAACTCACCAGCGCGGCGACGGCATCGCGTGCCGCCGGGTCGACCACGGTCGAGTGCTCGGAGATCCGCATCCCATCAGGCGCAGTCGCGATTGGATGACGTGTCATCCCGCGCTCGTACACCGGCAGCGGCACGCGCTACTTCTTGTCCTTGCCCTCGACGTCACCCGACAGCGCGGCGATGAACGCCTCCTGGGGGACCTCGACGCGACCGACCATCTTCATGCGCTTCTTGCCCTCCTTCTGCTTCTCGAGGAGCTTGCGCTTGCGGGTGATGTCACCGCCGTAGCACTTGGCGAGCACGTCCTTGCGGATCGCGCGGATCGTCTCTCGGGCGATGATGCGCGCACCGATCGCGGCCTGGATCGGGACCTCGAACTGCTGGCGAGGGATGAGCTTGCGCAGCCGCTCGGCCATCATCGTGCCGTAGGCGTATGCCTTGTCACGGTGGACGATCGAGCTGAACGCGTCGACCTTCTCACCCTGGAGGAGGATGTCGACCTTCACCAGGTCGGCCTCCTGCTGTCCGGAGGGCTCGTAGTCGAGCGAGGCATACCCCTGCGTCTTCGACTTCAGCTGGTCGAAGAAGTCGAACACGATCTCGCCGAGCGGCATGTTGTAGCGCAGCTCGACGCGCTCCTCCGAGAAGTACTCCATGCCGAGCAGCGTTCCGCGGCGGGACTGGCACAGTTCCATGACGGTGCCGACGTAGTCCTTGGGCAGCAGGATCGCCGCCTTCACCATCGGCTCCGAGACCGAGCCGATGCGTCCGTCCGGATACTCGCTCGGGTTGGTCACGGTGACGGTCTCGCCGGTGTCACTCGTGAGGACCTCGTAGATCACGCTGGGCGCGGTCGTGATGAGGTCGAGATCGAACTCCCGCGCGAGCCGCTCGGTGATGATCTCGAGGTGCAGGAGCCCGAGGAAGCCGCAGCGGAAGCCGAACCCGAGCGCCACCGACGTCTCGGGCTCGTACACGAGCGACGCGTCCGAGAGCTTCAGCTTGTCGAGTGCCTCACGCAGCTCCGCGTAGTCGCTGCCGTCGATCGGGTACAGACCCGAGAACACCATGGGCTTCGGGTCGGTGTAGCCGGGAAGGGCCTCGGAGGCGGGCTTGCGTGACGTGGTGATCGTGTCGCCGACCTTCGACTGGCGCACGTCCTTCACGCCCGTGATCAGGTAGCCGACTTCGCCCACGCCGAGTCCCTTGGTCGGGGTCGGTTCCGGGCTCGACACACCGACCTCGAGCGCTTCGTGATTCGCTCCGGTCGACATCATCTGGATGCGCTCGCGGGGCGAGAGGCTGCCGTCCACCATGCGCACATAGGTGACCACACCGCGGTACGCGTCGTAGACCGAGTCGAAGATCATCGCGCGCGCCGGCGCCTCCGCGTCGCCCTTCGGGGCGGGGATCTCCTGCACGAGCCGGTCGAGCAGCTCCTCGACACCGACCCCGGTCTTTCCCGAGACGCGGAGGACGTCTTCCGGCTTGCCGCCGATGAGGGAGGCGAGTTCCTTCGCGTACTTCTCGGGGTCGGCGGCCGGGAGGTCGATCTTGTTCAGCACCGGGATGATGTGGAGGTCGTTCTCCAGCGCCAGGTAGAGGTTCGCCAGTGTCTGGGCCTCGATGCCCTGCGCCGCATCCACGAGCAGGATCGCGCCTTCGCAGGCCGCGAGCGAACGCGAGACCTCGTAGGTGAAGTCGACGTGGCCGGGGGTGTCGATCATGTTCAGGGCGACGGTCTGGCCGTCGAGTTCCCATGGCATCCGCACGGCCTGGCTCTTGATGGTGATGCCGCGCTCGCGCTCGATGTCCATCCGGTCGAGGTACTGCGCCCGCATGTCACGATCCGAGACGACACCGGTGATCTGGAGCATCCGGTCGGCGAGGGTGGACTTGCCGTGGTCGATGTGGGCGATGATGCAGAAATTGCGGATCTGCGCAGCCGGCGTCGAGGCAGGCTGAAGAGGTGTGAGAGCGCGTGGGGACATGTCCCCTCGATTCTACGGTCAGGCGGTGGCAAACCCCGATTCGCGTGATGCTCCGCCGGCAAAGCACACTGGGCGGCCCCCCGAGGGGGACCGCCCAGTGTGTGGTGCGAACGGGGCTTACTTGGCCCAGCCCACGTTCTGCCAGAAGTTCGTGCCGGTGGTCGACTCGAACTGCGAAGGACCGTAGTTCACGAGACCGTCGGCGATCGCGTACTGGTTCGGACGTGCCGCCAGCGGGATCGTCACGGCTTCGCTCATGATGATCTTGTCGATCTCCTTGGCGATCTCGAGACGTGCCTCGGGGTCGAGCTCAGCGTTGGCTTCCGTCCAGAGACCATCCAGACGCTCATCCGCGACGCCGGGGAAGTTCTGACCCGAGTCGGCCGGGCTGAAGATCGACTCCGTCGAGGAGATCGGGAACGGCGTACCCTGCCACGCGAAGATCGTCGCCTCGAAGTCACGCGTCTCCGTCGTGATGTACTTCGTGAAGAAGTCTGCCGACGGGACGGTGTCGATCTTGACGTCGAAGCCCGCCTTGGCGGCCATCGGCTGGATCTGCTGCGAGAGGATCGCCGAGTTCGGGGTCTCCGAGGGGATCACGAGGCGAACGGTCAGCTTGGTGCCGTCCTTCTCGCGGATGCCCTTGTCGCCCTCGACCCAGCCGGCGTCTTCCAGCTGCTTCTTGGCGGCGTCGACGTCGAACGCGATGTCCGCGCTGTCATCTTCGTAGCCGTTCTGACCGTTGAGGAAGATGAGGTTGTTGAGGACCTCGGGCTCGACGCCCAGCGGCTCGATGACGGCCTGAGCCATGATCTGACGGTCGAGCGACTTCGCGAAGGCCTGACGGACGGCGACGTCCTCGAACACGCCGGCGGTGCCGTTGAGCGTGACGTGGCTGTACGTGACGCCCTTCGAGTTCAGGATCTCGGAGTCGGAGCGTGCCTTCGCGGACTCGAGCGTGTCGACGCTGGAGTTGATCGGGATCGCGTCGAACTCCTTGTTGGCGAACGCCTGGCCGACCGTCGAGCGGTCCGTGGCCTTGTAGTTGATCGTGTCGAGCTTCGGCTTGTCGCCCCACCACGTGGGGTTCGGCTCGAACGTGATCGTCTTGCCGGTCGCGTCGAACTTGCTCACGATGAACGGACCGCCGGAGACGTAGGTCGAGCCGTCGGCAGCGAACGGACCGTTCGCCCATGCCGTGTTGAAGCTCTCCGGGGTCGCCGTGAGCCAGCGGGGGTAGATCGTGCCGGTGCCGAGGATGGAAGGCCAGTCGGCGTTCTTGTTCGCGAACGTGATCAGCACATCCTGGTCGTTCTCGCCGGCCTCGATCGAGGCGACGTCCGACCAGACGTTGGTGGAGGTCGGGGCGAACGCCTCGTTCTTGCCGTTGAGGGCGTTGAACTGGCCCTGGAAGTCCTGAACACCGATGGGGGTGCCATCGGACCAGACGGCGTCAGGGTTGACCTTGACCTCGACGACCTGGGGGTCCTCGCTCTTCAGCTCGACCGACGTGGCGAAGTTCGGGTCGGCTTCCCAGCTGCCGTCCTCCTTGATGACCACGAAGCCGGGGGTGAACAGGCTCGAGATCGTGTTGTCGTCGACGGTGCCGGCATCGAGGTTGTAGAGGTTCCAGTTGGCCGGCGTCTCGTCGAGCGGCAGGTTCAGCGTGCCGCCGTCCTTGATGGCGTCGCGGTCAGCGGCGACCCAGCCGGTCGCGGGAAGCGCCTCCGGCGAGGAACCGCCGTCGCCGTCTCCTCCGCCGTTCGTAGCGGGCGCGCACGCAGAGAGCGCCAGCGCGACGCCGGCGATTCCGGCGAGGGCCGCCCATTTCTTGGAGTTCGACTTCATCGATCTCCCCCTTCTATCGTTTCGTGCAGACTGCACAGGACTCGTCCGAACCGGAGACCGAAGACAGCGACCGGCTATGGAGCAACATCATCGATGATCGCCCCGTACACCGGCATGTCAGGCCCGTGTTGTCCGGATCGTTACCTAGTTGTCGTTCAAACCGCATCGTCGTGCGGTGTGAAACGGGGTCGCGCCGTGGCTGACATCGCGTCGCGTCGGCCCGACCGCCGTGAACATGGCAACATGGGGAGCCTGCCGGCGATCGAAGGGGATATGCCGGCGTTTTGGAAAGACGGTCTCGGGTGCCTAGAGTAGCGAGGCCGCAACAGATGTCGGCTGCGCGGCGATCCCGCGCCGAAGGAGCTCCATGATCGGATTCATCGCCAAGCGTTTGGTGAACTATCTCATCCTCACCGTCATCGCCACCCTGGCCGGCTACGCACTCGTCTCCACCACTCTTCAGCCGGCGGCACGGTTCCTCGGCAAGAATCCCCCCGTCCCGCAGTCCAGCATCGACGCGGCGCTCGACAAGATGGGCGTCAACCCCGACGTCTCCCTGCTGCAGCGCATGTGGGACTGGCTCGTGCAGTTCGTCACCACCGGCTCCCTGGGGATCTCCACTCGCAGCACCGAGGTGACGGCCGACATCATCGAACGTGCCGGCACGAGCCTCCGACTTCTCATCATCGGCACCATTCTCGGAGCGGTCTTCGGAATTCTGCTCGGCGTGTGGGGGGCCATCCGGCAGTACCGCGCGAGCGATCAGATCATCACCTACGCGTCGTTCACGGTGCTCGCGACCCCGATCTTCGTGATCGCGGTGCTCCTCATGATCGGCGCGACCTGGGTCAACAACGCGTCCGGTCAGCAGCTCATCAACTTCACCGGCGAGTACAGCGTCGGGGTCACCGGGTTCTGGCCCGTCATAGGCGATCGAATAGCGCATCTGCTGCTGCCCACGATCGCGCTCACCGTGACCGCGGCGGCCTCCTACTCCCGGTACCAGCGCAGCGCCATGCTCGACGTGCTCTCCTCGGACTTCATCCGTACGGCACGCGCGAAGGGGCGGACCCGCGGATCCGCCATCATGCGTCACGGCGTGCGCGTCGCGCTGATCCCCATGTCGACCTTCTTCGCCTATTCGTTCGGCACCATCCTGGCGGGCGCGGCCGTGACGGAGAAGATCTTCAGCTGGCACGGCATGGGCGAATATCTCATCGACTCCGTGTCGAACAACGACATCAACGCCGCGACAGGCTCGATCCTGTTCGCCGCGATCCTGGTGCTCATCGCGGGCACGCTGGCCGACGTCCTTTACGCGGCCCTCGACCCCCGAGTGAGGATGTGACATGACGCTCGATCCCACACAGCTCGACGCTCCGCCGCTCGAGCCGGAGAACGAGGAGTCCCCGTCGATCCCCCGGTGGCGGCTGATCCTGGTCCGCACTTTCTCGACCAAGCGCGCCTGGATCGGCGCCGGCGTGCTCGTGCTGATGTTCCTGCTCGCCTACGTCGGCCCGCTGCTCTACCCGTGGTCCGCGACCGATCAGGACTACCTGTCGTTCAACAAGGGTCCGAGCCTCGACCACTGGTTCGGCACCGACACGATCGGCCAGGACATCTTCGCCCAGTCGATGGCCGGCCTGCAGAAGTCCCTGCTCATCGGCCTCATCGTCGGACCGGTCACGGCCATCATCGCCGGGCTCGTCGGCGCGATCGCCGGGTATGTCGGCGGGGCATGGGACCGGGTGATCGTCTGGATCATCGACCTGCTCCTCGTGCTGCCGAGCTTCTACATCCTGGTCCTGCTGAGCCCCCTGTTCAAAGACCTGGCCTGGGTCGCGCTCGTCGTGTTCCTCCCCCTCTTCGGCTGGATGGTGCTCGCGAGGGTCATCCGCGGTCAGACCATGTCGCTGCGCGAGCGCGACTACGTCAAGGCGGCGCGCTTCATGGGCGTCGGCGGTTTCACGATCATCCGCCGGCACATCATCCCCAACGTGGCTTCGCTCCTGATCATCGACGCGACGCTGGGTGTCGGCGCCGCGATCCTCGCCGAGACCACGCTGAGCTACTTCGGCTTCGGCATCCAGCCGCCCGACGTGTCGCTCGGCACGCTGCTCGCTGCGGGAAGCGCCGCGGCGACCACCCGTCCCTGGCTCTTCATCCCGCCGGCGATCATCCTCGTCGCCACCGTGCTCGCGTCGAGTCTGCTCGGAGATGCCCTGCGTGACGCCGTCGACCCGACCTCGGAGAACAACCGTGCCTGAACCCCTGCTTCGCGTCCGCGACCTCAACGTCACCTTCGAGACGAAGGCCCGCACCGTCCACGCGGTGCGCGGCGTCAACTACGAGGTCAACCGGGGAGAGTTCCTGGCGATCGTCGGCGAGTCCGGTTCGGGCAAGTCCGTGTCGTCGATGGCGGTCATGGGCCTTCTCCCGAGTACCGCCCAGGTATCCGGCTCGATCACGTATGACGGCACCGAGCTCCTGGGCTCCACCGACCGGCAGCTGTCGAAGATGCGCGGCTCCGACATCGCGATGATCTTCCAGGACCCGCTCTCGGCGCTGACCCCGGTCTACACGATCGGCCAGCAGATCATCGAGGGCCTCAAGCTGCACCAGCCGGGACTCAGCACTCAGGCGCTGGAGGCCCGCGCGGTCGAGCTGCTCGACATAGTGGGCATCCCGGAGCCCCGCCGACGCGTGAAGTCGTTCCCGCACGAGTTCTCGGGCGGCATGCGCCAGCGCGCGATGATCGCCATCGCGATCGCCAACGACCCGAAGCTGATCATCGCCGATGAGCCGACGACCGCGCTCGACGTCACCATCCAGGCGCAGATCCTCGACGTGCTCCAGACCGCCAAGGAGATCACCGGCGCCGCCGTGGTGCTCATCACGCACGATCTCGGCGTCGTGGCCGGCAACGCGGACCGCGTGGCCGTCATGTACGCAGGCAGGATCGTCGAGACCGCCCCCGTGGACGACCTGTTCGCCCGCCCGGCCATGCCGTACACGATCGGTCTCCTGCGGTCGATGCCGAACATGGTCGACCAGCGGTCGGCGCGGCTGGTACCGCTCGAGGGCCGTCCGCCGCTGCTCACCGAGATCCCCACCGGCTGCCCGTTCGCCGATCGCTGCCCCGCGGTGATCTCGGCGTGCCACGACATCGAACCGGACCTGGTTCCGGTTGCACCGATGCAGGCCGCGGCGTGCATCCGCGCGACCGAGATCGTCGACGGCCGGCTCCCCCGCGACGAGGTCTTCTCCCCGCCGGCGCCTGCGGAAGAGGTCGTGCGCGAGGTCGAGACCCGCGGCACCGTGCTCAAGGTCGAAGACCTCAAGCGGCACTTCCCGCTCACCAAGGGCACCGTCTTCCGCCGTCGTATCGGCACCGTCCGTGCGGTCGACGGCGTCAGCTTCGAGCTGGAGGGCGGCAAGACCCTCGGCCTGGTCGGCGAGTCCGGCTGCGGCAAATCGACCACCGTCATGGAGGTGATGGAGCTCGCCAAGCCGCAGTCGGGGCGGGTCGCCGTCAACGGCATCGACACGGCTTCGCTCTCCCCGGCCCAGCGTCGCGCGCTCCGGACCGACATCCAGATCGTGTTCCAGGACCCGGCGGCCTCACTCGATCCGCGCATGACCGTCGAGGAACTCATCGGCGAACCGCTCACGGTGCACGACGTCCCGGCGAAGGAGATCTCGCGCCGCGTGCGCCGGATGCTCGAGCTCGTCGGCCTCGAGCCGAGCTATGCCCGTCGTTACCCGCACGAGTTCTCCGGGGGGCAGCGCCAGCGCATCGGCATCGCCCGCGCCCTCGTGGTCGAGCCGAAGATCCTCGTCCTCGACGAGCCGGTCTCGGCGCTCGATGTCTCGGTGCAGGCCGGCGTGATCAACCTGCTCGAAGACCTGAAGCAGCAGCTCGGGCTCTCGTACCTGTTCGTCGCCCATGACCTCGCCGTGGTGCGTCACATCGCCGACGACGTGGCGGTGATGTACCTCGGGCGCATCATCGAGTACGGCGACGTCGATGAGATCTTCAGCAACCCGCGCCACCCGTACACGCGCGCGCTGCTGTCGGCCGTGCCGGTCCCCGACCCGCAGATCGAGCGCACACGGGAGCGCATCCTCCTCTCCGGAGACCTGCCGTCGCCGACCGAGACGATCACGGGTTGCGCGTTCCGCACGCGGTGCCCGCTCTACGCGATCCTCCCTCCGGAGCAGCAGGCCGAGTGCGAGACCAGGTCGCCGGAGCTGCGGCCCGTGGAGGGACGCGACGTCTCCTGCCACTGGGCGGAGCAGGACATCCTGCAGACCGCGTGATCGGTCGTCGTGGCGTCAGCGGGCGCGGCACGGAGCGCATCGTCGTCCGCGGCGCATCGGGCTGGTGGATCAGCGGTGTGCTGGCGGCGCTGTTCGCGTACCTCCTCATCGATGCGGCGATCCGCGCGGAGTGGGCGATCGTGCTACTCTCCCTGCCGTGGATGGGCTTCGTCCTGCTGGTGTGCTGGATGCTGCTGATCCGGCCCTGCCTGATCGTCGCGCCCTCCACGCTCACCGTGGTCAACGTCTTCCGCACGCACACCATCCCCTGGCGCGAGGTGGCCGCGCTTCAAGTGCGATACCAGCTCGTCGTCGAGTTGACGGACGGCACCACGATCCGCGCCTGGGGTTCACCCACCGTCCAGCCGCGCCGGGACCGGGATGCCGACGTGTCGGCCCCGAACCGCTCCCGCGCCTTCGTCGGGGTCGTCGAAGCCATCGACCGGGCGCGCGACGACGTCGGGCGTGCACCGACAGGTTCGGACTCGCGAACCGTGAGCATCGCGTGGCGACCGCTCCTCGCGATCGTCCTGGCCCTGGCCCTCGGGGTGACGACCGCAGGACTGCTTCTCTGACGAGGACTCTCGGAGCAGGCGCCGAGATCCTATGCTGAACGCGTGAGCGCACAGATCGTCCTCGTGCACGGCATCCGCACGTCCGCCACGATGTGGCGCGCGCAGCTCGCCTATCTCGATGCTCACGGTTACGCCGCCACGGCCGTCGACCTGCCGGGGCACGGCACCCGGATGGGCGAGGATTTCACGCTCCATGAGGCGCTGCACACGATCGATGCGGCGGTTCGAGCAGCGGCGGAGAAGGGGCCCGTCGTGCTCGTCGGTCACTCGATGGGAGGCCTGCTCTGCCTCGCCTATGTCGGCGGAGCGGACAAGCCGCCGGTCGCCGCTCTGGTCGCCGCAGCGTGCACCTCGCTCCCCCGCGGCGCAGGACTCCGGGCCTACCGACTGTTCGCCAGGGCCGTCGACTCGCTGCCGGACCGCGGAATGTGGCTCACGGCGCGCATGCTCGAGGCGACCATCCCCGCCGAGACGCGGTCGGACTTCGCCGCGGGCGGCTATGCACTCGACACGCAGGATGCCGCGCTCCGCAGCCTCGCGACCCTCGACATCGCCACCGCCGTCCCCCGGATCACGATCCCCCTCTGGTTCGTCAACGGTCAGTACGACCAGCTGCGACTGAACGAGACGCTCTTCCGTCGCCTCGCCCCGCATGCCGAGCTGATCGTCGTCCCGCGCACGACCCATCTGGTGACGGCCATGCGTCCGCGGATCTTCAACGCGGTGGTGCAGGTGGCGATCGCGACGGTGGAGCAGGAGCCGGCTCGGTCATGAGCGCTTCGGCTCCCGGGCGAACGCGGTGAGCAGCCCGCCGACCAGGGACAGCACCGCCGCGGCGATGAAGACCAGCCAGAACCCGCCGACCAGAGCGACCAGCGCTGCCCCCAGGACCGGTCCGATCAGCTGGCCGAGGGCGGCCGTGACGTTCACGATCCCGAGGTCGCGCGCATGGTCCTGTTCGTCGGGCAACAGGTCGGCAGCGAAAGCGAGTCCCACCGTCGAGAAGGCTCCGTAACCGAGGCCCATCAGGGCCGCGGCCACCATCGTCATCTCGAACGTCGGCACCAGCGCGATCGCGACGCCCGATGCTGCCTGCACCACGGTGGCGGCGACCGCGAGCTTGCGCCGGTTCCCCGTGCGATCGGAGACGATGCCGGTGACCACGGAGGCGATCACCACGAACACGGTGTAAACGACGATGAGCAGCAGGAGATTGTCCTGCGCGACGGCACTCGGCTGGCCGAGGCCGTGCAGCAGGAAGAACAGGAAGAGCGCCGTCCCGAGCGCGTTGCCGATGTTCGTCACCAGGCGACCGGAGAGCATCCAGGCGAAGTCCCGGTCGCGCAGGGATGCCAGCCGACGACGACCCACCGGCTTCGGTCGCATGGCCTCGATGCTCGGGGGGTCGGGCAGGAGCAGCGCGGCCGCCGATCCGACGACCGCGATCACTCCGGCGAGCAGCAGGTAGCCGTCGCGGATGCCGAGACCGAGGAGGACGACCAGCCCGACTCCCAGCACGATCCCCACCGCCTGGCTGGAACCGACTGCTGCGGAGGCCGCACCGCGCTGCGTCGACGGCAGCTGGTCGGCGATGAGGGCAGTGAAGGCTGCGGACGAGACGGCCACGCCGATCGACACCCCTACCCACCCGGCGCCGACTGCCCACGGACCCTCGGCATATCCGGTCAGGACGAGGCAGACCGCGGTGAACAGAACTCCGCCGAGCGCCCACGGGCGGCGGCGGTGGCGCCCCGCGGCCGCGCGATCGGAGAGCGCCCCGGCGGCAGGACCGGCGATGATGCCGGCGAGCCCGCCGATTCCGAGCACCAGCCCGGAAGAGACGACACCGCGGATCCAGTCGTCTTCCGGGGTGTCCAGCTGCAGGGGAAGGAGCAGCTGCACGGGTGTGAGCTGCACGGTCCAGATCGCGAGCCACGCCAGCGTGAACAGCGACATCCATCGTGTTCCCGCTCGAACCGTGCGGGTGCCCGTGGTCTCGCTCAACTCGCCACCGCCGTCGCGGCCGCTGCGCGCGAACTCGCGATCACGTCCCGATACCAGTCGTAGGAGGCCTTGGGCGTGCGTTCGCCCGTCTCGAAGTCGACGTGCACGAGCCCGAACCGCTGGGTGTAGCCGTCTGCCCATTCCCAGTTGTCGAGCAGCGACCACACCGTGTACTCCTCCACAGACACTCCGGCGTCCACCGCCTCCCCGACAGCCGCGAGGTGACCGGCCAGATACTCGATCCTGTCCGTGTCGTCGATGCGGCCCGCGCGAGCGGGTTCGGGGAAAGACGCTCCGTTCTCGGCGATGACGACCGGGGGAAGATGCGGATGCCGTGCGTGCAGGTCGATCAGGAGATCGCGGAGGGCTGCGGGCATGATCGGCCATTCCGGCCCGAAGCCGGTGACCGGAACGCCAGGAGTGGGCACGATGTCGAACGGCACGGGGCTCCCGGCAGCGGCAGCCGTCACGGTCGTGGGGTTGTAGAAGTTGATGCCGTAGAAGTCGATCGACCGCCCGATCTCCTCGAGATCCCCGTCGCGCACCGGCATCGGGGGAAGCCCGAGCGACTCGAGGTCCGGGTACGCGCCGTCGAGGAGCGGTGCGCTGAAGACCCGGTTGTGGAGCAGATCGTAGACGGCGGCGGCTTCGCGGTCCTCGGCCGTATCGTGCAGCGGCAGAACCCACGTGTGGTTGTTCGCGAGACCGACGGTGGAGGCACCTCGTTCCCGCAGCACCGAGGCGGCGCGGGCATGGGCGAGCAGCTGGTGGTGGGCGGTCGGCAGCGCGTCGAAGAGCAGCTGTCGTCCCGGGGCGAGCGCACCGACCGCGTACCCCTGCAGCGTCGTCATCGCCGGCTCGTTGATCGTGTACCACTGCCTCACGCGATCGCCGAGACGGTCGGCCACGATGTTCGCGTACTCGGCGAAGCGCTCGGCAGTGTCGCGCTCGAGCCAGCCGCCGTCGGCCTCGATCGCACTCGGCATCTCCCAGTGGAAGAGGGTCGGGAACGGTGCGACGCCCGCCTCCAGCAGGAGGTCCACGAGCCGCGAGTAGTGGTCGAGCGCGCCCGCGTCCCCCGCACCCCGGCCGTCCGGCTGCACGCGCGCCCACGGAATGGAGAACCGGTAGCGGTCCAGCCCCAACCCCGCGGCGAGAGCCACATCGGCCTCGGGATGCCGATAACTGTCGCACGCGGGATCCGCGGTCGACCCGTCGATGATCGCGCCCGGTCTCTCGAGGAAGTCGTCCCAGATGGAGCGGCCGACGGCCCCCGTCGGGCGCGACCCCTCGATCTGGAAAGCCGAGGTCGCTGCGGACCAGCGGAGGCCTGCGGGCACGGACGGAGGAACGTGTTCGGGGGTCATGTGGCTCCTTGACAGCGGTGTCGGGATAGAGATGATTCTGCACCCAGTTCCAGGAGATCCGCGACGGAGTATCGTGATCCGTCTGCCGTTTCGCGTGATCACCCCCTCTGCTGGTAGACTCGACTCTTGGCTTGCGTGTGGGTTCTTCCCTCACGACCGCTGTGCAGCAGCCCTCTTCTGCTGCCGGCATTCCGAACACTCCTGTACAGAAAGCGTCCACACGTGGCAAACATCAAGTCGCAGATCAAGCGCAACAAGACCAACGAGAAGGCGCGCGAGCGCAACAAGGCCGTCAAGAGCGAGCTCAAGACGGTCATCCGCACGACTCGCACGGCAGTCTCCGCCGGCGACAAGGCAGCAGCCGAGGCCGCGCTGAAGAAGGCCGCCGTCAAGCTCGACAAGGCCGTCAGCAAGGGTGTCCTGCACAAGAACCAGGCGTCGAACCGCAAGTCGGCTCTCGCCAAGCAGGTCGCTTCTCTCTGAGCGGAAGCTTCTGAGAAAGGCCCGTCCCGTTATCGGGGCGGGCCTTCTTCGTGTCTCCGGCGTGCCGGGCGATCCGCGGAGTGAGGACGCGCGGCTATTCCTCGCCGAATGGACGACGAGTGGCGATCACCGTGACCATGCGCTCGAGCGCGAAGATCGGATCGCGGGCCGCACCCTTGACCTCACCGTCGGCGCGCGCTGTGGCCTGGATCGCCATCCCGAGCGAACGCTCGTTCCATCCGGCGAGGTCACGGCGGGCACGATCGACCTGCCAGTCCTTCATGCCCAGACGCTGGGCGAGCTGCCTACTCGGTTCGCGGTTTCCGGCGACCCGAGCCATGGTGCGGAGCTTCATCGCAAAGGCCGCGACCATCGGCACCGGGTCGGCACCGGACGACAGCGCATGGCGGAGCGCGACGAGCGCCTCTCCGTAGCGCCCGGCGATCGCCGTGTCGGCCACGACGAATGCCGACACCTCGACCCTCCCGCCGTAGTACTTGGTGACGACCTCTTCGAAGATGTCACCCTCGACGTCTCCGATGAGCTGCTGGCAGGCCGCAGCCAGCTCGGTGAGGTCATCGGCGAACGCGGAGACCAGCGCGCGCAGGGCCGCCGGCGCGATGCGCTTCTTGGCCGTGCGGAACTCGCCCGCGGCGAAGTCGACGCGGTCACCATCGCGCTTGATCGCCGGGCAGGCGATCTCGATCCCGCCGCCGCTACCGGCGCGGACGGCGTCGAGCAGCTTCTTGCCCCGCACGCTCGCCCCCGTGTGCCGCAGGATGACCGTCGCCCCCTCCTGAGGATTGTCGAGGTACGACACCGCCTCCTGGATGAAAGCGTCGGAGCACTTCTCCACGCCGGAGACGCGCACCAGACGCGGTTCGCCGAAGAGGGATGGGGACGTGAGGGACAGCAGCGTTCCCGGCGCGTAGTCGTCGGCCCGCACATCGCTGACCTCGAGGGCGGGATCCTCGGCACGGAGGTAGTCGCGGACGCCGGCGATCGCGCGCTCGGCGCAGACCTCTTCCGGCCCGGAGACGAGCACGATCGGAGCGGGATGAGGCTCTCGCCAGGAGACCTGGGGAATCTTCGTGGGTTTCGCACCGCCACGGGAAGGGGGACGCGAAGCTGCCATGGATCCAGACTACCGGCGGTCGCCGACACCGCTGCCCGCGCGCTCAGGGCAGTGTCTTGTCCGTCCACACGCGCAGCTCGCCGTCTCGGACGCCGAGAAGGATGCGTCCCTGTTGATCAGTGCGCAGCGCCTGTGCTCCGCCCGCCGAGACGAGGTCGAGGGTCTCGCCGCGGGGATGGCCGTAGTCGTTCCCCGCCCCGACGCTGAACAGCGCCACGTGAGCCTGCACGGCCGCATAGAGACCCGCATCCTGGTCCGCGCTGCCGTGGTGGGCGACCTTGACGACGTCGTAGCGACCGAGCCGAGCCGTGCGCAGCAGCATCCGCTGGGGTGCCGCAGAGAGATCGCCGAGGTAGATGGAGCGGGGCACCTCTCCCCCGTCGAACTCCATCACCACACTCGCGTCGTTGCCGTCGGGGAAGGCAGCCGAACCCCGCACCGGCCACAGCACCCGCCAGGCGGCCTTCCCCAGCATGCCGCGCTGTCCCATCCACGCCTCCTCGACGCGTGCGCCTCCCCCGCTGAGCTCCTCGAGGAGACGTCGATCGCCTCCCTCTGCGACCGGACCGTGCAGCACTGCGTCGACCCGCCCTCGGATGGCGGCGCCCCCGCCGGCGTGATCGAGGTCGAAGTGGGTGAGGACGAGGAGATCGATGTGCCCGATGCCGAGGGACCTCAGGCACGCCGCCAGAGGCTCCGGAGCCGGCCCCGTGTCGATCAGCGCCACCCGCGTCGCCGAGCGCACGAGCAACGCGTCGCCTTGCCCGACGTCGCACGCGGCGATTGACCATCCGTCGGGCGCCGTCGCCGTGGCGAGCGGTCCGTCGAGGAGCACCCGGGCGCCGGCGAGCGAGAGCACGACGATCAGGACCGCGGCCGCGGCCCGCTGCACGATGAGTCGCCCACGCCCGGTCGCCGCTTCCCTGCTCTGTCGACCGAATCTGATGACGACGACCACGATGCACACGCTCACGAGAGCCACGAGCAGTGCACTGCCGATTCCCGCGGGCAGCAGCAGTTGTGCTCCGGGCAGCCGTGCGGCGGTGGTCGCCGTGGTGGCGATCCACGCTGACGGTAGCCAGGCGGACGACGCCAGCAGATCCGCGAGAGTCGGCAGCGGAGCCGCCAGGCAGGCCAGCAGGCCGACCACGGTGGCGATCGGCGCCGCGGGTGCGGCGATGAGATTCGCGGCGATGCCGATGAGCGACTGCTGCTCGGCGAAGAGAGCGATGATCGGGCCGCACGCCAACTGCGCAGCGAGCGGGACCGCGAGAGCCAGCGCCACCGGTCCGGGCATGATCCGCGCCAGCCCGCCGGCGAGTGGTCGCGCGAGCATGACCAGAGCACCGGACGCGGCGACCGACAGCGCGAACCCCGGAGTAGCCGCCAGCCACGGGTCGGCGACGAGAATCCCGGCAGCGCACAGCGAGAGCATGCCCGCGCCGGCACTCGGACGGCCGAGCAGCACGGTCAGCATGCCGACCGCCGCCATGACCGCTGCACGGATCACGCTCGGTTCCGGCGTGACGAGGACGACGAATCCCGCCAGACCCAGCACGGAAAGGACCACCCGCAGTGCCCGCCCGGCTCCGCACAGGGCGGCGAGCCAGAAGATACCGCCGACGACGATCGCGCAGTTCGCTCCACTCACCGCGGTCAGGTGGCTGAGACCGCTCGTGCGCATGTCGTCGTTCAACTCCGCGCTCACAGCACGGGTGTCGCCGACCGCGAGGCCCGGCAGAAGGCCTGCGCCGGGCTCGGGGAGTCGCAGGGACCGCTCCACGAAAGCGCGCTTGAGGCTCGCCGCGACGGCGAACACTCCGGAGGCGGGCTCGACGACCTCGGTCTCGTTCGCGAAGACGACGAGGACCGAGCGCTCACCCGCATCGGTCGTCCGCACCTGTCCGACCACTCGAACCCGGGCACCGAGATCGAAGCCGTCGCCCGGCTCGACTCCTATGCGCACCGGCGCAGTGAGCGCGGCTGGTCGATCTCGGTTGCCGATGGTCATCGTCTGCGCATCGAACCAGAGTCGTCCGTCCCGACCGATCGACGCCGCCGAAGTCACCTCCGCGGTCACCTCCGTCACGTGCCCCGACCAGTCGGCGGCTTGCGCACGCGAGGGAAGGGCGAGTGCGACAGCAAGGCCGATGGCTGCCATCGCGGCGAGAAGCACCACGGCCAGACCTCCGCCGCCGTGAAGCCGCAGTGCCCGTCCCCGAAACATCGCGAGCACCATGAGCACCGCGCCCATGGCGCAGCCGCCCACCATCCACCACGAACACCCCGGCAAGAAGACGCACAGCAGGGCCGCCGCCCACACCGCCCCGAGCAACGGCAGCAACCGCAGATCGCGCCGTTTCAGGCTCGGTCTCGGCTGCTCCGCGCGGGTTCCTGGCTGCGACATCCCGTCACGCTACGAGAGCGCAACGACCAGACATCACCGCGAGCCCGCGAGCTGCGGACAACCACAGCGAATCACCACTCGTGCAGAGACAGAACCTCGCTACGGCCGCTGACGTCGCGAGAAGGAACCGGAATGGCAGACATGGCTATCGCGGACGACGACGCCGACGCCGACGGGCGAGTTGCGCCCTGTTCGGTTATCGGTGGACGACCCCTCGCATCTCTTCCGTCGTTCGCATCTCCCGCCCCACAGATACCCGTGGACGCGTCACGCGAGAGTGATGAGGCGGCGGGGTCAACAGGCCGCAGGCGCGAACGGCTTCGAGCCGAGTGCTGACCTGCAACGTCGCGTAGGCGTCGTGGAGATGCCGTTTGACAGTTCCCACGGAGATGACGAGCGCTTCAGCGATGTCCTGGTTCGTCGAACCGTGGGCTACGTGGGTGAGGACCTGCCACTGCCGCGGTGTGAGCAGAGCCTGTGATGCCCCGCGCGTCATGCTGATTCGCACTTCCGTGAGCAGTGCGCGGATGCCGCCTCCTGCCGAGATGTGGCAGACATAGGCAGGATACTGATGCGTCGATGGCACCCCGGACTCGTGCAACAGGATCGTGCGCACACGCCTTGTGCGACGGGCTTCTCGCGGTGGAAGCATTGTCGGATCGCTGACCAGCAGGTCTTGCGGGCGCAACAAGTCCGCCTCCGGATCAGCCATACGCTGCACCCGGTGGCCATCTGCGAGGAGAGCGTGCTCCACGGCATCGGTCAACCACTCCGATGCCAGACACACGCTCACCTGGGGTCTGGTACTCGGCAAGGCGTCGTTTCGACGACTGGCAGAACGTTCTCAGGCGTCGCTCTGGAGGGTGAGATCAGCCCGAAGCTTCGCCCGCGCCCGCGCATACCTGCTGCGGACGGTCGCCGGCTTCTTGCCGAGGATCTTCGCCGCCTCCGCGAGGGAGAACCCGTCCCAGTGGACGAGCTGGATGACCTCGCGATCGCCCACCGGGAGTGCCTCGAGTGCCTCCCACACATCGTCGCGCACCGGGCGGGAGTCGCCGATGATGAGCGCTTCTCCCTTGAGCCTGTCGCTGAGCTTCCGCCTGCGTGAGAGCGCGCGTCTGTGGTTGGCGAGCACGTTCCGGGCGATCCCGAACGTCCACATCCGTGCCTCGATGCGGTCGGACGGCATGGCGTCGACCTTGCGCCACATGGTCAGCAGCACCTCACCGGTGAGGTCCGCGGCATCGTCCGTGGAGACGACACGTCGAACGAAGTAGCCGAACAGTGCCCGCTTGCTTTCATCGATCAAGGCAGGAAGGTCGAGCCTGTCGTCGCTCCACATCGACACCAGCGCCTCGAGGGGCTCCTCGGAACGGCCGGGCATCAGTGCCGCACCCATGTGCAGGTCGAAGTGCCGGAGGTGCCGATACCGGGTCCGTTGATCAATTCGAACGGGATCTCCTCCACGACCGCGGTGCCGATACCCGAGGACACTGTCAGCTGGTCCAGGTCCTCCTGAGTGAGCTCGGGGTCCACGGCAGGGTCGCCGACGGACGTCGGGTTCTTCTCGCCGAGGTCGTAGCCGCGTTGGCCGATGCCGGTCCAGTCGTGCGACGCGATCCATTCCTTCGCCTCGGTGACGTTCGTGCCATCCCACGACCGGACCGCGAGTGAGAACGTGCACTCGACCGTCTTGCCCTCATCCGTAACGTAGGTGATCGGAATGACAGCATCCGGAGTGAAGTTCGGGGCGATGTAGACGGTAGCCGCCGTCCCGAGAACTCCGACGCCCAGAAGCGCACCCAGCGT
Source organism: Microbacterium sp. NPDC055988 (assembly GCF_042269505.1). Lineage (NCBI taxonomy): Bacteria > Bacillati > Actinomycetota > Actinomycetes > Micrococcales > Microbacteriaceae > Microbacterium > Microbacterium sp. NPDC055988. Next base: position 3,327,241 of record NZ_JBHJXY010000001.1, read on the forward strand.
CGCTGCGATTCGGAGGCCCCGCCGGCGACGTGGGGGCCGCGCGTGCTGCTCTACGGCGTTGCTGGCGACGCGTTCGAGCATCGCATCAAGAATCTCCGGCGACTCCGCCCACTTATCACGCGGAGTGAGCAGCCGGTTGAGCTGAGTGTCGTCCATGAGTTTCCTCCGATGATCCGTTCACTACCGCTCATGTCCGATCATCCCCGAAGTGTTGCATCGGTGCAGAAAAATCTCTGGAATCGCACGATATGTATCCATGGATACATATCGTGCTTCGCGCGCGTGATCCACCCTCGAAGCAGGTCAACTCCGACCTCTGAGAGAAATGAGAACTCCATGAGTCGTACGCGTTCAGCGGCGCCGCGCCGCCACAGCAAACGCCCCCTCGCTATCGCTGCAGCTGCAGCGATCGTAGCCATGGGACTCGTCGGCGGTATCGCCGCACCCGCCATGGCATGGGGTAGCGTCACGGTTGGGCCGCCTGCGGGATGCACCGGCAACGCCAAGGGTAAGAGTTGGACCAGCGGTTCGACGGCCTACGCCAACACGGCCGAGTCTGGCAACATCTGCCTCGTGATCGTCCCCGTTCACGCCGGCCTGCGCCAGTCCGGCGGCAGTACCCTGTGGAACGGTAGCACTGGCGTGCACTTCGCTCAGGCGTCAGCGATCGCATCGAACGGCTACGTCGGTGGATGGCACCGCTGGGGCGGCAAGGTCGCGAGTTGAGCCGATACTCTCGGGGCCCGCTGCTCAGGACCCTCGTCATCGCGGGTGCCGCGAGCATGCTGTTGCTGACCGCATGCTCCGTACAGACGCCGGGTCAGGGTGGCGGGCCCTTGTCAGCGGAGCAGATCAAGAGCACCGCAGATAAGTTCCGTGAGGACGGCAACGAGTGGCTGGCAGGCTTGCTGGAGGATGGTGAAGTCGACGCTGCCGACTACGCAGCCGCGTCGGAGCGCTATGCCTCGTGCATGCGCGGACTCGGATACGAAGTTCCCGCACCCATGGTGAACCCGACGAACTCGATGACGCACATCTACGACATCGACATGGGCACGCGTGAGCCGGATGCCTTCGGGGAGGACGACCTCTCGTGCAAGAACCCTAACCTGAATGTCATCGAGGCGGCCTATCTGAACACGGGCGCACAGCGGATGGACGAGTCGCTTCGCATCGCCGCACAAGAATGCATGGCCGAACTGGACTACGAGATCCCGGACGATGCACGAGACATCCGCGCCTTCAGCGGTGATCCGACCGCCGACGAGGGCGCACAGCGCGAAGCAGCCGCGACATGCATCAGTGACGAGGCGCTGCGCCTCTTCCCCGAGCTGCCGTATGTCGGAGTGGCGTATTGAACATGACCGCTGAGCAATCCCCGCGCCGACGCCGTGACGTAGCCTTCTGGGTCGTCGCGGTCTGCTGGATTCTGGCGCCAGTCATCGGCGTGGGCCTGCTCTATCAATACCTCTCCACGAAGACCGTCGTCGCGACTCAAGAAGTCTGGGCGCCGGCGCTCAGCGCCGAAGAAACGCGCGCCCAGGCAGTCGGCCTCGCACTCGAGTGGAGCGACGGTGCCGAGATCCCCGCGCCTGCATGGTCGGGGACGGTCGTTCGCGTCAACGTTCAACCTGGCGGCGTGCTCAAGAGCGGAGACGCGGTCGTCGATGTCGATCGCGTGAAGCGCATCGCGGCCTTCATGAATGTACCTCTCTACCGCGCCCTCGTTCCCGGATCCGCCGGGGAGGACGTTAAAGCGCTGCTCGAGTTCCTCAGCACCCGGGGCATCGACGTCCCGGACAGCGACCGACTCGGCTGGGACGCATGGCTGCAGGTCTCCGCGTTCGCGAAGTCCATCGGCGTCGACACCACGCAGGGATTGGCGTCCTTCGATCCAGGGTGGCTGGTCTTCATCCCGGCAACCGAACTCACCGTCAGCGAAGTGCATGTGAAGGCGGGTCGACCGGCTCCCGCCAGCGGCGAACCCGTTGCCACAGCCATGGACCAACTCGTGTCGGCGCACATCGTCACGCCCGAGGCCATCGCTGAGGTCACTGAGGACAACCCGATCAGCCCAGACGCGATTGCCTCTTCCACTGTCGCTGTTCCCGAAGATGCCGTCGTACTGTTCGGCCAGAAGGAACTCGCAGTCGACGAGGCTCGGACCGCAATCGATCCCGCAGCGCTCCCCCAGATAGCCGCTGGGGTCACACAAGGAGCTCTCACCTCATCTGCACGCGTCGTCACCCCTCAGCCTGCGGCGATCGTCGTGCCCGCCGCCGCAGTTCTCACCGGCACAGACGGAACCTGTGTCATCGTCCGCGACGGGGAGAAGCGCCGTGTCGTTGCCGCTGAGACGATCGAGTCCGTCGACGGCACCTCGCTCATAGCAGCGAAGGTGAAGTCCGGCGAGAGCGTGCTCGTCAACCCCTCAGCTACCGGCGCGACATGCGCATAGTCGCACGAGATCTCGGTATGAGATTCGGCTCTCGATGGCTATTCCAGGGCTTGGACTTTGCATGGGAGCCTCCCTCTTTCGTCAGCGTCACCGGCCCCTCCGGTTCCGGCAAGACGACTCTTCTGGGCGTCATCTCCGGTTCCATCCAGGCCTCAGCCGGGGACTGCATCGCCGAAACCGATGAGAACCGAGCACCGTCGTCCGCTGGATGGATCGTGCAGAACAGCCCCTTGCTTGTCAGCCGAACGGCGCTGGAGAACGTGGCGCTCGGTCCCCTCTTTCGGCGCGTTCCACAGTCCGAGTCGCTGGCTCGGGCTGAGCAGGAGATGGCTCGCCTGGGCATCGAACATCTAGCGAACGTCCGCGCCAAGAAGCTCTCCGGTGGCGAGCGGCAGAGAGTCACTGTCGCTCGCGCTCTCGCATCCCAGGCGCGACTGATTCTCGCCGATGAGCCCACATCCTCTCTCGACGCGGAGGCGAAAGTGCGGGTGGCCACTGCCCTCCGCAGTGCAGCCGACGACGGTGCCCTTGTCATCATGGCGACGCACGACAAGGACGTGGCGGCCTTCGCCGACACGGTGTTCGACATCGGGCAGAGAACGACCCGATGAAGATCGCCGACTGCGTCTCCGAAGCGATCAGCAACGCCTTCGCCCGCCCTCTTCAGACAGCGCTGATCGCGGTGCTCTCGGCAGCGCTGGCATTCGCGGCATTCATCCTCCCGTGGGCGACTGTCTCGCAGGCGCACGCGATGCTTGAGCAGGACATCGCCGAGGGGCGATCGATCATCGTGGTCGGCAGCAGTGGAGGACAAATCTCCACGGAGCGCTGCGACCTGCTCCGTTCGGTTGCAGGAGTCACCACCGCCGGTGCCGTCCTGCGACCGGTGGAGTTGAGATCCACCGGCGGACGACCGATCTCCGCTGTGCTGGTCACTCCCGGGTTGCCGGCTCTGCAGTGGCCAGAACTCCCAGACCTCGCCCCAGGAACCGTCGTCGTGCCTTCGACCGAGAACGCTCTTGCAAGCGGCGTCCCCACCCCGGCGATGATCGACGGCGCCGAGCGCCAACTCACAGCCGGGGGCACCGCCATCTCGGCAGGACGCATCTCCAGCCTCCATGCGAAGGTGATGATCCCGTCATCGACCCAAAGCGTGGCCACCGAATGTTACGTCGAGGCGACTCCAGGGGCCGAAGCAGGGATCACGTCGGTAGCCGCAGCATGGTTCCCCGCCTCAGAGGGTGCCCGCACGATCCCGCTGGTGCCGGGGAGACCAGCTGGCGCGACGAGCCAAGAGCTCCTCTCTTCCAGCCCACAGCTCTGGGTCATTCTCTGCGCCGTCGGCATCATCGTGTTCGCTGTCGGATCGTCCGTCTGGAGCCGGCGCCATGACTTCGCCGTCTACCAACAACTCGGACTCTCACACCGAGGGTCGCTGGTGATGACTCTGGTCGAGTCCACGATCACGGTCTACATCCCTGCCGCAGGGGGAGTACTCGCCGCCGTGGCGGTCGCCAGCCTCGGCGACGTGCGCACGGAGGCGCTCGAGTTCGCCAGCACCTCTGCGGCGATGTTCATGCTGGGTATCACTATCGTTCCGGTCGTTGCGACCTTCATCTGCACATCCGTCGGGCGTTCGAGCGCGGGGAAACTATGAACGCCCGGCACGACGTCTGGTCGCGCGTCGTCACACCCGTACCCCATCGCGCAGGCCGGCGAGCAGCTTCTCACCGATACCGGGCACGGCGAGCAGGTCGTCGACGGAGCCGAAGCGCCCGTTCTCATCGCGCCAAGCGATGATGCGTTCGGCCAGTGCCGGACCGATGCGCGGCAACGTCTCCAGAGCGGCCTGATCGGCGGTGTTGAGGTCGACGCGGTCGTCTCCCGGCGGTCCCGCTCCCGGCGCAGCGGCCACCGCCCCCGCGGCCGGGACGACGATCTGCTCGCCGTCTTCCAGCAGCCTCGCGAGATTGACCGCCGCCAAGTCGGCATCGTCGTTCGCGCCACCCGCCGCCGCCAATGCGTCGACCAGACGTGCGTCCAGGTCCAGCACGTAGATGCCGGGGTGCGCGACCGCCCCCAGAACGTGCACGTACAGCTCCCCGGAACCACCGGCGGTCGACGTCTCATCCGGCAACGGCACGGATGCGGTCGGGGATGCCTGGCCGCGCAGAAGACCGAGGCCGACGGCGGCAGACAGCACGACGAGCGCGAGAACGACCCCGGCTCCGATGCTCAGGCGCAGTCGACGCCGTGGCGGGGGTGGTGCCTGCGGAGATGCCATCCGGCCAAGCTAGGCGCGGGAAACGGACTCCCCGGGCACCGAAGACCCGAGTCGTGGACAACCGCTGCCCCCGTGCAGGTGGTGCAGAGCGGCCGGCCCGCGCATTTCCGCAGCACGACAGGCATGACGGCGACGGCCCCTGGCCCTCACCGAAGCGAGAACCAGGGGCCGAAAATCATCCCCGGCGAGAGGAGATCAGCCCTTCACGACGATGCTGACGATCTTGGGCGCGCGCACGACGACCTTCACGATCTCGCGGTCGCCGATCGAACGGATCACTCGCTCGTCGGCACGAGCCAGTGCTTCGAGCTCGGACTCACCGATGCGCGCCGAGACCTCGAGCTGTGCACGGACCTTGCCGCCCACCTGCACGACAGCGGTGACCGTGTCCTCGACCAGCAGCGCGGGATCGGCGGATCTCCAGGTAACGAGGCCGACGGAGGGCTCGTGACCGAGCATCTCCCACATCTCCTCCGCGGTGTGCGGGGCGATCAGGTCGAGCATCACGGCGATCGTCTCGGCGGCCTCGCGCACCGCGGGGTCCGCAGCACCGGCGTTGCCGTCGATCGTCTTACGGGTGACGTTCACGAGTTCCATCAGGCGAGCGACGAGCACGTTGAACTTCGTCTGCTCGACCAGAGCGGGAGCCTCCGCAAGCAGCTTGTGCGTCGCGCGACGCAGTGCCGCATCGCCGCCGTCGAAGACCACGTCCACCGGGCTGGAGACCTCGCCGGCGACGCGCATCGCTCGCGCCAGGAACTTCTGGGCGCCCGTCGTGGAGACATCGGCCCAGTCCTTGTCATCCTCGACCGGGCCGGCGAACGCCAGTCCGACACGGAGCGCGTCGGCACCGTGGGCATCGAGCTCGTCCTGGAACAGCACCAGGTTGCCCTTGCTCTTCGACATCTTGGTGCCGTTGAGGATGACCATGCCCTGGTTGATCAGGTTCGAGAACGGCTCCGTGAAGTCGATCAGGCCCATGTCGAACAGCACTTTGGTGATGAAGCGCGCGTACAGCAGGTGCAGGATCGCGTGCTCGACGCCGCCGATGTAGGAGTCGACCGGAGCCCAGCGAGCCGCCTGAGCGGGATCGAACGCCACGGTGTCGCTGTTCGGCGACAGGAACCGCAGGAAGTACCACGAACTGTCCACGAAGGTGTCCATGGTGTCGGGATCGCGCAGCACCGGGTCACCCGTCGCCGGATCGGTCGTGCGCACCCAGCTCTCGGCACCGCCCAGCGGTGACGTGCCCTTGGGCTTGAGGTCGAGTCCTTCGACGCTCGGCAGCTTCACGGGGAGCTTGTCCTCGGGGACCGGGATGATGCTGCCGTCCTCGGCGTGGAGCATCGGGATCGGCGTGCCCCAGAACCGCTGGCGCGAGATCAGCCAGTCGCGCAGCCGGTAGTTCTTCGCGGCACGACCGGTGCCGGTCGACTCCAGCTGCTCGATCGCGCGGGCGATCGCGTTGCGCTTGGAGAGACCGTTCAACGCACCGGAGTTGATCATGCGGCCATCGCCGGTCAGCGCGATGCCGGTCGATGCCGGGTTCTGCTCCTCCAGCGCGGCGCCGGTGTCGATGGGCACACCCTCGTCGTCGACCTCGATCACGGGCATCGCGCCGGTGACGGGAGCCGTCGTGTCGACGACGACCTTGACCGGCAGGTCGAACGCGCGGGCGAAGTCCAGGTCGCGCTGATCGTGCGCCGGGACGGCCATGACCGCACCGTGCCCGTAGTCGGCCAGCACGTAGTCGGCCGCCCACACCGGTAGTTTCTCGCCGTTGACCGGGTTGATCGCGTAGCGCTCGAGGAAGACACCGGTCTTCGGGCGGTCCGTGGACTGCCGGTCGATATCGGTCTCCTTCTGCACCTGCTCCAGGTACGTCTGGAAGCGTCCGCGCACCTCGTCGGGTGCGTCGGCAGCGAGCTCGGACGCGAGGTCGGAGTCCGGGGCGACGACGAAGAACGTGGCGCCGTGCAGCGTGTCAGGGCGCGTCGAGAAGACCGTCACCGGCTCCGGGCGACCCTCGATCACGAAGTCGACGTCCGCGCCGATCGAGCGGCCGATCCAGTTGCGCTGCATCTGCAGCACCTTGTGCGGCCAGAAGCCCTCGAGCTGGTTCAGGTCGTCGAGCAGTCGATCGGCGTAGTCCGTGATGCGGAAGTACCACTGTGTGAGCTTCTTCTTGATGACCTCGGCACCACAGCGCTCGCAGCGACCGTCGACGACCTGCTCGTTGGCGAGCACCGTCTGGTCGTTGGGGCACCAGTTGACCGGGCTCTTCTTGCGGTACGCCAGACCGCGCTCGTGCATCTTCAGGAACAGCCACTGGTTCCAGCGGTAGTACTCGGGGTCGGACGTGTGCAGCACGCGGGTCCAGTCGAACGAGACTCCGTACGCCTGGAACCCCTCCTTCTGCTGCGCGATGTTCTGGTAAGTCCACTCGCGGGGGTCGGCCCCACGGCGGATCGCCGCGTTCTCGGCGGGCAGACCGAAGGAGTCCCAGCCGATCGGGTTCAGCACGTTGTGCCCGCGGTGGCGCCAGAAACGGGCCACGATGTCGGAGTAGAGGTAATTCTCCGCGTGCCCCATGTGCAGGTCGCCCGAGGGGTAGGGGAACATCGCGAGGACGTATCGCCGCGGCCGGGTGTCCTCGTCGCCGCCGGTGAGGAACGTACCGTTCTCCGCCCAGTACTTCTGCCACTTCGTCTGGATGGCGTGCGCCGACGGGGCCTCGTCGTCGGCGGGAGCGGTGGACAGGTTCTCAGACAACGAACGCACGACCAATCTGAAGGAAAAAGCGGGATCAGTTCAGGATATCGGAACGCCAGAGCGCAGGCATTTCCGCACCGAGCGCGGCGAGGGGCGCTCGCGCCTTCGTCGCCACCTCGGCGACTTCGGCCGCCGGCACCGAACCCCAGGTGATCCCTCCCCCGGCGCCGACGACCGCCCGCTCCCCATCGATCAGGATGCTGCGGATGACCATCGCCAGATCGAGCCCACCATCCGCCCCGATGTAGCCGAAGCAGCCGGCATAGACGCCGCGCGGCCCGCCTTCCAGCCCCTGCAGTCTCGTCATCGCCGAGAGCTTGGGCGCACCCGTCATGCTGCCGGCGGGGAAGGCGGCGTCGAGCAGCGAACCGACGGTCGTCCCGGCGGCAGCGACACCGCTCACCGTGCTCACGAGCTGATGCACGGCGGGATAGCTCTCGACCACCCACAGCCCGTCCACGCGGATGCTTCCCGGTTCGCACACGCGGGAGAGGTCGTTGCGCATCAGATCGACGATCATCACGTTCTCCGCGCGCTCCTTCCGATCGAGTGCGAGCTCTGCGGCCAGAGCGGCATCCTCCGCCGGGTCGGCACTGCGGGGACGGGTGCCCTTGATGGGGCGGGTGCGGATCACGCCGCCGTCGACGTGGAGGAACTGCTCCGGGCTGGCGCTGAGCAGCGTGCGGTCGCCGATCCGGAGGAATCCGCCGTGATGCGCGGGCGTCGCAGCGCGCAGGCGACGGTAGACGTCGACGGCATCATGCGGGCCGACCACGGTGAACCGCGTCGTCAGGCACAGCTGGTACGCGATGCCGGCGCGGATCAGATCACGGCAGCGCTCGATGAGCGCGGCGTACTCCTGCGGGTCGTGTCGCCCCTCGGCGACACGGGAGTCGCCGTCGGGTAGCGTCGGCGGGACCATCTCGTCCGGCGCGTCCTCGACAGCGGAGACTCGAGCCGCCCAGGCCGGAAGGTCGCCGTGGGCGCTGAGCGCCCAGACGCGCCGCGCGGCGTGATCGAAGGCGACCACGTGCGTGGCCCGCAGCCAGGTGCCGCCGGTCTCGTCGACGCGCCCGCTCGCCGGCGCACCGGCAGCCGCGGCTCCGGACTCGTAGTCGAGCCATCCCACCCAGCCTCCGGAGAACGGCGGAACGGTCGGATCGACAGGAGCGCCTCCCAGAGCCACCTCCCGGGGCAGGGACGAGCGCTCCCCCGTGCCGACGAAGCTCCAGCCCTCCGTGGCATCCGCTCCCGCGTCGAGCCAGAAGAGATCCGCGACCTGTGCCTCGAGCATCCGGAACACGGACGACGGCTTCACCCAGGACGGAAGAAGTCGAGCGGTCAGTTGTTCGGGCACCTTTCCAGCCTAGGACCGGGCCGCTCCCGTATTCTCATGACGTGGACGACCTCCTGCTCTGGCTCCTCGACACCGTGCAGTCGATCGATCCGATCACGCGCACTCTGGTCGCAGGGCTCGCCGTCATGCTGGAGACCAGCATCCTCATCGGGCTGATCGTCCCCGGGGACACCATCGTCATCATCGCCTCGATGGGCGTCGCCACCGTCTGGGAGGGCATCGCGATGGGCGTCGCCGTCGTGATCGGCGCGCTGATCGGCGAGAGCATCGGATTCTGGCTCGGCCGTTGGCTCGGCCCGCACATCCGCGTGTCCTGGCTCGGCCGCAAGATCGGCGAACACAACTGGGTCAGGGCAGAGAACTATCTCGAGCGCCGCGGCGGCATCGCGATCTTCCTGTCGCGATTCCTCCCGGTGCTGCACTCCCTCGTCCCCCTCACCGTCGGTATGAGCGAGTACCCGTATCGCAAGTTCCTGGCATGGACCGCCCCAGCGTGCATCCTCTGGGCGACCGCGTATGTGAGTGTGACCTCCCTCGCGGCCGGCAGCTTCCGTGAGCTCGTGGATCGCGTGCACTTCGCGGGCTACATCTTCGTCGGCGTCATCGCGCTCTTCCTGCTCCTCGCGTACCTCGGCAAGAAGCTGCTGCAGCGGCTCGAAGCCCGCCATCAGGAGGCACCGGAGTCGGCAACCGACTCCGACGTGAAAGACTGAGTCAATGGCATCGGCTCCCCCAGCCCCCCGGATCCACTGGTTCGCCCGACTCGAGCATCGCTTCCATGTCTGGCGTGAAGGTCGTGCGCGCCGCCGCGGCCGTGTCGCCACGATCCTCCCGTTCCCCGGTTACGGCGGTCCCGGCTGGGTGCGCGTGGTCGGCCGAGTGCTGATCGTGCCCCCGCAGCGCCGCACCCGCGACGGCGAGCCGGCGAGCGTGCGCGGCTGGCGCAGCTTCGTCGGGATCCCCGTCGGGTACGCGTCCGTGAGCGTGCATTTCGGAGACACCACACATCAGCTGGTCGCCGACCGCGGAGGTGTGGTCGATGCGAAGATCCCGGTCGACCTGGAGCCCGGCTGGCAGACGTTCATGATCTCGGTCGAGGGACAGGAACCGGTCGAGGCGGGCGCCTTCATCGTCGCGGAGGGAACCACGTTCGGTGTCGTGTCCGATGTGGACGACACCGTCATGGTCACAGCACTGCCGCGTCCGTTCATCGCGTTCTGGAACTCGTTCGTGCTCGACGAGCACGCCCGTCTCCCCGTCCCCGGGATGGCCGTGCTCCTCGACCAGCTGCTGCGGCAGCACCCCGGAGCGCCGATGGTGTACCTGTCCACCGGCGCGTGGAACGTCGCCCCGACCCTCTGGCGGTTCCTCGGTCGCCATCTCTTCCCGGCGGGCTCGATGCTGCTGACCGACTGGGGCCCGACGCATGAGCGCTGGTTCCGCAGCGGGCGTGAGCACAAACTCACCAATCTGCGTCGGCTGGCGACGGAGTTCCCCGATGTGAAGTGGCTGCTGATCGGCGACGACGGTCAGCACGATGAAGCGATCTACTCGCAGTTCATGGACGAGCATCCCGATTCGGTCGCCGGCGTCGCCATCCGGCGGCTGCTGCCTGCCGAGGCGGTGCTCGCCGGCGGACGTGCCGGCCGTGAACCGCACTCCGAAGATGTGGCACCGTGGGTGAGCGCCGAAGACGGCGCCGGACTCCGCGACCTCCTCGGTGAAGCCGGCATCCTGCACTGACGAAACCACAGCAGACATGGACACGCTCGTCGAGAAGACGATCCCCCGCGATGAATGGCTCACCCGTGAGCAGGCGCATCAGGAGCGCGCGGACACCCTGACGGCCGGGCATCGCGAGCGCGCTGCCCGATCCGAGAAGCACCCCGTGTGGGACTTCCTCCACACCTACTACTCCTACAAGCCCGCGCAGCTTCGGCGGTGGCACCCGGGAGCAGGGGTCGAGCTGCAGGATGCGCCGGAACGCCTCTCGTGGCGCTGGTACTCGCCGGGTGAAACCGAGGGGGGCGCCGTGCCAGATCCCCGCCGGTTCGCGCAGGAGAAGGCGGACCTCGCCGCCCTCGTCGAACGGATGCTGCGCCGCACGGCTTCGCGCCCCGGACAGTTCGGCTGTTTCGGACTGCACGAGTGGGCCATGGTGTACCAGGCGGACGAGCATCGCCACGCGGTGCCGCTGCGTCTGGGACAGGCGGGCACGGATGCGGTCGTCGAGAGCCATGACCTGCGCTGCACCCACTTCGACGCATTCCGGTTCTTCACCCCGGAGGCCGTTCCCCGCAACCGCACGCCCCTGAGTCGCGACGATCAGCCGCTGTTCGAGCAACCAGGGTGTCTGCATGCGGGGATGGATCTCTACAAGTGGGCGACGAAGCTCGGACCGCTCATCCCGGGCGAACTCCTCCTCGACTCGTTCGAGCTGGCGCGCGACATCCGGCTGCTCGACATGGAGGCCGCGCCCTACGATCTCTCCGCCTGGGATGTCACCCCGGTGCGCATCGAGACGCCCGAGGGCAAGGCGGAGTACGTGCGTCGGCAGCGCGGATTCGCCGAACGCGGTGCAGTTCTGCGCACTACCCTGCTGGCCGCGTGGCTCGGCGACAGCGCACGAGCAGCGGCCTGAGCGTCACTGCACCGGTTCGCAGTCGGCGCAGAGCGTCCACCGCGCCGATGCCGCTGCCAGTTGCGTGCGCAGCGTGAGCACCCGCGTCGCCGCCTCTTCGAGCCGCTCCTTCGGCAGCGTGCCGGCGTCGACCGCGGCCGCGATTCTGGCCGCCATCTTCCCCGCCGTCTGCGCGTCGGAACCCGCGATCATCAGCACCAGGTCGTTGCCGGCGGCGATCGCGGCGACGCCGTTGGCGACCGGATCCGCGTAGACGGGATTCCCCGACGACAGCAGCATGCCAAGGTCGTCGGTCACCGCCACCCCTTCGAAGCCGAGCTCCTCCCTGGCGATCTGGTGCCACTTCGGAGAGAGGGAGGCGGGCAGGGTGTCGACGGCGGTGTAGGCGAGATGCCCGTACATGAGGAGAGACGCTCCGGCATCGATGCCCGCCGCGAACGGAACCGCCTCGGTGCTGCGCCATTCGTCGAGTCCCATGCTCGTGCTCGGGATCGCGGAGTGCGAGTCGCCGGGGGCGGCGCCGTGTCCGGGAAAATGCTTGAGCGTCGACGCGAGGAACTGTTCCTGTGCGACAGTGGCAGCCGTCACCCGATCCGCGGCGCTCGCGGGGTCGGTGCCGAGCGCGCGACCGTAGATGAAGGTTCCCGAGTCGGCCGTGAAGTCGGCCACCGTGCCGAAGTTCACCGTGATCCCCGCCCGGGCCACGAGGGACCCTCGAGCCGTGAACGCTGCGGAGGTGTCATCGACCGGCTGCCCCTTGAGCGCGGTGGAGGCCGCGTAGTCGTCGCCGTGCAGCCGCGAGACGATGCCGCCCTCCTGGTCGACCGCGATCAACGGGGGCAACGCGGGATCGATGGTCATCGCGGCGGTGAGAGCCTGCAGCTCGGACTCCGTCGCGGGGATGTTCGCGCCCATCAGGATGAACCCGCCGAGACCGGACTGCATGTAGGTCCGGAGCGCGGCCGGGTCCGTGCCCGACACGTGGCCCATGACCACCGTAAAAGCCTGCTCTGCCACGGACATTTCCTGCACCAGAGCGGTCGCATGCGCAGCCGGCCCGGTGGTGTCCCCGGCCGAGGAGACGGCGGCCGGGGTGTGGGAGCCAACCGTCGACGGGATGGGCGACGCGACGGCTGCCGGCGAGGCGCACATCGCTGCCGTCGCGACGACCGCCAGTGCTCCTGCGGCCCAGCGACGGTATCGAGACATGACGGGTCCTGTGCGCTGTGGACGCGTCAGCAGCCGAGGGCCTCGGCGATCGGCACCGCCGAGCCGGCGTCGCCGTTGCCGAAGCGGATCGTCCGTCCGATCGTGCACGGTCCGTGGAGCGCTGCCGCGATGACCGCGGCGACATCGGCCCGCGAGACGGCTCCGCTCCCCGCGGGGTCGATCTGGATCCGAGAGGTCGGCTCGTCGAACGTGAGCGTGCCGGGGGCGAGGATCGTGCCGTCCAGCGCACTGCCGCGCAGATGCTCGTCAGCGGCCCACTTCGCGTCGGCGTAGGGGAAGAAGGAGTCGTTCTCTGGCACGCCGTGATCGGCCGTGGAGCCGAGCCACGACACCATCACGTAGCGGCGGACGCCTGCGAGCTCGGCCGCGTCCATCGACCGCTGCGCGGCATCCCGATCGACCGCGTACGTGCGCTCCGGGGATCCGCCGCCGGCGCCGGCCGACCACACGACCGCATCGTGTCCGCGGATGATCTCGGCGAGCTCCTCCGCTCCGAGACTCTCGACATCGGCGACGAGAGCCGTAGCCCCCGTCGCTTCGACATCGGAGGCGTGCTCCGGGTTGCGGATGACGCCGGTGACCTCATCGCCGCGGGCGACGAGCAGTGGCGCGAGCAGAAGGGCGATGCGGCCGTGGCCGCCGAAGACGATGATGCGCGACATACCCTCACCCTACGCGCCTGCCCCGACGTCAGCGCGGGGTCTGATCGCTGTCGATCACGAACGCCTGCGGATGGCTCGGCAGGTAGCGGACGACGACGGGCTCGCCGCTCGTCAGGAACGCATCGCGATCCGGGTACACGGCGGGCGTGAAGAAGTTGCTCTCCAGCGTGTATTCGACGCCCTCGGCGGTCGTGAAGGTCACCCAGTCCCCCTCCAGCGTCCCGGTGGTGGGGCGACCGTTGTCGTAGATGTACGCCCGGGTCACGGGCACTCCGGTGAGGCTGAGGATCCCGACCACGAGCGATCCGACCATGAGGAGCGCCAGCACGCGAGCCCCGATGCGGACGACGCCGCCCCAGAACCGACCTCGCGGTCGTTCCGTGGGGTGCAGCAGTCCCTCCCGCTCCCGGATGCTCCGCAGCGCCTCGCCCGGCACCGCACCCCGAACCGACAGCGCGAACAGCCCGAGAGTCGAGAATCCTGCGATGAAGACCATGGCATAGCCGTGCGAGGCCGGGAAGTTCACCAGCCAGATGAGGGTGTCCATCGGGTTCATCGAGCCGTCTCCTTCTCGATGGTCACCGCGACGGTCCGCGGATCCTCTCGGCGATAGAACGCCCACACAGGAGCGCCCACCTGCAGATGCGGGATCGCCTGGGGGTAGACGAACACGGTCGTGTCGGCCTCCCAGGTCGCCGCCCCTTCCGGCGCCATCAGAACCCGCAACGCGAGTTCGCTCTGCCCCTCGCGGCGACGGCCCGTCGGCCGCACCTCGAGCACCGACGCCGGCACCTGAGTGCCGCTGGTGCGCGCCCGCACCTGCCCGGGGTCGATCAATCCCCGGTCGATGCGCCACTGCAGCATCGCGTCGCGAACGGCGGGGTCGCTCAGATCCGCGAGTTCGACGGTGTCCTGGTCGGTCAGGCTGTAGCGCACCGGAACCGGCAGCCCGACCTGGAGCGTCGCCAGGTCGGTGGGCTGCACGAGCATCCGGAGCTGGCCGATGAAGTCGTCGGCGGCGCTCGGGGAGACACGAATGAAGAGGTCGTACTGCGGGACGTCGTTCACCGTCATGCCGGTGCGGGTGACCTCGACGATCGTGCCGACGCCGATCTGCGCGTCACCGCGAGGAGTCCTGCGACGCGCGATGCCCGACAGCATCCCGCCGAAGGTCAGCAGCAGCCCCCATGCGACTCCGATGATGATCGGACCGCCGAGGGTGTCCTCCCCGGCGAACGGGAGGATCGACCGGCGCTGATCCACCCCGAACAGCCCTTCGCCGACCCAGATCACGAGCCAGGCGGACAGCAACAGCCAGACGACGAGGAGCACGATGCGGAGCATGTCCCTCAGCGTAGCCAGGCATCGTTCTCCGCCCGTGCATGAACCTGCGTGCCTGGACCCTCGTCCGACGCGGCGGGGTCCTCTACACTCAGGGCAACGATGCCGACCCGAACGGCATCCCTCCCGACAGCAGGACGACGATGCCCACACCGCTGATCGAGCGCGAGATCACCGCGCCCGTCTCGCTCACGACTCCCGACGGAACCCTCAACCGCGATGCGCTCGGCTGGTCCCGCCTGCCGCTGCACGACACGTCCGGAATCCCCGGACGTGGTCGCTGGGGGCGCAACAAGCGCTGGGAGTACTGGAACGTGATGACCCCGTCGCACATCATCGCGTTCACGGTCTCCTGCGTCGACTACCTGGCGCTGCACGAGGTCTGGGTGCTCGACCGCGCGACCGGGGAGGACATCGGCTCGACGGTGATCTCCCCCGGAGCACGCTCCGCGAACCTGCCGCCATCGCTCGGGGACGGCTCGACACAGGCCCGCACCCGCCGGATCACGCTCGATATCGACGAGACGTTCGACGGCACGCGCCTGCGGGGCACCGCGCCCCGGTTGTCGTTCGACATGCTCGCCGCCCGGCCGCCCGAGCATGAGGCGCTCGGCGTGGTCGTGCCCTGGCGTCGCGGAGAGGACATCCGCCGGTTCCAGTACACGGTGAAGGATGTGGCGCGACCGACGACCGGCACCGTCGCGATCGACGGCCGAGCCTACGACGTGCCGGTGGGCAGCTGGGCGGTCCTCGATCACGGCCGCGGGCGCTGGCCGTACCGCGTGCACTGGAACTGGGCAGCGGGCAGCGGCATCGTCGACGGCCGCACGATCGGGTTGCAGCTCGGCGCGAAGTGGACGGACGGTTCCGGAGCCACCGAGAACGCCCTGCTCGTCGACGGCCGCCTGTCGAAGATCAGCGAGGAACTCGTGTGGGAATACGACCCCGAGCATTTCATGCGCCCCTGGCGGGTGCACGGCGCGGCGGCCGACCTCACCTTCTCCCCCTTCTACGACAAGAGATCGCGCACGAACGCGCTCATCATCGCCAGTCGGACGGATCAACTGTTCGGCGTCTGGACCGGATGGGTGCGCGACGACACGGGTATGCAGGTGCGCGTGGACGGCATCGAGGGCTTCGCCGAAGAGGTCCTCAACCGGTGGTGACGCTCGCCCCCGCGGAGCGCAGCGCGCGCTGCACTCCCTTGGCCGCGGAGCGCCCGGCACGATTCGCGCCGATCGTGCTCGCCGAAGGCCCGTAGCCGACCAGTTGCACCCGCGGATCGGCGACCGCGGTCGTGCCGCGGCCGTTCCGGTCGAGCTGGATCCCCCCGGCGGTGCTGCGCAGGTGCAGGGGCGCCAGGTGGCTGATGGCCGGACGGAACCCGGTGGCCCAGAGGATGACGTCCACGCGCTCGAAGCTGCCGTCGGCCCAGCGCACTCCGTCGGGCTCGATGCGCGCGAACATCGGGCGGCGTGCGGCGTAGGCGCCGAGCCGCTCGGCCTCGCGTTCTTGCGGACGCAGCATGAGTCCGGTGACGCTGACCACGCTCGCCGGAGGGAGTCCTGCGGCGACACGCTGCTCGACCAGAGCGACCGCGGCCGCCCCGGCTTCGGGTGTGAAGTCATCGGTCCGCCACACCGGCTCCCGGCGCGTGACCCAGAGGGTGTCCGTGATCGGGGCGAGGGCGCCGAGGAACTGCACGGCCGACGCTCCCCCGCCGACCACCAGAACCCGCTTGCCGAGGAAGTGCTCGGGGCCGGGGTAGTCGACCGTATGCAGCTGCTCTCCGACGAAGGTCTCCATACCGGGGAAGTGCGGGAGGAACGGATGCGACCACGTCCCGGTCGCGTTCACCAGCGTGCGGGTCGTCCACTCCCCCTCTCGCGCTCGCACGACCAGGAGTCCGTCTCGGTCCTCGACCCGTTCGACGTGCACCGGGCGGAGCACCGGGAGCGCGTGCTTGCGCTCGTAGGAGGCGAAGTACTCGGGGACCGTGATGTTGGCGCGGGCGCCGACACGCGGCGGAGGCGTGTCGTCGGGCAATTCGGCGACGCCGTGGACGTCGCGCATCGTCAGAGCGTCCCAGCGGTGCTGCCAGGCTCCGCCCGGACGCGCATCGGCATCGAGCACCACGTGCGAGATGCCCAGCCGTGACAGGTGGAACGATGCCGAGAGACCGGCCTGCCCTGCGCCGATCACCAGACTGTCGAGGATGCTCACGATGAACAGAACGCTCCGCTCCTCGCGGTTGTTCCAGCCGCAGGACGACACTCCCGGGCGGCCGCCGCCGATTGGTGCTCGCGCGGATTCGTGTAGTACTCTTTTCAAGTTGCTCCGGCTTCTACGGAGCGGCATCTGGGCCTGTGGCGCAGCTGGTAGCGCACCTGCATGGCATGCAGGGGGTCAGGGGTTCGAGTCCCCTCAGGTCCACACAATCGAAGCATCAGAACCCTGCTCCGCGGCGACGCGGAGCAGGGTTCTTTTCTTTGGACCGGGCGCGGCACACGCTGCTAGCGCGCTCCGCCTCGAGCGTCAACCCGATTCAGTCCGCGCCCTGCGGGGTTCTACGGTGAACGCACCCCGACGAAAGGATGCGATCATGTCGAACCCCATCATTCCTCCGGTGCCTCCGGTCCCCCACGACGACGACGCGGCCGGTGTACCCACCAGGGATGTCGACGGCGAACAAGTCCTCGATCCGGATGCCGATGACGCGCTCGTCGACAGCGCGGAGGCCGATCGTGTCGCCGCGGGAGCTGATGAGGACGAAGACGCCGGCGCCTGAGCGCCTCACGCACCCGCGAACCCCGAAGCGCACCTCCTCGATCATCGAGGAGGTGCGCTTCGGTGTAGGACAGCGGGAGGTCAGGTGGCCATCAGCGGCGGCCGATGGGGAATCGTGATCGGACGCGTGGCCCGGCTCGAATCGCGCATCCGCTCGACGTCCTCGAGCACTTCGAACGCGGTCCCGTAGCGGGTGGCGAGCGGCAGATCGCGAAGCCAGGTGACCTCCACCTCGGTCTCGGCGAGCTCGTAGACGCAGGCGACCACATGACGCGGATCGTTCGGCGAGTACCGAAGGTCGTTGATCACCCATTCCGACGCGGTGATGCGATTCAACATGAAGCGCGGGTCGGGGAGTTCAGACATGCGGGGCCCTCCAGGACTCTCTCGAGAAGAGTCTGCGCCACCCGCTCTCCTGAAAGAAGCCCCTTGACATCCCCCGCGGAGGATGCCGGGACGGCTCAGCGTCCTGGACGCACCGTCAGATCGGTGATCTCCGCGTCACGCGGAAGGTCGAGCGCCGTGAGGATGGTCGTGACGACCGCCTCCGGTGTGGCGAAGCGGGCCGGGTCGTACGCCTGCCCCTCCTGCTGGTGCACGCGCTCCTGCATCGGTGTCGCCGTGCGACCCGGGTAGATCGAGGTCACGCGAACTCCGTGCGCGGTCTCCTCGGCGCGCAGCGCGTCGGCCAGCGCCCTGAGACCGTGCTTGGACGCGGCATACGCCGACCATCCGGCGTTGGCACGCAGGCCCGCGCCGGAGTTCACGAACAAGATCTGCCCCTGCGACACGCGCAGCACAGGAAGGAGGAGCCTCGTGAGCTCGGCCGGAGCGACGAGGTTGACGGCGAGCTGCTGCTCCCACAGAGCGGCCGTCAGATCAGCGACGTCGCCGAGGTCGACGACACCGGCGACATGCACCAGCGAGTCGATGCGCTCGGGCAGCTGCTGCTTCGAGAGCGCCCACGACAGGCGCCCCGGCTGAGCGAGGTCACCGACGATGACGGACGCGCCGGGAAGGTCCGCTGCGATCTGCCGGGCGCGACCCGCATCGCGAGCCAGCGCCACCACCGCATCGCCACGCTCCAGCAACCGTCGGGCGAGAACAGACCCGATGCCGGATCCCGCACCGGTGATCAGGTGCGTGCTCATGTCAGCTGGGGTCGGCCGCAGGCTCGGCCACGTCGATCGGAACGACCGGGCAGTCCTTCCAGAGGCGCTCGAGTCCGTAGTAGACGCGCTCCTCCTGGTGGAAGACGTGCACGATCAGATCGCCGAAGTCGAGCAGCACCCAGCGAGCCTCGGCCCGCCCCTCGCGACGCACGCGCTTGTGCCCCGACTCGATCAGTCGGTCTTCGATCTCGTCGGCGATCGCGGCGACGTTGCGCTCGCTGTTTCCCGTGACGAGCAGGAAGATGTCGACGAGCGGGAGTGGCTCGGAGACGTTGAGCGCGACGAGATCCTCTCCACCCTTGTCGATGGCGGCTTGGGCTGCGAGACGCAGCATCTCTTCGGCAGTTTCAGGTGATTGCATCAGATCATTTTCGTGGTGAAGGCGATGACGAGAACGACGCCGATCGCGAGGGCGAGTCCGCCGGCGATGATGGCGAGCGTGACCATCAGTCGGTTCCCCTTCTCGGGGGCCGGAGGCCGGATGACTTCTCCGGCTGGTTTGATGGTGCTGACGGCCGAGCTCGCGGCGATCGGCGTCGGCGAGGATGCGGGGGGCAGCTCGCCATCGATGAGGACGGCGTCGACGTCCTTGCCATCCGTGGTCCCGAGCGCGTGGCCCTGCGAGCCCATCCCCTGCGGCAGCTCATAGGAGCCGGTGACGAGGATCTCTCCGGTGGACGCGACCGGGCCCGAGAGGGAACCCTCTCCCGGCGAGGGGGTGAAGATCAGCGCGTTGGGAGCGGAATGCTGGGAGCCGGTCGAATCTCCCACGCCGATCAACTCGTCGAAGGACGGACGGAAGGGTGCGTGGGCGTCGGGGGCGTCTGCGAGAAGCCCCTCCCCGAAGGACGAGTTGACGGTCGGACGAACGGTGTCGTCGTCATCGTGGTCTTCCTCGGCATCGTGCACGTCGGCGAGGACATCGTCGTCTGCGGCCGCATCGCCCGCGTCGGCGGGAAGGCCCAGGACAGCCTCGAGGTCTTCTTCGCCGTCGGTCGCTTCAGCGGAGGGCTCGACCGCTTCGAGCGGGACCTCGCCGACCGTGTCGGCGACGACGGATGCACTGACGGGTGCGACGGCGACCTCGTCATCCACATCGTCGTCATCATCATCACCGGCGTCGACCGTCCGAGGGAAGTCCGGGATCCCGGAGACGATCTCGCCGGAACCCTCTGCAGGAGCCTCTGGCGCGGCCTTCGCGGGAGCTTCCTCCTGCTTCGGCGCCTCATCGGGCTGCTCGGCGGGTGATACAGCAGGCTCTTCGACCTGCTCGACGGCCGACGCCGCCTCCGCCTCGTCGGCGCCGATCACAGAGACGGAACCGGTGCGGGCCTTCTCCTGCTCTCGAACCTGACGACGGGTCAGCGGTGCATCGCCGTTCGCCTCTTCGGCCACGGGAACCGGCAGCGGTGCCGGCTCGATCTCGACGGGTTCGGCGGCACGTGGAAGCGGGGGCGCTGGCGGCGCCTTCTCGGCTGCCGCGGCTGCCTCCTCGCTGGAGATCACAGGGTTAGATCCCGTCAACCGGATCTCCCGCAGCTGCTTGCGCGTCAGCGGACCGTGCCCTTGCTGATCCGATGTACTCATGCCTTGCTCCGATACAGATGATGCTTCGCGATGTACTGAACGACCCCATCGGGGACCAGGTACCAGACCGGCTGATCGTCACGAACCCGCTCGCGGCAGTCCGTCGACGAGATCGACAGCGCCGGCACCTCCAGTTGGCTCACGTTGTCGCTCGGGAGGCCGTCTGTGCTCAGGACATGTCCAGGACGTGAGACCGCGACGAAGTGGGCCAATTCCCACAACTCATCATGGTCCCTCCAACTGAGAATTTGCGCCACGGCGTCGGCTCCGGTGATGAAGAAGAGCTCAGCGTCGGGTCGATCCCGTTTCAGGTCACGCAGCGTGTCGATCGTGTAGGTCGGGCCTTCGCGATCGATGTCGACCCGACTCACCGTGAACTGCGGATTCGAGGCGGTCGCGATGACGGTCATCAGATAGCGATGCTCGCTCGGCGAGACGCCCGACTTCTGCCACGGATGTCCGGTCGGCACGAAGACGACCTCGTCGAGGTCGAAGGAGTTCGCGACTTCGCTGGCTGCGACGAGGTGGCCGTGATGGATGGGGTCGAATGTTCCGCCCATCACGCCGATGCGCGGGGGGCGCGTGGTCGCAGCGTCGTTCATGCGGGCCTAGTGGCCGTGTCCCGCCTCGTGGCCGTCCTTGCCGTGCTGCGCGGCCCAGGCCTCAGCCTTCGCCGAGTGACGGTTGGCGACGTTCTTGTACGAGAACGTCACGAGGCCGAGCGCGCCGAACACGATCGCGGCGATGACCCCGAAGATCAGCGTCTCGAGCGCGACGTTGCCGTGGTGCTCGGTTTCGGCAGCGGCCATCGCGATCTGTGCGACGAGGTTCATCCTGGCTCCGTTTCGTGGCGTGCTGTTCGGGATCCTGTGGGGTTACAGCGTCCCCCAGTCTAGCCCTCAGCCGCGCGTCTGCCCCGACCCACGCGCGAGCCATTTCGTGCTGGTCAGCTCGGAGAGCCCCATCGGACCCCGCGCATGCAGCTTCTGGGTCGAGATGCCGACCTCTGCGCCGAACCCGAACTCACCTCCGTCGGTGAATCGCGTGGATGCGTTCACCATGACGACGGCTGAGTCCACCTCGACGAGAAAGCGCTCGGAACTGCGCGTGTCCGTGGTGATGATCGACTCGGTGTGTCCCGTGCTGTAGCGCCGGATGTGCGCGAGGGCCTCATCGAGCGAGTCGACGACCTTCATCGCGATGTCCAGGCTCAGGTATTCGGTCTCCCAGTCCTCCTCGGTGGCGGGGATCACGTTCGACATGAGCCCGACGACCATGTCGTCGCCGTGGATCGCGACACCCTCGCTCTGGAGAGCACTGGCCACCAGAGGCACGAGCCGCGGCGCCGCCTGACGATGCACGAGGACCGTCTCGACCGCGTTGCACACGCTCGGACGCTGCACCTTGGCGTTCACGACGATGTCACGAGCCCAGTCGTCGGGAGCGGTCTCGTCGAGGAAGATGTGGACGTTGCCGGCCCCGGTCTCGATGACCGGCACGGTCGACTCCGTCACCACGGTCTCGATGAGGCCCGCACTCCCCCGCGGGATCAGGACGTCGATGAAACCGCGACCGTGCATGAGCGCCTTCGCACCGTCGCGTCCGAAATCGTCGACGGTCTGGATCGCTTCCGCCGTGAGCCCGGCGCTCTCGACCGCCGCACGCATGATCTCCACGAGCACGGCATTGGAGTCGTGAGCGGCGCTGCCGCCTCGCAGGACCACGGCATTGCCCGATCGAAGCGCGAGTGCGGCGATGTCGACGGTGACGTTGGGCCGAGCCTCATAGATCGCGCCGACCACGCCGAAGGGCACCCGCACCTGCTCGAGCGCCACGCCGTTGGGCATCCGATGACCGCCGACCACACGCCCGACGGGATCGGGAAGCGCGGCGACCTCGCGGACGGAGGAGGCCAGAGCCGCCACCCGCTTCTCGTCGAGCCGCAGTCGATCGATCAGGGACTCGCCGATGCCCTCCTGCTGCCCGCGAGCGATGTCGCGACCGTTCGCCTCGATGATGCGCGGTGCGTCCGCCAGGAGCGCGACAGCGATCGCTTCGAGCACGCGAGCCTTGGCATCGCTGGTCAGGGCTGCGGTCGCGCGGGAGGCCTCTTTGGCGCGCTCGAGGCGCGCCTGCGGGGTCTGGTCGGTCATCCGTCCAGTTTATGAGCTGGCGGGTTCGAACCAGGTCCCTATTTCGGCACCGGAGAGCGCCTTGTCCACCAGATCTGCGCTGGTGACGAGCACGCCGATGCCGGATGCCGCAGCCAGTCGCGCCGCCGAGACCTTGGTGGCCGCCCCGCCGGTGCCGACGCTGTTGACCACGGTCGAACCGAACTCGAGCCCGGCGAGATCGGCGTCGTGCGCGACGATGTCGATGGGCTCCGCCCCCGGGTCTGTCGGCGGCTTCGTGTACAGCGACTCGATGTCGCTGAGGAGGATGAGCGCGTCAGCCTCGATCAGCTGCGCGACCAGGGCGCCGAGGCGGTCGTTGTCTCCGAACCGGATCTCCTGCGTCGCGACCGTGTCGTTCTCGTTGACGATCGGCAAAGTCCGCAGGCCCAGGAGCCGCTCCATCGCGCGACGGGCGTTGGAACGAGACGTGGGGTTCTCCAGGTCGCCGGTGGTGAGGAGGACCTGGCCGGCGACGATGTCGAACGGGCGAAGCGACTCCTGATACCGGTACATGAGGATGTTCTGCCCCACGGCCGCGGCCGCCTGCTGGGTGGCGAGGTCGTTCGGCCGCGAGTCCAGACGCAAAAACGGAATCCCGGAGGCGATCGCGCCGGAAGAGACCAACACGACCTCTGTCCCGCGTGCGTGCGCCGCGGCGAGGGCCTCGACGATCACGGGGATGCGCCACGAGGACTCCCCGCTGATCGAGGACGAGCCGACCTTGACGACGATGCGTGACGCGGCCGCCAGATCAGCGCGCGTGCGTGCGGTCACTCGCCATCCTCGCGGTACGCGGCCAGGCGCTGGGTCTCCACCTCGGCGCGCGCTTCGGCCTTGGCGTCCATGCGCTCGTAGTACTGCTCGCGTCGCTCCGACGTCGTACGGCGCGCGTTGGGTGCGAGACGGGGGTCGGTGCCGCGCGGCGCGCTCATGAGCTCCGCCGCCGAGGTCATCGTGGGCTCCCAGTCGAAGACGATGCTGTCGCCCTCGCCGATCACGACGGTCGATCCCTGGACCGCACCGAGGCGGAAGAGCTCGTCCTCGACGCCGAGCTTCTCGAGGCGATCCGCGAGGTAGCCCACGGCTTCCTCGTTCTGGAAATCGGTCTGCTGAACCCAGCGCACCGGCTTCTCGCCCAGGATCCGGTAGACGTTGCCGTAAGTGCCACCCTCGACGCGGATGGTGAAGCCCTTCTTGGAGCCACGCGGGCGGATGACGACCCGCTCCGGCGGCGTCTCGAGCGCTGCTTCGGCGCGGGCCTTCTCGACGAGCTCGCCCAACGCGAACGTGAGCGGACGCAGACCCTCGTGCGAGACCGTGGAGATCTCGAACACACGGAATCCGCGCGCCTCGAGGTCGGGACGGACCAGCTCGGCGAGATCGCGAGCCTCTGGCACGTCGATCTTGTTCAGAGCGACGAACTGCGGGCGCTCAAGCAGCGGAGTCTGCCCCTCGGGCACCTCGTAGGCGCCGAGTTCGGCGAGGATGACGTCGAGGTCGGAGATCGGGTCACGCCCGGGCTCGAGGGTGGCGCAGTCGAGCACGTGCAGCAGAGCCGAGCAGCGCTCGACATGGCGGAGGAACTCGAGTCCGAGGCCGCGCCCCTCGCTCGCGCCCTCGATGAGGCCGGGCACGTCGGCGACCGTGTAGCGGAAATCGCCCACCTGCACGACACCCAGGTTGGGGTGCAGAGTGGTGAACGGGTAGTCGGCGATCTTGGGTCGCGCTGCCGAGATCGCACCGATCAGGCTCGACTTGCCCGCGGACGGGTAGCCGACGAGCGCGATGTCGGCGACGGTCTTCAGCTCGAGGACGACGTCGCCCTCGTATCCGGGCGTGCCCAGCAGTGCGAAGCCCGGAGCCTTGCGCTTCGGGGTGGCGAGAGCCGCATTGCCGAGCCCGCCCATCCCGCCCTTGGCGACGACGAACCGCTCGCCGGGGATGATCATGTCGATCAGGACCTCGCCCGCGGTGTTCTTCACCACGGTGCCCACGGGAACCGGCAGTTCGAGCGTCTCACCGAGGAAACCGGAGCGGTGGTCGCCCATGCCGGGACCGCCGTTACCCGAGGAGCGGTGCGGCGAGTGGTGGTACGAGAGCAGCGTGCCGGTCTGCGGGTCGGCGACGAGCACGATGTCGCCGCCGTCGCCGCCGTTTCCTCCGTCGGGGCCGCCGAGGGGCTTGAACTTCTCGCGGTGCACGGAGACGCAGCCGCCGCCGCCCTTACCCGCACGCAAGTGCAGTGTGACGGTGTCGACGAACGTGACCATGTGCGGGTTCCCCTGGGTTCCTGTTTTATGACTGTGTGCAGATACACGGACGGGGCGAGCCGAAGCCCGCCCCGAACCGGATGACTAGTGTCGCGCTGAGATCACTCAGCTGCAGCGACGATGTTGACGACCTTGCGGCCGCCCTTCGCGCCGAACTGGACCGCACCAGCGGCCAGAGCGAACAGCGTGTCGTCGCCACCACGGCCGACGTTCACGCCGGGGTGGAAGTGCGTGCCGCGCTGGCGGACGATGATCTCGCCGGCGAGGACCTGCTGACCGCCGAAGCGCTTCACGCCGAGGCGCTGAGCGTTGGAGTCACGACCGTTACGGGTTGAGCTTGCGCCCTTTTTATGTGCCATGTCCTAGTCCCCTCGGGCTTACTTGATGCCGGTGATCTTGACGCGCGTGAGCTCCTGACGGTGGCCCTGACGCTTCTTGTAACCGGTCTTGTTCTTGTACTTCTGGATGATGATCTTCGGGCCGCGGAGGTTGCCGATGACCTCAGCCGTGACCTTGACCTTCGCCAGCGAGTCAGCGTCGGTGGTCACCGTGGCGCCGTCGACGAGCAGCACTGCGGCCAGCTCGATCTTCTCGCCCTGGGCAGCCTTGACACGGTCGAGCTGAACGATCGTGCCGACCTCGACCTTCTCCTGCCGCCCACCGGCGCGCACTACTGCGTAAACCACTTCATACCTGTTTCGTTGGGGAGCTCGCGGCTCCGAGATCTCACGGGAAGACTGTTGCTTGCATGCGCCGCAGGACGGCGGGCGCGAACGCAAGACTCTCCGCTTCGGCCGACGAGGACGACGCGGCATACGCACCAAGGGACTACTTTACCGGATGCGGGTCGGTGTCGCAAAGCGAAGCCGCTCCCGCACCCCCGCGTGTCGCTCCGCGGCCGACCCCGCCGGAGCGGTCGTAGGCTGACGAGGTGACCGTACTCGTCGACGACCCCCTCTGGCCCGCCCACGGACGCCTGTGGGCGCACCTGGTCAGCGACGAGAGTTTGGACGAGCTGCACGCTTTCGCGAGAGCGAACGACGTGCCGGCGCGCGCGTTCGACCTCGACCATTACGACGTGCCGGAGGAGATGATCCCCCGGCTCGTCGTCGCCGGCGCCCGCCCCGTCAGGGGCAAGGAGCTGGTGCGCCGACTGATCGCCTCAGGACTCCGAGTCCGCGGCCGCGACCGGCGCTGACGGCTCGTTGTTCACCGAGACGGGTGTGCCGGTGAGTGCTGCCGTGCTGACCCGACGACGACCTCGTCCCTGACCCGGAGCCTTCGGCTCGGGAAGGGCGTCGAGGACCGAGTCGAGCAACTGCTCGGCGGGCGACTTCGGCGCCGAGCGATCGCCGCCGCGCTTCTTGCGAGCCTTCTTGGGTCGCTCGGCAGCCGTCGGCGCCTCGGGCGCTGCCGGAGCGGTCTCCGCCTCTGCAGTGCCTTCTGCGGCCGGGACGATCGTGGAAGCGGCGATCTGAGCCAGTGCCGACTTCGCGCCCTCGGTGATGCTGTGCGTGACGTTCGGCGCGGCGGGCGCGCTCTGGTTCTGGCCGTTGCCCCCGTTGTTGCCGTTGCCGCCCCGCTGGCGACGACCGCTCTGGCCGTTGCCGTTGCTGTTGCCGCCGCTGTTGCTGGAGCGGTGCTTCACGACCGGATCATGATGCACGATGACACCGCGGCCGGCACAGACCTCGCACGCCTCGCTGAAGGTCTCGAGCAGCCCGAGTCCGAGCTTCTTGCGGGTCATCTGCACCAGGCCGAGCGAGGTGACCTCGGCGACCTGGTGCTTCGTCCGGTCGCGGCTCAGGCACTCGATCAGGCGGCGCAGCACGAGGTCGCGGTTGGATTCGAGGACCATGTCGATGAAGTCGACGACGATGATGCCGCCGATGTCACGCAGTCGCAACTGGCGGACGATCTCCTCAGCCGCCTCGAGGTTGTTCTTGGTGACCGTCTCTTCGAGGTTTCCGCCCGAACCGACGAACTTGCCGGTGTTGACGTCGACGACGGTCATCGCCTCGGTGCGGTCGATCACGAGTGAACCACCCGAGGGGAGCCAGACCTTGCGGTCGAGCGCCTTCTCGATCTGCTCCGTGATGCGGAACGCGTCGAACGGGTCGGTCTCGTCCTCGTATGCCTCGACGCGCTCGAGCAGGTCGGGTGCCACGCTCTCGAGGTAGGCGCGGATGGTCTGCTGGGCATCCTCGCCCTGGATGAGCATCTTCGTGAAGTCCTCGTTGAAGACGTCACGGACGATCTTGACGAGCAGATCGGGCTCCGCGTGCAGGAGGGCCGGCGCCTGCTGGCTCTCGACCTGCTTCTGGACGTGCTCCCACTGCGCGGTGAGACGCTGCACATCGCGCGTGAGCTGATCCTCGGTCGCACCCTCGGCGGCCGTGCGCACGATCACGCCGGAGGACTCGGGAAGGACCTCCTTGAGGATCCGCTTGAGTCGCGCACGCTCGTTGTCGGGCAGCTTGCGGCTGATGCCGTTCATCGAGCCGCCGGGCACGTAGACCAGGTAGCGGCCGGGAAGGGAGATCTGGCTCGTGAGGCGCGCACCCTTGTGTCCGACCGGGTCCTTGGTGACCTGCACGAGCACGCGGTCGCCGGGCTTGAGCGCGAGCTCGATGCGTCGCGGCTGGTTGCCGGTCTCGACGCCGTCCCAGTCGACCTCGCCGGAGTACAGCACGGCGTTGCGGCCGCGGCCGATGTCGACGAACGCGGCCTCCATGCTCGGCAGCACGTTCTGGACGCGGCCGAGGTATACGTTGCCGATCAGGGATGCGTCCTGGTTACGGGCGACGTAGTGCTCGACGAGAACACCGTCCTCGAGGACGCCGATCTGCGTACGACCGTTCTTGGAGCGGACGACCATCTTGCGGTCGACCGACTCGCGACGCGCGAGGAACTCCGCCTCGGTGACGACGGGACGGCGACGACCCGCATCGCGTCCGTCGCGACGACGCTGCTTCTTCGCCTCGAGCCGGGTGGAGCCCTTGATGGCCTTCGGCTCGGTGATGTACTCGACGACGCGCTGGCGCTGACGCGGCTCTTCGCGCTGGTCGTCTCCGTCGGATCCGCCACGGCGACGACCGCGACCGCGGCCTCGACCCGATGACTCGTCCTGCGGCTCGCGCTCGGCGATGCGGTCGAAGATGCGCTCCCCGCGGTCGGGCCGTGCGGGCAGCGGGATGACCTCGGGCGCGTAGAAGTGCAGTTGCGTGGAGACCTGCGACACGAAGACCTCGGGCAGCAGGCCGAGCGACACAGCGGTCACCGCGGCCGGAGCCTCGGGGGCAGCCGGGGCCTTCTCCTCAGCGGGCACCTCAGCCTTTGCGGCGGGCTCCTCGGCGGCGGCATGATCGACGGGCGTGTCGGCCACGGCGCCCTCCTCGACGATCGCCTCGGACATGGCCTCGACGTCGGCATCCGAGGGAGCGTCGGCTTCGCCGTTCTCCGCGGAAGCGTCTTCGGCGACCTCGGACTCTGCTGCGACCTCGGCCTCAGCCGCGATCACGGCGGCAGCCTCGTCCTCCGCAGCGGCATCTGCGGCGGCACCGGCCGCAGCATCGTCAGCGGCCGCAGCGGCGTCCTCCGCGGCGGCGTAGCCAGCGGCAACGTCGTCGGCAGCGGCGTCGGCAGCGGCGTCGGCCACATCCGCCGCGGTGTCGTCCTCGTTCGTCGATCCGTGCGGATCGTGCACCTCGGGAGCCGTGGGCTCCGTCAGCGGTTCCGCGGCGTCAGCCGGGGAGTCGAGGGTAGGTGCGTTGTTGTCATTGTTCTCATCGGCCATCTCTGGCTTGCTCCCTGCACGGAGCACTGCTGCTCCGTGAAATCTCATGCGGTACCCGCGGGTTCCGCGAACTCACTCGGTGTGCGACCGGCTCATGGCTCTGATCGCGTGGGGCATGGGGCCCCGAAGTCTGCGTCGACACGTGTCGCGGCAAGGCCGTTCATCGTGTCACAGGCCATTATCGCACCAAGTGGCTCCGTTCACGGCATCCCGTCGTGACCAGCGCGTTTTGTCCGGCCTGTTCTCGCCACATCCATAGCAGTCGTTGGGATAATCCCCCTATGAGCGAGCAGCGCACCCGCCCCGTCGTCTACGCCGTCTGGTTGATCTTCGCGAGCGTGGTCGGCTGGTTCGCCGCCTTCCAGCTCACGGTCGAGAAGTTCGCGCTGCTGGAGAATCCCGGGGAGGCGCTCTCCTGCGATCTCAGCCCCTTCCTCCAATGCAGCACCAATCTGCAGTCGTATCAGGGATCGATTTTCGGCTTTCCGAACCCGATCCTCGGACTCACAGGGTGGATGGCTCCGCTGGTGGTCGGCGTCGCGATCCTCGCCGGCGCCCGTTTCCCGCGCTGGTTCTGGCTTACGTTCGGCGCCGGCATCACATTCGCGTTCGGCTTCGTTATCTGGCTGATCGGCCAGAGCCTGTACGAGCTCCTGGTGCTCTGCCCGTGGTGCATGGTCACCTGGGCCGTCACAATCCCCACCTTCTTCGCGACGATGATCCACCTGACGCGCATCGGCGCGTTCACGAGCAACGAGAAGGTGCAGGCTCGTGCGGACAGGTTGATGCCGTGGGTGCCGCTGGCGACCATCGTCGCCTACGCGCTGGTCATCTTCCTCGCGCAGCTACAGGGGCTCGATTTCCTCGGCGAGATAGCCAAGATTCTCTTCTGAGCCAGGCGCGTCAGCTGACTGACTCCTCGACGTCTCTATACTTCCCACCCGCTGTCACCCGATAGCTAAACCTTATGGGCCGTGTTCCGGTTCGCTACGTAAGCAACACGGGAGGGTCAAATTCCACAACCACGAGCTACATCGCGATACCGAAGGGGGCGACACAGATCAACTGGCGCATCACGCTGAAGAACGGTGCAACGGTCGTCGCTCGCGACATCGTCATCAAGAAGGATGTTGCGTAACCCGGTTTCCTCACCCGCGAGTATCCGACCAGGCGAGGCTGCCGAAGACGATGAACCTCCGTCTGACTCGGCCCCCGTCCAGAGGCGACCAAGGCCCGCCCACTTCTCAGTGGACGGGCCTTTTCGCGTACGGGTCTCAGTCGAACCAGATGCCGAGCTCGCGCGCGGCCGACTCGGGGCTGTCCGAGCCGTGCACGAGGTTCTGCTGCACCTTGAGTCCCCAGTCGCGGCCGAAGTCGCCGCGGATCGTGCCAGGTGCCGCCGTGGTCGGGTCGGTCGTGCCGGCGAGGGAGCGGAACCCCTCGATCACACGGTTGCCCGCGAGACGGATGGCGACCGACGGTCCCGAGAGCATGAACTCGAGCAGCGGCTCGTAGAACGGCTTTCCCTCGTGTTCGGCGTAGTGCTCGGCGAGCAGATCGCGGTCGGGCTCGACGAGGCGGATGTCGACGAGGGCGTACCCCTTCGCCTCGATGCGGGCGAGGATCGTGCCGGTGAGGCCGCGGGCGACGCCATCGGGCTTGACGAGGACGAGGGTTTCTTCGGTGGCCATGTCATTCACTCTCTGTCTGAGTCTCGGTCGTGGGCTCGGCGGGGCGTCGTGCGTCCAGTCGGGCCCCTCCGATGGTCGCATACGCCCACATCCCGCCGAAAATCAGGACGACGAGCAGGATGGCCGGGACGAAGAACGCCGACAGGGCCACGATCGCCTGAATGACCCACCCGGCCGGGATGGCCCAGGGCTTCGTGATCATTCCGGCGATGGCGATGCAGGCGAGCGCGAGGACTCCGCCGCCGACGATCCCCCACCACGGTTCGACACCGGCGGGGAGCTGACGCAGGCCGAAGATGGTGAGGCCGACGAGGAAAACCACGATCGCCTCGAACCCGAGGACGATGGGTGCGAGCTTCTGCACGAGGGTCCGCGGCGGCCGCGGTCGGCGCGCGGGCGCAGCATCGGCACTCACGCGCGCCACCCCGACTTCCAGTCCTCTTCCTCGGCGAGGGCGATCGCCTCTCCCGCGAGCACGACCGAGCCGGCGATCACGACGGCGCGACGGTCGGATGCGGCCGCCCACTCGCGCGCCGCATCGGAGGCGTCGGCGAGCGAATGGTGCACAGTCGCACGCTGACCGGTCTGCTCGACCAGATCGGCGATCGTATCGGCGTCGCTCGCGCGATCCGAGTCGGGCGCCGTCGCGAAGACGTGCGCGACCCCGGGCGCGAGCCGACCGACGATGCCTGCGGCATCCTTGTCAGCGAGCACGCCGAGCACGAGACCCCACTCGTCGAAGTCGAAGCTGTCGTCGAGCGCCTGGGCGAGAGCGGCCGCGCCGTGCGGATTGTGCGCGGCATCGACGATCACGGTCGGCGCGATGCCGAGCAGCTGCAGGCGCCCAGGAGAAGTCGTGCCCTGGAGCCCGTCGGAGATGATGTCGCCCGCGATCGCCTGGGTCCCCCCGCCGATGAGCGACTCGACGGCGGCCACCGCGAGTGCGGCATTGTGCCCCTGGTGCGCTCCGTAGAGCGGCAGGTACTCCTCGGCGTACTCCCCCGCCAGCCCGCGGATCGTGAGGAGTTGGCCACCGACGGCGAGCTTCTGCTCCGTGATGCCGAACTCCTCGCCCTCGAAGGCGATCGTCGCGTTGCGCTCCGCCGCCACGCGCCGCAGCACCTCGGCCGCCTCGGGCGGCTGCTGGGCGGACACCACTGCGGCGCCCTCCTTGATGATGCCCGCTTTGACCTCCGCGATATCGGCGATCGTGTCGCCGAGCCGATCCGCGTGGTCGATGTCGATCGGAGCGAACACCGCGACGTCGCCGTCAGCGGTGTTCGTGGAGTCCCACTCCCCGCCCATCCCGACCTCGAGCACGAGCACATCGACCGGCGCATCCGCCACGGCGACGAAAGCGAGGACCGTGAGCAGCTCGAAGAACGTCAGCGGCGCATCTCCTGCGGCCTCGAACTCCGCGTCGACGATGTCGACGAACGGCTCGATCTCGTCCCACGCGTCGGCGATCGCCTCGTCGGAGATCGGCTCGCCGTCGATCATGATGCGCTCGGTGAAGCGCTCCAGGTGCGGACTCGTGAACAGCCCGGTGCGCAGATCGTGTGCGCGCAGCAGGCTCTCGATCATCCGGGCGGTCGAGGTCTTGCCGTTCGTGCCCGTGATGTGGATGACGCGGTAGGTGCGCTGCGGGTCATCGAGGAAGGCGAGGATGCGTGCGGTGCGCTCCTTGCGCGGCTGCACCCAGCGCTCCCCCGCACGACTCAGCAGTGCCTCGTAGACGGCGTCTGCCCGCTCCCTGTCGTTCATGCTCCTGCTCCGATCCTGGTGACGGCGATCGTGAATTCGCCGGCGTTCGCATAGGTGCCGGCAGGGATGACAGCGGAGAATTCGGGCGTCACTCCTCCGGCAGCGGCGAGGACGGTTCCGTGCCCGAAGATCGAATCGCCCTGCGCATCGATCACGAAGTACTCCTCGGCCAGCGTCTCCGCCGCGATGCCGGCGAGGTCGAAGGCGGAGACGACAGCCTGGGTGTCCGCGTCGTCCTGGAACCGGAGAATCAGCTGGATGCGGTCGCTGACGTCGAAGTCGGCGTTCTTGCGGGTCTCCTGCACAGCGCGGATCACGTCGCGTGCGAGCCCCTCGGCTTCGAGCTCGGGAGTCGTCCTGGTGTCGAGAAGCATGAAGCCGCCGGTCGGGACGATCGCGAGAGCTTCACCCTCCGGACGCCCGGTGGTCTCCAGCACGAGCTCGTACTCGGCTGGTTCCAGGGCGATGCCGCCCGCGGTCACGACACCGTCGACCTCGCTCCAATCCCCCGAGCGCGCGGCCTGGATCGCCTTCTGCACGTCCTTGCCCAGACGCGGACCAGCCGCGCGAGCATTGACGCTCAGGCGGTGCGCGATGCCGTAGTCCACCGCGGTGGTGCCGGTCAGGGCGACGAGCTCGACCGTCTTGACGTTGAGTTCCTCGCGAAGGATGTCCTCGAACTGCCCCAGCGTTCCGGCCAGCGGCGAGACGACGGTCAGACGCGCCAGCGGGAGTCGCACGCGCAGCTTCTCCTTCTTGCGCAGCGCGTTGCCGACACTCGAGAGCTCTCGTACAGCATCCATCGCGTCGCGGATCTCGTCCGCCGCCGGGAACTGCGCGTCGTCCGGCCAGTCCGTCAGGTGCACGCTGCGCCCACCGGTGAGGCCCTGCCACACGCGCTCGCTGATCAGCGGCACGAGCGGCGCCGCGACGCGGGTGAGCGTCTCGAGCACCGTGTAGAGCGTGTCGAACGCCTCACGACTCTTCGGGTCCTCCGTCACGCCGACCCAGAAGCGGTCACGCGAGCGGCGGATGTACCAGTTCGTCAGCACCTCGGCGAAGTCGCGAAGCCGCGCCGACGCCGTGGTCGAGTCGAGACCTTCCAGATCGGCGCGCACCTCGCGCACGAGGTCGCCCAGGCGCGCCAGGATGTAGCGGTCGAGCACATCCGTGGAATCCGTGCGCCATTCGGCCTCGTAGCCGTCCGCACCGGACGCGTTCGCGTAGGTGGCGAAGAAGTACCAGGAGTTCCACAGCGGCAGCAGGAACTCGCGGACGCCGGAGCGGATGCCCTCCTCGGTCACCGCGAGGTTTCCCCCGCGCAGCACGGAGCTCGACATCAGGAACCAGCGCATGGCGTCGGACCCGTCGCGATCGAGCACCTCCGAGACGTCCGGGTAGTTGCGCAGGGACTTCGACATCTTGTAGCCGTCACTGCCCAGCACGATGCCGTGGCAGCTGACACCCGTGAACGCGGGACGATCGAACAGCGCGGTCGACAGCACGTGCATGACGTAGAACCAGCCACGGGTCTGGCCGATGTACTCGACGATGAAGTCCGCCGGTGCGTGCGAGTCGAACCACTCCTGATTCTCGAACGGGTAGTGCACCTGGGCGTATGGCATCGAACCCGAGTCGAACCACACGTCGAAGACGTCTTCGATCCGGCGCATCGTGCTCTTGCCGGTGGGGTCGTCGGGGTTCGGGCGCGTCAGGTCGTCGATGTACGGGCGGTGCAGATCGATCTCACCCTCGGGGTTGCGCGGCAGTGTGCCGAAGTCGCGCTCCAGATCTTCGAGCGAGCCGTAGGCGTCGACGCGCGGGTACTCCGGGTCGTCGCTCTTCCAGATCGGGATCGGCGAGCCCCAGTAGCGGTTGCGGCTGATCGACCAGTCGCGTGCGCCCTCGAGCCACTTGCCGAACTGGCCGTGCTTGACGTTCTCCGGCACCCAGGTGATCTGCTCGTTGTTGGCGAGCATGTCGTCCTTGATGTCCGTCACGCGGATGAACCAGCTCGACACGGCCTTGTAGATCAGCGGGTTCCGGCAGCGCCAGCAGTGCGGGTAGGAGTGCTCGTAGCTCTGCAGTCGGATCAGGCGGCCGTTCTCGCGGATCAGGCGCACCAGCGGGGTGTTCGCGTCCATCCACAGCTGGCCCGCCACATCGGTGACGTTCGGGAGGAACTTCCCGCCGTCGTCGAGAGACAGGATCGTGGGGATGCCGGCAGCGCCCGCGACCCGCTGGTCGTCTTCACCGTAGGCCGGGGCCTGGTGGACGATGCCGGTGCCGTCGCTGACCGTGACGTAGTCGTCCACGAGGATGCGCCAGGCATTCTCGGTGCCGTATGTCTCGGTGTCCGCGTAGTAGTCGAACAGGCGGTCGTAGGTGACGTCCTGCAGGTCGGCGCCGCGGACCGTGGCGTCGACCGCGGCGAGCGCGTCCTCCGCGCCCTCGTACCCGAGGTCCTTGGCGTAGCCGCCGACGAGCTCGCGGGCGAGCAGGTAGCGGTGCGCGGACGACTCGATCGCGGCATCCGTGGTTCCGGGTGTCTGGTGCACGTCTGCGGCGCCGAGGGGGCCGGCAGGCAGCACGACGTACTCGATCGCAGGCCCCACGGCGAGCGCGACGTTGGTCGGCAGTGTCCAGGGCGTGGTGGTCCAGGCGAGGGCCCGGACCCCGGTGAGCCCGAGTGACTCGGCCTTGGCTCCGGTCAGCGGGAAGGTGACCGTGACGGAGGGGTCCTGACGCATCTGATACACGTCGTCGTCCATGCGCAGCTCGTGCGCGCTGAGCGGGGTCTCGTCGCGCCAGCAGTACGGCAGCACGCGGTAGCCCTCGTAGGCGAGCCCCTTGTCGTACAGCGTCTTGAACGCCCAGAGCACGCTCTCCATGTAACCGAGGTCGAGCGTCTTGTAGCCGCGGTCGAAGTCCACCCAACGCGCCTGGCGGGTGACGTAGTCCTGCCACTCGTGCGTGTAGGCGAGCACGGAGCTCTTCGCCTTCGCGTTGAAGACGTCGATGCCCATCTGCTCGATCTCGGCCTTCTCCGTGATGCCGAGCTGCTTCATGGCCTCGAGCTCCGCAGGGAGACCGTGCGTGTCCCAACCGAAGACGCGGTCGACCTTGTGGCCGGTCATGGTCTGGAACCGCGGGAACACGTCCTTGGCGTAACCGGTGAGCAGGTGTCCGTAGTGCGGCAGGCCGTTCGCGAACGGAGGGCCGTCGTAGAACACCCACTCCGGGGAGCCTTCGCGCTGCTCGATCGAGGCGCGGAAGGTGTCGTCGCCCTTCCAGAACGCGAGCACCTCCTCCTCGATCTGCGGGAAGCGGGGGCTGGGCGCGACGTGGGTCCCTGAGCTCGTCGAAGGGTCGGCGGCGGGGCCGAAGGAGGAACGGGGGTAGGTCATCGTGTCTCGCAGTGGTCGTCGTGGCGGATGCTCCTGCGAGGACGACCCTCGCGGACCGCGGTACCACCTCGCGTGCCACGCCTTGCGACGCGACCACTCTCACTGCGGCTGTGACGGGCCTGCCCCGCTCGGTTCTACTGAGCGCACCCCGAGGGACGCGCCGTTCTTCCGAGAGCTCCCCGGTGATGCCGGATCGATGC
This sequence comes from Microbacterium sp. NPDC055988, assembly GCF_042269505.1. Classification (NCBI taxonomy): domain Bacteria; kingdom Bacillati; phylum Actinomycetota; class Actinomycetes; order Micrococcales; family Microbacteriaceae; genus Microbacterium; species Microbacterium sp. NPDC055988. The sequence continues at coordinate 3,362,834 of NZ_JBHJXY010000001.1, forward strand.
TCGTCCCTCCAGTGTACGCGGGTCCTGCGCCTGCGCGGCGCCTGCGGTTTCGCGGACAGGCGCTGCGGTCGCCGCGGTCCTGCGCTTGCTGCGGCCTTTCGCGCTTGCTGCGGCCGGATTCGACGGAAGCGGCCGATGGAAGGGCGTATGGCCGAGGTAACAGCGACTCGGAGGGCGTGACTGCGGCGAAACACGTGAGTGCGGGAGGCTCAAGCCTCGTGCAGCCCCTGCGCCACGGCGCGCATGACCAGGTCCTGCACCATGTGCCACTCGAACATCATCTGCGAGTAGGAGATCCGGATGACGTGGTAACCCCTGAGCTTCAGCACCGCGTCGTGCCGGATGTCTTCGCTGCGCTGGGCGCCGACATGATGAGCACCGTCGATCTGGAGTATGAGGCGGCTGCCGATCAGAGCATCGACGCGATGCCCGGCGATCCAGATCTGAGCTCGCACCGGCACCCGGAGCCAGCGGAGCCGCTCGCGGATGTATGTTTCCAGCCCTGCATCCGAGAAGGGCACGGCGGTCGCGAGTATTCGACGCGCAGTTGGTCGCCATGGGAGACGACGGAGTTCCTCGATCGTCACGAGAGATCGGTTCAACGCGGACTCCCACGTGGCGAGCGCCTGTTCGAACGGCTCGCACTCCGCGATATGCGCCAGCACATTCTCGACCGGATCGACCAACGCGTCGGGGTGACGCGGGACGGGCGGCGTGCTCCAGTGCACCTTCGCGCGGAGTCCCCGTCGACTCGACGCGTTCGTCCCGACTGCGACGTGCGGGAGGCCGGACGCATCATGCACCCAGAGACCGAGGCGGCCGGCCTGCGTCCGGCAGGTGAGTATGACGCCATGCCGGGCTGCCTCCAGAAGGAGGGGATCGGCCGCGGGCGAGGCGAGCCAACCGCGACGGGGGCGGATGATGGCGCCGGCTCTGAGTGCAGCATCCACTGCCGTCCTGCCGAACCCGAGATCAGCGACGCGAGCGGATCGCGTGATACCGCCGAGGTCAATGATTCTCGCCGCAAGTACCTCCGCCGTTCGCCGCATCCGTCCAGTGTGGGGGCCGCTCCGGTGTGGTGGCAGCCGCGCGCTCCGCGCCCGTGGACAACGACCTGTGCTCGGCACCTGTGCATGAGAGGTGCGCGCGCAGCTGGTGCGGCCTTCCGCGTCTCCCGCGGCCAGATTCGGGAAGTTCGGCCGCGGGAGGTGCAGAAGGCCGCAGCAACCCGCAGCTCGCAGAAGCAGCCGTCCCCGCCCCGCGCGGCCTGTGCCCGGCACGGCGCCACCTGCGACGGGTGTCCGCGGCAGGCCATAGCCTCGAGGCATGGCCCGCACGTCAGAGTCCCCCGCACCGCCCCGCATCAGCGGTCCCGATCTGCCCCGCGAGTTCGAGCCCGCAGCTCCCGCCCGCAGCGCCGACATCATCGCCGCGAGCCTCGATCTCCACGGCGCCGTCGACCTCGCCTACGCGACACTCGAGCAGTGCACCGTGTCCGCCGATGCGGAGGCCGTCGATCTCACGGGAGCGACCGTGGTCGACGTCGACATGTCCGGGGCACGCATCGCCTCCCTGCGTATGCGCGACGCCGGTGTGCGACGGATGCGGATCAGCGGCGGCCGCATCGGCACGCTCGACCTCAGCGAGGCGCGCATCTCCGAACTCGAGCTGCGCGACGTGCGGATCGACTACCTCAATCTCGGCGCCGCGAAAGTGACCGACCTCGAGATCTCCGGCTGCGCGATCCGCACGATCGACATGCCGCAGACCGAGCTCACCCGCGTGCGGTTCACCGCCACGACCAGCGATGAGGTCGACCCGCGGGGCATGCGCGCGAAAGACGTCGATCTGCGCGGCCTCGACGCGATGACGTACCTCGATGCCAACAGCCTCCGCGGGACAACGCTCTCGTCGTTCCAAGTGCAGCAGCTGGCGCCCGTGATCGCGGCGGGACTGGGCATCCAGATCAAGGACTGACGGGACCGCTCGCCTCCAGCAGCTCCTGAGTGAACGGATGCTGCGGCGCTGCGAACACGTCGGCGGTCACTCCCTGCTCCACGATCCGGCCATCCTGCATCACGAGAACCTCGTCGGCGACGGCTCCGACCACATCGAGGTCGTGCGAGACGAGGATCATCGTCAGCTTCCGCTCGCGCTGCAGTCGGTCCAGCAGCCGCAGCACACGCTCCCGGACCGAGGGATCGAGCGCCGACACGGGTTCGTCGAGGACCAGCACCTCGGGGTCAGCCGCGAGCGCCCGGGCGATCGCCGCACGCTGCCGCTGACCGCCGGAGAGTGCACGGGGGCGACGGTCGGCGAGCTCGGTCGCGAGGCCGACCTCGACCAGCAGCTCGGACACCCGCTCGGCCCTTCTGCTCCGTGGCACACCGGCGGCCTCGAGCGCCTCGCGCAGGGAGCGGCCGATCGTCCATCGGGGGTCGAAGGCACCGAGCGGATTCTGATGCACCAGCTGCACCCGCGGCGTGCCGATCCAGCGCAGCGAACCGGTGTCCGGCTGCTCGACGCCGACGATCATCCGCGCCAGCGTGGTCTTTCCGGATCCGGACTCCCCCACCACGCCGAGCGTCCGTCCTGCCGAGACGACGAAGGACGCGCCTGTGACCGCCGGCACCGCGTCGAAGCTCTTCGAGAGTCCGTCCGCGACCAGCACCGGCGTCGACTCCGCCTGCACAGCCCCGCGGGGTTCGTGGATCGTCGCCGCGATCAGCTGACGCGTGTACTCGTGCTGCGGGTTCTCCAGCACCTCGACCACGGTGCCGGATTCGACCACCCGCCCGCCCTTCATGACCAGCACCCGATCCGCGAGCCGCCGCACGGCCGCGAAGTCGTGACTGACGAAGACGAGTGCCGTCCCCGCATCGGTGATCTCGCGCAGCAGGCCGAGGATCCGGGCCTGCACGGTGGCGTCCAGCGCCGTCGTCGGCTCATCCGCCACCAGCACGACGGGAGACGCGGCGATCGCGGAGGCGATCAGCGCACGCTGTCGGAGTCCCCCGGAGAGCTCGTGAGCATACTGCCGGGCGCGTCGCTCGGCATCCGGCATCCACACCCGTTGCAGCAGCTCTCGGACGCGCGCATCGAGCGCCGCCCGGCCGCGCGAGATGCGGTGCAGACGCAACGGCTCCGCCACCTCCGCACCGATGCGGCGCAGCGGGTCGAGCGAGACCAGGGCGTCCTGCGAGACGAGGCCGATGCCGGCGCCGCGGAGCCTTCGCCAGCCGTGCTCGGAGAGCGTCGCCGCATTCCGCCCGTCGACGGTGAGCGTGTCGACCGTCATCGTCGCATCCGACGGCGTGAGCCCGAGGAGTGCACGGGCGGTGAGGGTCTTCCCCGCGCCCGACTCCCCGACGATCGCGACGCACTCCCCCGGCTCGACCGCGAATCCGACGCCGTCGACCACCGGGTCCGCGCCGAACCCGATCCGCAGTCCCCGCACCTCCAGCGCACTCACGTCGTCCGCCCATCCGCGCGTGCGCGCAGGATGCGCCCGATCACCGTCGCCGAGACGACGGTGAGGGTGATCGCGATTCCGGGAAAGACCGCGATCCACCACGCCTGTCCGAGCACGTTGCGTCCCCCGGCGAGCATCAGCCCCCATTCGGGCGTCGGCTCGGATGGACCGAGACCGAGAAAGCTGAGGCCCGCAGCGGCCAGGATGCTCGACCCGATGCCGATCGTCGCGAGCACGCTGAGCGCCCCGACCACACCGGGGACGACGTGACGCGTGAACGCCTTCCCCCTCGGCACACCCAGGATGCGTGCGGCTTCGACGTGCTCCGCGACCCGCAGCGTCTGCGTCTGCACACGGGCGAGCCGGATGTACACCGGAACCGCCGCGAGCGTCACCGCGATCGCGATGTTCACGGGCCCCGGCCCCAGCACCGCGATCACGACGAGAGCGACCAGGAATTCGGGAAAAGCCATCAGCACGTCGTTGACCCGCATCACCGTGGCGTCGACCCCTCTCGGCGCGACCCCGGCCAGCGCACCGATCACGAGGCCCACGGCGAGCGCGATCCCGGTGGCGAGGAGTCCGATCCCCAACGAGCGCCCTGCGCCGTAGACGACTCGCGAATACACGTCGCGACCGCTCTGGTCGGTGCCGAATAGATGCTCGGTACTCGGCGGGAGCAGCGCAGAGCGGACGTCGGTCTGCAGCGGATCGTGGGTGGCGAGGACTCCGGGGAAGAGTGCGGCGAAGACGATCACGGCCAGCACCGCCGCGGCCGTCCACAGCAGCACGTGCTGTGCGGGCTTCATCGGATGCCTCCGGAGCGGGCCGCTCCGACACGCGGATCGATCAGGGGATGCACGAGCTCGACGACGAGGTTCACCACGACGAACACGAGTGCGCTCAGGAGGATGATGCCGGTGATGACAGGCAGGTCGCGGTCGCTGATCGCGGCGAGCGTGACGCGACCGAGTCCCGGCCGGGCGAAGACCGTCTCGACGAGCACCGCGCCGCCCAGCACGGAACCCGTGAGGTACGCGGCGAGCGTGATGGCCGAGGCCGCACCGTGGCGCAGCCCGTGCCGCACCGTGAACCACGAGGGGCTCGCCCCACGCGCACGCACGGTCTCCGCGAACGGCATCCGCTCCGCCTGCATCAGGCCGTCGCGCAGCACCTGGCTCAGCAGCGCCGCGACCGGAAGGGCGAGGGTGATCGCCGGCAGCACGAGGGTGGCCGGGTTTCGCGCCCCGGAGACCGGGAACCAGCCGAGGCCGAAAGCGAAGACGCTGAGCAGGATGAGCCCGATCCAGAAGACGGGCGACGACAGCACGACCAGCTCGATGCCCGCGGCGACGGTACGAGCCACCTGGCCGCGCACCAGCACCGCGACGGCGAGCGCCAGCACCAGGGCGATGAGGAGGGCGAGGGCCGAGAGCTGCACCGTCGCGCCGAGCTGACGTCCGATGACCTCGGTCACCGGCATCCGCAGCTGGTACGACTCCCCCAGGTCGCCTCGGGCGAGTTGCCCGATGAAGCCGAGGTACTGCTCGAACGGCGGCCGATCCAGCCCGAGGTCCGCGCGGATCCCGTCTTTGACCGCCTCGCTGACCTGCGCCTGGGGTCCGAGCATCACCGACACGGGATCGCCCGGGATCACCCGGAAGGCGAGGAACGCGACGGTGGCGGCACCCCACAGGACGATGACGAGGGATGCGGCGAGGCCGGCGATACGGACGAGAGCAGCCTTCACCACTCGTGCCCTCCGCTCAGCCGGCGGATCAGCCGACGGTCACATCGTAGAACAGCGGCCGACCGTACAGGTCGTACTGCAGTCCCTCGATGCGCTCGCCGACCGCGGTGATCGCCGACGGGCTGTACAGCGGCACGATCGCGGTGTATTCGGCGTTCCACTGCTGCACCTGCGTGTACAGCTCGTTGCGCTCGTCCTGATCGCTGCTGCCGACGGCCTGCTCCAGAAGCGCGTCGATCTCAGGGTCGCTCACCTGAGACGCGTTCTGGAATCCGTCGGTGTGCAGGTGGGCGCGCAGCAGATCCGGATCGACCCCGGAGAATCCCCAGTCGGTCAGGTCGAACGTCTTCGGCTCGTACTGCTCGTTGTAGGCGCCCGGTTCGAGCACCTCGCGCTTCACCTCGAAGCCGATCCCTTTGAGGTCGGACTGGATCGCGTTGGCGAGGGCGGCGTTGTCGTCGGGAACGGGCGTCCAGGCGATCCAGCGCACCGAGAGACGCTTGCCGTCCTTCATGCGGATGCCGTCGGCATCGCGCTCGGTCCATCCGGCCTCATCGAGCAGGGTGTTCGCCGCGTCCTGATCGAACGGCCAGCTGTCCTCGAGCGATGCGTCATAACCCGGGGTCGTCGAGCCGAGGATGCTCCACGCACGCGGGAACTGTCCGAAGTAGATCTCCTCGACCGCGGCGTCGATGTCGATGCCGCGGGCGAACGCCTGACGCACCTTCTCATCGGCGAACACGCCGTACTTCTCGTTCAGGTAGAGCGAGTACGGCAGGCCGGGGTACTCGATCGAGTCGACGGTGATGCCGTCGCCGAGGTCCTTCGCGAGGTTCGGCGGGATGTCGCTGGCGAGATCGGCCTCGCCGCTCGTCACGACGCCGGTACGGACGGAGGCCTCCGGCTGGATCTCGACACGGAGCGTCTCGAACTTCGGCGCCTTCTCGTCGTGCGGCCCCCACGCGTAGTCGTCGTTTCGCGTGTAGACGATCTCCTGGTCGGGCGTGTACTCGGCGAGCACGAACGGACCGGTGCCGACGTTGATATCGGGGCCGCCGGCCTTGAGCTTGTCCGCCGACTCCTCTAGCACGGCGGGCGAGTAGAAGCCGAGCTGCGGCGTGCTCGCGGCCTGAAGGAAGGGTGCGTACGGCTGGGTGAACGTCACCTTCACGGTGTAGTCGTCGACGACTTCGGTCCCCTCGTAGAAGGCCGCGCCGAGCATGCTCGCGGCCTGCTTCGAAGCCGTCTTCGGGTCGACGATGCGATCGAAGTTCGCCTTGACCGCCGCCGCATCGAACTTCTCGCCGTCGGTGAAGGTCACATCGTCGCGGAGCGTGAACGTGTACTCGGTGCTGTCGGGCGACACCTCCCACTCCTTCGCGAGCCAGGGCGTAAACGTGCCGTCGTTCTCCTGGAAGACGAGCGAGTCGAGCACGGCGCGCTGCACCATGCCCGAGACGTCGAGCTGGCTGATCTGCGGGTCCATGTGACCCGCCGACAGGTTGGCGCCTTCGATGGACCAGACGAGCTCTCCGTCGCTCTCTCCCTCGGAGCCAGGAGCAGCGCAGGCGCTCAGCACCAGAGCGGTGGCGGCGGCGAGCGCGGCGACGGGCAGGAGACGACGCACGGGGTTTGCGGGCATGACGATCCTCAGGACGAACGGGGCGGGATGCCTCCAGTCTACGGCGATTTCTTGGACTGGGTCGAAAAGCGTGCCCCTGCGGCTCTCGGGGTCGTCACTCCCCGTCGAACACGATGCGATGCCGGTCGCAGGGCGCGGGGATCTCGTCCGCCGTCCGCGTCTCGCCGTGTGCGATGACGGCGAGACTCAGGCTCTGCACGCGAGGCCGGGGCACACCCACCAGGCGCGCTTCCACCCGCAGGTCCGCGCTCTCTCCGGCGATCCGCCAGCGCAGCTCGGCCTCGGTGGCGGCTGCGATCAGCCGCTCGGCGAAGGGCTTCTGAACGGGGCAGATGCCGCCGATCGTGGCGATGTGCGCCGCAAGGCGGGAATCACGGATGCCCGGCGGCACATCCTCGAGGACGTGATCGGCCAGGCCCGGATACTCGGCGGCGGATCGGCCCTCTCGGATGGCGGAATCGATCGCCCGGGCCGCGGTCACGGTCTCCGGCCACGGGCGCACCACGGCCGACGGCGCGTCGGCCGTGTCGAGCGCGTCCTGCAGGGCGGCACCGGCCACACGCCGCGCACCGAACTCGTCCGAGTTCCCGAACGCCACCGCGCCGATGCCGGTCGCCGTATGCCAGCGCATGTGGGCGGAGAAGCCCGGAAGGCCCCCGGAGTGCTGCACGATGCGGCCGAACCGCCGGTCCTGCTCCACGAAGAGTCCGTACCCGTAGCCGGCGCCGGCGAGGTCGCGTCCGTCGAACATCCCCGATGGCACGTCGATGGGTGTCCGCGGCTGCTGCATCTCGATCCGCGAGGAGGGAGCCAGCACGTGCGGCGCGAGTGGGTCGTCGGTGAAGGCCGAACCGAGGAACCACATCCAGGTGGCGATGTCGTCCACGGTGCTGAACATGCTTCCGATGCAGCCGAGGGCGCCTGTGCGCACGTAGGACTCGGGGTGGAAGGTCGCGCCGTCGTCGAAGGTGCGGAAGCCGCCGGCGAGGGTGTCGTGCGCGTAGCCGTCGGCCGAATGGGCGGTGCGCGTCAGTCCCAGCGGCTCCAGCAGGGTCTCCCGCACCACGTCCTCGACAGCGCGTCCGGTGACGGCCTCGACCGCCGCGCCGACCAGCGACTGCCCGAGATTGGAGTACTGGTACGTGGTTCCGGGCGCGGCGGCGAGCAGCATCCCCTCGGAGAACAGCGCCGCGATCTCCGCGCGGGAGTCCCCCAGGTGGCGGTCGACCCAGGCGTTGTCCTCGCCGAGCCCCGACCTGTTGGAGAGCAGCAGGTCTCCGGTGAGTACGGCATCAGAGCCCCGGTGCCTGGCGCACACGGCGGGGAGATACTCGGTGATCGGGGCATGCAGATCGAGGGCACCGCTGTCGCGCAGCGCGAGTGCTGTCGCGGCGAGGAAGCTCTTCGACATCGATGCGATCCGGAACACGGTGTCCCGACTCGTCGTCGCATCGTCGGCGCGCGGGTGTCCGTGAGTGCGGACGCCTCGCACCTCCCCGCGCTCGCACAGGGCGACGATCGATGCCGGGGCGGTCCGACGCGCCCTCTCGTCCAACCCGAGCCGGAGGGCACGATCCACCGTCGTCGTCGTCATCGTCGCGAGCGGAGGAGTCGCCCTGTTCACGCGCGATCTCCGACCAGGACCTCGTCCGCGAACGCCTCGACGAGAGCACGGCTGACCTCTGTGTTGCGCGCGTCGACCTCCTCGGCGGCGGCGATGAGGCGCGCCAACGATCGTCCTTCTCCGCGCAGGGCGGCGTCGTCCCACCGGGCGAGATCGGCAGCCGAGGCCTCGGGGTGGAACTGCACACCGCGCACGTGCCGCCCCAGGCGGAAGGCCTGAATCTCGATCGCGTCGCTGGATGCGAGCAGCACAGCCCGCGGAGGCAGACCGGTGATCATGTCCTGGTGGTTCTCGATCATCGGGGCGCCGTCGCCGAGCGTCGCGATCACCGCGTCCTCCCGGCCGGACGGGGTCGGATGGATGGGCGTCGCCCCGCGCTCGACGGGACCGGTCTTCGCCTTCACCTCTCCACCGGCGACGTGCGCGAGCACCTGCGCACCCAGGCAGATGCCGAGCGTCGGGAGGTCGCGGTCGATGGCCTCGGCGGCGAGCGCGCGCTCGGCCACGAGCCAGGGTGCACGGTCGTCCTCGTCCGGCATCAGTCCCCCTCCGAGGAGCACCAGCCCGGAATAGCCGTCGAGAGTGACGGGAAGCTCCTCCTCCGCGCCCACCACGGGGGCGACCGCGATGCCGCGATCGGCGAGCCAGGTCCCGAGGCGTCGTGGTCCGGAGCTCGCCGAGTTGACGACGACGAGCACGCGCGGGCTCACAGCGCTCCCTCCCGCGTCGACACATCCACGGCGGGCACCAGCGCGGCGGTCGCGGGAGGTGCGGCCCGCCCTGCCAGGAAGGACTCGTGATCGCGATCGGAAGCCTCGAGGACCCGGAGCACGTTCTCGTGCGCGAGGCCGGCGAGGTCGGCCTCCGACCATCCCCGCGCTCGCAGCTCGGCGAACAGCGCCGGGTAGCCGGAGACGTCGGCGAGACCGTCCGGCATCACGTCGGTGCCGTCGTAGTCCGCGCCGATGCCGACGGCGTGCGGTCCCGCGACCCGCCGGATGTGGTCGAGGTGATCGGCCACGTCGCCGACGCCCACCACCGGCGCTTCGCCCTCGCCGCCGGCCTCCCACCAGTCGCGGCGGGCCTGCGAGACGAACGTGGGCACGAAAGCGACCATCACCACTCCGCCCTGGGCACCGATCGCGGCGAGCACGTCGTCGGGGACGTTGCGCGGGTGATCGCAGAGGGCGAGAGCACCGGAGTGGCTCACCATCACGGGGCGGGTGGTCTCCTCGAGGGCATGACGCATGGTGGTCGGGGCCACGTGGGAGAGATCGATGAGGACACCGATGCGGTTCATCTCGCGCACCACCTCGCGGCCCCATGCACTGAGACCGCCGTGATGCGCGTCGTCGGTCGCGGAGTCGGCCCAGGCGGTCGTCCGCGACCAGGTGAGCGTCATGTACCTCGCGCCCAGACGCGCGTACTGGCGCAGCACCGCGAGCGACCCGCCGAGCTGGCCGCCGCCTTCGATGCCGATGAGCGAGGCGATCCGCCCCTCCGCCATCGCCTCACGCACATCCGCAGCGGTCCGCGCGAAGGCGAGGCGCTCGGGGTGCGCGTCGACCAAGCGGTGCACGAAGTCGATCTGCTCCAGCGTCCCGACGACCTGCTCGGCGCCCTGCAGCACCGGATCGACCCATACCGACCAGAACTGTCCGGCCACCCCGCCGATCGCGAGCCGGGGAAGGTCGGTCTGCGTCGACGGCACGCCGTCCGCGAGTTCCTCCACCCCGTACCCGAGCAGGGTCCTGCTCGCCCATGCCAGGTCGTTGTGGCCGTCGATCACACTGTCGAGCATCCGCCGTGCACCTTCCTCAGTCCTCGCGCGCGTCCAGCGCCGCGTTCATCCGCGCGGTCAGGCCATGGTCGATGACCCGCTCGGCGCCGTCGAGTTGCGCCACCGGCACCGCGCCGCGCGTGCTGGAGCACAGCCACAGCGCATCCGCCCGATCCAGATCGTCGCGCATGAGCACCCCGATCCTCGTCGGGACGCCGGTGATTCCCGAGAATGCATCGGCCTGGGTCGTTCCGGGGAGGACGCCGAGCTCGGCGGGTGGTGTGACGAGCTCGCCGTCGATGCGCGCGATCAGCGTCGAGCGGGGTCCTTCGAGCACGAAGCCGTCTGCGCTCACGAAGATCACGTCATCGGCGCCGCGTCGGGTCGCCTCCCGGAGGGCGGCCTGATTCACCGCGTAGGCGAGCGACTTCGCTCCCTGCAGCAGCCAGGGGGCGGTCTGCATCACGTCGTGCCGGTAGCCGCGATCCAGCACGACGGCACGGACGCCGCGGGCACGGACGCCGGAGGGGTCGCTGCCGGCGAACCCGAGCACCCATCCGGTCGGTCCTGCCGGGTCGAACTCGTCGCCCCGGGTCATGACGAACTTGATGGACGCGATCTCCCCCTCCTCCAGCGCTCCGGGAAGGGACACCTCCGCAGCTGCCCGGAGCACCGCAGCTCGCCACAGGTCGCGTCGGGGCGCGGGCAGCTCCATCAGCGCCGCCGAGCGTTCGAGCCGCGTCAGATGGGCTTCGAGCGCCTGCGGCCTGCCGCCGCGGACCACGGCCGTCTCGAACACGCCGTCGCCGCGATTGACGCCGAGGTCGGTCGCCCTGACGATCGGCTCACGCGGGTCGATCGGGTGGATGCTCTCCTCGACGGCGGACGTGCCCGACAGGTCGAGGCGAAACAGCAGCAGCGCACGCATGATGGTCCTCTCCGGAACGGGCGTCTCACCCGTGCGTGAGCGCGGGGTCACGGACGGCGTGGTCGGCGGAATCCCAGGTGCGCAAAGCATCCCGCTCGATCCGCTCCACGAGGACGTCGTGGCCGATGCCCGCACCGCGGGGAACCTGCACCCTGCCCTCCACCGCGGTGACGGGTGGGGCGATGATGTCGTCGACGTAGTACTTGTCGGAGCCGGAGACATCCGAGGGGAGCAGGAACCCGGGCAGCGCTGAGATCGCGACATTCGCCGCCCGGCCGATCCCGAACTCGTGCATGCCCCCGCACCAGACGGGGATGCCGGCGTCGACGGCGAGGTCGTGCGCCGCCTTCGCGACGGTGAGTCCCCCCATCCGCGACACCTTGATGTTCAGGATGCGCGCGGCGGAGAGCCTGATCATCGTGCGCAGATCGCCGAGTCCGACGACGGACTCGTCCAGACACACCGCCGTTCCGATGCGGGCCTGGAGCGTCGCGTGCGCCACCAGCTCCCGCGGCGCGAACGGCTGCTCGATCATCGTCAGATCCAGTGCGTCGAGCTGTGTGAACACGGCGGCGGAGTCGTCGTCGTCGGGATACGCGCCGTTCGCGTCGACGTGGAGATCGAGGTCGGGGTGCGCGTCGCGCACCGCCCGCACCGGCTCCACGTCCCACCCGGGGGCGATCTTGAGCTTCACGCGCGGATATCCCGCGGCACGCTGCAGCTCCACCTGGCCCAGGAGCTCGTCGATCGACGGCTCGATGCCGAGAGAGACTCCCGCCACGACCTCGTCGCGGGTGCCGCCGAGCGCCGCCGCGAGGGCGATCCCCCGGCGGCGGGCGAAGAGGTCCCACACCGCGCCGGAGAAGCCGGCCCTGGCGAACTCGTTGCCGCGCACCCGCGCCCACGTCATCTCCAGGTCGGCAGGCTCTTCGCCCTCTGCGCCGACCAGGGCGGGTACGAGGTAGCGGGTGGCGATCTCCCATGCCGTCGTGGTCGTCTCCGCGCCGAAGTACGGGTCGCTGGGCGCGGCGATCTCTCCCCAGCCGCGGCGGCCTTCCTCGTCGGTGGCCTCGACCAGGATGTGCTCGATACCCGACTTGCGATGCGAGCTGGTCTCGAAGCTGTGCCGCAGTTCCTGACGAAGCGCGAACAGCCGGATGCGGGTGATCCTCACGTCGCCGCCTCCCCGTCGACCTCGGCCCGCGAGGGATCCGAGCTGTAGAGCCCCAGTCGCGCGACGAGCCGATCGCGCTCGGCCAGGCGGCGGCGGGCTCCCTTCGCGCTCGCCGTCGTCAGCGCACTCAGCAGGTGGCAGACGGCCGCGACCGGGGTGGGCGAGTCCGCGTAGGACGCCGACCCGGTGCGCACACGGATGAGGGAGGTCGCGAGCGGTGCCAGCGGGGCGTCCTCGCTGTCGGTGATCACCACGAGCTGCCCGCCCGCCTCCCGGAACAGCTGCCCGAGCCGCACGGTCTCCTCCCGGTAGCGCCGGAGGGAGAAGGCGATGAGCACGTCCGAGGCCCGCACATCCGTCAGGACGGTCAGCGGCTGCAGCGCATGCCCGTCGACGAGGAAGACGTTGGACAGCGTCGCGGACAGGTCGGCGTTGAGCAGCTGCGCGTAGGCGGCAGCCTTTCCCTCACCCGCGACGTAGCGTCGTCGTGCGCCCAGCAGCAGCGCCGCGGCCTGCGGGACCTGTGCCGAGGTGCTCAGCTCCTCGAACGTGAGCGCGAGCGTGCGCAGCTCGGTCTCGATGATGCGCGCCTGGATGCTCTCCGCCGAGAGATTGGTCCGGATGCGCTCGCCGAAGCGGTCCCGCGGCGAGACGAGCTCGCGATCCTCGTGCTGCTGGTCGCTCATGCCGTGCCCTTCCCTGATGTGGCGCGGTAGACCGCGGTGTTCTCGTCGACGCGGGAGGCCGAGACGAGGACATCGCCGCGTCGGAACACCTCCGTCATCGCACTCTCCAGCTGCCGTCGCAGCACCGAGCGCTCGCCGGGAGCGAGCTCGTCCGCACGAGCGGGGATGGCTATCCAATCGGCGTCGTCAGCGTGCACCACGCGTCCCCAGTCCTCCCTGGTCAGTGTCACAGGCGCACCCGATCGCGGTGCCCGGGGCGCATCCCGGGTCAGGTCCCAGGAGACCACGAGCCGGTCGGTATCGGGCCGGGCGTAGTAGTCGCGTTCGAACGCGATGCCGACCGCACCGAGGGAGCTGAGGTTGAAGTGCGCGTTCCGCGCCAGCAGCGGATCGAAGGTCCAGCGCATGGACTGCTGTCCCCACCGGAGCGCGACGTCGCGCTGGGCGAGCTTGAGCGCCTGACCGACCCCGCGGCCCTGCTGCGAGGCGTCGACCGCGGCCGCCTGCGAGTAGTGGAAGTGAGTCCCGCTCGCATCGCAGCCTGCGAATCCGTACGCGAACCCGATGAGCCCACCGTCGTCAGCGAACGCCCCGACCGCCGACCCGCCGTTCCGGGCGAGCGCGGTGAGCAGATTGGCGTTGAGTGCGTACTCCTGCTCGGTGTATGCGAAGACGCGCGCGTAGAGCGCCGCCGCCTCACGGAACTCGGAGTACTGGGTCAGTTCGCGGCAGTCGTAACCGACGCCCGCGTCGGCGGCCACCGAAGAGTGAGGCACGATACGTTTCCTAAGATCGAACGAGTGATGCAGCTGGGAGCGATGTTATCGGCGGGTTGCACGTCAATCAAGAGGCAGATACGGTTCGTAACTGTGACCACTTTCCCGGCAGCTCCCGGAGCGGACCACCCTTCAGACGACATCATCGCACTCGTGCGTGAACTTGTGACCTGTGAGTCGCCCACCCGAGATATCGAGGCGAGCCGCACCATCGCCGATCTCCTGACCGGATGGTTCGAGGGCGTCGGCGGGGAGGTCCGTCAGGAGCCCACCGCCGCGGGAACGGATCTCGTCATCGACGTCGCCGGAGCCGGCGATCCGTACCTCCTGATCGGTCACACCGACACCGTGTGGCCGGAGGGCACCCTCCGCGGCGCGCTGCCCTGGTCTCAGCAGGGCGACGTCGTGCGCGGGCCCGGCGCCTACGACATGAAGGCCGGGATCGTGGTCATGCTCGAGGCCTTGCGACGACTCCAGCCACTCCCGCGCGAACGCCGCCGGGCCGTGCGCATCGTCCTGGTCGCCGACGAGGAGGTCGGCTCGCCCGAGTCCGGCCCCCTGCTCGCCGAACGCGCACGCGGAGCCGTCGCCGCCATCGGATTCGAGTCGCCGCATCCGGACGGCGCCCTCAAGGTCGGCAGGCGCGGGAGCGCACGGGTCCGGATCGCGGTCACCGGGCGCGCCGCACACGCCGCCCTCGACCCCGAGCACGGAGTGTCCGCCGTGGACGAGCTCGTCGATCAGCTGCTGCGCGTGCGGGAGATCGTCGCGGATCCCGCCTTGCCGGGGCCCGTGCTCTGCAATGTCGGGACGATCTCCGGTGGGGCCCGCGCCAACGTGATCCCCGCGCAGGCGCAGGCGGAGGTCGGTCTCCGCTTCACCGATCCGATCACCGAGGAGCGGGTGATGAGGGCACTCACGTCGCTTGCGCCCCTCCGCGCCGGCGCGGAGATCGTCGTCGAGACCCTGAGCGCCCGCCCTGCCTGGGCCGCCTCCGCGCAGGACGCCGCGCTGGTGGCGACCATCGAACGGTCCGCCGCCGGCATCGGACAGCACGTCGAGGCACGTCCGGCTGCCGGCGCGGGCGACACCAATCTGCTCGGCGCCCTCGGGCTGCCCACGGTCGACGGATTCGGACCCCGCGGGGGCGGCGCGCATGCGGAGGACGAGCACTTCCTGCGCTCCTCCCTCGGCGAGCGCGTCGAACTCCTGCGTGCCGTGCTCACCCTGCCCGCGGAGTGAGGATACGATTCCCGTTTGCGCCCTGATCACGCTGATCCCAGGGATACGTTCCGGATCTCGGGACGGAAATACTGCATAGCTGAACCCCCTTCGCGTGGGGCGCATCCTTGCATCCGCATGTTTCCGCGCTGTTACACCCGTAAAGCAACCTGCGCCCAGATGCCGACTTGCGAAAAATCTTCGACGATACGCAACGAATCCCTTGACCCCGGGGCAGACTTCCGCTTGCATGGTCTCCACCGACCCGGCTTCATCGTGGATCCGGGCGGCGCCCGAAGGGACTTCTTCTATGCGTCTTGCCCCCCGCTCCAGAACAGCACGAAGTCTGACCGCCGCTGCGATCGCCTCCGCGCTCCTCATCGCTGCTCCCGCCGGTGCCGCTCAGGCGCAGTCGGTGAGTGCCGCGACCGAATCCCCCGCCTCCGACACCACGTTGCGCATCGCGACGTCCGGCTTCGTCGACACGTTCAACCCGTTCATCTCGATCTACCTGACGCCGACGAACATCATCCGCTACGTGTACGAGTCCCTCGTGCAGAACGACGCCGAGGACGGCTCCCCCACCAAGGGCCTCGCCGATTCCTGGGACGCCACCGACGGCGGTCAAACGTGGACCTTCACCCTGCAGGATGACCTGAAGTGGTCGGACGGCGAGCCCATCACCTCGGCCGACGTGAAGTACACCTACGACCAGATGATGACCGTACCGGCGCTGGCGACCGCGAACGGCAACCTCGTCTCCAACTTCGACTCGGTCGAGACCCCCGACGACAAGACCGTGGTGATCTCGCTCAAGACGCCGCAGGCGCCCAACCCCGGCTCCGAGATCCCGATCGTCCCGCAGCACATCTGGGAGGCGGTCGACGACCCCACCACGTTCGCGAACGACTCCGAGGTGGTCGGCTCCGGCCCCTTCGTCCTGGACAGCTACTCGGCCAACCAGTCGATCGTGCTCAAGGCGAACAAGAACTTCTGGCGCGGCGCCCCCAAGATCGATGCGATCCAGTACGTGTACTACACGAACTCGGACGCCCAGGTGCAGGCGCTGAAGGCCGGCGACGTCGACCTCGTCTCCGGTCTCACCCCGACGCAGTTCGAGGCGCTCGACGGCGTCGAGGGCGTCACCACCCATTCCGGGATCGGCCGCCGCTATCACTCGATCAGCATCAACCTGGGCCAGCAGACCCGCGAGAACGTGCCCTACGGCACCGGTAACGCGGCGCTGAAGGACCTCGAGGTCCGCCAGGCGATCCGCCTCGGCACCGACACGGAGACGCTGCTCGACAAGGTGCTCTCCGGCGAGGGCGTGCAGGCCACCAGCTTCATCCCCGCATCCTTCCCGAAGTGGCACCTCGCAGACGACGACGAGGTGATCGTCGGGTTCGACCCGGAGGCGGCAAAGGCGAAGCTCGACGACGCAGGCTGGGTGCCTGCTGCCGACGGCATCAGGGAGAAGGACGGACAGCGTCTGAGCCTGCGCCTGCTGACGGACGCCGACGACTCGAACGAGCAGTCCATCGCCGAGTTCTTCGTCCCGTGGATGAAGGACATCGGGATCGAGATCGCCGTCGAGTCGACCGACTCGGACACCATCAGCGCGAAGGCCACGTCCGGCGACTACGACCTGTACTTCAGCGGATGGTCCGTCAACCCCGACCCCGACTACCAGCTCGGCATCAACACCTGCATGAACCTGCCCACGGCGACCGACGGTACCGGCGGCACCACGCAGGACGGCTACTGCAATCCCGAGTTCGACGAGCTGTACGCCCAGCAGCGCTCGGAGACCGACGAGGAGAAGCGCCAGGAGATCGTGCACGACATGCTGGCGCTGAACTACACCGACACGGCGCAGGTCGCCACCTGGTACGCCAACTCGCTCGAGGCGTATCGCTCCGACCGCTTCACCGGTTTCACCCTGCAGCCCAAGGACGGTGGAATCATCGCGAACCAGGCCGGCTACTGGGGCTACCTCACGGTGGAGCCCGTCGAGGGCGCGACCGCCAGCGGCACCGGCACGAACACCGGACTCATCATCGGAGGCATCGTGGTGGGAGTGGTCCTCATCGGAGGACTCGTCTTCTTCCTGATCCGTCGTCGCAACATCGCCGACGTCGAATGAGTCCAGCGAGACGCTGCGGGCGGCGGACATCCGTCCCCGCGGCGTCTCCCGGTCCGCTGTAAGGAGACTTCATGTCGAACGCGGTTCCCCCATCCACATCCGCCATCGCCACCAGCGCCGCAGCCGAGGAGCAGCCGAGAGGCCTCGGCGGCCTCCGCTATTTCCTGGTCAAGCTCGGCGGCGCGGCCATCAGCATGGCGATGGTCATCCTCCTCGGATTCTTCGCCTTCAAGATCCTGCCGGGAGACCCGGTCGCATCGATCGCGCGCGAGCGCGGCATGAGCGCCGACCAGGTGGCGCAGTTGCGGGAGCAGCTCGGCCTGAACAAGCCCCTGTGGCAGCAGTTCTTCGACTACCTCGGCAACGTCTTCACCCTAAACTTCGGGACGAGCTACGTGTACCGCACCTCGGTCTCCGAACTCATCGGCATGTACTTCTGGAACACGATCCTCCTCACCGGTACCGCGGCGATCATCGCCATCGCCCTCGGCCTGTGGCTCGGGCAGAAGGCCGCGTGGAAGCACGGCTCCACCTTCGACCGCATCGTCTCCGGCACCTCGCTGGTGTTCTGGTCGGTCCCGACGTTCTGGCTCGCCCTGCTGCTGCTGATGATCTTCGGCGGCACACTGCACTGGTTCCCCACCGGCGGGATGGTCTCCCCCAACCCGCCCACCGATCCCGTCGGCGCCGTCCTCGACGTGATCTCGCACATGGTCCTGCCGGTGATCACGATGGTCGCCGTCGTCTATGCGCAGTACCTGATGGTGATGCGCAGCTCGCTCCTGGAGGAGATGGGCGCCGACTACCTCACGACTGCGCGCGCGAAGGGGCTGCGGGAAGACCTCGTGCGTCGCCGCCATGCCGTCCCCAACGCCCTGCTCCCGACCGTCACGCTCGTCTTCATGCATATCGGCGGGCTGATCGCCGGGGCGGTGACGGTGGAGACCGTGTTCTCGTGGCCCGGTCTGGGCAAGCTCACCTTCGAGGCCATCTCCGGTCCCGACCTCCCGCTCCTGCAGGGCACCTTCGTGGTGTTCTCCACGATCATCATCGTGATGAACCTCGTCGCGGACCTCATCTACCGTCAGCTCGACCCGAGGGTGAGGCGCGCATGAGCACGGCATCCACTTCCATCCGCTCGCCCCGCGCGCTCGCCTGGCACCGTCGTGGTGCGGCGTTCGCCGACTTCTGCCGCCAGTTCGCGCACCACCGCGCGGGCATGGTCGGTCTGATCTTCCTGATCATCGTCGCGGCGGTGGCCATCCTGGCCCCGGTGATCGCGCCGTCGAGCATGCTCGATGTCACCAAGCTCGTCGACCCGGAGCGGTTCGCGCCGCCCTCGTGGCAGCATCCGCTCGGCACCGACCAGCAGGGCCGCGAGATCTGGGTCCGCATGGTGTGGGGAGCGCGCGTCTCCCTTCTGGTCGGACTCGCGGCCACCGCCATGTCGATGGTCATCGGCACACTGGTCGGGCTCTCCGCCGGTCACTTCACCGGCTTCTTCGGCGGACTGATGATGCGCATCATCGACTTCTTCCTCGTGCTCCCCTCGCTCATCCTCGCGATCGTGCTCTCCTCGGTGCTCAGCCGCGGTGTCTGGACGATCATCATCGCGATCGGGCTCACGTCGTGGGCGGGCACGGCGCGCGTGGTCCGGGCGCAGACCCTGTCGATCGAATCGCGCGACTACATCGAGCGCTCCCGTGCCCTCGGCGCCGGTCACTGGCACATCATCATCAAGCACCTCCTCCCCGGCGTGCTGCCTCTTGTGCTCGCCAACACCACACTCACGGTGGGCTCGGCCATCATCTCCGAGTCCACGCTGGCGTTCCTCGGGCTGGGCGACACCACGCTGCAGTCCTGGGGCTCGATCCTGAAGAACGCGATGGACGTGTCCGCGGCGACCAGCGGCTACTGGTGGTACGTGCTCGTACCCGGTATCGCGATCGTCCTGGTGGTGCTGTCGTTCACCCTGATGGGCCGCGCCGTCGAGAACATCACGAACCCGACGCTGAGGAGCCGATGACATGCCCGATCTGATCTTCGACGACGTCTCGATCACCTACCGCACCGCCGGGCGCGCCGGACGGGACGAGGTCGCCGCCGTCCGCAACGTCTCGCTGACGCTGCCGGCGGGCCAGACTCTCGGCATCGCCGGCGAGTCCGGGTCCGGCAAATCGACTCTGGCGATGAGCGTGCTGCGCCTGCTCCCCCACAACGCACGCCTGAGCGGCCGCGTGCTCCTGGGCGACCAGGACGTCGCCGAGCTCTCCTTCGGCCAGCTCCGCGCGGTGCGCTGGGCGCAGACCTCCATCGTGTTCCAGGGGGCGATGCACTCGCTCAACCCGGTGCGGACCGTGGGCTGGCAGCTGCTCGAGGCCCTGGAGCTGCACGCGTCGGATCGCTGGAAGAGCGAGAAGGGTCGCAAGCAGCGCATGGCGGAGCTGCTGGAGGTCGTCGACCTCCCGCAGCAGAAGGCCGAGTCGTACCCGCACGAGCTCTCCGGGGGCCAGAAGCAGCGGGTGATGATCGCGATGGCGCTGGCGTGCGACCCCGAGGTCATCATCGCCGACGAGCCGACGACCGCTCTCGATGTCATCGTGCAGAAGCAGATCCTCGACATGATCTCGCGGCTCGTCTCCGAGCGCGGCATCTCCATGCTGATGATCAGCCACGACCTGTCGGTCCTCGCGACGGCGTGCCAGCGCATCGCCATCATGCGCGACGGCGAACTCGTCGAGGTCGGTGAGAGCTACGCCGTCTGCACGCGTCCGACGCAGGACTACACCCGGCAGCTGGCCGATGCCTTCCCCACCATCGGCGATCCGGCCTCCCGCCTGGCGCCGGTCACCCGACACGGGCAGGGCGCCGAAGAGGTGCCGGACATCGCCCATGGCGACGAGGTGCTGCTGGAGGCCCGCGGGGTCAACGTCACCTATCGCTCGGGCAGCCGACCCGTGCACGCCGTGCGCGACGTCGACCTCACCGTGCGTCGAGGTGAGATCGTCGCCCTGGTCGGCCAATCCGGATCGGGCAAGTCGACGCTCGCCCGGGCGCTCATGGGTCTGCAGCCCGCCGACCCCGGCTCCCGGATCCTGTTCGACGGAGCCGAGATGCCGACGAAAGGCCGCGACCTCGCGCACTTCCGCTCCCAGGTGCAGCTCGTGCTCCAGGACCCATGGGCCGCGCTCAACCCGAAACACAGCGTGTACGAGTCGGTCGCCGAAGGTCTGCGGGTGCAGCGCTTCACGGGCGACGAACGCGCGCGCGTGGCCCAGAGCCTCACGGATGCGGAGATGACGCCGCCGGAGAGGTTCTTCAGCGCCATCCCGCAGGAGCTCAGCGGCGGACAACGCCAGCGCGTGGTGATCGCCGGAGCCCTCGCCGTGCAGCCGCAGATGCTCATCGCCGACGAACCGGTCGCTTCACTCGACGCCTCGGTGCGGGGAGAGATCCTCGGACTGCTCCTCGACCTGCGCCGGCGGCTCGGACTCTCCGCGCTCGTCATCACGCACGACCTGGGCCTCGCCTGGAACATCGCCCACAGCGTCGCCGTGATGTACCGCGGCGAGATCGTCGAACGGGGCACGACCGAGGAGGTCCTGTTGAATCCGCAGCACGAGTACACGCGGCATCTGCTCTCCGCAGCACCGCGCATCGAGGAGCAGCCGGCGTGACGACCTCTCCCTACCTCGACTCCGCCCCGCTGCAGCCCGGAGACACGGTCGCTATCGTCTCGCCGGCCGGGCCGGGGAACGAGGAGAACACGCAGCGCGCCGTCGACTACTACGAGTCGTGGGGTCTGCGGGTACGGGTGGGCGAGCACGTGCTCACCCCGCACCCGCGCGCGTCCTACCTCGCCGGTCCCGACGACGTGCGCCGTTCGGACCTCGTCGATGCGTGGATGGACCCGGACGTGGACGCCGTCGTGGCCGCCCGAGGCGGGTACGGCGCACTGCGACTGCTCGACGGCATCGACTGGTCGGAGATGCGCCGCGGAGCGCTGCGGCGCGACGGTCGTCCGAAGCTCCTCACCGGCTCCTCCGACATCACCGCACTGCACGAGACCGTGCGCGCGCACCTGGACCTGGCGACGCTGTTCTGCCCGATGGCGGGCAACAACGTCTTCCGCGACTCCGAACAGGTGCGCGATGACGTGCAGCGGTGGTTGTTCGAGCCCTGGCGCGGACGCGAGCTGATCGGCCCCAAGACCGAGGTGATGACGCCGGGGCGTGCGGTCGGGCGCTTCACCGGCGGCAACCTGAGCCTGCTCGCCGCCGGGCTCGGCGCCCCCGAGGCGGCCGTGCCCGCTCCCGGCATCCTGTTCCTCGAGGACATCACCGAGGAGCCCTACCGGCTGGACGGCTTCGTGACGCAGCTGCGGCGGGCGGGGCGGCTCGCGCAGGCGAACGCCATCGTGCTGGGCTCCTGGCATGAATGCGGCGACCTCGAGCTCGTACACGCCCTCATGCGCGACGAGTTCCAGGATGCCGGTGTGCCCGTGCTGTGGGAGCAGGGCTTTGGACACGACCCGCACGCCCTGACGATCCCCCTCGGCGTCGACGGCGTCCTCGATGCCACGACGGACGAACCGCGACTCACGGTGGGAGTGCCGGGATGATCGCCGTGCCGACGCTCGATCCCCGCGTCACATGGTCGGTGCGGGTGATCGACGCCGACAGCGGCGCCACCCTCGCCGAGCATGAACCGCACGTGCAGTGCGAGACCGCCAGCATCGGCAAGGTCTTCCTCCTGCTCGAAGTCGCGCGCCGACTCGAAGAGGGCACGCTCGATCCGGATCAGCCGGTCGCCATCCCGGAGGAGCACCGGGTGGAGGACTCCGGCCTGCTCTACCGGATGCGGGGGCAGCGAATCGGCGTGCACGACGCCGCCCTCCTCGTCGGCGCGGTGAGCGACAACCTCGCCACGAACGCCCTCATCCATCTGTGCGGCCTCGAGTCCGTGCGCGCCGTCGCGCTGGCCCTCGGATACACGCAGACCTCGCTGCACGACTACATCCGCAACGAGCGCACTCCCGATCTGCCCTGGACACCGTCGTACGGCACCGCGGCGGAGCTGGCCGACCTGATGCGCCGTCTCGGTGCCGGCGAGGCCGTCTCCCCCGCGGTGAGCGCACGCGTGCTCGACTGGCTGGCCGCCGACACCGACACGTCCATGACCGCCGACGCCTTCCTGCTCGACCCCCTCGCCCATGTGGACGCCGAGTACCAGGGCATGGTCCTGCGGCACAAGACCGGCAGCGTCGGATTCGCCCGCGTCGACACCGGCCTGCTCCGCGGTCCCGTCGCCGCCGTCGCCTACGCGGTGGCCGCGAACTGGAAGCACAGCCCGACCGATCTGCGAGCACCCGTCATCGACGGCATGAGAGACATCGGAGAACGGATCCGGCTGCATGTCACCGGACTCGCGCGTGACGAGACGGGACTCGCATGAGCGTCATCGGCGCGGAGCTGCCTGCCGACCACGGAGCGGTGTGGTCCGTCCTGGTGAAGGACATCGACTCCGGCGAGGTGCTGTTCGAGCATGCGCCCGAGACGGTGCTCGACACCGCGAGCGTCGGCAAGATCTTCCTCCTGCATCGGCTGCTCACCGAGGTCGATGCAGGCACACGGAGCCTGGAGGAGCGCGTGACGCGCCGCCCCGTGGAGTCCATCGATGACTCCGGGCTCTGGTATCTGCTGCAGGCGGCGGAGCTGTCGCTCTACGACGTGGCCGCACTCATCGGCGCGGTCAGCGACAACGCCGCGACGAACACCCTGGGTCGAGTGATCGGGATCCCCGTGGTCCAGGAGCACACGCGCGCCCTCGGCTACACGTCCTCCGCGCTGGACGACATCGTGCGATGGCCGATCCCGCCCGGCGCTCCGACGACGCTGTCGCATGCGAGCGCCGCCGAACTGGTGCGATTCATGTCGCGTCTCGCCGACGGGGCCGACCTGACTCCGGCATCGGCCGACACCCTCCGACGCTGGCTCGGCGCGGGGATGGACCTGTCGATGGTCGCGTCCGCCTTCGACCTCGACCCCCTGGCGCACTGGGGCTTCGACCGCGGCATCTGGCTGCTCAACAAGACCGGAACGATCTCCCGGGTGCGCGCCGACACGGGCATCGTGATGTCGCCGGATCGCCGGATCGCCTATGCGGTGCTGGCGAACTGGGACCGCGGAGCAGACGGGCGAGGGTCGGTGCTGGCCGCGATGCGCAGCATCGGCGAGGGCATCCGCAGCGCGCTCGCCGGGTGAGTTCACAGCTCAGACGGCCCCGGCGCGGGCGAGTCGCTCCCGGACCCGGTCGACGGGAACCGCATGCGCGATTCGGCTCTCCGGGCCGACGATCGTCTCGGCGGCGAGCACGGAGTTGATCAGCGCCTCCTCCACGGCATCCATCGTCGCGGCGAACAGCGGGGACAGCTCGTCGTCCGCCACCGGCCCGCCGAGCGCGGGATCGTGCACCGAGAACGCGATCGCGTAGTCGCCGCTCCCCTGTGCGTAGTCGGCCCCGACGCCCCGCATCGCGAACACGGCGCGGTTGGCCACGCGCCCGAGCTGGCGACCATCCACGGCCGCATCCGTCGCGACGACGATCATGCACGAGTTGCCGACGGGTTGAGCTGCGGCTCCGGCCAGCAGCTCCTCCGCGGGAAGCGGCACTCCCGCGATCCGCAGGGTCCCGCTGAAGTTGGTCTGCACGAGGGCACCGACCGTGCGCGTCTGTCCGGCGACGTCGACGAGCCGTGATGACGTGCCGATGCCGCCCTTGTAGCCGAGAGCGACCGTTCCCGCGCCGGCACCGACACACCCCTCCGCGACCGGACCGGCGGCCGCAGCCTCCAGCGCCTCGACCACCTGCTCCGCGCCGACGGCCCGGCGCCGGATGTCGGAGAGGAAGCCGTCGTTCGTCTCACCCACGACCGGGTTCAGCGTCGTCGTCCGCGCGTGGGCCGGGGTCGCCAGCAGGTGTTCGAGCAGCGCGTCGGCGACGCGGAAGACCGACAGGGTCGATGTCAGGAGGATCGGGGTCTCCAGAGCGGCGAGCTCACGCAGCTGCGTGGCGCCGACGAGCTTGCCGTAGCCGTTGCCGACCGAGAGGTTCGCCGGGAGGCTGCGGCGCTCCCCGGTCAGGGCATCGGGCACGATCGCGGTGACCCCGGTGTGGAGACCGTCGCCGTGCAGCGTGGCGTGCCCGACCCGGACACCGCCGACATCGGTGATCGCGTTCTCGGCACCGCGCGCGAACGCCCCCGATGGGACACCGAGGTCGGCGAGGCGCGGACGGGAGGAGGCGGACGACGGCGGTGTCATGCTCCGATCCTTCCAGGGGCGGAGCAGCACATATCCGCGCCGCGCCGGACGACTCCTCCGTGTCCAGCCGGCGTTCCGCTCGCTCGGTAGACTGGGCGGAACACCCACACTCAGGCACGCTCACACAGTGCCGCATACATCGCTCGAGGAGACCTCCATGCCTGCTTCCGAACCAACTCCCACCGGGATTCCCGACAAGCCCGCACTCGAAGGTCTCGAAGCGAAGTGGGACGCCGCCTGGGCGGAGCAGGGCACCTACCTGTTCGATCGCCTGCGCGCGGCACAGGCCGGCCGTGAGGGCGTGTACTCGATCGACACCCCGCCGCCGACGGCATCCGGCAGCCTGCACATCGGACACGTGTTCTCGTACACGCACACCGATGTCAAGGCGCGGTACGAGCGCATGCGCGGCAAGACCGTGTTCTACCCGATGGGCTGGGACGACAACGGCCTTCCCACCGAGCGCCGGGTGCAGAACTACTACGGCGTGCGTTGCGACCCCTCGCTCCCCTACGACGCCGACTTCACGCCCCCGTTCGAGGGCGGCGACAACAAGTCCAGCCGTGCTGCCGACCAGCAGCCCATCAGCCGCCGCAACTTCATCGAGCTGTGCGAGCGCCTCACGATCGAGGACGAGAAGCAGTTCGAGGCGCTGTTCCGTCAGCTCGGGCTGAGCGTGGACTGGACCCAGACCTACCGCACGATCTCTGACGACACGATCCGCCAGAGCCAGCTCGCATTCCTGCGCAACATCGAGCGCGGCGAGGCCTACCAGGCTCTCGCGCCGACCCTGTGGGACATCGACTTCCGCTCCGCCATCGCGCAGGCCGAGCTCGAGGATCGCGACCAGCAGGCCGCTTACCACACCATCGAATTCCCCTTCGCGGACGGCTCCGGATCGATCGCGATCGACACCACGCGCCCCGAGCTGCTGCCGGCATGCATCGCGCTCGTCACGCACCCCGAGGGGCCGCATAAGCACCTCATCGGGACGAAGGTGAAGACGCCGTTCTTCGGCGCCGAGATCGAGATCCACGGACACCACCTCGCCCAGCCCGACAAGGGCACGGGAGCGGCGATGGTCTGCACCTTCGGTGACGTGACCGACATCGTCTGGTGGCGCGAGCTGCGCACCACTGAGAACGAGCCGCTGCCGAACATGACCACGATCGGCCTCGACGGACGCTTCCTCCCCGAGGCGCCCTCGTCCGTCGAGAAACCGGATGCGATCTCCTG
The DNA here is from genome assembly GCF_042269505.1 of Microbacterium sp. NPDC055988. Lineage (NCBI taxonomy): Bacteria > Bacillati > Actinomycetota > Actinomycetes > Micrococcales > Microbacteriaceae > Microbacterium > Microbacterium sp. NPDC055988. The sequence goes on from NZ_JBHJXY010000001.1 coordinate 3,388,588, forward strand.
GTACACCGAGGAGCTCGCGGGCAAGACCGTCTTCAGCGCGCGCAAGGCCATCGTCGAGAAGCTGCAGGAGACCGGCGACATGACGGCGGTCGGCAAACCGTTCAACCACGCGGTGAAGTTCTTCGAGAAGGGCGACCGCCCGCTCGAGATCGTGTCGACTCGCCAGTGGTACATCCGCAACGGCGCCCGCGACGGCGAGCTGCGCGACACCCTCATCGCACACGGACAGGAACTCGCCTGGCACCCGGAGTTCATGCGCGTGCGCTACGAGAACTGGGTCGGCGGCCTCACCGGCGACTGGCTCGTGTCGCGCCAGCGGTTCTTCGGAGTGCCGATCCCGCTCTGGTACGCCCTCAACGAGAACGGCGAGCGGGACTACGAGCGCGTGCTCACCCCCGACGCGGTGGCGCTCCCGATCGACCCGACCACCGATGTTCCGGCCGGATACACCGAAGACCAGCGCGGCGTGGCCGGCGGCTTCGACGCCGAGGCCGACATCCTCGACACCTGGGCGACGTCGTCGCTCACCCCGCAGCTGGCCGGCGGCTGGCAGCGCGACGAGGAGCTCTGGAACCTCACCGCGCCGTTCGACCTGCGCCCGCAGGGCCAGGACATCATCCGCACCTGGCTGTTCTCGACCATGCTGCGCTCGACGCTCGAAGACGACCGGACGCCGTGGCGCAACGCCGCGATCTCCGGCTTCATCGTCGACCCCGACCGCAAGAAGATGTCGAAGTCCAAGGGCAACGTGGTCACCCCGGCCGATGTGCTCGAGGCCCACGGCTCCGATGCGGTGCGCTACTGGGCCGCCTCGAGCCGCCTTGGCATGGACGCCGCGTTCGACCCGCAGAACCCGACACAGGTGAAGATCGGTCGACGCCTCGCGATCAAGGTGCTCAACGCGGCCAAGTTCGTGCTGTCGTTCCCCGTGCCCGAGGGCGCGCAGGTGACGCATGCCCTGGATGCATCGATGCTGACCGCGCTCGACGGTGTGGTGACGGAGGCGACCAAGGCGTTCGACCGGTACGACGCGGCGCGCGCGCTGGAGTTGACCGAGGCGTTCTTCTGGACCTTCTGCGACGACTACCTCGAGCTCGTGAAGGAGCGCGCCTACAACCAGGCCGATGTGGGTCAGGCGTCCGCAGCGCTCTCGCTGCGACTGGCGCTGTCGACGCTCCTCCGCCTGCTCGCCCCCGTGCTGTCGTTCGCGGCCGAGGAGTCCTGGTCCTGGTTCGAGGAAGGGTCCGTGCACACGGCTGAGTGGCCTACGCCGCTCGGCATCGACGGCGACCCGGCCGTGCTCGCCGCCGCGAGTGAGGCGCTGATCGGCATCCGCCGTGCGAAGACCGAGGCGAAGGCGTCGCAGAAGACTCCGGTCTCGCGCGCCGCGATCGCTGCTCCGGCTGCGAAGCTCGAGGCGCTCCGCGCCGCCGCCGACGACCTCCGCGCCGTCGGCCGCATCGCCGAGCTCGAGTTCAGCGAGGCCGAGGAGTTCGCGGTCACCGCGATCGAGCTCGCGCCGGTCGAGGGTTCCTGATGCAGCTCGGCACACGATGGGCCGCGGGATCCGAGGCACCCGCCTCGGTTCCCGCGTCCCTGCGCCCGGCGATCGCCGAAGTGGAGGCGAAGGGTCTCACCGGCCACTGGACCCTCACGTGGCTCGAGGGCCGCGCCATCGCCGAGCTCGACGCCGGCTGGGAGGTCTTCCAGACCGCCTCCGGCGAGATCGTCGCTCGCCCCTTCGCCGACTGAGTAGGCCCGCGCAGGCCATCTGCTCCGGTCGATGACGAGACCCCCGTGACTCCGCCTCCGCGGATGCACGGGGGTCTCCGCGTCGGACCGAGGTCGGGCCCTGAGCCCTTCAGAACCGGGGGATGTCGAGTTGCGCGAGCGCGCGGGCCAACGACCGCTGGTCCTGTGTCGGCGTCTGCTGCTGCCGCACCCTGTCGAGAACCTGCGCGCGCCTCTCGGCCCGGCGGGCGACGCGGCGCTCGACCCACGCGGTGAGCGTGTCGGCCAGCCGGAGCAGGCGAACCTCGGTGTGGGTCGGAGCCATCAGATGAAGCGTGGCGCTGGTCATGATTCCTCCTCCATGTCGGCGGCGGGTGCGGATGTCGGGATCGACGGGGTCCCCAGGTCGAAGAGCTCGGTGCGCAGCGACACCCGGCGGACGTCCGGGCCGGTCTGACCCCGATAGCGCTCGATCGAGCGCTCGATGATCGCCTCGAGCTCATCGCGCAGCGCTGATGCCTGCTCCGGAGTGAGGTCGAGGTGTGTGGTCATGATGCTGCCGGCGTCGCGCCACTCCTCGGGCACGTCCACCTGAGAGCGGTTGACGTACGCCATCAGAGTCTCGTGACGCAGGCGGAAGAACTCCGAGTTGACGATCTGGGCGGCGGCGCGGTTTGCGGGCGAGGTCATCTCATCGGGTCCGGGCACATCGATCCGCCCCTTCGGCCGCTCCCACCACCGCTCGCGAGCGGTGCCTCGACCCTCGACCTCTTGGATGAGGTCGTGCGCGGCGAGAGCGCGAAGGTGGTAACTGGTCGACCCCGAGGTCTCCCCCACCAGTGCCGCCAGCGAGCTGGCGGTCTGCGGGCCACGTGCGGCGAGCAGGTCGAAGATCTTCACCCGCAGCGGGTGCGCCAGCGCCTTCAGTGCCCCGGCATCGAGCGTCCGTACCTGCGTCTCGTTGGTCATGTATGCAAAGATACCTTTGCAAAGAGTTCTTTGCAAGCATTTCTTTGCAAAGCACTTGCGGCCGCTTCCGGCGATGACGCGCCTGAGCGACGGAGGTTCCTGAACACGGACCTTCTCGTGGATAGGCTCGGAGGATGACCGACGCCACGAATCCGCTGCTGCAGCCGTCGACCCTCCCCTTCGGACTCCCCGATTACTCGGAGATCCGGCCCGAGCACTATCTCCCGGCGTTCCAGGCCGGATTCGAGGAGCAGCTCCGCGAGGTCGCCCGCATCACGATGGTGCGATCGATGCCGACCTTCGAGAACACCCTCGAGGCACTCGAACGGTCGGGGGAACTTCTCGACCGCGTCGCCCATGCCTTCTACACGGTCAGCTCCGCGGATGCGACGCCCGAGATCCAGGAGATCGACGAGCAGCTCGCACCCCTCATGGCCGCCCACCAGGACGCGATCACCCTGGACGCCCAGCTGTATTGGCGAGTGCAGCAGGTGTTCGAGCAACGGGACGCTCTCGGCCTCGACGTCGAGCAGCGCTATCTCGTGGAGCGCCACCACCGCGAGATGACGCACGCGGGTGCCGGTCTCGACGACAGCGCCAAGGAACGGCTGACCGCGCTGAATCAGAAGCTGTCGACGCTGACCAACACCTTCGAGCGCAACCTCCTGAACGACACGAACGACCTCGCCGTCGTGTTCGACTCCCCCGCCGAACTCGATGGACTCAGCGCCGGCGAGCTGTCGGCCGCAGCACGTGCCGCGACGGACCGCGGACTCGACGGCAATCTCCTCATCACGCTCCCGCTGTTCACCGGACACCCCACCCTGGCCCAGCTGCGCGTCCGGGAATCGCGACGGCGCATCTTGGCCGCTTCCCTCACGCGCGGATCCCGTGACAACGCGAATGACAACCGCCCTGTGCTCCTCGAGATCGTGCGGCTGCGGGCGGAGCGGGCGGCGCTTCTGGGATACGAGTCCCATGCCGCGTATGTGACCGCCGACGAGACGGCCGGGACTCCGGATGCCGTCGAGCGGATGCTACGTCGGCTCGCCGCGCCCTCCGCACGTAACGCGAAGGCCGAGCACGCCGCGCTGCAGGCGATCGTCGACGAGACCGAATCCACGCCGTTCGCCGTGGAGGCCCATGACTGGGCGTACTACACCGAGCGTGTGCGCACGGCCCGGTACGACATCGACACCAGTGCGCTGCGCCCCTGGTTCGAGGCGGAGCGCGTCCTGCAGGACGGTGTCTTCTTCGCCGCGACGCGGCTGTACGGGGTGACGTTCTCAGAACGTCACGACCTCGTGGCCTACCACCCCGGCGCTCGGGTGTTCGAGGTGCGCAATGACGACGGCACCCCCGTCGGCCTGTACGTCCTCGACCTCTATACTCGCGATTCGAAGCGCGGTGGGGCCTGGATGAACGCGATTGTGAGTCAGTCCCGGCTGCGCGGCACCGCGCCCGTCGTCGTCAACAACCTCAATGTGCCACTCCCCGGCGAAGGCGAGCCCACGCTGCTGACCCTCGACGAGGTCACGACGCTGTTCCACGAGTTCGGTCATGCCCTCCACGGACTCTTCGCGACGGTGACCTACCCGCACTTCGCCGGTACCAATGTGTTCCGCGACTTCGTCGAGTTCCCAAGCCAGGTGAACGAGATGTGGATCCTGTGGCCCGAGGTCCTCGACAACTACGCCAGACACCACGAGACCGGCGAACCGCTCGACCCCGCGATCGTCGAGCGCCTGCGCGCGACCGAGACCTTCGATCAGGGCCACGCGACGAGCGAGTATCTGGCCGCCGCCTGGCTGGACCAGGCGTGGCACCGCCTGGGCGTCGACGCGGAGATCGACGACGTGGCCGCGTTCGAGGCCGCCGCTCTCGCCGACATCGGCCTCGACGACCCGGCTGTCCCCACCCGCTACTCATCCACGTACTTCGCGCACGTCTTCTCCGGCGGGTACAGCGCGGGCTATTACTCCTACATCTGGAGCGAGGTGCTCGACGCCGATACGGTCGACTGGTTCCGGGAGAACGGCGGGCTCACCCGCGCCAACGGCGACCGGTTCCGCGCACGCCTGCTCGGTGTCGGCGGCTCGAAGGACCCCCTGGAGGCGTACCGCGACTTCCGCGGTCGGGATGCCGAGATCGAGCCGCTGCTGAAGCGTCGGGGCCTCGGCGGCTGAGGTGCACGGGTGACGGATCCGCTCCGCATCATCGGCGACGCCTTCGACGCCCGTGCAGCACACTACGACGAGAGCGCGATGCACCGTGGGGTCGCCGCGGCAGTGGCCGACTTCGTCACGATCGAAGAGGTGAACCGTGTCGTCGACATCGCGACCGGCACCGGTCTCGTGCTTCGGGAACTCGCCCGCAGGGCCCCCGAGCTGGAGCTGATCGGCGTGGACATCTCTCCGGGGATGCTCGACGTCGCCCGCGAGGCGCTACCCGCCGCAGAGTGGATCGAGGCGGATGCCGCAGACCTCCCTCTCGCCGACTCCTCCGCCGACTTGGTCACGTGCGTGACGGCCCTGCACATCATCCCCGCCGTGGCGCAGTCGGCGGCCGAATGGAGGCGAGTGCTGCGTCCGCGCGGACGCCTCGTCACCGCGACCTTCGCGGGTCCCGTCCCCGAAACCCCTGTCGCACCGCATGGAGCCTCCGCGGCGCCGTACCTGCGTGATCATGAGCCGTATGCCGCCCCGGTTGCTCTGAACGCGTCGTTCGGGAGATTCGGCTTCCGTTTGACCCGGCACGCGGAGTGGAGCGACGGCATCGATACCGTGCTGATCGCCGAGCTGGAGACCGCTCACCCGGATTCCGTGGATGTGGTCCCCGAGTCGTGAGACTCTGAGTGCATGGACGAGGTCCGGCCGTCGCGACCACCGTCTTCGGCTCGTACGACGGGCTGATCGAGGTCAGGCGCTCTTGCGCTTGCGCTCCATCACGATGGTGGGCGGCGCGCCTTCATCGACGGCCGCGCGGGTGACGATGACCTTGGCGACGTCTTCTGCCGAGGGAATCTCGAACATGATCGGGCCGAGGACGTCTTCGAGGATGGCGCGGAGCCCTCGGGCACCGGTCTTGCGTTCGACGGCGAGGTCGGCGATCGAGCGCAGAGCCTCTTCTTCGAACTCGAGCTGGACGCCGTCGATCTCGAACATGCGCTGATACTGCTTCACCAGCGCATTGCGCGGGCCGGTCAGGATGTCGATGAGCGCGGCCTGGTCGAGCGGCGAGACCGAGGTGACGACCGGGAGGCGGCCGATGAACTCGGGGATCAGGCCGAACTTGTGCAGGTCTTCGGGGAGCACCTCGCTGAACAGGTCGAGATCCTTGCCCTTGTCGTGCAGCGGGGCACCGAAGCCGATCCCGTGCTTGCCGACCCGTGCGGACACGATGTCCTCGAGTCCGGCGAACGCTCCCGCGACGATGAACAGCACGTTCGACGTGTCGATCTGCAGGAACTCCTGGTGCGGGTGCTTGCGGCCGCCCTGCGGCGGAACCGACGCGACCGTGCCCTCGATGATCTTCAGCAGCGCCTGCTGCACACCCTCGCCTGACACGTCGCGGGTGATCGACGGGTTCTCGGCCTTGCGGGCGATCTTGTCGACCTCGTCGATGTAGATGATGCCCTGCTCGGCGCGCTTGACGTCGTAGTCTGCGGCCTGGATGAGCTTGAGCAGGATGTTCTCGACATCCTCACCGACATACCCGGCCTCGGTGAGTGCGGTGGCGTCGGCCACGGCGAAGGGCACGTTGAGTCGCTTCGCGAGCGTCTGCGCGAGGTAGGTCTTGCCGCAGCCGGTCGGACCGATGAGCAGGATGTTGCTCTTCGCGATCTCGACCTCTTCAGCCCGCTGCTCGGCGGTCTGCAGCGTGCCGTGCGCCCGGACGCGCTTGTAGTGGTTGTACACGGCGACGGCGAGAGCGCGCTTGGCGGGCTCTTGACCGACGACGTATTCCTCGAGGAACGAGAAGATCTCGCGCGGCTTGGGCAGCTCGAACTCCGCGACACCGTCGCCGGAGGACTCGGCCATCCGCTCCTCGATGATCTCGTTGCAGAGCTCGACGCACTCGTCGCAGATGTACACGCCGGGTCCGGCGATCAGCTGCTGGACCTGCTTCTGACTCTTTCCGCAGAAAGAGCATTTGAACAGGTCAGCGCTTTCACCGATGCGGGCCATGCGCGTCCTCCTATGGGGGATCAGAGATCGTTCTTCGAGCCTAACCGCTGCATACGACACTGGGCCGCATTGGAACGTACTCGGCATCGGGTCGCGACACGTGAGGGGTCGGAAACCGCCGCGACCCGCGGTTCCGGGGCGGCGATTTCCGACCCCTCACGAGATCGGCAGAGGGCTCAGACCATGCTCTTCGTGTGCCAGACCGTCTTCACCTCGGTGAAGGCGCCGATCCGCTCGGGCGAGGCGATGACCTCGCCGGGCGTGAGGACGCGCTTGAGAGTGTCGGCGGCCGCGATCTGCATGTCGACCCAGTCGAGGTCGCCGGCACCGGCCAGGTCCAGGGCGTTCACGTCCTGGTGCGAGGCCAGCCACGGGGCGATCTCCGCGGGCGAACCGGTGAGCACGTTGACGACGCCGCCGGGGACGTCGCTGGTGGCCAGCACCTCGGCGAGGCTGATGGCGGAGAGTGGATGCCGCTCGCTGGCGACCACCACGACCGTGTTGCCCGCCACGAGGGCCGGAGCGACGACCGCAACCAGACCCAGCAGCGCGGAGTCCTGCGGCGCGACGGTCGCCACGACCCCCGTCGGCTCCGGGACCGAGATGTTGAAGTACGGCCCCGAGACCGGGTTCGCGTTCCCCGCGACCTGCGCGTACTTGTCGCACCAGCCCGCGTACCAGACCCAGAGGTCGATGGCGTCGTCCACCTGCGTGGCCGCGGCGGAGGACGAGAGCCCCTCCTGCGCAACGATCTCATCGATGAACTGTGCACGCCGGCCCTCGAGCACCTCGGCGACACGGTAGAGCACCTGGCCGCGGTTGTAGGCGGTCGCTCCGGACCAGCCCTTGACCGCAGCGCGCGCGGCCACCACGGCGTCGCGGGCGTCCTTGCGGGAGCCCTTCGCGGCGTTGGCGAGGAATGCTCCCTTGGGCGTGAGCACCTCGTACGTGCGGCCGGACTCGCTGCGCGGGAAGGCTCCGCCGATCGCCAGCTTGTACGTCTTCGGGACGGTCAGGCGCTTGCTCATGCTGCGGCTCCCTTGAGGTAGGCGGTGAGTCCCTGACGTCCGCCCTCGCGGCCGTACCCGGACTCCTTGTATCCACCGAACGGGCTCGACGGATCGAATCGGTTGAACGTGTTGGCCCAGATCACCCCGGCGCGCAGCCGGTCGGCCACCGCGAGGATGCGGGATCCCTTGTCGGACCAGATGCCCGCCGAGAGCCCGTAGGGCGTGTTGTTCGCCTTCGCGACGGCCTCGGCCGGCGTGCGGAAGGTGAGCACCGAGAGCACCGGGCCGAAGACCTCGTCGCGGGCGATGCGGTGAGAAGCCTCGACACCGGTGAAGATCGTCGGAGCGAACCAGAAACCCTGCTCGGGGATCGCGCAGTCCGCCGTCCAGCGCTCTGCGCCCTCGGCCGCGCCGATGTCGCTCAGCTCGCGAATCCGAGCGAGCTGAGCGGCGGAGTTGATCGCCCCGATGTCGGTGTTCTTGTCGAGCGGGTCGCCGAGGCGCAGCGTCGACAGGCGCGTCTTGAGCCGGTCGACGACCTCGTCGTGGATCGACTCCTGCACCAGCAGGCGGCTCCCCGCGCAGCAGACGTGGCCCTGGTTGAAGAAGATGCCGTTGACGATGCCCTCGACGGCCTGGTCGATCGGGGCGTCATCGAACACGATGTTCGCAGCCTTGCCGCCGAGCTCGAGGGTCACCTTCTTCTTCGTTCCGGCCACGGCGCGCGCGATGTCGCGACCGACGCCGGTCGATCCGGTGAAGGCGACCTTGTCCACATCCGGGTGGCGCACGAGGGCCGAGCCCGTGGCTCCCGCACCGGTGACGATGTTCACGACACCGGCCGGAAGATCCGCCTGCTGCAGGATCTCCGCGAAGATCAGTGCCGTGAGCGGCGTGGTCTCGGCGGGCTTGAGGACGACGGTGTTGCCGGCGGCGAGAGCGGGCGCGATCTTCCACGCGAGCATCAGCAGCGGGAAGTTCCACGGGATGATCTGCCCGGCGACGCCGAGAGCACGGGGGTTCGCTCCGAGCCCGGCGTGATCGAGCTTGTCCGCCCAGCCCGCGTAGTAGAAGAACCAGGAGGCGACGAGCGGCACGTCGACGTCGCGGCTCTCCTTGATCGGCTTCCCGTTGTCGAGGCTCTCGGCGACGGCGAGCTCCCGAGCGCGCTCCTGCACGAGGCGCGCGATGCGGAAGAGATACTTCCCGCGGTCGCGACCGCTCATGCGCGACCAGGTCTTCTCGTAGGCGCGACGCGCAGCCTTGACGGCTCGGTCGACGTCTTCGTCACTCGCGGAGGAGATCTCAGCGATGTGCTTCTCGGTCGCCGGGGAGATCGTGTTGAAGGACGCGCCCGAGCCGTCGACGAACTCGCCGTCGATGAACAGCCCGTAGCTGTCTTTGAGGTTCAGAACGGCAGTGGACTCCGGTGCCGGAGCGTATTCCAGAAATGTCATTTGAATTCCTTGGGTTGCTGAGCCAGTCGAAGCATCAGTCGATCGTGACGTAGTCGGGGCCCGAGTAGTGGCCGGAGCTGAGCTTCTGACGCTGCAGGAGCACATCGTTGAGAAGGCTGGAGGCGCCGAAACGGAACAGGTGCGGCTGGAGCCACTCCTCCCCCACGGTCTCGGTGACCGTGACGAGGTACTTCACGGCGTCCTTCGACGAACGGATACCGCCGGCCGGCTTCACGCCGATCTTCTCGCCCGTGCCACGGTGCCAGTCGCGCACAGTCTCGAGCATCAGCAGCGTCGTCGGAAGGGTCGCGGCCGGCTGCACCTTTCCGGTCGAGGTCTTGATGAAGTCCCCTCCGGCCAGGATGCCGAGCCACGAGGCGCGCTTGATGTTGTCATACGTGTTCAGCTCACCCGTCTCGAGGATCACTTTGAGGGAGGCGTATGAGCCGTCTTCACGGCGGCAGGCCTCCTTCACCTGAGCGATCTGGTCGAACACGAGGCCGTAGCGACCGGAGAGGAAGGCTCCCCGATCGATGACCATGTCGATCTCATCCGCGCCGGCGGCGACCGCCTCAGCGGTGTCGGCGAGCTTGATCGCGAGCGACGCACGGCCGCTCGGGAACGCCGTGGCTACCGCCGCGACCGAGATCAGACCGTCGTCGGGGTCGCCGTGCAGGCTGCCGAGGGCGGTGACCGCGTCGCCCACCATGTCGCCGTACACACACACCGCGGCGACCCGAGGAGTCGACGTGTCGGCGGCATCCGGGGTCTTCGCCTTGGCGACGAGCGAGCGCACCTTGCCGGGGGTGTCCGCACCCTCGAGCGTGGTGAGGTCGATCAGCTTGATGATGGTGTCGAGCGCCCAGGCCTTCGAGGTGGTCTTGATGGAGCGGGTTCCGAGCCCCGCAGCGCGCTGCTCCAGTCCGACGGCGTCGACACCGGGGAGCCCGTGCAGGAAGCGACGGAGGGTGGCGTCGTCCGGCTCACCGCCGAGGACATCCACCGCCGTCCTGCGGCTGATTTCTGTGGTCGTCACTGTTCCTCCAACAATGCTCGTGCTGTGGTCTCATCGGTCACCAGAACGCCGCACAGACCGCTGGTCACGACCGTGCGTGCGATGTCGTGCTTGGCGGGGCCGGCGGTGACGAAGATCGCGTGGGCGGCTCCGCGCAGCCGATCGAGCGATACGCCGACCGTTCGGGCGTCGAGCTGCGAGTCGACGATGTTGCCCTCGGCGTCGACGTAGCGGCCGAGGACATCGCCGACCGCACCGCGACGTGCAAGCTCCTCGACTTCCTCACCCGTGAGGTAGCCGTTCTCGACGTGGGCGGACGAGGCATCGCAGGGTCCCGCGGTGAACAGGAACGCCTGCGCCTCGGCGGCTTCTTCGAGGACCGCCGCGACCGTGCGATCGGACTCGATGGCCTGCTTGGTCTCCACGCGCTCGAGGATCGCCGGGCTCGGCAGCAGCGACACCTGGCCCGAAGCACGCTGAGCGATCGTGACGGCCAACCCGGCCGCACCGCCCGAGCGGCGGTTCAGGCTGACGCCGCCGTTGAGCTGCACGACGGTGACGCCGTTCGCCCAGCCGTCGGGGAGCGCCTCGGCGACGGCACGGAGAGTGCGGCCCCAGCTGACGCCGAGGGTGCGCGGAACCGGCCGCAGTGCGGTCAGGAAGTCGGCGGCAGCCTGTGCGACGCGTTCGAGCGTCCCGTCATCGCCTTCCGGTGCAGGCACGACGACGGCATCCGTGAGGCCGAACCGCTCCACCAGCATCCGCTCGAGACCGAGCCGGCGGGCGCGCGGGTGCACGATCTCGATGCGCACGATCCCGCGCTCCTTGGCCTGGACCAGGAGCCGGCCGACCTTCCAGCGGGAGATCTTGAGGAGTCCGCCGATCTCGTCCTGAGTCTTGTCCTCGTCGTAATAGAGCTCGGCGACGCGAACCATGAGCAGATCGTCTTCCACGGCATCCTCCTTCCTCGTCCAGAGTATGCCGGAATCCGCGTTCGCGCATCCGAATGCTCATATGAGCATTAGCCGCGGAACAAGTGCACATCCGCCGGGGACGAAGAAAGGGCGTCCGTCGTGATGACGGACGCCCTTTCAGGACCGAACGGTCTCAGGCGCGCTTGCGCGTGGTGAGCACCTGGTCGACGATGCCGTACTCGAGGGCCTGCGCGGCGGAGAGGATGTTGTCGCGATCGATGTCGCGGTTCACCTGCTCCGGCGTGCGCTTGGTGTGCCCGGCCAGGGTCTCTTCGAGCCAGGTCCGCATGCGGAGGATCTCCGCGGCCTGGATCTCGATGTCGGAAGCCTGGCCGTGCCCGGCTTCCCCCATCGCGGGCTGGTGGATGAGCACTCGGGCGTTCGGCAGCGCCAGACGCTTGCCGGGCGCTCCGGCCGCGAGCAGCACGGCCGCGGCGGATGCTGCCTGGCCGAGCACGACGGTCTGGATCTGCGGTGCGACGTACTGCATCGTGTCGTAGATCGCCGTCATCGCGGTGAACGAGCCACCGGGCGAGTTGATGTACATCGTGATGTCGCGCTCGGCGTCCTGGCTCTCCAGGACGAGGAGCTGCGCCATGACGTCGTCAGCAGACGCGTCGTCGACCTGCACGCCGAGGAAGATCACGCGGTCTTCGAACAGCTTGTTGTACGGGTCCTGACGCTTGAAGCCGTAGGCCGTACGCTCCTCGAACTGCGGGAGCACGTAGCGGCTGGAGGGCAGGTCACCGGATGAGCGGAAGGTGGGTGTGTACATGAGCGTCCTTTCGCTTTCCGTTACTCGGTGTCCTGGTCGGTTCCGCCGCCGCCGATGACGTCGGAGGCCGATTCGCGGATGTGGTCGACGAAGCCGTACTCGAGCGCTTCTTCGGCGGTGAACCAGCGGTCGCGGTCACCGTCGGCGTTGATCTGCTCGACCGACTTGCCGGTCTGCGCCGCAGTGATCTCGGCGAGGCGGTTCTTCATCGACATGATGAGCTGCGCCTGGGTCTGGATGTCGCTCGACGTACCGCCGAAGCCACCGTGCGGCTGGTGCAGCAGCACTCGGGCGTTGGGCGTGATGTAGCGCTTGCCCTTGGTGCCCGCGGTCAGCAGCAGCTGGCCCATCGATGCGGCCATGCCGATGCCGACGGTGACGATGTCGTTCGGCACGAACTGCATCGTGTCGTAGATCGCCATACCCGCGGTGATCGAGCCACCAGGCGAGTTCACGTAGAGGTAGATGTCTCGCTCGGAGTCCTCTGCGGCGAGAAGAAGGATCTTCGCGCAGATCTCGTTCGCGTTCTCGTCTCGCACCTCCGAGCCGAGCCAGATGATGCGGTCCTTCAGCAACCTGTCGAAGACGCTCGTTGCGAGGAGGGGTTCTGCAGCCATGTCAGCTCCTGATTCCGTGTTTCAGTGATTCGAATCTACCGGCGACGACGCAGCACTCAGGCCGTGTTCGCCGTCGGCATATCAGGTGTCGGTGCCGGCGATCTCGTGGGCGTATGCCGTCATCGAGCGGTGGTACCGCGGGAGGTGCGGCACGAGCGCGAGCAGTGCCACCGAGAGCCCCTGCGCCGGTCGTCCGGCGCTCGCGAGGATGAGGGCATGGACCGTCGCGACGGCGTCGCGATAGGGCCCGTCCGTCGACAGCTCCTCCTCGGCGCGGATCACGGCGAGAGCCTCGTCGTACTCCCCCAGGTTGCGCAGCGAGCTGGCCAGCTGGATCACGCACTGCGGACGGTGCTCCTCGTCGAGCCCCAGCGCGAGCGCGCGCCGGTACAGCTCCACGGCCTCGGCCGGCTTTCCCGCCGAGTCCCGCGCGCCGGCACGTTCGAACTCCGCGCGTGCATCGTCCGACCCGCGCTCGGCGGCCAGGGCGTCGATCCGCGCGATCGTGTCGTCGCCGACCTCTTCGCCCGACGCATCCGTCCAGACCTCGTCGATGCGGTCATCCCACGTCTTCATCACTGCTCTCCCTCGGATGGAAAAGAGGGCGGATGCCGCAGCACCCGCCCTCTTCACTGGATCGTGTCCGATCACTCGGCCTTGTCGGCCGCCTTCTTGGCCGGAGCCTTCTTGGCGGCAGGCTTCTTGGCAGCCGGCTTCTTCTCGGCGGGCTCCTCCGCAGCGTCGGCGTCGGCCTTCTTGGCCGGAGCCTTCTTCGCGGGCGCCTTCTTGGCCGGAGCCTTCTTGGCGGGCTTCTCCTCGGCTTCGCCCTCGCCCTCGGCGGCCTCATCGTCCGTGACGATGAAGTCGGAGAGGTCGACGGCCTTGCCGTTGCTGTCGACGACCTTGACCTTGCCGAGCGCGATGGCGAGAGCCTTGTTGCGGGCGACCTCGCCGACGAGCGCGGGGAGCTGGTTCGAGGACTGCAGCGCCTCGACGAACTCCTGCGGCGCCATGCCGTACTGCGCGGCCGACTGGATCAGGTACTGGCTCAGCTCTTCCTGCGAGACCTGCACGTCGGCCTGCTCGGCGATCGTGTCGAGCAGCACCTGCGTACGGAACTGCTTCTCGCTCGCCTCGGTGACCTCGGCACGGTGCACGTCGTCCTCGAGGCGGCCTTCGCCCTCGAGGTGGTTGTGCACCTCGTCCTCGATGAGCTGCGGCGGGACCGGGATCTCGATCTTCTCGAGCAGCGCCTCGACGAGCTTGTCGCGCGCGGCGGAACCCTGCGTGAAGACGCCCTGCTGCGCGACGCGCTCGGCCAGGCTCTCACGGAGCTCTGCGATGGTGTCGAACTCGCTCGCGATCTGCGCGAAGTCGTCGTCGGCCTCGGGAAGCTCGCGCTCCTTGACGGCCTTGACGGTCACGGAGACCTCGGCCTCGGAACCGGCGTGGTCGCCGCCCACGAGGGCCGAGCGGAACGTGGTGTCCTCACCGGCGGTGAGCGACTCGATCGCGTCGTCGATTCCCTCGAGCAGCTCGCCGGAGCCGATCTCGTAGGAGACGCCCTCGGCGCGGTCGATCTCGGCGCCGTCGATCGTGGCGACCAGGTCGAGCTCGACGAAGTCGCCCTTGGCGGCCGGACGGTCGACCGGGACGAGCGTGCCGAAGCGGGCGCGCATGTTGTCGAGCTCGGCATCCAGTGCGGCCTCGTCGGCCTCGATGGCGTCGACCGTCACGGTGATGTCGTCGTAGGCGGGAAGGTCGATGTCGGGGCGCACGTCCACCTCGATGTCGACGAGCAGGTCTCCGGAGAAGTCCTTCTCGTTCGGCCACTGCGTGATGTCGGCGGCCGGACGGCCGACCACGCGCAGCTTGTGCTCGACCGTGGCGTCACGGAAGAACTTGTCCAGGCCCTCGTTCACCGCGTGCTCGATGACCGCACCGCGGCCGATGCGCTGATCGATGATGGGCGCCGGGACCTTGCCCTTGCGGAAGCCGGGGATCTGCACGTCCTGAGCGATGTGCTCGTAGGCGTGAGCGATGCTGGGCTTGAGGTCGTCCGGGGTGACCGTGATGCTGAGCTTGACCCGGGTCGGGGTCAGCTTCTCGACGGTGCTGTTCGCCATGCTGGTGTGTTCTCCTTGTGATTTCCGCGCGGTATCGCGGCTGTAAGGTCCGTGGGGCCGTGTCGGGGCGACAGGAGTTGAACCTGCGACCTCCCGCTCCCAAAGCGGGCGCTCTACCAAGCTGAGCTACGCCCCGGGGAATCCGCACGCAGATTCAGCCCCACCGAGTCTAACGGACGAGAGCACGCCCGACTGTCCGGTATGATCGATGAGTCCGGAGTTGCGACTCCGGCCCGTCCCCGAGATTCCGCGGGGATCCGGGGCTGTAGCTTAGTGGTAAAGCCTTAGTCTTCCAAACTAATGATGCGGGTTCGATTCCCGTCAGCCCCTCCGGACAAGAAGGCCCTCATCGAATACGGTGGGGGCCTTCTCGCGTGCTCGGTGACCGGTCCAATACGCTGGCAGCACCGACGCACGCAGTCTCCGACCGGAAGGCAAACGAAATGGGCACGACGTGACCGCCCCGCTTCGGCCCGGCCCCGAGACGCACGCACTCCCCCCGACGCGCGGCGCCCACGAGCTTCCGCCGCGCTTCTCTTCGAGTCCGAGCCCCGTCGCGGGCCCCCGGGCGCGCCGACGCCCGCGCCGAGGCCTCGTCATCGGCATCCTCGGGGGCGCGGCAGTGATCGCTGCGCTGGGCATCACGCAGCTGTCCGCGAATCTCGGTTACGACGACACCGCTGACCGACTCGACGACACCCTCCGCACCGCGACGGCGGTGAAGGCGGAAACCGATCACACCCGCGACACGCTGACGCAGGCGACGGATGCCGGCCACGTCATCCTGGACGTGACCGAGGCGCGGATCGCCGTGACGGAAGATGCCGTATCGGCGCTGTCCACCGCCGTCGCCGAGGGCGAGGAGGCAGGAGCTGCCGCGGAGACGCTCGACGCCATCGCATTCCCGTCTCCGGGCGAGAAGCCGGTCTGGTTCTGGGAGCTCTTCGGAGAATCCGCGGAGCTTGCCGATGACGAGAACTCACTCGAGGATCTGGTGCGGGACCTCGAAGCCGCATCCGAGGATGCGGCCGAGGCCGAGGACGCCGTGCAGGAGACCGGATTGGCGGTGATCTCCGCAGCGGCTGAGGCGGCAGCGGGGTTCGAGGCGGCACACCTCTCCGCGCGCAACGACGCCGTGATCGCACTCCGGGACGCCGCGGCGGATGCACTGGCCGTGACGAGCATCGATGGCGACGCGGCGACGACCTATGTCGCGCTGCAGGACGCCGCCGCTCAGATCATCGCGACAGAGTCCGAGGAACTGGCCGAGAAGTCGGGTCCGCTGCAGGGCGCGCGCCTGGAGATCGAGGCGTTCGCCCGTTCCCTCGCACCGGGCGTGCTGCTCGAGTTCGACTGGTCCCCCGTGGTCAACGGCGCGGGCTACAACGGAAGCATGGGCGGGTACACGACCTGGTGGTGGGACGACCCCGGACGCGCGAACATCGAGCTCTCCGACTCGGTGGCCGAGCAGTGGCCGGCGGAGCGGAGCAAGGCACTCGTCGCGCACGAGGTGGGTCACGCGATCAGCGTGAAGTGCCAGGACATGTACGACTCCTCGACGCAGGACAGCATCGAAAAGTGGGCCACCGCGTGGGCCATCAGCATGGGCTACACCGACGATGCCAACGGCGTCTGGGCATACGGATACCCGCCGCAGGAGTACATCGACGCCGCCGCGGGCTGCCGCTGACCACACAGCGCGACCGCGTGACAGAAGAGGCCGCCGTGATCACTCACGGCGGCCTCTTCGATGTCAGGTCGAGGTCACTGCCCCCGACGTTCGCGCAGCTGCGTGAGCGCGTCGTCGAGAAGCTGGACGGCCTCCTCGTCGGTGCGACGCTCCTTCACATACGCGAGGTGCGTCTTGTACGGCTCCGCCTTCGCGAGAGCAGGAGGGTTCTCCTTGTCGCGCCCAGCCGGGAGACCCGACTGCGGGTGATCGATCGTCTCGGGGATCTCCTCTTCCGGGAGCCCTGCGGCGAAGTAGCGCACCGTCTCGTTGCCGAGACCGTCCCAGTACGAGACCGCGATGCGATCGGCGTGATAACCGTGATCCTGCTCGCCCATCGGGCCGGAGCCCACACGGGTGCCGCGGATGGCGTTTCCACCGGTAGCCATCAGATGACCTCGAATTTCGTGATGAGGCCCAGCGCGACGATGGCGACGAACCATGTCAGTGCCAGGACGACGGTGAAGCGGTTGAGGTTGCGCTCCGCGAGACCGGAGGAGCCGACCGCAGAGGTCATGCCGCCACCGAACATGTCGGACAGTCCACCGCCGCGACCTTTGTGCAGGAGGATGAGGAGGGTCAGCAGAACGCTGGTGATGCCCAGCACGACCTGCAGGACGAACTCGAGAATTGCCACGAGAAAGAGCCTTTCGCTGGGGCCGGAACGCCCCCGTAACGGTCAAGTATACGGTGCAGCGGGGCCGCAGCCCCGCTGCACTCACACGCCGACGTGCTTCTCGAAGCGGATGATCGCTGCGAACTCGTCCACGACGAGGCTCGCCCCGCCGACGAGTGCGCCGTCCACATCGGGCTCGCGCATGAAGCTGGCGATGTTCGCCGCCTTGACCGATCCGCCGTACAGGATGCGGGTGCGGGCCGCAGCCTCGTCTCCGAGAACCTTCGCGATGACCGCGCGCAGAGCGGCGCAGACATCCTGCGCCTGCTGCGGCGTCGCGGCCTGTCCGGAGCCGATCGCCCACACAGGCTCGTACGCCACGACGATGTCCGCCTTCGGTGAGACGCCCTGAAGCGCGGCCTCGAGCTGCGACACCGGAACGGCGCTGGCACCGAACTTCTCCAGATCACCCGCGGTCTCGCCGACGCAGATCACCGGCACGAGGCCGTGCTTGAGCGACGCCTGCACCTTGGCCGCCACGACGTCGTCGCCCTCGGCGTGGTACTCACGACGCTCCGAGTGACCGATGATGACGTACTTCGCGTCGAGCTTCGCCAGGAAAGCCCCGGAGACCTCGCCGGTGTATGCACCGGAGTCGTGAGCCGAGACGTCCTGCGCACCGAGTGCGAACGGGATCTTGTCCGCGTCGATGAGCGTCTGGACGCTGCGGATGTCGGTGAAAGGCGGGAAGACCGCGACCTCGACGGATCCGTCCTCGTGCTTCGCATCCTTCAACGTCCAGTGCAGCTTCTGCACGAACGCGACCGCCTGAAGGTGGTCGAGATTCATCTTCCAGTTTCCCGCGATCAGCGGGGTACGGGAGTTCACGCCCATCCGAGGACCTCCAGCCCAGGTAGTTTCTTGCCCTCGAGGAACTCGAGGCTCGCGCCGCCGCCGGTCGAGATGTGACCGAACTGGTCGTCGGTGAATCCGAGCTGACGCACGGCCGCGGCGGAGTCGCCGCCCCCGACGACGCTGAGGCCGTCGACCTCGGTGAGCGCCTGCGCGACGGTCTTGGTGCCGGCCGCGAACGCCGGGAACTCGAACACGCCCATCGGACCGTTCCAGAACACGGTCTTCGACTCGCGGATGACCTCGGCGAAGCGCGCCGCCGTCTCCGGACCGATGTCGAGTCCGATGCCGGAAGCACCGAACGGTGTCGACTCGATCGCGTCTGCCGCGGCCACTTCGTGCGCGGCGTCCGCGCCGAAGGACGCGGCGACGACGACATCGGTGGGGAGCACGAGCTCCACGCCGCGTTCCGCCGCCTCCGCGATGTAACCGCGGACCGTGTCGAGCTGATCCTCTTCCAGCAGGCTGGAGGCCACGGCGTGGCCCTGCGCCTTCAGGAAGGTGAAGAGCATTCCGCCGCCGACGAGGATCTTGTCGACGCGCGGCAGCAGGTGCGAGATGACTCCGAGCTTGTCGCTGACCTTCGAGCCGCCGAGCACCACCGCGTACGGACGCTCAGGCTTCTCGGTCAGACGGTCGAGCACGTCGAGCTCTGCTGCGATCAGCAGACCGGCCGCCGATGGGAGCAGCTCGGCGAGTTCGTAGACGCTCGCCTGCTTGCGGTGCACGACCCCGAATCCGTCGGAGACGAGCACGTCGCCGAGTTCTGCGAGTTCCGCCGCGAAGGCTGCGCGCGTGGCGTCGTCCTTCGAGGTCTCCCCCGCGTTGAACCGCAGGTTCTCGATGACGACGACCCCGCCGTCCTCGAGGGACGACACGGCTTCCTTCGCCGACTCGCCGACCGTATCGCGTGCGAACGCGACCGGAGAACCGAGCAGCTCCGACAGCCGCTGAGCCACCGGCTCCAGGCTGTACTGCGGGTCGGGCGCGCCATCCGGCCGCCCGAGGTGAGAGCACACGACAACGCGGGCGCCCGCGTTGATGAGTGCATTGAGGGTCGGCAACGAGGCGCGGACACGGCCATCGTCCGTGATGATCCCATCCCGCAGGGGGACGTTGAGATCACAACGGACGATGACGCGCTTGCCCTCGAGCGACCCCAGTGTGTCCAGGGTGCGCAGAGTCATGTGTCTGAGCTTAGAGGCGCTCGGCCACGTACTCGGTCAGGTCGACGAGACGGTTGGAGTAGCCCCACTCGTTGTCGTACCAGCTCGAGACCTTGATCAGGTTGCCGCTCACGTTGGTGAGCGTCGAGTCGAAGATCGACGAGTGCGGGTTGTGCACGATGTCGCTCGAGACGATCGGGTCTTCGTTGTACTGCAGGAAGCCGGCGAGACGACCCTCGGCAGCAGCCTTCTTGTACGCCTCGTTGACCTCGTCGACCGTGAGGTTCTCGCGGTCGGTGATCAGGGTGAGGTCGACGATCGAGCCGGTGGGAACCGGCACGCGGTACGACGAGCCGCTCAGCTTGCCCTGGAGCTCCGGGAGCACCTCGCCGATGGCCTTCGCGGCACCGGTCGAAGCAGGGGTGATGTTGATCGCGGCGGCGCGTGCACGACGGAGGTCGCTGTGCGGGCCGTCCTGCAGGTTCTGGTCGGCGGTGTACGCGTGCGCCGTCATCATGAAGCCGCGGTCGATGCCGAACGCGTCGTTGAAGACCTGTGCCAGCGGCGCGAGGCAGTTGGTGGTGCAGGACGCGTTGGAGATGATGTGATCCGTCTCCGGGTTGTACGTGTCCTCGTTCACGCCCATGACGAACGTGCCGTCGACGCCGGTACCGGGAGCCGAGATGAGGACCTTCTTCGCGCCGGCCTCGATGTGCTTCTTGGCGAGCTCGGCCTTGGTGAAGAAGCCGGTCGACTCGATGACGATGTCGACGCCCAACTCGCCCCACGGGAGACCTGCGGGGTCGCGCTCGGCGAACGCCTTGATCTTCTTGCCGTTGACGGTGATGCTCTCGTCGTCGTAGCTGATCTCGGCGTCGAGGACGCCGCCCACCGAGTCGTACTTCAGCAGGTGCGCCAGGGTCTTGTTGTCGGTGAGGTCGTTGACGGCGACGATCTCAAGGTCCGCTCCCTGCGCGAGAGCCGCGCGGAAGTAGTTGCGTCCGATGCGGCCGAAGCCGTTGATACCGATCTTGACAGACACTCAGGTCTCCCTGTTTCTCGTGCGCTGCACACAGCTTTCCAGCATGAGTGAAGCGCGGGGTTTTTTGGCTGAGAGGGCGTCCCGACGAGCCGGGGCCCGTCGGGACGCGACCCGATTACGACAGTACCAGCAGGCCGTTCGTCTGCTTGCGGGCGACCTCGAGGCGCTGAGCGACGTTCTCCCAGTTCGCGATGTTCCACGCGGCCTTGACGTAGTCGGCCTTGACGTTGAGGTAGTCGAGGTAGAACGCGTGCTCCCACATGTCGAGCTGGAAGAGCGGGATCGTGCCCTGCGCCGTGTTCGACTGCTGGTCGAACAGCTGCTGGATGATCAGGCGCGAGCCGATCGAGTCCCAGCTGAGCACGGCCCAGCCGGAGCCCTGGATGCCGGTCGCCGCTGCCGTGAAGTGCGCCTGGAACTTCTCGAACGAGCCGAAGTACTCGTCGATCGCCGCCTTCAGCTCACCCTCGGGCTGGCCTCCGCCGTTCGGCGACAGGTTCGTCCAGAAGATCGAGTGGTTGACGTGACCGCCGAGGTTGAAGGCGAGATCCTTCTCGAGCTTGTTGACGTTCGCGAGGTTGCCGCTCTCACGGGCCTCGGCGAGCTGGTCGAGCGCGGTGTTCGCGCCGGCGACGTACGTCGCGTGGTGCTTGTCATGGTGCAGTTCCATGATCTTGCCGCTGATGTGCGGCTCGAGGGCTGCGAAGTCATAGGGAAGGTCGGGGAGCGTGTAGGTCGCCATATCGCTTTCATCCAATCCGCGCCGCGCCGCGGCGCTTGCCGATCCTCCGCGCCGCCGATGTGCGGCGTAGAGCGGACATCTTTCATCCTACTGACGACAACGCGGGTGCGCCCCGGAACCTTCCGCCTTATGACGCATCGGGGTGTCCGGGTCGGATCAGGCGTTCAGCCCCATGTGCGGGATTCCGAGAACGAACGGACTGAGCGCGAGCTTCCGACGCTCGATGTACATCAGCGAGTCCTGTCGGAGTGCCGCCGGATTCGGGGCACCCGTGACCGCGACCTGCTCCAGGAGGGCGGCCGCAGCGGTCACCGCGTTCTCGGGCGTGGCGGGGAACGAGATCCGATCCGCAAGCGCCCTTCCTCCCACCGGCATCACATGCATGTTGCCGGTGCCCGCCTTGAAGGCGATGCTCAGCGAGGTCTTGCGTCGCGCCGCCCAGCGCTCGGCCCTGGCGAGGGCGTCGTGCGCGGGGTCGGCGTACCAGAGGTGCAGCTGCGCCTCGGAACGCCCTTCCCCGAGCGCCGCCGTCGCCTCGTGGAGTGTCACGATCGTCCGGCTCAGGACGGGAGCCAGAGCCTCGAAGTCGTCGACGAACCGCTCCCCCGGCAGATAGCTGCCGTCGGGGAGCAAGGCGATGTCATCTGCGCGCCACCGGTAGGGAAGCGCGGAGTCGGGTAGCGACTCGAAGTTCCGGTACTCCTCGGCGGCGGCGGCATCCGCATCCGCGACGAGGATCTGGGCGCCGCCGCTGCTCGATGGACGGACGGAGACCTGCCGCTCACCGTCGTACCAGCGCACGAGAGGCCCCTCGGTGATCGTCGGGGCGACGCCGAGGTGGGTGATCGCCTCGCGGATCGCCTCAGCGAAAGGCGTTTCCACCGTCGTCGCACCGAAGTCTGCTCCGCGCCAGTGGAAGACACTCATGCGGGGATTCTCTCAGACGTCGAGCCCGACAGGGACCGCGGCTTCGGTCCCCGGGATGCCCTCCTGCTGGGCGCGCTTGTCGGCCATCGCCAGCAGGCGGCGAATGCGTCCGGCGACGGCATCCTTCGTCAGCGGCGGGTCGGCGTGGTGGCCCAGCTCGTCGAGGCTGGCGTCCCGGTGCGCAAGACGCAGCTCTCCCGCGACCTTGAGGTGATCGGGCACCTCATCGGCCAGGATCTCGAGTGCGCGCTCGACGCGAGCACAGGCGGCGACCGCGGCCTGTGCCGAGCGGCGCAGGTTGGCGTCGTCGAAGTTCACGAGGCGGTTGACCCCCGCTCGGACCTCGCGGCGCTGACGGAGTTCCTCCCACGCGATGGCGGTCTTCTGCGCGCCCATCTCGTTGAGGATGGTGCGGATCGCCTCTCCCTCACGCACGACGACGCGCGGCATGCCGCGCACCTCGCGCGCCTTGGCGGCCACGCCGAGCCGGTGCGCCGCACCGACGAGCGCCATCGCGGCCTCGGACGACGGGCAGACGACCTCGAGCATCGCCGAGCGGCCCGGCTCGCTCAGGGTGCCGGCGGCGAGGAACGCACCTCGCCACAGACCGGCGACCTCGGCCCGGGAGCCGGTCGTGAGACGGTTCGGCAACCCGCGCACGGGGCGCCGCCGCTGGTCGAGGAGCCCCGTCTGACGGGCGAGCGTCTCGCCCTGCGCGATCACCCGCACGGCCCACCGGGCACCGTCGTTCGCGGTGCTCGACTGCACCTGCGCGATCTCGGGGCGCACGCCGTAGATCTCGGCGAGGTCACGCGCGACGCGGCGCGCGAGCGTCTCGGCATCCACCTCGGCCTCCACGGCCACACGGCCGGCGATCGAATGCAGACCACCGGCGAACCGGAGGATCGCGGTGACCTCCGCAACTCGCACCGTCGGGGGTGCATTGCGGATGCTGACCAGCTCGGCCTTGACGTCGGTGGTTAGTGCCACGACACTCCTTCACGTTCACGCGCCGGGTCGCGGCGCAAACGTCCAGCTTACTCGGCCGGGCGGGCCCCTATTCTCGGCCGAGATCGCGGTGGCGGACGCTGACCGCGACGCCCGGAATCGCGGAGAGTCGGCGTGCCAGCTCCTCCGACATCGCAACCGAACGGTGCTTTCCGCCCGTGCAGCCGATCGCGATCGTGGAATGGCTCTTGTTCTCCCGCTGGTAGCCCTCGAGGACCGGGACGAGCGCGGTCGAGTAGGCATCCAGGAACTCCATCGCCCCCGGGCGGGAGAGAACGTACTCTCGGACCGTCTCGTCTTGCCCGGTCAAGCCGCGGAGATCTTCGTTCCAGAACGGGTTGGGAAGAAACCGCATGTCGGCGACGATGTCGACGTCTGTCGGCAGACCGTACTTGAAACCGAAGCTGAGGAGCGTCACCCGGTGACGTGCCTCGCCCTCCTCGGAGAAGATGTCGGAGACCTGCGTCGCCAGTTGATGGATGTTGAGCGTCGAGGTGTCGATGACCAGGTCGGCAGCCTCGCGGATGGGCGCGAGCCTGGTGCGCTCGATACGGATGCCGTCGAGCAGCGTCCCTTCCCCCTGGAGCGGATGCGGGCGACGAACGGACTCGAAGCGCCGCACGAGCACGTCGTCGGACGCATCGAGGAACAGCACGCGGACGGACCCGCGGGAGCGGAGAGCGCGCGCGACGCCGGGGAAGTCGTCGAAGAGGTTGCGTCCACGGACATCGACCACGGCAGCGACCTTCGGGAGGGCATTGCCTCCCATATCGGTCAGCTCCAGCAGCGGCCGGAGAATCTGTGGCGGCAGGTTGTCGACGACATACCAGCCGAGATCCTCGAGCGCATTCGCCACCGTCGTCCGGCCCGCGCCGGACATTCCTGTGACGATGAGGAATTCGCCCTTTTCCTCGTCAGACATTGCTCAGTGCTCCCTCTCCCCCTCGGCCTCCAGCCTAGCGAGTGGACAGGTGCGAATGAATGTTCTGCGCGAGCACCGGTCCGATTCCCTGTACCTCTTCGATCTGCCCCGGTTCGGCCGCACGGAGCGCCGTCACCGAGCCGAAGTGCTTGAGCAGGACCTTGATGCGGGAGGCGCCGAGCCCTGGGACCTCGGCGAGCACGGAGGAGATGTCGTTGCGGCGTCGCTTGCGCTGGTGCGTGATCGCGAATCGATGCGCCTCATCACGAAGACGCTGCAGCAGATAGAGGGCCTCGCTCGTGCGCGGCAGGATCACCGGGAAGTCGTCGCCGGGGAGCCAGACCTCTTCCAGCCGCTTCGCGATGCCGCACACCGCGATCTCGGTGTGACCGGCGTCGCGGAGCGCACGGGCCGCCGCTTCCACCTGCGGTTGCCCTCCGTCGACGAGCAGGAGCTGCGGCGGGTACGCGAATCGCGGCTTCCGTCGTGCAGTGACCTCGCCCACGTCTTCCGCCACGACACCGTCGGTCGTCGGATCGATGACCTCCGGTTCCTCGGGACGATCCAGGTAGGCGAGTCGACGACGCAGCACCTGGTACATCGAGTCGGTGTCATCCGTCGTCTCGGCGATGTTGAACGACCGGTACTGGTCCTTGCGAGGAAGGCCGTCTTCGAACACGACCATCGATGCCACGACGTTCGTTCCGCCGAGGTGCGAGATGTCGAAGCACTCGATGCGCAGAGGGGCCTCGGACATCCCCAGGGCTTCCTGCAGGTCGGTGAGCGCCTGCGTGCGGGCGACATAATCGCTCGTGCGCCGGGTCTTGTACCGGATCAGCGCCTGCTGCGCATTCAACGTCGCCGTGCGCATGAGGTCGGCCCGCTGGCCACGCTGCGCGACCGCGATCTCGACCTTCTTTCCGCGACGTTCGCGCAGCCACACCTCGAGTTCGGCAGCATCGTCGGGCAGGGTCGGGACGAGGATGCGGCGAGGGACGTCCTGCGCCTCGCCGTACGCCTGCTGCAGCACCTGTTCGACGAGATCACCGCTGGAGATGTCGATCTCCTTCTCGATGGTGAGCGCACGCACACCGCGGACCCTGCCACCGCGGATCACGAAGTGCTGCACCGCGGCGGCCAACTCGTCCTCGGCGATGCCGAAGAGGTCGGCGTCCTCGTCGGACGGAAGCACGAGTGCGCTCTTGCCCAGCACCGCTTCGATCGCCGAGAGCTTGTCACGATATTTCGCCGCCGCCTCGTAGTCCATCGCCGCCGAAGCTGCCAGCATCCGTTTGGTGAGTTCCCGGGTGAAACGCTCGTCACCGCCGGCCATGAACGCCACGAAGTCATCGACCATGGCGCGGTGCTCCTCGATGCTCACCGTCATCGAGCACGGGCCCCCGCACTTGCCGATCTGCCCGGGGAAACAGGGTCTTCCGGTCTGCATCGCGCGCTTGTAGCTGGAGTCGCTGCAGGTGCGGATCGGGAACGCCTTGATCATCAGATCGATCGTCTCGTGCACCGCCCACACCTTCGGGAACGGGCCGAAGTACCGCGCACCGGGGATCTTGCGATTGCGCGTGACGATCACCCTGGGCGCTTCATCGGCGAGCGTCACCGCCATGAAGGGGTACGACTTGTCGTCCTTGTAGCGCACGTTGAACGGCGGATCGAACTCCTTGATCCACATGTACTCCAGCTGCAGCGAGTCGACGTCGGTCGGGACGACCGTCCACTCGACGGACGCCGCCGTCGTGACCATTCGCCGAGTGCGCTCGTGGAGCGTGCGCAGCGGGGCGAAGTAGTTCGACAACCGTTGACGCAGGTTCTTCGCCTTGCCGACATAAAGCACCCGGCCGGAAGCATCACGGAAGCGATACACGCCGGGATCGGTCGGGATCTCCCCCGTCCGCGGCTTGTACGGCAGCACGTCGGCCATCAGCTGGCCTTCCGCGCGGAGCGCCCCTCACCCAGGATCTCGCCGAGGAACAGCCCGGTGTGGCTCGCCTCGACGCGTGCGATCTGTTCCGGGGTGCCCGTGGCGACGATCTGGCCACCGCCGGAACCGCCCTCGGGGCCGAGATCGATCACCCAGTCGGCCGACTTGATCACATCGAGGTTGTGCTCGATGACGATCACGGTGTTGCCCTTGTCGACCAGTCCGTTCAGAACCTCGAGGAGCTTCCGCACGTCTTCGAAGTGCAGACCCGTGGTCGGCTCGTCGAGCACGTAGATGCTGCGTCCGTTGCTGCGCCGCTGGAGTTCGGTGGCGAGCTTGACGCGCTGCGCCTCTCCGCCCGAGAGCGTCGTGGCCGACTGTCCGAGTCGGACGTAGCCCAGCCCGACGTCGACGAGCGTCTTCATGTAGCGGTGGATCGCCTGGATCGGCTCGAAGAACTCCGCGGCCTCCTCGATCGGCATCTCGAGCACCTCGGCGATGTTCTTGCCCTTGTAGTGCACGGCGAGGGTGTCGCGGTTGTACCGCTTGCCGTGGCAGACCTCGCAGTCGACGTACACATCGGGCAGGAAGTTCATCTCGATCTTGATCGTGCCGTCGCCGGAGCACGCCTCGCAGCGGCCACCCTTGACGTTGAAGCTGAAGCGACCGGGCTGATAGCCGCGGACCTTCGCCTCCGGTGTCTCGCTGAAGAGTGTGCGGATGCGATCGAACACCCCCGTGTACGTGGCGGGGTTCGAGCGCGGGGTGCGGCCGATCGGCGCCTGGTCGACGTGCACGACCTTGTCGAGGTTGTCGAGTCCGGTGACGCGCGTGTGCTTGCCGGGGACCGTGCGAGCGCCGTTCAACCGCGACGCGAGCACCTGGTACAGGATGTCGTTCACGAGCGAGGACTTGCCGGAGCCGCTGACCCCGGTGACGGCGGTGAGCACACCCAGGGGGAAGTCGGCCGTGACATTGCGGAGGTTGTTGGCCCGAGCCCCGACCACGCTCAGCATCCGCTTCTTGTCGATCTTGCGGCGCTTGGTCGGCATGGGGATCTCGCGGCGACCGGAGAGGTACTCCCCCGTCATCGAGTCGCTGTCGTCGAGCAGAGCCGAATACGGCCCCGAATGCACGACCTCGCCGCCGTTGACGCCGGCGCCCGGGCCGATGTCGACCACCCAGTCGGCCGCTTCGATGGTCTCTTCGTCGTGCTCGACGACGATCAGCGTGTTGCCGAGGTCGCGCAGCGTGAGCAGCGTCTCGATGAGGCGTCGGTTGTCGCGCTGGTGGAGTCCGATCGACGGCTCGTCGAGCACGTAGAGGACGCCGGTCAGACCGGAGCCGATCTGCGTGGCCAGGCGGATGCGCTGAGCCTCTCCACCGGAAAGGGAACCCGCGGAGCGGCTGAGGTTGAGGTAGGAGAGCCCGACCTGCAGCAGGAAGTCGAGCCGCAGACGGATCTCGCGCAGCACCTGGGCGGCGATCTTCGCTTCACGATCGGTGAGGGTGAGCGTCTCCATGAACGCGCGGGCGTCGGCGAGGCTGAGGTGCGAGACCTCGGCGATGGAGTGGCCGTGCACCTGCACAGCCAGCACCTCGGGCTTGAGGCGATTGCCGTCGCAGACCGGGCACGGCACCTCGCGGAGGTACTCGCCCCACCGGCTGCGCTGGTTGTCGGACTCGGCCTGGAGGTACTGCCTCTCGATGTAGGGCACCACGCCCTCGAACCCCGACGCGTAGCGCATCTCGCGCCCGTAGCGGTTCTTCCACTTGACGGTCACCTTGTAGTTCTCGCCGCGCAGGATCGCGTTCTGCACCTCGGAGTGCAGCTTGCGCCACGGGGTGTCCAGCGAGAAGTCCAGATCACGGGAGAGCCCCTCGAGCAGGCGCTCGTAGTACTGGAACAGCCCCTTGCCCTGGGTGGTCCAGGGGATGATGACCCCCTCGCGGATCGAGAGGTCTTCGTCCCCCAGCATCAGGTCGACGTCGACCGACATGCGGGTGCCGAGCCCGGAGCACGCCGGGCATGCACCGAACGGCGCGTTGAACGAGAACGTGCGCGGTTCGATCTCGGTGAGCGTGAGAGCATGCCCGTTCGGGCAGGCCAGCTTCTCGGAGAACGTCTGCCATGCGTCGTCGCCTTCGCCGTCGACGTAGTTGATCTGCACCACTCCGCCGGCGAGCCCGAGCGCCGTCTCGACCGAATCGGTCACGCGGCCGAGGATGTCATCAGACGCAACGAGCCGGTCGACGACCACCGCGATGTCGTGCTTGTAGCTCTTCTTGAGCGTCGGCGGCTCGGCGAGTTGGACGAGCTCGCCGTCGACGATGGCACGCGAATAGCCCTTCGCGCCGAGTTCGCGGAACAGGTCGACGAACTCGCCCTTCTTCTGGGAGACGATGGGCGCGACCACCTGGTAGCGCGTGCGCTCCGGAAGCTCCATGAGCTGATCGGCGATCTGCTGCACGGTCTGACGCTGGATGCGCTCACCGCACTCGGGGCAGTGCGGGATGCCGATGCGCGCCCAGAGCAGACGCATGTAGTCGTAGATCTCGGTGATGGTGCCGACGGTCGACCGCGGGTTGCGGTTGGTCGACTTCTGGTCGATGGAGACGGCTGGGCTGAGTCCCTCGATGAAGTCGACGTCGGGCCGGTCGACCTGACCGAGGAACTGGCGCGCGTACGCGCTCAGCGATTCGACGTAGCGACGCTGCCCTTCGGCGAAGATCGTGTCGAACGCGAGACTCGACTTGCCCGACCCGGACAGGCCGGTGAACACGACCAGTGAGTCGCGCGGGATGTCGATGTCGACGTTCTTGAGATTGTGGACGCGGGCACCGCGGACACTGAGTTTTCCTGGGGAAGCAACGGGGACGATGGGCACCGAACAAGTCTACGAGGGACCACGGACATCGGCTCCGACTCCCGGTTCTGCTCCCTCTGGGTCCGTTCGCGTCGGTTCGGCATCCGCCCGTCTCGCAGCCCACAGTGCGAGCAGCACTCCTGCGACGAGGACGGCAGCGGCGATCGGAGCGAACCACGCTGTTCCGTCGTCGACCCCGCGCGGAGCGAGCAACCACATCGCGAACACCAACGGCTGCGACAGGAGCTGCACGACGACGAAGCGCAGAAGAGTCGGTCGGAGCACCCGCAGCGCGAGGCGCGATCTCATCGGCACGACCAGGCTGATCGAGGCGAGGACGTGGACGGCGTGCACGAGCAGGAGCGCGAGAGCCGTCCGGCCCGGAGACGGCTCCGTGAGGATCACCCCGAACGGGAGGCAAGCCGCAGCGGCCCACGCCGCGAGCGTGGGAGGGATGACGGCGGAGACCACGGCCGCGACCACCGCGATCCCCTGCCAGAGAGGGAACGGGATCAGCGTCACCGCGCCGACCCACACGACGCCGACGACGAGCAGCCGTATCGTCATCCCCGGTACGGCACCCGGTACCCGGATTCGGCGGACCGCGGCACTCATCGGCGCACGGCCCTCATCCGCTGCTGGCGAAGCGCCGTCAGTCGCATCTCGGCGTCGACGTCGGGCGCCGCCCACGGCACCACCTCGATGCCCGTATGGCGCAGCTCGGTCAGGATGTCGGTCCGTTCCGCGAGGACGGTGCGCAACGCGATGCGCTGCTCCCGAGTGAGCCGCGACTCGTCCGGCGTCGGGAGCACGTCCACCGCGACGACCGCGTGGCCGGCGGAGCGCCATCTCGTGGCCAGCTGAGCGGCCACCCCGTCGAAGAAGGTCGACAGCACGAACACGATGGACCCCGAGGGGACGACGGGCGAACGGCGATATGCCGAGCCGTCGGTGCTCGGCCCGGTCGCGGCGATGACATCGCGCAGCCTGGCGAGGTGTCGTGCTCCTCCCCCGGAAGGAATGCTCCGGCCCCCGCTCGACAGCGCGTGGTAGGCGACCCTGTCCCCCTCACCGATGGCCGAGGCTGCGATCGACAGCGCCGCTTCGCGGGCGAGATCCAACGAGGTCGCACCGGACCGGTCGGGGGCGTCGGCACCCCAGCCCGCCACGACCGCACCGAGATCCTCTGCGGTGTCGATGGCGATGACGACCGACGAGTCGCTCAGAGTGTTGTTGCGGCGCACGAGGAGCTCACCGGGCCGCCGGGCGGCCCGGGCGGTGGCACGCCAGTCGACGCGGCGCAGTTCGTCGCCCGGCGCGAACGGATGGATGTCGCGGAAGTCGCCGCCCTGTCCCGGCCGCGCCCCCTCGTGTGCGCCGTGAAGGCCTGAGAGCCGCGGTGCCACCGGCAACCGCCCGAGACGACGAACCCGGGGCGGCGTCTTCCACCGGATCCCCACGCGCGGAGCCTCATCGGTGATCCATGCGCCGTCCTGCGCCACGCACCGAGCGGTCATGCTCAGCAGGTCCAGCGGGCCCGAGTGCTGCAGGCGCGTCCGCGCAGTGAGGACCGAGGGCCCCGCCACGACGTCAGCGAGTCGCTGGGGTCCACTGTCCTGTTCGACCGCGAGCTGTACCCAGTCAGCGTCGACGTGGACGTCGACCTCGGCGCAAGCCTCCGATCGCTCCCCGTCCTCACCGAGCTGCGCACGTACTTCCACCCGCAGCTCCGCCGTGGCGGGCCGGCGTATCAGCATCCACGCCGTCGTCAGCGCGAGTGGAAGTCCGATGCCGACCACATCCGGCCGCGAGAAAGCGAGCCCGACGGCGACGAGCAGCGCGGCTCCGGACAGGCCGATCGCGACGACGGGTGTCCGCCGCCACGGGAGCGTCGCGCGCTCGGTGACGCGGATCGGATCGGTCATCGCACCGCGGAGACTGTCGGCGGCACCGAGGTCTTGGCGACGACCGACGCGACCACCGAACGGGGATCCACGCCCTGCGCCCAGGCTTGCGGAGTGAGGGTGAGGCGATGCGCCAGCACGGGCTCCGCGATGCGTTTGATGTCGTCCGGTCGCACATACGCCCGTCCCTCCAGCGCAGCGAGAGCGCGTCCGAGCAGCACCAGCGACTGCGAACCGCGTGGAGAGGCGCCCACCGACACATTCGTCGCCTCGCGCGTGCCGCGGACCAGCTCGACGCAGTAGCGGGCGACGTCCTCGTCGACGTGGATCCGCTCCACCGCTCGTTGGATCGCCAGCAGGCCTTCGGCGTCGACGACCGGCTCGATGGATACATCCGGCGACTGCCGTCGCACGCGGTCCAGGATGATGCGGGTTTCGTCGGCTTCCGCGGGGTAGCCGATCGAGAGCCGTACCATGAAGCGGTCGAGCTGAGCCTCGGGAAGCGCGTACGTTCCCTCGTACTCGATCGGATTCGACGTGGCGATGACGTGGAACGGCCGGGGCAGCGGGAAGCTGTTCCCCTCGACGGTGACCTGATGCTCGGCCATCGCCTCGAGCATCGCCGACTGCGTCTTGGGGGTGGTGCGGTTGATCTCGTCCGCCAGCAGCAGCCCGGTGAAGATGGGCCCGGGCCGGAATTGGAACTCGCCCGTCGCCGGAGCATAGACGTACGACCCGGTGACATCTCCGGGGAGCATGTCCGGCGTGCACTGCAATCGGCGGAAGTCCAGGCCCAGCGCGGAGGCCAGGCTCCGCGCGGCGAGTGTCTTGCCGAGCCCAGGGACATCTTCGAACAGCACGTGGCCTCCGGCGAAGATCGCGGCCAGGGCGATCGTCAGGGGCTCGTCCATTCCGACGACGGCGGTGCCGACGCTCTCCCGCACGCGGCGGCCGAGAGCGGCGATCCGTGTGATCTCATCCGTGTTCATCGGTTCTCCTCTGTTCCGGCCTCGCGGCGGTCTTCGGCTCTGTGTTCGCGGCGGAGTCGTCGGCGATGCGCTCGACCGCATCGAGGACCTGTTCGAGATCGGCGGCGTGAACCTCGCGCTTGTGCAGCGCGTCACGCACGCCCCGCCCGAGAAGTGCGTCGATCATCGCGTAGTGGGAGGGATCGTCGAGGTCGAGACCCCGGAGTGCCAGTCGGCGCCGCAGCACGTTCTGCACTCGACGAACGACCACATGCCCGGCGAGGCCCGTGCGCGAGTTGATCGACCAGGCGAGACGCGACACCTCGGAGCCGCGCTCTGCGCGTCGGCGCCGCTCCGGAGGCCAGATGGAACCCTCTTCGAAGAAGACCTGGCGACTCACGAGCGCGGTCGTCAGGACGAGCAGCAGCCAGGAGACGGCGAACATCACCGGCGCGCCGATCACGACGAGCAGCACGAGGACCACTGCCGCGACCACTACCCCGATCCCGACGAGGATGAGCCGCCCCGTCATCGCCACCCCGCCTGGATGCCGCGCAGACAGGACGCTGCCGTGGCGCGGTCGTGTTCGCCTGCGACGAGACCGCCGAAACGGACCTGCTCGTACAGTCCGAGCAGCGTGATGACTTCGGCGGCGATGCCCTCTCGCCGTCCGAGGATCCGGACGGTGAACTCGGACGGCGTCTCGTTGGGCGCGCGACCGGCACCGGCATCCGCCGCCGATTCCTCCAGGCCGACCCAGGCCGCGACGATGCTGTCTCCCGGTTCCGGGTCGAGGTCGATCGCCCGCAGCGCTTGATCAATCCCTCGTCGGATGGTCGTCGTGTCCGGCTCGGCTTCCACCTCGGTGGCGCCGATGGCCGATGCATCGATGTCGGCGCCGTCGCGCTGTGCGAACGGTCGATCCCGCCAGAGACCACGCAGGTGGCGGATCAGCATCCTCGCGCCGAAGAACAGCAGCGTCAGGACCGCGATCGCGACGAGGGTCGCCATGATCGCGCCGATGACGTCACGCAGCGGAGAATCCTCGGGCTCCTGGATGGGCACGGGCGGCGTCGCACCGGGTGCGGGTTCGCCGGTCACCCCGTCGACCGGGTCCGCACCGTTGCCCGGTAGCGGGCGGAATCGCGGAAGACCCTGGTGCGCGGCGACGAACATCAGGATCGTGAACAGACCGGCAAGGATGACGAGCGGCAGCAGAACACGGACTGCGCGAGAGCCGCCGACGCGCCGATCCCCGGAAACCGGGGATTCGTGGCGCGACATGACTCCACCATAGGACGGAGATCCCGGCGAGTCGCTCCCTGGCGCGCTCAGCGGCCGGGATCGCTCGGGTTCAGCCGAGGTCCGAGCGCCGTCCGGCGAACGGGCCGAGGCCGTCGCGGAGCGCCGCGATCTCGTCGATGCCCATGCCGACCGCCGCCATGACCTGATGAGGAACATCGACGGCACGCTCGCGCAGCGCCGCGCCTGCCGCTGTCAGCGTGATCTCCAGTCGCCGCTCGTCCTCATTGCTCCGCTGCCGGGCCACGAGACCTTCTGCTTCGAGCCGCTTCACCAGCGGCGACGCGGTCGCAGGTTCCAGTGCGAGATCCAGGGCGAGGTCGTTCAGCGTCCGCGGCGCCTTCTCCCACAGTGCGAGCATCACGAGGTATTGCGGGTGCGTGAGGCCCAGGGGCTCGAGGATGGGGCGGTAGAGGGCGACGACGTTTCGTGCCGCAGTCACCAGGGCGAAGCACAGCTGGTTCTCCAGCTTGAGCAGGTCGTCTGTAGCCGTCACACGGAAAACTATACATCTGCACTAATCGTTAGTACACTAAGCAACATGGCACAGGACTCTGACCGCCCGCCCCTTCGCACCCGCATCCGCGAGGCCGGTGGCCTCTACTCCTGGGTGAACACGAACCTCATCCGGTTCGCCGGCCCCGCCTCCGTCGGCCCGTACGAGAAGACTCCTCCGCCGAGCCCAGCAGAGCGCGCCGAACGCGCGTGTCCGCTGTGCGGTGCGCCGATGACCCAGCACGAGATCGACCGATCGGGACCGAAGCCGCTGATGCACTGCCCCTAGGCCAGTCTGAGCCGAGAGTGCCGGGCGTCGAACGGTAGTCTTCCCGCCCGACGCCCGCGGCCTCGCCTATGCGTGCCCCGCGCGTTCCATCGCCCGGAGCTCCTTCTTCAAGTCCTGCACCTCGTCGCGCAGGCGTCCGGCGAGTTCGAACTTGAGCTCCGCCGCCGCCGCGAGCATCTGATCGGACAGATCCTGGATCGTTGCTTCGAGCTGCTGCGCACCCTCGGCCGCGATACCGGTGCGGCGCAGGTTGGGCGTCGGGGACTTGCCCTTCCCCGATGCGCGGCCGCGCCCCGACATCATCTCCGCGGTGTCTGCACCTTCGCGGGCGAGCACCTCGGTGATGTCGGCGATGCGCTTGCGGAGAGGCTGCGGGTCGATGCCGTGCTCCTTGTTGTACGCGACCTGCTTCTCGCGACGACGGTCGGTCTCCTCGATCGCTTTCGCCATCGAGTCCGTCATCTTGTCGGCGTACATGTGCACCTCGCCCGAGACGTTTCGAGCGGCGCGACCGATGGTCTGGATGAGCGACGTCCCCGATCGCAGGAAGCCCTCCTTATCGGCGTCCAGGATCGCCACGAGGGAGACCTCCGGAAGATCGAGGCCTTCACGCAGCAGGTTGATGCCGACCAGCACGTCGTACACGCCGGCACGAAGCTCGCTGAGGAGTTCGACACGTCGCAGAGTGTCGACGTCGGAATGCAGGTATCGCACGCGTACCCCGTGCTCACCGAGGAAGTCGGTCAGCTCCTCGGCCATCTTCTTCGTGAGGGTCGTGACGAGAACGCGCTCGTCCCGCTCGACGCGCACGCGGATCTCCTCGAGCAGGTCGTCGATCTGACCCTTCGACGGCTTGACCACGATGTGCGGGTCGACCAGGCCGGTCGGACGGATGATCTGCTCGACGATGCCGTCGGCGATCCCCATCTCGTACTTGCCGGGGGTGGCCGACAGGTACACGGTCTGTCCGATCCTGTTCTTGAACTCGTCCCATCGGAGCGGCCGGTTGTCCATCGCGCTCGGAAGCCGGAAGCCGTGGTCGACGAGGGTGCGCTTGCGGGAGGCATCTCCCTCGTACATCGCGCCGATCTGCGGCACCGTGACATGCGACTCGTCGATCACCAGGAGGAAGTCATCGGGGAAGAAGTCGAGGAGTGTGTGCGGTGGCTCCCCGGGCATGCGCCCGTCCATGTGACGCGAGTAGTTCTCGATTCCCGAGCAGAAGCCCAGCTGCTGCAGCATCTCGAGGTCGAAGGTGGTGCGCATGCGCAGACGCTGTGCCTCGAGGAGTTTTCCCTGCCGCTCGAACTCGGCCAGACGCTCCTCCAGCTCGTGCTCGATCGTGCCGATGGATCGCTGGATCACGTCGGTGCCGGCCACGTAGTGGGACGCCGGGAAGATGGGGACGGCGTCGAGCTTCTCGATGACCTCTCCGGTGAGCGGGTGGAGTGAGTAGAGGGCCTCGATCTCGTCGCCGAACAGCTCGATGCGGATGGCGTGCTCTTCGTAGACGGGGATGATCTCGATCGTGTCGCCGCGCACCCGGAAGTTGCCGCGCGAGAAGTCGACGTCGTTGCGGTTGTACTGCATCGCGATGAACTGGCGGATCAGCGCGTCGCGGTCGTACCGCTCGCCCACCTGCAGGGCCACCATGGCGCGCAGGTACTCCTCGGGAGCTCCGAGTCCGTAGATGCACGACACCGTCGAGACCACGATCACGTCGCGACGACTGAGCAGCGAGTTGGTCGTCGAGTGCCGCAGCCGCTCGACCTCCGAGTTGATCGACGAGTCCTTCTCGATGAAGGTGTCGGTCTGCGGGACGTAGGCCTCGGGCTGGTAGTAGTCGTAGTACGAGACGAAGTACTCGACGGCGTTGTTCGGCATGAGCTCGCGGAATTCGTTGGCCAGTTGGGCTGCGAGCGTCTTGTTGTGCGCCAGCACGAGGGTCGGCCGCTGCACCTGCTCGACGAGCCAGGCCGTCGTCGCCGACTTACCGGTACCCGTCGCGCCGAGCAGCACGACGTCGGTCTCGCCCGCGTTGATGCGCGCCGCCAGGTCGGCGATCGCCTGCGGCTGGTCGCCGGCAGGCTCGTACTCGCTGATGACCTCGAAGGGGCGGACACTGCGCGTGGGTTGCATACCTCCAGCGTATGCCGCCCCTCCGACATCGAGGCCGTCAGGCGACGATGGTGGCCGTCTTCGCCGACGGCTCCGACGACCAGGTGGTCGTGCCCCCACCCATGAGTCCCATCGTGGCCGTCGAGGTGAGCGTCCCGGCGGCGGAGCCGATCACGTTGAACGTCAGCGAGTCGCCGAAGCTCGCCGGCGTCTTCGTGAAGGTGAATGTCCGTGCGGAGGAACCGCCCGCAGGGACCGGAGTCCATGACCCGACGGACGGACCGGAGTCGAGCGTCACGGGTGCACTGAACTCGACGACGACCACGAGCGAAGCGCCGGCCGGAGGATTCACCCAATCGGGCTGGGACCGATAGCTGATCTGCGTGCTGAAGGTCGCTCTGAGCTCGCCGGCTGCGGGCACGAGCGACGTGTAGCCGCCCTGGGCTTCGGCGTCCCAATAGTAGTTCGCCAGATCGTTGCTGGTGTTGCTCCCGCTCGCTGCCGCCAGCGGCAATGCCACCGCTGCGGCGATCACCGGCACCGACCAGGCTGCGCCCGCCACGAGGGTCCGACGCGAGATTCCGCGGTTGTCCTGAGTCACTTCTCCACTCCCCAGAGCGCGCGGAAAAGCTATCCCCCAGCAGACCATCCCCTGGTGCGTCCCCACGCCCACAACCAGAATACCAGCGACGCCCAGCCCCCCTGAGCGGGACGCCGGCCACCGATGCACCCGCATCCCGAAGCGCGCCCGGAGACGGTCAGCCGCGCCGGATCCGCTCCCAGAGCGCGTCGACCTGCTCGTGCGTGTGCGCCAGGGTGCCTGCCGTGTCGATCACGACGTCCGCGATGGCGAGTCGCCTCTCGTCGGAGACCTGCGCATCGATCCGCTCCCGCGCAGCTTGCTCGTCCATGCCGCGCAGCTCGATCAGTCGTCGGAGCCGTTCCGACGCGGGTGCGTGCGCGACGACGATCAGGTCCCACGGGTCATCGACCCGCGCCTCGACGAGCAGGGGCACGTCGTACACGACCACGGCATCCTCATCCGCCGTGAACGCCGCGTCGAATCGGCGCTGCGACTCCTCTCGCACGGCCGGGTGCACGATCGCGTTCAACTGCCCGAGGAGCTCGGGGGCTCCAAAGACCTTCGTACCCAGGGCCGCTCGATCGAGCGCCCCCTCACCGTCGATCACCGATGCGCCGAACGTCTCCGCTATCCGCTCCAGCACCGGCGAGCCCGGCGCCTGCACGTCGCGGACGATCTGGTCGGCGTCGACGATCACCGCTCCGTGCTCCGCCAGTCGCCGGGCTATGGTCGATTTCCCCGACGCGATGCCGCCGGTGAGCGCGATGAGTGGCATCTCGCCAGTCTATGTTTCGATGAGGCCGGCGCTCAGCGGGCGAGCAGTTGACGCCGAGAGCTGATCACGCCGGTATCGAACCCCGCGAGGTGCAGACCGCCGTGGAACCGCGCGTGCTCGATCTTGATGCAGCGATCCATCACGACCGACAACCCGGCCGCCTCGGCGATCGCCGCCGCATCCTCGTTCCACGATCCCAGCTGCAGCCACAGTGTCTGCACCCCCGCGTCGATCGCCTCCTGCGCGACACCGGGCAGGTCATCGTGCCGGCGGAACACGTCCACGATGTCGGGGACGACGGGGAGGTCGCTCAGCGACGCATAGACCGGCTGCCCGAGGATCTCGGTCTCGCGCGGGTTGACGAGATAGACGTCGTACGACGTGCTGGAGAGCAGATAGGTCGCCACGAAGTACGACGCCCGTGCCGGATTGTTCGACGCTCCCACGATCGCGATCGACTTGGCGTTCCGGAGCAACCCGAAGCGCTCCTGCTGACTCGGCCCCGCCCAGGTCCGCTCGGGGTGAGCAGCGGGCGCGCCGGGCAGCGCGCAGGCGACCGCATCCACGACCACGGGCACGGGCACGGTGCAGGAGTCTCCGGGGGTCGTCTGCGTCTCGCTCATCGGTTCGCTCCCGTCGCCGTCGTGAGGGCCTGGTCGAGGTCCCAGATGATGTCCTCGGCGTCTTCGAGGCCCACCGAGATGCGGATCAGGTCGGGGCGCACACCGGCGGCGACGAGCTGCGCCTCGGTGAGTTGGCGGTGCGTCGTCGAGGCCGGGTGGATCACGAGTGTGCGGGCATCGCCGATGTTCGCGAGGTGCGAGGCGAGCTGCAGGTTCTCGATCAGCGCCTCCCCCGCTGCTCGACCGTCGTCCGCCGCGACGCCGAACGCGAAGACCGAGCCGGGGCCGAGCGGGAGGTACTTGGCCGCGCGCTCATGATGCGGATGCCCTTCGAGACCCGCCCACGTCACATAGGCGACACGAGGATCGGAGGCGAGCCAGTCGGCGACGACGCGGGCGTTC
The DNA here is from genome assembly GCF_042269505.1 of Microbacterium sp. NPDC055988. Taxonomy (NCBI): domain Bacteria; kingdom Bacillati; phylum Actinomycetota; class Actinomycetes; order Micrococcales; family Microbacteriaceae; genus Microbacterium; species Microbacterium sp. NPDC055988. Next base: position 3,426,778 of record NZ_JBHJXY010000001.1, read on the forward strand.
GCGAGGTGCGCGTCGATGCGCTGCGGCAGCGTCTCGATCCCCTGCAGCAGGTTGAAAGCCGACTGCGGACTGAGCGCCGGACCGATGTCGCGCAGCTGCTCCGAGCGCAGCTTGGTGAGGAACCCGTACACACCGAAGTTGTCCCACCACTTGATGCCACCGTAGGAGTCGACGGGTTCGGTCATCTGCGGGAACTTGCCGTTTCCCCAGTCGAACGTGCCCTTCTCGATGACGACGCCGCCGAGGGTCGTCCCGTGTCCGCCGAGGAACTTCGTCACGGAGTGGATCACGATGTCGGCACCGTGCTCGAGCGGCCGTGCCAGATACGGCGTGGCGAGCGTCGCATCCACCACGAGGGGGACCCCGGCCTCGTGGGCGACGGCGGCCAGCCCCTCGATGTCCGCGATCTCCCCGGACGGGTTGCCGATCATCTCGACGTAGACGACCTTGGTCTCCGGCCGGATGGCGGCCGCGTAGTCGGCGGGGTCGGTGGACGCGACGAACGTCGTCTCGACGCCGAACCGCCGCAGCGTCACGTCTAGTTGCGTCACCGTCCCGCCGTAGAGCTGTGCCGCTGCGACGACATGGTCACCCGCGCCGACGAGAGCCGCGAACGTGATGAACTCGGCACTCATCCCCGAGGCGGTCGCAACAGCGCCGATGCCGCCTTCGAGCGATGCCAGACGCTCCTCCAGTGCGGCGACAGTGGGGTTGCCGATGCGCGAGTAGATGTTGCCGTACTTCTGCAGGGCGAACAGGTTGCCGGCATCCGTCGCGTCCTCGAACACGAACGAGGTCGTCTGGTAGATCGGCACCGCCCGTGCACCGGTCGCCGCGTCGGGCGTGCCTCCGGCGTGCAGGGCCCTGGTGCGGAATCCGAAGCGGTGTTCTTCCGTCATGCTGTCCTCAGTTCGGCGGCGGTGAGCACGTCGGCGATGTCGTCGACGGCCCAGGGGTTCTGCAGCGAGGTGGTATCCCCGAGGGGGCCCGGCTCTCGTCCGGCTCTGCGATCCTGCTCGGCCTCCCACAACTGTGCCAGGAGTCTGCGCATGATCTTGCCCGAGCGGGTCTTCGGCAGATCGGGCACGATCACGATGTGGTTCGGCTTGGCGACGGGGCCGATGGCCTGGGAAACCTGCGCTCGTAGGTCGGAGGGCGTGATCTCGGCTCGGCCGGACGGGGTCACGAAGGCGACGACGGCCTGCCCTGTGACCGGATCGGACACGCCGGCAGACCCGGCCTCCCCCACGGTGTCGTGTGCGACCAGCGCTGATTCGATCTCGATCGTGGAGAGTCGGTGTCCGGAGACGTTCACGACGTCGTCGAGTCGGCCGAGGATCCAGATGTACCCGTCGGCATCCCGGGTCGCTCCGTCACCGGCCACGTAGAATCCCCCGTGCTCACCCCGACCCGCGAATGTCGACCAGTAGGCATCGCGATACCGCGCGGGGTCACCCCAGACCGTCCTGGCCATTCCGGGCCAGGGCCGGCGGACCACGAGGATTCCCGAGCGGCCGGGCGCGACCTCGTCGCCCCGCTCGTCCACCACGGCCACGTCGATACCGGGGAGCGGGACAGAGGCCGACCCCGGCTTGAGAGCAGTGACGCCCGGCAGCGGGGCGATCATCGCTGCGCCGGTCTCCGACTGCCACCAGGTGTCGATGACGGGCAGCTCGTCGCGGCCGAAGTTGTGCCGGAACCACACCCAGGCCTCCGGGTTGATCGCCTCGCCGACGGTGCCGAGCAGCCGCAGCGTGGAGAGGTCGTGTCCCGCGGGCAGCTCCGCCCCGAACCAGGTCATGAACGTGCGGATCAGCGTGGGCGCCGTGTAGTAGACGGTCACCCCGTAGCGCTCGATGATCTCGAGGTGCCGCTCCCGGTGCGGCGCGTCGGGTGTGCCCTCGTAGATGACCTGCGTGAGCCCGTTCGAGAGCGGACCGTAGATCTCGTAGGTGTGCGCCGTGACCCACGCGAGGTCTGCGGTGCACCAGTGCACGTCGTCGGGCTTCGCGTCGAAATGCGCCCAGTGCGCCCAGCTCGCCTGCGTGAGATACCCGCCGGACGTGTGCACCAGCCCCTTCGGCCTTCCCGTCGTGCCGGACGTGTAGATGATGAACAGCGGATGCTCGGCGTCGAACGAATCCGCTTCATGCACGGGCGAGGCCGTGTCGACGACGTCGTGCCACCACACGTCGCGACCTTCCGTCCACGGGACGTCTTGCCCCGTGCGACGCAGCACGAGCACGTGCTCGAGGGCGGGAAGATCCGCCGCGGCCGCATCAGCCGTCGACTTCACCTCGGTGGCGGTTCCGCGGCGATACTGACCGTCGCTGGTGACGAGCAGCTTCGCGCCGGTGTCGGCGAGACGGAAACGCACCGCTTCAGCGGAGAAGCCGCCGAACACGAGTGAGTGCACCGCGCCGATGCGCGCGCAGGCGAGAGTGATCACGATCGTCTCGACCAGCACAGGGAGGTAGATGACGACGCGGTCGCCGGGACGGATGCCGAGGGCGACGAGCGCGTTGGCGGCCTGCGACACGCGCTGCTGCAGATCGGCGTAGGTGACCGAGAGACGGTCGCCCGGCTCGCCCTCGAAGTGCAGAGCGACCTTGTCGCCGCGTCCGGCGAGCACATGGCGATCCACGCAGTTGACGGCCACGTTGAGCCTGCCGCCGAGGAACCAGCGGGCGGCCGGAACGGCGTCCCCGACCGGCGGATCCCACTCGTGGACTGCGTGCCACGGCTCGAACCAATCCAGCCGGCGCGCGGCCTCTTCCCAGAACGCGACGGGGTCGGCTGCCGCCCGCGCATAGGCCCCGGCAGTGACGTTCGCGTCCGTGAATCCAGCAGCCGGGTAGACGCGCGATTCCTGCAGTCGTGCCTCGGTCACGCTCACACCCACCGGCGCAGCAGGTACTTCTCGACCAGCACGAGGACCGCGTTGGTGAGCGTTCCCAGAACTGCGAGCAGCACGATGGAGAGCAGGATGCGGTCGACGCGGCCACTGTTCTGCGAGTCGGTCAGCAGGAATCCGAGGCCCATGGACGACGCGATGAGCTCGGCGGCAACGAGGAACAGCCACGCCTGCGCGAGGGCGAGACGCAGACCCGAGACGACAGACGGCACGACCGCCGGCAGCTGCACGATGCGGAACAGCGACCAGCCCCGCAGGCTGAACGATCGACCGGCCTCGACGAGCTGCGGATCCACATGCCGGAGCGCCGAAGCGACCGTCGTGTAGACGGGGAAGAACGCGCCGATCGCGATCAGCGTGACCTTCGACTCCTCGCCGATTTGCATCCAGAGGATGAGGAGCGGCACCCAGGCGAGTGACGGTACTGCGCGAAGCGCGGCGAGGGTCGGGCTGAGGAGCACATCCCCCAGTCGCGAGAGTCCGACGACGCCGGCGACCGCGAGCCCGATGACGGATCCGATCGCGAAGCCGAGCAGCACACGCTGCACGGAGATCGCGATATGCGTCCAGAGCTGTCCGGTCTCGGCCAGCTCCACTCCCGCCTGGAACACCGACGCCGGTGTGGGCAGGCGGTACGGCGGCACCATCCCGCTGGTCGTCACGACCTGCCAGGCCACCAGGATGATCACGGGCAGCAGGAGCCCGGCGATGATCCGCACGCCCGGCCGATCCCACGAGCGCCGAGCCGCGGCATCGGGACGCCGGTAGCGGCCCTTCGCGAAGTCGAGCGCGTCCCGGGACTCCTCGGGAACGATCAGTCGGTCGGGAATCGTCACTCGCCGTCGACCGCCTTCTTCGCGAACGTGTCGTTCACGATCGACGACAGCGCCTTGTCGACGGAGCCCTTGCCGCCCTGCACGTCACCGGATTCGACGAGCACAGGCGCGATCTTCTTGAGCACCGCGATCTGGTCGTCACCGGGGATGCCGCTCACGTCGAGGTTCGAGCGCTCCTCGATCACTGTGGTGGCGACGTCCGGGTCGATGCCGGCGACCTCGGCGAGCAGCGCGGCGGTCTCCTCGGGGTTCTCGAGCGCCCACTCGCGGGCCTGCTCGTACGCGTCGACGACGGCCTGCGCCAGGTCGGGGTGGTTGGTGATGAAGTCCTCGGTCGCGTTCAAGAAGCCGTAGGTGTTGAAGTCGACGTTGCGGTAGATGAGCTTGTCGCCCGACTCCACCTCGGCCGCGGCCATGATGGGGTCGAGCCCCGACCAGGCGTCCACCGAGCCACCGTCGAGCGCAGCCCGGCCGTCGGCGTGCTGCAGGTTCTGCACCTCCACGTCGGAGAGCGACAGGCCCCCCTCTTCCAGCGCCTGCAGCAGGAAGAAGTACGGGTCGGTGCCCTTGGTGGCCGCGATCGATGCGCCCTTGAGGTCTTCGACCGACGTGATGTCGCTGTCCGGGCCGACGACGATGGCTGCCCACTCGGGCTGCGAGAAGATGTCGATGACCTGGATGGGCGAGCCGTTCGCGCGGGCGAGCAGCGCAGCCGATCCTGCCGTCGAGCCGACGTCGACAGAGCCGGAGCGCAGCAGTTCGTTGGCCTTGTTCGAGCCGGCGGACTGCACCCACTCGACCTCGACGCCATCGCCGAGGATCTCCTCGAGGATGCCCTGATCCTTGATCACCAGGCTCAGCGGGTTGTAGGTGGCGAAGTCGATCGACAGGGTGTCGGATGACCACTCCGTCGCACCGGAGGTGGGCTTCGTGTCGGCTGCCCCGGCGTTCTCCCCCGCCACGCAGCCGGTCGCGACGAGCATCATCGTCCCGGCGATCGCGATCGCGGGGATGATTCGGCGGGTGGTGGTGCTCATCGGGACTCCTCGGTGATGCGGTGGTGGGTGTCGACGCCGAGGCCTTCGAGAAGGTCGGCGCGCAGGTCGGCGAGGCCGCGGTCTGCGCGGTCGCGGGGGCGGACGCCCGGCACGGAGATGGTGCGGGCGACGGACGGTTCGCCGTCGCCTCCCGTGTCATCCAGGGTCCGCAGGAGCAGCACGCGGTCGGCGAGGTAGAGCGCCTCTTCGACATCGTGGGTGACCAGCAGGATCGTAGTGGGCTCCGCAGAATGGATCTTCAGCAGCAGGTCGTGCATGCGCAGGCGCGTCAGCGCGTCAAGCGCGCCGAACGGTTCGTCGAGCAGCAGAACACCGGGGTTTCGGGCGAGAGCCCTGGCAAGGGAGGCGCGCTGGGCCATACCGCCGGAGACCTCGCGCGGGCGCTGGTCGGCCGCGTGCTGGAGTCCCACGAGGTGCAGCAGTTCGTGCACTCGCTCGCGGCCGACTCGGCGGGCAGTGCCTCGCGGCAACCCCAGCTCGACGTTCTGGGCGATGGTGCGCCATGGGAGCAGTCGCGGCTCCTGGAAGGCGATCGCGGTCCGATCGTCCACGTCGGCGACGCCGATGTCGTCGAGGAGGATGCGTCCACGCGTCGGAGCATCGAGTCCGCCGACGAGCCGGAGGAGGGTGGACTTCCCGCACCCGGAGGGGCCGACGACCGCGAGGATCTCCCCTGCGGCGATCTCGAGATCGATGCCGCGGAGCACGTCCCGACGACCGCGCGGCAACGCGAAGGAACGCTCGATCCCGTCGAGTCGGACGGTCTGCGCTGTGCCTGCCGACGACGAAGCGCCGGCGGTGCGCGACGCAGGCAGCAGAGCAGTCATATCCCCATGGTGGCGGGGTGGCTCGATTGTTACGAATGCCGTCGTAATGTTCCGTCACGCAGCGGAAGCAGCACCCAGGAAACGCGAAACGGGCCGCCACTCCCGCCCGAAGGCGAGGTGGCGACCCGTTTCAGAGTGCTGCTTAAGCGTTGCCGCCCGAGAGCTTCTCGCGCAGAGCCGCGAGAGCCTCGTCGTCCGCGAGGGTGCCGGCGCCGGCAACCTCGCTGGTGAAGGACTGGCCGCCGCCGAAGTCTTCGCCGGCTGCTGCCTCGGCCTCGGCCGCCTTGACGACCTGAGCCTTGTGCGCCTCCCAGCGAGCCTGGGCCGCAGCGTACTCCTGCTCCCATGCCTCGCGCTGGGCGTCGAAGCCTTCCTTCCACGCACCGGTCTCGGCGTCGAAGCCCTCCGGGTACTTGTACTCGCCGTTCTCGTCGTACTCGGCGAGCATGCCGTACAGGGCCGGGTCGAACTCGGTGCCGTTGGGGTCGACCGACTCGTTGGCCTGCTTCAGCGACAGCGAGATGCGACGACGCTCGAGGTCGATGTCGATGACCTTGACGAAGACCTCTTCGCCGACCGACACGACCTGCTCAGCCAGCTCGACGTGCTTGCTGGAGAGCTCGGAGATGTGGACGAGGCCCTCGATGCCGTCTGCGACGCGGACGAACGCACCGAACGGAACGAGCTTGGTGACCTTACCCGGCGTGACCTGACCGATCGCGTGGGTACGGGCGAAGACCTGCCACGGGTCCTCCTGCGTCGCCTTCAGCGACAGGGAGACGCGCTCGCGGTCGAGGTCGACCTCGAGGATCTCGACGGTGACCTCCTGGCCGACCTCGACGACCTCGGAGGCGTGCTCGATGTGCTTCCAGGACAGCTCGGAGACGTGCACGAGGCCGTCCACGCCGCCCAGGTCGACGAACGCACCGAAGTTGACGATCGACGACACGACACCCTTGCGGACCTGACCCTTGTGCAGGTTGTTCAGGAACGTGGTGCGCGACTCCGACTGCGTCTGCTCGAGCAGCGCGCGGCGGCTGAGGACGACGTTGTTGCGGTTCTTGTCGAGCTCGAGGATCTTGGCCTCGATCTCCTGGCCGAGGTACGGCGTGAGGTCACGGACGCGACGCAGCTCGATGAGCGACGCCGGCAGGAAGCCACGGAGTCCGATGTCGACGATGAGTCCACCCTTGACGACCTCGATGACCGTACCGGTGACGACGCCGTCGTTCTCCTTGATCTTCTCGACGTCTCCCCAGGCACGCTCATACTGTGCGCGCTTCTTGGAGAGGATCAGACGGCCTTCCTTGTCCTCCTTCTGGAGAACGAGGGCCTCGACCAGGTCGCCGACAGCGACGACCTCGTTGGGGTCGACGTCGTGCTTGATCGAGAGCTCGCGCGAGGGGATGACACCCTCGGTCTTGTAGCCGACATCGAGGAGAACCTCATCGCGGTCGATCTTGACGATCGTGCCTTCGATGATGTCGCCGTCGTTGAAGAACTTCAGGGTCTTCTCGACCGCGGCCAGGAAGTCCTCAGCAGATCCGATGTCGTTGATGGCGACCTGCTTGGTGGCCGGGGCGGTCGTTGCGGTAGTCATGTAGTGGGTTGTCCTTGTTGAATGGAGACTCGGGCTGAGACTCAACGGCCGCGCACGGCCGACTGCATGCTTCTCAGCGGTTGGATTTTGGTTTTCTCGCCACGAGGGCATGCGCGTGCACGCCACGAGTGACGATTAAGGCTATCAGAAGTTCGGATGCTGCAGGGAGTCGGATTCGGGCCTGCCGGAGCTGTGGATAACTCGAACGGGCATCCCGTCCCCCGAGTTAGCGTGACCGGGTGATCTCCCCGATACCTTCGCCCCGCTCGTTCGCGCGCACTGCAGCCCTGACGAGCGCTCTTCTCCTGCTCGTCGGCTGCACGCCCGATCCCCCGCCGTCTCCCACACCGACGCCCGCCTTCGCCTCGGAAGAAGAGGCCTTCGCCGCCGCCGAGGCGAGTTTCGATAGATATACGCGAGCACTCAACGGCATTGATACCTCGAATCCTGAAACCTTCGAGGCGCTGTTCGACCTCTCTAGCGGCAGCGTAGAAAAGGCCGACCGCGAGAACTTCTCCTCGATGCACGCGGAGGGGCAGTCCATCGAGGGTGAGACGCGAATCCTCTCTTTCTCCGGCCTGCGTAGTGACGTCCCCTTGAGAAGCGTCACTGCGGCAGTATGCCTCGATGTCGGCAACGTATCCGTCGTCAACCCCGATGGAACCTCTGCTGTAAATCCGAACCGCCCAGATGTCTACGCCTTGGAAGTCACCTTCCAGGCGACGCAGGCGGGAACGCTACTCGTTGACAGCGCCACTCCGACCGATGAGTTCGAGTGTCCCGCGTCGTAGCCATACTCGGGATCGTTGCAGCGCTCGCCCAATTCAGCGATGACACCGAGGCTCCCGGCTTTTCTGACTTCCTCGCGGGGACCGACGGGAGCGCGGTCACAGTGATGGCGCACGAGCATCGTCCGAACGATGCCGTCCCCGAGCCCAACTCGCCCGAACGCCGTGGCGCGACTGACAAACCCAAGCCCTGCACGACCGATCCCGTACGCCAGGCGTCCTGCAACATCACCGCTGAGCGGGTGACGAACGACGAAGGTCGCCCCCTCACCATCACCGACGTGGCGCAGTTCGCCCCTGCTCCCGCCACCACCGTCGGGGAGCCGGGCAATGTCGGCATCGCGGGCATGCCCGCGAACTTCGTGGCGGCGGCATCCGTGCACACCCGCGCAGGGACGCTGTTCGACAGACCGACCAGGGTGCGGTTCACCCCGGTCCGATTCAGCTTCACGTACGGCGACGGCGCGACGACGACGACGAACACCGGCGGGCGGTCCTGGGCTGCGCTCGGTCAGGCGCAGTTCACGCCGACCTCGACGAGCCATTCGTATCGCGAGCGCGGCACCTACTCGGCGCACGTCACCGTCCACTACACGGCCGAGGTCGACATCGGCGGTGGATGGTTCCCGATCGACGGCGAACTGTCCATCGACGGCCCTGCGCGGCAGATCCGTGTCTACGAGGCGGAGACCGCTCTCGTCGCGCGCACCTGCGCCGAGCAACCCGGCGCGCCCGGTTGCTGACCGCGGACCGACCGCGCTCTACGCTGAGTCCATGACCCGCGCCGACCGCCTCATGCTGCTCGACACTGCCAGCCTTTACTTCCGTGCCTTCTACGGTGTTCCCGACAAGGTGACGGCGCCGGACGGATCGCCGATCAACGCCGCCCGCGGTTTGCTCGACATCATCGCCAAACTCGTCACCCTGTACGAGCCGACGCACGTGATCGCCTGCTGGGACGACGATTGGCGCCCGCAGTGGCGTGTCGACCTCATCCCCAGCTACAAGACTCATCGCGTCGTCGAAGTCGTGGCCAGTGGGCCCGACGTCGAGGAGGTACCCGACCCGCTCGAGGCGCAGATCCCGCTGATCCGCGAGACGCTCGCCGCCATCGGCATCCCCATCATCGGCGTCGCCGAGCACGAGGCCGACGACGTGATCGGCACACTCGCGACCGATGCGACGATGCCGGTCGACATCGTCACGGGCGACCGGGACCTGTTCCAACTCGTCGACGACGCCCGCGACGTACGCGTCATCTACACCGCTCGCGGCATGAGCAACCTCGAGGTCGTCACCGATGCGACCGTCGTCGCCAAGTACGGGGTGCTTCCTTCGCAGTACGCGGACTTCGCCACGATGCGCGGCGACGCCTCCGACGGCCTGCCCGGCGTCGCGGGCGTGGGAGAGAAGACGGCGGCGACGCTCCTGCAGACCCACAGCGACCTCACCGGCATCCGCGCCGCGGCGGAGGCCGGCGAGGGGATGAGCGCGGGAGTCCGCGCGAAGATCCTGGCCGCTTCGGACTACCTCGAGGTCGCGCCCACCGTGGTCGCCGTGGCGACCTCGCTGCCGATCAGCGCACCCGACATCCCGCTGCGGGTTCTCGACCCCGCCGAAGTAGACGCCGCAACCGCCCTCGCCGAGAAATGGAACCTCGGCGGTTCGATGACGCGCGCGGTCGCGGCCGTATCGAAAGCCCCCCTGCGAGCCGACTGATCGAAGTAGCGGCGCGACTCACCCCGCCCAGGCGAGCAACCGCGAGAGACCCCAGGTCGTCACGATCCGCGACGGAGGTATCCCCGCCCGTTCGGCGCGCTCTGCGCCGTGATCGAGCAACGACAGCTGTCCCGGCGCGTGCGCATCCGAATCGATCGAGAACAGACACCCCGCGTCGAGCGCGATGGCGATCAGCTCGTCCGGAGGGTCCTGCCGCTCCGGACGCGAGTTGATCTCCACCGCCACACCGTTCTCCGCGCACGCGGCGAACACGGCGGCAGCGTCGAACGCCGACGGCGGACGCGTTCCCCGGTCGCCCTGCACGAGCCGCCCCGTGCAGTGCCCGAGCACGTTCACCCGCGGATGCGAGACGGCCGCGATCATGCGCGCCGTCATCGGCCGTGCGTCCATGCGCAGCTTGGAATGCACGGAAGCCACGACGATGTCGAGTTCCGCGAGCAGGTCGTCCTCCTGATCGAGCGTGCCGTCCTCCAGGATGTCCACCTCGATGCCTGCGAGCAGGGTGAAACCCTCGACCGATTCAGCTCGCACCAGGGGCATCTGCTCCCGAAGACGTTCGGCAGACAGACCGCGCGCCACCTGCAGTCGTGGAGAGTGGTCCGTGATCGCCTGATATTCGTGCCCCAGCGCCCGCGCGGCCGCGGCCATGACCGGGATCGGAGTGGTGCCGTCGGACCAATCGCTGTGCGCGTGCAGGTCGCCTCGCAGCTTGGCACGCAACGCCGATACGCGCTCCGGCTCGACGTCGCCGCGCAACTCGACCAGATAGTCGGGCACCTGCCCCGACTGCGCCTGGCGGATGACGGCGAACGTGGATTCGCCGATCCCCTTGGCTGCACGGAGCCGCGTGGGGTCGGTCTGCACGTCGTCCGGCAGATCCTGCAGTGTCGCGGCGGCCTGGCGGAAAGCCTTCGCGCGATACCGCGACGCGCGCTCGCGCTCCAGGAGGGAGGCGATCTCGAGCAGCGCGTCGACGGGGTCCACGGTCACTCCTGGGCTGCCGCCAGCTCGCGACTGACGCCGATCCACTGATCGAGCTTCGCCAGGGCGCGACCATCGTCGACGGCCGCAGCAGCCTTGTCATACCCCGCGCGCAACCTCTCGAGGATGGGCCGCTGCACCTGTGTCGCGTCTTGCGAGAGCTCGAACGCGACGATGCCGGCAGCGGCGTTGAGGAGCACGATGTCGCGCACCGCGCCGGTCTCCCCCGCGAGCGTGCGCCGCAGCACCTCGGCATTGTGCTGCGGCGAGCCGCCGATCAGGTCGGCGAGGTCGGCGATCGGGATGTCGAGGTCGCGCGGGTCGAGGTCGTGTTCGTGGATATCTCCCCGCGTGACCTCCCAGATACGGCTGTGTCCGGTCGTCGTCAGCTCGTCGAGGCCATCGTCGCCGCGGAAGACGAGTGCTGTCGCTCCACGCGTGCGGAACACGCCCGTGATCAGTGGGACGCGTTCGATCTGCGCCACCCCGACAGCATTGGCTTCTGCCCGAGCCGGGTTGCACAGCGGACCGAGCATGTTGAAGACGGTCGGCACCCCGAGCTCGGCGCGCACAGAGCCTGCGTGCTTGAAGCCGGGATGGAACGCCCCCGCCCATGCGAACGTGATCCCGGTCCGATCGAGGATGGATGCCACGTCAGCGGGGTCGAGCGATAGCTCCAGACCGAGAGCTCCGAGCACGTCGGAAGAACCGGAGGCAGAGCTGGCCGCTCGGTTGCCGTGCTTCACGACCGGCACCCCCGTGGCGCCGATGATGATCGCCGCGGTCGTCGACACGTTGACGGTGCCGACACGATCCCCGCCCGTTCCGACGATGTCGAGCACGTTCGGTGACACCGGCAGCGGCACCGCGGCTTCGAGGATTGCATCACGGAAACCGACGATCTCGTCGATCGTCTCGCCCTTCGCTCGGAGAGCGACGAGGAAGCCGGCGAGCTGAGCCTCACTGACTCCGCCTTGCATGATCTGACGCATCGCCCACGTGGACTCCCAGACACTGAGATCGCGGCGCTCCAGCAGGGAGGTGAGCACATCGGACCAGGTCAGCGAATCAGGCATGTGTGCGATCCTATCGGCGCGAAGAAAACGCGGAGAAAACATGCAGATGCTTCCGCACGCATGCGCAATTCGCCCCCACCCGCTGTTTCCCGCGGATTCACCGGGTATTCGCAGTGTTTTCTTAGGGTCCCCTAAGTCAGCGGCGAGCGATTCGAAGGCCGTGGGTGCAAGAATCACGCCCGAGGATCGGCCATAATGGAGGGGTGACGACCTCAGCGACGTATGCCCCGGCGGCGAGAACGATTAAGCGGCCCAACCCGGTAGCTGTCGGCACCATTGTGTGGCTCGGCAGTGAGGTGATGTTCTTCGCGGGACTCTTCGCGATCTACTTCACCCTCCGCAGCACCTCCCCGGAGCTGTGGGCAGACCGGACCGAGCTGCTGAACGTCCCGTTCGCCGCAGTGAACACTGCGATCCTGGTCCTCTCCTCGTTCACGTGCCAGATGGGCGTGTTCGCGGCAGAAGACCTGCAGCCCTACAAGATCGGCAAGGGGCAGAAGAACGGCGCCGGACGCCGTCGCCTCTTCGGCTGGGGAATGGTCGAGTGGTTCTTCCTCACCTTCGCCCTCGGCGCGATCTTCGTCTCCGGCCAGGTGTGGGAGTACGCACAGCTGGTCGCTGAAGGCATGCCGATCAACGCCGACTCGTATGCCTCCGCCTTCTACCTGACGACCGGCTTCCACGCCCTTCACGTCACGGGCGGCCTCGTCGCGTTCCTGCTCGTCATCGGACGCGCATACGCCGTCAAGAACTTCCGGCACAAGGAGGCGACCTCCTCGATCGTGGTGTCCTACTACTGGCACTTCGTCGACGTCGTCTGGATCGTGCTGTTCCTCGTTATCTACTTCCTGAAATAAGAGCGGAGCTGATCCCCGAGATGGCACGAGAGAAGAAGCGCCGTTCCAGCGGTCGTCGCAGCCCTTTGGCGGCGGCCGCGCTCATCGGCGCAGGCCTCATGATCACCGGCGCCGTGTACGCCGGTGCATCGGCTGCGTTCGCCGCATCCGACACGCAGACCGCGTCGACGCAGCTGACCGTCGAAGACGGCGAGAAGCTGTTCCAGGCGAACTGCGCCACCTGCCACGGCCTCGACCTGCAGGGCACCGCCAACGGCCCCAGCCTGTACGGCGTGGGTGAGCTGGCCACCGAGTTCCAGCTGTCCACCGGTCGCATGCCCCTGCAGATGCAGGGACCGCAGGCTCCGCAGAAGACGCCGCAGTTCACCGAGGACCAGATCCTCGCGATCTCGTCGTTCGTGCAGTCCGAGGCTCCTGGCCCGACTTTCCCCGCCGACCACATCCTGGACGGAGAGGGCGACGTCGCGAACGGCGCCGAGCTGTTCCGCGTCAACTGCGCGATGTGCCACAACGTGGCCGCCGCCGGTGGAGCACTCACCGAGGGCAAGTACGCTCCTGGACTCCAGGAGACCAGCGCGCTGCACATGTACGCGGCCATGGTCACCGGCCCGCAGAACATGCCGGTCTTCGGCGACATGAACCTGTCCGACGAGGACAAGCGCGACATCATCTCGGCGCTGCTCTTCCAGCAGCAGTCCGTGCAGATCGGCGGATTCTCGCTCGGTTCGCTCGGACCGGTCTCCGAGGGCCTGTTCGTGTGGATCTTCGGAATCGGCGCGCTCGTCGCCATCACCGTGTGGATCACGGCGAAGTCCAACTGACGCTTATTCATCGAAGAGGAACGTACGAGGAGCACCATGGCACACGACGACGACTCGCAGGCTCTTGACAGGGCCTACCAGCCCTCTCCGGGGCTGGGTGTCGCAGTCAGCGATCCCGTGCAGAACCCCGGGCTTCCGCCGCACCGCGAGCGGATGACCGACAAGGACCCGCGCGCTGAGAAGGCCGCTGTCCGCACTGTCTACACGCTGTTCTACCTCTCGCTCGCCGGCAGCATCTGGGCGGTCGCCGCCTACATGCTGTTCCCTATCGAGAGCGGCGCGCTCATCGACATCCGGCAGAACAACCTCTTCATCGGTCTCGGCATCGCTCTCGCGCTGCTGGCCCTCGGAATCGGTGCGATCCACTGGTCCAAGGCGCTCATGTCCGACAAGGAGTTCGTCGAGCACCGTCACCCCACCCGGGGCAAGGATGCGACCCGCGAGGCCGCCGTCCAGGCCTTCGCCGACGCGAACGAGGAGTCCGGCTTCGGACGCCGCACCGTGATCCGCAACTCGCTGTTCGCCGCCCTCGTCGCCTCGATCATCCCCGGTGTCACCCTGTTCCGAGGCCTCGCCCCGCACTCGACTCCGGATGACCCCACCGCGGGCGACCCGGTCGTGCTGCTCAAGCACACGATGTGGGAGAAGGGCGCGCGCCTCGTCCGCGACCCCGACGGCACCCCGATCCGCGCAGCGGACGTGACCCTCGGATCCGCGTTCCACGTGATCCCGGAAGAGCTCGCCACGCTGAGCCACCACGACGGCTACCTCGAGGAGAAGGCCAAGGCCATCGTGCTGATGATGCGTCTGCGCCCCGAACAGCTGATCGAGGCCGAGGACCGCAAGGACTGGTCCTACGACGGAATCGTCGCCTACTCCAAGGTCTGCACGCACGTCGGATGCCCTGTGGCTCTGTACGAGCAGCAGACCCATCACCTGCTGTGCCCGTGCCACCAGTCGCAGTTCGACGTCACGGACCACGCAAAGGTCATCTTCGGCCCGGCGGCTCGTCCGCTGCCGCAGCTGCCCATCACCGTCGATGACGAGGGCTACCTGGTCGCACGAAGCGACTTCAAGGAACCCGTCGGCCCGAGCTTCTGGGAGCGCCATTGAGCACCGCAACGCTGTCCAAAGACGACAAGGACACCAAAGCGCCCCTCGGCGGTCGCTTCGTCGGTGCCGCGTCGAACTACATCGATGAGCGCACCAGCCTCTCGGGCTTCGTCAAGGAGCTCGGACGCAAGATCTTCCCCGACCACTGGTCGTTCATGCTCGGCGAGATCGCGCTGTGGAGCTTCGTCGTCGTGTTCCTCTCCGGAACCTTCCTGACGTTCTTCTTCCAGGCATCGATGGTCGAGACCCACTACACCGGCGCCTACGCCCCGATGCGAGGCATTGAGATGTCTGCGGCTCTCGAGTCGTCGCTGCACATCTCGTTCGACCTCCGCGGCGGTCTCCTGGTCCGCCAGATCCACCACTGGGCAGCGCTCGTGTTCATCGCCGGCATCGGCGTGCACATGCTTCGCGTGTTCTTCACCGGTGCGTTCCGCAAGCCGCGTGAGCTCAACTGGGTGATCGGCTTCATCCTGTTCATCCTCGCGATGGCAGAGGGCTTCACCGGCTACTCGCTCCCCGACGACCTGCTCTCGGGTAACGGCCTCCGCATCATCGACGGAATGATCAAGGGTCTCCCCCTCATCGGCACGTGGACCTCGTTCCTCCTCTTCGGCGGCGAGTTCCCCGGCACCGACATCGTGGGGCGTCTCTACACGCTGCACATCCTGCTGCTGCCGATGATCGTCATCGCCCTCATCGTCGTGCACCTGATGCTCATGGTCATCAACAAGCACACGCAGTTCGCCGGCCCCGGCCGCTCGAACGACAACGTCGTGGGCTACCCGATGATGCCCGTCTACATGTCGAAGATGGGCGGCTACCTGTTCATCGTGTTCGGCGTGATCGTGATGATCGCGACGTTCTTCCAGATCAACCCGATCTGGAACTACGGCCCGTACGACCCGTCCCCGGTCTCCGCCGGCACCCAGCCGGACTGGTACATCGGCTTCGCCGACGGTGCGCTCCGTCTGGCACCGTCGAACTGGGACATCGTGTTCCTCGATCGCACGTGGTCCTTCGGAATCATCGCTCCCGTGCTGGTGCTCGGCCTGTTCATCGTGGTCGTCGCGATCTACCCGTTCATCGAAGCGTGGGTCACCGGTGACAAGCGCGAGCACCACATCGCACAGCGTCCCCGCAACGCGGCGACGCGCACGGCCATCGGCGTTGCCGGCGTCGTCTTCTACGCCGTCCTCTGGGCAGCGGCATCGTCCGACCTCATCGCGACGCACTTCATGCTCACGATGGAAGGCGTGATCCACACGCTGCAGGCGCTGCTCTTCCTGGGCCCGATCCTCGGATACTTCGTCACGAAGCGCATCTGCATCGCGCTTCAGAAGAAGGACCGTGAGATCGTGCTGCACGGCTTCGAGTCCGGCCGCATCGTGCGCCTTCCCGGTGGCGAGTTCATCGAGGTCCACCAGCCGGTCGACAAGTACGACCGCTGGAAGCTCATCGATGTCGACTCCTACGAGCCCCTCGTGGTTCGCCCCAACGCCAAGGGTCGCATCCCGTGGACGGAGAACCTCCGTTCCTCGATCTCGCGCTGGTTCTTCGAAGACCGCCTCGCCCCGCTCACGCAGGCCGAGGTCGAGGCAGCCGACGCACACCAGCACCACGTGACGGCTCAGAACGACGAGACCGAGGCTGCAGAGATCCAGGGCGCTCACGAGCGCGCCGGCTTCCCTGACGCCCCCCTCACGGTCGGTGAGACCCACGTCGACGAGACGGCGAACACGCCCAGCACCGTGATCTCCACCAAGCCGGTGAAGAAGCCTCGCAAGAAGGACTCGGAGGACGGCGAGTAGCCGCCACTCCCCCACTGATGAAGGCCTCGTCCACCAGGACGAGGCCTTCATCGTTAATCCGTGATGAGAGGATCGAATCATGTCTTCCGTCGTCCAGCTGATCCGTTCCACCACCCTCGCCGACGCACCATACGCCTATGCAGCGACCGCTCCCGTCGGGGCGCGACTCATCTTCCTCGCCGGTGCTTGTCCGCTCAACGATGACGGCACCACCGCAGCGCCCGGCGACTACGCCGCGCAGGCAGCCCGGTGCATCGAAACTCTGAAGAGCGCACTCGAGATCGCCGGTGCCACCCTCACCGATGTGATCAGCACTCGGGTGCTGGTCGCCTCCTCCGCCCAGGCCGACCTCGTCGCCGCGTGGGATGTGGTGCATGCTGCTTTCGGCGCCCACGACGTCCCCAGCACCCTCCTGGGTGTCACCGTCCTCGGTTACGACGACCAGCTCGTCGAGATCGAAGCCATCGCCGCCGTCGCTGGAGAGTGATGGAGATCCGGATACGTCCTGCACAGCAACCGGATGACCCGGCGATCGAGAAGATCGAACTCGCCGCAGACGCCTTGCTGGTCGATCTTTTCGCCGCCGTCGACTGGCCTCCGCCGACCAGCGCGCAAGACCGAGCGTCGATGCCCGGATTCGTACTTGTCGCCGAACCCGACGAAGTCGGCGCTCCATCTCCCGAGCCCGTCGGTTTCGTGCATGTCCTGGAGATCGACGGACACGCTCATCTCGAGCAGCTCTCGGTTCTCCCCTCCTTCGGGCGTCGCGGAATCGGGCGTCGACTCGTGCAGGCCGCGCTCTCCGAGGCTCGTCGCCGGGGGCACCGCACGATCACCCTGCGCACCTACCGCGATGTCCCGTGGAACGCCCCCTTCTACACCTCCGCCGGCTTCTCCGTGACCGAGCCGGACTCGCCTCTACTCCGCTCCCTCATCGAGACGGAGACCACCCTCGGGCTCTTCAGATACGGCGCTCGTGTGCAGAGATGGCGGCGACTCTCTGAGGGGACGACGCTGACGGTATTCGCTCTCTGCACGACAGGAATCTGCTCGGATCAGCGGATGGCCTCGTCCTAGGCTGAGATCATGATCGATCGCACCGACTTCTACGCCGCCAAGCTCGCCTACGAGACGGATCCCAGCGATGTGCACGCCGCGCTCAAGGCCGGCGAGGACGTCATCGTCGTGGATGTCCGCTCCGAAGAGGCGTGGACGCAAGGCCGGGTGGCCGGCGCGGTGCACATGCACTACAGCGAGATCGCGTCTCGCGCTCGGTCCGAGGTGCCGGAGGGAGCGGACGTCGTCGTCTACTGCTGGAGCCCCGGCTGCAATGCCGGAGCGAAGGGCGCCCTCGAGTTCGCCCGACTCGGCTTTCGGGTGCGCGAGATGATCGGAGGCTTCGAGTACTGGGTGCGCGAGGGCCTCCCGGTGGAGGACGCCGATGGCGTTCATCGCCGCCCCGTTGATCCGCTGACCGGTATCGCACGCGTCCGTACTCGCGCCTGACAGCGGACCCCTCATGACACGAAGAAGGCCCCCGGACGAATCCGGGGGCCTTCTTCAATGCGGCTGTCTCAGCGAGCGAAGTTGCCGCGGTAGTACTCGTACACCCAGCCGACGATCGCGACGACGAAGATCGCGAGTCCGATCGGGAGCAGGAAGTGACCGACGGCCAGGCCGACGACGAAGACACCAGCCGAAGCCGCGAGAACGATGGGCCACCAGGACCACGGGCTGAACTCGCCGAGCTCGGGGTCACCATCGTCGATGTCGGCCGTGAGGATGTCTTCCGGCAGCTCACCGTTCTGCGCCTTGTGCGTGCGGTCGAGGTAGAACGCGACCATCGCCGCCATGAAGGCTGCGAAGAACAGGGCGACAGTTCCGACCCACTCGATACGCATCGCGAAGTTGTCG
The DNA here is from genome assembly GCF_042269505.1 of Microbacterium sp. NPDC055988. Taxonomy (NCBI): domain Bacteria; kingdom Bacillati; phylum Actinomycetota; class Actinomycetes; order Micrococcales; family Microbacteriaceae; genus Microbacterium; species Microbacterium sp. NPDC055988. The sequence goes on from NZ_JBHJXY010000001.1 coordinate 3,445,114, forward strand.
GACGGAGTGACCAGGATGTGCCAGCCGGTGTACACCACACCGACGAGGGCGAAGAACGCCGTCAGCACCCACCAGAGAATGACGTTGTCGCGCATGACTTAGTGGGCCTCTCGCTCGCCGGGTGCCGTGGTCGCGAACTCGGCAGCCTCCGGGTGGTTCAGGTCGAACGCGGGACGCTCGCTGCGGATACGCGGGATCGACGTGAAGTTGTGCCGCGGCGGCGGGCACGACGTCGCCCACTCGAGCGAGGCGCCGTAGCCCCACGGGTCGTTGACCGTGACCTTCGGAGCCTTGCGGGCCGTGATCCAGACGTTCAGGAAGAACGGCAGCATCGAGGCGCCGAGGATGATCGCTCCGATCGTGGAGACCTGGTTCTGCCAGGTCCAGCCGTCGGCCGCCGAGTAGTCCGCGTAACGACGGACCATGCCGTCGACACCCAGCCAGTGCTGAATGAGGAACGTCATGTGGAATCCGATGAACAGCATCCAGAAGTGCACGTAGCCGAGACGCTCGTTCAGCATGCGACCGGTCCACTTCGGCCACCAGAAGTAGAAGCCGGCGAACATGGCGAACACGACGGTACCGAACACCACGTAGTGGAAGTGAGCCACCACGAAGTACGAGTCGGACAGCGCGAAGTCCAGCGGCGGGGCGGCGAGGATGACACCGGTCAGGCCACCGAAGACGAAGGACACCAGGAAGCCGAGGGCGAACACCATCGGAGTCTCGAAGGTCACGGACCCTCGCCAGAGCGTGCCGATCCAGTTGAAGATCTTCACACCCGTCGGCACGGCGATGAGCATCGTCATCAGCGCGAAGAACGGCAGCAGCACCGAGCCGGTCACGTACATGTGGTGTGCCCACACGGCGACGGAGAGGGCAGCGATGGCGATGGTCGCATAGACCAGGGTCTTGTATCCGAAGATCGGCTTGCGGCTGAAGACCGGGAAGATCTCGGAGACGATGCCGAAGAACGGCAGCGCGATGATGTAGACCTCGGGGTGCCCGAAGAACCAGAAGAGGTGCTGCCACAGCAGGACTCCGCCGTTGGCCGGGTCATAGATGTGCGCACCGAGGATGCGGTCGGCGGCAGCGGCGAAGATGGCTGCTGCCAGCACGGGGAACGCCATCAGGATGAGCAGGCTCGTGATGAGCGTGTTCCACGAGAAGATCGGCATGCGCCACATGGTCATACCAGGAGCACGCATCGTGATGATCGTGGTGATGAAGTTGACGGCACCGAGGATGGTTCCGAAACCGGAGATGCCCAGTCCGACCATCCAGAGGTTTCCACCTGCACCCGGCGAGAACGACGCGCCCGCCAGTGGCTGATACGCGAACCAACCGAAGGAGGCCGCTCCCTGCGGGGTGAGGAACCCGGCGACCGCGATGGTCGAGCCGAAGAGGAAGAGCCAGAACGCGAAGGCGTTCAGACGCGGGAAGGCCACGTCGGGAGCACCGATCTGCAGCGGCAGGATCGCGTTTGCGAAACCCGCGAACAGCGGCGTCGCGAACATGAGCAGCATGATCGTGCCGTGCATCGTGAACAGCTGGTTGTACTGCTCCTTCGTCGGGACGATCTGCATGCCCGGCGCGAAGAGCTCGGCGCGGATGACGAGCGCCATCACACCACCGAGGAGGAAGAACAGCACGGATGCGATCAGGTACATGTACCCGATGGTCTTGTGGTCGGTGGAGGTGATCCACTTGACGACGATGTTGCCCTTCTGCTCCACGCGCGAGGAGCTCATCAGAGCGGCCTGGCGGGCGGGCAGAGTGGTGGGACGCGACCTGGGGGTCTCGTCGGTACGGGGAGCTTCTGTGGTCGACATGACTTACTCCCCTCCTTCCTCGGTGTCGGTCTTCGCGGTCGTTCCCGGGAAGTTCGCGAGACGGTCGTACGCGTCGGTGATGTCGCCCGTGTTGCCCTTCTCCTCGAGCGACTCGAGGTACGCGTCGTAGTCGTCCTGAGAGACGACCTTCACGTTGAAGAGCATCATCGAGTGATACTCACCGCAGAGCTCGGCGCACTTGCCGGCGTACTCGCCCTCACGGGTGGGGATGAACGACCAGGAGTTGTCCTTCCCGATGAACATGTCCTTCTTGTAGAGGAAGTCGATGATCCAGAAGGAGTGGATGACGTCGCGGGACTGCAGGTCGATCGTGACCTTCTTGTCGACCGGCAGCACCAAGGTCGGCAGCTGCGACTGGTCGATGTTGCCTTCCGCATCGGGCTGGGCCTGGATGCCCATGGTCCACACGGCGTCGGAGTTGTCCTCCTCTTCGCCGTCGTACTGGAAGTCCCACGCCCACTGCTTGGCGATCGCGGTGATCTCGACGTCGGGGTCGTCCCACTTGGCCTCGATCTCGGTCTGATCCCGAGCGGTGAAGAAGAACATGCCCAGCACGAGGATGAGCGGCACGATCGTGTAGAAGATCTCGATCGGCATGTTGTAGCGCATCTGCACCGGGAGGCCGGTCTGCCCCTTGCGCCGGCGATACGCGATCGCGGCCCACGCCATCAGGCCCCAGGTGATGATGCCGACGGCGAGAAGCACGATCCAGGAGTTCACCCAGAGCGACGAGACACGCTCGGTCTGATTGGTGGCTGCAGGGCCACCCTCCACGAAGCCCGGAAGAAAGCCGTTCAGCTCGGTGGGAGAGCATCCCGCCAGGGCCACGGCTGCCACGACTCCCACAGGGAGTGCGGCCCAACGAAGGCTGCGTTTCGAGGGCACGATGCACCTTTCAGATCGCGAACAGAGCACACCCAAGTCTAGGGCAAGCTCACACCTGATTCATGCCAACCACGCAGGTTCCGAAAGCGGAACGGCCGCCGTCACCAGTGGTGACGGCGGCCGATCCGGCAGACGGAAGATCAGTGGAAGCTGTCGCCGCATGCGCAGCTGCCCGCTGCGTTGGGGTTGTCGATGGTGAACCCCTGCTCGGAGATCGTGTCCTTGAAGTCGATCGCCGCCCCGTCGAGGTACGGGACGCTCATGTTGTCGATGATCACCTCGACACCGTCGAAGTCGACGGTCTCGTCGCCCTCGAGGTACCGCTCGTCGAAGTACAGCTGGTAGATCAGGCCCGAGCATCCGCCGGGCTGGACGGCGACGCGCAGACGGAGATCGTCGCGGCCTTCCTGCTCGAGGAGGTTCTTCACCTTGACGGCGGCAGCGTCGGTCAGGGTGACGCCGTGTGCGCGGGTGGTCTCTGGGGAGAGTGTGGTGTCGCTCATGTCGCTCCTTGTGACGGGCCGCAGGTGCACGGCTTCTCGGATGATTCTACCGCCGTAGATCCTGTGAGGCTCAGAGTTCTGCCGCATTCATACGGGTGAGCAGAAGCGCCTCGGTCGCAACCGCATGGCGGAAGGTGTCGAGGTGCAGCGACTCGTTCGGGCTGTGCGCCCGAGAATGCGGGTCCTCGACGCCGGTGACGAGGATCTGCGCGGACGGGAACTCCCGCACCAGGTCGGCGATGAACGGGATCGAACCGCCGACACCCAGATCGACGGGCGGGACACCGTAGCCGTCGCGCATCGCGTCGCGCGTCAGCTGCACCGCCCACCCGCTGGTGTCGACGAGGAAGCCATCGCCAAGGTCGACATCCGAGAACGTGAGCTCCGCGCCGAACGGGGCGTGTGCCCGCAGGTGGCTCTCGAGGGCGTCGTACGCGTCCTGTCCCGTCTGCCCGGGCGCGACGCGCGCACTGATCACCACCGTGACCTCGGGAAGCAGGGTGTTGGATGCCGCTGCCACACTCGTCGCATCGATCCCGATCACGGTCACCGCGGGCTTGTTCCAGATCCGGCTGAGGATCGTGCCGTCGCCGATCGGAGTCGTGCCGGGAAGTAGGCCTGCCTCGTCGCGGAGCGTCGCCTCGGTGTAGTCGGGGGTGGGGGCGTCGCGCTCGGTCATTCCGGCGACGGCCACCGAACCATCGGCGTCCCACAGCGTCGACAGCAGCTTCACCGTCGTCATCATCGCGTCGGGCACCGCACCCCCGAACATGCCCGAGTGCGATGCGTGGTCCAAGGTGCGCACGCGCAGCGTGAAGCGGGCGTTGCCGCGGAGAGAGACAGTGAGCCCAGGGGTGACGGAATCCCAGTTGCCGGAGTCGGCGACCACGATGGCATCGGCACGAAGCGCATCCTTGTTGTCGGAGAGGAACTGGGCGAACGAACGGGACCCGTACTCCTCCTCCCCCTCGATGAACATCGCGATGCCGAGGTCGAGGTCATCGCCGAGCACCTCGTGCACCGCTCGGATCGAGGCGATGTGCGCCATGATCCCGGCCTTGTCATCTGCGGCACCGCGCCCGTAGAGGCGCCCGTCTCGCACCGTCGGCTCGAACGGCGGGGTCTCCCAGAGTGCGTCATCGCCGGGAGGCTGCACATCGTGGTGTGCGTAGAGCAGGATCGTCGGCTTGCCGTTGCGGGCCGCGCGCGTGGCGAGGACAGCCGGCTGTCCCTGCTCATCGGTGCCGGGGATCGCAGCGCGCAGCACTCGAACGTCGTCGAAGACTCCGGTGTCCGAGGCCAGCGCTGCCACGGCTTCCGCACTGCGCTCCAGCTGGGTCTGGTCGAACGCGGGCCAAGCCATCCCGGGAATGCGCACGAGGTGGCCGAGGTCCGACAACGCGGAGGGGATACCGGTCGCCACGGCCTCGAGGACAGCGGCATCGGGCTCACGGGGAGGAACAGGAGAGGTCATGCGAGTAATCTTAAGGTGATCCCCCGCAGCGAACCGAGGAACTCCGTGGCCACTACCCCTGTCTCCCCTTCGACGAACGACGACGCCCCCGAGACGCCAGCCGTCGGAAAGGGACGCGCGACGCCGACCCGTGCGGAGCAGGAGGCTGCTCGTCGCCGCCCCCTGGTCGCCAACACCAAGGAGGCCAAGGCAGCTGCCAAGGCCGAGCTGAACGAGCGCCGAGCCAAAGCGCAGGCCGGTATGGCCGCCGGCGAGGAGAAGTACCTCCCCGTCCGCGACAAGGGCCCCCAGCGTCGTTGGGTGCGTGACTACGTCGACGCGGGCTGGCACCCGGCCGAGTTCGTGATGGCCGTGATGGTGCTGGTCATCCTCGCCTCGCTGCTGCCCACGAACATGATGATCTCGTTCTATGCGTACGCGGTGATGATGGGCTACCTGGTGATCGCGATCGGCGGCATGATCCTGCTGAGCATGCGGGTCAAGCGCAAGGCCGCGGCGAAATTCGGCAAGGAGCGCCTCGAGCGCGGTCTCGGCTGGTACGCAGCGATGCGCGCCCTGCAGATGCGGTTCATGCGCCTGCCGAAGCCGCAGGTCAAGCGCGGGCAGTACCCCGACTGACCAGTCCCCTGTTGATCTCGCGGCCCCAGAACGGGCCGCGGTACAGGAACGCCGTGTAACCCTGCACGAGAGTGGCGCCCGCTTCCAGACGCTCTTGCACGTCGGCAGGCGTCTCGACACCACCCACCGCGATCACGCAGAAGTCGGCGGGGACTGCAGCCCGCACGACGCGGAGCACCGCGAGCGAGCGCTGCTTCAGTGGCGCACCCGACAGACCGCCTGCTCCGGCAGCCTCGACTTTCGCCGCGTCCGCGAGCAGGCCGTCTCGGCTGATCGTCGTGTTGTTCGCGATGATTCCGGCAAGCCCTTCGGTCACCGCCAACTGCGCGATCGCCGCGATCTCCTCATCCGGCAGGTCGGGGGCGATCTTGACGAGCAGTGGAGTGGCGCCGGAGGCCTGCTTGACCGCGCGCAGGAGTGGGGCGAGAGTCTCCACCGCCTGCAGCCCGCGCAGCCCCGGCGTGTTGGGAGACGACACGTTCACCGCGAGGTAGTCGGCGAGCGGGGCGAGGCGGGTTGCGGAGGCCACGTAGTCGGCAGTCGCGTGCTCCACGTCCACCACCCGGCTCTTGCCGATGTTGACACCGACGACCGCGTCCGGGGCACCACGACGCAGACGGGCGAGACGGCGCGCTGCCGCATCCGCGCCGGCGTTGTTGAAGCCCATCCGATTGATGACGGCGCGATCAGCGATGAGCCGGAACAGGCGCGGCTTTGGGTTGCCGTCCTGCGGAACCGCCGTGATCGTCCCGACTTCCACGTGCCCGAAGCCGAGCGCAGCCAGACCACGCACCCCGACCGCGTTCTTGTCGAACCCGGCCGCGATGCCGAACGGGGAGGGGAAGGTCAGACCGAGCGCCTCGACACGCAGCGACGGATCCGGGCGCGTCATCGCACGCGTCGCCCAGGAGAAGGGCGGCACGCCGAGAACTCGGATCACCGCCATTCCGGCGTGATGGGCGAACTCGGGGTCGAAGCGCGAGAGGACAGCGCGGAAGAGCAGCGGATACATCCCTGCCAGATTACCGGTCCGCGGGCTCCTGCTTCGTGTGGTCGGCGCGGAGGTCGGTGATCGCGGCCTCGAAGTCTTCGAGGGAGTCGAATGCCTGGTACACACTGGCGAAGCGCAGGAACGCGACCTCGTCGAGCTCACGCAGCGGCCCCAGGATCGCGAGACCGATCTCGTTCGCGTCGAGCTGCGAGACACCGGTCTGGCGAACGGCCTCCTCCACCCGCTGCGCGAGGATCGCGAGGTCGGCTTCGGTCACCGGCCGGCCCTGGCAGGCTTTGCGCACGCCGGAGATGACCTTCTCGCGACTGAACGGTTCCATGACGCCGGAGCGCTTGATGACGTTGAGGCTCGCCGTCTCGGTGGTCGTGAACCTGCCCCCGCACTCGGGGCACTGACGGCGCCGTCTGATCGAGAGCCCGTCGTCGCTGGTGCGCGAGTCGATGACGCGGGAGTCGGGGTGACGACAGAAGGGGCAGTGCATCTGACCGATCCTACGCGCTGAAACGCGCCTCGATCGCCTCACCGTGCGCGGGCAGCACCTCGGTCTCGGCGAGGGCGACGACACCGGCGCGAACAGCGGCCAGCGCGGCGCGGTCGTAGGAGATGACCTGCTGCGGGCGCAGGAACGTGTACGACCCGAGACCCGGCGCGTACCGCGCCTGACCGCCTGTCGGGAGCACGTGGTTGCTCCCCGCCATGTAGTCGCCGAGGCTGACGGGAGTCTGGTCGCCCACGAACACCGCACCGGCGCTGGTGAACGCAGCTGCCGCATCGTCGGCGTCGACGAGATGCAGTTCGAGGTGCTCGGGAGCATAGGCGTTGCTGAACGCGGTCGCCATGGCGCGGTCGTCGACGAGGACGATCGCCGACTGGGGACCATTCAGAGCCGCGGCGACACGTTCGCTGTGGCGTGTGAGCGCCGCCATCCGCTCGACCTCGGTGGCGACCTGATCGGCGAGCTCACCAGCATCCGTGACCAGGACCGCGGAGGCCTGCTCATCGTGCTCCGCCTGGCTGACGAGATCCGCAGCGATGAGTCGCGGGTCGGCATCGGCATCGGCGACGACGAGGATCTCCGTCGCGCCGGCCTCGGAATCCGTACCGACGACGCCGGCTACGGCGCGCTTCGCAGACGCGACGTAGTTGTTGCCGGGACCCGACACCACATCGACCGGGTCGAGGCGCAGCGACGGAACACCATACGCGAAGGCGCCGATTGCGCCGGCTCCCCCCATGGCATAGACCTCGGTGACGCCCAACAGGGCGGCGGCCGCCAGGATCGTCGGGTGGATCCGGCCTCCCTGATCGGCCTGCGGTGGCGAAGCCAGCGCGATCTGCTCGACGCCCGCCACCTGCGCGGGAACCACGTTCATGATCACACTCGAGGGGTAGACCGCCTTACCGCCGGGGATGTAAACGCCCACGCGGTGCACGGGCTGCCAGCGCTGCAGAATGCGGGCCCCGGGGCCGATCTCGGTGGTCCGAGCCGTCGGCACCTGGGCTTCGGACCCGCGGCGCACACGAACGATCGCCTCTTCGAGCGCGGCACGGACGGCGGGTTCGAGGGATGCGAGGGCCTCGGCGATGTGCTCCGCAGGAACGCGCACCTCGTGATCGGTCACCCGGTCGAACTGCTCGGCCTGCTCCCGGAGCGCCGCTTCGCCGCGGACGCGCACGTCCTCGACGATGCGTGCGGCGGTGTCGAGCGCCTCCGCACGGGCCTGCGCGGCGCGGGGTACGGCCGCGAGCATGTCAGCGGGCGAGAGCTCGCGCCCCCGCAGGTCGATCGTGCGCATTTCAGCCCTTCGAGATGTCGGAGATGTCGTGGAGATAGCCGATACGTCCGTCGTCATGTCGGACGACGTACGCACCGCCACGGTCTTCGATCACGAGCGCCCAGGCGCTCGGCCCGATGCGGAACAGCGGCTCTCCGCGCTCATCATGCACATCCCGTTCGGAGGCGGCGAGAATCCAGAACGGCTGCGCGGCGGGCGTCGTCTCGCGCGGTTTCGTCGCATCGAGATCGGGGTCGGCATCGGCCAGGCCCTCCACGATGCGGGGCTCGTTCTCGGCTGCGACATCGCCGGTCTCGTAGGTCGCCGCCGTCTCGAGCAGCGACTCGATGCTCCCGGTGTCCGAGACGATCTCGGGCTCCTGTCCGCGGGAACGACGTGAGTACGCAGGCGTGTAGTCCTCGTCGGAGGCGTCGTGATCCGTCCCGATTCCGCCGCCGGACGCATGCGCCGTGAGGGGGACCTGCTCGGCGAGGTCGAATCGCGCGATCTCGTCCGTCGCCTGTCGGCCGGTCGTGTCGTCGTCGAGGCCGGTCACTGGCGGCAGTGCCGATCCGTCTACCGTGGCATCGGCCGGAGTGTCACTGGTGGCGGCGGTCGATTCGGCGACGGGCGCGGGCTCAGGGCGCGGGCGCGGGATCACCGGTCGCACCGGATTGGCATTGCGATGGGCGAGCGTGACGAGGCGGCCGTGGAAGTCCTCTTTCAGGCCCGGGACGATCGGGGCGAAGACGGTGAGAACGACCAGCGCAAGAGAGGTGATGACCATTCCCACGCCGTTCCACGGGAGCCCCCAGTAACCGGTGGCGATGAGCCCCGAGATCGAGAGCCACAGGTTCCCGACCCAGACGACAGCCGCGACGGAGAACGTCACCGAGGCGAACTGATCGATGCCCAGCGAGCCCACCCTGCGGATGCCGTCCGGCGAGAAGCGGCGCAGCACCAGAAGGAACACGGCCACCGTCGGAAGTGCGATCGGAAGGATCCACTGGATGCCGACGCCCCACAGCGACAGGCCGCCGGTCAGCGGGAAGAAGGACAGGATGAAGGAGACCGCCCACACGCCGACGATCAGCAGCTCACGCAGCGTGAACCCGAAGATGCCGAATTCCGGCGTCACCTCATCGTCGTACAGAACGCCATCGTCGTCACTGAAGATCGAGTCCTCGGGGTCGGACTCGGGAAGGTCGGGTTCGGAGGTGTCCGTACTCATGATGGTCCTTTCGTCACAGTGCTCGACGGGAAGTTTCGCCGTGCTGTCGACGGCTCACGATCCTACCTGCTCACCCCAGACAGGTGGGTCCGAGCAGCGACTTGAGGTCGCCGAAGAGGTCGGCCGAGACCTTGACCGGCATCGGCACTTCGAACACCTTCGCGGTACCTCCGCGGTGCACTCGGAGCAGCACCTCGGTGTCACCGTTGTGCCGGCGAAGGACCTCGGCGAGCTCCGTCATCACGCGTTCCGTCGCACGCTGCTCGGCGAGGACGAGCGCCAGCGGACCCGCGGCATCGAACGATCCGATGTCGGGCGCGAACGCCGATTGGGCATGGAGGTTGAGCCCGTCATCCCGTCGCGAGACGCGCCCGCGGACAGCGAGGATCGCATCCTGCTGCAGCGTGTGCTGGAACTCGGTGTAGGTCTTCCCCATGAACATCACGGTCACCTCACCGTTGAAATCCTCGACGGTGATCATGCCGTAGGGGTTTCCGCTGGCCTTGGCGACGCGGTGCTGCACGCTGGTGACGAGCCCCGCGACCGTCACCTGGTCGCCATCCTGGAGGTCCTCGGAGTTGTTGAGGTCGTGAATCGAGATCGACGCGTGCTTCGCCAGTGGAACTTCGAGCCCCGCGAGCGGATGATCGGAGACGTAGAGCCCGAGCATCTCCCGCTCGAAGGCGAGCTTGTCTTTCTTGATCCACTCCGGACGGGCGGGCACCTTGGCGGGCGCCGCCTCTTCCATGCCGTCGTAGAGGCTGTCGAAGTCGAAGCCGATCGCGCCCTGGGCCTCGTTGCGCTTGCGGTCGACGGCCGCCTCGACCGCGTCTTCATGCACCTCCATGAGAGCCCGCCGCGAGTCTCCCATCGAGTCGAAGGCGCCGGCCTTGATCAGCGACTCGACGGTGCGCTTGTTCGAGACGTGCAGCGGCACCTTGTCGAGGAAGTGGTGGAACGAGGTGAAACGCTCGTCCTTTCGGGCCCGCACGATGCCGTCGACGACGTTGCTGCCGACGTTGCGCACAGCGCCGAGGCCGAAGCGGATGTCGTCGTCCACGGCCGCGAAGTAGTTGATCGAGTCCGACACATCGGGCGGGAGCACCTTGATACCCATGCGGCGGCACTCGTTCAGGTACAGCGCCATCTTGTCTTTGGAGTCGCCCACGCTGGTCAGCAGCGCCGCCATGTACTCGGCGGGATAGTGCGCCTTGAGATAGGCGGTCCAGTACGACACGAGGCCGTACGCGGCAGAGTGCGCTTTGTTGAAGGCGTAGTCGGAGAATGGGAGCAGGATGTCCCAGAGTGCCTTGATCGCCGCCTCGCCGAACCCGCGCTGCTTCATGCCGCCCGCGAAGCCCTCGTACTGCTTGTCGAGCTCGGACTTCTTCTTCTTTCCCATGGCGCGGCGCAGGATGTCTGCCTGTCCGAGGCTGAACCCGGCCACCGCCTGGGCGATCGCCATCACCTGCTCCTGGTAGATGATGAGGCCGTAGGACTCCTGAAGGATGTCTGCCAGCGGCTCCTCGAGCTCGGGATGGATCGGCGTGATCTCCTGAAGACCGTTCTTGCGCAGCGCGTAGTTGGTGTGCGAGTTCGCTCCCATGGGGCCGGGACGGTACAGGGCGATGAGGGCCGAGATGTCACCGAAGTTGTCGGGCTTCATCAGGCGCATCAGCGAGCGCAGCGGCGGGCTGTCGAGCTGGAAGACACCCAGGGTGTCGCCGCGCGCGAGCAGCTCGTACACGCCCGGGTCGTCGAGGCCGAGGTGCTCGAGGTCGAGCTCCTCGCCACGGTTCGTCCGGATGTTGTCCAGCGCGTCCGAGATGATCGTGAGGTTGCGGAGCCCCAGGAAGTCCATCTTGATCAGACCGAGAGACTCGCACGACGGGTAGTCGAACTGCGTGACGATCTGGCCGTCCTGCTCGCGCTTCATGATCGGGATGATGTCGAGCAGCGGGTCGGACGACATGATGACGCCGGCGGCGTGCACGCCCCACTGCCGCTTCAGTCCCTCGAGCCCGAGCGCGCGGTCGAAGACCGTCTTCGCCTCGGGGTCGGTCTCGATCAGCGCACGGAACTCGCTCGCCTCTTTGTAACGGGGGTGCGCAGAGTCGAACATCCCGTCGAGCGGCATGTCCTTGCCCATGACGGGCGGCGGCATCGCCTTGGTCAGGCGTTCCCCCATGCTGAACGGGAAGCCGAGCACACGACCCGCGTCCTTCAGAGCCTGCTTGGACTTGATGGTGCCGTACGTGACGATCTGGGCGACGCGCTCCGAGCCGTACTTCTCGGTGACGTAGTCGATGACCTCGCCACGACGCCGGTCATCGAAGTCGACGTCGAAGTCAGGCATCGAGACGCGGTCGGGGTTCAGGAACCGCTCGAAGATCAGACCGTGCTCGAGGGGGTCGAGGTCGGTGATCTTCATCGCATACGCGACCATGGAACCGGCACCGGAGCCACGGCCGGGACCGACGCGGATGCCGTTGTCCTTGGCCCAGTTGATGAAGTCGGCGACGACGAGGAAGTAGCCGGGGAAGCCCATCTGCAGGATGATGCCGGTCTCGTACTCCGCCTGCTTGCGCACCTTGTCGGGGATGCCACCCGGGTACCGGTAGTGCAGACCCGTCTCGACCTCTTTGATGAGCCAGCTGTCTTCGGTCTCGCCGTCCGGCACCGGGAACCGCGGCATGTAGTTCGCCGAGGTGTCGAACTCGACCTCGCAGCGTTCGGCGATCAGCAGGGTGTTGTCGCACGCTTCGGGGTGATCGCGGAACAGCTGCCGCATCTCGGCGGCGGTCTTGATGTAGTAGCCGTCGCCGTCGAACTTGAACCGGTTCGGGTCGTCCATGGTGGAGCCCGACTGGACGCACAGGAGCGCCTCGTGCGCGTCGGCCTCGTGCTGGTGCGTGTAGTGCGAGTCGTTGGTGGCGACGAGCGGGATGTTGAGGTCTTTCGCGAGCCGGAGCAGATCGGTCATGACCCGTCGCTCGATGGAGAGACCGTGGTCCATGATCTCGGCGAAGTAGTTCTCCTTGCCGAAGATGTCCTGGAACTCTGCGGCCGCCGCCCGTGCCGCGTCGTACTGCCCGAGCCGGAGTCGTGTCTGCACCTCGCCCGACGGGCACCCCGTCGTCGCGATGATCCCCTTGCCATAGGTCTGGAGCAGCTCGCGGTCCATGCGCGGCTTGAAGTAGTAGCCCTCCATGCTCGACCGGGAGCTGATCCGGAAGAGGTTGTGCATGCCCTCGGTGCTCTGGCTCCACATCGTCATGTGGGTGTAGGCGCCTGAACCGGAGACGTCGTCGCTCTTCTGGTCGGGCGAGCCCCACTGCACGCGTGTCTTGTCGCTGCGGTGGGTGCCCGGGGTCATGTACGCCTCGAGCCCGATGATGGGCTTGATGCCCGCGTTCCGCGCCGCGTTGTAGAACTCGAACGCCGCGAAGGTGTTGCCGTGATCGGTCACCGCGATGGCCGGCATGCCGTATTCGGCGGCCGCCTGGGTCATCGCATTGATCTTCGCCGCACCGTCCAACATCGAGTACTCGCTGTGCACATGAAGGTGGACGAAGGAGTCGGATGCCATGCCTTCGAGTCTACGGCGGAGCCCCGACACCGGAGGTCGGTGCCGGGGCTCGCTCGGCTGTCGATCGAGAGTCGCTACGGACCCGAATTCGCGATGGAGACGGTATACGTCGTCCGAATGTCGGGCACGTCTGTGGGCACCATGTCCCCCGTCGCGCCGGCCTGACGGTCGTAGCGCACGGTGTGCACGGTCGCCCACCCTGTCGATTCGTCGACGATCAGCTTCTCCGTCCGCGGAGAGTACTGTTCTCGGCGGAGCTCGAAGCTCACCGTCCCGTCGTCCGACGAACTCGTCTGAGCGAGGCCACTCAGCGTCAGTGCACCCACGTACGCCTTGCGGACATCGGCCGGTGCGAAGTTCGACAGCAACGTGGACGTCATGTTCTCGAGGAGCGCATCGTCCGTCTCCTCCGGGCTGGACGTCCATGTGCCGACGACCGCTCGTAGATGATCGAGAAGCGCTCGCGGTTCCCGTGGGAGGTCGGCGTAGTACTCCGTCGACCCCACAGGCGGAAAAGCGTCGCCCGCCAGCCCACCCGTGCTCGATGTCTCCCCTACCGTGCTGTCCTCCGGCATGATCGTGTTCCACGCCTGGTCCTCATCCGGACCCTGCACCCCCGGGAAGAGCTCCACCCTCTCGGCCTTCGGACCGTGCACCTGATACCAGTCGCCTGAGCGATCCGCCGGAACATACTGCTCCTCGCGATCGCGCGCCAGCAGAGCCGAGACGGGCGGAGACGACGACTCGGACATCCAGGCCCACGGGAACGCCCCGCCCGACGAGGCTCGATAGTGCAGACGTTCGGTGACGCCGACGATGCGGAGGTACTGCCCCGCTTGCGGCGTCGTACCGGGGAAAGGCTCGGTCGCTCCGGTTCCCGAAGTCGGGGAGGGCTGCGGACTCGGCGTCGCCGGCTGCTGCGGCGTCACCGTGGGTGTCGGAATCGCCTCGACACGCGGAGGCGGCGCGGTCTCTTGTGTGAAGACCACCACTGCCGTGGCCACCGCAGCCGTGGCGGCCACGGTGCCGGCGATCAGCAGGGTTCGAAGCGCGAGACGTCTGCGATTCTGCTCCCTGCTCTCGTCGATCCCGCTCAGAAGGCGAGCACGCGCCGCGGCTACACGGTCGTCCGTGAGGCTCGCGCTCGTGTTCACCTCACGCACGCGTTCGAAAACGTCCATCGACCTCTCCTTCCTTCCCGCTCACAACTCGTTCTCGGCGACTCCCCCTGCTCGGGTCGAGTCGAGTCCGTATTCGGTTCATTCGCGAACGGACGGTTCCCACAGGCACGCCGAGGGCGACGGCGACCTCCTCATACGTCAGGTCTCCCCAGGCGTAGAGCAGCAGCGTGTCCCGTTCCTTCGCCGATAGCGCAGCGATGCGGGGCGCCAGCTCCCGGGTGGATATCTCGGCGTCGAGGCGGGCGATCGTCCCCTCGAGGTCGCCGAGCGAGACGTGCTCCTCGCGGTTCGCTGACTCCACACTCGAGCGGTGGTGCTTCGCCTCCCGAGCTCGGTGTTTCTTGATCAACCGCGAGGCGATGCCGTACAGCCACGGCAGCGCGGAGTCCCACGCCGCGTCGAACGACTTCCGCCGCGCGAAAGCGACCAGGAACGTCTCGCTGAGGATGTCCTCACCGGCATCAGGGCCGAGGCGGCGAGCCGCATATCGACCCACCGATCCCGCGTGCCGATCGAACAGTTCAGCGAAGGCTCGGGGTTGCCCGAGCGACCGCTGAATGATCTCGCTGTCTGTGCTCACACTATGTATTGCCCTTGAACCGCCAAACGGTTCGAAGTTGGTCGGGCGCACCGCCCGAGTTTACGGCGGGGCCCCGACACCGGAGATCGGTGCCGGGGCTCCCTGGCGGGTCGCTACGACTGCGGTACGGAGTCCACGACGGAGGTGTGCACCGTCGTGACGGCGTCGACCGTGTCGCCTGCGGGCCCGCCGCTTCCATAGTCCTCGGCGATCGAGTCGATGAGTCCCTCGTCGGTGTCGATCACGATCGTCGTCGTCCGGTGGCCGGGGACGACGTACTGCAACGTTGCCGTCGAACCCTCCTCAGCCACCACCTCGAATCCTGGGATCAGGGCGATCGCGAGGAAGAACGCCGAACGCAGGTCGGCCGGCATCAGGTTGATCGCCGACGGATCGGAGAGACCCGCCACAAGCCACCGATCCGCTTCTTCGCCCGTCATCCCCGACTGTCCACGGAGCCAGTCGAGCAGCTTCTGGGGATCCCTCGGCATCTCGTCGTAGTACGGCCGGTACCGGTCCGCCAGGTACGGCATGGGTGGCTCGTCGCCGCCTACGGCGAGGTACTCCCCCGCCGGGAGGTTCTCGATCGTGCCGCGTTCACGAATCTGGGAGCCGGGCGAGGAGGACCAATCTCGTGCCGCCTCGGCGCCGCGGTCGCCGAACGACTCCACGACCTCGGCGTGTCCCCAGTCGTAGAACCAGTCTCCTGAACGGTCAGCAGGGATGAACAGCACGCGCGTGTCGCGCACCAGCACGGCGGCGTCACTGCCATCTCGAGAGGCATTGAACGGCATCGTGTTCTCGTCGTCGTCGTCGGCCCACTCTGCCTTCCAGAACTGCAGGTTTTCGCCGACGGTCTCGATCCGCAGATACTGTCCGGCGACCAGCGTGGTGTCCTGCGCGTCGAACGTCACGGCAGACGCGCGTTCCAGTACCTCGGCTGCTGCCGCATCGGGAGCGGTCGGGGGCGCGATGACCGGGCCGGCGACGATCGCGGTCACGGCCGCTCCGGCGACGAGCCCCCCGATACCGATCCCGGTCCACGTGCGTCGTCGGTACGGCCGTGCTCGCTCCGGACGCGCACTCCCCGCCATCTCTCGAGTCAGCGCCCGCCGCGCGGCGAGAACGGTGTCATCATCCACATGGGACTCATCGATCCCGATCTCACGAACTTGTTCCAAAAGCTGCATCGCTCTCCTCCTTCGCCATCCATGTCAGCCGGGCAGATCCGTGCGAGCCGGGCGGCGCGAGCTTTCGACGAACGCGATTCAGCCGGGACCGAACGGTTCCTACCGGCACACCGAGCGCTGCGGCGATCTGCTCATATGTGAGATCACCCCACGCATGCAGCAACAGCGTGTCCCGGTCCTTGGCTGCGAGGGCGGCGATCCGCGGGGCCAGTGCCCGCAGGGCGGCGTCGGCGTCGATCCGCGAATCGGAGGCGACGTGCGGAGTCTCTTCCGCGACCTCCTCCGCTGATGCCGAGGCTTCGAAGGCCCGCCACTGCCGCGCTTCCGCGGCCCGATGGCTCTTCACCACCTTGGTCGCGATGCCGAGCAGCCAGGGCCGCGCCGACTCCGCCCCGAGGTCGAAGGACGCGCGCCGCCGGAAGGCGACGAGGAACGTCTCGCTCAGGACGTCATCGACGGCGTCCGCTCCCACCCGTCGCCGGATGTAGCCGCCGACGGGTCGGACGTGCCGCTCGAAGATCTCGGAGAAGACGCCGGGCTCTTCGAGCGACCGCTGGATGATCTCGCTGTCCGTGCTCACACTGAGTATTGGGGCGAATCACGAAAACGGTTCACGCTTTCTTCGAAGACCTTCGTGAGGTGCCGAGATCGAGCCTCATCAGCACCCGAGGCAACCCGTCGAGCACGGAACCCGTGTCCGCCGCCTTCGCGAACCCCGCGCTCTCGAAGAGCGCTCGAGTGCCGACGTACGCCATGGTGAGATTCACCTTCTCTCCACCGTTGTCGACGGGGTACCCCTCGATGGCCGGGGCTCCGCGTTCTTTCGCGTATGCCACCGCTCCCTCGATAAGCGCGTGGGAGACGCCCTGTTTGCGGTGCCCCGGCCGCACGCGGAAGCACCACAGCGACCACACGTCGAGGTCGTCGACATGTGGGATCAGCCGATTACGGGCGAAGCTCGTCTCACGCCGCGGGTGCAGCGCCGCCCAGCCCACCGGCTCATCATCGAGGTACGCGATCACGCCGGGTGGCGGATCCTGATGACACAGCTCCCGCACACGATCAGCGCGCTGCTCCCCGCGCAGCGCGACGTTCTCCTTGCTGCCTATGCGATAGCTCAGGCAGAAGCAGACATTCGACGTCGGTTTCTTCGGGCCGACGAGCGCCGCGACATCGTCGAACTCCGTTGCTGGTCGAACCTCGATGTCCATGCGATCAGTGTGCCGGAGACGGCCGACATCGCAACGCCGACGCACGGGCTATTCGCCGCGCAGCACATCCAGTGCGTGCCGGAAGTCCTCCGGATACGGGGATTCGAACTGCACCCAGTCCCCCGTCGCCGAGTGGGCGAACGCCAGCTGGTGCGCGTGCAGCCACTGCCGAGTGAGCCCGAGCCGAGCCGACAACGTCGGGTCGGCTCCGTAGAGCGGGTCCCCGACGCAGGGATGCCGATGCGCCGCCATGTGCACACGGATCTGGTGAGTGCGGCCCGTCTCGAGATGGATCTCCAGGAGCGAAGCACCGGGGAAGGCCTCGAGCGTCTCGTAGTGAGTGACCGAGGGCTTGCCGTCCGGAACCACCGCGAACTTCCAGGAGTGGTTCGGGTGCCGCCCGATCGGCGCGTCGATCGTCCCCGCCAGCGGATCCGGATGCCCCTGCACCACGGCGTGATAGATCTTCTCGACCGTGCGGTCCTTGAACGCCTGCTTCAGAACCGTGTAGGCGTGCTCGGACTTCGCGACGACCATCAGACCGCTGGTACCGACATCGAGCCGATGCACGACGCCCTGACGCTCGGGCGCGCCACTCGTGGCGACACGGAATCCTGCGGCCGCGAGAGCGCCGACGACCGTGGGGCCCTCCCAACCGACCGACGGATGCGCCGCGACGCCGGTGGGCTTGTCGACCACGACGATGTCGTCGTCGTCGTACACGATGCCGAGTTCGGGCACCGCGATCGGGACGATCTTCGGTGCTTCCTTCGGCCGCCACTCCACATCGAGCCACCCGCCGCCGCGGAGGCGGTCGGACTTGTCGAGTGTCACGCCGTCCAACCGCACACCGCCTGCTGCGGCGACGTCGGCGGCGAAGGTGCGGGAGAAGCCCATGAGCTTCGCCAGGGCTGCGTCGACGCGAGTGCCGTCCAAGCCGTCGGGCACCGGCAGAGACCGGGATTCCACGATCAGCGTCCTTCGGATGCGGGAGCCGCACCCTCCGAGGGCGCATCGTCGTCGTCTGCGCGACCGGCGGGCGCGTCCGCTGGCATGACGTCGGCGTCGGTCTCGGTGGCGGCGACAGCAGCCGCCGCTGCGGCCTCTGCTTCCTCCTCCGTCTCGACCACGGCATGGTCGCGCTCGCGCGTGCCGTCGAAGCGAAGCCCGAACACGACGAGAAGTGCGACCGAGATCATGCCGGTCACGATGAAGATGTCTGCCACGTTGAAGATCGCGGGCATCATCCACGGCATGGAGATCATGTCGACGACATGTCCGACAGGGAAACCGGGCTCACGGAGCAGACGGTCCGTGAGGTTGCCCAGCACACCGCCGAGCAGGCAACCGAGCACCACGGCCCACAGCCGCGACCTGAGGCCGAACGCCTTCCAGATGATGATGGAGGCGACCACTGCGAGGGCGATCGTGAAGATCCACGTGACCTCGGAGCCGAGCGAGAAGGCCGCGCCGGGATTGCGCACGTAGTAGAGCTGAAGGAACTCGCCGAGAACCGGGACCGGCTCATGCAGCGGCAGGTTCTCGATCGTGAGGTACTTCACAAACTGATCGGCGGCCAGCACGAGCGCTGCGAGAATCGCAACGATCGCACCGGCCGCCGACCGACGAAGGGGCGGGCGTCCTGACAAGAGGCGCCTTACAGACCGATCGCGGAGACGGGCGTGGAGTCCGTGGACGCCGACTTCTCGTCGAGCTCGCGAAGCTGGCCCTCGATGTAGCCGCGCAGCTGCGAGCGGTAGTCGCGCTCGAAGTTGCGGAGTTCGGTGATGCGGGCTTCGAGCGTGTTGCGCTCGCGCTCCAGGCGTGCCGACTCTTCGCGCTGCTTCGCCTCGGCCTCGGTGCGGATGCGCGCAACCTCGGTCTCGGCCTCGGCGATGAGCGCGTTGCGCTTCGCCTCGCCCTCGGCCACGTGCTCGTCATGCAGACGCTGCGCGAGCTCGATGATGCCGGCCGTCGCGGTCGCGGAACCCGTCGGAGCAGGCTCTGCAGGCACCTCGGCGACGGGCGCGGGGGCCTCGGTCGCGGCGGGAGCGGCCGGTGCGGCAGCCTCGGGAGCGGCGCCGGATTCGTACGCTGCCAGCTTGGCCTTCAGCTCGACGTTCTCCTCGAGAGCCTTGCGCCACTCGATGACGATCTCGTCGAGGAAGTCGTCCACCTCGTCCGGGTCGAAGCCGTCCTTGAAACGGACGTGCTGGAACTGCTTGGTGACGACGTCATCCGGGGTAAGTGCCATGAGTGGCTCCTCTTTCGATGAGTTCGAATGCCAGTATCGATGTATGGCGTGGTCGTGATGTGGCGCGAACCCGGGGCGCGCACCTGGGTGCCAGCATAGCCCCCGCGCCACAGCGCCGCGATGTCGCGACACCCAGACTGCGGGAACTCGGGGCGTGGCCGACGGGAGAATCAGGCGGAGTTCGTCAAATGAAAAGCCGCACGATGTTCATCAGGATCAGTACCACCAGCAGGGTGAGCGTGAACCCGAAGTCGAGGGACAGCG
This sequence comes from Microbacterium sp. NPDC055988, assembly GCF_042269505.1. Taxonomy (NCBI): domain Bacteria; kingdom Bacillati; phylum Actinomycetota; class Actinomycetes; order Micrococcales; family Microbacteriaceae; genus Microbacterium; species Microbacterium sp. NPDC055988. The sequence continues at coordinate 3,464,734 of NZ_JBHJXY010000001.1, forward strand.
ACCCGATCCGCAGGGGCGGGATGAGCCGCCGGAAGAACCGGATGGGTGGATCGGTGACCGTGTAGACGGCCTCAGCGGCGACCAGACCGAAGCCCTTCGGACGCCATTCCCGATTGAACATCGGGATGTAGTCCAGGATGAGGCGCGCGAAGAGCACGAAGATGTACAGCAGCAGCACCAGATGGACGATGCTCGCCGCGACGGAGACCAGCTCCACGAGTTACGACTGGTCGAAGCCCGCAGACTCAGCGTCTGCGTGTGCGATGCCCCCGTGGCCCGAAACCGCGATGTTCTCCGGCGAGAGCAGGAACACCTTCGAGGTGACGCGCTCGATACGGCCATAAAGACCGAGGGAGAGCCCGCTCGCGAAGTCGATGAGGCGACGCGCATCGGCATCGCTCATCTGGGAGAGGTTGATGATGACGGGGACGCCCTCGCGGAAGCTCTCGGCGATCAGCTGCGCATCGCGGTACTGCTTCGGGTGGACGGTGAGGATCTCGTTCACGGCTCCTGCAGACGGCTGGCGGACGGCGACGGGGCGACGCAACGGCGTGACGGGAGCCGGTGCCGGCTCTTCACGGTCACGGTCGCGTTCGCGGTGAGCGCGGGCAGGTGCCTGCGTCTCTTCCTCGTAGACCTCTTCCTCGTCGGCGAGGCCGAGATACACCATGGTCTTCTTCAGCGGGTTACCCATCGTGTCCTCCGGTTCGAACGTTTGGGGCTGGTCTTTTCACAGGTTAACCCCGGTCGGGCCGGGGTCCGGTGATTGCGGAGCCGATCCGCAGGTGTGTCGCGCCGGCGGCGATCGCCTCGGCGAAGTCTCCGGTCATCCCGGCCGAGATCCAGGATGCGGAGGGGTCGGCGACGCGGACGGCATCAGCAATGTCGCGCAGCCGAGCGAACGCGGCAGCCGGTTCCTCATCGAGGGGCGCCACCGCCATCACGCCGCGCAGGCGCAACGACGGGAGGGAGAGCACGTGCTCGGCAAGAGCCACCGCATCCATGGGAGCGACGCCGCCTCGGCCCGGATCGTCCGTCAGGTTGATCTGGACGAGCACGTCGAGCACGTCGTCGCTCTCGGCCGCCCTGTGCAGGGCATCGGCGAAGCGCTCACGGTCGACCGAGTGCACCACGTCGGCGCTGCGACGAATGGCGGCGGCCTTGTTGGTCTGGCCCTGACCGATGAAGTGCCAGGTCAGGTCGAGAGCCGCCAACTCGGTCTGCTTCGCCGACAGTTCCTGCTGACGGTTCTCCCCGACCTCGCGCACACCGAGCGCACGCAGGTCGCGCACGAGGGAGCCAGGGTGGAACTTCGTCACCACGATACGGGTGATCTCCTCCTGCTCCCGCCCTGCGGCGCGAGCGGCGACGGCGATGCGTTCATCGATCGCCGTCAACCGCTCGGCCAGGCCCAGATGGTCGTGGCCGTCGACCTCCGAGGTCACTTCAGGAATTCGGGGATGTCGATGTCGTCGTCGGCGAAGGCCGGCTCGATGCTCGTGGTCGGCACACGCTGCTGCACGGGCTCGGGCTTCGCCGCCTCGCTCTTGGTCTCGGAATCGTCCGGGAGGGCGACCTCGGGAAGCGTCGCGGCCGACGGACGCGAGACGACCATCGGGTCGAGGCGGAGGGAGGGCTCCCCGCCGTCGAAACCGGCGGCGATCACGGTCACGCGCACCTCGTCGCCGAGCGTGTCGTCGATGACCGTACCGAAGATGATGTTCGCCTCCGGGTGCGCGGCCTCCTTGACGAGGTCGGCGGCGTCGTGGATCTCGAAGATGCCGAGGTTCGATCCACCCTGGATCGAGAGCAGCACACCGTGCGCACCCTCGATAGACGCTTCGAGGAGCGGCGACTCCACTGCCAGTTCCGCGGCCTTGATCGCACGGTCGGCGCCGCGGGCGGAGCCGATTCCCATGAGCGCCGAACCCGCGCCCTGCATGACCGACTTGACGTCGGCGAAGTCGAGGTTGATCAGACCCGGGGTCGTGATGAGGTCGGTGATGCCCTGGACACCGGCGAGCAGGACCTGGTCGGCGGTGGCGAAGGCCTCGATCATCGAGATGCCGCGGTCGCTGATCTCGAGGAGACGGTCGTTCGGCACCACGATGAGGGTGTCGACCTCTTCCTTGAGCTTGGCGACGCCGGCCTCGGCCTGGCTCTGGCGGCGGCGACCCTCGAAGGAGAACGGCTTGGTGACGACACCGATGGTGAGGGCGCCGATCGACTTCGCGATGCGTGCCACGACCGGGGCGCCACCGGTTCCGGTTCCGCCGCCTTCGCCGGCGGTCACGAAGACCATGTCGGCACCGGTCAGCGCCTGCTCGATCTCTTCGGCGTGGTCCTCGGCGGCGCGTCGACCCACCTCGGGGTCCGCACCGGCACCGAGGCCCCGGGTGAGCTCGCGGCCCACATCGAGCTTGACGTCGGCGTCGCTCATCAGCAGCGCCTGCGCGTCGGTGTTGACGGCGATGAACTCGACTCCGCGGAGACCGAGATCGATCATGCGATTGACGGCATTGACGCCGCCACCGCCGACGCCGACGACCTTGATCACGGCGAGGTAGTTCTGGTTCTGGCTCATGGCCGGCCTCCGATTATTCGAGCCTGGAAAAGGGTGAACCTTAAACCTCAACTAGAGGTGTAAAGTATTTCCCGGTATTGCGTTCTCTTTGATCGAAGGTAAGCGCCGCCTGCCCTCGTGCGCGCGATCACGTGGGCGTGTCGCCCCATTCCCTCGCGAAAGCCGTCGGCGTTGCCGCGAAAGCCGTCAACCGACGACGGCCACCTCGGGAGAGGTCACGTCGATGGACGCCGCATCAGGGTTCTTCACCATGGCGGCCGAGAGCGTGAGCGCCTTCAGGCCCGACTCCTCGGCGCTCCCCCAGACCACGATCAGCCCGGAGTCGAGGGTGAGCGTCACATCGTCCGCAGTCGTCGCACGCACTCCGGTGAGAACCGCACGGACATCCGCGGGCAGTGCACGCACGACCAGGCCGGCGCTCTGGAATGCGGGCGACTCCACCCCGCCGTCGACATCGATCACCGGCTGGCCCGGCGGTTGATCGGACGTGGTCGAGAGCGCGACGCCGGCGGCGTCGACGAGTGTGTATCCCGCGGTCGATCGGATGACGCCGACGGGCGTGCGCTCCACGATCCGCACCGTGAGATCGTGCGGAGGGTGCGCTTCCAGCGCGTACGTCTCGATGAGAGGGAACGCCAGCAGCGCGGCCTTCACCTCGCTGGTGTCCACGAGCGCCAAAGGTGTGCCGACCTGGTCGCCGAGCGCGGCCTCGATCGCGGCAGGGTCGAGACTCGCGGCTCCGACCACAGTGATCTTCTCCACGGCGAACAGCGGGCTGTACGCGGCCGCGACACTGCCGCCGATCAGCAGGACCACGGCGCCGATGCTGCTCAGCCAGATGATCCGACGGCGGCGGGAGCGCTGCGTGAAGCGCCGGATCTCCGAGCGGAGCGCCTTGCGCCTGGCCCGAGCCGCGCGCCACACGTCTCGTGTCGATGTCGGCTCCGGCTCGTCCGCGGCAGCGCCCACGGCTTCGTCGCGGGACGAAGGCTCCGGCATCGCGCCATCCGATTCGGTCCGCTCCCCGACCGCGTCATCGCTCCGCGCCCGCGAACGTGCCCTCGCCTGCGACGCGGTGCCCTTCTCCGCCGGGTCCTCGGGGGCGGACGGAAGGGGTGCGGGACGACGCATCGTTATGCCTCGTCGGTCCGGCGCAGCGACTCCAGTACCTGCGGGATGATCTGGTAGACGTTGCCGCAGCCGAGGGTCACGACGAAGTCCCCGTCACGGGCGACCGTGGCGGTGTAGTCGGCCGCCTGCTGCCAGTCGGCGACGTAGTGCACATGAGACGGGTCGCGGAACGCGGTGCTCACCAGCTCGCCCGTGACGCCGGGCACCGGGTCTTCCCGAGCGCCGTAGACATCGAGCATCACCGTGTGGTCCGCGAATTCCTCCAGGACGTCGGCGAACTCCTGGTACATGTGCTGCGTGCGGGAATACGTGTGCGGCTGCTGGATCGCGATGATCCGCCCTGACCCCGCGATGCTGCGCATGGCCTCGAGCGCGGCCTGCACCTCGGTGGGATGGTGCGAGTAGTCGTCGTACACCGTTACGCCCCGCTCGACGCCGTGCTGCTCCAGGCGGCGCACGGTGCCGGCGAAGCCCTCGACGGCGCGCACGGCGTCGACGAGCGCGTATCCGAGCGCCCTGAGCACCGCGACGACCCCCGCCGCGTTGATCGCGTTGTGCACGCCGGGGACCGCGAGCTGCATGCGCACGTGCTCGTCGCCTTGGCTGATGGTCGCGGCGACCGGTCCGGCCGCGACGATGTCGCTGACACGCACGTCGGCGGTTTCGGCCTGACCGAAGGTCAGCACGTTCGGGTGCGTGATCCCGGCGCCGACGCGGAGCGCTCCGGCATCGTCGCTGGAGATGACGACGGCTTCGCTGGCGGCGTCGGCGAACCGCACGAACGCGTCGTGGAACGCCTCCTCCGAGCCGTAGTGGTCGAGGTGGTCGGGATCGACATTGGTGATGAGAGCCACCGCGGTGTCGTAGAGCAGGAACGTGCCGTCGGACTCGTCGGCCTCCACCACGAACAGGTCGCCCGTGCCCGTGGCGCTCGAGGTGCCGAGCTGCTCGATGACGCCACCGTTGACGAAGTGCGGGTCGGCACCGAGCTCGCGCAGTGTCGTGACGATCATCCCCGTCGAGGTGGTCTTGCCGTGCGCGCCGGCCACCGAGACCAGCCGTCGGGAGCCGATCAGCCAGTGCAGCGCCTGCGACCGGTGGATCACGTGGAGACCGCGAGCCTTGGCCGTCACGAACTCGGGGTTCTCAGGCCAGATCGCGCCCGTGTGCACGACGGTGTCGGCATCACCGAGGTGGGCGGCGTCGTGACCGACGTGCACCGTCGCCCCGGCGGATGCCAGAGCACGCAGGTTGTCACTGTCCGCCCGGTCGCTGCCGGAGACGCGGATGCCCGCATCGAGGAACATCTTCGCGAGGCCGCTCATGCCGGAACCGCCGATGCCGATGAAGTGGGCGGCGGTGATCGTCTCGGGAATGGGGAGGGAGAGGTCGGGTCTGATCATGTCCGCTTCAGTCTACTTTTCTTGGCTGTTCTCGGCCGTGTCAGACCGCGTCCAGTGCGCGGTCGATCAGCCTGATCACGTTCTCGGTGCCGTTGCGCGTTCCGGCCGTCTCGGCGGCTGCAGCCATCCGGTCGAGCCTGTCCCTGTCTCCCAGCAGCGGCACGACGATCCGACGGACCGCATCGCCATCGAAGGTCGCGTCGTCGAGGAGCTCGGCGGCACCTGCGGCCACCGCCGACGCCGCGTTCAGGCGCTGCTCGCCGTTGCCGACCGAGTAGGGCACGTAGAGCGCGGGGATGCCCAAGGCGCTGATCTCGCTGACCGTCGCCGATCCGGACCGCGAGACGATCAGGTCCGCCAGCGCGAAGGCCAGGTCCATGCGGTCGATATAGCGACGCAGTGCGTACCCCTCCACGCCAGGATCGGCGAGATCGCTGCGCTCGCCCGTCACGTGCAGCAGCTGCCACCCGGCCGAGAGGATATCGCGCCAGGAATCCGCGAGGGCCTCGTTGAGGCGCTGGGCACCGAGCGATCCGCCGAAGGCGAGCAGGACCGGACGATCGGCGTCGAGGCCGAAGTACTCCGCTGCCTCCGCACGCGTCGCCGCGCGATCGAGTGCGATGACCTCCTGACGCAGCGGCATCCCGACCGTCTCGCTTCCCCGGAGCGGCGTGCCCTCGAAGGCGACCCCCACGGCCGCGGCACGACGAGCCCCGAGAACATTCGCGAGACCGGGCTTGGCATTGGCCTCGTGCACCACGAACGGCACACCCTCGCGCCGCGCAGCCACGTACGCGGGTGCGGACGCGTAACCGCCGAATCCGACGACGACCTCGACGCGGTGGCGTCGGATATGCGCGCGCACCTGAGCGATCGCGCGGCGGAAGCGCACCGGAAAGGCCGCGGCCTGGCGATTCGGACGACGCGGGAAGGGGACCTTGTCGACGACGAGCAGTTCATAGCCTCGAGCGGGCACCAACCGGGACTCCAGCCCCTCGGCGGTGCCGAGCACGAGCACGGTGGCATCGGCGTCGCGTTCATGGAGCGCGTCGGCCACGGCGAGCAGGGGATTGACATGGCCGGCGGTGCCACCGCCGGCGAGGAGGTACGAGGTCACCTGGTGACCCTACCCCGCCCGGCTGATGGCTTCTCGACCGGCTTCTCGACGACGGGAATGGTGCGTGCGAAGGCAAGCAGCACCCCGCAGGCGATCAGCACGGCGAGCAGCGCCGTGCCCCCCTGAGACATGAACGGGAGCGGGACTCCCATCACCGGGAAGACGCCGATCACGACGCCGATGTTGAGCACGGCCTGACCGACGATCCAGACCGTGATGCCACCGGCGGCGACGCGGATGAACGGATCCGGCGTCTTCCGGATCACGTGGAAGGCGCCGACCGTAAAGAACGTGAACAGGGCCAGGACCACGATGCAGCCGATCAGCCCGAGTTCCTCCCCGACGATCGCGAAGATGAAGTCGTTGCCGGCAGCGGGAAGCCAGCCGTACTTCTCCTGGGAGTTGCCGAGCCCGAGGCCGAAGATCCCTCCCGATGCCATCCCCCAGATGCCGTGGATGGACTGATAGCAGTCGCTTTCGTACAGCGCCATGTTGTCGCAGGTCGCCGTGATACGCCGCATCCGGTCCTGGCTCGACAGCGCGTAGGCGAGGACCGCGACGATGCCGATCACCACCGGGATGATGAAGAGGCGGAGCTTGACGCCCGAGAAGAAGAGGCAGCCGAGCAGGATGAGCACCAGCACCATCGCGGTGCCGAGGTCCTTGCCGGCGAGCACGGTGCCGATCGCGAGCGCACCGACCGGGATCACGGGGATGAAGACGTGGTGCCAGGTGCCGAGCATCGCCTGCTTGCGCAGCAGCACCGCGGCGATCCACAGCGCCAGCGCGAGCTTGAGGAACTCGGAAGGCTGCAGCGTGAAGCCGGCGATATCGATCCAGTTCCGGTTGCCGCCGTCTTCGATCCCGAGCGGCGTGAACACCAGCAGCTGAAGGGCGACGGCGCCGAAGAGGGCGGGCCACGCCATCTTCTTGAGGAATGCGACAGGCAGACGGCTGATCAGGAACATCAGCGGGACGCCGAGGAGCGCGAACACCCCTTGGCGGAGGACCCCGCCCATCGGATCGGCCCCGCTGGCGACCGCGGTCGCACTCGTCGCGGAGAGCACCATCACCAGGCCGAAGAGGGTCAACAGCAGAGCGGTCGACGCGATGAGGAGGAACTCGGTCGACACCGGTGTGAACCGGCGCCCGAGCGACACCCTGGCGGCGAGTCCGCCGGACTCAGAGCGCGGAGGGCGGGACACCTGCGTCATCGGCGCTCCCCCGGTCTATCCAGTCACGCACCGCCTCGGCGAAACGGTGCCCTCGATCCGCATAGCTCGAGAACTGATCGAACGATGCCGCCGCCGGGGCCAGCAGGACTGTGCCCTCGCCGTCGACGATCCCCGACGCGATCTCCACGACACGGTTCATGACCTGTCCAGTCTCGCCAGCATCGACCTCGAACACCGGCACCGACGGCGCGTGTCGCCGGAATGCCGCGACGACGGAGGTCCTCTCGACCCCGATCACGACCGCAGCGCGAGCAGTCGCACCGACATCGGCGACGAGGTCGGCGATATCGACGCCTTTCAGGTCTCCCCCGACGACCCACACCGCGCCGGGGTAGGCACGCAACGACGACGCCGCAGCGTGCGGATTGGTGGCCTTGGAGTCATCGACCCAGGTGATGCCCGCATGCCGCGCGATGACCTGGATGCGGTGCGCATCCAGGCGGAACGACTGCAGGGCGGAGTGGATCGCCTCGGGCTCGACTCCCAGCGAACGCACCAGGGCGCTGGCGGCGAGGATGTTCTGCACGATGTGCGGAGCCGCGAGTCCGACCTCGTCCAGTGCCGCGATGGTCGTGAGCTCGAGAGCGCTGCGCGCGCGGTCGTCGAGGAACGCCCGGTCGACGACGAGTCCCTCCACGATGCCCAGATCGCTCGGACCGGGGATGCCCAGGTCGAACCCGATCGCACGAGCTCCTTCGACGACCTCGGCTTCTTCGACCATGAGCCGGGTCGCATCATCGGCCTTGTTGTAGACGCAGGCGACGCGGGTGTTGCGGTAGACCACGGCCTTCGCATCGCGATAGGCCTGAGCGCTGCCGTGCCACACGAGATGGTCGTCGGCGAGGTTGAGGCACACGGCCGCATGCGGGAACAGCTCGCCCTCTGGCCGTGACTGGCCGAGGTACCAGAGTTGGTGGCTGGAGAGCTCGACGACGAGCACGTCGAAGCCGGCGGGATCCCGCACCGCATCGAGGACGGGCACTCCGATGTTGCCGCAGGGCGCTGCCCGGAGACCGCCTTCGACCAGCAGCGACGCCGTGAGCTGGGTCGTTGTCGTCTTGCCGTTGGTCCCGGTGATGAGTACCCAATCGGCCGGCATTCCGTCGGCGCGGACAACCTTGTCGCGGACGCGCCAGGCCAGCTCGACATCGCCCCAGATCGCGATTCCCGACTCCTGCGCCCAACGGATCACCGGATGCGATGGCGAGAACCCGGGCGAGGCGATGACCACTTCGGGGGCGAAGTCCACCAGTGCGGCCGGCACCTCGGCGAGGGAGCCGAGTTCGAGCCCGGCACCGATCACCGGGAGCAGACGCGCATACTCCTCTTCTGCGGACTCGCTGAGCACGAGCACCTTCGCACCGAACTCGGCGAGGGTGTCGGCCACCGAGAAGCCGGTCATCGACAGCCCGAGGACAGCGACGCGGAGATCGCGCCAATCGGCGTTCCAGCTGGTGAGGCGGCTGAGGCGATCAGTCGACACGGGTGAGCCACTCGACGTAGAAGAGGCCGACGGCCGAGACCGCGAGGAGCCCGGCGATGATCCACATGCGCACCACGATCGTGACCTCGGACCAGCCGCGCATCTCGAGGTGGTGATGGAAGGGGCTCATCAGGAACAGGCGCTTTCCTCGCGTGATCTTGAAGTATGCGCGCTGCAGGATGACGGAGCCGGAGGACAGGACGAAGACGCCGGCGATCACCAGCAGGAGAAGTTCGGTGCGGGTCAGGATCGCCATCGCGGTGATGACGCCGCCGATCGCCATCGAGCCGACATCTCCCATGAAGACCTTCGCCTTGGGCGCGTTCCACCACAGGAATCCGATGAGGCTGGCGGCGACCGATGCCGCGATGATGGCCAGATTGAACGGGTCACGCACCTCGTAGCATCCGCCGAGGGCGTCGGGATCGCCGCCGATGCAGGGCTGCTTGAACTGCCAGAACGCGATCACGCTGTAAGCGCCGACGACGATGACGCCGGCTCCGGCCGCGAGTCCGTCGAGACCGTCGGTGAGGTTCACGCTGTTCGAGGTCGCGACGCCGATGATCGAGATCCACACGAGGTAGAGGATCCAGCCGAGCACGACGCCGAAGGCGAAGAGGTTCAGCCAAGTGATGTCGCGGAACAGCGAGATCGCAGGGCTCGCCGGCATCTGACCCCATCTGTTCGGGAAGTTCAGAGCGACGATGCCGAAGGGGATGATGACCAGCAGCTGGCCGATCACCTTGCGCCACCCCGACAGCCCGAGACTGCGCTGGCTGCGCACCTTCATGTAGTCGTCGATGAATCCGACGGCACCGAAACCGACCATCAGCCAGATCACCAGCAGTGCTGAGAGCGCGGGGACCTCTCCGCTGACCAAGACGCCGGTGAAGTACCCGACGATGGATCCGACGATGAAGATGACGCCACCCATGGTGGGGGTGCCGCGCTTCGCCTCGTGACTCGGGTTGTGGACCGACTCGGGGGTGCGGATGACCTGCCCCCAGCCCCACTTCCGGAAGAGCCGGAGGAAGACGGGAGTCAGGAACAGGGTGAAGGCGAGCGAGATCGCCGCCGACATGATGAGTGACCTCACGAGAACAATTCTCCCAGACGATCGCCGAGATGCCGGAGGCCCACGGAATTGGATGACTTCACGAGGACTCGATCACCGTCGCGGAGCTCGGTGCGGAGGTACTCGAAGGCGGCTTCCTGATCAGGCAGGTGGATGGCCTCACTGTCCCAGGAACCCTCGCCGACGGCGGCGAGGTAGAGCCGCCGCGCCTCGGGCCCGACCACGACGATGCGTTGGATGTTGAGCCTCACCGCGAGCAGACCGATCCGGTCGTGCTCCTCCCCCGCGCTCTCGCCGAGCTCGGTCATCGCGCCGAGAACGGCGACGGTGCGCTCCTCGGGACCGGTGATCTGCGCGAGAGTCCGCAGGGCCGCGGCCATCGAGTCCGGGCTGGCGTTGTACGCGTCGTTGATGATCCGCACCCGATCGCTGCCCAGCGGCTGCATGCGCCACCGTTCGGCGATCTCCACCGTCTCGAGTCGCGCGACCGCGTCTGCGGGCGTGACGCCGACGACCACGGCTGCGGCGATGGCCGCCAGTGCATTGGACACATGATGCGCGCCGAGTACCCGCAGGCGCAGCGTCAGATGGTCATCGCCGACCTCGACGGTGCAGGACGTGCCGGAGGCGGAGACCGCGATGTCGTGCGCGCGGACATCGGCGGTGGGCCCCTGCCCGAAGCCGACGACCTGCAAGCCACGCGCTTCGGCGAGCTCCCGCATCGCGGCGACCCTGTTGTCGTCGATGTTGAGGACGGCGGTACCGGGAACCCGAGCAGCTTCGACGAGCTCTGCCTTGGCCTTCGCGGTGGCTTCGATCCCACCGAATCCTCCCGCGTGCGCCATGCCGACCATGAGCACGACGACGACGTCCGGCTCGACGAGACCGGCGAGGTGCGCGATGCTGCCGGGCGCCGCAGCCCCGAACTCGCTCACCAGGAACCGCGTGTTCTCGGTGGCGCGGAGCATCGTGACCGGGGCCCCGACCTCGTTGTTGAACGACTTGACCGGTGCGACCGTCTCGCCCTCGTCCTGGAGGATGCGTGCCAGGAAGTTCTTCGTCGTGGTCTTCCCGTTGGATCCGGTGATCCCGATGATGCGCAGGGAGCCGCCGGCACGCACGCGCGCCACGACCTCTCTGGCCAGTTCGCCCAGCGCCGCGACGGCGTCGGCGACGACGATCTGGCTGACCGGCACATCGACCGGGTGCTCCACGATGGCCAGCACGGCGCCGGCAGCGACCGCGGACCCCACGAATTGGTGTCCGTCGGTCTCCGCGCCGGGCTTGGCCACGAAGATCGAGCCGGGGACCATCGTCCGCGAGTCCGTGTCGACGAGGCCGTCGACGACGGTCTCGGCGGTGTCTTCTCCGGCCACGCGCAGATCACCGCCGATTGCGGCGGTGATCTCAGCGAGCGTCAGGGCGATCATTTCATCTCCATGCGCGGCTCTCGCCGACTATCCGAACTTGGGAAGGAGCTCGTCCATCGGGACAGAGGACGGCATCACGCGATACGTTTTCATCACCTGCGTCATCGCCTTCTGGAAGGCGGATGCGGTGGCCGCGGACGATACAACCTTAGTCGGCTCGTCGAGGGTGACCACGACGACGTACTGCGGATCATCCACCGGCGCGAAGCCGACCATGCTGGTGTAGTACACGCCGTTCTTGTAGCCGCCGTTGACGGGGTCTGCGACCTGAGCGGTACCGGTCTTGCTCGTCACACGGTAGCCGGGGACCTGGATCCGCTCGGCGTTACCACCCTGAACGGCGACGTTCTCGAGCATGCGCGTGATCTCGGACGCGGTCTGCTTCTCGATGATCTGCTCGTGCTTCGGCTTGTCGGGCGTGGCGACGGTGCCGTCCGCCTGCGTGCACGACTCGACGAGCGAGAGGTCGATCTTCTCGCCACCGTTGGCGATCGCCTGGTACGCGCCGGCGAGCTGCGCGGCTGTGACCGTATAGTACTGGCCGAAGGTCGTCGTGTAGAGGGACTGGCTGTCCCATTCGCTGACCGGGTGCAGGGTTCCGCCCACCTCGGAGGGGAAGTCGATCGTCTTGTGGCCGACGCCGAACCGCTCCAGATAGTCGTACCGCACCTCGGGACTCACCATGGTGCCGAACTTCGACAGCGCGACGTTCGACGAGTCGATGAGCCCGCCGGCGAGGGTGTAGTTGTACGCCGGGTGGTTGAATGCATCGTTGATGACCGCGCCGTTGGGGAACGTCTCCCGCGACGACGCCGTGACCGTGCTCAGGGGCGTGAGCCCGGCGCCCTCGATTGCGGCGGCGGCGGTGATCGCCTTGAAGGTCGACCCCGGCTCGAAGTCCCTGTGGAAGATCTGGCTGTAACGCGTCTCCGGCGTCGAGGAGTCGAGGTCGTTGGGGTCCAGGGACGGCCACTCGGCCGCCGCACGGATCTTCCCGGTCTTCACCTCGACGACGGTCACGGTGCCGCCCTTGGCACCCTGCTTCCGTGCCTCTTCGCCGACCATCTGCTGCAGGTACCACTGCAGATCGCTGTTGATGGTCAGCTGCACCGAGCCGCCGTCGACAGCCTCGACCGTGCGCTCGCTGCCCGGGATCACCACGCCGTTCGCGCCTCGGCGGTACGACTCCTCGCCATCGATCGGCGCCAGGCACTTCTCGCCCAGCTGCTCGACTCCGGCCTGGGCGGTTCCCGAGCCGTCGAGGAAGCCGAGGACGTTGCCGGCGACCGCCCCGTTCGGATAGACGCGGGTCTCTCTCGCCTCCATGTGGAGGTAGGCGAGCTTCAGGTCGCGCAGCTCGATGTACTGCTCGGTGGTGAGGGATTTCTTCAGCGGCGCGTACTGACTCTTCGAATCCTTCGCGAGTGCGTCGGCGACGAGCGCGCGCACCTCGTCGCCCGTCTGCCCGGTGATGGCCGCGATCTTCTCGGACGCTTCCGCCCAGGGCACCTTCGGATCCTTCTCCTCGAACTGCGTGATGACGAGCGGGCTGAGTTGCGCGTCGTACACCATGACGCTCGATGCGAGGACGGTGCCACCGGCATCGACGACCGAGCCGCGCTGTCCGGAGATCGTGTCCCCCACGCCGATCTTGGTGAGCGACTGCGCGACGTGCTCGTCAGCGCTCACGACCTGGATGTCGACGAGGCGCACCACGAAGGCCGCCAGCACGGACAGGATGACGGCGAGGGCGACGACGGTGCGTCGCCGCGGTCCGCGGGTGGCTCGTGTCGTCATGGCTCTCTCCGTCGATCGTGTGTGTTCAGCGTGTCGTGGGGCTCGGGAGTCCGTCGGTGATCGCCGGCGGCAGCTCCTGAGTGGTCTGGCCCGTCGCTCCTGCATCGGTCGCCGTCTTCGTCGGCGTGGGCTTGACGATGAGCGAGTTGCTCACCGCACCCGCTCCTCCGGGGTTGACGGTGGAAGTCCAGTCCGCGCCCGCGCCGGTGCCGAACACCGCACCATCGCTGAGCCTCAGGTACGACGGCGATCCCGCCACCACCATCCCGAGCCCCGCGGCGCTGTTGGCGAGCACCTGGGGTGAGCTCAGGCCGGTGAGCTCCTCCTGGAGCGCGTGGGTCTGCAGATTCAGTTCACGCTGCTGAGATGAGAGGCCGGCGAGCGTGAAGGAGTCCTGCGTGATCGCGAGCGACAGCGCGACCTGGATCGCACCGATGGCCAGGGCACCGCCCAGGGCGACCAGTGCGTACGCGAGCTTGGGTTTGCGTCGGACAGCAGGCCGGGCGACCGGTTGAAGCCTCCGCTGCGGCTCACGTGCCGGGGCGACCGGCTGGACCGGTTTGCGGACGACGGCGTTCAGGCTCATGCGCTCTCCCGCAGCTTCTCGGCGGCGCGAAGACGCACCGGGATCGCACGCGGATTGCGCGCGCGTTCTTCGTCGGAGGCGAGTTCCGCCCCCTTGGTGAGGATGCGGAACTTCGGCGCATGCTCGGGAAGCTCGACAGGGAGCCCTGCCGGAGCCGTCGAAGCTGCGGCAGCGGCGAACGCCTGCTTGACCAGGCGGTCCTCGAGCGACTGGTACGACATCACCACGATGCGTCCGCCGACACCGAGCGCGTCCATCGCGGACGGGATCGCGTCGGCGAGCACGTTGAGCTCCGTGTTCACCTCGATGCGCAGGGCCTGGAACACGCGCTTGGCCGGATGCCCGGCGCGCTGAGCAGCTGCCGGCGTCGCGGCGATCAGGATCTCGACCAGCTGGCCGGAGCGGGTGATCGGCTGCTTCTGCCGGGCGTCGATGATGAAGCGCGCGTAGCGACCGGCAAGCTTCTCCTCGCCGTACCGCTCGAAGATGCGCCGCAGATTGCCCTCGCTGTACGTGGCGATCACGTCGGCCGCCGTGACGCCCTTGGTCTGATCCATCCGCATGTCGAGCGGTGCATCCTTCGAATACGCGAACCCGCGCTCGGCCTCATCCAGCTGCAGCGAGGAGACCCCGAGGTCGAAGAGGATGCCCGCCGCGCCCTGGGCGTGCAGGCCGATCTCGTCGTACACCGTGTGCACGAGCGTCACGCGGTCTGTGAACCGAGCGAGCCTCTCCCCCGCGATGCGCAGGGCGTCGGTGTCGCGGTCGAGCCCGACGAGGCGGATGTTCGGGAAGCGCTCGAGCAGCGCCTCCGAGTGACCGCCCATGCCGAGCGTGGCATCGACGAGCACCGCTCCGTCCGCCTGGAGGGCGGGAGCGAGCAACTCGACGCAGCGGTCGAGCAGTACGGGGGTGTGAATGTCTCGGAGGTTCATGATCTTTCTCGGGGTGACCTTCGGCTCTGATCCCCCTCCGCTTCTCGACCCGGCACCGGGGAAGTGTGTCGGGGCGGGAGCGGCGGGGCATCACAGCCGTGGTCAGAAGAGTCCCGGAATCACCTCCTGCTCGAGGTCGGAGTAGGTCTCCTCGCCGGCGGCGAGGTAGGCGTTCCAGCTCTCGGCATCCCAGATCTCGGCGTGGGCGCCGACTCCAGTGACGATGAGCTCCTTCTGCAGTCCTGCGTACTGACGCAGGTGCGCGGGGATGGTGATGCGGTTCTGGCTGTCGGGCATCTCCGCGCTCGCACCGGAGAGGAACAGTCGCATGAAGTCACGCGCCTGCTTGTTGGCGAGCGGAGCCTGTCGGATCCGCTCGTGCATCGTTTCGAATTCGGCCGTGCTGAACACGTAGAGGCAACGCTCCTGGCCACGCGTGACGACGATGCCGCCGCCGAGGTCCTCGCGGAATTTCGCAGGAAGGATGACCCGTCCTTTGTCGTCCAGCTTCGGTGAGTGCGTACCCAGCAACATCGGCCATCACCCCCTCTCCGTCCGGCCAACTCGAGGTGCGCCCCACTTTACTCCACTTTCCTCCACATACCTACGACCAATCCGCGAAACATGGGGCGAGAACAATCCGGGCGCGCTAAAGAACCGCGGAATTCCGCGGTGGAGGAAGGTGGAGCGCCGGTGGAGGATCAGCGAGGGTTCTCGTTAACGACAGAAGCCCGGATGCTCAGCATCCGGGCTTCTGTCGTGAATGATCTGGGGGGTCAGTGACCGTCCTGGCGCCGATCCCAGCGGTCGTTCATCCGATCCATGAACGAGGCGGAATCCTGACGCTTCGAGGTGGTGCGTTCACGGGGCTCTGCGGGGGTCGATCGGCGCACGGGCATGACGGCGATCATGACGCCGGCGAGCATCGCCGCGAATCCGATCACACCGACCACGATGCCCCACACTCCGCCGAGGATGACACCGGCCACGAGGCCGCCGACTCCGGCGAGCAGAAGGAGAGCACCGTAGACCAGATTTCGGTAGCTCAGTGCACGGTCGCCGGACGGCGCGCTGACGACGTCGGCATCGTTGTGAAGGAGATGGCGTTCCATCTCGTCGAGCAGACGCTGCTCCTGTTCGGAGAGTGGCATTTCGTCCCCCTCGGGTATCGTGCGTTCCATTCTACGCGCGCCCGGGCTTCCGGGGCTAGCAGTTCGAGGTCCCCATGCTTTACGTATGCTGGGAGTCGTGCCGTATTCCTCCCCCGTCCCCGGTGCGGTCGCCGCGCGCCTCGACCGATTCCTCACCCGGATGCGCGAGGAATCCTCGGAGTACGGGCCCGATGCCGCCTCGTTCCTTGATGCCGCTGCCGGCACGCTCGAAGGCGGAAAGCGCCTGCGCGCCAGGTTCTGCCATGCCGGATGGCGCGCCGTCGCCCGCTTCGACGCCCGCGATGCGGGCGAGACCGACGCCCTGTGGGACGTCTGCACCGCACTCGAGATCTTCCAGTCGGCCGCCCTCGTGCACGACGACTTGATCGACAACTCGGATACACGCCGCGGCCGGCCGGCCGCCCATCGCGCGCTCGAGGCGTCGCATCGGTCCGCCGGCTGGTCGGGAGACGGCGAGGCCTTCGGGCGCGCCTCGGCGATCCTCCTCGGAGATCTCCTCGTCGCGTGGAGCGATGACCTGCTCGAGTCCGCGCTGGACGCGCAGCCCCACGCTCGGGCTGTGCGCTCCGAGTACGCGCGGATGCGGCGAGATGTGACCACCGGCCAGTTCCTCGATATCGCCGAGGAGTCGGCCTGGAGCGTCAATGACGGTCGACTCCATGCCGAGAGAGCGTTGCGCGTCGCGTCGCTCAAATCCGCCCGGTACAGCATCGAGCAGCCGCTGGTCCTGGGCGCCGCCCTCGCCGGCGCCCAAGCGGATCAGACGGCGGCGCTGCGTCGCTTCGGCCACCCGGTCGGCATGGCGTTCCAGCTCCGCGACGACGTGCTCGGCGTCTTCGGCGATGCCTCCGTCACGGGGAAACCCGCCGGGGATGATCTCCGTGAAGGCAAGCGAACCGTTCTCGTCGCACTCACCCGGCAGACTCTGGACGCATCGGCGAGGAACCTCCTGGACGAGATGCTCGGCGACCCGGACCTGACGGCGCAGCAGGTGTCGTTCCTGCAGGCCACCATCGCCGACTCCGGTGCACTGGACAAGGTGGAGGCGATGATCGCCGAATACGCTCGCGAAGCAGACCGGGCCCTATCCGGCGCACAGCTCGACAACGCCGCCGTCGGCGATCTGCGCGAACTCGCGCGAGCCGCCACCGTGCGCTCAGCCTGACGTCGGCTCGCCTCAGGCCAGGGTACGTGCGAGTCGCCGGACCGCGCTCTTGTGGCCGGCCAGCAGTGCATCGATCGGTGATCGGCCGAGGCTCTCCTCCTCCGCGAGGAGCCAGTCGATGAGCTCGTCGTCGGTGAATCCGGCGTCCTGGAGCACGATGATCGTCCCCCGCAGCGAGCTGAGCGGATGCCCGTCGACGATGAACACCGCCGGAACCGCGAAGACGCCGCTGCGACGCGATCCGACCAGATAGTGGTCGTCGATCAGGCGGCGGACACGACCGAGGGGCTCATCGAGCACCTCGACGAGCTCGGGCATCGTCAGCCACGCGACGTCAGCGGCGGCAGGGGTTCCAGCAACGTTCTCAGACACGTTGCCAACTATCTCATCTCTGCACGGGCATCGCATGTCACCCCTCCAGTCACATCTGTCACTTGCGTCACTTCTGTTGACTTCCGTTTACATCCGTGTCAGCGTGAAGTGCTCGAAAAGGGGGCCCGCCTTGAGAACCAAGACCGCCACGCGTCGAACGCGAAACCTGCAACTCGGAGTGCCTGCCGCCGTTCTCGGCGCTCTCGCCGCCACTCTCACCGCGGCCCCGGCCGATGCCGCAGCGGCCATCGATCTCACTCCGGTCGAACGTCAGCGCAGCACACCCGTGCGGGTGGTGCCCACCCAGGCCGTGCCGGCGAGCTATGTCGTGCGCCCGGGCGACACGGTCTCATCCATCGCGTCGAGATTCGGGCTCCGCACCGTCGATGTGCTGACCTGGAACCATCTCTCCTGGCGCTCGGTGATCTACCCGGGCCAGACGCTGACGCTGCGGACGGCCGCTGCGGCGCCCGCGGCCACCCCTGCCGCTGCTCCCGCGCCGACCTCCGCCGCACACAAGGTGGTCGCGGGCGACACGGTGTACGCCATCGCGCAGAAGTACGGAACCACCGTCGACGCGGTTCTGGCCGCGAACGGGCTCACACGCGCATCGGTGATCTACCCCGGCCAGAGCCTGGTGGTCGCCGGATCCGCTGCGCCCGCCGCCGCACCGGCCGCCGCGCCCGCGCCCGCGCCCACGCCTGCAGCCGCCGCGGCCCACACGGTCGTCGCCGGCGACACCGTCTTCGGCATCGCCCAGAAGTACGGAACAACGACGCAGGCGGTGTTCACCCTGAACGGTCTGGGGCCGTCCTCGGTCATCTATCCCGGTCAGAAGCTCGCCGTCCGTGCGGCTCCGACTCCCGCACCGGCGACAGCCGCAGCAACCACGGGCGGACAGCGGTCGGCGACCCTCGACGGCGAGCAGGCAGCGAACGCGGCCCTCATCATCCGCGTCGGCCGCGAACTCGGGGTCTCCGATCGGGCGATCGCCATCGCGCTCGCGACCGGCATGGTGGAATCAGGACTCCGCAATCTCAACTGGGGCGACCGCGATTCCCTCGGCATCTTCCAGCAGCGTCCGAGCACCGGGTGGGGAACGCCGGCGCAGATCATGGACGCCGACCGCAGCACCCGCGTCTTCTACGGCGGTCGGACCGACCCCAACGGACATGTCACGCGCGGCCTGCTCGACGTCGCCGGATGGGAGAGCATGCCTTTCACCTCCGCCGCGCAGGCCGTGCAGATCTCGGCCTATCCGGACAAGTACGGCCAGTGGGAGACGCAGGCCTACAGCTGGCTCGCCCTCCACGGCTGACCACTTCCATAAAATCCGCAGGGTCGAGAGGTGAGCCGCTCCCCTGTCTTTCAGGCAGTTCTCAATAGAATTCTGACGTGACGACCAATCAGCAGGCCGACCCCCTCATCGGGCGGCTTGTCGACGGTCGGTACCGCGTGCGTGCCCGGATCGCGCGCGGAGGGATGGCCACGGTCTACGTCGCCACTGACCTCCGCCTCGAACGGCGGATCGCGCTCAAGGTCATGCACGCGCATCTCAGCGACGACTCGGCTTTCCAGAGCCGCTTCATCCAGGAGGCCCGAGCCGCCGCCCGCCTGGCGGATCCGCACGTCGTCAACGTGTTCGATCAAGGGCAGGACGGCGAACTCGCCTACCTCGTGATGGAGTATCTGCCCGGCATCACACTGCGCGAGCTCCTGCGCGAGCAGAAGCGCCTCACCATCCCGCAGACGATCACGATCATGGACGCGATCCTCGCCGGTCTCTCGGCAGCACACCGCGCCGGCATCGTGCATCGCGACGTCAAGCCGGAGAACGTGCTCCTCGCGGAGGACGGCCGTATCAAGATCGGCGACTTCGGTCTCGCCAGAGCGACCACGGCGAACACGGCGACCGGGCAGCAGTTGCTCGGGACCATCGCCTACCTCGCCCCGGAGCTCGTGACCCGCGGGACCGCCGACGCCCGCAGCGACATCTACGCCCTCGGGATCATGCTCTACGAGATGCTCGTCGGCGAGCAGCCGTACAAGGGCGAGCAGCCCATGCAGATCGCGTTCCAGCACGCCACCGAGTCGGTGCCGCGTCCGAGCGTGCGAAACCCCGCCGTGCCGGAACAGCTCGACGAACTCGTGCTCTGGGCCACCGAGAAGTCTCCCGACGAGCGCCCGGACGACGCCCAGCAGATGCTCGAACGTCTGCGCGAGATCGAGCGCGAACTCGGCGTCACCCCGACAGCGGCGAGAGCGACCGCTCCGCAGCACAGCCATGGCGACTCCGGCGACCTCACCAAGGTGATGCCGGGGACGATGGTCATCGCAGACCCGACCGCTCCTGTCCCCGCCGAGATCGACAACGCGACGCTCCTTCGACGACGAGCATCGAAACGGCGAGCCCGCGGGGCGTTCCTGCTGACACTGGTGCTGCTGCTGGCGGTGCTCGCCGGCGGCGTGGGCTGGTGGTTCGGGTCCGGGCCCGGCTCGCTCATCGCCGTGCCGGGTGTCGCGGGAAAGACCTACGACGAGGCCGCAGCGCTCCTGGTCGACGCGGGGTTCGTTCCGACGCAGAAGGACGCGTCGTCCGTCGAGGTCGAGGCCGGAGCGGTGATAGAGACCGATCCCGAAGAAGGCGCACGCCTCGACAAGGGCACCACCGTCACGGTCGTCGTGTCATCCGGTCCCGCGTCTCACGACATCGATGCGGTCGCCGGGGTGGCAGTGGACGACGTCCGCTCGGCGCTGCAAGCCGCCAACCTCGAACTCACGGAGGACGAAGAGTACTTCGGCGACCTCGACGACGGCAAGGTCATCAACGTCCGCATCACGCCGCGCGACGGCGGAGACGCGTTCGGCTGCGCCGAGGGCTGCACGGTCCACGAGACCGACACCGCGACGATCCAGGTGTCACGAGGCCCTGTTCCCGATGTCAGCGACCTGAGCGTCGCCCAGGCGACCGACGCTCTCACGGGCAAGGGGCTGAAGGTCAATCCGGAGAGCCTCTACCAGACCAGCGACAACATCGGGAAGGACCGGGTCATCGGGATCGCCGACCGGCCGTCGGAAGGCGCCTGGCGCCCGGGCGAGACCGTGCAGCTCATCATCTCCCAGGGTCCCCCGCTGTTCGACGTGCCGGATGTGTCGGGAATGACCCGCGACGAGGCGACGGGTGCGCTGAACGAGGCAGGCTTCAAGTGGTCGTACACGAGCGGCACGGGGCTCCCGGACTCGGTGTGGGACCTCTTCGCCAACGAGAACACGAAGGTCGAGTCGTACAGTCCGACCGATGCCCAGCGCAAGGGGACGACCATCACGCTCACGATGAGCTTCTCCGGCTGAGGCCGGGTAGACGAAGAGGGGGCCGGAATACGATTCCGGCCCCCTCTTCGCATCGAGCGTCAGCGCTTCTCAAGCTCCTCCGCCACGAGGAACGCCAGCTCCAGCGACTGCATGTGGTTCAGGCGGGGGTCGCACAGGCTCTCGTAGCGCGTCGCGAGGGCTGCCTCGTCGATCTGCTCGGATCCGCCGAGGCACTCGGTCACGTCGTCACCGGTGAGCTCGACGTGGATGCCGCCGGGGAAGGTTCCCACAGCGCGGTGCGCCTCGAAGAAGCCGCGCACCTCGTCGACCACGTCGTCGAAGCGACGCGTCTTGTAGCCGGTCGGCGTGGTGATGCCGTTGCCGTGCATCGGGTCGGTGACCCACAGCGGTTGCGCACCGGAGTCGCGGACGGCCTCGAGCAGCGGCGGCAGAGCGTCGCGGATCTTGCCCGCACCCATCCGCGTGATGAAGGTGAGTCGACCCGGCTCGCGCTCGGGGTCGAGCTTGTCGATCAGTGCCAGAGCGGTCTCGGGCGACGTGGTCGGACCGAGCTTCACGCCGATCGGGTTGCGGATCTTGGAGAAGTAGTCGACGTGCGCGCCGTCGAGCTCACGCGTGCGCTCGCCGATCCAGAGGAAGTGCGCGGAGGTGTTGTACGGGGTGTCCGTGCGGGAGTCGATGCGCGTCATCGGGCGCTCGTAGTCCATCAGCAGGCCCTCGTGGCCGGTGAAGAACTCCACGCGCTTGAGCTCGTCGAAGTCGGCGCCTGCCGCCTCCATGAACTTGATCGCGCGGTCGATCTCGGCGGCCATGCGCTCGTAGCGCTGGTTGGCCGGGTTCTGCGCGAAGCCCTTGTTCCACGAGTGCACCTCGCGAAGGTCGGCGAAACCGCCCTGAGTGAACGCGCGGATCAGGTTCAGCGTGGACGCGGCCGTGTGGTACCCCTGGAGCAGGCGACCAGGGTCGGCTGTGCGGGAGCCCTCGGTGAAGTCGTAGCCGTTCACGATGTCACCGCGGTAGGCCGGCAACGTGACGTCTCCTCGGGTCTCCGAGTCGCTCGAGCGCGGCTTCGCGAACTGGCCCGCCATGCGACCCATCTTCACGATCGGCATCGAGGCGCCGTACGTCAGCACCACGGCCATCTGCAGCACCGTCTTGATGCGGTTGCGGATCTGCTCGGCGGTCGCCCCGGCGAAGGTCTCGGCGCAGTCTCCGCCCTGCAGCAGGAAGGCCTGGCCGGAGGCCGCACGCGCGAGACGGTCGCGGAGGTTGTCGACCTCACCCGCGAACACCAGCGGCGGGAGACCCGCGATCTGACGGGAGACGTCGGCGACGCGGTCCGCGTCAGGCCACTGCGGCTGCTGCTTGATGGGAAGCGAGCGCCATGCATCAAGGGCTTCGATGTGGTGCGGGAGCATGCGTTCCAGCCTAGTGGTCGCGCGTACCGCCCAGACGCGCGCCGAGGGCTATGTGACGCGGGTCGGGAGGCGGTCCTTGACCGTCGACGCGTAGACGTCTTCGTAGGTCTGTTCGCCGAGCCGCTGCAGGGCCACCATGATCTCGTCGGTGACGGATCGGAGGATGTAGCGGTCGTTCTCCATACCGGCGTACCGGGAGAAGTCGAGGGGCTCCCCGATCACGATGCCGACGCGGACGATGCGCGGCAGGCGCCTGCCGATCGGCATCGCCGTATCGGTGTCGACCATGATCACGGGTACGACCGGAACCTTCGCCTCCAGCGCCATCCGTGCGATGCCCGTGCGGCCGCGGTACAGCTTGCCGTCGGGACTGCGCGTGCCCTCGGGATAGATGCCGAGCAGGTCGCCGCCGCCGAGGACCTGCAGCCCCGTGTTGAGGGACGCCTCGGAGGCCTTGCCGCCGGATCGGTCGATAGGGATCTGACCGGTGGCCTTCATGAAGAACTTCGTCGCCCACCCTTTGAGGCCGCGCCCGGTGAAGTAGTCGCTCTTCGCCAGGAAGGACATCGGGCGGTCGATCACCAGCGGCAGGAAGATGGAATCGGCGAAGGAGAGGTGGTTGCTCGCGAGGATCGCCGCACCGTTCGCGGGCACGTTGTTCCGCCCCACGATCCAGGGGCGGAAGACACCCTTGACCACGGGGCCGATAACGACGTACTTCATCAGCCAGTAGAACATCGAGGTGAAGTCTAGCGCCGCTGCGAGCCGCACCCCGGAGTTCTCGCGTTCTCGACCTTGGAAGCGACTGAGTCTCACCTCGGGCGCGACCGGATTCCATGCCCTACACTCGAAGGACACCCGTGCCCGACCGGTACCGAAGGAGCTGCCGTGGTCCAGTTTGAAGTCCCCGCGATCGTCCCCGCCGATCCCGACGCGAACGTCGCCGACCTGCTGGTGAAGCGTGTCGAAGCCACTCCGGATCGTGCGCTCTTCTCCGTGCCCGACGGTGACGGGTGGCGCGACATCTCGGCCGCCGACTTCCAGACCGCCGTGGTCGCGCTGGCGAAAGGTTTCGCCGCGGCCGGCATCCAGCCCGGCGAGAAGATCGGCTTCCTCGCGCGCACGACGTACGAGTGGACGCTCGTGGACTTCGCGCTCTTCTATGCCGGCGCAGTGATGGTGCCGATCTACGAGACCAGTTCGCCGTCGCAGATCCAGTGGATCCTCGAGGACTCCGGTGCGATCGCTCTGATCGTGGAATCCCCGGAGCACTTCGCCCGCGTCGATGAGGTCCGCGGAGACCTGCCGCTGATCCGCGAGGTCTGGCAGCTGCACCTCGGGGCCATCGACACCCTGACCGCTCAGGGCGCATCGGTGAGCGATGAAGAGATCGAACGACGCCGCACCCTCGCGGTCGGTTCCGACATCGCGACGCTCATCTACACCTCCGGCTCCACAGGACGGCCGAAGGGCTGCGTCCTCACGCACAGCAACTTCGTCGAGCTGTCCCGCAACTCCGCCAAGGCGCTGGACGCCGTCGTGCAGACGCCGGGGGCCTCGACGCTCCTCTTCATCACGACGGCGCACGTGTTCGCGCGGTTCATCTCGATTCTCGACATCCACGCCGGCGTCCGCACCGGGCATCAGCCCGACACGCGCCAGCTCCTGCCGGCTCTCGGGTCGTTCAAGCCGACCTTCCTCCTCGCCGTGCCACGCGTGTTCGAGAAGGTCTACAACTCCGCCGAGCAGAAGGCCGAGGCCGGAGGCAAGGGCAAGATCTTCCGCGCCGCCGCCGACGTCGCCATCGAGCACTCGAAGCTGCTCGAAGCGGGCAAGAAGATCCCCTTCGGGATGAAGCTCAAGTTCGCCCTCTTCAACAAACTCGTCTACAGCAAGCTCCGCGAGGCGATGGGCGGCAACGTCGTATACGCCGTCTCGGGTTCCGCTCCCCTGGGCTCGCGCCTCGGACACTTCTTCCACAGCCTCGGCGTGGTCATCCTCGAGGGATACGGCCTCACCGAGACGACCGCACCTGCGACGGTGAACCTGGCGGACAAGTCGAAGATCGGGACGGTCGGTCCTGCCCTCCCCGGCGTCGGCGTCCGTCTCGCCGACGACGGCGAGATCGAGGTCCGCGGCATCAACGTGTTCAGGGAGTACTGGAACAACCCCGAGGCGACAGCCGAGGCCTTCAGCGAGGGCGGGTGGTTCCACACCGGCGACATCGGCAGCTTCGACTCCGAGGGCTTCCTGACGATCACCGGCCGGAAGAAGGAGATCATCGTCACCGCCGGCGGCAAGAACGTCGCTCCCGCGGCTCTCGAGGACCCGATCCGCGCCAACCCGATCATCGGACAGGTCGTCGTGGTGGGCGACCAGCGTCCTTTCATCTCGGCGCTCGTCACCCTCGACCCCGAGATGCTGCCCACCTGGCTCGCGAACAACGGCCTCGACGCCAAGATGTCTCTCGCGGATGCGTCGAAGAGCGACGCTGTCCGTACCGAGGTGCAGCGCGCGGTGGACATCGCGAACGCCCACGTCTCGCGCGCCGAATCGATCCGGAAGTTCACGATCCTCGACTCGGAGTGGACGGAGGCATCCGGTCACCTGACGCCGAAGCTCTCGATCAAGCGCAACATCATCATGAACGACTTCGCCGACGAGATCGCCGCGATCTACGACGAGCCCGTCGCCACGACCAACGTGGCGATCGGCGGCTGACTCTCCGCCACGCGCATGCATGAAGAAGGGCCCCGTGTAAGCGGGGCCCTTCTTCATGCATTCAGAACCAGGCGCTCTCGCGCACCTCTCGCATGGCCACCTTGCGGGTCTCCGGATCGAGGCGCGTCAGGAAGAGCTTGCCGTCGAGGTGATCGGTCTCGTGCTGCAACGCCTGGGCGAGCAGACCCTCCCCCTCGAGCACCACCGGTTCGCCGTCGAGGTCGATGCCTTCGACGCGCGCCCACGGGTAGCGCTGGGCGTCGTGCCAGAGGCCGGGCACCGAGAGGCATCCCTCCCCCGTCGGCTGGGGTTCGCCGCGCACCTCGGTGAGGACGGGATTGAGCACGTATCCGATATCACCGTCGATGTTGTAGCTGAAGGCGCGGAGCGCGACACCGATCTGCGGCGCGGCGACGCCGGCACGTCCGGGGAGCTCGACGGTGTCGACGAGGTCGGCCACGAGCGCCCGCACACCGTCATCGATCTCGTCGATGGGTGCACAGACGCTGCGCAGAACCGGGTCGCCGAAGATACGGATCTCACGCACCGACATCAGGCGGCCTTCGCCCGCAGGCCCTCGACCAGCAGTGCCGCCAACTCTCGGGCGGCGATCCGGGTCTCCGGGAGCAGGTTCGCGAACACGATCGTCCCGCCGCCGGCAATCTGCGGGTCATACGGGACCCGGACGACGTTGCGTGCTCGTGTGGCGAAGTGGGCCTGCAGTTCATTCAGTCGCACCAGCGGGGTTCCCGGCGTGGACTGGTTGAGGACCACGATCGCATCGCGCGCCTGCTCCGCGTAGCCGTTGGTCTCGAGCCAGGTGAGGGTCTCGGATGCGAGGCGCGCCTCGTCGACGCTGAGTCCCGAGACGATGACGATCTGATCCGCGAGATCGAGGGTGGCCGACATCACCGAATGGACGATGCCGGTCCCGGTGTCCGTCAGGACCAGGGAGTAATAGTGCGCGGCGACGTCGGCGACATCGCGATAGTCGCAGTCGCTGAAGGCTTCGGCGATGCGCGGATCGGAGTCGGAGGCGAGCACGTCGAGTCGTGTCGCATCCCTCGCGACGATGGCCGAGATGTCGTGGTATCCCCTGACATCGTCGTGGATGCGAACGAGGTCACGCACCGACTTGCTGTGGTTCGGGCGCACGATGCGGTCCGCGAGCGTGCCCCGATCAGGGTTGGCGTCGACGGCGATCACCCGATCCTCACGGGCGTCGGCCAGGGCCATGCCGAGCAGTGCGGTGATCGTCGTCTTGCCGACGCCGCCCTTGCGCGACAGCACGGGGACGAACCGCGCCCCTCCGGCGAGCGGAGCGGCGATCCTCGCCGACAGCGCCTTGCGCTGACGTGCCCGACGCCCATCTCCGATGTTGATGCGCCGCCCCGAGACGGCGTAGAGGAAGTGGCTCCACGCGCCCTCCGGTTCGGGCTTCGAGAGGCGGTGGGGGTCGAGCAGCCGGTCCGCGGTCAGGAGGTCGGCCGATTCCCTCGAGGAATCACCCAGATCGTCCAGGCGCTTGGATGTGAGCGTGACGTCGACTCGCGGCGCGGGGCGCACGGGCTGGGACGCGACGGAGTTCTTCTCATCGGGAGTGGACACGGATCTGTTCTCCTTCTGGACGGAAGCTCGCGCGGACGTCGGTGCAGCGGCCTTCGGCGCAGCAGGCACCGATGCAGCGGGCGCGGATGCGACGTCGGCCTTCGCTCTGGCGAGGAAGCGCTCCGCGGTAGCCGCCTCTTCGGACCGATCGCCGACGTCGTCCGGCGTATCGACGTGCGCGGTGGCGTCGGGCTCTTCGACGACCACGGCATCGACGATGTTCTCCGAACGCGGATGGACGAGCGGAGGCGAAGACACCGGGCCGTCGTCGATCGCGGTGGCATGGACGACCGACGGCTCGGTGACGTGGATTTCGGGCTCCTCGACCTCGACCTCGGGCTCCTCGACCACCGGCGCCGAGCGCACGAGATCTTCGGTCGCGGCCTTCTTCGGGGCCGGGATCGCGCCCGCTGCCTTTTCCTTCTTCGGCTTCTTCGCAGCGGTCGGGGGCTCCACGGGAGCAGCGGTCTTCTGCGGGGAGGACTCCCCCGGTGCCAACAACTTCGCCGTGGATGCGGGGTGCGCCTCGGGCTGTGCGGCGACGGGTGGGTCGATCACGAGGTCGCCGACGACCTCGCCCTCGATGACCCCGTCATCGGTGAGGTCGTCGTCCTCGTCCTTGGGCAACGTCACGCTGACCTGCGCGGTTCCGCCGAGGATGCCGATGCCGGCCGTGTCGAGCGATGCGGCCTCATCCAGCATCCCCAGCGGGTTCTCCTCGGGGTCAGCAGTGTTCTTCGGTGTCACGATCTCGCTCCAAGCCTGCGCGGGCCTCGGGATGCGCACACAGTGCGCAGGCCTCGCCCGCACAAGATTAGTGCGCGGGGCGGATCACGACCAAAAGATCTCCCGCGTCCACCTGCTGCGTCTCGGCGATCGCATGGCGTTCGATGACGCCGTCGACAGGTGCGGTGATAGCCGCTTCCATCTTCATCGCCTCGATCGAAGCGACGGGATCGCCGGCGCGGACGGTCGCCCCGACCTCGGCCTTCAGAGTCACGACGCCCGAGAACGGAGCCGCGACCTGACCGGGAACGGAGGTGTCTGCCTTCTCCACCTCGTGTGCATCCACGACGATCGAGCGATCGCGCACGAATACGGGGCGAAGCTGGCCGTTGAGCGTCGTCATCACGGTTCGCATGCCCTTGTCGTCCGCCTCACCGATGGCTTCGATGCCGACGTAGAGCTGCACTCCGCGATCGATCTCGATCATGTGCTCCTGCCCGGCGACCAGCCCATAGAGGTAGTCGCTGGTGTCGAGCACCGAGAGATCGCCGAACAGCTCACGACGCTCCACGAATTCCGCGCTCGGTCCCGGGAACAGCAGGGTGTTCAGGCGTGTCCGCCGCTCAGCGCCGGTGCCGGCGAGTGCCGCCTCGTCCTCCGACGTGATCTCCGTGAGGCCGAGTCGCACCGAGCGTCCGGCGAGAACCTTGGTACGGAAGGGCTCCGGCCACCCGCCGGGAAGATCACCGAGCTCACCCGCCATGAAGCCGACGACCGAATCCGGCACGTCGTACTTCTCCGGGTTGGCCTCGAAGTCGGCGGGATC
Source organism: Microbacterium sp. NPDC055988 (assembly GCF_042269505.1). Classification (NCBI taxonomy): domain Bacteria; kingdom Bacillati; phylum Actinomycetota; class Actinomycetes; order Micrococcales; family Microbacteriaceae; genus Microbacterium; species Microbacterium sp. NPDC055988. Next base: position 3,492,851 of record NZ_JBHJXY010000001.1, read on the forward strand.
CGCCTTCACCGCGGCGAGGTGGAGGGCCAGGTCGCCGACCACCTTCGAGGAGGGAGTCACCTTCGGCACGCGGCCGAGGATCCGGTCGGCGGCCGCGTACATGTCCTCGATGAGCTCGAAGTCGTCGGCTAGGCCCAGCGCCTTCGCCTGCTGGCGCAGGTTCGAGAGCTGACCGCCGGGGATCTCGTGGTGGTAGACGCGTCCGGTCGGTCCCGGCAAACCGGACTCGAACGGAGCGTAGGTCCGACGCACCGCTTCCCAGTACGGCTCGAGATCGGACACGCCATCGAGCGAGATTCCGCTGTCCCGCTCAGTGTGCGCAAGAGCAGCGACGAGCGAGGACAGCGACGGCTGGCTCGTGGTGCCCGACAGAGGTGCCGACGCCGCATCCACCGCATCGACGCCGACGGCGCTGGCTGCGAGGAGGGTGGCCAGCTGACCGCCCGGGGTGTCGTGCGTGTGCAGATGGACCGGGAGGTCGAACCGCTCACGCAGCGCCGCGACGAGCTTCGCGGCGGCCGCCGGGCGCAGCAGACCCGCCATGTCCTTGATCGCGATGATGTGCGCGCCCGCCTCGACGATCTGGTCGGCGAGCTTCAGGTAGTAGTCGAGCGTGTAGAGGTCTTCTGCGGGGTCGAGCAGATCGCCGGTGTAGCAGAGCGCCACCTCGGCGACTGCAGTGCCTGTGTTGCGGACGGCCTCGATCGCCGGCCGCATCTGCTCCACATCGTTGAGCGCGTCGAAGATGCGGAAGATGTCGACGCCGCTGGCAGCTGCCTCCGCGACGAACGCCTCGGTGACAGCGGTCGGGTACGGCGTGTAGCCGACCGTGTTGCGGCCACGCAGGAGCATCTGGATCGCCACGTTCGGCAACGCGGCACGCAGCTTGTCGAGGCGCTCCCACGGGTCCTCGCCGAGGAACCGCAGGGCGACGTCGTAGGTCGCACCGCCCCAAGCCTCGACGGACAGCAGGCCGGGGGTCAGACGCGCCAGGTGCGGAGCGGCGGCGACGAGATCCTTCGTGCGCACCCGGGTCGCCAGGAGGGACTGGTGCGCATCGCGGAACGTGGTGTCGGTGATGGCCAGTGCGGTCTGCTCGCGGAGGCTGCGGGCGAAGCCCTCCGGCCCCAACTCGAGGAGCCGCTGGCGGGAGCCTGCCGGCGGGGCGGCGGTCAGATCGACCGCCGGCAGTTTGGACGCCGGGTCGATGACGCCGGGGTGGGCGCCGTGCGGCTTGTTGACGGTGACGTCGACCAGCCAGTTCAGGTACTTCGTCCCGCGGTCCTTCGAGACCCGGCCGCGCAGAAGCTCGGGACGCTCATCGATGAACGAGGTGCTCACATCGCCCGCGATGAACGCGTCATCCTCCAGCAGTGCCTGCAGGAAGGGGATGTTGGTGGAGACGCCGCGGATGCGGAACTCCGCCAGTGCGCGACGGGCTCGGGCGACGGCTGCGGGGAAGTCGCGACCACGGCAGGTCAGCTTCGCCAGCATGGAGTCGAAGTGCGGGCTGATCTGCGCGCCCTGGTGGACGGTTCCGCCGTCGAGACGGATGCCCGCGCCGCCGGGCGAGCGGTACGTCGTGATCTTCCCTGTGTCGGGGCGGAAGCCCTGCGTCGGGTCCTCGGTCGTGATCCGGCACTGCAGCGCCGCGCCCCGCAGATGCAGGTTCTCCTGGTGCAGGCCGAGCTCCGCGAGGGTCTGACCGGATGCGATCCGCATCTGACTCTGCACGAGGTCGACGTCCGTGACCTCCTCGGTGACCGTGTGCTCCACCTGGATGCGCGGGTTCATCTCGATGAAGACGACCTCACCCGTGCGCTCCCCCGCCGTCTCGAGCAGGAACTCGACCGTGCCGGCGTTCTCGTAGCCGATGGACCGTGCGAACGCGACCGCGTACCCGTGCAGTGCGGTGCGGACGCTGTCGTCGAGGTTCGGGGCCGGAGCGATCTCCACGACCTTCTGGTGGCGCCGTTGCACCGAACAGTCGCGCTCGAACAGGTGCACGGTCTCGCCGGTCTTGTCCGCGAGGATCTGCACCTCGATGTGCCGCGGGCGCACGACCGCCTGCTCGAGGAACATCCGGGCATCTCCGAAGGCGCTGGCCGCCTCGCGCATGGCCTCGGCCAGCGCGGGAGCGAGATCGCCGAACGACTCGACCCGGCGCATGCCGCGCCCGCCACCACCCGCGACCGCCTTGGCGAACAGCGGGAATCCGATGTCCTCGGCCTGGGCGACGAGAGCGTCGACGTCATCGGAGGCCTCGGTGGAGCGGAGGACCGGCACACCGGCTTCGATCGCGTGGCGCTTGGCCTCGACCTTGTTCCCCGCCATCTCCAACACGTTGGAGGGAGGCCCGATGAAGACGATGCCGTTGGCTGCGGCCTTCTCGGCCAGCTCAGGGTTCTCCGAGAGGAACCCGTATCCGGGGTAGATCGCATCCGCGCCCGACTCGAGAGCGACACGGATGATCTCATCGACGTTCAGGTACGCGCGGACGGGATGTCCGCGTTCACCGATCTCGTAGGCCTCATCGGCCTTGAGCCGGTGCACTGAGCCGCGGTCCTCATGCGGGAAGACCGCGACGGTGCGCGCCCCCACTTCGACTGCCGCACGGAATGCGCGGATCGCGATCTCGCCGCGATTCGCCACAAGGATCTTCTGGAACATGCACACCTCTGAAAGCTCGATGCGCAGCGTTTTCGATGCGCATGGGGCGGGGCTGAGTGTTCCCTCAGCCTAGGGGAAGGTAACGTGGTGTCCGTGCACGTACTCAGCGTCAGCTCTCTCAAGGGAGGCGTCGGCAAGACGACCGTGACACTCGGGCTGGCCTCAGCGGCTTTCGCTCGGGGAGTCCGGACTCTCGTCGTCGACCTCGATCCGCAGTCCGACGTCTCCACCGGGATGGACATCCAGGTTGCCGGACGACTCAACATCGCCGACGTCCTGGCCAATCCGAAAGAGAAGGTGGTCCGGCAGGCGATCACCTCCAGCGGCTGGGCGAAGGTCCACCCCGGCACCATCGACGTGCTGATCGGAAGCCCCTCCGCGATCAACTTCGACGGACCGCACCCGAGCGTCCGAGATGTCTGGAAGCTCGAGGAAGCGCTCGCCTCTGTCGAGGCCGACTACGACCTCGTGCTCGTCGACTGCGCACCGTCGCTGAACGCCCTCACCCGCACGGCCTGGGCCGCGAGTGATCGCGTCATGGTCGTCACAGAGCCCGGTCTCTTCTCGGTCGCCGCGGCCGACCGTGCCCTTCGCGCCATCGAGGAGATCCGTCGTGGCCTCTCTCCCCGGCTGCAGCCGCTCGGCATCGTCGTGAACCGCGTGCGTCCGCAGTCCATCGAGCACCAGTTCCGCATCAAGGAGCTGCGCGACATGTTCGGCCCCCTCGTGCTCTCCCCGCAGCTCCCGGAGCGCACCTCCCTGCAGCAGGCGCAGGGTGCCGCCAAGCCGCTGCACATCTGGCCCGGTGATTCCGCACAGGAGCTCGCCGCCGATTTCGATTCGCTCCTCGATCGCATCATCCGCACCGGACGGATCGCCGTTCCCGAGAGCGGTCCGCAGAGCTGACACCCGCCACGCGCACAGCGAAACGGCCATCCTCATCGAGGACGGCCGTTTTCTGTATGACGAGACGTGCGATCTAGGCGGAGCGCTTGGTGCGGCGGGCCGAGAGTTCGTCGACCGGATCCGGAGCGGTCGCGTCGAACGCGACGAGCGTCGACTCCACCTCGCGGAGGACCTTGCCGACCGCGATGCCGAAGACACCCTGGCCTCGGCTCACGAGGTCGATGACCTCGTCGTTCGAGGTGCACAGATAGACCGACGCGCCATCGCTCATGAGGGTCGTGCCGGCGAGATCGCGGATACCCGCGCGTCGCAGCTCTTCCACGGCGGTGCGGATCTGCTGCAGGGAGATGCCCGTGTCGAGAAGGCTCTTCACGAGCTTGAGCACGAGGATGTCGCGGAAGCCGTACAGACGCTGCGAACCGGAGCCGCTCGCTCCGCGAACGGTGGGTTCCACCAGCTCGGTGCGCGCCCAATAGTCCAGCTGACGGTAGGTGATGCCGGCTGCGCGAGCGGCGACCGCACCGCGGTAGCCGACCTCGTCGTCCATGGCCGGAAGACCGTCCGTGAAGAGGAGTTCGGGTACGAACCGCGGGTCTGCTGCGAGCTCATCCGCATTCATCTGAAATCCTCCCTGGAACGGTTATCTTCCACGGTAGAGCAGTGCCTGGGCACCGGCAATCACATCCGCGGGACCGCGAAGGTGTGTCGCAACCAGTTCGTTACGAAAGCACGCGCGACAACGCGTCCTTCACGAAGAGCGAGCGCACTTCGTCGATCCGCGCGGCCAATTCCGGCGCCAGTTCACTGGCCTTGGCCCGCGACGGCGCATCCGTCCGACGCAGCAACGCGGACATCGCCGATTCGATGAGCGCGACCTCGCGGTCTGCTCCCTGACGCAGCGAGCGCAGGTGCCGGGGCTCGATGCCGTGGCGGTCGAGGGCGACGAGACCGCGCAGCAGCGTGACCGTCGCCTCCGGGTAGCTCTCCTGCGCGACGATGACGCCCGTGCTGATCGCGTCGTTGAGCAGCTGCGGACCCGCGCCGGCCGCGGCCAGCAGCTCATCGCGTCGATATCGGCGTGGCGCCGGCGTGATCGAGGGCGGCGGAGCGAGCGGAGCGGCTTCCCCGCCGGCATCGACCTCGTCGAGCTGCTCGCGGATCACGCTCAACGGAAGGTAGTGGTCGCGCTGAAGGGTGAGTCCGAGACGCAGTCGCTCGATGTCCGCCGCGGAGAACTTGCGGTAGCCGGAATCGGTGCGAGAAGGACTGACGATGCCCTGCACCTCGAGGAAGCGCAGTTTGCTGGACGTGAGGTCGGGGAACTCCGGTGTGAGCCGAGCGAGGACCTGGCCGATGCTCAGCAAGCCCGCGGACGCGGAACGTTCGCGGGCGGGAGTAGCCGCCATCAGTCGTTCGCCGCCGCGCGATCGCGAGGGGAGGCGAAGAAGTTCAGGCGGAACTTGCCGACACGCAGTTCGGAGCCGTCGACCAGCGGGCTGCGGTCGACGCGCTCCCCGTTGACGTACGTTCCGTTGAGCGAGCGCTGGTCGATGATCTCGAACGTCGACCCGGTGCGGGTGATCTCCGCGTGACGACGGGACACGGTGACGTCGTCGAAGAAGATGTCGGCCTCGGGGTGACGGCCGACCGTGGTCACGTCGGTGTCGAGGAGGTAGCGTGCACCGGCGAGAGCGCCGGAACGGACCAGCAGCAACGCCGATCCTGCGGGCAGGGCGCTGATCGCGCTCTGCTCCACGTCGGTGAGTTCCACTCCGAACGGCACGAAAGACAGGTCGGAATCGTGCCCGAACGTCTGCGTCACGTCGTGTCTCTGCTCACCGGAACGGTGGATCGCGGCTTCTCCGGCCGGTCGGCTGTCGCTGTCAGTCACAGTGCCCTCCTTGGTTTTCCAGACTAACGGATGCCGAGGCGCTCGCGGGAGGCAGCTTGCATACTCAGCCATCACATACCGCGGATTCATAGGGTGGACTCGTGAAGATCAAAGCTCTGCGCCATCCGGCCGCCCCGATCACCCTCGCCGTGACACTGCTCGCCGCGTTCCTCGTTCTCTTCTCCCCGGTCTCCGCCTCCGCGCACGACGCGCTCGTATCGTCGTCTCCGGCCGCCGATGAGTCGGTCGAGACCGTGCCGGAAGAGCTGACGCTCACCTTCAGCGCGAAGCTCATCGACGGCGAGGGCGCGACCGAGGTCGTCGTCACCGCCCCCGACGGCTCCTCGGTCTCCGATGGCGCAGCGACGGTCGACGGCGCGATCGTGACGCAGCCGCTGCGGGGCTCGGGTCCCGCCGGCGACTATCACGTCATCTGGAAGGTCGTCTCCAGCGACGGCCACCCCACCTCCGGCGAGTACTCCTTCACCGTGACCGTCGGAGACGACGCGACACCGACCGAGGAACCCACTGCCGCCCCCACCACCGCGGCGCCGACGGCCGAGCAGACCGCAGCCCCCGAGGCGACCACGACCCCGGCAGCGGATTCCGACGACACCACGGACGGATCCCCGTGGGTCTGGGTGCTTGCGATCGTCGCTGTCCTGGTGGTCGCCGGCGTGGTCATCTGGATCGTCCTGAGCCGTCGCCGGGGCGGTTCCGCGTCCGGTTCCGACGCCCCGACGGAACGATAGGCTTAAGGCATGCCACACTACGACGTCGTCATCCTTGGTGCAGGTCCTGGCGGATACGTCGCTGCGGTTCGCAGCGCGCAGCTCGGTCTCTCCACCGCCATCATCGAGGAGAAGTACTGGGGCGGTGTCTGCCTCAACGTCGGCTGCATCCCCTCCAAGGCTCTTCTGAAGAACGCGGAGCTCGCACACACGCTCAACCACAAGGCCGAGTTCTTCGGCATCTCGGGTGAGTTCACGATCGACTACGGCAAGGCGTTCGACCGCAGCCGTGTCGTGGCCGACGGGCGCGTCAAGGGCATCCACTTCCTGATGAAGAAGAACAAGGTGACCGAGTACGACGGTCGCGGCACCTTCACCGGTCCGAAGGCGATCTCGGTCGCCAAGGCCGACGGCACCACCGAAGAGGTCACCTTCGACAACGCCATCATCGCGACCGGATCCAAGGTCCGCCTGCTCCCCGGAGTGCAGCTCAGCGACAACGTCGTGACCTACGAGGAGCAGATCCTCAGCCGTGAGCTCCCGAAGTCCATCGTCATCGTCGGCGCCGGTGCCATCGGCATGGAGTTCGCCTACGTGATGACGAACTACGGCGTCAAGGTCACGATCATCGAGTTCCTCGACCGCGCACTCCCCAACGAGGATGCAGACGTATCGAAGGAGATCACGAAGCAGTACAAGAACTACGGCGTCGACATCCTCACCTCCACCAAGGTCGAGTCGGTCGTCGACAACGGCTCGTCCGTGACCGTCTCCTACACCGGCAAGGACGGGCAGCAGTCGTCGATCGAGGCCGACAAGGTCCTCATGTCGGTCGGCTTCGCCCCGAACATCGAGGGCTTCGGACTCGAGGCGACCGGTGTCAAGCTCACCGAGCGCGGCGCGATCGACATCGACGACCACATGCGCACCAACGTCGAGGGCATCTACGCCATCGGCGACGTGACCGCCAAGCTGCAGCTCGCCCACGTGGCCGAGGCGCAGGGCGTGGTCGCGGCCGAGACCATCGGCGGCGCCGAGACGCAGACGCTGGGCGACTACCGGATGATGCCGCGCGCGACGTTCTGCTCGCCGCAGGTCGCCTCGTTCGGTCTCACCGAGCAGCAGGCCAAGGATGAGGGACGCGAGATCAAGGTCGCGACGTTCCCGTTCATGGCGAACGGCAAGGCGCACGGCCTGGGCGAGCCGGTCGGCTTCGTCAAGCTGATCGCTGACGCCGAGCACCTCGAGCTCATCGGCGCCCACATGATCGGCCCGGACGTGTCCGAGCTGCTGCCGGAGCTCACGCTGGCCCAGAAGTGGGACCTCACGGCGCTCGAATTGGCCCGCAACGTGCACACGCACCCGACACTGTCGGAGGCGCTGCAGGAGGGCTTCCACGGCCTCGCCGGCCACATGATCAACTTCTGATCCACCCTCCCGAAGGCCCGGTCCCGCGCAATGCGGACCGGGCCTTCGTGCGTCAGCGGCACGAGCGTCAGAGTCCGCGCATCGTGAGGAGCCCGGCCGTCCAGCCCCGGACCGGCGGCGCGCCGAGCGCGCGCATCAGCAGCTCCCTTCCGCGGACCACGGGCATCGGCACCGGAGCACCCATCGACATGTAGAACGCCGAGCGACGCTGTGCGCGCGAGGCGGAGCGCAGCACGTGCCACTCGAACTTCGCCAGCTCCGGCATCCGATGCGGCAGCGACCGCACGAGTTCGGACGCGAGACGGCGAGCGTCCACCCAGCCCAGGTTCATCCCCTGCCCGCCGATCGGACTGATCTCATGCGCGGCATCCCCGAGGAGCACGACCCGGCCCCTGGTCAGCCGTGTCGCTCGGTGCTGCGCGGCGACGAAGGAGGTCGGCTCCGCGTCGGGCGGGAGCTCGATGCCGAGCCCGGTGCGCGCCTCGATCGCCGTACGGAAGGCATCGGCGTGGTGCAGGTCGTCTCCCGCGCCGTGGCGGACCACCCACCGCCTGCGTCCGCCGGGGAGCGGAAACGACTCGACGAGACCCGCGGGTTCGCAGTGCAGCACCGCACGGTCCCCCGCTCCGGGGTCGTCGATGTCGATCATCGAGTACGAGGCACGCCCGGCACGACGTCGCCACCCGACGTCGAGATCCCCGCGGAGACGGCTCCGCACGCCATCGGCGACGACCACCATCGACGCCGTGTACTCGCGGGGGCCTCCAGCGGTCTCCGCCGCCACCAGCACGGCGTCCGCGTTCTGCCGGAGGGCCCGCACGGTGCATCCGGAGATCAACGCATCCGGCGAGAGAGCCTGCACGCGGGCTCGGAGCAGCGCGCTCGTCCGCGGCTGCGGGAGGATCAGGACGGGACGGTCCGGCGCGAAGGTCAGCGTCGCGAGTGTCCGTCGGCGGCTGCGCACCTCTCCGCCGTCGAGCCGCAGCGCTTCGGATCGGACATCCGTCCCGATCCCGATCGCATCGAGAGCATCCAGCCCCGGCCGGTGGATGCCGATCGCTCTGGTCCGATCGTCGGCATCCGGCTGCCGCTCGCAGACCACCACCCGCAACCCGTCCTGCAACAGCAAGCACGCCAGGAGCAGACCGACGGGCCCCGCTCCCACGATCAGCACGTCATGATCGGGCACTGCCTTCCTCCCACCGCAGTTCCAGTCGTGAGGGCAGCCCCCCGCGGACGGTCCACCCGGTCGGAGCGATCGCCGTGAGCTCGGCGGCCGTGTACGAGCGTCGGATGCTGATGAGTCCGTCCTCGCGGATGAACGAATCGGCGAGGAGGGTTCGAGAGATCGGCCAGGTCGCGGCGGCGAACAGCACGTGAGCGACCCGGCTCCGGGCGATGTCGTGGTGGGACACCAGCCCGTTCGGCGCGACGAGTCGCACCGAGTCACTGATCACCGTCTGGAGCTCGCCCTCGTCCAGGTGGTGCAGCACGTGGTTGGACAGCACGACGTCGTAGGTGTCGCCGGCGTCGACCAGCTCGGAGGTCAGCGCGCGTCGGTAGCGGATGCCGGCCCCGCGGTCGTGCGCCGAGGCCCATCGGATCGCGCGCTCGTCGGCGTCGAGAGCGGTGATCTCGGCGTCGAGCCCATCGTGACGCAGCCGCCCGGCGAGCAGGCGGCAGAGGTCTCCCCCGCCGGCTCCGACATCGAGGATGCGCAGTCGCCCCGACCGCTCCGCGCGCGGCCGGATGTCGCGACGATAGAGCGTGCCAGGACGGGAGACCAGCGCATTCACGAAGCCGAAACGTCCGTAGGTCCGTGCGAGCATCCGCGCATCGGCGTGCGGGTCGTCCATCAGCTCAGGGGTGTCGACGTCCCTGACCGCCAAGACTGGCCTCACGAGGCAGAGGGAGCGACGACGGTGAACAGCGCGCTCTCGGCCGTCAACCCCGGGCCGAAGGCCATCGCGGCGACGCGTTCGCCCGCTGCAGCCTCTTCCTCCTCCAGGATGCGCTTGAGCACGAAGAGCACGGTCGCACTGGACATGTTGCCGTTCTCGCGCAGGACTTCGCGGGCGGGGTGCAGCTGCGCATCGCTGAGATGCATCCGCTCCTGCACTCGGTCCAGGATGCTGCGGCCGCCGGGGTGGATCGCCCAGTGCTCGACCTTCTCCCCCACCCGCCCCACCTCGAAGGCCTCGGCCATCTCCGCATCAGCGGAGTACAGCGGCCGGAGGGCGCCGATGATGGTCTCCCCGATGATCTGCGGAACGGCGGTGGAGAGGATCATCTCGAAACCGCTGTCGCCGATCGTCCAGGCCATGTCCTTCTCGCCCTCCGGCGCGATGGCCGTGTGGAAGCGGTCCAACCGCAGGGCGGGTGAGGCCGACGCAAGGTCCCGGGCCGTGACGATGCCGGCCGCGGCGCCGTCGGCGAACAGGGAGGAGGCGACGATCGTGTCGGGGTTCTCCGAGGAGCGCAGATGCAGAGTGCAGAGTTCGACGCTGACGACCAGGACCACCGCGTTCTCGTCGGCGATGCAGAACTGACTCGCCGCCCGCAGCGCCGGCATGGACGCGTAGCAGCCCATGAACCCGAGATGGAACCGCTGAACGGCGTCGGACAGCCCGAGTGCGCGCACGATCTCGTACTCCGGGCCAGGAGCGTGGAACCCGGTGCAGGAAACCGTGATGACGTGCGTCACATCCTCCGGGCCGATCTCGGGGTCGGCATCCAGAGCCTTCCGTGCGACGTCGACGAAGAGCTTCGCAGCCTCGCGGGTGTAGATGTCGTTGCGTGCCTTGGTGCCCGGGGCCAGCAGCTCGCCGGAACGCCGGTCGAAGAAGACGGGCTCGGCCACGTCGGATTCGAGTGACAGCTCGTCGATCACGGTGTGGCGCCGGTCGATGCCTGAGACGTTGAACGATGTCGTGACGATCCGCTGTGCCAAACGCCCGAGGTCGGGCTGCTGGGCGAAGACGTCGCGCACCTGCTCCTGGACGAGAACGGTGTCGGGGACGATCGTCTGCAGCGATCGGAGCACAGGCGGTCGACTCATGCTGTCACTCAAGCATGCGGTGTCGCCCCGGGGGAAGGGGTTGCGTTCGGTCCTGCGTCTGACTAGAAGCCGAGGGCGCGGGCGAGCTTGGAACCGGATGCCGATTCCCGGCCTCCCACGGCCAGGACGGCACGCTCCACCGCATCGAAGAAGGCGGCGCGCGCCTCGTCGTCGGCCGGAGCTGCGGGGCCGAGCTCCATCTCCCACTCCCGCCACTCGCGCTGCACTCCGCCCCGGAGATCCGTCGCCTGCACCCGGTCGTCGACGAACTCGGCCACGACCCCGGCTGGGCCCGTGAGGAGGTAGGCGGTGCGGTCGTTCCGGATGCGGGCGAGCGGGGTGAGCGGAGCGGTCGTCCATGCGGACACGGTCTCGGCCACGGCCTCGGGCAGCGCATCGCCCTCACCGAGCGGCCAGCCGAGTTCGAGACGGCCGTCGCCCTGTCTCGGTCCCTTCACATGCCAGCCCTCGTCCGGACCGCCGGTGCGACGGCGCAGCGCCACCCCGGCACGGCCGAGATCTCCGTCGGCGGTGTCGAAGTACTTCGCGTCGAGCGCCCGGGCCTCCCCGGAGGTGACGGCGTCGACCCCGGGAATCGCTTCCCAGACCGGCAGCGGGGTCTCGCCGTCGACGTCGTACTTGCGCTCGACCTCGACCGTGCGGGACGGTTCAGTCATCGTCGTTGAGAGTGAGATCCTCGAGAGACTCTTCGAACCAGTAGTCGACCTCGGTCGGCCCATCGGTCGGGCCGGTGTTCTGCGGTTCGCTGCGGCGGTTGTACACCACCTGCGTCTCGCTGTAGGGGACGATCAGCTTGTCGTCCGCGTCGCCGAGGGGGATGATCTGCCCGTCGAGCGGGCCGCCGTGAAGCCGTGCAAGTGCCATGTGCTTCAGGGTAGCCCCGACATCGGACTATCCGTGCGAGACCCGACGGATTCAGCCCAGGACGACACCGAGGAGAGCACCCGCGATCATCCACGGACCGAAGGCGATGCGGGTGGCACCGTCCGCTCGGCGCAGGAGGATGAGCACGAGTGCGTACAGTGCCCCGAGCACGAAGGCCGAAGCGGCGCCGATCGCGAGCGACTGCCAGCCGTGCCAGCCCAGCACGAACCCGATGACCGCGGCGAGTTTCACGTCGCCGCCGCCCATCCCCGCACGACTGATCCCGCGCAGCACGGCGTAGAAGCCGCCCAGGATCACCATGCCGAGGAGGGCGCGGAGGAACGCGATGCCCTGCCCTGTGACCAGGGCGTCGAGAGCTGCGAGCACGATCAGCACGGCGAGCGTCGGCAGCACGATGCGATTGGGGAGGCGGTGGGTGCGCGCGTCGATCACGATCAGCCATCCGCCGATGCCCGCCAGCATGATGTGCACGAGCGAGATGAGTGCGAGTCGCGGGTCCATAGGCGCAGGTTAGGAGATTCGCGGACCCGGGGCCCGGGGGCCTGTGGAGAACTTCGGCCGATGTCCGATGTACGAACTATCGTTATCCACACGACTTGGTATATTAGAATATATCTTCGAGAAAGGATGCAGGGTGCTCGGGCTCGATGCAATCGCCTCGCTCTCTCCGGGGAGCGACTCCCGCGCGGGAGAAGTGCTGCGACTGCGCCGTGAGATCAGCCGGATGCAGCGCCGGCGAAGCGAGCATACGCTGATCCCCCTCGACCCCGCCTTCTCGGCACTCCTTCCCGAGGAAGGGCTGCAGACCGGAACCTCCTACACCGTCTCCCCCTCGCCGAGCCTGGTGCTCGCACTGCTCAGTGCCGCATCGCAGAAGGGGCACTGGTGCGCCGTCGTCGGCATGCCGACGCTGGGCGTCGAAGCGGCAGCCGCATTCGGCATCGATCTCGCCCGGCTGATCCTCGTCCCCGACCCGGGAGAGCGCTGGCTCGCGGCGACCTCCGCGCTGGCCGAGGTCGTGCCCCTGATCGTCGTGCACCCCGCCACACGGGCGCGGGATGCCGACGTCTCCCGTCTGAGTGCACGTCTGCGCGATCGCGGATGCACGCTCCTGGTCACCGAGACGCCCGGCACCGGACGCTGGCCGCAGAGCGAGGGGACGATACGCCTTCACGACCCGCACTGGCACGGTCTCGGCGCCGGCTGGGGACTGCTCTCCGACTGCACCGTGACCGTGACCGCGCAGACCCGGCACACCTCTCGCCCGTCGAGCGTGCACGTGCGGCTGCCGGGAGTCCACGGCGCCGTCGAGACCGTCGCGACCGAGCTCACCGCGCTGCCTTCCCTCTCCCCTGCCATCGCCGGCCAGGGAGAGGCCGCTCCACCGGAGCTCCTGCGATGGGCGGAAGCCGGATGAACAGTCCGCTCCGCGTGCTCGTGCTGTGGTTTCCCGACTGGCCCCTGCGGGCCGCGCTCGGCAGCCCGCCTCCGCACCTGCCCACCGCCCTGGTGCAGGCGAACACGATCGTCGCCTGCACCGCCTCCGCCCGAGAGCACGGCGTGCGCACCGGTCAGCGCCGCCGCGTCGCCCAGGGCCACCTCTCCTCGCTGCGCGTGCTCCCCCACGACCCCGACCGCGACGAGCGCGCCTTCCTCCCCGTGCTGCACCTCATAGAGAAGCAGGCCCCCGGGGTCACCTTGCTGCGACCAGGACTCGCGATCGTCCGCGCCCGGGGCATCTCCCGCTATCACGGCGGAGAGGCGGAAGCGGCCGAGGCGCTCATCGCCGTCCTCGCGGAGGCCGGCTTCCCCGAGGTGCGCATCGGAGTGGCGGACGGCCCGTTCACCGCCGAGATCGCCGCGCGGGGGCCCACACCCTGCACGGTCGTGCCGCCCGGCGGATCCCGCGAGTTCCTCGCCCCCTTCCCTGTGCAGGTGCTGCGCGACGAGCAGATCGCCGGCCTCCTCGTCCGCCTCGGAGTGCGCACCCTCGGCGAGTTCACCGCGCTCGCCCCGCTCGACGTGCGCGACCGCTTCGGCGAACACGGTGCGCGCCTGCACGCGCTCGCCGCCGGCGCCGACTCCCGCCCGCTGACACCGCGTCCCCCCGACCCGGAACTCGTTCGGAACATCGAGTTCGACTCGCCGTTGGGCGGAGCGGATCAGGTCGCCTTCGCGGTGCGGCAGACGGCGGATGCGGTCATGCTCGCGCTCGGTGACGCCTCGGTCGTGTGCACGGAGGTGCGGATCGATCTCACCGACGACAACGGCGTGGTCTTCTCCCGACCCTGGCTGCATCCGACCTGCTTCGATGCCACCGACCTCGTGGACCGGGTGCGCTGGCAGCTGGAGGCCCTGGCCGCGCAGTCAGCGAAGGAACCGGTCGATGAGGCACGGGCGTTCGGCGGCATCATGGCGGTGCGCATCGTCCCCGCCGCCGTGGACGACGCCGCCCATCACCAGCCGGGTCTCTTCGGATCCGGCACCGACGAGCGCCTGCACCACGCGGTCTCCCGCGTGCAGACCATGCTGGGGCATCAGGGCGTGCTCACCGCCGCGGTATCCGGCGGCCGGTGGCTCGCCGATCGCCAGGTGCTGACGCCCTGGGGTGAGCGCACGGTCGCCCCTCGCGACCCGGAATCGCCCTGGCCGGGGAGCCTGCCAGATCCGCTCCCGGCAGAGGTGTTCCGCCCCCCGCGTCCGATCGGGGTGCTGGCGGCAGACGAGACCACGATCACCATCGACGAGCGCGGGGCGCTCTCGAGCGATCCCGCCCGCATCGACGGGGCGACCGTGCAGGCGTGGGCCGGCCCCTGGCCCGTCCACGAGCGCCGCTGGGCATCCGGCGGCGGCAAACGTGGGCACCGACTGCAGATCGTCGACGATCGCGACCGTGCCTGGCTGGTCTTCCACACCGGCGAGCGCTGGTGGGTCGAGGGGAGGTATCGCTGATGGGCTGGCACAACCCGCCACTCTCCTGGAACGACCTGGAGCGCACCCTCAGCGGCGAGGAGTCGCCCCCGGCCCCTCCCGGCGCCGAACCGCGCGGCCAGCGGACGGATCCCGGACCGGTGAGTCGGCGCCGCAAGCGCACTCCTCCCACCGCCACCGCGCGCCCCGAGGATGCGGTCCCCTATGCCGAGCTGCACGCCCATTCCTCGTACTCGTTCCTCGACGGCGCCTCCTCCCCGGAGGATCTCCTCGCCGAGGCCGACCGCCTCGGCCTGACCGCGCTCGCCCTCACCGACCACGACGGCTTCTACGGTGCCGCACGCTTCGCCGAGGTCGCCGACCTCATGGAGAGCCCGCTGCAGACCGTGTTCGGGGCCGAGCTGTCACTCGACCTGCCCGCACCGCAACGAGGCTCCGCCGATCCCGCGGGCGAGCACCTGCTCGTCCTCGCCCGCGGGATGGAGGGCTACCACCGGCTCTCGGGCGCGATCTCCGCGGCGCAGCTTCGTGGCGGAGAGAAGGGGCGTCCCGTGTACGACCTCGACGACCTCGCGGCGCGCGCGGGCGGGCACTGGACGATCCTGACCGGATGCCGCAAGGGTGCGGTGCGCCGCGGGCTCGAGGCCGGAGACGCGGCCACTCCGCTGCGCTCCCTCATCGACCTGTTCGGAGCCGACCACGTCGCCGTCGAGCTCTTCGACCACGGAGATCCGCTGGACACCCGCCGCAACGACGCCCTCGCCGATCACGCCCGTCGGATGCGGCTGCCGGTGGTCGCGACCAACAACGTGCACTACGCCACCCCCGCACAGGCACCCCTCGCCGAGGCGGTGGCCGCGGTCCGCGCGGTGCGCAGCATGGATGAGCTCGACGGCTGGCTGCCTTCACACGGCGGCGCACATCTGCGCAGCGGCGCCGAGATGTCCGCGCGCTTCCAGCGCTACCCCGGAGCGATCTCGTACGGGCTCGAGCTGGCGGCGGCATCCGCCTTCCCGCTGCGCCTCGCCCGACCGGCGCTCCCCCAGCAGGAGGTCCCGGAGGGGCACACGCCGATGAGCTGGCTGCGTCACCTGGTCTGGGAGGCCGTGCCGTCGAAGTACCCCCGGCTGGACGACGTCGGTCACCGCCGCATCGAACGCGAGCTGGATGTGATCGAGGAGAAGGACTTCCCGGGGTACTTCCTGATCGTGCACGGCATCGTCGCCGAGGCGCGCAGACGCGGCATCCTCTGCCAGGGTCGGGGATCGGCCGCGGCGAGCGCGGTCTGCTACCTGCTCGGGATCACCGCGGTCGACCCGATCCTCTACCGCCTCCCCTTCGAGAGGTTCCTGGCGACGACGCGGACGGAGGAGCCGGACATCGACGTGGACTTCGACTCCGACCGTCGTGAGGAGATCATCCAGTGGGTGTACCGGGAGTACGGGAGGGAGCGCGCGGCCCAGGTGGCGAACGTCATCCAGTACCGGCCGAAGAACGCGGTGCGCGACATGGCGAGGGCGCTCGGTCATTCCCCCGGACAGCAGGATGCCTGGTCCCGCCAGGTCGACGGCTGGGGCGTGGGGCTCGAGCCCGTCGAGGGTCATGACATCCCGGAGAACGTGCTCGCCTACGCCGGGGAGCTGCTGAAGGCGCCCCGCCACCTCGGCATCCACTCCGGCGGCATGGTGCTCACCGCGCGCCCGGTCGGCGAAGTCGTGCCGGTGGAGCATGCCCGCATGGAGAACCGCACCGTCATCCAGTGGGATAAGGACGACTCCGCCTTCATGGGCCTGGTGAAGTTCGACCTGCTGGGTCTCGGGATGCTCGCCGCCCTGCAGCACTGCTTCGACCTGATCCGGGAGAACACCGGCGAGGAATGGACGCTCGAGCGCATCCCCAAGGAGGAGCCGGGGGTGTACGACATGCTCTGCCGAGCGGATTCGATCGGGGTCTTCCAGGTGGAGTCCCGCGCGCAGATCGGCCTGCTCCCCCGCCTTCAGCCCCGCTGCTTCTACGACCTCGCCATCCAGATCGCGCTCATCCGGCCCGGCCCCATCCAGGGAGGGGCCGTGCACCCCTTCGTGCGACGCAAGATGGCGAAGGACCGTGTCGACGAGGAGAACCGGGAGCGCCTGGCCCGGGGCGAGAAGCCCATGGACTTCACGATCCCCTACCCGCACAGCGATCTGGAGGACATCCTCCAGCGCACGCTGGGCATCCCGATCTTCCAGGAGCAGCTCATCCAGATGGCGACGGCCATCGGCGACTGCACGGCAGACGAGGCCGACCTGCTGCGCCGGGCGATGGGGTCGAAACGCGGCCTGGAGAAGATCGAGAAGGTCAGGGACAAGCTCTACGCCGGCATGGCCAGACGCGGGCTCACCGACGAGGCGGCCGATCGCATCTACGCCCAGATCCAGGCATTCTCGAACTTCGGCTTCGCGGAGTCGCACTCCCTGTCGTTCGCCCTGCTCGTCTACGCCAGCTCCTGGTTGAAACTGCACTACCCCGCAGCGTTCCTCGCCGGACTGTTGCGCTCGCAGCCGATGGGCTTCTACTCCGCGGCGACGCTCACCGCGGATGCCCGACGGCACGGGGTGGAGGTCCGCCGCCCCGATCTGCACGTCTCGGGGGCGACGGAGATGCTGGAGCCTCTCGACCAGGGCGCGTCCTCACCAGGGCCGACCGGCCGGGAGGACTGCCTCGACGACCCGCAACCGCCCACCCTCCGCTTCGACAGGGAGGCCCCCGACGAGTCCGCGGCACATCGGCGGGACGGCGGATCCGCGGTGCGGCTCGGGCTCAGCGGCATCCGCGGGATCGGGGTGCCGATGGCGGAGAGGATCGTCGCCGAGCGCGAGGCGCACGGGCGTTACCGTGACCTGCACGATCTGGTGCGCCGGACGGATGCCACCGCCGCACAGCTGGAGGCACTCGCCACCGCCGGCGCCTTCGACTGCCTGGGCCTGGAGCGCCGAGAGGCCATCTGGCTCGCCGGCGCCGCAGCGGACGACCGCTCCCGCTTCCTTCCGGGGACTACCGTCGCTGTGCAACCACCCCTGTTCGCCGATCAGACCAGCTACGAGCGGCTCTCGGCGGATCTCTGGGCGACCGGGGTGTCGACCGATGATCATCCGATGGCGCACTTCCGGGAGGCACTGCGCACCCGCGGGGTGCTCACCGCCGCCGATCTGCAGGGCCACGAGGCCGGTCGCCGCATCGAGGTCGCCGGCCTCGTGACCCATCGCCAGCGGCCGGCGACCGCATCCGGGATCACCTTCGTCAACCTCGAGGACGAGAGCGGACTGGTGAACATCGTCTGCTCGGCCGGAGTCTGGAACCGTTACCGTCGCGTCGCCCGGGAATCACCGGCGCTCATCATCCGCGGCATCTTGGAGCGGTCGGCCGAGGGAGTGGTCAATGTGCTCGCCGACGGTTTCGAGGATCTGCGCACCGGGCTCACGCACCGGTCCAGGGACTTCCGCTGACGGCGGCCACGACTCACCAGAAGCGCTCGGGCTCCTCCACCGGGGGCCGATCGGCGCCACCCCATCGGTCGGCTTCCGCCTTCGCGGCGTCGGCGGCCGCGTCGGCCCCGCGGAGGGCACGTTTGGCGCCCGTCGCTCCGGGCCCGATGGGGTCGACCAGCAGGGTGGTGTGCGCTCGGGGTCCTCCGATGGTCACCGTGCACTCCAGCACCCGGCCGATCCAGCGCGAGATGTCACCGCTCGGCTCCTCTGCGCGGCGGTACCGGATGCCGCTGTCGAGGTCGACGAGGGCGAGGACCACGGGTTCATCGGAGACCGGATCGACCTGCTCGGTCACCTCGACCCGGTGGCCGTGGGCGATGGCGACCTGAGCGGTGAGAACGAGCATTCTGTCCATGAGTCCACCCTAAACATCGTCGCCAGGAAGACAACAGGAGACCGGGATGCGCAACATTCGTAAATTTATTTGTCCCCCAAATGGCGGACAAGGCGATTAAGCGGTACTCTGCTCACGTAGCGGGGGCTACAGGCTGAGATCTGGGGAGATCAGCCGAGAGCGCAGCGATAACTTCGCCGCCTCCCCAACCGTCCGGGAAGGACGGTCAGCCCTCTCGGCGGTACCGTCTGGGGCGGATCGTTCGGGAGGGCATACCCCCGTCGAGCGCTGCTACCGACTAGCCCTGATCCCCCACGTGGCCCGGTGCGGTGAGGGACAGCACCCGCTCGACGAAAGCGGCGTACTCGTTCATGTAGTGCTGGAGGAACTCCCGCGTGCCGGCATCCTTCACCTCGCCATCCGCGCCAAAGGCCTCGGGATCGAACGTGATGTACGCCTCCGGGGCGTTCAGCTGCGGAGCGTTGAGGAAGCTCAGGACGCTGCGCATCGACGACTGCATGACGGCCGTACCGATGGCTCCGGTGGACGCGCCGATGATGCCGGTGGGCTTGCGGGCGAAGGAATTGTGGCCCCAGGGGCGCGAACCCCAGTCGATCGCGTTCTTCAGCGCCCCGGGGATGGAGCGGTTGTACTCGGGTGATACCAGCAGCAGCCCCTCGGAACCCTCGACGGCGCGCTTGAAGTCGCTCACCGCAGCGACAGGATCGAGCTCGTCATCGCGGTTGTAGAGCGGGAGGTCCCTGATCGGGATCTCGACGAGCTCCAGGCTGGACGGCGCCAACCCCACGAGCGCTTTCGCGAGAGTCCGGTTGATCGAGTCCTGCGCGAGACTTCCGATGAGATATCCGATGCGATGCGTCATGGTGTGCTCCGCAGGGAGCGCAGTCGGTCGAGTGCGTCAGCGTGATCCCCGCGTCCTTCCATTTCCAGGATATCTCCGGGATGGGGGCTTGCCGCAAGGCCCCCTCCATGCGGCAGAATCGACCCTCGCTCGTGCGATCCGGCCCTCGCGCGTGAAGGAGACCCATGCGTTTCGATCCCTTCGACCTGCCCGAGAATCTGCGCGCGAAAGCCACCCCTGCCCTCCTCGACGCCGACCGCGAGCACCTCGGGCGGATCGCCGACACCTTGGAGGAACAGCGCACCGAGGCCACCCGACGCCTCACCGAGGTGCGCCGACAGCGTGCGGGATTCGGCGACAGCGCCGTGGACCGCGATCTGGAGATCCGTCGCCTGAGCGGGAGGCTCCGGATTCTGGAACGCTTCGGCCTCGACATCTGCCTGGGCAGGATGACGCCGACCGAGGGCGACCCGATCTACATCGGCCGGACGGGTCTGGCTGCGGCAGACGGCACCCGGCTGCTCGTCGACTGGCGGACTCCGGCGGCGGAGCCCTACTTCGCCGCGACCATGGAGGATCCTCGCGGCATCGTCTCGCGTCGTCGGTACCGGTGGACAGACGCTCGTATCAGCGACTACTGGGACGAGGCGCTCACCCCGGCGGGGTTCGACGGGGCGGCCTCCCTCGATGACCAGTCCGCTTTCATCGCCAGCCTCGGCACCCACCGCACATCACGGATGCGGGACGTGCTCGCGACGATCCAGGCCGACCAGGATGCCATCATCCGCACACCCTCCCCCGGCACGCTCGTCGTGGACGGCGGTCCGGGCACGGGAAAGACGGTCGTGGCCCTCCACCGGGCCGCGCAGCTGCTGTACGCGGAGCCACGCCTGACCCAGAGCGCCGGGGGCATGCTGCTGGTCGGACCGAACGCGCACTATCTCGCCTACGTGGATGACGTGCTGCCGAGTCTCGGCGAGGACACCGTGCGACTGTGCACCCTGCGCGATCTGGTGCCCGAGGGCGCGACCGCCGTCGAGGAGCCGGATCCGCGAGTCTCCGCGGTGAAAGCCTCGCTCTCTCCTGACGCGATGCTGGACGTTGCGGCCCGGTCTTTCGAGCGCCCGCCGCAGCACGCCATGCGTCTGGAATCGCCCTGGGCCGATCTCTGGCTGAGCCGTGAGGAGTGGACCGAGGTGTTCGCCGCCGCCGATCCCGCGGCATCGCACAACGAGGCTCGCGACGAGGTCTGGGAGGAGATCGTGGAACTCCTCGTCGACCAGGTCGGCGATGAGGAGGTGCCGCCGCACGCGATCCGGCGCTGGCTCCGCCAGGACGACGACCTCACCGGGACGTTCGTGCGCGCCTGGCCGCTGCTGTCCCCGACCACCGTCGTGGCGCGGATGTGGAACTCGCCCGATCTGCTGCGGAGGTGCGCGCCTCAGCTCTCCGCGGACGACATCGCACTGCTGCACAGGGACGAATCGGCGCCATGGACCGCGGCGGACCTTCCGTTCCTGGATGCGGCACGGCGCCGCATCGGCGACCCGGATTCCGTGCGCGAGGAGCACCGTCGCCAGGCGGTGATCGCGTCGGCGCAGGAACAGATCTCCCACGTGGTCGACCACCTGATCGAAGACGACGACAGCGAGATGAAGGTGATGTCGATCCTGCGCGGGCAGGACGCGCGGAACGTGCTGCTCGGTGTCGACGCCCCACCGGCGCTCACCCCCGACGAGCTGGCCGGCCCCTTCGGGCACATCGTCGTCGACGAAGCGCAGGAGCTGACGGACGCCGAGTGGCGGATGCTCGTCGCCCGCTGCCCCTCGCGCAGCTTCACGGTCGTCGGCGACCGCGCACAGGCGCGGCACGGATTCACCGAGACCTGGGAGGAGAGGCTCACGCGCATCGGTCTGCGCGACGTGCGGATCACCCACCTCGGGGTGAACTATCGGACACCTGCGGAGGTGATGGCGACGGCGGCGCCCCTCGTGCTCGCGGCGATCCCGGACGCCAACGTGCCGACGTCGGTGCGTGAGAGCGGGGTTCCCGTGCGGTTCGGCGATGCCGCATCGCTTCCGGACGTGCTCGGCGCCTGGCTCGATGCGCATCCCGACGGCGTGGCCTGTGTGATCGGGGACCCGGGCTTCGCGCCCAGGGAGCGGGTGCGGTCATTGACCCCCGAGGGCACGAAGGGACTCGAGTTCGACCTGGTCGCCCTCGTGCGGCCCGAGCAGTTCGGTGACGGCGTGACGGGCGCGGTCGACCGCTATGTCGCCATGACCAGGACCACTCGTGAGCTGGTCATCCTGCGGTGAAATGAGCAGGTCTTGCCGCAGTCGGTGCAACGACTCCGGACCTGCGCAGACTCAGCGGGGCTTCGGATGAGCTTCAGCGGCCCATGCGCCCGGGGCGACGACGCACGTTCAGTGCACGAGCGCCTTGAGCACCACGAAGACGAGCCCGAAGGACGCTGTACCCAGGGCTCCGAGAATGCGCACGAGAAGCGAGCTCCCCCGCCGGAGGAAGGCGACGTAACCGAGAAAGGCGAGGATGACGACGCCCGACCAGAGAGCGAGATCGTTCGCGAGGCCGTCCGGCATGATGCGGGTCGTGCCCGCCAGCAGGAACACCGCAGGCACTGTCGCCGAGCTGAGCATTCCGAGGGAGTGCTTCACCGATGCCGCGAACGCCGCACGGACGCCCACGTGCTCACCCTGCTCCCGTTCATCGCGATCACTGACCCGCGCCACGGTGCCGGCATAGACATGCGCACCCCAGAAAACCAGAACGGTGACGGCGACCGTGATGAGAACCACCAGCGATGTCTCCCCGTGCGCCGAGGACACGGCCACCAAACCGCTGACCAGGATCGTGCCGTAGACGGCGGCCTCGGTGCCGAATCCCGAGCGCAAGGCCAGGTGCACGCGCAGGATCCCGTCATCGGCCGCCGTTCTCTGCCCGTTCATACCCGCTACGGCTCCTGTTCCGTCGTGCCAGCGCTACACCGAGCTCCCATCATCTCCCGATCGCAGCGGAACCTTCACGTCGCCGCCGGCCTCCTCGGTGATCCGTGCACCCATCTGCACGAAGGTCGGCTCCGCGATGAAACCGCCCCCGAACAGCGCCTGCCCCTGCACGAACGTCGCGGATCGCCGGATCGCCTCCTCCGAGGCGAAGCCGAACACGTCGGCGAGCTCGGCGAGATCCCGTGGGGCGTTCACCCGCATCAACGCCAGGTTGTCGCACTGCGAGAGGACGTTGGGATGGATCTTCGTCGGTCGCTGGGTGGAGAGCAGAAGCCAGAGTCCGAACTTGCGCCCTTCGGCGGCGATCTGCACCAACTGCTGCGTGAGCGCCCGCTCGACCGCGGTCTCCGGATTCGGCGGGCAGAGGTTGTGGGCCTCATCGATGACGATCAGCACGGGACGCCGCTCTTCGCGTCGCGCCCAGAGATGTTCGAGCACCGCGAGTGCGGCGACCTTCGGCTCCGCCGGATGCTCGAAGCCGCCGAGGTCGAGGACCGTGGCGCGTGGGCGCTCATCGATGACATCCACGACGGATGCTGCTCCGCGCGACCACAGCTCCCAGTCCAGGACCTGCAGGTTCTCCATCCGGTTCGCGAGTCCGACCCGGGCGGGGTCGTTCGACGCGCGCAGGTCGGGCAGCATGTCCCGCGCATCGAAGCTCTCGGCTTCCTGCTCGACATGGATCAGGGCGTTGTACTCCTCGGCGTCGGCGATGGGATCCATCCGCAGGACGGCCGCCTTCGATGAGGGCGCCAGGTCGACGAAGCGCACGTGCAGTCGGTCCCCGTCGCCCGCCCCCGAACGGAACACCCGCATGTCGGCCTCGGCGAGCCGCGACGCATCCGCCTCGTTCGCCGTGGCCCGGGTCTCGCGCAACCGCGTGAAGTCGCCGTTCGGGTCGAGGATGAGAAGCGGCAGCTCGGTCTCAAGCAGCAGCTGCTCCAGCACCACGCCGAGCGCGTAGGTTTTGCCGCTCCCGCTCTGACCGACCCAGAAGGTGTGCCGGTTGAAACGCCGCGCGTCGAGGTGGACGCGGGCTTCCGCGTCGCCGAGTGCAGTCCCGATCGTGAGGTTCGTCATCCTGGTGTGCGCCCTTTCGAGGTGTCGGTGCGATGATCGACATCTTCCTCGATCCCGCGCGGGGGCGCCAGCTTCGCGGTGAATGCCTCAGCGGCGGGGGGCCGCGGTGGAGGCGCGCACGATCAGTTCGGAGGAAAGAGGTGGGATGTCTCCGAGAACCGTGCCCGAAATCGTCTTCAGGAGAAGATCGACCGCCAGCGCGCCGCAGCGTTCGATGGGCATGCGCACGGTGGTCAGCCCGGGGGTGACCGCTCCGGCGAGATCGATGTCGTCGATACCGACGATGCTGATGTCCGACGGGCAGTGCCGTCCCAGTTCGGACATCCCCGCCTCGACGCCGAGGGCGACGAGGTCGTTGTAGGCGATCACCGCCGTGGCACCGCTGGCGGCGGCGAGAGCCGCAGCGGCCCGGCCACCCTGGATCGAAGCCGCTTGATGGCTCAGACGGGTCAGCCGGGTCCCGTGGCGCTCACACGCGGCAGCGATCGTCTCGAAACGGCGAACGTCGGCCCACGAGCCGCGCGGCCCCGAGGCGTACGCGATGTGCTCGTGCCCGAGCGCGACGAGGTGCTCGATCGCCTGGGCGGGCCCGTGCTCGGTGTCCATGAGCACGCAGGCGATGCCGTCGATCTGGCGGTTGACGACGACCACCGGAGCGTCGCCGACCAGGTCGAGCACGTCGGCGTCGGGCAGTCGCGGGGAGCACAGCAGCATCCCGTCGAGTTTGCGGGCCTGCTCGATCTGCTCGTGTTCCCGACGACGGTCTTCGTCGGCATCGAAGAGCACGATGCGGTGGCGTCCGTGCCATGCCTGCCCCTGGATGGCTTTGAGCAGCATGCCGTACACGGGGTTGGCCACATCGGGCACGACGACGCCGAACGTGCGGGTGGCTGTTCCCGTCTGCGTGTTGGCATAGCCCAGTTCGACCGCGGCCTCGAGCACGCGCTCGCGCGTCGTCGGCGCGAGCCTGTCGGGCTCACCGAATGCGCGGGATGCCGTGGCGATGGAGACGCCGGCGCGCCGTGCCACGTCCGTCAGTGTCGCTGCCACATCGCCTCCCCGTTCGTGAGCAATCCTAGATCATCACTCGCGAGCATGTAATGACTTGACAAGTTTGTACAAACCATTCACACTGCTTTACATGACGATCAACGCCGATCTCCGGATCCTGAGCCGGGCCGCCTCCACGGCCACCGTTCCGATGGTCTCCCCCACCGGCGCCGGCATGCTCCACCTCGGCCTCGGCAGCTTCCACCGCGCACACCAGGCGGTCTACACCGCCGCCGCACTCCAGACCGCAGGCGGCGACTGGGGCATCATCGGCGTCGCGTCGCGTTCCCGCTCGATCGTCGATGCCCTGCACGCCCAGGACTTCCTCTACTCGGTCGCGACCATCGCGCCCGGCAGCACCTCGCTCACGATCCCAGGAGTGCACACCGACGCGTTCGTCGGCGCCGAGCAGCCCGAGCGCGTGATCGCCCACATCGCCGACCCCGGCATCCGCATCGTGACCCTCACGGTCACCGAGAACGGCTACAGCTACTCCCCCGCGACGCAGCACCTCGACCTCGATGACGTCAGCGTGCGCGCCGACCTCCGAGGCGGGGCGGCCCGATCGACGATCGGCCAGCTCGCCCGCGGACTCCAGGCCCGCGCCGCCGCCGGAGGAGCGCCGATCTCCATCCTCAGCTGCGACAACCTCTCGGCCAACGGCGCGCACACCGAGAAGCTCGTGCGCGAGTTCCTGCAGGAGCTTCCGGGCTCCGAAGGTGCAGACACCCTCGCGTTCCTCGACCGTGCGGTGACGTTCCCCTCCAGCATGGTCGACCGCATCGTCCCGGCGACCACCGCAGAGCTGCGCACTCGCGTCAGCACCCTGCTCGGCGCCCGCGACGACATCCCCGTGCCGGCCGAGCCCTTCACGATGTGGGCGATCGAAGACCGTTTCGCCGGTGGCCGACCCGCCTGGGAGGCGGGCGGAGCCGTGTTCACGGACGAGGTCGGACGCTACGAGCAGATGAAAGTGCGGCTGCTCAACGGCACGCACTCCCTCATCGCCTATCTCGGCGCCCTCAGCGGCGTCGGAACGATCCCGGAGGCCATCGGGCTCGACGGCATCGAGAGCGCCGCCCGCGCCGTGCTGCGCGACGAATACGAGCCGTCGATCGAGGTTCCCTCCGGCGTCGACATCCGCGCGTACGAGAGCGAGTTGTTCGAGCGCTGGGCCAACAGCGCGCTCGGCCACCGCACGAGCCAGGTCGGCACCGACGGCTCGGTCAAGCTGCGCCAGCGCATCCCGGAACCCGCACTGCGCGTTCTGCGCGACGGGGGGATGCCGCACCTGATCGCCTTGACCGTCGCCGGCTACCTGTCGTGCATCGCTCCGCTGCCCGGATTCGACCCCGGCCTGCACGCCGCCGCCATGACCGACGGCGCCCGCGAGCGCCTCGCCGGATTCGCGTCGACCGCCCGCGACGGTCGCGAACTCGCGCAGCGCGTGATCGGCGAGCTGCACCTGTTCGGTGAGGGACTCGGATCACAGGATGCGTTCATCGCGCGCGTCGGGGAGCTCGTCGACATCATCCGGCGTCGGGGAGTCGATGCCGCGATCGCCGACGCCGTCTCGGCATCCCAGACCACCACATCATCGTTCATCAGCGCAGAGGAGATGCAGCCATGAAGGCTCTCGCCATCCACGGCAAGGAAGACATCCGCTGGGAAGACCGCGAGGTTCCGACCCCCGGCGACGGAGAGGTCCGACTCCGCGTCAGCTACGTGGGCATCTGCGGGTCCGACCTGCACTACTACTTCCACGGCGCCAACGGCGAGTACACGATCCGAGAGCCCCTGACCCCCGGCCACGAGCTCTCGGGCGTCGTCGACCTCGACCCGTCGGGCCGATTGGCGCCCGGCACTCCCGTCACCGTGCATCCCGCCCGCTACGGAGCCGAGGTCCCCGGCCTCGAGGATCACCCGCACCTGCGCCCCGGCGGCGACTACTTCGGCAGCGCCGCGGCGGATCCGCACCGTCAGGGCGGAGCATCCGAGCTGCTGATCGTCGAAGACCACATGGTCCGCGTGCTCCCGGCCTCCCTGCCGCTCGAGCGGGCGGCCCTCGCCGAACCGCTGGCCGTCGCGATCCACGCCGTGAGCCTCGCCGGAGACATCGCCGGCAAGCGGGTGCTCGTGATCGGCGCCGGCCCCATCGGCCTGCTCGTGGTCGCCGCTGCGCTCAAAGCCGGCGCCGCGGTCGTGGGTGCCAGCGATGTGCGCGCAGAGCCCCTCGACCGCGCTCGAGCACTCGGCGCGACCGAGGTCGCGCTCGTCGGCCGCGACACGATCGAGAACGAGTCGTACGACGTCGTCTTCGAGTGCTCCGGCGTGGGCGTCGCACTCACTCAGGCGGTGCGCGCAGCTCGCCGCGTCGGAACGATCGTTCAGGTCGGGATGCTCCCGAACGCCGAGATCGGAGTGAACCTCGCCCCGATGCTCGCCAAGGAGCTGACCATCCGCGGCGCCTTCCGCTTCTCCTCCGAGATCGACGACGCGGTCGCCCTGCTGGCCGAGTCCGACGCCCTCGACTCCGTCATCTCCCACGTGCTCCCGGCATCCGATGCCGTCCAGGCGTTCGAACTCGCCCGCGACTCGTCCGCCTCGGCCAAGGTCCTCCTGGCCCTCTAGCGAATCACTCCCACCCCGGCGGCCCCGCCGCCCCGATACACCCACCCTGTTCCTGGTCCGAAGGAGTACCTCCCATGTCCGAACCGCAGACGACCGCCACGGTCGCCGACCCCGCCGCGAAGAGGTCGGTCCGCGACCTCGTGCGCGCCGCCATCTCGGGGTGGCTCGGCACCGCCCTCGAGTTCATGGACTACCAGCTCTACTCGCTGGCAGCCGCGCTCGTGTTCGCCGATCTGTTCTTCTCCTCCGAGAACCCGGCCGTCGCCGTCGTCGCCGCGATGGCCACCTACGGCGTCGGCTACGTCGCCCGCCCCGTGGGGGCGTTCTTCTTCGCACGACTCGGCGACAAGACCGGCCGCACGAAGGTGCTGTTCTACACGATCCTCCTGATGGGTCTCGCAACCACCCTCATCGGCTTCCTGCCGACGTACTCGCAGGTGGGCGTGCTCGCGCCGATCCTCCTCGTGCTGCTTCGCATCGCGCAGGGCTTCGGTGCCGGAGCCGAGATCTCGGGTGCCGGCGTCATGCTCGCCGAGTACGCGCCGGCCAAGCGTCGCGGCATCATCGCCTCGCTGGTCGCGCTCGGCACGAACTGCGGCACGCTGCTCGCCTCGGGCATCTGGGCCATCCTGCTCGTCGCGTACAGCGAGGACGAGGTCATCGCCTGGGCATGGCGCATCCCCTTCATCGCCAGCGCCGTCATCATGCTCTTCGCGATCTGGGTGCGGTTCAACCTCAAGGAGACTCCGGTCTTCGAAGAGCGGGACGACGTCATCGACGGCAAGGCCCTGTCCCGCGACGAGGCGATCCAGCTCGCCACCGAGACCGGCGACATCCGCACCCTCGAGGCGATGCAGCGCAAGCCCTGGAAGGCGTTCTCTATCGCGCTCCTGCTGCGCTTCGGCCAGGCCGGCAACTCCGGCATGATCCAGACCTACCTGATCAGCTACATCACCGTCGTGCTGCTGCTGGACCGCTCGATCGGCGTGAACGCCGTGATCGTCTCGTCGCTCGTCGCCTTCATCACGGTGCCGCTCTCCGGCTGGCTCGGCGATCGCTTCGGCCGCAAGCGCATGTACATGGTGTGGGCGATCATCGCGCTCATCATCATCGTCCCGACGATGCTCATGATCAGCAGCAAGGACACCGTGCAGGTCTTCGTCGGCTACGTCGTGCTGCACAACCTCGCCGTGATGAGCTTCGCGTCGCTCGAGAACCTCACGCTCCCCGAGCTCTTCGGATCGCGCAACCGCTACACGTTCACCGCCATGGCACGCGAGATCGCCGCCATCGTCGCGACCGGCGCGGGCCCCGTCATCGCCGCGGCATGGGTGTCGGCCGTCACCGGCTCGTTCATCCCGATCATCATCATGCTCTTCATCTTCACGCTGTGCGCCCTCATCGCCTCGATCTGGATGCCGGAGGTCGCCGGTCGCGACCTCACGGATCCGCGCGACGCGATCTGATCGCCTCGCCCTTCACGACCAGGGGTGCGGACGCCCGAACGTCCGCACCCCGCACCTCGACCCGCATCTTCAGGAGAACGACATGACCATCGAGATCGTCGACGTCAACATCACCAGCCCCGGACGCAACTTCGTCACGCTCAAGATCACGACCTCCGACGGCATCGTCGGCCTGGGCGACGCCACGCTCAACGGACGCGAGCTCGCCGTGGCGTCGTACCTCTCCGATCACGTCGCCTCGATGCTCGTGGGTCGCGACGAGGACCGCATCGAAGACACCTGGCAGTACCTCTACCGCGGCCCGTACTGGCGCCGCGGACCGGTGACCATGGCGGCGATCGCCGCGGTCGACATGGCCCTCTGGGACATCAAGGCCAAGAAGGCCGGGATGCCGCTGTACCAGCTGCTCGGCGGAGCCAGCCGTGAGGGCGTCCGCGTCTACGCGCACGCTTCCGGTACCGACTACGCCGCCCTCAAGAACGCGATCACCGGATACGAGGAGCTCGGCTACACCGCCGTGCGCGTGCAGACCGGTGTGCCCGGCCTCGGCCAGATCTACGGCGTCTCGGCTACCGGCCCCGGTGTGCGCTACGACTACGAGCCCGCCAAGCGCTCGGGTGACCGCCCGAGCGAGGAGACGTGGGACACGCGCAACTACCTCAACCACATGCCCGGGATCTTCGCGAAGATCCGCGAGGACTTCGGCACCGACCTGCGCATCCTCCACGACGGGCATCACCGGATGTCGCCGATCGAGGCCGCACGCTTCGCGAAGGACATCGAGCCCTACGACCTGTTCTGGCTAGAGGACTGCACCCCGGGTGAGGACCAGAGCGCCCTGCGCCTCGTGCGTCAACACTCGACGACACCGCTCGCGATCGGCGAGGTCTTCAACTCGGTCTACGACTACCAGACCCTGATCACCGAGCGTCTGATCGACTACGTGCGCTCGGCCGTCACCCACACCGGTGGCATCACCGCGATGAAGAAGCTGCTCGACTTCGCGGCGATCTACGGCATCCGCTCCGGCATCCACGGCCCGACCGACATCTCGCCGGTCGGCATGGCCGCGGCCCTGCACCTGGACCTCGCGATCCACAACTTCGGCATCCAGGAGTACATGCCGCACAACGAGCAGACGCTCGAGGTGTTCCAGACCTCCTTCACCTTCGACAAGGGCTTCCTGCACCCCGGCGACAACCCCGGTCTGGGCGTCGACCTCGACGAGGATGCCGCCGCCGGCCACGAGTACACCAAGGCCTACCTGCCGGTGAACCGCCTGCTCGACGGGACCGTCCATGACTGGTGAGGCCATGACTGGTGAGGTCTGCCGAGTCGCCCTCCCGCAGCGCACGGTCGACTCGCGCCTGGTCGTCGTCGCCCGCGCGAAGCGGGCCGAGGACTACGACACGGTGCTCGACGTGCTGGTGGACGCGGGTATCCGCAGCGTCGAGCTGACGCTGACCACGCCGGGGACGTTCGAGCACTTCCCGCAGCTGCGCGCACGGTTCGGCGACGCGATCGACCTCGGTATCGGCACCGTGACGAACACCCTCGATCTCTCGCGGGCGATCGAGGTGGGAGCGACGTATCTCGTGACCCCGATCACCTCGGCCGATTTCGTCACCCAGGCGTCGGATGCCGGAGTGCCGATCGTTCCGGGCGGCCTGACCCCGACCGAGCTGTTCGCGTCGTGGTCGGCGGGCGCCTCGGCCGTGAAGATCTTCCCCGCGGGGCAGGTCGGTCCCGGCTACCTCAAGGACCTGCGCGGCCCGTTCCCCGATCTCGTCGCTGTCCCCTCCGGCGGGGTCGATCTCGCGGGTGCCTCGGCCTGGCTGCAGGCGGGGGCGGCGGCCGTGAGTGTGGGCGGTCCGCTTCTCGGCGATGCCTTCTCGGGCGGAGACCTGCGTGCTCTGCGTGATCGGGCGAGGGCCTTCGTCAAGGTGTGCGCGAACTGATCCTGTCGCGAGACCGTCACCCGATCACCTTCCCAGGGTTCAGGATTCCGGCGGGGTCGAGGGCGGCCTTGATCGCTCGATGCATGTCGAGGACGGCGGGAGCGAGCTCCGACACGAGGCCTTTGCGTTTGAGCAGGCCCACGCCGTGCTCGCCCGTGACCGTGCCCCCGAGCGCGAGCGCGGCGTCGATGATCTCGGTGAACGCCTGCTCCGCGCGAGCGCGAGCCGCGTCGTCGCCGGCGGGGACGACGAGGAGCGGATGCAGGTTGCCGTCGCCCGCATGAGCGATGTTGGCGATGAGCACATCGTTCGCGAGCCCGATGGCCTCGATGCGGCCGAGCATCTCCGGGACCGCGCCTTTCGGGACGCACACATCCTCCGTCAGCACGGGCCCCAGGCGCTCGAGGGCCGGATACGCCAGGCGTCGAGCGGCGAACAGCGCCTCTCCCTCGGCCTCGTCCGTGCTCCGGTCGGCCCACGTGGCACCGCCGCGCTCGAATGCCGCCAGCAGCGCCGCCGCCTCCTGTTCGCCGGCGGCGCCCGGGGTGTCCACGCGCCCGAGCAGGACGACCGCGGCATCGGCGGAGAGCCCCATATTCTTCCAGTCGTCGACCGCGCGCAGACAGTTGCGGTCGATCAGCTCCAGCGCCGACGGCGTGAGTCCGGCCGCCGCGACCTCGCGCACGGCCTCCCCCGCGTCGGTGAGCGAGTCGAAGAACCCGGCGATGGTCTGCTCGGGCGGACGCATCGGCCGCAGTCGCACCGTGATCTCGGTGACGATGCCGAGTGTCCCCTCGGAACCCACGAGAAGTCCGGTGAGGTCGTACCCCGCGACGCCCTTCGCGGTGCGGCGGCCCAGGCGGACGAGCTCTCCGGTTCCGGTCACGACCTGCATCCCGAGCACGTAGTCCCGGGTGACGCCATATTTCACGCAGCACACCCCGCCCGCATTCGTCGCGACGTTGCCGCCGATGGTCGACCACGGCGAGCTGGCCGGATCGGGCGGATACCAGAGGCCGTTCTCGGCGACGCGTGCCCGGAGGTCGTCGTTGACCACCCCGGGCTGAACGACGGCGAGTCGCTCGAGTTCGTCCACCTCGAGCACGGCGTTCATCCGCTCCAGAGAGATCACGACGCTGCCGGCGAGCGCGTTGGCGCCGCCGGAGAGCCCCGTGCCCGCCCCGCGGGCGATGACCGCCGTGCCATGGCGCAGACATGCGCGCACCACCGCCTGCACCTCTTCGGGCGTGCGAGGTCGCACGAGGCAGGCCGGCAGCGACCACTCCGCCCACTCGGCGTCATCGTGCGCGTAGCTCTCGAGCACATCCGGGTCCGTCGTGAGACGGTCGGCGGGCAGAACCGCTGCGAGGTCGGAGAGAAGTGCGGCCTCACTCACGGTCGTCATCGCCCGCAGCGGATGCCGAGCGCGTGTGGCAGGTCTTCAGGTAGCTCAGGAACGATGCCTGCAGTCCCGTGAGATGGGTCTCGTGCAGCATGGCCTTCGATATCCCTTCGGAGTGCCCCCGGGCATGCAGTTCTTCGATGGCGGTGAGCAGGTTGCGTCCGATCTCCCGATAGATCGGGATCGCTCCGAGCAACTCGGCCTCGTTCAGCGTGACATGCAGCTGCTGCACGGAAGAGACGGGGTCACGCTGCGGAAGGGCGGCGATCAGGGGGAACACCTGGCTGTCCGTGGCCGCGACACCCGGGCTGCCGGCGCCGAACGTCGCGAACGGAGACGTCTCACGCAGCCACGCATACAGGGCGAAGAGGCCGCCGTAGGAATAGCCGAAGAGGCCGTGGCCGGTCTCGCTGACGCGGACCTTCGACTGCAGGAGGGGGTGAAGCTCCTCTGTCAGGAACTCGAGGAAGACGTCGGCATGGGTGTCGGCCAGCTGGGCGAGATAGGCGTCCACGTGCTCCGGCGTCATCGCCCCGGACTCGCGGGCGGCCGCGAGCGTCCTCCGCATCTCGTCGCCCACGGGTTCTCCCGGCGGTACGAGATCGCGGTTGCGGAGCTGTGCCCACTGCGCGGCCTCTTCGCCGGCGTAGCCGACGCTGACCTGGATGTAGGGGGCGATCGAGAGGTAGGGGTCCGCCTGGGTGACGATGAGCGGAGCGGTCAGCCCGACGGCCCAGTTGCCGTCCACCACATAGATCAGGGGCAGGGAGTCGGTGGATTCCGCGTAGCCCGGGGGCGTCGTCACCCACACGGCGTAACGATGTCCCGACCGTGCCGTGACCTCCAGGTACTCCGTGTCGGCCAAGCAGCCGTTCAACATCGCGCTCACTGGGTGTCTCCCTTCATGATGCGGCCGGCCTTCACGACGAAGGAGGCCATGTCCGGATCCGCGAAGACGCGGGCGTCGTCGAGCGGGTTCCGCTCCCAGGCGACCATGTCGGCCGCCATCCCCACGCGGAGCATCCCGACGGTGTCTCCGATACCGAGGATGCCGGCGTTGACGCTGGTGGCGGAGACGAGCGCCTGCATGGGCGACTCCAGCTCGGCGCGCAGTCGCAGCTCCTCGCCTCGGCGGTACTGCTCGGGGCCGAGGAGGTCGGAGCCGAGACCGATCCGCACTCCCGCTGCGCGGGAGATCTCGAGCGCCGTCGCCATGCAGCGACGAGCGCCGGCCAGCCGGTCTCGGGTCGACGGATCCACGTCGAGGCTCCCCGGGTCCATGATCTGCTCGACCACGGCGAAAGTCGGGACGAGTGCCACATCGTGCTCGCGCATCAGCTGTGCAGTCGGCTCGTCGATGTCGGTGCCGTGCTCCACACAGCGCACACCCGCCAGCACGGCGTTGCGGATGCCGGCGTTGTTGTGCGCGTGCACGGTCACGTAGGTGCCGCGTGCGGCGGCCTCCTCCACGGCGACCGCGATCTCGGTCGCCGTGAACTGCGTGTCGTCGAGGCGGTCGTGGCCCCCGACGACACCTCCCGTGACGCACAGTTTCAGGAAGGTCGCACCGCGGCGGAACGACTCCCGGACGTTGCGTCGCAGTTCATCGGCGTTGCCCGCCATGAGGGAGAGGGCCGCGAGGCCGGGGATGTGGTGCGTCTCCCACAGCTCGGTGGGCTCCCACGCGGCGCCGTAGTAGCCGTGTCCCCCGGTCTGGCACTGCACCGGGCCGCACGACAGCACGCGCGGGCCGCGTACCTTGCCCTTCGCGATGACCTCGACCACTCCCCCGTCGATGCCGCCGGTGTCGCGCACCGTGGTGAAGCCCGCGTCGAGGGTGCGGCTCGCCGTGAGAAAGATGTCGGCGGCGATCTCGGCAGCCGAGAGCTGGAACCCGAACTGCGCGCGGATCGGGCTCGAGAGTCCGAAGTGCACATGCGCGTCGATCAGGCCGGGCGTCAGCAGCATTCCGTCGAGGTCGACGGTGGCGGCTCCCGCCGGGGCGGTTCCGATCCGGGTGATCACGCCGTCGTCGACGCACACGTCCGCTGGCGAAGGCTCGGCGCCGGACCCGTCGGCGACGATCCCGCCTGCGAACCAGATCTCGGTCATGACGCCTCTTCCGAGAACGACTGCGTCCTCAACAGTGGTGAATTGGTTGTGCGCTAACGTACTCAACAGTGGTGAAGATGTCAACGGAGGCAACATGCGAGCACCGGTGGGCGAAGGAAGAGCGCGGCTCCTGCAGGCGCTGTTCGACGAGTTCGGCGAGAACGGGCCCAGCCCGAACCTGTCGATGCGCCAGGTGGCCGAGCGGCTCGGCGTGCACCACACGCTGCTGACCTACCACTTCGGTTCGCGGCCGGGCCTGCTCAGCGCGGTGCTCTCCGAGGCGCGCCGCCGCGACAATCTCATGATCGCGGCGACGAGCGAGGGCCTCGGGTTCGTCGAGCTGTTCCGAGCGATCTGGGGCTTCTATTCGAGCCCGGCGCAGGAGGAGCGGACCCGTGCGTTCTTCCACCTGATCGGACTGGCCGTGTACGAACGCGGCGCCTATGACGAGTTCGTCGCCGACCTCGACGACCTGACGCACCTCCTCGAAGCGGCTGCCCGTCGCGATGGACTCACAGCACCGGATGCCGCGCAGTCGAGTCTCGTCGCGGTCGCGGGTATGCGCGGACTGCTGCTGCAGCGACTGCTCAGCCCGTCCGCGGAGGTGGATGCCGCCGCAGACCGTTTCATCGCATCGTTCACGAAGGAGTCGACAGCATGACCCAGGGCTACTCTCACATCGTCATCGGCGCCGGAGCCATCGGATCCGCGGCCGCCTACTGGTTGACAGAGGCCGGTGCAGAACGCGTCCTCGTGCTGGAGCAGTTCGAGCTCGGCCATGCCTTCGGCTCGTCCGGTGACCACTCCCGGATCATCCGTCGGGCGTACCACCGCGAGGAGTACACGCGACTCACCGACGCGATGTTCGCCGCCTGGGCTCACGTCGAGGAGCGTTCCGGCCTGCAGGTCTACACGAAGACCGGCGGGATCGACCTCGCGGCCGCCGGGAGCGCCGGTGCGGAGGAGATCGACGCGTATCGTCGGGCGATGGATGCCGCGGGCATTCAGTACGACGAGCTGACGATCGACGACATCCGCACGCAGTACCCGCAGTGGAACGTGAACGACGACACGATCGGGGTCCATCAGGCCGATGGCGGCATCCTCGACATCCGCCGGTCGGTGTCCGCTCACGTGTCGCTCGCTCGGGCCGCCGGGGTCGAGTTCCGCTCGGGCGTGGTCGTGACCGGTGTGCGGGTCACCCCGGAAGGAGTCACGGTCACGACGTCGGCGGGTTCATTCGACGGTGGCCACCTCGTCGTCGCCGCCGGCTCGTGGCTGGGAGACCTCATGCCCGACCTCGGCCTCTCCTTCGATCTCACCCTGAGTCAGGAGCAGGTCGGCTACTTCTCCTCCTCGAACCTCGCGGAGTTCACTCCGGACAGGTTCCCCATCTGGATCCATCACGCCGACGAGGTGCACTACGGGTTCCCCGTCTACGGCGAGGCGGCGGTCAAGATCGCCCGGGACATGCGCGGTCGCTTCATCTCGTCCGCCGAGCGGACGTTCGTCCCCGACGACACGGAGCCGCTGCTGCTCCACGACTTCCTCCGGGAGCACCTTCCGGCCGCCGCCGGCCCGCTGCTTATGAGCAAGACCTGCGTGTACGACATGCCCGCCGACCGGGAGTTCGTACTCGACGCCGTCCCCGACCACCCCCATGTCGCGGTGTTCAACGGCGCCGGCCACGCGGGCAAGTTCGCGAGCCTGATGGGACGCATCCTCGCCGACCTGCTGACCGTCGGCCGCACGGAACACGACATCTCCGCGTTCAGCCTGCGGCGTCCGGCGATCGTCGACCCCGACTTCGTACCCGTCTTCCGGCTGGGGACGGGCGACGGGGCGGTGGGTGTGAGACCGGGCGGGGCGTGATTGCGGGGAGGATGAAGGCAGACGCGACGCCGCCAGGCCTCAACGGCGCGACGACCCCCAGCGCCACCTGACCGGCTGACAGCGCTCGGGGCCCAGAAGAGAGAACGCCAACGGCCCAGCCTTCTCGCCGTCGCAGCATGGCGACTTGACCTGGAGCGCACTCCAGGAACGAGACTGATGTCATGACGACACCAAGGATGGCACTAGGGACGATGTACTTCGGCACCACGGTGGATGAACGAGCGGCGTTCTCGATCCTCGATCGGTACGCCGAACTGGGCGGATCGTTCGTCGACACCTCCGACAACTACAGCTTCTGGACCTCCGAGACCGGCTTCGGTGGCCAGAGCGAGGCGCTGCTCGGCCGATGGCTGGCGTCGAACCCCGGAGTCGGCGTTCGCCTCAGTACCAAAGTCGGAGCGCAGCCCACCCGACTCGGCGGCTTTCCCGACCATGTCGAAGGGCTGCACGAGGACGCCGTGAGAGAAGCCTTGGCGAAAAGCCTGGACCGCCTGGGTGTGGACGGCGTGGATCTGTATTGGGCGCACGTCGAGGACCCGAGTGTGCCCCTGCAGACGCTGGTCGGCACGTTCGCCGGCCTGGTCAGCGAGGGCCTGACCTCGCGTTGGGGCGTTTCCAACCACCCGTCCTGGCTACTCGAACGGATCCGCGCCACCGCAGAACAAGCCGGCCTCCCGCAACCGAGCGCCTACCAGGAGCGCTACTCGTACATCCAGCCCGCGGGGGGCATGGATGTGGCTGGCCAGCCGATCCCGCTGGGGATGCTGTCGCCGGACGGCCTCGACTTCCTGCAACGCAACCCTTCGTTCGACGGGTGGGTCTACACGGCCACGCTCCAGGGCCGGTATGACCGCAGAGACCGCCCGTTCGAGATCGAGTACCAGCACCCCGGCACCGAGCGCCGGCTCGCAGCGCTCGCACGAGTCGCCGATGCACGTGGAATCCGACCGGGCCAGGTCGTGCTCGCATGGTTGACCTCCGGACGCCCGGTGTTGACGCCGATCGTCGGCGTCAGCAGCGTCGAACAGCTCGAACAGGCCGTGAAAGGAGCATCCATCGAGCTCACCCACGACGAGCTATCGGCGCTCGACACCGCATAGACGACGCACACTCAGCTCCGATGCCGCTGCTCGGTACTCGTCCGTGTGCGCCGTCCCGGCGGAGCCGTTCCCGCTAACGGTGGGGAGGAGCATCGCCGCCCATCAGCAGGTCCGCAGGAGCGCGGACAACGTGCGACATCGCAAGTGGAAGCGGTGTGTGGTCCAAGCGTGTTAACGTCAAAAGTCCCGGAAACCCTTGAGTTTCCGGGACTTTCTGGTCGGGCTGACAGGATTTGAACCTGCGACCCCTTGACCCCAGAGAACCCTCAGCCGTGATGGGCAGTGATGTCCAATGCTGGGGAGTAGTCACCCGTTGACTCTCCCCAGCACCGTCATGCCGTCTCGTGTCGACTCGTCGCAGTGCGTGTTGTGCAGTGTGCACAACGGACTGCACAACGGGGCGACCTTGCATGACCTACCGTTGCCAGTCGGGCGGCGCTGTCGATGAGTAGGCGCACGATAGTCTCGGCGACGTGACCCCCGCACCTGAACCGACCGGTGACCTGATCGTCGATCCCCTCGCGCTCGTGGCTCTCTGTATCTCGATCTTCGCCGCTTTGGTCGGTCTGAGCGCTCTGATCTGGAACATCATCGCGTGGGTGCGATCCGGTCACCGTGTCGTCGTCGAGATCGAGGCCGTTGTGCGGAACCCCGGACGGTCGGCATCTTGGGTCGGTCGACGGGGCAAGCGAGACTGGCCTGCGACGTCAGTCCCGCCGAGCCATGTCCCTTACTCGGTCGTCTTCGTCAAGATCACCGCGCGCAACACCGGGCGCGCTGCCGTTAACATCGAGCGCTTCTTCTTCGCAGTCGGCAAGCCTGCCGAGAACAAGAACATGTCGTGGACTTTCGACGGTGAGCCTTCGCTGCCGCAGCGGTTGGAACCGGGGGCGAGCGCGTCGCGCGAGTACATGTTGACGGACGTCGAGGCGTTCGCTCGCAGTGAGGGTCGGCGACAGTTCCGGGGCGCTGTCGACCTTGGAGACGGCACGAGTCGCCGCTCGCCACTCAGTTTTGATCTCGACGCGCCCGATCGCGGCGCGGCGTTCCTCGCGACGTCTACGGGGCAGACGTTTCAGACGCCAGCGCCTCGCGACGAGTGAACCTCGAGATCGGCCATACGCAGTTCCGACTAGCACGGCGCGGCGCATGTTCCCGTGACGAGAACAAGGATGCGGCGAGCGCTGTGGATATACTCACGCGCATGGGGAGTGACGCGTGATCCCGGCCTTCGAAGACGGGGCTTGGTACCTGCCACAAGGCCTGCACGCGGCGACGCTCGATGAGATCGAAGAGCGCTTCGTCGTCGCTGCGCCGTTCAGCGACCGCCGCCGCGTCGTCTTCGACGCGTTCCGCCTCTGGCACGGGATCATCACCAGCGTTGTCCCTGATGCCCGGTTCTGGGTCGACGGCGGCTTCGTCACGCACAAGCCGTGGGCTGCTCCGTCCGACGTTGATGTTACGGTCATGCTCAGGCCGGATGATCTCAACAACCTCACCGAAGAACAGCAGCAGCGGCTCAACCCGATGTTCACCAAGAACGGGCCACCCCGCCAGCAGCCGATGTCGGGTCTGGTCGACGCGTTCATCTGTCTTCGCGGCAACGTGGACAACACGCTCTACTGGCGCGAGCATTGGTCTACGGTGCTCGACCAGAACCGCGACAAGGTGACGGGCACCCGCAAGGGCTTCTTGGAGGTGAAGCCATGACGCTGACAGAACAGGCACTCGACGAGTTCCGCAACGCATGGCACGCCGCCGAGGGCGACGACTTCGCGAGTCGTCTTCAGCGTCAGTCGCTCGAAGCACTCGCAGCGGAGAACGACGCGCTGAGGCCCGTCCTCTTCGAACTCACGAACCGTGCGCAGTCCGAACTCGACCTGCATCTCGACGGCGAGACGGTGCACGGCCACGAGGCGAACGCCGAGTCCTTCGCTGCGTTCGTGCGCGGTGTCGCCGACGCGACGAAAGAGGTGGCGAAGCACCTGCTCGACCGTCAGCGGCGCGCGTCGACGCTTCGCATCCTCGCCCCGGCCCCCGGCTCTGTCCGAGTTGTGTTGCGCGCAGCCACGCCCGAAGAGGCTGCGGGTCGCACCGCCCAGAACACGCGCACGCCGTCTGTCGACTCAAAGTCGCTCGACATGGTCGCCGTGCTGCTCGCGCGTTCTGAGGCTGACAGCGACGACTTGAACGACGACGTATTGTCTGGTCTGGCTGCCCGTCTGCCGCAGAAGGCCCACGCTGGGCTGAAGCGCGCCGCGAAAGCGATCGACGCCCAAGACTGGGACGTTCAAGGTGAGTTGCGGTCACAGCACGGCTTCCAGCCGGTGCACGTCGGCCCGCACGGTGCGAAAGCGCTGCTGCGTGTGCTCGATGAGCATCAGGAGAGCAGCACGACGACGACGCTCTCAGGTGCGATCGACGGGCAGCGGCGGTCTATCGGTGCGCTCTGGTTCGCCCCTGACGGCGCTGGCGCGATCGAAGCAGCGGTGCCGACCCCTGAACTCATGGAGCAGGTTGTACAGCATGACGCGGCGAACCAGCGTGTGCGTGCTGAGTTCGACGTCGTGGCGATCGTCGGCAAGGGAGCGAACCCGCGCCGCCGACAGGTTTACACACTGCGCTCGATCGAGCCGCTGCCCGATGCCCCTACGCTGATCTAACCGCACACGAGCCGAGAGCGAGCCACGATGTATTCCTGGAAGACGCGACGTCACGATGTCGAGCGAGACGGCGAACTCACGCTGTACTGGGAGGCGAACGGCGACCCGGTGAGTGACGACTACGACAGCGACGACACGTCGGCGGGTGAACTCTGGCGCATCTGGCGCAAGACGTACCCGATCGACGAGCATGCCGAAGCGCGGTGGGGTGCTGGCGCGGTGCACATCTCCTGGTTCATCGGCGGTGCTGCTGCATACGAGTTCGCGCCACACGCCGTGAATCTCTTCGGCAACGACGCCGAGACATTCCTCGACCACTTCACGATGCCGATCGAGGTCGCGACCGGCGAGCCGATCCAGTGGACGCGGCTGCCCGTCGAAGACAAGTTGTGGAACGAGAACCGAGCCGACAAGGGCGGTTTCATCCAGGAAGCGACCGGCTGGAAACCCTCGCCGTTGCAGCCTGTGTTCTGGCCCGATCAGTTGGCCGAGGCTTGCGGACTGTTCATTCCGCAGCGCTGAGCGACTGCGGCTGTTGACATCGAGTCAAGTACCGAAGCCTCTGATCAGCGGTTTAGTTCGGCCTAGTGCACCCGTTGTGCACCTGCACGGCACGGTTAACTGCGGCAATCGTGACAGCCTGCTGCTTCGCGACCACACTCTCATTCAAACTCGGGCAATGCAGACCAGTCGAGAGAATGTCCGGAGACACCAGCCACTCCCTCAGCAATCTTCCGCGCGCCCAGCGAATAGATCCTTGCGCAGTTGATTGCACCGTAGAGCCCAAGAGAATGCTCGGTCGCGGACATCTGTCTTAGAACACTCGACGCAGGCGGATCGGTCGTGCGCAGAGGCGGGGGCCAGCGTTCTGAACGCCAACCGGTAGTGAGCCCGTGAGTCAGGGCATGGCGAACCTGCATCCAACCCCTGCTCTCAGTGAGGATACGGCTCCATGCGTGAGCACGTTGAACCGAACCGGGACGACCAACGTGAGGGAATTCGAAGACCGAGATTGATGTGGGCGCGTCGATCGCAGCCGCCGCCGCCGGATAGTCTTGCTTCGCCCGACCGGCAAATTCCGGCAACGCCGGGTTATTCCACTTGCCGACAGCCTGAGCGATCTCTACAAACCCGGCGCCCGCGTGCGCGAGCATGATCGCGGTGAAGTCCTCGGCAAAGCCTTCAAATGCAGAGATGCTAGTCAGCACGATCGCAGGGCTGAGAGCAGCCGAGTTGCCGGGGTGTCCCACTGACCTTGGGTGCAGGGACAACAACTTGTGAGGCGTCTTCATTGCGCGGATGAACTTGTCAACGCTGATCTGCGGGTCTGGAGGCGTCACGATAGTTGGCACACGCTGAGTCTGGTGGCACCGGCTAACCGACCGCAACCACGGTGATGAGTCAGCCGCGACGACATGCCAGCCGGACGCAGGAGCACAACACCACGCTGCGTGTCTTGGCTCATGGTGTCCCGTCGACGGCCTCTACAGGAACAGGGACCAGATGCTCGCGACCGTCGACATGACGATTCCCACCCCGAGCAGCACGAGGTTGATCTTGTTCGAGTCGATGAGCCGCTGGATCACCCATTGGCTCTCGTACTGAGCGAGACGTGGCAGGTTCCCATAGGTCGCGCGGACGAGGTCAAGGCTGGCGTATTCCTCGTCGTGCCGTGCCATGAGAACCCCCAGACGCGCGGACTGACGATCGTTCCATGTCTTGTGATCGTCGGGGGTGAAGTCTCGGCCCAGTGCCTCGCTGAAGGCCTCTCGTTCGATTTTCAGGTCTTCGTCGAACGACGCACGTTCAGCCTTGTGCTTCGTTTCCAGGCGCTCCAGCGTCACGATACGTTGCTTCGCGGAGATGAGATCGCGCTGCGTCGTAATCACCGCGTTGAACAGCCCCCAGCCTGTGAACACGAGTCCGAGGACGTAGAGTGCTGCAACTATGGCAATGAGCGCGACGTCGTCCATACGGCGAGCGTAGCGGCATACGTTGTTCCCGTAGCGCGAACATATGTCGGCGGGTCACGGTAGCGTCTGGCGCATGGAATGGATCGCGACCGGGGTCGCTATCGTCGCAGCGCTAATCGCTGGCTGGCAGGCGTGGGAAGCACGTGCAGCACGTCGCGACGCCCGAGTGTCGGCGAGTGAGGCGCAGAAGCACGAAGAGCGCGCCGCCGCCGCATCGGAGCGGATAGCGGCGGCGATCGAAGAGCAGAACGCACTCGAACGCGCCGAGCGCGAGAAGTACCGCAACCCGTGGAGCATGCAGTCATCACAGACGAGCAGCAGCCGTACCTACAGATTCACGCTGGGCGGCGACGAGCCGGTGAGCGGCGTACGGATCACCGTCGATGACAAGCACATCAAGCGCGAGAGGTTCCGGTTCGTCAAGCCGGAGACGGACACGATGAGACCGGGCGAGTCGATGACGATGAACTGGTTTCTGCACATGGGATCGGCATCGCAGATCACCGCCGAACTGCACTGGGTACGCCCGAACGGCGAAGAGCACGTCTCGGTGAAGACGCTCGACTGACCGCCCTATCTTCGCTCTCATCATGAGAGCAGAGAGGCGAGCAGCACCGGCACTAGGCTGCTCGCCTCTCCCGGGCGACGTCGCGGATGACCGACACGACGCCGCCGTCTGTGAGCGCTCGACTACGCGAGCACGTGCAGCATGCGGTCGATCGCCGCGACGTCGACCTCGCGCTCGGCTGCGGCGACGAGATCGTACGCGGACGCGTCCGCACGGTAGAGATCCGACTTCGCAGCGACGCCCGCGACGCCCTGCTCGACGGCATCAGCGAAGACCGCAGCCCACGCCTGGCCGGGTGCAGCAGCAGCCTCGGCGTCGGCGATCTTGCGCGCAGCGTCGTCGACCTCGGCGAGCCGATCGAAGATCGCCGCCGTGCGCTCGGCGATGATCGCGTCGCCCTGACCGCTCGCGAGCACGTCATCGGACGTCTCCAAGCCGTCGAGGATCGCCGCGAGCCGCACGCGGTCGGCGGATGCGATGACGCTCTCGATTGGACGCCCGGCGCTGACGAGCGCGGCGACCTTCTCGCGCTCGCGGGCATGCAGCGCGACGTCGTCAGCGGTGCGCGGCTTCAGGCCGTCGAGCACCGACGAGCGCTCGGGCACGCTCGGCACGCTCGGCGTGATCTGCGCCGTCTTCGCCCGCCACTGCTCGACCTGCGCGCGCTGCCACTGCGCCAGCCCCTCGGGACTCAGGTTCGCGTCGGTGTGGGTCGCGATGCTGTTGAGCGCGAGCAGCCGCTCGGCATAGCGGTCGACGTTCTCAGCGTGGTTCGTCACGGGTGGTTTCCCTTCGTCATGGCCGTCTGGCCGGTGTCGTGCTGCTCGCTGCTGCGAGACAGCGCCGCGCTCGCTGCGCGGTGGTCTGCTGCGCGTCGACGTGCTCGGCGCTCTCGGTTGAGCGCGTTCTCGCGCGCCCGGTACTCGGGATCGGCGCGGCGTCGGCGCTTGTGCTCGCGCAGCCGCTCGCGGCGGCATCCGCGACAACCGCCGTCCGGGTCTGCGCCCCACGTGATGCGGACGTGACCGCGCGGGCACATCAGCCAATCGCCGCCGTGATCCAACTGCGCGTTGTGGCTGTAGCAGAGCGGCGCGTAGTCGTTCGGGTCATTCGACCAACGGACGATCTTGCTCTCGTCGGCACCCTTCTCGCCGAAGTGCGACGCCTCGCCGACCAGACCCCAGCCGTCAGCGAGCCGACGACACCCTGGCGCAGCGCACGGGCGACCGACCGCGCTGCCGAACTCGCGCCGCAGCATCTCGTGCATGATCCGGTAGCCGGTCGTCATCGCTGACCGCCGATCTCGACCCCGACGAGAGCCGCGAGCGTTTCGCGCAGTTCGCGGGCCTCGGCGCGGTGCGCTGCAGCCTCAGCACTCAGCGCTGCGGCGTACGCCTTCACCGCGCCGTGGTGGCGAGGCTGCATCTCGTCGAGCGCGCGCCCGTAGTCGGCGCTCGCGCGGCGTCGCATGGACATCGCAGCGCGCAGACTCTCGCGATCCGGTGCCGTGACGAGACGACGCGCACGCATGACGAGCGGGGACAGGTAGCGGCTCATCCATGC
Source organism: Microbacterium sp. NPDC055988 (assembly GCF_042269505.1). Lineage (NCBI taxonomy): Bacteria > Bacillati > Actinomycetota > Actinomycetes > Micrococcales > Microbacteriaceae > Microbacterium > Microbacterium sp. NPDC055988. The sequence continues at coordinate 3,536,586 of NZ_JBHJXY010000001.1, forward strand.
ACCGCCCTCGCGCCCGCAGTGCGGGCAGACGTCGCCGAGCAGCCGGGCGAGCGGCTGCGCGAGAACGCGGATGCCGCGCTCGCCCTTGCCGATGCGGATCGTCAGCACGTCGCCGCGCGCGATCATCTCGTATGCGCTCGTGCGGCCTACCTGCATGATCTCGGCGAACTCGGCGACGGTGAGCACAGTGCGCGTGCGCAGCACGTCGATCGGGTCTTCGATCACGTCGCCTGTCGGATGGTCGACGAGATGCAGCAGCCGGTCGACCTCGGCCTGGCTCGGATCTTCGAGCAGCGCGAGCAGCGCGTTGTCGGTGGTGGTCATCACGTCGTCTTCCTTTCGTCACGCGCTTGATCCGCAATCAAGCGCCTACCTGTCTGATCTGCGGTTTCTTCGCGGGTTGTGCAGGCGTTGTGCAGCAATCCGAGCGCATCGAGCAGGCCGACGAGCGCAGCGGCGATCATCAGCAGCCCAGCGACGGCGATCATCATGCGGTCGTCCTCTCGTCGTCGAGCAGCAGCCCGTGCTCTCGCGCGTACCGGCGCGCCTCGGGTGACAGATCAGCCGCAGAGCATTCGACGCCCTCGCCGTTGTGCGCGCGGCGCTGCACTTCCTGCCAGTGCTCGCCGATGAACGCGTGAGCGTCGGCGAAGGTCTGCGGCTGCGGCTGCGGATCATCGAGCGCGAGCATGCTGCGCAGATCGGCGATGAACACGGCCTGGCGCTTCGTCGGGCGGCGCGCGCCGCTCGCGGTGCGCTTTCCCTCTCGTCCCTGACTCTCGTTGGTAACTCTCGTTCGAGTCGCTGGGAGCGACCACCCCTGGGCGCTGTCAGCGACTACCTGGTCGCTGTGAGCGCCTACCCCGCGCGCGGTCGCGCTGCTCGCTGAGTGGTCGCTGTCAGCGACTACCCGGCCCTGCTCGACGTGCAGCGTGTACCGGTTCGGCAGATTCTTCGAGCCGACGCGTCGACGCTCGATCGAGATCAGCCCGTGCCCTTCGAGCGAGCGCAGTGCCCGCATGACGGTGTCACGAGAGACGCGCGCCTGAGCCGCGATCGTCGCGAATCCGGGATGACACTGCCCGGTGCTGCGCGCGTGCTTCATCAGGACGATCAGGACGGCGTAGTCGTGCAGCGAGATCGCGCTGCTCTCGACGAGCCAGTCGGGGATCATCGTGAAGCCGTCGCGCTCGCGGCGGTCTGCGGTCGTGGTCATCGTGTGTGCTCGCCCTCCGTCGAGTAGGTCGGTCGTCTCGGTCGATCAGCCCTCGCCCAGCAGAGCGAGCAGACGCGGCACGGGCACGACGAGACGCCGACCGATGCGCAGACTCGGGATAGTCCCCTCGCGGACGGCCTTGTAGGCGCTGTCGCGACCCAGCCCAAGAATGCGCCCCGCACTCTCGACGTCGATCGTCGCGCGCTCTCTGATCTCGCTCAGCGTCGGCGTCGCCGTATCGACGGACGCAGCGGGTGCGGTGGTCGTGGTGTTCATCGGTGTCCTCTTTCGGTCGTGCTGTTCAGTGGGACTCTAAGCGCGGCAGTGCGACACCTGTGCTGTCAGCGTCTTTCCAAAGCGATCTGCTGCTGTTACGTCGCTGGGATGGGCTATGGTGCTGGGAATCACAGCAATCACTCGGGAGGCATCGTGAGCAACATCGACGAGATCGTCGGTCAGAACGTGCAGCGCATGCGCACAGCGCTCGGCGTAGGACGCGAAGCGTTCGCCCGCGATCGCTTCAGCAGTGATCTCGGGTACAGCCGTCACGTCATCTACGCGATCGAGACAGGCACGCGGCACTGCACCGTAACTGACCTGCTCGCGCTGTCGGAAGCGCTCGACTGCACCGTCGCCGACCTGCTCGCGAGTAGCGACCCGGTCATGCTCGCCGACGACCACGAGATCGACGTCGCCGCGCGTCTGCGCTCGCCGGACGAGTCGCCGGACGCTCGAGCATGGTCGTACTTCGAGAGCGCCGGGGACGCGCTCGCCGAAGCGCGCAACGCCTGGGATCGCTATGTGGCGGCGATGGATGCGGTGCGTCGACGCGTCGCGAAGAGTCCCCCGCTTCGCGAGCGCATCGAGCGGATGCTCGCGAAGCGTCTGCGCGAGCACGCCGACTATGCGATCGAGTTGTTCGAGTTCCGCCCGCCCGACGAGTTCGAGGGCTACGACGCTTGGGCTGCGGCGAATCCAACGCCCGGCATCGTCACGGCGCGCGACGCGCTCGACCGGCGCGCGCTGCATCCGCACCTGTGGCGAGCGCGCCCGCGCGCGACGTCGTCGCGTGAGAACGTCCGTCCACCTGAGACGGCCAACTGAGAGAGGGAGATCATGATCTACAGCAGATGCTCGTGCCGCGACGAGCGCGGCAAGCCGTACGGCAACCTGCCTGAGAACGCGACCGAGCAGCAGATCGCGCGCGCTTGCCCGGCGCTCGTCGCTGCACGCGAGAGCGGCGGAAAGCATGGCAAGTGGGGCTACTACCTGTCACGCGGATTCGACGCGGCAGGGCGGCGTCTACAGACGCGCGTCGGGAACTTCGACAGCCGCCGTGCAGCGCAATCCGCGTACGCGAAGGCGAAGACGCAGCACGACGCGGGCGAGTTCGTCGAGACGAGCCGCGTGCGGTTCGCGCAGTGGCTCGACGAGTGGTTGACCGGTCGCGAGCAGCGCGGCGACATCAAGCGCTCGACGCTCGACAACTACCGCCGATACGTCGAGCAGGACATCGCACCGAGCACGCTCGGACGGTTGCGACTGACCGACATCAAGCGCGCCGACGTGCGGCGCTTCGTCGACGCGTTGATCGCGGCTGGACGCGGCGCGACGACGGTGCGACGGATCGTCGCCGTGGTGCAGGGCGCGCTCACGGCGGCGATGCGCGACGACATCATCGCGTCGAACCCCGCGCGCGGTGTGCAGCTGCCGAGCGTTGACGCGCACGAGTTCGAGCCGTGGACGCCCGTACAGGTCGGCGCGTTCCTGGATCGAGCCGCACAGCACCGGCTCGGTGCGCTGTTCGAGGTCGCCGTCCTGACCGGACTTCGCCGGGCTGAACTCGTCGGGCTGCGCTGGGGCGACGTCGATCTCGCGCGGCGGGAACTGACCGTGCGCAGCACGCGCGTGCAGGCGAGCGGCGAGGTCGTCGAGAACTCGCCGAAGACCAGCGCGGGCCGTCGCGTCGTGCAACTCGACGATGCTGCGGTCGGTGCACTCGTCGCCTGGCAGATCACGCAGGACAGCGAGCGCTCGGCGTGGGATGCCGCCTGGGTCGGCTCTGGCTACGTGTTCACCTACGAGAACGGCGAGCCGCTGCGCCCGCAGTACGTAACGCGGCTGTTCGACGCGCTGCGGCGCGATGTCGCCCTGCCCGCGATGACGCTGCACGGCTTGCGGCACATGCACGCGTCGTTGCTGCTCGCGAGCGGTGCCGACATCGCCCTCGTGTCGAAGCGGCTCGGTCACTCGTCGATCTCGGTCACGAGCGACATCTACACGCACCTGATCGGCGATGCCGCTCGGCGTGCTGCGGAGAGCGCTTCAGCGCTCGTCCCGCGAGCAACTGCACAACGAGTGCACAACCGCGGCACGGCGGCGGATACGACAGAGGCTCGGAACCTCGCGACTTCCGCGTGATTCCGAGCCTCTATGTGGTCGGGCTGACAGGATTTGAACCTGCGACCCCTTGACCCCCAGTCAAGTGCGCTACCAAGCTGCGCCACAGCCCGTTGTTCTGCACTCTCGCGCAGGCAACTCCCCTATCTTAGCCGCATCTCGACCCCCTCCGCGAACCGAGCCGTTGCGAGTTGTCGGATGCCGCGCGTAGCCTCCCGTGCATGGTGACGATCACGACCGAGGTGGCGACGACAGCTCGTTGGGACGATGTGCAGCATGCTCTCACCGGAGGTGGCGACGGCGCGAGCTGCCAGTGCATCTGGCCGGTGCTGAGCAACAAGGACTGGAACACGACCACGACTCCGCAGCGCACCGAGATGTTCCGCGCCGAGATCGACGAGGGGCCACCGCCCGGGATCATCGCCTACGTCGACGGCGATGCCGCCGGCTGGATCAGGATCGGGCCGCGTACCCGCCAGGCGCGCATCCCGCGCACGCGCATCATCGCCGCGGCGACCACCGAGCCGTTCGATGACGAGTCGGTCTGGGCGGTCACGTGCTTCGTCGTGCGGCGCGAGCACCGCGGTGCCGGGCTGAACCGCGCGCTCCTGGAAGCCGCCGTCGACTACGCCCACGAATCCGGAGCGCGACTGATCGAGGGGTACCCGGTCGATACCCGCGGCGAGAAGCAGCGATCCAACGATCTGTTCCATGGCACGCTCGGCACGTTCCTCGCGGCCGGCTTCATCGAGAAGACCGAACTCAAGCCGGGGCGCACCCTCGTCGCCCTCGAGCTGGCCCCATGATCGCGCCACGCCCCCGAGCCGCTAGCGTGAAGGCATGAGCGACGCGAGCCCGACCATCGACGATCCCGAACTCGGCACCTTCACCCGCGCCACCTCCCAGCTCACCGACGGCTCGGTGCTCACGCACGACTGGTTCGTCGGCACGATCTCGGTCGAGGGAGCGGAGATCGAGCTCATGCTCGAGGGACAGACTCCCGACGAGGTGGCGCCGCTGCTCCCCCGCATGCGGGAGGTCGTCAAGCGGCTACACACGCTGCAGCGGATCGCGACCGACGCCGTCGTCGCGAACTTCAATACCGGCGAACCCGAGCGACAGGACCTCGACGACGCCGCCTCCGATCTCGCCCTCGAAGCGATCGAGGTGACCCCCGACGGCACCGCCGTCCTACACCTGACCGACACCTGCGGCGAGCACTTCCCCGAGGGGTACTGGCCGGCCGTGCACCTGGGCATCGACGACGCCGTCCAGCAGGTCACCGTCGAATCCTGACCCTGCATATGCCTCATCCGACAGCGCGCCCGGCGATCGGCCGACCCTACGATGGGGAGATGCAGCGCCGCGCCTCGTCCTCGCTCCTGGCCTGGGCCTTCCTCCCCTACGTCGCGGTCTCCGTTCTACACGTCGCGCTGCTCGCCGCCGGAAGCCCGCTCGCCGGACCGACGAAGCTCCTGTTGATGCCGCTGCTCGCCATCCCCGTCCTCGCCGCCGCCCGGTGGCTCAAGCCGCCGACGACCCTCATCCTGCTCCTCGCAGCGCTGCTCTTCTCGTGGCTCGGCGACGGGGCCGGGGTGTTCTTCCCGGCCGCCCCCGAGCTCCCGCTGATGCTGCTGTTCTTCGGCATCGCCCATGTGGCATACATCCTGCTGTTCGCCCGCCGACTGAGCGTGCGACGGATGCCGTGGTGGGCGCTCGTCTACGCGCTCTGGTGGGTGGCGATGATCACCGTCCTCGGCCCGCACACCGGGGGCCTGCTGGTCGCGGTCGCGGTCTACGGCGTCGTGCTCGGCGGTACGGCGGCATTCTCCGCCCGATGCCATCCGCTCGTCGCAATCGGCGGCGCGTTCTTCCTCGCCAGCGACACACTGCTGGCGTTCCGACTCTTCCTTCCCGAGGGACTTCCGGCGTGGAGCAGCCCGGCTGTGATGCTCAGCTACACGCTCGGCCAAGGTCTCATCATCGCGGGCGCGCTGGTCACCCTGCGAAAGCGGGCTGCCTGATGGATGCGGCACGCGTCGACAGCTGGCTCTGGGCGATCCGCGTCTATAAGACCCGGTCAGCCGCGACCACCGCATGCCGTGCCGGGCATGTACGCGTGAACGGCGACAAGGTGAAGGCCGCGCAGCAGGTGCGCGTGGGCGACGAGCTGCGCATCCGCATCGCCGGATTCGACCGGATCCTCATCGTGCGGCAGCTCCTCGTCAAGCGAGTGGGCGCGCCGGTGGCAGCGCTCGCCTACGAAGACAAGACGCCGGCGCGGGAACCGCAGGCCGCGTTGGGTCTGCGTGATCGAGGCGCCGGACGCCCGACCAAACGCGAGCGACGCGATATCGACAAACTGCGCGGGCGGAACCACGACCCAGAGGATTGATATTCCGTCATCCTCGCGTCGATCTTTCGAAGATTTGTTCTAGAATAGGGGTATGGCCCTTCACACCGACTTCGACCTCGAACTCGCGGAGCGACGCCGCGTACTGGAGGCGTGGGTCGAGAAGCGGCGGCGCATCGCCGCGCTCGAATCCGAGGCAGCCGACCTGTTGGTCGAGCAGATCGTCCTCCACGATGCCGAGGTGTCAGCGAGCCCGTTCCACCGCGACGCGATCCGCCGTTCCATGATCGCGGAGTTCTCCGCCGCGGGTCACGTGTCTCGCGGGTCGATGGACTTCGCGTTCGCCGACGCGCAGGCGCTTCACGACCACCTCCCCGCGGTCCGTGCAGCGTTCGCCGCGGGTTTGTTGAGCGCCGGCCACGTTCGGGAGATCGCCCGCGCGAGCGCGCTCGTCGCCGAAGCCATCCGCAACAAGAAGGTCGAGGCCAGCGTCATGGCGCTGTTCGAGACGGCAGTCCTCGTCGTCGCCGAACAGGACACCGCTGCCCGCACCCGCGCGCACGCCAGACAGGTCGCCAGCGCCCTCATCGGTGAGAGCGTCGTTGAGCGGCATCGCCGAGGGGCTGAGGAACGGTGCGTGACCGTGAAGTCGCTCGACGACGGCCTCGCCCTGCTCACCGCAGTGCTACCCGAATGGATCGCGACCGCCATCTCCGACAGGCTGAGCCGGATGACACGCGATGTCGTGCGCGCGCGCCAGGATTCCGTCCCCGCGTTCCTGCCCTGGTGGTCGGACGAGGACATCGATGCTCTGCATCCCGAAGACTTCGCGCTCGACGACCCGGCCTTCGACGCCTACGCCCCTGCGGCCAACGCCGTCGCTGCTGCCGACGCCGACGCCGACGCCGACGGGAGGATCTTCAGCGCAGACGGAGAAACGTTCGCGACCGATCCCGAGATCGAGCACATCCCTGCCGACGCGCGCACGTGGGCGCAGATCCAGGCCGACCTCTTCACCGATCTCCTCCTCGCCGGCGACCCGAGCCGTGCACACGGCGACGGCCTCGGTCGCATCCAGGGGCGAGTCCAGGTGACGGTCGCCGCGACCACGCTCGCCGGCTTCGACGACCAACCGGCCGAGCTCGACGGGCATGGCCCGTTGGACCCCGACGTCGCCCGCGCTCTCGCGGGAGGGAACAACGGCTGGACCCGTCTGTTCCTCGACGCCGCCGGGATGCTCATCGAAACCGACACCTACACCCCGACAGAGGGCATGCGGCGGTTCCTCCGTGCTCGTGACCAGCACTGCCGCTTTCCCGGTTGCCGCATGCCCGCGCACCGCTGCGAGGTCGACCACCAGCACGATCATGCCAAGGGCGGGAAGACGCGCCTCGACAACCTCGGCCATCTCTGCCGCGCGCACCACACCCTCAAGCACCCCGACATCCCCGACCCGCATCGGTGGGCGGCGCAGCAGGAGCGAGACGGCAGCATCACCTGGCGCAGTCCGCTCGGACGCGCCTACTCCGATCCGCCGCCCCGACGAGTCGTGTTCGTCTGACGCCGTTTCGGCGGATGAGCCTTGGCCCGCGGTGAGACGTCGGAATCAGTGATCGATCAGATCGCGCAGCCATCCGGCCGATCGCACGTGCTCGGCACCCGCGTGCTCGACCCGTTCGCGCAGTCCCCGGTCGCTGGTCACCGCGACCACGGTGCGCTTCGCGGACACCAGACGCTCGACTTCGGCGACGATCGCATCATCGCCCGCGGCATCGGCGCGGATGACGGAGACGACACTCGCATCGGAATCGATGCCGCGGGCCTGCCCCTCGACCACCATCGACACCTCCGGGAACCACGCGGAGCCCTCGAGTTCCAGGTCGGCGGCAGGCACCGTCAATCCCTCCAACCGTGCACGCAGCCTCCCGGCCGCCCCCGCGCGATCCTTCCACCACCCGTCGGGCACCGATCCGACGACGTTCGCCGCGTCGACGACGACCACCGGCCGCACCTCGAGCAGTGCGCGCAGTGCCGGCCATGACGCACCGAAGCCCGGATGCAGCGGCCGTGCATCGACCTGGTCGACCGGCACCCACTCGAGCGCCACGCTCTCCGGGTCACTGATCACCGGGTCGAACGGCACCTGCACGTCGGCGATCACGGTCGTGTACGACCAGATGCCCAGATCGAGCACGCTGGTGAAACGTGGCCGCACCGCACCGTCGGGCACACCCGCTTCCTCCTGCGCCTCGCGGATCGCACCGACGATCGCACGCTCGCCTTCATGCAGCGCTCCGCCAGGCAGGCCCCAGGTGCCGCCGAAGTGGCTCCACGCCACACGGTGCTGCAGCAGGACGCCGCGGGCAGGGTCGAACGCCAGCAGACCGGCCGCGCCGAAGCGCCCCCAGTACTTCTCCCCCGACTCGGCCACGACCCACGCATCACCCGGATCCCGCGGCCCCTCGGGGCGACGCGGTTCACCAGCGGCAGGAGGTACGACAGTCACCCCCTCAGCCTTTCACAGCATCGGGGCATCGGCACCGCGGCGCGACATGCGCCGGAACAGATCAGCGCTGGCGCTTCTCGCGCACGCGCATGTTGATCACGATCGGCGTGCCCTCGAACGAGTAGAGCTCGCGCAGACGCCGCTGGATGAACCGTCGGTATCCGGGGTCGAGGAATCCGGTCGTGAACAGCACGAACGTCGGCGGGCGCGTCGACGCCTGCGTGCCGAACAGGATGCGCGGCTGCTTGCCACCGCGCAGCGGGTGCGGGTGCTCGGCGACGAGCTCCGCGAGGAACGCGTTGAACTTGCCCGTCGGGATACGACGGTCCCAGTTCTCCAGCGCCGTCTCCAGCGCGGGAACCAGCTTGTCGAGGTGACGACCGGTCTTGGCCGAGATGTTCACGCGCGGAGCCCAGGCGACGTGCGCCAGGTCCTGCTCGATCTCACGCTCGAGGTAGCGACGACGGTCGGCGTTCTCCAGGTCGTCGTCGTTCAGACGGTCCCACTTGTTGAACGCGAGCACGAGCGCGCGACCCGACTCCAGCACGAGGTCGATGATGCGCACGTCCTGCTCGCTGATCGTCTCGGAGACATCGAGCACGACGACGGCGACTTCGGCCTTCTCCAGCGCCGCAGAGGTACGGAGCGAGGCGTAGAAGTCCGCACCCTGCGCCATGTGCACGCGACGACGGATGCCGGCCGTGTCGACCAGACGCCACATCTTGCCGCCGAGCTCGACGACCTCGTCCACCGGGTCGCGGGTGGTGCCGGCCAGGTCGTTCACGACCACGCGCTCCTCGCCGGCCGCCTTGTTCAGCAGCGACGACTTGCCCACGTTCGGGCGACCGAGGATGGCGACACGACGCGGTCCACCGATCTCCTGCTTCGCGACGGCCGAGACCTCGGGAAGCTTCTTCAGCACGGCATCCAGCAGGTCGGCGACGCCGCGTCCGTGGATGGCCGACACCGGCCAGGGCTCGCCCAGGCCCAGGCTCCACAGGCCCGCCGTCTCCGGCTCCTGGCGGGCGTCATCGATCTTGTTGGCGACGAGGAACACCGGCTTGCCGCTCTTGCGCAGCAGCTTCACGACGTGCTCGTCGGTCGAGGTGGCGCCGACCATCGCGTCGACCACGAACAGCACCATGTCGGCGAGGTCGATCGCGACCTCGGCCTGCATCGCGACCGAACGGTCGATACCGCGGGCGTCGGGCTCCCAGCCGCCGGTGTCGACGAGGGAGAACCGCCGGTCGGCCCACTCGGCCTTGTACGTCACACGGTCGCGGGTCACGCCGGGAGTGTCCTCCACGACGGCCTCGCGGCGGCCGAGGATGCGGTTGACGAGCGCGGACTTGCCCACGTTCGGCCGCCCCACGATCGCCACCACCGGAAGCGCCGGGCTGTAGTGGATGCCGTCCTCGCCGAGCGTGATACCCGCGAGAAGCTCTGCGTCCTCATCGTCCAGCTCGTAGTCGGCGAGACCGGCGCGCAGGGTCTCCGCGCGCTGCTCGGCCAGATGCTCGTCGATGTTCTCCATCTTCTCGGCGAGCTGGTCGGGGCCGCCTTCGTATTCGTCGTCAGCCACGGTGTGCTCCTTGGATTCGTTCGATCACCGTGAGGACGGCGTCGATGGTCTGGGGGAAATCGAGTTCCGTCGAATCGACGACCTCGACGCCTGCTGCGGCGTTCAGGAAGTCGACGACGGCGCTGTCTGAGGCGTCGCGCTTGTGCAGCGCCGCGGCGACAGCTGCCGCGTTCTCACCGGCGAGTTCACCGGCGCGTCGGGCGGCCCGTACTTCGGGGGCCGCGGTGAGGAGAATCCGCACGGGGGCGTCCGGCGCGACGACGGTGGTGATGTCGCGACCTTCGACCACGACGGCCGGGTACGGGGATTCGGCGACGAGCCTGCGGAACAGCTCGTTCACCTGGGCACGCACCGCGGGCACGCGCGCCACGCCGCTCACGGCACCGGAGACCCGCGGGTCCCGGATGGCCTCGGTGACATCGGCATCGCCGACGCGCACGGTGCGGTCGTCGGGGTCTAGTCCCAGCTGCACCGGGAAATCGGATGCGGCGGCGAGGACCGCGTCGGCATCGGACGTGTCGGCACCGCGGTCCAGCACGTGCCACGCGAGTGCGCGGTACGCGGAACCCGTGTCGAGGTAGCCGAAACCGAGCGTGCGGGCCACTGCCTTCGACACGCTCGACTTGCCGGAGCCGGCCGGGCCGTCGATGGCGATGAACTTCGTCGCGTCGGTGCCGTGCGCCGGAGCCGAGGACGGGGTGGTGGTGTCAGTCATTGGTGTTCCCCGCGATCCGCCATCCGCGTTCCTGGAGTCCGGTGATCGCCCCGTGCAGTGCGGCGGGGTCGACGCTGATCTCCGCCAGGCCGAACTGCGCACCGGGCGAGTGTTCGAGTCGGAGGTCCTCGACGTTCACGCCGAGTTCCCCGAGCTCGCCGAACAGGCGGCCCAGTTGACCGGCGGTGTCGTCGACCATGACGACGACCGACTCGAAGCGCTGGTTCTGTCCGTGCTTCCCGGGAAGTCGGTCGACTCCGTCGTTGCCCTGACGGATCGTCTCGGCGACGATGCGCCGGGCACCCGGAGCGCTCGGCTCACGCAGCGCGGCCGCGACGTCGGCGAGATCGCCCGCGAGGGCATCGAGGATCTCGACGACCGGGCCGGCATTCGCACCGAGGATCTGCACCCAGAGCTCAGGGGCCGAGGCTGCGATGCGCGTGGTGTCGCGCACCCCTTGGCCGGCCAGCCGAAGCGCACCCTCTTCGGCATCGGCGAGACGGCCGGCGAGCAGGCTCGCCACCACCTGCGGCACGTGCGAGGTGAGCGCGACGGATCGGTCGTGCTCCTCCGGCGTCATCTCGAGCGGCATCGCGCCCACGTCGAGGGCGAGGGCTTCGACCAGCGCGAGATCGGCGGCCTTCGTGTCTTCATCGCGGCACACGACCCAGGGACGACCGACGAAGAGGTCGGCGCGTGCCGAGATCGCTCCACCGCGCTCCCGTCCGGCGAGCGGGTGGGAGCCGATATAGCGGGTGAGGTCGACGCCACGAGCCTGCAGCGTGCGGAACGGCTCGAGCTTCACGCTGGCGACGTCGGTGACGACGGCCTCCGGGAACCGCTCGAGCTCGGCCTGGATCACGTCGGCGGTGACGTCGGGCGGCACGGCCACCACGATCAGAGCGGGCGTGTCATCGTCGGCGGCGAGGCGACCGGCGCCGTAGTCGACCGCGAGACGCAGCTGAGCGGGCGAGGCATCCGTCAGGACGACGTCGATCCCCTTCGACCTGAGCGCATGCCCGACGCTCGCGCCGAGCAGACCGGCACCGACGACGCGAACGGTACCGGAGAGGCGCGGCGCGACAACGCCTGCCCTCCGCGCCGTGGGCGCACTCGTCGTATCGGTCATTCGTTCTCCTGCTCGCCTGGCGCCTCGGCGACACCGGAATCACGGCGCGACAGAGTGAGAAGCGCGCCGAGTTCGATTTTAGTCAGTTCCCGCGTCTTCCCCGCCGGGAGGGTTCCCAGGTGGAGCGGTCCGAACTGCCGACGCACCAGTTCGGTGACGGGATGCCCGACCGCGGCGAGCATCCGGCGCACGATGCGGTTGCGTCCGGAGTGCAGCGTCAGCTCGACCAGGCTCGACCCGCGCGAGGTGTCCAGCAGACGTGCCTTGTCGGCGGCGATCGGCCCGTCTTCGAGTTCGATGCCCTTCGTGAGTTTCGAGATCGTCTGCGGCAGCACCGTGCCCTCGACCTTGGCGATGTAGACCTTGGTCACGCCGAACGACGGGTGAGCGAGCACGTGCGCGAGCGCGCCGTCGTTGGTGAGGATGAGCAGACCGCTGGTCTCCGCGTCGAGGCGGCCGACGTTGTAGAGGCGCTCCTCGTAGTCTTCGGTGAAGCGACGGAGGTCGGGGCGACCGCTCTCGTCCTTCATGCTGCTGACCACGCCGGTGGGCTTGTTGAGCATGACGTAGCGCTTGGAGACGTCGAGCTGCACGGCGGTGCCGTCGACGTCGACGAGGTCGTGCGCCGGGTCGATGCGCCGGCCGAGCTCGGAGACGACGATGCCGTTGACGCGGATGCGTCCCTCGGTGATGTACTGCTCGACGACGCGGCGCGAAGCCACCCCGGCGCCGGCGAGCACCTTCTGCAGCCGGATGCCCTCGGGCGCGCCCTCGGAGTCGGTGGAGGCGTCGAAGCCGGTCATCGGATGGTCCCTTCGTCGAAACCGTCTGCACCGTCGTCGAGCAGAGGGGAGATCGGGGGCAGCTCGTCGAGCGAGTTGATGCCCAGGTGCTGCAGGAGCGCGTCGGTCGTGCCGTAGTTGATCGCGCCGGTCTCGGAGTCGGCGAACAGCTCCGTGATCAGACCACGGGCGAGGAGGGTGCGCACGACGGAGTCCACGTTCACCGCACGGATGGAGGCGACCTGGCTGCGGGTCACCGGCTGCTTGTACGCGATGACCGCCAGTGTCTCGAGGGCAGCCTGCGAGAGCCGGGCCGGTGCCTGTCCGCCGACGAACTCCGCGACCAGAGAATCGAGATCCTCGCGCACATACAGACGCCAGCCGCCGCCGACCTCGCGCAGCTCGAAGCCACGGCGAGGACCCTTGCCCTTGCCGTCGTAATCGTCGACCAGCGTCTCCAGCGTCTGCCGCACGGCGGGAACCGGGGAGCCGACCGCGGCGGCCAGCGCCACGAGTCCTAGCGGCTCGTCGACGATCAGGAGGATGGCCTCGATGCGCTCGGACAGCGGGATCTCAGTAGCGTCTGTCGCCTCGTCCGACGTCGCCTCGTCGGAGCTCGCCTCCGCCACCTCGTCGACGGTCTCGGTCAGGTCATCGGTCATAGTCGGCCCCCAGGGTCGCAAGAGTCTCGTCCGACCAGGAGTCGGCGGCCCAGCGCAGCGTGAGCTCGCCGAGCGGTTCCAGTTGTTCGAAGGACAGCGCCGCGTGGCGATAGAGCTCCAGCACCGAGATGAAGCGGGCGACCACGATGCCGGGCTCGCTCACCCCCGAGACGAGCTCGCGGAAGCTCAGCGACTCCGTGCCGCGGAGCAGCGTGACGACGATCGCGGCCTGCTCCCGGATGCTGACCAGCGGCGCGTGCAGGTGGTCGAGTCCGACGTGCGGTATCTCCTTGGGCGCGAAGGCCAGGAGCGCGAGCGCCGCGAAGTCGTCGGCAGTGAGCGACCACACGAGCTCGGGTGTCTGCTTGCGGTGCTTCTCGTCGAGTCGTGCCGCACGGACGTGCCGACGGTCTTCGCGCTGCAGACAGCGGCCGAACCACGCCGAGACCTCCTTGAAGGCTCGGTACTGCAGCAGGCGTGCGAACAGCAGGTCGCGCGCCTCGAGCAGCGCGACGGCTTCGGCATCCACCAGTTCGCCCTGCGGGAGGAGTCCGGCCACCTTCATGTCGAGGAGCGTGGCTGCGACGACGAGGAACTCGGATGCCTGATCCAGTTCCTCATCGTTCTCGAGCTGACCGAGGTACGCGATGAACTCGTTCGTGACCGCGCTCAGCGAGACCTCGGTGATGTCCATCTCATGCTTCGAGATGAGGTTCAGAAGCAGGTCGAACGGGCCGTCGAAGTTGGACAGCGAGACCCGGAAGCCTGGATCGGTCGCGACCGTATCGCCCGCGCTCTCCTCGAGCGTCGCGTCGACGGACTCCTCGCTAGGCGACAGCGCCACGGGCGACCAGCTCCCGCGCCAGCCGCAGGTATGCCTGAGCGGCCGCGTGCTCGGGGGCGAACTCGGTGATGGGCACACCCGACACCGACGCATCGGGGAACTTCACGGTGCGGCCGATCACGGTCTCCAGCACGTCGTCCCCGAAAGCCTCGACCACGCGCTCGAGGACCTCGCGGGAGTGCAGCGTGCGCGGGTCGTACATCGTCGCCAGCAGGCCGTCCATCGTGATGGAGGGGTTCAGCCGGTCGCGCACCTTGTCGATCGTCTCGATGAGCAGCGCCACACCGCGCAGGGCGAAGAACTCGCACTCGAGCGGGATGATCACTCCGTGTGCGGCGGTGAGGGCGTTTACGGTGAGGATGCCGAGCGAGGGCTGGCAGTCGATGAGGATGACGTCGTACTCCCCCGCGACCTGGCGCAGGACCCGGGCGAGGATCGTCTCACGGGCGACCTCGTTGACGAGGTGCACCTCGGCGGCCGACAGGTCGATGTTCGCGGGCATGACATCGAGACCCTCGACGCTGGAGTGCACGATCGCGTCGTGGGCGTCGCGCTTCGTGTCGAGCAGGAGGTCGTAGATCGTCGGCACGTCGTGCGTCGGGATGCCGAGGCCGGCGGACAGTGCACCCTGCGGGTCGAAGTCGACGGCGAGCACCTTCCGGCCGTACTCCGCGAGAGCGGCGGCCAGGTTGATGGAGGTCGTCGTCTTGCCGACGCCGCCCTTCTGGTTGCACAGCGCGATGATTCGCGCGGGGCCGTGAGCCTTCAACGGTTCCGGGATCGCGAACCCGTGATACGGACGGCCGGTGGGTCCCATGGGGGTCTCGTCGGCCTTCTGCGCCTTCGCCCTGGACTTCGCCACTTTCTCAGCCACCGATTCTCCTGCTCCTTCGTGCTTGGTCGATTGTACCGGTCGGGCCGTTCCTCAGCCGCCTCGGCACGCGGCACGGCGCCTCTCCCGCATCGGCGGAGCTCAGCGCGCGCGCGGGTGGGATGTGGCGTAGATGTCGCGCAGGGTATCCACCGAGACGTGCGTGTAGATCTGCGTCGTCGCGACCGACGAGTGTCCGAGGAGCTCCTGCACGACGCGCACGTCGGCACCGCCCTGCAGCAGATGCGTCGCGAAGGAGTGCCGCAGCGTGTGCGGCGACACCTCGGAGGTGATCTGCGCCTTCTCGGCAGCCGCACGGATCACGAGCCAGGCGCTCTGTCGTGACAGCGGTGCCCCGCGGGCGCCGAGGAACAGCCGGGCCGACGCGCGCCCCTTGGCCGCGAGTGCCGGGCGGACGCGGGTGAGGTAGGCGTCGACGGCCGCGCGCGCGAACGACCCGATGGGCACGATGCGCTCCTTCGAGCCCTTGCCCCGCAGCCGCAGCACGTCGCCGTGCGCCAGGTCGTCGACATCGAGTCCGATCGCCTCCGACACACGGGCACCGGTGGCGTAGAGGAGCTCCAGGAGGGCGCGGTCGCGCACGCCGATCGGGTCCTCGGCAGAGGGAGCGCCGAGTAGCCTCTCGACCTGATCGATCGTCAGCGCCTTCGGAAGGCGACGGGGTGCCTTGGGCGGGCGCAGCCGCCCGCTCGGGTCGTCGACCTCCACGCCTTCACGGGCGAGGAATCGATGCCAGCCCCGCACGGACGATTGCAGCCGCGCCAGGCTCGACGACGCCGGGGCCGGCTCGGCGGACGCGCGCGCAGCGATGAAGCGGTCGATCACCGCCGGGGTGACCTCCGACGTGTCGGTGACGCCTTCCGCCGCGAGCCACTCGCAGTAGCCGTCGAGATCGCGCCGATAGGCGGCGATCGTGTGCTCGCTCAGGCCGCGCTCGATCGTGACGTGACGCAGGTACGCGTCGAGGGCGCGCTCGAGCAGCATCCCTCAGCCCCGATCGCGCAGCCTCTGCGCCGCGGCCAGCACGCCGATCGTGAGGATGCCGTTGTGCATGCGGCCCTCGAGAACGGCATCCACCGCGTCGGCCAGCGGCACCCACTCGACACGGATGTCCGCTTCCTCATCCTCGCGATCGTGCGGGTTCTCGGCCGACGAGATGCCCGTCGCGAGGAAGATGTGGATGACCTCGTCGTTGCCGCCGGGCGTGGTCCACGACGAGACCAGCGGCTCCCAGTGGGCGGCCACGAGGTCGGCCTCCTCCGCGAGCTCGCGCTGGGCGGCCGCGAGCGGCTCCTCCCCCTCGACATCGAGCAGGCCGGCGGGCAGCTCCCAGTCCCGATGACGGATCGGATGCCGGTACTGCTGGATCAGCAGGACCCGCCCGTCGTCATCGAGTGCGAGGATCGCCACCGCACCCGTGTGGTCGACGTACTGCCGCACGATCTCGCCATCGCCGTAGCGCACGCGGTCGGAGCGCACGTCCCAGACCCGGCCTTCGTAGACGAGATCGCTCTGGAGCACCTCCGGCTCGAACGGCTCGTCCCGGAGGGGCTCGGTCGACTCAGGCATCGGCCGTGACGTCATCGCTCACGTCGAACAGCTCGCTCGCACGGTGACGCTCGATCGCGGCGCCGACGAGCCCGCGGAACAGCGGGTGCGGCGCGGTGGGACGCGAGCGCAGTTCCGGGTGTGCCTGCGTGGCGATGTAATACGGGTGCACGTCGCGCGGCAGCTCGACGTACTCCACCAGGTCGAGCTCGGGGTTGAGTCCGGAGAAGACCAGGCCGGCTTCCGTCAGACGGTCGCGGTAGGCGTTGTTGACCTCGTAGCGGTGACGGTGCCGCTCGGAGGCCTCCGGCGCACCGTACAGCTCACGGGCGAGCGATCCTTCGGCGAGGGCCGCCTGGTACAGGCCGAGGCGCATCGTGCCGCCGAGGTCGCCGCCGTCGAGGATGTCGACCTGCTCCGCCATCGTGGCGATGACGGGCTCGGAGGTCTCCGGGTCGAACTCGCTCGACGAGGCGCCGATGATGCCGGCCACATCGCGCGCGTACTCGATGACCATGCACTGCAGACCGAGGCACAGACCGAGCGTCGGGATGCCCTGCTCGCGCGCGAACTTCAGGGCGCCGAGCTTGCCCTCGATGCCGCGGATGCCGAAGCCGCCGGGCACGCAGATGCCGTCGAGCTCGGCCAGCTGCTCCTGGGCGCCTTCCGGCGTCTCGCAGAGGTCCGAGGGGATCCAGCGGATGTTGACCTTGGTCTCCTGCGCGAAACCGCCGGCCTTGAGCGCCTCGGTCACCGAGAGGTAGGCGTCGGGCAGGTCGATGTACTTGCCGACCAGGCCGATCGTGACTTCGTGCTTGGGGTTGTGCACGGCGTGCAGCACCTTGCTCCAGCGCGTCCAGTCGACCTCTTCTGCGGCCTTCTGGTCGAGGCCGAGGCGGCGCACGATGTAGGAGTCGAGACCCTGGTCGTTGAGCGTCGACGGGATGTCGTAGATGCTCGGCAGGTCGACAGTGTTGATGACGCCCTCGACGTCGACGTCGCACATGAGGGCGATCTTGTTGCGGTTGCTCGCGCTCACGGGACGATCGCTGCGGAGCACGAGCGCGTCGGGCTGGATACCCACCTGACGGAGCGCCGCGACGGAGTGCTGCGTCGGCTTGGTCTTCTGCTCCCCCGACGCCCCCATGAACGGGACGAGCGACACGTGCACGAAGAACACGCTGTCGCGGCCGAGCTCATGACGGAGCTGGCGGGCGGATTCGAGGAACGGCTGCGACTCGATGTCGCCGACCGTGCCGCCGACCTCGGTGATGATCACGTCGGGGCGCGGGTCTTCGCTGGCCTGGAGCCGCATCCGACGCTTGATCTCGTCGGTGATGTGCGGGATGACCTGCACCGTGTCGCCGAGGTACTCGCCGCGGCGCTCGCGCGCGATCACCTGCGAGTAGATCTGGCCGGTGGTGACGTTGGCGGCCTCGGACAGGTTGATGTCGAGGAAACGCTCGTAGTGTCCGATGTCGAGGTCGGTCTCGGCGCCGTCGTCCGTGACGAAGACCTCACCGTGCTGGAACGGGTTCATCGTGCCGGGATCGACGTTCAGATAAGGGTCGAGCTTCTGCATCACGACGCGCAGACCGCGGGCCGTGAGGAGGTTGCCGAGGCTGGCCGCCGTCAGTCCCTTGCCCAAAGACGAAACGACACCACCAGTCACGAAGATGTGCTTGGTCGTGTCGTTCTTGGGTGCCGCGGAAGAAGAGTTCATCACGGGCTTCGATCCTATCAGGCGGTGGGGACGCGGAGGCTGAGAAGTTCACGCGCGTGGGTCAGTGCGGCATCGGAATCGGTGAGTCCGGACAGCAGACGGGCCATCTCGGCCTCTCGGTCCTCACCCTCGAGACGCCGTACGCTCGAGGCCGTGACCGCGCCATCATTGGCCTTCACGACCGACAGGTGATTGTTCGCGAACGCGGCGACCTGCGCGAGGTGCGTCACCGCGATGACTTGCGACTTCTCTGCGAGCCGGGCGAGTCGCCGCCCCACTTCGATGGCGGCCGCACCTCCGATTCCGGCGTCGACCTCATCGAAGACGAACGTGGGGACCGGGTCGGTCGCGGCGATGACGACCTCGATCGCGAGCATCACGCGCGACAGCTCACCGCCCGAGGCGCCCTTGGAGACGGAGCGGGGCTCCGCGCCCGGATGCGGGGCGAGGAGGATGGCGACGTCATCTCGGCCGTGGGTGCTCTCGGCCCCCTCCGAGACGGCGACCTCGAGGCGCGCATCCGGCATCGCGAGGGCGTGCAGCTCGGCGGTGACCTCATCGCCGAGACGTGCAGCCGCCTCGGTGCGCGTCGCGGTGAGCGCGGCGGCATGCGCATCGAGTTCGGCCCGCGCCGCATCGCGCTCGGCGATGAGGCGTTCGATGCGATCGCCGTCGTCGTCGAGCTCGGCCAGGCGGGCCGACCCGGTCTGCCAGAGCGCCAAAGCCTCGTCGAGAGAGCCGTGCGCACGGATCAGGGTCCCGAGTGCCGCACGACGCTCTTCGACCGCGGCGAGCTCGTGGGGGCCCGTCTCGTCGAGGTCGGCCAGGTACGCGGACAGGAGCCCGGCCGTGTCGGCGATCCGGTAGCCGATGTCGGCGATGCTCTCGCCGATCTCGGTGAGCTTCGCATCGGCGGTGCGCTCGAGCAGACGACGCGCCTCTGCGACGAGGGCCGACGCGTCGGGCTCGCCGTCTTCGCTCGAGAGCGCACCATGCGCGAGGGAGGCGGCCAGGCGCAGCTCTTCCGCGTTCGCGAGTCGCTCCGCACGCTCGGCGAGCTCTTGATCCTCCCCCGGCTCCGGCGCGGTCGCCTCGATCAGTGCGAGGGCTTCGCGCAGTCGCGCTGCCTCTTCCGCGCGGCGGTCGCGGTTCTCGGTGATCTCGGAGATCTCGGCGTCGAGTGTCCGCCAGCGGGCGAAGGAGCCGGCGTACGTCTCGAGCGCCTTCGCGATCGGAGCACCGCCGAAGCGGTCGAGCGCGTCGCGCTGCGCAGCGGCGGATCGCAGACGCAGCTGCTCGGACTGTCCGTGGACCACGACGAGTTCTTCAGCCAGAGCCGAGAGCACACCTGCAGGTGCGGCGCGGCCACCGACGCTCGCTCGGCTGCGGCCCTCGGCGCTCAGCGTGCGTGAGACATACAGTTCGGCGTTTCCGGCTCCTGCGGGCTCCAGCTCTCCCCCGGCGTCGGCGACGATCTCGGAGACGTCGCCCTTCTCGGGGACGATCCAGACACCGGCGACCGAGGCCTGGGCGGCACCGGCGCGCACCGCACCGGAATCGGCGCGCTGACCCAGCAGCAGTCCGAGCCCCGTGACCACCATCGTCTTTCCGGCACCGGTCTCGCCGGTGATCGCCGTGAACCCCGGACCGAGCGGCAGCACGGCATCGGCGATCACGCCGAGGCCCTGCATCCTCATCTCCTCGATCATGACGGCGCCCCCTGCGCCTGTCCGCGCCATCCTTCGACGGGCAGTTGGAACTTGCGCACGAGCCGGTCGGTGAACGCCGTGGGATGCAGACGTGCGAGTCGCACCGGGCGCGATGACCGGCGGACCACGACGCGCGCGCCGGGCGGGAGGTCGTGTGAGCGTCGGCCGTCGCACCACAGGATTCCCGAGCCGTCGGTGCGCTCGAGCATCTCGATCGCGACCGAGGCATCGGGGCTCACGACCAGGGGCTTGGCGAAGAGCGCGTGCGCCGACAGCGGCACCACGGCGATCGCCTCGACGCTCGGCCAGATGACCGGTCCCCCGGCGGAGAAGTTGTAGGCGGTCGATCCGGTGGGAGTGGAGACGACCATTCCGTCGCAGCCGAAGCTCGACAGCGGGCGACCGTCGATCTCGAGGACGACCTCGATCATCCGCTCCCGGCTGGCCTTCTCGACCGTGGCTTCGTTGAGGGCCCAGGTCTCGTAGACGACCGCGCCTGCGGCATCCTTCACCCGCACGGAGAGCGCGAGCCGTTCCTCGACCTCGTAATCTCGGTCGATCACGCGGCGAACGGCTTTGTCCATGTCGTCGCGGTCGATCTCGGCGAGGAAGCCGACGTGGCCCATGTTGATGCCCAGCACGGGTGCGCCGCTGTCGCGGACGAGCTCGGCGGCGCGGAGGATGGTCCCGTCGCCGCCCAGCACGATCGCCAGTTCGAGGTCGGCAGGATCGACGGACACACCGAGCACATCGGTATCGGCGAAGAACTCGTCCACGGCCACGAGAGCCTCGTGATCGTCGGCGGCCAGCACCGGTCGGGCTCCGGCTTCCCGAAGGGCCCCGATCACCCGGCGCGCGGCGTCTACGGTGTCGACTCGGCCGGCGTGGGCGACGACCAGGATGCTGCGCTCGTTCATCGTCCTCCTGCCAGTCGGTTGATGCTGTCCAACCATTCTGTCGGATTGCTGCCCCGACCCGGCGCGAGGTGCACCAGATACTCGGCATTGCCGTGCGTTCCGAGGATCGGGGAGGGCAGGATGCCGAGCATCCCGAACCCGAGATCCCAAGCGGTCCATACGGTGCGGGCGACGGCGTCCGCGCGCGTCGCGGGGTCGGTGACCAGACCGCCGCGCACCGCGGTGCGCCCGACCTCGAACTGCGGCTTCACGAGCAGCAGGATGTCGGATCCCGGCTCGGCGATGCCCGCCACCGCCGGCAGCACGAGCTCGAGAGAGATGAACGAGAGGTCCCCGACCACGAGGTCGGGTGCGTCGCTCTCGCCAGTCGCGTCGGTGAGGTTCTCCCGCGTCATGTGACGCACGTTGTAGCCCTCGACGGCGACGACGCCGGGGTCTGCCGCGATCGACGCGGCGAGCTGACCGTGTCCGACGTCGACGGCAAGCACCTTTCGTGCACCGCGCTCCCGGAGCACCTGCGTGAATCCTCCGGTGGACGCCCCCATGTCGAGCGCGAGGCGCCCCTCGACCGGGATCGCGAATCCGTCGAGCCCGGCGATGAGCTTGTGAGCCGCGCGGCCGACATAGTGATCGGCGCCCGCGATCGTGATCTGCGCCTCATCGTCGACGGCGGTCGAGGCTTTCACCACCGGGCGACCATCGATGCTCACGAGCCCTTCGGCGATGAGTGTGGCCGCGTGACTGCGCGAACGGGCGAGTCCTCGGGCGGCGAGGGCAGCGTCGAGTCGCGTCATCGGGATCCCGGGGTCTCCCGTTGGTCGAGCTTCGCGCCGCTTTCGAGGCGTCGGGAGAGCTCGTCGTGCAGGCTCGCGTACGCATCGGCTCGCGCCGGAAGAGGCTGCCCTTCGATCAGACGCAGGCGGCTCCACAGGCCGTCAGTCGGCGCACTCGTCGTCTCTTCGCTCACGGTTCCACTGTACGCGGCGCCTCCGACGGCGGCCGGAGCGACGCGAGCGGCCTCAGGGGCGATGGAAGGGGTCGTCGTAGAGGCGCTCGGGAACACGCAACACGAATACGGGTGTCCCCGATGCCCAGATCGCGGCTGCGCCGGCGCGCAACAGGTCGATCTGCGATCCGGACTCCGCCACGATCTCGACGTCCGCACCCACGACCCGCACGGCAGCGCCGTTCACGTCGAACACGCCGTCGCGTTTCGTGACCTCCGGATAGGGCGCGTGAAGCTCGCGCAGGTCGCCGAGGATGTACGTCGGACGCGATCCATCGGGAGCAGCCAGCACGTGCTTGGGGCGGTCGATTCCGGTGAGGACGAGCACCGAGTCGATCCCGACCCGGCTCGCACCCATGATGTCGGTGTCGAGGCGGTCGCCGATGAACAGCGCCTTCTGCGCGCCGAACCGGGCGAGTGCCTCTTCGAAGATGGGCGCCTCGGGCTTGCCGGCGACGGTCGCCAACCGACCGATGGCAGTGTGCACCGCGGAGACGAGAGTGCCGTTACCCGGTGCGACCCCGCGCTCACGCGGGATCGTCCAGTCGGTGTTCGTAGCGATCCACGGGATGCCGCCCTCATCTTCAGGGGCTTTGAGGGCGAAAGCGGCCTCGGCGAGGTCGGTCCACGCCACCTCCGGGGCGAACCCCTGGACGACGGCGCTCGGCGAATCCTCGGCGCTGCGCGTGACGGTGTAACCGGCCTTCTGCACCTCGTCGACGAGCCCATCGCCGCCGACGACCAGGATCGTCGCCGGCGCGGGCACGATCTTCGCCATCAGCCGCATGGCCGCCTGCGGGCTCGTGACCACGTCGGACGCATCGACGCGGAGCCCCAGGCTGCTGAGGTGCTCCGCGACGGATGCATCGGTGCGAGCCGCATTGTTGGTGATGTAGCCGAGTCGCGCCGACTTCGCGGCCTCATTGAGGCTGTCGATCGCGTACGGCAACGCGCCGGGGCCCGCATAGACCACGCCGTCGAGATCAGCGAGAACCGTGTCGACCCCATCCAGAGGCGTGCGCGGAGGACGCTTGCGTGAGAACAGCGCCACTACGCCTCCGGGTCCGAGTCGTCGGTCTCGTCCTCACCCAGGAGCTCACGGACCTCGTCCTCGACCGAGGGCTCGGCCGCGGCCGACTCGTCGGTGTCCGACTCGTCGGTGTCCGACTCGTCATCCACCTCAGCCTCAGCCTCAGCCTCAGCCTCAGCCTCAGCCTCAGCCTCAGCCTCAGCCTCCTCGAGGAACTCGCCCTCGATCATGCTGTCTTCGATGAAGATCTCCTCGTCACCGGCCTCGTCGATACCGAGTGCCTCGGCGGCGACCTCGGCACGGTGCGCCCAGAACGCGGCCTCTTCCGTGCGCCCGAGATCTTCGAGAACGGCAGCGCGAGCGGCGAACAGCGACGGGCTCCACTCGAATGCGCGATCCGGGTCGAGCTCAGGGATCTCGAGCTCGCCGAGCGCCAGCTCAAGATCGCCCTGGTCCAGGCGAGCGCCCGACATCGCGATCGCCAGAGCAACACGTACCGGAGTCTCGAGGGCTGAGCGGTCGACTGCGCGGCCGGTCTCGAGGGCGCGATCGGAGCGACCGATGCCACGCTCGCTGTCGACCATGAGCGCGATCTGATCGTCCTTGCCCGAGATGCGTCGATAGGTGCGGAGTTCGCGGAGCGCGAGGGCGAAGTCACCCGTCGCATAAGCAGTGATGCCGAGAGTCTCACGGACGATCGCGATACGACCGGCACGCCGAGAAGCAGCGAGTGCATGCTCGTGGGCAAGGGCGGGGTCCTCGTCGATGAGCTTCGACGCCATAGCCAGGTGACGCGCGACATGCTCCGCATTTTCCTTGCTCAGGGTCTTGAGCTCGTTGCGAGCCGCCCCGTTGAGATCGCGCGCCGTGATCTCGTCGGGGATCTGCGGCTCGTCGAACCGCGGACGCTCGTTGGCCGCCTGAACCGGACGCTCCCGGCCCGCGCCTGCGCGCTGCGGGAAGGAACGCGAGCGATCGCGGTCGCCGCCGTCGCGACGAGGTGCGGAGTCACGACGGGGAGCACCACCATCGCGGCTGTACCCGCCACCTTCACGGCGCGGGGCACCACCATCACGGTTGTACCCGCCGCTTTCACGGCGCGGGGCACCACCATCACGGTTGTAGCCACCTTCACGACGCGGGGCACCACCATCACGGTTGTAGCCACCTTCACGACGCGGGGCACCACCATCACGGTTGTACCCGCCGCCTTCACGACGCGGGGCACCACCATCACGGTTGTAGCCACCCTCACGACGCGGGGCACCACCATCACGGTTGTACCCGCCGCCTTCACGGCGCGGAGCTCCACCATCACGGTTGTACCCGCCGCCTTCACGGCGCGGAGCTCCACCATCACGGTTGTACCCACCACCCTCGCGACGCGGAGCTGCGCCGTCACGGTTGTACCCACCCTCACGACGCGGAGCTGCTCCGTCACGGTTGTAGCCGCCACCTTCACGGCGCGGGGCACCACCTTCACGGCGCGGGGCTCCACCGTCACGGTTGTAGCCGCCACCTTCACGACGAGGGGCACCACCATCACGGTTGTAACCACCCTCACGACGAGGAGCAGTACCGTCACGGTTGTAGCCGCCCTCACGACGAGGGGCACCACCATCACGGTTGTAGCCACCTTCACGGCGCGGGGCTGCTCCACCGTCACGGTTGTAGCCACCCTCACGACGCGGGGCTCCACCATCACGGTTGTAACCACCCTCACGACGCGGAGCAGCGCCATCACGGTTGTAACCACCCTCACGACGCGGAGCAGCGCCATCACGGTTGTAGCCACCCTCACGACGCGGGGCTGCACCATCACGGCTGTTTCCGGGGCGTCCGCCAGAAGCGCGATTGCCGCGCGATCCGCTGTCGACGTTGCGACGCGGACGGCGCTCTTCCTCTTCTGGCATGATGCTCCCTGTTCTTTTCGTGTAAACGCAAAATGGCCACCCATCGATGGGTGGCCATTTTGTCTAAAAGGAGTCCGGCGGTGTCCTACTCTCCCACAGGGTCCCCCCTGCAGTACCATCGGCGCTGTGAGGCTTAGCTTCCGGGTTCGGAATGTAACCGGGCGTTTCCCTCACGCTATGGCCGCCGAAACACTATTGATGTTTCAATCAAACACATAACAAAGTCATTGTTGTTATGCGGTTCTCGACCGTACATCGAGAACCACTCAGTGGACGCGTAGCACCAACAAACGGTGTGTTATCAAGTCATCGGCTTATTAGTACCAGTCAGCTG
>NZ_JBHJXY010000002.1:0-278600 GCF_042269505.1 Microbacterium sp. NPDC055988
CCGATGGTACTGCAGGGGGGACCCTGTGGGAGAGTAGGACACCGCCGGACTCCTTTTAGACAAAATGGCCACCCATCGATGGGTGGCCATTTTGCATTGTGCTGGAGAAGATCAGGAGAGCCATCCCATACGGGGTGGCTCTCCTGCGTTAAGCCACCGAACGCGGGGACGCCTCAGCGTTTGAGGCGCGACTCCAGCATTGCCGCGCACTCCTGCACAGCTGCGGCCAGCAGCTCCTCGTCCAGATCTCGGCGCCCCCACGTGACGGCCACGGCGGCGACCGGCCACCCGGCAGCATCGAGCACCGCGGCGCCGACGCTGCGCAGCCCATCAGCGATCTCGCTGTTCTCGGTCGCATACCCGCGCGAGCGCACTTCGCGCAACAGCTCCCGTAGTTCTCGGGGTGTCCGAGGGCCGACGCCGGTGCGGTCGGGGAACGCCGACAGGTCTGGATACAGCGCCCGCACCTGTTCGCGGGGGAGTGCTGCCAACATCGCCCGCCCCGAGGCAGTGAGGTGAGCGGGCAGCCGCACGCCGACGTCCGTCACGAGGGCCGGTCGTCGCGGTGCACGCTCCTCGACGATGTAGAGCACATCGCCGCCGCTCATCACGGCGAGGTGAGCGCTCTCGCCCAAGCGGTCGGAGAGCGCGGCGACCAGCGGCCGACCCCTCCGGGCCAGTGGCTGCTGTCGCGTGTACCCGCCGGCGAGCTCGAACGCCGAGGCACCGAGTCCCCACCGTCGTTCCTCACGCAGGTGCAGCACGAACCCGTGAGCGGCGAGCGTCGTCAGCAGGTGGTACACCGTGGATCGCGGCAGCTCGAGCTCGCGCGCGATGGCCGAGGCGGCCACCGGGGCGGGACGTGCGGCGAGAAAGCTCAGGATGCGGAGGGTGTTCTCCGCCGCAGGTACCTGCATACCGCCGGCCTGCGAAGCATGGTGCTTGTCTGGGATCACAGACACAGTGTCGCACGAACGGGTGCCGCTCACGACACGTCGGGTGTGGAATCGAGTCATGACTGTTCCTGTCCCCGTAGTCGTCGGTGCGGCCCCGCTGTCGCCCGCTGATGTCGTCGCCGTCTCCCGTCACGATGCGCCCGTGCAGATCGATGCGGATGCTCTCGGTCGTGTCGCCGAAACCCGTCGCGTGATCGACGGCCTCGCCGCAGACCCGCACCCGCACTACGGCGTGTCCACCGGGTTCGGTGCGCTCGCGACCACCTTCATCGCACCCGACCGGCGCCTGCAGCTGCAGGCCAGCCTGATCCGTTCCCACGCCGCCGGCACCGGCGCCGAGGTCGAGCGCGAGGTCGTCCGCGGGTTGCAGTTGCTGCGCCTGCAGACGCTCAGCTCCGGGCGTACCGGTGTGCGGCCCGTCGTCGTCGAGACGTATGCGGCCATGCTCAACTCCGGGATCACTCCGCTCGTCCGCGAATACGGTTCCCTCGGGTGTTCCGGCGATCTCGCACCGCTTGCACACATCGCCCTCGCCGCGATGGGTGAGGGCGATGTGCGCGATGCATCCGGCGCTCTCCTTCCGGCATCTGAAGCCCTCGCGGCAGCGGGTATCGCTCCCCTCGTGCTCGTCGAGAAGGAGGGGCTCGCCCTCATCAACGGCACCGACGGCATGCTCGGAATGCTGGTGCTTGCGCTGCACGATCTCGAGGCGCTCCTGCTCACCGCCGATGTCGCTGCGGCGATGTCGATCGAGTCCCAGCTCGGCACCGATGCCGTGTTCGCCGCCGACCTCATGGCGCTGCGGCCGCAGACGGGTCAAGCTGAATCGGCAGACAACCTCCGCGCGTTCCTCGCGGACTCCCCGATGGTCGCGAGCCACAAGGGTCCCGAGGACGGGCGCGTGCAGGATGCCTATTCACTGCGGTGTTCGCCGCAGGTGCACGGAGCGGCCCGCGACACCATGGCCCACGCAGCGATGATCGCCGGCCGCGAGCTCGCCAGCGTGATCGACAACCCGGTCATCACCCTGGATGGACGCATCGAGTCCAACGGCAACTTCCATGGGGCGCCGGTCGCTGCCGTGCTCGATTTCCTCGCCATCTCCGTCGCCGATGTCGCTTCGGTGTCGGAACGCCGGACCGACCGCGCACTGGATCCGGCACGCAACCACGGCCTCCCGCCGTTCCTGGCCGACGAGGTGGGTGTCGACTCCGGTCTCATGATCGCGCAGTACGCGGCCGCGGGTATCGTCTCCGAGCTCAAGCGCCTCGCGGTGCCGGCATCGGTCGACTCGATCCCGTCGTCCGCCATGCAGGAGGATCACGTATCGATGGGATGGGCCGCGGCCCGCAAGCTGCGCCGGGCGATCGACGGTTTCGGGCGCGTGCTCGCGATCGAGATCCTCACGGCGTCCCGTGCCCTCGATCTGCGGTCTCCGCTGCAGGCGGGACCCGCGACCGGTGCTGTGCGCGACCTGGTTCGCACGGTCGCCGCCGGCCCCGGTGCCGATCGCTTCCTCTCCCCGGAGATGGAAGCCGTCACCGTCCTCGTCCAGTCGGGCGACGTCGCCCGCGTCGCAAAGGAGCACATCGATGGCTGAGAACACGACGGCTGAGAACACGACCGCTGAGAACACGGCGGCTGAGAGCACCGCCGCAGGACCCCGCATCGTCCGCGCCGCGCGTGGCAACACCCGCACCGCGAAGAGCTGGGGCGCCGAAGCGGCCAAGCGCATGCTGATGAACAACCTCGACCCCGAAGTGGCCGAGCACCCGGAAGACCTCGTCGTCTACGGCGGAACCGGCAAGGCTGCCCGCAGCTGGGAGGCATACGACGCGATCGTGCGCACCCTCGACGAGCTCGAACCCGATGAGACCCTGCTCGTGCAGTCCGGCAAGCCGGTCGGTGTCTTCCGCACCCACGAGTGGGCTCCGCGCGTGCTCATCGCCAACTCTAACCTGGTGGGGGACTGGGCGACCTGGCCGGAGTTCCGCCGTCTCGAAGAACTCGGCCTCATCATGTACGGGCAGATGACCGCGGGCTCGTGGATCTACATCGGCACCCAGGGCATCCTGCAGGGGACATACGAGACCTTCGCCGCAGTGGCGCGCTCACTCGGGCGGGATTCCCTGCGCGGCACCCTCACACTCACTGGCGGTGCCGGTGGGATGGGCGGTGCCCAGCCGCTCGCCGTGACCATGAACGACGGCGCGGTGCTGATCGTCGACGTCGACGAATCGCGTCTCGCCCGTCGCGTGGAGCACGGCTATCTCGACGAGTACACGAGGGATCTGGATGCCGCCGTCTCCCGAGTGGTCGCGGCGAAGGAGGCCGGCGAGGCCCTCTCGGTCGGCGTCGTCGGCAATGCGGCCGAGGTCTTCCCCGAACTGCTGCGCCGCGGTGTGCCGATCGACATCGTGACCGATCAGACCAGCGCGCACGACCCGCTCGCATACCTGCCGGTCGGCATCGGAGTCGAGGAGTGGAAACAGGAGGCCGAGCGCGACGCCGAGGAGTTCACCCGCCGCTCACGCGAATCCACGGCTGCGCACGTCGAGGCGATGGTGGCGTTCCAGGATGCCGGGGCCGCGGTGTTCGACTACGGTAACTCGATCAGAGCCGAAGCACAGCTGGGCGGCTACGACCGGGCCTTCGCCTTCCCCGGATTCGTGCCGGCCTACATCCGTCCGCAGTTCGAAGAGGGGCGAGGCCCCTTCCGCTGGGCGGCTCTCTCCGGAGACCCCGAGGACATCTACAAGACCGACCGGGCCATCGCCGAGCTCTTCCCGGCGGATGCGGCGCTGCACCGCTGGTTGGAGAAGGCCGCCGACAAGGTGCACTTCGAAGGCCTTCCTGCGCGCATCTGCTGGCTCGGCTACAAGGAGCGACACCTCGCCGGGCTGAAGTTCAACGAGATGGTCGCATCGGGCGAGCTCTCGGCACCGATCGTGATCGGACGCGATCACCTGGACTCGGGCTCCGTCGCGTCGCCGTACCGCGAGACCGAGGCGATGAAGGACGGCTCCGATGCCATCGCGGACTGGCCGTTGCTCAACGCACTCCTGAACACTGCGTCAGGCGCCTCCTGGGTGTCGCTGCACCACGGCGGCGGTGTCGGCATCGGCCGCTCGATCCATGCCGGCCAGGTCACGGTCGCCGACGGGTCGGCCCTCGCCGCGGAGAAGCTCGAACGCGTGCTCACGAACGATCCAGGCACCGGTGTGATGCGCCACGTGGATGCCGGGTACGACCGTGCCCGTGAGGTCGCGCGCGAGCGTGGCCTGAACATCCCGATGCTCTGACACACTCGAAGGATCTCGAACGGGAGGAACGGCGATGCGCACGCTGCTGACCAACATCGCAGAACTCACCACCAACGTCGCCACCGACGGCGACCCGTGTGGAACCCTGAGCGATGCGGCCGTCGTGATCGAGGACGACAGGATCGCCTGGGTCGGTGCGGCGGCGGATGCGCCGGCGACCGACGAGATGGTGGATGCCGGTGGCCGGGCCGTGCTCCCCGGGTTCGTCGACAGTCACAGCCACCTCGTGTTCGCCGGCGACCGTGCCGCGGAGTTCGAGGCGCGCATGGCGGGACAGAAGTATGCCGCCGGCGGGATCCGCTCCACCGTCGCCGCCACCCGGGCAGCGAGTGACGACGAGCTGCGCAGTCGACTTCGCGGGTTCCTCACCGAGATGCTCGCACAGGGGACGACCACCGTCGAGATCAAGAGCGGCTACGGGCTGAGCGTCGCCGACGAGGAGAGGCTCGTGCGCCTGGCGGCGGAGGCCACACCGGAGGTGACCTTCCTCGGTGCGCACGTCGTTCCGGCGGAGTACGCCGACCGCCCCGATGAGTACGTCGACCTGGTCACGGGCCCCATGCTCGACGCCTGCGCACCGCACGCGAAATGGATCGACGTGTTCTGCGAGACCGGCGCATTCACCGTGGCCCAATCACGGCGGGTGCTCGAGGCGGGGATCGCGCGTGGACTCGCACCCCGCGTCCATGCGAGCCAGCTCGGACCGGGCGACGGCGTGCGCCTCGCGGTCGAGCTGGGCGCAGCATCCATCGACCACGGCACGTATCTCACCGACACCGACATCGACGCCCTCGCTCAGAGCTCCACCGTGCTGACCCTGCTTCCGGGAGTCGAGTTCTCGACCAGACAGCCCTACCCCGATGCGCGCCGCCTGATCGATGCGGGCGTCACCGTGGCCCTCGCGTGCGACACGAATCCGGGATCGAGCTTCACCTCGTCGATGCCGTTCTGCATCGCGATCGCTGTGCGCGACATGGGCCTGACTCCGGCCGAAGCCGTCTGGGCGGCGACCGCAGGGGGCGCTCGCGCGCTGCGGCGCGACGACGTGGGGATCATCGCCCCTGGTGCCCGCGCCGACCTCGTGCTGCTCGATGCCCCGACCCGCGTGCATCTCGCGTACCGTCCGGGCGTGCCCCTGGTGCGTCAGGTGTGGAAGGACGGCGCGACCGTCGGATGACGGACGCTCAGCCGGCGACGGCCGCGAGCACCGCGCGCAGTCGTGATGCGGCGTCGCTGCCGACGGTGATCACGCGGACGACGTCGTCGTGCTCGAGGTCGTCTGCGATCTCCTGCAGCGCCTGATCCATCGCTTCGCGGAGCTCAGGATCCTCATCGTCGGGGACATGGATCGGACGCTCACCGTCCAACGGCACCACGACGATCAGGTCGATGCTCTCCGCCGACTCCTCGACGATCCTCGATGCGCGCGCGATGAGTGCTCCGTCGCTGCGCCCCAGTCGCTCCAACGCGATGAGGTAGGCGAGGAAGTCGAGCGGCCCGCGCTCGGCGATGACATCGTCATCGGCGGACAGCTCCTGCAGGCGCACGGTCGAGATCCGCAGTTGGGCGGCGAAGCCGGCCTCGCCGGCCGGTTCTTCGAGATCGAGATCCTCGAAGGGGTCGCCCAGCGTGCGGTACTCGGGGTGCACGGCGTGGAAGTCCGAGATCAATGTGCTCTTCCCGCTCGCGTGCGTGCCGGTGACGACGATCCTCATCGGCGCGACGCGAGACCGGCGAGCAGGTCGAGCACGCACAGCGCCGCGAGCCGGACCGTGCGGGCATCCTCGGCATCGGCCGTCGCGTCGACCTCGGCGATGTCGGCGCTCACGACGCGGAGATCCGAGGCCACGGCGCGGGTCAGCGCGCGCAGCTCCCACGCCTGGAGTCCGCCCGGCACGCTCGCGGGGCAGCCGGGCGCTACCGAGCGGTCGCACACATCGACGTCGATGTCGAGATGCACGTGGGAGTCCTCGCCGGCACCTGCGATCTCGACGGCCTCCGCGACCACGTCATCGATGCCGCGACGGCGCAGCTCCTCGAGGGTGACCACCCGGATGCCCCACTCGGCAGCACGTCGGGCGTAGGCGGCGGAGTTCGCGAAGTCGGCGATCCCGATCTGCACGATCCTCGACGGATCGATCCGCAGGGTGTCGAGCGGCGACGCAGCAGGCACGTCTTCGACCAGGCGGCGGACCGGCGTGCCGTTCGAGATGCCGTCGCGAAGGTCGAAGTGCGCGTCGAACGTGATCAGTCCCGTCGCCTCGGCGCCGAGGGCGACAGGGTAGGTGAGCGAGTTGTCACCGCCGAGCGCGATCACGAGGTCGGCGGCACCGGCGAGTTCCCGCACGCGGGAGATGACCCTCGCCTCGCCGGCGGACCCGTCGGGGTCGGTCACGTCGCCCGCGTCAGCGATGCGCAGCACCTCGTCGAGTTCGATCGCGGGCGGGCCCATCAACGCCGTTCCATACCGGGGGAGGGCCTCGCGGATCGCGGTCGGCGTCGCATGGGCACCCGTCGGCGAGAGCGACGTGCGCCAGGTGGGCACGCCGAGCAGCACCGCATCGGCCGCGCCGCTGAAGGCGGGCCAGGACCCGGCGCGTGGCCAGAGCGGGTCGTGACTCAACTGTCGGGATGCGGGTGTCATGTCAGACTCCGGGGATCAGGGCGTGGGCGATCGTGAAGATGGCGAGGCCGGCGAGGGCACCCACGAACGTGCCGTTCAGGCGGATGTACTGCAGGTCGCGGCCGACCATGAGTTCGATCTTCTCCGTCGTCTCGGCCGGGTCCCAGCGCTCCACGGTGTCGGTGATGATCGAGGCGATGTCGTGGCGGTAGCGGTCGACGAGGAAGACGGCGGCATCGGACACCCAGGTGTCCACCCGGGTCTGCAGCGCGGCATCCGTCGTCAGTCGTTCTCCGACCTCTTGCAGCGCCTGCACCGCGCGTCGGCGCAGGCCGCTCTCGGGGTCTGCGAGGGCGGTGAGCAGTCCGTTCTTCGCGGTGTTCCAGGCCTCGGCGGCCAGGGCGCCGACCCGGGGGCTGTCGAACAGCGACGCCTTCGCGTTCTCGAGCTTGGCGCGCGTGGCGGGGTCGTTCTGCAGATTGTCGGCCAGGCGGCCGAGGTAGCCGTCGATGGCGATGCGGGCCGGGTGCCGCGGATCGGCCTGCACGGCGTGCACGAACTTGATCGCCTCGTTGTACACGGTGTCGTCGACGAAGCGATGCGCGAGCTTCGGCACCCAGCCGGGAAGGCGCCGCGAGACGAGCCCCGAGAACGACTCGGCGTTGGCCTCGAGCCAGCGTCCGATGCTGTCGACGGCGAGATCGACGGCGCCGTGATGGGCGTCGGCCTCGACGATCTTCTCGAGCCAGGCGCCCGCGGGCGGGCCCCATTCCGGAGCGACGAGGTGCTCGCGGGCGAGGTCGGTGATGAGGTCGCGCACGTCGTCGTCGCTCAGCGCATTGAGCACCGCCGTCGCGATCGTCGCACCCTCGGTACCGACGCGCTCGGCATGGGGAGCCTCGCGGAGCCACTCGCCGGCGCGGAGGGCGATGTGCGTGCTCGACAGCTTGGTGCGCACGACGTCGCCCGCCAAAAAGTTCGTCTCGACGAACTCGCCGAGGCTCCGGCCGATCTCGTCCTTGCGGCTCGGGATGATCGCGGTGTGCGGGATCGGCAACCCCAGCGGACGACGGAACAGCGCGGTCACGGCGAACCAGTCAGCGAGCGCACCCACCATGCCGCCCTCCGCCGCGGCGCGGACGTAGCCGAGCCAGTCGACCCGCTGCTGGAAGGCGAAAGCGAACACGAAGACGACCGCCATGAAGACCAGAGCTCCGAGGGCGACGGCCTTCATCCTGCGGAGCGCGCGGAGGCGCTCCTGGTCAGCGGGCGAGAGCTGCGTCATCGGTGTTCGCGGCATGACGTCATCCTTTCACGCGCGGTAGCCTCGAGACGTGATCGAAGACATCAAGAAGCGCGCCCTGCACCGCACGAGCATCCTCGAGGGTCAGATGCGCGGCGTCGCGCGGATGATCGAGAACGAGGAGTACTGCATGGACATCATCACGCAGTCCCGCGCGATCCAGCGATCCCTCGAGTCGCTGAACCGACTGCTGCTGGAGAACCACCTCCGCACGCACGTCACCGACATGTTCGATGCGGGCGGAGAGGAACGCGACAAGGCCGTGGTCGAACTGCTCAAAGCGTTCGACTTCGATTCCAAGTAGCCGTTCTCCTCCGCCCCCCGCGGCGGCCTCGAGCCGTTACAGCACCGACTGCGCCCGCGTCAGAACGTCCCGGAGGATCTGCTCGATCTCGCGGAACTCCGCCGGCCCCACGGTGAGCGGGGGCGCGAGCTGGATGACGGGGTCGCCGCGGTCGTCGGCGCGGCAGTACAGACCCGCCTCGAACAGTGCAGGGGAGAGGAACCCGCGCAGCAGCCGCTCGGACTCGGCTTCGTCGAAGGTCTCCTTGGTGGCCTTGTCCTTCACGAGCTCGATGCCGAAGAAGTACCCGTCTCCGCGCACGTCGCCGACCATCGGCAGGTCGAGCAGCTTCTCGAGTTCGGCGCGGAACAGGGGCGAGTTCTCGCGCACGCGGGCATTGAGCCCCTCCTCGTCGAAGATCGCGAGGTTCTCCAGGGCGACAGCGGCAGACACGGGATGTCCACCGAACGTGTAGCCGTGCGGGAACGAGACGTCACCCTTCGAGAACGGCTCGTAGATGCGGTCGCTGATGATCGTCGCGCCGATGGGGGAGTAGCCGCTCGTCATGCCCTTGGCGCAGGTGATCATGTCGGGCACGTAGCCGAGGCCGCTGCACGCGAAGGTGTGACCGAGGCGACCGAACGCGCAGATGACCTCGTCCGAGACCAGCAGCACGTCATGTCGGTCGCAGATCTCGCGCACCCGGGCGAAGTATCCGGGAGGCGGCGGGAAGCACCCGCCGGAGTTCTGCACCGGCTCGAGGAACACCGCGGCGACCGTGTCGGCGCCCTCGAACAGGATCATCTCCTCGATGCGGTCGGCCGCCCAACGTCCGAACGCTTCGAGGTCGTCGGCCGGCCCGCCCATCTCGGCCGCGCGGTAGAAGTTGGTGTTCGGCACGCGGAAACCGCCCGGGGTGACCGGCTCGAACATCGACTTCATGGCCGGGATGCCGGTGATCGCCAGCGCTCCCTGCGGGGTGCCGTGGTACGCCACCGCGCGGGAGATCACCTTGTGCTTGGCGGGCTTGCCCTGCAGTTTCCAGTAGTGCTTGGCGAGCTTGAACGCGGTCTCGACGGCCTCGCCGCCGCCCGTGGAGAAGAAGACCCGGTTGAGGTCGCCCGGAGCTTCGTCCGCAAGACGGTCGGCCAGCTCGATCGCCGCCGGATGCGCGTACGACCACAGCGGGAAGAACGCCAGCTCGGATGCCTGCGCCGCAGCGGCCTCGGCGAGTCGCCGCCGACCGTGTCCGGCGTTCACGACGAACAGGCCGGCGAGCCCGTCGAAGTACTCCTTGCCCTTCGCGTCCCAGATCCGGTGTCCGTCGCCTTTGACGATGATGGGCACACCCGACTCGGCCATCGTGGACTGCCGGGCGAAGTGCATCCAGAGATGATCCTTGGCCATCGTCTGCAGCTCGGACTCCGGCGGGATGGTGCGTGCGGTGTTCATCTGGTCCCCCAGTTGTAGAGCTGCTTCTGCAGCTTGGCGTAGATGAAGGTCTCGGTGGAGAGGACGCCGTCGATCGGACGGATGACGTCGTTGATCAGTGACAGCAGGTGGTCGTCGTCCTCGCAGACCACCTCCGCGAGGACGTCGAACGATCCGACGGTGATGACCACGTAGTCGATCGCATCGATCGCGGCGACGGCCTCGGCCACGTGCCGCGTGTCTCCGGCCACACGGATGCCGATCATCGCCTGCCGGGGAAAACCCAACTGCATCGGATCGGTCACGGCGACGATCTGCATCACGCCGGTCTCGGTCAGCCGCTGTACTCGCTGCCGCACGGCGGCCTCGCTCAGGCCGACCACCCGGCCGATGTCGGAGTAGGAGCGGCGCCCGTCTTCCTGGAGCAGCTCGATGATGGTCTTGGCGATCGCGTCGAGTGGGGGATTCTTCTTGACCGGACCCATGCTGCGATCCTGGCACTCGTCCTGGCGTCAGGCAACCGATTCGGTGGTCTTGCAGCAATTCATCTGCGGAATCGGCGGAAAAGCTGCTCAGCCCTCGATCGGCCCCAGCAACGCGCTCGCCGCGGTGGAGTGCGCCGATTCGGGGTCGGAGGGGTGGAACGCGCCGGCCAGCACGTCGCGGTAGAGACGTGACAGCTCGTTGGCGGAGAAGTAGGAGCCGCCGCCCGCGACGAGCATCGCCTCGTCGACGACGTGCTTGGCCATCGTGATCGCGCGGTGCTTGACGCCCGAGAGCAGCGGGAACCAGCGTGCGCCGTTGTCGACCCGGTCGTCCACGTCGCGGGCGAGGGCCGCGATCTGCGGAGGCAGCGCGTCGTAGGCCAGCCCCATGTCGGCGATCCGCCAGCGGATGTCGGGATCCTGGCTGTACGCGAGGCCGGTCTTCTTGGAGTGCCGCTTCTGCGCGGTCGCGACCGCCAGCTCGAGCGCCCGCCCGGCGATGCCGGTGTAGACCGAGGCCAGCAGGATCTCGAACACCGAGAAGATGCCGAACACGATCGGGTCGGGGCTCGGGCCGGGGTCGATGCGCCGCACCACGTGCGCGGCATCCGCCACGGCGCCGTTCAGCCGCGTGGTGCGGCTCTGCGTTCCCCGCATGCCCAGGGTGTCCCAGTCGTCGGAGGTGGTGACGGCATCCGTCCGCTCCACGAAGGCGAACACGAGCTTCGTCGCATCCGGGCTCGTGGTGTCGAGCCCGTGCAGTCCGAGCCGCGTCCACACCGGGGCGAGCGAGGTGAAGATCTTGGTGCCGGTGAAGGCGTAGCCACCGTTCCCGTCGGGCACGGCGGTGGTGTCGCTGCCGAACAGCACCAGGTCGTTGCCGCCCTCGCTGATGCCGAAGGCGAAGACCTCGCCGGCGACCGCGCCGTCCTGCACGAACTCGAGGCCCGGAACCCCGCGGTCGGAGAACACCTTCGCGACGCCGGTCCACACCAGATGCATGTTGATGGCCAGCGCCGTCGCCGGCGCGGCGCCCGCCAGACGCTGCTGCAGGATCGCGGCCTCGGCGAGCCCGAGCCCTGCACCGCCGCGCTCGGTCGGCACGAGGATCGACAGGTAGCCGGCGTCACGCAGCTCATCGAGATCCTGCTGGGGGAACGTGTTCTCGCGGTCGTGGATCGGCGCGCGCTCCCTGATCCGCTCGAGGAGGTCGTCGGGAAGGAAGGCCGTGGGGTCGAACGTGCTCATGCGAGTGCCTCCAGAAGCTGTCGGACGGATTCCTCCGGGCGATCGCGGTGCAGCGAATGCCCTGCGCCCTCGACGACGGACAGGGTGATCAGCGGGTTCGCGGCGAGGACTTCCGCGGCGAGGGCGCCGGTGAAGATGCTGTACACCGCGGGGTCGGCGCCGATCACATGCGTCGGCACGGTGAGGCGCGCGGCGTCGGCCCGCACATCCCACGGCTGGTTCTGGACGCTGGTCTGTTCTACCGCCCACGCGCTGGCGCGCAGGACGGCATCGACCTTGAGCTCCTGATCCTGCGGATGCCAGTGCGGATGCTCCTGCTGCACGACCTCGAGCCGGGTGTCGGCGAAGGCGCGCTCCTGGCTCCGGCGGACGATGGCCGCGTCGCGCCCGTCGACGTGGATCGCAGGATCGATGAGCACGAGGCGTCGCGTCCAGTCGGGGTCGGATGCCGCCGCGACCGTGCTCGCCGCGCCGCCGAGGGAGTGGCCGATGACCGCGTCCCAGGCTCCGCCGTGTTCCGGGTGGGTGGCAGCGAGGTCGGCGCCGAACGCGGCCACGGAGTAGTCGAGGGAGCGCGGGGCGTCACCATGACCCCGGAGATCGACGGCTGTCGCATGCCATCCGGCGTCGGCGAGAGCGTCACCCAGGCGCCACATCAGCGCGCCCGAAGAGCCGAGACCGTGGACCAGAAGCGCTCGTCGAGAGGCCGACGGAGCGCCCCACGAGAGGCGGGGCAGCGTGAGCGGTGCAGGCATGGCACCAGCCTACGACCGGGCGGAGCGCCGCAGGCCCTGCACGGGCGGCATCCGCGCGTCAGCCGAGCGGCGGCAGCGCCGGCAGGTCGGCCGCGATCAGCAGCACCCTCTCGGCCGCGGCGTGACCCGCGGAGAGGCGTGCGGCGAGGTCGGCGCCGTCGAGGGTCGCCGCCAGGAAGCCGGAGGCGAAGGCGTCGCCCGCGCCGACCGGCTCGACCACGTCGACCACCGGCGCGGGGACGAACACCGGCTCGGCATCGCCGTCGAACGCGGTCGCGCCGACGTCGCCGTCCTTGACGATCAGCAGCGCGCAGTTCGGCAGGAAGGCGCGGATCTCCGCCGGGGTCACGGTTCCCCAGATGCGTTCGGCCTCGTCGCGTCCGACGAAGGTGATGTCGGCGGCGTCGGCCAGTCGTGCGAGGGTCTCGGACGCGTCCTCCCGGCTCCACAGCGGGCGGCGGTCGTTCACGTCGAAGGAGACGAGGGCACCGGCCGTGCGTGCGTCGACGAAGAGCCGGTCCACCATCTGGCGGCAGGATGCGGAGAGCGCGGGCGTGATCCCGGTGGTGTGCACGATGCGCACGCCCGCGAGCCGCTCTCTCGGCAGGAACCCCGCCTCCATGTGCGAGGCCGCGGATCCTCGGCGGTAGTAGTAGACGGAGGAGGACTCGGTGCCCGGATCCTTGAACATCACGCCGGTGGGCGTGGCGTCGTCGCGCTCGACCCACAGTTCCACGCCGCGACGCTCGAGCTCCGACGCGATGCGGTCGCCGAGCGGATCGGCGCCGAGGCGGGAGGCCCAGGCCACGCGGTGCCCGGTCGCTGCGACCCCGGCGGAGACGTTCGACTCGGCGCCGGCGATGCCGATCGTCGCGTGACCGGCTGTCGCGAGTGCGGCGTCGGTCGGTGTGATCAGCGCCATGGTCTCGCCGATGCAGACGATCTCGGGTGCGGAGACGGGGGAGGAGGTGGAGCTCATGAGGGGGTGACCGCCAGGGGTTCGGTGTCGGGATGCGGGCTCGCGTCGCGATGACGCAGGTCGGGGAAGGAACGGACGAAGACGATGGAGACGAGCAGGCCGACCGCGGCGAAGATCGTGGCGGCGAGGTAGGCACCGCGCCAGTCGCTGACATCGACGAGGAAACCGGCGACGGCGGATCCTGCCGCCGCGCCGATGAGCTGCCCGGTGCCGGCCCAGCCGAAGGCTTCAGCGGTCTCGCTGAACTTCACGCTGGCCGAGGTGATGGCGAAGAGCACGGCGAGGGCGGGGGCGATGCCGATGCCGGCGAGGATGAGGGTGCCGCCCAGCCAGAACACGTTGAGCATGACCATCGTGAGGCCGAGCCCGATCGTGACGATCAGCAGGCGGCGTGCCATGGCCCACGGCCCGATCGGGATGTGGCCGAACGCCAGGCCGCCGGCGAGGCTCCCCGCCGAGAACACGGCGAGCACGAGACCGGCGGCGAGGCTTCCGTGCTCGAAGGTCGCGACGACGCCCACCTCCACCGCGGAACAGGCCCCGATCAGCAGGAAGCCGATCACCGTCGCCAGCAGCACGGGGGGTTTGAGGACCACCTTGCCGAGCGCATTGCGGCTGCGCGGGATGCGCACCCGGCCGACCTCGGGGGAGAGGATGAACCAGGCGCCGCCGCCGACGAGGATGATCGCCACCAGCAGCAGGCCCTCCGGCGTGCCGATCTGGGTGGAGACCAGGGTGATGACGACCGGCGCCAGCACCCAGATGATCTCCTGCAGCGAGGCGTCGAGGGAGAACAGCGGAGTGAGGTTCGAGGAGTTCACGAGCTTCGGGTAGATCGTGCGGACGGCGGCCTGCACCGGCGGGGTCGAGAGCCCCGCGACCATGCCGAGCAGCATGTAGCCGGGCACGTCGAGCGGAAGCAGCGCGAGTCCGAGCACGGCGACGACGCAGACCGAGAGGGTGAGGGTGAGCACCCGCCGCATGCCCCAGACGCCCATCCACCGGCTCGTGATCGGGCCGGCGACGGCCTGCCCGACGCTGGTCGCGGCGAGGACGAGGCCGGCGGAGCCGTATGATCCGGTCTGCTGCTCGACGTGCAGCAGGATCGCGAGGGACATCATCCCGTTGGGGAAGCG
This sequence comes from Microbacterium sp. NPDC055988, assembly GCF_042269505.1. Classification (NCBI taxonomy): domain Bacteria; kingdom Bacillati; phylum Actinomycetota; class Actinomycetes; order Micrococcales; family Microbacteriaceae; genus Microbacterium; species Microbacterium sp. NPDC055988. The sequence goes on from NZ_JBHJXY010000002.1 coordinate 14,523, forward strand.
CGCGGTCAGCTGAGCCGCGATCATGCGCGCCACTCCGGGCGTGCGAAGAAGGTCCCGATATCCCGCCACCAGACAACGGTACCGGGCCTCGAGGGTGGTCGTGGAAGACGGTGTGCGACGACACGCCCGCGACACGCCGAAGGTGCGATTCCACAGGAAACGAAATGTCCGAGGGGCGTCGTAGCGTGCCCCCTGTGGATGGATCGTTCACAGGGGCTTCCCAGCCGCGATTTCTCGGGGTTCGGGAGCCGCGCGAAGGGGTCTCGGCCTGTGGAAGAAACGGTGGAGAACCTGTGTTGTATCTGTAGAGAACGGTGGATAACTACACGGATGTAACTACTACCCCTTGTGGTCGCCCCCAATGTCGGTCCCCATATGTAGTATTGAAGTCCCGGCAGGGGGTCTACCGGGAAAACGCCTGATTAGCAGCAGGCCAGAGATTTGAGGGGTTACGAAAAGATGTCGATCACGGTCTACACAAAGCCTTCCTGCGTTCAGTGCAACGCCACCTACCGCGCCCTCGATGCCAAGGGCATCGAGTACGAGATCCTCGACCTGTCGGAAGACCCGACGGCGCTCGAGCAGGTCAAGGCGCTCGGCTACCTGCAGGCACCCGTCGTCGTCACCGACGAGGGCCACTGGTCGGGCTTCCGTCCCGACAAGATCGACGAGCTCGCCTCCCGTCTGGCGTGATCCTTCGGCGTCGCTCAGGAACCGGGGTGAATCATGCACCTAGTCGCGACCGCAGCGCCGCTCCTGATCTACTTCTCGAGCGTGTCGGGTAACACTGCGCGCTTCATCGAGAAACTCGGACTCCCGTCCCGACGCATCCCCCTCCACCGTCACGAAGAAGACCTCGTCATCGACGAGCCCTTCGTGCTGGTCACCCCCACCTACGGCGGGGGTGCGGGGCGCGGCGTCGAGAAGGGCGCCGTCCCCAAACAGGTGATCCGGTTTCTCAACGACGAGCGCAACCGGCGCCACATCCGCGGAGTGATCTCCGCGGGCAACACCAACTTCGGCGATGCGTTCTGCCTCGCCGGTGACATCATCAGCCGCAAGTGCCACGTGCCTCACTTGTATCGGCTCGAGATCTTCGGCACACAAGACGATGTGGATCGCGTGAGCGACGGATTGGAACGACGGTGGCAGCTTCAGTGACCGAGACAGTGGCATTCAAGGCGAACCCCTCCTACGAGGGACTCGACTATCACGCCCTCAACGCGATGCTCAACCTGTACGACGCGAACGGGAAGATCCAGTTCGACGCCGACAAGCGCGCCGCGCGGGAGTACTTCCTGCAGCACGTGAACCAGAACACGGTGTTCTTCCACTCGCTCAAGGAGCGCCTGGACTACCTCGTGGAGAAGGAGTACTACGAGGGCGCCGTCATCGAGAAGTACTCGATGGAGTTCATCCAGAAGCTCAACGACCTCGCCTACGGCAAGAAGTTCCGCTTCGAGACGTTCCTCGGGGCGTTCAAGTACTACACGAGCTACACGCTGAAGACCTTCGACGGCAAGCGCTACCTCGAGCGCTTCGAGGACCGCGTCGTCATGACCGCCCTCGGTCTCGCCGACGGCGACGAGAAGCTCGCCGTCGCCCTCGTCGAGGAGATCATCTCCGGTCGCTTCCAGCCGGCCACCCCGACCTTCCTCAACGCCGGCAAGGCGCAGCGCGGCGAGCTCGTCAGCTGCTTCCTGCTGCGCATCGAAGACAACATGGAGTCGATCGCCCGCGGCATCAACTCCGCGCTGCAGCTCTCCAAGCGCGGTGGCGGTGTGGCGCTGCTGCTCTCGAACATCCGCGAGTCGGGTGCGCCGATCAAGCAGATCGAGAACCAGTCCTCGGGCATCATCCCCGTGATGAAGCTCCTCGAAGACAGCTTCAGCTACGCCAACCAGCTCGGTGCCCGTCAGGGTGCGGGTGCGGTGTACCTCAACGCCCACCACCCCGACATCATGCGCTTCCTCGACACCAAGCGTGAGAACGCCGATGAGAAGATCCGCATCAAGACGCTGTCGCTGGGTGTCGTGGTTCCCGACATCACGTTCGAGCTCGCCAAGAACGACGAGGACATGTACCTGTTCTCGCCGTATGACGTCGAGAAGGTCTACGGCGTGCCGTTCGGCGACATCTCGGTCACCGAGAAGTACCGCGAGATGGTCGACGACCCGCGCATCAAGAAGACCAAGATCAACGCGCGCGAGTTCTTCCAGACCGTTGCCGAGATCCAGTTCGAGTCCGGCTACCCGTACGTCATGTTCGAAGACACGGTGAACAAGGCCAACCCGATCAAGGGTCGGATCAACATGTCCAACCTCTGCAGCGAGATCCTGCAGGTGAACACGCCGACCACGTACAACGACGACCTGTCGTACGACAACATCGGCAAGGACATCTCCTGCAACCTCGGCTCGATGAACATCGCGCTGTCGATGGATGCCGACGACCTCGGCCAGACCGTCGAGACGGCCATCCGCGCCCTCACCGCGGTCAGCGACCAGAGCCACATCGGCTCGGTGCGCTCGATCGAGGACGGCAACGACCGCTCGCACGCCATCGGCCTCGGCCAGATGAACCTGCACGGCTACCTCGCTCGCGAGCACGTGTACTACGGCTCGGAAGAGGGCATCGACTTCACGAACATCTACTTCTACACGGTGCTGTTCCACGCGCTGCGTGCGTCGAACAACCTGGCGATCGAGCGTGGCACCACGTTCGACGGGTTCGAGGACTCGAAGTACGCGTCGGGGGAGTTCTTCGACAAGTACATCGACCAGGCGTGGGTCCCCGCGACCGAGAAGGTCAAGGAGCTCTTCGCCGGCAAGCACATCCCGACGCAGGACGACTGGGCCGAGCTGAAGGCGTCGATCCAGAAGCACGGCATCTACAACCAGAACCTGCAGGCCGTCCCGCCGACCGGCTCGATCTCGTACATCAACAACTCCACGTCGTCGATCCACCCGATCGCGTCGAAGATCGAGATCCGCAAGGAAGGCAAGCTCGGTCGCGTCTACTACCCGGCGGCGTTCATGACGAACGACAACCTGGAGTACTACCAGGACGCGTACGAGATCGGCTACGAGAAGGTCATCGACACGTACGCGGCTGCCACGCAGCACGTCGACCAGGGCCTCTCGCTGACGCTGTTCTTCAAGGACACCGCCACCACGCGTGACATCAACAAGGCGCAGATCTACGCATGGCGTAAGGGCATCAAGACGATCTACTACATCCGCCTGCGTCAGCTGGCGCTCGAGGGCACCGACATGGCCGAGTGCGTCTCGTGCATGCTCTGACCCGTTGACCCGAGAACACAGCTGAACCCCGAGAGACGACGAAGAAAATGACTCCTGAAAGACTCAAGCTGGTCTCCAGCGTGCAGGCGATCAACTGGAACCGCATCCAGGACGACAAGGACCTCGAGGTCTGGAACCGTCTGGTGAACAACTTCTGGCTGCCGGAGAAGGTGCCGCTGTCCAACGACGTGCAGTCGTGGAACACGCTCACCCCCGACGAGCAGCTGCTCACCATGCGGGTGTTCACCGGTCTCACCCTGCTCGACACGATCCAGGGCACCGTGGGTGCGGTGTCGCTGATCCCCGACGCGATCACGCCTCACGAAGAGGCCGTGTACACGAACATCGCGTTCATGGAGTCGGTGCATGCGAAGAGCTACTCCTCGATCTTCTCGACCCTCGCGTCGACGAAGGAGATCGACGAGGCGTTCCGGTGGTCGACTGAGAATCCGAACCTTCAGAAGAAGGCTCAGATCATCATGGACTACTACCAGGGAGACGACCCGCTCAAGCGCAAGGTGGCCTCCACCCTGCTGGAGTCGTTCCTCTTCTACTCGGGGTTCTACCTGCCGATCTACTGGTCGTCGAAGGCGAAGCTGACGAACACGGCCGACCTGATCCGCCTCATCATCCGCGACGAGGCCGTGCACGGGTATTACATCGGCTACAAATTCCAGAAGGGGCTCGAGAACGAGACCCAGGAGCGTCGCGACGAGCTTAAGGACTACACGTTCTCGCTCATGTACGAGCTCTACGACAACGAGGTGCAGTACACGCAGGACCTCTACGACGGTGTCGGCCTGACCGAAGACGTGAAGAAGTTCCTGCACTACAACGCCAACAAGGCCCTCATGAACCTGGGCTACGAGGCGATGTTCCCTTCCAGTGTCACGAACGTGAACCCGGCGATCCTGTCGGCGCTCTCGCCGAACGCCGACGAGAACCACGACTTCTTCTCGGGGTCGGGCTCGTCGTACGTCATCGGCAAGGCCGAGGCCACGGAAGACGACGACTGGGACTTCTAGGCACATCTGGTCGGCGACGAACTCGCCGCCAACATCTCGCCCCGGTTCGGCGGTCACATCGACCTCCGGACCGGGGCTTCGTCGCGACCTCCGCTGTACGATCGGACCCATGAATTCGCGAGTGACCCGGTCACAGAAGACCGGCGTCATATCGACGACAGAGGGCACCACCGCTGACGCACGCGTGCGCACGACCGTGACCCGCAAGCTGGTGCGCAACCCGCTCCTCTGGGGCGCGGTGCTTCTGCTCGCCGCGATCGGCTTCACGCTCGCCGGTGACGATCTGAGCTTCTTCCCCTTCCTGCTCATGCTGGTGGGTGGCTGGTGCTTCGGCTTCGCGTTCGTGAACGCGACCTTCGACATGGTGCCCGCCCGCAACGGCGTGATCCTCCACGTGATCGTGGCCGTGGTCCTGGGTGTGCTCGTCGCCTCGGTGATCGAGTTCGGGGGAGACCTGCTCGACCCGTTCCCCGATGCGGTTCGCGGTGTCGCCGTGGTGCTGCAGATGGCGGCGATCCCCGCGGTCGGATGGATCTGGCTCGGCCTCCTCAGCCGGGTCACGGATCTGCTCACGCGCCGGGATCCGAAGAAGCGCCCGCCGCCCGTGACCCCGGACTGGGAACGCGAGGAGAGCGGAGACGGGTCGATCGTGCGCTTCCCCGCCATCGAGCTTCGAATGCGCACCCTCACTCAGGCGATCGTGGCGATCGTCGTGGTCTTCGGGCTTCTCGGCGTCGTCGCGCTGATCGCGCTCGATGACATCGCGATGCGGATGGGGCCGCGGATCGCCGTCATCCTCTTGGGGATCGTCATCGGGCTGCCCGTGTACCTGGCGTTCACCACGATCCTGCGCCGCCGCACGGAGACGTGCACCGTCGCCTTCGGCAACGATGAGCTTCGAGTCCGAGTGGGCACCGCGCTCCACACGATCCCCTTCCGTGACCTGGAGTTCCTGCGCTGGCGGACCCGCAGCGACTACGCGCGCATCGAGGTGCGTGGTGCCGGTGCGGATCTGTCTCTGGTCGCCGGGCTCGCCAAGCCGCCGCGCGGTCTCTCCGCCGAGCTTCCGGCGTTGCCGAAGCGGGTCTACCGACGGCTCGAACTCGCCGGCATGACGCTCGAGAAGTCGCGCCGGGATGAAGTCGTCACCTTCCAGCGGTGATCTGACCCGATAGAACGTCGGTGCCTCATGCCATCATCCGAGCATGGAATCCCTCCGGCTCCGACTCTGGTCCGAGAACGACCTCGAACTGCTGCACGCCGCGAACACCCCTGCGATGACGGCCCATCTCAACGGGCCCGAGACCGAGGAGCAGATCGTCGAACGTCAGGCCCGTTACCTGCGACTCGTGGCGTCGGGCGAGGCGCGGATGTTCGTGATCGAAGACGGCGCAGGGGCGTCGCTCGGTTCGATCGGGTACTGGCGCATGGACTGGCGAGAAGAGCCCGCGCTGGAAACCGGTTGGTTCGTCCGGCCCGAAGCGCAGGGGCGCGGGGTGGCTTCGAGAGTCCTCGCGCTGGTCATCGACGATGCCCGCGAACATCGAGGGGACCGGCGGTTCCTGACGGCATTCCCCGGCGTCGACAACCCGGCGTCCAACGGCGTCTGCCGCCGGAACGGCTTCGCCCTGGCCGGCGCATTCACCGAGGAGTTCCGCGGCGCAGAGCTGACCGTGAACGAGTGGGTGCTCGACCTCACGGCGTGATCGACATCACCCCGCCGGGTACTCCTGCGCCTTGAGCAGCCGGGCGAGGTGCGTGGCGTTCCGCGCCGCCGTCCCGATCGCCGCGGCGACCTTCTCCGGGGTCTCGTCGAGATCCTTGTAGTCGGTGGTGTGCATCGCTTCGCCGTTCCAGTAGACCGAGCCCTGGGCCGGGATGGTGAAGCCGACGTCGTTCAGCGACTGGAAGAGGATCGCCGCGATGTGGTGGGCTCCGTCCTCATTGCCGACGATGCCCGCGATGGCGACCTTGTCGAAGAGGGTGGGGCGCCCGCGGGCGTCGGTCTCGCCGAGCTCGGCGTCGAGCCGTTCGAGCACGCGCTGCGCGACGCTGGAATGCTGTCCCATCCACGTGGGAGTGGCGAACACGAGGATGTCGGCGTCGAGGATGCGTCGTCGCACGCTCGGCCACTCGTCGCCGTCACCCATGTCCTTCTGCACTCCGGGGCTGATCGACAGGTCGACGGCGCGGACCAGGTCGCCCGTGATGCCGTGACCGGCGAGGGCGTCGAGCAGTTGGGTCGCGAGGAGGTCGGAACTCGAGGAGGCGGGCGACGGCTTCAGCGTGCAGGAGACGGCGACCGCGGTCAGTGGTGTCTTCATGCTCCGAGCAGACCAGACGACGAAGAACGTGGACAGGGGGTTTCCGAGTCCGGGCTATCCTGGTAGACGGCACCGACGACAGGAGATCCCGTGATCCTCAGCTTCCTCTTCTTCATGATCCTCTTCATCGGAGGCATCCTGCTGATGGGCATCTCGTTCGGGCTGCCGGCCCTCAACGCGCTCGCCTTCTGCGGCGGCCTCCTGCTCGTCACGCTGGCCATGGCGTTCATGCTCCGTCAGGGCGGCTCGGCGACCCGCCGGTCGAACAACTGGTCGGGCAACGCCACCGAGTGATCCGTCGCGGTCGGCGTCGCCCCGTGCGACGCGGACCGCTCACCGTCGTTTGGCGAGCCTCGCCTCGAGGTTGGCCTTCACGGCGGGCCACTCCGGCTCGATGATCGAGTACTCCACGCTGTCGCGCAGCGCCCCGTTGCGGTAGCGGCTCATGGCCCGCATCACTCCGTCTTGCTTGGCGCCGAGCCGCTCGATCGCCGTGCGTGACTGGAAGTTGACCCACTGCGTGGTCAGGCCGACACGGAAGACTCCGAGCGTCTCGAAGGCGTGCCGGAGCAGGAGGAGCTTGGATTCCGCATTGGTGCCGGTGCCATGCGCGGAGGGACGGTTCCAGGTGTAGCCGATGTGGAGACGCGGAACGTCAGCGACGATGTCGTAGTACGAGGTGAGTCCGAGAATGCGTCCGTCGGCACCGAAGGCGGTGAAGGGGACCATCTCGCTCTTCTCGATGAGCGAGATCCGCCGATCGACTTCGGCGGCCATGCCGTCGGGGGCCGGCACCGATGTGTACCAGGCCGTCTTCCACAGGTCGCCCTCCTGCGCCGCGTCGACGAGGCCGTCGACATGCGAGCGTTCGAGCGGGCGGAGTTCGACGAGTTCGCCGGTGAGGGTGACGGGGGTGGGGGTGACGAGGAAGGCCATGACGGTATTCAACCAGCGACGGGCACGGCCCCCTGCCGCAGCAGCTGCTGATAGGCGATCACCAGCTCGATCGTGACCCCCAACTCGAAGGCCAGACTGGCGAGGTGAGGCCCGCGGAACTCTTCCGCCTCGGCGTAGGTCCGCGGGGTGATCAGCCGACACGCGGCCCATTCGTCGGCCTGGCGCTCCTGCTGCGCGCGAACCATGGGCAGGCGAGCCGGGGTGTGCCCGAACCGGGCGTGCCCGAGCTCATGGGCCAGCACGCTTCGCGTCGTGCGCGCGCTCATGCCCGGGCTGAGGCGGATCGTGCGCGTCATCGGATCGAAGCCGCCGCGCGTGCGGCCGGGGCGCTCGACGATGCGCAGGCTCTGTTCCTCGGCGAGGTGCAGAAGCTCGTCCATAGCTCTCCTCCTCACCGTGCCCGCCGGCATCGTGCGACGCGGCTAGTCGTAGAGGTCGTCCGTGTCCGAGTCGTGCGACGTGCGGGATTCGAAAGCGACCTCGCGGGTATCTTCTCGTGGACCGGCGACATCGGGGGTGGGGCGGATCGGAGTGATGCGCGCGGTCGTCTCGCCGTCTGCTCTGAGGCGTTCCTCCGCGCGGGCGAAGAGGACGTGGGGCTCGAGACCGAGAGCGTCGCAGACCGAGTACACGACCGGGACGGGGATGGCGCGCTTGCCGGTGACGTAGTTGTCCAGAGCGCTGCGCGCGATGCCGATGGTCCGCGCCATCGCCGCGATGCTGCTCCTGGACGCGGCGATCTCCGCGCGGATCTGACGCCCCACGGCGTCGTTGAACTCCTCGGCAGGTGTCTTCACCCGGCTCACGATAGCAGCGCCTCGACTCCAGAATGCCGCCATTATGGTGCAGGAGGAGGCGCGGAGTGTCCGTGCGGGGTACTACCGTGTGCGTATGGGGACAGGATTGCGTCATATGTTGGCATCGACGGTGGATGGAGCCCGAGTGCACGCCGGGATGTCGTTCACTCGGCTTTCGGAGCTCTCGGGCATCGAGCCGGAAGCGCTCGCAGAGCTGCTGGAGGGGCAGACCGACTTCACGGTCGTCGACCTCGTCGGCATCGCCACGGCGCTCGACATCCCGATCACGAGGCTTCTCCCGGTGTCCGCCGCCGACGACTACTGATATCGGCCGCGCACAGTAGCGTGGTCCGCATGAAGACTGTGCCGTTCGGATCGTCCACCGCCCCCGCCCTCGTCGCCGGCATGATGCGCATCGACGACAAGGACGACGCGCACATCCGGGCGCTCTACGCCGCAGCCCGAGAGTCCGGCATCGACTTCTTCGACCATGCCGACATCTACGGCGGGAGCATGCACCACGGCGAGGCGCGCTTCGCCGGTGCGTTGAAGCTCAGCGCCTCCGAGCGCGACGAGATCGTGCTGCAGACCAAGTGCGGGATCGTGCCGGCGCAGGGGATGTTCGATTTCTCCTACGAGCACATCGTCGCCCAGGTCGAAGGCTCCCTGGCCGCGCTCCAGACCGATCGCCTCGACGTGCTGCTGCTGCACCGCCCCGACATCCTCGTCGAGCCCGAAGAGGTCGCCCGCGCGTTCGACGAGCTGGAGGCCGCGGGCAAGGTCCGGGCTTTCGGCGTCTCGAACCACACGCCGCGACAGATCGATCTGCTCCGCACGGCCGTCCGGCAGCCGCTGGTCGCCAACCAGCTGCAGCTGTCGATCACCCATGCGCCGATCCTCGCTCAGCCGGTCGCGGCGAACATCGCCGGCCACGAGCAGAGCATCGTGCGCGACGGCGGCGGCATCGTGGAGTACTGCCGCATCAACGGCATCACGATCCAGGCCTGGTCGCCGTTCCAGGACGGCCGCGGTCACGGAGTGTTCCTCGGCAACCCCGAGTACCCGGAGCTGAACGCGGTGATCGATCGCCTCGCCGCGTCGTACGGCGTGACTCCGCTGGCCGTCGCGACCGCCTGGATCACCCGCCACCCCGCCGGCATGCAGGTGGTCCTCGGCACGACCACACCCGAGCGCGTGCGCGAGGCCGCGATGGGTGCCGACCTCGAACTCACCCGGCCGGAGTGGTACGAGCTGTTCCGCGCCGCCGGACACCTGCTGCCATAGAAGTGGTTCGGGGTCGCGCGGCACCGTCACGCCGTCGTCTACCCTGAACTCATGCCGTTCCTGTTCTCGCTCCTCGTCATCGCCCTGATGATCGGCGCGCTGATCGACATCATCACCCGCGACAGCGCCCTGGTGAAGCACCTGCCGAAGATGGTGTGGATCATCATCGTGATCCTGCTGCCGCTCATCGGCAGCGTGCTGTGGTTCGCGATCGGGCGCGAGTACGGAGAGTCGGGCGTTCCCATTCCCCGCATGCGCAGGGCGGAGCGGCCGGCCGCCACCCGCACCGACGTGCGCCCCTCGCCTCCGGCGGACACGCGCACGACCGAGCAGCAGATCGCCGATCTCGACCGTGAGATCGAGGAATGGCGCCTCCGCGAGGAGGTCGAGAAGCGTCGCCGCGACGGGGACGCTTCCTCCGGCTCGGCCGGAACCCTCTCTTAGGCCGAGGCCCCTTCGCGGTCGAAGGATTCGCGGATCGCCTCCTCCAGCTGCGGGTAGCGGAACTCGAAGCCTGCGGCGGTGAGCTTTTCGGGCAGCACCCACCGGCTCTTCAGGACGAGTTCGGTCTCGGTGCGGATGCCGATGGCGCCGAGCTCCAGCATCCAGCGGGGCAGAGGCGGACCGATGCGAGCGCCCAGCACGCGACGGACGGTCGCCATGAACTCGACGTTGTCGACCGGATTCGGGGATGCGACGTTGACCGGTCCCTCGAGCGACGGCGTCCGCTCCACGAAGTCGATGATGCGGGCGACGTCGTCGATGTGCACCCAGCTAAACCGCTGACTTCCGCGGCGCGCACGGAAGTGATGAACGGTCCCGGCCCGGCGCCGCGCGGCACTCGCGGGCCACCGGCCGTCGTATTGCGGACCGCCGAGTCCCAGCCTGGCGAGGTTCTTCAGCGGCTCGAGCACGCCGCCGTGGCCGAGCACGATGGCGCTGCGAAGGGCGACGCGGCGGGTGGCGGGCAGCTCGTCTGCGAACAGCGCCCTCTCCCAGGCCTTCGCGACCTCGACCGAGAAGCCGGTGCCGAGCTCGCCCGTCGACTCGGTCATCGGACGGTCTTCGGCGTGCCGGTAGATCGTGGCCGTCGAGGAGTTCACCCAGACGGCGGGAGGTGCCGAGGCGCGGGCGATCGCCGTGCTCAGCGAGGCGGTCGTGTCGAGCCGCGACCGGAAGATCTCCGCGCGGTTCTCCGGCGTGTACCGGCAGTTGACGCTCTTGCCGGCGAGCCCGATCACCAGGGATGCGCCGTCGACCGCGCGGTCGATCCCGATCTGATCGCCCCAGCGGAGGTCGGCGCCCGAGCGCGATATCGTGACGACCTCACGGCCCTCGGCGCGGAGTCGGGAGGCGAGGTGACTGCCCATGAATCCCGTGGATCCGCCGATCACGACTCGGCCTGCGTTCATGCGGAATGCTCCTTCTGTGCGGTGCGGGGGACCTCGGCGATGTGCGGGACGGCGTACTCGAATTCGCCCCGATACTCGTACACGCGGCCGATGAGGGGTGCGTCGATCGTGAGCGCCACCTGCTGCCGGTCGACGTCGTCGTCGAAGCGCTCCGTGAGGCGGACGACCGGCGAGACCAGGCGGGGGATGCGAATCCGGAGGCGCCCGAGTCGCACGCCCACGGCCCGACTCGTGAGGCGGAGCGCGCCGTCGTGCACCTCGACGTCGAAGCAGGCAGCGATGAGCCCGGGCTCACCGAGCCCGTCCACCACGCGGCCGTGACGGGTGAGCGCGACCGCGTCGTGCATGACCCACGGACCCCGGGCGAAGTGGAAGGTGCGCTCGCCGATGGCCCGGGAGGCGATCGTGCGGTTCTCGACACGGAAGGGGACGTCGCGCTCCCAGACGGCCGCGACGACCCCGCGACGTTCGAGGATGCGGAGCAGGGGCCAGAGCCATCGCCGCGGAGTGCCGACCACGTGGAACACGCCCTCGCCGATGCCGACGGCGCCGTCGGGGACCGCCGCGAAGTAGGCGCGCAGACGCGGGTGCAGGTCGTCGAGGCGGTCGCCGAGAGCCCGGGTATAGGGCGATTGCGGCACGGACGTCACGCTTCGAGCCTAGACGGGCGGTCGCAGCAGTCGATCGAGCAGAGCGAGCGCCTCGTGCTGCGGCGCGGTCTCATCCAGCAGCCACTGCGTCTGGAGGCCGTCCGACGCGGCGACCACGAGCGCAGCGACGGCATCCGCGTCGACGTCCGTGCGGATCTGCCCGCCTTCCTGCTGCCGACGCACGGTCTCGGCGAGTCGGTCGCGCAGACGCGCGAATCGACCGGTGGCGAACGTGCGTGCCGCCGGGTGTCCCTCCTCGAGCGCCGACGCGACGAGGGTGGAGTACAGCTGCACGAGACCGGGGATCGCGCGGTTGAAGCGTGCCGACTCGATCATCATCTCGACCGGCGTCGCGTCGGGCGACGGGGGATCCGGCTGCCGCCCCGGTGCGTTGCTCTCCTCGTAGACGGCGACGAGCAGCTCTTCGAGCGAGCCGAAGTAGTGCGTGAGGGCAGCGTGCGTGACGCCGGCTTCGCGCGCGATCGCCCGCAGGCTCGTGCGGTCGGAGCCGCGTTCGGCGAAGACCTCGATGGCGCGATCGAGGATCTCCTGTCGGCGAGCGATCCCCTTCGCGTAGGTGCCCCGCGGGCGGGGCCGCTCGGCAGGCTCAGGCGTGTCGGCGGGCATGGGGTGAGTCTAGCGAACAAAAACTTCCACGTGGAGGTATTTGGTGATAGCGTGCCTGCACGGGGCAGTGACCCCGCACGTCACCGCAGACCGAAGGAGCACGACCGATGACGATTCAGACCTCCCTGCAGCTGTTCACGATCAAGGACCAGCTGGAGGCCGACCTCGAGGGCACGCTCTCGGCGGTCGCCGCCCGCGGCTTCACCGCCGTGGAGCCCTACGACTTCGTCCGCCGTGCCGAGCCGCTCGCCGCCGCGCTCTCCGCAGCCGGGCTGACCGCGCCGTCGGGGCACGCCTTCCTCGCCTCGGAGTCGTTCGTGAACCCGGACGGCAGCGGCACGACCATCCCCGTCCCCACGCCCGACGTCGTCTTCGCCGCAGCCCGGGTGCTGGGCATGGACACGGTCATCGACCCGTACACCGAGCCTGCCCGCTGGGAGTCGGTCGCGCAGATCGAGGAGACCGCCCGTCTGCTGAACGAGGCCGCCGAGATCGGTGCGACCGTCGGCGTCCGCGTCGGCTACCACAACCACGCCCATGAGCTGGAGGCCGTCTTCGACGGAGTGACCGGGCTGGAGGTCCTCGCCGGGCTGCTCGACGAGCGCGTCGTGCTCGAGGTCGACCTGTACTGGGTGGCGCGCGGCGGTGTCGACCCCGTCGCGCTGCTCCAGCGCCTCGGTGACCGCGTGATCGCGGTGCACGCGAAGGACGGCACGCTCGACCTGGCGCTCGCCGGCGCCTACCCGCCCGCCGACCAGGTGGCCGCGGGTGAGGGATCCGTTCCGCTCGTCGAATCCATCGCCGCCGCCCCGGCGCTCGAGCTTGCGATCGTCGAGTTCGACCACTACGAGGGCGACCTGTTCGACGCGATCGAGCGCAGCCGCGTCTTCCTCGACGAGAAGGTGGCCGGCTGATGGCGGGTCCTGTCGGCGTCGGCATCATCGGTGCCGGGAACATCAGCGACCAGTACCTGTCGAACCTCACCACCTTCCCGGATGTCCGGGTGATCGCGGTCGCCGACGTCATCGAGGAGCGGGCGAAGGCCCAGGCCGAGAAGTACGGCGTGCCGCGCTCCGGTGGTGTCGACGTGGTGCTCGACGACCCCGAGATCGACATCGTCGTGAACCTCACCATCCCCGCCGTGCACGTCGAGGTCTCCGAGGCGATCATCGCCGCGGGCAAGCACGTCTGGACGGAGAAGCCGATCGGCGTCAGCCGCGAGGAGTCGCGCCGGCTGCTGGAGAAGGCGGATGCCGCCGGCCTCCGCATCGGCGTGGCCCCGGACACCGTGCTCGGACCGGGCGTGCAGACCGCCAAGCGGGCGATCGCGCGCGGTGACATCGGACGCCCCCTGTTCGGGCAGACCACCTTCCAGTGGCAGGGGCCGGAGATCTTCCACCCGAACCCCGCGTTCCTGTACGCCAAGGGCGCAGGGCCGCTGCTCGACATGGGTCCGTACTACGTGTCGACGCTCGTGCACGTGTTCGGGCCGGTCGCCGCCGTCGCCGCCCTCGGACTGCAGGGGACGCCGACGCGTCGCGTGCAGGTCGGCGAGCTGGCCGGCCAGGAGTTCCCGGTCGAGATCCCCTCCACGCTCAGCGTGCTGATGGACTTCGAAGAGGGCGGACAGGCGCAGAGCCTGTACAGCACCGACTCGCCGCTGCTGCGACAGGGGATCGTCGAGATCACCGGCACCGAGGGCACGATCGTGATCCCCGATCCGAACACCTTCGGGGGCCCGATCACGATCACGCGCCCGCTCACGCGCCAGTTCGTGCCGCCGGAGCCGATGACGCAGGAGATCGTCGACATCGCGCAGGAGGGTGTGCTCTCCGGCCGCGGAGTCGGGCTGCTCGACATGGCGCGCGCGATCGCCGCGGACCGCCCGCACGTCGCCACGGGGGAGTTCGGCTACCACGTGCTCGACACGCTCCTCTCGATCGAAGAGGCCGCCGAGTCGCGCAGCTTCGTCCCCGTCGAGAGCACGCTGGATCAGGTCGGCGCGATCGACGCCGGCTTCGACCCGTTCGAGGCCACGCTCTGAAGGCCGCCGCTTGAGGCGGCGGGGGTGCGGGTCAGCGCGCCTTCGCCGCCACGTAGCGGTCGACGCTCGCGGGGGAGAGCACCTCGCGCGCGACCATGATCGCGGCCCCCAGCACGGCCGCGCGGTCACCGGCCTGCGACTGCACGATCGCCAGGTGCTGCGTCGCCAGGGGGATCGACCGTCGGTAGACGACCTCGCGCACGCCCGCGAGCAGGTGCTCCCCGGCGCGGGCGATGCTGCCGCCGAGCACGATGATCGACGGGTTCAGGAGGTTGACGACGGTCGCGAGGACCTCGCCCACATCGCGCCCCGCCTGACGGGTCGCCTCGATCGCGGCGGCGTTCCCGGCGCGGACCAGGTCGACGACATCCGACGGGCCGTGCACGTCGAGTCCTTCCGCGCGGAGCGCGATCGCGAGAGCGGAGCCGCTGGCGAGGGCCTCGAGGTCGCGCTCGTCGCCGGGCTCGCGGGTCGATCCCGCGCCGGCGGGCACCTGCACGTGACCCATGTCTCCCGCGGATCCCTGCGCGCCGCGCTGCAACTGTCCGCCCGCGATGATGCCGGCGCCGATGCCGGTCGAGACCTTGACGAAGACGAGGTCTTCGACCTGCGGCCAGCTCATCGCCTGCTCGCCGAGGGCCAGGATGTTGACGTCGTTGTCGACCAGCACCGGCACGTCGAAGGTCTTCTGCACATAGGCGGGAACGTCGAACCGATCCCAGCCGGGCATGATCGGCGGATTGGTCGGTCGGCCGGTGGAGTGCTCCACGGGGCCGGGGACGCCGATGCCGACGCCGACCAGCGGGAGTCCGCCGGCGGTCGAGTCGAGCAGGTCGGCGGCGTCCGCGAGGATCGTGTCGAGCAGGCTCTCCGGGCCGTCGCCGATGTCGATCGTGCGCGTGCGGGCATCGAGGATGACCGCGGCGAGGTCGGCGACCGCGACCGTCGCATGCGTGGCGCCGAGGTCGACGGCCAGCACGAGCCCGGCCCGCGGGTTGAAGGCCACGCGCGCGGGCGGTCGCCCGCCGGTCGAGACGGCCTCCCCGGCGGGGCGGACGAGGTCGGCGGCGAGGAGCGCGTCCACCCGCAGGGCCACGGTGGACCGGGCGAGGCCGGTGAGCATGGCGAGCTCCGCCTTCGTCCTGGCGTGACCGTCGCGGAGGATCTGGAAGATCTCTCCGATCCCCGATGCGATCGCCGGAGCCGGCCTGAGAACGTCAACCATTGCGTCAGTAAACCACAGCACTTCGGCGTCTCGCCGATCGACTTCCGATTTCCGTCAGATAACTTTTGACGAAGCTCTAGCAAAAGTCTGCAAGTCTGTGTCAGAATCGCCGCATGACAACGGATGTCACTGACACCGGTCTCGGGACGATCCGAGCCGGCATCCTCGGCGGAGGATTCATGGCCCGCGTGCATCGCACCGCGGCCCGCGACGCCGGCGGCGAACTGCGCGCCGTCGCCACTCGTTCCCGCGAAGGAAGCCGCGATGCCGCGCTGGCGCTCGGCGCCGGTCGAGCCGAGAGTGACGCGGCGGCTCTGCTGGAGGCGGGGGACATCGATGTCGTGCACGTCTGCACGCCGAACGCCACGCACGCCGAACTCGCCCTCCAGGCACTGCACGCGGGCAAGCACGTCGTGTGCGAGAAGCCGCTCGCGACGACGGCGCAGGACGCCAAGGTGCTCGCCGAGACCGCGGAGGCCCGCGGGCTGGTGGCGGCCGTGCCGTTCATCTACCGCTATCACCCGATGGTGCGCGAGGCCCGGGCACGGATCGCCCGCGGCGAGGCCGGCGACCTGCTCACCCTCGACTGCTCCTACCTGCAGGACTGGATGCTGCTGTCGAGCGACGACGACTGGCGGGTGCGCTCCGAGTCCGGTGGGGCATCCCGTGCCTTCGCCGACATCGGCTCGCACCTGTGCGACCTGATCGAGTTCGTGATCGGCGAGCGGATCCACGCGCTGAGCGCCCGCACCCGTCGGGTCTTCTCGGAGCGCTCCGGCCAGTCGGTCGACACCGAGGACATCGTCGCGGTGCTCGTGGAGACCGAGTCCGGTGCTCTTGGCACGCTGCTCATCTCGCAGATGGCCGCCGGCCGCAAGAACGCCCTCACGCTCGAACTGCACGGCTCCCGGCAGAGCCTGCGCTTCGAGCAGGAGCGGCCGGAGGAGCTGTGGATCGGCATGCGAGAGGAGTCCCGGCTGCTGCTGCGCGACCCCGCCACCGCCGACCCGGATTCCGCGCGGCTGCAGCGGGTTCCGGCGGGACACCCGATGGGCTACCAGGATGCATTCAACGGCTTCGTCGCCGACGTCTATGCGGCGATCGCCGGGGCGGAACCCGACGGGCTGCCGACGTTCGCGGACGGCTACCGCTCGGCCGTGCTGACCGAGGCCGTGCTCGCTTCGGCGGCAGACGCCGGACGATGGGTGGAGGTGACGGCATGATCGCGACCATGACTGAGCCCGTGCTGCGGGTGGCGGGCATCCGCAAGTCGTTCTTCGGCGTCGAGGTGCTCAAGGGGATCGACTTCGACGTGCGGCCCGGCGAGGTGCACGGCCTCGTCGGCGAGAACGGCGCGGGCAAGTCCACGCTCATGAAGATCATCGCCGGCGTGCAGCCGGCCGACGAGGGCACGATCTCGTATCTCGGCGAAGAGGTGCACCACGCGCACCCGCGCCAGGCGATGGATGCCGGCATCGTCACGGTCTTCCAGGAGTTCACGCTGCTGCCGGAGCGCACCGTCGCCCAGAACGTCTACCTCGGCCGCGAGCCGCGCCGGCGGGGATTCGTCGACCAGCGCGCCATGAACTCCCGGACCGCCGATCTGCTCACCGACCTCGGCGTCTCCTTCATCGAGCCGACCGCCCGCGTCGGCTCGCTCACGGTCGCCGAGCAGCAGATCGTCGAGATCGTCAAGGCGCTCTCGTTCGACGCGCGGATCATCTCGATGGACGAGCCGACCGCCGCGCTCAGCGACCGCGAGGTCGAGCTGCTCTACGCGATCATCCGCCGGCTCACCTCCCGCGGCGTCGCCGTGATCTACGTCTCGCACCGGTTGAAGGAGATCTTCGACCTGTGCGACCGCATCACCATCCTCAAGGACGGCGCGCTCGTCTCGACCGACGACACCGCGGCACTCACCACCGACGAGCTGGTGCGGCGCATGGTCGGCCGCTCCATCCAGTCGTACTTCCCGGACGCGGTCGAGGGTACGACGGTGGGGGAGGCGAAACTCGAACTCGACGGTTGCGGCAACGCCTACGTCGACGGGGTGTCCCTCACGCTCCGTGCCGGGGAGATCGTCGGCATCGCCGGGCTGCAGGGCTCCGGACGCACCGAACTGGTGGAAGGGGTGTTCGGCATCCAGGCCTTCACCCGGGGCTCGATGCGCATCGACGGCGCGCCCGTGCGCATCCCGAACGCCCGTGCCGCGGTCCGCGCCGGCCTCGCCCTCGTGTCGGAGGACCGCAAAGCGCAGGGCCTCGCCCTCGGGCAGTCGGTCCTCGACAACGCGCTCCTCGTCGTCCGCAGCGTGTTCGCCGGCCGGACCGCCGCCTCCCGGCGCGAGGTGCCCGGCATCCTGAGCTCGCTCGAGGTGAGCTCGCAGGGCGTCGATCAGGAGGTGCGCTTCCTCTCCGGCGGCAACCAGCAGAAGGTGGTGCTGGCCAAGTGGCTGCTCACCCAGCCGCAGATCGTGCTCTTCGACGAGCCCACCCGCGGCATCGACGTCGGCGCGAAGTACGCCGTGTACCAGCTGATGCGCGAGCTCGCGGCGCAGGGGAAGGCCGTGCTGATGGTGTCGAGCGAACTGCCGGAGGTGATCGGCATGAGCGACCGGATCCTGGTCATGCACGACGGCGAGCTCGTCGCCGAGCTGCCGGCCGGGTCCGCGGAGCACGAGATCCTCGGGGCTGCCACCGGTGCCATCGATCCCGGTGTCATCCATCCCGGTGCCGCGACCGAGGGAGGTGCGCGATGAAGCGTCTGAAGATCGACTCCACTGTCATCGTGCTCGGCATCCTGCTGCTGGTCCTCGTCATCGGAGCGATCCTGGTCGGCACCGTCGGGCGCAACTTCCTCAGCGCCGGCAACATCCGCGACATCCTGACCGGCATGAGCGTGCTCGGGCTCGTCGCCATCGGGCAGACGCTCGTGGTGCTCGGCGCCTCCCTCGACCTTTCGGTCACCTACGTGATCAGCCTGTCGAGTCTGCTGGCGGCCACGATGATGAACGACAACGCCGCGAACATCCCGGTGGCCGTGATCGTCACGCTGCTCGTGTGCGCCGGCGTGGGCCTGGTGAACGGTCTCATCGTGACCGTGCTCAAGGTGAACGGCTTCATCGCGACGCTCGGCGTCGGCCTCATCCTGCAGGGCATCCTCAACACGAACTTCGAGGGGGCGGCGGGCAAGGTGCCCTGGGCGTTCCAGCTCATCGGCGCCACCGGCGTCGGACCCATCCCGGTCTCCACGCTCATCATGATCGTGCTGGCCGTGGTCATCTGGGTGCTCCTCAACCGCACCCGCACCGGAGCCCATCTCTACGCCGTGGGCGGCGACCCCGAGATCGCCCGGCTGTCGGGGGTCCGCATCCGGATGCCGCTCATCTGGGCGCACGTGCTCTGCTCGGTGTTCGCCGGGCTCGCGGGTCTGCTGCTCGCCAGCCGCCTCGGCGTCGGCAGCCCGACGGTGGGGCAGCAGGGCGGCTACGCGCTGCTGTCGATCGCGGCGGTCGTGCTCGGTGGAACGCTGCTGCTCGGCGGGCGCGGCTCCATCTGGGGCACGATCGGCGGCGTGGCGATCCTCGCGGTCGTCGACAACGTCATGAGCGTCATGCAGGTCAACCCGTTCCTCAAGGACGTGGTGCGCGGTGTCGTGATCGTCGCCGCCGTGGCCGTGTACAGCCGCCGGTCGGTCATCCGCCGCCGCCCGCGCTTCGGCGCCGGAGGCACCCGCACCGGTGGGGACGATGCCGCGAAGGCGGCGGAGCCCGAGATGGCCGCCGCCGCGTCGCAGCTCGCAGACGTCACCACTGTCACCGCATCCGATACCGGCACCGCCGCGGAAGGAGGACGCTCATGAACGCGCTGCGCACCCTCGTGAGCCCCCGCGGGGCCGTCTTCCTGCTGCTCGTGCTGCTGCTGGTGGCCGTCACGATCCTGAACCCGAGCTTCGCCGAGCCCGGCCAGTTCATGCGCTTCCTCCAGCGAGTGGCGCCCATCGCGATCGTCGCGATCGGGCAGTACTTCGTGATCATCGCGGGGGAGTTCGATCTCTCGCAGGGCTCGCTCATCACGGCGCAGGTCATCATCGCCGGCAACCTGGTGGGCCAGGACGACGCCCGCACGGTGCCGGTCCTGCTGCTCATGATCGTGTTCGCGGTGGCGGTCGGCCTCGTGAACGGCGTGATCACGACACTGCTCAAGGTGCCGTCGTTCATCGTCACGCTCGGCATGATGCTCGCCCTCCTCGGCGGAGTGATGTGGTGGACCGGGGGAGCGGCGACCGGGAACCCGGCCGACAGCTTCCGCGAGATCGGTCGAGGCGGCATCCGCGACGTGCCGTTCCTCGAGTTCATCCCCTGGGCGGTGCTGCTGCTCATCGTGTGGCTGGGGCTCGGCATCTGGATCACCAAGCGGCCGCTGGGCAAGACGCTCATCGCGATCGGCGACAACGCCGGTGCGGTCGACTACGCCGGAGCCCGCCGCGCCTGGGTCACCACCCGCGCGTTCGTCATCTCGTCGCTCTCGGCCTCGCTGTCGGCAGTGCTCCTGGTCGGATACGCCGGTGTGCACCCCTCGGTCGGTCGCGGATACGAGTTCACCGCCATCACGGCCGTGGTGCTCGGCGGCGTTGTGCTGGGCGGTGGTCGCGGCTGGATCGTCGGCGCGGTCGCCGGTGCCTTCGCCCTCGAAGCCCTGTTCATGCTGCTCAACATCGCCGGGATCCCCTCGACGCTCCGCGATGCCGTGCAGGGCGTGATCATCATCGCCGCGGTCGCCTACTCCGCCGTCGCCTTCCGGGCACGGCGCAAGCGCGGCCCGCTGCCATCGGATCTAGTCACTGCAGAACCCACAACCCGCACCATCAACACAGAAACCAGAGGAGATTAGCAATGCGACGATCGATGAAGATCGCCACCGCAGGGGTGGCCCTCTTCGGCCTCATCGCGCTCGCCGGGTGTACGACAGACCCGTCCGTGGCGCCGGCGGAGTCGGAGAACCCCGAGGAGACGGCAGAGACGACAGAGTGGTTCGACCAGGAGCTCTTCGACAAGCAGGACGAGGAGCGCGGCGTCACTCCGCAGGGGCCCGAAGACGAGCCGTACCTGCAGCACATCAACGCCGAGATGGTCGACACGGCGGAGTTCGCGAGCGAGGGGGCCAAGAAGGCCTGCTTCGCCAACGCCTCGATCTCCAACCCGTGGCGCCAGACCGGCTGGATCACGATGAACGAGCAGCTGAAGGCGCTGCAGGAGGCCGGCGCGATCAGCGAGATGGAGACCCGCGACGCGCAGGACTCCGATGACACGCAGATCGCCGATATCGACTACTTCATCGCCGAGGGCGGGTGCGACGTCTTCCTCATCTCGCCGAACAGCACGGCGGCCATGACCCCGGCCGTCGAGCGGGCGTGTGAGACGGGCAAGCCGGTCATCGTGTTCGACCGCGGTGTGAACACCGACTGCCCGGTCACGTTCATCCACCCGATCGGCGGCTTCGCCTGGGGCATCGACACCGCCGAGTTCCTCATCGACAACCTCGAAGAGGGCGACAAGGTCGTGGCTCTGCGCATCCTCCCGGGTGTCGACGTGCTCGAGCACCGCTGGGCCGCCGCCGAGAAGCTCTTCGACGAGGCCGGCATCGAGGCCGTGGATCACTTCACGGGCGCCGATCCCGCCGAGATCAAGAGCATCATCAGCGACGAGCTCGCCAAGGGCGACGTGCACGGCATCTGGATGGACGCCGGTGACGGCGCGGTTGCAGCCATCGAGGCGTTCGAGGACGCCGGAGCGGACTACCCGGTCATGACCGGTGAGGACGAGATGAGCTTCCTGCGCAAGTGGAAGGACACGGGGCTCACGGGTCTCGCGCCGGTGTACTCCAACTTCCAGTGGCGCACCCCGCTGCTCGCGGCGCAGATGATCTTCGCCGGCGAAGAGGTTCCGAAGGAATGGGTCCTCCCGCAGAAGCCGATCACGGAGCCCGAGCTCGACGACTACCTGAAGGCCAACGAGGGCATGCCCGACGGCCACTACGCCAAGTTCGGCGGGGAGAACCTCCCCGGATACCCGACGGTGTGGCAGGAGCGCCAGATCCCGTAACCGAAATCCGCTCCCACCCTTCCGCTTCGCCTTTGTGGAGTGGGAGGGTGGGAGCGCTTCACGATCACAAGGACAATGATGCCCCGCACGATCGCCGTCAACACCTGGGTGTGGACGTCTCCGCTGACCGACGCGTCGCTCGAGCCGCTCGCCCGCAAGGCCAAGAACCTCGGCTACGACGCGCTGGAGCTGCCGCTTGAGAGCGTCGGCGACTGGGATCCCGCGCGAACCCGTGAGGTGCTCGACGGCCTGGGACTGGGGGCGATCGTCGTCGGAGCCATGGGGCCCGGACGCTCTTTAGTCGCCCGAGCCGGCGATGTGGCCGCGACGCAGACCTACCTCCGCGCCTGCATCGCGGCGGCGCAGACGCTCGGATCCGACGTCGTGGCCGGTCCGTTCTACGCGCCCACCGGCGTCACCTGGCGGATGGATGCCGAGGAGCGGGCGGCGGTCGTGGGGGAGCTGCGGGAGAACCTCGCGCCGCTTGTCGCCGAGGCGGCCGAGGCGGGCATCACACTGACGATCGAGCCGCTCAACCGCTACGAGACGAGCCTGCTCAACACGGTCGAGCAGAGCCTGGATGCGCTCGGGCCGCTGCTCGGTGCGGGACTCGGGCTCGCGCTCGACACCTACCACCTCAACATCGAGGAGAAGAAACCGACCGACGCGATCCGGGCTGCCGGTGCCGCGATCGCCCACGTGCAGGTGTGCGGGAGCGACCGTGGGGCCGTCGGGGACGACCACACCGACTGGCCCGGGATCTTCGCGGCCCTCGACGACGCCGGCTATCGCGGCCCGCTGGGGTTGGAGAGCTTCACGGGGGAGAACGCCACGATCGCGGTCGCGGCCTCGGTGTGGCGGCCGCTCGCCCCGAGTCAGGACGAACTCGCCGCGCGCAGCATCGCCGCCCTCCGAGCTTTCGAAACGAAGGAGTCCTCATGAGCACGCATCCGGTCACCCTGTTCACCGGCCAATGGGCGGATCTGCCGTTCGAGGAGGTCGCCCGCCTCGCTGCCGAGTGGGGCTATGACGGGCTGGAAGTCGCCGCCTCCGGTGATCACCTCGACCTGCGGCGTGCCGATGAGGACGACGCCTATGTGGCCTCGCGCCGGGAGATCCTCGACCGGCACGGCCTGAAGATCTTCGCGATCTCGAACCATCTCGCCGGTCAGGCCGTGTGCGATGCGCCGATCGACTTCCGGCACCAGGCGATCCTGCGCGAGTACGTGTGGGGCGACGGCGAGGCGGAGGGCGTGCGGCAGCGGGCGGCCGAGGACATGAAGCGGGCGGCCCGCGTCGCGCGCAAGCTCGACATCGACACCGTGGTCGGGTTCACCGGCTCGTCGATCTGGCCGTATCTGGCGATGTTCCCGCCGGTTCCGGCATCCGTCATCGAGGGCGGGTTCGAGGATTTCGCCGCCCGATGGAACCCGATCCTCGACGTTTTCGACGCGGAGGGCGTGCGGTTCGCGCACGAGGTGCATCCGGGCGAGATCGCCTACGACTACTGGTCATCGGTGCGCGCGCTGGAGGCGATCGAGCATCGGGAGGCGTTCGGTTTCAACTGGGATCCGTCGCACATGATGTGGCAGAACATCGATCCGGTCGGGTTCATCGTGGACTTCGCGGACCGGATCTACCACGTGGACTGCAAGGACACCCGGATGAGGCCGCACAACGGCCGGGCTGGCGTGCTCGGGTCGCACCTGCCGTGGGGCGACCCGCGGCGGGGCTGGGACTTCGTCTCGACCGGTCACGGAGATGTGCCGTGGGAGGACTCGTTCCGCGCGCTGGACGCGATCGGCTACTCCGGCCCCATCTCGATCGAGTGGGAGGACGCCGGCATGGACCGTCTACACGGCGCCCCTGAGGCGCTGGCCTACGTGCGGTCGCTGCTGTGGCCCAAGCCCGAAGCATCGTTCGACGCCGCGTTCAGCAACCAGTGACCACCCCGACAGGAGCCTCATGCCGATCCAGCACACCGTCGTCTTCCGTCTGATCCATCCGGCCGGTTCCGCGGAGGAACAGGGGTTCCTGGCGACCGGTCACGCCGTGCTCACGTCGATCCCCGGGGTCGAGGACTTCACGATCCGTCGCCAGGTCAGCGCGAAGAGCGACCTCACACACCAGTTCTCGATGGTGTTCGCCGATCAGAGCGTTTACGACGCCTACGACGCCCATCCGGCGCATCGGGCGTTCGTCGCGGAGCGGTGGCTGCCCGAGGTCGCCGAGTTCCAGGAGTACGACTTCGTGGACTGAGGGTCAGTCGCTCGAGCCGTGTGCGTGCGCCATTCTCCAATGAAACTTGAGGAACCAGATCAGAAGGGGCTGTCGAAGATGTCCTCGCCGTTTTCGCTGATCTGGCAAGCAACGGCAACGATCGGATACCGGCGCCCCTGCGAAAGCAGCGCAAAGACATGGTCCGAGGCGACCTCACCAAAGGCAGCACTGACCGCCGCGACGTCTTCCGCTGTTCCGTGGTCGACGGCCAAGCCCTTCAAGGTGATCGTGGCGACCACCGGACGCGCGGACGACGTCCCTGCGTTGATCCAGATTCAGGGAGTTCTTCGCTCCCGATCGGAGAACACCTCGACTACGACCGCGTCACCAACGACGTCGACGGGTCCCTCCATCACGAGCATCGGTGATCCGGGAAGCAGGTACTTCGCCACCAGTGCTTTCGCGATGAAATCAAGATTGCAAAGCCACTGTCCGTCCGGCAAGTCGTGAACTTTCTGAATGAATATGCTGTAAATGCTTCCGGCACCTGATTCTGCCGAGTTTTCCGGCAGTGCATCCGGAAAACTGCAATTTGCCGCATACACGGGCGCCGAGGGAGGACCGGATTTCCGCCCCCCACCTTCGGGGGAACGCCACCTCACGACCGCACTCGCGACTGGTGATTCGATGCTCTCGATCATGGCCACACTCGAATTCCATCCATGTGTTGATTGATCAACGACAATAGGCTGCTGTCGTCATACCATCCGGGGCCGACACCCTCGAGATTGTCGCCTGTGAAATGGAGTTGGTTAACAACTGATGGCACGTGGACGATTCTCGGTCGCCAAGACGGTTGGCGCCGACAGGAGTGGCCGATGCCGATCCTGTTCCGGCAGGAACCTTTAAGGGGCGTCATCACACGGGTGATCTACGACAGTGACGACCCCAGCAAGTGGCTCCGGTCGGAAGTCATGCCCAAGGGCAGCCCGACCACTCCCGAAGACGGCATGATGGGTGCCGGATTCGTGGAGTCGGTGCTCACCAGGAAACTCAGCTCGTGAGCTCGCGCAACCGCACCAGGCGCTCGTGCCCGGTCTCTTCGAGTTCCGCGATGTCGTCGCGCGACTTGAGGAAATCGGAGAACGAGCGGTAGCCGAGGGCCTTCTCGCTGAACGACGGGTCCATGCGGCGCATGTGCGTCTTCACGGCGGAGCTGTGCAGCCACTCGTCGGCATCGGCCTTGTCGTGGCCGAGACGCAGGGCGCGCTCCAGCAGCTGCGTCGCTTCGCCCTGCTCGTCGAGCTTGGGTTCTTCGACCTTGGGCGCGGCAGCCTTCGACCTTGCCCGGCGCGGGGTCTTGGCCTTGGGGGCATCCGCCGCGTCGGCCGCATCCGGCACCGTCTCCGGCGCGGGCTCCGCGACAGCCTCGGCCTTCGCGGCGACGGCGGCAGCCGCCTTCACCGGGCGCACGACGCCGGGCAGCGAGTCGTACGACTCGAACTCGTCGCAGGCCGCGGCGAGCGACTTGGCCGTCGAGCCGGAGACACCCACGCCGATCACGTAGCGTCCGAGACGCTTGCAGCGCTGCGCGAGCGGCACGTAGTCGCTGTCGCCGGCGACGATCACGACGTGCGTGAGGTCGGGCAGGCGGAACATGTCTTCGACCGCATCCACGGCGAGCCGGATGTCGGCGCCGTTCTTCGCGTAGGCCGCGGCCGGGAAGAGCTGCACGAGGTCGACGGCACGGGCCACGAGCTGCGAGCGATACACGGCGTTGACGGGAGACGACCAGTCGGCGTACGCGCGCGTCAGCACGAGCGTGCCGAAGGACGCGGCGTAGTCGATGATGGCGCCGACCTCGATCATGGCGCGGCTGAGACGCTCGACGACGTCGGGGTCGTTCGGGTTCTCGGTGATCCGCTGCCTGTCTTTGCCGTAGGCGTTGCGCCCGTGCACCCGGTCGTACCAGGAGATGACGATGTTGTCGAAGTCGAGGTAGACGGCGACGCGGGCATCGGTGGCCTCGGCCATGATCAGGCCTCCTCACGGGGGTAGCGGACGCCGATCTGCGCCCTGATCTCGTCGAGCGTGCCCATGATGGCGACGCTCTCGGCGATCGGCAGGATGTCGCCCTCGAGAATGCCTTCGCGCACCAGCCGCTCGGCGGCGAGGGCCTGGTACTGCATGCCACGTCCTTCGATCTCGGACACGTATTCCTCCTGCACGGTGCCGTCCGGGAGGATGACGCGGAACGTCGTGGCGGAGTACCAGACGCGGTCGATGTCGATCCGCGCCTCGGTGCCGATGACGCTGGCCGCGTTCGGGCCGGATGCCCGCGAGGAGGAGAGCGTGGTCGAGATCGCGCCGCCCTCGTGCGTCATGACGGTGGCGACCTCGGAGTCGGCGCCCGTCTCGATCAGACGCCCGACGGCGCGGATGTCGGTGGGAGCGCCCAGGATGTCCCAGACGAAGGAGATCGGGTAGATGCCGAGGTCGAGCAGCGCGCCGCCGCCGAGCTCCAGGGCGTTAAGTCGGTGCGCCGGGTCGGACGGCAGCAGCTGGGTGTGATCGGCGCTCACCGCGCGGATCTCGCCGAGGGTGCCATCGGCGATCAGCTCGCGGATGCGGACCATGTGCGGCAGATACCGCGTCCACATCGCCTCCATCACGAGGAGCCCCTTCTCGGCGGCGAGCGCCTGCAGGTCTTCCGCCTCGGCGCGGTTCAGCGTGAACGCTTTCTCGGCGAGCACGTGCTTGCCGTTCTCGAGAGCGAGCCGCGCGTTCTCGTGGTGCATCGGATGCGGCGTGGAGACGTAGATGATGTCGACGTCGGGGTCGGACACCAGCGCCTCGTACGAGGGATGTGCGTGCGCGATGTCGAAGCGGGCGGCGAACGCATCGGCCGACTCCTGAGAACGCGAGCCCACCGCCACGAGGTCGAGCCCCGCCGTGCGCAGATCGGATGCGAACGCGCCGGCGATGCCGCCGGTCGCAAGGATTCCCCAACGAAGACCAGTCATGGTCTCAGCGTACGGGGTGGGGTGCGCATGACGGACTGTTACACCCGATGACCCCCGGCATCGGTCGCGTGGCCGGCGGTGCGCATGCGCTCCTACCGTGACGAGCATGACCGAACCCCTCATCATCGGCGCCATGGTGCGCACCCTGGGGGCGTACCCCTCGGGCTGGCGGCAGCCCGGCGCGCACCGCGATCCCGCCGCCGACGCCGCCATCCTCCGCCACATCGCCCGCGAGGGGGAGGACGCCGGACTCGACTACCTGTTCTTCGGCGACTGGCTCGCGACCGGCCCCGACCTGGAGTTCCGCGACCCGTACCTGCTGGCGCGCATCGACCCGGTGAGCGCGGTGCTGTTCCTCGCCGGCGTGACCTCGCGCATCGGCCTGATCGCCACGGTCAACACCACCTACGCCGACCCGTACACGACTGCCCGCTCGCTGGCGTCGCTCGACGTGCTCACCGGTGGGCGTGCGGGCGTGAACCTCGTCACGGGCGCCGAGCCGCGCGCGGCGGGCAACCACGGCCGCGACGCACACGCCGACAACGAGACGCGCTACGACCGCGCCGAGGAGTTCGTCGAGGCGCTCCGACGCCTATGGGACTCGTGGGACGAAGACGCCTGGATCGCGGATGCCGCGCGCGGCGTGCTCATCGACCCCCAGGGCCTCCGCGCCGCCGACCTGCAGGGGTCGCAGGTGCGGGTCACCGGTCCGCTCAACGTCGCCCGCCCGCCGCAGGGGCAGATCCCGATCGTGCACGCCGGCACGTCGCCGCGGTCGCGCGCGCTCGCCGCGACCGAGGCCGACCTCGCCCTGACGGCCGCGCCGACGCTCGCCGACGCGATCGCCACCCGCCGCCTGCTGCGGGACATCGCAGCCGAGGCCGGGCGATCTCCGGATGCGGTGAAGGTGATCGCCCCGGTGCTGCCCGTCGTCGCCGATACGGATGCCGACGCGCGCCGCATCGTCGAACGCCTGCTGGCGCTCGTGCCGCTCGCCGAGGGGCACCAGTCCGCCCGAGCGGCCTTTCCGCCGAACCGCACGGTGGCCGCGCTCGCCGACGCGTTCGATGTCGCCGCGGACGACCCGCTGCGCACGGCGGCATTCGACCGTCCTGTGACGGCCGTCGAGGCCGCGCGGCTGGGGGAGCGGGGTGCCGCGCTCATCGAACGCCTCGCCGGTATCGCCGGCCTGCGCGTCTCCGAGTCCGGGAGCGCGAGCGGCGATCCGCTCACCTGGCGGCACCTCGTGGCCGCCAACGCGGTGCCGGCGGCCTTCGTGGTCGGCGATGCCCGCACGATCGCGGATCACTTCGAGACCTGGCGCGATGAAGGGGCGGCGGACGGGTTCAACGTGCTGTCTGCCTTCCAACCCGCCCAGTTCGAGGCGTTCACGCGGCAGGCCGCCCCCGAGCTGCGCCGCCGCGGGCTGCTGCGGGGCGCGACCGAGGGCGCGGGCGAGACGCTTCGCGACCGCCTGCGCATTTCCTCGTATGTCGACGCGTGACCACACGTGTCGTCGCGCGACACCCGGTGTCCGCCGCCTCGCGGCACGGCCACTCCGATTCCTACCGTGAACACATCCCGACACCCGAAGCCCAGGAGACCCTCCGCATGAACCGCCGTCTCATCCGTGCCGCCGCCATCGCGGTCCCGCTCGTCCTCGCGGGCAGCCTCGCCGCCTGCGCCTCCTCGCCTGCGACCGGGAACGCCCCCGCCGAGGGCGGCGACCCCGTCGCCGGCGGCACGCTCACCTACCTCGAGCACCAGGCGTACACGAACCTGTACCCGCCGCAGGCCGGCTTCTACCCGAACGGCGGCATCGTCAACAACATCGCCGCCCGCCTGACCTGGCAGAACCCGGAGACGCTCGAGATCGAGCCGTGGATCGCCTCGGACTGGACCGTGAACGCGGATGCCACCGAGTACACGTTCGACCTGAACCCCGACGTCACGTTCTCGGACGGCACGGTGCTCGATGCCGCGGCCGTCGCGAAGAACTTCGACACGTACGGTCTGGGCGACGCGGACCGCGGCCTCACGGTCTCCGAAGCCATCAACAACTACGCCAGCAGCGAGGTCGTCGACGAGGACACCGTGACGTTCCGCTTCAGCGCACCGTCGCCCGGTTTCCTGCAGGCGACCTCGACCATCAACTCGGGCCTGCTGTCGCCCGAGACGCTCGACGGCACGATCGAGGACTTCGGCGCGGGCAACGCGGCCGAGATCATCGGCTCCGGCCCCTTCACCGTCACGGACGAGAAGCTCGGCACCGAGTACACGCTCACCGCCCGCGACGACTACGACTGGGGGCCGGACAGCGTCGACAACGCCGGCCGCCCCTACCTCGACGCCGTGCATGTGCTCATCACCCCTGAGGACTCGGTGCGCATCGGCTCGCTGCTCGCGGGTCAGGCCGACTATGTCCGCTACGTGCAGGCGTTCGACGAGGACCGTGTCGAAGGTGCCGGCTTCACGCTCTACGCGCCGCAGACCCGCGGCGTGAACAACTCGATCGCCCTGCGCCCCGAGAACCCGCTGCTGGGCGACATCCGCGTGCGCCAGGCGCTCATCGCCGCCGTGGACGCGCAGGAGGTCGTCGACACGCTCTTCACCGAGAACTACCCGGTGGCGACGTCGGTGCTCTCGTCGCAGGCCGTCGGCTACAAGGACGAGTCCGCGCACTACGCCTACGACCCCGACAAGGCCGAGGAGCTCCTCGACGAGGCGGGCTGGGAGCCGGGCGCCGACGGCATCCGCGAGAAGGACGGCGAGCGCCTGTCGATCACGGTCTACGAGGCCAAGCCGCAGCCGCTGTCGAAGCAGACCCTCGAGCTCGTCGCGCAGCAGCTGGCGAAGGTCGGCGTGGAGCTCTCGGTCAAGCCCGGCGACGCCGGCAGCGCGGCCGAAGACACCCGTGATCCGCTGAAGACCGGCTTCTACCACTCGATGGTCGGCCGTGCGGATCTCGACGTCATCAAGAGCCAGTACTTCACGAAGAACCGCGACGTGCTGATCTCGAAGGACGCGAAGCTCGACGAGCTGCTGCTCGCCGTGGCCTCCGAGCCCGACGCCGACAAGCGAATCGCCGCCTCTCAGGCCGTGCAGGACTACATCGCCGAGCAGGCGTACGTGATCCCGCTGTTCGAGGAGCCGCAGGTGTACGGCACCGCGACCTACGTGCACGGCGTCGCCTTCGAGTCGGTGGGGCGGCCGACGTTCTCCGGCGTCTGGCTCGCTGAGCACTGAGAGCGCCGGTGACACGATGAGCTTCGTCCTCCGACGAGCCGGGCAGGCCGCGATCGTTCTGATCGCGGCCTTCACGGCCACCTTCTTCCTGCTGCAGCTGCTGCCGGGCGATGCGATCCTGATCAAGTTCTCCGACCCCAGCCTCGGGCTGTCGCCGGACCAGCTCGACAGCATCCGCGCCACCTACGGCGCAGACCTGCCGTGGTGGGAGCAGTACGTGCACGCGGGCCTCGGCTTCCTCGCCGGGGACTTCGGGTTCTCGACCCAGTTCGGCACTCCGGTGCTGACGATGCTGGGCGAAGCCCTCCCCGCGACCCTGCTGCTCGCGTCGCTCGGACTCGTCGTGGCACTGATCCTCGCCGTCCTCATCGCCGGGCTCTCCTCCCTCGCCCCGTTCGCGTGGCTGCGCGACGGGCTGCGCCAGGTGCCGGGGCTGTTCGTGGCGGTGCCGGTCTTCTGGCTCGGCATCCTGCTCATCCAGGTGTTCTCGTTCGGGCTCGGCTGGGTACCGATCGTCGGGGCCGACCCGGTGGCCGGACTCGTCCTGCCGGTGCTGACCCTGGCAGTGCCGATCTCGGCTCCGCTCGCACAGGTGCTGGTGCGTTCGATCGACCAGGTGCAGGCGCAGCCGTTCGTCACGGTGGTGCGGGCGAAGGGCGCCCCGCCGCTGTGGGTGCTCACCCGCTCGGTTGCCCGCAACGCCGCCGTGCCGACCCTGACCATCGCCGGTGTGCTGTTCGGCGAGCTCGTCGGCGGGGCCGTGGTGACCGAGACGGTCTTCGGCCGCACGGGCATCGGCCGCCTCACCGAGCAGGCCGTGGCGAACCAGGACATCCCGGTGCTGCAGGGTGTCGTGCTGCTCTCGGCCCTCGGCTTCGTGATCATCAGCTTCGCGGTCGACCTCGTGACCCCGCTCATCGATCCCCGCCAACGCACCGTCGCCCGCGCGTCGACGCGGCGCACACTCCAGGAGGCGACCGCATGACCGCTCCCGTGATCATCGACCCCGTGGTGGGTGCTGACCCGGCCGCGCCGACGCGGCCGGCGGGGTCTCAGCCCGAACCCACGCCCCGACGACGGTTGCGCGGGCGCGCCTGGGGCCTCTACCTCGCCTTCGCCGTCGTCACGGTCGCCGTGCTCTGGGCCGTCATCCCGGGGGTGTTCGCTCCGGGCGACCCGCTCACCGGCGTCCCGGCCGACAAGCTGCTGCCGCCGAGTGCCGCGCACTGGTTCGGCACCGACACCCTCGGCCGCGACCTGTTCGGCCGGGTCGTGCACGGCGCGGTGCACTCGCTCTCGGGAGCGCTCATCGCCGTCACGGTCGGCCTCGCGCTCGGCACGCTGATCGGTGCGATCGCCGGGGCCGTCGGCGGTGTGGTCGACGATGTGCTGATGCGGGTCGTCGACGTGCTGCTCGCGATCCCCGGGCTGCTCCTGGCCCTCACCGTCATCATCCTGCTCGGCTTCGGCACCGTGAACGCCGCGATCGCCGTAGGTCTCGGCAGCGTCGCCGCGTTCGCCCGGCTGATGCGCGCGGAGGTCGCCCGCGTGCGACGCACCGAGTACGTCGAAGCCGCCTTCGGCAGCGGCGGCACGTTCTTCACGGTGCTGCGCCGGCACGTCCTGCCGAACTCGCTGACCCCGATCGTCGCGCTCGCCGCCCTGCAGTTCGGCACCGCGATCCTCGCGATCTCGACACTCGGATTCCTCGGGTACGGGGCGCCGCCGCCCACGCCGGAGTGGGGCCTGCTGATCGCCGACGGCCGCAACTACGTGGGAACCGCGTGGTGGCTCACGGCCCTCCCCGGTCTCGTGGTCGTCATCGTCGTCCTCAGCGCCAACAGGATCAGCCACCGCATCGGAAGGAGCGCGAAGTGAGTGCCGTGATCAGCGCCACCGACCTGCGGATCTCGTACGCCGGGAAGCAGGTCGTGCACGGCGTCTCGTTCGAGATCGCCGAGGGCGAGACCCTGGCGCTCGTGGGGGAGTCCGGTTCCGGCAAGTCGACCACCGCGCACGCTCTGCTGGGGCTGCTGCCCGAGGGCGGGCGCGTCGACGGCGGACGCGTGCTCCTGGGCGACCTCGACATCTCGGGCTGGTCCGACCGTGCGCTGCGCGGCATCCGCGGTCCCGAGATCGGCCTCGTGCCGCAGGATCCGACCACCTCGCTCGATCCCGTGCGCACGATCGGCGCGCAGGTCGAGGAGATCCTGCGCCTGCACGGTCACCGGGATCGACGGTCGCGGCGTGCACGCGCCATCGAGCTGCTCGACCGCGTCGGCATCGACGACCCCGACCTGCGGGCGCGCCAGTATCCGCACGAACTCTCCGGCGGTATGCGCCAGCGCGTGCTCATCGCCACCGCGATCGCCCTGCGGCCCCGGCTGCTGATCGCCGACGAGCCGACCAGCGCCCTCGACGCCACGGTGCAGCGCAAGGTGCTCGACCTGCTCGACGAGCTGCAGCGCGAGGAGGGCACCAGCATCCTCCTCGTGACCCACGATCTCGGCGTCGCGGCCGACCGGGCCGAGCGGCTCGTCGTGCTCAAAGACGGGCGGATCGTCGAGCAGGGCTCCAGCGAGGCGGTGCTCGCGGCGCCGTTCGACCCGTACACGAAGCAACTGCTCGCCGACGCTCCGGCTTTCGCGACCGGTTTCCGTCGCCCCGACGCCCCGCCGTTCCTCCGGGATGCCGCCGCCGTCGCCGCCGAGAACCCCTGGGCGATCGTCGCCGACGGACTCGTGAAGGAGTTCCGCGTGGCCGGGCGCGAGCGCTTCCGTGCCGTCGACGACGTGTCGTTCCGGGTGCGCAAGGGCACCACACACGCTCTCGTGGGGGAGTCGGGCTCGGGCAAGACCACGACGGCGCGGCTCGTCACCCGCTTCCACCAGCCGGATGCCGGCACCATCGAGGTCGATGGCGACGACGTGACCCACGCGAAGCGCGAGCAGCTGCGGGTGCTCCGCCGCCGCATCCAGCTCGTCTACCAGAACCCGTTCGCATCGCTCGACCCGCGCCAGCAGATCGCGGACATCGTGGCCGAGCCGCTGGTGAACTTCGGCGTCGGGAACCGCGCCGAGCGGCGGGAGCGTGCACTCGCCCTCATCGATCGGGTGTCGCTCCCCGCCGATGTCGCACGGCGCACTCCGCGCGAGCTCTCGGGCGGTCAGCGGCAGCGCGTCGCGATCGCCCGCGCGCTCGCGATCGACCCGGACATCGTGGTGCTCGACGAAGCGGTGTCGGCACTCGACGTCACGGTGCAGGCCCGCATCCTCGAGCTGCTCACCTCGCTGCAGGCCGAGCTCGGGCTCACCTACCTGTTCATCTCGCACGACCTCGCGGTGGTGCGGCGGATCAGCCACACGGTCTCGGTGATGCGCCGCGGCCGGATCGTCGAGGAGGGGCAGACGGAAGACCTCTTCCGCGACCCGCAGCACGACTACACCCGGGAGCTGCTCGCCGCAGTGCCCGGAACCAGAGAAGTCTCCGGCACCAGAGAGGTACCCGCATGACCGCACCCACCGTCGCCTTCTTCACCCGACTGCTCGACGATGCCGCGCCCGCCGAGCGCTACGCGTTCGCGACCGCGCAGATCCAGCAGGCCGAGCGCCACGGCATCGGACGGGCCTGGGTCGCGCAGCACCACTTCCACGCGGCCGAGGGTGGGCTGCCCTCGCCGCTGGTGTTCCTCGCGCACGTCGCGGCCGTGACCTCGACCATCCGCCTCGGCACGGGAGTGATCACGCTGCCGCTGGAGGATCCGGTGCGGGTGGCGGAGGATGCCGTGGTCGCCGATCTGCTCTCCGGGGGGCGCGTGGATCTGGGACTCGGCAGCGGCGGCACCCCGTCGTCGTTCGTGCCGTTCGGGGAGGACGTGCGCGACAAGGCGCCGACCTACGACCGGAAGCTGCGGACCCTGCTCGACGGTCTGGCCGGGCGTGACGTCGGTGCGGGCAACACCCTCTACCCGGATGCCGGGGACCTCGCCGACCGCGTGTGGCAGGCGACGTTCTCGGCTCCGGGTGGGCATCGCGCCGGCATCCACGGGCACGGTCTGCTGCTCTCGCGCACGCAGCCGCGCAGCGCCGACCGGCTGCACGCACCGCTCTCCGCACTGCAGGATCCGATCATCGACGCCTACCTCGACGCGCTGCCGGAGGGGGTGGCGCCGCGCATCACCGCCTCGCGCACCGTGTTCGTCGCCGACGACCGCGCCGAGGCGCTGCGCTTCGCCGAGGTCGGTCTGCGCCGGGCGGCCGAGGGCTTCCGCCGTCAGGGCCAGACGATCCCCGGAGATAGCATCGACGAGCTGATCGCCGCGCTCGACACGCACCTGGGCACGCCCGAGCAGGTGGCGGAATCGCTCGCCGCCGACACCACTCTCGCCCGGGCGACCGAGGTCGCCTTCCAGGTGCACTCGGTCGACGCCCCGCACGAGCACGTGCTGCGTTCGATCGCGCTCTTCGCCGACGACGTCGCCCCGGCCCTCGGCTACGCGCTCACCCCGACACCCGACCGCATCAGTACCGACCAGAACCTCACCCTCAAGGAGAACGCATGACCGACGACATCGTGGATCGGATCGCGGAGGTGACGCCGGAGCTGGATGCCCTGCGCCGCCGCCGTCCGGTGACCAGAGAGCAGCTGCAGGCGAGCTTCGACGCCCTCTTCCGTCCGGTGAGCGTTGAGCACGTGTCGCAGGCCGAACGCGAGCTCGTGGCTGCCTTCGCCACAGGTCTCGCCGGTGCCGACGACCCGACCGCCGCGTTCTACGCCGCGCGTGCGCAGGCGGCCGACCCGCAGCCGGCCACCGTCGTTCTTGCGGAGGCCGCTGCGGCGGCGACCCAGGGACCGTTCGGCACCTACACCGAGCTGGGGTTGCAGGCCGAGAACACCGATGGCGTGCGTTACGTGCCGTCCGACGCCGTCATCGCGAGCGTGGGTGAGCGTCTCGCCGCCGCTCTCGCCCACACGCACCTGCTGGTGTTCCGCCCCCGCGAGGCTTCGGGCGCCGACCTCGGTCGCCTGCTCGACGCGGGCTGGTCGGCGGACGGCATCGTGACGCTGTCGCAGTTGGTGTCGTTCCTCGCCTTCCAGCAGCGCGTCGTCACGGGACTCCGTGTGCTCACCGCTGTGGGCTTGACCGCCGAAAACTCCGAGGAGGAGGCCGCATGACCGCCGAACAGAGCGTGCTGCAGCACGACGACGCTCCGCACCCGCACGCGTTCACCCGGGGTGAGGTCGGCTGGGTTCCGCACCTCGAGCCCCTCGCCGAGAACGAGCTGACCGAGCGTCACTACGACGGTCTCGTCGACGCCGCTCGTGCGAAGAACGACTACTTCCGCCTGCTGGCCCGCGACCCCGAGGTGCTGAAGGCCCGCACGCTGGTCGACAAGGACATCTTCTACAACGCCGCGGAGGGTCTGCCGCGCGCCGACCGGGAGCTGGCCGCGACCGCGGCCTCCCGCCGCAACGGCTGCGTGTTCTGCGCCTCGGTGCACTCGCGCTTCGCCGCGCACCACAGCAAGCGTGTCGACGACGTCGACCTGCTCCTCGACGAGGGTGTGGACGCCGACCTCGGCGAGCGCTGGAACGCGATCGTCGCGGCATCCGTCGCCCTGACCGACACCCCGAACGCGTTCGGCGAGGACGAGATCGTGCGGCTGCGGGCCGCCGGACTCGACGACCTGGAGATCTCGGACCTCATCCACGGCGCCGCGTTCTTCAACTGGGCGAACCGGCTGATGCTGTCGATCGGACGGCCGGTGGCCCCGGCCTGATCGACCTCTAGGGTCCCGCTGTCAGGGGACCAGGATGATCTTGCCCGAGGCGGCGCCGGACTCCATGAGCTCATGGGCCTGCGCCGCCTCGGTCAGCGGCAGCTGGGGGCCGAGCTCGATCACGAAGTCGCCGGTGTCGAGGAGGGCGATCGTCTCGGGCAGCGCCTCGGCGCGCCAGGCGAGCTCCTCCTCGGTCAGGGGCACGGGCGAGCCGCCGGAGAAGGCACGGATGCCGAAGGATGCGGCATCCGGTCCGCGCACGATCGTCGCGATCCGGTCGCGGTCGGAGACGAGGGCGAGCGAGGTCTCGATGGCCTCGTCGGTGCCGGCGCAGTCCAGCGCCACGGTGACGGCCTCGGGGGCGGCGTCGCGCACGCGGTCGAGCAGCCCGTCGCCGTAGGCAACGGGGATCGCGCCGAGCTCGCGCAGCTGGTCGTGGCGGGCGGGGCTCGCCGTCGCGATCACGGTCGCGCCCCAGGCCACGGCGAACTGCACTGCGGCCTGTCCGACGGAGCCGGAGCCGCCGTGCACGAGCAGCACGTCGCCCTCGGTCACCCCGAGCGAGCGCAGCGCCTGGTAGGCGGTGCCCGCGGGGATACCGATCGCCGCGCCCTCGGCGGTGGTGACCGAGTCGGGGAGCTTCGCGAGCTTCTCGGTCGAGATGGCGAGCGCCGACGCATAGGTGCCGTGGCCGTCGCGGATCGCCACGCGGTCGCCGACGGCGAAATCATCGACGCCCTCGCCGAGCAGCTCGATGACGCCCGCCCCATCGAAGCCGACCGGACGCGGTTCTGTGATCGGGGGCGACGGCCGCTTGCCGCTGCGCAGCTTGGCGTCGATGGGATTCGCCCCCGCCGCCTCGATGCGCACCACGACCTCGCCGCGGGCCGCGACGGGATCGGGGATCTCCATCAGGTGCAGGACATCGGGGGAGCCGAGCTCGGTGTAGACGATCGCGCGTGCCATGGATTAAGGCTACCCGCGCCGCACGCCCGCCGTCGCGGATCAGCGCCCGGACAGCACCTTCATGATCCGCTGCGGCGACACCGGCTGCGCGGTGCCGAGACGCTGCGCGAACACGCTGACGCGGTACTCCTCCAGCAGCCAGCGCACCTCGACGAGCGCGGGGGGAGCGTCGCGGGTGAGGGGGATCGTGCCCCCGGCATCCTCGAACGCCTTCGCCATCCGCTCGTACTCGGTCATGCGCGCGCGGTCCTTGCCCGGTTCGCTCCCGAGCGTCTTCAGCCGGTCGAGCATGGCTTCGAGGTACCGCGGGAAGTGGGCGAGACGGTCGACGCCGGCCGCCGAGACGAAGCCCGGATGCAGCAGCCCGCTCAGCTGCGTGCGGATGTCGTTCAGCGGGCCGAGCAGCGCCAGCGAGTTCTGCGACTTGATGCCGCGTTCGACGTCGCGGGACTTCGTGAGGATGCGGGCGACCAGCGAGACGCAGGCGAAGAGCTGATCGACCAGGACGGCCGAGACCGCATCGCGCACCCGCCCGAAGTCCGCTTCGCTGCGTACGATGCCGCCCGGCGCCGCCTGCTCGATGACCTGCCGCGCCACGGCCGCGCGGCAGTCCTCGATGAGGGCGGCGGCGGACTGGTAGGGCGAGGCGGCGAGCGCGAGCTTCTCCTGGCTCGTCAGGTGCTCCTGCACGTACGAGGAGGGGGAGGGGACGCCCAGCAGCACGAGCCGCAGCACGCCGTCGCGGGTGGCGGCGACCGCGGCATCCGGGGTCGACTCGACCCGCACCGACACGCTCTTGCCCTGATCGACGATCGCCGGGTAGCCGCGCACGACGCCGCCGGCGACGCGGGTGTCGAGCACCTCGGGCAGGTCTCCGAAGGTCCAGGCCGTGAGGCCGGTCTGCTCCAATTGCGGGCGCTTCGGCGCGCTCAGAGCCCCCGGCTGCACGGGCCCCGACTTCGGTGGCGCGGCGATCGAGCGGGCCACGCTGCTGCGCGCACGGTCGGACAGCTGCGTCTGCAGTGCCCGCAGGTCACGCCCGGACCCGACCACCCGACCGCGCTCATCGACCGCGCGGAAGTTCATGCGCAGGTGCGGCGGCACGCGGTCGTCGTCGAAGTCGGCGGCGGACACGAGCTGGTTGGCGAGCGGCTGGATGAGTCGGGCCAGCGCCTCCTTGAGCGTGCGCGGCGGCAGGCCGCCGTGCGATTCGGGCCCTTGCTCGGCCAGCTCGGCCCCGAACTTCTCGGCCCAGTCCGCGGCGGGGACGACGTGGCGGCGGATGGCCTTGGGCAGGGCGCGCAGCAGACCCGTCACGAGCTCGGCGCGCAGGCCCGGCACCTGCCAGTCGAATCCGCGATCCTCGAGCTGCGCGAGCAGGGGCAGCGGCACGACCACGCTGACACCGTCGTCGTCGGCACCCGGCTCGAACCGGTACGCCAGCCCCAGCACCTGGTCGCCCTGCGTCCACCGTGTCGGGAACTCACGCTGGTCCGCGCGCTCCTCGTCGTCGATCAGGTCGCTCTCGCGCATGACGAGCAGCTTCGGCGTCGTCGCCATGGCCTCGCGCCACCAGCTCTCGAAGGAGCGCACGTCGAACACGTCGGCGGGGATGCGCTCGTCGTAGAACCGGAACACGGCCTCGTCGCCGGCGAGGATGTCGCGGCGGCGCTCGCGCTCCTCCAGCTTCTCGAGGCGCTTGCGCAGCTCGGCATTGCTGCGCCAGAACGCGCTCACCCGCTTGTCGATCCGCGTCGGATCCCACTCGCCCTCCACGAGCGCATGGCGCACGAAGAGCTCGCGCGAGGCCGCCCGGTCGATGCGCGCGAACTGCACGCGGCGACGCGGGATGATCTCGAGCCCGAACAGTGTCACCTTCTCGAACGCGACGGCGGCACCGGCATCCTTCGACCAGTGCGGCTCGGTCACCTGCCGCTTCGCGAGGTCGCCGGCGAGGGACTCGGCCCAGGCCGGATCGATCGCGGCGACCGTGCGCGCGAACGTGCGGGAGGTCTCGACGATCTCGGCCGCGATCACCGCCTGCGGGCTCTTCTTGCGCAGGCCCGAGCCGGGGAAGATCGAGAAGCGGATGCCGCGGGCGCCCCGGTACTCCGCGATGCGGCGGCCCTTCGGCTCCTTCGACGGCGAGTGCGACTTGCCGGCAGGGGCGGTGCGCTCGTCGAGGATGCCGATCTGCGAGAGCAGGCCGGCCAGCAGGGCGCGATGGATGGCGTCGGGGTCGCTCACGCCGCCGGCGTCGCCCTCGCGGCCAGAGGTCTTCACGAGCGTGCGCAGCTGGCGGTGCACGTCGAACCACTCGCGCACCCGCACGTAGTTCAGGTGCTCGGAGCGGCACAGCCGGCGGAACGCACTCGATCCGAGCTCGCGCTGCTGTTCGCGCAGATGGTTCCAGAGGTTCAGCAGGGTCAGGAAGTCGCTGGTCGGGTCGACGAAGCGGGCGTGCAGGCGGTCGGCCTCCTCGCGGCGCTCCTCCGGCCGCTCCCGCACATCCTGGATCGTCATGCCCGACACGATCGCGAGCACATCGCGCGTCACCGACGAGTGGGTCCCTGAGCCTCCGCCCTGGGTCCCTGAGCCCGTCGAAGGGCGCCCCGCCTCGATCAGCATCCGCGCGAACCGCGGGTCGATCGGCATCCGCGCGATGTCGCGGCCGGTGCGGGTGAGGTGCGGGGATCCTTGATCCGGTCCCTGAGCCGGCCGAAGGGCGACCGCACCGAGCTCGGTGAGCAGGTCGAACGCGGCCTTCACCCCTCGCGAGTCGGGCGGGGTGAGGAACGGGAACGCGGTGATGTCGCCGAAGCCGAGCGACAGCATCTGCAGGATGACGGAGGCGAGCGAAGTGCGAAGGATCTCGGGCTCGGTGTACTCCGGGCGCCGGTCGTAATCCTCCTCCGAGTAGAGGCGGATCGCGATGCCGTCGCTGGTGCGGCCCGCGCGCCCGGAGCGCTGGTTCGCCGACGCCTGCGAGACCGCCTCTATCGGCAGCCGCTGCACCTTGGAGCGATTGCTGTAGCGGGAGATGCGCGCGGTGCCGGTGTCGATCACGTACTTGATGCCGGGAACCGTGAGGCTCGTCTCGGCGACGTTGGTGGCGAGGATGACGCGGCGGCGCACGCCCGCCACCCGGCTGCGCTCGAACACGCGGTGCTGATCGGCGGCGGAGAGGCGTCCGAACAGCGGCAGCACCTCGGTGGGGGCGCGGCCGTTCGCGTAGGCGCCCCGCACGGCGTCGGCCGCGTCCCGGATCTCGGCCTCGCCGGGGAGGAACACGAGCACGTCTCCCGGTGCCTCGCGGTCGAGCTCCCGGAGGGCGGCGACGATCGCCGACACCTCGTCCTCCGGTTCGGCCGGTGCGCTCTCGTCGTCCGCATCCTCGACCGGACCGCGGTAGCGGATCTCCACGGGGTAGGTGCGGCCCGAGACCTCGATGATCGGCGCCGGTGTGCCGTCCGGGGCGGCGAAGTGTTTCGCGAAGCTCTCCGGATCGATCGTGGCCGAGGTGATGATCACCTTGAGGTCGGGACGCTCCGGCAGGATGCGGGCCAGGTAGCCGAGCAGGAAGTCGACGTTGAGGGAGCGCTCGTGCGCCTCGTCGATGATGATCGTGTCGTAGCGCGTGAGCAGTCGATCGCGGTGGATCTCGTTGAGGAGGATGCCGTCGGTCATCAGAGCGATGCGGGTGGCATCGGAGACCTTGTCGGTGAAGCGCACCTTGTAGCCGACGAGCGTGCCCAGCTCGACCTGGAGCTCTTCCGCGACCCGCTCGGCGATGGTCCGCGCGGCGAGGCGGCGCGGCTGGGTGTGCGCGATGCGCTCCCGCCCCAGCTCGAGCGCGATCTTCGGCAGCTGGGTC
Source organism: Microbacterium sp. NPDC055988 (assembly GCF_042269505.1). Lineage (NCBI taxonomy): Bacteria > Bacillati > Actinomycetota > Actinomycetes > Micrococcales > Microbacteriaceae > Microbacterium > Microbacterium sp. NPDC055988. The sequence goes on from NZ_JBHJXY010000002.1 coordinate 55,382, forward strand.
GTCTTCCCCGAGCCCGTGGCGCCCGCGACGATCACGACCTGGTGGTCGCGGATGGCGTCGCCGATCTCGCCCCTGGCAGCGCTGACGGGCAGCTCCGGGGGATAGGAGATCACGGGGGAGGACATAGCCCTCCATCGTATGACGGGAATCGCCCTCTACGATCATCTGGTGATCACCGCGCTCGCCCCCGTCCGCTGGTTCCGCGACTTCGGGCGCCCGCCGCGCATCCTCGGCCTGGATGTCGCTCGTGGCTTGGCGATCCTCGGCATGGCCGGCGCGCACATCGGCGAGACCGAGGCCTTCGAGTGGACGAACCCGGCGACGTGGACCGACCTCGTGCACGGGCGGTCGTCGATCCTCTTCGCGCTCCTCGCCGGGGTGTCCATCGCCCTGATGACCGGACGCAGCGTGCTGCCGGAGCCCGAGCGTCTCCCGAGCATCCGCCTGAACCTGGTGGGGCGCGGGGCCGTGATCTTCCTGATCGGACTCGCCCTGGAGATGCTGAACACCCCGATCGCGGTGATCCTCACCCTGTACGGCATCCTCTATGTCGCGGTGATCCCGTTCCTCCGGTGGCGTCCGTGGCAGCTGCTGCTCGCGGCGGCCGTGCTCGCTCTCCTCGGCCCCGCACTGCTCGCGTTCCTCGGTGCCGTGATGCTGCATCCGTTCGGCACCGGGATCGGCTTCGTGCTCTACGGCACCTACCCGATCACGGTGTGGCTCGCCCTCGTGCTGGGCGGCCTGGCGTTGGGGCGGATGCACGTCGAACGAGTGCGCACCGCCGTGATCGCGCTCGCCGTCGGCGTCGTGCTCGCGGTCGTCGGATACGGTCTCGGCGCGATCGGCCAGGCAGCGGGCCTCAGCACACCTGCGGAGTACAGCAGTTCGTCGTTCGTCGACAGCTCGTTCGTCGACAGCTCGTTCGTCGAGAGCGATGGCGGCGCGCTGTCGATGCCGGGCGGCTGGGAGGGGTATCCGCAGGCGCTGGCGGCCTCCGACCCGTTGGGCGCGGTGCTCGCTGCCGTGTTCGCGGTCGAGCCGCACAGCGGCGGCACGGCGGAGGTGCTCGGTTCCGGCGGCTTCGCGCTGGCCGTGATCGCGCTGTGCCTGCTGCTGAGCAGACCGCTGCGGTGGGTCCTGCTGCCCCTGGGAGCGCTCGGGTCCATGCCGCTGACGGCATACAGTGCGCATGTGCTGTCGATCGTGCTCGTCGGCGGCCCCGGAGGTTTCTTCTCCAGCAACGGGTTCTGGGCAGCGACCGCCGTCGGGCTGCTGGTGGTCACGACGCTCTGGTCGATGTTCTTCGGTCGAGGACCGCTGGAACGACTCGTCGGTCGCGGGGCGGCTGCGATGGCACTTCTTCCCCTTCGGGCGGCCTCGACGTCGGATGCCGGTCATAGGCTGGAGCAATGAGCATTCCTGCACTCGAACTGAACGACGGCAATTCCATCCCGCAGCTCGGCTACGGCGTCTTCAAGGTGCCGCCGGCAGAGACCGAGCGCGCGGTGAGCGAGGCGCTCGAGATCGGCTACCGCCACATCGACACCGCCGCGATCTACGGCAACGAAGAGGGCGTCGGCGCCGCGATCGCGGCCTCCGGAATCGCCCGCGACGAGCTGTTCATCACGACCAAGCTCTGGAACGACCGCCACCACGACGACGAGCCGCGCGCGGCCATCGGCGAGAGCCTCGACAAGCTCGGCCTCGAAAAGGTCGACCTGTACCTGGTGCACTGGCCCACCCCGGCCAAGGACGACTATGTGCACGCCTTCGCGAAGCTCATCGAACTCCGTGAGGCGGGTCTCACCCGCAGCATCGGCGTCTCGAACTTCCTCGTGCCGCACCTGGAGCGCACGGTGAAGGAGACCGGCGTCGTGCCGGCCGTGAACCAGATCGAGCTGCACCCCGCCTACCAGCAGCGCGACGTGGTCGCCTGGGCCGACGCGAACGGCGTCAAGATCGAGGCCTGGGGCCCGCTCGGTCAGGGCAAGTACGACCTGTTCGGCACCCCCGCGGTGGCGGATGCCGCAGCCGCGCACGGGGTCACCCCCGCGCAGGCCGTGCTGCGCTGGCACCTGCAGAAGGGGATCATTGTTTTCCCGAAGTCGGTGCGCGCCGAGCGCCTGCGCGAGAACCTCGATGTCTTCGGCTTCGAGCTGACCGACGCCGAAATCGCGGCGATCGACGCCCTCGACCCGCTCGACGGCTCGGGCCGTGTGGGCTCGCACCCGGACGAGGTCAACTGACCCCGGTCACCCGTTCCGGCCCTCGGGCCCACATGACGCCCCGTGTCGCTCCGCGCGACACGGGGCGTCGTCGTGAGTAGCTTCGAGGCATGACAGCTCCGTTCCGCGTCGTGGCCGTGTCGGGATCCCTGCACGAGCCGAGCAAGACGACCGCCCTCGTCCGCGCGATCACGGACGCGATCGCCGATCGTGCCGAGGTCGAGTCGCAGCTCATCGAGCTCACGCAGATCGGCCCGGGCCTGGCCGGCGCGCTCCAGCGCGACCAGCTGCCGCCCGAGGTCGAGGCGCAGCTGCAGGCCATCGAGTCCGCCGACCTGCTGATCGTGGGCAGCCCCGTCTACCGGGCCTCGTTCACCGGACTCTTCAAGCACCTCTTCGACTTCGTCGGCCAGTACGACCTCGTGGGAAAGCCCGTGCTGCTCGCGGCGACCGGCGGCGGGGAGAAGCACGCGCTGATCATCGAGCACCAGCTGCGGCCGCTGTTCGCGTTCTTCCAGGCGCTCACCCTCCCGGTCGGGGTCTACGCGAGCAACACCGATTTCGACGGATACGAGATCGCCTCGGACGTGCTGCAGGCGCGCATCGCGCTGGCCGCCGAGCGTGCCCTGCCGCTGGTCGGCTACGCGGCTGCGCGCCCGGTCGAGCTTCTCGTCAGCTGACCGCGCGCCCTCCCTACGGCGTAGCGTGAGGGCATGACGAACCGGCTCGCCGACACGCTCAGTCCGTACCTCCGCCAGCACGCCGACAACCCCGTCGAGTGGTACCCCTGGGGTGAGGAGGCGTTCGCCGAGGCCCGGCGCCGCGACGTGCCGCTGCTGATCTCGATCGGCTACTCGACCTGCCACTGGTGCCATGTGATGGCGCGGGAGTCGTTCGCCGACCCCGACACCGCCGCCCTCATCAACGACGGTTTCGTCGCGGTCAAGGTCGACCGCGAGGAGCATCCGCAGGTCGACGGCGCCTACATGGCCGCGGCCTCGGCCTTCACACAGAATCTCGGCTGGCCGCTCACTGTCTTCACGACGCCTCGAGGTCGCACGTTCTATGCCGGCACTTACTGGCCGCCGGAAGCCCGTGGTCAGATGCCCGGGTTCCGCGACGTGCTCGCCGCGGTGCGGGAGGCCTGGACGCTGCGGCGCGCGCAGGCCGAGGAATCGGCGGATGCCGTGACCGACGCCCTCGCTCGCGCAGCGGAGTCCACGCCCTCCGACCTGCCCGACGTGGTGGCGATCGCGACGGCGGCGGAGGCGATCGCGCAGCGGGAGGACCGCGTCTACGGCGGCTTCGGCGGCGCCCCGAAGTTCCCCGTCGCCACCACGCTGCGGTTCCTGCAGCATCCGGTGGTGCGTGAGGGTGCCCCGCAGGCGGCGGGGTCGGCGACACGCGCGCTCGCTGCGATGGCGGGTTCCGACCTCCGCGATGCCGACGGCGGCTTCTTCCGCTACGCCACCCAGCGTGACTGGACCGTGCCGCACTACGAGCGGATGCTCACCGACAACGCGCAGCTGCTCGACATCGCGCTGGCCGCGGGGGACGAGTCGACCGTGCGCGGGATCGCCGCCTTCCTGCTCGACGTGCTGCGGCGCGACGGCGGTGGATTCGGTGCCGCGCAGGATTCCGAGTCGACGATCGACGGCGCCCGCAGCGAGGGCGGCTATTACCTGCGTCCCGTCGCCGACCGCGCGGACCTGGAGCCGCCTGCCGTCGACGGCAAGGTGATCACGGGCTGGAACGGGCTCGCGATCGGCGCCCTCGCCCGCGCGGGTGCGGCCTACGGCGAACAGGGCTGGATCGACGCCGCTGCTGCCGCCGCCGACCACGTGCTGCGGGTCAACCGGAACGCGGCGGGTGCGCTCGTGCGCACATCGCTCGACGGCCGCCCGTCCGCCGCCGTCGCGACCCCCGCGGATCTCGGGCTCCTTGCCGACGGCCTGTTCGCGCTCGCGCTGGCGACCGGGGACGCCGAGTGGGCCGTGACCGCACGCGGCATCCTCGACGACGCGCTCGCCGGCACCGGCGGCGACGATCCGCTGCTCTCGGCGCAGGGCATCGCGACATCGCCCGACCAGACCGACGGCGACCTGCCCTCCGATGCCGCAGCCGTCGCCGGAGCCGCGCTCACCGCCTGGTGGCTGGGGACGGGGGACCGGTACCGCGCGGCCGCCGTCGCGACCGTGAGTGCTCTTGCGTCGCGTTCGCTGGAGCAGCCGTTCGCCCACGGCACCCTGCTGCGGGTGGCGGTGGGCCTCGCCCTTCCGCCCCGGCAGCTCGTGGTGACGACGGCCGACCGCGACGGTGCGCTCGCCGCAGCAGCCCGGGCCGCGGATGCCGAGGCCATCGCCGTCGTCACTCCCGCGCAGGCGCAGGCGTTCGCCGCCGCCGGGTTCGAGCTGTTCGAGGGCAAGGATGCGTCCGCAGAGCGCGCCTACGACTGCCGCGCCTTCGTGTGCCGCCTGCCGGTGAGTGACCCGGCGGAGGTCTCGATCTCCCGCTGAGGTCAGCCCTGGTTACGCGGATGCCGACGGGCGGCACGTTCATTGCCGCGGCGGTAGTTCCCGGTCACGCGGGCCATCAGCAGTTGCGTATCGCCCTCGGTGGCCTCGGCGAGGAACTCCTGCGCCCGTGCGCCGCGAAGCACGGTCGCGGTGATCCCGTGGTGGCGGATGACGACGTCGTCACCGCGCACCGCGAACTCGAATCCGGAGGGCTTACCCATACGGCGAGCGTATCGGCCGTCGGCGGTCTCTGACCTCGCCGATGCAGAGTGCACAATCTGCACAGCAATTCGCTGTCGAAGCCCCGCCGGTTGCGCGGGTTGCGCAGCATCCAATGAACCGATTGCCCAGTGCCCGGCATCCGTTCTACTGTTGCGCGACCCCACCCGCGATCACAGCAAGGATGCTCTGACGATGCCCCTCCCCACCCGCGCCGGACTCGACGCCGTTCCCGCGTACCGTCAGGGGCGCTCCGCCCCGGCCGGTGCGTCGAAGCTCTCCTCGAACGAGTCGCCGCATCCGCCGCTTCCTTCGGTCGCCCAGGCCGTGCGCGATCGGGTCGACGGCATCAATCGCTATCCCGACATGAGCGCGGCAGGCCTCCGTGAGCGTCTCGCCGCCCGCTACGGTGTCGACCCCGCCGAGGTCACCGTCGGTGCGGGTTCGGTCGAGATCGCCTCGCAGCTCATCCACGCGGTGGCCGGCGACGGCGACGAGGTCATCTTCGCCTGGCGCTCGTTCGAGGCGTATCCCTCGCTGGTCCGCATCGCCGGGGCCACGCCGGTCGCCGTGCCGCTCGATGCCGACCACGTGCACGACCTCGACGCGATGCTCGCCGCGATCACTCCGCGCACCCGCCTGATCTTCGTGTGCAACCCGAACAACCCGACCGGGACCGTGGTCGGCGCGGACGAGCTGGAGCGCTTCGTCGCCGCCGTGCCGCACGACGTGCTCATGGTGATCGACGAGGCGTATGTGCACTTCGATACGACAGAGAGCCGCGGTGCCGGCATCGAGCTGTTCCGCCGCCACCCGCACGTGGCCGTGCTGCACACCTTCTCGAAGGCCTACGGTCTCGCCGGGCTCCGCATCGGCTATGCGATCGCCCCGGCCGCCGTCGCCGAGAACCAGCGCAAGGTCGCCGTGCCGTTCGGCGTGACCGACCTCGCCCAGACCGCTGCCCTCGCCTCGCTGGATGCCGAGGACGAGCTCGCGACCCGCATCGGCGAGGTCATCGAGCAACGAGAGCGCCTCCACGACGTGCTCACCGCAGCCGGCTGGCCCGCTGTCCGCTCGCAGGCGAACTTCGTCTGGGTTCCGTCCGGCGATCGCACCGCGGAGCTCGAAGACCTGCTTCAGGCAGGAGGCGTGATCGCGCGGGCCTTCGCCGGGGAGGGGATCCGCATCTCCTCCGGCTCCTCGACCGACATCGATCGCGTCGAACAGGCGCTCACCGCATCCACTTCGGAGGCTGCTGCATGACTACCGAACTCCCGCCCACCACCACGACCACCAAGGGTCTGCATCCGGGGCTCACCCGTCGCCAGATCTCGATGATGGGGCTCGGCGGCGCGATCGGCGCCGGCCTGTTCGTCGGATCCGGGCAGGCGATCAGCATCGCCGGTCCCGCCGTCCTGGTCTCGTATCTCGTCGCCGGCGGCATCGTCGTGCTCGTCATGGCGATGCTCGCCGAGATGGTCGCGGCGCGCCCGAGCTCCGGGGCATTCAGCTCCTACGCCCAGAAGGCGATGGGGCGCAGCGCCGGCAGCGCGGTCGGATGGCTCTACTGGATCCAGCTCGTCGTCGTGATCGCCGCCGAGGCGACCGGCGCCGGTGCGATCGTGGCCAACTGGACGCCGGGCATCCCCGCCTGGGTGTGGGTGCTGATCTTCGTCGTGGCGCTCACCGCCGTGAACCTGTTCGGCGTGCGCAACTACGGTCGCTTCGAGTTCTGGTTCGCGGCGATCAAGGTCGCGGCGATCATCGCCTTCCTCGTGGTGGGGGTGTGCGCGATCGTCGGACTCATCCCCGGTGTGCCCGCGACCGGCATCGCGAATCTCGTCGACAACGGCGGCTTCGCCCCGAACGGCATCGCCGGCATCGCGGGCGCCCTGCTCATCGTGGTGTTCGCGTTCGGAGGCACCGAGGTCGTCGCGATCGCCGCCGCCGAGTCGAACGACCCCGCGCACAACATCCGCCGCATCGTGCGCGAGGTGCTCGTGCGCATCCTCGTGTTCTACGTCGGGTCGATCTTCGTGATCGTCTCGGTGCTGCCGTGGAACGACCCCGCGGTCAAGGACGGCCCGTTCTCGGCCGTGCTCGAGACCCTGAACGTGCCCGGCGTCGGGCTCGTGATGGACCTGATCGTGATCATCGCGCTGCTGTCGGCCATGAACGCGAACATCTATGGCGCCTCCCGCATGGCGTACTCGCTGGGCGAGCGTGGACTCGCCCCGCTGGCCGCCACCCGCACGAGCCTCAAGGGGGTGCCGTTCGTCGCCGTGCTCGCCTCGGTAGCCTTCGGCTTCGTGACGGTGGGACTCAACTGGGCCTTCCCCGACGTCGTCCTGCCAGCCCTCCTCAACGTCGTCGGCTCGACGCTGCTCGTGATCTGGACGGCGACGGCGATCGCGCAGATCATCCTCCGCACTCGCGCGGACCGTGCGGGCGAGGAGATGCCGATGCGGATGTGGGGCTTCCCCTGGCTCTCCTGGCTCTGCCTGGTGCTGCTCGCCGCGGTGATCGCACTCGCGATGATCGATCCGACAGCGCGCATCCAGCTGCTGCTGACCCTTGCGCTCACCGGTGTGCTGCTCCTCGTCGCCCGTGCGACCAGGGGCGTCGCCCGGCCCGGCGTGCCGCGGGAGTAGCCGATGCGCATCGATCGCCTCGACGCCCAGCTCATCCGGCTGCTCACCGAGTCGCCGCAGCTGCCGATCCTCGAGGTCGCGCGGCGGCTCGGGATCGCCCGCGGCACCGCGACGAGCCGTCTCGCTCGCCTGCACGAGGGCGGGGTGATCGAGGCGATCGTGCCGCGGGTCGACCCGTCCGGCTTCGGCTATGGCGTCGTCGCGTTCTGCCTGGTCGAGATCGATCAGAAGGTCGGGCACGACGAGGTGGCGACGGCCCTCGCCGACGCGGTGCCCGAGATCGTCGACATGCACACGGTCACGGGGGCGAGCGATATGCAATTGCGGCTGGTGGCGCGGGATGCCACCCGGCTGCAGGAGGTGCTCGACCGGGTCGCGCTCGTGCCCGGCGTCGCGCGCACGGCGTCATCGATCGCGATGCGCACGCACCTCTCCGGGCGCGTGCTCCCGCTGGTGGATCACGTCGCGACGGACGATCCCGTCTAGCGCCTCACACCCAGCCGGGCAGCCAGTTGTGCAGCAGCCAGAACTCGTACGGCACGCTCATCCCGGTCCACAGCGGCAGGAAGAACGCCGAGACCAGCACGACGAACACGAGGAAGATCATCACCGTGCGCTCGCCGGACTGCCGCCGGTACAACGGGTCCTCGCGCTTTCCGGCGATGATCCGCAGCGTCATCGCCAGCGCGAGCACGAGGAACGGCATCATCACGACCGTGTAGAACTGGAAGATCGTGCGCTCGGGGAACATCAGCCACGGCAGGTAGGTGACGGCGAGGCCCACGAGCGGAACGGTCAGCTCCGGCCCGACCGGCTGTCGCGTGATCCAGCTGCGCACCAGCCGGTAGATCAGGTAGACGGCGGCCGCAACCCCGCCGTACCAGATGAGTGGATTGGGGACGGCGGAGATCACGCCGATGCAGTGATCCGTGCCGCAGCCCGAGGGGGAGGGGTCGACCCAGACGGCGGTCGGGCGCAGCAGCAGCGGCCACTCCCACGCCGGGCTCGCATAGGGGTGCCCGCGGCTCAGGCCGACGTGGAAGCCGAGCATCGACTCGTGGTACTTCCAGAGCGCGAGCAGGGGGTTGGCGTCGCTCTTGCGGTCGTAGCCGCCCGCGGTCACGAGCCAGCCGGTCCAGCTGACGAGGTACACCGCGAGAGCCGGGAAGACGAGCAGCACGAAGGAGACGGGACCCTGACGGAATGCGGCGGCGGTCGGCCAGAGCACCACGCCCGCGCGGCGCCGAGCGAGTGCGTCGGTGACCACGACGTACAGCCCGAAGCCGGCGAGGACGTAGAGTCCCGACCACTTCACCGCGCACGCCGCGCCCAGGGCGAGCCCCGCGGCGACCAGCCAGGGACGCCGCCACAGGACGGGTCCCCAGAACGGGTCGGGTGCGTCGGGGTCGCGTCGCTCGAGCACGGGGATCGTCCGCTGCCGGTCGATCAGCACGAACAGCACGCCGAGCAGGATGAAGAAGGTGAGGATGCCGTCGAGCAGGGCGATCCGGCTCATCACGATGCTGAGCCCGTCGATCGCGAGCAGGGTGCCGGCCACGCTCGCGACGACCACCGAGCCGCTGAGGCGTCGGGCGATCAGATACACCAGCAAGACCGATGCCGTGCCGAAGAGGGCCGTGGCCAGCCGCCAGCCGCCGCTGTTCTCCGGGCCGCCGATCGCCATGCCCAGCGCGATCAGCCACTTGCCCAGCGGCGGATGCACGATGAACGCCCCCTGATCGGAGAGCGGAAGATCCTCGCCGCTCGGGAACGCCTGGTTCGCGCCATCGCCCCAGGTGCCTTCGTAGCCCAGGGTCCACAGCGACCAGGCGTCTTTGACGTAGTAGGTCTCATCGAACGCCAGCTCATGCGGATGGGCGACGCCGATGAGGCGGAGCACGGCGGCCACGGCGGTGATGACCAGCGGTGCGAGCCAGCGGATCGCGCGGCCCCAGTCGGGGTCGAGGAGCACGCGATCGCGGAGTCGTCCGTAGCGCGTCAGCCGTGCCTCGGGTGCGGGGAGCAGGGGCACGGGCGCGGTCACCGGTCCAGCCTAGACAACGCGCCTAAGCTGGGCGGGTGATCATCCTCGCCGCCACTCCGATCGGAAATCTCGGCGACGCGTCCCGCCGCCTGGTGGAGGTGCTGGAGAACGCCGAGGTCGTCGTCGCAGAAGACACCCGCACCACGGTGCGACTCCTGAAGGCGCTGCAGATCGAGAACCGTCCGCGCCTGATCGCGCTGCACGACCACAACGAGAAGCAGAAGGCCGCCGAGCTCGCCGCCCTCGCCGCAGAGACCGACATCGTCGTGATGAGCGACGCCGGGATGCCGACCGTGAGCGACCCCGGCTACGGGCTGGTCGCCGAGGCCGTGGCGCAGGGTGTGACGGTGACCGCGATCCCCGGTCCGAGCGCCGTGCTGATGGCGCTCGCGATCTCCGGTCTCCCCACCGACCGCTTCACCTTCGAGGGCTTCCTCCCGCGCAAGCCGGGGGAGCGCCGCTCGACCCTTCGCTCTCTCGCCGCTGAACCGCGGACCATGGTGTTCTTCGAGTCACCCGCCCGCCTCGCGAGCGCGCTCGCCGACATGGGAGCGGCGTTCGGAGACGAGCGGCGGATCGCGGTGTGCCGCGAGCTCACGAAGCTGTACGAGGAGGTGCGTCGCGGCACGGCATCTGAGCTGGTCGCGTGGGCCGAGAACGGCGTGAAGGGCGAGATCGTCGTGGTCGTCGAGGGTGCAGCCCGCCGGGACGCCTCGCCGGAGGACGCGCTCACCCAGGTGCAGAAGCTCGTCGCCGACGGCATCCGCCTGAAGGATGCCGCCTCGGAGGTGGCAGCCCTCACCGGTCTCTCCTCCCGCGACCTCTATCAGGCCGCGCTCGCCGCCCGCTCCGGAGGGGCGTGACCGTGAGCAAGGCGGCGACCGTGTACGACGTGGCGGATCGGGCTGGTGTGTCCATCGCCACCGTGTCGCGCGTGCTGCGCTCGCCGGATGCCGTGCGCCCGATCACGCGGGAGCGGGTGCTCGATGCCGTGGCCGCACTGGGTTATGTGCCCAGCGGCAGTGCCCGCGGTCTCGCGGAGCGCCGCACCGGGGTGCTCGGGCTGTACTTCCCCGGTTTCGACGCCGCCGAAGACGCTCCGCCGCTGGATGCGCTCTCCGCCGCCGATGCGCCGCCGTTCGCGCTCGTCCGTGATGACGCGGATGCCGACGACGGCCGCACCTCGATGCTCTTCCTCGACGAGGTGCTCCGCGGTGCGGAGCTGGAGGCGTGGAAGCAGGGCTTCGTGCTCATGGTCGGCGTCGGACGCGACGATCCCGACCGGTCGACGGTGCGAGACATGGCCGGCCGCGTCGACGGCCTGATGGTGCTCGCGAGCAGTGTGCCCGACGACGTGCTGGCGCGCCTCGCGCGGCGCATCCCGGTCGTGGTCCTCTCCGGCCCCCCGCGCGGCGATCATTACGACCACGTCACCGTGAGCAACGCCGAGGCGATGGCCGAGCTGACCCGGCATGTCCTGGCCCAGGTGGGGGATGGGCGGATCGCCTTCGTCGCGGGACCGGCGGACTCGCCGGACGGCCAGCAGCGGTGGGAGGGGTTCGCCGCGGCGGTGACGGCTGCGGGGCGGTCCCTCGACGACGTGAGCGTCCTCCGCGGCGACTTCACGCGCGGATCCGGCCGTCGTGCGGCCGAGGAGCTCGCCGCATCCGGTGCACCGGCGGCGCTGATCGCCGCGAACGATCAGATGGCGCTCGGCGCGCTCGACGTGTTCCGCGGCGCGGGGATCCGCGTGCCAGAAGACGTCCTCGTGACCGGGTTCGACGGCATCGAGGCGGCCGCGCTGTCGCGCCCCCCGCTCACCACGATCCGCCAGCCCATGATCGACCTGGGGCGCGCGGCGGTGCAGGTGCTCGCACGGCGTCTGGAGAGCGTGGACGCCGAGCCGGTGCTGGCCCGCCTGCCGCTGCAGATCATCCTGCGCGAGAGCTCGCAGCGCCCTTCCTGACGCCCCGCGGCACGACGCCACTCCGGTGTCAAGGGGTTGCTTTCGAAAAATGTATGCGCTTACAATCACTGAGGCGGCGCGGGCCGCCGGTCATGACAGAGACGACATGAGGTGGCAGATGTCCGGTGGCAGAACACCGAGAGGGCGCGTGATCCAGCGCTGGCGCAGAGCGGCGATCGTGGGCCTCGCGGCAGCAGCGGTCGCACTGAGCGGCTGCAGCATCCAGATCACGTCGCAACCCGATCCGTCGATCGGCGACGACACGATGCTGATCAACGCCGACAAGGGGAACCCGTTCTTCACGAAGAACTTCAACCCGTATCTGACCAACACGCGCACGGCGTCGCGGTGGATCTACGAGCCGCTGATCCTGGTCAACCCGCTCGACGGCACCCAGAATCCCTGGCTCGCTTCCGAATGGACCCAGCCCGACGCCCGCACCATCGTCATGACGATCCGAGACGACGTGGAGTGGAGCGACGGCGAGGCTCTGACCCCCGATGACGTGGCCTTCACGTTCCAGCTGCTGAAGGACAACCCCGCGCTCGACATCAAGGGCGCCTGGCAGCATCTGGAGAGCGTCGAGACCGAGGGCGACGACGTGATCATGCACCTCCAGACCGAGGATGCGCCGTCGCTGCCGATCCTCGGCCAGACCATGATCGTGCCGGAGCACCTCTGGTCCGACGTGAAGGACCCTGCCACGTACCGCAACGAGACACCGGTCGGGACCGGGCCGTTCGTGCTGGGCAACTACAACGACCAGCAGTACTCGATGGACCGCAACCCCGATTACTGGCAGGCCGACAAGATCGAGATCGAGCACATCATCCTGCCCGCCACCAACTCGCAGCTCGACACCGTGAGCCGCGGGTACGACTGGGCCTACTCGTTCATCTCCGACGTCGAGGGCACCTGGGGTGCCGCGAGTCCGGACAACAAATGGTGGTTCCCGCCGGGCGGCGTGATCGCGCTGATGCCGAACCTCGAGGTCGCCCCGTTCGACGACGTGAACGTGCGCCGAGGCATCGCGCTCTCCCTCGATCGCGAGGAGATCGCCGAGACCGCCTCTGAGGGCTACATGAAGCCGGCCGGTCAGACCGGACTCATCCTCCCGAACCAGGAGGAGTACCTCGACCCGAGCATCCCCGACGGCGGCATGATCACCCAGGATGCGGACGCCGCGCTCGAGTCCTTCGAGAAGGCCGGTTACACCCTCGACGGCGACCGGCTCGTGGACGCCGACGGCGAGCAGCTCGAATTCGCCCTCACCACGGCCAACGGCTTCACCGACTGGACCAGGGCCGCGCAGACCGTGCGCAGCCAGCTCGCCGAGGTCGGTGTGAAAGTCACGCTCAAGCTCCCGCAGCCCGCGGGCTACCAGAGCGCGATCAGCAACGGCGACTTCGAGATGGCGATCGGCGGCATGGGCAACGGCGACGTCTACCAGGCGTACAACAACCTGCTCTCGAGCGAGTTCTACGTGCCGTCGGGAGAACCGACCGCGAACAACTTCGAGCGCTACCGGTCGGATGAGGTCGATGCGCTGCTGGCCGAATACCGCGAGACCGTCGACACGACCCGCCAGGCGGAGATCGTGAAGGAACTGCAGGGCATCGTCTACGACGAACTGCCCGTGATCGGCCTGTACTACGGAGGGATCTGGGGTCTGTTCAGCGACGCCAAGTTCACCGGCTGGCCCAGCGAGGAAGACCCGTACATGATTCCCCAGAACTACGACTCCGCGCCGCTGGGCATCTTCACGCGGCTCGAGCGAGTGAAGGAGGACGACAAGTGAAGTACGTGCTCCAGAAGTTCGGCCTGTTCGTGCTCACCCTGTGGGCCGCGGTCACCCTGAACTTCTTCCTCCCGCGCATGATGCCGGGCTCCCCGGCGGATGCCGCCATCGCCAAGCTGTCCCAGAACGGGCCGGTGTCGGATGCCACGCGCGCCGCCATCGAAGCCCAGCTGGGTGTGCCGACGGGTTCGCTGTGGGATCAGTACATCGCCTACCTCGGCCAGGTCGTCCGACTCGACTTCGGCGTCTCGTACACCTTCTATCCGCAGTCGGTGTCGAGCATGGTCTCGACCGCACTGCCGTACACGATCGGCCTCGTCGGCATCGTCACGATCCTCGCGTTCGTGATCGGCACGCTCATCGGAGTGGCGGCCGCGTGGCGCCGAGGCACCTGGCTCGACACGCTGCCGACGCTGACCGGCTCGTTCCTCAGCACGTTCCCCTACTTCTGGACCGCGCTGCTTCTGCTGTTCTTCTTCGGCTACGTGCTGCACTGGTTCCCGACCACGGGCGCCTACTCCGCGACGACGACGCCCGGATTCACGTGGGAGTTCCTCGGCGACCTGCTGAGCCACGCGTTCCTGCCGGCCCTCACGATCCTGCTCACCTCCCTCGGCGGCTGGATCATCGGGATGCGCAACGCCATGATCAACACGCTCGGTGAGGACTACATCACCTTCGGCGAGGCGAACGGCCTTCATGGCCGCACCATCGCCCTCCGCTACGCCGCACGCAACGCGATCCTGCCGAACCTCACCGGCTTCGGGCTCACGCTCGGCGGTGTCGTGGGCGGATCGATCCTCGTCGAGCAGGTCTTCGGCTATCCCGGCATCGGATACCTGCTCTTCAACGCCGTGATCGGGCAGGACTACCCGCTCATGCAGGCGCTCTTCCTGATGATCACCGTGAGCGTGCTCATCGCCAACTTCCTCGTGGACATCCTCTACGGGGTTCTCGACCCGAGGACACGCCGATGACTTCCACCATGAACGTCAAGATCCCCGCCGAGCGCATCGCCGCGCCCAGCCCGTGGCGCGCCTTCGGGCGCATGGTCGCCACCCTCTGGTCGAACGGCAAGGCCCGACTCGGCCTCTGCATCCTCGCCTTCTTCGTGCTGGTGGCAGTGTTCGCCCCGGTGCTCGCTCCCTACGGCGCGAAGGACAACGGCTTCGAGCGCAACGCCGACGCGTCCTGGGAGCACTGGCTCGGGACGACGGCCGCGGGGGAGGACGTGCTCAGCCAGCTCATCTTCGGCGCGCAGGTCAGCCTCCTGGTCGGCTTCGCCGCCGGCATCCTCTCCACCATCGTGGCCGTACTGATCGGCCTCAGCTGGGGGTACATGCGCGGTTTCCTCGGCGAGGTGGTCGGCTTCATCGTCAACCTCTTCCTCGTGATCCCGGGCCTGCCTCTCATGATCGTGATCGCCGCGTACCTGCAGAACGGCGGCATCCTGATGATCATCGCCGTGATCGTGGTGACCGGCTGGGCATGGGGCGCTCGCGTGCTCCGCAGCCAGACCCAGTCGCTCCGGGGCAACGACTTCGTCACCTCGGCGCAGTTCTCGGGTGACAGCCGGACGCGCATCGTGTTCCGCGAGATCCTGCCGAACATGACGTCGATCATCGCCGGAACGCTCTTCGGAGCGGCGACGGCGGCGATCCTCGCCGAGGCGGGGCTGGAGTTCCTCGGACTCGGCGACTCCAGCATCGTCAGCTGGGGCACCATGCTCTACTGGGCGCAGAACTCCAACTCCCTGCTCACCGGTCAGTGGCTGCTGCTGTTCGCCCCGGGTCTGTGCATCGCACTGCTGGCTCTGAGCCTGACACTGATCAACTTCGGCGTGGACGGCATCTCCAATCCGCGCCTGCGAGAGGGGAAGGGCCGATGACCGCCATGGCACCCGAGACGACAACCACGGGCCACGACATCCTGCTCGACGTGCAGGGGCTCTCCGTCGAATACGCCTCACCCGGAGCGACGCCGGTCGCCGCCGTCCACGACGTCTCGTTCTCGCTGCGTCGAGGGGAGTTCGTCGGACTGGTCGGCGAGTCGGGGTCGGGCAAGTCGACACTCGGCTTCGCGCTCACCCGGCTGCAGAAGCCGCCGGCGCGCATCAGCGGAGGCCGCATCCTCTTCGGAGGGCGCGACATCCGCGAGTTGGATGCCGAGGAGCTGCGTCGTCAGCGTCAGGGCGGTTTCGCCATGGTGCTGCAGTCGGGCATGAACGCACTGAACCCGGTGCGCACGGTGGGCAACCACTTCCGCGACATCTTCGCCGCCCACGGCCACGTGCCCAAGGGCGAGCGGGATGCGCGGGCCCGCGAGCTCATCGGCAAGGTCGGGCTCGACGCATCGGTGCTCGCCCGCTACCCCGGGGAGCTCTCCGGCGGCATGCGCCAGCGCGCCTCGATCGCGCTCGCGCTTTCGCTCGAACCGCAGCTCATGGTGTTCGACGAGCCGACCACCGCGCTCGACGTGCTCGTGCAGCACGCGGTCATGGACACGATCAAGGACCTGCAGCGGGCCGAGCAGTTCACGGCCATCCTCATCAGCCACGACCTCGGCATCGTGCTCGAGGCCACCGATCGGGTGATGGTGATGCACGAGGGACGCATCGTGGAGGACGCGCCCAGCATCGACATCCTGCAGCGGCCGCAGGACGAGTACACGCGGATGCTCCTGAGCCACTACGCCGATCCGCGGGCGAAGACCCTGTCGATTCCCGGCTTCGTCGACCTCGGCACACGGCGCAGCGAAGGCCGTGCCCGCACCGATATCACCGAGACCCTGCCGACCGTGTCGTCGCGTGATTCGCGCCGTGCGGACGCGGCGATCGTGGTCGACGGGGTGTCGAAGCACTACCCGGCTCCGCGCCGTGGGCAGGAAGCGGTGACGGCGGTCGACGACGTGTCGTTCCGGCTGGAACCGGGGGAGGCGCTGGCGCTCGTCGGCGCGTCCGGCTCGGGAAAGTCGACCATCGCCAAGATGCTCACCGGGGTGGAGAAGCCGACCTCCGGCACGGTCCGCTTCGGCGACACCGACGTGGCCACGCTCAAGCGCCGGGGGCTCCGTGACCTGCGCAAGGACGTGCAGATGGTGTTCCAGGATCCGTATGCGGCGCTCAACCCGCTGCACACGGTCGAGTACGCCCTCACCCGCCCGGTCATGAACTACACGAAGCTGCGCGGACAGGAGGCGCGGGCTCGGGTGCTCGAGCTGCTGGAGACGGTCGGCCTGACCCCCGTGGAGCAGTTCGCGGCGAAGCTGCCGCATCAGCTCTCGGGTGGACAGCGGCAGCGCGTGGTGATCGCCCGGGCGCTCGCGAGCGACCCGCAGGTGCTGATCGCCGACGAGCCGGTCTCGATGCTCGACGTCTCGCTCCGCGCGGGCGTGCTGGCGCTGCTGGAGGATCTGCGCGAGCGATGGGGCATCAGCATGCTCTACATCACGCACGATCTGCTGAGCGCGCGACTGGTGACGCAGAACATCCTGGTGCTCAACGGCGGCCGCGTCGTCGAACGCGGCGAGACCGCCGAGGTGCTGCAGCATCCGGAGGACCCGTACACGATCCAGCTGCTGGACGCCGTGCCCAACCCCGCGCGAATTCACTGATCTTCCCGACTTCATCCACAAAGAAAGGAGCACTCGTGCTCGCATTCCCCGACGGCTTCCTGTGGGGTGCCGCGACAGCGGCCCACCAGGTGGAGGGCAACAACACCACGAGCAACTGGTGGGCGATGGAACACGCGCCCGGCTCGCCCATGGTGGAGCCCTCCGGTGACGCCGCCGATCACTTCCACCGCTACCCGGAGGACATGCGGCTGCTCGCCGCCGCGGGGCTGAACTCCTACCGGTTCTCGGTGGAGTGGGCGCGGATCGAGCCCGAGCGCGGCTTCGTCTCCCGGGCGATGCTCGACCACTACCGCCGCATGATCGACACGGCCCGCGAGAACGGGCTCGACCCCACGGTCACGCTCATGCACTTCACGGTGCCGCAGTGGTTCCAGAAAGACGGCTTCTGGCGCGCGGATGACGCGGTCGACCTGTTCGCCCGGTACGTCGAGACCGTGCTCCCGATCCTCGACGGCGTCGAGTACGTGTGCACGATCAACGAGCCGAACATCGCTGCGATGCTCGCCGGGGGAGAGGATGCCGCGAACCTCGTGGCCTTCGGCCTCCCGAACCCCGACCTCGCCGTGGCCGACACCCTGCTCGATGCGCACCACCGTGCCTCCGAGATCCTGCATGCGGTGCCCGGGGTCAAGGCCGGATGGACGATCGCCACGCAGGCGTTCCACTCCACCGGCGAGCCCGGCGCCGACGAGATGCTCGCCGAGTACGGTGACCCGCGCGACCACTGGTACCTGGATCAGTCGGCCGGCGACGACTTCGTCGGTGTGCAGGCGTACACGCGCACCTTCATCGGTCCGGAGGGTCCGCGCCCGGTGTCTGACGATGTCGAGACGACGCTGACCGGCTGGGAGTTCTTCCCCGAGGCGCTCGAGATGGGTGTGCGCAGCGCGTGGGAGCGCAGCGGCGGGGTGCCGGTGCTCGTGACCGAGAACGGCATCGCGACCGCCGACGACACGCGCCGCATCGCCTACACGCAGGGTGCGCTCGAGGGGCTGCACCGCGCGATCTCCGACGGCATCGATGTGCGGGCGTACCAGCACTGGAGTGCGCTCGACAACTACGAGTGGGCCAGCGGCTTCGCCCCCACGTTCGGCCTGATCGGCTTCGACCGCGAGACCTTCGTGCGCTCGCCGAAGCCGTCGCTCGCCTGGCTCGGGGAGGTCGCGCGCCGCAACGCGCTCTGACTTCTGAGCATCCGCGTCCGCTGGTGCCTGCACCCATTGCTGACAAACGCGCTTCCCGCGGCCGATTCCCCGCGATTCGGCCGAGGGAAGCGCGGAAGGCCGCGGCAAGCGAGCGAGAAGGCCGAGGCAAGCGCGCGAGACGGATGCGGCGCGCGAACGCGTCCCCGGGGTTACCCTCGGGACATGACCCCCGCGATGCACGCCAGGCGATCGGACATGCTCCGGGCCGCGGCCGCCGGCCTGGTCGCGGCCGTGGTCGCGGTCGGCCTGGCCGAGCTGGTCGCGGCGATCGTCGAGCCGAGCGCGAGCCCGTTCGCCGTGATCGGCAGCGGACTCATCGATCTCGCGCCGAGCTGGGCGAAGGACACGGCGATCGCGCTGTTCGGCACCGGCGACAAGGTGGCCTTGATCGTGGGCGTCGCCATCGTCCTCGCGGTCGTCGCAGCGCTCGCCGGCATCCTGGAGCTGCGGCGTCCGCCGATCGGGGCCGTGATCCTCGCGGCCCTCGGCGCGCTCGCCGTCGTGGCCGCGATGATCCGCCCCGGCGCCGGGCCGTTCGCCTGGCTCCCCGGCCTCGTGGCCGGTCTCGTCGCGGTGATCGCCCTGCGGATGCTGGTGCAGCGGCTCCGGCCCGTCGCCGGGATCACCGCGGATGACGTCGACCGACGCCGGTTCCTGATCTGGACGACGGGTGCCGCGGCCGCGGGGCTCGTCCTCCTCGTCGTCGGGAACGTCGCGCGCGGGGCGAGTCGCTCGATCGAAGCGGTGCGCGATGCGCTGCGGCTGCCGAAGGCCGCGCGAACGGCGGCACCGATCCCCGCGGGGGCAGACCTGGAGATCCCCGGCCTCGCTCCGGTCGTCACCCCGAACGCCGAGTTCTACCGCATCGACACCGCGCTGATCGTTCCTCGGATCGATCCGGCCGACTGGTCGCTGCGCATCCACGGCATGGTCGAGCGCGAGGTGCGCCTCACGTGGGACGAGTTGCTCGCCCTGCCGATGCAGGAGTCCGACGTCACTCTCGCCTGCGTGTCGAACGAGGTCGGCGGTTCGCTGATCGGCAACGCCCGCTGGCTGGGCGTGCCGGTGCGGGAGCTGCTCGCCCGCGCGGGTGTCGACCCCGACGCCGACATGGTGCTGTCGACCTCGTCCGACGGTTTCACGGCATCCACACCCATCGAGGCCCTCACCGACGACCGCGACGCCCTGCTGGCCGTCGGCATGAACGGTGAACCGCTGCCGATCGAGCACGGCTTCCCGGCACGTCTCGTGGTCCCCGGTCTCTACGGCTACGTGTCCGCCACGAAGTGGGTCACCCAGCTGGAAGTCACCCGCTTCGACCGCGCCACCGCGTACTGGACCACACGTGGATGGTCCGAGCGCGGGCCGATCAAGCTGCAGTCGCGCATCGACGTGCCGCGACAAGGGCAGTCCGTCCCGGCCGGGGACACGGTGATCGCCGGGATGGCGTGGCAGCAGCAGGTCGGCATCGCCGGGGTCGAGGTGCGCGTCGACGACGGACCCTGGCGTCGTGCCGATCTCGCGACCGCCATCTCCACGGACACCTGGGTGCAGTGGAGCCTGGACTGGACGGCGGAGAGCGGATCGCACACCATCGAGTGCCGGGCGCTCAGCGTCGACGGAGAGACCCAGACGTCGGATCCGGCGCCACCCGCGCCCGACGGTGCACAGGGATGGCATCGCATCGACGTCTCGGTGGCCTGAGCGCGTAACCACCGGCGCCCGGACACCTAGAATTGCTCCATGCCCGCAGGCGAATCCTTCTACATCACCACGCCCATCTACTACCCGTCCGATGTGCCTCACATCGGCCACGGGTACACGACGGTGGCCGTCGACACGCTCGCACGGTGGCACCGCCAGGCGGGGGATGACACCTGGATGCTCACAGGCACCGACGAGCACGGTCAGAAGATGCTGCGCGCCGCGGCGGCGAACAACGTCACCCCTCAAGAGTGGGTCGACAAGCTGGTCAGCGAGAGCTGGTTCCCGCTGCTGACCACGCTCGACGTCGCGAACGACGACTTCATCCGCACGACGCAGGAGCGCCACGAGACGAACGTGCAGACGTTCTTCCAGCGCCTGTACGACCGCGGCTACATCTATGCGGGCGAGTACGAGGCGCTCTACTGTGTGGGCTGCGAGGAGTTCAAGCCCGAGTCGGAAATCGTCGACGGCACCGGTCCCTTCGAGGGACTGAAGGTGTGCGCGATCCACTCGAAGCCGCTGGAGCTGCTGCAGGAGAAGAACTACTTCTTCAAGCTCAGCGAGTTCCAGGACCGTCTGCTCGAGCTGTACAAGACACAGCCCGACTTCGTGCGCCCCGACTCTGCGCGCAACGAGGTCGTGTCGTTCGTGAGCCAGGGTCTCAAGGATCTGTCGATCTCGCGCTCGACCTTCGACTGGGGAATCCCGCTGCCGTGGGACGAGTCGCACGTCATCTACGTGTGGGTCGACGCCCTGCTCAACTACGCCACGGCCGTCGGCTACGGCTCCGACGAGGAGACGTTCGAGCGCCGGTGGCCCGCGTACCACGTGGTCGGCAAGGACATCCTGCGCTTCCACGCGGTGATCTGGCCCGCCCTCCTGATGGCGGCCGGGCTCGACGTGCCCAAGGGCGTCTTCGCGCACGGCTGGCTGCTGGTCGGGGGCGAGAAGATGTCGAAGTCGAAGCTCACCGGCATCGCGCCGACCGAGATCACCGACGTGTTCGGCTCCGACGCGTACCGCTTCTACTTCCTCTCGGCGATCGCGTTCGGCCAGGACGGCTCGTTCTCATGGGAAGACCTGTCGGCCCGCTACCAGGCCGAGCTCGCGAACGGTTTCGGCAACCTCGCCTCGCGCACCACGGCGATGATCGAGAAGTACTTCGAGGGCGTCGTGCCGCCCGCGGCCGAGTACACCGAGAAAGACCTCGCGATCCAGAAGATCGTCGCGGACGCCGCGTCGAATGCGGATGCCGCTGTCGCGCAGTTCCGCATCGACGAGGCGATCTCGTCGATCTGGACGATCGTCGATGCGCTCAACGGCTACATCACCGCGAACGAGCCGTGGGCGCTGGCCAAGCAGGCGAACGGCGGAGACGAGGACCAGCGCGCGCGCCTCGGCACCGTGCTGTACACCTGCGCCGAGGGCCTGCGCGCGCTCGCGGTGCTGCTCTCGCCGGTGATGCCGCAGTCGACCGAGAAGCTGTGGGTCGCGCTCGGCGCCGCCGAGACCCTGGGCCGTCTGCAGGACCAGCCGCTCCGCGAGGCCGGAGCCTGGGGCGTGCTGCGCCCCGGCACCAGCGTCAACGGCCTCGCGCCGCTGTTCCCGCGGGTGGAGTCCGCGGCCTGAGCCAGGTCGGGTACGGAGAGGTCGGGTACGTCTATGTCGGGCACGTATGTGCAGCGCCGTGACGGCGACGGACGCAAGGATCTGAAG
Source organism: Microbacterium sp. NPDC055988 (assembly GCF_042269505.1). Taxonomy (NCBI): domain Bacteria; kingdom Bacillati; phylum Actinomycetota; class Actinomycetes; order Micrococcales; family Microbacteriaceae; genus Microbacterium; species Microbacterium sp. NPDC055988. The sequence continues at coordinate 77,062 of NZ_JBHJXY010000002.1, forward strand.
TATCCGGCGGCCCCCGAGCCGCTCGCGGTCCCGGTGTACGACAACCATGCGCATCTGGAGATCGTCGACGGCGATGACCCGCTGTCGCTGACCGAGCAGCTCGATCGGGCGGCGGCCGTGGGCATCGCCGGCGTCATCCAGGCTTCGGGCGACATCGAGTCGTCGCGGTGGGCGGTCGAGGCCGCGGCATCCGATCCGCGCGTGCTCGCCGCCGTCGCCATCCATCCGAACGACGCGCCGACGTACGCCGAGGCGGGCCGTCTCGGCGGTGTGGGGCTGGATGAGGCGATCGAGGTGATCGACGAGCTCGCCGCGCACCCGCGCACCCGGGCGATCGGCGAGACCGGCCTCGACTTCTTCCGTACGGAGCCCGAGCGGCAGGCGCCGCAGTTCGCGTCGTTCGAGGCGCACATCGCCCTGGCGAAGAAGCACGGCATCGCGATGCAGATCCACGACCGCGACGCGCACGACGCGGTGTTGGAGACCCTCGACCGCGTCGGCGCCCCGGAGCGCACGGTGTTCCACTGCTTCTCGGGCGACGACGCGATGGCCCGCATCTGCGCCGATGCCGGTTATCACCTCTCCTTCGCAGGCAACGTGACGTTCAAGAACGCGCAGAACCTGCGGGATGCGCTGAAGGTCACGCCGCTCGACCGCATCCTGGTCGAGACGGATGCGCCGTTCCTCACTCCCGTGCCGCTGCGCGGCCGCCCGAACGCGCCCTACCTCGTGCCGATCACCGTGCGCTTCATGGCAGCTGAGCTCGGTATCGAGGTCGATGAGCTGTGCGCCCAGTTGGCCGAGAACACCCTGCGGGTCTACGGCTCGTTCGCCGACTGACTCTCCGGTTCGTCCACCGGCTTCGCCGATACGATCTGCGAGATCGGCTTCCACACCAGCAGCAGGGTGAGTGCCGCGCCGACGAAGGCGAACCACCAGGGTGCCGTGAGACCCCAGACCTGGGCGATCACGCCGCCGAGGGCCTGGCCGACGACCATGCCGCCGAACACCCCGACCATGTTCACGGAGGCGACCCTGCCCTGCAGCTCGGCGGGGACCAGCCGCTGCCGCACGGTCGTGGAGATCGTGCCCCACACGAACGCGTAGGCGCCGAAGAAGAACATGATGACCAGGGCCACCCAGCCGGTCGTGGTGAGCGCGAACGACAGGTGCATGAGCACTTCGAGCGAGAGCACCACCCGCATCAGCGTCGCGAACGACACGTGCCGCTCCAGCCAGCCGAAGCTGAGGGTGGCGAGGATGCCGCCCGCCGCGGATGCCGTCGTGAGCGCGCCGTAGCCGACCGCGCCCATGTGCAGGTGTTCGGTCGCGTACAGCACGAGCACGCCCCAGGGCGCGGCCCAGGTGATGTTGAAGACCAGGATGATGATCACCAGCATGCGCACCGGTGGGTTGCGCCACAGCCAGCGGATGCCCTCGGCGATGTCGGTGTCCACGGGGGGATGGGTGTCGGTCTCACGCGGCGGGACCGGCGTCTTCGCCATGCGCGAGATGAGCACGACAGCGAAGCCCACGCACACCACCTCGAGCAGGAACGGCCAGGCGGTGCCCGCGGCGAACAGGAAGGCCCCCAGCGGCGGTCCGGCGAACTGATTCGCGACCAGGTACCCGGCCTGCAGGCGGGCGTTGCCGATGCCGAGGTCGGCGGGTTTCACGAGCATCGGCAGCAGTGTGCTGCCCGCCGTGTCGACGAAGACCTCGGCGGTGCCGTAGAGGAATGCGACCGCGAGCACGATCCAGATGTTCGCGACGCCTGTGATGAGGAACACGCAGAGCGCCGCGAGCACGACGGCTCGTGCGGCGTTGGCGAACATGACCAGGCGGCGTCGGTCGAAGCGGTCGGCGATCGCCCCGGCGTGCAGGCCGAACAGCAGCCAGGGGAGGAACTGCAGGATCGCGCCGGCCGCCACCAGGATCGGTGATGAGGTCATCGAGGCGATCAGCAGGGGCGCAGCCGCGAGTGCCACGCCGTCGCCGATGTTGCTGGTCCACGACGACGCGAGGAGCCAGCGGAAATCGCGGCCCATGCGGCGAGGCGCGACGAGTTCACCGAGAGAAGGCACCAGAGAACACTACAGAGGGCGGGGGACATCGGCGGGGGACACCGGGAGAGTAGGGGACAATGGCAGGATGACCGTCACCCTGCTCGGCGCCACCGAGATCCGCCGACTCGCCGCCGAGCTCGACGTCACTCCGACCAAGAAGCTCGGCCAGAACTTCGTCACCGACGCGAACACCGTCCGCAAGATCGTGCAGGCCGCCCGTGTGCAGCCGCACGAGCGCGTGGTCGAGGTCGGCCCGGGGCTCGGCTCCCTGACCCTCGCGATCCTCGAGACCGGGGCATCCGTCACCGCCGTCGAGATCGATCACCGCCTCGCGGCACGCCTCGCGCAGACCGCCGCCGAGCACGGAGTCGAGGCCGACCGGCTCACGGTCGTCGATGCGGATGCGCTGCGCATCACCGAACTGCCCGGCGAGCCCACCGTGCTGGTGGCGAACCTGCCGTACAACGTCTCGGTGCCGGTGCTGCTGCACTTCCTCGAGAACTTCGCGTACCTGCAGCGCGGCGTCGTGATGGTGCAGGCCGAGGTCGCCGAGCGGCTGGCCGCCAAGCCGGGTTCGAAGATCTACGGCTCGCCCAGTGTCAAGGCCGCCTGGTACGGCGAGTGGAAGCTCTCGGGCAACGTCTCGCGCCAGGTGTTCTGGCCGGTGCCGAACGTCGACAGCCTGCTCGTGGGCTTCGACCGCTCCGAGGGGGAACGCGGCACGGAGGAGGAGCGGCGTCGCACGTTCCAGATCGTCGATGCGGCCTTCAACCAGCGTCGCAAGATGCTCCGCCAGGCGCTGTCGGGCATCTTCGGCAGCTCGGCAGCCGCCTCCGAGGTGCTGATCGCCGCCGGCGTCGCGCCGACGGCCCGCGGGGAAGACCTCACGGTCGAGGACTACCAGCGCATCGCCGCACAGGCACCAGGGACTAATCTGGCACCGTGACCGACTCCCCCCGCTTCCGTCCCGATGTCCCCGAGCTGCACCGCCCGTATGCGGCGGACGAGAGCCGCTATCAGCAGTTCTCCTACCGCCAGGTCGGCACGTCCGGTCTGTACCTGCCCCCGATCTCGCTCGGGCTGTGGTGGAACTTCGGCGACAACATCCCGCTCGACAACCAGCGCGCCCTGCTGCGCCACGCGTTCGACCGCGGCATCACGCACTTCGACCTGGCGAACAACTACGGCCCGCCCTACGGTTCGGCCGAGAAGAACTTCGGGCGCATCTTCGCCGAGGATCTCCGCCCGTACCGCGACGAGCTGATCATCTCGTCGAAGGCCGGCTGGGACATGTGGCCCGGGCCCTACGGCGACTTCGCGAGCCGCAAGTACATCCTCGCGAGCGCCGAGCAGTCGCTGACCCGGATGGGCCTCGACTACGTCGACATCTTCTACTCGCACCGGGTCGACCCCGTCACGCCGATCGCCGAGACCGTGGGCGCGCTCGACACGCTCGTACGCCAGGGCAAGGCCCTCTACGTCGGCATCTCCTCCTACAGCGCCGAGCGCACGGCCGAGGCCGTCGCCGTCGCGAAGGAGCTCGGCACGCCGCTGGTCATCCACCAGCCGGCCTACTCGATCCTGAACCGCTGGGTCGAAGACGGCCTGACCGACACCCTCGAGCAGTCGGGACTGGGTGCGATCGCCTTCACCCCGCTGGCACAGGGGCTGCTCACCGACAAGTACCTCGGCGACGGCACGGCCGAGCGCGCGCAGAAGCGCGGCTCGCTGCCGGACGGCCGCCTCACGGATGAGGCCGTGCAGACCCTGCGGTCGCTGAACGACGTCGCGCAGGGCCGCGGCCAGTCGCTCGCGCAGCTGGCGCTGCAGTGGACGCTGCGCAATCCGGTCGTCGCGTCCGCGCTGATCGGGGCCTCGCGTCCGGAGCAGCTCGACGAGAACATCGCGGCCGTGAACGGTCCGGCCTTCACGACCGAGGAGCTGGCCCGCATCGACGAGCTCGCGGGTGCCATCGACGTCAACCTGTGGGCGAAGTCCTCGGAGCTGTGATCCGATCATGAGCCACGCCGCGTTCACCGATTCCGTGCACGTGCGCGCCCCGGGGAAGATCAACGTCTACCTCGGGGTCGGCGGGCGGCACGACGACGGCTACCACGCGCTGGCGACGGTCTTCCAGGCGGTCTCGCTGTATGAGGACGTGATCGCGCGGCCGGCCGACGACTTCTCGGTGACGGTCTCCGGTGTGGAGGACATCGGCTCCGTGCCGTTGGACGACCGCAACCTCGCGATGCGCGCCGCCAAGCTCCTCGCGCTCGCCGTCGACCACCGGGGCGGCGTCGCCCTCGAGATCCGCAAGAGCGTTCCCGTCGCCGGCGGCATGGGCGGAGGGTCGGCGGATGCCGCGGCCGCTCTGGTCGCCTGCGACGCGCTGTGGGGCACGGGACTCTCGCCGGCGCGGCTGCACGACCTCGCCGCCCGTCTCGGCGCCGATGTGCCGTTCGCGCTGCACGGCGGCACGGCGGTCGGCACCGGCCGTGGCGATCAGCTCAATCCGGCGCTCGCACGCGGCCGCTTCGATTGGATCCTGGTGCCCAGTGACCAGGGTCTCTCGACTCCGGTGGTCTACGAGCGCCTCGACCTCATTCGGGAGGAGGAGGGCGCCCTCGCCGACGACCCGCCGCTGTCGCTCGATGTGCCGATCCCGGTGCTCCAGGCCCTGCGGACGGGCGATCCGGCCCAGCTCGCCGAGACGCTGTACAACGACCTGCAGGCCGCCGCGCTGTACGAGCGGCCCGACCTCGCCGAGACGATCCGTCAGGGAATCGCCGCCGGGGCGCTCCAGGGCATCGTGTCCGGCTCCGGGCCCACGGTCGCGCTGCTCTGCCCGAACCCCGAGACGGCGCAGGACGTGCAGTCCTCCCTGCGCGAGGTCGGCCTCGACCCGCTGCACGTGCACGGTCCCGTCCCCGGCGCCCGCGTCATCGGCTGACCGCCGCGCGCTACTCCGCGTTCAGGAGTGCGCTCACCCGGTAGGGGATCACCTCGCGGAGGAACAGGCTCGTCGAGGTGCGGAGGATGCCGGGGCACAGGCGCACCACCTCGGCCACGCGGTAGAGGTCGTCCGGGTCCTTCGCGACGACGCGCAGCAGCAGATCGGTGTCGCCGGCGGGGGCGAAGCACTCCAGCACCTCGGGTACGCGACTGAGCGCTTCGATCGCGGCGGTGATCTTGTGCTGATCGAGCTCGACGAGGATCGAGGCCGCGACGCCACGGCCCAGGGCCTGCGGGAGGATGCGTGAGCTGTGCGCGCGCAGGTATCCACCGGACTCGAGTCGGTCCAGCCGAGCGTGCACGGTGCCGCGGGCGAGGCCCAGATCCTGCGCGATCAGGGCGACCGGCCGTCGGGGGTCCGTGTCGAGCACTCCGAGGATCCGCCGGTCGGTCTCGTCGAGAGTAGCCATTTCGATCACCATCGCCTTTCTCGCGCGGTCAAGATTGATCGGATCGATCAATCGGAAATCACTCTATGGTCTGAATGCGCATCGCGTGGTGAGATATGTGTCAGAACGCAGGATGTCGGCCACGAGCGGACATCACGCGCACTCGACGGAAGGCCACAAGCCGCACACGCCGGGTGTCGACGGCGACGGGCCACGAGCCTCAGCCGGCCCCGTCCCCTCAGTCGCCGGGTACGAGCAGCCGCAGCTGCACCATCGCGGAGAACCGCGCCTCCGGGTCGGTCAGGTCCAGCCCGCTGATCTCCGACAGCCGGCGCAACCGGTACCGGAACGTGTTGGGATGCGTGTACACCCGGCCGGCCGCCACGGCCACGTCGCCGAAGGCGTCGAGCCAGGCCCGCAGCGTCTCCACCAGGTGAGTGCCCTTCTCCCGGTCCTGCGCCAGGAGCTGTGCGACGGGGCCGGTCGGCTGGTCGCCACGGGCGCGGACCAGGTCGCCCAGCTCGACCAGCAGGGCCTCCATCTGCACCGCCGTGAAGCGCGCGACGGGTTCGCGCGACGGCGCCTGCCGCGCCACCCGCAGGGCGCGGTCGGCGTTCGCCCGCGAGGACGGGATGCCGGCGGCATCGCCGGCGACGGTGCCGACACCGATCCGGATCTCGCTGGTCGCCCCCAGGCGCCCGAGGAAGTCGGTCGCGACGCGTGCGGCGCGGCTGTCCGCATCGCTGTGCTCGGGGCGGGAATCCGAGTCGTCCTGCTCCGGACGGATGCCGACGACCGCGTAGACGACGTTGCCGATCACGGCGACCGCGGAGCGGAGGTAGACGGCGCCGAGATGCACGGCGAAGGCGTCGGCGATGCGCTGCCGTTCGGCCACCCCGCGGGCGCCGGCGGACGGTTCGTCATCGGTCTCCTCTGCCGCCGATAGCGCGAGCACGACGCAGCGATGGTCGCTGAGGCGCAGCCGGGCGGTGGCATCCGCGGCACCGGGACCGCCTTCGAGGATCGTGGCGAGCAGGTCGGCGCGGAGCCGGCGCTCGACATCGGCACCGGCGCGCAGCCGCAGCATGTGCAGTGCGACGAGCCCGGCGGAGTCTTTCAGCGCGCGCACTCGATCGGGGGACAGGGGCTCCTGCACAGCCGCCCAGATCGAGCCGAGGATCTCGTCGCCGGCGCGTACCGCCAGCGCGACGCGGGGGAACGAGGGCAGCCCCTCGGTGTTGTGCACCGGGCCGACGTCGATCGGGTCCTCGCTGCGGTACAGCTCCTGGAAGACGCCCCGCTCCTCCAGCTGCCGCGAGAACCGCTCCGGTACCTGCCGACCCAGCACCGTCTCGATGCGGGCGGGATCCGCCTCGTGCTGTCGGCCGGAGAACGCGACGACCCGCGAGTTGCGGTCCTCGATCGTGACCGGGGCGTTCAGCAGCGTGGCGATCGCATTCGCGAGGGCGAAGAGATCGCCCGACGGCATCCCGCCCAGTGTCGTGGCCGCCTGATCGCCGACATCGCCCTCGGCGATGAGCGAACGCAGCATGGCCGCCAACTGCGCCCACGAGGCTCCACGGGTGAGCGCCAGGACCGGGATCCCCGTGGCCTCGGAGGCATCGCGCACCGGCTGCTCCGCTCGCACCGGCGCGCGCAGCACCAGCGCGGAGGCGTGCTGGGCGGCGAGGGCCTGCAGGAGCTCGGCGATCTCGTCCGGATCGCTCAGGCCGACGCCGAGCACGAGCGCCCCGCGCATGGGCATCGTGTCGTCCAGGACATCGTGGATCACGACGGTCTCGATCTCGGCGTCGACGTCGGCCGCGCCGCTCACCACCTCGAGCAGGGTGTTGCCGAGGTCTTCGATGACCCGGCCGAGGCTGGCGCGGGGCCTTGTCGTCACGGACATGAGCACGGGGCCCAGGCTAGGCCGCGACCGGCGGGGAGCGATCTGTGGAGCACGACGAAATCGTATCGACTCTTCGTCGACCTCGACAGGAACGTCATGCTCCACGTGGGAGGTCAGTCCGCTCTCAGAAGGTGATCCACTCGGTGCGCACGGTCACCGCGTCCAAAGCAGCCGTATCCGGCGTGACGCCGATCCCCGGCCCGGTGGGCACCGCGAGCGTGCCGTCTTCCACGACGAACGGCTCGGTGATGTCGCGCGAGTAGTAACGGCCGGAGCCGGACGTGTCGCCGGGGAGCGTGAAGCCGGGCAGCGCCGCGAGTGCGACGTTCGCCGCCCTGCCGATCCCGGTCTCGAGCATGCCGCCGCACCAGACCGGGATGTCGTTGGCGACGCACACGTCGTGGATGCGACGGGCTTCGAGGTATCCGCCGACGCGCCCCGGCTTGATGTTCACGATCGAGCAGGCGCCCAGGGCGATGGCGTCGGCTGCGGCGCGCGCCGACACGATCGACTCGTCGAGGCATACCGGGGTCGTGATGGCCTTCGCGAGCTGGGCGTGGCCGAGCAGATCCTCCTCGTCGAGCGGCTGCTCGATCAGGAGCAGGTCGAACGGATCGAGCCCCGCGAGGTGCCGGGCGTCGCCCCGGTGGTAGGCGGTGTTCGCATCGACCTGCAGCAGCACGTCGTCACCGAAGCGCTCGCGCACCGCACGCACCGGCTCGAGGTCCCAGCCGGGCTCGATCTTGAGCTTGATGCGCACGTACCCCTCGTCGAGGTAGCCGTCGACCGCGTCGAGCAGCTCCGGGATCGAATCCATGATGCCGATCGAGACCCCGCAGTCGACGCGGTCGCGCACGGCACCCAGCTCGCGGGAGAGCGGCACGCCCGTGGCCCGCAGCTCGGCGTCCAAGACCGCGAGCTCGACGGCGGCCTTCGACATGCGGTGCCCCTTGAACTTCGCCAGCGCCGGAGCCACACCGCCGGCATCCAGATCCTTCACCTGCGCGAGCGCCGGCAGCAGGAACCGGGTGATCACGTCGACACTCGCCTCCACGTACTCGGAGGAGTACAGCGGATCGTTCATCGCGACGCCCTCGCCCCAGCCCTCCGCCTCGTCGGTGACGGCGCGCACGATCAGCGCCTCGCGCACGGTCTGCACGCCGAACGACGTCCGGAACGGCGACACCAGCGGCATCTCGATCACACGCAGCTCGAATCCGGTGAGCTTCATCCCTGTTCTCCTCTGTCGATGGTGTACGCGCCGGAGCGGTCGAACGAGAGCACACGCCCTCCGCCCTCCAGCGCAGATCCGAGCGTCTCGCGCAGTGCCAGGCGCCAGGCGGACGCTCGGGCAGGCTCCGTGAGGCGCAGGGCCTCGATGTCGCGAGGCAGCGCCACCCGCACGAATCGTGCCTCGGTGCGATGCCGCATCGGCCCGAGGTCTTCGCCGACGCTGAGCAGCGTCGCGCCGTCGTGGTCGTCGGCAGGCGCGGGCTCCCCGTGACAGGCGGCGACGACCCGGGGATCCCGCACGTACCAGGTCACCAGCATGCGGTCGGTGTCGTCGGTGCCGTTGAGCGCGTCGGCCATGTGCCCGTAGAAGTTCCGGTGATACGACGTGGGACTCGCGGCGAGCTTCACCAGGTTGAAGTGGGCGTTCCTGCTGATGAGCGGATCGAACGTCCAGGAGATCTCATCGAGTCCCTCCCCGAGCGCCCAGGCGCGCTGATGCACCTTGAGTGCGAAGCCGACGCTGCGTCCGCGCATCCGCGCCGAGACGCCGGCGATGTGGCTGTGCAGGGCGCGCTGATCCGGAGCTGCGAAGAAGCCGAAGCAGGCGCCGACGAGTTCGTCGTGCTCGAACGCGCCGCCCACGTAGCTGCCGGCCTTCGACAGCGCCCGCAGCGTCTCGACGTTCACGGGGGAGGTCTCGCCCTGCTTGGTCCAGATGTTCTGGAACAGGTCGGCCACCCGGGCGAAGTCGGTCACGTCCGTAAGCAGCCGGATCTCCACTCCCGCCCTCGACGCGGCGGCGCTCGCCGCGTCCGCGGCCTCTTCCGGCGAGGCGCTGTATGCGGCTGCATCCGTCATGCTCATGCCCTTTCTCCGACCGGTGCTTCTCGACCCGCCAGAGCCGCGGAGATCAGCCCCTGCAGCAGCCGGATGCGCTCGGGAATCATCGCCACCACGACGTGCTCATCGTCGGCGTGCGCTCCGCCCCCCACCGCTCCCAGCCCGTCGAGCGTCGGCACTCCGAGCCCCGCGGTGAAGTTGCCGTCGGATGCTCCGCCCACCGCGACGCCCTCGAACGGCGTCAGGTCGGCCTGCTCGGCGATCGCCACCGCTTCGCGGAACAGGTCCGCCGAGGACTCGGGCTCCATCGGCCGACGGTTGGGGCCGCCCTCCACGCGCACCGTGGCGCCGGGGAGCGTGGCCGGGATGGCACGCAGAGCCGTGTCCACCCTGTCCTGCTCCGCGAGCGTGCGGACGCGCACGTCCACGGCGAACTCCGCATCGGCCGGCACCGTGTTCGTGGTGCTGCCAGCATGCAGGAGCGTGGGTGTGACGCTGGTGCCCGCCGCCGGGTCGCCGAGCTCGGCGACCGCGAGGAGGAGATGCGCGGCCTCCACGGCGGCGTTCACCCCCCGTTCGGGCTCCAGGCCCGCGTGCGCCGCTCGGCCGCCGACGTGCATCCGGTACAGCGAGACCCCCTTGCGGGCGACCTTCACGGCACCGCCGCCGGCCGCGGCCTCGAGCACGAACGCTGCGGCGCACCCGACCGCCTCCTGCTCGATCAGCTCGCGGGAGGAGGGAGACCCCAGTTCCTCGTCGCCCGTGATCAGGATGCTGACACCGGTGCGGTCAGGCAGCGCGGCGACGGCGTGGAGGGCCATCACGACACCGGTCTTCATGTCGAAGCACCCGGGGCCGCGGAGCACGCCGTCGTCGATGCGGAACGGGAGCCGCCGCAGCGAGCCGAGCGGCCACACCGTGTCGTGGTGGCCCACGAGCAGCACCACGGGATCACCGAACCGCCACCGCAGGTGGGAGCGTCCGTCGATCACGATGCGCTCCGGCGCGGCACCCAGCAGGCGCTCACCGAGGGCGGCGACGACATCGGCGCTGCGGGCCACGGCGTCGAGGTCGTCGGACGGCGACTCGCAGGAGACGAGGGTCTCGATGTCGGCGAGGACCAGGTCGAGGTCCACGTCCGCCTGCACGGTCATCACGACACCTTCGGCGCCGCGCGGACGCCGTGGTGCAGATAGCGCTCGCCGGTGGGGAGGGAGTAGAACACCACGGCGTGCCAGGCCTGCTCGCCCTCGGTACGCATCACGAACTCGCCGCGGCGCACCGGCACCAGCGGATGCTCCTGCACCGGGTCGGGGAGGAGCGAGGCGAGGGGCCCGTTGATCGTCGTGCGCATGCGGAGGCCGTCGTCGTCGCGGAAGATCTCGGTGCGCACGCCGGAGCGGTCGTAGACGCCTTCGAACTCGGAGAAGTCATCCGTGAACGGCTCGTCGGGCGGAGTGAGGCCGGCCGGTAGCTTCAGCGCCGCCAGCTCGCGGAAGATCTCGCCGAACAGCTCGACGTAGAGATCGTGGGTGTTGCCGCCGTTGGTCAGCAGCGTCACCGCGAGGCCCTCCTCGGGGAGGATGCGCAGGAACGACGCCTGCCCGATCGTGTTTCCGTCGTGCCCGAAGAGACGGTGGCCGTCCCAGTCGAACAGGATCCAGCCCACGCCCCACGCGTCGCCGAGCGAGTACGGGTCGGGCATGTCCACTTCGCGCTCCTGCATCCGCGCCACGGCGGCCTCGGACAGCACGCGCGTCCCATCGGCGGCTAGTCCGCCTGCCAGGTGCATGCGGGCGAAGGCGAGCACGTCGGCCGTGGTGGAGCTGATGAGCCCGGCCGGGCCCATCGATCGCGGGAGCATCCAGGCGGGCGCGAGGTGCGGACCGTCATCGTCGACCACGGTGTGACCGCTGGCCGCCCGGAACATGATCGTCTCCTCCGGGAGGGTCGAGGAGTGGGTGAGTCCGAGCGGCGTGAACACGAGGTCGCGCATCGCCTGGTCCCAGGTCGTGCCGGTGACCTTCTCGATCACGCGGCCGGCGAGGGAGAAGCCCGAGTTGCAGTACGACATGGTCGCGCCGACCGGGTGATTCTGCGCGACGCCGTCGAGGTGGGCGACGTACTTCTCGAGGGTGTCGTCGCCGCGGCCGGTGTCGGTGAACACGTCGCCGTCGATCCCACTCGTGTGGTTGAGCAGGTGGCGCAGTGTGACCGTGCGAGTGATCTCGGGGTCGACGGAGGAGAACTCCGGAACGTACGAGACGACCGGGGCGTCGAGGTCGAGCACACCCTGATCGACGAGGCGCATGATCGCGGTCGTCGTCCACACCTTGCCCATCGAGCCGATCTGGAACACGGAGTCGTCGGTGGTCTCGATGCCCGTGCGCACGTTGAGTATGCCGTGATGCGCATACACCGGCTCCTCGCCGAGGCGCAGGATGCCGAGCGTCGCACCCGGGACCTTGTGCGCTGCGGCCAGCGCGCTCAGGCGCTGCTGCCAGTGCCGGGCGTCGAGGCGGGCGCGCACGGGCTTTCCGGCCGGCGGGGCGTACTGCTCGACCCAGTCGATGACGCGCCGCGAGTAGTCGGCGCGGTGCGAGGGCGGACCCGACAGCACGAACAGGTGGGAGCCGCCGGGGTACAGGACCAGCCGCGTGGGCACGTCGCGCTCGCGCAGCGCCGTGAACCACTGCTCGGCCTGTCCGACCGGACAGCGGTCGTCTGCGGCGCCATGCAGGATCAGCGTGGGCGTGGTGACCCTGTCGACCTGGGTGAACGGAGACTGCGCCGCGAGGAGTTCTCGATCGCGCCACGGAAGACCGCCGTTCTCCGTGCCGGAGAGGAAGTGCCCCAGGTCGGAGGTGCCGCCGACCGAGGAGAGGTCGGAGACCACGCCGCCCGCGATCGCCGCGGCGAAGCGGTCATCGCGCGACGTCAGATAGCACGTCATGTACCCGCCGTAGCTGTAGCCCGTGACAGCGAGGCGCTTCGGATCCGCGATGCCTTCGGCGACGAGCTCGTCGATCGGCTCGAGGAAGTCGTTCCGGTCGTTGATGCCCCATCCGCCGGAGACGGCACGGAAGAACGCATCGCCGTAGCCGTCGCTGCCCCGCGGATTGAGCGTCAGGATCGCCCAGCCGCGGCGTGCGAGCACCTGGTGGTAGGGGTGGATCAGGTCGGCGGCGCCGTTCCACGCGTTGTGCGGACCACCGTGCACGTCCAACAGCAGCGGGAGCGGGCCCGTGGCGTCGGGGTCGCGGCGCAGCCAGCCCGTGACGACCGTGCCATCGGAGATCGTGAAGCGCCGCTCTTCCGCGGGCACGAGGTCGAGGTCGGCGACCCCGCCGAAGGAGGTGAGCGTCTGGGTGGTGCCGTCGGCGAGGTCGACGAGTGCGACGTCGCCGAAGGAGTCGGGAGTGGCGAGAACGATCGCGGCGGCGGAGCCGACGACCGACAGGCCGGAGACGTTCGCAGTGCCGGCCACGAGCGGCGTCGCGCCCGAGCCGTCGATCGCGATCCGGTGCACGTGCGAATATCCGTTGTCGCGCAGGCAGAACACCAGGTTCCCCGCACCGTCGAACTGCGGCATGCCGCCGGGGTAGCCGGGGCCGCCCGGCATCACGTTGCGGTCGAGCGCACCCGTGATGCTGCGCACGGCGCCGCCGTCGAGCGGGAACAGCAGCAGGGCGGCGTTGCCCACCGCGGTGTCGGTGCGGCCCGCGGCGATGATGTGGGCGCCGTCCGGAGTCCATCCCACGGCAGCGGCCTGCACGTCGGCGGGGCCGACCGGCACCGGAGCGCTGTTCGGATCGGACGCGGAGACCGTGAACACGGTGATGCGCATCGTCAGGTCGGCGTCCTCCGCGGCCGCCGAGGAGAAGGTGAGGCGCGTGCCGTCCGGCGACCAGAAGGGCTCGCTCGCATGCGAGTGCCCCCGGGTGAGCACGGTGACGCCGCCCGATGCCACGTCGACCACGTGCAGCTGCTGCACGAGAGTGCCGAGGTTGCCGGCGCCGTCGGCCTTGTAACCGAGTCGATCGGTCGCCGCCGGCGCCGAGCGGCGGGCGAGGATCGTCTCCGCCCCTTCTCCGGGCAGAGCGGCGCTGTCGACGGGAGCGGTGAACGCGATGCGCGTGCCATCCGGACTCCACACGGGTGCTCCGGCACCGAGGGGGAGCGTCGTCAGCCCGCGGGCCTCGCCGCCGCCGGCCGGGAGCAGCCACACCTGCGCCGGGCCGTCCTGTGCGCGCAAGAACGCCAGCTGCGTCCCGTCGGGGCTCCATACCGGGGTCGAGTCGGCTGTGCCCTGCGTGAGCTGTGCCGCCTGACCGCCCGTGGCGGGCACCTGCCACAGGGCGCGCGTGTCGCGGTCGCCGTCGCGGTCGGTGGTGCGCAGGGTGAAGACGACGCGGTCGCCGTCGGGTGACAGTGCGGGTTGCTCAGGGGTGCGGACGGAGAGCAGGTCGTCGACGGTGACACGGTTCATGGGAGCTCCAATCGGATGGTCAGTTCACTGTGTCCGCTGTGAGCGCGGCTGGTGTTGTCTGCGCGGCCGAAACCGGGCCGGTGCTTTGGGAGAGGGGCACAGTTCCGAGCGGCGCATCCGCCGGCAGCCCCGCGAAATGACAGGCCGCGCCCGCCGCGCCCGTGGGCAGCGGAGGCTCCGCGATCACGCAGATCTGACGGTCGGGGCGTGCCGCGGGGCCGATCGGGCACCGCGGGTGGAAGCGGCAGCCGCTGGGCGGCGCATGCGGATCGGCGGGCTCCACGTCGACGGGGGCCAGCGGATCGACCGCCAGGAGGTTTCCGTGCCGGGTCGGCGCCGCCTGCAGCAGATCCCGCGTGTACGGATGCTGCGGGTCGGCGAGGACCTGCTCGGTCGGCCCGAACTCGACGATCCGGCCGAGGTACATCACCGCGATGTGATCGCTCAGGTAGCGCACGACCGACAGGTTGTGCGAGATGAACAGCATCGTCAGGTCGAGCTCGCTGCGGAGCTCCCGCACGAGGTTGAGCACCGAGCCCTGCACCGAGACGTCGAGCGCCGAGGTGATCTCGTCGGCGATCACGACCTCGGGCCGGGCGGCGAGAGCGCGGGCCAGGGCGATGCGCTGACGCTGCCCGCCCGAGAGCACCGCCGGGAGCGACTGCGCGCGGTCGGCGTCGAGGCTCACCAGGTCGAGCAGGCGGGCGACCTCGGCGCGGCGGGCGGTCGCGCCGCGGATGCCACGGGGAAGGGCCTCGGCGATGGATTCGCCGATCGTCATGCGCGGGTCGAGCGAGGAGAACGGGTCCTGGAACACCATCTGGATCGGGCGACGGCGGCGGAAGCTGCGCACATCCACGCCGTCGAGGGTGATCGAGCCCTCACTGATGGGCGCGAGGCCGATCGCGGCGCGGGCGAGGGTGGACTTGCCGGAACCCGACTCGCCCACGAGTCCGACGACGGAACCGGACGGGACCGTGAGGCTCACATCGTCGACGGCCGTGAGGCCGGACCGATGCGTGCCGTACCGGACGCTGACCTGATCGAAACGCAGCTCGCTCATCGCAGGACCGTCTCTTCCTCTTCCGCGGCCGTCTCATCAGCAACTGTGGCGATGGCCACCGGGACCGGCGCCTCGCCGCTGACCGGATGCCAGCAGGCGACCCGATGCCCCTCGGCATCCGCCACGAGTTCGGGGTCGGTCTCCCGGCAGAGGTCGGTGGCGAGCGGACAGCGGGCGGCGAACGCACATCCCGCGGGGAAGGCGCCCGGTGCCGGTGGTCGACCAGGGATCACCTTGAGCGGTTCCCGGCGGTCGGCGTCGAGCTCGGGCACGACCTCGAGCAGCGCCCGCGTGTACGGGTGCCGGGCGGCGGTGTGGAGGGTGGCCGCCGGCAGATCCTCCACGATGCGACCGGCATACATCACCAGCACGCGATCACACGTCTGCGCGACGACCGCGATGTCGTGGCTGATGAGCAGGATCGCGGCATCGGTGTCACGGCGGACGCCGGCCAGCAGCTGCAGCACCTGTCGCTGCACGGTCACGTCGAGCGCCGTGGTGGGCTCGTCCGCGATGATCAGGCGCGGATGGTTCATGAGGCCCATGGCGATCATCGCCCGCTGCCGCATTCCGCCGGAGAACTCGTGCGGGTATTGGTGGGCCCGTCGTGAAGCCGCGGGCACGCGCACGGACTGGAGCCGTTCGATCGCGCGGTCCATGGCCTGCTTCCGCGTGATGTCCTGGTGTTCCGAGGCGGCCTCGGCGAGCTGCGATCCGATCCGCCTGGTCGGGTTGAACGAGGTCATCGGGTCCTGGAACACCATGGCGAGCGAGGTGCCGAGGAGGGGACGCAGGGTCCGCTCCGGGGTGGTCAGCAGCGGTGCGCCGCAGAACTCCAGGCGGGCGGCGTCGGTGTGCCCCGGGTGCTCGATGAGGCGGGCGGCAGCGAGAGCGGTGAGGCTCTTCCCCGAGCCGGACTCGCCGACCACGCCGATCGCCTCGCCGCGCGAGACGGTGAACGAGACGCCGCGGACGGGGGTGACCCAGCCGCTCGGCGATGGGAAGGAGACGCGCAGGTCATCGACGCGGAGCACCACGTCATCCACGATCGGAGCAGGCGCGGCATCGACGCGGGGAGCGGCGAGAGCGATGGCGGGCAACCGGAAGCGCTTGCGGGCCGATCGTCCGCCGAGGGCCGCCGCAGCCGTCTCGCCGAGCAGGTTGAACGCGAGACCGGCGATGACCACCGCGATCGCCGGACCGATCGCGGCGGCGGGATTCAGATAGATGCGGTTCAGCCCCTCGCCCAGCAGACGGCCCCAGTCGTACTCGGGCACCTGGACGCCCAGACCGAGGAAGGACAGACCCGCGAAGGCGAGCAGTGCCGAGCCGGCGGCGACTGTCGCGTTCACGATGAGCGGTTCGCCGATGTTCGGCAGGATGTGCCGGATCAGGATGCGGAACCGGGAGACGCCGGCCACCTGCGCCGCGGAGATGAAGTCGCGTCCGGCGATCCCCGCCGACAGGGTCTGGGTGAGGCGGGCGAACTGCGGTGCCATCGCGAACCCGATCGCGAGGACGGCGCCGGTGGCTCCGACGCCGAAGATGACCGCGAAGAACAGGGCGAGCAACAGCCCGGGGAACGCGACCGCGATGTTCACGAAGCCGACGATCGGACGTCCGGCCCACCGGGGGAGCACGGAGGGGGCGGTGCCGAGCAGCGTGCCGGCGACGACGCCGATGATGACCGCGAGCACCGCGAGCACCACCGAGAGCCGGGTCGCGACCAGCACGCGCGCCAGCACGTCGCGGCCCAGGGTGTCGGTGCCGAGGAGGTGCGCGGCGCTGGGACCCTGCGTGATCGCGGTCGGGTCCACCTGCTCCGCCTGCGGTCCCCAGATGATCGGCGCGAGGATGGCCGTGAGCGCGACGACGACGATGAGCGTGACCGCGGTGGCGCCCAGCGGTGAGCGGGCGATCGCCGTCAGTTTCCTGCCGGTGCCGGCCATCATGCCTCCCTGATCGTTGAGCGGGGATCCAGGAGGGCGAGCATGACGTCGACCACGAGGTTCACGAGCAGCACGCCGATGCCGTACACGAGCACTATGCCCTGCACCACCGAATAGTCCTTCGTGAGGATCGACTGCACGATCATGGTTCCCAGCCCCGGCCACGCGAACACGTTCTCGACCAGCACCGTCCCGGCGACCATGCCCGTGAGCAGCAGACCGGTGAGGGTCAGCGTCGCGGTCATCGCGTTCGGCAGCGCGTGGCGCGAGTAGATGCGGCGCGGAGCGAGGCGCTTGGCGCGCGCGGTGCGGATGAAGTCCTGGCCGAGAACGGAGAGCACCTCGACGCGGATGATGCGCGAGAACACCGCGATCGGTCCGACCGCGAGCGCGATCACCGGGAGTACGAGAGCGAATGGCGCGGTGTTGCCGGCGACGGGGAACCAGCCCAGCGACACGGCGAACACGTAGACGAGACCGACGGCGAGGAGGAATTCCGGGATCGCGGCCAGGATCACCGTGATCGCGGCGAACGCGAGCTCCAGGCCTCTGCGGCGGCCACCGCGCGTGGCCACCGCCATCGTGACGCCGACGGGCACGGAGACGAGCAGGACGAGGAGCACGGCGAGGAGGGCGAGCTGCAGCGTCGCGGGGAGCCGGGTGGAGATGATCTCGGCGACCGGCTGCCCGGTGATCATGGACGAGCCCATGTCGCCGGTGAACAGCCCGCCGATGTAGTGGAAGTACTGCACGAGCAGCGGCTGGTCGAGCCCGAGCGCCGCGCGACGGGACTCGACGAGCTCGGCCGGGGCGTTCATCCCGAGTGCCGCACGCACCGGATCACCCGGCACCAGGTGGATCATGAAGAAGGCAGCCGTGACCAGCACCCACACCGACAGGACGAACTGCCCCCCGCGACGGACCAGGAAGGACACCCAGGGGTTGTCCGACCGTGCGGATCTGATCAGTATCGCCTGTGTGGCGGTGGTGCTGGCCATCGGCTGCCTCCGGCTCGGTTGTTCTCTGGCGTGCTTACTCGTACATGCGGATCGACGCGGGGTCGATGCCGTCGCCCTCGGCGAAGGTCACCTTGTTGCCGAACGTCGTCAGCACATTGTTGGCGTACGGGACGACCGACACCGACGTGTACAGGGCCTTCTCGGCGTCGCCCCAGTCCGCGCATCCTTCGGCGCCCGGCTTCGACGAGGCGGCCGTGACGGCGGCCGTGTAGGCGTCGTCCGTCACCGACGCGAAGTTCGTGCCGTCGGGCGGGGTCGGTCCGGAGTAGAAGGGCACCAGCATGCTCGGCAGCGAGACGCCCAGCGGAGCAGCGGAGACGTCCCAGTCGCCGGAGGCGAAGAGGGTCTCACTCAGGGACGGCGCGTCGACGGTCTTGATCGTCACGTCGACACCGAGCTTCTTCCACGATGCCTGCATGAGCTCCGCCGCCGCGCTGCCGCCGTCGCCGAGGGTCGTGGGAGTGAGGAGAGTGACCGTCATCGCCGTCCCGTCCTTCTCCCGGATGCCGTCGGAGCCGACCTTCCATCCGGCGGCATCCAGGCCCGCGGCGGCCTTCTTCTCGTCGAAGGCGGGGAGCAGATCGCCGACCACATCGGCCTGACAGGGGTTCGGAGCGATCGTGACGAGGCTCTTCGCCGCGGTGCCCTCTCCGCTCGTGAGGACCTGCCGGAGTTGGGCGAGGTCGAGTGCTTCCGTGAGGGCTTCTCGCACTGCCTGATCAGAGCCGGGGTGTCCGTCCGCCTGATTGAAGAACAGCTGTCCCGCCGCCAGCGGCAGCTCGGAGACGAACAGCCCGGCGTCCTGCAGGCGTTGGCGATCCGGGCCGATCACGAGTGCCGTGTTGACCTCGCCGGAGAGCACGAGGTTCGCTGCGGTCGTCTCGTTCGGGATGACTCGGTAGATGACCT
This sequence comes from Microbacterium sp. NPDC055988, assembly GCF_042269505.1. Lineage (NCBI taxonomy): Bacteria > Bacillati > Actinomycetota > Actinomycetes > Micrococcales > Microbacteriaceae > Microbacterium > Microbacterium sp. NPDC055988. The sequence continues at coordinate 95,940 of NZ_JBHJXY010000002.1, forward strand.
TGTCGGGAATGCCCGGCTGCTTCGGGTCCCAGTCGCCGGGCCCCCAGGTGAAGTCCTCGCGACGGGTCAGGGTGTACTGGCTGTTCGGAACGACCTCGGTGAGCGTGAACATCCCGGTCGCGCCTTCGCCGGCGGCTCGGGCGTCGGCGTCGTCGACGACGTTGCCGCACACGATCGAGATGCTTCCGACGTTCTCCACGAGGAAGGCATCGGGCCGTCCGCTCGTGACGGTGACGATGCCGGTGGCGTCGTCACCGGTCGCGGTGGTGCCCGGCTGCACCTGCACGCCGGCGAGGGGAGAGCCGTTCGCAGGATCGCCGATGAAGGAGATGTTCGCGGCGACGTCGGAGGCCGTGAGCGGTGAGCCGTCCTGGCAGGTGATGTCGTCGCGCAACGTGAAGGTCGCCGTCTCCGTGCCGGCTTCCCATTCGGAGGCGAGGCCGGACAGGATCGTGCCGTCGTTCTGCACCTCGACGAGGCGGCCGTACAGGTAGCGATCGATCTGTCGAGCGGTGCCGATGACGGTCGTGAACGGGTCGAGCGTGCCCGGGTCGGTGGCGACGGCCGCGGTGAAGGTCTTGCCGTCGGCGAGGACGCCCTCGGGAGCGTCTCCGCCGCCGGGGGAAGCGCCTGCGGCACAGGACGTCAGGGTGAGCGCCGCAGCGCCCAGCAGCGCGATCAGCGGGGTACGAGAACGCATCAGAAGCCTCCAGCAGTGTTCGGGATGGTGCAGGTGGTGGTGCAGGGGGTGGGGCGGGTGCAGGTCAGAGTGCGCGCAGGTGCTCGACGGCGGAGAAGGCCGCGCGACCGATCGAGGCGTCCACGAGGGGCTGCCTGTCGGCGAGCGATGCAGCGCGGGTGAAGACGGCCACGGCGTACTGCCGGCCGTCGGGATAGGTGACGACACCGGCCTCGTTGCGCCAGGTGGGGAGGGTGCCGGTCTTGGCCGCGATGCGGACCCCCGGCGGGAAGCCGGAGGTCAGCCGGTGCGGCCAGATCTGCAGCGCCATGATCTCGCGTGCCTGGCGGCAGGCTTCGGCGGGAGCGGCGGTGTCCGTCCACAGGGCGTTCAGCAGCGTGGTGACGTCACGCGGGGTGGAGTGCGAGGTCTTGACGGGGTGCACCGCGTCGAGCGCGAGGATCTGCTCGGCCGTCGCGCCCTCGAAGAGCTCATCCAGATCGCTGTCGGCCGCACCGCCCAGATCGGCGATGACCGAGGCGAAGAGGTCTTCGCAGCATCCGATGAGTCGCGTGTGCCTGAGCCCCAGATCGCTGATCACCCGGTTCACGGCCTCCGTGCCGAGGCGGTGGTAGATGACGTCGGTCGCGGCGTTGTCGCTCATCGTCATCATGTTCAGCGCGAGGTCGCGCCAGCTGGCCACGACGTCGTCCGCGAAGCCGGCCGTGCCCACGCCGCCGATGCGGTAGCGCGCCGTCACGGTGGTCCGCTCGGTCGGGTCGAGTTCACCGGCGGCGACCGCGCGGACGTAGGCGGTGAGGACGAGGATCTTGAACACCGAGGCGAGCACCACAGGCTCGTCGGCGCCGACGCTCACCTCCGCGCCGCCCTCGACGCCGATCTCCCGTGCGTGCAGGAAACCGGTGGCGCCGGCATCCGTGAAGATCTCCCGGATGTCGGACGTGATCGCCGACTCCGGCGCCGTGACCGTGCTCACGCGTCGACCCGGCGGTCGGCTCGGCCCGTGTGCAGGTACAGGGCTCGTCCGCTGCCGTCGTCGCCCACGAAGGCGTGCGGCATGTGCATGCCGTGCTGCGGCTCGCGGGGGAGGAGGGTGTCGGCCGTCCACCCCACCAGCTCGACCGGCTCCGGTGCCGGGCCCAGCTCGGCGAAGATGCCCTTCATCGTGCGCTCGAGCCAGATGCGGCCGTCGTCGTCCTGACGCACCGTCGAGTCCGAGACGGACGACGAGTAGGTGCCGAGGATGCGTTCCACGTCGACCGCGACGGGCGTCTCGGGAAGCGCAGGCAGCTCGGGCATCGTGACGTCGGCCAGTGCCGCGAGCACCTTCGAGGTGATCGCGTGGAAGGCGTCGACCGTCCGGCCGCCGTTGGTGAGGACCGCGACGGCGACGCCGGCTGACGGCACCATCCGCAGGAACGCGTTCTGGCCGATCGTTCCGCCGTCGTGACCGATCACCGGTCCGCCCTCCCAGTCGAAGATCTCCCAGCCCAGACCCCAGGCGTCGCCCATGACCCCCAGTTCGGGGAGGTCGACCTGACGCTCCTGCATCGCCCGCACGCTCTGCTCCGAGAGCACGCGGGTCCCGTCGGAGGCGACGCCGCCGTCCAGGTGCATCCGGGCGTAGCTCACCAGGTCGTGCGCCGTCATGGCGAGCATCGATCCGGCCGGAGCGTTGGAGCGAACGAGGCTCCAGACCGGAGCGGGCACCGGCTCGTCGCTGCCCTCTGCGGGGATGTGCCCGAGCGCGGCGCGGAACATGATCGCCTCGGACGCCGTGGTGGCCACGTGCGTCAGTCCCAGCGGACCGGCGAGGTGCGTGCGGAGCGCCTGATCGTAGGGCGTGCCGCGCAGCACCTCGACGATGCGGCCGAGCACGACGAACGCGGCGTTGTTGTACGAGAAGCGCTCGCCGGGGGCGAAGAGCTGCGGGGCATCGGCGATCGTGGCGAGGTACTTCTCCACCGCGTCGTCGCCCACCCCTGTGTCGTTGAACAGATCGCCCTCGAAGCCGCTCACGTGGCTCAGCAGCTGCCGAGCGGTGATCGCGCTGGCCGCCGCGTCGTCGCCGATCGCGAACTCGGGCACGGTGTCGCGCACCGGGGCGTCGATGTCGAGCAGACCCTCGTCGACGAGCTGCATGATGAGCGTCGCCGTCCAGGTCTTCGTGATCGAGCCGATCTGGAAGACCGAGTCGACGTCGGCCTCGACACCGGTGTTGCGGTTCAGGACACCGGCCGCAGTGGTGAAGATCTCGCCTCCGGACAGGATCGCGACGGATGCCGCGGGGATGTGCGCGTCGGTCAGCATCGTGGGAAGGTTCTCCCGCACCCAGCTGTCGATTTCGTTCAGGTCGGACACGTGCGCTCCTCTTCGTCGAGTCGGCCGTCGTCAGGGGGGCGACGGCGATGGGCCGAGACTATTCGCGTGCTCCGCCGGCCCGTTGGTGCCCGGCGACGAGACTTGCGCGCACCTTGGTTCGCCAGGACGAAGGATCAGCGCTTCAGGCGTCCCCTCGAACGGCACGCCCCGGGAGGGCGTCGGTCACGATCTCTCCGGCGTGCACGACGGCGGTGCCGTGCACGTAGAGCTGGCGGATGCCTCGGGAGGGTCTGGTCGGGTCGGAGTAGGTCGCGCGGTCGGTCAGGGTGTTCGGATCGAGCACCACGATGTCGGCATCCGCGCCGACCGAGAGATGTCCCTTGCCCCGCATCCCGGAGGAGACCTCATCGAGCACGCGCGCCGGCAGGTAGGCGCAGCGCCGGAATGCCTCGACCCAGCTCCATGTCTCGCTCTCGACGACCATCAGACGCAACGACTTCGTGAACGTCCCCGCCGTGCGCGGGTGCGTGTGCCCGCCGGAGGGCAGCGGCCATTCTCGCTGCTCGTACACGGTGCGACCGTCGGCCTCCACCCACGAGACGGGCATCGCGTCGCTCGCGACGATCGAGTCGGGGTAGGCGAGCGCGCGGTGCAGGTGCGCGCGGTCGAAGGGATCGGCCTCGTCGAGGAAGGTCACGATGCACGTGGCGCCGGGGTCGGTCGCCCGCACCTCGCGCAGCCGCGCCTCGTCGGCGATGCGCTCGCCCGTGTCCACGAGCACGAGCGAGGACGGGGCGATGCCGAGACCTTTGAGCTTCTCCGGTGCCAGGAAGAACGCGCCGATCGCCGTGCTGCCCGCTCCGTAGGGATAGGCCTCGACCGTCACGCGCGAGCCGGCGGCACGGCTGCGGTCGAGGAGGGCGAGCACGCGGTCGACGTGGCGCAGCGAGGTGCTGTTCACATGGCAGTGGTGCATCGCGGCGCCCGTCTCGGCGGCGGCGCGGACGAGCTCCTCCGAGCCGTCGATCGGGGTGCGGGGATCGGCCTCGATCAGCTCGCGCACGTGCGTGAAGGTGGGAGCGTGTGCGGCTGCGGCGAGCCGGGAGAGGTCGAGGTATTCGTCCGGATCGGAGCGGGGCGCGTAGCCCATGAGCACGCCGATCCCGAGGGCGCCGGCTCCGAGTTCGTCCTCGAGCAGGCCCAGCCAGCGTCGACGCTCGGAGGGGGAGGACGCCCGCTGCCACTCGGGCTTGCCGAGCAGGTCCATCGACGCGGTGAAGTCGGCGACGGGCACCCGGTCGATGTGGGCATACGCCCGCGCCTGCGACCAGGACGCGGAGAACCCGTAGTTCAGGGGGCGCCCGTCGGCGGCGGCGCGCGCAAGGGCCTCCGCGATCGGCATGAGGCCGGCTTCGAGGTCGAGTGCGGTGGTGACGCCGTCCATCGCCTGCAGCCGCTGACCGGCGATCGAGTGCACGTGGCTGTGCAGGTCGACGAATCCCGGGCCGACGATGAGACCCGTGGCGTCGACGATCTCGGCACCGGCCGGTGCGGTGAGGTCGTCACCCACGGCGGCCACCCGTCCGTCCGCGATCAGGAGGTCGGCGATCCGATCGGATCCGGTCTTCGGGTCGATGACGCGCCCGCCGCGCAGCAGAGTGTCCACGCTGTCACGATGCCATGCGGGCGGAGGCGGTTCCGGTGCAGTTCGACGAAACCGCGCGCTCCTTCCCGTGCCCCCGTACAACCGGCGACGCGCTCGACGGGGCGCGGAGAGGTGCATCCACGCGTCGCAGCAGACATAATGAATGTGACGATGTGACCGTGCACACGCGAGGAGGCGAAGTGATGTCCACCGCCTCCGAGCGCGCGCGCCTGCCCAGCATCCGCGATGTCGCGCGTCTCGCCGGGGTCTCGCATCAGACCGTGTCCCGGGTGCTCAACGATCACCCCAGTATCCGTCCCGAGACGAAGGCCAAGGTCCTCGACGCGATAGCCGTGCTCGACTACCGGCCGAACCTCGCGGCCAGGGCGCTCGTCACCAGCAAGTCGAACATGCTGGGCATCCTCTCGGCGACGATCGGCGAGTTCGGCCCGACGTCGTCCATCGCGGGGATCGAGGATGCGGCGCGCGAGGAGGGGTACTCGGTCTCGACGCTGAACCTCCCGGCCACCACGCCGGAGGCCATCGGCAACGCGGTGCGGCAGCTGTCGCGTGAGCAGGTGGACGGGATCGTGGTGCTCGCGCCGCAGGTGCGGGTGTTCCATGTCTTGCGCGGCATGTCCGTCGACATGCCGTTCGTCACGCTGCAGACGGCATCCGGCTCGGACGGAGTGAGCCTCTCCGCAGACCAGGTCGCCGGCGCCAGAGCGGCCACGGAGCACCTGATCTCGCTCGGCCACAGCGACATCCTGCACCTGGCGGGGCCGCAGGACTGGATCGAGGCCGAGTCTCGCATGCGCGGCTATCTCGACGGGCTGCGCGAGGCGGATCTGCCGACGTTCCCGCCGATCCGCGGCGACTGGACCGCGGACTTCGGGTATTTCGCGGGCAAGGAGCTCGCTCTCCGCCGCGACTTCACCGCCGTGTTCGCGGCCAACGACCTCATGGCGATCGGACTGATGCACGGGTTCCGCGACTCCGAAATGCGTGTCCCGCACGACGTGAGCGTGATCGGCTTCGATGATATTCCTGTCGCGGCACATGTGGCTCCATCGCTCAGCACCGTGCACCAGGACTTCCCCGAGCTCGGACGTCGGGCCGTGCGGATCCTGCTCGCCCAGATCAGGGGTGAGCAGGTGCCCGAGTTCGGTCCGCTGCAGACGATCCTGCGTGCGCGCGAATCCGCTGCATCACGGTAGCGACACGAAATCGCCGCGCGGACTTGACATGGGTCCGTCGGAAGACGACGATATACCGATGTGAACGGTCACATCGAAGGTGACCGCACGTCGCGAGGAAAGATCCGTGAGCACCACTGCAACGTTGCCGACCGTGTCAGGCCCGATCCTGGAGATGCGCAGCATCACCAAGGAGTTCCCGGGCGTCAAGGCGCTCGCCGATGTCTCGATCACCGTCCGCGCCGGCGAGATCCACGCGATCTGCGGTGAGAACGGCGCCGGGAAGTCGACCCTGATGAAGGTCCTCTCCGGCGTGTACCCGTACGGGACCTACGAGGGCGAGATCCTCCTGTACGGCGAGGAGCAGCGCTTCAAGGACATCGTCGCCAGCGAGCAGGCCGGCATCGCCATCATCCACCAGGAGCTCGCGCTCATCCCCGAGCTCTCGGTCACCGAGAACATCTTCCTCGGCAATGAGATCTCCCGCGGCGGCCGCATCGACTGGCAGGCGCAGAAGGAGCGCACGATCGAGCTTCTCGCCCGCGTCGGGCTGAGCGAGGACCCGGATGCGCAGATCAAGACCCTCGGCGTCGGTAAGCAGCAGCTGATCGAGATCGCGAAGGCGCTGAACAAGGAGGTCAAGCTCCTGATCCTCGACGAGCCGACCGCCGCGCTCAACGAGAACGACTCGCAGCACCTGCTCGACCTGATCCTCGGACTCAAGGCCAAGGGCATCGCGTCGATCATGATCAGCCACAAGCTCAACGAGATCGAGCAGATCGCTGACGAGATCACGATCATCCGCGACGGCCGCACGGTCGAGACGCTCGACATCTCCCGCGGCGAGATCAATGAGGACCGGATCATCCGCGGGATGGTCGGCCGCTCGCTCGAGAGCCGGTACCCCGACCGCACGCCCGAGATCGGCGAGGTGTTCTTCGAGGTCAAGGACTGGTGGGTGCAGCATCCGACCGTCCCGGAGCGCATGGTCGTCAAGGGGTCGAGCATCAACGTCCGCCGCGGCGAGGTCGTCGGCATCGCGGGGCTCATGGGTGCTGGGCGCACCGAGTTCGCGATGAGCATCTTCGGCCGCTCCTACGGCACCTTCCTCTCCGGCACCCTCATCAAGGACGGGCAGGAGGTCGCGCTCCACGACGTGTCGTCCGCGATCAAGCACGGCCTGGCGTATGTCAGCGAGGACCGCAAGGTGCTCGGGCTCAACCTGCTGGACACCATCAAGCGCTCGGTCGTCGCCGCCAAGCTCTCCAAGATCGCCAAGCGCGGTGTGGTCGATGCGCGCGCCGAGTTCGCCGTGGCGGAGGACTACCGCAAGGCCCTGCGCATCAAGACGCCCTCGGTAGAGGAGGGGGTCGGCAAGCTGTCCGGCGGCAACCAGCAGAAGGTCGTGCTGGCGAAGTGGATGTTCACCGACCCCGACCTGCTGATCCTCGACGAGCCGACCCGCGGCATCGACGTGGGCGCGAAGTACGAGATCTACGCGATCATCAACCAGCTCGCAGCTCAAGGCAAGGGCGTCATCGTCATCTCCAGCGAGCTGCCCGAGCTGCTCGGCATCTCCGACCGCATCTACACCGTCTTCGAAGGTCGGGTCACCGACTGCATCCCGGCCGACCAGGCGACACCCGAGGACCTCATGCGCAGCATGACCTCCACGAACCAGAAAGCATCCGCATGACCACCGACACCACCGCAACGAAGCGCGGCTTCCACTTCAAGGACATCACGAAGATGTTCGGGGGCGGCCAGTCGACCCTCCGCCAGTTCGGCATCCTGGGCAGCCTCGTCGTGATCCTGGTCGTCTTCCAGGTGCTCACCTGGATCTTCAAGGGCACCGGCCTGACGCTCTCGTCGGGCAACCTGATCAACGTCGTCAACCAGTACTCGTACATCCTGATCCTCGCGATCGGCATGGTGATGGTCATCATCATGGGTCACATCGACCTCTCGGTCGGCTCGGTGGCCGCGTTCACCGGCATCGTGGTCGCGAAGGCCATGGCCGACTGGAACCTCCCCTGGCCGCTCGGCGTGCTCCTGGGCCTCGGCGTCGGCGTGCTCGTGGGTGCCTGGCAAGGGTTCTGGGTCGCGTACGTCGGGGTCCCGGCGTTCATCGTGACGCTGGCGGGCATGCTGTTCTTCCGCGGCGCGAACCAGTGGGTCGGCGACTCGCAGTCGGTTCCAGTGCCGCAGGGCTTCAAGGTCATCGGCGCCGGCTATCTGCCGGAGCTGCCGTTCATCCCGGTGCCTTTCAACGTCTTCACCATGCTGCTCGCGCTGCTGGGCGTCGCTTGGATCGTGTTCTGGGAGATCCGCACCCGCCGCATCCAGCACAAGATGGGTGCCGACATGGCGCCGCTCTGGGTGAGCGTCACCAAGGTCGTGCTGATCTCGGCCGTGATCCTCGTCGCGGGATGGCTGTTCGCCACCGGCCGTGAGGGAACCAGCTTCCCGATCTCGGGCATCATCCTGCTCGCGCTCGTCATCCTCTACTCGTTCATCACGAACAACACCGTGTTCGGCCGTCACATCTACGCGGTCGGCGGCAACCGCCAGGCCGCGCGTCTGTCGGGTGTGAAGGACCGCTGGGTCGACTTCTTCGTGATGATGAACATGTCGGTGCTCGCCTCGCTGGCCGGCATGATCTACGTCGCCAGGGCGACGGCATCCGGACCGCAGGACGGCAACGGCTGGGAGCTGGATGCGATCGCCTCGGTGTTCATCGGTGGCGCGGCCGTCTCGGGCGGTATCGGAACCGTGATCGGGTCGATCATCGGTGGTCTCGTGATGGCGTTCCTGAACAACGGCCTCGCCCTGCTGGGCGCCGGTGCCGACGTGGTCTCGATGATCAAGGGCCTCGTGCTCCTGTTCGCCGTCGGTGTCGACGTCTGGAACAAGCAGCAGGGCCGCCCGTCGATCATCGGATTCCTCACGCGTCGCTTCGGCCGCAAGGAAGACCCGATGACCGACACCTTCGACCCGAAGGCGAACTACCCCACCAACCAGAAGTACGAAGCCCCCGCCGTCGACGAGACGCGCGGATAGTAGGGGTCGAGTCGCGCACCGCACACGCGTCGAGACCCACACACACCAGAGAAAGAGATCACATGAAGAAGATGCTTCTTACGGCGACAGCGATCGTCGCCGTGGGCGCTTTCGCCCTCACCGGCTGCTCCTCGGAGCGTGGCGGAGACACCGGAGCCGATGGTGGCGACGAGGCGGCAGCAGGCTTCGCCGCGGACGCCACGATCGGTGTCGCTCTCCCCGACAAGACCTCGGAGAACTGGGTCCTCGCCGGTCAGCTGTTCACCGACGGACTCGAGAAGGCCGGGTTCAAGGCCGACGTGCAGTACGCGCCGGCCAGCAACACGGTCGCCGAGCAGCAGAACCAGATCCAGGCGATGGTCACCGGTGGCGCCAAGGTCATCATCATCGGCGCCAAGGACGGCAAGCAGCTCGCGACGCAGGTCGAGGCCGCACGCGACGCCGGCGTCGCCGTCATCGCGTACGACCGTCTGATCGAGAACACCGAGGCCGTCGACTACTACGTCGCGTTCGACAACTTCGAGGTCGGCAAGCTCCAGGGTCAGGCACTCCTCGACGGTCTCGCCGAGCGTGCGGGCCACGAGGCTCCGTACAACATCGAGCTGTTCTCGGGCTCGCCGGATGACGCGAACTCCGCGGTGTTCTTCAACGGCGCCATGGAGGTCCTCCAGCCGAAGATCGACGACGGCACGCTGAAGGTCGTGTCCGGACAGACCGAGATCGCCCAGACGGCGACCGAGGGCTGGAAGGCCGAGAACGCACAGCGCCGCATGGACTCGATCCTCACGTCGACGTACAGCTCTGAGGCGCTCGACGGCGTCCTGTCCCCGAACGACACGCTCGCTCGCGCCATCATCACCTCGGTGCAGGGTGCGGGCAAGGACGTCCCGGTCGTCACCGGCCAGGACTCCGAGGTCGAGTCGGTGAAGTCGATCATGGAGGGCATCCAGTACTCCACGATCAACAAGGACACCACGCTCCTCGTCGAGCAGTCGATCAAGATGGTCGGCCAGCTCCAGAAGGGCGAAGAGGTCGACGTGAACGACGAAGAGCAGTACGACAACGGCGTGAAGGTCGTTCCCGCCTTCCTGCTGCCGCCGGTCATCGTCACGAAGGAGAACGCGGCCGAGGCATACGCCAACGTCCCGAGCCTCCTCGAGATCGTGAAGTCGTACGAGTAACTCTCACGACACTCTGTCCTCACGGACACGCGAACCGTCCGGGCCTTCGGGTCCGGACGGTTCGTCGTTTTACCGAAGAGTGGCCGCCGCCGCGCGCGCAGCGAGCTCTTCGAGGGGCGTCGCCGAGGTGATGATCAAGGGCGGATCCGCGAGGTCTGACCAAGCGGACAGCTGCTCCTCGATCCGCTCCAGTTCGGTCACCCCTCCGGCGTCTGTGAGCAGGTCGAAGATTCCTCGCTCCACCGAATCGGCGGGAGCACGTCGAGCCCGCGCCTCGACGCGGTGCCAGCACTCGGCGACATCCTCTCGGAGCAGTGTTCGCAGCACTGTTCCGCCGCTCGCCCTGACTGCTTCCTCGAAGTCGGAGGCCTCCTCGGGGACGAAGAAGAGCTGTGGGAAGATCACGTTCCCCCCGGAGGCGATCTGCTCCCTGAGAACCGCCAGGGCGAGCGGCCGGACCTCGGCGCCGGCTTGTACGAAGTCCACGGCCGCCGTGCCGAGAAGCCCGCGAAGCAGGTCGACGTCGAGGTTGAGCCATCCACGTCGGGCGTTCACGAAGGCTCTGGCGTAAGTGGACTTACCGGATCCGGGGAGGCCGTTGACGAAGATGCAGCACCCTCCGTCGTCCCTGAGCGGATCTCCGGCCGCTGCTGTGTGGTCGTGGTCCATCGAAGCCTCCCGGCACACACCCTATTCGCCGTTTGCGGTGGTGCGGCGATTGCACGACGCGCACGCACGGCAAGCACTCAGAACGGCACCGGCACTGCGCCTGCAGCACCCTCGCTCGCCGACTCCGTGAACACCACCGTGTTCGGGGGCGGCGGTCGGTCGACGTACGTGCGTCCGGTCGGACTCGTCCACTCCAGCACGCCGCCCGCTCGCTGTTCGACATGCCAGGGGGAGTGGTGCTTGAGCATGTGGTGTCGTCGGCAGAACGCGGCGAGATTCACATCAGCAGTCGCACCGCCGGTCGAGGCCGCGTGATTGTGATCGAGGTCGCACTTCCGTGCCGCGATCCCGCACCCGGGGAACCGGCACCGCTGGTCCCGTGCGCGAAGATGCCGCCGCAACTGCTCGCTCGGCCGGTAGCGGTCGACAGCGAGCAGCGCGCCGGAGATCGGATGCGTCAGCACGCGGTCCCAGCCCACGGCAGAGCCTGCCAGCGTGCGGGCGGTGGTGATGTCGATCGGCGTCGTGCCGTCGAGCAGGGCGGGTGGCAGGGAATCGCCGGAGATTCCGCATGCTGCATCACCGGGCGCACGCACGAAAGCCACGGTGTCCGCCGTCTTCCGGTCATCGCCCATCAACGACATCACCGGCACGGCGACCTCGACGCGCGCGTGGATCTCGCCGAGCAGCCCGTCGGTCGTGTCGTGTCCCGCGGGCGTTCCCGTGAGCAGGAGGTCGGCGAGGAGGTCGGCCCGCAACTGGTCGATCGTGCGGTCGCCTGCCGGATGGCCGTCGGAACCGGCTTCTTCAGCCGCTTCGGCCTTCTCGTGTTGCGCGCTGTGTTTCTTCACCGCATGCGCCATCTGCGAGAGTCGGTCGAACATCCCGTGCACGAGCGCAGCGGGGCCGCGCGCGCCGAGCTCGGCCATCCCGTCGTCGAGGTCTCTCGTCCACACGCGGCGCCCCTTGCGGGCCTCCCTGTGCCGTTCGGTCACCGTCCGCGCCTGAAAGCCTTCGGCCAACCGTCGCACGAGTCGCCGCAGCCGGTTCGGGGACTCGGTCTCGGCGATCGCGACCGCCTCGGCGGCGTAGGCCGCGCGGTCGGCGGCATCGTCGAGGTGGGCGCCCGCATCGACGATCACCCGCGCATGCGCGCCACTGATGCGCCCCGCGCCCTGCGCCTCCCACACCGTCGGGAAGCGCTCGACGAGCCAGGAGGCCTCCGCCATCCGTCGCTCGATCGTGCGGTCGCTGAGATGCTGGGCGGCGCCGATCTCGGCTGCCACCGTGCGGATCGCCATGTCGCCATGATCGGGATGCGCGGCCTCGCGGGCGATGTCGATCGCCAGGCGACCGGCCATCGCGAGCATGCCGTCGCGCGCGGCCTGCATGCTGCTCAGCGTCGCCTCCGCCGCCTCGAGCGACGCCACCAGATCGGCGAGCATCGCCATCTGGGAGTCGGTCGCGTCGAGCAGTGCGGTCATGACTTCAGTCCATCACGGACCACCGACATTCGAAACTATGTCCACCAGGATTCCGGCATCCGATCATCGCTGCGAGCGCTAGTCCCAGATGGGGTCGTCGGGGTCGGGGGAGTCCGTGCCGTCGGCGTCGGTCATGATGCGCGCGTCGGCGATCCACGACGTCAGCTCGCCGTCGTGGAGCATGTGAGGTCGCGGCGTGCCGAGAAGAGCGGGGCTCGTCACCACCGCCAGCGGCTCATCGCTCGCGAAGACGACGACGTTGCCGAGCGGTCCTTCGTCGTCGTTCGGTTTGGCGTCGAGCACGACGGCGACGTGAGCGAAGACCGAGCGCAACGTGGCCGCCTGTCGCCGCGAATACTCGAACGGATGCCCGTCGAGCAGGTTCACCGCCACGACACCGTCTGCGGCGGAGCGTGCGGCGACCCGGCGGTAGAACTCCTGACTCGCCACGTGATGTCGGATGACGGCGGCATCCCAGAGGTCGACGACGGTGAAGCGCGCATCCTCCCAATCGTCCGAGGTCTCCGCGTCGGCGACCGCTCGCGCATCGCCGAAGATGACGCGCACATCAGCGCGGGGAGGCAGTGGCAGCGCGTCGATCACCGCGGCATAGAGAGCGGGCTCGAACTCGACCACCAGCTGGGGCGACCCGGCACGCGTGGCCTCGACGTAGCGCGCCAGTGTGAGCGCCCCGGCTCCCAGGTGCACGGTGAACAGCGGTGCACCGGGCTCGGCCGCGGCATCCATGGCCCGGGCGATGTGCTGGGTATAGGCGTATTCGAGTTCGGTGGGCTCCGTCATCGAGACGACGGACTGCGGGATCCCATCGACGCTGAGTTCGTAACGACCGGGTCGCCTTCTCGATTGCACCAGCTTCGCCCTGCGATCGTCGAGCATGAGCGAGAACACCCGGCGTTTACTTGGCACCCGTCGATTTTAGGTCGGACGACGGCGCCCACCGCGCGCGACTACCCTTGAAGGAACATGGCACATCTTCTCGGGGCTGAAGCCCTGCACCTCGAATATCCGACCAGGGTCGTCTTCGACTCCGTGACCCTCGGCATCGAAGAGGGTGACCGCATCGGCATCGTCGGCCGCAACGGCGACGGAAAGTCCAGCCTCCTTGGCATGCTCGCCGGTATCAAGGAACCCAACTCCGGCCGCGTCACCGTGCGCGGCGGCACGCGTATCGGCGTGCTCGACCAGGCCGACAACCTTCCGGACGACCTCACGATCAGCGCGGCCGTCGTCGGCGACACCCCGGAGTACGAATGGGCGGGCGACGCCCGCATCCGCGACGTGATCGAGGGTCTGCTCACGGACCTGCCCTGGGATGCCGAGATCGGCTCGCTCAGCGGTGGCCAGCGGCGTCGGGTGTCCCTCGCCAAGCTGCTCACCGGCGACTGGGACGTCATCGCCCTCGACGAGCCCACCAACCACCTCGACGTCGAGGCGATCACCTGGCTCGCTGCGCATCTCAAGAAGCGCTGGTCGCCGAACTCGGGCGCGCTCATGGTCGTGACGCACGACCGGTGGTTCCTCGACGAGATCTGCACCGAGACCTGGGAAGTGCACGACCGCATCGTCGAGCCTTTCGAGGGCGGCTACGCGGCATACATCCTGCAGCGCGTCGAGCGCGATCGGATGGCGGCGGCGACCGAGGCGAAGCGCCAGAACCTGGCCAAGAAGGAGCTCGCGTGGCTCCGCCGCGGTGCTCCGGCCCGCACCGCGAAGCCGAAGTTCCGCATCGATGCGGCCAACGAGCTCATCGCCGACGTGCCCGAGATCCGCGACAAGGTGTCGCTGCAGTCGCTCGCCGTCTCGCGCCTCGGCAAGGACGTGGTCGACCTGCTCGACGTCGGAGTGACCTACCCGACGGCGGACGGCGGCGAGAAGGTCGTGCTCCGCGACATCGAGTGGCGCATCGCGCCGGGGGAGCGCACCGGCATCCTCGGGGTGAACGGCGCCGGCAAGTCCACACTCCTCGGACTCATCTCCGGCACGGTGGAACCCACGGTCGGCCGGGTCAAGCGCGGCACGACCGTGAAGGTGCAGACCCTCACGCAGCGGCTCGACGAGCTCACGCAGCACTGGAAGGACCCGGTGCGCGTGATCATCTCGGGGCTGCGCACCTCCTACACGATGGGCGCCGGCTCCAAGGCGCAGGACCTCACGCCCGGGCAGCTGCTCGAGCGCCTCGGGTTCGACTCCGCCCAGCTCTCCACCCCGGTCAAGGACCTCTCGGGTGGCCAGCAGCGCCGTCTGCAGCTGCTGCTCGTGCTGCTCGACCAGCCGAACGTGCTGATCCTCGACGAGCCGACGAACGACCTCGACACCGACATGCTCGCCGCGATCGAAGACCTCCTCGACTCCTGGTCCGGCACGCTCCTGGTCGTCAGCCACGACCGGTACTTCCTGGAGCGCGTCACCGACCAGCAGTACGCGATCCTCGACGGGCACCTGCGACACCTCCCCGGCGGGGTCGACGAGTACCTGCGACTGCGCCACCTGCAGGCATCGACCGGCTCGAAGCAGACCGCGACCGCGGCGGCGACCGCGACCGCGACCCCGTCGGGGCTCGACGGTGCGGCTCTGCGCACGGCGCAGAAGGAGATCGCGTCGCTCGAGCGGCGCATCCAGAAGCTGACGCAGCAGGTCAACGCCGCCAAGACGGCGCTCGCCGATCACGACCAGGCGGACTACGCGGGCCTTGGTGATCGCATGAAGAAGATCAGCGACCAGCAGGCCGAGATCGAGGAACTGGAGCTGCGCTGGTTCGAACTCACCGAGGAGATCGGCTGAGCGAGGAATATCCTTCTTCCAACGCTGTTGGGAGGTAGAGATGGAAGGCCTCGAAGTAACCGTCCTGCTCGGACTCACGATTCTCGTCGGAACCCTGATCGCCCCGCGCGTGCGTCTCGCGCTCCCGCTCGTCCTGGTCATCTTCGGGCTGCTGCTCGGCTTCGTGCCGCAGCTGCGCGAGGTGCAGCTGCCGCCCGAGACGGTGTTGTTGCTGTTCCTCCCGGTGATGCTGTTCTGGGAGAGTCTGACCACCTCGCTGCGCTCGATCCGCCGCGACTTCCGCTACATCCTCCCCATGAGCACGGTCCTCGTGGTCGCCTCGGCGTTCGCCGTCGCCGGCATCGGCGTGCTGTTCGGGATGCCGTGGGAGATCGCCCTCATCCTCGGTGCCGCGGTCGCGCCCCCGGATGCCACGGCTGTGGCGGCGCTCGGGCGTCTGCTGCCGCGCCGCATGTTCATGAAGCTGAAGGCCGAGAGCCTCACCAACGACGGCACGGCCCTCGTGCTGTACGCGATTGCTGTGTCGCTCGCGCTCGGAGGCCAGATCACTCCGCTCTCCGTCACACTCGACGTGCTGATCTCGTACGTCGGCGGGATCGCCGCCGGAGTCGTCATCGCAGGCCTGGGCTACCTGCTGCTGCGGCGCACCTCCTCGACGATCGTGATCAACGTGGCGCTGCTGCTGATCCCGTTCACCGCGTTCCTCGCGGCCGAGATGATCCACGCCTCCGGTGTCCTCGCGGTCGTCGTCGCCGGGCTCATCGTCGCCTACGTGTCGCCGCGGGTGACCACGGCGTCCTCTCGCCGACAGGCCGATGCGGCCTGGCCCTTCGGTGTCTTCCTGCTCAACGGCGCGCTGTTCGTGCTGATCGGGCTCGAGGTGCAGTATGTCGCTCACGAGATCTCGGCAGCCGCGATCGGGCGCCTCGTGCTGATCACACTCGCGGTGTGGGCGACGCTCCTGGTCGTGCGCTACGTGTTCCAGGTGCTGAACGTGCTCTTCCAGCGCCAGAGCGGCGGACGTCCGGCGCGGGGAGCGCGCTCGCGGGCGCGGGTCGTGTCGACCGTGGCCGGCATGCGCGGAGCGGTCTCGCTCGCGATCGCGCTGTCGGTCCCCGCCACGATCGCCGAGGGCGGGGCGGTCTCCGGACGCGATGAGATCGTGTTCGTCACTGCGGGGGTCATCCTGCTGAGCCTCCTCGTGCAGGGGCCGATGCTCCCCGCACTCGTGCGCTGGGCGCGCTTCCCCGTCGATCACGTCGAGGACGAGGAGTACGAGCTCGCCGAGCGGGCGATCTCGGGCGCGGCCCTCGCCGCCCTCGACGATCTCGCCGCCGAGCACGGCATCGGGCAGGAAGTCCGCGACCGCGTGCGCACCGAGGGCTACGCGATGCTGGAGTTCGCGAACGCGCGGACGCTGGCGCGCGAGCAAGCACTGGTGGATGCGGAGGCCGAGGCGCTCGATGAGATGCTCGACGAACCGGATCCGTTGAGCGCCGGTACTGCTGATCCGGCTGCAGAGGATCCGGCACCGACCGGGGGAGTGGATCGGGTGGTGGTGCCCGATGCCACCGACGGAACGGTCCTGCAGATGATCGCGACCTCGGCCGATGTCGACGTCGCGCAACGCTCGCCGCTGATCCGGCACGAGGAGCATACGCGTCTGAAGCTCGCGCTCATCGACCGCAAGCGCGAAGTGCTCCTGGGGCTGCGCGGCGCCGGTACCGTCGACGACATCGTCGTGCGCCGCATCTCGGCCCGCCTCGACCTCGAGCAGGTGCGTCTGCAGGGGATCGAAGAGTACGACTGACGCCGGCTGTTGCGCGCATCGACGCCGTCGGCGCCGGCTCAGCCGATCGCTTTGCGAAGCAGCGCTGCGAGCTGCTCCTGCTCTTCGGTCGACAGCCGTTCGGCCGCATCCCGCGCGAAGACGAAGGCGTCCTCGAAGCGGGCGGTGACCTCGTCGCCTTTCGCGGTTCGGGTGAGCAGTCGTGCTCGACCGTCGTCGGGGTCGGGCTCGCGGACCACGTAGTCGAGGCGTTGCAGACGATCCACGATGCGCGTGATGTTCGAAGCGTCGCAGCCGAGATCGCGCGCGAGCGCCGTCATCCCTCGTCGCTCGTCCAGCCGTCCCAGAACACAGGCCTGGGCCGCGCTGAGCGACACCTCTGCGGCGGCCGATTCATAGGCGCGGTCGTAGACGTCGACGAACTCGAACATGGCCTTCTCCGCATCGGTGGGAACGGAGACGGGCGCGTTGGGCAATGCCATCCATCGACTCTACCAATCTGCTTGATGCATTCAACTAGTTGCGCTAGCTTGTCCTTGATCCGATCAACTAAATGAGGAGCGCGATGTCCAGGACGATGAAAGCCATAGTGCTCGATCGGTTCGGCGACGAGTCCGAGCTGCGCGAGCGTTCCGTGCCGGTGCCGGCGATCGGCACCCGAGACGTGCTCATCCGCGTGGAGATCGCCGCCATCGGTTCGTGGGATCGAGTCGAGCGCGAGGGCCACTATGAGGGCGCCTTCGGCATTCCCTCGACGTTCCCGTACATCCTAGGGTGGGACGGCGCGGGCATCATCGACGCCGTGGGCGACGACGTCACTCGCTTCGCCCGGGGCGACCGGGTCTACGCCGCATCGATGCCGGTACCGCGGGGCGGGTTCTACGCCGAGTACGCCGTGGTCGACGAGGAGTTCGTCGCTCCGGCGCCGGATCGCCTCACGACAGAACAGGCCGGCGTCCTCGCCTGGGACGCACTGACCGCCGCCAGCGGGCTCGACGCGATCGATGCGCGCTCGGGCGACAGCGTGATGATCTTCGGTGCGAGCGGCGGGATCGGGCATCTGGCCGTCCAGCTGGCGAAGCATCGTGGGCTCCGGGTCCTCGCGGTCGCGTCGGGGGAGGACGGCGTCTCACTCGTCCGCGGCCTCGGTGCCGATGCGGCGATCGACGGCCGGCAGCAGGATGCCCTCACGGCGATCGAGCGGTTCGCGTCGGGAGGACTCGACGGCGCCCTCGTCACCGCGGGAGGCGACGATGCCGAGCGCGCCCTCACGGGGGTCGCACCAGCAGGGAGGATCGCGTGGCCCCGCGGGGTGAACCCGCCCCCGTCGCGCGGCCTCGCCGAGCGGGTGACGTTCTACGACGGCGACCGCAGTCGCGCGGCCCTGCAGCGCCTCAACGACGTCATCGAGTCGAGCCCCCTCGCACCCCACGTCTCGCGGGTGTTCGAGCCGGATCAGGTCGTGCAGGGTCACCTCGCGCTCCGTCACCACTACGTGGGAAAGCTGGCACTGCGTCCACCGCGCTCGTCGTGACGGCTGTGACGCCGTGTGACGACTCGATTCCGCAGGTTCGCGGGTGCCTGCCTAACGTATTCGAGTCCCCCAAGAGAGGAACCCCTTCCATGTCACGCCGCACCACTTCCGTCATCGCCGCGCTCGCCGCGGTCCCGCTCTTCGTCGCGCTCGCAGGATGCGCGACGGCATCGTCCGAATCCGGCTCCGGCAGCGAGGGATCGTCCGAGAACGAGGTCGTGAAGATCGGCGTCGTCGGCAAGGCCGACGAGCAGTGGCCGGCGTTCGTCGAAGCTGCGGCCGATGAGGGAATCACCGTCGAGCTGGTCGACTTCGGTTCCTACGAGCAGCCCAACCCGGCGCTCGCCGAGGGCGAGATCGACCTCAACCAGTTCCAGCACATCGTGTACCTCGCCGAGTACAACAACGCCTCCGGTGAGGATCTGACCCCGATCGGGTCGACCGCGATCTACCCGCTCGGGCTGTACTCGACCAAGTACGACGATGTGAAGGACATCCCGAAGGGCGAGACCGTCGCCGTGCCGGATGACGCCTCCAACCAGGCCCGCGCGCTGAACGTGCTGCAGCAGGCCGGACTCATCGAGCTGAAGAGCGGCGGCACCCCGTACTCCGACCTCGCCGACGTGGACACCGAGAAGTCCGACGTCAAGGTCAAGGCGCTGGAGGCCGCGATCATCCCGACGTCGCTGCCCGACGTCGCCGCCGCGATCATCAACAACGACTTCGTGCAGGATGCCGGTCTCACGTTCGACGACGCGATCGCCCAGGACGACCCGGAGGATGCCAGCGCACTGCCGTACGTGAACATCTTCGCCGCGCGCGCCGAGGATGCCGACAACGAGACCTACCTCAAGCTGGTCGAGATCTTCCAGACGAACGAGGACGTCCAGAAGGGCCTGCTGAAGTCGTCGGGCGACACCGCCGTGGCTCTGCAGACGCCGGTCGAGGATCTCGTCGCCTCGCTCGAGAAGGTCCAGAAGGACGCGGAGTCGAAGAAGTAGGACGTCGGGGGAATCCCACCTTCGTCCGATGAGGGAGAATCGGGTGGCGCGAAAAGCGTCACCCGATTCTTCGTTCCCGAAGCAGACCGGAGCAGCATATGCCGATCGTCACCCTGACGAACGTCTCCAAGACCTACCCGTCGCGCACCCGTGACGGGTCCGAGGTCGTCGCGGTCGACGACGTCACCCTCGAGATCGAGAAGGGCGACGTCTTCGGCATCATCGGATACTCGGGCGCCGGCAAATCCACGCTCGTGCGGCTGATCAACGCCCTCGAGCCGGCGACGAGCGGCACCATCACGGTGGACGGCGTCGACATCACCGCGCTCAAGGAGAGCGAGCTGCGCCGGGTCCGGGGCGGCATCGGCATGATCTTCCAGCAGTTCAACCTGTTCTCCTCGCGGAGCGTCAAGGCCAACATCGCCTACCCGCTCAAGCTCGCCGGCTGGTCCAAGGACGACATCGAGAAGCGGGTCGCGGAGTTGCTCTCCTTCGTCGGTCTCGCCGACAAGGCCAAGGCCTACCCGGAACAGCTCTCGGGCGGCCAGAAGCAGCGTGTCGGCATCGCCCGCGCGCTCGCGACCGGCCCCGCCATTCTGCTCGCCGACGAGGCCACCAGCGCCCTCGACCCGCAGACCACGCACGAGGTGCTCGACCTGCTCAAGCGGGTCAACCAGGAGCAGGGCGTCACGATCGTGATCATCACGCACGAGATGGACGTCATCCAGACCATCGCCACCCGGGTCGCCGTCATGGAGAACGGCCGCGTGATCGAGCACGGCGACGTGTTCGACGTCTTCTCCGCTCCGCAGAACCCGGCATCCCAGCGGTTCGTCGGCACGGTCGTGAAGGGGGTGCCGTCGCCGGCCGAGCTGGCGGTGCTGCGCGAGCGCCACCGCGGACGCCTGGTGACGTTCTCGTTCCGCGACGGCGACTCGTCGCAGGCGCAGGTGTTCCTCGACCTCGCCGGGGCGGGCCTCGACTTCGAGCTCGTGTTCGGCGGCATCAACGACATCCGCGGGCGGGCCTTCGGGCATCTGACGCTCGCGATCCGCGGCGACGCGGCGGCGATCGACGGCGCCCTGGCCCGCATCGCCGAACGCGTCGAAGTGACCGAGATCGCCGCAGAGGAGGCCCGCTGATGGATCGCCTGAACGAACTGTGGCCCGAGTTCTGGGCGGCCGCGCTCGAGACCCTCTACATGACGTCGTTCGCACTCGTGCTCGGCGGCATCCTCGGGCTCGCGATCGGCATCATCCTCTACGTCACGCGCCCCGGCGGACTCGCGCAGAACCGGGTGATCTCGGTGATCGTGAACCTCGTGGTGAACTTCTTCCGTCCGATCCCGTTCATCATCTTCCTCGTGGTCGCCCAGCCGCTTGCGCGCGCGGTCGTGGGCGTGGGGATCGGGACGACTGCCGGGGCCTTCATCATCGGTCTCGCGGCCGCGTTCGCGATCGGGCGCATCGTGGAGCAGCACCTCGTCTCGGTCTCTCCCGGAGTCATCGAGGCGGCGCGGGCGATGGGCGCAGGTCCCTGGCGCATCCTCTTCACCGTGGCCATCCCGGAGTCGCTCGGTCCGCTCATCCTCGGCTACACGTTCATCCTCGTGGCGCTGATCGACATGACAGCCATGGCGGGACTCGTCGGGGGTGGCGGACTCGGTGCCTTCGCGCAGATCTACGGCTTCCGGCAGTTCGAGCCGCTCGTGATGTGGGCGGCGATCGTCCTGATCGTCGTGTTCGTGCACTTCGTGCAGATGCTCGGCACACGCCTCGCCCGCAAGGTCATGCGTCGCTGACGGGCGCTTCCTGCAGAGTGCGCCGGGTGGTGAACACCCGGTCCTTCCCGCTGATCGGGTCGACGAAGCGCAGCTCTCGCGCCAGCAGCTGCAGCGGGCGGTCGTAGTCGTCCGGCAGGTCGTCCTGCAGCTCGGGGTAGAAGCGGTCGTTGAGGATGCCGATGCCGAGGGCGGCGAGATGCACCCGCAGTTGGTGCATCTTGCCGCTGTGCGGGCGCAGCAGCGTGTGCGCCACGCGGTCGTCGGCGCGGATCAGCTCGACGGCCGTCTCGGAGTTCGGCTCCTTGGCGTCGTCGACCTGCACGCGCACCTGGCCGCGGAGCTTCTCGATGTTGTTGCGGTACACGAGGGGGAACGCGGGGAGAGGCCGGTCCTCGGGAAGCGCGGAGACCGCCTCGTAGACCTTCTGCACCTGCCGCCTCTCGAAGAGCAGCTGGTAGGCGCCGCGGGTCGCAGGGCGCGTCGAGAACATCAGCAGCCCGGCCGTGGCGCGATCCAGGCGATGGATCGGCGCGAGGTCGGCGTTGTCGAGCAGGTTGCGCAGTCGCACCAGCGCGGAGTTCTGCAGGAACTTGCCGCCCGGCGTGGTGGGCAGGAAGTGTGGCTTGTCGACGACCACGAGATGGTCGTCCTGGTGCAGGATCTCGATCTCGAACGGCATCCGGGTCTCGACCGCGGGCTCGCGGTAGTACCAGACGAACTCGACGCTGCCGAGCGGGGCGTCGCGGGGGACGGGCGAGCCGTCGGCACGGACGATGTCACCGCGGTCGAACCGTTCGCGCAGACGCTCGGGGTCGAGGTGGAAGAAGCGCTCGACCATGTATGCGGCGACCGTGGGCCAGGAGCCGCTGAGTGGCACGTGCAGCCGGGTCGCCCCGACGCCGTCGCGCACCGGGAGGGGAGAGGGCATGCCCATCGATCGGCCTCCGGAGAACAGTGTCGCGGGTCGCGAACGGGATGCTCCCAGCCTAAGCGACCCGCGACGCCGCCTCCGTCGGTCAGTCGGCTCCCGCGGCGAGCCAGTCGTCGAACGATGTCGGTGCCACGCGGGCGTCCGGAGCGGGGAGGAGCACCTCGCCGGCGAACTCGACGCCCAGAGCGGCATCCCGCCACGCTGCCCGCAGCGGAAGGTCCTGGCCACGCACGGCGAGGGTGCGTCGAGCCATGTCGACGGCGTCCTCCGTGCGGGGTCCCGCGATGTCGAAGGATGCCGAGAGCGGTGCCGTAGCGGCGGTCGCGACCAGCGCGGCAGCGACGTCGGCCGGGGCGATCGGCTGCAGCAGCAGCGGCGGCACGATCGCCTCGCCGTCGACGACGGTCCACTCGGCGATCATCGCCGGGAAGTCGT
Organism: Microbacterium sp. NPDC055988; assembly: GCF_042269505.1. Lineage (NCBI taxonomy): Bacteria > Bacillati > Actinomycetota > Actinomycetes > Micrococcales > Microbacteriaceae > Microbacterium > Microbacterium sp. NPDC055988. Next base: position 118,472 of record NZ_JBHJXY010000002.1, read on the forward strand.
GGAACTGTGTCGCTCGCACGATCGTGAACGGCACCGCGCCCGCGATGACCTCGCGCTCCTGGGCGCGCTTGCCGTAATAGTGCGGATTTCCGGCGACGGCGTCGAGCGCGGCGATCGACAGGGCGACGTGGTGGCCGACGCCGGCCTCGGCCTCGGCGGTGAGGAGATTGCGCGTGATCGTGGCGAAGGCGTGCTCGGCCTCCGCGATGTCGGCGACCGGGGGATTGGTCGCGTCGATCACGGCACCCACGCCCTCCAATCGCTGGCGCAGACCGACGCCCGTGAGCAGATCGATCCCCTCGCCGCGGCTCAGGGAGACGGCCTCGTGGCCTTCCCTCGCCAGCTCGGTCACGACCAGCCGTCCGATCCGACCCGTTCCACCCGCCACTGCGATGCGCATGTCTGCTCCTCAATAATGGATATTACGTGTCCACAATAGGCGGGTGCGGATACACTGGGCAAGTGAAACTTCCGGAGACATCCGAGTGGGTGCTGCACACGGTCGCCGCGATCGCGCAGCTCCCCGCGGGGTCGACCGTCTCGGGAGCGCAGCTGGCCGAGCACTTCGGCGTTCCCGGCCCGTACCTCTCGAAGCAGCTCGCCAAGCTCGTGCGCTCCGGCATACTCACCGGCAGCACCGGTCCGCGCGGCGGATTCCGTCTTGCCAGGGAGCCCGAGCGGATCAGCATCCTCGACCTCGTCACCGCCGTCGACGGCGCTGCCGACCCCTACGTCTGCCGAGAGCTGCGGCAGCAGGGGCGCGGGGCGGCACGTCCTGAGGACTGCACGCGGCCCTGTGCCCTCGCGTCGGTCATGCGTCGTGCCCACGAGGCGTGGCGCGAGTCGCTGGCCGGTGTCACGGTCGCCGAGATCGTCGCCGGCCTCCCTGCCGGCGTCCCGGAGAAGAACCGCAGGCTGCTTCTCGACGCCGCAGGCTGAGAAGCGCGACGTCAGCCGTCGATGCTCAGGCGTCGATGCTCACGCGTCGAAGCTCAGACTCAGCTTGCGCAGCAGCGCGGCGAGGCGATCCCGGTCCGAGCGCGAGAGTGCCTGCAGCAGATCGGCCTCGACGTCGACGAGACGGGTGATCGCGGCGTCCACCCGGATGCGTCCGTCGTCGGTGAGCGTCACGAGCACGCTGCGTCCGTCGCCGGGGTCGGCCTCGCGGCGCACGAAGCGGCGGCCGACGAGCCGGTCGATCCGGTTGGTCATGGTGCCGCTCGACACGAGGGTCTGCTGCAGCAGCTGCTTGGGCGAGAGCTGGAACGGCGTGCCCGCACGGCGCAGCGCCGACAGCACATCCCACTCCCAGTGCTCCAGGTCGCTGCGGCGGAACACGTCGCGGCGGGCGCGGTCGAGATGGCGCGAGAGGCGGTCCATCCGGGAGAGCACCTCGAGGGGTGAGAAATCGAGGTCGGGTCGCTGCGTGTTCCACGCGCCGACGATCCGGTCGACCTCATCCGCCTCGCTCATCCGCCCATTATCGCGTGTGCGGGTCGTGCGCGACGGACGCCACGGGCAGCTCGAGCGTCATGAAGAAGCTGTACGGGTCGGGGAGGTACCGACCGAACGGGCCGGATTCCTGAAAGCCGGCCGCCGCGTACATCGCGCGCGCCGGGATGAAGAAGTCGTCGCTGCCGGTTTCCAGCGAGAGCCGGCGGATGCCGCGCGCCTGCGCATCGGCGAGGAGGAAGGCCAGCATCGACTTCCCGAGCCCTCGGCCGCGCATGGCCGGATCGGTGCGCATCGACTTGAGCTCCTCATGGTCGTCCTCGACCATGACCAGCGCGCCGGTGGCGACGGGGCGGCCGTCGGCGGAGCCCGCGTACAGCCGCACGCCGGGGGCGAGCAGGCGCTCGAAGACCAGCGCGTGACGGCTCTCCGCCGGCGCGGTGTGCTCCAACTCCGCGTGGTGCGCGACCAGGAATTCTGCGAGGGCGGGGGTCGCCGACTCGACCCTTTCGATCACGATGCTCATGGGGTCAGCATTCCAGAGTCGTGTTTCGGAACCGTGACGGGGCGGGAGGGCCGACGTCCGCGCACATCGGAACACCGGCCGGGGCATGGCAGACTTGATCCGCGGCGCCCTCGTGGGCGGCGCGGTCCGCCGTGGTGTAATGGCAGCACGACAGCCTTTGGAGCTGTTAGGTCTAGGTTCGAGTCCTGGCGGCGGAGCATGACTGGGAACAATCTCGCCATCATCGTCCTCGCTGCAGGCCAGGGCACGCGCATGAAGTCGCGTCTGCCCAAGGTGCTGCACCCGATCGGCGGGCGTCCGCTGGTGGGGCATGTGCTCACCACGGCCGGGCGGCTGCAGGCCGCGCACATCGAGGTGGTCGTGCGGCACGAGCGCGACCAGGTGGTCGCTGCCCTCACGAAGGACTACCCCGACGCGGTGTTCATCGACCAGGATGACGTGCCGGGAACCGGACGGGCCGTGCAGGTGGCGGTCGACGCGCTCCCCGAGGACTTCGACGGCGACGTGCTCGTGCTCTCCGGAGACTGCCCGCTCGCCGACGCAGACACCCTCTCCGCGTTCGTGGCGGAGCACCGCGCATCGGGCGCTCCGGCGACGCTGATGACGGCACTGCTCGACGACCCGACGGGGTACGGCCGCGTCGTCCGCGACGCCGACGGCGGTGTCGACCGCATCGTCGAGCAGAAGGACGCGAGCGCAGAAGAGGCCGCCGTCCGCGAGATCAACGCCGGGATGTACGTGTTCCGCGCCGAGACCCTGCGCACATACCTGCCGCAGGTCGGCGTCGACAACGCACAGGGCGAGATGTACCTGACCGACGTCCCCGGACTGCTCCGTCGCGACGGCGACCGGGTGGCGGCATCCGTGGTCTCCGACATCGCGGTGACGTTCGGGGTGAACGATCGGGCACAGCTGGCCGAGGTCGGTCGCCTGCTCAACCAGCGCATCGTGCGCCGCTGGCAGCTCGAGGGCGTCACCGTCATCGACCCGACCACCACCTGGATCGACGACGACGCGCAGCTCTCGCCCGACGTCACCCTCCTCCCGAACACCCACATCCTGGGCGCGACGGTCATCGCCGCAGGCGCCGTGATCGGACCCGACACGACCCTCGTCGACTGCGAGGTCGGCGAAGACGCGACCGTCCGTCGTACGGATGCCACCCTCGCCGTGATCGGGGCGGAGGCGACGGTCGGCCCGTTCTCGTTCCTCCGCGCCGGTACCGTCCTCGGCGCCAAGGGCAAGATCGGCGCGTACGTCGAGACGAAGAACGCCGAGATCGGCGAGGGCAGCAAGGTCCCGCACCTGTCCTACGTCGGCGACGCCACGATCGGCCGCGGTGTCAACCTCGGTGCCAGCACCATCACGGCGAACTACGACGACGTGAACAAGCACCGCACCGAGATCGGCGACGAGGTTCACACCGGCTCGCACACGGTGCTCGTCGCGCCCGTTAGGCTGGGAGCTGGCGCGAAGACCGGCGCCGGCGCGGTCGTCCGCAAGGATGTCCCGGCCGGCGCACTGGCCATGACCGTCGCACCCCAGCGCAACATCGAAGGCTGGGTCGCGAAGAACAGAGCAGGCACGGGCGCGGCGGATGCTGCGTCCCGCGAGAATTCGGCGGAATAGGCGGAGCATGGCGCGCAAGAAGAAGACGGTCGATCTGGATCGCGACAACGGCGTGGCTCCCGGCATCATCGCCAAGACGAAGAAGCGACTCGTCGTCGCGGGCGGGCGTTCGCACCCGGCGCTCACGGCGGCGGTCGCCGAAGCGCTCGGCACGGAGATCGCCCCGGTCGAGCACCGCACATTCGCCTCCGGTGAGATCTACGCCCGCTTCGAGGTCTCGATCCGCGGCGTCGATCTCTTCCTGATCCAGACGTTCGGCGAGCCGGTCAACGAGTGGCTCATGGAGACGCTCATCATGATCGATGCCGCCAAGCGCGCATCGGCCAAGCGCATCACCGTCGTCGCGCCGTACTATCCGTATTCGCGTCAGGATAAGAAGGGCCGCGGTCGCGAGCCGATCAGCGCCCGCCTCGTCGCCGACCTGCTGAAGACCGCCGGTGCCGACCGCGTCATGAGCGTCGACCTGCACGCCGCGCAGATCCAGGGCTTCTTCGACGGACCCGTCGACCACCTCTTCGCCAAGCCCGTGCTGCTGGACTACTTCGAGCGCACGCTCTCGCCGGCCGACCGCGAGATCCTCACCGTCGTCTCGCCCGACATGGGGCGTGTCCGCGTCGCAGACACCTGGTCCGACAGCCTCGGTGCCCCGCTCGCGATCATCCACAAGCGCCGTGACCCGAAGGTGGCCAACCAGGTCTCCGTGCACGAGATCGTCGGAACCGTCGAGGGGCGCACCTGCCTCCTCGTCGACGACATGATCGACACCGGCGGCACGATCGTCAAGGCCGCTCAGGCACTCAAGGCGGCCGGCGCGCACCGTGTGATCGTCGCGGCGACCCACGCGATCTTCAGCGACCCGGCATCCGATCGCCTGCAGGACTCGTCGATCGACGAGGTCGTCATCACCGATACGATCCCCCTCACGGAGTCGCGCCGGTGGGACAGCCTGACGATCCTCCCGATCGCGCCGCTGCTCGCCCGTGCCATCCACGAGGTCTTCGAAGACGGCTCCGTGACGAGCATGTTCGGCGGCGACGCGTAACGCATCGTCACGGCACAGCCCGCGCATAGACACGGTGCTTACGGTCGAAAGGTCGACGATCCCGTCGACCGACACCGCGCCGGGAGGACCAGCATGATCCGCACGACCGTACCGACCTCTGTCCGCAAGGGGTCCGCGATCCTCGGGATCGCGGGGCTGTTCGTCCTCGCCGGCTGCTCCGGCGCCACCGACGCGGATGATTCATCGAACGACACCGGCAGCACGCCGGATGCCGGTTCGTCGGAGTCGTCGGGCGGCGACTCCACCGCCACCTACGAAGACGGCACCTACACGGCCGACGGCTCGTACCAGACGCCCGAGACCGTCGAGCAGATCTCCGTCACGCTGACCCTCGCCGACGGCGTCGTGACCGATGTCGAGGTCACGGGCGACCCGCAGGCGCCCGAGACCGAGCAGTATCAGGGCCAGTTCGTCGACGGCATCGCCGACGAGGTCGAGGGCAAGTCGATCGACGAGCTGAACGTCAGTCGGGTCGCCGGCTCGTCGCTCACCAGCGGCGGGTTCAACGACGCCGTCGAGTCGATCAAGGAGCAGGCCGCCGCCTAGGCGCCTGAGGCCGCATGGCGAGCTGGCGCTTCGAGGCGATCGGAACGCACTGGGAGATCGAGACGACCGATCCGCTCGCGGATTCCGCGCGTGCGGCGGTCGGTGCCGCGGTCGAACGCTTCGACCGGGAGTGGTCCCGGTTCCGCCGCGACTCGGACGTGACGCGGCTCGGCCGGGAGGGCGGCTCCTTCGCCTCACCGGACGCTGGCCCGATGCTCGACGCCTATCGCAAGATCTCCGCCGCGACGGGCGGAGCCGTCAATCCGCTCGTCGCGGTCAGTCTCGAAGCCCTCGGGTACGACGCGGGCTATTCGCTCGTCGACGGCGATCCGGTGCGCGCTCCGGATGCCTGGCAGGAGCAGGTGTCGTGGACGACCGCCGAGGTCACGGCATCCGCCCCGGCGCTCCTCGACGTCGGTGCGCTCGGCAAGGGGCGGCTCGTCGACCTCGTGATGAGCGCGCTCGCGGACGTGCCGGGCGATGTGGTGGTCGATGCGGGCGGCGACATCCGGGTGCGTGGTGCGGCCGTGCGCATCGGGCTGGAGCATCCGTACGACGCGACGAAAGCGATCGGCGTCGTCGAGGTGCGCGACCAGGCGCTGTGCGCCTCCGCCGTGAACCGGCGGGCGTGGCGGAACGGACTGCACCACGTACTCGACGCCCGCACGGGGCTTCCGGTGCGCGCCTGGGCGGCGACGTGGGCGCTCGCCCCCGACGCGATGACGGCGGATGCCGTCTCGACCGCGCTGTTCTTCGACGGCGGACCGGAGCTCGCCGACGCCTGGGGCGTGGAATGGGTGCGGATGAGCACCGACGGCCGGGTGCAGCGCTCGCCGGGATGCCCAGCGGAACTGTTCCTCACGAAGGCGAAGACGCGCCCCACAGCAACGAATTAGGGAAGAGTGGAGAACGTGATCACCTCATTCGCCGCCGCACGTCAGCGGGTCCTCGCGGTTCTGGGCTCGCTCTCGATGTATCGCCTCGTGCTGTTCGCGCTGATCGCCCTCGCCGTCATCGCGTTCGTGCTCTCGCTGTTCGGCGTGATCGTCTCGCCCACGCCGCTCGAGATGGTGGCGTCGTTCCTGGTGCTCGCGATCGTGATCTCGGCGGTCGACGCCGCAGCCCAGCGCATCCTGCGGCTGCCGTGGCGCATCGAATCCTCCCTCGTCACGGCGCTGATCCTGCTGTTCGTCCTCCGCCCCGGTCTCGAACTCGGCGCCCTCCTCGGACTCGCTCTCGCCGGAGCCGTGGCCAGCGTGTCGAAGTACCTCATCGCCTGGCGCGGTCGACACATCTTCAACCCGGCGGCGTTCGGTGCGGCGGTCGTCTCGATTCTCGGCGCCTTCGGGGCGTTCGAATGGCTGGGCACCTCGTCGTCCTGGTGGGTCGGGACGCCTGTGCTGACGATCCCCGTGCTCGTCCTCGGTCTCGCCGTGCTGTGGCGCACCGAGAAGGTGCGGGTGGTGTTGATCTTCGTGCTCGTCGCCGTCGCCACCTCGGTCGTGCGCCAAGCGGTGCAGGCCGCGCAGTTCGACATCGACTTCGATGTGCTCACCGCGCTGCAGTTCGCGGTGCTGCAGTCGCCGTTCCTGTTCCTCGGGGCGTTCATGCTCTCCGAGCCGCTGACCCTTCCGCCGCGTCGTCGCCAGCAGTTCGCGGTGGCCGTCGTGGTGGGTCTCCTGGCGGGGTGGCCGATCTCGGTCGCCGGCCTGTTCACGCTCGGCCAGGAGCGGGCCCTCTTGATCGGGAACCTGGTGGCCTTCGCGTTCGCGCTGCGGGGGTCGGTGCGACTCGTGCTCGAGCGGCGCGACTTCATCACCCCGACCGCGCAGGAGCTGACCTTCCGTGCCAAGGGCCGGGTCAGATTCCTCCCGGGGCAGTACCTCGAGCTCGACGTCCCGCATCACCGTCCCGACGCGCGCGGCACCCGGCGGGAGTTCAGCATCGTGTCGGCGCCGGCCGACCTGCCCACCCTGCGCATCGCGTACAAGAACGGCGACCAGAAGCATCCGTCGAGCTACAAGCGGGCCCTGGCCGCCGCCGAGCCGGGCGCGACGTTCGCGGTCACCGGCACCTGGGGTGATTTCATCCTGCCGCGCGGCGACCATCCGGTGCTCATGGTCGCGGCCGGGATCGGCGTCACGCCGTTCGTGTCTCAGCTGCGCCAGCTTCAGGCTGCGGGGCAGCAGCGCGACGTGGTGCTCGTGTACGTGGCATCAGAGGCGTCCGAGCTCGCCTTCCGCGATGAGCTCGCCGCGACGGGCGTGCGCACGGTCGTGTTCACCCGCGACGAGCCGCTCGACCTGCCCGCGCACTGGTCCTGGGCGCAGGGCGCACGACTGGATGCCGAGACCCTCGAGCGCACGGTGCCCGACCTCGCCGCCCGCCATGCGTTCATCTCCGGGCCTCCGCGCCTGATCGCCGACCTCGCTCCCGCGCTGCAGAAGGCCCGTGCTCTCACGACCGACGCCTTCGCCGGCTACTGATCGATCCCGTCCCGCCCGTCCCGCCCGCCCCGTCCGTCCCGCCCGCCCCGTCCCGCCCGTCCTGTCCTGGCCCGTCCTGTCTCCGTACACCTGTCGGGAGTATCGACGGATGTCGGACGAATCGCCGCGAGATGCCCCGACATCTGCGCATCCTCCCGACGAGTGTGCGGCGCATCCCCTTCTGCACATCCCGCATCCGCCTCGGATCGCCCCACAACGGCGGCATCCAGCTCGCTCAGTCCGTGGGGAGCATCAGGATCGGTGGATGCTCAGCGCTCAATCCGCGACCGACCGGCACGGCGGCGTCGTGCGGGGAACACTGCTCGAGAAGTACGGATTCACTCGTCGGATGCGAGCGGATGCGGTGCGCGCCGGCGCCCTGATCCGCGTGAGAGCAGGAGTGTTCGCCGGGCCGAACGCCGACACGAGCGTCGTGGAGGCCGCCGCGCACGGCGGCGCCCTCACCTGCGCGCACGCGCTGCGCCTGCACGGTGTCTGGGCACTCGACCCCGGCGGCCCCGTGCACGTGTGGCTCGGCGCGAAGGGCCGCGTGCATCACGAAGAGTGCGAGTGTGTCGCGCACTACGACGCGGGTCATGCCGGTGTCGGACTCGCCCCGTTGGAGGAAGTGCTGATCCACGTCTACCGCTGTGCCGGCGACGAGGCGTTCTTCGCGGCTCTGGAGTCCGCACTGGTACAGCAGAAGATCAGCGGTGCGGGACTGCGCCGCATCCGTCGTCGACTACCGGCCCGCGCGCACTGGCTCGTGGACCTCGCGCGATCGGATGCCGACAGCGGTCTCGAATCGCTGCTCCGGTTGCGTCTGCACCTGCACGGCATCAGCCTGGACTGCCAGGTGACGATCTCGACCGTCGGGAGAGTGGATTTCGTGCTCGACGGGCGCCTGATCCTCGAGGCCGACGGGAAGGGCAACCACGACAGTCCTGCGCATCGCCACCGTGATCTCGTGAGGGATGCCGCGGCGTCGGTTCTCGGATTCGAGACGCTGAGGTTCGATTACGCGCAGATCGTCCACGCCTGGCCTACGGTCGAGGCTGCCGTGCTCGCCGCCATCACCCGCCTGCGTGCCCGCAGCTGACGTCTTCGGTCACCCTGCCGGTACGGATGTCGGGAGATCGGACGGATATCGGACGACTCGCCGCGGTATCCTCCGACATCCGTGCATCCTCCCGACATGTGTGCGCGAGTGGGATCCGGCTCACGCCTCGGGCGCGACATCTCCGGCGGCCGCGGGGGTGACCGGGATGCGTACCGTGAAGGTGGTGTCGCCGGGCTCACTGGCCACCGAGATGACGCCGTGGTGGCCCTCGACGATGGCCTTGACGATCGCGAGGCCCAGTCCGGTTCCCCCGGTCTGGCGGGCCCGGGAGCTGTCGCCGCGGGCGAAGCGTGCGAAGAGCTCGTCGCGGATGGCGGGGTCGATGCCGGGGCCGTCGTCGTGAACGCGCAGCACGGCATCCTCGCCCTCCCTCGCGACGCTCAGCGTGATCGTCGTGCCGGCCGGCGTGTGCGTGCGGGCGTTCGCGAGGAGGTTCGCGACGACCTGGTGCATCCGCCCGGCATCGCCGACGACCGTCACCGGCTCGTCTGGGACCTCGATGCTCCAGTGGTGGTCGGCCGCGGTCGGGCGGGCATCCGAGAGTCCTTCCAGCGCCAGCTGGGTGAGGTCCACCGTGCCGTAGACCAGCTCCTGCCCTTCGTCGAGCCGCGCGAGCAGCAGCAGGTCCTCGACGAGGCGGGTCATCCGCAGGGACTGCGCCTGGATGCGCTCGAGCGACGAGGTCGTGCTCTCGATGACCTCGGGGCCCTGCTCCGCGGCCGGATGCCGATGCAGGGCGCGCAGCGACAGCTCCGAGTAGCCGCGGATGGAGGCGAGCGGGGTGCGCAGCTCGTGGCTGGCGTCGGCGACGAACCGGCGCATCCGCTCCTCGTTCTTCTGCCGGGAGGCGAGCGACGTGTTCACGTGATCGAGCAGCTTGTTGAGCGACGCACCGACGAGACCGGTCTCGGTGCGCGGATCGGCTTCAGATGCCGGTACACGCTCGGTGATGGTCACCTCGCCCCGATCGAGCTGCTGGTTCGCGACCCTGGTCGCGGTGAGCGCGACGGCCCGCAGCGGGCGCAGGCTCACCCGGATGGTGATCGCGGTGGTCAGCGCCAACAGGATCAGACCGCCGATGGTGGCGAGGGCGATCACGGTGAGCAACTGCGTGAGCTGGCTCTGGATCTCGTCGCGGGGGAGCCCGGTGATCACGACGACGCCGTTGGTCGCGGGCAGGGCCATGATCCGGTAGGAGCCGAGGTCGGTGAGGGACACGGTGGCGACCGATGTGCCCTTCAGGGACAGTGCGATCTCCGCCAGCTGCGTGCTGCTGAGTGGCTCCAGGGATCCGGTGAGTTCCTCTCCCGACGAGTTCTTCGCGACCACCCCGCTGAAGCCGGTGACAGGGCTCGAGACCACGAACACGAGTCCGGCCGGCGGTGACGCCGTGGGGCCGGAGAGGACGTTCTGCGCCGTGGCAGAAGATGGTGCGAAGGCTCCGGTCCGATCCGCCAACTGGTGCGCGTAGGTGCTCAGCTTCTGGTCGAGCTGGTCCTCCATGGTCTTGCCCAGCGTGGCGCTGGTGATGACGGCGACGATGATGAGGATCAGTGACACGAACCCGATCACGGCGGTCATCAGCCGTGTCTGCAGGCTCATCGGCCGCCTCATCATCGTCGCTGGGGTCACTGCGGAGCCTTGATCATGTAGCCGACGCCGCGGACGGTGTGCAGCAGCGGCGTGCGGCCCGCGTCGATCTTCTTGCGCAGGTACGAGATGTACAGCTCGACGACCGACGACTTGCCGCCGAAGTCGTAGCTCCAGACCCGGTCGAGGATCTGCGCCTTCGACAGCACGCGCCGTTCGTTGCGCATGAGGTAGCGGAGCAGCTCGAACTCGGTCGCGGTGAGCTCGATCTCGGTGCCGTCGCGCACGACCTCGTGGCTGTCCTCGTTGAGCGTGAGGTCGGCGACGCGCAGGATCGACTGTCCGTCGTCGGTGGTCGCGTGGCCGGTGCGGCGGATGATCGCGCGCAGCCGTGCGATGACCTCCTCCAGGCTGAACGGCTTGGTGACGTAGTCGTCGCCGCCCGCGGTGAGGCCGGCGACGCGGTCGCCCACGGCATCCTTCGCGGTCAGGAACAGGACCGGCACGAGGTTCCCCGATTCGCGCAGCCGCTTCAACACGGACATGCCGTCGAGGTCGGGCATCATGATGTCGAGCACGAGCGCATCGGGTTCGAAATCGCGCGCGACCTGGAGCGCTTCCAGACCGGAGGATGCCGTGCGCACCTCCCAGCCCTCCATGCGCAGGGCCATCGCGAGCAGGTCGGTCAGCATCTGCTCGTCGTCGACGGCGAGGATGCGCAGGGGGGTGCCGTCGGGGCGGCGCAGTTCGGGCAGGTCGCTGGTCATGTCCCTATTCTGCGGAATCTCCTATGTGATTTCTATGGAGATCGCTATGTGTTGTCTGGGAGGCCCCGGGCGCGGTCACGCCAGCCGCTCGTCGGGGAGGGCGAGGAAGTCGATGCCGGCCTGCAGGGCGAGCCGGTCCGACAGCTCGCCGATCTCGCCGGGAAGGTGCCCCGCGGCGCGGACGCTCAGGCGACGCGGCCCGGTCAGCGCGTGATAGACGGCGAACTGGCCCCGGGGATCGACGGCCGGATCCTGCACCGCCGCGGTCACGTGCACGGGAATCCGGAGCCTCCGTGCCGCGATCGCCGCGTCGAAGTAGTCGAGCACCGGCCGCACCTCGGGGTGTCGCTGCAGATGCTGACGCACGGCCTCCCCGCTTCCCGTGCACCGGCGCGTGAGCCGCACCTCGTGGTCGCCGAAGCTCGGCACGTCCAGCACGGCGCGGCGGAAGCGTGCATCCCAGGGGAGTGCGAGCGCGCCGATGCCGCCCCCGAAGCTCCCGCCGCTGAAGTCGAGGGCACCCGCCGCCGCGGGCACCACCTCGAGCAGCACGGTGGCTGCGCGCCAGATGTCGGCCGCGCTGAAGCGGTGCGAGTAGATGTCGCGGTGGCCGATCCCGGCGAGCACATGCTCGTCCGGCGATGCGGGGAAGCGGCTCGGGGTGCCGACATGCGTGCCGGGCGCGACCGGGAAGATCGCGGCGGTGTCGCCGGGCACCCGGTCGAGGTCGGGCGCGGTGCGGCCGCCGTAGCCGTGCCCGACGACCAGCCCGCGAGGCGCATTCCCGAGCGTGTGCGGCAGCATGACGTATGCCGCGGCGGCCTCGTCGGCCGAGGAGCGGAAGCGGATCTCCGAAATCCGATGCGTCTGGGTGGGAGCGAGCTCGCGGGTGAGCTCCCACGCTACGGGACCCGTGCCGAACTCCTGGAAGGTCGCGCGCCAGAAGTCGTCGAAGTCGTCCGGCTCGTGGGGTGGCGTGGGCGGGGTCAGCAGCGCGCTCAGCGAGTACTCGGTCAGCTCGTCGGGAGGATCCTGGGGCACCGCATGTGTCCTTTCGGGTGGTTCTGCCTGCTCGACGTTACCGGCGCGGCGCGACGAGGCGGCGCCGCGGCCCGCGAAGCCGACGCATTGACATGATCGCATACGGATTGCAGTATGTGCATCATGGATTCAATGCCTGGCGATGGAGCCGAAGACAATCCTCTGTTGTGGAGCCGACGCTCCGTTCTGCGAGCGCTTGTGATCGCGGGAGTGCTTCCCCCGGTGCTCGGCTCGTCGTTCGGAGCCGCCCCCGCGGCGGCGACGGAGCTCACGACGACGACCGGCGCCTACGCCGATGCCCTTCGGCGCCTCGACAAGCCGAATCTGGCCTTCACACAGGTCGCGCAGCTGGTCGGGCAGAACCACCGGATGACCTTCTTGCAGGCCACGTGGGACGGCGGGGCCACGATCGTCCGCGACCTCGAGGTCGCGCACAACGGCGGATGGCTGCAGGTCACAGATCCGGCGCACCGCTTCGACGAGCAGTGGCTCGTGCTGGAGGGGACGTTGCCGTCGGGCAGCGCGCCCGAGCTGTACGGGCCGCTCACACCGAGTTGGCTCGGCTTCACCTCGTACCAGGTGCTCGGCTCGCAGGCCATCGAACTGACCACGAGCACGGACGACGTCGATCTGGTCGTCCGCTGGCGTCTGGAGGGCGCCCATCCCGAGGCGCACTACGTGCTGACCGCCAAGACCGCCGGTGACTACATCGTGGGCTACCAGAGCCAGGACGCGAAGTCGCTCGACGATCTCGACGAGGTGCTGTGCGGGTCGTATCAGCATGCCCTCTCGGTGCTCGACGGGTCAGCGCCGCTGGGCGCGTGGGAACTCTTCGCGCCGATGGCGTTGACCCAGTACGCGGTGGGTGACGTGGCCGTCACCTCGGGGGTGTACCTGCCCGCCGAGGTCGCCGAGTTCGTGCACGAGCGGCAGCTGATGGCCGACCGGCAGCCCTATGGGATGAGTCTGCGCAACGACAGCCTCGACATCGTGCCCAGCATGTACGCACCGCAGCCGGGCCTGCGCACGGCCATGGCCGTCGGCGAGCAGCGCGGCTTCGCCTTCGGTCTCGCGGCCCGCCCGGACACGCTGTACGGCACGTACTCGCAGCTGTGCCGGAACGAGTACGGGCTCACCGCCTACCGCCGCAACGTCTACGACCGGTCTCTCACCGATGCGGTGCACGCCATGGCGGCGTTGATCGCGGTGGAGCCCGACGGTGACGACTCGACCGACTACATCCCCTCGTACTCCGGATGGTGGAACCGCGCCAAGGGGTTCGTCGACGTGGAGAACGAGGATGCCGTGCGCGCCGCGGCCAGCGGCGTCGTGCTCGCGGCGCACTATCTCACCGGCACGGCCGACGGCACGCTCTACGACCGTCGCGCCCGGCCGCTCGTCGAGTACCAGCTCTCCCGGAAGGGGATCGGTCACTCTCCGGTCATCGGCAGCCCGGTCTACAACGACACCACGCAGTACCGCATCGGCAGGATCCCCACGGATGCCGTGAACCTCGCGTCGCTCTACCAGCTCACGCACGGCCGCAACGCCGGCATCCAGCGGCTCGCGGTGAAGGCGACCAAGGCCGGTGTCGTCGGGCAGAGCAGGGCGCCGTTCTCGAACGCGCTCGCGACCTACCGGGTCACCGGGGATCCGGCGTACCTCGCGGAGGCGACGCTGATCGCCCGCCGCTATTCGCAGGAGCAGATCCTGGAGCCGTACCGCAGCAACGGTCAGCCGCCCGGCGGATTCGCGTACAGCTTCTCGAAGTACTGGGTCGACCTCCTGGAGATGTTCGAGGCGACGGGTGAGGACGAGTTCCTCGACGGCGCGTATCGGGAGGTCCAGCGGTTCATCACGCAGACGGCGGTCCGTCCCGTTCCCGGTGGCACGGTCACGGTGCCGGCCGGCCACGTCATCAAGCAGCAGTATGACTGGGAGTCGCGTTCGTCGCTGCCGTCGTACCCGACCACGAACGTGCCGACCGAGACCGTCCCGGCCTGGTACGTGTCTCCCTCGGGCCTCACGTTCGAGGCGCTCTCGTCGTTCAAGCTCGGCGTCAGCACGCTGACCGACCCGGGCGGGGGCTACGTGTTCAACCCGTGCTGGGCGGGAGCCCTATTGCGGCTGGCGCATCACACCGGCGACGAACTGCTGGCCGACATCGCCCACAACATGGTGATCGGCCGGTTCACGACATACCCCGGCTACTACGGCCGACAGTTCCAGGTCGCGCACATGAAGCCAGACTTCGCGACCAGCGGCCCGGTGGGCATCACCGGCTACTACTTCCATCACGCGCCCGCCCAGCTCGGTCTCGCGATGGACTACCTGCTCAGCGAGAGCTTCTACCGCAGCGGCGGCGCGATCGAGTTCCCGCACGTGTTCGAGGCCGACTTCGCCTACTTCAAGTTCTTCGCCTACGGTCATGCGCCCGGGACGTTCTTCGGCGAGGACGGCGTCTGGCCGTATCTCCCCGCGGGGCTGATCTCGGTCTCGAACCCGCTCGTCAACTGGATCGGCGGCGTCGGCAACGATGCTCTCTACGTCAGTCTCACCAACTCCGCCGGTGAGGCGCAGCAGGTGATCGTCGACCTCTCGACCGAGCTCACGGGCATCCCGCGAAGTTTCTCGGGCGCGGTCGAACTGGTGACCGCGAACGGCAGCCGGTCCACCGGCGCGGCCGTCAGCGGTCGGGTCACCGTCAGCGTGCCGGCGCGCGGGCTCGTCGCCCTCGTCATCCGGAACGTGGACGTGCAGCGCCCGGGGCTGCCGTTCGACGACGTGGCCGACCACGGACGCGACAGCTTCCACGAGGTCGACACCGACCCCGCCACCGACTACGGCGTCGCCCGCGGGATGCTCCTGGTGCGGCCCGACGGTCAGGGATACGACGCCTACGTGCAGATCGATACCGAGCAGCAGGCGACGCTGTCGTATCGGATCGGCGGCGGTCCGGTGAAGCAGGCTCCCGCGAAGGCCTATCCCTACGAGTGGACGATCCCGGTCGACGACCTCGCCGACAAGTTCCGGTACACGATCACCACGGGCGGGACGACGACCGAAGAGGTGACCCTGCGGCTGCCGGCCAGGATCAGCGGAGCCAACCCCGGAATCGTCGGCGACGTGATCGCGCAGGCGACGGGCACGGCCGGGGACCGCGTCCTGTTGACCTTCGAGGTGCGCAACGCCACCGCGGATCCGATCACCGGCGCCATCGCGGTGACCCTGCCGACGGGGTGGCAGCTCGACGGGACGGTGCCGGCGATCACGGTTCCCGCAGAGGGCTCCGCACGGGTGGAATCGGCGGCGGTGATCGCGACCGCGCCACCGCTCGGCGAGGTCGACGTCACGGCGACCCTCACGGTCGCGGGGGAGGACCCCGTGAAGCTGCGCGCGGCGGCGATCGAGGTGATCGACCGACGACGACTGGTCTCCCTCACCTCGGATGTCGAGATCGTCAGCGGGCCCGGTGCGGTCGCCGAACTCACCGCCCTCGTCATCAACACCGGGGTGACGCCGCTGCAGGGCACCCTCGCGCTGTACGGACTCAGCGGGTGGAGCGTGGGGCAGCAGAGCACGAGCATCACGGTGCCGCCGAGATCCGACCTCACCCACACCTGGACGGTGACCGCGGGTTCCGGCGTCGCGCCCGGATCTTCGACGCGGTTCGAGGCGCGGCTCGATCAGACCCTGCGCCGGGGCGTGCTCGTGCGCGTGGCCGACGAGGGCGTCATCGCACACACCCAGTCCCCGTGGCCGGGCTACCTGGAGTCCGGCAACTGGTACCCCAGCGGACTCTCGGGGTGGAACGGCACGCGCACGCGGTACAGCGACTCCGACTCGGTCGGCAGCACGGTGACGTGGAACGTGGAGCTGCCGGAGGCCGGTCTCTACCGGGTCTCGGTCTGGTACCCCACGAACTCGACGACCACGACCTCGGCGGCCTACGTCGTGGAGCATCAGAACGGCAGCTCCGAGGTCATCGTGGACCAGACGCAGGGCGCGGCGGCCTGGCGTTCGCTGGGCTCGTTCCGCTACGCCGCCGGAGCGACCGGCACCGTGCGGCTCGAGGTCCGCAACACCAGCATCCACCGGGTCAGCGCCGCGCAGTTCGTGCGCATCGGGAACTGACACGAAAGAACGGGTGGGCGGGCCGGAGAGATCCGGCCCGCCCACCCGTTCTTCGTCGGATGGCGATGCGGGTCAGTGCCGCACGTACTCCTGGATGGCGTCTTCGTCGACGGTCACACCGAGCCCGGGGCCGGTCGGCACCACGAACCCGCCGTCCGCACGGACCTCGAGCGGGGTCGTCAGCAGACGGTTGGCGACGGGGAGGGTGAAGGGCTGGTACTCGAACGCGAGGAGCGACGCGGCGCTCGCGGCGACATGCACGCCGGCGGCCATCGCGATGCCGAACGCGGCCGAGTGGTGCGGGGCGACGGGCACGTGGAAGGCATCCGAGACCGCCGCGATCGCGAGACCCTCGGTGATGCCGGTGCGGCCGATGTCGGGCTGCGTGAGGCCCACGGCGCGGCGGGTGAGCCAGTCGGTGAACTCGAAGCGGCTGCGCATGGCCTCCCCGATCGCGATCGGGGTGGCGAGGGCGGTCGCGAGGTCGCGGTGCCCCTCGACGTCCTCCGGCGCGAGCGGCGCCTCGAAGAACCAGGCCCGCCGGTCGTCCAGTTCGCGACCGAGCGCACGTGCCTCGCCGAGTCGGTACGTCCAGTGCGCGTCGAGCGCGACGTCGAGGTCGGGGTGCACGCCGCGGACCGCGTCGTACGTCGCCAGGTCGGTGCGGATGTCGACGCCGAGATGCAGTTTGATGCGACGGACGCCGCCCTCTACGAGCTCTGCGGCCTTCTCGGCGCGCTCGACGTCGTCGACGCCGCGGATGCCGGAGACGTAGGTCGGCAGCACCTCGTGGAAGCGTCCGCCGGCGAGCTCGGACACCGAGAGGCCGGTGGCGTGGCCCCAGAGGTCCCAGAGCGCGATGTCGACCGCGGCCATGGCGTCGGCCTGGTGTCCGGTGAGGTGCCCGCGCTCGCGCATCGACTCCGTCATGCGGTGCCAGAGCGTCCGCACCGAGCGCGGGTCCTCGCCGAGGATCAGCGGGGTGAGCAGGTTGTCGACGATCGCCGCGGCCACGACCGGGGCGACGGGCGCGAGGGCCTCGCCCCAGCCGACCAGACCCTCGTCGGTCTCGATCTTCACGAGCAGCGTCTCGTAGCCGGGGGAGTACAGGCTCCGCCACGGCGGGCGGATCACGTAGCCGCGGTGGTCGACCGCGGTGTCACCGGCATACGAGTTGTTGGCATCCTCCTTCGACAAGTAGAGGGGGAAGGTCTGGACGCGCGTGATCTTCACAGGGGTCTCCAATAGACGGGGTGGTCGAACGGCCGGCGGCAGGTGCCGTCGTCAGAGGTGGGTAAGCCGCATCGCGGCCGAGATCAGAGTGCCGCGAACGCCGATGCGGTCCGGGAGGGGCTGTACCCGAGGGCCACCGAGATCTCGTCGGCTGCTTCGATGAGCTGCAGGGCGAGTTCCTGATGCGGTGCGTGCAGGTCGAGCACGGAGAGGGGGCCGCTGGCCGAGATGCCCGCGACGATCTCACCGGCCCGGTTGCGGATCGGCGCGGCGATGCAGGCACGGCCGAACGCCAGCTCCTCGATCTCGGTCGCGTAGCCACGGCTGCGCGTCTCGTCGAGAGCGGTCTGCATGGCGGCGCGGTCCACGATCGTGTGCGGCGTGAAGCGCTGCGGCGTCTGCGCGAAGTACTCGTCGACCTGCGCGTCGGACATGCCCGACAGCAGGGCCTTGCCGATGCCGGTGGCGTGCAGCGGCCCGGTGCGACCTGCCATGGCGAACGACTTCGGTGCCAGGGCGCCTTCGAAGTTGCAGAGGTAGGTGAAAGTGAAGCCGCTGAGCTCGGCCACGTTCACGCCGATCTCGATCCGCCGTGCGAGGTTCTGCGCGATCTGTCGCGAGGCGCGGAAGATGGGAGAGCCGTTGATGGCGACCGTGCCGAGGGACACCGCCGCGGGGCCGAGGCGGTACAGGCCCGTGCGGGCATCCTGCACCACGAACTTCATGCGATCGAGTGCCGACATCATGCGCGAGACCGTGGACTGGCCGAGGCCGGTCAGCGTGCAGAGCTCGGAGACCCTCAGCTCCCCGGATTCCTCCGTGAAGCACGCGAGCAACGACATCGCCCGTTCGACGGTCTGCGTGCCGCCTACCGATTCCGACGCCATGGTGACTCCTCCTTGGTGATGTGGCCGCATCTGCGACGCTGCGGCTCGTCGCCGCTGCCAGTCATCCTATTCAGCGAAATGGCTTAGAGCAACACAAATGTGGGTGTCTTATGCATTTTGTGGATTTCGCATCCGCATTGTGGTTAACTGGCCGCACGTCGACGTTGACGACTGTGACGACGACGCGCAGGGCCCTCCGGGGTCGTCTCTACTGGAAAGTGACTGCAATGCAACAAGCCATACTCGAGCGGCCCGCGGAGAGCGAGCAGAAGGCTGTCGAGCCCCGCTCCGGGCGACGCTCCACGCTGGGCGCGAAGGATCGCACCTTCGGTTTCATGATCGCACTTCCCGCGGTCCTCCTGTTCCTCGTGATCGCGATCTTCCCCCTCGTGTCGAGCATCTTCACGAGTCTGTTCGACCAATCGCTCCTGCGCCCCGAGCGCACGTTCGTGGGCCTCGACAACTATGCGGCGGTCTGGGACGAGTTCTTCGCCCGTCTCGGCACCACCCTCGTGTTCGCCTCACTCGCGACGGTGTTCCCGCTCATCCTCGGCGTCGCCCTCGCGCTGCTGTTGAACGCCCGCATGCGCGGACGGAACATCCTCCGCGGTGCCCTCATGCTGCCGTGGCTGCTGCCCGGTGTCGTCGTCTCGTTCCTCTGGGCGTGGATCTTCAACGACAGCTACGGCGTCGTCAACCACGTCCTCGCAACTTTCGGACTGCCCGAGATCAGCATGCTCGGCACTCCGACCGGCGCCATGGCCGCCGTGGTCATAGCCAAGACCTGGCACTCGTTCCCGTGGATCATGGTCGTCGCCCTCGCCGTCCTCCAGACGCTGCCGAGCGAGCAGATCGAGGCCGCCACGATCGACGGCGCCACGCGCGCCCAACGGTTCCGGCACATCTCGCTGCCGCACATCGCGGGCCCCGTCACCCTTGTCGCCGTGCTCGAGTTCATCTACAACTTCGGCAACTTCGACACCATCTTCGTGATGACCGGCGGCGGACCCGGCAACTCGACCACGACGCTCGCGGTCAGCCTCTACGATCTCGCGTTCGGCAGCTACGAGCTCGGCAAGGCCTCCGCGATGGGCGCCCTCTGGCTCGTCCTGCTCGCGATCATCACGAGCGGATACCTGTTCCTCAACCGTCGGCTGGAGAAGTGATGCGCCGTAGTCGTGATGTGGGGGAGTCGATCATCCGCCCCCACCTGTCCATCCCGGGACGCGTCCTGCTCCTGCTGCTGGCCCTGTTCGGCCTGCTGCCGGTCTACTGGCTCACGGCGACCGCGTTCACGAGGAAGGAAGACGTCTTCTCTGCGGATCGTCCGTTCTTCCCGGTCAATCCGACGATCGAGAACTTCGTCGGCTTCTTCCAGAACGACCTCTTGCTGAAGAACCTCCTGAACAGCATCATCGTCTCCACCGGCACCGCCCTGCTCGCGGTCCTCGTCGGCGGTCTGATGGCGTACTCGCTGTCGAAGTTCCGCTACCGCGGCCGCAATGCGGTCATGTTCATGTTCCTCATCGGTCAGCTCATCCCGGGCGCGCTGCTGCTCATCTCGCTGTACCTGATGCTGAGCTCGGCCGGACTGCTGTACACCTACACGGCGCTGATCATCTCGTTCACGACGTTCACGCTGCCGCTCGCGGTGTTCCTGCTCAAGGGCATCATCGACGCCCTCCCCGACGACATCCTCGAGGCGGCCAAGGTCGACGGTCTCTCGCGCACCGGGACGATGTTCCGCATCGTGTTCCCGCTCGTGGTCCCCGGGCTCATCACCGCGGGCATGTTCGCCTTCATGCGCGGCTGGAGCGACCTGCTCTTCGCCCTCACCCTCGCCGGACCCGACAAGCAGACCCTGCCGGCGGGTCTGACGCAGGCGTTCATCCGCGAGGGCACCGCCGACTGGCCGGCGCTCATGGCAGCGTCCCTCATCACGTCGCTTCCGCTCGTCATCATCTTCGTCCTCCTGCAGCGCTACTTCGTCTCCGGCCTCGCCGCCGGTGCCGTCAAGGGGTAGCCATGCGTCTCCCGAAATGCTCTACCCCCATCACCTCGAAGGAGCAGTCTCCATGACCATCTCGAACTCACAGCTGAGCCGCCGAGCCTTCCTCGGAGGCGGCACCGTGCTCGCCGCATTCGGTGCACTCGCGCTCGCCGGGTGCGCGACGCCCGCCGCACCCGGTGCCGGCGCCGGAGGTGCCTCGGCGGGCGGCGCGACCGAAGCTGCGACCATCAACTTCTACGGCAACTCGCTCGGCGAGGAGGCGCTGAAGTCCGCGTGGCAGGGGATCCTCGACGGGTTCTCGAAGAAGGAGGGCGTCAAGGTCGCCCCGGTCATCTACCCGTACGACCAGGCCGCGACGCAGCTCGCCCTCACCGGACGCTCCGGCAACCTCATGGGTGTCGGTCAGTCGGGCGGATGGCAGGTGCTCACCCCGATGAACATCCTTGCCGACCTCAGCGACCTCGCGAAGGGTCTCGGCATCCCGCAGGGCGTGCTGGACTCGTACACGATGGACGGCAAGCTGCTCGTGCTGCCGCTGACGGCCGCCGGCATCGGCATCATCACCAACGGCGAGATCGCGAAGAGCGTCGGCATCAAGTCCGGCATGACGGTGGAGCAGTTCGCGACCGCGCTCGAGAAGATCAAGAAGCAGGACAAGTCGCTGATCCCGTACGCCGCGGTCACCAAGAACCCCGACCTGAAGGACTCGGTCCCGTGGATGTGGGGCTTCGGCAGCGATGTCGTCACCGACGACCTCAAATGCACGCTGGGCGACGCCGAGAGCGTCGAGGCCGTCACCTGGTACAAGTCGCTGCAGGATCAGGGGCTGACGCAGACGAACGTCGCCCGCAGCGATGCCCGCATCCTGTTCGCCAGCGGCCGGGCTGCTCTCTACGACGACGCCCCGCTCGCCTCGACCTTCGTCAAGACGAACGGTGCCGCGCAGAACATCATCGACAACATCGGGGCGATCTCGCGTCCGACGGCCGGGGGCAAGGACTCCTTCAACCGGGCCTGGGGCAGCGGCGTGTTCGCCACCGCAGGGGAAGGCGAGCTCACCAGCCGCGACTTCATCCTGTACGCGGCCACCAACGTCGAGGCGGCCACCGCGCTCTACGAGAACTCCGCCGTGGCTCCGGCCGCCAAGAGCGTCGCCGACAAGATCCCGGCGCTCGCGGCCGACAAGTTCCAGGGCGCGTTCCGCACGGAGGTCTCCGAGCACGCTCGCGGTGCCGCGTGGGACCGCGTCGCGGTGACGGCGCAGATCGATGCCGCGATCGGTGCCGGGGTCGCGACGATCCTCGCCGGTCAGGTCGAGGCCCAGGCGGGCCTGAACGCGCTGAAGAAGGAAGTCCAGGGGCTGCTCGACTCCAACGCCTGAGCCCCCTCACACGAAGAAGGCCGCGTCCCGAAAGGGGGACGCGGCCTTCATCGTGTGGCGACGGGGGACGGGGCTCAGAGCCAGCGCTCCCGCAGGACCGGCTTCAGCCAGGCCGCGGGGGACGAGACCGAGAGACCGCCGTCGACCGCGATGGATGTTCCCGTGACGAACGAGGCGGCGTCGGAGGCGAGGAAGGCGACCACCGAGGCGACCTCCTCCGGTCGCCCGATGCGTCCGAGGGGGTAGCCCTCGCTCTCGCCCGTGTCGGCGGCCGAGATGCTCCCGGGCTGCACGGCGTTGACCCGGATGCCCTGGGGGCCGTAGTCGAGCGCGAGCTGCCGCACGAGGCCGTCCACGCCCGCCTTGGCGGCCGCGTAGGCGGGCAGGGCGGGGGCTGCGAGCGACGAGTTCACCGAGGTGACCGCCACGATCGACGACCCGCGGGTGAGGCGGGGGAGTGCCGCGCGAGCCACGAAGAACGCCGAGTCCAGTGTCGCGCCCAGTGCTCCGCGCCAGTCGTCGTCGCTCGTGGCCTCAGCGCGCGCGATCGGCATGCGGCCGGCGGCGAGCACCACGACATCGAGCCGTCCGAGAGCCTGCTCGGCATCGGCGACGGCGCGATCGGCGGCTTCGGGCGCGCTGCAGTCCGCGACCAGGTAGCGCTCGAAGACCGGGTCTGCGGAGTCCTCGAGTCCCACGCCGACGACGGCGTCTCCGCCGTCGACGAAGGCGCGGGCGATCGCGAGCCCGATGTCGGAGCTGCCGCCGATCAGCAGCACGCCGCGGCGTGTCACACGCGCACCGTGGCGGGAATCGGCGGAAGCGCCAGCTCGTCGATCACGAGCTTGACCGAGGCGCGGCTGCCCGCGTCCAGGCGGGATGCCGGGTAGCGCACCGTCGCGTGATCGATCACCCCGCGTGCGACGAGAACCTCCTTGTGCACCGCCCAGGCGATGCCTCCCTGCAGACCGATGAGCACGAGAGGGAGCATACGACGGAACTCGGCGCGGGCCTCCTCGACGCGCCCCTCGAGGAACAGTGCGAGCACGGGGCCGAGCAGATCGGGGAACTCGCAGGCCGGCATCGTGCCGACGGCGCCCCTGGCGTACTCCTCGAGGCAGAACTGCGCGTTCTGACCGCCGAGCACCGCGAAGTCGGGATCCTCGATCGCGGCGACCACGGCGCCGACCTTGGGTGCTGTCGGCGGCGCCTCGACCTTGACGGAGTCGACGCCGTCGAGGTGGGCGATCTCGGCGATCAGGCTCGGCGCCATCGCGACGCCGGTGACGCCGGGCGCATCCTGCACCATGACGGAGAGCGAGGTCGCGGCGGCGACGCCGCCGTAGAAGTCCACGAGCGTGCCGGCGGGCGGCTTCACCATGAACGGCGGGAGCACCATGAGGGCATCCGCTCCGCCGTCCTCGGCGAGGAGGGACTGCTCGATGGACGTCGCGGTGGAGGTGCCGTTGACGCCGGCGATCACGGGGATGCGGCCGTCCACGACCCGGACGACGTCGTCCAGGATCGTGCGTCGCTCGTCGGTCGTGAGGGCGAAGCCCTCGCTCGCCATCCCGAACACGGCGACGCCGTCGACGCCGGACGCGAGCTGGAACTCGACCAGTCGGCGCAGGCTCGCGCGGTCGAGGGCGCCCGTCTCGTCGAACGGAGTCGCCAGAATGGGCATCAAGCCGTGGAGTGTCGGAGCCATCAGCTGTTTCCCCGCTTCATCATCGTGTATCCACATTTCTCGCAAGTGTTATGCATATTGTGAGATAGTCTGCCACATAACGGTTACGAGCTACCAGCGAAGGATGATCCGGATGTCGCACACCCCGCCCTCCCGAACCGTGGAGATCCTCTCCGATGCCCGCTACGTGCAGGCCGAGTCTCCGCGCTGGGACGGGCGCGACGGCAGCCTCGCCTGGATCGACATGGCCACGGGGTCACTGCATCGCGGTCGGATCGAGCAGGGGAGAGTGATCCCCGAGACCGCGGTCGTCGTCGGAGCGCAGATCGGCGCCCCCATCCCGCTCGCCCAGCCGGGAGCCGGATGGCTGGTCGGCGTCGATCGCCGCGTGGTGCACGTCGACGACGACGCGGTCGTGACTCCCCTCACCGACGACATCGCCGCCGCGGGAGACTACATGAACGACGGCGGCGGCGACCCCGCAGGGCGCTTCTGGGTGGGCAGCCAGTCGATGCCCCGCGATCCGCACTGCACGCTGTGGAGCATCGGCGCCGAGGGCATCCCGGTCGCACGGCTCGGCGGGGTCACCGTGTCGAACGGTCTCGCCTTCGATCGCACGGGCTCCACGCTGTACTACATCGACACCCTTCCGCACCGCAGCATCGAAGCCTTCGATGTGGCCGCCGACGGCGCACTCTCGAACCGCCGCACGGTGTGCCGGGTCGACGGCGGCAACCCCGACGGCATGACGATCGACCTCGACGGCATGCTCTGGGTCGCGGTCTGGGACGCCGCCGAAGTGCGTCGCTACTCGCCCGACGGCGCACTCCTCGAGACGATCTCGCTTCCCGCGAAGCGCCCGACCGCGGTCGCCCTCGTCGGCACGCTGCTCGTGATCACGACGGCGAGTATCGGACTGGCAGAACCCGGAGAGGCAGACGGCGCGCTGCTCGGCGTCCAGGTCGACGTCGGCGGGACTCCGGCGTGGCCCTGGGGAGGTGAGGCCCCCATCGTGCGCGGGGCCGTACCGACCGCGGAGGCCGCCCTGTGAGCACCGTGGACAACGCCCAGCTCGAAGAGCGGCTGCGCGCCACCCGGCTCGTCGCGATCCTCCGCGGCACGGATGTCGATGCGACGGTGGCCGCGGCGCGCACGCTGATCGACGCCGGTGTGCTGACGCTGGAGATCGCCCTCACCCTGCCGGATGCCGAAGAGGCGATCGCCCAGGTCGTGAAGGATGCTCCGGAGTCGGCGCTGATCGGCGCCGGGACCGTGCTCAGCGAGGACGACGTCGAGCGGGCGGCAGCGGCCGGGGCGCAGTTCATGGTGACGCCCACCCTCAGCGCCTCGGTCGGATACGCGGTCGCGCAGGGCATCGGTGTGCTCCCGGGGGTGTACACGCCGACCGAGATCCAGAGAGGTCACGATCTCGGCAGCGCCGCGGTCAAGCTGTTCCCCGCCTCGGCGCTCGGGCCCGGCTTCATCCGTGCCGTGCGCGATCCGTTCCCCGACGCGCGGATCATCCCCGTGGGCGGGGTGAGCGTCGACACCGTGGGCGAGTACCTCGCGGCCGGGGCGTTCGGGATCGGGGTCGGGGGACCGCTCGTCGGCGACGCGGCGACCCCCGGGGGAGATCTCGAGGCGCTCGCGGTTCGCGCACGGTCGTTCGTGCAGGCCGCCAGCCCCGCCTGATCGAGGTCCGCCCCGGCGCCGCAGAGAACCCGGTGCGCGATGTCGGCGGCCGTGGCTACCATGTCGCCATGGCTGATAGCGCTGCTGCTTCCGTTCCCTCCGTCCACCGCCCCTCCACCGTCGATGAGGTCGCCGACGTCGTCAGACTCGCCTCCCGCGAGGCCGTCCCCTTGACCCTGGTCGCCGGAGGGCACGGGCCGTGGTCGCATGCCCCTGCCGAGGGGATCCGGCTCGAGCTCGGCGGTCTGTCCGGCATCGAGGTGGATGGCACCACCGTGCGCATCGGCGGCGGCGCCGTCTGGGGTGATGTCGCTTCGGCGCTCGCCGCGCACGGTCTCGCGCTCAGCTCGGGCGACACCGCCTCGGTCGGTGTCGGCGGGCTCACGCTCGGCGGCGGAATCGGCTGGATGGTGCGGGCCTGGGGTCTCGCCGTCGATCAGCTGATCGGCGCACAGGTCGTCACCGCCTCCGGTGATGTGGTCGAAGCGTCATCCGAGACGAACCCCGAACTCTTCTGGGCGCTGCGCGGCGGCGGCGGCAACTTCGGCGTGGTCACGCGCTTCGACTTCGAGGCGCACCCGCTGCCCGGTATCGCCTTCGCCGAGAGCGTGATCGATGGCGATGCGGCCGCCGTGCTTCGTGCCGCGCGTGATCTGCTCCGTGACGCTCCCCGCGAGCTCACGGTCACGTACATGGACGTGCCGGCGATGGACCCGAGCGCCCCGGCGGGAGCGCGGCTGAGCGCGGTGTGGGCGGCACCGGAGCCCGATCGGCTGCGCGCCGTGCTGGAGCCGATCTCCGTGCTCCCCGGCGTGCAGACGGACGTGACGACACCGCCGTATCGCGAGGTGCTGATGGAGATGCCCCAGCCCGAAGGGGAGGAGGCTCCCACCCCTCCCGGCTTCCTCGGCGGCAACGGGCTCTACGCCGATCTCGATGATGCGCTGATCGAGCGGCTCGTCGCCTTCCGGCGCGCGTATCCGGCGTCCGTGGTGTTCCTCCGCTCGCTGGGCGGTGCGTTCCACGATGTCGCCCAGGAGGAAACGGCCTTCCCTGCCCGCACCGCGAACTGGTTCGTGATGGCCGGGGCGTTCGACATCCCGGGGATGCTCGATGAGCAGACCCGTGCGGCGATCGAGGCCGACGGGGAGGGCATCCGGGCCGGACGGCTGGCCGAGTACGGCAACTTCGCCGACACCGAGCGGCCCGAAGCCTTGCCGGGGATGTTCTCGGCCGAGGCACTCACCCGGCTGCGGGCGGTCAAGGCGGACTGGGACCCGCAGAACGTGTTCCGACGCAACCACAACATCCTCGTGTGATGCACGAAAGCCCGGGAACCACGAGGTTCCCGGGCTTTCGATGACGAGAGGTCAGTGCGTGTCTTCCGCCTCGATCTCGGTGCGGTCGCCCGACCACAGCGTGTGGAAGGTGCCTTCCTTGTCGATGCGCTTGTAGGTGTGTGCGCCGAAGAAGTCGCGCTGTCCCTGCACGAGGGCGGCGGGGAGGCGGTCGGCGCGGATGCCGTCGTAGTACGACAGCGACGACGAGAACGCCGGGGCGGGGATACCCGCTTCAGCGGCCGCGATGACGACTCGGCGCCAGGCTGCCTGCGCACGGGTGATCGCCTCGGTGAAGTACGGGGCGGTGAGCAGGACCGGCAGCTCCGGAGTCTCGGCGTAGGCGTCGGCGATTCGGTTGAGGAACTGGGCGCGGATGATGCAGCCGCCGCGCCAGATCTTGCTGATCGCGCCGAGGTCGATGTTCCAGCCGTACTCGGCGGCGCCGGCGCGGATCTCGTCGAAGCCCTGCGAGTACGCGACGATCTTGGAGGCGTAGAGCGCCAGGCGGACGTCTTCGATGAACGCGTCGGTGTCTTCGACCGAGAACTCCTCCTCCGGACCCGGCAGATCGCGGGAGACCGCGCGCTGCTCGGGGTGCGAGGAGAGGGAGCGGGCGAAGGTCGCTTCGGCGATGCCCGAGACGGGGACGCCGAGCGACAGCGCGGTCTGCACGGTCCACGCG
Source organism: Microbacterium sp. NPDC055988 (assembly GCF_042269505.1). Lineage (NCBI taxonomy): Bacteria > Bacillati > Actinomycetota > Actinomycetes > Micrococcales > Microbacteriaceae > Microbacterium > Microbacterium sp. NPDC055988. The sequence continues at coordinate 145,739 of NZ_JBHJXY010000002.1, forward strand.
CCGGTGCCCTTGGCGCCGGCCTGGTCGAGGATCACGTCGACGAGCGGCTTGCCGGTCTCGGCATCCACCTGGCGGAGCACCTCGGCGGTGATCTCGATCAGGTACGACTCCAGCTCGCCGCGGTTCCACTCGGCGAAGATCTCGGCGATCTCCGCGGGGGTCTTGCCCGTGCCGCGACGGATCAGATCGTATGCTTCGGCGATCAACTGCATGTCGGCGTACTCGATGCCGTTGTGCACCATCTTCACGAAGTGTCCGGCACCGTCGTGGCCGACGTGCGTGACGCACGGCTCGCCCTCGGCGACCGCGGCGATCGACTTGAGGATCGGTCCGAGCGTGACCCAGGACTCGTCCGAGCCGCCGGGCATGATCGACGGGCCGAGCAGGGCGCCCTCTTCGCCGCCCGAGATGCCGGCGCCGACGAAGTTGATGCCGGTCTCGCGGACGGCCTTCTCGCGGCGGATCGTGTCGGGGAAGTAGGCGTTGCCGCCGTCGACGATGATGTCGCCCGGCTCGAAGACCTCGACCAGCGAGTCGATCACGGCATCCGTGGGGCCACCGGCCTTGACCATGATGATCGCGGTGCGCGGCTTCTGCAGCGAGTCGGCGAACTCCTGGTAGGTGCGGGCCGGGACGAAGCCGGCCTCGGGGTGCTCGTCGAGGAGCGTCTGGGTCTTCTCGTAGCTGCGGTTGAAGATCGCCACGGTGTTCCCCTCGCGACTGGCGAGGTTGCGGGCGAGGTTCGATCCCATGACGGCGAGTCCGACGACTCCGATATTCGCTGATGCTTCGGGCACAGAAGGCTCCTCGAGGGTGAAGAAGGGGTGGTTTCAGCGTATCGCTGTCCGGGAGGTCAGTGCTCGCCTGTGTCACGCGACGCGATGAAGCGTCGGGACACGGCGATGTCTCGGTCTCCGAGACCCGCGGCCACCAGCTCGTCGAACGCGGCGCGCAGGGTGGGCAGGAGCACGGGGAAGGTGCCGGTGGCCTCGGCGATGTCGGCGGCGAAGCCGAGGTCTTTCACCATGTACTGCGCGACGCCGCTGGGGGAGTCGTCGCCGGTGACGAGCTTCTCGCGACGGCTGTCGAGCAGTCGCGAGCCGGCGTAGCCGCCGGAGAGCAGCGACCAGAGTGCCTCGAGGTCGAGTCCGGAGCGGTCGGCGAGCACCGTCGCCTCCCCGAGCGCGAGGATGGTGGCCGAGACGACGAGCTGGTTGCAGGCCTTGGCGACCTCGCCGGCGCCGAGCGGCCCGAGCAGGACGGGCGTGCCGCACGGCGCGAGCACCTGGGCGGCGAGGGCGGCATCCTTCGGGTCGCCGCCGAGCATGATCGAGAGGGTCCCGGCGATCGCGCCGTCTTCCCCGCCCGAGACGGGGCAGTCCACGACCCGCACCCGGCCGTCGGTCTGCACGCCCATGCGCTCCGCGAGTTCTCGCACGGCCGGTGCCGACGAGGTGGAGCCGATCATGATGAGCAGTTCGCCGGCATCCGCGAGAAGTCCGTCCGGCCCGTCGAGCATCGCCTCGAACGGGGGTAGGTCCGGAAGCATCATCAGGAGGACATCTACTCTGGAGGCGAGTTCGCGTGGCGTCTCCGCCCAGGAGGCTCCGGCCGCCAGCAGCTCCGGTTGCGGGCGACGGGCATGGATGACGAGTCGGCCGTGGGCGGCGAGCAGGCGGTCGGCCATCGGGTGGCCCATGGCGCCGAGACCGACGGCCCCGACGGTGACGGATGAGATGTCCATGCGCACACGGTAGCAACAATCCAATGGATAGAACAGTGTCCAACGGGATGGATCTGAGCTAAAGTGGGGGATCCACGACTTCCCGAGGAAGGGATCACCATGACGGGGACCGAGAAGAAGCTGCGCGCCGTCGTGACGGTGCCGCTGCGGGAAGACCTGTGCCGGCTCATCGAAGAGCTCGAGCCTCGCATCGAGGTGGTCCGCGATCACTCGCTCCTCCCGCCGATGCGGGGCCCCGCCGATTGGTCCGGCGATCCGGACTTCACGCGCACGGCGAGCGAGCAGCAGGCCTTCGACGAACTGGTCGACTCCGCCGACGTGCTCTTCGGGATCCCCGATGTGGATGCCGCGGCGCTCGCCCGCTCGGTGGCCGCGAACCCCCGCCTGCGCTGGGTCATGACGACGGCCGCGGGCGGCGGGGCCGCGATCAAGGCCGCAGGGCTGGAGCGCGCCGACCTCGACCGGATCGTCTTCACCACCAGCGCCGGCGTGCACGGGGGGCCGCTGGCCGAGTTCGCGGTCTTCGGGGTGATGGCGGGAGCGAAGAACCTCCCTCGGCTCCTCGCCGATCAGAGCACCCGCACGTGGCCCGACCGCTGGGAGATGCGTCAGCTCGACGAGATGACCGTGCTGATCGTCGGTCTCGGCGGCATCGGTTCGGAGTGCGCGCGGCGCTTCCACGCGCTCGGTGCACGAGTCTGGGGCACGACCCGGTCGGGGGAGCCGGTCGCCGGCGTCGATCGCCTGGTGCGCCTCGACGAGCTGCGCGACGCGGTGTCCCACGTCGATGCGATCGTCGTGACGCTGCCGGGGACGGCGCAGACCCACCATCTGATCGATGCCGACATCCTCGACGCGGTGAAGCCGGGCGCGATCGTCGCCAACGTCGGCCGCGGCACGGTGATCGACGAAGCCGCCCTGCTCGCGTCCCTCGACGACGGACGTGTCGCGTTCGCCGCCCTCGATGTCTTCGAGCGTGAGCCGCTCGATGACGCGTCGCCCCTGTGGACGCATCCGAACGTGCTCGTGAGCCCGCATACGGCCGCGCTCAGCTCGAAGGAGGAGGAGCGGATCGCGCGTCGCTTCGCAGAGAATGCGGCGCGCCTGCTCGATGGCGAGCCGCTGACCGCCGTGGTCGATACGGTCGAGTTCTACTGATCGGCACGCGGGTGTTCGCGCACCTGCGGCCCCACTGACGGCGGAAGGCGCAGCCATGGATGACGACACCCGTGAGGGACGCGATCCCGCGCCTGCCGTCACCCGCAGCATCCGCCTGCTCGGCCTCCTCGCCGACGCGGGTGGTCCCCGAACCCTGACCGAACTCGCCGGCGAACTCGGGCTGGCGAAGTCGTCGACCGCGAATCTGTGTCTCGCGCTCGAGGCCGGGGGCATGGTCGACCGAACGCCGCAGGGCTACCGCCTGGGAGTGCGCACCGCCGAGCTCGGGGGTGCGTTCGCCGCGCAGTTCAACCAGGTGCGCGAGTTCTACAGCGTGTGCGAGGCCTCGCCGCAGCTGGCGTCCGAGCTCGTGCAGGTCGCCATGCTCGACGGCACGGATGCGCTGTATCTCGCCCGGCACGAAGGGTCTCGGTCGCTGCGGCTGGGGACCCCGCTGGGCTCGCGACTCCCCGCTCCGCTCTCGGCCACCGGGCGCGCGCTGCTCGCGGCGATGAGCGATGCCGAAGTGGTCGAGCTCCTGGGGGAGGACGCGGTCTTCCCCGCGCTCACGGACCGGAGCGCGACCACCATGACCGGTCTGCTCGATGTGCTGGCCACCGCCCGTCGGCGCGGCTGGGCGCTGGATGCGGAGGAATCCTTCCGCGGCATCGTCGGCGTCGCCGTGCCGCTCGAGGGCTGGGCGCCGACCGATCCACCGCTCGCACTCGGCGTCGCCATCCGTGCCGCCGAGGCGGACTACGAACGCATCGAGCGCGTGGGCGAGGCCCTGCGTGCGGCCGCCGCGGCGTTGACGAACCCCTTCAGTACCGCCGTACGCCGCTGACCGCTCTCGCACTGCCGCGCCTCGGCGCGGTTGGTGTTCGGCGCGTCGAAGAACGGTCCAAAGGGTTGAACGCAATCCAACAGGCTGGTACAGTCGTGCTCACGCCGCTGGCGAAGCCGATCGAAGGAGATGGCAGTGAACGACCACCGCACCTCAGCACGAGCAGTGTCCGATGACCCGGAGTACGCGGCGAATCTGCGCCGCGCGACGCTCGCGTCCAGCATCGGCAGCGCGCTCGAATACTTCGACTTCGCGCTCTACGGGCTCTCGACGGCGTTGATCTTCAACGTCCTGTTCTTCCCGCAGGACGACCCCGCGATGGCCACGGTCGCTGCGTTCGCGACCTTCGGCGTCGGCTTCCTCGCACGGCCGTTCGGCGGCCTGTTCTTCGGTGTCCTGGGCGACAAGCTCGGGCGCAAGTGGGTCCTGGTCGCCACGATCGTCCTGATGGGCGGGGCGTCGACCGCGATCGGTCTGCTGCCCACCTACGAGGCGATCGGGCTCTGGGCCCCCATCCTGCTGGTGCTGATGCGCCTCCTGCAGGGCTTCGGCGCGGGGGCCGAGCAGGCGGGCGCGACAGTGCTGATGGCCGAGTACGCGCCGGTCAAGCGCCGTGGGTTCTTCTCGGCCCTGCCGTTCGTCGGCATCCAGGCCGGCACCCTGCTCGCCGCGGTCGTGTTCGGGCTGATCACGCTGCTCCCCGAGGACCAGCTGTTGAGCTGGGGATGGCGCGTGCCGTTCCTCGCCTCGTTCGCACTGATCCTCCTCGCCCTGTTCATCCGGATGCGGTTGCGCGAGACGCCGACCTTCATCGAACTCGAGAAGCACGAGCAGATCGCCGACCGCCCCATCAAGGAGATCTTCACGCACGGGCTCCCCGGCGTCATCGTCGGCATCGGTCTGCGGATGGCCGAGAACGGCGGCTCCTACATGTTCCAGACCCTCGGTCTCGCCTTCTTCGTCACCGTGGTCGGCGATAGCGCGGACAAGAGCCTGCTCACCTGGGGTGTCACCCTCGGGTCGCTGATCGGCGTCTTCTCGGTCCCGTTCACCGGACACCTCTCCGACCGCTTCGGGCGTCGCACGGTCTATCGCTTCGGAGCGGTCTTCATGCTCGTCTACACGTTCCCCGCGTGGTGGCTGCTGTCGCTCGGCAACTACGCCGTGGCCATCGGCGTGATCGCGATCGGCATCGGCGTGGCCGTGAACTCCATGCTCGGACCGCAGTGCGCCATGCTCCCCGAGCTCTTCGGCAACCGTCACCGCTACCTGGGTGTGGCGATGGCCCGCGAGATCTCGGCCGTGCTCGCCGGTGGTCTCGCCGGTGTGCTCGTTGCGTACCTCATCGCGGTGAGCGACGGGAACTGGGTGCTCCTGGCGATCTACATGGCGGTGCTCGCCCTCATCACGACGGCATCGACGTTCCTCGCTCCCGAGACGCTGCGCCGCGATCTCACCCGCGTCGACGACGCGATCAAGGTATCCCGCGAAGAGGGTGGCGACGACGTCTTCGCCACGACGGTGTCGATCAAGGCCGTGGGACGGTGAGCGTGCTGCCTGCGGGCCTCGCCCTCTTCGACCTCGGCGGCCGCGCGGCGCTCGTGACCGGATCGAGCCAGGGCATCGGCCGGACGCTCGCGGAAGGACTCGCCGGAGCGGGTGCGACCGTGGTGGTGCACGGGCGCGACGCCGAGAAAGCGGCGGCGGCTGCGCGCGAGATCGCGCAGGCCACCGGAGCCGTGGTCCACAGCGTCGTCTTCGACGTCACCGACGCCGCGGCGGTGGATGCGGGGATGCACGAGGTCGAGCAGATCGTCGGCACGCCCGACATCCTCGTGAACAACGCCGGAGTCCAGCGGCGGGCGCCGATCGCGGAGTTCGCGGACGAGGACTGGGATGCGCTCGTGCAGACCAACCTCTCCAGCGTGTTCCACCTGTCTCGCCGCGTCGCGGCCGGCATGATCGCCCGCGGTTCGGGGAAGATCATCCAGATCGGCAGCGTGCAGTCGCAACTCGCCCGTCCGTCGATCGCCGCGTACGCGGCGACCAAGGGCGCGATCGTGATGTTCACGAAGGGGCTCTGCGCCGACCTCGCCCCGCACGGCATCCAGGCCAACGCCATCGCTCCCGGCTACTTCGCGACCGCCCTCACGCAGCCACTCGTCGAGGACGAGGAGTTCTCGTCATGGGTCCGCGGACGCACTCCGGCCGGACGCTGGGGAGACACCCGCGACCTGGTCGGCGCCCTGCTCTTCCTGGCCGGCGGTGCGAGCGATTTCGTCAACGGCCAGACGCTCTTCGTCGACGGCGGAATGACGGCGGTCGTCTGATGCGTCTCGGTCGAGTCGCGTCCGCAGCAGGCCCCCGCTGGGTGCGTGAGACGCCCGATGGGCTCATCCCGGTCTCCGACCCGTTCCTCGCGTTCGCGGAGGGCCGCGCCCCGGATGATGAGGGTGACGCCATTGCCGGAACCGTCGTCGCTCCCGTCGATCCGCTCGTCATCGTCGGCATCGCCCAGAACGGTCCGGGCCACGTCTCGCCGGTGCAGGCATGGCTCAAGAGTCCGCGCACCGTGATCGGAAGCGGTGCGGAGGTCGTGCTGCGGCGCGATGCGGGCGCCCCGGTGGCCGAGGGCGAGATCGCCGTCGTGATCGGCCGGACGACGCACGGATTGACGGCCCGGAACGCGCACGAGTACGTTCTCGGCGTCACGGCAGTGAACGATCTCTCCAGCCCCGACCGCGCGAGCGTCGATCCGCGCAACTTCGAGTCCAAGTCGGGGGAGGGGTACACGCCCCTCGGTCCGTGGATCGACACCGAGGTGGGGATCGACGATGTCGACCTCGATGTCGAGGTCGACGGGCTCCTCGTCGCCCGGACGGGGAGCAGGGAGCTGCCGATGGCGATCCGCGAATGCCTCGCCTACGTCGCCGCGTGGTCCGTTCTGGGACCCGGCGACGTGGTGATGACCGGTGCTCCGCATTCGCAGGCGCCGGTGCGACCCGGCCAGCGCGTGACGATCCGGGTGGCCGGAGTCGAACTGGTCACGGCGTTCGTCTGACCGAGGAGGAGACCTGGTGGACAATCTCGCCGTGGTGGCCCACGCCGCCGAAGATCTGCGCATCGACGACATCGGCGCTCCCGCGCCCCACACCGACGAGGCGGTCATCGACATCGCCTACGGGGGAATCTGCGGCTCCGACCTGCACTACTTCCGGCACGGCGCGGCCGGGGCCTCGGTGCTGCGCGAGCCGATGATCCTGGGTCACGAGGTCTCAGGTGTCGTGGCCGTCGCCGCGGCGGACGGCTCGGGTCCCGCCGTCGGAACCTCGGTGGCCGTGCACCCGCTCACCGCGTACGGCGACGAGCGCACGCCTTGGCCGTCCGATCAGCCGAATCTCGCGCCGGCATCGACGTACCTCGGCTCGGCGATGCACCTGCCGCACACGCAGGGTGCATTCGCACGGCGCGCTGCGATGCCCACGCGCATGCTGCATCCCCTGCCCGCGGGTCTCGATCTCAGAACCGCCGCGCTGGCCGAGCCCGCGGCCGTCGCCTGGCATGCCCTGCAGCGAGCCGGCGAGGTGCGCGGGCGCCGTGTCGTCGTCATCGGCGCCGGCCCGATCGGTCAGCTGGTCGCCGCTGTCGCCCAGCGCGGCGGCGCGGCGTCCGTGACCGTCACAGACCTGCAGCAGCGTCCGCGTGAGATCGCCGAGGCGCGCGGTATCCGAGCGATCGATGCCAGGGCCGAGGCGGAGATCGCCGAGCTCCACGCCGACATCGTGGTCGAGTCCAGCGGTACCGTGCCCGGACTCGCGGCCGCGGTCTCGGCGGCGATCCGCGGCGGGACGGTCGTGCTGCTCGGCCTACAGCGTGGGGGAGACGTGCCGGCCCCTCTGGCCACGGCCATCACCCGCGAATTGACGCTTCGCGGCTCGTTCCGCTTCGGCGACGAGTTCGACGACGTCATCGCCGCGCTCGCCGACGGCAGCCTGGACGTCCGCGGTATCATCAGCGAGGTGCTGCCCGTCGAGCGTTCTCACGATGCCTTCGCGCTGGCAGCCGATCCCGCGAGCTCCTGCAAGGTGCTCATCGACTTCGGCCTGGAGATATGAGTGTGCGCATCGTCGTGATGGGTCCCAGCGGCTGCGGCAAGTCCACGGTCGGCGCAGCGCTCGCCGAGAGCATCGGTGCGCGCTTCATCGACGGCGACGACCTGCATCCGCTGACGAACGTCGAGAAGATGGCCGCCGGCATCCCGCTCGACGATGGGGACCGGATGCCGTGGCTTCGCACCGTCGGAGCGGCGCTCCACGGCGAGGATCGGATCGTCATCGCCTGCTCCGCGTTGCGCCGCCGTTACCGGGACGCGATCCGCGAGGAGGCGCCGGACGCGTTCTTCGTGGAGCTGGTGGTCGAGCGCGCCACGCTGGAGGCGCGCCTGACGCAGCGCGCAGAGCACTTCATGCCCGCGTCGCTGCTGGATTCGCAGTTGGAGACCCTGGAGTCGCTGCAGGACGATGAGAACGGGATCCGGGTCTCGGCGTCACTGGCTCTGGACGAGGAGCTGCGCCTCATCCGCGATGCGGTGCAGGCGCCGGCGGCCTGAACCGCAGTCAGTCCCTCTGGACCGCACTCAGTCCTTACGGTAGCTCGAGCGCCCCATGGCGAACAGAGCGAAGAACGACGTGACGGCGGCGCACACGGTCATGGCGCCGATCAGCCAGAGGATTGCGTGCGAGAGGAAGGCGCCGTCGAGCATGGGGGTTCTCCGTGTTCTGCAGAAAAGGACCGGTGTCCTCAGCCTATCGGGTCATCCGGTACCATTGAGGCTGTACCTCGGCGAGGGATGCTTCTGCGCGTGCGCGTTCATCCGTTATCGACGCGGCGAAGCAAGCCCGGTGGCTTTCCTCCTGCGTCAGCGAGTTCGACAATTCCAAGACCACCGCGCGGCGCCTTCGCTGCGTGCCCCGAAGGAGAACCCCATGTCTGAAGACACCAAGGTCCAGGCCGAGCTCCGCGAGAGCTTCGGCAAGGGCTTCGCCCGCCGCCTCCGCGCCGCCGGCAAGATCCCCGCCGTCATCTACGGCCACGGCACCGAGCCGGTGCACGTCGCGCTGCCGGGCCACCAGGTCTCGCTCATCATCCGTCGCGCCAACGCGCTGCTCGAGCTCGACATCGAGGGCAAGGGCCAGCTCGCCCTCGTCAAGGACGTCCAGCGCGACCCGGTGCACCAGATCATCGAGCACATCGACCTGCTCGTCGTGAAGAAGGGCGAGAAGGTCGCCATCGACGTGCCGATCGTCGTCACGGGCGAGTCGGCTGCCGGCACCATCGTGAACCTCGACGCGACCACGCTGTCGATCGAGGCCGAGGCCACGCACATCCCGCAGAACATCGAGGTCTCGGTCGAGGGCCTGGAAGAGGGCGCGCACATCACCGGTGCCGACGTGAAGCTTCCCAAGGGCTCCACGCTGCTCTCCGACCCCGAGGTCCTCGTCGTCGCGATCTCCGTCCCGGCCGCACCGACCGAGGATGACGAGGCCGAGGTCGAGGGCGAGGCCACCGAGGCAGCCGAAGAGGCCGCCGCGGAGTGATCTCCGGCTGATTCATCACAGAGGGGACGCGATCCGATCGCGTCCCCTCTGTCGTATCCAGACCGAGGCTTCGCGGCCCGAGGAGTGAGAGGACGACGACATGGCATCCACCTGGCTCGTGGTGGGGCTCGGCAACCCCGGCCCGCGATATGAGGCCACCCGTCACAACATCGGGCAGATGGTGGTCGACGAGCTGGCCTCGCGACGCAGCGAGGCGTTCCGCGAGCACAAGGGCGGAGCGCGCGTCGTCGAGACATGGCTGCGTCCTGGCGCGGACAAGCTCGTGCTGGCCAAGCCGAACACCTTCATGAACGTCTCGGGCACGCCGGTCGCAGCGTTGGCGCGCTTCTACTCGGTGCCCGCCGAGCAGGTCGTGGTCGTGCACGACGAACTCGACATCCCCTTCGACACGGTCAAGCTCAAGATCGGTGGAGGGCACGGGGGCCACAACGGCGTGCGCGATATCGCCCGGGCTCTCGGCTCGGCGGAGTTCCCCCGGGTGCGTGTGGGGATCGGCCGTCCGGTCGGCCGCCAGGACCCCGCCGACTGGGTGCTGTCACCCTTCGGCAAGGAGGAACGGCCGAACCTGCCGATCCTCATCGACGATGCGGCCGACGCGGTCGAACTCCTCGTCGGAGAAGGACTCCTCGCGGCGCAGCAGAAGCATCACGCACCGCGCTGACGCGGCGCTGACCCGCTTCCGAGGCCCCGCGAGCGTCGTCAGGACGAGTAGGTCGCGAAGCCGGCGGCGCCGCCGGCCGCAAGAGCGGCGACCAGCACGGTGAAGAAGATGACCGCGCCGAGCACGGCGACGATGATTGCCGCGATACCGGTGCCGCGGCCCCGGCGCTTGGCGATGGCGACGATGCCGAGCACGATCGCGGCGATCCCGAGGATGGTGCCGATCCAGAAGGACAGCTCGGCCCAGAGAACCTGATCGCGCGCGGGGGAGAGCACGCTGAGATCTTCGGTCGTGGTCGTCGTGACACCCTGCGGGAGGACGCGTCCGATCTCGAAGGCGGCGATGCCGACGACGATGGGGGCGACGACCGCGGCGAGGAGCGCGAGGACCAGCGAGATCGTGCCGAGCAGCCCCGAGGGGCGGACCGTGGTGTCGGGGGCCGTGTAGGCGCCCGCCGGGGCGGCATAGCCGCCGACGGGGACCTGGTAGGCGCCCGGAGGCGCTGCCGGATACGCGGCAGCCGGCGCGTTCGGCGCTGTCACGTAGGGCGGTGCGACAGGATACGTCGGCGCTGCGGCGGGATAGCCGGGGGCTGCCGGAGGCGGCACTGCGCCGAAAGGAGCTTCCGGCACCGGCGGAACCGTCGTCGCGGGCGGTGCCGGCGGCGCGGAGGGCGCGGCACCGGAAGGGGGAGGCAGCTGCGGATCAGTCACGTCCCCCATCCTAGGGCGCGGCTCAGACGCGCCGGAGGAGCCCCACGCGGTCGTACACGTTCGACAGGGTGGCGTCGGCGACGGCGTCCGCGCGTCCGGCGTTCTCCGCCAGGATGCGGTCGAGTTCGGCGGGATCGTCGAGCAGTTCGAGCGCACGCGCGCGCACCGGCTCGAACTCGTTGACGACGACCTCGGCGAGGCCCTTCTTGAAGTCGCCGTAGCCGCGACCCGCGTACTCGTCCTCGATCGCTGCGACCTGGCGACCGCTGAGCGCCGCGTAGATCGTGAGCAGGTTCGAGACGCCGGGCTTGTTCTCCCGGTCGAAGCGCACGGAGCCCTCGTTGTCGGTCACCGCCCGCATGATCTTCTTCGCCGACTTCGCGGGGTCGTCGAGCATCCACAGGACCCCCGCGTCGCTCTCCGCCGACTTCGACATCTTGGCGGTCGGGTTCTGCAGGTCGTAGATGCGCGCGGTCTCCTTCTGGATGACCGGCATCGGCACCGTGAAGGTCTCGCCGAAGCGGGAGTTGAAGCGCTCGGCGAGATCACGGGTGAGTTCGACGTGCTGCTTCTGGTCGTCGCCCACCGGCACCACATCGGTCTGGTAGAGCAGGATGTCGGCGGCCATGAGGACCGGATACGTGAACAGGCCGACGCTGGTTGCATCGGCTCCGTACCGCGACGACTTGTCCTTGAACTGCGTCATCCGGCCGGCCTCGCCGAAACCGGTGATCGTGCTGAGGATCCAGGCGAGCTCGGCGTGCGCGCGCACGTGGGACTGCACGTACAGGGTCGACAGTGACGGCTCGATACCCGCGGCGATGTACTGCGCGGCGGTGCGACGCGTCTTCTCACGGAGCTCGGCCGGGTCTTGAGCGACCGTGAGCGCGTGCAGGTCGACGACCGAGAAGTACGCATCGTAGGAGCTCTGCAGGTCTCGCCACTGGAGCAGCGCGCCGATGTAGTTGCCGATCTGGAGGGAGTCGGCGGAGGGCTGCATTCCGGAGTAAAGGCGAGGCTTCGTCACACCCTCAATCCTATGGGGTGCGTGCGCGGCCCTTACGATGGGCGCATGACGCGGGAATCCAGGGGTGCCGTCTTCCTCGCCGCGCTCGGCGACGACGCGGAGCGGCTGCACCCGGAGATCCTCGCGCAGATGCGGATCGAGGCCGAGAGCGACAGTGCCGAGGGCGTGTTCGCCGTGGCCGGCAGCAGGTTCGGCCGACTCACCGCCCTGGCACTCCCGGTGGTGGGTCCGGGCCTGCTCGTCACGCGTTTCGCCCGCGATGTCCCGTTCCGGATCCACACCGTCGCCGGCCGGTCGAGTTCGGGGCGGGCGACCCTCGCCGCCACGAGGGAGTTCCGGTTCTCGGGGACGACTCAGCGCATCACGGATCGGCTCACGGCGACCGCCCGCCCCGGGATCGTGCATAACGTCCTGGGGGCCCGCGGGCGGGTGGAGATGCTCGAAGAGTGTTCCGTCACGGCGGAGGGGGCTCTGCGGATGCGCTCCCGCGCGGTCGCCCTCCGCATCGGCGGGCGCCGGATCACGCTCCGCGGCATCCTGCGCCTCGATGTCGACCTCGTCGACGGCTGGGACGAGGCGGAGAAGCATCGCACCATAGTGATGCGGGCCACGAGTCCTCTGCTCGGGACGGTCCTCGAGTATCGCGGTTGGTACCGCTACGCGGCTTCCCCCGCGGTTCCCGACGACGCCGCCGGACCCCGTCAGTACGAGTAGTCGACGACGACCGGAGCGTGGTCGCTCCAGCGCTGATCGTAGGCCGCCGCGCGGGCAACGTGATAGGTCGTGACGCGTTCGGCGAGTGCCGGTGTCGCGAGGTGATAGTCGATGCGCCACCCCGAGTCGTTGTCGAAGGCCTGGCCGCGCATCGACCACCACGTGTACGGGCCGTCGATCTCGCCGTGGAACCGGCGGCCCACGTCGACCCAGCCGAGACCGGTGCCGATCGTGCCGTCGACAGCGGTGACCTCCGCCCCCGACTCGCCGAGGAAGCGGTCGAAGTAGGCACGTTCGCGGGGCAGGAACCCGGCCTTCTTGCGGTTGCCGCGCCAGTTCTTGATGTCGAGCTCGCGGTGCCCGACGTTCAGGTCGCCGGTCACGAGCGCGAGTGCGCCGCCGGCCCCGAGCTCGCCGAGCCGCGTGCCGAACGCGTCGAGGAACTTCCACTTCTCGTCCTGCTTCGGGGTGTCGGCCTCGCCGGAATGCACGTACGCGCTCACGACGGTCAGCGGGCGGTCGCCGATCACGAAGTCCGCCTCGATCCAGCGGCCCTTGGAGTCGAAGTCCTCCGGCCCGAACTCGGTGCGCGAAGCGATGGCCGGCGTGCGGCTCGCGATGGCGACGCCCGCGCGCCCCTTGGCGGTGGCCTCGTCATGGACGAACGACCAGCCGGGCAGCGCGGCTTCCAGGTGCTCGTCCTGTCCGCGGACTTCCTGCAGCGTGAGGATATCGACCCCGGCCTCGTCGAGCCAGGTGCTCATCCCGTTGCGAGCCGCCGCTCGGATCCCGTTGACATTGACCGTGGCGATACGCAGATGGGGCATGGGAACAAGCCTAACGAGCGTCGCCGACATCCCGGGACGGGCGGTGCAGGTCGGCGATGAGGCGCTGCGCGAAGGGGGTGGGCGATGCCACGGGCGGGGGAGGAGAGGCTTCGAGAGCCGCGAGCTCGTTCTCCGCAGCGCGCAGGGCTCGTCCGGCAGTCCACGCGCTGAACCAGGGTGCGGCGTCGCGGGCCTCACGAGCCTCTCGCACGCGGATCCGGGCCGCGGTGAGCAGGGTCTCGTACTCGATCAATCGGCGCTCCGCCTCGGTCTGCTCGAGCAGCGGCTGGTCCCGGTCCTGCGCGGCGACCGCGATCCACGAGGAGGCCACCAGCATCACGACCCCGTTCACGCGGAACCACAACAGGAGGCCGATGAAGATGGCGAAGGTCGCGAGCAGCGGATTCGAGGGGGTGTAGCTCAGGAGGAAGCCGGCTCCGTACTGGAGCACGGTCATCGCGCCCCCGCCGAGAAGGGCGCCGGGCCAGATGGTCCGCCACTCCAGCGACGTTCCCGTGAGAAAGCGGACCATGGCCGCCAGCGCTGTCGACATCAGGGCGAAGGAGACGATGACGGTCGCGATGCGGATGCCGAGGTTCAGTCCGTCCGAGCCGGAATCCCATCCGAGCAGACTGAGGAGCCAGCTGAGCACCGCGGCACTGGCGGAGCTGAGGAGCGAGCCGACGATCAGCGAGACGCCGAAGATCAGAGCCGCGAGCAGGTCGCGGGCCTTCAGGATGACGTAGCTGCGCCGGTCCGGTGGAAGACCGAAGATGTCCCTGGTCGCGCGCCGGGAGAACGTCACCCAGCCGATGGCCGTCCAGATGACGGTTCCGAGGGCGATCAGGCCGGTGACGCCGAGGACGTTGGCCGTGCTCGCGGCGACGTCCTGCACCTGCTCCGGGGTGAAGACGCCGCCCTCGGGGAGGATCAGGTTGGGGATGTAGCTGTTGATCATGTCGATCAGCCCGTTGACGGCTTCCTCGCTGCCGCCGAGCCAGAGGCCGGCGATCGCGAACGCGAGGTAGATCGCCGCGAAGATCGCGAACAGCGCCTGATAGCTCACCCCCGCCGCGAGAAGGAATCCGTTGTGCTGCAGGAAGTGCCGCCAGACCCGGACGGGGAACAGGGCGAGGGTCTTCTGCGTCAGCGCGGTCGCGCGCTCCACGGCCGCATCGAGGCGACCGGGCTCGGCCGCGGAGCCATCGGGTTCAGACACGTTCCCACCCTATCCAAGCACCGCGCGATGCGAGAGCAGCCGGAGACGCGAGAACAGGGGGACACGCGAGAACAGGCGGTCCCCGATGGGAACCGCCTGTTCTCGGATGATCGCCTGACGCGGCGTGTCAGGGACGACCGCGAAGTACTGCCTGCTTGACCTCGGCGATGGCCTTGGTGACCTCGATGCCACGCGGGCAGGCCTCGGAGCAGTTGAAGGTCGTGCGGCAGCGCCACACGCCTTCCTTGTCGTTGAGGATGTCCAGACGCACAGCCGCGTTGTCGTCGCGGGAGTCGAAGATGAAGCGGTGCGCGTTGACGATGGCGGCCGGGCCGAAGTACTGGCCGTCGGTCCAGAACACAGGGCACGACGAGGTGCACGCGGCGCACAGGATGCACTTGGTGGTGTCGTCGAAGATCTCGCGGTCGGCGATCGTCTGGACGCGCTCCTTGCCCTTCTCCGGGACGGAGCTGGCGACGAGGAACGGCTGCACCTCGCGGTACGACGCGAAGAACGGCTCCATGTCGACGACGAGGTCCTTCTCGAGCGGCAGACCCTTGATCGCCTCGACGTAGATCGGCTTCGAGATGTCGAGGTCCTTGATCAGCGTCTTGCAGGCCAGGCGGTTGCGGCCGTTGATGCGCATGGCGTCGGAGCCGCAGATGCCGTGCGCGCACGAGCGGCGGAAGGTCAGCGAGCCGTCGACCTCCCACTTGATCTTGTGCAGCGCGTCGAGGACGCGGTCGGTGGAATACAGCTCCACGTCGTAGTCGACCCAGTGCGGCTCCGCGTCGACCTCCGGGTCGAACCGGCGGATGTTGAACGTGACGATGAAGGACTGGATGCCGGTCTCTGCGGTCGTGTCCGCGGGTGCTTCGGCGATGGCGTTCGACATGCTCAGTACTTCCTCTCCATCGGCGGGTAGTTCAACTCGCCCTGATCGTTCTTCGTGAAGACGACGGGCTTCCAGTCGAGCTTGATGTGGTCGCTCGGGGTCGACGAGTGCGGGTCGCCCGTGAGGTAGGCCATGGTGTGCTTCATGTACTTCTCGTCGTCGCGCGTCGGGAAGTCGTCGCGCATGTGGCCGCCGCGGCTCTCCTCCCGGTTCTGCGCGGCGTAGACGACGACCTCGGCGATGTCGAGCAGGAAGCCCAGCTCGACGGCCTCGAGCAGGTCGGTGTTGAACCGCTTGCCCTTGTCGTCGACGTGCACGTTCTTGTAGCGCTCACGCAGCTCGGCGATCACGCCCAGCACGTGCTGCAGCGAGTCGTGGGTGCGGAACACCTGCGCGCCCTTGTCCATCTCGTCCTGCAGCGTCTTGCGCAGCACGGCGATCCGCTCGGTGCCCTGGTTGTTGCGCAGGTCCTCGAGCATCCCGGAGACGAAGCCGGCGGGGTTCTCGGGCAGCGGGACGAACTCGGCCGTCTTGACGTACTCGACGGCGTTGCGGCCACTGCGCTTTCCGAACACATTGATGTCGAGCAGCGAGTTGGTGCCGAGACGGTTCGCGCCGTGCACCGAGACGCAGGCGCACTCGCCGGCGGCGTACAGTCCGGGGACGACCGTGTCGTTGTCGGCCAGGACCTCGCCGTTGTTGTTCGTCGGGATGCCGCCCATGGCGTAGTGCGCGGTCGGCATCACCGGGACCGGCTCGACGACCGGGTCGACACCGAGGTACGTGCGGGCGAATTCCGTGATGTCGGGGAGCTTGGTCTCGAGGACTTCGGCGCCCAGGTGTGTGCAGTCCAGCAGCACGTAGTCCTTGTGGGGGCCGGCGCCGCGGCCTTCCGCGACCTCCTGCACCATGCAGCGGGCGACGATGTCACGCGGAGCGAGGTCCTTGATGGTCGGGGCGTAGCGCTCCATGAACCGCTCGCCGGAGGCGTTGCGCAGGATCGCGCCCTCGCCTCGTGCGCCCTCGGTGAGGAGGATGCCGAGACCTGCGAGTCCGGTCGGATGGAACTGGAAGAACTCCAGGTCCTCGAGCGGGAGGCCCTTGCGCCAGACGATGCCGACGCCGTCGCCCGTGAGGGTGTGCGCGTTGGAGGTCGTCTTGAAGATCTTTCCGAAGCCGCCGGTAGCGAAGATCACGGCCTTGGCCTGGAACACGTGCAGCTCACCGGTCGAGAGGTCGTACGCGACGACGCCCGACACCTGGGTCTTGCCGTCGGCGTCCTTCACCGTCAGCAGGTCGAGCACGTAGAACTCGTTGAAGAAGTTGATGCCGAGCTTGACGCAGTTCTGGAACAGCGTCTGCAGGATCATGTGGCCGGTGCGGTCGGCGGCGTAGCAGGCGCGGCGGACCGGGGTCTTGCCGTGCTCCGCGGTGTGCCCGCCGAAGCGGCGCTGGTCGATCTTGCCCTCGGGCGTGCGGTTGAAGGGGAGACCCATGTTCTCGAGGTCGATGACCGCCTCGATGGCCTCCTTCGCGAGGATCTCCGCCGCGTCCTGGTCGACGAGGTAGTCGCCGCCCTTGACGGTGTCGAACGTGTGCCACTCCCAGGAGTCCTCTTCGACGTTCGCGAGGGCTGCCGCCATGCCGCCCTGCGCCGCACCGGTGTGCGAGCGCGTCGGGTACAGCTTGGAGATCACGGCGGTCTTCGCCCCGGGGCCGGCCTCGATGGCCGCCCGCATGCCGGCGCCACCGGCACCCACGATCACGATGTCGAACTGGTGGTAGTGCACGCCGTCACGGACGACGGAATCCTGCGTCTCGGTAGTCACTTCTTCTTAGCCTTCTTCTCAGTTCCCGACCAGGGCGGCGCATTCGGTCCACAGGACGCTGTCCTCGGTCACACCCAGGCACGGGTCGAACGTGAAGACGACGAGCGTGCCGAGGATGATGAGCAGGCCGGCGGCGAGCCCCAGGGCCCAGGTGAGGGCCTTCCGGGCGGTGGTGTTCGTGACGTAGTCGTTCACGATCGTGCGCATGCCGTTGGCGCCGTGGATCAGGGCGAGCCACAGCATCAGCACGTCCCACCACTGCCAGAACGGCGTGGCGAACTTGCCGGCGATGAATGCGAAGTCGAGGGCGTGGATGCCCTCGCCGACCATGAGGTTGACGAAGAGGTGGCCGAAGATCAGCACGACGAGCACGATGCCCGATGCGCGCATGAAGACCCAGCCCCACTTCTCGAGGTTGACTCCGCGTCGGCGGCGAGCCGGGGCGGCGATGGTCTGCGCGGTCATCAGTGTCCCCCTCCGAACCCGGCGAACGCGAGCATCAGGTGGCGGGGCACGAAGCCGGCCATGATGATGCCCCACACCAGCAGCACGCCCCAGAAGAGCTGCCGCTGGTACTTGGCGCCCTTCGACCAGAAGTCGACGGCGATGATGCGCAGGCCGTTCATCGCGTGGAACACGATGCCGGCCACGAGCACGACCTCGCCGAGCGCCATGACGGGGTTCTTGTACGTGCCGATCACGGCGTTGTATGCCTCCGGCGAGACCCTGATGAGTGCCGTGTCGAGCACGTGCACCAACAGGAAGAAGAAGATGGCGACTCCGGTGATGCGGTGAAGCACCCACGACCACATGCCTTCGCGGCCCCGATAAAGGGTGCCGCGGGGGGTCTTGGACGTGGTTTCCGAAATCGACGGTGTCAAGCGAGCGCTCGTGGACACGGTCGTCCTCCCTGATCGATGTGCGTCGGTCGCATGCGCTGCTCTCGTTCAAGTGTGAGCCTGTCGAAGTCAGGCACGCCCGATCGGTGTCCATCCTATTCCTGTCCGAAGACGGGGAGCGACGAAGGGGAGCCTAAGTATCTCGATGTCGAGATGTCTCCTCGGGCTACCCTGGCAGGGTGAGCGCACCCATCAAGGATTTCTACGCAGTGATTCCCGCCGGCGGCATCGGCAGCCGCCTCTGGCCGCTCTCCCGTGCGGACGCACCCAAGTTCCTGCACGACCTCACGGGGTCGGGCCATTCGCTGCTCCGCGATACCTGGGACCGGCTGGAGCCGCTCAGCGGATCCGACCGGATCGCCGTGGTCACCGGCCGTGCGCACCGCGCCGCGGTCGAAGCCGAGCTGCCGGGCATCGCCGACCTCAACGTGTTCCTGGAGTCGGAGCCGCGGGAGTCCGCCGCCGCGATCGGACTCGCCGCCGCGATCCTGCACCGGCGCGAGCCCGATGTGATCATCGGCTCGTTCAGTGCCGACCACGTGATCCGCAGCACCCGAGTGTTCGAGTTCGCGGTGCGCGACGCCGTCGAGGTCGCCCGCGAGGGATACATCTGCACCATCGGCATCTCGCCCACCGAGCCCGCGATCGGCTTCGGTTACATCAAGAAGGGTCCGGAGCTGGTCGTCGACGGCGCGCGCGAGGCCGCCCTCGTCGAGAGCTTCGTCGAGAAGCCCGACCTGGAGACGGCGAAGGGGTACCTCGCCGATCGCGACTATCTGTGGAACGCCGGCATGTTTATCGCGAAGGCGAGTGTGCTGCTGGAGGAACTCGCCGCGAACGAACCCGAGCTGCACGCAGGGCTGCTCGAACTCGCCGAGGCCTGGGACGACCGCGAGCTGCGCGGTCCTGCGGTGGACCGCATCTGGCCGCGCCTGAAGAAGATCGCCATCGACTACGCGGTAGCGGAGCCCGCTGCCCTCCGCGGACGGCTCGCCGTCGTCCCCGGTCATTTCGATTGGGACGATGTGGGGGACTTCGCCTCGCTGACCAAGCTCATCAACAACGGACGCAAGAACGACCTCGCCGTGCTCGGGCCGAACGCGCGCGTGCTCACCGACGGCGCGAGCGGGATCCTCGTCAGCCAGACGTCGCGAGTGATCAGTCTGGTGGGCGTCCAGGACATCGTCGTGGTCGACACCCCCGACGCGCTCCTGGTCACCACCGTGGAGCACGCGCAGCGCGTGAAGGGTGTGGTCGAGTCCCTGAAGCTCACCGGTCGCGGGGACGTGCTCTGAGGAGTGCGCCGATGAGCAGGGCGTCACGCTCATCGGGTGGCTTGATTTCAGCTTTGTAACCTTTGGCCAGCGCATCCGCTGCGCACGTGCGCAAAAGACGAAACAGTAGGTAACTTTGATCGATCCGCGATGGCCGCGGTTTCGTTGAGGGAGGCATCAGTTGACCATCTCCACCACCAAGAAGCTGCTCGGCGCGACCGTCGCCGCGGGCGTCATCTTCGCGCTCGCCGGTTGCGGCCAGGCGCCGACCGACAAGCCCGAGGGCTCCGAGAAGCCGGTCGACTCCGACTTCCTTCCCTGCCTCATCTCCGACGCGGGCGGCTGGAACGACAAGTCGTTCAACCAGTCGGCCAAGGAGGGCATGGACAGCGCGGCTGACGAGCTCGGCATCAAGCCCCTCGAGTTCGAGTCGGCGAACGACAACGACTACGCCCCGAACCTCGAGACCGCGGTCTCCGAGGGCTGCTCGCTCATCGTCGCGGTCGGCTTCAAGCTCTCCGCAGCCACGGTCGAGTCCGCGCTCGCGAACCCCGAGATCGACTACGCGATCATCGACGACTACGCCGACAACGACTTCGACGGCACCACCGATGCTCCGAACATCAAGCCCCTCGTCTTCGACACCGCGCAGGCGGCCTACCTCGGCGGCTACGCCGCGGCAGCATGGTCCGCGCAGAGCGGCGTGAACAAGGTCGGCACCTTCGGCGGAATGCAGATCCCGTCGGTCGCCGTGTTCATGGACGGCTACCAGCTCGGCGTCGACAAGTACAACGAGGACAAGTCGGCCGCGGTCGAGGTCTTCGGCTGGGATGCCGCGACGCAGAAGGGCTCGTTCACGGGCGGCTTCGACGCGAACGACACCGCCAAGCAGACCGCGCAGGGCGTGCTCGACCAGGGCGTCGACGTCATCCTCCCGGTCGGCGGCCCCGTCTACCAGAGCGCGGCTGCGGCGATCACCGACAGCGGCAAGGACACGCTGATGCTCGGCGTCGACAGCGACCTCGCTGTGGCTGACCCGAACGTGGCCGGCATGACGCTGGTCTCGATCATGAAGGCGATCGACGTCGCCGTGCACGACGCCACCGTCGCGGCTGCCGCCGGCGAGTTCGACGCAGCGCCGTACGTCGGCACGCTCGAGAACGAGGGCGTCAAGCTCTCCGGCTTCGGCGACTTCGAGGGCGACCTGCCCGAGGGCCTGGTCGACGAGCTGGCCGAGCTGCAGAAGCAGATCATCGCCGGTGACATCACGGTGGAGTCCGAGAACTCCCCGTAAGTCGTAACCGGTCCAGCACGGGGCGAGTGGTGAGCAGGCTGCCACTCGCCCCGTGCCGTGGACGGACGATGATTCTCCTGGATGACTCTTCTGGATAACTCTTCTGGATAAGGTGCAGATATGAAGCTCGAACTTCGCGGCATCACCAAGCGATTCGGTAGCCTCGTGGCCAACGACCACATCGATCTGGTGGTCGAGCCGGGGGAGATCCACGCGCTCCTCGGTGAGAACGGCGCAGGCAAGTCAACGCTCATGAACGTCCTCTATGGCCTGTACCAGGCCGATGAGGGAGAGATCCTCCTCGATGACGAGGTGCAGCGCTTCCGCGGTCCCGGTGATGCGATGGCTGCAGGGATCGGCATGGTGCACCAGCACTTCATGCTCGTCCCGGTCTTCACGGTGGCCGAGAACGTGATGCTCGGTCACGAGCAGACCAAGGCCCTCGGCACGCTCGACATCGCGAAGGCGCGAGAGCACGTGCGGTCGGTGGCGTCCCGATTCGGCTTCGACATCGACCCGGATGCACTCGTGGGCGACCTGCCCGTCGGCGTGCAGCAGCGGGTCGAGATCATCAAGGCCCTGTCGCGCGACGCGAGGGTGCTCGTCTTCGACGAGCCGACGGCGGTGCTCACCCCGCAGGAGACCGATGAGCTCATGAACATCATGCGTCAGCTGCGCGACGAGGGCACGGCGATCGTGTTCATCACGCACAAGCTGCGCGAGGTGCGCGAGGTGGCCGACAAGATCACCATCGTCCGCCTCGGCAAGGTCGTCGGCGAGGCATCTCCCACCGCGACCAACGCGGAGCTCGCCTCCCTCATGGTCGGTCGCGCGGTCGAACTGACCGTGCACAAGGACCCGCCCCGCCTGGGCGAGGGCGGTTTCGAAGTCAAGGGACTGCGCGTTCTTACACCCACGGGCGCGATCGTCGTCGATGGTGTCGACCTCGCCGTCCGACCGGGTGAGGTCCTCGCGATCGCCGGTGTGCAGGGCAACGGCCAGACCGAGCTGGTGGAGGCCATCGTCGGCCTCGCCGCCCGCGTCGAGGGCAGCATCGTGCTCGACGGCAAGGAGCTCGTGGGCAAGAGCGTGCGCGCCATCCTCGACGCCGGTGTCGGCTTCGTCCCGGAAGACCGGACGGAGGACGGCCTGGTCGCCGGCTTCTCGGTCGCGGAGAACCTCATCCTCGACCGCTCGGACGACCCGGCATTCAGCCGTGCCGGCACGCTGCGCCGTTCGGCGCTCGACGAGTTCGCCCGCGCCCGCATCACCGAGTACGACATCCGCACGCAGGGGCCGGAGACTCCGGCCGGCACGCTGTCGGGCGGCAACCAGCAGAAGGTCGTCATCGCCCGGGAGATGAGCCGTGACCTGCGGCTCCTCGTCGCCGCGCAGCCGACCCGCGGCGTGGACGTCGGCTCGATCGAGTTCATCCACAAGCGCATCATCGAGACGCGCGATGCGGGCATCCCCGTGATCGTCGTCTCCACGGAGCTCGACGAGGTCGCAGCTCTCGCCGACCGGATCGCGGTCATGTACCGCGGCACCATCGTCGGCATCGTCCCCGGCGACACGCCTCGGGAGACACTCGGACTCATGATGGCCGGAGCGGCCGAAGGGGAGGTGGCCGCGTGAGCGGAGCGACGCCCGGCGCAGGAGATGTGACCAAGGGGATCCCGCCGCAGGAGCTCGCGACGAGCACCGGCACCGTCCCGCGCGACCCCTCCGACGTGCCGCCGCCTCCGCGCGGGAACGTCATCCTCAAGGAGATCCTCCGCGGCAACGCCGTCACCACGATCCTCGCGATCGTCCTGGCGCTCATCGTGGGCGGCATCCTCATCGCCTTCACGAACGAAGACGTGCAGACGGCCTCCGTGTACTTCTTCGCGCAGCCGGGCGACACCTTCGTCGCCGCCTGGAACGCGGTGTACAACGGCTACGAGGCACTCTTCCGCGGGGCGATCTTCAACGCCCGCGGCGCGGACTTCGCAGCTCAGATCCGCCCGCTGACGAACACCCTCGGCTTCGCGGCACCGCTGATCGCGGCCGGTCTCGGCGTCGCGCTCGCGTTCCGCGTCGGCCTGTTCAACATCGGTGCCCGTGGCCAGATGCTCATCGGTGTCGCGGTCGCGGCACTGCTGACGTTCTCCCTCGACCTGCCGATCTGGCTGCACATCCCCGTCACGCTGATCGCCGGCATCGCCGGCGGTGCGCTCTGGGGCGCCATCGCGGGACTCATCAAGGCGCGCACCGGTGCGCACGAGGTGATCCTCACGATCATGCTCAACTACATCGCGTACTACCTGCTGCTGTGGATGATCCGCACGCCGGGCCTGCTGCAGAAGCCGGGCACCAACCAGGCCCTCGGATCGGCGACGCCGCAGAGCGCGCAGTTCCCGACCCTGCTCGGCCCGCAGTTCCCCCTCCTCGATCTCGGCTTCGTGATCGTGATCGTGGCGACCCTGTTCGTGTGGTGGCTCATCGAGCGTTCGTCGCTCGGCATGCGGATGCGCGCCGTGGGTGAGAACCCGCACGCCGCGCGCGCCGCCGGCATCAGCGTGCAGCGCATCTACGTCTACGCCATGCTCTTCGCGGGAGGGCTCGCGGGTCTCGCCGGCATGAACCAGATCCAGGGGGCCGTCACCACCGGCGTCACCGAGACGATCGACGCCGGCATCGGCTTCGACGCGATCACGGTCGCCCTCCTCGGACGCAGCCGCGCCTGGGGCACGTTCGCGGCCGGCATCCTGTTCGGGGCGCTCAAGGCGGGCTCGTTCTCGATGCAGGCGCAGGACATCCCGGTCGACATCGTGCTCGTGGTGCAGTCCCTCGTGGTGCTGTTCATCGCGGCGCCGCCGCTGCTGCGCACGGTGTTCTTCCTTCCGAAGACCGATGCGGAGAAGGCGGCCAAGGCCAGAGCCAAGGCCGCGAAGAAGGCGGTGATGGCATGATGTCCCTCGTTCAGACCCAGGCCGCCGACGGCACGGTGCAGCTCGCGACGGTCAAGGAGCGGCACCTCAAGGCGCCGATCGTCCTCGCCGCGGCGACCGCGCTGCTGGCGCTGCTGTTCCTCGCGGTGCCGCGGACGGGCACCAGCACCTTCCGCCTCTCCGACCAGTCCTCGGCACTCTCGCTGCCCGACGTGGCCCTGCCGACCGCCTCGACCTTCTGGGTGGTGTTCGGCATCCTGGTGGTCCTCACGGTCGGAGCCTTCCTCCGGGCGTGGACCTACCGCAAGCCCTCACTGTGGCTGGTCGTCGCCTACGGCGTGCTCGCCGTCTTCGCGTTCCTCGTCTGGGCGTCCGCCGGGGGGCTCGTGCCCGTCACGAGCCTGCTGTTCGGAGCGGTGTCGCTGTCGGTGCCGCTCGTGTTCGGTGCGCTGGGCGGCGTCATCGGCGAACGTGCCGGTGTCGTGAACGTCGCGATCGAGGGGCAGCTCCTGCTCGGCGCCTTCTCCGCCGCTCTGCTCTCGAGCATCACCGGGAACCCGTTCGTCGGTCTGATCGGCGCGATGGTGGGCGGCGTGCTGGTGGCCAGCGTGCTGGCCGCATTCGCCATCAAATACCTCGTCGAGCAGGTGATCGTCGGTGTCGTGCTCAACGTGCTGGTCACGGGCCTCACCGGCTTCCTCTACGGAGCTCTGCTCGCACCGAACGAGGCGACCCTGAACACCCCGGTCCGGTTCCCGCGCGTCGAGATCCCGGTGCTCAGCGACATCCCGATCATCGGACCGGTCCTGTTCAACCAGACGTTCATCGGGTACCTGATGTTCATCACCGTCGCCGTGGTGGCGTGGGGGCTGTACCGCACCCGCTGGGGTCTGCGGCTTCGTGCCGTCGGCGAGCACCCGCAGGCCGCCGACACCGTCGGCATCAAGGTGAACCCGACCCGGTTCTGGAACGTGCTGCTCGCAGGTGCGATCGCCGGTATGGGCGGCGCGTACTTCACCCTCGTCTCGGTGCCGCAGTTCGGCAAGGACATGACGGCGGGGCTCGGCTTCATCGCCCTCGCCGCTGTGATCTTCGGCCGCTGGGACCCGATCCGCGCCACGCTGGCCGCGCTGTTGTTCGGCTTCGCGACCAACCTGCAGAACCTGCTGTCGATCCTGAAGACGCCGATCCCGGGTGAGTTCATGCTGATGCTGCCGTACCTGGTCACGCTGCTCGCCGTCGCCGGATTCGCCGGGCAGATCAAAGCGCCCGCCGCCGACGGCAAGCCCTACATAAAGTCCTAGCCCGGTCGGAAGAGGAAAGCATCGCAATGACAGACATCGACTGGGATGAACTGCGCCAGGTCGCCACGGATGCGATGACGAAGGCGTACGCGCCGTACTCGCGCTATCGCGTGGGGGCGGCGGCGCTCGTCGGCGACGGTCGCATCGTCGCCGGCTGCAACGTCGAGAACGCCTCGTACGGAGTCACGCTGTGCGCCGAGTGCGCCCTCGTCGGGGATCTGCACATGTCGGGCGGCGGCCAGCTCGTCGCCTTCGTGTGCGTGAACAACGACGGGCAGACGATCATGCCGTGCGGCCGCTGCCGGCAACTGCTGTTCGAGCACGCCATGCCGGGCATGCTGCTGGAGACCGTCTCCGGCATCCGCACGATCGACGAGGTGCTGCCCGATGCGTTCGGGCCGCGCGCCCTTCGACAGGCTCAGGGACCAGAAGGAGAAGCACGATGACTGTTGAGCCCTTCGACGCGGTGGACGTGATCCGCGCCAAGCGCGACGGCGGTGCGGTCCCCGAGGCGGCGCTCCGGTGGATGATCGACGCGTACACCCGCGGCTACGTCTCCGACGCGCAGATGGCCTCGTTCGCGATGGCGATCTTCCAGCGCGGGATGGAGCGCGATGAGATCCGAGTGCTGACCGACGCCATGATCGCGTCGGGGGAGCGGATGAGCTTCGCCTCCCTCGGCAAGAAGACCGTCGACAAGCACTCCACCGGCGGCGTCGGCGACAAGATCACCCTGCCGCTCGCCCCGCTGGTCGCGTCGTTCGGCGTCGCCGTCCCGCAGCTCAGCGGCCGCGGACTCGGACACACCGGCGGCACGCTCGACAAGCTCGAGTCGATCCCCGGGTGGCGTGCCGCCCTCAGCAACGAGGAGATGTTCGCGCAGATGCAGGGCGACGTCGGTGCGGTCATCTGCGCGGCGGGCTCGGGCCTCGCACCCGCCGACAAGAAGCTGTACGCCCTCCGCGACGTCACCGGCACGGTCGAGGCGATCCCGCTGATCGCGTCGAGCATCATGTCGAAGAAGATCGCCGAGGGCACTGACGCGCTCGTGCTCGACGTGAAGTTCGGCTCCGGCGCCTTCATGCAGGACATCGACCGCGCCCGGGAGCTCGCGCGGACGATGGTTGCGCTCGGCACCGACTCCGGCGTGGCGACCACCGCGCTCCTCACCGACATGAACGTGCCGCTCGGACTCGCGATCGGCAACGCCAACGAGGTCCGCGAATCCGTCGAGATCCTCGCCGGCGGCGGTCCCGCCGATGTCCGCGAGCTGACCCTCGCCCTGGCGCGGGAGATGCTCGCCCTCGCCGGACAGCCGGATGCCGACGTGGAGGCCGCGCTCGACGAGGGCCGGGCGATGGACACCTGGAAGGCGATGATCCGCGCCCAGGACGGCGACCCCGATGCGGCGCTGCCGACCGCGCGGGAGACGCACGTCGTGACGGCCCCGGCGGATGGCGTGATCACGCGCATGGATGCGCTGCCGTTCGGCATCGCCGCCTGGCGACTCGGAGCCGGGCGCGCCAGGGCCGAGGATCCGGTGATCTTCGAGGCGGGGATCGACCTGCACGCCAAGCCCGGTGACCGCGTCGTCGCGGGGCAGCCGCTGTTCACGCTCTCCGCCGCCGACGATGCGCGGTTCGGCCGAGCACTCGACGCCCTCGACGGCTCGTGGGAGATCGGCGACGAGGCTCCGGCAACCGGTCCCATCGTGCGCGAGCGCATCACGGCGTGAGCTGCGACCGCTAGCCTGAACTGAGCACATCCGCGACCGAGAGGATCACCATGTCGATCGATGCGAACGGCGACGTCACGCTGCAGGGAGTCTCCCTGCGGAGCCTCCCGAAGGTGTCGCTGCACGACCACCTCGACGGCGCTCTGCGCCCCTCGACGATCCTCGAGCTCGCGGACTCCATCGGCCTCGAAGTCCCGGAGTCCGACCCCGCCGCCCTCGGCAGGTGGTTCGCGAAGCAGAGCGATTCCGGTTCGCTGGTCGAGTACCTCAAGACTTTCGACCTGACCACCGCCGTCATGCAGACCCAGGAAGGGCTCACCCGCGTCGCGCGCGAGTTCGTCCAGGACCTCGCAGCCGACGGTGTGGTCTACGGGGAGGTGCGCTGGGCTCCGGAACAGCATCAGGCGCGCGGCCTCACGCTCGAGCAGACCGTCGAAGCCGTGCAGCAGGGCATCGAGGAGGGCGAGGACGCGGCGGATCGCGACGGACGCAGCATCCGCGTCGGCCAGCTCATCACCGCCATGCGGCACACCGACCGGGCACGGGAGATCGCGGAACTCGCGGTCGACTTCCGCGGTCGCGGTGCCGTCGGCTTCGACATCGCCGGCCCGGAAGACGGCTTCCCGCCGTCGAACCACTGTGCCGCTTTCGACTACCTCGCCGACAACTTCTTCCCGGTGACCGTGCACGCGGGCGAGGCCGCGGGTCTCGCATCGATCCGCTCCGCGCTCATCGACGGTCGGGCGCTGCGTCTCGGCCACGGTGTGCGCATCGCCGAAGACCTCCAGGTCGTCACGCAGGAGGGCGACGAGGTGCAGGTGCAGTTCGGCGACCTGGCCCGCTGGGTGCGCGATCGTGAGATCCCGCTCGAGCTCTCGCCGTCGTCGAACCTGCAGACCGGCGCGATCGCCGCGTGGGGTGACACCCTGGCCGACCACCCGTTCGATCTGCTGTATCAGCTCGGGTTCTCGGTGACGGTGAACGTCGACAACCGCACCATGAGCGCCACTTCGCTGACCCGCGAGCTCGCCCTGCTCGTCGAGACCTTCGAGTACGACCTCGACGATCTCGAGACGTTCCAGTTCAATGCAGCTGCGGCCGCGTTCCTCCCCGTCGAGGAGCGGGAGGAGCTCGTCGAGTTGATCGCCGAGGGATTCGACATCTGACGGTGGCCTCCGGGGGGAGACGGCGCGGGGGCGTCGCAGGAATCATCATCGCAGCGGTGATCGTCGTCGTGGGCGGCGGTTTCACGGCGTACGTCTGGCTGAACCACGCACCGGCCGAGGCCGAAGCCGAAGCGAAGCCGTCGCGGACGCCGACACCGGTGATGACTCCGCCGCCGCTGACTCCCGCCGAGCAGCTCATCGCGGACGCCGCTGATCCGCTTGCCTGTGCGGTGACGTTCACCGGCGAGGGGGCTCCGGCCGACCCGCAGCTGCAGCGGCAGGACGGCCTGTACCAGGCGCTCCCGATCCCGGCCCTCGCCGGCCGTGTGTTCGCCGGCTGGTACCCGACAGCGGCGGATGCCGCGGCGTACACGGTCGCTGCCCGGGTGAACGGCGCGGACCCCGTGGTCTGCGACCAGCAGCAGGTCGAGCTCTTCGCCGCGTGGAAGACGCCGGAGCAGAACACCGCCGAGGGCGTGCAGGTTCCGATCCTCATGTACCACCAGTTCACGGCGAATCCCGAGGGGGAGTCCGGCTGGCTGCGCGGGAACTATGCCTACATCGGCGACTTCGACGCGCACATGAACCACATCGCGACGACCGGCTTCTACCTGCCCACCTGGGATGAGCTGAGCGCCTTCATCGACGGCCGGCTCTCGCTGCCCGCGCGGAGCGTGATCATCACCGACGACGATGCCGACCAGACCTGGTTCGACCTCGGGGCACCCGTGGTGGCGGCGCACAAGCTGCTCGCGACCTCCTTCATGGTGACCGCGTACCGGTCGGACCCGCCACCATCGATCTTCGTGCTCCGCCGCTCGCATACGCACGACATGCACAAGGCGGGAGACAACGGCGACGGCCTGATGGTCAACTGGACCGCGGATCAGATCGCCGCCGATCTGAACCTCTCCGGCGACACCCTGGGTGTTCGCGAGGTCATCGCCTACCCCTTCGGGCACTACAACGACACCGCCAAGCAGGGCGTCATGCAGGCCGGCTACGAGATGGCACGGACGATCGAACCCGGGTTCGTGACGATCGGTACCGACAAGCTCGCCCTCCCCGTGGTGCGCATCGACTACGGCATGGGGCTGGACGCCCTGGTGTCGCGCATCGGCTGACCGTCGTCGAGGCGGCAGGATGGTCGCATGCCCGACTCCGTCTTCATCGCAGGTCCCGCGACGTGGAACACGATCGTGGTGCTCGATCGACTTCCCGAGCCCGTGCCCCACATGCAGTTCGCTGAGGAGACCTGGACGACGGTCGGCGGAACGAGTGCCGGCAAGGCCCTGAGTCTCACCGGGCTGGGGCGTGCGACGCAGCTCCATGCTCTCGCCGGCCGCGACGCGGAGGGCGAACGGGTGCGAGCAGCCCTGCACGCCGCGGGAGTCCAGGTGCACTGGGGCGAAGGGGTGACCGAGCGGCATCTGAACCTCATGACCCGCGCCGGCGAACGGGTCTCTCTGTACCTGTCGTCGCCGGCCGCGACCGCGGGCGAGGACGATGCCTGGGTTCGCGTACGGATGCGGGAGGCGGGTGCGATCGTGCTCGACCTCGCCGCCGAGCCGCTGCGGCTCCTGCCGATGGCGCGGGAGACCGGAGTCCCGATCTGGGTCGACGTGCACGACTACGACGGTGACGCCGAGTTCCACCGCCCGTTCCTGGCGGCGGCTGACGCGGTGTTCTGCAACGCGGATCGCCTCCCGGACCCGGTCGCGTTCCTGCGTGCGCGCATCGCCGCCGGTGCCTCACTCGCCGTGTGCACGCTCGGAGCCGAGGGTGCGGTGGCCGTGGATGCAGAGGGGGTCGAACATCGGGTGGCGGCCGTGCCCGTCGAGGTCATCGACACGAACGGCGCGGGCGACGCCTTCCTCGCGGGTGTGCTCGATGCGCGCCTGGACGGGGCGGGAGTCGGCGCGGCACTCGAGGCGGGCGCGCGGACAGCCGCGGCCGTTCTCCGTTCGCGGCACCTGCATCCGCTGCTGGACGCGGTCGTCGACGCAGGGGAGTGACCCTCAGGGCGCGAGCGGGGCGAGGAACTCCTCGGTGAGCCGGGTGACCTCGTCGTGCATCTCTTCGGTCGAGATCGTCGGAGTGCCGTCGCCGGCCTGCGGGCCGTAGTCGCCGAAGGACGCGTGCGATGCCCCGTCGATCTCCACCATCTCGGCGTCGGCGGGTAGCAGGTCCCGCGCGTCGGCGATCTTCTCCGGAGTGGAGAGACCATCTTCGCTGCCGGAGATGCTGAGCACAGGAAGGCCGCTGTCCGACACGTCGGTCGCGCAGTACGAGCCGAACAGCACCAGTGCGTCGGCATCCGCTGCGAGCTGGCAGGCTCGGACGCCGCCCAGCGAGTGCCCACCCACACCCCAGACGTCGATATCGGGTGCAGCCGAGGTGAAGGCGTCGAGTCCACGCGGATCGAAGAAGGCCAGATTCAGCCAGGGGCGCGTGATCACGACCGTGGTTCCTTCCTCGGCGAGCCCCTGGAGGGTGGCCGCGTAGGCCCACGGGTCGACCTTGGCGCCGGGGATGAAGACCAGCCCGAGATCCGACTCGCCGTCGGCGGGGGCGAGCACGATGCCCTCATCCGCGTCGGTGACCGTGATCGCGGGGTTCTCCCGCACGGACGCGAGAGGCTCCGGCTCCGCGGCCATGACGCCGATCTGCGTGTATGCGACGACGCCGATCACCGCCAGCACCAGCACGATCGTGATACTCCACAGGACTCGTTTCAGGACCCGGCGGCCACGCTTCTTCTGCACGGATCAACGCTACCCCGCGTCGGCGCCCGTCCGCGCGACGGCGGGATGGGTGCGGAGGTACTCCTCGAATGCCTCGCGTGTCGTGCGACGCGGGGAATAGCCGAAATCCTCCTTCAGCCGGCGGTTCGTCAGCACCGGTCGGTACCGCAGGAACGGCACCTTCTCCGGTCCGTGCGGGGTGAGGCGCAGCATCCGTCCGAGTCGCAGCGCGGCCGACAGCGCCCAGGCGGGCAGCACGAGCTGCGGCTTGCCCAGACGAGCGGCGATCTCGGGCACGGTTATCCGTCCGTCGCCTGCGACGTTGAAGATGCCGGCGGGGCCGTCGGTCGCCGCCCGCACCATCGCGGCCGCCACGTCGTCCACCCAGACGAACACGAAGGGCGACTCCGATCCCGCGATGCGGAGGATGCGCCGCCCGTCCCAGAGTGCGGTGATCTGATTCCGCACGGTCGGGCCGAGGATCGTGCCGATGCGGAAGACCACCTGCTCGAGGTTCGGATGGCTCTCCCGGTGCTCGGCCAGAATCTCCTCCACCAGCCTCTTGTGCCGGGCGTACGGGAACGCGTCGTTGCCTCGAAGCGGCTGGCTCTCGTCGATCCACTCCGCATTGTCGGCGTGATAGCCGTACGCCGCCCCCGAGCTCGAGACCACGATGCGCTGCACGCCCGCCTCGACGCACGCGGCGAGGACGTTCGCGGATCCGGTCACATCGACGCGGTACTCCAGGTCGACGTCGTGGCCCGGATTCACGATTGCCGCGAGGTGCACCACCGTGTCGATGCGATGCTGCCGCAGCACAGGAGCGATCGCAGCGGCATCCGTCACGTCCAGGAGCGCATCGATGACGCCTGCGCGGGAGGCACCCGCTCGCAGGTCCGCGGCAACCACGACATCCACGTCGTCTCTCGCGGAGAGGGCCTGCGCCACGTGCGAGCCGAGGAAACCGCTGCCGCCGGTGATCAGCACCCGGGGCATCAGACCGCCTCGACGGTGGTGCGGCCGCTCGCGTCGCCGGTGCTGGACCCTGTGCGCTTCCTCGTGTGCCGGGCCCAGAGCCCAGCGAGGACGAGCCCGGCGATGATGTCCCAGATGCCCCACCAGCCGGCCACGATGGCCATGCCGCCGAGTCCGTCGAAGAACAGGAACACCAGGCCGAGGCCGAGGCCGGCGTTGCGGATGCCGACCTCGAAGGTCATCGCCTTGCGCTCACGAGTGCCGAGACCCCCGACCACGGCCGTGCCGTAGCCGAGCGCGAGCGCCACGGCGTCGTGCACCGCGACCACCAGCAGGATGATGCCGAGTACCTGCACGAACACCGCCCAGTTGCCGACCAGAGCGGCGATGATGAAGCCGAGCAGGGCGATCAGGCTGAACCACTTCACGAACGGCTGCACGCGGGCGCTGAACCCCGGTGCCTTGGCGCGCAGGAGCATGCCGAGGGCGAAGGGGAGGCCGACGATGAGGAAGATCTCCAGCAGCATCCGCCACGGGTCGAGGGTGATGTCGCGCAGCAGCGTGCGGGCGGTCGGGTGCAGCGAGGCCCAGAAGGTGATGCTCAGCGGCATCGCGACGATGTAGATGAGGTTCCCCACCGCGGTCAGCGAGACCGAGAGGGCGACGTTGCCGCCGGCGCGATGAGTCAGCACCTGCGAGATGTTCCCCGGGGGGCAGCAGGCCACGAGCAGCATCCCGAGCGCCATCGACGGCGGCACGGGGAGTATGAGCGTCAGCAAGAACGTCGCGATCGGCAGCAGGAGCAGCTGTGCGAGGATCGCGATCGCGAACGGCTTCGGATGCTTCACCACGACCCGGAAGTCACTCGGCGAAGTGTCCAACGCGATGCCGAACATGATGAGTCCGAGCACCACGTTGAGGATCGTGAGCGTGCCGGGCGTGAACGAGAGGACGACGTCGTCGACGTTCATGCCGAGGCCTCGAGTGCGTCCTTCTCGCGCCGCACCGCGCCCCGATAGGCGTCTTTGTTGACGTAGTACGCCATCCGGTCCAGGCCCAGGTAGTGATAGCCGCCCGTGACATCGGGCCACGCGGTGCCGGTGACCCGGTCGCGGAAGCGGGTCGCCCGCGCGGAGTCGATCTCGACCGCGTCGAGGTAGGCGGCGAGCAGCTCGGCTTGTTCGTAGCGGCCCTGCCACCCGATGCCGGACGCCTCGATCATTCCCATCACGTAGAGCCCGTTGAAGGAGGCGGGGAACACGTTCAGGAAGAGTCGGGGCGAGGCGCCCTGCCAGTGCAGGTGCTCCCGGTCGACGAACGGGTAGTCGAGCGTGTAGCCGGTGGCGAGCAGGACCAGGTCGTACTCGTCCGAGCTGCCGTCGCGGAAGTGCACCGTCCGCTCGGCGAAGCGGTCGACGTCCGGGCGGATGCGCAGGTCACCCTGGCCGAGGTGGTTGAGGATCAGGGTGTTCACGATCGGGTGCGACTCGTAGATGCGGTAGTCGGGCTTCGGGAAGCCGAACCGCACGGGGTCGCCCGTGAACGCGCGGAGGACGCGGCTGTCGACGGCCTGCTTGAGGCGCGCCGGCAGCGGACGGCCCTGGTTGAGGGTGTCGCTGGGCTTGCCGAACAGGTAGCGGGGCACGAAGTAATAGCCGCGCCGCACGCTCATGTCGACGGACACGGCGTGATGCACGGCATCCACGGCGATGTCGCAGCCCGAGTTCCCGGCGCCGATCAGCAGCACCCGCTTGCCGCGCAGCTGCTCGGGGGACTTGTACGCGCTGGTGTGCAGGAGCTCGCCCGTGAACTCCCCGCGGAAGGTCGGCACGTTCGGCTCGGCAAGGGTTCCGTTGGCGAGGACGACGCCGGCGTACCAGCGGGTGTGCTCGCCGTCGGGCCCGGCGCTCGTCAGGTCCCAACCGTCGTCGCGGGGTTCGAGGCGCGTGACCCGCGTGTCGAACCGGAACAGGCCCGTCAGCCCGAAGTGATCGGCGAAGTCGTCGAAGTACTCCTTCAGCACGCGGTGGCCGGGGTAGTCGACCCGCGACCGCATCGGGAACTCGGTGAACTCCGTCGTGGTGCGGGAGGAGATCAGGTGCGCGGACTCGTACATCGTGCTGCGGGGATTGGTGATGTCCCACAGGCCGCCGACGCCGTGTGCGGCCTCATAGCCGTCCACCACGATTCCGCGCTTCTGCAGCGCGCGCGCCGCGGCCAGACCCGATGGACCCGCGCCGATCACGGCGTATCTGTTCATGCTGCTCCCCGCACGTCAGTGTGCTCGAAAAAACGCCCCCGCCCACCGATCGTAACGGCTAGGCGGGGGCGTCGAGTTCCACCGGTCAGGCGGCTCCGAGGTGCTGGCGGCGCGCCGCGACGGCGTCCCGGATGGCCGGGAACAGCGGATGCTCCGGATCCAGGCCCGTGGTGCGGGCAGTGAAGGCCGCGGGCTCCTCCGCGCGCAGCAGGTCCTGTAGCTCGACCGACTGCTCGTCGGCCGGATCGTCGAACTCGAGCGCCGCCGACACGGCCGCCACGAGCGCCTCGGTCGGCAGGCCGCGCTCCGCGGCCATGGCGGCTGGTCCCACGAACCGCTCGTGCCGCGAGATCTTGCGCAGCGGCTGGCGTCCGACGCGCTGCACGGTGTCGACCAGCGCCGGGTTGCGGAAACGGTCGAGGATCGTGGCGCGGTACGCCGCGAGGTCCGCCGCATCCAGCCCGTGCTCGGCGACCAGCACGGCCGAGGTCTCCTCCAGCGCCGCAGACACGTTCGCCGCGATGGCGGGGTCGGCCAGGGCGTCCGAGATCCGTTCGATCCCGGCTCGCGCGCCGAAGTACGCGGTGGCGGCGTGCCCCGTGTTCACCGTGAAGAGCTTGCGCTCGATGTACGGTGCCAGATCGTCGACGAAGTGGGCGCCGGGGATGGTCGGAAGGGAGCCGCCGAACGGCCCCGACTCGATCGCCCACTCGAAGTAGGGCTCGACCGTGACATCCACGCCGCCGTCGGCGGGCTGTGCCGGCACGATGCGGTCGACCGCGGTGTTCGCGAAGACCGCGCGGGCGAGCAGCGTCCCGGCATCCGCCCCCGCAGCCGTCGCGATCTCCCGGCGAAGCAGATCGGTCGCGCCGATCGCGTTCTCGCAGGCCATGACCTGCAGCGGCGCGGCATCGGGGGAGCGGAGGGCGAGTCCGGCCACGGTCGACGGTGCCACGAATCGCAGCACCGTGGGCCCGACCGCTGTCGTGACGACATCGGCCGTCGCGACCTCCTCCGCCACGGCGGCGGGATCGGTGCGGCTGTTGACGGCACGGAACCCGGTGACGACGTGATCGGTCCCTCCGGGGCCGGCTTCGTGCACGGTGTACGAGTCGACCGCATTGATCGCGTCGACCAGGGCATCCGCGACGTCGGAGAACACGACCTCGTACCCGCCCTGGCGCAGCAGCAGACCGACGAACCCGCGCCCGATGTTGCCCGCCCCGAAGTGGACCGCCTTCATCCCTCGTTCACCTCCGACAGCAGGGCGTAGAGCTCCTCCGGGGTCTGCGCCGCGGAGAGCCGTGCCACGTCGTCCTCCTCGGAGAACAGGATCGCGATCCGGGAGAGGATCTCCAGGTGTTCGTCGCCGACGCCGGCGATGCCGATCACGAAGGTCGCGGGATCCCCCGACCAGTCGACGCCGCCGTCGTAGCGCACGACCGACAGGGCCGAGGCGAGGATGGCGTCCTTCGCGTCGTTGGTGCCGTGCGGGATCGCGAGTCCGTTGCCCATGAAGGTCGACACGGTCTCCTCACGCTGCCGCATGGCGTCAACGTAGGCCGGCGTGACGGCTCCGGCGGCGACGAGGATGTCCGTCGCCTCCTGGAGCGCCTCGTCGCGGGTCGCCCCACCGGGGTGGATGCGGACCTGCTCGGGGGTGAGAACGCTCATTCTGTGTCCTTTCGCTGGGATCGCACCATCTCGACGACCTCTTCGTACTTGGGCGAGTTCATGAAGTTGTCGACCGACACGTGGACCGAGTTCGGCGACTTCGCTGCGGCGCGCTCGGTGAGCTGCTGCTGCGTGATCACCACGTCGGCCGTTCCGTCGAGGTTCGCGATGGCCTGGTTGGTCACGTTCACGTCCTCGATGCCCGCCTTCTTGAGCTTGTTGCGGAGGACGCTGGCGCCCATCGCCGATGAGCCCATGCCGGCGTCGCACGCGAACACGATCCGCTCGATCGGTGCCGTGGCGACGGCGGTCGTGCCCGGAGTCGCGGCGGCCTCGGGTGCCGCAGCCGCGGTCGACGTGCGCAGCGCATCCATCGCGGCCGACGACTTGCCCTTGTTCGCCTCGGTCTGTGCGATCGCCGCGCCGAAGGCGTCGCCCTCGGCGGCGAGGTCGCGCTTGCGCGAAGCCCGCAGGATCACACCGGTGATGAGGAACGTCACGGTGGCGGCGACGATGACCGAGAGGTACACGACCAGCAGGTTCGGCACACCCGCGCCGAGGGCGGCGAAGGTCACCGCGATGATGCTGCCGGGCGCCGCCGGGAAAGCCAGACCGCCGTTCAGGAGCATGTTCGTCGTGACGCCGGCGGCACCACCCGCGATGAGGGCGAGGATCGTGGTGGGCTTGCTCAACGCGTACGGGAAGTAGATCTCGTGGATGCCGCCGAAGAACTGGATGATCGCTGCACCCGGCGCGGAGCCCTTCGCCGCGCCCACGCCGAAGAAGCTGAAGGCGAGGAGCAGGCCGAGGCCGGGGCCGGGGTTGGCCTCGATGAGGAACAGGATCGACTTGCCGGTCTCCGCCGCCTGCTCGATGCCGAGCGGGGTGAAGACGCCGTGGTTGATGGCGTTGTTGAGGAACAGCACCTTCGCCGGCTCGACGATGATCGACACGAGCGGCAGCAGCTGCAGGGTGACGAGCCAGTCGACCGCGGCGCCGAGCGCGGCGCTGATGCCGAGCATGACCGGTCCGAAGGCGAAGAAGCCGACGATCGCGAGGAGCATGCCCAGGATCCCGGCGGAGAAGTTGTTGACCAGCATCTCGAAGCCGGGGCGGATCTTCCCGTCCCAGATGCTGTCGACCTTCTTCATGATCCACGCGGCGATCGGCCCCATGATCATGGCGCCCAGGAACATCGGGATGTTGGTGCCGACGATCACGCCGACCGTGGCGATCGTGGCCACCACACCGCCGCGTTCGCCGTAGACCATGCGGCCGGCGGTGTTGGCGATCAGCAGCGGCAGCAGGTAGGTCACCATCGGGCCGACCAGGCCGACGTACGCGAGGATGTTGCCGCCATCGCCCTCCGCCACCGCGGTCATGGCGCCCTGCCAGCCGATGACGGCGGAGTCGCCGCCGCCGCCGATGATCTCGGCCACACCCGCCCAGTGCCAGCCGAAGGGGCTCTTGGCGCCGAAGAATCCGGCCGGGATGAAGAGCATCGTGATGAAGCCCCAGGCGATGAAGGCTGCGATGTTCGGCATGATCATGCCGGAGAGGAACGTGCCGAAGCGCTGCACGCCCACGCGGAGACCGCCGGGTTTCGTGGCGGCAGGTGACGTCGTCGTCATGATGTCGTCTCTTTCTTGTGGAGGGGGAGTTCCGCGGCGAGAGTGGCCGCGGCGGTTCGGGCGGAGGGAGCGTCGTCGGCGGCCAGGGCGGCCTCCGCGAGGCCCCGCGCCTCGGACAGGGTGCGTTCGGAGAGCGCGTGTCGCACGTCGGCCAGGGCCGAGGGAGCCATCGAGAGGCTGGTGGCGCCGAGGCCGACCAGCACGACGGCGAGGAGCGGATCGGCGGCGGCCTCGCCGCAGATGCCGACCGGTTTGGCCAGGCGTGCACCGGCGTCGCCGACCTCGCGCACGAGGCGCAGCACGGCGGGATGCCAGGGATCCTGGAAGCCGGCGACCGAGCCGAGCATGCGGTCGGCCGCCAGGGTGTACTGCGTGAGGTCGTTGGTGCCGATCGAGGCGAAGTCGGCGTGCGCGAGCACCCGGTCGGCGAGCAGGGCGCTCGCGGGGATCTCCACCATCACCCCGGCGGTCTGCAGCCCGTACTCGCGTGCGAGCCCGGTGAAGTAGATCGTCTCCTCGACCGTGGCGACCATCGGTGCCATGACCCAGAGATCGGCATCGGTCTCGGCATCGGCTTCGGCCAGCGCGGTCAGCTGCTCGCGCAGGATGTCCTCGCTGGCGCGCAGCGCGCGAAGGCCCCGCAGCCCGAGCGCCGGGTTCTCCTCGTGCGCGTCGTTGAGGAACGCCAGCGGCTTGTCGGCGCCCGCGTCGAGCATCCGGACCACGACCTTCTTGCCGGGGAAGGCGGCCAGCAGCTCGCGATACGACTCCCGCTGCTGGGCGATGGTCGGCGCCTGTGCCGAGGAGAGGAACAGGAACTCGGTGCGGAACAGCCCGACGCCCTCGGCCCCCCGAACGATCGCATCGGCCGCGTCTGCGGGCTTCCCCAGGTTCGCGAGCAGCGCGACAGGCGTGCCGTCGGCGAGGGCGCCGGGAGTAGGGGGAGCGGCCTCGGCCGACTGGCGGGCGGCGGCGCGCTGAGCCGCGCGGTCCTTCTCGTCCTCCGTCGGCTCGCGGGTGACCACCCCGCTGGCGGCGTCGACGATCACCGTCTCGCCCGTGACCAGCGGCGTGGCGTCGCCGACGCCGACGATCGCGACGATGCCCTTCTCCCTCGCGAGGATCGCGGTGTGGGAGGTGGGCCCGCCGTCGGTCGTGATCAGCGCGAGTACCTGATCCAGGTCGAGGAGTGCGGTGTCGGCCGGAGCCAGGTCGCGCGCGACCAGGACGAACGGGTGCCCGGGGTTCGGGACACCAGGGGCATCGACGCCGCGCAGGTGTGCGAGGACCCGCTGCGCGATGTCATCGAGGTCTGCGGCGCGCTCGCCGAGGTAACCACCGACGGCCTCCAGCGTGGCGCGGAACCCCGCGAACGCATCGTGCACCGCCCATTCGGCCGTCGCTCCGGCATCGATCCGGGTATCGACCTCGTCTTGGAGCGTCGGGTCCTCGGCGATCATCGCCTGCGCTTCGAGCACGTCTCGGGCTGCGCCGCCTGCCGCCTCACCACGTTCGTTGAGTTCGCGGGCGACGGTCGCGACCGCTTCGCGAACTCGCACGCGCTCGGCTTCGGTGCCCGCCGTGCTCGGCGAGTTCTCCGGAGCCGGCATCGCCTCGGCCATGCGGACGACCGGTCCCTGGGCCACGCCCAGACCGATGCCCACCCCGCGCAGCTCGCTCATCCGGCGGCGTCCTGGTCATGGTCGGTGGTGAGGAGCTCGGTGAGCGTGTCCAGCACGCCCTCGGCCCCGTCGCCGTCGGCCGTCAACGTCACATAGTCGCCGTACTCGATCGCGAGCGCGATCACGCCCAGGATGCTGGCGGCGTTGACCGGTTTGCCCGAGTCCTTGGCGATCGTCACGGCGATGCCCGAGTCCTTCGCCGCCTGCGCGAAGAGCTTCGCCGGGCGGGCGTGCAGTCCGTGGGAGGAGCCGATCCGGACGGTGCGGGTGGCGGTCATGATGTTCCTTTCGGGGTGTCGCCGGCGGCGGCGAGGATCGATCGGGCGAAGTCGAGGGTGCGAGAGCCGTCGCGGTCGGAGAAGACGTCATCCGGAAGCACGGCCACGGGCGATTCGACGCTGCGGCGCAACATCTCGAGCCGGTCGCCGAGATGCGGACCGACGAGGACGAGGTCGTGATCGGAGCCGGCGACGGAGCTCTCGGTGCCCGCCACCGCGTCCCAGCCGAGACCGGCCGAGGCTGCCGCAGTGCGAAGCCGCAGTGCGACGAACGTGCTCGACGCCCCGGCGCCGCACACCACGAGGATCCTCATCGACTCCCACCTTCCTGAGAACAGTCTGGGAACCGGGAGGTGCACCGCACCAACAGGTTCCTTTCCGCCCCCGCGGAACACCTCCTTCCGCCCGCGCATGCCGGCATGCTGACATCATGGAGACGACGTCGAGACAGTGCGGTCAGCATGCGGGAAGGGGAGGACCATGTCGCGCCAGCGCCAGGACCAGCTCCTCGCCGCTCTGTTGCGCCAGGAAGGCTGGGCGACGGCTGCCAGCCTCGCCGATCTGCTCGGGGTCACGCCGCGCAGCATCCGGTCCTACGTCGCGGCGCTGAACGCGCGGACTCCGGGCGCCGGGGTGATCGAGTCCGGCCCGGCCGGGTATCGCGCGGGTTCCGGCGCCCGCGGCGCGCTGCGGATGCGGCAGACCGGAGAGTCCGCGCCCCGCGACCGCCTGCACACCCTGGTGCGGCGGCTGCTCGACGAGCCCGCCGGGATCGACGTGTTCGACACGGCGGACGAGCTGCACGTCAGCGAGGCGACGCTCGAGGCGGATCTGGTCCGGGTGCGCAGCCTGCTCGACGGCACCGAACTCGCGCTCGAGCGCGACCGGGAGAGGGTGCGACTGCGCGGGAACGAAGCCGCGCAACGGCGTCTGCTCAGCAGGCTCGCGCACGACGAGATGGATGACGCCTCCTTCCACCCCGAGACGTTCCGACGTGCGCTGTCGCGGTCGGCCGTGGCCGCCAGTGCGGTCGGTCCGTTCAAGACATCGCTCGTGCGGGAGCTCGGGGAGCTCGGCTACTACGTGAACGAGCTCGCGATCGCCGATGTCCTGCTGCACATCGCGATCGCCGCCGAACGGGTGGCCGCGGGGCACGCCCTCGAATCGTCGCCGGCGGGTGCCCGGGAAGAGATTCCGCGGGTCGGTGCCGTGATCGCCCGCCTCGCCGCCGAGCACTTCGACGTGGTCCTCGGCGACGGCGACAGCGGTCACCTCGCCTCCCTGGTCCTGACCCGTATCGTCGCGCCGGGGGAGGATGCGACGCGGGAGGTCGCGCGCAGCGGTGTGGAGCCGGCGGTCGAAGCCGCAGTCCGGGCGGAGATCGCCCGAGCCGCCGACGACTTCCAGGTCGACCTCGTGGACGAGACGTTCGTCCTCCGCCTCGCCCTGCACGTGCAGAACCTGCTGCGACGGGCGGAGGAGAGCGCGCTGACGCGCAACCCGCTCACGCGCTCGCTCAAGACGACGTATCCCATGATCTTCGAGGTGGCCGTGTCGATCGCGAGTGGACTCCACGATCGCGTCGGCACCCCCATCCACGATGACGAGATCGCCTACATCGCCATGCACGTGGGCGGGCGGCTCGAGCGCAGTCGCAAGGCGGAGTCGATCCTGACCGCCACGATCGTCTGCCCGGGCTACCAGGAGCTGCACGAGCTGCTGCGATCGAGCGTCGACCGCTCACTCGGCTCCGCGATCGAGGTCACGACCGTGGTCACGAACGTGGACCCTGATTGGGCGTCGTTCGACACCGATCTCGTGCTCAGCACGATCGAGCCGGGGGACACGGGCGACCGCTTCGTGCGCATCCAGCCGTTCCTGACGGATGCCGATGTCGACCGCATCCAGCAGGCCGCGGCACGTGTCCGCCGTGGGAGGCGCCTCACCCGTCTGCGCGGCGAGCTCGCACGCTACTTCCTGGCCGACGCCTACGTCTTCCCGCTCCCGGATGAGGGCGAGGAGGCGATCATCAGACGCCTCGGCGGGCTGCTGCTGCAGGCGGGACTCATCGGCGAGGACTACATCGAGAACACCATCGTGCGCGAGCGGATGTCGTCGACCGCCTTCACGGATGCGCTCGCGGTGCCGCACGCGCTGCAGATGACGGCGACGCGCACGGCCATCGCGATCGGCGTGGCGGACGGCTCGGCCGCGTGGGGCGACGGGCGCGTGCAGGTCGTCGCGCTCGCCGCCTTCAGCGAGAGCGATCGGGCGGCGTTCCAGACGGTGTTCGAGCAGCTGGTCGAGGTGTTCAGCGAGCGCGAGAGCGTCCAGCGCATCGTCCGCAGGGGCACCACGTTCGAGGCCTTCCTCGACGAACTCGTCGCGGTGATCGACGGCTGATCCGCGCGTCTCACTCCCGCGGCGCGAGCACCTCGGCGAGCTGATCCAGCACGTCGTCCGCGGTGGCGGATGCCGCCGTCTCGAGCACGACCGCGTCACCGGACGAGATCCCGAGGTCCATGACCGCCAGCACGCTGCTCAGGTCGACCGTCGTGCCGTCGGCGGTCCGCAGGGTCACCGGGGAGCCGTGCGACTGCGCGAGTCGTACGAGCTCTGCCACCGGCCGGGCGTGCGCACCGTTGTGCGCGCTGACGATCAGGCGTCGGGTGGGCATGCTCAGGAGCGCTCGTCGAGCAGGGCGCGCACTCCTGCCTCGAGCTCTGCCACGGCATCGCGTGCCGCGTCGGCGGAGTCTGCTCGGGCGTCGATGTACACCTTGAGCTTCGGTTCGGTGCCGCTCGGTCGGACGATGACGCGCGAGCCGTCGCCGAGGCGATACCGCAGCACGTCGCCGGAGGGCTGTCCCGGTGCCGCCTGCAGCAGGTCCTCGGCCGAGGCGATCGTCCGTCCGGCGATATGGGTCGGTGGCAGCGAGCGCAGCGCGAGCATGACGTTGCCGATGATGGAGAGATCCTCGACGCGCACCGACACCTGGCCGCTCGCGTAGTGCCCGTACGTCTCGCCCAGCTCGTCGAGGAGGTCGATGAGCGTGGCTCCGCGGTCGCGCGCCTCGGCCGCGAGTCCCAGCACGGCGATCGCCGCGGAGACCCCGTCCTTGTCGCGCACCGTCTCGGGGTTCACGAGGTAGCCGAGTGCCTCCTCGAATCCGAAGACGATGCCGGGGGCGCGGGAGATCCACTTGAATCCGGTCAGGGTCTCGTGGAAGTCCAGCCCGTGGTGGGCGGCGACGGCACCGAGGCCGGGCGACGAGACGAGCGAGCAGGCCAACGAGGCCCCGGGCGTCCCGGCGGCGGCGCGAGCGGCCCGCGCGCCGAGCAGGAGCCCGACCTCGTTTCCCGTCAGGCGACGCCAGCCGTCCGCGGCGGAGTCGTCGGGAACCGCGACGGCCAGGCGGTCGGCGTCGGGGTCGTTGGCGAGGATGAAGTCTGCTTTCACGCGGCGTGCCCGTGCGAAGGCGAGATCCATCGCCCCCGGCTCCTCGGGGTTCGGGAACGAGACCGTGCGGAAGGTCGCGTCGGGCGTGAGCTGCTCGTCGACGACGAACGGCTGGGGGTATCCGGCTTCTCGCACGATGCGCGACAGCGTCTCCCAGCCCACCCCGTGCATGGCGGTGTAGACCCACCGCATACCGGAAGATCCGGCGGGCGCGGGAGCCACGGCCGCGGTGGCCGCGATGTAGGCGTCGACGACATCCTCGCCGGCGGTCTCGTAGGCCGTGGAGCGCGGCAGCGCCGCCACGGATCCGGAGTCGGCCGTGCGCTGGATGTGCGCCGCGATCTCGGCATCCGCCGGCGAGACGATCTGCGAGCCCTGGTCTGCCCCGCCGAGATACACCTTGTAGCCGTTGTCGTTCGGCGGGTTGTGGCTCGCGGTGACCATCACTCCGGCATCCGCACCGAAGTGGCGGACGGCGAACGCGAGCACGGGCGTGGGCAGCAGGCGGGGGAGCAGGATCGCGCGCAGACCGGCGCCGACGAACAGCTCGGCGGAGTCCGTGGCGAACACACGCGAGTTGCGTCGCCCGTCGTAGCCGATCACGACGGTCGGGGTGTGCCCGGGAACCGCCTTCTCGCCGAGGTACGCGGCGAATCCGGCGGCCGCCTGTGCCACGAGCACCCGATTCATCCGGTTGCTTCCCGCGCCGAGCTCGCCGCGGAGGCCGGCGGTGCCGAACTCGAGGCGTGCGCGGAAGCGGTCGTCGAGTTCGGCCAGGGCCGCGTCATCCCCGCCGGACGCCCGCGTGATCAGGGCGGCGAGCTCGTCGCGCGTCTCGTGATCGGGATCCTGTCGCAGCCAGGCCCGTGCCTGCGCGAGCCGCTCCTCGCTCACAGGGCCTCGACCACCCTGGCCAGGAGTGCGGAGATCACGGGCTCGGCCTCGCGGCCCGCCTCGATCACCTCGGCGTGACTGAGCGGAGTCTGCTGGATCCCGGCGGCGAGGTTGGTGATGAGGGAGAACCCGAGGATCTCCATGCCGG
Organism: Microbacterium sp. NPDC055988; assembly: GCF_042269505.1. NCBI lineage: Bacteria > Bacillati > Actinomycetota > Actinomycetes > Micrococcales > Microbacteriaceae > Microbacterium > Microbacterium sp. NPDC055988. Next base: position 189,335 of record NZ_JBHJXY010000002.1, read on the forward strand.
CCTCGCGGGCGGCGATCGCCTCGAGAGCGGTCGACATGCCGACGATGTGTCCGCCGATGTGCTTCGCCATCTGCACCTCGGCCGGGGTCTCGTAGTGCGGGCCGCGGAACTGGGTGTAGACGCCCTCGTCGAGCATCGGATCGATGGAGCGCGCGATGTCGCGCAGTCGCTTCGAATACAGGTCGGTGAGGTCGACGAAGGTCGCGCCCTCGAGAGGGGAGTCGGCGGTGAGGTTGATGTGGTCGCTGATCAGCACCGGCTGGCCGGGCGTCCACGTCTCGCGGATGCCTCCTGCACCGTTCGTGAGCACCATGATCTTCGCCCCCGTGGCGGCGGCGGTGCGGACGCTGTGCACGACGCGACGGACGCCGTGGGCCTCGTAGTAGTGGGTGCGCGCGCCGATCACGAGGACGTTCTTGCCTCCGGGCGTGCGGATGCTGCGGAGCGTGCCGACGTGTCCCTCCAGCGCGGGCTTCGAGAACCCGGTCACCTCGGTGGCGGGGATCGTTGCGACGGTCTCGCCGATGATGTCGGCGGCCTTGCCCCAGCCGCTGCCGAGGGTGAGTGCGATGTCGTGATTCTCGACTCGGGTCAGACGCGCGATGTCGGCGGCGGCCTGTGCAGCGACCTCGAACGGGTTCGCGGTCGGGTCGTCGAGAGGGTTGCTGTGCGTTTCGGGCATGGATCCACTCTAGGAAGGTGCAGGCTCCGGGGCCAGGATTGCGGAAGAATGGGTTGCATGTCTTCCACCACTTTCGAGCGCACTCAGCGCGTCGCCGTCCTCGGCGGCGGTCCCGGCGGTTACGAGGCGGCTCTCGCGGCCGCTCAGCTCGGGGCCGAGGTAACCCTGGTCGAGCGGGTGGGAGTCGGCGGATCGGCCGTCCTCACCGACGTCGTGCCCTCCAAGAGCCTGATCGCCACGGCCGATGCGGCGGTGGCCATCTCCGAGGCGAGCGACCTCGGCGTGAACTTCTACGCCAAGGGCGAGAACGGCAAGCCGCTCAAGCCCGAGATCGCGATCAACCTCGCCGCTGTCAACAAGCGACTCATCGCGCTCGCGGGCCAGCAGTCGGAGGACATGCGGGCGACACTGCTCGAAGCCGGCGTCCGGATCCTCTCCGGGCATGGGCGCCTCGAGGGCCCCACCGCGATCGTGGTGTCGACGGGCGAGAAAGGCACCGACTTCGATCGCGTCGAGGCCGACACGATCGTCGTGGCCGTGGGCGCCTCACCTCGTGAGCTCGATTCGGCCAAGCCCGACGGCAAGCGCATCCTCACCTGGACGCAGCTGTACGACATGAAGGCGCTGCCGGAGCATCTCATCGTGGTCGGCTCCGGTGTGACCGGTGCGGAGTTCGCCTCCGCCTACATGAACCTCGGCGCCAAGGTCACGCTCATCTCCAGCCGCGAGCAGGTGCTTCCCGGCGAGGACAAGGACGCGGCGAGCGTCCTGGAGAAGGTGTTCAAGCGTGGTGGGATGCAGGTGCTCTCGAAGTCCCGTGCCGACAAGGTCGAAGCCACCAAGGAGGGCGTGACCGTCACGCTGTCGGACGGTCGCACGGTCGAGGGGAGCCACTGCCTGATGGCCGTCGGCTCGATCCCGAACACCGCGGGGATCGGCCTGGAGGAGGCCGGCGTCGAGCTCGACGACTCGGGTCACGTGCGGGTGAACAAGGTCGCGCGCACCTCGGTGCCCAACGTCTACGCGGTCGGGGACTGCACGAACTTCTTCCCGCTCGCCTCGGTCGCCTCGATGCAGGGGCGCACGGCGGTCTTCCACGCGCTCGGTGACATCGTGATCCCGCTGGAGCTCATCAAGATCACCTCGAACATCTTCACCGCTCCCGAGATCGCGACCGTCGGATACGGCGTCAAGGACGTCGAGGACGGCGTCGCGGACGGCATGGTCTACAAGCTCCCGCTCGCGGCCAATCCCCGCGCCAAGATGATGGGCATCAAGGACGGCTTCGTCAAGCTCATCGCGCGCAAGGGATCCGGCACCGTCATCGGCGGCGTGATCGTGGCTCCGAAGGCTTCCGAGCTGATCTACCCGATCGCCGTGGCCGTCGAGCGTCGCCTCACGGTCGACCAGGTCTCGCGGGTCTTCGCCGCGTACCCGTCGCTCTCGAGCAGCATCACCGACGCGAGCCGCGCGATGCACCTCGTGAACATCTCCTGACGGGAGGGTCTTCGCCGAAACCCCTACTTCACGCCGAGACCCCGGGTCGCATGTGTCTGCGACCCGGGGTCTCGGCGGTAGTCGGGGGCCTCGCCGAGGCGAGGAGGCGAGGGATCAGCTGATCGTGAGCAGCTGGTGTCCGGCGGAGACCGTCAAGCCGGCATCCGCGTTGATGTTGCCGATGACGCCGTCCTTGTGCGCCTGCAGCGGCTGCTCCATCTTCATCGCCTCGAGCACGACGACGAGGTCGCCCTTGACGACCTGCTGCCCGTCTTCGACGGCGACCTTGACGACGGTGGCCTGCATGGGCGACTTCACGGCATCGCCGGATGCGCCGGCGTTCGCCGTGGTGGCGTGGCTGCGACGCGACGGCGGTACGACGGCGGGGCGACCCGCGGTGCCCGGAGCGACCGCGACGCGATCCGGCAGGCTCACCTCGAGACGCTTGCCGGAGACCTCGACGACGACCGTGTGGCGCGACTCGCCGGCGGCCGGCGACTCGAGCTCGCCGTCCCACGCGGGGATGTCGTTCACGAACTCGGTCTCGATCCAGCGGGTGAAGATGGCGAACTCACCGTTCTCCGCGGTGAACGCGGGGTCGCGGACGACCTTCCGGTGGAACGGGATGACGGTGGGGAGGCCGGCGACCTCGAACTCGTCGAGTGCGCGGCGGGAGCGCTCCAGCGCCTCCGCCCTGTCCTTGCCGGTGACGATGATCTTCGCGAGCAGCGAGTCGAACGCTCCCGAGACCGAGTCGCCGGCGGTGACCCCGGAATCGAGACGGATGCCGGGACCCCCGAAGGTCTTGAAGACGTGGATCGGACCGGGCTGGGGGAGGAACCCGCGGCCCGGGTCCTCGCCATTGATGCGGAACTCGATCGAGTGGCCCTGCGGCTTCGGGTCGTCGTAGTCGATGGTTCCACCGGCGGCGATGCGGAACTGCTCGCGCACGAGGTCGATGCCGGTGACTTCCTCGGATACCGGGTGCTCGACCTGCAGACGGGTGTTCACCTCGAGGAACGAGACGGTGCCGTCGGCGCCGATCAGGAACTCGCAGGTGCCGGCGCCGACGTAGCCGACCTCCTTGAGGATGGCCTTCGACGCCGAGTAGAGCAGGTCGTTCTGCTCCTCGGTCAGGAACGGAGCAGGAGCCTCTTCGACGAGCTTCTGGTGGCGACGCTGCAGCGAGCAGTCGCGCGTCGAGATCACGACGACGTTGCCCGCGGCGTCGGCCAGGCACTGGGTCTCGACGTGGCGCGGCTTGTCCAGGTACTTCTCGACGAAGCACTCGCCACGACCGAACGCGGCGACGGCCTCGCGAGTCGCCGACTCGAACAGCTCGGCGACCTCGTCGAGCTCGCGGGCGACCTTGAGGCCGCGTCCGCCGCCGCCGTAGGCCGCCTTGATGGCGATCGGGAGGCCGAACTCCTTCGCGAAGGCGATGACCTCGTCGGCTCCGGACACGGGACCCGGCGTTCCGGGAGCCAGGGGAGCGCCGACCTTCTCGGCGACGTGACGCGCGGTCACCTTGTCGCCGAGGGCCTCGATCGCCTCGGGCGATGGGCCGATCCAGGTCATCCCCGCATCGATGATGGCGCGGGCGAACTCGGCGTTCTCCGCAAGGAACCCGTAGCCGGGGTGCACGGCGTCGGCTCCGGCGCGGCGGGCGATCGAGAGGATCTTCTCGATCTGCAGGTAGGTCTCTGCGCTGGTGGAGCCGCCGAGCGCGTAGGCCTCGTCGGCGAGTCGGGAGTGCAGGGCATCTCGATCCTGGTCGGCGTAGACGGCGACCGACGCGATCCCGGAGTCTCGGGCGGCGCGGATGATGCGTACGGCGATCTCGCCGCGGTTGGCGATGAGCACCTTGGCGATAGCAGGCATGGTTGCCAGCCTAGCGAGAAGGCCCTCGATCCCTTTGACGACTCCCCACAAGAAAGTGGGGGAAACGTGGAGGGGAGTCTACGACCACAGATCCGTCCACCGGACGCCGAGCTCTGCGGCCAGGCGCCGCACGGTCGACAGGGACATGCCCACGACGGTCGAGGGATCGCCGTCGACCCGGGTGATGAAGGCGCCGCCGAGGCTGTCCACCGTGAACGCTCCGGCCACGTGCAGGGGCTCGCCCGAGGCGACGTAGGCCGAGATCTCGGCGTCGGTGACGTCGTCTGCGAAGGTCACCGCCGCCTCGGCGACCGCCGTCGCCTCGACGGGGTCCTCGCCGGGGATGATCCGGAACACCGAGTGCCCGGAGTGCAGGATGCCGGTCGCGCCGCGCATCTCCTGCCAGCGCCGGGTCGCCTCCTCCGCGGTGTACGGCTTGCCGTAGACCCGCCCGCCGAGGGCGAACATCGAATCGCCGCCGATCACGAGACCGTCGAACTCCCCTGCCTCGGCAAGGGACCGGGTGACCGCCGCGGCCTTGGCGCGGGCGAGGAGCAGCACCAGCTCGGCGGGGGCGAGCGGGGTGCCTCGTTCTGCCTCGGCGGCGGCGGCGACGGCATCCTCGTCGACGTCCGGAGAGAGGGTGAGCGGCTCGATCCCCGCCTGCCGCAGCAGCATCAGTCGGGCGGGAGACGTGGAGGCGAGGCAGACGCGCATGTCCACCACCGTATCCTCGAAGGATGACTTCCTCCCCAGCCGACGTGCTCGAGCTCGACATCACCGGCATCGCACACGGGGGCACCTTCGTCGCCCGCCATGAGGGCCGCGTGGTCTTCGTTTCAGATGCGATCCCCGGGGAGCGCGTGCGCGCCAGGGTGATCGCCCCGCAGGAAGGGGCGGACGCGTCGACGCGCAGCTTCTGGCGAGCCGAGACGATCGAGGTCCTCGACGCGTCGGAGCACCGCCGCCCGCACATCTGGGCCGAAGCCGACCTCTCCCGTGATCCTGCGGACCGTCCGGGCGGAGCCGATCTCGGACACATCGACCTCGGACACCAGCGGGTGCTCAAGCGCCAGGTGCTGACGGAGGCCCTCGACCGGTTCGCGGGTCAGGGGCTCGACGCTCCGGAGATCGAGGCCGTCGATTCCGGAGACGGCACCGGGTGGCGCACCCGCGTCACCCTGCACGTGGACGAGTCGGGCGAGGTCGGTCCTTTCGCCGCGCGCAGCCACCGCGTCATCCCCGTCAGCAACTACCCGCTCTCGCGTCCCGCCATCGCCGAGGCAGCACTCGCCCTGCACGGCGAGGCACCGGGACGTATCGAACTCGTCGAGCCCGCAGACGGCCGGGTCCGCGTCATCCGGCGGGAGGAGACCGAGCGGCCCGCGAAGGTCGCTCGCGGTTTCCGTCGTCGCCCGACACCGGAAGTGATCGAGGAGATCGTCGGCGACCGCCGCTTCCAGGTCGACTCGACGGGCTTCTGGCAGGTGCACCCGCGGGCGGCATCCGTGCTCGACGCCGCCGTCTACGGCGTCCTCGAGGGTCACGTCGACGAGGAGAAGACGCACTACGACCTCTACGGCGGCGTCGGGCTCTTCGCTGCGACCCTTGCCGACCTCGGCGGCACCGACATCGTCACGGTCGAGTCGAGCGCCCGGGCCACCCAGCACGCTGCCGCGAACCTCGCCCCGCTCGAGGTGAAGGCCGTGACGGCGCGCGTGGACCGCTTCCTCTCCACGCAGAAGGGCGCGGGGCGCACCGGAGCCGTCATCCTCGACCCGCCGCGCGCCGGGGCGGGTCGCCAAGTCGTCGAGGCGGTGCACGCCCTCGCGCCGGAGGCGATCGCCTACGTCGCGTGCGATCCCGTCGCCCTCGCCAGAGACCTCGGCACGTTCCGGACCCTCGGGTGGAAGGTCGACCGCCTGCGCGGCTTCGATCTCTTCCCGCACTCGCACCACTTCGAGGTCGTCGCCCTGCTCACGAGGTGACCGATCCGGGCCGCCGCCCGGTACTCACTAGGCTGGGTGGATGAGCAGGGTCGCACTCATCGACGATCACGAGTCCGTTCGCCTCGGCCTCGAGGCCGCGTGCGCGCGCGATTCGCAGACGGTGGTCTTCTCCGGCAGCACGGTCGTCTCCTACCTTGAGTGGCGAGTGGCCTCCGGGTCCGCTCCGGCCGACGTGGTCGTGCTCGACCTCACGCTCGGCGACGGATCGACCGTGACGGAGAACGTGACCTCGCTCGTGAACGACGGGGCGAGCGTCGTCATCCACAGCGTCGCCGACCGTCCCGCAGCGGTGCGCGAGGCGCTCTCGGCCGGGGCCGCCGGCGTCGTGAGCAAGTCATCCGCTCTCGACGACGTCCTGGATGCGATCCGGACCGTCGCGCAGGGCGAAGCGCTCAACAACGTCGAGTGGGCCAGCGCCGTCGACGGTGATCGGGCGTTCGCCGACGCGCAGCTCTCCACCCGCGAGCGCGAGGTGCTCCGGCTCTACGCCACGGGGTTGCCGCTGAAGGCCGTCGCCGAACGCCTGGGCGTCGCGTACTCGACGGCCAAGGAGAACATCACCCGCGTCCGGGTGAAGTACGTAGAGGTCGGTCGCCCGGCACCGACCAAGGTCGACCTCCTCCGTCGCGCGATGGAAGACGGGATCGTCGCGGCCGACGGGGCGCCGAGTGCCCGCTGATCCGCTCAGCATCCGTGATGCCTGGAGCAAGATCCCCTCGCCCGGCAGCGCGGACACCGATTTCGAGCGCTTCACCGGCAAGCGCATGGAGCGGATCCTCGCGATCGTCGTGGCGATCGGTTCGGCCGCGCTCGGCGTGCAGGCTCTGATCGCGGCGTTGAGCTCTCCGTCACGGGCCGACGCGGCGGACGTCATGATCCTGACCGTGGTGTTCGTGCCCCTGGCGGCCATGCTCGCGGCCTGTCTGATCGGCCGCGGTGTTCGCCTCTTCTCCGGCATCTTCGCCGTGGTCTACGTGCTCGCACTCGCCGCATGGCCGACCGTCGTCGACCCGACGGACAAGAGTGCGGGCGATCAGCCGTGGATCTTCTTTCTCGTCAACGTCGGGGTCGTCGCGGCCATGCTCGCGTTCCCGCTGCGGCTCCAGTTCGCCTGGGCGGCCGGGATGCCGTTCGTCTACGGCTACGTCCGGCTCGTCCAGGGCGAGTTCTCGCGGGAGTTCTGGGTCACGACCGCTTTCGATGTGTCGTTCACGCTGATCCTGGGCGTGGTCATGATCTCGCTCGGTTGGATGTTCCGCTCGGTCGCGGCAGGCGTCGATGAGGCCAGAGGGCAGGCCGTCGCGTCGTACTCGACCGCTGCTGCCGCCGCCGCCGCGGAGGAGGAGCGGGTGGCCATGTCCGCACTCATGCACGACAGCGTTCTGGCTGCGCTGATCGCCGCCGAGCGCGCGGAGGGCGAACGGGCGAAGGAGCTGGCGGTCGCGATGGCACGGGAAGCGCTCACCCGCCTCGCCAACACCGAGGCCGCGGTGGCACAGGAGGGGAGCGACGAGCCGATCGGAACGGCGCAGATCGTGGTGGAGCTCCGTCGAGCGCTCTCCGAGCTGGGCGCCGATGCGATCGTCGAGGAGCGCGGCGGGATCGGGCTCATCCCCGGTCGCGCTGCCCGGGCCCTCGTGCTCGCAGCGCGTCAGGCCATCGGCAACGCCGTCGCGCACGCCAACGGGCGCGGACTGCACATCATCGCCGAGGGCCATGGCGATGAGGGGATCGCCGTGACGGTGTCCGACACCGGACCGGGTTTCGACGTCGAGAGCATCGGCGCGGACCGCCTGGGCATCCGGGCGTCGATCCTGGCTCGCATGGCCGGTGTCGCCGGCACGGCGGAGATCCGGTCGGACGAGCACGGCACGACCGTGGTCCTCGGATGGGAGCGCTCGTGAACCGCACCGTCCGCAGCGTCGCCACCTCGCTCGCCGTCGGGTTCGCGCTGTACTTCGTCGCGCGCGGAATCTGGTGGATCGAGCAGCCCACCGTACCGCTGCTGATGGTCGTCGCGATCGGTCTGTACCTCGCCGTGGTCAACATCGCGATCCTCGGCGGCGCCGCTTCGGTGCGGATGCCGCTGTGGTCGGCTGTGCTGGCGCTGCTGGCCAGCGCCGCGATCCCTGCGCTCGTGACGTTCGCGCTCGACCCCGCCGACCGCACGGCGCCTTTCGCGACCTGGTACATCGGTGCGCTCGGACTGCTCGGGGTCGTGTGCATCGTGCGTCGTCGGTTCCTGGTCGGCTGGGCGACGCTTGCGGTGCTGGTGATGGAGGCATCCGCGTATCTGGGCCTCGGTGTGGCGTTGAGCCTCGGTCTGGTGGGGTCGATCATGTGGGTCGTCGTCGCCCGACTGCTGGTGATGTTCTGGGATCGTGCGGTCCGCGACACCGAGCGCCTCGCCGAGATCCAACAGGCGGTCTCGGCCTGGCACGCCACACAGCGCGTGCGTCAGCGCGAGCGGCGTCTGCGCACGCAGTTCGCTCTGGCTGTCGCCGGTCCCGTGCTGAGCCGTGTGGTGGCGTCTCGCGGTGCCCTGAACGAGAAGGAACGCTTGGATGCGCGCCTTGCCGAGGGGCGGCTGCGGGACGAGTTGCGGGGTGCGGACCTGCTCAACGATGCCGTGCGCAACGCGATCGATGCCGCGCGTCGGCGCGGCGCGGTCGTCACGGTGTTCGACGAGGGTGGTTTCGACGGCATAGCGGAGGCGCGCCGGGTCGAGATCCGCGATGAACTGGCCGCCGTGCTCACCCGCGCGCAGAGCGCTCGACTCATCATCCGCTCGGCCCGTGATCCTCGCGTCGTGGTGACGGTGGTCGGCCGAGCAGGAACGCGCTCCTCCGGAGACGATGATTCCGTCGACCTGTGGCACGAGATCCTGCGGGTCTCCGCAGCGGGCTGATCGCCGCCCCTCGGCTCCGGTGGGGGAGGGGACCGGAGTCGAGGCGGTAGAGAGTGGGCGAGGGGCGGCGTATCCGCCTGCCCCTCGCCGTGCGGACAGTTACCCGAAAACCGTCCGCTGGTGGCCGATCAGCGTCTGTCTACCCTGGGACAGAGAGACCAGCCGAACGCGAAGCGTCTCACTCAGTCTGAAGGTTCTTCCAATCGTTGTCTGTAGGTATTTTGGGGGACACGTTTTCTCCTTCGATGGGGGATCATGGGACGATGCGAACGCGCCGGGGCACGAATCTTCCACGGATGGGCGACTTCAACCAGTCCGTCGTGCTGGAGGCCATCCGTCGGTCCGGCGAGGGGTCGAGCCGGATCGAGCTCGCCGAGGCCACCGGCCTGTCGGCCCAGACCGTCACGAACATCACGCGGCGGCTGCTCGACGACGGTCTCATCCGCGAGGCCGGGCGCACGATCAACGGGCCGGGCAAGCCCCGGGTCACGCTGCGGCTGGTCCCGGACAGCCGGTTCGCGGTCGGAGTGCATCTGGACCCCGCGGTCATGACGTTCGTGCTGCTCGATCTCTCCGGTGCGGTCGTGCGTCGGACGAGCGCGCATACCCCCGACATGGAGCCGCGGCGGATCGTCGAGGCCATGGCGGCGACGATCGACGCGCTCATCACGGGATCGGGGGTCGACCGGACATCGATCGCCGGTGTGGGGATCGCAGCCCCCGGCCCGCTCGATGCGGAGAAGGGGACCGTGATCGACCCGCCGAAGCTCCGGGGCTGGAACCGGGTGCCGCTGCAGGCAGTGCTCGCCGAAGCGACCGGTTTCCCGGTGGTGCTGGAGAAGGACACGACCGCTGCCGCGGTGGGCGAGCTCTGGATGCGGAGGGCGTCGGCCGATGACTCGTTCGTGTTCGTGTATCTGGGTACGGGTATCGGTGCGGCGCTGGTGCGAGAGGGGGAGGCGGTCCGCGGAAGCACACGCAACATCGGAGAGGTCGGCCACATCATCGTGGACCCGGATGGACCGTCGTGCACCTGCGGATCCCGCGGCTGCGTCGAAGTCGTCTGCACGCCGCAGGCCATCGTGGCACAGGCGGCGCATGCGGGAGTCTTCCCCGAGGATCAGGGGATGAGCGATGTGGACGCCGTCGAGGCGCGTCTCACGGAGTTGTGCGACCGGGCGGCCGACGGCGACGCGCTCGCAGACGGCGTGCTGCGCCAGGCCGCGGCGCACATGTCGGTGCTGACGGCCGCGCTGACGAACATGCTCGACGTCGATCGCGTGGTCTTCGGCGGCCCGTTCTGGTCGCGACTGGCCGACGTCTACCTGCGTGAGATCCCCGACCGGCTCGAACGGGCGAGCGCCACGCGCGCGGTGCGCTCGCTGCCTGTCGACGGCACGGTCGTCGGCGACGACGTCGGCGCCGTGGGAGCCGGCTGCGTGGTGCTCGATTCGGTTCTCAGCCCGCGGGCGTCGGCATTGCTGCTCGGCCACTGAGCCGGGATCAGCCGGAGAATCTTCCCCAGGGGATGTCGCGACGCAGCGGACGGCGGAGGGGGCGCTGCGTGCGGGTCCAGGCGGAGATCGAGGGCTCCTCCACCACGGCGTCCGCAGCCTCGGTGACGTACGCCTCGCTGATCACCGCGATGAGTGCGGCGAGTTCCTCTTCGGTGGCCGCCCCGCGGGTGATCTCGAGCATCGGGGCGGCATCCCCCGACACTCCGCTCGGCGTGTCGTGCGCGGTCACAGCGGGATGTTCCCGTGCTTCTTCGGCGGAAGGTCGGCGCGCTTGCCGCGCAATGCTCGCAGTGCCTTGGCGATCGAGACGCGGGTGTTCGCCGGCTCGATGATGCCGTCGAGCTCGCCGCGCTCGGCTGCGAGGAACGGCGACGCCACGTTGTACGTGTACTCGTTCGCGAGACGGGTGCGTACGGCGGCGACGTCTTCGCCGGCCTCCTCGGCTTTCTTGATCTCGCCTCGGTACAGGATGTTGACGGCGCCCTGACCTCCCATGACCGCGATCTCCGCCGTCGGCCATGCGAGGTTCACATCCGCGCCGAGCTGCTTCGAGCCCATGACGATGTACGCGCCGCCGTAGGCCTTGCGCAGGATGACGGTGACCAACGGCACGGTGGCTTCGGCGTACGCGTAGAGCAGCTTGGCTCCGCGGCGGATGACGCCGGTCCACTCCTGGTCGGTGCCGGGAAGGTAGCCGGGCACATCGACGAGGGTGACGATCGGGATCGAGAACGCATCGCAGAAGCGCACGAAACGGCTGGCCTTCTCACCGGCCTCGATGTTGAGCGTTCCGGCCATCTGGGACGGCTGGTTGGCGATGACCCCGACCGATCGTCCCTCGATGCGCCCGAATCCGATCACGATGTTGGGCGCGAACAGCGGCTGGACCTCGAGGAAGTCGCCTTCGTCCACGATGTGCTCGATCACGGTGTGGATGTCGTAGGGCTGATTCGTCGAGTCCGGCACGATCGTGTTCAGTGTGCGATCGGCGTCGGTGGTCTCGAACTCGAACGTGCTCTCGTACGAGGGCAGTTCCGCCATGTTGTTGTCGGGGAGGAAGCTGAGGAGCGTGCGCGCGTAGTCGATCGCGTCGTCCTCATCCTCCGCGAGGTAGTGCGCGACGCCCGAGCGGGTGTTGTGCGTGTACGCGCCGCCGAGTTCCTCCATGCCCACGTCTTCGCCGGTGACCGTCTTGATCACATCGGGTCCGGTGACGAACATCTGGCTGGTCTTGTCGACCATGATCACGAAGTCGGTGAGTGCCGGCGAGTACACCGCGCCGCCGGCCGCCGGGCCCATGATGATGGAGATCTGCGGGATGACGCCGGATGCGCGGGTGTTCAGGCGGAAGATCTCGCCGTATTTGCCGAGCGCCACGACGCCCTCCTGGATGCGTGCGCCACCCGAATCGAGGATGCCGATGCAGGGCATGCCTCCGGAGAGTGCGAACTCCATGATCTTGACGATCTTCTCGCCGGCGACCTCGCCGAGCGATCCGCCGAAGGTCGAGAAGTCCTGGGAGTACACCGCGACGGTGCGCCCGTTGATCGTGCCGACGCCGGTGACGACCGAGTCGCCGTAGGGGCGGGACCGGTCCATGCCGAACGCGGTGGTGCGGTGGCGCACGTACTCGTCGAACTCGACGAAGCTCCCGGGGTCGACGAGCAGCTCGATGCGCTCACGGGCGGTCATCTTGCCCTTCGCGTGCTGCTTCTCCTTCGCCTTCGCTTCCGCGTCGACGACGGCTTCCGAATAGCGAGCGCGCAGATCCGCGATCTTGCCGGCGGTGGTAAAGAGGTCGGGCTTGTCCGTCACGGATTCCACCCTAGCGTCGGGTCGACGCGCTCCGTTGGATGCTCGGCACAACGGGTCGGCCGATCCTTTGGCGATGAGCGCGCGGACTTCAGCGAAGCGCGTCGTCTGATTCGGACGATGAGGCCACTTCCGGCGGCGCGGGGACGCTCGTGTTCCCGGACTCCACCTGTTCCAGGGCGGGGTCCGTCTTCGGGGTGCGCCCGAGGGAGAGCGCCTTGCGACCGACCCACTCGACACCCCGCACGGTCGTCCCGGCGGCGCCCGCCACCGCGGAGCCGGCGTAGCGCGCGCCGCGCAGCATCCGCAGTTCGAGTTTCTCGGCGCCCGGAACGGGCTCCAGTTCGAGGGGCAGATCGATCGGTGCGGCCCCGAATGCCTTGTGCGATGTGGTCAGCACGCGACGACCCAGGATGTGGTTTCCGGCGCCTCCGATCGCGGCGCCGATGCCGAACGGCAGCGCCTTGCCGATGACCGAGGCCCCGCCCTTGGCCGCGAACTGCTTCACGAACATGCTCTTCAGCTGGTCGACCAGAGGTCCGACAGCGGCGCGGGGGAGGGACTTCGTGACCAACTCACCCCAGTAGGACGATCTGCTCCCGCCGCGTCCGGCCACCTGCCCGGCGAGCTGTCCGACGAGGTCGACGCCCTCCTTGCCCAGCATGAGCGTCATCACGAGGGCGCGCGCGCGATCGGGGTTCGCGACCGCGATGCCGTGCACCTCGGCGACGGACTGCGCGAAGAGCGCGGTCGACTCCACGAAACCGACGGTCTCCACTCCGGAGAGCGCGAGCGTGACGCCCGTGCCGATGCCGGGGACGACGGCGGTCGCGCCGACCGCTGCGCCGCCCGTGGTCACGGCTGCGAGGTAGCGACGCTCGAGGATGCGGACGATCTCGGCGGGCGAGGCGTGGGGGTTGCGCAAGCGGATGCTGCGGATGTGGGCCAGGACGAGGGGGCGCTGGATCGACAGGACGCGGTCGAGTCCGCGCACCATCATCGGATGCTCCGGGGAACCTGTGGGCGGCACGCCATTGTCCCACGGGGCGTCATCCGGCAGGGAGTGGATCTTGTGCACCTTGGGGGCCATGCAGTGATCCTACGAAGCCCGGCCGCGAAAACGCCGAAAGCCCGGTCTCTCGGAAGGGACCGGGCTTTCGTGACGAGAGATCAGACGAAGAGGTTCGCCCGCTCCAGGTCTTCGGCGAAGTCGACCTCGACCGCGTACAGATCGGAGACGTCCATCGGCTCGAGCAGCAGGCCGTCCTCGGCGATGGCGAGCTCGAGGCCCCGCTCGAAGTAGTCCTGGTCCTCGACGCGCTGCAACTGGCGCATGAACGCCTTCTTGTGCGTGGACGAGATGTAGTTGATGCCCACGGCCTCGCCGAGACCGCCCTTGACGGTCTTGGACAGCTCGTTGATGAAGCCCTCGGCGGTGACCGTGTACTTCACCTCTTCATCGCTGACCTTGGAGGTGTTGACGGTGACGAACGACTGGTCGCGCTCGATGTAGGCGGCCGCGCGTCCGAGAATCATCGGGTCGAACACCACGTCGCCGTTCATCCACAGCACGCCGCCCTTGCCGGTCGCGCCGAGGGCGCGCAGCAGGCTCTTCGACGTGTTCGTCTCGTCGTACCGCTCGTTGTGGACGTAGTTGACTGCGGGGAAGGCGTCGATGATGGTCTCGGCACGGTAGCCGACCACCGTGGTGATACGTGCGTGCGAGCCGAAGGCGGCGCGGATGTTGTCGTGCTGCTGGCCCATGATCGTGCGGCCGTCGCTCAGTTCGGTGAGCGGCTTCGGCAGCGCGCGGCCGAGGCGCGAGCCCATGCCGGCGGCGAGGATGACGGTCTGAAGAGTCACGAGTGCTCCTAAAGGAAGTTGTGTTCACGGTCGATTCACCGACCAGACACTTCGTCGTGCCGAGTTCATGGTAGCGAGGGACCCTGGGAAGCCCCGGGTCGGGGAGCCTCCCGTTGTCATTTCGTGATCGAGTACACACCGGACGCACAGGCTCGCCCTCCGGCCCATTGTGTCGGATCTGAGGGTTCAGCGGTGAATGTTGCGCGGCGGCCTTGGCATGCGGCTCCCCATTGATACCGTAGGACGGTGACTTCCTCCCCTGACGACCGCGCCGCCGAGGTGGACGATACCGAAACCGCGCAGCCGAAGGCATCGACGAAGCCTGCGCCGAAGGCGACTGCCGCGAAGGCGACTGCCGCGAAGACGACTGCCGCGAAGACGACTGCCGCGAAGACGACTGCCGCGAAGAAACCCGGCACGGGGAACCGCACTCCGGCGAAGCCTGCCCCCGCGAAACGTGCCGCACCGAAGAAGCCGGCCGCGAAGACGACCACGAAGTCCGCTGCAGAGAAGGCAGCACCGACCGCTGACGTCATCGTCGAGCCGCTGAAGAACGCGATGCTCGACGGGGCGGCAGCGAAAACGGCTCCGAAGCGGGTCCCGGCGGCGGCTCGCACTGCTGCAGCGAAGAACACCGCCGCACGGGCCGCAGCGGCGAAACCGCCGTCTTCGACGACGGCCGCGGCGAAGACAGCGGCAGCGAAGACGGCGGCGGCGAAGACTGCGGCAGCCAAGACTGCGGCAGCCAAGTCCACGGCCCGGTCGACGACCGCGAAGGCGGCGGCAGCGAAGACGGCGGCAGCCAAGACAGCGGCAGCCAAGACGGCCGCGGCGAAGGCGGCTGCCGCAAAGGCGGCGGCCGAGCAGGCTGTGGCGGACAAGGCAGCGGCCGAGCAGGCTGTGGCGGACAAGGCAACGGCCGAGCAGGCTGTGACAGACAGGGCTGCGGCAGAGCAGGCGGTCGCGGTCGAGACGCGTGCCGTCATCCCCGCGTCGCCCGTCGTCGAGGCATCGCCGGCCGTCGACGAGATGCCGCCCGTGGCTTCCGACCCTGCGGTCGAGGACGCCTCCGTGTTCCCGAAGCTCGGTGAGGCCGACGCGCCCGCAATGACCGTCGAGGACGATGTCACCGTAGCTACCGCCGCCGACGCGACCGAACTCGCGCAGGAAACGACGTCGGTCGAGGTCGTCGAAGCCGCCGTCGACTCCGACGATGCGGCGTCGGACGCCGTCGGCGCGATCGACAGTGCATCGGGCGGCGAGGCGATCAGCATCCGCGGCCTCGTGAAGCAGTTCGGAGACAATCGTGCCGTCGCCGGGATCGACCTGACCGTCCCGGCCGGGTCGTTCTATGGGGTCGTCGGGCCCAACGGTGCAGGCAAGACCACCACGCTCTCGATCGTCGCCGGTCTGCTGCGAGCCGATGAGGGCAGCGTCGTGATCTGCGGGATCGATCAGGCGGTGAAGCCGCAGGCGGCGAAGCGCATGATGGGCGTCCTGCCCGACCGGCTGCGCACGTTCGACCGGCTCACCGGCCGTCAGCTCCTCTACTACTACGGGCTGCTGCGGGGGCTCACGGCCGACGTCATCGAGAAGCGGGCGGCGGACCTCGCTCGTGCCTTCGATCTCGGTGATGCGCTCAGCCGGGTGGTGTCGGACTACTCGGCAGGCATGACGAAGAAGATCATGCTCGCCGGGGCCATGATCCACTCGCCGCGCGTCCTCGTGCTCGATGAGCCGTTCGAATCGGTCGATCCGGTTTCGTCCGCCGTGATCCTGGACATCCTGCGCGCCTATGTCTCGCACGGCGGCACCGTCATCCTCTCCAGCCACGGCATGGACCTGGTCGAGCGCGTCTGCTCGCGCGTGGCCATCATCGTCAACGGTGAGGTCCTGGCAGAGGGAACGATCGACGAGGTGCGCGCAGGGCAGACCCTCGAAGCGCGCTTCGTGGAACTCGCGGGTTCCAGCGGAGAGGTGGAGGGGCTCGAGTGGCTGCACACGTTCTCCGACTGAGACTCGCGCTCCTCATCGGAGCGCTGCGCAGCGACCGTCGGGTTCGGATGCTGGTTCTGCTCGCAGCGGTCGTCGCCGTCACCGTCGTCGTCTGCTTCGCGGTGTTCAGCCTCGCGGATGCTCCAGTTCCGGTCGCACGCGCGGTCACCGTGCTCGGTGGGGCCGCCCTGCTCCTCGGCTTCCTCGTGGGGCCGATCCTCGTCGGCGCGGTCGACCAGCTGGACCCCAGACGGTTCGCCGTCTTCGGCGTGGACGAACGCCAGATGCCGTGGGTGCTCCTCCTGGCTGCTTTCGTCAGTGTCCCCAGCTTGGCGCTGCTCGCCGTCTACGTCAGCGTCTGCATCGTCGCGATCGGGGCGGGGACGCCGTGGCCCCTCGCCGTCCTGATGACCCTTCTCGGCGTCGTCACGACCGTGCTCATCTCGCGGATCGGCATGGCGGTCAACGCCCTCCTGCTGCCGGAGCGCCGCTCTCGCGAGCTCACCGCGCTGTTCGCCCTCGCGCTGCTCGTGATCGCCTTCCCGGTCGCCGTGTTCTTCGGATCCTTGCGGTGGGACGGCCTCGTGCCCCACTCGCTCGCGACCTTGTCGACCGTGCTCGGCTTCAGTCCGTTCGCAGCTTCGCCCGCCTTCCTCTTCTCGTCGGCCGCGGGGGAGACGGCGACCGCATGGGTCAGCGGCATCGTCGCGGTCGTCACCGTCGGTCTGCTCTGGTTCGCGTGGTCATGGCTCGTGCGTCGGCTGCTCACGACGACCGAACGCCCGGTCGCCGCGCGCGAGCGCACCGGGCTCGGCTGGTTCGGTCTGCTGCCGTCCAACGCGTTCGGCGCGATCGCCGCCCGGAGTCTCGTCTACTGGCTCCGAGACCGCCGATACATCATGAACCTCATCGTCGTCCCGGTCGCCGGGGTGCTGACGGTGCTGCCGCTCATCGTCGCCGGTGTGCCGGTCGAGGTCGCCGCGCTGGTGCCTGTCCCGGTGATGGCGCTGTTCTTCGGCTGGCTGCCGCACAACGACGTCGCCTACGACTCGACGGCCCTGTGGACCCATGTGGCCAGCGGCGTGCGCGGACTTCCCGATCGCCTCGGTCGCCTGATCCCGGTGCTGCTGGTGGCTGTGCCGGTCCTCGCGATCGCCACACCGCTGTCACTCCTCCTGGTCGGCGACTGGAGTCTCCTGCTGCCGCTCGGGGGCCTGGCGGCGAGCCTCCTGTTCTCGGCTCTCGGTATCTCCAGCATCGTGTCGGTCGTGGCCCCGTATGCGGTCTCCCGTCCCGGCGATAGTCCCTTCCAGCAGCCGCAGCGGCCCACCTCTCGGGGCACGTACGGACCGGCGGCGGCTTTCCTCGGAGCGATCGTGGTCAGCATCCCCACCATCTGGCTGTTCGCGGCCACCCTCCTCGAGGGCTCGGCCTATGCACCGGCGACGTTCTGGGTCGGGCTCCTCGTCGGGCTTGCCGTGCTGGCGGCCGGATCGGTCATCGGCGGACGCATCTTCGAGCGCAGCGGCGAGCGGCTGATGGAGTTCGTCGAGACCGCGTGACGACCGCCCGCGACGCCGTCGACGCCGCTAGACTCACGGGATGAGTACTCCGCTGGACAGCCCCGATCAGGGCGGCGTGGCAACGCTTGATCGCGAACTGGAAGAGCTCCTCCGCGAGGAGAATCTCGAACCGGGCGACCACGAGCGCTTCTCGCATTACGTGAAGAAGGACAAGATCCTCGAATCCGCGATCACCGGGAAGCCGGTACGCGCACTGTGCGGCAAGAAGTGGACGCCGGGTCGCGACCCGGAGAAGTTCCCGATCTGCCCCACGTGCAAGGAGATCTACGAGTCGATGATCAGCTGACGTCAGTCGGCTTCGACGTACACGGTGGGAATCGCCGGGTCGGACTTGCTGAGCGCGAGAGCGCGCACCGGAAGTTCCTCGCGCACGCGCAGGTGATGCGCCCGTGCGGCCGCCGTCCCCTCTGATCCCTCGTGGGCGGTGTCGATATCGCCCACCTCGACGAAGGTCGCCTGGAGCGGGCGACCATCCGGGTGCTCATCCGGCGTATCGAGTTCCTCGAACCCGTCGGACACGACGACCGTCTCGGCGGTCGCCACCCCGTCGACCAGCGTGCGGAATGCGGCTTTGCGACCTCCGTACGACGCCTTGTCGGCAGATGCCTTCGCGACGCCGATCCACGAGCCGGCGCCATCCTGCCGGGCGACGAGCTTGTAGACCATGCTCGCCGTGGGGTAGCCGGATCCGGTCACCACGGAAGTACCGACACCGTAGGCATCGACCGGCGACGCGGCGAGGGCCGCGATGGCGTACTCATCGAGGTCGCTGGTCACGGTGATGCGCGTGTCGGCGGCCCCGAGCTCGTCCAACTGCGCGCGCACATCCGCGGCGACGATCGGAAGGTCGCCGGAGTCGATGCGCACGCCGCCGAGACGGGTGCCGGCGACGCGGATCGCCGTCTCTACGCCGGTGCGGATGTCGTAGGTGTCGACGAGCAGCGTGGTGTCGGTGCCCATGCTCGCCACCTGGGCGCGGAACGCCTCCTCCTCGGTGTCGTGCAGCAGCGTCCACGAGTGGGCGGCCGTGCCCATCGTGGGGATGCCCCAGCTTCTGCCGGCTTCGAGGTTGCTCGTCGCGCCGAACCCTGCGATGTAGGCGGCGCGGGCGGCGGCCACGGCTGAGCGCTCGGCCGCACGCCGCGAACCCATCTCCGCCAGCGGACGCTCGCCCGCCGCGATGCTCATCCGCGCGGCGGCGGTGGCGACGGCGGAGTCGTGATTGAGCACGCTGAGCGCCAGGGTCTCCAGGACCACCGCATCGGCGAATGTTCCCTCGACCGTGAGAATGGGGGAACCGGGGAAGTACAGTTCACCTTCGCGGTAACCACGGATCGACCCGGTGAATCGGTAGTCCTCCAGGTACTTCAGCGACTCGGCATCCACGACCTGCGCGTCGCGGAGGAATCGCAGCTCCTCCTCGCCGAAGCGGAACTCGCGCAGCAGTCCGAGAAGACGGCCCGTGCCGGCCACGACGCCGAATCGACGGCCTCCGGACAATCGACGGGAGAACAGCTCGAAGACGCTGGGGCGGAAGGCGGTCCCGTCCCGGAGGGAAGCGGCGAGCATCGTCAGCTCGTAACGGTCGGTGAGCAGCGCCGTCGACGTGGTCATGCGCTCAGCATACTGAGCGCGCTGATGCGCGCGACGCGTCGCACGCGGGTAGGCTGGGGAGTCATGAACGACGCGCCGATCGGGATCTTCGACTCCGGTGTCGGCGGGCTCACGGTGGCGCGGGCCATCCGCGCCCAGCTGCCCCGGGAGTCGTTCGTCTACATCGGCGACACCGCGCACTCCCCGTACGGGCCCAAGCCGATCGCGGACGTCCGCCGCTACTCCCTCGAGGTGCTCGACACCCTGGTCGACCAGGGCGTCAAGATGCTCGTGATCGCGTGCAACACGGCGTCGGCCGCCATGCTCCGTGACGCTCGCGAGCGCTACGACATCCCGGTCGTCGAGGTCATCGGGCCGGCCGTGCGCCGAGCCGTGTCCACGACGCGCAACGGACGGGTCGGCGTCATCGGCACGGTGGGCACCATCGGGTCCCGCGCCTATCAGGACATGCTCGAGGTGAACGAGAGGCTGCAGGTCTTCACGGCGGCCTGTCCGCGGTTCGTCGAGTTCGTCGAAGCGGGGATCACCGGCACACCCGAGGTTCTCGCGGTCGCCGAGGAGTACCTCGCGCCGCTGCGGAACGCGGAGGTCGACACCCTCGTGCTCGGATGCACGCACTATCCCTTCCTGCGTGGTGCCATCAGTTACGTCATGGGAGAGGGCGTCACCCTCGTCTCCAGCGACGACGAGACCGCCGGCGATGTGTACCGCCAACTGGTCAGAGGCGACCTCCTGGCGTCGCCCGATGCGGCGGCGACCTACGTCTACGAGGCCACCGGTGCCTCGGCCGATGAATTCACGGCATTGGCCAACCGACTGATGGGCCGCGAGGTGCGGGACGTGCAGCTCGTGCAGACCGGAGTCATCGCTCTTCCTCACATCGCCTCCGAGTAAGCCCCTCCTCGAATCGTCCGTCGATTCGTCCCACCCCGACCGAGAGAAGCACATGTCCGAAATCGTCCGCGTCGACGGCCGTTCCACCGATCAGCTGCGAGAGATCACCATCGAGCGCAACTGGAGCGCGCACGCCGAGGGGTCCGCGCTGATCAGCTTCGGCGGCACGAAGGTGCTGTGCACGGCGTCCTTCACCAACGGGGTGCCGCGCTGGCTGACCGGCAAGGGCAAGGGATGGGTGACGGCGGAGTACTCCATGCTTCCTCGCGCCACGAACAGCCGCAACGACCGCGAGAGCGTCAAGGGTCGTATCGGCGGTCGCACCCACGAGATCTCCCGCCTGATCGGTCGTGCGCTGCGCGCCGTCGTCGACACGAAGGCGCTCGGAGAGAACACGATCGTGATCGACTGCGATGTGCTGCAGGCAGACGGTGGCACGCGCACCGCGGCCATCACGGGTGCCTACGTGGCCCTGGCCGACGCGATCGAGTGGGGTCGCGAGAAGAAGTTCATCGGCAAGAACTCCACGCCGCTGCTCGACTCCGTGGCCGCCGTGTCGGTGGGGATCATCGACGGCGAGCCAATGCTCGATCTGGCATACACCGAGGATGTCCGGGCCGAGACCGACATGAACGTCGTCGTCACGGGTCGCGGACTCTTCGTCGAGGTGCAGGGCACCGCGGAGGGCGCACCGTTCGACAAGCGCGAACTCGATGCGCTGCTCGAGCTCGGTGTGGCCGGCTGCGAGGACCTGAAGGGCAAGCAGCTCGCCGCACTGGCGGGGGAGTGACGATGCAGGTCGTCCTCGCGACCCACAACGCGCACAAGGTCGCGGAGTTCCAGCAGATCGTGGCTCAGGCTCGACCTGATCTCGAGGTCGTCGGCTATGACGGCCCCGAGCCGGTGGAAGACGGCGTCACGTTCGCCGAGAATGCCCTCATCAAGGCGCGCGCTGCTGCGGCGCACACCGGACTCGCGGCCTTGGCGGACGACTCCGGGATCTGCGTCGACGTGCTCGGCGGCTCGCCCGGCGTCTTCTCCGCCTACTGGGCCGGACAGAAGAAGGATGCTTCGGCGAACCTCGAGCTCCTGCTCGATCAGCTGCGCGACATCGCCGATCCGCACCGGGCCGCCCACTTCACCTCGACGATCGCCCTCGTGCTGCCGGATGGGCGCGAGCACGTCGTGGAGGGGCGGTGGCCGGGGCGGCTTGCGCCGTCGGCTTCCGGGGGCGGCGGCTTCGGCTACGACCCGATCTTCGTCCCGGACGGCCAGCCGGAAGGGCAGGAGCGGACCGTAGGCGATTTCTCCGCGGAGGAGAAGCAGTCGCAGTCGCACCGTGCCCGCGCGTTCGCTGAGCTGCTGCCGCTCCTCGGCGCACTCTGACCCTCGGAGAGTTCGTCGCTGAATCGCAGATGACGGTGAGAATCGTTACCCTTCCCGACTAGCCGGAACCGGGCTTCGGGCCCGGTTTCGCGGTCTAGCCTGGGGGCATGCACGATCACGCACCCGCCGCCGGCGGCATCCGTTCGGCCAGTAGTCGCCGCCTGCTGACGATCTCGCTGTCGCTCACCGCGACCGTGATGGTCGTGCAGGTCGTCGGCGCGGTTCTGACCGGATCGCTGGCGCTGCTCGCGGACGCCGCCCACATGTTCACGGATGCGTCCGCTCTCGTCATCGCGCTGATCGCGGCGACGGTGGCGGCGCGTCCGGCCGACGACCGACGCACCTTCGGCTATCAGCGCGCCGAGGTGTTCGGTGCGCTGATCAACGCCCTGATCCTGATCGCCCTGGCAGTCTGGGTCGCCGTCGAAGGCATCGGTCGCCTCGTGAACCCGGGAGAGGTCGAGGTGGCCGGGGGGCTCATGCTCGTCGTCGCCGTGGTGGGCCTGTTCGCCAACGCGATCTCGATGTGGCTGCTGAGCCGCGCGCAGCGGACGAGCATCAACGTGCGCGGCGCCTATCTCGAGGTGATGGGCGACCTGATCGGATCCGCGGCCGTCATCGTCGCGGCGATCGTCATCCTCCTCACCGGATGGATGCCGGCGGATGCCATCGCGTCGCTCTTCATCGCGGCGATGATCATCCCGCGGGCCATCACGCTCCTGCGCGAGGTCTTCTCGGTCCTCGCCGAGTCCGCGCCGAAGGGGACGACCGTCAGCGACATCCGGACTCACCTGCTCGGGTACGCGGGTGTCGTCGGGGTGCATGACGTGCACGTGTGGCAGCTGACCCGAGGGGCGCCCGTCTTCACGGCTCACGTGAGCGTCGATCCGCAATTGTTCGCCGACGGACGATCGACGCGGCTGCTCTCCGAGATGCAGGCGTGTCTCGCGGATCATTTCGATGTCGAGCACTCGACGTTCCAGATCGAGCCGGCCGAGCAGTCGGACTGCGAACCGCATCACGCCTGAGCAGGCCCGACGAGCGCCGAGGTCAGAGCTCCACGACGATGTCGTCCGGCTCCTTGTCCGGGCGCAGCCCGCGCCACCGCGCGTGTCGCAGCACTCCGTCTGGGGTCCAGTTCGCGAACTCCACTTCGCCGACGAGCTGGGGACGCACCCAGAGCGCGTCGGACGCGTCCGGGGCCGGGACCCCGTCGAGGGGCGCGGTTTTCACTCGGAGAGGCTCGAGGCGAGCGAGGAGGTCGCGCAGGATGCGGTCTGTGAATCCGGAGCCCACGCGGCCGACGTAGCGGAGCTGCGTCGATCCGCCGATGGTGTCGGGCACCGCGAGCAGGAGCGAGCCGAGGGTGCTCTCCCGATCGCCCTTTCCCGGGCGGATACCCACGATCACGGCCTCCTGCATCCGCGTGTGCTTGAGCTTCAGCCAGGAGGGGCTCCGCTGCCCCGGGCGGTATCGCGACTGCGGATCCTTGACCACGACCCCCTCGAGCCCGAACTCCCGGCTCGCAGCCAGGGCCGCATCGACGTCGTCGAAGACCGGCGGGAGCTGGACCGGAGCATCGAGGTCGGCGATCACGTCCTCGAGCAGCGTGCGTCGCTCGCGCAGCGGCATACCCGTGAGGTCATGGCCGTCGAGGCGCAGCAGATCGAACAGCATGTAGACGATCGGCGTGCGGATGACCTCGCGTTCGATCTCACGCGGTCGTGTGAGGTGCATCCGATTCTGGAGCAGCGAGAAGCTCGGCCGCCCGTGGGCGTCGAACGCCACGATCTCGCCATCGACAACGGCATCCGTGATCGGGAGGAACGGTGCCCCATCCGCTGTCAGTTCGGGGTAACGGCCCGTGATATCGGTGCCGCGACGCGCGTGCAGCAGCATCCGGCCGTCGTGCCAGGTGCCCATCGCGCGGATGCCGTCCCACTTCACCTCGACCCACGAGGGATCGCTCAGCGCGCGGGCGACGCCGGGGGTGCCGTTCTCCGCGAGCATCGGTGCGAGCGTCGCGGCGGTGCGGTCGACCGCCGGAGCGGGGCCGCCGCGCGGATGGCGTGACGGCCGACGGGGCGATATCGTCGCCGTGGGCGGCGTCGGCGTGGATCTGTCGGCCAGGGGCCGAAGACTCGAGAGCGGGTAGGTCCCTGAGGCGGCCCTGGCCAGGACCTGGTCGATGTCGAGCTGCCCCAGTGACGGGTCATCGAGCTCCTCCCACGTTCGAGGGGCGGCGACCCAGGGGCGTGCGCGACCACGGAGCGAGTACGGCGAGATGGTGGTCTTCTTGCCGTTGTTCTGGCTCCAGTCGAGGAAGACCTTGCCCCCGCGCACCGCCTTCGACATGACGCTGGTGGCGAGGTCGGGGTGGTCGTTCTCGATCAGGCGCGCGAGTTCCTTCACGACGGCGGAGATCTCGTCGCTGGTCTGCTCGCCCGGAAGAGCGGCATAGAGGTGGATGCCCTTGCTGCCGCTCGTGACGGGGAACGGATCGAGACCCATGTCGGCCAGGATGACGCGGGCGAATCGGGCGATCTCGGCGCACTGCGCGAGTCCCACCCCGGGGCCCGGATCGAGGTCGAGGACGAGTCGATCCGGACGGCCGGGCAGCCCATCCGCGGTGAAGCGCCACTGCGGCACGTGGAGCTCGATCGCGGCGACCTGCGCGAGCCACACGAGGGTCGGCACGTCCTCGACCAGCGGGTACTCCTTCGGGCCGTCCGAATGCTGGATGGCCTGACGGGGGATCCAGTCGGGCGCCCCGGGTTCGAGCTGCTTCGTGAAGAACGCATCGGCCGGCGCATCCGCCGTTCCGACGCCCTCCACCCAGCGTTTGCGGGTCACCGGGCGCCGATCCAGCAGAGGGAGGAGGAGCGGGGCGATCGCGCTGTAGTAAGCGATGATCTCGCCCTTGGTGGTGCCGGTTTCGGGATACACGACCTTGTCGAGGTTGGTGACGCGCAGACGACGACCGTCGACCTGCACCACCTGCCCCTGTCCGACCATGCAGCCAGCGTAGTCAAGGGTCTGGCCGCGACGGCGTCGGCTGGTGTTCACTGGTCACATGAGAACGATCTGGAAGGGTGCGCTGACCTTCGGCCTCGTGAACGTGCCGGTCAAGGTGTACTCCGCGACCGAGGACCACGACGTGCCGCTGCATCAGGTGCACGAGAAGGACGGCGGGCGCATCCGCTACCAGCGCACCTGTGAGGTGTGCGGCGAGACCGTGGCATACGCCGACATCGACCGTGCCTACGTCGAGGAGGGCCAGACGGTCGTGCTCACCAAGGACGACCTCGCAGCTCTGCCCGCGGAGAAGAGCCGGGAGATCGACGTGGTCGAGTTCGTCCCCTCGGATCAGGTCGATCTGCTCACGCTCGACAAGCCGTACTACCTCGAGCCGGACTCGAAGTCTCCCAAGGCGTACGTGCTGCTGCGCAAGACCTTGGAACAGACCGACCGCACCGCGATCGTCCGGTTCACTCTGCGGCAGAAGACGCGACTCGCCGCGCTCCGCGTGCGGGGGAAGGTACTCGTGCTGCAGACGCTGCTGTGGGCCGATGAGGTTCGCGAAGCCGAGTTCCCCGCGCTGGACGAGGACGTGCGCATCTCGAAGAAAGAGCTCGAGCTCTCGGCATCCCTCGTCGACAGCTACTCGGCCGATTTCGACCCCGAGGAGTTCGTCGACGAATACCAGAAGGAGCTGCGCACGCTCATCGACGCGAAGATCGAGGCGGGCGACACGTTCGACGTGGCCGAGACCTTCGGCGAGGCCGAGAAGGCCGCCGAGGGTGGAGAGGTCATCGACCTGATGGAGGCGCTCCGCGCCAGCGTCGCGCGCACCAAGGAGGAGCGAGCCAAGAACGCCGGCTGAGACCTCGGCGCCGCGGTGGCGGCGCCGATCGAGATCAGTGCTTGCCGTCGCCGTCGAGGTCGGGCGCGCGGTCGAACACGTCGGCGTCCAGGACGAGCTCCTGTGCCTCTTCGGCATCCGTCACGACGTCTTCACCGGCCGCTGCGGCCTTCTTCGCCTTGTGGCGCTCGGAGAGATAGTGCCACAGAGTGACGAGCGCCGTGCCGCCGACCGCGGCGAGGAGGATGAGGTCGATGTAGCTCTCGACGAACTCGGCGACCGGGGGGATGAACCCGATGAGGTAGCCGAACATCGTGAGCCCGAATCCCCACAGGACCGCACCGATCAGGTTGTAGAGGGTGTACTTGCGCCACGGCATGTGGCCGACGCCGGCGGCGACCGGGGCGAAGGTACGCACGATCGGCACGAAGCGCGCGAGGATCACGGTGATGCCGCCGAAACGCTCGAAGAAGGCGTTCGTGCGCTCGACGTTCTTCTTGCTGAAGAGACCCGACTCCTTGCGTTCGAACACGGCGGGTCCGCCCTTGTGGCCGATGACGTATCCGACCTCCCCACCGACGAACGCGGCGAGACCGATGAGGAGGGCGACCCACCAGACACTGATGCCGAAGACCCCGTGCTCCGAGCCTGCGATCGGGTGCGAGAGGAGTCCCGCGATCACGAGGAGCGTGTCTCCTGGCAGCAGGAATCCGACGAGCAGACCGGTCTCCGCGAAGATGATGAAGCACACCACGAGCAGCGCCCACGGCCCGGCGGTCCCGATGATCGTTGCGGGGTCGAGCCAGGGGATGAGGGCGGTCGGCGCGTGCAGCATGGTTTCGAGCACAGGGGAGTCCCGTCGGTCGTGATTGGTCGGCGGTGCAGCTGAGCGACGCGTGCGGTCGCAGGACGGCCCCATCGTCTCTCGTGCGGAAGGTGGGACTTGAACCCACACGCCCTGGGGCACAGGAACCTAAATCCTGCGTGTCTGCCAATTCCACCACTCCCGCGCGGTGGAATCATTCTAGTGACCGCCGAAACGGTGTATCTGAGGATCAGCCCGCAGTTCCTGCCTGCCGTCCGGCGGCCCTCCCTTCACGTCTGAGGGGTCGAGGGCGGGATGCCGGGTTCCGACGGGCTCGGCGCGAGAGGCTCCTGGGGGTTCGGCGCCAGTGGCTCTTGCGGGTTCGGGGCGAGCGGCTCCTCCGGGTTCGGGGCGAGCGGCTCTTCCGGGTTCGGGGCGAGCGGCTCGTCGGGGAAGAGCGGTGAGGGCTCGTCGGGATTCGACGGGGAGGGGGAGGTGTCGGTCATGTCGGTGTCCTTTCGCTGAATCACGCCATGAACAGGAGAGTTCAGCAGGGCGCGACCGCGGTGTCTGCTCCCTTGCGCTGCGGTGAGGGATGTGGTGAGGCGGGTCTTGCACGCCTGCCACCAAGGACGACTGTGGATAACTTCGGACCCGGGTTGCGGATTGTTGCGAGGATGCCGGGGTGAGTCATCCTTCCGCCCTCGTCGCCGAACGTGTGCGGATGCGTCTGCGGTCCGAGGGGATCGATCCGACCGTCGATCCGGACTCGGCGTGGCGGATCACCCATGCGGAGGTGCGTCGTCATGATGACCTCGCCCTGGCGCGGGGGGAGGCGCTGATCGAGGATGAGGCGGCATGTGTGCGCGACGTGCTGGCATCCCTGAGCGGATGGTGCGTGATCGGCCGCGACGGGTAGATGCTCGCCAGAGCCTCGATGTCGCCGGTGTACCAGCCGTCGAACACTTCGAGGAGATCCAGGTACGGGTCGAACTCCTTCGGCGGCCAGACGGCGTTCCCTTCGGGCAGCGGCATGGTGGCTCCTTCCGGGGCGATGGTGAGGGTGTGGAGGGGCGCAGGGTGTCTTCGCCGTGCTGGGGTGGCTTCATGGGATCCTTCGCGGATTCTCAGACGACCCTCGCGCAGTGTTGGACAGCCGTTGGCGGAGCGGTCGGCATCGTGATCGCCAGCGGCTCTGTGATCGCGCTGCTGGCCGTCTTGAGCCGCGTCGGGGACGTCGTCGGGCAGTTCCCCTGACGCGCTAGGGTCTCCCCATGCCGACTCCGACTCCGACGCCGACGCCGACACCAGACCTGAGAGAACTGACGGAGACGGTGCGCGACCTCGTCCGACTCGTCGACGAGCGGTTTCCCGACAATGCAATCAACGAATTTGTAGCTCCGATCGCGACGATCGTGCTGGCACTCGCCGCTGTTGTGGTCGCGGTGTTTTCGTGGAGGACATCGCGCCGAGCTAACCAGATAGTCGAGACGCACCGACAGCAGGATCGTGCTGAGAAGGACGCGCGCTTTCGGCGCGGGGTTGCTGTGGATGCTCGTGAGTGGCTGGCGGAAGCAACCTGGCGGGCAAAGTTCGGGGTCTACGTGAGCTACGACGATCCCCGGGGTGAGGAGCTTGAGGAACAGCGCAAGCAGATCGAGAAGCGGCTAGAGCGCGAGGGCGAGGAGAACGGCCTTCGATTGATGAAGCTATTCCAGCGACGACTCAGAAACCTGGACCGAGAGATCCGCGCGTTGCCGTCCGTTGAAGTGGGCAAACGTCGCCACCCCTCTCGAATGAACAACGAGCTGGAGGAGCTAGCACCCCTGCTCACGGCGTGGGCGAGAGACCCGAAAGCGGTCGAGGGTGAACTCGCATCGGATGACGCAGCGGTTGCGAAGGAGCGGGAAGACAACGCCGAGCAGATCCGTAAGACGTACGACGACGCTCGCAAGAAAGCGGCAGCGGCCAGAGGGAGAGGTAAGCGGACCCGTTAGGCACGGGTGCACCCCGCTCCCTCAGGTCGGCCCGGGGACGGCGCACGTCGGGCAATGGTGGACGGACTCGCTCATTGGTCGGCTCCCTTCACAACGACGCAGAGCGCGGGGTCGGTCACGAACACGCAACCGACGTCGCCGCCGGTGATCGCGAGACGGATGCCGAAGGTGACAGCGCAGAGCGCGATCACGAATCCGACGATGAAGACCCAGGCGAAGACGGCGGAGATCGCGTCGCGGCGGCCCATCACGCGTCCTTCCCGTAGGCGGCGTCGCGTGCTCGGCGCAGCGCGAGGATCGCCTTGTTCGTCTCACCGCGGTCCAGGACGTCGGACCAGACCTTCACCTGGTGCTGCTCGGTGAAGTACTCGCCGATGTGCTCGTTTGCCCGCGCCGCCGCTGTGGCTTCGTGCTCGGCGTGCTCCAGCAGACTGCGGATCTCGGCCACCGTCATATCGACCGCGACCTGAATCCATCCGGCGTCGCGGTTCCATCTGACATGCAGGTTCCGGCGTGCAACTTCCTGTTGCACAATCGCCGGAGCGACCGTCTCGCCGTCAGGGGTGCTCGTGCCGACCGGCACCTCGGAAGGCTGGGGCATGATGCGGTTGTGGGTGATCTGTTCTCTAGGCATGGTCGCCCTTCCTGTGAGAGCCCCGTCACGGGGCCTACCCGGCATCGCGCCGGGAAGTATCGCGGACCGCTACGATCGCGGCATGGCAGATGAACCGTCGACGCGGGAGTCGAGTGACCCGGACTATCAGCGGTTGTGGAAGATGTCGTTTCGCGAACTGGCTGAAATCGAGACCGACCCCGAGAACCCGCTACACGAGAAGGCGAAGGAAGTCGCGCGCGAGGTGATCGCGCCGATGCGACCGCTATTCGAGATACACCCGGGCTGGAACCTGACGAAGCACTTCGACTTGGGACTCGCCAAGCCCGTAAATCTCG
The DNA here is from genome assembly GCF_042269505.1 of Microbacterium sp. NPDC055988. NCBI lineage: Bacteria > Bacillati > Actinomycetota > Actinomycetes > Micrococcales > Microbacteriaceae > Microbacterium > Microbacterium sp. NPDC055988. The sequence continues at coordinate 218,591 of NZ_JBHJXY010000002.1, forward strand.
GTCTGGGGAAGTGGGCGACGGAGTCGCTGACCGACTTCGTTTCGACGTTGCCCAAGAGCACCATCGACCCCGCTACCGGAATCCCGATGATCTACCGGACGGCGAAGGGTGAGTTGACCGTGACGGGCAATGCCGAGGTGTCGGTCGACCTTGCGGCGGACGAAGCGCCTACGGAGACGGCCGCGCAGGTGCAGGACGCCGTACAGCTCGCGGCGAACCAGTACCTCGAACGCCTCGTCGACCTCCAGACAGCCCAGCGCGATCTCCAGTCGGATCAGCTGTCGCATCAGAAAGACGAAGCAGCGAAGAGCGGGGAGCGTGAGAAGTCGGGCCGCCGGATCGCATGGGCGACGCTCATCGTCGCGGTCGTGACTCTGCTTGTCAGCGTCATCCTCGGTTTGCCGGGCTTCCTGGACAATCTCGCCTCATGAACGAGACTGACCTGCCCGCCCTGTTCGTCAACGTCGGCATCCTGGTCCTGACCGGAGCCATGGCTCTCGTCGCATTCGTGCAGGCTCGGGCAGCGCTACATGACGCGGAGGCGGCCAAGAACGCGAAGAACGAAGCTGTTGCGGCGCAGAAGGCATCTGCGACTGCGCTCGTGGAAGCAAACCAGATTGCGAAGGACGCGCTCGACGCTCAGCGCCGCACTCTGCCGGCGCCGTGGGGCGTTCCTTTCAGGCTAGGAGACGACAAGTCCGGCTACGGCATCCCCAACACTTCGGGACAGGCAGTCATCGTGAACGCTCTGGATGTGGAAGGAGGCGACGTCAAGCTCTTCTTCCCGCAGGATCTGCCTGCCTACGTCGAATACGGTGACGTCCTGACCTTTACCGCGATCTCTGGTGACAGGGCTGGAGCCGGGGCTGTCGCGACGATCGGTTGGTCAGTCGAAGGCGACCCGTTCGAATACAAGACGAAGCGCCATTTCTAGCTGGTCTATTACGCTGAGCGCATGCGTCATCTCACAGGCTGCGCTACCGTCATGCCCTTCAATTGCGGGCGCCTACGGTGAGAGCGGAAAGCGAGAAGAGGGCGGCAATGACTAAGAGCACGGTGAGCGCCGACGATCCGGACGACGACTACAAGGCGATCGACCCATCCGTTGCGGATTCGCCGTTGTGGGACGCGCCTCTGGAGGACCTGCAGGCTGCGCTCGACGATGAGACGAACCCGTTGCATGGCGATGCCCAGAAGGTGCTCTTGGCCGCGTTCTCTCCGGTCCGCGAGATGCTCGCCAAGCAGTCGACCGAGTGGTCCGAGAAGCTCGCGAAAGCCATGTCGCCGTCGGTGAGATTCCCGCTCCCGATGGCCGACAGCGCATGGGGATACACCCACGTCACATTGTCAGCGCCAGAATCTGAGCCTGACGAGCCCCATGAGGTCGAGCTTCCGGCAGACGAGGACACGACCCCGCTCGCACCGATCAAGACTGCCGCCGAGCTTCTGCGTACGAACGAGCAGCATGCGATGGATCAGCGCGCCGAGCAGATCAGGCTGCTGCGGGATTCGCTGGATCTGGCTAGGACTCAGGCGACACAGCACGAGAAGGACGCAAAGACGAGCGTCAGACAGCAGACGGCGATCATCGTCCTGACCTCTGCGGCGCTCCTCGGCGCCATAGTGTCGATCATCGTTGCTGTGACCTCGACCGGCGGGAACTAGGCTCGCAGCATGCGTCGCCTCATCGTCCCCGCTGTCCTGGTGTGTGTTCTCGCCCTCGCCGGGTGCGCTGATCCGACGCCGGACGCGGCACCCACGACGCCGGCAGCCGAGTCGTCCACGCCGACACCGACAGCATCAGCCAACACGATCGACATGCGTGCGCTCGAGGAGGGCTTTGTCGAGACGGTGCACGAGCAGGTCGGCGAAGCAGGACTCGTCACCTACCCCGACGCCAGCCCCGTGAAGCTCGGGCACGGCATCTGCGATTCGCTGGAGGCCAACGTGAGCCCTGCAGAGATCGAGACGACTCTCGTCGACAGCGGGATATCCGCCGTCCTGTCCGAGAACGTGATCATGGGCGCCGGGGTTCTGCTCTGCAGCGACCAAGCGTCGAAGGTCACCGGCGGCTGGTGATGGACGCAGCTGCTGGAGCCTGGATCGGCGCGATTGGTGGCGTGATCGGCGGACTCGCTGCGGTTGGGGCTTGGATCGTCGCGATCCGTGCCAACGGGAAGTCGGCTGAGGCGAACGCGATTGCTGGCGAGGCCACGAAGACATCCAGGGAGGCGCTCGCGTTGCAGGCGAGGATTGATGAACGCGAGCGGGAGTTTCGCGACGTCTCCTGGCGGTGCGGGTGGCAGACCGACGTCGAGGGCAACGTCGCGTTTCTCGTCCTCAATGATGGTCTGACAGAAGCGAAAGACGTGACCCTCGCGTTGAACCACAACAACCAGCGGGTGCTCCGGAAGCTCGGGAACCTCCGCCCCGGTGAGGAAGCTCGCTACGAGGTGCCTGACGTGGCGACCTTTACTGATGAGGACGGGTTCACGCAGGTCGACCAACGCATCTTCGACCGAACGGCCTACGTGATCCACTGGGCAAGCCCTCTCGGCCACGTCGAGACGATCAGCGCGCTCGGCACGAACTACTTCGTGTAGCCACGGACTCAGGCCGCGAGCGACCAGTTCAGCGCCGGTCGCCACATCGAATCGGTCGTGGCGATGACGTACCGCCCGCCGTCGAGCGAGTGGTCGTTCACCTTCACGGGCCCATCCCGGCCAGCGAGTGCGGATTTCGTGTCCCAGTCTTCGGGCCTGCCACCCTCCGCAACGTACTCCCGGACCATCTCGTCCGTCATGGCATCGTTCGCGAATCGTCCGGACTTGGCAGCGACCTTACGCCTGGCCGTCGACGTCGTCGAGCTGCACGGCGTTTCCCCACACCCAGCAGCGGAAGGTTTGGTCCTCGGCACGGAATTCGATGCCGGCGGGGAGTGGAGCGGACGAGTGTCGCGTCGACGCGCACTGCCTCGGGGCCGAACCTGACCCACGCGCGGACACGCTTCGGTCGCGGGTAGATCGTCATCGGCTGCTCGCGCGTGTCCATCTCGCGCGCGGTGAGCGACTGCAGCGGAGCTCGCTTCGCCGCCTCAAGGATCGAACGTGCCTGTGAGTGCAGGTCGCGGTACGCAGAGAGCGTCATCCCAGGGTTCCCCATGCCGGCATGTCCTTCCTCCGGCTGAGACGTCGATTCTATGCCGACGGTTGCGACACCGTCATCTGGGCGAAGGGCTATCTACCTTTCCGCCCGGCGCCCAGGTCGTGAACTTCTGGTACTGCCGCATCTCGTATTCGCCGGGCTTCTCTCCTCGTGCGTATGCAGCGCTGATCTGGTTCCCTGACTGAAGAATCGACCCAGCGATGAACGAAGAGTGCGCTCCAGCAAGCCCACCCTCAATTGACAGGCTTTGCGCGTACGCACCCATGATCGCCGAGAGTTGCTCCCGCGCCTCAGAATCAGGAATCAGGATGATCGCCAGACGGAGGTCGCTCGTGCTCGGGCTATGGATGTGCTCCTCCAGTTTCTTGTCGAGGATCTTCATCTGGCGGTCGATGTCCTCGTCGGACTGGTCCCTCGTGATGCTCAGGACTGCATCGAGCTCCTTCCTGAATAATTTCGCCGTCACGAGCGCCGCGTCTCGGAGCCGAGCATCCTGCTCTTTCTGTTGCACGACCTCGCGATCCCGTTCCGCTTGCTTGGCTGCGGCGCGCTGCGTCAGCGCAACACCGCCGAGCGTTCCACCGACCGCTATGAGAGCCGTGACCAGAGTGAGCCATTCCATGCTCTGACCCTAGCGACAGGGATCAGGCACGAGTCACAAATCTGACCGGTGCCTGATCCGTTAGTCGTCGCCGTGCCCCGCGATGTCGATGCGAGCTCGCGGCCTGCCCGGCGTGACGGTGACCGTTGCAATGACCGTCCGGAGGAATTCTCGGCGCTCTCCGATGTCGAGGTCGTCCCAGCGTTCAAGAAGAATCGGGAGCACCCGGAGCGGAGCAGCCTGCCGCGCTTCCGTCGTACGGAGCTCCTGCTCCATGACTCCTGCTCTGTGTCATAGCGATCGCGAAGCGTCTCGTACGCCGCCTGCGGGATTCCAATTCAAGACGACCCTCAATGAGTGAAATCTGCTTGCTTGTCAGCTGCGTGAGTCTGCGCTTGATGCCCTCGGTCGGGTCGCTGGCGATGCGTAGAGGGCGCTGGACCATGGCTTCGGCCGTCTCCTGCCGAATCCTGTCCTCGCGCTCCTTCAGCCATCCCCGCACCGCGCGGTCGATGGTGCTTTCCTGCACGTAGCTCCCCGAATGCTTGCCCTTTTCCTTCGCGTCCTTGCATCGGTAGGCCGCCGCGGGGTCGGCTCCATCAGCACCCCCGTGCATCTTCGAGCGGCACGCGCACCACACCATTCCGGAGAATGCGTAGAGAGACCGCTCGCTCCTTCGATACACGCGCCGACGGCCGCGGGCTTCGAGGTACGCATCCCATTCCTCGGGCGCGATGAGTGGTGCGTGGATGCCCCGCTTTGTCTCCCCGTGGTGCTGATGAGTACTGCCGCGAATCCGGAGTCGAGCAAGCGCCGGAGCGTGCGTTCGGACCAAAGACCGTCGCCCGACGGCGTCAAGCTGCATCCAGGTCAGAAAGAACGGCGACAGGGTCTTCCAGGCGAGTTCAGCAGGGCGCGACCGCGGTGTCTGCTCCCTTGCGCTGCGGTGAGGGATGTGGTGAGGCGGGTCTTCCACGCCTGCCACCAAGGACGACTGTGGATAACTTCGGACCCGGGTTGCGGATTGTTGCGAGGATGCCGGGGTGAGTCATCCTTCCGCCCTCGTCGCCGAACGTGTGCGGATGCGTCTGCGGTCCGAGGGGATCGATCCGACCGTCGATCCGGACTCGGCGTGGCGGATCACCCATGCGGAGGTGCGTCGTCATGATGACCTCGCCCTGGCGCGGGGGGAGGCGCTGATCGAGGATGAGGCGGCATGTGTGCGCGACGTGCTGGCATCCCTGAGCGGATTCGGGGCGCTGCAGCCGCTGCTGGACGATCCCGAGGTCGAGGAGATCTGGCTGAACGGCACCGGGCACGTGCACGTGGCGCGGGAAGGCGTAGCGGAACGGACCCGACTGCGCCTCGACGAGATCGCGGTACGCGACCTGGTGGAGCGGATGCTGCAGTCCACCGGACGACGCGTCGACATCAGCCAGCCGTTCGTCGATGCGTCGCTGCCCGACGGCTCTCGTCTGCACGTGGCCATCGCCGATGTCGTGCGCGGCTCCTGGGCAGTCAACATCCGCAAGTTCCTGCCGAAGTACCGGTCGCTCGAGGCGTTGACCCAGCAGGGCATGATGCCGGATGAGGTGGCGAACCTGCTGCGTATCGCGATGAACGAGGGCCGCAGCGTCATCGTCTCCGGAGCGACGCATGCCGGCAAGACGACCGTGCTCGGTGCGCTGCTGGACTCGTGCGCCGGATCTCAGCGCATCGTGACCGTCGAGGAGACCTTCGAGCTGGCCGTGGACGGCCCGGACCTCGTCGCACTCCAGGGTCGTCAGGCCAGCCTGGAAGGCACGGGAGAGATCACCCTGCGCCGACTGGTCAAGGAGGCACTGCGCATGCGGCCGGATCGCCTGGTCGTCGGCGAGGTGCGTGACGCCGAGGCCCTCGACCTGGTGCTCGCGCTCAACACCGGCGTGCCGGGCGCGTGCACCGTCCACGCGAACTCCGCCACGGAGGCGCTCGAGAAGCTGAGCATCCTGCCGTTGCTGGCCGGCCGCAACATCGACCGCGGGTTCATCGCACCCGCGCTCGCGGCATCGGTGGATCTCGTGGTGCACTGCGTTCGCGACCATGCCGGGGGTCGGCGCGTGCACGAGATCGTCGCGCCCACCGGCGATGTCGACGACGGACGCATCCTCACCGACAGCGTGTACCTTGCCGGGGTCGCGTCGTGACGTTCCTGATCGGGGCGGTCTTCGCCGCCGGCGTCCTCCTCTGCGTATCACCGTGGATGTGGCCGCCGCGGCCCGATGCCACCCCGACGGTCCCCAGGGCGCGATTGGTCCGGCTGATCGCCGAGGCGGGGTACGACGACGTGGCGTCCCGCGCGGTCATCGTCGTGATCGCCGCCGCCGCGCTCATCGCCGCCTCCACGGCATGGTTGCTGACCGGGCTGCCGGTGCTGGCGCTGCTCGCCGCGTCGGCCGGAGCGATGGCGCCGATGATGTTCCTGCGTGGACGACGGTTGCGACTGCGCCGCCTGCGTCGGCAGTTGTGGCCCGACGTCTGCGATCTCCTCATCGCGTCGATCCGTGTCGGACTCTCGCTCCCCGATGCCGTGGCGAGCCTGGCCGAGTCCGCGCCGTCGATGCTGCGACCCGCATTCGCGGTGTTCGCCAGAGACCTGCAGGCGAGTGGTCGATTCGAGACGAGCCTCGACCGGCTGAAGTCGTCGTTGGCGGATCCGATCGGCGATCGCATCGTCGAGACCCTGCGGATGGCACGTCAGGTGGGCGGCACCGAACTGGTCGGTGTGCTTCGAGCGCTCTCCTCCTCCGTACGCGCGGACGCCGCGCTGCGGGGCGAGGTCGAGGCGCGACAGTCATGGATCCGTGGCGCGGCGGTCCTCGGCGCCATCGCACCGTGGGTCATCCTCGGCCTGCTGGTCATGCGTCCGGAGGGAGCCTCGGCATATGGCACACCGGAAGGCGTGATCGTCATCTGCATGGGCGCGGGGGTCTCGGTCATCGCCTTCCAGATCATGGTCCGTATCGGCCGGCTCCCGGAACCTCGGCGGTGGTTCGGGTGAGCGGGTTCTCTGCACTCGCCGGTGCCGTGCTCGTCGGTGGAGCCTTCGCCGCCGGTGTGCTGAGCATTCTCACCGGCCTCCCGCGCTGGAGGGCCGCCTCGCTGAGCGTGCGGATCGGGCCCTACATCCGTGACGTGGTCGCGGATGAGAACCTTCCGCGGGGAGTTCTCCCGCTCGCGGGTACATTGCCCGCGAGCGCCCGAACGCTGTGGGGTCGATCGCGAGATGCGTTCGCGCGCATGGTGGGTGGGGGAGAGGCGCTTCGACAGCGAATCTCCCAAGCGGGTGCCACCTTGGAACCGGCGACGTTCCGTGGCAGGCAGTTGGGCTGGGCGCTCGCCGGTATCGGTGCGGGTGCGGCCGTCCTGATCGTGCTCGCCCTTCTCGGACGATTTTCCGTTCCCACTGGTGTGATGCCGTTGCTGTGCGGCGCGGCCGCCGCCACTGCATATGACCTGCAGCTGTCGGCGCGAGTCAAGGCGCGCCGCGTGCGTCTCACCGAGGAGCTTCCGACGACTCTCGAGTTCCTGGCCCTCTGCCTGTCGGCCGGCGAGGGATTCCTGGATGCTCTGCGTCGTGTGGCCGCAGTCGGCTCCGGCGAGCTGACCGGTGAGCTTCGCCGGGTGGTGCTCGCGGTCGGCACCGGGTCGCCGCTGTCCGACGCGCTGAGCGAGATGGCGCGACGCCTCGACCTGAGCGCGCTGTCGCGCGCCGTCGACCAGGTGATCGCCGCCCTCGAACATGGCGCGCCGCTCGCTGCAGTGCTGCACGCGCAGGCGGGAGACGCGCGGGAAGACGCGAAGCGAACGCTGATCGAGCAGGCGGGGCGCAAGGAGATCCTGATGCTGCTGCCGCTCGTCTTCCTCATCCTCCCGTTGTCGGTGTTGTTCGCCGTCTATCCGGGACTGTTCATCCTCCGACTCGGCATCGGCTGATCGGCTATGAAAGGACGACCATGATCGCACCATCGCAGGACACCCATCGCGGCCAGAGCACCCGTCGACGCCCGTGGCGCTCTGCGGTGAGCCGTCTCGATGCGTTCGCCCGCGACGAGACCGGAGATGTACCCGGGTGGGTGCTCGTCACGTTGATGACGGCCGGGTTGGTCGTGCTGATCTGGGCTGTCGCCGGCCCCGCACTGACCGCGCTGTTCGAGCAGGCGATCCAGCGCGTCTCCGGTCTCTGACATGCGCTTCGCGCGGTCACTCGCGGACGACCGGGGATCCAGCCCGGTCGAGTTCCTGCTGGTCGGGACGCTCCTCACAGCGCTGACGCTCGGAGTCCTCCAGCTCGCGCTCGCCGTGTACGTGCGCAACGTCGTCCACGACGCGGCGGTGGAGGGTGCGTATCACGCGGCCCTCGCCGACACGACGCAGGAGGAGGGGATCGAGCGCACGAGGGAAGTCATCACCCGCGCGGTCGGCGCGTCGTATTCCGAGGACATCCGGATCGGCTCCTCGGGCGCTCGGGGTCAGGAGACCGTCCACGTGCGAGTGCGCTCGACCTTCCCTCTGCTCGGGCTGATCGGCGTGCCCTTCGCGATGGAGGTGGAGGCACATGCACCGGTGGAGGCGTTCGGCGGGCGATGACGCCGGTTCCGCGGCACTCGAGTTCATCACCGTCGGTGTGATCCTGCTGGTGCCGCTGATCTATCTCGTCGTCGCACTCGGCACCATCCAGGAGCAGATGCTCGGCGCGGAGGCGGCCTCACGCCACATCGCCCGTGCCATCGCGCAGGCTCCCGATGTCGCGTCCGCGGCGGCGCGCGGCGACGTCGTGTTCGCCGACGTGATCGACGAGTACGGCCTCGATCCGGACGCCGTCGATCTGTCGCTGTCGTGCACGCCGTCGGGCGTTGAGTGTCCCTCGGCAGGCGCGACGATCACCGTCATGGTCAGCACCCGTGTACAGCTCCCGCTGGTACCGGAGGTGCTCGGTCTCGAGCGTTCCACGGCGATCCCCGTGCAGGCGGAGGCTGTGCAGAAGGTGTCGCGATCGTGGGGCGCCCCATGAGCAGAGACGCGCGCGGGTCACGGGAGGCTCTCGGGAACGACGAGGGCACCACACTGCTGCTCACCCTCGGATACGTGCTGCTCGCGTTGGCGGTGATCTTCGTGTGCGTGTGCGCCACGGACCTCTACCTCGCTCAGAAGCGGCTGGACGCGCTGGCCGATGCCGCCGCGCTCGCCGGGGCTGACGGGTTCACCCTGGTGGCGGTCGACGACGCCGTTCGTGCGGAATTGACCGATGCCGGCGTGGAGGAGCAGGCCGCCGCGCTGGTGCAGTCGATTTCGGGTCCTGCCTCGATCGTGGCCGCGGGAACGCCGGATGGTGTCTCGGCGCAGGTCACCGTCGTCGCGGACTGGCGTCCCCCGCTGTTCGGCCCGTTCATGCCTGAGGGCGTCGAGCTGGAGTCGACCGCCACGAGTCGCACGGCTCTTCGCTGAGGGTGCGTCGGATTACCGAGGACGCTTTTCCAACGGTACGAACGCGACGAGGACTCCGGCCGCGAGAGCTCCGAGCCCGCCGAGGGCCATGTCTCCGATGGTGTCCTGGTAGGTCACGAAGATCTCGGCGGTGACGAACGTGCGTCCGGCCCATTCGATCATCTCCCAGACAGCGCTGACGGCGAGACCGAGGATCGTGCAGAGGACGATCGGGATCCGCGGACGGAACTCCGGCGCGCCCTGAGGCACGACGACACCGAGCCTGGCGAGCACCGTGTAGCCGGTCGCAGCGATCGCGCCGGTGCACACGAAGTGCACCACGAGGTCCCACCCCGGCACCGTGCGGTAGAGGTCGAAGACGTTGCTCGCCCCCGCGACGAGCACGATCACGCCGACCGCCAGGTCGACGCCACCGCGCATCCCGAGCGCACGGGGGAGCATGAGCGCGGGCGTGGTGAGGGCGAGGATCCCCGCGTCGGTCGGCATGGACCAGATGGCCGCGACGAGGACGCTGAGGACTCCGATCACGCGTACGGCATCGGCACCGTACTCCGCGACCGTGCGCGGGGGACGCAGGAAGTCCGCTTTCACGGCGCCTCCTCGGGTGCGTCGGCACGGCGGGAGGCGAGGTCGAACAAGGCCTGCACCGGAAGATGATCCGAGGGCCAACCGCCGTCGTACATTCGCCCGTTGATGCCCGCGCGGCGCACGTGCAGTTCGGGCGAGGCGAGGATCGCGTCGATGCGTCGTCCACTCCGTGGGGCACGGTAGCGCGCGAACGTACCCCACGCCGGGGTGCACCGCGCCGCGGAGGCAGTCCAGGAGTCGGAGAGCAGGCCGCCCTCCTGGAGAGCGCGCCACGGGGTTGAGCCGGCACGGGCGTTGAGGTCACCGAGGACGAGGACGGGCGACGTCGCCTCGCTCGCGCGGCCGCGGATCGCCTGTGCCTGGCGGAGCCGTGCCCACGCGGAGAACGCGTCCAGGTGGGTGTTCAGGACGGTGATCTCGCGGCCCGTGATCCGATCGCGGAGGATCGCCTCGACCACGATCCGCGGAGCGGCGCTGAGCCACGACGACGAGCCCTCCCGCTCCGGGTGTCGCGACAGCGCGCACTGGCGCCAGTCGCGCAGCTCGAGCCGCTCGGCATCGAAGAACAACGGGCAGCCCTCACCCCGTCGATCGGGGCGCCGGCCGTGTCCGACCATTCGATACGACGGGCCAAGCGCAGCGCCGATGAGCGATGCCTGCGCCGGCAGCGCCTCCTGCACGCCGACCACGTGCGGTCGCTCGGCGCGCAGCAGCGCCACGACGCGCCGTCGCCTCGTGGACCACCGGTCAGCGGACGGCCAGGCCAATCGCCCGAGGTCCCGCCGCACGTTGAACGTCATGACGTGCAGGTCGCCGTCGGGGTGAGATCCGAGAAGAGGGGCGGTCATCGCCGGGCTCCTGGAGCGGGAACGCCGAGTCGATGGAGTGCGCGGCGCAGCCCGAGGCGCACCCAGCGCACCGGCGGGAAATCCTCGGGCCAATGCACGACCACGGTGCGGAAGCCGGCGGTGATGCGACGCAGAAACGAACGCCCGTTCCCGAACGGCCGCATCGAGATGCCCATCCCTGCGCTGCGGATCCAGCGGATGCGGTGGCGTTCGCCCACGTGGAAGGCGAGGTCGAGGTCGTCGTGCAACGCCGGGTCGTCGCGGTGCACGTGCTCACGCACCGCGAGCCAGGTCGAGCGGCGCAGCGCGAGGTTCGAACCGAAGAGCGGGGAGTGCCCGAGCGCGACCCCGCACACCAGCGCATACGCGAGGAGATACGCCGTGGCCAGGGGACGGCGGAGCGCCCGGGGTCCGTCGACGAAGTGCGCACCGCCGGTCCACGCCCCGACCCGCGGATCCCGTCTGCACGCGGCCATCGCCGACTCGACCCAACGCGGATCCGGCACGCCGTCGGCGTCGAGACGCAGGATCACGTCGCCGGTGGCCGCGTCGTAGCCGGCAGCACTCGCCGCCGGAATGCCGTCGTCCTCGCATCGCACGACGCGAGCCCCGTGCCGCACCGCGACGTCGGCCGAGGAATCGGTGGAGGCGTTGTCGACGATGATGATCTCGTCCGCCGGCAGTGTCTGCGCGGCGAGAGCACGAAGGCATCGCTGCAGCGCTGCCGCGTCGTCCTTCACCGGGATGACCACGCTGATCGTGGGCTCGGGGGCGGCTGGTGTGGCGCGCTGCACATCGTCTCCTCGCGTGTGGGTGTCTCAGCCTAGGGAGTGCCCACTGGGCGGGACGAGCTGGTTGACACGCGGTAGATCTTCGGGCAGCGCGGCGCGCAGAAGCGGCTGGACGCGCTCGTCGGCTCCGCCGCGCTCTCAGCGCGGATCGCGCAGCTGCCCGAGCAACCCGTCGAGCCTCGGCTCGAGCTGTGGCGGTATCTCGGCAGGCAGGGCGTCGACCGGCCACCAGCGCAGATCTTCGGACTCCTCGCTCACGGTGAGCGCCGCATCTCGATCGACCACGACGGCGATCCCGATGTCGAGGTGCGAGGCGCACGTGCCGAAACGAGACGACAGACCATGGTGGTCGAGGTCATAGGCGAGCGGTGCGACCGGGGGGTCGACCAGGAGGCCGGTCTCCTCGCGTAGCTCGCGAAGCGCGGCCGCCACGACCGACTCATCCGTGTCGTCCACGTGACCGCCCGGCTGCACCCAGAACTGACCCTTGCGATGGAAGACGAGCAGCGTGTGCTCGAACGACGCATCGAAGACGACGCAGGACGCGGTGAGATGGTCGGGGCCGGAACCGCGATGCACGGGCCCGTGATCCGGCCGGAAGAACGAGGCGAAATCCGCCTGTGCGCGGATCTCCCGGTCCGAGCGGGGCTCGAAAGTCGAGACCAGGCGATGGGCCTCAGCCTGCAGAATCGAGATCATTCGTTTTCCTCCTCCGTCGATGTGTCGCCGGAATCCGGCCGCTCCCGCGGCACGAACTGCGGGATCCAGCGCAGGAACCCTGCCGCGCCGACGAGACCGATCACACCCATGGCGGCTGCAGCGAACGGAAGAGCGGCCACGGCGGTGATCGCCGAGACCAGCAGCGGCGCGATCGCACCGCCGGCATCCGTCAGCGTCCGCCAGGATCCGAGGAATGCCGCGGGTTCCCGCTTCGGGGCGACGTCTGCGCCGAGGGTGAGCAGGATGCCACTGGACAAGCCATTGCCGACGCCGAGCATCGCCGCGAACATCCCGAACCACAGCACGGCCGCATCGAGATCGTGGGTGAACGAGAGGGCGAGGAAGCCGGCACCCATCAGCACCATCGCGGGCATCGCCGCCCACAGCCGCCCGAAGCGGTCCATCACCTGGCCGCTCGCATAGAACAGCGCGAAGTCGATCGCCCCGGAGACGCCGACCACGAGGGCGATGGTCGAGGCATCCAAACCCAGCGAGAGTCCCCACAGCGGGAGCACGACCTGTCGGGCCGATCGCACAGCGGACAGAGAGGCTGCGGCCAGCCCCAGTCGCCCGAGCACCGCGCGCTGGCGCCACATCGTCTGGAAGATCCCCAGGCGCTCGATCGTCGGGATCGATCCGCTCACGGCCTCGCCGGAGTCCTCCAGGTAGCGCTCGTGCGTGGTCGTCGGGACAGGCGGGATCGTCTTCTCCGGGTCGGGGCCGAAGAGGACCAGGACGACCATGACCACGAGGCAGCCCAGGAAGAACCAGATCGCCGCGGCCTCGCTGCCGAACAGCTGCAGGAGCCCCGCGGCGACGAACGGCCCGATGAAGATGCCGAGCCGGAAGCTGCCGCCGAGCAGCGAGAGAGAGCGGGCACGGAAGGCGACCGGCACCCGGGTGGTCATGAAGGCGTGACGCGCGAGGCCGAAAGCCGCCGCGCAGATGCCGAGCAGGAGCACCGACGCCGCCAGCACGCCGAGCGATGGCGCGAACACCATCCCGACCCCGGCGATGATTGCGATCACACCGGCGATCACCATCGTGTACCGCTCGCCGATCCGGCCCACGGCCCACCCGGCAGGAAGGTTGCCGCACAGCTGGCCGATCACGAGGGCGGAGGCCACGAGCGCGGCGAAGGCCACGTCGGCACCCATGGAAGCCGCCAGCACCGGGATGAGCGGGATCACGGCGCCCTCGCCGAGTGCGAACAGGACCGTCGGCAGGTACACCATGGGTCCGAACTGTCGAAGGACCGCCGATGCACTGCTCACGTCTTCACGCTACTCCGGCCGATCGGCGGCCGAAGACGACGTCCCCGCGCAGGCAGGCGGCACGTTAGGCTGAGGTGTCATGCTCGAACTAGATCTCTCCGCCGAAATCCAGGCGCTCAGGCACACCTTCGGCGACATCAGCGAGGTCGTCGATGTCTCCCGGCTCCGCGACGACATCGCGCGTCTCAGCGAGGAGGCCGGCGCCCCCGACCTCTGGGACGACACCGAGAACGCGCAGAAGGTGACCAGCGCACTCAGCCACCGTCAGTCCGAGCTCGCCCGCATCACCGGCATCGCTCAGCGACTCGACGACCTCGAGGTTCTCGTGGGACTCGCGAACGAGATGGGGGACGAGGACTCCGCGCAGGAGGCCCGCGCCGAACTCGCCGCGCTCACCGACCTCATCAACCAGCTCGAGGTGCAGACGCTGCTCGACGGCGAGTACGACGAGCGCAGCGCCATCATCACGATCCGCTCCGGTGCGGGCGGCGACGACGCCACCGATTTCGCCGAGATGCTGATGCGCATGTACCTGCGCTGGGCCGAGCGGCACAAGTACCCGGTCAAGGTCATGGACACCTCGTATGCGGAGGGCGCCGGCATCAAGTCGGCGACGTTCGAGATCGACGCGCCCTACGCCTTCGGAACCATCTCGGTCGAGGCCGGCACGCACCGCCTCGCGCGCATCAGCCCGTTCGGCTCCGCCGACAAGCGCCAGACCTCGTTCGCCGCGGTCGAAGTCATCCCGCTGATGGAGGAGGCGACCGAGGTCGACATCCCCGAGAGCGATATCCGAGTCGATGTGTTCCGTTCTTCCGGCCCCGGCGGTCAGTCGGTCAACACGACCGACTCCGCTGTGCGGCTGACGCACCTTCCGACCGGCATCGTCGTATCGATGCAGAACGAGAAGTCGCAGATCCAGAACCGCGCCGCCGCCATGCGCGTGCTGCAGACCCGCCTGCTGCTGCTGCAGAAGGAACAGGAAGCGGCGAAGAAGAAGGAACTCGCGGGCAACATCACCGCGAGCTGGGGCGACCAGATGCGGTCGTACTTCCTCTACGGTCAGCAGCTGGTGAAGGACCTGCGCACCGGCCAGGAGTCGGGCAACCCGGCTGCGGTGTTCGACGGCGACCTCGACGACTTCATCTCCGCGGGCATCCGCTGGCGCAAGCGCAAGATCGAGGATTGAACGTATGAAGAAGGCCCCGGATCACTCCGGGGCCTTCTCATTTGAGTGTCGTCAGTACGCGGCACCCTCGAGGCTGCCGATCACGTCTTCATAGCTGAACAGGATGCACTGGACTGCGCGATCGTCTGCGCGGGCCCAAGACGTCTCCGTCGGCTGATAGGTGTAGAAATCCAGCACCGAGTCTTCGTAGGCGATGCCGACGTATGCGTCGAACTGCGCGGCACAACCATCCCACGCCGCCTCGCCGAGAGCATCGTCGCCGGGGAACTCCTCGTCGTCGACGTCGAAGATGAAGTACACCTCGTCCGTGTGCGGCTGATCGCACGGGACGACGGGAAGCTCGTAGATCTGCCCCGTGTCCCCATAGTCGACGAAAGGCAGGCAGTCGCCGATCTCGAGTTCGGCGAACGGCACCATGTCGGCCCCCTCGATCGAGGAGGGATCCGTGCCCTCTCCGGCTCCCTCGTCGTCATCGGCCGGGACCGAGACGGTTGCGATCAGAACCAGCGACACGGCGAACGCGAGCACCGCTCCGAGCACGGAGACCGCCAGCCCCGCGATCCCCGGCCACTTCCGGCCGCGCAGGAACAGGGAGACGAGCGACAGCACGAATCCGACGCCGAGAAGCGCCCAGCCGACGATGGAGGTCAGCGGGATGCAGGCGCAGACGACGCCGACGACCACGGCTGCGAGACCGATGAGCCCGAGCACCGACACTCCGGGCGCGGGTGGCTGCGGTGCCGGCGCAACCCACGCCCCGCCGGGTGCGCCGACGCGGTCGGGCGCGATCACCCGTTCGGTCGACGCGCCCGACGAGGGCAGCGTGTAGGGCGGGGTGAACGGCGCCATGGCGGGAGACGGCACGTCGGAGGGAGTCGGCTCCACCGACCGTCGTTCCGGGGTCACCGGCGCTCCGCCAGAGGTCCGCACGTGTGCGGTCCACTGCGTGCCGTCCCACCACCGCAGGCTGCCGGTGCCGTCGTCGTACCAGCCGGCAGGCGTCGGCATCAGACGGCCCCGCTCGTCAGACGGCTCAGGGGACGAAGCACGCGGAGATCGCCTCGGTGTCGCCCAGCACCTCGGCGAAACCGTAGGCGGCATCGACATCAGTCAACGTGCCGTCGCTCTCCGCGATCGCGCGCAGCGTCGAGTTGTCGAGATCGGACTCGACGAGCAGATCCGAGAGGCACGTGATCTGCGGCTCGGTGTAGCCCTCCGTGCCCTCGGAAGCCAGGATCGCGGTCAGTCCGACCGCCACCTCGGCCGAGGTCGGACGCGTGCCGTCGTCGGCGCCGTCGGTCTCGCCCGGCTCGGTGGCCTCGATCGACGGCGAGGAACTGGGCAGGTTGTTCAGCTCGTCGCTCGCGTTCTGGGCGATGGCGAAGAAGAAGACGAAGAACATCACGGCGCTGATGATGCCGCCGACCACCGAGAGGATCAGGCCGGCGATTCCCGGCCACTTCTTCCCCTTCAGGAAGAGCGAGATGAGGGAGACGATGAATCCCGCGCCGAGGAGGATGAAGCCGATGAAGCCGATCAGCGGGATGAACGCGAGGATCGTGCCGACGGCCGACAGCCCTAGTCCGACGAGTCCCAGGACCGAGAGCTTCTTGGGAGCTTCCGGTTCTGTCTGCAGATAGGGCCCGGCCGCGGGATAGGCGGGCTGCGCATCCGCACCCGGGTAGGCCGGCGCGGTTCCGGGGTAGCTCGACGCGGGCTGGTTGGGCGTGGCCGGTGCGGAGTACGCGGGGACATCGTCGCCGAGTGGCGTGGTCGCCGCGGTCGGCGCCTCGGCGGAGGCGCGGAACACGGTGTCATCGGTGGACGGCGCTTCCGGTGCGTCGTAAGACGGCGCTTCGCCGGCGGCGGGAGCATCGGTCGGCGTCTCGATCGCGGGCGATCTCTCCGCCGCATTTGCTGCTACCGATGACTCCGGTGCCGACTCCGCCTCGGTCGCGGAGGCCGCCTCCGGAGCGAAGTGCTCCGTCCACTGCTGACCGTCCCACCACCGCTGGCGTCCGCTGCCGTCGTCGTACCAACCTGCTGGTGTCGTGCTCATGGGTCCCCCTCGAAGACGATTCGGCCGCTCCATGGTGCGACCGCACCCTTATGTATAGCAGTGGCGGGTGACTGCGCAGGGTGTTCGGGATGGGGAGGAGTCCCCATCCTCGCCCGATGCGGACGCGCCCGTGCGGGGTGTCGCTCGCGGTCAGCCGGAGGGGCGCGCTTAGGCTCGAAGCGTCATGATTCGGTTCGAGAACGTCACGAAACGCTACCGCGGGACGTCGAAGCCCGCCCTCTCCGGTGTCGACTTCGAAGTGCAACGCGGGGAGTTCGTCTTCCTCGTCGGCGCCTCGGGCTCCGGCAAGTCCTCCTGTCTTCGTCTGATCCTGCGCGAGGACGTGCCGACGGCAGGCCGTGTCGCCGTGCTCGGCCGGGACCTCCGCTCGCTCGCCAACCGCAAGGTGCCCTACTTCCGGCGCCACATCGGCTCGGTGTTCCAGGACTTCCGCCTGCTGCCGTCGAAGACCGTCTATCAGAACGTCGCCTTCACCCTGCAGGTGACCGGCTCCTCGCGGGGGTTCATCCAGCAGGCCGTGCCCGAGGCGCTCGCCCTCGTGGGCCTCGACGGCAAGCAGAAGCGCATGCCGCACGAACTCTCCGGCGGAGAGCAGCAGCGCGTCGCGATCGCTCGCGCCCTCGTCAACCGTCCGCAGGTTCTGCTCGCCGACGAGCCCACCGGCAACCTCGACCCCGCGACCTCCGTCGACATCATGCAGCTTCTCGCGCGCATCAACGCCGGAGGCACGACCGTGCTGATGGCCACGCACGAGGCCGGCTTCGTCGACCAGATGCAGCGCCGAGTGATCGAGCTGCGCGACGGGGAGATGGTGCGAGACGAGGTGCACGGTGGCTACGGTGACACGTCCAACATTCCGCGGCTCGTGCCGGAGCAGGTGCGCGGCGCGGCCGCAGCAGCGGCACTGACGGCGGTGCAGGAGGTCCAGCGCCAGACGGCGGACCTCTCCTCGGTCCGCGCAGCTCTCGCCGAGGAGCTCAGCATGCAGCGGAAGGCCGCCGCAGTGGAAGGCGTGTCGGCTGCGGCGGCAGACGCCCCGCAGACGGTCGAGCCGCCGGAGCCGCCCTCCGTGCCGGAGTCCGAGACGATCGCTGATGTCGTCGAGCCGCCTGTGGTGGAACCGCCCGCTGTCGTCGAGCCGCCGACCGCGGTGGAGCCGCCGGCGGTCGTCCGACCCCGCACCCACCCGATCACCCTCCCGACCGTCGATGTCGCCGAGCTCGGAGTCGCCGACCGACTCGGGCTCTCGGATGAAGACGACGAGGAAGTGGGCCCGACCTCATGAGAATCGGACTCATCCTGACCGAGGCCCTCGGTGGCCTTCGGCGGAACATCTCGATGGTCATCTCGGTGATCCTCGTCACCTTCGTCTCTCTCACCTTCGTCGGTGCGGCGATCCTGATGCAGTCGCAGATCGGCGTGATGCGGGGTTACTGGGCCGAGCGTGCCCAGGTCGCGGTGTACATGTGCTCCGCGGTCTCGGAATCCGACACGTGCATCGACGGGGCCGCCAGCGAGGAGCAGGTCGCCGCGGTTCGCGCACAGCTCGAAGGGGACGCGCTCGCACCGCTCATCAGCTCGCTGACCTTCGACACCAAGGAGGACACGTACGCCAAGCTCGTCGATCAGCTCGGCGAGGATCAGGCGAGCGTCCTGACGGCCGACCAGGCGTTCGAGGTCTTCTTCGTGACGATGAAGGACCCGGGGCAGTCGCAGGTGCTCACCGAGGCATTCAGCGGCCAGGCCGGGGTGGAGCAGGTCAAGGATCAGCTCCAGTATCTCGAGCCCCTGTTCTCAGCCCTGACCGTCGCCACGTACATCGCCGTCGGCATCGCCGTGCTCATGCTGATCGCGGCGACCCTGTTGATAGGCACGACGATCCGGTTGTCCGCGTATGCGCGGCGCAAGGAGATCGGCATCATGCGGCTCGTCGGTGCCTCGAACCGGTTCATCCAGACACCGTTCGTGCTCGAAGGCGTGTTCGCTGCGTTCCTCGGCTCGGCGCTGGCCAGTGCTGCGGTCGTCGCCGGGATGCACTTCGGAGTGAACGGCTACCTGCGAGGTCGGGTCCCGTTCATCACGACGTGGGTGACGATGCAGGACGCGATGCTCGTGGTCCCGGTGCTGATCGGGATCGGCATCGTGCTGGCCGCACTGTCCGCCGGCTTCGCGATCCGGCGCTGGCTCCGTACCTGATATCCTGAAAGGCTGCTCGGTCGGAACGATCGATCGAGCTCATCACGGCAACAGGAGAGCATCATGCCCAGGGAACGCGGAGAGAAGGTCGTCGCGACCAATCGTCGCGCACGTCACGACTACACGATCGAGAAGTCGTACGAGGCGGGGATGGTGCTCACCGGCACCGAGGTCAAGTCGCTGCGCCAGGGGCGCGCCAACCTCAGCGACGGCTACGCGTTCGTGAAGGGCAACGAGGTCTTCCTCGACTCGGTGCACATCCCGGAGTATTCCCAGGGACACTGGACCAACCACTCCGCGAAGCGCATCCGCAAGCTGCTGCTGCATCGCGAGGAGATCGCCAAGATCGCGCATGCCGTCTCGGCGGGTGGATACACCCTGATCCCGCTGAAGCTCTATTTCTCCGACGGCCGGGCCAAGGTCGAGATCGCCCTCGCCAAGGGAAAGCGCGAGTACGACAAGCGTCAGACCCTGCGCGAGCGCCAGGACACCCGCGAGGCGGATCGTGCCATGCGCCTGCGCAATCGCGTGGGCGAGTAGCGACCGGTCCTCACAGCGTCGGCTCGAACCTGAACACGCGTCCGAGGAAGGTCAGTTCGCGCTCGAGCGCGTCGACGATCGTGTCGGCGCTGCGGAAGCCATGCCCCTCTGCGGGGTAGAGGACATACTCGTGGTCGACACCTCGGGCGGCCAGCGCGTCGCTGATCGCTTCGGACTGCGACGGCGGAACCACCCGGTCTTCCCCGCCCTGCAGCAGCAGCACGGGGACTCCGATGCGATCCGCGTGGGTGAGTGGTGATCGTTCGACGTAGACGTCCTCGTACTCGGGGAGTGGCCCCACGAGGCCATCGATGTATGACGCCTCGAAATCGTGCGTCTCGGCGACCAGCATCCGCAGGTCGGCCACGCCATAGCGGCTGATCCCCGCGGCGAAGACTCCGCCCCGTACCAGCGCGGACAGCACCGTCCAGCCGCCCGCGGATCCTCCGCGGATGGCGATGCGGGACGGATCGGCGAGCCCGGCATCCGCGAGCCCCTGTGCGGCGGCGATCACGTCATCGACGTCCACGACGCCCCATCGGCCGTCCAGACGTTCGCGGTAACGGCGCCCGTAGCCGGTGGACCCGCCGTAGTTGACGTCGAGCACCCCGATGCCGCGACTCGTATAGAACGCGTTGGCTGCCGACGCCGCGCCGGTGACGTGAGCGGTCGGCCCGCCGTGCACCAGCACCACGTACGGAGGGAGTTCATCGGCCGAGACGGTCGCGTCGGGGTTCGCCGGCGGGTATGCGAAGGCGTGCACCACGCCGTGCCGCCCGTCGACGTCGATCGGCAGGGCACGCGGCATCCAATCGGCATCCACGGGCTCGCCTCCACGCACCGCGACGGTCTCGCCGGAGTCCACATCGACGCACCACAGGCCGGCGGTCACCCCGGAGCCGTTGCCGGAGAGCAGCACGCGGGAACCGTCGACGTCGTCGACGCTGACGTGCCCATCGGCCGGAACATCGACCGGGCGCAGGACGCCGTCCGGAGCGATCAGGACGACCTCGTCGCGCCCGTTCGTGCGCACCGCAACGATCCGTCCGTCGGCGAGCGGCCGATACCAGCGGTTGCCGAGCACCCAGAGTCCGTAGCCGGTGTCGGCATCGGGCGGCGTGAGCGCGCGCGGTGCGCCGACCGAGGAGACTCCGTCGAGCTCGACGCGGTACAGGCCCCAGCGGTCGTCCGGATCATCGGCGACCACCAGCTCCGCGTCGCTGAGCCACTCGGGCTGCAACGCCGCTCGGGTGGGGATCTCGTGCACGTCGCCGCCGTCGCTCTTCGCGATGTGCAGGTGTGCGGCCTCCCATGGCATCCGTCCGCGGTTCCAGGTGACCCAGGCGATGCGGGTTCCGTCCGGCGAGAGCGCGGGATGCGCGAAGAAACCGTCACCCTCGACGATCACTCGAATTCCGGACGGGTCCTCCGCGGCGGAGCCGTCGATCGGGATCTCGACGATCGCGCGGGTGTGCGGTGCGGTCGACAGATCTTCGCGCACCGCGAGCAGACGGCCTTGCTGCACGCGGAGGCCGCCGTGCGACGGTCCCGCCGGTGTCAGCGGAACGGGCACGGCCCCGGGGGCCATGCGATGCACGCGCTGATCGCCGGCATCGACGAAGTACAGGGTGCCTGCGGCATCGGCGGTCCATGCTCCGCCTCCGTACTCGTGCACCCGGGAGCGCGCGCTCCAGGGAGCGGGGAGGATCTCGGTTCCGGAAGAGCTTCGCACCGTGACCCGCCCCTTCTCGGCAGGCACGGATTCTCCCCACCAGATCTCGGAGCCGATGAAGCGCGCCCCTTCGATCCGAGGAGAGGACGCCGCGACGGAGGCTGCGGAGAAGGGTGAGGGCCAGGAACCGTACGGGGACGACATGCCTCGAGCCTATGGGCCGACGAGGCGATTCGTCGTGTGGGCTGGCGTCAGACGGCGCGCAGCACCGCCACGACCTTGCCGAGCACCACGGACTCATCGCCGAGGATGGGCTCGAAGGAGGAGTTGCGGGGGAGGAGCCAGGTGTGGCCGTCGCGACGGCGGAGCACCTTGACGGTGGCCTCGCCGTCGAGCATCGCGGCCACGATCTCGCCGTTCTCCGCATTGTTCTGCGAGCGCACGACGACCCAGTCGCCGTCGCAGATCGCGGCATCGATCATCGACTCTCCCGAGACCTTGAGCATGAAGAGGTCTCCCTTGCCCACCAGCTGACGGGGGAGGGGGAAGATCTCCTCCACCTGCTGATCGGCGGTGATCGGTACGCCGGCGGCGATGCGACCGACCAGGGGCACGAGAGCCGCGTCGCCGACCGGGGTCGCCACGTCGGCGGGATTCTCGCCGCTGGCGCCGGGGAGGTCGATCAGGACCTCCATCGCGCGCGTCTTTCCCGGGTCGCGCCGCAGGTAGCCGCTCAGTTCGAGCTGACCGAGCTGGTGGGTCACGCTCGAGAGGGACTTCAAGCCGACGGCGTCGCCGATCTCGCGCATGCTCGGCGGGTAGCCGTGGTGGGCGATCGAGTTCTGGATGACCTCGAGGATCGCCATCTGCTTGGGGCTCAGACTCTTGCGGCGGCGCGTTCGCGGTGCCTCCGACTCGGGGGCCGAGTTCTCGCTCATGGTGCTCCTTAAGTGCGGTGTTCCGACGTCGCTCTTCGAATGTCGGAGGCCCGTGGTGTGGTGTTCTCATCGAAACCGTATCCGAGAAACGGCCCGATCTGGAAGATCTGTTCGAGCGTGTCGGAACAATCGTGCATCCGGTTTCGAAGACAACTTGACAGATGTTCGAACTCGAAGATATCTTCGGTACGTAGCTTCGCATTCACGGCTCCCGGCCGAGACGGGAATGCGAACGCTACGCCAACTTCCCCGGCAGCCTCACCGCTCCGGGACAGGCTAAGGAGCACCACATGAGCAGCATCGGCTTCAGCACCGCAGCAGTCATCCCGGCGTCGCCCCGTCCTTCGACGCGACTCCGACTGACCACGCGTGGCCGTGCCGTGCTGCTGGCGGTCGCCTCCGTGCCGCTCGCGATCGGCATCGCCTTCGCCGCACTCAGCGGGGGGAGCGCGATCGCCTCGGGCGCAGACGCGGCAGCCGTCAGCGTCGAGACCGTGACCGTCATGCCCGGTGACACTCTCTGGTCGATCGCCACCGGGGTCGCCCCCGACGCTGACCCGCGTGACGTCATCGGTGAGATCAGCCGGATGAATCTGCTGCGTGGCGGCGAGCTCCAGATCGGTCAGACGCTCGCCATCCCGGCCCAGTACGCCAACTGATCCCGTCGCGGCGGCGCTGCGGCAACTTTGCGTCATCGACTCCACGCGCCGCTTAACATGGGAAGGGTGACCCTCTCCCTCAACGATCTCCCGCTACGTGATGATCTTCGCGGACTGACGCCCTACGGCGCTCCGCAGGCGCCGCTCCCGATCGCCCTCAACGTGAACGAGAACACGCATCCCATCCCGGATGCGGTCGCGAGCGACATCCTCGACGACATCGCCCTGGCGATCCGTGACGTGAACCGGTATCCGGATCGCGAGTTCACCACATTGCGCGAGGCGTTCGCGGAGTACCTGGGGCACGGGCTCTCCGCGGAGCAGATCTGGGCGGGCAACGGCTCGAACGAGGTGCTCCAGCACATCCTGCAGGCCTTCGGTGGCCCCGGACGCACGGCCTTCGGCTTCGCGCCGACGTACTCGATGTACCCACTCATCGCGCAGGGTACGGGCGCGCGCTGGATCGCCGGGACGAGGCAGCCCGACTACACGATCACGCCGGAGGAAGCTGTCGAGCAGGTGCGCGCCGCCGACCCCGACGTGATCATCCTCTGTTCGCCGAACAATCCGACGGGAACTCCGCTCGGGCTGGACGTCGTCGAAGCCGTGTACGAAGCGGCGCGGGGCATCGTGATCGTCGACGAGGCCTACCAGGAGTTCGCACCGCACGACGCGCCTTCCGCGCTGACTCTGCTCGAGGGGCGCCCGCGCCTGGCGGTCTCCCGCACTATGAGCAAGGCCTTCGCCTTCGCAGGCGCCAGAGTCGGGTATCTGGCGGCAGACCCGACTTTCATCGATGCGCTGCGTCTGGTGCGTCTGCCGTATCACCTGAGCACGCTCACGCAGGCTGCGGCCGTCGCCGCGCTGCGCAATTCCGACGTGATGCTCGGCATGGTCGAGGAGATCGTCGAACAACGCGATCGCATCACCGCGACCCTCGAGGCCCTCGGCTACGCACCCCACGAATCCTGGTCGAACTTCGTCCTCTTCGGCGGCGTCGCCGACCCGCGGGCGGTGTGGCAGCAGCTCTACGATCGCGGTGTGCTCGTGCGTGACGTCGGGATCCCGGGTCACCTCAGGGTCAGCGCGGGCACCGAGGCCGAGACCACCGCGTTCCTCGATGCTCTGGCCTCGATAGGATCGGCATCATGAGCACCCCGTCACCGACCGCGCGCACCGCGAGCCGCGTGCGCAGCACGTCGGAGTCCACCGTCGAACTCGAGCTGAACCTCGACGGCACCGGTGCGAGCCGCATCGACACCTCGGTGCCGTTCTTCGATCACATGCTCACCGCTTTCGCGAAGCACTCGCTCACCGACCTGACCGTGCGCGCGTCCGGTGACACGAACATCGACGCACACCACACCGTGGAGGACGTGTCGATCGTGCTCGGGCAGGCGATCCTCGAAGCGCTGGGGGACAAGTCCGGCATCTCCCGCTACGGCGATGCCCTCGTCCCGCTCGATGAGGCCCTCGCGCAAGCCGTCGTCGACATCTCAGGGCGCCCGTACCTCGTGCACACCGGCGAGCCCGCAGGTTTCGAGCACCACCTGATCGGCGGGCACTTCACCGGCTCGCTGGTGCGGCACTCGTTCGAGGCGATCACCTTCAACGCTGCGCTCACCGTGCACGTGCGCGTGCTCGGCGGTCGCGATCCGCACCACATCGCCGAGGCGGAGTACAAGGCGTTCGCACGCGCATTCCGGCAGGCCAAGGCGCTCGATCCGCTGGTCGACGGCATTCCGTCCACCAAGGGCGCACTGTGAGCACGTCGCCCCGCGTCGCCGTCTTCGACTACGAGTCCGGCAACGTCCACTCGGCGGTCAAGGCGCTGGCCGCGGCCGGCGCGGATGCCGTGCTGACGCGCGATCGCAAGGTCGCACTCGAGGCCGATGGCCTCCTGGTGCCGGGGGTCGGTGCGTTCCAGGCGGTTCGTGACGCGCTGCACGCGCACGGCGGCGACGAGATCATCGACCGCCGTCTGGCGGGCGGGCGACCGGTGCTCGGGATCTGCGTCGGCATGCAGGTGCTCTTCGAGCACGGCGTCGAGCGCGGACGCGACACCGCGGGCCTCGGCGAGTGGCCAGGAGCGGTCACCGAGCTCAACGCACCCGTGCTGCCGCACATGGGCTGGAACACCGTCGAGCCCGGCGCCGACAGTGTTCTGTTCCGCGGCTTGGAGCAGGAGCGGTTCTACTTCGTGCACTCCTATGCTGCGCAGTCCTGGGAGCTCGACGTCATCCCGCCGTTCCCCGAGCCCGTGCTGACGTGGACGACCTACGGCGATCCCTTCCTCGCGGCCGTCGAGAACGGACCGCTCTCGGCGACTCAGTTCCACCCGGAGAAGTCGGGCGAAGCGGGCATCCAGTTGCTGCGTAACTGGGTCGGGAACCTCTGACCCCCACCGTGGACGTCATCCGTTTTGTCACCTGCCGTCCGGCGGACTACCCTCGACTCTCGTGCCCGTTCCGGGCTGCAGACCTTCCCTAGCCAAGGACCCCATGAACGACTTCGCGCAGTCTCCCTCGCTCACGCTCCTTCCCGCGGTCGACGTCGCCGGGGGCAAGGCCGTCCGCCTCACCCAGGGCGAGGCCGGAACCGAGACGAGCTACGGCGACCCGCTTGACGCCGCGGGGGAGTGGGCAGCGCAGGGCGCGAAGTGGATCCACCTCGTCGACCTCGACGCGGCCTTCGGTCGCGGGAGCAACGCGCCGATCCTGCGCAAGGTGATCAAGCAGTTCAAGGGCGTCAACATCGAGCTCTCCGGCGGCATCCGCGACGACGCGACCCTCGAGGCCGCCCTCGAGAGCGGCGCCACCCGCATCAACCTCGGCACGGCCGCTCTGGAGAACCCCGAGTGGGCCGCCGATGTGATCGGTCGCTACGGCGAAGCGATCGCGGTGGGCCTCGACGTGCGCGGGACGACCCTCGCGGCACGCGGCTGGACCAAGGAGGGTGGGGACCTCTGGGAGGTTCTCGACCGTCTGGAGGACGCCGGGTGCAGCCGCTACGTAGTCACCGACGTGACCAAGGACGGCACGCTCCGCGGCCCGAACCTCGAACTCCTGCGCGAAGTGACTTCGCGCACGCCGAAGCCGGTCGTCGCGTCCGGCGGGATCTCCAACCTCGACGACATCGCCGCGCTCCGTGACCTCGTGCCCCTGGGCGTCGAGGGTGCGATCGTCGGCAAGGCCCTGTACGCCGGCGCGTTCACGCTGGCTGAGGCACTGGATGTCGCAGGAGACTGACGCGCACGCCTGCGGGCCCGAGTCGCACGGTCAGGGCGACTCGGCCGGTGTCCCCTGGGAAGGACGCAGCTTCGAGTCGAACCCGCACGCGGCGGACGACGGATCGGCCGACCCGGCGCTGCTCGCCGCTCTGCAGCGTTTTCGTGCGGGAGAGGGCAGCCAGGTCGAAGTCGTCGACGCATTCCGTGCGGCCCGCGTGCTGATCCCGCTCATCGCCGAGAAGGGCGAGGAGGGCGTCGCGCCGAACGGTCTCGCCGTCGACAAGACGCAGGAGCTGTCGATCGTCACGGTCGCGGCTCCCGACGGGCGGCGGGTGCAGCCGGTGTTCTCGTCCGTCGAGGCG
This sequence comes from Microbacterium sp. NPDC055988, assembly GCF_042269505.1. Taxonomy (NCBI): domain Bacteria; kingdom Bacillati; phylum Actinomycetota; class Actinomycetes; order Micrococcales; family Microbacteriaceae; genus Microbacterium; species Microbacterium sp. NPDC055988. The sequence goes on from NZ_JBHJXY010000002.1 coordinate 244,930, forward strand.
ATGCAGAAGTGGGACCCCACGGCTCGCCCGATCCCCGTGGAGGCGCTCCGGGCGGCGCTGGCGGCGTCGGCCGAAGACACCGACCTGATAGTGCTCGACCCGACCTCCGACACGGAGTTCGTGATCCGGCGTCCCGCCGTCTGGGCGATCGCTCAGGGGCATGCCTGGGAGCCGAGCTTCCTCTCCACCGAGGTCTACACCGCGCTCCAGGAGAGTGTGGCGCACGAACTGGCCGTGATCGATGTGGCGGTGGCGTCCGGTGACCCCGACGCACGTCTGCGTGGCCCGGAGCTGATCGTGGTCCTGGAACTCGTCGACGGTCTGGAGCGCGAGGTGCTCGATGCCGTTCTTTCGCGCCTGGCTCAGCGCTGGGCGTCGGACGACCGCATCGCCGTCCTGGCGGACTCCCTCACCGTGAAGCTCCGTCGTAGCGTCTGATCCCTTTCGCTACGATCGGGGCATGCTCCGTGGTGTGATGCGTGCCATCGCGATCGTCGTGCTTCTCGGCGGCGCGCTGACGACCGCGACGGGGTGCGTGACCTTCGGTGCCTGTCCGGCGATCGGATGGACGAATGCTGTCGCGCTCGACACCAGCGCCGTCGCGGGGGTGGTGTCGGTGCAGTTCTGCATCGAGGGGGAGTGCTCCCCGGCTCCGGGTACAGAGCCGACTTCGTCGACCAATCTGTTCATGGTGACGCCGCAGGACGATGGGACGTGGGTGCTCGGGCTCGACATGTCGACCCCCGACGTCATCGACCTCCGCCTGTTCGACGCCCAGAACACGCTCATCCACGAGTCCGAGGTATCGATCTCGTGGACCCAATCGACCGAGCCGTGCGGTGGCCCCGCCACGGCGGATCCGATCGTCGTCGAACCCTGAACTAGTTGACCGGCCCGGTCCACTTCTCGCCCGGACCCTTGCCGATGGGGTCGGGGATCGAGGAGGCTTCGCGGAACGCGAGCTGCAGGGAGCGGAGTCCGTCGCGCAGCGAGCGCGCGTGCATGTCGCTGATCTCCGGTGCGCCGGCCGTGATGAGTCCGGCGAGGGCGTTGATGAGCTTGCGGGCCTCATCGAGGTCGAGCTGCGCCGCCGCGTCGGGGTCGTCGGCGAGGCCGAGCTTGACGGCTGCCGCGCTCATGAGGTGCACGGCCGCGGTGGTGATCACCTCGACAGCGGGTACGTCGGCGATGTCTCGAGTGGCCGACGACGCGGCCTCCTCCTGACGTGCCCAGCGCTCTTCGCGCTCGCGTGCGGCCTCGTCCGGTGCCTGGTTCGTCACTTCGCCTTGCTTTCTGTTAGACTTTGGCGGGCTCCGGAGCGTCATGCTCCGGATCGAAAGAGGATTCACTTCCCACCCGCGCTTGCCGTTCAAGGCTACCGGGTCTTGCACTCCACCGGCTCCGTTCGCAAGACGGACCCCGGCAGGCAGGGTGCGGAGCCGGCGTCTGAATGCCGGTGGGTGGGACGATTCCGATTTCGCCCGTGATGCAGACAGCATCGCGGTGGCCGAATCACATCGTCTAAGGAGTTCCGCATCAGCGATCCCCGTACCAATGAGCGCATCCGCGTCCCCGAGGTCCGCCTCGTCGGCCCCGCGGGTGAGCAGATCGGCGTCGTCCGCATCGAGGCAGCGCTGCGCCTCGCGCAGGAAGCCGATCTCGACCTCGTCGAGGTCGCCCCCAACTCGAAGCCGCCCGTCGTCAAGATCATGGACTACGGCAAGTTCAAGTACGAGGCCGCCCAGAAGGAAAAGGAAGCGCGCCGCAACCAGGCGAACACGATCCTCAAGGAAGTCCGCTTCCGTCTGAAGATCGAGGCTCACGACTACACGACCAAGCTGAAGCGTGCCGAGGGCTTCCTCAAGGCCGGCGACAAGGTCAAGGCCATGATCCTGTTCCGCGGTCGCGAGCAGTCGCGTCCTGAGCAGGGTGTGCGTCTGCTGCGCAAGTTCGCCGAAGACGTGGCTGAGCTCGGAACGGTCGAGTCGAACCCGACCATCGACGGACGCAACATGGTCATGATCGTTGCTCCACTGAAGAGCAAGTCCGAGGCCAAGCAGGAGCAGAACGCGGTTCGCGACGCACAGCGCGCAGCGAACAAGCAGGCCTCCCGCGACGCCAAGAGCGATGCCGACGCACCGGCAGCAGCTGCCGCGGAGTAGATCCGCCCCCAGAACTCCCGCACCGCGGGTTGACACCGTCGCCTGAGAAGGCGCCATACGAAGGAAGAGAAGATGCCGAAGCAGAAGACCCACTCGGGTGCTAAGAAGCGCTTCAAGATCACCGGCAGCGGAAAGCTGAAGAAGCAGCAGGCCGGGATGCGCCACAACCTCGAGCACAAGTCGAGCCGTCGCACCCGTCGTCTGAACCAGGACCAGGTGCTCTCGAAGGCTGACACCAAGGTCGCGAAGAAGCTTCTCGGCCGCTGACGCGCCCGACGCACGATAGGAACACAGGAAAATGGCAAGAGTCAAGCGGGCAGTAAACGCCCACAAGAAGCGCCGGGTCATCCTCGAGCGCGCAAAGGGTTACCGCGGTCAGCGTTCGCGCCTCTACCGCAAGGCCAAAGAGCAGGTCATCCACTCGCTGGTCTACTCGTACCGTGACCGTCGCAAGCGCAAGGGTGACTTCCGTCGCCTCTGGATCCAGCGCATCAACGCTGCGGCTCGCCAGAACGGCATCACGTACAACCGCTTCATCCAGGGCCTCGGCCTCGCGGGTGTCACCGTCGACCGTCGCATGCTCGCCGACCTCGCGGTCAACGACGCTGCCACGTTCACGACGCTGGTCGAGACGGCGAAGAAGGCTCTGCCCTCCGACGTCAACGCACCGAAGTCGGCTGCGTAAGCATCTCGCTCTGAACGGGCGTCTTCCTTCGGGGAGGCGCCCGTTTCGCGTATCCGGCGCCCACGGTGACCCTAGACTGTGAACGTGCTGGAGAACCCCCGTTCGCCCCGAGTCCGTGCCGTCGCGAAGCTGACCAAGCGCAGTGCGCGAACCGAGACGGGCCTCTTCCTTCTGGAGGGCCCGCAGTCGGTGCGTGAGGCGCTCACGTATCGTCCGGAGGCGATCGTCGAGCTGTTCGCGACGCCGAACGGGTGGGAGAAGCACCCCGACATCCGTGCGAAGGCCGTCGACGCCGAGATCGACGTCGAGTACGTCACGGAATACGTGTTGAACGCGATGGCCGACACGGTCACTCCGCAGGGGCTGGTCGCGGTCGTCCAGCAGACGCCGACCTCCGTGCGCGACATCTTCGACGCCTCGCCGCGTCTGGTCGCGATCTGCGAAGAGGTGCGCGACCCGGGGAACCTGGGCACGATCATCCGGGCGGCCGATGCGGCCGGAGCGGACGCCGTCGTGCTGACCGGCCGGACCGTCGACCCCTACAACCCGAAGGTCGTACGCGCCACGACCGGTTCGCTGTTCCACCTCCCGGTCTCGGTCGGGGGAGACCTCGACGATGTCGTGAAGCGCGCGCACGCGGCGGGTCTGCGCATCCTCGCCGCCGATGTGAAGGGCGACGACCTGCTGGAGGCCCGAGCCGAGGGCGTGCTCGCGGAGCCGACCGGATGGCTCTTCGGCAACGAGGCGCGTGGTCTGGAAGACGAGGCTCTCGGTCTCGCCGACCAGGTGCTGCGGCTGCCGATCTTCGGCAAGGCCGAGTCTCTCAACCTGGCCACCGCTGCCAGCGTGTGCCTGTACGAGAGCGCCTTCGCGCAGCGGGCGGCGTCGGTCGGCTGACGTCGACCGACGAAGGAAGCGGGTAACGGGGTCGATGAGGATTCTGATCGTCGAAGACGACGACCGTGTCGCTGCGGCGCTCGAAGCGTTCCTCGCCAGGTCCGGTTATGCGACGGTCCGTGCGTCCGATGGGACGACGGCGCTGGAGCTCGTCGGGGCCGAGACCGAGGTCGTGCTCCTCGACCTGGGCCTTCCCGATATGGACGGCGTCGATCTGTGTCGTCGCATTCGTGCCCGCTCCGAGGTTCCGATCATGATCGTGACCGCGCGAAACCAGGTCGCCGAGCGCATCAAGGGACTGCGTGCCGGTGCTGACGACTTCGTCGTGAAGCCCTATGACGTGCACGAGCTCCTGGCCAGGATCGAGGCAGTGACCCGGCGTTCGCGACCGATGCTGCCGGAGTCCGACGCGCGTGTGCGGCTCCTCGACGGATCGCTGGAGATCGACCTCGTCGGGCGGCAGGTCCTTGTCGGCGGTGCGCCGATCGAGCTCACCCGCAAGGAGTTCGACATCATCGCCGTGCTTGCGCGCTATCCCGGCGTGGCGGTTCCCAAGGAGCGCCTCATCCGCGAGGTGTGGAACACGGATTGGCGGGGCTTCGGGCACTCGCTCGAGGTGCATGTCGGTGCGATCAGGAAGAAGACCGGTTCTCGCGGTGTGATCGAGACCGTGCGGGGAGTCGGGTACCGGCTCGTGGGGTCCTGAGCCATGCGTCGGCGTCTCGTCATCGTCTTCCTCGTACCGCTCGTGGCGATCCTGGTCGCGCTGGGCGGTGCAGCCGGATGGAGTGCGGCACAGAGCGTGCAGCAGTCCTTCTACGCCCAACAGCTCGGCGACCTCGGCTACTTCGTCACGAGCGCGCGTCAGTCGCTGCGTTCCGGCAGTTCGGCGGTGATCGACGCCGAGGTCGACCGTTTCCAGGAGGTGTACGGGATCGAGGTGACGGTGTTCGATCTCGGAGGTGCTCCGTGGGCTGCGGGGGAGTCCGGTTCGACCGTGCTCGCGGAGGACGACGCGGAACGGGTGCGGCTGGCGCTCTCGGGGCGACGCGCCGAGCAGCCCGCGGCCGTGTTCCCCTGGACGGTGGCGGACGCCGCGCTGGCGGAGCCGGTGTTCGACGACGGCGACGTGATCGGTGCGGTGCTGGTCGCCGGGGATGTCGATGCCCCGCGGGCCGCGATCATGCAGCAGCTTCTGATCATCTCCGCCATCGCGCTGGTGCTGATCGCGCTCGGTGTGCTGCTCGTCTTCCGGCTCGCCCGGTGGGTGCTTTCTCCCGTGAGACGACTCGACGAGGCGATGGTGGCCATCGAGCGCGGCGAGATGGATGCGCGTGTCGCCGAAGACGCCGGCCCACCGGAGCTCCGTCGCATGGCGCGGGTCTTCAACGGGATGGCCGACCAGATCGAGCGCGTCATGACGCGCCAGCAGGAGTTCGCTCTCAACGCCTCGCATGAGTTGCGCAACCCGCTCAACGCTCTGCTCCTGCGCGTGGAGCACCTCGCAACCGGGCTCGGGCGGGAGTGGCGCGATGATGTGGAGGAGACGAGGGAGGAGGGGCGACGGATGACGAGGATCCTCGAGACGCTGCTCGGCCTCGCACGGAGCGGACGTGTGGACTCCGCGGTCTCCGCGGTCGACCTCGCGACTCTGTCCGCGCGCCGTCTCGATGCATGGCGTGACGTCGCCGGGCAGCGAGGAATCGCCCTGCGCTCGACGGGGGACCGATCGGTGATGAACGTGACCGACCGGACGGTCGTGGAGAGTGCCCTGGATGCCGTGATCGACAACGCCGTGAAGTTCTCGCCGGATGGCGCCGGCATCGACATCGGGGCGCGTCGAGAGGGAGGCGTCTGCCGGATCACGGTCCGCGATCATGGTCCCGGGCTGACCGCCGAGCAAGCCGCGGCTGCGACGGACAGATTCTGGCGGAGCGCCGAGAGCGAGGACACGCCGGGCACCGGACTCGGGCTCGCGATCGCGACCGACTTGCTGGCGACGGTCGGCGGTGAGCTGGCGGTGGCGGCGGCCGAGGGTGGCGGGCTCGAGGTCGTGCTGCTGCTTCCCGACAGGACGACCCCATGACGGCCGCGGTGCGACGGATGGTCGCAGGAATCCTCTCGCTCGTGCTGCTCGGGGCGCTCAGCGCCTGCAGCCAACGTGCGAGCGAGTGGACCGACGCGGAGTATGCGATCGCGGCCGGCGGTTCCACGGGTGTCTACTACGAGTACGGCAGCCGTCTCGCCGACGAGCTCTCTGCGGACCTGGACATCCGTGTCGTCGGGCAGGAGACGGCAGGATCGGTGGACAACCTGCTGCGCGTGGACTCCGGCGAAGCCCTGATCGGGTTCGCGCAGGGCGACGCAGCAGCCGATGCCGTGGCGGGAACCGGTGCCTTCGACGCGCCCCTCGAAGTGCGGGCCCTGGCGCGTCTCTACGACGAGTACGTGCAGGTCGTGGTGCGCGGCGACTCCGATGTGACGAGCCTCCCGGATCTTGCGGGACGGACGGTCTCCCTCGGTGCGGAGAATTCGGGGGTGAACGTGATCTCCGCACGCGTGTTGGATGCCGCGGGCGTCGACGTCGGATCGCTCCAGGATCCTCAGCTCGACCTCGGTGAGTCGATCGCGGCGATGGAGCGCGGGGAGATCGACGGGTTCTTCTGGGTGGGCGGGCTGCCGACGCCGGGAATCGCCGCCCTCTCGCAGACGACATCCGTGCGTCTGCTCCCGATCGAGCAGGACTGGGTGAACGAGGTGAACGACCGCTACTCGGATGCCTATCGTCCCGCCGATGTCCCGGCCGGCACCTATGGCATCGCGGCCTCGGCGCCGACCATGGCCGTCCCGAACTACCTCGTCACCGCGTCGTCGACCCCGAGCGGCGTCGTGCGCGACATCCTGGCCGGACTCTTCGATGCCCGCCTGCGGATCGCGGGGGAGGTGCCGGCCGCCGCGCTGCTGGATCGCCGATCGGCGATCTTCACCGGGCCCGTCCCGCTGCATCCGGGTGCGGTCGACTATTACCGGGACCTCCGGGGCTGACTGCTCAAGAAATCCTCAAGAAGTCTGACACCGGGCCCGTGGCTCTGCCAATGTGAGGTCGATCGCGAGCGATCGGATCCTGCAGCTCCGCTGTCGCTGGGGGGCGAGGCCGCAGGACGATCCCGCGGCCCGTGGGGGCGGGCCGTGGGGTACCCGTGCAGAGCAGCATTGGTACCGCGATCAGGTGATTACGAACGTGTAAATCTCACCGAGGCGCCTGGAGACCCGCGTCCGACGTGGCTAGTTTGGAGAAATGATGACCTCTGATACACCCCTCGTCGTGGTCGAGAACGTCCAGAAGCACTACGGAGATTTCCAAGCTCTCGCCGACATCGACCTCACGGTCAACTCGGGAGAGGTCGTCGTCGTGATCGGCCCGTCCGGCTCCGGCAAGTCGACCCTGTGTCGCACGATCAACCGACTCGAGACGATCACCAGCGGCACCATCCGCATCGACGGCAAGGAGCTGCCCGCCGAGGGCAAGGGCCTCGCCCACCTCCGTGCGGATGTCGGCATGGTCTTCCAGTCGTTCAACCTGTTCGCCCACCTCACGATCCTCGAGAACGTGACCCTGGGACCGATCAAGGTCCGTGGCCTCAAGAAGGCGGATGCCGAGGCCGAGGCGATGATGCTGCTCAAGCGCGTCGGCGTCGCCCAGCAGGCATCGAAGCTCCCCGCGCAGCTCTCCGGCGGCCAACAGCAGCGTGTGGCGATCGCCCGAGCGCTCGCGATGCAGCCGAAGGTCATGCTCTTCGATGAGCCGACCAGCGCGCTCGACCCCGAGATGATCAACGAGGTCCTCGACGTGATGGTCGAGCTGGCCCACGAGGGCATGACCATGATCGTCGTCACGCACGAGATGGGCTTCGCCCGCAAGGCCGCCGACCGAGTGGTCTTCATGGCCGACGGGCGAATCGTGGAGGAGGCGACTCCCGAGGAGTTCTTCACGAACCCGAAGAGCGACCGTGCCAAGGACTTCCTGTCGAAGCTCCTGACGCACTGACGCACCCGACCACACAGACCCTGCACACACAGCACACGAAGGAGACGCACATGCGACGCACACGGACACTGGCAGGCATCGGAATCGCAGCGGTGGCACTGCTCGCGCTCACGGCCTGCAACAGCGGCACGCCGTCGAGCTCGGGAGCCCCGGAAGACGGCGGCGAGGAGGAGACCTCCAGCACGCCCTGGACCGTCCTCGAGGATGTCAGCATCGACGGGAGCCCGACGTTCGATCGGATCTCGTCCTCCGGCACCATCAAGGTCGGCGTCAAGGAAGATCAGCCGGGTCTCGGATACCTCGACCCGGTGACGGGTGACCGCACAGGCTTCGACGTCGACATCGCCCGCTGGATGGCTGCTTCCCTCGGGGTCGACCCGGAGAAGATCGAATTCACGGCGATCGCCTCGGCGAACCGCGAGCAGGCGATCGTGAACGGCGACATCGACTACTACGTCGGCACCTACTCGATCACGGACAAGCGCAAGGAGCAGATCGCCTTCGCCGGACCGTACTTCCTGACCGGACAGGGTCTCCTCGTCGGTGCCGACAGCGACATCGAGAGCGTGGACGACCTGAGCGACTCGACGACAGTGTGCTCTGTGACCGGCTCGACGCCGATCCAGAACATCAACACCAACTACCCGGACGTTCCCACGAAGGAGTACGACACGTACTCGAAGTGCGTCGAGGACCTCAAGAACGGGCAGGTGGATGCCGTCACGACCGACGAGGCGATCCTCATCGGCTACGCGGCACAGGACCCGGACAAGCTGAAGGTCGTCGGCGAGCCGTTCAGCGAGGAGCGCTACGGCATCGGCCTCGCCAAGGGCGATGACGCGCTGGCCGAGTACTTCAACACGCAGCTGACCGACGGTGGCGACATCTGGCAGCAGATCTTCGACAACAACCTCGGCGCCTCCGGCGTCGAAGCCGAGCAGCCCGAGGTCGACCCGATCGGTTGATCGCATGGGGCGGCCGACACCATCGGCCGCCCCATCCATCAGCAGGATCGTCGCGAGAACACGAATCGACAGGAGCAGCCGTGGGAGTCATCAGCGACCACCTCGATCTCTGGGGTGAAGCACTGTGGGGAACGATCGTGCTGTTCCTGGGCGGCGGTCTCATCGCCCTGGTGCTGGGATTGATCGTCGGGGCGGCACGGGTGTCCCCGGTGCCGATCGCCCGGGCGGTCGGCGGCGTCTACGTGAACTGGATCCGCAACACCCCGCTCACCCTCGTGATGTTCTTCTTCGCGTTCTGCCTGCCGATCCTCCTGGGCGAGCGGGTGAACGCCCTGCTGCTCGCCGTCATCGCGCTCGGTCTCTACACCGCGACCTACGTCGCCGAGGCGTTGCGGGCCGGTATCAACACGGTGCCGGTCGGGCAGGCCGAGGCGGCGCGGGCGATCGGTCTCAACTTCGGTCAGGTCATGCGCTACGTCATCCTGCCGCAGGCCACGCGCTCGGTGGTCCCGCCGATGATGAGCGTCCTCATCGCCCTCATGAAGAACACCACGGTGGCGGCCGGATTCTCGGTCGTCAACCTCGGCACCATCCGCGCCGCACTGAGCGAGCGCGGCGAGAACGCCCTCGTCGTCCTGCTGTGGGTCATGGTCATCTTCGTGGTGCTGGTGCTGCTGCTCGCATGGGTGCAGCGCACGCTCGAGAACAAGTGGAGGATCGCGCGATGAGTTCCGTCCTGTTCGACGTCCCCGGCCCCCGTGCCGTCGCCCGCAACCGTCTCATCGGAGTCGCGACGGTCGTCGTCGTCCTTGCCGTGCTCGGCTGGGTCGTATGGCGGCTGTTCGCCACCGGACAGTTCACCGCCGAGAAGTGGAACATCTTCACGTTCTCCGCCGTCTGGGTCCGTTTCGGCGAGGGTCTGCTGGCCACGCTGGCCGCCTTCGGCGCCGCCGGGGTCGGTTCGATCATCCTCGGCTTCGTGCTCGGCATCGGTCGTCTCTCGGAGCACGCCTGGGTGCGTGAGCCCGTGCGCTGGATCATCGAGGTCCTGCGAGCGGTGCCCGTGCTCATCCTCATGATGCTGCTGTACTACGGCCTGCCCGTGCTCGGTGTGAAGATGCCGCCGTACTGGGCGGTCGTCATCGCGCTCATCGTCTACAACGGCTCGGTGCTCGCCGAGGTCTTGCGCGCCGGCATCGAGTCGCTGCCTCGCGGGCAGGCGGAAGCCGGGTATGCGATCGGACTGCGCAAGACCGGGGTGATGTACTTCATCCTGATCCCGCAGGCCGTGCGGGCCATGATGCCCGTGATCATCGCGCAGCTCGTCGTCGCCCTGAAGGACACCGCGCTCGGGTTCATCATCACCTACCAGGAGCTGCTCTACGTCATCAACCAGATCGGCAACCAGGCGCCGTACGGCTCCCCGCTGATCCCCGCCGCCATCATCGGCGGATCGATGTACGTGGCCGTGTGTCTGCTCCTCTCCTACGTCGCCTACCGCCTGCAGCGTCGGGCGAAGCGCTCGCCGAAGGCGGGACCGGCTGTGCCGGATCCCCGACAGCACGGCGGGGAGACGAACACCTCCCTCATCGTGCTGCAGGGCGACGGGCCTGAGGCGCAGCGCTGAGCCGCGAAAGGGAGCCGCGCGCCCCCGGTAGACTCGATTCTCGTGTCAGAGTCTCCTGAAATCACCCCGGAAGCGGTCGAAGCCGCTGTCGCCGACGCCCTCGCGGCGATCGCCGCAGCCGCCGACACCGCCGAGTTGAAGGCGGCTCGTGCCGCACACGTCGCGGAGGGTTCGCCGCTCGCGGTCCTGAACGCCTCGATGCGCCAGGTCGCCCCCGAGAACAAGGCCGCGTTCGGCAAGCTCGTGGGCCAGGGGCGCGGGCAGGTGACGCAGGCGCTCGCGGCCAAGGAGGCAGAGCTGGCCGCCGCTGAGGTGGCTGCGCGTCTCGAGGCCGAACGTGTCGACATCACCGCCGTGCCCTCGCGCACACGGGTCGGCGCCCGGCACCCGCTCACGCTCCTCCAGGACCAGGTCTGCGACATCTTCGTCGGCATGGGATGGGAGATCGCGGAGGGACCGGAGCTCGAGCACGAGTGGTTCAACTTCGACGCCTTGAACTTCGACGTCGACCACCCGGCCCGTCAGGAGCAGGACACCTTCTACGTCGACCCGACCTCGCGTCACCTGGTCATGCGCACGCACACGAGCCCGGTGCAGGTGCGGTCGATGCTCGACCGCGAGGTGCCGATCTATGTGCTGTGCCCGGGGCGGGTGTACCGCACCGACGAGTTCGACGCCACGCACCTGCCGGTGTTCACGCAGTTCGAGGGGCTCGTCATCGACAAGGGCATCACGATGGCGCACCTCAAGGGCACGCTCGACCACTTCGCGAAGCAGCTCTTCGGTCCCGAGGCCGAGACGCGCTTCCGCACCAACTATTTCCCGTTCACCGAGCCCTCCGCCGAGCTCGACCTGTGGCACCCGACCTTCAAGGGCGGCGCGCGCTGGATCGAGTGGGGCGGCTGCGGCATGGTCAACCCGAACGTGCTGCGCGCCGCCGGGATCGACCCCGAGGTGTACAGCGGCTTCGCGTTCGGCATGGGCATCGAGCGGGGCCTGATGTTCCGCAGCGATGTACAGGACATGCGCGACATGGCCGAGGGCGATGTCCGTTTCAGCGAGCAGTTCGGGATGGTGGTGTGATGCGCGTCCCGCTTTCGTGGTTGCGTGAGTACGTCGATCTGGCAGCGGATGCCACGCCCGAGGATGTCCTCGCGGCGCTGGTGACCGTCGGCTTCGAAGAGGAGGACGTGCACCGCTTCGAGATCGCAGGTCCCGTCGTCGTCGGGCAGGTCGTCTCGATCGAGGCCGAGCCGCAGTCCAACGGCAAGACCATCAACTGGTGCCAGGTCGATGTGGGCGAGGCGAACGGCGGCATCCGCGGGATCGTCTGCGGCGCGCACAACTTCGTCGCCGGCGACAAGGTCGTCGTCACGCTGCCGGGCGCCGTGCTGCCTGGCCCTTTCCCGATCGCCGCCCGCAAGACCTACGGTCATGTCTCCGACGGCATGATCGCCTCCGCGCGCGAACTCGGCCTGGGTGACGAGCACAACGGCATCATCGTGCTCTCCGACCTCGGCATCGACGCGCCGGTCGGCACCGACGCGATCGCGCTGCTCGGCCTCGACGACGTCGCGGTGGAGATCAACGTCACCCCCGACCGCGGCTACGCGTTCTCCCTGCGCGGTGTCGCCCGTGAGTACGCACACGCCACGGGGGCGGAGTTCCGTGACCCCGCCGAGCGCGACTTCGCCGAACTCCAGCCGGGAACCGGGCACACGACCGTGGTCGACGACGTCGCGCCCGTGCGCGGCCGCGTCGGCGCGAGCGAGTTCGTGACCCGTGTCGTGCGGGACGTCGATCCCACGCGACCAACTCCGCCGTGGATGATCGCGCGGCTCAGCCTCGCGGGTATGCGCTCGCTGGGCGTCCTGATCGACATCACCAACTACGTCATGCTCGAGCTGGGGCAGCCGCTGCACGGTTACGACCTCGACAAGCTCGCGGGAGGAATCACGGTCCGCCGTGCCACCCCGGGCGAGAAGATGACCACCCTCGACGGCGTCGAGCGCTCGCTGCACGTCGAAGACCTCCTGATCACCGACGGGTCCGGTCCGATCGGCCTCGCCGGCGTCATGGGCGGCGGCACCACCGAGATGAGTGACACCACCCGCAACGTCCTCATCGAGGCCGCGAACTTCGACCCGATCACGATCGCCCGCACCGCCCGTCGGCACAAGCTGCCGAGCGAGGCATCCAAGCGCTTCGAGCGCGGTGTCGACCCGCTCATCCCGTTCGTCGCCGCGCGCCGGGCTGCCGACCTGATGGTCGAGCTCGCCGGAGGCACGCTCACGGAAGAGGGCGGGGCGCTGTTCGCGGAGGTCTTCGTCCCAGACATCGAGCTGCCCGCGGGCTTCGTGCAGGGACTCATCGGCGTCGACTACTCCGACGACGAGATCACCGGCGCGCTGACCACCATCGGCGCTGACGTCACCGCGGCGGAAGACGGCTCCGGCTGGACCGTCATCCCGCCGACCTGGCGGCCCGATCTCACCGACAAGTGGACATTGGCCGAGGAGGTCGCCCGCATCCACGGTCTCGACCGCATCCCCTCGGTGCTGCCGACGCCGCCGTCCGGCCGCGGGCTCACCGCTCACCAGCAGGGGCGTCGCCGCGTGGCCGACGCCCTCGCCGCCGCCGGCCTGGTCGAGACCCCGTCGTTCCCCTTCACCACCGAGGCGCAGAACGACCTCCACGGCTCCGCCTCGGGCGAGCACCTGCCGAGCATCCGCCTGGCGAACCCGCTCGACGGGCAGGCGCCGTTCCTGCGCCGCTCGCTCATCCCCGGATTGCTGCAGACCGCGCACCGCAACATCTCGCGTGGACTCACCGACCTGGCGATCTACGAGACGGGCGCCGTGTTCCTCCCGGAGCCTGGTGTCGAGTACGGCACCGACGAGGTGCCGCCGCTGGGTGAGCGTCCGTCGGACGAGACGCTCGCGGCCTTGAACGCCTCGATCCCGCCGCAGCACCGGTTCATCTCGGCGCTGCTGACGGGCCATGTCGCACCGCGGCAGCCCGGCCGTCCGGCCGAGGCGGCAGGACTCGTCGAGGCGCTGGACGCCGTTCGGGTGATCGCGGCCGCCGCCGGTGTCGAGATCGACGTCGTACAGTCGGAGCGCGCCGCCCTGCACCCGGGTCGTACCGGGTCACTGCGTGTCGCAGGCGAAGAGGTCGGCTACGTCGGCGAACTGCACCCGGCCGTGGCTGAGGGAGCCGATCTCCCCGGGCGCGCGACCGTGTTCGAACTCGACCTCGACCGCCTCCTGACGCTCGCGGGTGGCCGCGTCGTCGCGGCATCCCTGTCGACGTTCCCCGCCGCCACGCAGGACGTCTCGCTGACGCTGCCGGCGGAGGTGCCGGCCGCCGACGTGCAGGCCGCACTCGCCGAGGGCGCGGGTGCGTTGCTCGAATCGGTGCGACTGGTGGACGACTATCGCGGCGAAGGCGTGCCGGAGGGCTCGAAGAGCCTGACGTTCGCGCTGCGTTTCCGCTCCGGCGACCGCACGCTCACGGCAGCCGAGGCCACCGCGGCCAAGCTCGCCGGTGTCGAGGTCGCCGCCCAGCGCTTCGGAGCTGCACTGCGCGACTGAGTCGTCTCCGCGGAAGCCCTGATCTGCTCTGAGCGGAAGGGCTTCCGCGGGTGCCCGGTTGCTGATGACATGGGTCCATGACGGACGTGCTGATCCTCGGTGGAACGGGCTGGCTCTCCGGGCGCATCGCCCGCCGATGGCTGGATGCGGGAGCGACGGTGACCTGTCTCGCGCGCGGCAGGCGCCCTGCGCCGGAGGGTGCCGTGCTCGTGCGTGGTGACCGAGACGCCCCCGAGGTGTACGGCCGGCTTGCGAGCCGGGAGTGGGACCACGTGGTCGACATCTCGTCGCAGGCATCACAGGTCGAGGCCGCCGTCGGGGCCCTCGGCGAGCGTGCCGCACGGTGGACGTACGTGTCATCCATGTCGGTGTACTCCGACGACGAGACGATCGGTGCCGACGAGTCGGCACCGCGGCATCCGCCCGCTCGCCCCGGCGACGAGTACGAGTACGGACCGCAGAAGGCGGCGGCCGAGGATGCCGTGGGCGCCCTGGGCGATCGCGCGCTCATCGTGCGGCCGGGGCTCATCGTCGGCGACGGCGATCCCAGTGATCGATTCGGCTACTGGGCAGCGGCGTTCGCGCGGGCGGGTGCGGAGCCGGTGCTGCTGCCGCCGCTCGACGGGCGGAGCGCACAGGTGATCGATGTGGACGATCTCGCCGACTTCATCGCCACCGCCACCGTGAGCGGGCCGGTGAACGCGATCGGCGACCGGCACTCCCTCGGCGACGTGCTGCAGGCTGTCCGGCCGGCCGCGGGGCACACCGGCGAGACTGTGGTCGCCGAGGAGGAGTGGCTCGTCGCACACGAGGTCGGGTACTGGGCGGGGCCGAGATCCCTGCCGCTGTGGCTCCCGCCGGAGATGACGGGCTTCATGACCCGGTCGAATACCGCCTACCGCGATGCGGGTGGACGGCTGCGGCCGCTGAACGACACCATCCGGTCGGTCGTCGCCGATGAGCGAGAGCGCGGAGTCGACCGCGACCGTCGTGCTGGACTCACCCGAGCGGAGGAGCGGGCCCTCCTGGCCGATCGATAGACGCTTCTAGCCGATCGCTAGACTCTGAGCAGTGACACGGGGTGCCGCATCCGCGGCTGAGAACAGACCCGTCGAACCTGATCTAGTTCGTACTAGCGAAGGGATGTCGCGATGAGCGATTTTCTGCGTCCTGATTCCACCACCGATCTGCCCGGTGCCGCCGCGGCGCTGTGGGGGGTGCTGCGCGAGACGCCCCCGCTGACGCACTGCATCACCAACACCGTCGTCACCGGGTTCACCGCTAACGTGCTGCTCGCCCTGGGCGCCGCCCCGGCCATGGTCGACATCGTCGGAGAAGCCGAGATGTTCGCCGGCGTCGCCTCGGGTGTGCTGATCAACCTGGGCACGCCGACCCCGGAACAGCGCGCGGCGAGTCTCGAGGCCGTGGCGGGAGCTGCAGCATCCGGCACTCCCTGGGTGCTCGACCCGGTCGCGATCGGAGCCCTTCCGATCCGTACCGCCCTGGCGCACCGGCTGGCGGAACTTCGACCGACGGCGATCCGCGGCAATGCCTCCGAGATCCTCGCGCTCGCCGGCCTCAGTGCCGGTGGTCGCGGAGTCGATGCGACGGACAGCACGGATGCCGCCGCCGACGCGGCCGCTGTGCTCGCGCGAAGCACGGGCGCCGTGATCGCGGTGTCCGGTCCGGTCGATCTCCTCACAGATGGGGAGCGCGTGCTGTTCCTCGCGAACGGCCACGAGCTGCTGACCAAGGTCACGGGCGGAGGCTGCGCTCTCGGGGCTGTGATGGCCGCATTCCTCGGTGCTGCGCGGAACACCGGACACGACGCGCTCACGGCCGTCGCCTCCGCGAGCCTCGTGTACACGGTCGCCGCGGAGCGCGCGGCCGCCGCGTCGAACGGTCCCGGCAGCTTCGCCGTGGCGCTGCTGGATGCGCTCGCCGCGCTCGGCGCCGCCGACGTGATCGCGGACGCCCGCGTGGTGGCGGGTGCGCTGTGAACGCCGATCTCTCCCTCTACCTCGTCACGGATGCGCCGCTCTGCGGAGAGCGTGGTGTGGTCGAGACCGTCCGCCGTGCTGTGGACGGGGGCGTCCGCATCGTGCAGCTTCGAGACAAGAGCGCATCCGATGCCGAGACGGTCGAGCAGCTGCTCGCGCTGTCGCAGGCCATCGCCGGCCGCGCACTGCTCGTCGTGAACGACCGGCTGGATGCCGCGGTCGCCGCTCGCCGCCGTGGTGCGCGCATCGACGGCGTGCACCTGGGGCAAGGCGATGCGTCGGTGCTGCGGGCGCGCGAGTCTCTCGGGCCGGATGCGCTTATCGGCCTCACCGCGAACACCCCCGAGCACCTCGACGCCGTTCTCGCGCTGCCCGCGGGAACCGTCGACTACCTGGGCGTCGGAGTGATCCGCCCGACCTCGACGAAGCCGGATCATCCCGCGCCCCTCGGTGTGCGAGGGTTCCGCGACTTCGTGGCGCGCAGCCCGCTCCCGTGCGTGGCGATCGGGGGAGTGGGCATCGATGACACCGAAGCCCTTCGCGATGCCGGTGCCGACGGCCTCGCCGTGGTGTCGGCGCTGTGCGCGGCCGAGGATCCGGCAGCGACCGCCGCGGAGTTCCGGCGACGGTGGCGCGCGGGCACCGTGCCGCGGGTGCTCAGCATCGCCGGGAGTGACCCCTCGGGCGGGGCGGGCGTCCAGGCCGACCTCAAGTCCATCGCCGCGAACGGCGGGTACGGCATGGCCGTCCTCACCGCGCTGACCGCGCAGAACACCCGGGGTGTCCGGGCGGTGCACGTGCCGCCCGCAGACTTCCTCCGGGAGCAACTCGATGCGGTGTCGGACGACATCGTGATCGATGCCGTGAAGATCGGGATGCTGGCCGAGACGGAGGTGATCCGCGCGGTGGGCGAGTGGCTCGATCGGATGCGCCCGCCCGTCGTCGTGCTCGACCCGGTCATGGTCGCCACGTCGGGGGACAGGCTCCTCTCGCCGGATGCCGAGCGGGAGCTGCGCGGTCTGCTCGGCCGCGCGACGCTGATCACCCCGAACCTCGCCGAGCTCGCGGCGCTGACCGGCCGGGACATCGTCGACTGGGCCGACGGCGTGGTCGCTGCCGAGGAGCTGTCGGCCGAGATCGGTGCCGCCGTGCTCGTCAAGGGCGGTCATCTCACCGGCGACGAGGCTCCGGACGCGCTGGTCGACGCACGTCGCGGCCTTCGCCAGGAGTTCACCGGACCGCGCATCGTGACGGCGAGCACGCATGGCACGGGCTGCTCGCTCTCCTCGGCGCTGGCCACGCTGCTGGCCCGGGGGAGTGAGCCCGAGGAGGCGGTGCGCGCGGCACGTGCCTGGCTCCGCGAGTCCCTCCGCGCAGGGGACGGGCTGCGCGTGGGGCGCGGGCACGGCCCGATCAGCCACTTCGCCGGGCTGTGGGACCGTGGGGGTTCAGCGACGCGACCCGAGGCGACGGACATCGCCGCGGGCTGGTGGCAGGGAGTCGCCGGTATCCGTGCCGGGATCGATGAGCTGCCGTTCATCCGCGCGCTCGCCGACGGCTCTCTCGAGCGCGCGCCGTTCCTGTCCTATCTCGCGCAGGACGCGCTGTATCTGCGCGACTACGCCCGGGTGCTGGCCGAAGCCGCCCGCCTCGCGCCGACCTCGGCGGAGCAGGCATTCTGGGCGGAGTCCGCCCACGGCTCGATCGTCGGCGAATTGGAGCTGCACGCATCATGGCTGACCCCGTCGCAGGGGGTGAGCGCGGCGACATTCGCGGCGGAACCCTCCGCGGTGACGACGGCGTACCTCGATCACCTGCGGTCCGTCGCATTCGGCGGCGACTACGCCGAGATCGTCGCCGCCGTGCTCCCATGCTTCTGGCTCTACACGGACCTCGGCCGGCGCCTGCACGCGGGCGAACTCGGCGAATACGCGACGGATCCGCAGCATCCCTACGCCTCGTGGCTCGCGACGTACGCCGACCCCGCATTCGAGCAAGCGACCCGGACGGCGATCGAGTACGCGACGGCAGCGGCCGCGGCGGCGGATGCCGACACCAGGGCGAGGATGCGGCGGGCCTTCGTGTCCTCGAGCGCGCACGAGCTCGCCTTCTTCGCCGCACCGCTGGAGTCGTCGCTCCCTGGATGACGAGCCGGATTTGCGGTGGCTGCCGAGGCCGCGCTACTGTCGCGACATGCCTTCGGCCGCCACCGCTTCTTCGACGCTCGCTCCGAGCGTCATCGCTGTGCGCCGACGCCGCGGCCGCCGACTGTAGGCGACCCCGCCCTCCTGCCTGCGCCCGCGCGGCGGTCGAGAGCCGGTGTCGCCGCCTCCGGCCCCGCCCCCGGTCCTCCTTTCGAGGAAGGACCCGACCGTTAAGGTAGAAGCATGACGTATTCCGTCGCCGTCTCCGGCGCATCCGGCTACGCAGGCGGCGAGATCCTACGCCTCCTGGCCGACCATCCCGACATGGAGATCCGCACCGTCACGGCGCATTCGAACGCCGGACAGCCTCTCGTCGACCATCAGCCGCACCTCCGTTCGCTCGCGCACCTGACTCTGCAGGACACGACGCCGGAAATCCTCGCAGGTCACGACATCGTGTTCCTCGCGCTTCCCCACGGGCAGTCGGGGCAGTACACCGACGCTCTGGGCGACGCGCCCCTCGTCATCGACGCGGGCGCCGATCACCGGCTCACGTCGGCATCGGCCTGGGATGCGTTCTACGGGGGTGCCTTCCACGAACCGTGGACGTACGGTGTCCCCGAGCTCCTGGTCGACGGCGTGAAGCAGCGTGAGCACCTCCGCGGTGCGACGCGCATCGCCGCCCCGGGCTGCAACGCCTCCACGGTGAGCCTCAGCCTCGCCCCGGGCGTCGCGGCCGGAGTGATCGACCCCTCCGACATCGTCTCGGTGCTGGCCGTCGGGCCGTCCGGAGCAGGCAAGAGCCTGAAGACGAATCTGCTCGGCAGCGAGATCCTCGGCACCGCGAACCCCTATGCGGTCGGCGGTACCCACCGGCACATCCCCGAGATCCGTCAGGCGCTCGCCGCGGCGTCCGGGACGGATGCCGCGGGCATCCGCCTCTCGTTCACCCCGGTGCTCGTCCCGATGTCGCGGGGCATCCTCGCCACCTCGACCGCGCCGATCGTCGAGGACACGACCGATGCGCAGATCCGCGACGCCTGGCAGAGCGCGTACGGCGACGAGACGTTCGTGCAGCTGCTGCCGGAGGGTCGCTTCCCACGCACGGCAGATGTGCTCGGCGCCAACACCGCGCTGATCGGCCTCGCGATCGATCGGGCCGCCAACCGCGTCACGGTGGTCACCGCCGTCGACAACCTCGTCAAGGGCACCGCCGGCGCTGCCATCCAATCCATGAACATCGCGCTGGGTCTTCCCGAGAACCGCGCCCTCTCAGTGAACGGAGTCGCGCCGTGAGCGTCACCGCCCCCGCAGGATTCGAGGCGGCGGGAGTCGCCGCCGGCCTGAAGTCCACAGGCAAGCCCGATGTCGCCGTCGTCGTCAACCGGGGGCCGCGCAAGGTCGGTGCCGCCGTCTTCACGAGCAACCGCGCCAAGGCGAACCCGATCATCTGGTCGCAGCAGGCCGTCGCCGACCGCATCGTCGAGGCCGTGGTGCTCAACTCCGGCGGGGCGAACTGCTTCACCGGGGCCTTCGGGTTCCAGACCACGCACCAGACCGCCGAGAAGGCCGCCGAGCTCCTCGGCGTGAGCGCCGGTGACGTGCTCATCTGCTCGACCGGACTCATCGGCACGGGCGACGAGACCTTCCGGCAGCGGGTGCTCGCTGGCACGGAGCAGGCGATCGCCGAACTCAGCACGGACGGAGGCGACGCGGCCGCGCAGGCCATCATGACCACCGACACGGTCGCGAAGACCGCCGTGATCAGCCGCGACGGCTGGACGATCGGCGGCATGGCGAAGGGAGCGGGGATGCTCGCTCCCGGCCTCGCCACCATGCTCGTGGTGATCACGACCGACGCCGTCCTCGAGCCGCTGCAGGCCGACGAGGCGCTGCGCCGCGCGACGGGTCAGACCTTCGACCGACTCGACTCCGACGGCTGCATGTCGACGAACGACCAGGTGACGCTGCTCGCCAACGGCGCATCCGAGATCGTCCCCGACCTCGATGCCTTCGCCGCCGCATTGACCGAGCTGTCACAGGAGCTCGCGGTGAAGCTGCAGGGCGATGCCGAGGGCGCGAGCCACGACATCACGATCGAGGTGCAGCACGCCGTGTCCGAGCAGGACGCGGTCGAAGTCGGCCGGTCGGTCGCGCGCAACAACCTCTTCAAAGCAGCGATCTTCGGAAACGACCCGAACTGGGGTCGTGTCCTGGCCGCGATCGGAACCACGAACGCGCAGTTCGACCCCTACGACGTGGACGTCTGGATGAACGGCGTGCGCGTCTGCACCGAGGGCGGCCCCGACCGTCCTCGTGAGGAGGTCGACCTGACGCCGCGCGCGACGCATCTCGTGATCGACCTCAAGGTCGGGGATCAGACCGCCACCGTGCTCACGAACGATCTCACCCACGACTACGTGCACGAGAACAGCGCGTACGCCTCATGACCGACATCCAGGACACTCCTGCCGAGGTCGCCGCGCAGAAGGCCACCACGCTCATCGAGTCGCTGCCGTGGCTGAAGAAGTTCCGTGACCAGATCGTCGTAATCAAGTACGGCGGCAACGCGATGGTGTCGGAGGAGCTTCAGGACGCCTTCGCTCAGGACATCGCCTATCTGCGCTACGTCGGAGTGCTGCCGGTCGTCGTGCACGGCGGTGGTCCGCAGATCTCGAACATGCTGCAGAGGCTCGAGATCCCCAGCGAGTTCAAGGGCGGCTACCGCGTCACCAACACCGAGGCCATCAGCGTCGTGCGCATGGTGCTCACGGGGCAGGTGAACCCGCAGCTCGTCTCGAAGATCAACTCGCACGGTCCGATCGCGACCGGACTCAGCGGAGAAGACGCCGGACTCTTCGGTGGACGCCGCCGCGGTGTCATGATCGACGGGGAAGAGGTCGACCTCGGCCGCGTCGGCGATGTCGTCGAGGTCGATCCGACCCCCGTGCTCGATCACCTCGCAGCGGGTCGCATCCCGGTGGTGTCGAGCATCGCGCCCGACCTCGACCACCCGGGTCAGTCGCTCAACGTCAACGCGGATGCCGCGGCCGCCGCGCTCGCCGTGTCGCTGCACGCGCGCAAGCTCGTGATCCTCACCGATGTGCCGGGTCTCTACGCCGACTGGCCCAACCGCGACTCACTCGTCTCGCACCTGACCTCGGAAGCCCTCATCGAGATGCTGCCGAAGCTCGAGTCGGGGATGATCCCGAAGATGCGCGCGTGCCTCGACGCGGTCGAGGGCGGCGTCGATGCGGCGGCGATCATCGACGGCCGGGTGCCGCATTCGGTGCTCGTCGAGCTTTTCACCAGCAAGGGAATCGGGACCGAAGTGGTCCTGGGAAAGAATGAGGTGACGGCATGACCGTCTGGCAGGACGACGCGGCACGCGATCTCGTGCTCAACGCAGGGGACCGGCTGGCGATGCTGGTCCGCGGTGAGGGCTCGCACGTCTGGGATGCCGACGGCCGACGCCACCTCGACTTCCTCGCCGGCGTCGCGGTGACCTCCCTCGGGCACGCGCACCCGGTCTTCGTCGAAGCCGTGTCGAGGCAGGCGGCCACCCTCGCGCACGTGTCGAACTACTTCGCGACGCCGCCCCAGCTGGCCCTCGCCGCGCGCCTCAAGCGCCTGGCCGGTGCCGGCCTCGACGGTCGGGTGTTCTTCTCGAACTCGGGCGCCGAGGCCAACGAGGCCGCGTTCAAGCTCGCGCGTCTGCACGGAGGCACCGAGCGTCCGCGCATCCTCGCGCTCGAGAACGGCTTCCACGGCCGCACCATGGGCTCGCTCGCGCTGACCGCGAAGGTGTCGATGCGCGCGCCGTTCGAGCCGATGCCTGCGGGTGTCGAGCACATCCCCGCCACGATCGAGGCGCTGGAAGCGGCCATGGACGACCGTGTCGCCGCGATCATCGTGGAGCCGATCCAGGGCGAGGCCGGAGTCGTCGAGCTGCCGGAGGGCTACCTCGCCGCCGCCCGCTCGCTGACGCTCGCGCACGGTGCGCTGCTCATCCTGGATGAGATCCAGACCGGCGCCGGTCGCACCGGCGCGTGGTTCGGGTTCAGTCATGAGGGCATCACCCCCGACGCGATCACACTCGCCAAGGGCATCGGCGGCGGCTTCCCGATCGGTGCGCTGGTCACCTACGGGGCTGCCAGCTCGCTCTTCACCCCGGGGTCGCACGGCTCCACCTTCGGGGGCAACCCGCTCGCGACCGCGGTCGCCGACGCGGTGCTCACCGAGATCGAGAGTGCGGGTCTGGTGGAGAACGCGGCGCGCCGCGGAGCGGAGCTGCGCGAGATCCTGCTCGGCATCGACTCCCCGCTGATCGACGGAGTCCGCGGCCGTGGTCTCCTGGTCGGCGTCGCGCTGACCGAACCGGTGGCCGGTGCCGTCGTAGCCGCCGCGCAGGAACGCGGTCTGATCGTGAACGCTGCCAACCCGGAGACCGTGCGGATCGCACCGGCTCTCACGATCGGCGACGCCGAGCTCGCCGAGTTCCGCGAGCTGTTCACCGCCGCTCTCGCCGACGTCCAGGCCTCTGTTGCCGGAAAGGTATCCGCATGACCCGCCACCTGCTGCGTGACGACGACCTGACGTCCGCCGAGCAGGCCGAGATCCTCGATCTCGCCATCGAGCTGAAGAAGGATCGGTGGGCCGACAAGAGCCTGGCGGGTCCGCAGACGGTCGCGGTGATCTTCGACAAGTCCTCCACGCGCACCCGCGTCTCGTTCGCGGTGGGCATCGCCGACCTCGGCGGTTCGCCCCTCATCATCTCGACCGCGAGCAGCCAGCTCGGCGGCAAGGAGACCCCTTCCGACACCGCGCGGGTGCTCGAGCGCCAGGTCGCGGCCATCGTGTGGCGCACCTATGCGCAGTCTGGGCTCGAGGAGATGGCGGCAGGCACGCGCGTCCCCGTGATCAACGCACTCTCGGACGACTTCCACCCGTGCCAGCTGCTCGCCGATCTGCTGACGATCCGTGAGCACAAGGGCGAGCTGAAGGGGCTCACGCTCACTTTCCTCGGTGATGGAGAGAGCAACATGGCGCACTCCTACGCGCTCGCCGGCGTCACGGCGGGCATGCACGTGCGGATCGCCTCTCCCGAGGATTACGCGCCCCGTGCGGATGTCATCGAGGCAGCGGACCGCCGTGCCGCCGAGACCGGCGGTTCGATCACGCTCTACACGGATCCGGTCGAGGCCGCGGCCGGTGCCGACGTCGTGGTCACCGACACTTGGGTCTCGATGGGCAAGGAGGAGGAGAAGCTCGCACGCATCCGCGACCTCGGCGGCTACAAGGTCACTCCCGAGACGATGACCCTCGCCGACCCCGCGGCGATCTTCATCCACTGCCTCCCCGCCGACCGCGGCTACGAGGTCGACTCGAGCGTGATCGACGGTCCGCAGAGTGTGGTCTGGGACGAGGCCGAGAACCGGCTGCACGCGCAGAAGGCGCTCCTGGTCTGGCTGCTCGGCAAGAAGGACGCGTGATGAGCGAATCGACGCACGAAGGCACCAACGAGGGCGCGCTCTGGGGCGCCCGCTTCGCCACCGGGCCCTCGCCCGAGCTGGTGGAGCTCAGCCGTTCGACGCACTTCGACTGGATCCTCGCGCCGTACGACATCGCAGGCTCCCACGCGCATGCCACCGCGCTCGAGGCGGCCGGATACCTCGAACCCGACGAAGCCCGACGGATGCACGAGGGGCTGGATGCCGTGGCCCGCAAGGTCGCCGACGGCACCCTGCGCCCTGTGCCGACCGATGAGGACGTGCACGGCGCGCTCGAGCAGGCGCTGATCGCCGAGCTCGGTCCGGAGCTGGGTGGTCGCCTGCGTGCCGGTCGCAGCCGCAACGACCAGATCGCGACGCTGGTGCGCATGTACCTGATCGACCACGCGCGGGTGATCGCCCGCGACATCCTGCGGGTGATCGACGCGCTGGTCGCCCAGGCCGAGGCGCACCCCGACGCCATCCTCCCCGGGCGCACGCACCTGCAGCACGCGCAGCCGGTCCTGCTCGCCCACCACCTCCAGGCGCACGGCTGGCCGCTGGTGCGCGAGCTCGAGCGCCTCGTGGACTGGCGTCGTCGTGCCGGTGTCTCGCCCTACGGCGGCGGAGCGCTGGCCGGCTCGACGCTCGGTCTCGACCCCGCTCTCGTCGCGACGGAGCTGGGCCTGGACCGCCCGGCCGAGAACTCGCTCGACGGAACAGCCGCCCGCGACGTCGTGGCGGAGTTCGCCTTCATCACGGCCATGACGGGTGTCGACGTCTCGCGCCTGTCCGAGGAGATCATCCTCTGGAACACCCGCGAGTTCGGGTTCGTCACGCTCGACGACGGGTACTCGACGGGTTCGAGCATCATGCCGCAGAAGAAGAACCCCGACATCGCCGAACTCGCCCGTGGCAAGTCCGGCCGTCTCATCGGCAACCTCTCCGGGCTCCTGGCCACGCTCAAGGGACTCCCGCTCGCGTACAACCGCGATCTGCAGGAGGACAAGGAACCCGTCTTCGATTCGGTGCAGACACTCGAGGTCGTGCTCCCCGCTTTCGCCGGCATGGTCGCGACGCTGCGTTTCGACACGGAGCGGATGGCGGCGCTGGCACCGCAGGGCTTCTCCCTTGCGACCGATGTCGCGGAGTGGCTCGTGAAGCGGCGGGTGCCGTTCCGTGATGCCCATGAGATCTCGGGTGCCCTCGTGCGCGCGTGCGAAGAGCAGGGGATCGGGCTGGAAGACGCGTCCGACGAGCTGCTGCTGTCGGTGTCGCCGCATCTCGTTCCCGAGGTGCGCGAGGTGCTCACGATCGAGGGTTCGGTCGCATCGCGGACCGGTGTCGGCGGGACCGCGCCGGTGCGGGTCGCTGAGCAGCGTGCGGAACTCGTCGCCCGCGCTCAGGCCGCCGCCCACGCCCTCGGCCTGTAGTCGGGCCCGACGATCCACCGAGGGACGGACGATCCACCGAGGGACGGACGATCGACCGAGTAATTCACCGAATTGCTCGGTAGATCGTCTCTTCCTCCGCGGATCGTCGTCCACCGGACGCGGTTCCTTCCTCGTCGACGACTACCTGGGCGGGGGCAGACGCCGAAGCGCACCGCCGATGGCGGCCTTCACGCTCGGCCAATCATGGACGATCTGCGCGTAGTCGAAGCGGAGCGTCTCGTATCCGAGTCGGGAAGCCATGGCGTCCCGCGCTCGATCACGGTGACGGTGTGAGGACGAGCCGTGATTATCTTCGCCGTCAGCTTCGAGGATCAGCCTCCCCGCGACGACGAAGTCGACTCTCCCGACGCCGTCGATCGTGATCTGGCAGTCCAGACGAAGACCGAGCAGATGAAGTCGCAGGCGGAGCAGGGATTCCAGGCCGCTGTCGGCGTCGGATCGCGCCAGATCGATCAGCCATCGCGCGGTGCGAGGGAGTGCTGCTCTGATCCGTGACCGGCCGGCAGAGGTGAGTGCTCCCAGCCGCCACGCCGACTCATAGGCCGCGAAGAAGGCCTCGTCACCGGCGCAGCGTCGCAGATGCAGCAACGCCGTCTCGACGGGTGCCGAGCCCAGCGGTGGGGTCCCTCGGTAGTAGTGCGAGACGCACGTGCAGTGCGGATGCCGTAGTGCATGCCGGTCTGGCCCGAGCCAGACGTGCGGGGCGTCTTCGGTGGGAAGCACCCAGATCCCGTACGTCCGCAGCACACTCACGCAGGTCAGAGCACCGCCGTGCTCGATGGCCGAGCGGACCTGTGCGCTCAGCGGACCGATCGCGAAGACACCGTCGCGCACTCGCTCGATCTCACCGCGTCTGACCGACGACGCAAGCGTCTGCCGGGAGAAGCCGAGAGCCTGCAGCCTCTTTCCTTGTGCGATGCCGCCGAGGTGTCTGATGGTGTCTGTCAGTGAGAGCATCCGTCCACGATGGGGGACGCGACATTCCGAAGCTCACTCGCCTTCCGGTAAGTGTGGGCAATCTGTTTCGTGGTCCGGCTGTGCAGACATGACGGAGTGGGGTGTGGCGACGATCCTCCGAGGACCTGACGATCCGCCGAGGTCAAGCCGGTGATTCGTCCGCAGAACGTCGGTGCCTCGGCGGATCGTCGCGCCGGACTCGCGGTCGGCGGCCGTGTCGAGCTCAGTGCAGCTCGGCGTCGGCAGCCGACCGTTCCCATCGGGTGAACCGCACGGTGAGGCCGGCGCGGGTCGGCGCAGCGAGGAAGGGCCCGGCGGATGCCGCAGCCTGGCCGTCGAACGGTGCGACGCGCACCAGCCGCCACGGTTCGTCGTCGGCGCGCGCCCGGACGATCACGGCATCCGCCCACCGGCTCACGCGCACCGTGATCTCACGGTCGTGCCACTCGTCGACGAATCCGACCGACCAGTCGGATCCTCCGGCGGTGACGACGGCGCCGAGCCCGAGATGATCGTCGGCGTACTCCAGGCCGGTCTTCACCCAGTGCTGGTCGTCGATACGCACGAAGACCCCTGCCTGGTCGAACTGGCCGTCCCACGGCGCACGGAACGACACCTCCATCGCCTCGCCCACAGCGAGCGGGGCAAGCAGAGCGTGCTCGGTGTCGTGCACGAATCCATACGCGGTGTGCCGCCAGGCGTCGCTGCCCTCGACAGCGGTGACGTCGAGGTGCTCGGCGTGCTCCACGGCGGCGGGGGCATGGGTCCAGGTTCCTTCGGACCATGCAATCATGCTTCTAAGGGGCATATTTCCAATCCATAACCTAATAACGCATATATATAACAATATTCGTGATAAGGTTATCGCATGGTCATCGCTGTGATCGCAGACATCGTGGGGTCCCGGGAGCTCGGGGATCGTGGCGCGGCGCAGCGCGTGCTGGACGAGACCATCGCGCAGGCCGAAACCGACCTTCCCCTGGCCGCTCAGCCGTTGACACCCACGGTGGGAGACGAGCAGCAGGGCGTCTACCGGGAGCTCCGCGATGCGCTGACCTCGCTCTTCCTGATCCAGCTGCGGCTGCCCGATGGGATCGCCTTCCGCTTCGGCATCGGCGTGGGGGAGGTGCGCGCCGTCGCCTCCGTGCACGGCGAACTGGCCGACGGGCCCGGCTGGTACGCCGCGCGGGCGGCGATCGAGACCGTTCACTCCCGCGAGCAGCGCGCCGTGCCGCGGACGCGCACCTGGATTGTCGGAGCGCCGGGGCAGGATGAGGTCATGGCTTCGACGATCGCGGTCTCCAACGCCTATCTGCTCGCGCGTGACGAGCTGGTGGGAGCGATGAGCGCGCGCGAGCGCCGACTCACATACGGGCGCCTGGTCGGCCGATCGCAGCAGGAGCTCGCGGAGCAGGAGGGCATCTCCCAGCCGAGCATCTCGAAGTCGCTGCGACGCGCCGGATCCGCCGCGCTCATCGAAGGACTCGCCGCGCTCAGAGAGGAGTCGGCATGATCCTCGCCGGGTTCATCCTGCTCGCCGTCGGAGCCGCAGACCTCGTGCGGCAGTTCGTTCCCCGTCGCTGGATCGGATATCTGGCCGCGGCTGTCGTGCTGCTGCTGCTCGGCAGCGTCAGCGACGCTCTGCTGCCGATGATCGCCGCGCTCGTGGCCGGAGCGCTCTGGATCTGGTGCATGCCCCACGATCGAACGTCGCGCGCAGGATTCTGGCCGGCCGTCGTCCTCGCTCTCGTCGTCGTGGGAGCTGTGATCTGGGCGGGCGGGCGAGCGCATGCCGGACTCATCGGCGCAGTGTGGCAGCTGCGTTCGCCGTTCGGCGAGGTCACGTTCGATCTGGCGATGCTGGTGCTCGGAGTGACGGCGTTCCTCCTGGAGTCCGCCAACCTCGTGGTGCGCGTGGCCCTCGACGGCGAGCACACCTGGCGTCCCGCGGAGCAGATCGCGGAGCCCGACTCCGGCTCTGACGACGCATCCGGACCCGAAGCCGCGTCCCGCGCCGCGGAGCCGCAGCCGACGGTCGCCGAAGCGACCGACGATAAGCCGTCTGCGGTGGCGACCGCCCCCGACCCCCGAGCCGGTTTCCAGGGTGGGCGACTGATCGGCCCACTCGAGCGCATCCTCGTCCTGATCCTCACGCTCGCCGCGGCGTACCCGATCCTCGCGGCGATGCTGGCGGCGAAGGGCATCGTCCGCTTCCCCGAGATCTCGCGCGACGGCGAGACCGGCGCCAGGGCCGAGTACTTCCTCGTGGGAAGCCTCGTCAGCTGGGTCATCGCCCTCGGCGCAGCCTTCCTCGTCTGGTGGGCGGCGCACAGCTGACGGCGGGTCAGCCCAACGATCGGTACCAGTCCAGCTTCTCTGCAAGACGCCGCTGCTGCGCGAGAACCTCGGCGAGCTGTTTCTCGACGGTCATCGCGTGCTCCTCGAGAAGCGCGATCCGCTCCGGGATCGTGTCCTCGCGCTGGCAGAGTTGACCGTAGCGGCGCAGGCGTTCCACCGGCATACCGGTCTCGCGGAGGCACTTGAGGAACTCCAGGAGTCCGAGCTCGGCATCGGTGTACGCGCGATGTCCACCGGCCGTGCGCGACACCGCGGGCAGGATGCCCTCGCGCTCGTAGTACCGGAGCGTGTCGATGCTGAAGCCGGACCGGGCCGCGGTCTCCGCTGGTGTGTACGTCGTCATGAGCCGAGCATAGGGCTTGACCTGGAGCGCGCTCCAGGTTGCACAGTGAAGTCATGACCAACCAGAACACCACGGTATCTCCGCTCGTTCTCGGAGCGATGTCCTTCGGAACGCTCGTCGATGAGGAGACCTCTTTCGCCCTGCTCGACCGCTTCGTCGAGCGCGGCGGCATCTGGATCGACACCGCCGACTGCTACAGCTTCTGGGCGAGCGAGACGGGGCACGGCGGGGCCTCCGAGGAGGTGCTCGGCCGCTGGCTGGCAGCGCGACCGAGTGCACGCGCGCAGGTCCGTATCTCCACCAAGGTCGGCGCCGAACCCCTCTGGCCCGGCTCCTGGCCCGAGCGCCGGACCGGACTCTCTCCGCGCGCGGTCCGCGCTGCGGTCGACGGGAGTCTCGAACGCCTGGGTATCGACAGCATCGACATGCTCTGGCTGCACCAGGAGGACCGGGCGGTCGCGATCGAGGACACGGTGGACGCCCTCGCGGAGCTCACCGCCGACGCCACGGTGAGCCGGGTCGGCGCCTCCAACCACCCGGCCTGGCGCATCGAGCGCGCCCGTGCGCACGCGAGGTCCATCGGAAGCGTACCCATCGACGCGTTCCAGCTGAACAGCACGTACCTGCGCACGCGACCGGGGACGCTCCCGCCCGGCGTCGCGCACCCCTTCGGTGTGCTGAGCGACGAGCAGCGGGACTTCGCCCGGGCGAACGGGATCGAGATCTGGGCGTACACCCCGCTGCTCTCCGGCGCCTACGACAATCCGGAGAAGCCCGTTCCCGAGGTGTATGACCACCCGGGGAGCGCGCGTCGGCTCGCTGTGTTGGATGAGATCGCGGCGGCTCGAAGCCTCGGACGCGGGCAGATCGTGCTGGCATGGCAGCTCGCGCACGGCATCCGCCCCATCCTCGGCGGCAGCAAGCTCGCTCAGCTGGATGTCGCGATGGATGCCGCGTCGATCTCCTTGTCCGTCGAAGAGATCGAGCGCCTCGACGAGCCGGTATGACGCGATTCGGTGCTGCTCTGCGCTGATAGCCTGGAGCGCGTGTCAACTCCCGCTCTGACGACCGCACCCCAGGCGATCGACCCCACGTTCGAGAACGTGTGGGACGAACTCGTGTGGCGTGGTCTGGTCCACGTGTCCACCGACCAGGAGGCGCTGCGCGCCCTGCTCGCGGGAGACCCCATCACCTATTACTGCGGGTTCGATCCGACGGCGCCGAGTCTGCATCTGGGCAACCTCGTGCAGCTGCTGACGCTGCGTCGCATCCAGCTCGCCGGGCACAAGCCTCTCGGTCTGGTCGGTGGCTCGACCGGTCTGATCGGCGATCCGCGTCCGACAGCGGAGCGCACCCTCAACACGCGAGAGACCGTCGAGGAGTGGGTGGGACGTCTGCGCACGCAGGTCGAGCGCTACCTGAGCTTCGAGGGCGACAACGCGGCCCGCATCGTGAACAACCTCGACTGGACGGCGCCGCTGAGTGCGATCGACTTCCTCCGCGAGATCGGCAAGCACTACCGTGTCGGCACGATGCTTAAGAAGGATGCGGTCGCCGCGCGTCTGAACTCCGACGAGGGCATCAGCTACACCGAGTTCAGCTACCAGATCCTGCAGGGGATGGACTTCCTCGAGCTGTACCGCCAGTACGACTGCGTGCTGCAGACGGGCGGGTCCGACCAGTGGGGCAACCTCACCAGCGGGACGGACCTGATCCGCCGGGCCGAGGGAGCGTCGGTGCATGCGATCGGCACTCCGCTGATCACCAACAGCGACGGCACGAAGTTCGGTAAGAGCGAGGGCAATGCGGTCTGGCTCGACGCCGAGATGTGCAGCCCGTACCGGATGTACCAGTTCTGGCTGAGCACGGCGGACTCGGACGTCATCGACCGTCTCAAGGTCTTCACCTTCCTGAGCCGTTCGGAGATCGAGGAGTACGCGGAACTCGTGGCGACCGAGCCTTTCCGGCGCGCCGCCCAGAAGCGTCTCGCGCTCGAGGTGGTGGCGACCGTGCACGGCGTCGGCGCCGCCGCGGCGGTGATCGCGGCATCCGAGGCGCTGTTCGGGCAGGGCGATCTGACCGCGCTCGACGCGTCGACGCTTCGCACCGCGCTGGAAGAGCTCCCGAATGCGACCGTCGCGTCCGGCACTCCGGTGGTCGAGGCTCTGGTGGCGACCGGTCTGGTCGCCAGTCTCTCGGAGGCGAGGCGTGCGATCACGCAGGGCGGCGTCACGCTCGACGGCCAACGTGTCGACGACGATGCCGCCATGGTCCAGGGAACTCTTCCCGGGGGAGTGTCCGTACTCCGCCGTGGCAAGAAGACTCTCGCCGGCGTCTTCCTCGGCTGAGCCTTCGCTCTTCGGATAGCAGAGCTGCATGCCCTTCACTCCCAGCCACGCGCTCGTCGCGCTGCCGTTCATCCGGACGCCGTTGGTGCCCGCGGCGATCGCGATCGGCGCCATGACCCCGGATCTGCCGCTGTTCGTGCGCGGTGTCGGGTTGAACTACTCGTTCACCCACACCTTCGGCAACATCGTGTGGACGGCACTGCTCGCCTTCGTCCTCTTCCTCCTCTGGCGCGTGATCCTGCGACCGGCGGTGCCGGAACTCGCGCCGCTGTGGCTGGCGCGCCGGTTGCCGGAGGACTGGAGCGAGGGCGGTGCGGAAGCCGCAGGACGAGCGGTCGGTGTGGGCGAGAAGCGCGGGTACCCGGTACTCCTCGCGGTGTCTTTCCTGATCGGCGTGGCATCGCACATCCTCTGGGATCTCTTCACGCACGAGGGTCGCGCCGGAGTGGAGTTGCTCCCCGGTCTCGATGCGATGTGGGGTCCGCTGCCCGGATTCAAGTGGCTCCAGCACGGGTCGAGTGTGATCGGCCTGCTGATCATCGGCGTCTGGGCGCTGCTGTGGCTGCGTCGGCGGGAAGCGCGCGCGGATGTCACGCAGTCGCTGCCGCAGGGGGTGCGCATCGCGTGGTGGGTCTCGCTTCCGGTGATCCTGGTCGCCGCGCTCGTCTGGGGGATCATCGCTTTCGGCCCCATCGACGCCGAGTTCACCGTGCAGCATCTGGCCTATCGGGTCCTGCCTCCGGCGTGTGCCGTGTGGGGTGCGATCACGTTCGTGCTCTGCATCGTGCTGGCGGTTCGCGGGCGTCGTCACCAGATCGGCTGATCCGACCCCCAGGGGTGCGGGGCGTCGAACTCGAGTCCGGTCATCGCCGGTCGCGAGGTGACGAGGGATCTGCCCTCGACCTCGAAGCGCGCGAGGTGCGGGCCGACATCGAACTCGACGTCGTCCCCCGGCTCCCCGCGTGGCATCCCGAGAAGCTCCGCGGCGATGCGGCGGAGTGAGATGGCGGTGTACCAGGAACCGTCTTCGCGTGCGCGGCGCAGAAGCTGCGTGGTCACCGCAGCGGCGAGCAGGTATCCGGCACTGTGGTCGAGCGCCTGGGCGGGAAGCGTGCCGGGGCGATCGCCGTCCGGTGACTCGATGAGCGCGATGCCGGATGCCGCCTGCACGAGGCTGTCGAAGCCGGCGCGATCGGGATGCTCGGTTCCCCAGGCGCTGAGTTGCGCGATGACCAGGCCCGGATACCGTTCGGCGAGTGCGGAGGGGTCGAGCCCCAGCCGGTCCAGGGCCGCGGGGCGGTAACCGAGCACGACGGCGTCTGCAGCTGCGAGCAACTCGTGCATCTGCGGCGTGCGCGCATCCAGCCGTGCCGAGCGCTTGCCGTGACCGGTATCGAGGTGCTGCCACTCCGGCTCCGGAAGGTTCGGCGGATCGATGCGCAGAACGTCCGCGCCGAGGAGAGCGAGCGTGCGGGTGCACACGGGACCGGCGATCACGCGGGTGAGGTCGAGCACGCGCATACCGG
The DNA here is from genome assembly GCF_042269505.1 of Microbacterium sp. NPDC055988. Classification (NCBI taxonomy): domain Bacteria; kingdom Bacillati; phylum Actinomycetota; class Actinomycetes; order Micrococcales; family Microbacteriaceae; genus Microbacterium; species Microbacterium sp. NPDC055988. Next base: position 277,526 of record NZ_JBHJXY010000002.1, read on the forward strand.
CGAGGGGGAGACGATCATCGTGCGTCGGCATTGCGCGTGCGGGCCGCCGGTATCGAGGTGTGGGGCCGGTGATGTGCCGGACATCGAGAAGCGGCGCATCACGAAGCGCTCGATCAGTCGTCGGATCCTCGGCGGTCACGGCGACGGCGAGCCCACCGGCGCGCGTGATCGCTGCGACGGCCTCCGCCGTCGCCCGTTCCCCGAGCGCGGCCCGAACGGCATCGGCGTCGGCGTCATCCTGCATTCCGAGAGCGGCACAGAGAGCGGTTGCGTGATGCGGGTAGTTCCCGTGGGTCCTGATCCATCCGTCCGCAGTCCGCCAGAACCCCGAGTAGGGCGACCACACCGGGGGAGCGACACCGTCGATCGCGAGCATGCGGTCGCTCCGATATGCGGTGGCCACGCGGTGGGGGTCGATGGCCGCGGGGGAGCGGCCGGCGGAGAGCATGGCCGAAGCGACACTCGCCCAGGCGAGTTCGCCGGTCGCCAGTCGAGAGGGGAGCGGGACCGCCGCGTGAGCGTCGGGCGCTCCCTCGGCGGGAGGGAGATCGAGCAGGAGCCTGACCCGATCGAGCAGCGCAGCCCCCGGACTGATGGCCGGGTCATCGGTGGGCGGGCGCATGCCCAGATCGTACTCTCGATCGGATGCTGCGCCGGAAACCGAGGCTGATCCGGCGTAAAGCGCCTGAGATGCTGAGTCGACACGCCCGGGGTGTATGCCCCGATTTGCCAGAACCCCGGAACCCACGTAACTTATTACTTGTTCGCCCCACAGGGAAGCGGAGGAGCCAAGAGCTTCACCCCCCTCAAGCGGAGAACCACTCCCGATCCACTCTCACTTGAGAGATCAGGCGCTTGCGTCTAGGATAGGGAATCCACCTCTTCTGCGGCTGTCATCAGCTGCGCTGCGGATCTCTGATCCGCACGGCGCGCCGATTTGACAAGCGAGACAGGGTGGGTAAGATAGAGAAGTTGCCCTGCGGGCCTGGCTGTGATGGCTGGGTCGTGGGAGCATCCGATCCTTGAGAACTCAACAGCGTGCACTTGTCAAATGCCAAATTATCCTCGTCTAGCT
>NZ_JBHJXY010000003.1:0-66116 GCF_042269505.1 Microbacterium sp. NPDC055988
ATGTGGCGACGTTGATCCAGCATTCGACTGACCCGGACGTTTCCGGTGTGGCGCCGGTGCAATTGACCAGCTCCGCAACCCCCCGGCCGTTCTCCGCGACGGTGCAGAGTGCGTCTCCCGCCTCCCATGGCCGTGGCAGGTTGGTTTTGCAGTTCTTCATCGACCCGGCGTTGAGGCGAAGGTTGTCCCACCAGTTGTTCGGGTCCTTACATCCGGTCGCTGCGGCGTCGACGACCGACACCGCCCGCTCGACCGCGACCGTCTGCTGATCGCTGGGCTGGATGGTGGAAGCGGTGGCAGAACTCGAGAGGGGCAGCCCTCCGAGGATGATGCCGAGGATCACCCCGACGATGACAAGGACCCGACGCATGGTTAGTGGCCCGGCCCGCCGAAAGTCGTCCCGAATCCGAAGTCCAGGCCCAGCAGCCAGGTGAAGATTCCGGTGATGCCTGACAGGACGATCAGACCGATGATGGCCCAGGGAAGTGCCGCGGCTGCGGTCGCTCGCAGTTGAGAACTCATGACCCCCTTGAAGACGAGGATGGTGACGCCGAGAACGACCGCGATGAACGCGGCGACCAGGCCGATCGCGAGGATCCACGACGCGACCATGATGAACCCCTTGAAGAAGGGGGCGGTGAAGTCCGGTCTGATATCCGGCATGTTCGCGATCGGGGTGAGGAGGTCGATGAGGGCGAGGACCATGGTGTGGGCCTTTCGGTTGGTGACGGTTTCACCGCACCTTGCGTCCCTTGCACCCGAACGACGATCAGACGTCGAAAATGGGTGTTAGCGCCCCGCGAACTCCCAATGCCACGGTTCCGGCTTGCCTCCGGTCGGTTCGGCCCAGTCCGGATGCACCCACCCGTACAGGCTGGCGTTCTCCTTCAGCCACCGGTATTGGGCGTCTCCAAAACCGACCTGAATATCGACCGCCACCGCCCAGCCGTGGTTGCTCTCCCCCGGCGTGGCGGCCATCTCACAGCGCCCCCGCGCACACCAGCCTGCTTTCGCGTCGACCTGCCCTGCAAGATCTCGGTAGGCGTCGTTGACCTTGATGTCGGACCCGAACCGCGCCTTCCAGGCCGCGTTCATCTCCGTGAGCGCGGCCGTCGCGTCCTGGCGGAGAAGATGATGAGGCGACCAGGGGATCGATGACAGCACCTGGACAGGAATGCGACCGTTTTCGTACCCGCCCCACCCGTTGCGGCCGTCGCTACCATCACCGACAGGTTTCGCCGCGCATACGGTCGCCCCGGTCACCGCCGCGATGATCTGATCGGCCGCCTCAGCCCACCCGTCATACAAGTCAGGGAACGCGCTCACCTGCACGGCTTGCGCCGCTTCACCGAGCCCCTTCGTCTCCCACCCGGGGATGTCCAGCAGCCCACGAGGAGATCCCCCGTTCGGACCGCTCGGGCCTCCGAAGAACGCCCGGGCGGCATAGTTCAGATCCATGAGCTCGGCGGGGGAACCCCAGTGCGGGCGTTGCTGAAACACGTTCACACTGTCGTGGTCGGAACCCGTCCCCTCATGCGGGAACGACAGAGATCCCGGGACATTGGTGTTGGCAAGCATCCGCAGTGTGGATTCCTGCAGCCCCGTCATCAACGCGATCTTGCCGGCCGTGGGCGGCAGCTCGAGCTCGCGGGCAACATCGAGGATGGTTGCGGCGTTCTGCAGCTGGCCTGCCCCGAGCTCAACTGACCCCCCACCCCGGCCGGTCACGGTCACACTCCCCGCCTTGGTGGAGTCGAACGAGCAACCGGACCCCCAGAGGGTGAGCGCGGGGATCGACACGATCGAGGCGAGCATCACAGACAGTCCCAGCACCGCTGCAGCCACAAAGGCGGCCACAGCCACGAATACGCGGCGACGGGTGAGTGAGGAACGAGTGCTCGTACCGGGGAAGGAAGCCATGGCGACTACTTGAAGTCGAGCATCTTGAAGCTCACCAGCTTGCAATCGCCCGCCTGCTGCGCCGAGTCCGGCGCCGGTGTCGTCGTGCTGCAGTTGATGGTGACGAGGGCGGACCCATGCTTCGTGAACGAGATCTCGTGTTCACCATCCGTGCCATCATCGAGCGTCATCCACTGCGTGAATTCCACGACCGACTGTCGCTCACCCAGCGCGGTGCGATTGTCGAACATCACCGGCTCGAGCTTGCCGATCTCGGTGGCCTCGGCGACGACCCGCCCGCCACGCGCTTGCAGCAGATCCCAGTCGTTGGCGTCCCATGCGGGATCGGTGCCGGAGGGACGCTCGCCGATCACCCACAGATCGCGGTGGTCGACCCATGAGGTCCGAAAGACCGGGTTCTTCTCCGGGGGGTCGAACGTGACCGTCTCCCCTGTCGGGAGCTCGACCGTAGTCGGGTACAGGTTCTGCCACGACTCGAGGTATTTCCCCCACTGGGGCATCGTGGTTTCACCGGTGCTGTCGAACGTTCCCCACGCTGCCACCGCAGCGGCAATGTACTCCTTCGGGTCGGTGGTGATCGGTTCCGGGACCAACCCCAGTTCGATCACCTGCGGGTACGTGTACGACAGTGCGTCGCCACTGTAGGCCTTCGCTTCATAGCTCACCGGGGGAGCTTCGCTGGCCGATACTTCACTCTGCGGTGTGCTGTTCGACAGGGACGACACGGTGAACGCCGTCACCCCGCCTACGAGGACAACGAGCCCGATGGCGGCGAAAATGATGGGTCGAGTGGATTTCACGATGCTTCTCCTTGGGTTGCTGTTTCATGAGGCAACATGGCTGTTGCCCTGATCACGTCGACGATCGACTGCAGGCGCCGGAGCATCGCACGGCGCTTGCGGAAGGTGGAGGCGGAGAGGCCAAGCGCCGTAGCCGCAACCGATTCTTCAGAGTCCCGAAATGGGAGTGCCTCGCGGTATCCGCCCTCCCCCGGGATGCACCCGCTGAGGGTGATCGGCGTTGCGTTGTCGCGCGCATTGATGGCCCCGATAGCGGTGCGGATCAGCGCCGTCACTCTCTCTCGTGCAGACCGGACGGTGGTGATCGGCACTCCCAGCGCTGAGGCGACCTCGACACCCGTTCCTTCGGTCCGAGCGAACGTAACGACCACCTGCCATTCGAATGATGTGGATGCCTCCGCAACGATGCGGACCCATTCGAGTTCCTCACGGTGCTCGATCAAGAAGGCCAGCGGATCCCCCGCGGCCACTCCCCTATCGGGGATGGTCTCATCAACCTCCACGATCGCGGCCCGCTCACACGCGACTGCGTGCACTCGTCGAGCGGCCTTCACCGTGACGCGGACGACACCGAACACCCAGGCGCCCGGCTCCCCCTGCGCGCTGTCGTAGCGTGAGGCGCGGGACAGCACTGTCTCGCGGATCGTCTGCATGACGTCGTCAACCTCAGACGCCACCACTCGCGCTCGCACGTAGGGGAGCCAGGGGTCGACGAACTTCACGAGTTCGTGGCCGGTCGGCTCGGCGCTGGGAGGATGCCCGTTCATGGTTGTTCCAGAACGACGGTCGGGGCCAGGGCGCCAAGGGCTTCGCCCCAACCTCTCGCCTGCAGGGCGACCAAGGCCTTCTGCGTCGCGGCCGCGGTGGTTCCCACTTCCCGGGCGAGCCGTTCGACCGTGATCTCTCTCTCGCCGCAGTGCGATGTGAGAGCGACGAACACAGCCTTCGCCTGCGCGGAGACAGCCGACGATCGTGCCAGGTCCGTGGGGATAACAGCGAACCCACCCAAAGCAGTCACAGCACGCCCTCCCGTGCGGGAGCGTGCTCGGGAGCATCGAAAAGACGGGGGTGGCTCTCGCGCAACTCGGCCAGACGTCGACGCCCGGTGCGCTCAGAGACCCCCTCGAACTCGGCGATGAGTGCAGCCGTCACCGGACGCCCCTCGGCGATGACCTGGGACACGCGGTCGACGAGTCCAGCGGCCGGTGCGGGCCGGTCTAGGGCATGGAGGCGATGCGTTTCGACCGTTGAAGCGTGCAGCCCCTCCGGGTCAGCTTCCCTGGGGGCTGCCGGTGTGGCAGCGGGTGCCGGCGTCGACTTCGCCCGCGGCCGCGGTGCGGCCTTCCCGTCGATCATCAGCACCAACAGATGCGACGCCACCAGCAGCGCCACGGCGGGCACGCTCGCCCCCAGCGCGGAGACCCACGCGGGGAACGTCGCGAGCGGGTTGTCGATCGCGTGCGCGGCGTTCCCGAGAACGGACAGCGCCCCGAACCCCACGAGTGCCGCCCACGGGTACCAGGTCACCCGGGGTCCGCGTTTCTTCATCGTGAACGCCGCAGCCGTCGCGATGACGATGAAACCGTCGATGACCAACGGGTAGATGAACGACAGTTCCGCAGTGATCGCGAACTCGCGCTGCGCCAACTCGCGAAGAGCTGTGAAAGACAAGGTGAACCCGCCCACAGCTAGCGCCCCGACGCCAGCGGCTGTCGTCAAGGCAAGAGCCTTGTTCTGGGGGCGGACCGCCAGAGGATCGCTCATTTCCTGATCTCCTCAGAGTTGTGACCATCGAGCGCGCTCGGCGGTCGGTATCGAGATGCGGATGCAGCGGCCGGGAGCAGTGCGTCACCCATGCGGACACCCACCACTCCCGGCCATACGGTCACGCCACGCTGTCCTTGGCGCGACGGCTCAGACGAACACCCGCACGGGACCAGAACGTCGCGGCCGCACCCGCACTGACGAAGAACCCGGCAACCAGCGAGCCGATCAGCACCTGTCTCGAATCCGCTCCAGTCGCTGCCAGCTGATCCGACGACGGCCGCTGGCCGCGAGACGTGTACGCACGCGAACTGCTCGAGGACGACACCGGGGATCCCGAGTTCGAGACCACGCTGCCCGGCTTCGAAGCGCCCGGCTTCGGCTTAGGGACAGGAACCGACCCCTCGCCCGGGTCTGTCCCGGGTCCGCCCGTGCCGGGGTCACCCGTCCCCGGGTCTGTGCCAGGGCCACCCGTTCCCGGGTCTGTGCCAGGGTCGCCTGTTCCCGGATCGGTGCCGGGGTCGGTGCCCGGTTCCTCGTCGATCGCGAACGGGGCCACTTCGGGCTGCGTCTGCTCGGATGTGGTGGGTGATGGTCCAGGGGGTGGCGTCGCCGTGTCGGCCAGTGCGGGGACCGCGCTACCCACCGTCAACAGCAGGGACAGGGCTGTGACGGCCCCGGCGCGTGAGAAGTGATTCGACATGAGAGTTCCTCTTTCTTTCGGATGTGGTGGGTGGTCAGGAGGCAGGATGAGCGCTCAAGCGGCCATCGCTGAGGGTGAGCAGCACGTTCGCCGTAACGGCCAACGGCCGCTCAGAAGGAGCCGCGACAGTCTTCGGAGAAGTGGCTGCTTCCGGCAGGATCGCGACGCTGCCGTCGGAGAGCGCTCCGTACAGCGCGTCACCAAGGAATTCAGAGGGGATGAACCCCTCGGGCAGCACGGTGGCGGTGGCATTCTCCAGGGAGACGCGCTGCCCGCCGGTGACCCACTCGCTTCTGTCAGGCGACAGCAGCCCCTCCCCCGTCCCGGGGATCAGCCGCCGAATCTCACCCGTAGCTGTGGAATACGCTGCAGTCGCTTCTCCGCCATCGGTGTCCGTCCAGCCGATCACCGTCAGCGATCCATTCGCGACCATCAGCCAGCCCCGCTTCGGAGTCACCACTGCACCGGCAGACGGTGGAGCGAGTGCAACCTCGTTGAGCGCAGCGCCGTTCGTCGACGCGGTGATCACCTGAGCCGGCGCGCCCGCCCACAGCACCTGATCGCCGGAAACGCCGAGAACGATCATCTGCGGGCGAGGAGGCGCCACCGGCACCACGCCCTCTGCTGTAACCATGGCGAACGAGAAGTCCGCTGAGGCGACGAAAAAGGCACCGGACCTGGTCACCAGCTGGCGGCCACCGGACAGATCCACGACAACGGGCACCACTGCGTCACCCGCCCACACGAGCGCCTGGGTGTCCGATGACACCGCCAAAGCGGTGCTCTCACCCACATGGGCCGTCACCACCGTCACGTCTTCTCCCGCGACGTCGGCCTCAGCGAGCACATCACCCGTGGCCACGTCACGCAGCACTGCCAAGTCACCGGATACGGTCAAGACCCGCCCGCCCGCGGCGGCCGCATCATCCACGTCCGACGCCGACCACGCGGCCTCGACTGCGAAGCCGGGAAGTACGACGCTCGGGGCCGCAGTCGGGGTAACGACCGTCGACGGCTTCGTGGGCGTCTCAGCCCCCATCACGAGCCCAGACACGGCCCATCCGCCGAGGCCCAACACCACGCAGCCCGTGACAACGAGGGCGGGCACGAACAGCCAGCGACGCTTGCGGTCGGGTACAGGAACTTCGATCCGCCTCCGGGCCTCTCCAATCCCACTCGGCAGCGGATCATCGACCAGCCGGATGTCATCATCCATGGGACGCCCCTCCCGCCCGGACCAGGCCGCCGCCCGTGATGCTGCTCGCGTCGGAGGGCATCGTGTCCGCGTCGATCTTGCCGAGGTGGTTCGCGAGCATGTGGACCTCGAGCGGGGTCACGTTCAGAATCTGTGCAAAGACCTCGACGTCGTTGAGGGACATCGGGACCTGGCCCTTCTTTCGGGCATAGAAGGCGGGGCTGGACATGCCCGCCCGCTCGTACAGTTCCTTCGCGGAGATCCCCGACCGGCCCTGCAGCATGGCGATTGCGTCGCTGTTCAGTCGTGCCCACCGTCCCGCGGGCCGGGCGGCCCTAGCCACGGTCGTACTCCGTCGTGAGGATCTGGCGTTCGCACCGTTTGGCGTCCGCGTGGCCGGCGATGAGCGCGATCGCGAGCACAAGAGAGGTCACGTGGGCCGGGTCCCTCGTCCAACCGTTCAGCTGCAGTGCCTCGCTAACCGCCGTCTGTTCGGCCGTGGAATCGGGCTCTTCCATGAGCCCGTTCGCCAGCCACCCGGCAGCAAGAGACATGTCCTCCTCGGTGACGACTCCCCCAGGAGATGTGAGCGGGCACGAGAACACGTCTGCGGACGTTGCCCCGTGGCGACGGAGGACTTCCAAAGCTCCCAGGAGCGCGCCGCCAATGATCAACGGTCCGTCGCCGTCGACGACCGTGCGATACCAATGGGCCTCGTCCATCACGTCGTAGATGCTGAAAGGCGTGCCGGGGCCGAGGACCACGGCCAAGGCCAGGTGCCGGCGTGCGTCATCGCGAAGTCGGATACTCATCACGCCTCCTGCTCTGCGAGGTGGGAGGTGAAGGGGGGAAGGTCGGTGTTGGGACGGAGGGCCATCCCGATCCGTGCCCACAGTGCTGCCAGCAGGAGAGACGCGGTGATCCAGCCACCGACAACCCACCCCGCAATCTGAAGGAATGTCATGGTGTGCTCCTTGTTCGCGTGTTCGACAGTCATCACGGGTTCCTTCCCGTTGAGAGGCGAGACAGATGAGAGAGGGGCGTGCGGGACCACGAGGGGGTCGCGCACGCGAAGAATGAGTCGCGCGGCGGGCGACGGGTGGGTGGTGATGCCCGCGAGATGCGCGAACATCACCACCCGGCCGGGTCAGCTGTCCGCTGACTCCGTCGTGGTGACGGTGACGCGGTCGCGTCGGCGGAGCTTCGCTGCCAGCAGCGCCGCACCGGCGAGAGCGAGCAGGGAGCTGCCGACGACGACGCCGGTCATGTTCAGCGCGCCACCGGTCTGCGCGAGAGCGCTCGGTGCCGTCGCGAACCATGGGTCCTCGTCGGATACCTTCTTGCCGGTGTAGACAGACTCGCCCGTCACGGTGGCAGTGTCACCGTGCAGCTGGCCGTCCTTCATGCCGGTGAGCAGACCCTGGCAATCGATCGACTCGCCCACGGCCAGTTCCCCGATCGCATCCGGGGCGATCTCCGTGTCGCCGTCGAAGCAGACAATGTCCTTCACAGTGCCGGCCAGACCCTTGTGGGTCGCATCAGTCAGGACAACATTCTTCAGCGGCACATCACCGGTGTTGGTGACGCGGATCCCGACGAGGGTGCCCTCCTTGAGCTCCTTCTTCGGGATCTCGTACGCCTCGCTCGAGGTGTCGCGGTCACCATCGATGATGCCCTCGCTGAGCGTGAACTTCTCTACATCGATCGCAGGGTTCTCCGGCGTCTTCGTCCACACGACGTTCGATTCCCGCTCGACGTTGTTGTACGACTCGGTCGTCTTGTTCTCGATCTTCTCGGCCGGAGCGATGCGCTCCATCTTCGTGTAGACGGAGAACGCCTGTGCGAGATCTCCACGGCTGTTCACGAGCTTCAGGTACGCCTCGGTAGCGGTCGCGGTGAGCGTGTACGACTTCTCATCGAACGTCACCGTGAACAGGTCGCCCAGCTTGTCGGCGGTGCTGCCGTCGCTATCCGCGAGAAGGTCGCCCTTCTTCGCGACGAGCGTGGTGCCGTCGTAGAGGTCGCTGTTCGCGTGGACGGCCCAGACGCCCGTGTAGTAGTCGTGCACACGGTCGAACGTGTCGCGCACCGACCACTGCGACGCCTTGTACGCGCGGTCCGCGGGGATCTCTGAGCTGTTCAGCCGGTAGTTGAAGACCGAGTGCAGCTTGATCTCCGAACCGTCGATCGACTCGTCACCGGTCGACGGGTCGACAACCACATCCTTGTCCGGGTTGATCTGCTTCAACGGGTTGGAGACGATCTTCGTCTGACGGTGCGAGTTCTCCAGGTTCTCGCGAGCCTGGTTCTCGATCACGTACCCGTCGACCTCCTTGATGACCTTCGCGGGGATGGTGACGTAGTAGAACTTGCCCAGCAGATCCTGGTCGATGATCGGGTCCGTGAGCGGATCGATCGCAGCCTCGTCATACTTCTTCAAGTTCGCCGGTTGCGGGTCGCCAAGGATGCTCTCACCGGTCGGCAGTACCGTGTCGACAGTCTTGGCGAACACGTACACGACACCATCGAGGATCTGCACGTTGAACGCGCTCGTCACATCGACACCCGTGGCCTTGTCCGCCACGCGGATGTCGGCCACGTCGACGCTGAGGTACTCGTCGTCGTAGTCGTCGACCATGCCGAGCTTGTGCACGTTGTACGCGAGCTTGTCACGACCCGGGGTGGCATCCATCGTCAGGCGGTACAGGATCGTGTCGCCCTTCACGACGGTCTTCCCATCGATGTCCACCAGGTCGATCGAGAGGTCTTCCTTGTCGGGCTTGATCGACGGGATCTTCACCTCGGGAACCTCGGTAGCGATCTTCACACCGTTGACGATCTGGAACGCCTGGTTCTTCACCGTCGTCCCAGGAGCCGCAGTGTCCTTCACCGCACCCGTGAACCGCATCGTGAGCCACCCCTGAGCGGTGTTGCCCACCAGGTTGTCCCGCACCCACGCCTCGGTGAACGTCGCGGTGAACGAGTTCGCCTTGTCATCCCAGGTCAGCTTGTACGCACTCTTCGCTACCGGCTTCGGGTTCGAGGGGTTCCGGGAGTCCCAAAACTCCACTGAGGTCTTGTTCGGCGTGAACTGCGCATCGAACGAGTCCTGCACCGCGAAAGAGGTGATCTTGTCGCGCACCTTCTCCGGGACAACCAGGTCGACGCCCACGGAGTACTCGAGCTTCTGACCCGGCCACACAGAGAGACCGTTGATGTTCTCATGCGTGTGGTCACCGGACTCCTCGCCACTGCCGATGACCTCCTTCTCGGGCTTCGGTGCCCAAGAGTCCCACGTTTCACGAGGATCCCGATCCGGGGTATCGACAGCGTTAGCCATCGACTTCTGCTTCGCGACGTGAATATCGAACCAGTACTCGCCGCCCTGCCACTCATCCCACCCAAAGTCGGCCGGCGCGAACCAGTCCGAGTAGGTGTCGCCGTGGTTCGCGATCGCCTTCGACTTCTTGACCTGCTTCGTGGAACCGTCCTCACCGGTCCAGTGCAAGATCACGTCAGAGCTCACGTTCTCACGGATCGAGGAGTTGCCCGCCGAGGCGTGGATCAGATCGCGCACCGGCTCCTTGCCGCTCGCGATCGTGAACGTGTTCTGCGCATCCGTCGTGATGCTCAGCGTGTACTGGCGCTCCGGCTCGAACTCGTTCAACGCGATACAGACGATTCGAGGCCCCTCAGGGATATGGGCGAGGAACTCACTCGACACGGCATTCAAGAACTTCTGGTCAAAGTCGACCAGGCTGCCCTGCCAATAGTGCGCGGCGGTGAGTCCTTGGTACCAGCTCGTCATTGTGGCCTTCGTGCCACCCCATCCGAGGATCGGCTTCCCACCCAAGCTGCCAACGGACACGCCAACCTGAACGACGCGGGCCTTCGCGCCGGGGACACCCGAGCGGTCGATCGCCTGCGCCATCGCGTCATTGCAGGAGCTGTGCAGCGCAGAACGGGTTCCGTTCATCGGCCCCGATCCGCTCGCCCATTGGCCCTCAGCCTCCATAGACGCAGCAAAGTAGTCCGTCGAGTCCGGCCCCCACCCCTGTTCAGGAGTGCCCCCCTGGGGGAAGTTGTCGAGGGTGTACAGCCAGTAGTTGTCCGAGGCTGCGCCCCCGCCGCCACCTCCTGCCGAACTTCCACCTCCGACCGCGGCCGTCGCCGCTGTGCCTCCAGCGATCGGACCGAAAGCCAGGCCTGCGAGAACCGCGCCGGCAACCACCCTTCGGGGAGTGGTCCCGAGCAATGGGTTCCGACCCGAGGCGCCGGGCCCCCGCTTCTTCCTTACAATGTGAGACGTCCGAGACGAACGCATATGGAGATTCCCTCTCTCGTTTTTCTTGGATAGACGGGGGCTGAGGTTGCACCCTCAGTCCCCGTCGCCACGCTCGGGGTGAGCGTAGAGTTCAAAGCGGGATCACTCCCGAATGGCCGACACGCAAGAACTGGCCGTGACGAATCAGCAAGGCTTCCTGCCACCCGTGCCGTTGCTTGTCCAGCAGTCACCATTGGTCTCATTCGTGCCGCCACCCGGACGGCCGCCACCCTGGGGCACTGAAGGCGTTGACGGAGACCCGCCCCCAGAGTTGTTTCTTGAGGCGTTGTTCTGGTGCGACCCAGTATTCGGAGTGCTGTTGTTCTGCTGGCGCTGGGCCTGGCGCTGCGCCACGGCTTGCCGCTCGGCCTCGGCGGCCGCGGCTTGGCGGGCTGCTTCTTCCTCGGCCGCGACCGTCTTCGCGTGTCCAGCTGCAGCCGCAGCCTGAGCGTCCACGAAAGCCTGGATCGCGGCAGCGCGATCGTCCAGCCCCTCGAATGCCTCACCGTCCGGCTTCACGAGAGCCTGAGCAGCAGCAACAAGCGCCGCACCCTGCTCCGCAGTGTCTTTCGCGTACACGTCACGGTTGCCCCAGGCGCTGCCCGCGGCCATCATCGCGTCGAGCTTGGAGATCGCCTCGTCATAAGCGCCGTCGATCGCCTCGAGCGTGCCGGCGTCCTCGTTCATCGCGTCGTCATACTGCGGGGTCGCGCGACGCACCGTGGTCGTCTCCGACTCGATGCGCTCCGTGGTTGCGTCCTGCTGCAGCTTCTTGGCATGCTCAGTGTCCAGAGGCGCGATCTCTGATGCTGGTTCCGCGTCCTCGCCTTCGGCGGTGGGGACGATTGCGACGGCCTCGAAGTCGTTGACCGCGGCGACAAAGTCAGGCTTCGCCTCGGCGGGGGTGACCGCAGCATCCGGAGTGCTGCTGATGATCTTCTGGAAGGTGACCAGCTGCTCGCCGGCGAGCTCGTACCGAGCTGTGAGGGCAGCTGCGCCGTCAACGTAGCCGTCGACGGCCGCATCGTGCGCTGACACGGCATCCTGGTACGTGGCCCATGCGCCGCGGTGAGCGGCTTCCTGCAACTGCCAAGGAACGATCACTGCAGCAGCCACGACCGCGGCCGCCATCGCGGAACCGATCAGCCACCTTCGATACTTGGGCTTCGCGGGAGAGAGCCCCGCCGGTGTCTCGACATCCACGTTTCCGTCTTCCGCCAGGATGGAATCGGTGCTGTTCATCGCGTCTCCTTAGATTTCAGACCGATCGGCGCAAGGGTCCTCCGCAAGCCGTGAACACGGCCCACAGCCTCGGCCCCACGCGCGTGTACTGCTAGAGCTAAGTTGCTTCATGCTTTACACACTATCAAGAGTGATATTAAAAGTTGCAGTCTCGCGGATTTTTTCCGGTATACGGTTCTCTTCTGCGAGAATCGAGCGATGCCTGAACATGCAAGTGGGTCGGATGGAGACGCACAGCGTCTGTCCACCGCATATCAGGTGTGGGGACATCCCGTTAGAGCGCGGTTGTACGTTTTCATCAAAGAGAATCCCGGCCTGTACTTCGGCGAGATACACGAGGGGTTCCATCAGATCGCCCAGAGCATCACGGGCCAGGGGTTCCCCCAAGCGAGTCTGAATAGAGCGCTGACGGTTCTCAAGGACGCGGGGGTAGTGGCTACGGATCCCCCGCCCGAGAGGCTCCGCCGAGGCCGCCCGCCTCGCTACTACGCAGTTGCGGGCGAGGCAGACAGCCTTATCGACGCTATTGCAGCAGACATCTTCCGTAAGAGAAGTGCACCACCGGACTAGGCCGCCGAACGCCCCACGTTTTCTTCAGATGCGTGGTGGACGGACTCCCGCATGGCGCGCACAATCGTTGCAGCGTCAGTCGTCATCTCGTCGTGCTCGGTTAGCCGAATCGCTCCTGCTTCAGCGAGCCTCCGACACTGAGACCGCACGCGCCATACTGCCCGCTCGAGTTCGCGGGCCAATGCGTCGACTGTGATTGGTCCTTCCAGCAACACTCGGAGAATGTCGCGTGCTTGCGGTGAAGCGATGAGGGAGATGGCCGGTATCGAAGGGTTGCTCATTGGCTGCGCGATCGGCGCTAGCGGTGACGTCATCTGTGATGCTCCTGGGGTGAGGGTGCTCGTCAAGCGTCCTCGATCCCGTTACGAGACGGGGTGTATGCGCGCAGTCTTGGTATGCGGATAGCCATAGATACGTAACTAGCGAAAAGTCTGACAGTACCTAGCCAAAGGTCTACATCAGGACTTGGGAAGCTCATTTTGGTCGTCCGATTTGCGGGCGTGGGGCGGCTGAGCGTATTACCTCTATCGGACCAGGGGGTCTACGATGGCAGGCGATATGTTGATTAGCGAAGCTGATAGTAGGAGCTGGTGGCGCCTCATTGGTCCGCACGCCCTCGATCAGGCAACTCCTTCCGTGGAGAGCCAAGGTCCGGCGGACACAGGTGCCGAGACACGCCCTAGCCAATCCGTTTCGTTAACACAAACGCGGCATATGTTCATCGCATGGCACGCAACGGCATCGGTCGACCTAGCAAGGGCGAGCGGGACGCGATTCTCGCAAAGCCTCCGATTCCCTTCGCTCTCATCCTCAAGGAGAACGCAGCGAAGGAAGGTTACACCTACGGTGATTACCTTCTCGCGCTCGCGGCGCAAGCTCTTGAGATGCCGCAGTTCTCACCTGCCCCTCAGCACAACCGTGCTGAAGCACTTCAGTTCCCCAAGGAGGCCAGAACGGCTGCCGCTTAACGAAAGAACCCGCCGCAGGTGCGGCGGGTTTCTCCCAAAGTCTTCGATCCGTGAAGTTTGGCGACTGAGTCGGATCGAGTTGTGAAGTACCGGTTGGCGCCGGGGCTTCGGTGTACCTTCTCCCGTCCAGAAGAGGTGATGTCATCATACGACGCGATGCTGCGCTTTTCCAGTCTTCGCCCCTGAATCCTCGGCGTGTCGCTCGTTCGGGCGACGATCTCCCCGAGGCTGGCGCTGGGTTAGATCTTGCTACGGCGTGGGCTTTGACGTTGGAGTTGAGCCCCCGTCGGACGGTTCGTGCGTACGTTGAGGATGCATCGGGAGCGATCGAGAACTCCTGTCCTACTGCGTGGTTCATGAGTCGGGGGGTGCCGTCGACGTCGTGGGCGATGAGCCTTGCGGGCACCGATCATCGGTACCGGTTCCTGTGCTTCGACCTGGATGTGAAGACGCCGGCAGCGGCGGATCAGATGCCTCGCGACCTGCAGCTGCTCACGTCACTGCTTGACGAGCTCCGCATCGCATACGTGGTGTGCGTGTCCGGCCCGACCGGTGGCCGCCATGTCTGGGTGGCGTTGAGCGATCACCAGGATGCCGCGGCCGTCGCACAGCTCGGGCGTCTCGCGAAGGCGTCCCTTCCGACGCTCGACTACGGCATGCTCAGCAACCCTGTGGCGGGCTGTGCTCGCCCTCCCGGTGCCCCGCACCGTCTCGGCGGCGCCTCGGTCCCCGTCGCCGGGTCGCTCGATGCGCTGCGCGCCCCGTCGACGAGTAATGCCGATTTCCAGGCGCTCACCGATCGGTTCGCTGAGCTTGCGCTCGCTCGCCCCGCGGAATCGGAGCAGTCGGCTCCAGAGACGGGCCCGTTGCCCGTCGACGAGCACGGACGGCTGTACCTCCCAGGCGCGCGTCGTGATCTGTCCCCTGACGTCGCGGCCGCCGTCGACACAGCCGTCACCGGCGATGCCTCGGCGACGCTGTGGAAGATCCTTCTCGGCGCCGCGGCCGCCCGGTGGCGGCACGCCGACGTCGCCGCCCTCGTCATGGAGGGCAAGCCCGGCCTCGAGCGCGTGCGGACCATTCCCGGAGCCACCGGACGTGTCGCACGGCCCCGTGGGGGGTCGAAATCCCCCGCGGCCGTCCTGCGTACGGAATGGGACAAGGCGGTGCGTCAGATCGCTTCCAGCGGCGCCCAAGGCTCCGATCCGACCTTCGAGTCCCGCGCCGCGGCGATCGCCACCCACGTGCGCGAGCTGCAGGAGCGCGCCGACGCATCCGTCGGACGGTGGCAACGCGGTGCCGGCCCCACGGAGCGCCGCATCCTCGACGTCCTCTCCGTCCTGGCGCTGCAGGCCGTCAACGCCCGCGTGGAAGCCGATATCCGCCGACTTGCTGTCCTGGCCGGCATCGGACGAGAGACCGCTCGCACGGCTCTCCGCTCCCTCGCCAGCGATGGCTGGATCGTCCGCGCTGCGGTCGCTGAAGGCCCGCACGGAGCGCTCTGGAGCATTGACCCCAAAAACGTTCTCCACAGGGAATCAGACCCAAGTCGGTCACAAGCGGACACGCCGCGCGGGTCCGCTGAGCGCGAGACTCTCCTACAAACTCTCACCCGCAGAATCCATGCAGCTACGCACGATGTTTTTTCTCACGGCGGATCCCTGGGGCTCCGCACGGGGAACCTCTTCGCTCGCCTTACCGAGCAGCCCTCCCCCACCCCGGCGATTGCTGCAGGACTCGGGGTGAGTGTCGGATGGGTCGCCAGTCGTCTATCCGTGTTGGGACAGTTCGGACTCGCAGAGCATCACGTCGAGGGATGGACAGTTCCGGGGGTGGATCGTCGTGGCGCGGTCGCGGAGCTGCTGAATGTTGCGGGACGGTTGGAAGCACGTCGTCGGCGTTATGACGTGGAGCGGGAGTTGTGGGCGTGGTGGCGGGCAGAGGAGGAATGGATGAGCACTCCCCCGCACAAGCGTCGCCGGCGTCCCGGGCCGACGCAGCTGGCGTTGTTGCCGGACGCCGGCACCAACCGCCACGGCGCTCACCCTCGACGTGCGGACGGGACAGCTGACTACCGGGTCGCCCGAGCGATCATCGAAGGAGTTCCGGTGGAGACAGCCGTCGCCCGAGCGGGCGACGCAGCCTCCACCGTTGAGGAGATCATCGGCCGGGTACTCGGCGGCCGCTTGGTTGCCACGGAGCCCGTCCACGCGGAGATTCCACACGACTCCCGCGCGCTCGTCCTCACCGCCTGAGCCCTCGACACGAGAGCCTGCGACCTGAGCGGTCGGCAACCCCGCCTCAGGTTGAGGGGTGCGTGCCCCTCAGGCTGTTGTCTACCCACCGGCGCCCGTTGTCCACGGAGAGCTCAGCCCATGGCTGGTCCTCGAAGTCGTGACGGTACTGAATTCCTTCTGACTGAGAAGATTCGGTGCTCAACCGTTGGTGTGATGAGACCTGGAGAGAGAGCCTTCTTCTCTGCTTCAGGGGCGGGAGACTCAGTGAACAAGTGGATTGTGAAGGCCGACGAGTTCGCACAGTTCCTTGCTGAACACGGTCGTTTTCCACGGCGGGGCAGCCGCGATGCACGCGAGCGCAAGTTGCATGTCTGGATGTTGAATCAGCGCGCAGCACGAGTGGGGCGCTCGAGCTCGACATGGACCCCGCAACGGCAGGCCTATCTCGACGGGCTACTCCCGGGATGGGACACCGATCGTCGCGAAACGTGGGACCAGCACGCCAGAGATCTCGTTGCGTTCGTTGATGCGCATGAGCATCTGCCGAGGCAGCGCTCCGACGACGCTCACGAACGTCAACTCTGGGCCTGGCTTCGCCGTCAACGCGACCAGAAAGTGAGTCCCAGTGCCTCGTGGTCCGTTGAAAGGCAAGAACACCTCGATCGCCATGTCCCGGGTTGGGACGGGCGTACCGTTGCTGCCCGGTCGAGTCACAACGGGGCGTTGACGCACTGATACGACCCGGCTCGCGGATCGCATCAACGGACCGCGCCCGCTAGCTAGCGCCTCCGAGCGCTGCAGGAAAAACCTCCCCCCTGACCCACCTGTGGACGGCCCGAGCTATCGCGCGGGCTCAGCCCGCCCACAAGGTGGACAGCGGGACCCCAGCACGGTCATCTCCGTCACCTCTACGGATCCAAGCGCACAGAAATCGGGGATCCCTGATCGCTGTCCGGCCAGCGCGGGAGGGTAAGTACTTTGTGCGGATGAGTGTCGAAGAGGATCCCACTCCCCCACCGGATGTTGGTGCGTTGGACCATCGTCGGTGGATTTTCCCGAGCGTCGTCGCGCTGCAGGAGTACTTGGACGCCGAAGACGAGCTGCGAGACGCGATGACGCAGCTCGGCATCGACGGGCCTCTGGTCTTCCCACACCGAGAGAAGCCCCCTCGACCGACACCTGACGATCTTCGCTCCATTGCCCGGATGCTGCTGCACACGAGGCCCGGCTCGGGCGAAGACACCGAGGTCGTGGAGTATCCGCCGCTGCGGCCCCTGCTATGAGGTTATGGGCGCGGTGGCGTCCGGTGAGTGTTAGATCTCGCGGACTGGCGCTACTTCCTCTCCCCCGTGGAACGCATCGTCGCGATGCTCAACGCAGCGACGATGAGGCAAAGGATCAAGTAAACACCGCTCATGAAGAGTGCAGGGTGGGTGGGTGTCAGGCCTGACACCCACCCACCCCGGTGTCGTTCGAACGACGGTGCTGGGCCGCACGAGGTAGACATCGACGAACAGCCTGGAGCATTGCCCGGTGCTGGCAGCAGGCCCCCACCGGACACCTCTCATCCCACCCCACCCCGAGCTGGCACCAGCACCGATCCGCACTGGATAGGTAGAAAAACCGGCAGAAGTACGTGCGGTACGCCAGATCTGTGAAGCCGATCAAGACTGATTCGTATACATAAGACTTCTTTAGCTTGCAAGACATACAAGGATTACTTGGCAAACAAGTATTGCAACGCAAGCAAGGCTTGTTTTAATTTCAGATTCAACGTACCGTGAGTCGTTGCAGCCGTTAGAGCGAGACTGCAGCGAAGCTATACAAGGAATGCAAACAAGGCTTGCATTCCCCGATTGGAGAACAAGTGGCCATCACGACATTCCAGGGCAACAAAACCGACGTGCGCGCTCGACGCATCCGCTTCGGGATCCCTGCAGCTCTGCAGCTGGCCGAGACCCACATAACTTCGATCGCGAACAACAAGGGAGGCGTCGGGAAATCACAGCTCGTCGTGCAGCTCGCTGCGGCGCTCGGAAGGTTCGGGCTACGGGTCCTTGTGTGCGACCTGGATCCCCAGGCCAACACCACACGACGTCTCGGGATCGAATACGACCCGAATGCCCCAATCGTGACGATGTCTGAGGTCATTAAGTCAGGGGAGCGCGGCGTCGGCCAGGGCGCTGTCATCCCCTGCGGCTGGGTGGACGCTGCGGGGAACCCCACCGCCGAGGCTGAGAACATCGATCTGATCCCGTCTCGGTTCGACCTCATCAACCGAGAAACCGAAGCCGGCCAGGTTGGCGCAGTCCGCCGCCTCAAGCGCGCGCTCGAAGGCTGGACCGATGAGTACGACGTCGTGCTCATCGACACCCCGCCAAGCCTCGGCCACCTCGTGCAGATGGCGTTCGCGGTCGCCGACACCGTACTGATCCCGTTCGACCCCACCTACGACGCCGTCGAAGCCGCCATCCGACTCCGCGACTTCGTACAGGTCCATGCTGAAGATCTTGCCAACCCGGGACTTCATGTTGGCGGCGTCGTCGCGACCAGGTACAAGCGAAGCCTCGAGGCGGAAGAGCAGGTGGCGGGTGCGCGGGAACACTTCGGGGATTTGTTCCTCGATCCCACGCGAATCGTCAAGGAGACTGGAATGGAAGATCTGCTCATCCCGCGATGGATCCCCGAATGGGTTCGGCTCACTGAGGCCGACTCCGCGGCCGTGTCTCTCTCCGCATGGTCCGACCGGCAAAGCCGCAGGACAGTCGCGCTCTACGACTCCGTCGCAGCGGAATACATCACCAAGGTGATCGGAGAAGCAGCATGAGTCGTCCCGAGCGGCGCCGACCCGGCGCTCAGAGCCCTCTACTGACCCCACAGGTCGAAGCGGTACGGACAGCCCCCGAACCGGCCATCGAGACGCGCGCTACGCCCTCGGCGCAGACGAGCCCTACGCCGCAACCAGCCAGCTCCTCAGCCATTGCGAGCCACGAGACGTCGACGCCAGCACCACGCGATGCCCGCCCCACCATGATCGACCGCACGTTCAAGATCGAAGAAGGCCTCGTCCGCCGGAGCGAAACGGCAGTGCTCCGCCGCGCCGGCGGGTACACGTCGATGCGCGCCTTCATCAACGGAGCGATCGCCACCGAGCTCGCGCGACTCGAAGAAGCGCACAATGGGGGAGAGGTCTTCCCACCGAACTCCAGCGAGTTCCAGAGGGGACGTCCGTTCGGCAGCTGACGTTGCCAGCGATCACGCGCCACGGAGGAGACAGGACCATGTGCGGTCGATTCGCAATGGACGACAGAGTGAACTCGGAGATCACCGAGTTCGTCACTCGCACCGGGCGGCGCCCTGACGAATGGGCGCCGGACTGGGAATCCGCGTTCAACATCGCACCCACCGAGGACATCCCGATCCTGCTCGACTCCGCCAAGACAGGGGAGCTGCGATTCGAGCGCGCGCGCTGGTCGCTGGTGCCCGCCTGGTCACCTACGTTGAAGCTGAAGTTCCCCACCTTCAACGCCCGCGCGGAAGGAATGGCCGAGAAGAGCACCTGGCGCAAACCCCTACAGACGCACCGGGCGATCGTCCTCGCCCGCGGTTTCTACGAATGGACGGGGGAGAGGGGCCACAAAACGCCCTGGTTCATGTCCGACCCCGACGGCGCCCTCCTCGGCTTCGCCGGCCTGTACTCCTGGTGGCCAGACCCCACCAAAGACGCCGACAACCCCGACCGGTGGACCCTCACCGCCACAATCATCACGTCCGACTCTGTGAAGACCCTCGCCGGGATCCACGACCGCAACCCCGTCATCCTCCCCGAAGACCTCTGGCTCCACTGGATCGACCCCACCATCAGCGGTGACCAGGACCTCGTCGACGAAGCCGTCCGCGCCGGAGTCACCAAAGCTGAACAGCTCCGTATCGACCAGGTGCAACCCTTCACTTCGAAGGACGATGGCCTCCATCTCATTGAGGCTATAGACGCGCAGAGCTCCTAAGTCGCCATGCGGGATCGTCGGGGCCCCGGACTCTGCCCGCCTGGCACACAACCTCGGAGGTTTCTGATCCCCGTACGGGAGTTGATGGTCTTCGTGCGGACTAGGGGTGGAAGCACGGACACGAAAGTGGGGGAGTGATTGAGTGAGCGGTGCACAGGTTGCGTGCTTCCAGCGCATGCAACAGTCAGAAGATTCCCTCACAGGTCGTCTGGCGTGCTACGACGGTGGCGGTTCTGAGACTCTGCCGTCCGGGTGGTGGCCCCACGGGTTGCTCGGGTCACCACCCGTCTCTAGCCACCCGCATACTCGGTGGTTATGGTGGGGGCATGAAAAGCGAGTCCTGCTGGGCTTGCGACCGACTGACTGGGGAGTGGTCGCGGTCCATACCCACACGGTTGCTCGAGGGAGTGAGCTCGAGCGAGATGATCGAGCTTTGTCGCCACCATTGGAATTGGTGGCTCAACCGCTTCGTCGGAAGAGCGCAGGGGAGGCCCCCGTGCATCGCGATTCTGCGGCCCTGACTCCTTCGAGGAGCCGGGGATCCCGCCGTCCTCGTGCTTCTAGCGGACCGGCGTAGGAGATTCCGTCGGCATCAGGAAGGCGTGGGCGCAGGTGGAACTCTTGAATCCCCGGGCGAGGTTGGCGCGCGGCTCGAAGGGATCTCGACCCGGACCGCAGCGGGAACGACAGTCGGGCAGCGCTCGAGGGAGCTGTGAGCGCCCGAGAACCGACTACCTGTGTCTGGTGGGCAATCCCTGAAATCGCACTCGCGATAAAGAAGAGAACAGATCGCCTCCGAATAGAGTGCTCTGCACCATCAATGGCCGATCCGCGTAAGCATGGCCCTCAGCCTTTCATCCACTAAGTGCCCCCCCTTTGCCTAGTGGAAGACAGGACTGTGCGATCTCCGCTCTCTGTTCGTGTTCGGCGCAAGGTGTTGCGCGCTGCAGTCGCCTTAACGTCCATCGGCGTCGGCGTCGTGGTGCTGCCGTCAGCGACCGCGTCGACGACGGTGGCTGATCGGCCCGCCTACCCGGTCCAGAAGCCGACCGGGTATGTCTCGGCGTTGCCGAACTCGGCATGGAACATCGCTTCTGATCGATTCTCGACGACCGCGGCGATGCCAGGGAACGAACCGGGAACGATGCAGTTCGCAATCGATGAGGACAGCCTCCGTTGGCTGGCCACTCGAGCCGATAGCTCGGTCACTGACCCCTTGATGACCCCGAACGGCCACGGGATCCCGTTGTCCGTCAACATCGGACAGATCCAGCAGGGTTCCGACTTGGTTCCTTCTGATGTAGCGAACTGCTTGGGGGACGATCTGGAAGTCGGTCCCGCGAAGGAGTGTTACGCCTTCGCCGCCACAGTGACCTTTCCGCGGCCCGAGATCGATCCGATCATCTACGTCGGCAGTGGAACGACAGATTGGTCGGTTGAAAGTGTTGCGGGACAGAACTCCGAATGCTGGTCGGGATGGAACGACTTCAGCTTCACCCGCGTAAACGGTCAGCCGGTTGCTTCGGATCAACTCTCCTTGGTCGATTCCATCGAGTATGACCGTGGCACTCTCACCTACTCGACCGCAGTGACGTCGCTCGTAGATGGTCGCGTCGTGGGTCCGGAGGCGACTGCCAACCGCCCTGAGAGCTGTGTGCTCGATAAGAACCCGCCGGTGTCTGCGATCCAAGTGGAGGGACGGGTCTCTAGCGTCTCGTTCCGGATCTACGCGATGGCGAAGATCACCAAGCCGCTGTTGAGACCCGTGACGCTCGGCTCTGTGCCGAACGCGACGTTGGGCTTCGCATTCGCGTCGGCGGATTTGTCGATGTCTAAGTCTGCGCCGGCGGTGGTCGATAACCGTGGTGCGATCGATTGGGAGCTGACTGTCGCGAACGCGGCGGGGAGCTCGGATTCGCACGGGTTCGTGGTCCATGACGCGATCCCGGCGGATGTGTCTGATCCGCGGATTGTGAGAGCTCCGGAGGGGTGTGTGCTCGCCGGTCATGACCTGCGGTGTGAGGTTGCGGCGCCGGGGTATGCGGTCGCACAGAATTCGACCGTCGGGACGTTCGCCGACCTCACGGGTGGTGATCCGCTGGCCCGGGTTCCGTCGGTGCTTGCTGCGGGGGAGAGCGTGACGATTCGTCTGTCGGGGACGGTCCCCGCATCGTCCACGCAGGGCATCGTCAACACGGCGACGGTCTCGGGCGTCGATATTGACCCGGACACGTCGAACAACTCCTCGACCGTGACCACCGAGGTCACACCTTCCACATGGACCGTGGCGAAGGGCGTCACGATCGATGGTGTCGAGCCGACGGGGGGCGTCGTCTCCCCGGGCGACACCCTCACCTACACCGTGACCACGTCGTCGACGAGAGGCGTCGTCGATGATGTCGTCCTTGAGGACGATCTCTCAAAGGTGCTCGATCACGCCCGCTTCGTATCGGGGTCTGCCCAGCTCGTCGTCGACGGGCAGGATCCGGTGGCTGTCGCTGATCCGGGCCCGGCCGAGCCGGCGACTCTGCGCACGGCGCCGTTCTCATTGCAGGACGGTCAGCAGGCGGCGCTCACCTATCAGGTGGTCGTCGACGCCGACGCGTGGCTGGCGACACTGACGAACACGGTGACGGGGACGGCTGACGTGCCGTTCGCGTCGTGTGATCCGTGCAGCACCACGTCGAAGACGGGCGCGCTCGTGCAGGTGCAGAAGAACAGTGCCGGTGGCGACGGTGAGGTCGTGCCCGTCGGCGGGAGTGCGTTCGAGGTTCTCGCCGATGATGCGGGTCGTCCCGGTGAACCGCTGGCCGATATGCCGGTGGTGGCTGTTGATGCCCAGGTGGGGCGGTTCACCGTCGCGGGGCTGATGCCGGGCACCTACTGGTTGTCGGAGACGAAGGCTCCCGTCGGTCACTCGCTGCTCGCTCGCCCGGCGGCGTTCACGATCGGCGCTGACAGTGCGATCACGATCGTCGATCCGGTGGCGAATCCTGACGTCACGGTCAGTGGCGATGTGATTCACGTGCGGGACGGGAAAGCAGTGACGCTGCCGCTCACGGGCGGTGGGGGCGTCGCTCCCTACTTCGTCGCGGGCACGTTCCTCCTGATCATCGCCGGGCTCGCGCTTCTCGCGGCCCGACGACACCGGAACTCGGCGGACTGACCGCCGCTCCGCCCGCCGTCTGGTCGGCGGTCCTCAGACCTCCCGCGTCGCGGGCAGGAACACATATCACCGAAGCAAGGAGTCCTTGTGAAGTCCCCAAGAAGACGGACGCTCCGTCTCGCTGCCGCTCTCGCCGCTGGCGCGATGCTCGCCCTGGGGGTGCCGGCTGCCGCGTCCGCGGCCCCCGCCCCGCACCTGATCGATCCGTCGGAGACGGGAACGATCAACATCCACAAGTTCAAGATGCCGGAGGATGCGCCGACCGACCGTGACAACGGCAAGGTCAAAGACACCACCGGACTCGAACCGCTCGAGGGGGTGACGTTCTCGGTCGTGCAGGTGGACCCGGCAACGTACGACCTGACCACGAACGCGGGCTGGAGTGCTCTTCGCTCGCTCACCCCCGCAGCGGCCGCGACGGCACCGCACGGCACCACCGTGTCGGTCACGAGCGACAGCACGGGTCTGGCATCGGCGGATGAGCTTCCCCTGGGTGTCTACCTGGTGACGGAGACCTCGTACCCGGCGGGTACCACGCCTGGTGCCCCGTTCCTCGTGACGGTGCCGATGACGGATCCTGATGACCTGAACGCGTGGATGTACACGATCAACGTGTACCCGAAGAACTCGGTGATCGGCGGCGGCAGCAAGACCGTCGACGAGTCGCAGGCGCACAAGGTCGGCGATACCGTGACCTGGACGATCCGTGGAGATATCCCGCTCGTCGACGTGCTCGACGGCTACCGTATCGTCGATGCGCTCGATGCGCGGCTGACGTATGTCGACACGGTCGTGTCGCTGACGAACGGCGCCACGCTGGTCGAGGACACCGACTACACGGTGACCGCCTCCGGCACACCGACGAAGGTGACCGTCGACTTCACCGCGGCAGGCCGCGCGAAGCTCGTCGCGAACAAGGCTGCTCAGGTGCAGGTCGTCATCCGGACCACCATCAACGAGGTCGGTGAGATCCTCAACGAGGCGATCATCTACCCGAACGAGGGAAGCTTCGACATCCAGCCCGGTGAGCCCGGCGGCCCCATCGTCACCCCGGAGGCCGAGGTCAAGTACGGCAACGTCACCATCGAGAAGGTCAACGCGGCCGACAACACGGCCAAACTCGCCGGTGCGACGTTCGAGGTCTACCTCACCGAAGCCGACGCGACCGCCGGCACGAACCCGATCTCGATCGAGGGCACCTCGTCGTGGACCACCGACGCGTCGGGTCTGCTCACGATCTCGGGTCTGCGTCAGTCGGGTTGGTACAACGGACAGTCCGTCGCCGCCGGCGACACCGGCTTCCAGTACTACTGGATCGCGGAGACCGCAGCCCCGGCCGGGTTCGAGCTGCTCGCGAAGCCGATCCGTATCACCGTGGGTGCTGTGGACACGGTGATCGACTTCACCGTCGAGAACTCGCCCAGCAACGGTGGCTTCACGCTTCCGTTCACCGGTTCCACGATCAACACCGCCCTCATCTACGGGGCCGGTGCGGCGATCCTCCTCGGCGCGGCGATTCTCGTGATCCGTCAGCGTCGCAAGGTCAGCGCTGACGCCTGACACACAACGTGGGGAGGCCGGCGGTACTCACGCCGGCCTCCCCACGGTCCGTATGAAGACCACTGCCGTGCTCACCCCCTCCCGACCAGTCGCGCAGCATGCCGCGCGTTCCCGTCGCAGACCGCCCCTGCGGCAGCTGTCGACCTTTCTGGTCGCGATCGCGGGCATCGCCGTGCTGCTGTACCCGGCGGCAGCGACCTGGTTCACCGCGCAAGCGCAAGCCTCGGTCCTCGATTCGTATGCGGGTGCGGCGGAACAGCTCCCCGACGAGCAGATCACCGCGCTACGAGATGCGGCAATCGCCTACAACGACCAGCTCGCCCCGGGGCTGCTGCGCGACCCGTACTCCGCCGCGACCGGCGCAGACGACGAGGCCGAGGACTACTTCCGGCTGCTCCGCGTCCCGGGCACCGATGTGATGGGGGAGCTGAGCATCCCCGAGATCGGTGTCGACCTGCCCATCCTCCACGGCACATCGAACGCCGCACTCGACCGCGGCGCCGGGCACCTCTTCGGCTCCTCGCTCCCGGTCGGCGGCCCCGGCACCCACGCCGTCCTCACCGCCCACGCCGGCCTCCCGCACGCATCGATGCTCACCCGGCTGTCGGAACTACATGAGGGCGACCGGTTCGAGGTCACCGTACTCGGGGAGACCCTGACCTACGAGGTCGACAGCCTCCGCATCGTGCGCCCCGACGACATCAGCGAACTCACCATCATCCCCGGCGAAGACATCGTCACCCTCATCACCTGCACACCCATCAACGTCAACACCCACCGCCTCCTCGTCCGCGGCGTGCGCGTCGACCCCGAGCAGACCACAGCCCAGCACGTCTCCGCACACGGCACACCCGACTTCCCCTGGTGGCTGCTGCTCTTCATCACCGCGACCACCGCCGTCGGCATCCTCGTGTTCAGACGGCGGGCTGGTCCCCGAGCGTGACGGCGCGGTTCGAGAGACTTGTCGGTCAGAGCTCGCAGACCCCGATGCCGGGGATAGCGATCGAGGCATCGGCGGATCGCCCATCGACATCCACCACCCGTGCAGTGATCCGGATGTCGGCGCGTGCGTCCCTGCAGATCATGCCGTCAGTGACCCGTGGCGGCGGCCACGACGAAGACTCCGGCTTCAATAGCACGGCGAATGCACGGGTCGCCGGATCGGAGCTCGCCCCGGCCAAGGTGATCTCCCACCCGTCGTCCGTGGCGATGGCATCAACGGTCTCCGCGCCGTCGACGCCCGCGAGTGAGTAGTACTCGAGCGGGGACAGGAAGAGCGTCACGGGTGCCGCCGGGTCTGCACCAGGAATCCGGGTCAAGGTGAACGGCACGGCATACAGATCGGTCTCGCGGTCGTATCGCACTGTTCCGTCGAACGCTGCGCTGTAGGACGGACCGGATGCGGGCGGCGGCGCCGGCTCGGCCTCCACCGGCTCTGCGGGCGGCACAACCCCGATCGGGGGGCCGACCGGCTCAACATGTCGCGGAGACTCTGCCTCAGGCGCCGGCGCGCTCGGGTCGCCACTCGGGGTCACCGCCCGCAAGTCATCGACGGGAGTGGGCGGATCGAGAAGCGGCGACGTTTCCGCGGCCCTTGTGGGGGCGCCGTACCAGGGGGTGTGCCCGTGCGTCTGCATATCGTCGGATGCGACGGATGTCGCCTGCGACACGGGGCCGGGCGACGGGACCAGCAGTGCTGACACGGTGATGACCGCGACGGTCGCGAAACGGCGCAGAGTGGTCACGCGGCGGCGTCGGGGCGCGACGTGTCGGGGAGCCTGTGCCGTGTCGGCGGTGGCGCTCTGCGTTTCGGTGAGGCCGATTCCGGCACCGAGTCCACCGGCGAGCAGCAGCGGTACGAGGATCGCGCGTAGGCGCGCACCTTCGCGTTCGGCGAGTTCGACCATGCGGGTGCATGACGCGCAGCCGCGTACGTGGCGTTCGAACTTCGCCCGGTCTCGGATGCCGAGGCGGTCGCGCTCGTAGGCGCCCATCCGCTCGACGCTCCACCGACACGCGGGCGCGGACGCGAGACGCGGAAGGCTGGCCTGGATCCACGCGGCGCGCAGTCCTTCGCGGGCACGGAACGTGAGCTGGTGCACGGCGTTCGGGCTCAGAGCGAGTGCGTCGGCGGCCTCGGCGGTGGACATGCCGTCGACCTCGGTGTACCACAGAGCCTCCTGCCAGCGCGCAGGGAGAGAGCGGAAGGCCTGCACGAGTGTGGAGTTCTCGTCGGCCGGTTCGGGCGGAGCGGAATCTGCTGTCGCCTCGATCTTCTCGAACAGGGCCTCGTCGTCGGTGGTGTACTCGCGTTGAGCTCGGGCCCACTCCCTCGCCAGGTTGCGCACCGACACGAACAGGTAGGAGCGGAACTCGCTCGCAGGGCCGCCGCCGGCCCGCAGGCGTTCGAAGATGCGGGCAAGTGCCTCGGAAGCCAGATCCTCTGCGTCGAAGGCTGTCGTGACGGAACGGGCGCTGCGCACGGCATAGTCGAAGTACCGCGACCAGAGCTCGGCGAACGCTGCGTCCTCCCCGCTCTTTGCGCGCAGCAGCAGCGCCCCGTCGTCGGACAGATGGCGGGCACGTCGAGCATCACGCAAATCAGGCATGAGAATCTCCAGGGCATTCGGAGCGGTCTTCTTACCCGTACGCGGCGGGCTCCGGAGCCTTCGCCGTTCGAACGGGTACGAAGAGGTGAGCGGTGACGGCACAGAATCGGGGTAGTGACGTAGCTCGTGGGTGGGTGGCTTAAGCGTACGCTCCACTCCCTGACAAAAAGCCTCGTCACAAGCAAATACTGAGAAGTCTGGATGTATCCGAGAACTCGCCGAAACGCCGTAAGCAGAACCCCTAACCGGCATCACAGAGCGGGTGGTGAAATCTCAACACGTGGCGGTTCACGCAAGAGGAACGATCGTGCACGAAGTCACGGCCTGCGTGCACTGAATCCCTGTCCTGTGTCACCGGCCGGGCGGTGTCTCGAGACATTCTCGTGTCGAGCAATGTGAGCCTGACGATGGCATCGAAGAGATACCGTAAGCGAATTCCGCCGCTGTTCATCTCCCTATTGGGTATCTGACGTCCTGGGGGCGTCTTTGCCGTCGTCGCGACTTCTCGTGACGGAGGAGCTGGGGAGTGCGCTGTCGCCGTCGTCGCCGTGTCCGACCTGGATGTGGCGTGAGGCTGTGCTCTGAACTCGGCTGCCGCGTGGCACAACTCTGCGCCGCGGCCAGCATCCGCGAGTCCGCGGGGTGCCCGCGCCTGGAACTGCCGGGTTTTGTCTGAGGAAAGGTACGAAAATGGTTAGCACGAAGAGCGGGAAACGCATCGGACGGGTGGCTTCGGCTGCTGCGGCGATGGTGGGCCTGGCCGCTGTGAGCATGACGCTTGCAGCGCCGGCGAACGCGGCGTCCCTCGAGAACATGATGACCGGGCCGATCGCCGGGGAGTCCTACTTCCTGACGTTGAACCCCGGGTACGGGACCTATTCGGGCGGCCTGCCCGGGCTGGAGGCTGCGGTGGAGTCCGGCGCTGCCCCGATCTGGACCTACCCGTCCGTGGGGGCGTCGGGCCCGATCTCCAGCGACGGCCTGTGCTTGCAGGCGGCGAAGCCGGGCGCCGCGGGCGCTGTCTCCGTAGCCCCCTGCGACGAGACGAACCCGGGCCAGACATGGTTCACCACCTCGCCGGTCACCTTCAAGACAGCGAAGGCGAACGGGGCGATGCTGCGGATCGAGGGCGCCTCCTCCGTCGTCACGAACGCGAATTCCGGCACGAACTGGGAGGCGGGTATGAAACTCGCCGTTCCCGCCGCTCCTGTCGCACCCGACCCGGCCCCGTTCGTGGTCCTCACCCCGAACTTGTCGGAGTCGAACACGCTGCTGCCTGGGACGACGTTCACCGGCACGGGAGAGCCGGGCTCGACCGTCGTCATCACCGACAAGGACGGCAACACCGTCGGCGAGACGATCGTCGACGAGTACGGCGCATGGTCCGCACCGATCTCCGGCCTCCCGCAGGGCCC
Source organism: Microbacterium sp. NPDC055988 (assembly GCF_042269505.1). NCBI lineage: Bacteria > Bacillati > Actinomycetota > Actinomycetes > Micrococcales > Microbacteriaceae > Microbacterium > Microbacterium sp. NPDC055988. The sequence continues at coordinate 28,481 of NZ_JBHJXY010000003.1, forward strand.
GAACAACCTGACCGCCACCGAGACCCTCCCCAACGGCGAGAACGTCGTCATCGACCTCGGCCCGGTCGTCGTCGTCATGTCCGACGAATCCACACCCCTCATGGACCCGACCGTCGCTGGTGGTGTGGGAGCCGTCCTGGTCACCGCCGCCGGGGCCACGCTGGTCATCCGCCGTCGAAAGGCTCACATCGCCGCCTGAGACACGGGAAGTTTCATACCCCTGATGGCCGCCCGCAGAAATCCGCGGACGGCCATCAGGCGCTGTATGCAACCTGCGTTCATGAAGTGAGCGGGCCCGGCACTCCGGAAAGGTGACGAAGTGCCGGACCCGCTCCAGTGATGACCCGGGGGAACGGGACACCACCGATCCGACAGATACTGGGGATACCCGCGGACGACGGCGCGGCGAGCGGAGCCCCACCCAGCTCGCGCGGCGACCCGTCACTTATAAGACGACGAAGCGCTCGCCCGACTTACGGCAGTTCCCCGACTGCACGGGCGAAAGCGGAAGCTAGTCGCTGACAGCACGTCCCCGCGTCAACCTTGAACCGCAGCTCCTGCACGCTCTGCGGCCTCGACGAGATCGTCGAAATGACTCAGGCACGTACGCGCGCGAGCTCATCCCAGTGCGTGGTCGCGCGGGGCGTGAGCATGCCGCGCTTCATCTGCCAGGACGGTCCGGGGCGGAACCCGCCATGTCCGAGGCCGAGGGCGTCCTTCCCGGCCTTCTTCTGTACCCCGTCGACGAGAGCGGCGATCCCGGCATCCTCGTGGGGTTGCCGGAAGGGTTCGAGGGGGAGGTGCACGCCGGCGGGCAGGAGATCGGTGAGCATGAGGCCGGCACGCGCATACCTGTGTCCGTCATGGATCTGCGGGAGGAGCTGGTGCGCGGCGCGGGTGAGCTCCACCGGATCCGCGGTCGGGAACGGCAGCCGCACCCGTGCGGACGGGTAGTGCTTCTGCTCGGTCCAGTGGCTGGTGCCCGCGAAAACGTCGACGCGTCGCGCGACCTGGGAGTGCTTGACCAGGCGCGACGCCGCCTGCTGCGCGTACACCGACAGTGCCTGCCGAATGCCCGCCACGGTCGTGACCTTCTCCGAGAACGACCGCGACACGATCAGCTGATCCTTCTTCCCGGTGCGGTCCTCTTCCGGTCCGATGCACGCGACGCCGCGCAGCTCGAGCGCGGTGCGCATGACGACGACGTTGAACCACTTCCGCACCTGCACCGGATCGGCGATCGCGAGATCCCAGATCGAGACCACCCCATACCCGTTCAGGCGCCGTTCCAACCGGCCGGCGATGCCCCACACCTCCGACACCGGCAGCGCCTCCATGAGCCGCTGCCGCCACTCAGGGCGGGTGCCCGGCCACACGCACACGCCATCGAACACTGGCACCTTCTTCGCTGTCCTGTTCGCCAGCTTCGCCAACGTCCGCGTGGGCGCGATCCCGACGCACACCGGCACGCCGAGGAGACGTTGCAGGGTGTCCTTGATGTCGCGGCCGAGGGCCTGCATCGCGTCGACGTCGGCCGCGGTGCGCCGATCGATCGTGAGGAACGCTTCATCGATCGAGTACACGTCCAGCTCGTGCGTGAACCGCTCCAGCACGTCCATCACCCGACGGGACATATCCCCGTAGAGCTCATAGTTCGATGACACCGCTTCGACGCCCATGTGCTTCGCGTGCGGGCGCAGCTCGAACCACGGCTTGCCGAGATCCAGACCGAGGGCTTTCGCCTCCTTCGAGGCGGCGACGACCATCCCGTCGTTGTTGCTGAGGACCACGAGAGGCACGTCCGCCAAGCGGGGGTTGAAGACCCGCTCGAAGGACGCATACGCGCTGTTCACATCCACGTGCGCGAGCATGACCGGCTACCTGAGGTGATGGATGCAGTACGTGGCCACGCCCCACACCTGCAGGTCACTCAACTCCGCCACCACGATGTCGGGGTGCTCGGTGTTCTCTGACCGCAGCACCACACCGGTCCTTGTTACCTCTAGGCGTTTCACGGTGAGCTCGCCGTCGAGAACGGCGACGATGATGTCGCCATGCTGGGCACGCTTGGAGCGGTCGACGAGCAGCTCATCGCCGTCACTGATGCCGGCGCCGGTCATCGAGTGCCCGGACGCGCGGACGATGAAAGTCGCCGCCTGGTCGTCGACGAGCATGTCCGTCAGATCAATCGGCCCGTCGTAGTAGTCCTGCGCGGGGGAGGGGAACCCGCACGCCACCGCGATCGGTGCGACCATCACCGCCGATAGCGAACCCGCATCGACGGGCCGCGGTAACGTCGCCAGCATCCCACCGTCTCCCCTGAACAAAAACCCGAGACTCTAGTATGCGCTCGTCCTTTGACATTCGAATATTTGACAGGCGCGGAGCTATGTGCCAGAGGGCTCGATGGTGGGGGAGCGGCGGGCGAGCGACCTTGGCTGGAATGATGCTCATCGGTCTCGTGCGCCCCGTCGAAGTCCACACCATCACCCTGAAAGGGGAGGACATCTCGGAGATCCGCGCGCAGCTCGTCGCTCAGGCCCCAGCTGGATGGGAGCTCGTCTCCGCACTCGTGACCATGGAGAAAGCCGGCGCCACCCGTACCATCAACGGGAAGTTCCACCGCAGCGATGGCATGGAAGAGATCACCGCGGAGAACATGGATGCCCTCCGCGCCCAGATCAACGACGGTTGGCAGCTGCTCTCCGTGCGCCAGGCATAGACGCTTTTCGTGCGCAGAAGCTCAGGGTGATGCACCGAGATCTGGGGGAGACGTGCGGGTCTTGGGCTGGTCTGTGCTACCCCGCAGAGGAAGAGTGCTGTGATCGGCCGTGCACAGGATGCGTACCCAGACGCATCCGCTGGATGACTTTCTCGTCGTCCGGCACATCCGACGGTCGGAAGTGAGTCTCCGCCGTCCGTGGTGGCCCGAACGCACCCCCCCGGTCTCGGGCCACCACGTCTCCCTCGTCATCAGGTCGGTATGTTGACGGCATGGAGTTCGAGTCGTGTTGGGCGTGCGACCGGATGCCCGACGAATGGTCGACGGCAATCCCGGCACCGCTGCTCGAGGAGCTCCATTCCAGCGACCAGATCGGCCTCTGCGTGCCGCACTGGCGCTGGTGGCTCGCCCGCTGGCTGAGTCCCGCCCACCGCGACCGCCCACCCTGCATCGCCTGGCTGGTACCCGGCCTCAACCCCTGACCACCTCTCCCGGCGGTACCGCGTGGACTGCGTTCAATCGACGATCCGCGGTGGGGTAATCCGGGACTCGATGACCACGACAAGAGGATGACAGTTCCGGCGAACTGCAGACCGATGGCGAAGCCAACAGTAGGGCTCGTACTCTGAGCTCATGACTGAGCGCACACAGAAGCAGAACGTGCCTTACAACGGCACAGACTATGCCTGCACGATCAAACGCACCATCAACGCGGATGGCAGGCCCGGCGTCGGCCGATTGTTCTCAGCAAGAACCCCGGACGGCCGCGTAAAGGACGCCGTCCTACTTGACAAGCTCCGCCGCATTTTGGACGTCGCCTAGCCTGCGGCGAGTTCCAACTCATCGCGGGTGTAGCTGGCTGTTACCGGCTCATCTGCACCGACGATCTCGATCTCGACGTTGTACCGGTCTGTGATTGTCTTTCCAACGATGACGCCATCTGACTCGCGATTGCCGAACGAGACTCGAACGCGAGTCCCCGCCTTGGGCTCTGTCTGCGCGACCGCATGACGGGCGTGACGCCGGGAGCGGGCAGTACTGCTTGCCATGTCTCCTCCTCATCACCACGGCGCGGTGCCGGTGGTTGTTTTCAAGTATGCGCCAGTTACGGCGTCCAGGGCAGTGGCAAACTTGGTGAGGCGGCCGCGCATCACTCGAAAGGTGTTGAGGGTGAGCGGGTGATCGTCGTGGGCCGCTGCGACCTTAACCGTGTCATTGTGAGCGATACCGTTGCGCGCGCTGTTCAGCCACTCAAGCCGCTTATTCCAATCCCTCCCGCCGACAGTGGGGGAGGGGTACGCGCTGTAGAGCTCTGCCCATAGCTGCATCCCAAGGCGTATCCAATCGTTCCCGATATTGCCGGGGCCAGCATTCCCAGACCCGAGCTTCCTGTTGTCTTCTAGAACGTGGCGGAATGTTTCACGGAGGGCGGCGTTCGGCACGAGTGTTGGTGTGAGCATCGCCGCGATCGATTCATCATGGAGATCTCGGCAATAACCTTGCACCTCTGCAGCTAAACGCAAGAACAGGGCGTGGTTGAGTTCGGTGACGTCTCTTGGCCGCCCACGCAGCCCTCCTGTGACCGCAGCGTGTACACGTTCCATGCGGTCCATAGCCGCGGCGCGATCCGTCGTCCACCGATGAAGCGATCGTGACACCATGTGGCTAGGGCTCCGCGTGGATGGGATCCGCGCGGAATCGAGCGTGTTGGTCGAGGTACTGCGCGGGTGCCGCGCTGCCTTCTTCAACGCGGTCAAGTCGCTCTACCAATTGCGATGCCCAACGGTTGTATCGGGCGATGAGTTCCCGACGGGATATTGCATCAAACGCGTCGCCCTTCCCTGAGATCTCCGCCCGCTTGTTCATCGTCGCAGCGGTGAGGTAGACACCCCCGGCGTAGTGCTCGTCGCTGAGCCACTTTGCCAAGCTTGCGTCGTCTGAATGCGCGGCCAAGCTGGCGCGCTTCAGTTCGGCCATTGCTTCGACTTTGGCGGCTGTGCCTACTTCGCTTTCCGAGAGAGAAAGGCCGGCCGCCACGATGCGTACTTCAGAAAGATCGGTCATGATGCTCACCGTACCTCCAGCGGCAGCGACGATGAAGAAATCCCCATAGGCTTCCACGCCGCGGGGATGGCTTCACCGTTGCGACAACGATGGCGGTGGTGCTCCCCTACTCGGAGACAGCGTCCCGTTCCGCCTTCATCCGCTTGATGGCCTCGATAGGCAACGCTCCGCGTGGCCCCACTACCCATCGGCGACTACGCATAGCGATCGCTCGGCTCATGTCGAAGTCGGTCGGGATGTCTTCGCCGATCACGAGCAGTTGAGTCGGTGAGAGGGGGAATGTCACGGTGGAGAGTTCGTGATCGGCGTCCGGCCGCCAGAGCATGACAGCACCGTCGCCCGTCCACAGGTTGGTCGTCGTATAGATCTGCCACGACCACTTCTCAAGGTCCAGTTTGGTCAGGCGCAGCGTATCGGGGTGATCGTGCGCGAGAGAAATGAGATCTCCGTAGTTGAGGCGGGATTGCTCAATGCTGCCATCGGTTTTGAAGAGCGTCGCGGGTTGTGAGTCCCCGGCGCGATCGGCGTACCGGCCGCGGTGAAGATGCATGTCAAGGAACTCGATCACCGCGAGCTGGTCACTCTCAGACGGTTTTTTGCCCGCCCGGAGCCTGTTCAGGGCCCCGACGCCCGTGTCCTCGATGGCAGCGAACTGCTTCTCGAGGTTGTGGTTGAAAACGGCAGGGTCGTATACGTAGCTGACCACGGTGGCGTTTTCGATTGACGAAGGGTATCCGCGCCCTTCGAGAACGTCCAGAACGTCGACCACGTTGCGCTCGTTAGCGAAGGCCGCAAGATGGCCCTTTGTGATCATGTGGCCGCGCCTCGTTGCCGACGAGCGACCGAAGCTGGCACCCATCGGAGCATCTGGGGGAGTGGTGTTCGTCGTCATGGCTTTTGGCTCATCTCTGCCTCGGTGGGAAGGCGCTGGACGTTGATCTGCATGCGTCGGTATAGGGGTATCAGTTGTCACAGATCAGGCATCTCGATCACTCGCAGCCGCGGACCGGCAAGCCTGCTCGGCACGGGCCGCGGTCGCGGCCCTGTGGAGTTGATTGGCACGCTAACAATCATGACCCTCACTCCGCTGGCGGAAATATGGCCTACGGCCTTTCGCCGATCCATCTGACTTCTCTTCTCCGGTGAGTCTTCGTCGTTCATGATGTCTCCATCAGCATTGGCGCGGGGGGGAGAACGCCGAGCAGTGTCTAGGGCAGGGGGACAGCGGTGTGGGTGGTGTGGGAGTAGAAGGTGTAGGTGGCGACGGTGCCTAGTCCGTAGCCGATTAGAGCGAGGGTGATGGTCACAATCGCCGTGATGAGGAAGATGGTTTCGGCTCGAGGTGGCTTCCGGGTCATTCGGTAGATCGCCGGGCCGAGCAGTAAGACATGCACCACCACGGCCCATGGGGTGAAGCAAGCAGAGACACCTACGCATGCGAGCGAGGCGAGAAACCACCACCGCGTGGTGGTTGCTCGGCGGGCTCCTGAGCTTGTGGTCACAGGGGTAGTGCCCAAGACGGTGCGAAAGGTGGCGCGGCGTCGGGGCGGTCGTCGATCAGCGAAGGTGGGACGATCTGCAGGGCATCGAATGTGCGAAGCAACGTCTCCAGCGTCGGGTTCGCGGGGCCGCCGGAGGGCGAGACTCCGCGTTCGAGGCAGCTGTAGGTGTAGGTGGATAGGTTCGCGGCGTGCGCGACTTGCTCTTGTGAGAGACCTCGTGCGGTACGGATTTGGAGCAGCTGTTCCGCCAGCTTCTGCACGTCGTTGTGATGAGCCATAGCCCAGGGTGTCTCGGTGGTTTCACTGCGCGGACGTCCTGGAGGTGATTTGCGTGCGTCAACCCCGATCCTCCGTAGCGCGGCGCTCAAGATCGCACGAACCGCACGGGCGGTACGGGTGGTTCTCGTAGACATTCCTGCTCTTGCCGGATGCGCGCTGCGACGAGGGGCGCATCCGCAGCGAGAAGTCAAGCGATCATGCTTGCTGGAGCTCACGAGGCCCGCCTTCTATGGTTTCGGTACCAACGACACCACCCGCCAACGAAAGCCGGGAAATGAGAACACGAACAGCAAGACTGAACGACGCGCGGGCAGCATGCATCGCTGCGGTCGCGGCTCTCTCAATCGCCGCGATGACTTTAATTCCAAGTGCCAGTGAGGCTGCCACCACTTCCTACTGGAGCGCGAACGTGCTTCCGAAAACAACAAAGAGCAGCGTGACAGCCAACATTCGTGGCGGCACCATCGAGGGTCTTATCGGGAACCGAGCCAGTGGCCACCTGAGCACCGTGGACGTGTTCGGGAAGGTTGTGCATTCGCAGGACTCATCGAGAGGCGCATACATGAGCATGAGTCACGCGGTGAGCTTCGACGGGAAGAGCAGGTGCAGTTGGTCCAACTGGGACTCAACAACTCCTTCGAACCCTGCCTGGCTGCAGTGCCGCGTAATCACCTGATCCGCACCAATGACGAAGAGGTCAATCATGAGGAACAAATTCACGAAGCCGCTAGCAATACTGCTTGGCGTCCTTGTCGGAGGGGCCGGGGGTGCAACACTGTCAAGCCTGGCAGCCTCAGGGCAATCCACGCCCGAGCTTCCCGACTTCAGCGGCGCAAGGTACGACATCCAGGCACTGTACGAAGGCGAGCCGGTCGCATTTCCCGACCCGATGCTGTACTCCGAGGTCGCTCAGAGCGTTGATCCGAGTTCTGTGCGGCTTCTGGATCAACAAGACGACTCATCCACTTATGTCGGCATCGGCGAAAACGGAATGATCTGTTTGATCGTGTACCTCGACCACGAAGAGTGGACCGCGTCTGCTTCTTGCACGAGCCCCGAACAGTTCGACCGGGTCGGTGTGGGCCTGCGAACCACCGGTGAAGCGGGCGCTGCAGAGCAGTACCTGATCTCTGACACCGCAGCTGAGGGTGCCTTCGCTCGGAGCCGAGCAGTTGGCGCTGTCCAACCTCTCACGAAGAATCTCCTCACGGTCGATCCGTTCCTTTCCGAAGAGGAGCGCGCGGCGGCAGTGTCGGATGTTCCCACTGTGGGAATCCTTGAGGTTGTCCAATGAAGGCCCGGCGCCATTGGACGTGGGCCGTGGCTCTCAGTTGCGCCGCGGCCTTCGTCGTCGCAAGCCCGGCTGGACCCGCCCAGCTCGCTCCCGCCCAAGCTGCGGAATCGATCTACTGGCAGGGGAAGGTCGCTTCGAACGTGAAGAAAGCCTCCGCCAACCGCGCATCAATGACCGGAGGTAGAGGCTGGTTCCTGAGCGAGTTCCACTACCAGGCGCTCCGCACCGTGAGGTCGGACGGTAGCGTCTACCGATCCAGCGAGATCCGTGGCCAGGCCATGCAGGTATCTCACCCGAGGATCAACAACGCCCGGGTCGAGTGTTGGTGGCGCCCGTTCAACAGCGCGTCATACGACCCCATCGACTCCGTGTGCAAGATCTACTACTAACGAGGAGACGCATGCGAACCCTGTCCATCCTCGCGGCGACCACTGCTACGGCCGCGCTGGCCGCCCTGCTGAGCGGATGCGCTGCGCAGACGGCACTCGAACAGCGCCTCGCCGAACCCCAACAGCAGCGGGATACTCTTCCCCGCGAGATCACCGATCAGATCCCTATCGAGAGCGGATCCGCGCGCTACATCGGTGACGACTCGCACTCGAACCGGTACTTCGTCGGCGTCAACGACGACGATAAGCCCTGCCTCGTGATCTTCGACCCGAATGAAGACTGGGGGAGCGCGTGCGGTGACCCCGGGGAGTTCCACACGGAGTTCTACACGGATTCCGGCGGGGTCGAAGCCCAGCTGATCGATGACTTCATGATTCCCTTCACCAACACAGGACCGACCGAAGACATCAACGGCATCGTTCGCATCGTCACCATCACGTAGATAACTTGTCGGCTACAGGCTCCGAAAAGCGAGGCCCCGACAGGACCTGGATCTAGGTGGTGGTCGTGGCGATCGCGATTCTGGCCACTATCCTTCCGGCCCGTGGCGTCATCCCGAGGAACGGGCTGCTGGGGTATCGCACGTGCGAGACACGAATTGCCAGCGCGTCAGAACTCCTTCTTCTTCGCTGGTTCGGGGAAGCGGCGCGGCATCAAGAACAGGTTCAGCCAGGCAACTGTCAACCTAAGTTGACATAACGTCGATTATCGGTTGTTTCACTGTTGTTTTTGGATGCGGTTTCTCAGTATTTTTCCTCCCATATACTGCTGATACGCGCTAACCTGGATGCATGGTCACTTCAACCGTGGTTCAGCGGCATCGCGATACAAACCGTTACGAGCCTCACGAACTGGTCCGAGAGCTGAACGCTGGCCTCGGCACCACTCTGGTGGCTGCTCTGGCGGGGTCGAAGAACCGTGCTCAGCCGTATGAGTGGGCAAAGCCTGACGGGGCAGAGCCTCGCGCAGCGGCGTGGAATCGGCTGCAGTTTGCTCACCAGGTGTGGCGTGCGGTCGAGGAAGCTGAAGGTGCCGGCGTCGCACGCCGCTGGTTCATCGGCGGAAACCCACTGCTGTCGGAACAATCGCCCATCGCTGCGATCCGAGACGACCGGCACGCAGAGGTTCGGCGCGCAGCCCAGGCGTTCGTCGACGGCGACGTCGACGAGTGAGTGCGCAGCCTCATACCTGCACCGCCACCGGGCTCAGGCTTGTCCCGCTGGGTGGAACCTGGGGTTTTCACATCGGTAAGTCGAAGTACCCGCAACCCTCTGCGCCGGTACGGACAGCTGATGTGCACCGGCAGGAGTGGGGACGTTTCGATGTTCTCGGGCAGACTTTCTACGTCGCGGAGAACGTCGAGACGGCCTATGCCGAGGTCCTCGCCGGCTTCAAACTCCCCAACGGCGCTGAGGATCCCTTGCAGGAGATCGCCGACATGTACGGAGTGCCCCGCGAGGCGGCGATCGAGTGGATCACTGAGGACTGGCAACTTCTCGAGCCCGACTTCGACGGCATCGGCGCATTGCCCGCTTCTTGGCGTCACGACCGCACGATCTACGGCGTGGACATGAGTGGTCCCGGATGGCTCGTCGATATCCAGCACCCCGACAGCATCGCTGCTGTCGAACAGGCCGGCGATGGCGTCTTCGCCCGCTGGCTCGGCCGTCAAGGTGTGTCTGCCCTCACGGTCTCGACGCTCACCAGCGACAACCGAACCGTGACGACCCACATCGCCGACATCGTCCGAGCTGCAGTCCTCGACGACGGCACGCGCCCACGAGGCATCCACTTCGGCAGCAAGCACGGCAACGCATGGTGTCGAGCTCTCTGGCTTCCCGAAGGGACGCCACCGCCGATCGAGGGCGTGCGCATCGTGACCGAGGAACCCATCAGCTTGTTCGATGACGCCCTGGAACGCGTTGCGCGCCGATTCCGTATCACCATCACCTGACGAGGCATTCCGAGGAGCTGCGGTCTCCTAACCACATGGGGAGGGGGCTCCGGAATTCGCGGAGGTCGGTCCCGCCCACATGTGGACAGCAGACCCCAGGGTGGGTGTCGGTACCCGAGCGTATGATCGAAAGGTAGAGGAAGGGGAAATCCCATGGCGAAAGCAGCAGTCGCGGCCGTGGTCGCCGATTTCGACCCGATGATCTACGACATCATGCGTGAGACCGCCACAGAGCTCCGTGGCGGTTACATCTGGCTGTCCCGGCACGCGGACACCGAGGCTGAGCGTGAGGCCGCGAGAGAGGCTCAGATCGCCTTGTGGAAGGACGTGAACGCGGTGCGCGGGTCCGACCTGGCCACGATTAAGGCGAAGACGGTCGAGTACCGCACGCGCCTGCAGCAGCTGCGCGCGACTGCGTGAGCTGGCAGAACGTCCTCGACGCGGCAACCCTGCGCGAGATCTTCGACCGCGACATCGCCCCCACTCTCTCGGCGAGCGGCACCATCACGCTCCGCCCGACGCTCGTGCTTGTAGGCGCGCAACCCGGTGCTGGCAAGTCCCGGTCGATCGCCGACGTGCAAGACGAGTACCCCGACGCGACCGCGATCATCGGCGATGACTTCCGAGCCTTCCACCCCGACTACTGGGATCTGATGGACTCTGATCCGCTCGCGATGCCCGGCGTGACCGCGCAGGCGTCCGGTGCCTGGGTCGGGATGTCTGCGGAGCATCTCCGGCAAGAACGCCGCAGTGTCATCTTGGAGACGACCATGCGTCAGCATGACGTCGTCGCGCGCACCGCGGCCGCGTTCCGCGATTCCGGGTACCGTGCCGAAGTGCGCGCACTCGCAGTTCCCGGGGCTGTCTCGCTTCTGGGTACAGTGTCCCGATTCCTTGGTGCGGGCACAGGAGCGGACCGCAACCGCTGGACTCCCTCGGCGGCACATGCCGCCGCATACTCGGCGATGCCCGACGCTATCGAGCAGCTCGTCGCGAACTCCGCCGTCGACCGCATCACCGTCCTCACGCGGTCCCAGCAGGTTCTCTACGACCGTTCCGTTGACGAAGCCTCGGCCGGCACCGTCGCCGGAGAGGCGCGCCGCGCCGTCGACGCCGGGCGCAGCCTCAACGGAATGTCTCCCGCTGAGGGCGCCCACTGGGTCCGCGAGTACATGTCCGCGGCCGTGACGATCTCCCGCGCTCGAGACACGAGTCAGGATCTCCGCGACACGATGACCGCGCTGGCCAGCGATGCACCGGCCATCATCCACGCCTCCTACGAACCGGCAGAACGTCCGGCTGTCGTCAATGCAGTTCGCACGGCTAGTCGCAGGCTGTCCGCCCCACGCGCCGCAGAGGACACCGGCCCCTCCACCGGGCCGGTCATCTCCGGGAGCGGCGGGCCCAGGCTCGGTTGACCGACCCCCTGACGCACCTGTGGACGACCCGAGCTACGCCCGGCTCAGCTCGCCCACAGGTGGACAGCGGGACCCATCCTCACGTCCCCGAGAACCCGGCAGCGAATATCAGCTGATTCGCCAGCAGTTCTGATCGTCGCTCCGCACTTCCCCGAGCAAGGTCGTCGACGGACTCTTCACGGAGTCTCGTGACTGCCGGGAGGAGGTGTGAGATGCCCGGGAACCTACGGGCGCCCGGCGGGCGCGGCGGTCCGACGGAGCGGCCCGATGGAGCCGCGCACGCGCGGCACCCCTTTTCTTTTTGCCTTGAAGCCTGCGGCATCCTACGGTCGGCGTCCTCCACGCAAGCCCCACTACGTGGGGCCGGCTCCCCCGAGATTTTCGCCACGCGCTGCGCTTATTCCGCGGCGAAATTCTCTCCTCCCCCGCCCTCCGGGTTGCGCTCCGTCCTTCTCCCTGACGGCACGAAACGTGCCTTCAAGGCAAAAAGAACGAGGAGGAGGACCATGAACATCAACACGAGTTCCCGACACCAGGTGGCGGTCGATCGCTGCACAGGGCGGGAGCAGCCGACAGATCTTCTGGGTCTCCTCGCCGAGATGGATGCACCCCGCCGCGATTGCGGACACCTCGTCCCGATGGACAACTACGTCCACGCGGAACAGTGTCTGGGCCTCACTTGCCCCCACTGCGGCATCACCGTCCGCAACGCCTACGCCCTTGTCATCGAGCACGGTGCCCTCGACGACGGCACCATCGCACGCTTCGGCACCTGCTGGCCTCAGCGCTGGATGTTCGAACGTGTCGCCTCCTGCATGAGCTGCCACTGGCCCACCTTCGGTACCTGGCCCTGCCGCAACGAGAACTGCGCCAACGGGTGCGAAGTCTCCCACCAGGTGCACCCCTGCCCTGCGGAGGTCGCTCGCCATGTATGACCTTCTCGACCTCCTCGAAGACATCACCCGCCCCGCCTACACCGGCCCGGCCCCACTCGGTTTCACCAGCCGCTACTTCACCCCCGAGCAGCTGCTCGAGGCGCGCACGGAACTTGCGCGGATTCGCAGCGAGTGGTCGAAAGATCACCCCACCTTCGGAACGTGGATCCTCGGCATCACCACCGGATGGTGCGCCACCGCACCCGGCCACCGCCTCTGCCTCCTCCAGACAGACCTCCGCTGCCGCTGCAGCTTCCCCTACCTCGCCGCTCAGTGGGAAATGATCGGCCCCTGCTCCTGCGTCGGCGACCTCCTCTACCAAGCCAACTGCCCCGACTGCTCCTGGCACCACATCAGCAGCAACGAAAGCGAAGCCGTCATCGCCTGGCACGACCACGCCTGGCCCGGCTGGCGCGACCTCCCCACCCTCCCCGCCAAACTCCGCGGACAAGCCGGCACCCGGACCATGAAACCCGCCCTCGCCGCCTGGCTCGAAACCCACTACCCGCCCGAGTTCCGCATCGACGGAGCACCCATCCTCACTGACCGCCCCGGCCGATGCGTCCCCGGCTACAGCCCCTACGGCGGATACGACATCGCCACACCCCAGACCACCCAATGAAGAAAGGCAACACCATGGCAGAACACACCACCGGCGAGCCCAACCAGGACGCCGCAACCGCAACGCCAGCCATCTCAGACTTCGCGAACCAGATCCGCCAGGAGTCCCGAGACGTGACGGATTGGCGCGTCTACGAGAACGACGTCTTCGCCCAGGTCTTCGAGTTCCCAGAGCATCGTCGGATCCAGTTCTGGGGGGAGACCGGCTTCACCGGCGAACTCGAGGGCTACAGCTGGCAGGAACAGCTCTGGACAGGAAGCAGTTGGGCCGACTCCACCGACATCTCTGAGGATCACGTAACCCGTCACATCCACGAGCAGGAACTCCGGGAACGGCTCGAACAGTTCCGCCTCGAAGCCGAAGCAACCCGCCCCGAGAACCTCTCACCCGTCGAGGCCGCACTCGATCGAATCAGCCGACGCGCCCTGGGAACCACGGACACCCTGACAAAAGAGGTGAACCGACTCTCGAACAAGCTCAGCGAGACCGAGCAGCAGCTGCAGGACGCCGTGTCTGAGAACTCAAAGATCAAATCCGCACTCGTCACCCTCGGGCAACGCTTCCTGCCCTCACGCCACACTCCTCGCACCGCACGCGAGGACACGGGCCCGAGCACGACCCCCACGCAGACTGCTGCGCCCGGGCTCGAACTGTAGCCGACTGGTGATCTCGTCGCCGGGTCAGAATCCAACCCGGAGCATCGGCACGGCGACGAGATCCCTCACGACCCACTCGACACGAGTTCATTCAGCTGGAGACGACGGGGGATCTCGTGAGACAGCCACTCGCAGAGCCTCGGCACGAACCATGCACCCCACGAAACGTCCGCACCGCACCGCACCCTCGGTGACAAACAGGCGGCCCGCTCCCCCAGATCCCACGTTGCGCCACGGGGGCTCCCAGCCCGCACAACTACCAGCAGCCCCGGCGCGAACGTACCATAAAACACCAGTTCAAAGCATAAAAACACTAGACAGTTTCGAGCCTCTTTCGGTACAATAGAAGTACGGAAGAGACATACGGAACCAGGGAAAACACCATGACGACGATCACCATCTACGCCAAGCCCAGCTGCGTCCAGTGCAACGCCACCTACCGTGCGTTCGACGCCAAAGGCATCGCCTACGAGATCCGCGACCTGACCCAAGACCCTGCAGCGCTCGAGCAGGTCAAAGCCCTCGGCTACCTGCAGGCTCCCGTCGTCGTCACCGATGCCGGCCACTGGTCCGGGTTCCGCCCCGACAAAATCGACGAGCTCGCCGCCCGCACGGCTTGAAACCGACCATGAGCACCACCGGCCCCGCCACGTCGGAAGTCGAGCGCCCGCACATCTCATGGGCCACATACGAGTACATGCGACACGCAATCGAACGCCTCGAAGCCGAGAACGCGCAGCTCAGAGCCAACGTCGCCTACTGGGAACACCAGACCAACCACTGGTACATGAAAGCCAACTACTCCGAGACCGAACTCGAAACCATGTACCGTCGGCGCTCCCGCATCGAATTGGAGTTCACCGAAACCCAGGACACCGAAGAACAGCAGAGCGTCGCATGAGCTCGCCCACCAACCACGAGATTCGGAGCCACGATGCCTGAGCAGGAGTATGACGTGTCGGTGGAGGGAATCGCTCTGACCGTTCATCATGGTGGGGCCAGACGCTTCCGGTGGCTGGGCTGTCTTCGGTACAACGGTCATCTCAGTGAGGGGATCCCCGCTTCATACGATGCCACCGCGGGTCCGGTTTCGCACTGGATGTTGCCACGGGGCTGATCGATGCTCGATGTCAGTCCAAGGTGCTGTGCGACGGCCGCTGGGTAGCGGCTCCGCACCTGCGTGCTGAGTGCCTCGTAGAGAGCTGCCGCAGCGGGATCCTGACCACGGGTGTCGTGCGTACTGTTGAGGAGCTCACGGACCTCCGCCACTGGACGTTCGCGCCACCAGTCGTTGTCCTGGATCTGTGGGAGAAGCGCAGCGTGAGAGGAAGCTACGGGAGCATCTTCGGCGCGTTCCAGTTCGACGAGTTGTGCTGCAATCGCGTCAGCACGGGTCTGCACTTCGGTCAACAGCTCAGCGTGTTTGAAAGACTGTCCGATGCGTCTTTCGGCGTCTGCGAGGTTGAGCTCGTTGTCGACGAGGAGTTCGCGAGTGCGGTCCAGCAGGGTCGGAATTGAGGCCTGCAGGTTCTCGATTCTCGTCACGACTCCGATGCTGCCCGCGAGGACGTCGTTGCGTGTTGCTGTCGCTTCCGCGTCGGGGATGCCATCGATCGTGAACTTCACGGTCGCGTCCGTCACCCCGGGGGCGGCGAGGAGCTGCGCTTCGATCGTGAACGCCCCGATCTTCGCGATCTCCCCGAGTCGCATCGTTGTGGATCGGTAGGCGATGCGTGATTGGGCTGCCCATTGGCCGATCGCGTGCGCGGCATCGGACCGCTTCGTGTACCTGCTCCAGGAGCGTCCGTATCCGCCGTTGGAGTTCACCTCGACCGCGAACTGCTCCCCCGCCGTATTGATGACCTGGGAGGCCGCACGCTCGAGCTCGGTGATGTCGCGGCGCAGCATGATGTCGCGGCGCTGAGCGTACTCGCGGGAGCGGACCAGGTTCGACTGGGAACGGTTGTGGACGCGCTCGAGGCGCCGCAGCTTCTGCAGCTCATCGTTCGTCTGCACCTGGTCGAGGAGCAGCGGGTTTCCGGTGGCGATCGCTTTCGTCTCCGCGGCGCTGATCGCCGCATCCCCGACGTCTTCGATCTCGCGGGCATCGAGACTACCGCGCATAACCTGGGCGATGAACCGGGCCTTGCGTTCCACGGTCTGCCACATGAACGCATCGAAAGACCGCTCGACGACGTAGCGGTGGATCTCCACCTCCACGTTCTGGTTCCCCTGCCGGATCACACGCCCTTCGCGTTGCTCGACGTCGGCCGGGCGCCAAGGGCAGTCGACGTGGTGCAGCGCGATCGCGCGGGCCTGCACGTTGGTGCCCATACCCATCTTCTCGGTGGACCCGATGAGGACGGCGATGTGCCCGGCGCGAGCGGCGGTGAACAGCTGATCCTTCTCCCGGTCGTTGCGCGCCTCGTGCATGAACCGGATCGATGAGGCATCCATCCCCCGGTCGACGAGCTTCTGACGGAGGTCCTCGTAGATCGAGTACGTGCCGTCCGAGTTGGGGGTGCCGTAGTCGCTGAATACCAGTTGCAGCGCTCCCCTGATCGGCGAGGTTTCCCCGGTCTCCATGTTCGCGTATTCGCGATCGCGTGTGCGCTCCCAGATCCCGTAGACCTTCTCGGCGATGACATCGGCCTTGGTGACCCAGTTCGTGTCGGCGGGGAGCCCTGCCAGCTGTGCGTCGACGGCGGCCTTGCGTCCGTCCGTGGCGATCGCGAGCATGTTGTCCGCGCCTTCCTGCGGGCGGTGCCCCTTCGCCTCGTCGGCGCGCACCGCCAGGTGCTGGAAGAACTCCACCAGCTGGGCGCTGGGGGCGATCGTGTGCGTCGCGGCGAGGTTCTTCCCGTCCTCACGCGGCACGAGCGTCGGGACTGGGAGGTTGAGGTCCTCCTGCGTTTTCACGTCCGCGGACACGTGCCACATGCGCAGCATCTCCGGCACGTTCTGGAACTTCGCCAGACGCGACTTCATCTTCAGCCGGCCCGCGACGTCGACCTCCACGTCGGAGGCCACGGTTGCGAACGTTGCCGCCCATTCGTCGAACGTGCGGATCCCCGCCGCGTGCAACAGATCTGGTCGCAGATACCGTTGCATCGTGAACGCCTCGACGATGCTGTTGGCTAGCGGGGTCGCCGTGGCCAGGGTGCCGACCCGGTCGCCGTTGCGCTCGCGCAGCAGGCCGAGCTTCATGTGCAGGTCGGTGGCCTTCTTCGACGGGTTCGGTGCCACATCCAGCGACGTCGGCGTGAACAGGCTCTTGTACAGGTGCGCCTCGTCGACGAACAGGTAGTCGATCCCGGTCTGCTCGAATCCGATCCCCGCATCCCGGGTGATTGCGGACTGTGACTTGAGCGCCTCGGTGCGGCTCGCGATCGCCTTCTGGATCTTCTTCACGCTCGTCCCTTCGAGGCCCGCCTCCTGTGCCGCCAGCAGTGCCTCGTTGTACGCGAAGAGTTCGGTGCGGATGTACCTTTCGGTCGCCTCCGGCGACAGGGGCAGAGACTGGAATGCGGTCTGGGTGAGAACGACCGCATCCCAGTCGTTCGCCGCAGCGCGTGCGACGAACAGCCGGCGCTTGTCCTTCTCCAGATCTGCCGTACCCGCAGCGAGGATCCTGGCCTGCGGGTAGATCTGCAACCACTCCCGCGCGAACTGCTTCAGCATGTGGTTCGGGACCACCACGGCAGGCTTGTTGACCAGGCCCATCCGCTTAAGCTCCATTGCCCCCATGACCATCTCGGCGGTCTTGCCCGCCCCGACCTGGTGGAACAGGCCGACCGCGGGTTCGCTGATGACACGCGCGACCGCGGCCCGCTGGTGCGGGCGGGGACGGAACCCTTCGACCATGCCGGGGAAGGTGAGGAAGTCGCCGGCCTGGTCGTAGTTGCGCAGCACGATCGAGTTGAAGCGCCGGTTGTACTCGGCCGCCAGACGTGCGGAGCGTTCGGGATCCTCCCACACCCACTCCGCAAATCGCTCCTGGATCTCTTCCGCTTTCGCGATCGCGGCCGCGGTCGCTTCCGGATCGATCATCTTCGTGGTCCGGTCCCCGAACTCGACCTCACGTTCCACCTTGATCGGCGTCTGGTTCAGCAGCGACCGGATCAGCTCGTGAGCAGGCTTCTGCTCCGTGCCCCACGTCTCCGTCGACAGCACCCCGTACTTCGTGCCGCCCGTGACCTCCCAGGATCCCGGGAGCGGGGAGGCGACATGGAGGTGGTTGTTGCGCAGCAGCTCACGGAAGAACTGCTGATGCGTGGCCGGGTCGATCCACACCGCGGCGATGCGCGGTTCGATCTCCTCCGGCAGCATCGGTGCCGGCAACACCTTGACGAGGGCGGTCACGTTCACCCCGTACCGGTCCGGGTCGGTCTCGGCCGCGGCGCGGGCGACGTCGAGACGTTCGGCGATGTTCCCCGACAGGTACTCGGCAGCGGGAATGATCCGGTCGGAATCCTCGGGGTCGTCGTAGACCAGGTCGCCCAGTTGCTCCCTCGCCTCGGTCTCAGACGTGCCGAGCAGGTAGGCGATCGTGTCGAGCTGAACACGGCCGTGACGCTCCATGCTCAACGTGATCGCCTCGGCCGGGCTGTCGGTGCCTTCCTTGAGCGGCCGTGGGGCAATGACTCGGCCGCTCAGGATCGCCGCCTCGGTGGCGGTCTGCTCCTCGTCATCGAACAGCTCGAGCGCGAGCACCGGAGGCCCGAACGGGTCCAGCAGCATCTTGCGCGGTGCTTCCGGGGTGATCCGTGCGCCGTTGGACGCATAGCTGTACCGGTTGATCGGCCCGTACTTGCCCGCATATGCCCGGTACCGGTCGCGCAGTGTGGCACGCGCGAAGTCGATCTCGGTGGTGTCGTCGAGGGTGGAGGCTTCCAACTCGAGCAGCTGCTTTGCTAGGTCGCGCAGCTCGAGCAACAGTCGCAGCTCGGCGGTGTTCTTCTTCGCGACTTTGAGGGGGGTGAGCATCCCGTCCTCGACGGTCGCGAACCCGTCGCCGTCGAGGACGATCGACCCTTCCCAGAGAGCCTCGTCGGCCACGCGCCGCGGCGCGACGTCGACGACCGCGGCCGCGGTGCGTGGGGTGAGCAGTTGGTCGTGTGCGGTCGCGTCGGCGACGATCCCGTCGATCGCCTGCCGGAGACGTGCAGGCACTGTGTCCAGGTGGGAGGCGATGTGGAGTGTGGCGCTGCCATGCATGCCGTGACTGGCGTGCACGTCGCCGAGGATGTTCTCCGGGCGGGTGTCGAAGTAACTGTTCAGGTGCACCGTCTCCCCGTCGACGTGACGGGCAGTAACGGTCTCCCAGGTGCGGTCGCGCGGGGGGACGCCTGCCTCGCGGCGACGGAAGATGAGCAGGTCGGTGACGACCTCGGTGCCCGCGGCGCGCTTGTGCGCCCCGGTGGGCAGACGAACCGCACCAACCAGATCGGCGAGCTTGTTCATCTCCCGGCGGGCACCAGGGTTGCCGGCATCGAGAGTGAACGACGACGACAGGACGGCGACGATTCCCCCCGGGCGGGTGAGGGCCAGAGACTTCAGGATGAAGTGGTTGTGCATCGAGTGCCGGCGATCGGGATTGTGCACCGGGTCGTGCAGCTGCACGTTCGCGAACGGCACGTTCCCCACCACGGCGTCGACGAGCTGCCCTCGAAGGTTCGTGTCCACGAACGACTCCGCCCGGATATCCGCGTGCGGGTACAGGGCGGTCGCGATCGCAGCGGTGGTCGGGTCGATCTCCACACCGATCATCTCGGCCGACGCAGGTGCGAGGCCGATGAAGGTCCCAGCACCGGCGCCGGGCTCCAGCACCCGTCCCCCGTCGAAGCCGAGCCGCTCCAGCCCAGCCCAGATCTCCCGCACGTACGCCGGGTCCGTGAAGTGGGCGTTGATGGTCGTCATCGCCGCAGCGTCGTATGCTTCATGGCCGAGCAGCCGGAGCAGCTCGACGCGCTCGGCATCCCAGTTGTCTTTGCGGAGGTCGAACACGTCCGGGACGGCACCCCAGGATCCGTACCGTGCCAGCACGGCCTGCTCCGCGGCCGTTGCCGCACGGTCCTCTACGGCGAGGGCGTTCGCGAGGCGGATCGCGGTGACGTTCGCCTCGTAGCGGGCCTTCGCGCCCGAGGGTGCGAGATCCTCTTGAGAGCCGGGGGTGAACCGGGGTGCGGTTAGAAGCGGGGCAGTCCCTGTGCCACGCGCTGCGTCGCCTGGTAGTAGTCCGCTCCGTCCGACGGCGCGTCCCAGGCCGCCTCCCGCGTCGCGATTGCCAGCGACTCCCACTGCCCCCGAAGCAGCGTCGTGATCGCGGCGTCGGCCGACGCCGGCGTCTGCCATGTCGCCACGTCCGTCCCCTCGACCGGGGTCGGCTGCAGGCACTGCTCGGCCAGATGCGTGGGAAGGCCCGCCCGTTCCAGGTCGGACAGCAACCAGGTCTTCGTCGACGTCGCGTCGGCTGTCTGCGCCGTCTCGTCCTCCGGAGTCTCCGGCGTCCGGTCCTCGATCTCGTCCATCGCCCTGTGGAACTCGCGCAGCAGCACCCTGAACGGGTGCCCGCCCTGCCAGATCTCGAACCGGTGCTCCCAGTCGTCCTGATCGACCGGACGCGGCAGGTCCGCCATCGCGATCTCCGTCGCCCGCGTCCGGGCGTTGTTGATCCGCCCGACCTTCTCCAAGTACGACTCCCCTGCCGGATCGGTGCCCGACAGCATGCGGACCAGCTCCGGGTCGGTACGGGGAGTCATCTCTACTCGACCGCTCCGGAAGAGCTTCTCCATCTCGGTCTGTGCTTCCGGTGTGGTCGACAACGCCCACTGCTCGTGGTTGTGCGGATCGTGCTGGGTCATGGTCGCGTCCTTCCTCCGATGACTGCCCGGCGCTGAAGTCCAGCAGTCCGGCAAGCTCGCGCTCCCGCTCGGTCGGCGGGGCGGTCCGTGTGGCCTCCACCGTGGCGTCGGCTTCCGAATCGGAGAGCCCCCACAGGTCGAGTTCTGGCTGCTGCCAATCGGTGCCGGTGGTGCGGCGGGTACGTCGGGCCATCATTCCTCGCGTTCAGGAAGAGAGATGCGGCCACAACACCCGACTGCAGGACGCCCTCCCCTGTGTGGGGGACGACGAACCGAGATCCGGAGACGACAAGGCAAGGAACACGCGCGAAATCACAACCAGCCCCCAGAACACAACTGATCGACAGATCCGAAGACCCAGCAACCCAGCTCCGACGACTAGCCATACCCAGCACGCTAGCAGTCCCACACGAAGAAACAGAACTTGATGCACGCAGGCACTATGAGTGAAAGGCCGCTACGCTGGCCTTATGCGGGGTGGTGTTGCACGGTGGAAAAAGGGCGTCGGAGTCTCCGGCGTGACCTCCGCAGCCGCCTACGCTTTCGGTGGTGCCTGCGACGCCGGGCACGATCGCGAAGTCGACAGCACCCAGGGCACGATCGCCGCGGCGCGCTACGCCGGCGCGACCGTGGACCGGTTCGTCGTCACCGATGCGGGCATCGCCCTGGATCGGCTCAACGTCGACGAGCTGCAGACCTGGTTCTCCGGTTCCGACCCGGATACCGGGGAACGCCGCGGCCGCGACCTCTCCTCCCCCGCCACCGACCTGGTGTTCGATGCCACGATCAACGCCCCGAAGAGTTTCAGCCTCGCCGCGGTCCTCGACCCCGAACTTAACGACGCCTACGAGGCGCTGCAGGACCGGCTCCGGGACCGGATCATCACGATGTGGCGGGAAGAGCTCAATAGCCGCCGCGGTCAGGCCGGCCGGGAACGCATGGACCTCGCGCAGATCGAAGTCGTTGAGCTGCGCCACGAACGCTCCCGCGCCCTCGACGCACACAAGCACCGCCATCTGTGGTTGAACGCGAAGGTTCTCGGCGTCGACGGGAAGTGGTCATCGATCGACTCCCGGGTGATGCTCCGGTTCCAGAACGTGGTCAACGCGGAAGGGGAACTGGCCGCACGGACAGACCCCGAGTGGGTGGCCGCCCTCGCCGCGAAGGGCTACACGATCGGCGACGACGGCGAGATCGAACAGTTGGCCACGGTTGTCCGGCCACTGTCGCGTCGGTCGAACCAGATCGAGGCCAACAAGGCTGTCCGCCTGGCCGCGTGGCGGGCAGAGAATCCCGGCCAGGAACCGGACCGCGACGTCCTCACGGCCATTGACCGGTGGGCATGGGCGCACCAACGCCCGGACAAGCCTGGCCACGTCGACGAGGACGAATGGCTCGACACCGTCCGCCGCGAGATCGCGGACATCGACCCTGCGGCCGTCGCCGCCGGCGGACGTCCGCCCGCACCGGTCACGTCGGTGGCGATCGCGGACATTGACCGGGACGACCTCGCTGCCCGAGCGGTCGCGGACGCGGACAACCGCGCAGCCGGAACTGGCGGCCGGTTCAGCGACTTCGACCTCCGTGCAGGGGTTGTCCGTGCGTTGGCCGCAGCCGGCGTTGTCGCTGACCGGGCGCAGCTGACCGAGCTGATCGAGGACGTGACCGCGCGTGCAGCCACGGGATCCACCGTCCAGGTCGTAGAGGACCCGGACATGCCCGGTCACGTCAAGCACCGGATGGCCACCCGCACAGCCGGGGCGAAGCTCGCCCTCGCGGACACCTTCGAGAAACTGTCCGCCCCCGGTGAGGTCATCCCCTCGGACACCGTGGCCGAGGTCGCCGCGGCCACCCTCCCGGCCGGGCGCACCCTCGATGCGGGCCAGGCCGACGCGGCCGCAGCGATCGCGGGCACGGACCGACTCGTGACCGTGACCGGCCCCGCCGGTACGGGCAAGACCACCATGCTGCAAGTGGCACGTCGACTGCTCGAGAACCAAGGACGACGCATGGTCGTCGTCGCACCGACGAAAAAGGCCGCCAGCGTGGCGGGCCGAGAGACCGGCGCGAAAGCATCGAGTCTGCACGGCCTGCTCCTGGACTGGGGGTTCCGGTGGGAAGACTCCCCCACCGGCCAGGTATGGACCCGACTCGTGCCCGGCCAGATTGACCCTGTCACGGGGACTGAGTACACCGGCCCGCGACGGTTCCCGCTCGAGCGGGGCGACCGGATCGTCGTCGACGAGGCCGGCATGGTCGACCTGCACACCGCCAACGCCCTCGCCGCGATCACGCGCGACACCGGCGTCGGGATCGCGATGGTCGGCGATCATCTCCAAGCCCTCCCGGTCGGACACTCCGGAGCCATGTCGCTGATGCGTACCCGTTCCACCGCGGTCGTGGAACTCTCGTCCGTACACCGCTTCCTCACCACCGACGAAAACGGTCAACCCACGAAAGACACTGCCTGGGCCGAGCTGTCGCTTCGGGTGCGTGATCCCGGCACGAACGCGAACACTGTCGCGCACGAGATCATCGAGACCGGCCACGCTGTCGTCGTCACCACCGACCACGACGCCCGCGCACACATGGTCGAGGCGTGGCTGAGTGGACATGCGGCTGGGGAACGCATCGCACTCGTGACCGCGACGCACGAGGAATCGCAGACCATCAGCGAGACCATCCAAGCCCGCCGCATCCAGGCCGGCCACTTGGACATCACTCGCCCCGTCGGACTGCAGGGCGGTCAGGTCGCCTACATCGGCGACATCATCCAAACCCGGCGCAATCACCGCTACCACGACGTCGAGAACCGGCAGCAGTGGACGATCAGCGACGTCACCACCACCCGCGATGGCACAGTGCTGACCGCGCGGCTGGTCTCCGTCGAGGATCCCGGCATGACCCGCGACGTCGACGGCGACTACCTGACCGACCACGCGCACCTCTCCTACGCTGCGACAGTGCACGGCGTGCAGGGAGAGACCACAGACCGGGCGCTCGTCGGGCCCGGCGTCGACGCCGCCGGCCTCTACGTCGGGCTGACCCGTGGGCGGCTCCACAACGCTGCGATTCTCGTAGCGGACAGCAACCGAGAGGCCCGCGCGCAGCTCGTCGAGACCATGCAGCGCGGTCGCATCGAAGCGACCCTGGACGATGCGCGCACCGCCGCACGTCTGGAGCTCTCTCGCGCAGCCCGCCGCGCTGACACGCCCGTGACCGATGACGGGACGCCGGCACCGTGGCATGACCGCACGGCCCGCCCCCTGGGAACCTGGGCGCGGATCGACGAGCTCCTTGCCGATGCCGTCGACCAGGAGAAGAGCCTCTACGAACAGATCGCCCGTCTCGGCGACACCATCAGCGTCGACCAGGACGCCCTCGACGAACTGAACGTTAAGATCGCCACCTGGGACGCGGTCAGCCACGCCATCGCGATCAGCGACCACGACAACGCGCCGGCCCCTCTCCTGCTCCCGGCGAAGGACGCCCTGGATGCGCGACTCGCGGCCGCCCGAGCGGAGCGCGCCGATCTGTCGCGTGCGTACGGGAAGATCACCCGTCGCATTAACGACCTGCAGCGCGAGAGCGCGATCCGTGAACGCCTCGGCCCCGATGTCACCGCCTACGAGGACGACGCCCGCCGTCGCGCCATCCGCACACGCTTCGCGAACGAGATCCCCGCCTGGGACGACCGCGCCCGCCGTCCCCTCGGAAAGGTCACTGCGCTGGGTGCGAAGGCGATCGCGACGAAGAACGAACTCGACGAGGTCGCAGGAGAGCGCGATCGCCGAGCCGAGAAGATCGCTGCCGTGCAGACGATGCTGCGTACCGACGCCGGACCTGATGGGATCGCCCTCACCCCCGAACACCGCGAACGCATCACCGCCCTCCTCGAAGACGCACAGGCCGGTTACGACCAGGTTGTCGACCGCCACACGAAACTCACCCGTCTCGCCCAAGCGGTCGCGCGGGAGCACTCTTTCCGTGAACAACTGGCTGCAGACGCTGCAGCGAACGCCGCCCGTGTCGAGTCTCTGACCGCCCTGCTCGAGGTCGGCATCGACGCGGACGGTGACATCCTCGACATCGAAACCCGGGTGCAGCTCGCGAAGGAACTCCAGACACTCTCCGCACAGCCCGACCGCGCCGCGGCCGAGACACAGGCGCGTCACGCGCCCCGACGGGCCGCGGCGACGGAAGCTCCCGAGCCCGTCTCGTCGCCCGACCGCCCGACAGGCCCCTCGCTGGGCTGAGTGCAACGGCGAGGACCGTGAAGGGCTATGCCTCGGTTCCGCCTTCGTCAGATTTCTACTGCATCGTCAACGGTGAGCGACAAGGTATCGAGCGTGTCTTCCGTGAACGATCCGTTCAGCGTGAAGCGGACCTCTCGCCGAGCTCCGGCCCGGAACACGTGGTCATTCCAGTCCTCGAGGAGAGACAGCCCATCTTCATCGTCGGATACGAAGTAGTCGCTCTTGTCGATGAAGCCGTCGAAGCTGCATTCGGTTTCCACCGTCACCCGGATCGTCAGGTCTTTGCCGACCCGGTAGATATCGGACTGAATCGAATTCTCGTCGATCATGATCTCGTCGAATGCAGCGCCGTCCAGCCCGACATTGATCGGCACGGAATACAGTCCGTCCCCTTCGTAGACGCCGAGTGCGTCAGAGACCTCCTGACCGACCAGCTCGGAGAGGGCGAAGTCGATCAGTTCCAGTAGACGCGTCGGTGTGAAGGTCTCTTCGAGGACGCGGAATCGCTTCACGATGAGATCAAGCTCGGTGTGCTCGAGTAGCGCTTTGATTGAAGGCAGTACGTCGAACCGCTGGGAGGGGTGAAGCTCGGCTCGGAGATCGGGGTGCAGCGGACCGTTCTCCTTGATGCAAAAGTCCGTGTGATTGTCAGTGACGAAGACGACCAAGTTCGCTGGATCCGCCAGGCCGCTGCAGAGCTGCTTGATTGTCTCCCACGTCAAAGCGTCGCGGAAGCCCTTTCCGGTGCGAACAAACGGCTTCCTGACGTCGAGGTCTTTGTGCATGAGATCGACGACGGAGACCTGCGGTGGCGGAATGATCTCGACTCTCTTGCCCATGAGGTGCGCCGAGACGTGGTCATAGAACACTGACCGATCGAGGGACGTCACGTCGACGACTAGCGGCTCGTGCCCGACGTCGCGGAGTGCCGCGTTGAGTTTCCCGACGGATCGGCCAATGCCGGCTGTCGCTGACTCGACCTCCTCGGCCCACTGCCTCGAAAGCTCCAGCAACACCACCTCGGGCACCACAAGCCTGATCTCACCGATCTTTGCCAGCGCGAGGAGCAACGTGACGTTCGCTCCAGCGAGCGAGTTTCGCCCGTGAAGAGCGGTGCTGTCGAGGACAATGACCGGAAGCATCCCGCCAGACTACTGGCCGGACAAAACAGCACCCGAGCCGATCCAAGTCCCCTTTCGTGCAGCCGCAGCAGATGCCGAAGGGGCGTATGGATCCCACGAATCCATACGCCCCTTCGTGCTCAACCCCGGGTTAGCGGGGGATGTTGGCCACCTCCCACCCCGCATCAGGAACCGCGACCGGACCCGTGGCCTCGGCAGCCGGCGTCGACCACGCCTCCGCGCTCAGTGCCGGCTTCTGGGCCTTCGCGTTCGGCTGCACCTGCGCCGTCGCGAATTTCAGCGACGGCGCAACGGTTGAGGCCACGATCTGCGTGCCCTGACGCCGCTGACCGTCCTTCTCATAGGACGTGAAGTGCAGGTCGCCGGAAACGACCACGGCATTGCCCTCCCGCAGCGACGCCTTGACGTTCTCCGCCAGGCGGCCGAACACGACCGTGTTGTGGAAGATCGGTTCACCGACGTCTTCCCATTCCTTCGTCTGGTCGTTGAACCGGCGATCGTTCTCAACGACCAGGAGACGCGCGTAGGGGCGGCCATCCTTCTCACCGAGCTCCGGATCCTTGCCGAGGTTCCCCTCGACGGTGATCGGTACTTTCACAGCCATGTCGATCCATCCATTTCTGTCACGACGTCCCCTCCTGGGACGCACTTGCCGAACCTTGTCCCGAACGCGTGCTTTCGACGATCATCGAGTCGAAGACGAGGTGCGCCTGTCGCGAGCCGACGATTATCAGGGGAATCGAGCGATGATCTTCTTTCCCTCGCCCTTCTTCTCCTCTTCGAAGGTGACGACGCAGCGGAAGCGCTTGCCCTTCTTGCTGACGAAATCAGTGGCCTCAACGGCCTCACCAGTCATGAGCTGCTTGAGCTCCGCGGCCGTGAACGTGTGCGAACACCACTGCCGGGGCGGTAGTGCCGCGCCTGTGGCGTCGCGCCTGCCGAATCCCTGCTTGGCGAAGCCGACGAATGTGCGGCCCTTGTGCTGCTGCTCGGCGAGGGCGCCGAACACGTCGTAGGTCGTACCTTGTGCGCTGCGGGCGTTGAACTCGATCGTCTCGCCGGCGAGAAGACGGGCCACTTCGTCGTCGGTGAATCGATGTCCTCCCCACTCCCGTGCGAAGCTCACCTCGCATCCCTGCCAGGTGCCGGCCGTCTTCTCGCGCTCTGGGGCTACGCCCTTCTTCCTTCCGAGGGCGGCAGCGTTCGCCGTCATCGTCGCGATATCCTCCCGGACCCACTCGGCCACCACGGTGAGGCGCTCTTCGGCGGTCGCGGTGCCGGCGGCGATCTCTCGCATGTCGGCGTAGACCTTCTCGGTGAGCGTGAGATCTCCGATGCGGGTTCCGTGCAGCAGTCGCCAGCTGATCGCCCCGGCCGCCGCGAGAGTCACCTTCCGGCCTTGCGCCTCGAGCAGAGGGTGCGCGGTGGCTGTGTTGGTGACGTCGCTGTATGTCGACGTGCGTGTGGCGCCGGTGCCGACGTCTCGCTTGTCGAGCTGCTTCATCAGCCAGCTCATGCTCGGATGCTCCGGCCGCTTGTTCGCGCCCTCGAAGACGAACGGTGCGGCGGATGTACCGAGCCCGGCCGTGCTGTCCGTGATGCCGCCGTCGTCTGACGCGGAGTCGTCCTTGGTCTCCTTGCCGGCGTCGGGGTCGAACACGACCTTCCACCCGGAGGTCTGAGGGACGTTCGCGATGCCCACGAACTCCGGGTAGGTCTGCAGGTGCCCCTTCTGCTGCTCGTACGCATAGTCGTCGGCGAGCATCGCGAGGTAGTTGCGTGCCAGCACCTCGTAGATCTTTCGACCGGTCTGTCCGAACTGCCCGGCGACGTCGTCAAGCGATGCGGGGACGTTCGGGCCGGGACGGTTCGCTCCATGCGCCCCCTGCGCCTTCACGTGGGTTGCTCGAGGAACACGCCGCGTGAGGATGCCGGGGTCGACGTCGACGACCGCAGCGATCTTGTTGATGAGCGGGGCGAGTTCGGCGAACTGCTCCGGGGTGATGGTCTTGTCTTCGGTGCGCGGGTACGACACCACCTGCGCTTCATACATCCGCTGGTAGATCTCCAGCACCTGCTTCGCGGTCGTGCCGTTGCCCACGAGCATCGCGGACAGCGCCGCCAGGTCGAGCAGCTTCGGCGGAGCCGTGTACTTCACTGTCGTGTCGTCGATGACCACCGGTGCCGCTGCGTACTGCTGCGGCACGAGCGCCCGATCCTCGAATCGGGGCTCCTTCTGATTCGTGTACGTGACGCCGTTCTCATCCCGGAACCTGCTCTGGAAATAGGGGCGCTTGACGTACTCAAGGTGCGCTTTCAGCTGGTCACCGACGAGCGTCACCATCGCCGATTTCAGCCGGCCCTGCCGCAGCACCACGTCGCGGCCGGTGCCGCGGGCGAGGACGGTCGCACACCGGGTCCACTGCATCGACAGGAAGTCGAACTTGGACCGGTACACGGCCTTCTTGTACTCGTCAAAGTCCTCCAACGAGAGGATCGGACGGCGCTCGGTGAACGCGCGTTGCAGAGAGGGTGCTGCCTCATCGGTGAAGTACATGCGCGACCACGACGTCGGGCGAAGGTCGAGTTCCCGGAAGGCATTCACGGCGATCATGCCGCCCTCACCCGAGGGGTCGACGTCGGTGGCGATCACGAGCTCATCGCACTCCGCGAGAGTCCGTTTCACTTCGCGGGCCACGGGCTCCGCGTCAGCATCCGCCTCGAGCTGCCAGGTGAAGTCGTCCGGCGCCCACGGCAGATGGGCGAGATCCCACGCCTTGTACTGTGCCTGCAAAGCGGGATCCCGGACCATACGGTGCGGGTCGACGAACTCGTACAGGTGCCCGCGCGCATGGGCGATCACGAACTCTTCGCCGTTGAAATGGCCGCGGGTTCCGCCGAGGGCGGCGGCCAGGTGACGTGCCGCGGACGGCTTCTCGGTGAGGATCCCAACAACCATTTCGACTCCTGATCACTCTGTGCCCGTCACAGTGACGGGCTGGAGGATCTTGGGGGCGACGGTCGGAAACGACGATCAGAAGACCGTGGGTGCCTTTGGCATGCTTCGCTCCAGATCGGGACGGTGCTCCCCTGCGCAGCGTTCCTTGTTCAGCGGTGATCGGGTCTGCGCGAGTGCGTACCGTTCGTGCCAACCGATCGGCCCCCACCCACCGTCGGCGGCATCGAACGCGACCAGCCAGGCGGTGTGAAGCGCTGAGAGTTCCTCGATGTACTCGGAGTGCTCCCACCAGCAGTCGGGGATCACCTTGGCCTTCACCTGGTACCGAGGGATCAGCCAGTCGTGCACCCATGAGACCAATTCGCGGCACGCGTCCGGGCGGTCTTCGTCGTTGATCTCGCGCCAGTTGATCGTCAACTGCGGATTCAGCGGTGTGGTGCCGTGGCGGTCGGCGAGAGCCTGGTCGGAGAAGTCCGGATCCTCTCCGAGTTTTGCGACCAGGTCGTCCAGGCTCATGCCCTCATCGAATGCGGGTGCGTCGTCGTCGATCATCGAAGACCGCCCAGGTATCCGATGATCTTGTTCCGCAGACGTGCGATCACCCGCTCGTTCGCCACCCGCCGGGTGATCGCCGCGCCGGATGCGGGGTCGTTGTCGAGCGCCTGGTGCACCCACTCGTGGCAGCGGGGGTGCAGACACACCAGATCTTCGTGCTTCTCTCCCGCCACCCAGCGCCCGTTCGGAAGCTGCTGGACACCGGTGTAGTCCAGGTGGTGCAGCTCGAGTTCACGTTTGCGGGAGGGCTTCATGCACACCCCGCATTCGAGCTTCCCGGCTCTGGCCAGCTCGAGCGCGAACCACTGGTCCCGTCGCCGGAACCAGGCTGTCGAGGTGAGGTAGTCGGTCACGTATCTTCTTCCTGCTCGCCGCCGGCGCGTCATGCGAGCGTACCGGCTCATGATCGATCACTCTCGGCGTTGCCTGCCGGAGCGCCCAGCAAGCCGTGGCGCTCCCGCTTGGCCCGCTCCTGTTGGACGAACACTTCCTGTTGGGCGGACGTCGTTGCACGGCGTCCTTCGAGGATGGTCTTCACGTCATTTCGTTCGGTCCACTTGCTCAGATCTAGCAGTACGGGTCGGAGGTTCTTCGTCACCAGCAGTCCGAGCCGTGCGGGCAGCCGGCGGATTTCCGATGCGGTCACCAACGCAACCTCATGCGTTTGCTCCTGCTGGCTGGTGCCCTGGTCGCTGAACGTCTGCGAGCCGCGCTTGATCTCCCGGTTTCCCAGCAGCGCCACCATCTCCGACAGGTAGTTGTTGTCGGTGGACCCGCCCAGCAGGATCGTCACGGTCGCCGCCCCGAACACCGCATGCATCTCGGCCGCCGACCAGGACACCTCTGCCTGCCG
Organism: Microbacterium sp. NPDC055988; assembly: GCF_042269505.1. NCBI lineage: Bacteria > Bacillati > Actinomycetota > Actinomycetes > Micrococcales > Microbacteriaceae > Microbacterium > Microbacterium sp. NPDC055988. The sequence continues at coordinate 58,945 of NZ_JBHJXY010000003.1, forward strand.
ACGTGTCTGCAGCACCGTGATGACACAGATGCCACGGCCTCCCCCGTCCGACATGAGCGAGGGCAGCATCGGCCAGCTGAAGATGTTCGCGATCTCGTCGAGGATCAGCCCCAGCGGCGGGTCGAGGCGGGAAGACGGGGACGCGAGGGCTTTCCGTCGGGCCTGCTCCACGATGTCATCCAGCATCGCGGCCAGGAACCCTCCCGCAGCCCCGGCACCACTCTTCGTGCCGATCAGGTACAGCGTGTTCTGACCCTGCAGGAACTGGTCTGGGTCGAAGACGGTGTCGTCCGGGCCGGGGAGCATCGCTTCAGCGATCTCCGGAATCAGCAGCGGTGCGAGCGCACCGGAGACACCGAACCAAATGTTGCCGAGCAGTTCCGGTTTCTCGTCCAGCACGCTGTCCAGGGCACTTCCCCACCCCATCGGGGCGAGCGGGTGCGACTGCAGCACGTCGACGGCTTCCTTCGCGAGCTGCGGCGACGCACCCCACCGGGCAAGATCCCGTACCGTGCGGCGATCGAGCGCTGCCGCACACAGCAGCGCCGCCAGTTGCGTCTTCGCCTTCTCTGCCCACTCCGCGTTCTTCCCCGACCCCATTCCGGTGCCGGCGACGAGCGCGGCCGCACGTTGGACGGCGGTGAGGGGGTCATCGCATCCGGTGATCGGTGAGATCTTCACCGGGGACTTCTCTCCCGACAGCTTCTGCGGGTCGAAGACGTACACGTTCCCGAGCGTCGCCCGATGGGCCCGTGTCGCTCGCAGGTTGTCCGTGGTCGTCGACGTCGTGACCAACGGTCCTACCCAGTCGAGGATCGCGTCGATGAGGATCCGCAGTCCCTTGCCGGAGCGCGGCGGCCCCAGCAGCAGAACGGACTCTTCCACCGAGATGAAGATCTCCATGGACCTAGACATGCCGGCCTTCCATGCGACGTCGGCCGCCTCCGGGGTACGCTGATCCGCCAGCTGCGGGCGCAGATCCGCGCCCCGCTTCTTGAGAGCGCGCGCAGAGAGGTGCTTCGAGATCTCCCGTGCTTCCGCGAACCCGTCACGGTTGCGCATCTCCTGGATGAACCACCAGTCGGATTTGCGGAGGACCGTGTTCGCGTAGATCCCCGCGATCACAAGTGCCGTGAGTGCCCCGATGAACGCGATCGTCACGCCGACGACCCATCCCCGGGAAGGAACGCATCCGGATGCGGTGGTGGCCGCGTCGACGTCCCCGAAGACAACGGTGGCGCCGGTGAAGAGTGTGACGTCGACGGGCCCTGTCCCGCAACCGATCGATGTCACCACAGCGACAGCACCCGTCGCGAGACCCGCGAGTGCGCCCAGGGTGAGTAGGACACTCAGCAAGGCCCATGCGCCTCTGGAGGAGCTCATTTCGTCATCCCTCGTGCAGCGTGAGCCGCCACGGCGAGGAACGTGTCCTGCGTGGCCCGGTTCATGCGGTCGAACAGCAGATCTCCGCTCTTCAATGCGCCGTCGAACCTCAGTACTTCGACGGCGCCCACGGTTTCTCCCAGTGCGGATGACAGCGCCGACATGGTGTTCTTGTTGACCGGGAGCGGCCATTCGGTGAGAACGACAACGGCGGCCGCGACGAGCTTCGCGGACCGTGCGTCGCGGGCGGCCAGCTGGTCCAAGAAGGTGAGAGCCGCTTCGGCCGCCTCCACGGTGGCCAGAACGGGGACGACCAGTTGGTCGGCCGTGCCCAGCAGCTGCACCCACTTCTCCCCGCCGATGCTCTTTCCGGTGTCCACGATCACCATGCGGTAGTACCGTTCGGCGACGGCGAGAAGACGGTCAACGTCGCTGGAGGTTGTCTGAGATCCGGCACCAAACAACTGGCCGGATCGGCGCAGAACGTCATACTGATCCGTCGTCTGCCGGTGCACGTATCGCGCGATCGCGGATACGCCGGCGTCAGGTGCGAGCAACGCTTCGGTCGCTGAGAGCATGTCCGTGACCGTGGCGTTGAACGCCCCCGGCTGGGTGCGCCAGCCCAGCATCCCCAGAGCATCGCTATCGTCCCACGCCAGTATGCCGCCGCCGCCGAGACGACCGAACACGGCACCGAGCATCGCGGTTGTCACTGTCGCTCCCTGCCCGCCCATCGCACTGACCACGGCGATCTTGTGGCATCCGGGTAGGTGCTGCGCGACCACGTGGCGATCGTCCGCACCGGCCGGAGCGTTCTGGGCAGAGCGTCGCCGACCCAGCGACGACACCGCGGTACGCAAGGAACGCCCAGGAGTAGCCGGCACGTCGACCGTTCGGCCCACACGTGCCGTCGAAGGCTCCGGGAGCGGAGCCACGGGAAGGGCAGTTGCCGGCTCGGCGCGGAACAGCGCCTGCGGGTCGACCGATGAAGTGTCTGCGCTGAGCGGGGCCGACTCGTCATCGACCTGGATGACCGTTTCCGCTGAGGCGGCCGCGGCGATCGCCAGTCGTGTGGCATCTCCGTCCGAAGTGATGAGAAGCCGATGATCCCCGAGATCTCCGAGAGTGCGCAACTCGATGTTCTGCCCGCGTCCGCGGGAGGCGCGGGTCACATGTTCGACAACGACCGCACGGAGATCCTGGCCATCCGACGCCGTCACGAGCTCACTTGCGGCGCCCTCGATTTCGACGACGGCGCGCTGTCCGGTGAGCGTGGCTCGCGCTTGCAACGGAGGAAGATCGCCTTCCGCGATGATCGCCGGGTCAGCGCCCACGGGCAAGTTGTTGGTTGGGGATTCCACCGATGCCACCTCACTCATGTCAACACCTCAGAGACCGGCCACAGCTGGTCGAGCTCGAGCTCGTCGACCATGAACTCATCAACCTCGCCGACGTTCATGGCGCTGTCCGTATCGAACAGCTGTCGTTCGGTCTCGGTCGACGTCGAAAAGCAGTCCAGGACATACGAGAACTGGCCTACGTAGGCGACGAACTCGCCGCGGCCGAGCGTCGCGATCAGCTCGACATGCGACGGGGGAAGATCGAGTCTTTCCTCGAGGGCTTTCTTGCCCTGCTGGTTCACACGGAACAGGAATTTGTTCTCGATGTCGTTGATGATCGAGTACGCCAGGCTTCGCTCCCTCGAGCCCGCCTCACCGACCGCGTCCAGGTCGCCCATCTTGTGGAGCAAGACGATGTTCGCGATCCCGTAGTCACGGGAGAGTTTCAACCACTGCTGGAACATCATCAACGCTCTGATGTTGGTCATATCGCGCCAGCCCTCTTCACGGATCAGGTACCGGGTGCGGCCGGAGTTCTTATCCGACAGCACTGCCTGCACCCACGCTGTGGTGCACACCTGCGTCAGCTGCGCCACCAGGTCGCTCCGTGCGAACAGCTCACTGGTGTCGACAACGACCAGCGGGGAGTCTTCGTCGAAACTCACCGTGGATGCGTCCTCGAAAAGACCGGACAAGTCGCCGGAGACGAAACGCTCGAGCTCCCACCAGGGCGTCCTCGCCGCGGCGATGAGCTCCGTCTCGGTCTCAGAGACCGCACCGCCACGAATGAGGCCCAACTGGGTGTGGACCTCGCGGAGAGTGGGGTTGTCGTCTGTCGCGGCGATCGCCCGATCCAAGGCAAGTCCGAGCGCAGCGTTCTCCTCCGCACCGATCGGGTTGCCGTGAGCGGTCTCCACCAGCGACTGCAGGGTGGTCCGCCGCCGCTGCTCCACCATTTTCTCGTCCTGCTCATCCGACACCCCGGAGCGGCGGGGTCCGCGATCCAACGGGTTCAACCGCACTTCACGCCCGGCGCCGAGTCGAATCACGGTGCCGCCCACGTGCTCGGCGAGGGCCACCCATTCGCCCTTCGAGTCGCTGGGCACGATCGCCTGATGCCCGAAGGCGATGGACCGGTACACGAGAGTCTTGATCGTGCCGGACTTTCCGGCCCGATAAGCGCCCAGCACGACGATGTTCGTGCTGAACGCCCCACGAGCGGAACTGTCGTTGTATGCGTCCCACGGGGTGAACTGGAACAGCCCATCGGCGTTCAGATCCAACGCCAATACCGGACCAGAATGTCCGCTACCCCCATCAGCGACAGCCAGGTACATGCCGGCGAGATGCTTCGAGGTCGCCTCATGAGCCGGAACCCTGGCACCGGGGGCACCGATGTTCCAGTAGCCACCATTACCGAAGCCCGGCCCGAGGATCCCCGGCACCGCCGCTGCCGGCAGCTGGAGGTCTTTCGGGTCGACGGGGTCGGGGCGCTCTTCCAGGGCGAGCGCGCGGAGCATTTTCCGCGCAGCACGCTTCTCCTCACGCGATGCACCGGCGGGCGTGACGTACACCGTCTGACGGGCCATCACTTCATCCCCAATCCGAGAGGAAGAACGTTCGTGAGCAGTGCTTCTGGTTGCTGGCAGTAGAGGATCTGTCCCTCCATTCCGACCTGACCCATCGCATTCCCGGCACCCGCGACGGCCCTTTCGAGGCTGTCGTCGTCCTTTCCCGTGATTGTCAGGTATCCGCCGTAGGAGAACATGCCCTGTCCGGCCTGGATCTCGTCTTCCCGCTCGATCAGCGCATCCCAGTCGGCGCGATCGGCGGCCGAATCGTTCTCACCACGCTTGGCGCGCAGCTTCGCATTGCCTTCCCACAGTCGCTTCTCCCGGGCGATGTTCTTCAGCGCCTTGGAGACGGGGATCGGGGTCGCGACGATGGAGAAAATGTGGGTGACCGCTTCGCCGGTCATCGGGTCACGCGAAAACACCACCGGCTCGACAAAACCGACCCGGCTGTCCATGCGCGGCCACTCGTGAATCCACATTGTCGTGTGCACTCCGCTGTCGGTGTACACCCGGTCGTGCTTCTTGGCGGGCTCATCCAGGTGGATTGGGCCGATGGCTGTGAGATCCACACCGGCGTGCTCGTCATCGCGGTTCTGCACTGTTGAGAGGAAGGCGGGGTCGAATGCCGTGCGGGCAAGAGCGGCCATACCGCGGGGCGTGAGCCATCGACGAACCTTGATCTCGGCCCGTGTCAGCGCGTCGGTGATGTTGCGGGCTTCGACACGAGCGACAGCCTGCGCGGCCTTCTTGCCTCCCCCGAGAGCCTTCACCTGCCCGGCGAGGGAGACCAGGTCAAGGGTCACCGTGATGAAGTTGCGGTGTTCCACCGCGAACGGTTCTGCCGCATCGAGCACCTGCAGATAGTTCTGGGCGGCAGCATCCGATCGTCCCCGTCGGGTTGCAGCTTCGGCGTACTGTTCCCGCGCCGTCCGAATGGTGGTGGGAGAGGTACGTTCTTGGAACACCACCCGCTTGATGCCCTGCCGCTGAGTCATCGACGCCAGTACCGCGGACAGCTGTTCGGCCAGCTGGTAACGCTCCCCGATGTCCTTCATCAAGAACCCGGGAGCCTCCAATTCACATGTGATCGACACGGAGGCCCGTCGCCCTGGTTGGTAGACCGTGGCTAGGCCGTCCGTGTCCCAGATCTGCAGGTTTGCGGCTGATCCGGGGAGGCGGAGAGTGCCGACCGGCTGGACAGCCTCGGGGCGGAACTTCTGTGAGTTTCCGCCCATCGATGTGCGTAGTTTCTTCATGAGCCAGAATCCAAACATTGTGGGAGCGGGGAAACCGTGCAGCCGCACCACGGCGGCCGCGGCGATCGGGACGGCGAGGGGAGTTGCGGCAAGAAGGCCCAGCGGTCCGAGCGCGCTGACGAAGATCCAGAGGATCGCGACAGCCACGATGAGGGTCGCGACCTGCACGCCATCAAGGCTCAGCAGCATTCCCTGCTTTGACCGGGGAGGAAGCCGTACCGGCTTCTCGATCGAATCGCTCATCGTGCCTCCTTCTCAGGGGTGTTCGGCGCGTGCATGTCTATGACCTCCGGCCGGCGGGGCGCGTCGATCGTGGGGTGGAGCGGCCCGCCGGCGGTGTGGTGCCACTTCCCGGCGTCATTCCGTTCCCTGGCTTCTGCGTCCTCTGCCGGGAGGAAGATCCACCAGGTGCCGTCGTTTTCTTGGATCCCGTGTTCGTCTTCGAGCGCCCCGCCGGACCCTGTGAGGGCATCCCGGAACGTTGGCCCTTGCGTCCGGCTGCGCTCGGGTTCGTTCGGCCGGCGGGCGCCCATCGCATCGCCTGGCGGATCGCACCGGAACCACTCCGTCCGGCGCCGCGGGCCGCGTTCATGCCCATGCGGCCCGCGTTGCCGGCAGCACCGCCGAGCCGGTCTGCCGCTGCGGCCCCGGCGAAGCTGAACATGCTCATCACCGCGAAGGGAGCGAACACGACCAGGACCAGGCCCAGCAGCAGGGGCCAGGCTTCCGGCGACCACAACACGTCGAGGTTTCCGATCCCGGTCATCAGCAAGGAGACGAAACCCATGGTGAGTGGCCCGGACAGGAGCAGAGTGAACGCGGCCGAGAAGTATCCGATGACCCACTGCTGGCCGATGCCCTTGACGCCGAACAGCATCCAGGCCACCGGGCCCACCATCAGAAGGGCCGCGAGCCCGAGGGTCCGCAACGAGAAGACGACCAGGAGCAGCTTGGTGCCGATCCAGATCGTCAGCGCGATCAGGAACGTCATGAAGTAGTGCCCTTCACCGCCGGCGAAGATGATCTGCGAGAACCGGCGGAACATACCCCCGAGCGACTCTCCGCGCGTGAGCGTGTACAGGGTCCAGTCGTCGAAGAAACCGACAAGGCGGCTTCCCAGCCAGAAGGTGATGAAGATCATCGGCCACGCGACCACCGAACGGGAGATCGCAGTGACCATGTCGGCCCGGTCCCGGGAGTACATCGCCTGTGTGATGGACCACACGGTGGCGCAGAACATGATCCCGAGGATCGCCCACACCCAGTAGGACCACTCACCTGCCGCGGCGTCCCAGAGGGCGCCCTCCGTGGTGAAGTGGCTGGTGCCGAGGATACCCACGAGCCCTCCGACGGCATCGGAGATCAGGGCACGGCTCCATCCCTCGAACATCACACAGGAGGCATCTCCAAGACCGCAATGCCCCTGCAAAGTACCTGACTCACCGCTGGTAGCCGCCAAGTTGATCGTGTCTCGATGTGTCTGATCTGTTGAGGACGTGCACACCGTCGTTTCGTCGCCAACCGATGTGGCGACGTTGATCCAGCATTCGACTGACCCGGACGTTTCCGGTGTGGCGCCGGTGCAATTGACCAGCTCCGCAACCCCCCGGCCGTTCTCC
>NZ_JBHJXY010000004.1:0-2843 GCF_042269505.1 Microbacterium sp. NPDC055988
GCCGTTTACTGGGGCTTAAATTCTCAGCTTCGCCTTACGGCTAACCGGTCCTCTTAACCTTCCAGCACCGGGCAGGCGTCAGTCCGTATACATCGTCTTGCGACTTGGCACGGACCTGTGTTTTTAGTAAACAGTCGCTACCCACTAGTCTCTGCGGCCTCCAAACGCTTTCGGGAGTAAATCCCTATACGCCGAAGGCCCCCCTTCTCCCGAAGTTACGGGGGCATTTTGCCGAGTTCCTTAACCACGATTCTCTCGATCTCCTTGGTATTCTCTACCTGACCACCTGAGTCGGTTTGGGGTACGGGCGGCTAGAACCTCGCGTCGATGCTTTTCTTGGCAGCATAGGATCACCCACTTTTTATCCGCATCGTGTCTCAGCCTATGTGAATCGCGGATTTGCCTACGACTCGGCCTACGCACTTGCACCAGGACAACCATCGCCTGGCTTGGGCTACCTTCCTGCGTCACACCTGTTAATACGCTAACCGCACCAGAATGGGGTCGTGCGCTAGGCCCAGAGCGTCACCCCGAAGGGATCAGTCACTGGGATTCAGACACTTAGCACTACTGGATTAGCTTGGGCGGTTCTTCGCCGGTACGGGAATATCAACCCGTTGTCCATCGACTACGCCTGTCGGCCTCGCCTTAGGTCCCGACTTACCCAGGGAAGATTAGCTTGACCCTGGAACCCTTGGTCTTTCGGAGGACGTGTTTCTCACACGTCATTCGCTACTCATGCCTGCATTCTCACTCGTGTAGCCTCCACGGCTGGTTCACACCGCCGCTTCGCTGGCCACACGACGCTCTCCTACCCATCAACACGGCTGGACCACGAAGGCCTACCAATAATGTCAATGCCACAACTTCGGTGGCGTGCTTGAGCCCCGTTACATTGTCGGCGCGGAATCACTTGACCAGTGAGCTATTACGCACTCTTTCAAGGGTGGCTGCTTCTAAGCCAACCTCCTGGTTGTCAAGGCAACTCCACATCCTTTCCCACTTAGCACGCGCTTTGGGACCTTAGTTGGTGGTCTGGGTTGTTTCCCTCTCGACTATGAAGCTTATCCCCCACAGTCTCACTGCTGCGCTCTCACTTACCGGCATTCGGAGTTTGGCTGACGTCAGTAACCTTGTAGGGCCCATCGGCCATCCAGTAGCTCTACCTCCGGCAAGAAACACGCAACGCTGCACCTAAATGCATTTCGGAGAGAACCAGCTATCACGAAGTTTGATTGGCCTTTCACCCCTATCCACAGCTCATCCCCTCAGTTTTCAACCTAAGTGGGTTCGGTCCTCCACGACGTCTTACCGTCGCTTCAACCTGGCCATGGATAGATCACTTCGCTTCGGGTCTAGGACATGCGACTGAATCGCCCTATTCAGACTCGCTTTCGCTACGGCTACCCCACACGGGTTAACCTCGCCACATATCGCTAACTCGCAGGCTCATTCTTCAAAAGGCACGCTGTCACCCCTACTAAGGAGGCTCCAACGGTTTGTAAGCAAACGGTTTCAGGTACTATTTCACTCCCCTCCCGGGGTACTTTTCACCTTTCCCTCACGGTACTTGTCCGCTATCGGTCATCTGGGAGTATTTAGGCTTATCAGGTGGTCCTGACAGATTCACACGGGATTTCACGGGCCCCGTGCTACTTGGGATACTCTTCGCGCCAAGAGAGGCATTTCGACTACGGGGTTGGCACCCTCTATGACCGGCCTTTCAAGACCGTTCGTCTATACCTTCTTGTAACGCCGCCACCTCGGCAGAGATGACTGAAAAGTCCCACAACCCCCAACGTGCAACACCTGCCGGCTATCACACACGCTAGGTTTAGCCTGTTCCGGTTTCGCTCGCCACTACTAACGGAATCGCGGTTGCTTTCTCTTCCTGTGGGTACTGAGATGTTTCACTTCCCCACGTTCCCTCTACCCGCCCTATATATTCAGGCGGGAGTCACTAGGTCGGCACGCCGCCCAGCGGGGTTTCCCCATTCGGACACCCTCGGATCAAAACTTGCTTATCAGTTCCCCGAGGCTTATCGCAGATTGCTACGTCCTTCTTCGGCTCCAGATGCCAAGGCATCCACCGTTTGCTCTTAAAGACTTGAAATCACATGAGTTTGAATCAGAATCGACTCCAGACCCAAAGGCCTGGAATGAAATTGACTAATGATCTTTAAGATCATCTTGTGCAACAACCCGAAGGCTGTTGCAAGATGCTCGCGTCCACTGTGTAGTTCTCAAAGTACGGGCGGTGCCCCCATCCACAACCCCACACGGGGGCAACAGAAAGAGGCCCAGAGTAACCGACTGTGCACTCGACCCGAAGGCCAGTGCGCATCCGGTCCCTCAGGACCCAACAGCGTGCAGACACCGGTCCCCTCACCCAGAACCTTCCAACCGCAAGCGGCGTACTAGTTCCGAGATCAGATCTCGATGCCATGTCAAATGTTCCACCCATGAGCTCCCAGCGAGAAACGAACGTTCCCGATCTGGGTTCTGGACTCCGAAGAGTCAGATGCTCCTTAGAAAGGAGGTGATCCAGCCGCACCTTCCGGTACGGCTACCTTGTTACGACTTAGTCCTAATTACCGATCCCACCTTCGACGGCTCCCTCCAAAAAGGTTAGGCCACCGGCTTCAGGTGTTACCGACTTTCATGACTTGACGGGCGGTGTGTACAAGACCCGGGAACGTATTCACCGCAGCGTTGCTGATCTGCGATTACTAGCGACTCCGACTTCATGAGGTCGAGTTGCAGACCTCAATCCGAACTGGGACCGGCTTTTTGGGATTCGCTCCACCTCGCGGTATTGCAGCCCTTTGTACCGGCCATTGTAG
>NZ_JBHJXY010000004.1:2938-4491 GCF_042269505.1 Microbacterium sp. NPDC055988
GTGATGAGGTCGAGTTGCAGACCTCAATCCGAACTGGGACCGGCTTTTTGGGATTCGCTCCACCTCGCGGTATTGCAGCCCTTTGTACCGGCCATTGTAGCATGCGTGAAGCCCAAGACATAAGGGGCATGATGATTTGACGTCATCCCCACCTTCCTCCGAGTTGACCCCGGCAGTATCCCATGAGTTCCCACCATTACGTGCTGGCAACATAGAACGAGGGTTGCGCTCGTTGCGGGACTTAACCCAACATCTCACGACACGAGCTGACGACAACCATGCACCACCTGTTTACGAGTGTCCAAAGAGTTGACCATTTCTGGCCCGTTCTCGTATATGTCAAGCCTTGGTAAGGTTCTTCGCGTTGCATCGAATTAATCCGCATGCTCCGCCGCTTGTGCGGGTCCCCGTCAATTCCTTTGAGTTTTAGCCTTGCGGCCGTACTCCCCAGGCGGGGAACTTAATGCGTTAGCTGCGTCACGGAATCCGTGGAATGGACCCCACAACTAGTTCCCAACGTTTACGGGGTGGACTACCAGGGTATCTAAGCCTGTTTGCTCCCCACCCTTTCGCTCCTCAGCGTCAGTTACGGCCCAGAGATCTGCCTTCGCCATCGGTGTTCCTCCTGATATCTGCGCATTCCACCGCTACACCAGGAATTCCAATCTCCCCTACCGCACTCTAGTCTGCCCGTACCCACTGCAGGCCGGAGGTTGAGCCTCCGGATTTCACAGCAGACGCGACAAACCGCCTACGAGCTCTTTACGCCCAATAATTCCGGATAACGCTTGCGCCCTACGTATTACCGCGGCTGCTGGCACGTAGTTAGCCGGCGCTTTTTCTGCAGGTACCGTCACTTTCGCTTCTTCCCTGCTAAAAGAGGTTTACAACCCGAAGGCCGTCGTCCCTCACGCGGCGTTGCTGCATCAGGCTTGCGCCCATTGTGCAATATTCCCCACTGCTGCCTCCCGTAGGAGTCTGGGCCGTGTCTCAGTCCCAGTGTGGCCGGTCACCCTCTCAGGCCGGCTACCCGTCGACGCCTTGGTGAGCCATTACCTCACCAACAAGCTGATAGGCCGCGAGCCCATCCCCAACCGAAATTCTTTCCAGACGCAGACCATGCGGTCACGTCACATATCCAGTATTAGACGCCGTTTCCAGCGCTTATCCCAGAGTCAGGGGCAGGTTGCTCACGTGTTACTCACCCGTTCGCCACTGATCCCACAGAGCAAGCTCCGTGTTCACCGTTCGACTTGCATGTGTTAAGCACGCCGCCAGCGTTCATCCTGAGCCAGGATCAAACTCTCCGTAAAAAAGAAATGCATACAAACCTGGGGAAAACCAGGACTGCAGCGAGTTTGATGCTGACCAAAGAGACAAATTCATTGCTGACTTCATCCATTGCCAACCCCCCGGAAGGAGTTGGTCTTTGATCCAAAGGAATTCTCACCCAGCCGAAGCTAGACGAGGATAATTTGGCATTTGACAAGTGCACGCTGTTGAGTTCTCAAGGATCGGATGCTCCCACGACCCAGCCATCACAGCCAGGCCCG
>NZ_JBHJXY010000005.1:0-3482 GCF_042269505.1 Microbacterium sp. NPDC055988
GCCGTTTACTGGGGCTTCAATTCGCACCTTCGCTTACGCTAACCGGTCCCCTTAACGTTCCAGCACCGGGCAGGCGTCAGTCCGTATACATCGCCTTACGGCTTCGCACGGACCTGTGTTTTTAGTAAACAGTCGCTTCTCGCTGGTCTCTGCGGCCACCCCCAGCTCACCGAGTAAATCGGATCACCAGTGATGGCCCCCCTTCTCCCGAAGTTACGGGGGCATTTTGCCGAGTTCCTTAACCATAGTTCACCCGAACGCCTCGGTATTCTCTACCTGACCACCTGAGTCGGTTTAGGGTACGGGCCGCCATGAAACTCGCTAGAGGCTTTTCTCGACAGCATAGGATCATCCACTTCACCACAATCGGCTCGGCATCAGGTCTCAGACTATATGCACGACGGATTTGCCTACCGTGCGTCCTACACCCTTACCCCGGGACAACCACCGCCCGGGCTGGACTACCTTCCTGCGTCACCCCATCGCTTACCTACTACAAGTCTGGTTCATCGGCTCCACCACTACCCTCAACTCCGAAGAGATCGGGCCGGCTTCACGGACTTAGCATCGCCTGATTCAGTACTGGGCGTTTCAAAGCGGGTACCGGAATATCAACCGGTTGTCCATCGACTACGCCTGTCGGCCTCGCCTTAGGTCCCGACTTACCCTGGGCAGATCAGCTTGACCCAGGAACCCTTAGTCAATCGGCGCACACGTTTCTCACGTGTGTATCGCTACTCATGCCTGCATTCTCACTCGTGAACCGTCCACAACTCGCTTCCGCGGCTGCTTCACCCGGCACACGACGCTCCCCTACCCATCCATACTCCCGTTGAGGATATGTGTATGAATGACACGACTTCGGCGGTACGCTTGAGCCCCGCTACATTGTCGGCGCGGAATCACTTGACCAGTGAGCTATTACGCACTCTTTCAAGGGTGGCTGCTTCTAAGCCAACCTCCTGGTTGTCTCTGCGACTCCACATCCTTTCCCACTTAGCGTACGCTTAGGGGCCTTAGTCGATGCTCTGGGCTGTTTCCCTCTCGACCATGGAGCTTATCCCCCACAGTCTCACTGCCGCGCTCTCACTTACCGGCATTCGGAGTTTGGCTAAGGTCAGTAACCCGGTAGGGCCCATCGCCTATCCAGTGCTCTACCTCCGGCAAGAAACACACGACGCTGCACCTAAATGCATTTCGGGGAGAACCAGCTATCACGGAGTTTGATTGGCCTTTCACCCCTAACCACAGGTCATCCCCCAGGTTTTCAACCCTGGTGGGTTCGGTCCTCCACGAAGTCTTACCTCCGCTTCAACCTGCCCATGGCTAGATCACTCCGCTTCGGGTCTAGAGCGTGCAACTCAAACGCCCTGTTCGGACTCGCTTTCGCTACGGCTTCCCCACACGGGTTAACCTCGCTACACACCGCTAACTCGCAGGCTCATTCTTCAAAAGGCACGCAGTCACGACTGACAGCACAAGTGCTGCCAGCGACGCTCCCACGGCTTGTAGGCACACGGTTTCAGGTACTATTTCACTCCGCTCCCGCGGTACTTTTCACCATTCCCTCACGGTACTATCCGCTATCGGTCACCAGGGAATATTTAGGCTTAGCGGGTGGTCCCGCCAGATTCACACGGGATTTCTCGGGCCCCGTGCTACTTGGGTGTCTCTCAAACGAGCCGTTAATGTTTCAGCTACGGGGGTCTTACCCTCTACGCCGGACCTTTCGCATGTCCTTCGCCTACATCAACGGTTTCTGACTCGTCTCACAGCCGGCAGACTGTGAAAGAGAGATCCCACAACCCCGCATGCGCAACCCCTGCCGGGTATCACACGCATACGGTTTGGCCTCATCCAGTTTCGCTCGCCACTACTCCCGGAATCACGGTTGTTTTCTCTTCCTGAGGGTACTGAGATGTTTCACTTCCCCTCGTTCCCTCCACACTGCCTATGTGTTCAGCAGCGGGTGACAGCCCATGACGACTGCCGGGTTTCCCCATTCGGAAACCCCCGGATCAAAGCTTGGTTGACAGCTCCCCGGGGACTATCGTGGCCTCCCACGTCCTTCATCGGTTCCTGGTGCCAAGGCATCCACCGTGCGCCCTTAAAAACTTGGCCACAGATGCTCGCGTCCACTGTGCAGTTCTCAAACAACGACCAGCCACCCACCACCCCACCCGAAACCGGATGAGTTCACTGGGGCCGGATCAGAAGGACAGCCACAATCGGCCGTACCCTCAGATACCCAACAACGTGCCCGGCCCGACCGATCTCTCACCACGTTCCACGCCGAAGCAGTACTAGCAGTGATCAACCTGTCGTGCCGAATAGTCAACGTTCCACCCATGAGCTGACCACCGTCGAACATTTGCCGACGTAGTGGCTCTGGATTCCTTGCGGAATCTAGATGCTCCTTAGAAAGGAGGTGATCCAGCCGCACCTTCCGGTACGGCTACCTTGTTACGACTTCGTCCCAATCGCCAGTCCCACCTTCGACAGCTCCCTCCCACAAGGGGTTGGGCCACCGGCTTCGGGTGTTACCGACTTTCGTGACGTGACGGGCGGTGTGTACAAGGCCCGGGAACGTATTCACCGCAGCAATGCTGATCTGCGATTACTAGCAACTCCGACTTCATGGGGTCGAGTTGCAGACCCCAATCCGAACTGAGACCGGCTTTTTGAGATTCGCTCCGCCTCGCGGCATCGCAGCTCATTGTACCGGCCATTGTAGCACGTGTGCAGCCCAAGACATAAGGGGCATGATGACTTGACGTCGTCCCCACCTTCCTCCGAGTTGACCCCGGCAGTCTCCTGTGAGTCCCCATCACCCCGAAGGGCATGCTGGCAACACAGAACAAGGGTTGCGCTCGTTGCGGGACTTAACCCAACATCTCACGACACGAGCTGACGACAGCCATGCACCACCTGTATACCGACCACAAGGGGGGCACCATCTCTGATGCTTTCCGGTATATGTCAAGCCTTGGTAAGGTTCTTCGCGTTGCGTCGAATTAAGCCACATGCTCCGCTGCTTGTGCGGGCCCCCGTCAATTCCTTTGAGTTTTAGCCTTGCGGCCGTACTCCCCAGGCGGGGAACTTAATGCGTTAGCTGCGGCACCGACGACGTGGAATGTCGCCAACACCTAGTTCCCAACGTTTACGGCGTGGACTACCAGGGTATCTAATCCTGTTCGCTCCCCACGCTTTCGCTCCTCAGCGTCAGTAATGGCCCAGAGATCCGCCTTCGCCACCGGTGTTCCTCCTGATATCTGCGCATTTCACCGCTACACCAGGAATTCCGATCTCCCCTACCACACTCTAGCTAGCCCGTATCGAATGCAGACCCGGGGTTAAGCCCCGGGCTTTCACATCCGACGTGACAAGCCGCCTACGAGCTCTTTACGCCCAATAATTCCGGACAACGCTTGCGCCCTACGTATTACCGCGGCTGCTGGCACGTAGTTAGCCGGCGCTTCTTC
>NZ_JBHJXY010000006.1:0-1145 GCF_042269505.1 Microbacterium sp. NPDC055988
CGATGTATACGGACTGACGCCTGCCCGGTGCTGGAAGGTTAAGAGGACCGGTTAGCCGTAAGGCGAAGCTGAGAATTTAAGCCCCAGTAAACGGCGGTGGTAACTATAACCATCCTAAGGTAGCGAAATTCCTTGTCGGGTAAGTTCCGACCTGCACGAATGGCGTAACGACTTCCCAACTGTCTCAACCGCGAACTCGGCGAAATTGCATTACGAGTAAAGATGCTCGTTACGCGCAGCAGGACGGAAAGACCCCGTGACCTTTACTACAGCTTGGTATTGGTGTTCGGTGTGGCTTGTGTAGGATAGGTGGGAGACTTTGAAGCATGGACGCTAGTTCGTGTGGAGTCATTGTTGAAATACCACTCTGGTCACTCTGGATATCTAACTTCGAACCGTAATCCGGTTCAGGGACAGTGCCTGGTGGGTAGTTTAACTGGGGCGGTTGCCTCCCAAAAAGTAACGGAGGCGCCCAAAGGTTCCCTCAACCTGGTTGGCAATCAGGTGTCGAGTGTAAGTGCACAAGGGAGCTTGACTGTGAGACTGACAGGTCGAGCAGGGACGAAAGTCGGGACTAGTGATCCGGCAGTGGCTTGTGGAAGCGCTGTCGCTCAACGGATAAAAGGTACCTCGGGGATAACAGGCTGATCTTGCCCAAGAGTCCATATCGACGGCATGGTTTGGCACCTCGATGTCGGCTCGTCGCATCCTGGGGCTGGAGTAGGTCCCAAGGGTTGGGCTGTTCGCCCATTAAAGCGGTACGCGAGCTGGGTTTAGAACGTCGTGAGACAGTTCGGTCCCTATCCGCTGCGCGCGTAGGAAATTTGAGAGGATCTGACCCTAGTACGAGAGGACCGGGTTGGACGAACCTCTGGTGTGTCAGTTGTTCCGCCAGGAGCACCGCTGATTAGCTACGTTCGGGATGGATAACCGCTGAAAGCATCTAAGCGGGAAGCCGGCCTCAAGATGAGATTTCCATACCTTCGGGTGAGAGGCTCCCAGCCAGACTACTGGGTTGATAGGCCAGATGTGGAAGTGCAGTAATGCATGCAGCTGACTGGTACTAATAAGCCGATGACTTGATAACACACCGTTTGTTGGTGCTACGCGTCCACTGAGTGGTTCTCGATGTACGGTCGAGAACC